>NZ_AP042405.1:2580000-2944714 GCF_055378285.1 Desulfurispirillum alkaliphilum | reverse complement strand
CTTTGTGGGAAAGCCGGGATGGCCTTCTTATGTATCTTATCAAAGTAGCCTTTTTTTTCAAGCTCGGCTTTGAGTTTTGCAAAAGCTTCGAAGAGTCTGCCATCCCCCTGCACCTCTACGCGGCTGGCAACCATTTGAAACGTACTGTTATAGATATCCACATAGCCCTGACATTCCACCAGGTCTCCCCGGGAAATTTTTGCCAGGCCGTGGTGGTGGTTGCGGAAGTAGGCCACCTGGAGAGACTCATTGCCTTCCTTGAGGGTGATGTACAGATGACCGGCCGCTGAGCCATTGCAGGCAAACACTTCTCCCCTGACCCGTATGTTGCGGAATTCGCGCTTCAGGCCGAAGCGTACCCGGGTGAGGAAAGCGCAGACGCTGTAGACACTGGTGGATTCAACGGATGGCAGCATGGCAGAATGCACTCCTGGAGGAGCGGGCCTCAGGGAGTCCTGCCTTCGCGCAGCAGCAGCTCGCTTATGCTGCGCGCGTCCACAACGCAGTCGTTGACGGAGATACCACGGTATGAGTTACCGGTGAAGTACAGCCGAGGTGTGTGGCGACGCAGCTCTTCAATGTCACTGAGTATCTGGCTGTGGCCCATGTTATACTGGGGGATTCCGGCATCCCAGCGGAAGATTTTGCGGTAGATGGGCTCTGCGGCAATGCCCATGGTGATGCGGAGTTCGTCGCGCACCAGCTGCACCAGAGCATCGTCATCCAATAGCGCCAGCTCAGGCTGGCGGGCTCCGCCCACCATGCACTGGGTCAGGAAGGTGCCTGCCGGGGCGCGATGCTGGAAGATGGAACTGCTCCACAGGGAACCCAGCAGTTTGCGTCCTTCCCGTCCTGGCACCAGAAAGCCAAAGCCGTTGGTGTCCACGCCGGATAAGGAAGGCGTATCATAGGCCAGAGCCACAACGGAAATGGGGGACGATTGAATTGCCCTGAGCTTCCCGGCCAGCTCGGCGAAGCCGGAGTGCAGGATGTCGGCGCTGTCCCAGGCTGGCGTGGCGCATACGACGGCGTCAAAGGTCTCTTTACCGGCGGAAGTCCAGACTTCCCACTGACTGTCCTGGGAGCAGGTGAGGTTGAGCACAGGGCAGTTGGTGCGGATGGTGGCTCCACACTGCTCCTGCAGGGCTTCTATCATTTCGTAAAGTCCACCCTTGAAGGAGGTCAGCAGTCCGGCGGGCCCTGCCGGGCCGGAGGATGTTTCACCCTGCTGCTTTTTCTCTTTCTTAATGGCAAAGAGGGCGCGGGTCAGGGAACCATATTGCCGCTCCATCTGGTAGATTCTCGGGAAGCAGGATCTGACGCTCATGTGCGCGGGGTTTCCGGCATAGACGCCGCTGGCCATGGGGTCGATCAGCCGCTCAAAAGCCTCGCGACCGAGCTTGCGGCAGCCGAATTCCTCCAGGGTCTCATCCTCAGCCCGTGGCTTGGGGGCAAAGTGCTCCAGGCACAGTCGCAGCTTACCAAGGGGACTCAGCAGCGGACTTGCCATGAATTTCAGCGGGTGAGCGTGAATTTCATTGAGCCTGGCGCTGGAATAGATAAAGCGGCGGGCGCTGTTGGCGTTGGCGGGAAGCAGGGTTGCGGTCAGTCCCAGCTCGTGGCTGAGCTGGACGATCTCCGGTCGACTGTCCAGGAAGCCGTTGGGCCCGGATTCACAGGTGAACTCCCCGCGGGATGTCTGTATCTTTCCGCCGGTTCTGGGTGCGGCTTCGAAAACGGTAATCCTGGCATCCGGTGCACCCTGATGCAGGTAATAGGCGGTACCAAGGCCGCTGAGGCCGCCGCCGATAATGGCAATACGTTCAGTCATGGTTGAGCTCCCGGCTGATCATGTGGGCAATAGCGTGGGCGAACAGGTCAGAGTCATTCAGGCACTCGACGACAGCATACTCCTTGACGCCCACCACTCCGGCCAGTTCCCGGTGCTCCATCTCAAGTTCGTAAACGGTTTCCACATTGTCACAGGTGAAGCTGACGGGCACCACCAGCATGTTTTCATGCCCCTCATCCACCAGCTCGGGCAGGCGGTGGTCGATATCTGGCTCCAGCCACTTGCCACGGGTGGCGCGGCTCTGGAAGACCACATCGTGGGCGTAGTCGGGGTAGAACTCCAGCAGCGCCTGAACCGTGCGGTAAATGTGGTCGCGATAGGGGTCGCCACTGCGGATAAGCTTTTCCGGCAGGGAGTGGGCGCAGAAGAGCAGCAGGGGCTTGTGCTGGCATTTCTGCAGCGCCTGATCGATTTTCTGACGCATGGCAGCGATATAGAAACGCTCGTCAGGGTAGGATTCCACCAGGTGGGTTTGGACGCCCTGAATGTCCTGTGTCGCCTGCTGGAAGTCTTCCACGCTGCTGCCCGTGGTGGAGAGGCTGTAGTGGGGGTACATGCTGAAACCGACTATCCGGGAGCAGCCCTTTTCCACCAGCTGCTGTACCGTTGCCGGTGTGCGGGGTTCCAGATAACGCATGCCCGCAGCCACCATGGCCTCAATGCCCAGCTGTGCCAGCTCCTGTTCCACCTTGGGGGCGAGCTTTTCCGTGTGCTCCAGCAAGGGGCTCCTGCCGCCGATGAGCTCATAGTGGCTGATGGCCGTAGGCAGGCGACGGGATATGATGTAGCTGGCCAGGGCCTTGCGCACCAGGCCATTGCGTATTCCAAGGATGCGCGGGTCGTTAAAAAGGCCGGTCAGAAAAGGCAGTACCTGCTCCAGGGAAGACGGGCCTCCCATATTCAGCAGTACGACTCCTGTTTTCATGAAGTACTCCTCGCGGAAATTTTTTGATACCAGATGCGCCACCTTTAAGGGGAGGAACGCTCAGAGTTATTCCACCGTAACCGACTTCGCCAGGTTGCGGGGCTGGTCCACGTCGCAGCCCTTGTAGTCGGCGATATGGTAGGCCAGGAACTGCATGGGAATGGCATTGACAAGCGGGCTCAGCTCTTCGTCGACTTCCGGTACCACGAAGTTCTCCACGGCTCCGCTGAGCTGGTTGTCCGGATTCGTGATGGCGATGACCAGTCCGTTGCGTGCCATGACCTCCTCTATATTGGAGATGGTCTTTTCGTAGACCTCTGACGCGGTGGCGACCACCACCACGGGCATTTCCTTGTCGATCAGGGCGATGGGCCCGTGTTTCATTTCACCGGCAGCGTATCCCTCGGCGTGGATATAGGATATCTCCTTGAGCTTCAGCGCGCCTTCCAGGGCGATGGGGAAGTTATAGGAGCGGCCGAGAAAAAGGAAGTCCTGGTGATTATGAAAGTTGCGGGCGAACTCAGTGTACCTTGGCTCGTCGCTCAACACCTGTTCCATCTGCTCGGGCAGCGCCTCGATGGCTTTAAATTTGCGTTTGATGTCCTTGGCTTTGAGATGGCCGCACTTCTGCCCCAGGAACAGTGCCAGCAGGTAGAGGGCTGCCAGTTGTGTGGTGAACGCCTTGGTGGAGGCGACGCCGATTTCCGGCCCGGCGTTGGTGTAGAGGACGCCGTGGGATTCGCGGGCAATGGAGCTGTCCACCACATTGCAGATGCAGATGACCTTGGCGCCGAGTTGCTTCGCATCCTTTAGTGCCGCCAGGGTATCGGCGGTCTCGCCGCTTTGACTGACAGGAACGACCAGGGTTGTGGGGTTGATGATTTTCGGGCGATAGCGATACTCGCTGGCAATATCAACCTCGACGGGAATCGCGGCATATTTCTCAATATAGTATTTTCCGATCATGGCGGCGTGCCAGCTGGTTCCACAGGCGACCAGCTGAATGCGCTCCACCGCGGCCAGGTCTCCATCGCTGAGGTGAATGTCACTGAGGAGTATTTCGCCATCATCGTGCTTCCCCATGAGGGTGTCGCGAATGGCCCGTGGCTGCTCGTATATTTCCTTGAGCATAAAGTGCTTGTATCCACCTTTTTCCGCGGCGGATGGGCTCCAGGATACGGTTTTCACCGGCCGCTCAACCAGAACTCCGTTGTGATAAATCTGCACGGAGCCGGGAGTGACCAAAGCGATGTCTCCGTCTTCGAGGAACTGGAAATCGCGGGTGTGGGAGAGTACAGCGGGAATATCGCTGGCGATAAAGTGCTCATCTGCGCCTGTACCGATGACCAGAGGCGACTCTTTTTTGACGCAGACGATGGACTGGGGCGTCATGGTGTCCATGGCCACAATGGAAAAAGCTCCCTTGAGCTGTTTCACCGCAGCCATGACGGCTTCCAGAAAGTCGCCCTGATAGTGTTTGCGGATAAGGTGAGCGATGACTTCTGTGTCAGTCTGGGAGAGAAAGGTGTAGCCCTCTTTCTCCAGAGATGCCTTGAGTTTTTTGTGGTTTTCAATTATGCCATTATGGACCAGGTAAATGTTGTCGGACTGGTGGGGATGGGCATTGCTGACCGAAGGTTTTCCGTGGGTGGCCCAGCGGGTGTGGCCGATTCCCATGGAGCCGGGAAGGTGGCTGCTGGCCAGGAGTTTTTCCAGGTTCATCAGCTTGCCCTTTTCCTTGATGGTGGAACAGTTGCCGTCCTGCATGGTGGCGATACCGGCAGAGTCGTATCCGCGGTATTCCAGGCGCTTGAGTCCTTCCAGTATAATGGGCATGGCCGCCCGCGAGCCGGTATATCCGACGATTCCGCACATAGTGAACCTCTTTCTGGTCAGTCTGGTGCGGAGTATAGCATTACGGTGTCTTTTCAGGAACAGCAAATCTCGGGATGGTGGGTGCATGTGTCCGGAGCCGCTCCGGGACTCTGTTTGCAGGGAGGCGGGCGTGAGGAAGATTGTGTACAATGGACACTTCCAGTAGAAACCCGTTTTATTTCTTCGGGATTTCCTGTTGACAACGCAACGGTTTTCTGAGTAAATAACGAGATATTTTCGGCTTCTTCGAGTACTTATTCGAAAATATAACTTATTTTATTTTAAGGAGGCACCATGTCTGACCTGAAGTCAAGAGTGCGCGACGCGTCCCTTCATCACCTCTTCATGAAGCCCGAGGACACCATTCCCTTTTTCAAGCAAGCTGAAACCAAGCCCATGAACCTGGGTTGGTCCGGTTTTACTCCCGTTGGCTACCCCAAGGTGGTCCCCATTGCCATAGCCGAGCACGTAGAACGCAACAACCTGCAGGGGAAGTGGAAATTCAACCTGTTTATCGGTGCTTCCGTTGGTGCTGAAACCGAAGATCGCTGGGCAACCCTTGACATCATCGACCGCCGCTGGCCCTACCAGACCGGGAAAAACCTGGGCAAAGCCATCAACACCGGCAAGATCCGCATGGGTGACAAGCACCTCTCCATGTTCGCTCAGGACCTGAAGTACGGATTCTACACCAAGGATTCCGGTGGAAAGCTGGACGTGGCCATTATCGAAGCCTCCGGTATCACCGAAGAAGGTCATATCATCCTGGCCGGCTCCATCGGTGCCGCCCCTGAAATCATTGACATCGCGGAAAAGATTATCGTCGAAGTCAACACTGGCCTGCCCTCTTTTGAAGGTATGCACGATATCCTGATGACGGACCTGCCCCCCTACCGCAAAATTCTGCCTATTACTGACGTGCGTCAGCGTTGCGGCACTCCCTATGTTCCCACTGACAAGAGCAAAATCATCGCCATTGTCGAGTCAAAAATGCCTGATAACGGCCGTGCCCTGAAGGGAACCGATGAAGTTTCCCAGGCCATCGCCGATCATATCGTCGATTTCTTCCAGGCCGAAGTGAAGGCTGGACGTCTGCCCAAAAACCTGCTGCCCCTGCAGTCCGGCGTGGGTAATATCGCTAACGCCGTCGTCGGCGGCCTGACCGCTTCTCCCTTTGAAGACCTGGTGGTCTTCACCGAGGTTCTCCAGGACACCTTCCTGCCCTTCCTGGACTCCGGCAAGTGCAAGTTCATCAACTGTACATCCCTGTCCCTTTCCAACGAAGGCTTCGCGGAGTGGTGGAGCAAGTACGACAAGTACAAGGAAATGGTTCTGATGCGTCCACAGCAGATATCCAACAACCCCGAGCTCATCCGTCGCCTTGGCGTTATCGGCATGAACACGCCGGTTGAGTTTGATATCTACGCCCACGCCAACTCCACCCTGGTGGGCGGAACCCGCATGATCAACGGTATCGGCGGTTCTGGTGATTTCGAGCGCAACGCGTATATCTCCATGATGCACTGCCCCTCTGTGCGCCCATCCAAGACCGACGAGTTCGGTATCTCCGGCGTGGTGCCCAAAGTACCCCACGTTGACCACACTGAGCACGATATTGACGTCCTGGTTACTGATCAGGGTCTGGCTGACCTGCGTGGGCTGGCTCCCAAGGATCGTGCCCGCGAGGTCATCAACAAGTGTGCCCACCCCACGTACAAAGACTACCTCATGGAGTACCTGGAGCGCGCTGAAAAAGCCACGGGTTACCACCACGAGCCCCAGCTCCTCGACGAGTGCTACAACATGCACATCAGCCTGGAGAAAAACGGAACCATGCGCTTCTGGGAAAAGTAACTCCCGCTTTGAGAACACACGGCAAGCCCCACGAAAGTGGGGCTTTTTTTATTGCATATCAGGCGTGATGTTTTCGATATGACATGGCAGCTGGATTTTCCGGGAAAAAAGAGGTAGAAAGGAGCGTTGCAGAAGCCATATCCGGGTTCGTATTTTTTTTGGTGAAGGTTTGCATGTATCTGAATGGCCAGCAGAGTATCGGGAAGCGACAGCAGTTTTTCATAGAGTTTTTTGGGCGTCTGGACTGGCTGCTGATATTTTTTACGCTCTCCCTTTGCGCCTATGGGATCCTGATGATATACACGTCATCCTATGACGCCCTGAATCAGCAGCCATCGGCGATGTTCTACAAACAGCTCACCTGGATCTGCATTGGTATTGTCGTCATGTTCGTCATGGCTTTTGTGGACTACCACTTCCTGGTGCGCTATGCCTATATCTGGTATTTGATCCTCCTGCTGATCCTCCTCTACGTTCTGATTCACGGCAGTGTTGGCATGGGTGCGCAGCGCTGGATACGCATTGGCGGGATTGGCATTCAGCCCAGTGAAATCGGCAAGCTGGTCATCGTGTTTACCATGGCCAAATATTTCTCCGATCTGCGCAAGGTTGGCAATCTCGGCCTCTTTGACCTGTGGAAGCCCTTTGCCCTGGTGCTGATCCCCTTTCTGATGATCGCCAATCAGCCTGACCTGGGCACTTCCCTGATGTTTATCATGCTCTTTGCCATCATGGTTTTTGTGGCGGGCATTAACCTGAAACTGCTTTCGGCGGTGTTTGTCTTTACTCTGGCATCTCTACCGGTTTTGTGGAGCGCCATGAAACCCTATCAGAAGCGGCGTGTCCTGACGTTTCTCAACCCCGAGTCAGATCCCCATGGTGCGGGGTATCACATCATCCAGTCAAAAATTGCCATTGGTTCCGGCGGAATCTGGGGTAAAGGTTTGCTGGAAGGAACCCAGAGTCAGCTGCGCTTTTTGCCGGAGCGTCATACGGATTTCATCGGCAGCGTTATGGCGGAGGAGCTTGGGATGGTGGGTATGCTCATCTTTTTCGCGCTCTTTTTTCTGCTGATCCTGCGAGCCTTTGAGATAGCCCAGAGCTCCAAGGATCGCGAGGGGACCTTCCTGGCGGTGGGCATTATCTCTATTCTGGTGCTGCATGCGTTTGTCAATCTGGGGATGATCATGGGACTGCTGCCGGTGGTGGGAGTTCCCCTGCCCTTTATCTCCTATGGAGGCTCCAGTATGGTTGCGGTGCTGGCAGGCATCGGCATTCTGTTGAATATCCGCATCAGGCGCTTACGCCTGAATGCGGAAAGTGAAAAGTCACTGTTGATTTAGTTCAGTGAGCCCTTGTCTTCCATGGTATGGCCAAGCTCTTCTTGTATCGCACTCTTTTTACTGGTAGAGCTCAGGCTTGCGATCCCGGAAAACGGGGATCATCTGGCGCACTTCGTCGGATTTGGCGGGGTCTACCAGGCATACCAGCAACTCTTCCTGCTCTCCTGAGCCTTCAGCCAGCACCTTGCCCCAAGGGTCAACCACCAGAGAATGTCCCGCGAACTGCATCTTCTCGTGCAGGCGCCCCACATTATTGCAGCTGATGAAAAAAGCCTGGTTTTCAATGGCCCGAGCGATGCACAGGGTTCTGAAGTGATCCAGGCGCTCCATGGGCCACTGGCTCGGCAGAAATATCATGGCAGCCTTATCTACGGCCAGGGCGCGGAACATCTCGGGGAAGCGCAGGTCGTAGCAGATTCCCGCGCCATAGATGCCATTATCGGGGCTGTGTGCCAGGCCGCGGCTGTTGCCGCCGATCAGGTAGCGCTCCTCGCGCAGCAGGGTAAAGAGGTGAATCTTGTTGTATTCCAGCTCCTTGACCCCCCGGTTGTAGGAGCTCAGGTGATTATGGATGCCGGCTGGGGATTTTTTGAGCATGCTGCCGATGATGGTGCAGTTGTGTTGTCGGGAAAGTTCCGCGATCTGTTCCTCGATTTCGTCACACACCGGTGCCAGTTCCGCGAACTGTTTATTACAGAAGCCAGTGCTCCATAATTCAGGCAGCACATAGATCTGACAGTCGTTGGTGCGCAGGATGTGGCGCACCTTTTCCAGATTCTGAAAAGGTTCGGCTGTAACCACTTCCATCTGAAAGACACCAATTTTCATACTACGCCTCCTGGATGGTCAGTTGAAGATCCGCGACGCCTGCCACCGCAGCGTACACCAGGTCACCGGGTACCAGGGTGCCGACTCCGGCCGGGGTGCCGGTCAGAAGTACATCACCGGGATGCAGGGTAAAGTAGGTGCTGGCATGGGCTACCAGTTTCGCGATATCGTGAATCATCTGCTGTGTCGTCCCCTGCTGGCGGCGCTGGCCATTGACGTCCAGGATCAGTTCCAGGGGAAAGTGCGGGTTCACCTCTGCTGCGCTGACAAAAGGGGAGAGCGCGCAGGAACCATCGTAGGCCTTGGCCTTTTCCCAGGGAAGCCCAGCGGCCTTAAGTGCGCGCTGCACATCACGGGCTGTGAAATCAAGACCCACAGCATAGCCGTCAACCATGGCAAGGACCTTATCCACGTGGACGCGTGAGCACTGGTGTCCGATTCGCACTGCCAGTTCCACTTCGTGCTGCAGGTCGTTGGTCCAGGCGGGTTTGGGTACTGCAGCCCCCGCTGGTACCAGTGCGGAGTTTGGTTTCAGGAAGAAGACGGGTTCGTCGGGCACGCCATCTCCCATCTCTTTGGCATGCTCCAGGTAGTTTTTGGCAACGCAGAGGATTTTTTGCGGGATGAATGAGCGTCCGTCTTTCCAGTGGGCCGATATCATAGAAACTCCTTTCGGATAAGTATTTCAGGAAATCGAAAAAGCCCCCCGAAGCCGGGGGGCTCAGATGCGCATGCACCTGTTGAGGCTTATCCCATACGGCGCAGGACATAGGTCAAAATACCGCCGGCCTGCAGATACTCTACTTCGATCTGGGTATTTACCTTGGCGATGGCCTGGAATTCCTTGCGACTTCCATCGGGACTGACGGCAACCACGGTCAGTTCTTTTCCGGGGCTCAGGCTGGATATACCCAGAACAGAGCACACTTCATCGCCCTTCAGGCCCAGGCTGCTCCAGCTCTGACCCTCTTTGAAGACCATGGGCAGCACTCCCATGCCCACCAGGTTGCTGCGGTGGATGCGTTCAAAAGACTCGGTGATGACGGCCTTGATACCCAGCAGCAGGGTGCCCTTGGCAGCCCAGTCGCGGGATGATCCAGTGCCATACTCCTTGCCACCAAGGACGATCAGGGGGATGCCTTCCCACGCGTATTCCATGGCAGCATCGTAGACATAAGCCAGCTTTCCGTCAGGGTACTTGCGGGTCCAGCTGCCCTGCTTCTCGGGAGCCAGGGCGTTTTTGATGCGCACATTGGCAAAGGTTCCGCGCATCATGACTTCGTGGTTGCCGCGCCGTGAACCGTAGGAGTTGAAGTCCTCAAAGTCCACCCCATGGCTGATAAGATATTTTCCTGCCGGGTAATCCCTGGGGATGCTGCCGGCGGGAGAAATGTGATCGGTGGTGACGGAATCTCCCAGGGCCAGCAGGATGCGGGCTCCCTCAAGGTCAGCCAGTCCCTGAGCAGCTTCACCCACATTATCAAAGAAAGTGGGTCGGCGGATGTAGGTGGACTTCTCATCCCATTGGAAGGTTTCGCCTTCTGGAACTTCCAGGGCGCGCCAGAAGTGGTCACCATCAAGAATCTGACTATACTCCTGTTCAAAAACAGCGGGGGAAACGGTGCCAGCCATGGCATCCTGGATCTCCTCGCTGGTTGGCCAGATGTCCTTGAGGTACACGGGCTGACCATTGCTGCCAGTGCCGATGGGCTCGGTGGTAATGTCCATATCCACCCGGCCGGTCAGCGCATAAACCACGACCAGAGGCGGTGAGGCGAGGAAATTGGCCTTGACGCTCTGATGGACCCGTGCTTCGAAGTTACGATTGCCAGAAAGCACGGAAGCCACCGCGAGATCCTTATCCTTGATGGCCTGCTCAATGTTCGCATCCAAGGGGCCGCTGTTGCCGATACAGGTGGTGCAGCCATAGGCAGTGACGCCAAAGCCCAGCGCTTCCAGGTGTGGCAGCAGGCCGCTGCTGCTCAGGTAGCGGGTCACTACTTTGGAACCGGGCGCCAGTGAGGTCTTGACATGGGGTTGAACCTTGAGCCCCTTTTCCACGGCTTTTTTGGCTACCAGCCCTGCGCCGATCATGACCGATGGGTTGGATGTATTGGTGCAGGAGGTAATGGCGGCGATCACCACGCTGCCATTATCTATTACCGCCTTCTTGTCCTTGACGGTGAGTTCAACTGGCTTTTTCTCGCTGCCGAACACGTCGGCAAAACGCTGGGCAACACTTTCCAGGTTTACGCGGTCCTGGGGACGGGAAGGCCCGGCCATGGAGGGGACTATGGTGTCCAGGTCCAGCTCCAGGGAAGAGCTGTACTCCGGCTGCTCATGCCCTTCATAGAAGAGCTTCTGGGTTTTCGTGTAGTACTCGGTGAGCAGAGCAGCTTCACTGCGGTTGGTGAGATGGAGGTATTCGATGGTCTTCTCGTCCACGGGGAAGAAGCCCATGGTAGCGCCGTATTCGGGGGCCATATTGGCGATGGTGGCCCGATCAACGACGGAAAGGGCTTTGACGCCAGGGCCATAAAATTCCACAAACTTCTCAACCACTTTGTGCTTGCGCAGCATTTCGGTAATGCGCAGCACCAGGTCCGTGGCAGTGACGCCTTCGCGCAGGCTGCCGTGGAGCCTGACGCCCACCACTTCGGGAATGGGCATGTAATAGGGTTGACCCAGCATGACCGCTTCCGCCTCGATGCCACCCACGCCCCAGCCCATGACGCCGATGCCGTTGATCATGGTGGTATGGGAGTCGGTGCCCACCAGGGAGTCAGGGAAAACCTCTGTCTCGCCAGCGTTGTTGGTCTTGGTCATGGCCACCCGACCCAGGTATTCCAGGTTCACCTGGTGGCAGATGCCTGAGTTGGGCGGGACGATGCGGATATTCTTGAAGGCTTTCTGGGCCCACTTCAGCAGGCGGTAGCGCTCGGAGTTGCGCTCGTACTCCTTGGCAACATTTTTTTCCAGGGAGTCATCTTCACCATAGTAGTCAATCTGTACAGAGTGGTCGACGATCATCTCTACGGGAACTATGGGGTTGATCAGGGAAGGATCTTTGCCCAGGCTCTTCATGGCGTCGCGCATGGTAGCCAGGTCGACAATGCCTGGTACGCCGGTGAAATCCTGCATCAGGACGCGACCGGGGTAGTAGGCGATTTCACGCGGCGTCTCGTAAGCGGGTTTCCAGTTGACGATATCCCGCAGCGCTTCTTCGTCAATGGTCTTGCCATTATCGTAGTTGCGCAGGAGGTTTTCCACCAGAATACGAATCGAGAATGGCAGGCGATCCAGTGAGCCGATTCCGGCGGCTTCCAGATCTCTGATGCCATACATGACGTAGCTTTTGCCTTCAACCTGAAAATGTTTCTTCATGGATGCGTAGTTGATGCCCATAGTCTGACCTCCTGAGGAAAGTGTAGAGTGTGATATGCTTTCAGCGTACTGTCAGGTCCATGTCAGCTTGCCACCCTTGTAGCCGATGGCTGCGGAAAAGGGAATCTGTCCGAAGAACAGCAGCATGTAGATCCAGAAGAGTCCGTCGCGGTTCAGGGCGATGTCCGGTACGCTCAGACGCAGGAAAACCACCAGCGTGGCGAGGATAAACAGAATCGCGGTGCAGATGATTTTCACGGCGAAGATGCTGTTCCAGGCACTGTTGTAGTTGATCTTCCAGCTGAACCAGCCTGCCGCGCTGGTGGGGATAATGCTCAACACCATCACTGCCATGGCATGGAAGGCGGTGGTTTCAAAGGTGGGCTGTCCGGTGACCAGAAAGAGCAGCTGCATGAGGATGGCGAAGTTCAGCAGGCCGATAGGGAAGTGGATGAGCATA
This sequence comes from Desulfurispirillum alkaliphilum, assembly GCF_055378285.1. Classification (NCBI taxonomy): domain Bacteria; kingdom Pseudomonadati; phylum Chrysiogenota; class Chrysiogenia; order Chrysiogenales; family Chrysiogenaceae; genus Desulfurispirillum; species Desulfurispirillum alkaliphilum. The sequence continues at coordinate 2,932,193 of NZ_AP042405.1, read as the reverse complement.
GGGTGGGGATGGTATTTCCGGTACCACTGCTGCCACTGGGCCAGGGGGTCCGCACTGCCGGAAACCGTTGATGCCGGCGGAGCTCCTTCCAGGGAGTCCACCTCCGTAAAGCGTTTCAGGACTTCGGCACCGTGGGGGGCGTTTTTCATGGCTTCGGTGAGGTCTTCTCCCGCCTTGTGGACGCGGGCGTGGACGCCGTTTTTCCACATGCGGCTTGTGCTGACGTCGTAAATTTTCCCGTCATACGCCACATAGGCCGGCTTGCCATCTTTGCCGTCATATTCCTGGAGCTTCTGTTGTTCCATTCGGTTCTCCTTGCGGGAAATAGTTCCTGATGCCGAATATACATCAGATTCCATGTCAGGTAAACGAAAGCTGTCGAAATTCCTGTTTCGGGTCAATGGTACATATTGGCGACAAATAGCAAATATCAGCTCGCCAGATGCGCAATTCTCCTTTACGTCTCCGATGAAAAGTTCTAAGGTTGAGGCACGTCCTGCCAGGCGCAGGCGTGACAGACATGATTGATGCCGGGGAGGTTTCATGGCACACAAATACGTATTCTTTTTTGGTGATGGCAAAGCGGAAGGCGACGGTTCCGACAAGGGACTGCTGGGTGGCAAGGGTGCCGGGCTGGCGGAAATGACCAACCTGGGTATTCCCGTTCCTCCGGGATTTACCATCTCAACAGAGGCCTGTATCTCCTATTATACCAATAACTCACAGTATCCTGCGGGCATGTGGGATCAACTGCTGGAAGCGTTGAAGAAGCTGGAAGTGGCTACGGGAAAGGGTTTTGGCCGTGTGGAAAATCCCCTGCTGGTATCCGTGCGCTCCGGCGCCCGTGCCTCTATGCCCGGTATGATGGATACGGTTCTGAATCTGGGTCTCAACGACGAGACCGTTCTCGGTCTGGCGAAAAAGTCAGGGAATGAACGCTTTGCCTGGGATTCCTACCGCCGCTTTATCTCCATGTTTGGCGATGTGGTGCTCGACGTTGCCCACCACCACTTCGAGGCCATTCTGCGATCCATGAAAAGCGAACGCAATGTGCAGGTGGATACCGACCTGACGACAGCGGACCTCAAGGAGCTGGTGGGCAGGTACGAAGACCTTGTCAAAAAAGAGACCGGCGCCCCCTTTCCCCAGGAGCCGCTGGAACAGCTCAAATACTCTATCAATGCCGTGTTCGGTTCCTGGAACAACCCCCGTGCCAAAACCTACCGCCGTATCAATAAAATCCCCGACGACTGGGGCACCGCTGTCAATATTCAGGCCATGGTCTTTGGGAACATGGGTGATACTTCCGGCACCGGCGTCGCCTTTACCCGGAACCCCTCCACCGGTGAGAAGGCATTTTTCGGGGAGTACCTCATCAATGCCCAGGGAGAGGACGTGGTGGCCGGCATTCGCACTCCCGAACCCATTGCCAGCCTCAAGGACAAGATGCCCGAAGTCTATGGGCAGCTCGAAGAAGTCTATCTGCGTCTGGAAGCCCACTACAAAGACATGCAGGATATTGAGTTCACCGTGGAGCAGAATGTGCTCTATATGTTGCAGACCCGCACCGGAAAGCGCACGGCACGCTCTGCTATCAAGATAGCCCATGACATGTTCAACGAAGGTCTTATTGATAAGAAAACCGCCGTGCTGCGGGTGACCCCTGAACAGGTGGACCAGCTGCTGCACCCCATGATCGACCCCAACGTGCAGTATACCGCCCTGGCCAAGGGGCTGCCCGCCTCTCCCGGTGCGGCAGTTGGGAAAATAGTCTTTCAATCTGAACATGCCGAAGACTGGGCCGGGCGTGGCGAAAAAGTCATCCTCGTGCGGGTGGAAACTTCGCCCGATGATATCGGTGGCATGAACGTGGCCCAGGGCATTCTGACCGCTACCGGCGGTATGACCAGTCACGCCGCCGTGGTCGCCCGTGGCATGGGCAAGTGCTGTGTTGCCGGCTGTGGCGCGCTGCAGATTGATGCCGCGAAAAAGGAACTGCGCATCGGCGACACGGTGCTCAGGGAGGGAGATTTCATCACCATTAACGGTACCACCGGTGAAGTAATCAACGGCCAGGTGGATCTGGTGGAACCGGAGCTCTCCAGTGAATTTGCCGATATTCTCGACTGGTCCGATGAATACCGACGCCTGGGTGTGCGCACCAATGCCGATACGCCCCATGATTCCACCGTGGCCCGTGAATTCGGAGCCGAAGGCATCGGCCTGTGTCGCACCGAGCACATGTTCTTTGAAGGAGACCGCATTGACGCTGTGCGCGAGATGATTCTGGCCGAAAGCCCCGATGCCCGTCGCCGTGCTCTGGCGAAAATCAAACCATATCAGAAGGAAGATTTCCTGGGCCTCTTCCGCGCCATGGATGGCCTGCCCGTGACCATTCGCCTGCTGGACCCCCCCCTGCACGAATTTCTGCCCCACACCGAGCAGGATATTCAGAAAGTGGCCAACGCCACAGGGCTCTCCGCAGCCCAGCTCAAGCGCAAGGCTGAGGAACTCCACGAGTTCAACCCCATGCTGGGCCACCGTGGCTGCCGCCTGGGCATCTCCCACCCCGAAGTCTATGAGATGCAGGTGGAGGCCATCATGGAAGCCGCCTGTGAGCTCAAGAAAGAGGGTCTTGACGTGAAGCCCGAAATCATGATTCCCCTGGTGGGCCATGTGAAAGAACTGGCAGAGCTGCGGGAGATGACCGTCAGTATCAGCGATGAAATCATTGCCCGCTACGGCGTGGAAATGCAGTACCTGGTCGGCACCATGATTGAGCTGCCCCGCGCCGCCATCACGGCCGATGAAATCGCCCGCGAAGCAGACTTCTTCTCCTTTGGCACCAACGACCTCACCCAGACCACCCTGGGCATCAGTCGTGACGATTCCGGCAAGTTCCTGCCCCTCTACGTGGAGAAGAAAATCTTCCCCGAAGACCCCTTCGTTTCCATTGACGAAGCCGGTGTGGGCGTGCTGGTGCAAATGGGTGTTGACAAGGGGCGTCAGACGCGGCCCGATATCAAGACCGGCATTTGTGGTGAGCACGGCGGAGATCCTGCTTCTGTCTTTTTCTGCCATCGCATTGGCCTTGATTACGTCAGCTGTTCGCCCTACCGTATACCCATAGCGAGGTTGGCTGCGGCCCACGCGGCCTTGAGCGAATAACCAAAAATCCCCCTCCCATCGGGAGGGGGATTTTGCTTGGATCGACTCGTGAGGGAACCCATGCCCCTTGTCATTGTGTATCGCGATGATCATCTGATTGCTATCCATAAACCCGCTGGACTGCTGGTGCATCGCAGCTCCATAGATCGCCATGAAACCCGCTTTGCCATGCAGCTGCTGCGAGATCAGATCGGACAGCCGGTCTATCCGGTTCACCGCTTGGACAAGCCCACATCCGGGGTGCTGCTCTTTGCCCTGAATCCTGAGGCAGCCCGCCTGCTCGGGGCACTGTTTGTCAGTGCAGCTGTGGCAAAAACCTATCTGGCCGTGGTGCGGGGTGTGCCGCCCCGGTCCGGCATTATTGATTCCCCTTTGCGGGAGGAGCGCAACCGTTATGACGACCAGCGCACGGCTTTGGAGAAAGCACCTCAGTCCGCTGTGACCCGCTTCCAGACGCGGGCAACCGTGGAACTGCCCTTTGCTGTCGGGCCTTACCCCACCAGCCGTTACGCTTTGGTGGAAGTGCAGCCGCAAACGGGCCGCAGGCACCAGATACGCCGCCACTTCAAGCACCTGTGCCACCCCCTGATTGGTGATACAAAGTATGGCGAAGGGCGGCACAACCGGTTTTTCCGCGATCATTTCGGCTGCCAGCGCCTGCTGCTTGCCGCCGTTGAGTTGCAGCTGAATCATCCGGTCAATGGCATGCCTCTGGTTATCACGTCCCCGCTGGAAGAGAATTTTCGGGAATTAGTGACGGCCCTTGGTTGGGATGGAGCAGTGGCGTCGCCCTGCCGTGATGGCGTCGCGGCGAGTGAAAGGTGCCTGGACAACCGTCGCGATTTCTCCATACTCTGATTGGTGAGAATTTCCTGTGAGGTGCGCGGAAGAAAGGCCATGACGCGGAGGACACTGCCATGAATCTGTCTCATCTTTATCGACTGCAGCGCCGTATTCTGCTGCTGGCAACTATCGGCGTCATGATCACTGGTCTGGTGGTGGGAATTGTCACCCTGGGACATCTGCACCTGCAGAGCCGCAATTATAATGAAAATGCCATGGCCCTTCAGGTACACGGGCAGGCGCAGGCAATGGCGCAGTTGCTGGACAGATATTGCGATGTTGCCCGGCAGATCAGCAGCCGCAGCCAGATCCGGGATCAGCTTGAACGCTATAACAGCGGTACCGCCAGCCTTGACAGCGTGCGGGATTTTTCTGTCCCTCGCCTTGTGGATGCTCTGGCCTATACGCCGGATCTTGCGGGAATGCTGCGCCTGAGTCGGGGTGGCGCTGTGGTGGCTTCACTGGGCGCGGTGCCCCTGGAGGAACTCTGGCAGTCCTGGCACTTTGATCCCTCCCGGGTGCAGATCACCGGTCCATACACCTGGGAGGACACCCTGTTTGTTCTGGCAAGCAGTCCGATTGTGAATCGCGCAGGCGATGTGGTGGGTATGGATCTGGTCGCCTTTGATACCAGTGGCCTGTCGGAACTTATGGGAGCCCATGAAGCGTTTCATGATGATGACACTTTTCAATACCTTCTGCATCGTCAGGGGTCACTGCCCACGGTTCTGGGGCAGAGTTCGCGCCTTCAGGTGGCTGCGGGAGTGCCGGCGGCAGTGGAGTCGATTTCTCCCAGCTCCACTGCGCAATCCTTCCGGCTGCAGGAGGACGCTGGCCGTTTGGTGTATATTCAGCCTCTTCCCGGACAGGATCAGTGGGTGCTGGTGATCTCCATGCCTGTCCGCAGCATACACCCCCCCCTTTTTCCGCAGCTTGCGACACCGCTGCTTGCCGTGCTGCTGATGATGAGTCTTGGTGTGCTGGTCACCAGCAGTGTCATGCGTCCGCTTTTTCTGCGCAGTTCCAGGTGGCTGCAGCGTTTCGGCAGGCTTAACGAGGAACTTGACCGCTCCCACAGGCGTTTTACTGCAATACTGAACAGCCTGGATGCCGCGGTGTATGTTGCGGATATGCAGACCCATGAACTCCTCTTTGTGAACGAATATATCAAACGGCAGCTCGGGGATGTGACTGGCCAGAAGTGCTGGCAGGTCCTGCAGGGGCTGCAGGAGCCCTGTGCCTTCTGCAATAATCATCGCCTGCTGACCGAAGATGGGCGCAGCGCGGGCGTGGTGCAGTGGGAGTTTCAGAACCTGTGGACGCAGCAGTGGTTTGACTGTCGCGACAATGCCATCCAGTGGACCGATGGCCGTTTTGTGCGCATGGAAGTGGCAACGGATATCAGCGAGCGCAAGCGCATTGAGCTTGAGCTGCAGCAGACACTGGCCGGCATGCGCAGCGAAATTGAGGCGGGTATTGCCAAAGCCCGTGAGCAGGATGCCATTATCGCGGAGCAGAACCGGCGCGAATCGGTGACCCGGCTGCTGGTCAACCTGGCCCATCAGTGGCGCCAGCCACTCAATGTGGTGGGGATCATGGTGCAGAATACCGAAGAGCACATCGAAAACGGGGTCATAGACAAGACCCAGGCGCTCGCTGACCTGCGCATGGCCATGGATCAGCTGCAGGAAATTTCCAGCGTGATTACCCGCCTGACACGGCTCTATCAGTCTGAAGCCCAGGCAAATCCACTGCGTGTGCTGGAGGCCTTTCACTTTGCTGCCCACTCCGTGCGGTTTGACTATCGCAAAAGGGCACGGATAGACACGCGTATTTCGGAGGAACTTTCTTTTGAGGCAGTGGAGAGTGACCTGATCGAAATTTTCCATGAACTGCTCAGCAACGCTTTAGCTGCTGGCTTTGCCAGAGATATGTCCGAGGTGCGCATTGAGGTGGCAGCACAGCCCATGAGCCCTGACGGGCTGCAGATCTGGTGTCGGGATAATGCTGGCGGCGTTGATGCTCAGCTGTTGCCTGTGATCTTTGATCCCTATACCACCAGTGGTTTTCGTGGGCGGGGCAAGGGAATGGGGCTCTATCATATCAGGCGCCTGGTCGAGGAGCGTTATGGTGGCTCTGTCTCCCTGCAGAATGAAGAGGATGGTGTCCTGGTTATCGTCTGCCTGGCGAAGTATCGCGCCCATCCTCGCTATGGCTCGGTATGAGGAGTTGGTGTCGGTTCATGCCAGGCGCTTGCGCGTTCGCAGGGCTTGTCAGCGATCCTGCCTGGATGCTGCGGGAAACACTGCCAGTGCCGTGCGCAGCTTCTCCTGACCAAAACAGGCCATGCGGGAAAATTCCAGACGAGAAACCGGTACGTGCTGGGTATCCACGCTGGTCTTCTGATCCTCTTCATCCACCTCCGGATCGTGCAGGTAGATGAACTGCTCGTCCATGGCTGTCACCACCACCCAGTGGGGGCTCTTTTCACGGCTGAAGCGCCAGGAACTGATCAGCACCAGGGGAACTCCACCCGCCTCAAGTACCTGTTGCAGGTCAAACTGGGTGACTTCTGCCAGGTGCTCCCGCACCCCGGTTGCTTCCAGCTGCTCCTTGAAGTCCTGGTGTACCATGGTCAGAACCTCTTTTTTCACGGGATTACGCACACCGTTGACGAAAAGGGGGCCCTCCACGTTCAGCCACAATTCCACATCAAAACCACGTTTCCAGGCTGACAGAGCCAGTCCGCGCGGCCCGCAGCCGCCGTGACCGGTGGTCATGAATATCGTCGTCGCCTCACGCCAGATCTGCAGTTCGTGCTGGCGCGTCATCTCTGTGCGCTCGTCCAGGGCCCGCATGGCCATCAGCAGCGATGCCGGCCCGCAGGTGAAGGGCAGGGTCTGCTGATAGTAGGGGACTTCGCGCACCTGGGTGGCAGGCGTTTTGCGCAGTCGCTTCTGAAAGCGCAGGGCATCGGTATGGTCTTCATAGTAGTCGGCATACTGGCCGAACTTGCGGTACCCCATTCGCTCATAAAGCTCGATGGCCCTGCTGTTGTCGGTACGCACTTCCAGCCGCAGGGTTGAACAGCCCTTGGACAGGGCCAGCGACTCCGCTTCCTGCATCAGGCGTTCACCAAAACCGCACCCACGCCAGGCGGGATCGACGGCGATGGAGTAGATGCGCGCCAGGGCTGTTCCCCGGTGGAAGAGCAGCAGCAGGTAGGCTGCCAGGGCGGGGCCGTCCGGTGGCGTGACTTCAAGGAGCTGGATTGCCGAATGGCCCTTCTGCATCAGCCAGCGGAGCTGGCGGCGGCTGAGTTTATCGGCAGTGAAACAGCGATTTTCAAGTTCAACCAGCGCGCTCAGATCGTCCAGATCGGCACGGCGCAGATGAAACGGCGGAATTGTTTTTCCCACAAGACACCTGTATGAATGAAATGCGCAGAGGCAACCTTTGCCAGGTTCAAGAGTATGCCAAAACAAACTGCTTGTCCACGGGGAGCTGACGTGGGGGGCGTCGTGATTCCTGGTTTCTGTCAGAGTCCAGCGTATCTGTGGTACCCTTTCCTGAGAGTTCGCGCCCCGGCAACGACAGTCTGTCGGGGCCGACCCTGATGTGGTGCAGGAGTGAAGGGGTGCTGCTGAAGGCAATATCGCATTTCTGCAGGAAAATGGAGACCTTATGAAACGGTGGCTTCGCTTTGGGATTATCGGACTGACACTGCTTGGTGGGGCCCCTGGCCCTGTTTCCGGCAGTGACATTTCCCTGGAACGGATGGTCGGGCAAATGGTGCTGGCTGGTTTTCGCGGACTGGAAGTGCAGCCGGACGATCCCATCATGCAGGATATCTCCCATGGCTTTGTGGGCGGGGTGATTCTGTTCGATCGGGATGTGCTCACCGGCAGTCGGGAGCGCAATGTGCGTGACCGGGAGCAGCTTTCCCGGCTGATAGCTGATCTGCAGGAACATGCCTCCACGGTTCTGTTCATCGCCATTGATCAGGAAGGGGGGCTGGTCAGCCGTCTGAAGCCGGTTCATGGTTTTGAGGCGCTGGCCTCCCACCGTGAGCTGGGCGAGGGGAGCCCGAGCAGCACCTTTGCGGCGGCCAGCGACATGGCACAGGCCCTGGCCGGGCTTGGTGTCAACCTGAACTTTGCACCGGTGGTGGATGTGAATATGAATCCGGAAAACCCGGTTATCGGCAGCCTGGGACGCAGTTTTTCCGCCGATGCTTCTGCAGTGGCGCGCCATGGGGAGCAGTTCGCCCGGGCCATGGATGCTGCTGGCGTGATTCCTGCCATCAAGCACTTTCCCGGGCACGGCAGCTCTCTGGCGGATTCCCACCTGGGGTTTACGGATATTACGCAGACCTGGAATCCCCATGAGCTCCTGCCCTTCCGGGAAATGATCGCCAATGGATTTGGCGGCATGGTGATGACCGGACACCTGTTCCACCGGGAGCTTGATGCAGAATATCCGGCAACGCTCTCCCGGGTGGTACTCCAGGATCTGCTGCGCCAGGAGCTGGGTTTTACGGGGGTGATTGTCTCCGATGATATGCAGATGAAGGCCATAACCGACCACTTCGGTTTCGAAGAGGCTCTGGAGCGGGCTGTTTATGCCGGGGTGGATATTCTGCTGCTGGGCAACAATCTGGAATATGACCCTCTGGTGGCCCGGCGGGCAGTCAAAGCCATTGTGGAGATGGTGGAGCGGGGAACTCTTCCCCGTGAGCGCATTGAAGCTTCCTACGAGCGAATTCAGGCGCTGAAACGGCAGCTGGAAAAGCCGTGAATATCCCCTGGACTCAAGAGACGGATCTGCTCCTGCTCAGTGGTAGCTGTGATCTTCAATTTGCATCTCCAGGGAGTCCTTTCCCCGGAAGTGGTTCACGCGCAGTTTGAAGCAGAGCTTCACCTGTTTTCCCACTGCCGCCTGCAGATTATTGGAGAAGGCGATGGCCTGGTGGCGTTTGCCTTCGGAGTCCTGGATGGTCAGTCGGCAGTGGCTCCCTTCGCGACCGCACTGGTAGCTGTCCAGCACGGTGAAGTCACCGGAGAATAATGGTTCCGGGTTGCCATTGCCAAAGGGCTCAAGGCGGTTGATGGCATGGGCGGTATCCATGCTGAGCAGAGGTGCTGGCAGGCAGGCGTCGACAGTGCACTTTGCCTTGAAGAGATCTTCCGGAAACCGGGAGAGGTTTTTGAGCAGGTTCTGGCGAAAGGCCTCCAGGTTGCTCTGCTGTATCTGCAGGCCAGCGGCCATGGCGTGGCCACCGAATTTTACCAGGTGGTGGGCGCACTGCTGCAGTTCGTGGTGCAGATCGATGCCGTCAACGGAGCGGCAGCTGGCCTTGAGCGTTCCGTCTTCAAGCTGACTGTAGACGATGCAGGGCCGGTGGTAGCGGGACTTGAGGCGACCGGCCACAATGCCGATCACCCCTTCGTTCCAGCCCCTGGAGCCGACGATGATAGCCCGCTGCTCATGCAGCTTGTGGCGCTGAATCTGCTCCCGGGCCTCTTCCACCATGGATTGCTCCACTTCCTGACGCTGGCGGTTGAGGTCGTCCAGCTGTCGGGCGATGGACAGGGCCTGCTCCCGTTGCGGCTCATCCAGCAGGAACAGCTCCACGCTGTCGCGGGCGTTTTCCATACGCCCGGCGGCATTGACGCGGGGCCCCAGCTGGAATCCCAGCCCGTACACAGACATTTTGCCGGGATCAATTCCGGCCACTTCACACAGAAGCCGCAGTCCGGTGACCGCCTTGTCGGCGAAGAGGCGCAGCCCCTGCTTCACCAGTACACGGTTTTCGTGACGGATTTCCATGACATCGGCAACGGTGGCCAGGCTTGCCAGGGGCAGGTAGGGGGCCAGGCTGAGCTCAGCGCGCCCCATGGTCCGGCGCAGGGCGGTGATCAGCTTCAGCACCACGGCGGCTCCGCAGATGGCATGGGGGTAAGGGCAGTCGGGCCGATGGGGATCCACGATGGCATCGGCTGGTGGCAGCTGGTTTCCGGGCAGGTGGTGATCAGTGATGATGACCTGCTTTCCCAGGGACTTGAGGAAGGCAACTTCATCAATGGCGGTGATGCCGCAGTCCACGGAAATCAGCAGGTGGAAGTCCTGGCTTCTGCTCTCCAGGGCGGCACGGTTCAGGCCGTAGCCTTCGGTGAAGCGGCTGGGGATAAAGTAGTCAACACGGGCTCCCAGTTCACGCAGAAAGCGTACCAGCATGGCGGTTCCCACCGTGCCGTCCACATCAAAATCGCCGTAGACAAGGATGGGAAGCGACTGCTGTATGGCAGCGTCAAGAAGCTCCACCGCTTTTGCCATATCCCGCAGCAGAAAAGGGTCCGCCAGATGGCTGAGGTCAGCCTGCAGGAAGAGGTTACGGTCGTCGTCGCAGCGGTCTGACAGCAGGAGCTCAAGAAGTTCCTCACTGTTGGCGGGCCTGCTGGCATGGGCTATCTGCCACTGGTATCTGGCTCCCTGAATGAGTCTGGTCACAGGTATCCCTCCACAGGTGTGCGTTGTCTCCAGCCGACCCACAGCAGCACGGCCACTTCAGCCAGTTCCCCCAGTATCAGCAGCGCCACACCCAGCAGTGCACCATTGCCCTGAATGCCCAGGCTGAGCATGGCGAGGCTGGCAAGCATGACGCAGAGGATCTTTATGGTGCTTGAAGCGCCGATTCGCAGGGTTTTGAGTTCCCGGGTGGTGGTCGCCTTCAGCAGGTGGTTGGTGCAGTAAAGGATACCATATCCTGTGGTGAGCAGCACGGGCCAGCGCAGATACTCCACCAGGTGCGCTTCTATGGCCATCCATCCGGTCAGCACCGTATGATGAAAGAGAAACTGAATGCTGAGCAGAGCCACGGAAAGCCCTGCCAGCAGGGCGATGGCAAAGAGAACGATCCGGCGCAGGGTTTCGCGGTTTTCTGCCAGGGTGATGACGGTCTGCTGCAGGCTCTGGAAGGGGCCGTAAAAAAGGAAGATAAACCCCCGGACGATGGTGAAGGCGGCCAGACCCAGGGCGCTGTCGGAAAGCCGTGCCACCATGCCGTTGACCAGCAGGGTGCTCAGGTGCTGCATACTCATGGAGTACATGAGGGGCAGGGCGAACCCAATGAGCCGACCGTAACCCATGGGGTCACCTTCCTCAAGGCGGTTCAGCCTGCGCGCAGGCTGCCAGCAGAACAGGACAATGGCCGCAGACTCAATGGCTATGCCACCCAGGAGGCCCAGGGCTCCCACGGCGACACCGTCCAGAAAGTGCAGCAGCATTGGCAGCAGTACCAGCAGGGACCCGATGCGGATGATGACCCCTACAGTGATCAGGGTCGGTTTGCGGCTTTTGGCCAGAATACCCTGCAGGCTGCCGCGCAGCGACGTGAAGAGGGAGAGGGGAATCAGGTAGAGCATGGTATGCACAGCGTATTCGGCAATGTGCCATGGCACCTGGAAGACTTCCACAAAGAGAAAGTTCGCGATTCCCGAAATACTGATCAGACTGACGATGGCGGCAATGAAGACGCCCAGCAGTATTGAGAAGCTCAGCACTGTGCGCAGGCTCTGCCGTCCCCGCACGTAGCTGGCGGCAATATGGGAGTTTGCGTAGCTCAGCGACGCGATGAACAGGTAGAGAGTGATGCCCAGGCCGAAACCGGCCAGGATCTCCACCTGGTTCTCCAGGCGTGCCAGAAAAGCGTTGATGAGCGTGTGGCTGATGCTCATGAACTGCGTGGTGAAGAGCAGGGGTATGGAGAAGAGAATGATTTCCCGATAGGATACGGTTTTTTGCGTCTTGGGATTCATGATTGTGTTATGCTGAGCGCTCCTGATTTGTGCCGCTACGGCGGAATATCAGCCATTGTGGAGCAAGGAAGGTTCTTTTGCAAGTCTGTGCTCTGGTCTTTTGCGGACCAGGAATTTCCCTTTGCAGGTGAATATATGATTTTTGCGCTGGATACCACGGGTGAAGTGTTCTCGGCCTGCCTGATGGAGAAAGCAGGTGGAGAGTACCTGCTGCAGGAAGTGGATACGCGCCGTAAACACGGAGAACTGCTGCCAGCTGCTCTGGAGCAGCTCCTCGCTTCGTCGCAATGCCAATGGGATGATGTCACCGCGGTAGCTCTGGTGAATGGTCCCGGCAGCTTTACCGGTGTGCGGGTGGGAGCGTCTTTTGTGAAGGGCCTGGTTTTCGGGGGTGCGAAGCCGGTATACACCTGCTCGCGCCTTGAGGCGATGCTCCACGGCCTTGATGAGCTGCCGGGGCCAGTGCTGGCTGCTGTGGACGCCAAGCGTTCCCAGGTTTACTGCCGCGGTTTGCGTATTCATGGTCTTGAGGAAGACTGCGCCCTGGATGGCGCTGAGCTGGTGAGACGGACACCCTCCGAGTTTTTTTTCTCCGGTGAGTTGCCAGCAGCATTTCCTGCGGCACTCCGGGATAAACGCATCCACCGGGTTCCCAGCGTGCCGGCTGCCCTCAATGCGGCACGGCTGGCAGTTGCCGGCCAGCTGCCCCGGTATGACGAGTCTGACAGTATTCCCCTGCACTATCTGCGCAAATCCCAGGCAGAGGAGGAGCGATGAGCCTGAAGGTTCGCCTGCTGGATCAGAGTTTTCTGCGGGATATCCATGCCATCGAAGCCTCCCGCTTTACCCACCCCTGGAGCGAGCAGCAGATTGCCGAAGAGATGCGTCACCCCAGAATCATCGCCCTCGGAGCCTTTCATGGCGAATCACTGCTGGGGTACCTGTTTGCCTACCTGCTGCCGGAAGAGCTGCAGCTCAATAATGTTGCGGTTCACAAGGAATTCAGCCGGATGGGCATCGCCACACTGCTGCTTGAGTATCTGGAGCAGCTGGGGAAGGGGGAGGGCTGCCGAGAGATCCTGCTGGAAGTCAACGAAAAGAACTCAGGCGCCATCGCACTGTATGAGAAGCGCGGCTTCAAGGTCACGGGGCGTCGCCGCAAATACTACCGGGATGGCGGCGATGCGGTTCTCATGCAGAAGAAGCTGTGACTGCCGGCGCGAAAGTGACATTATAACTGAAGTTTCGCACCTTGTCGACTTGAGTTAAGGCACTATTATCCTGATGTTTGCCGCACGAAAAACTATATTGATTTTGTATGCTTGACTCATCGAGTATTCCTCGTTTCGTTTACGGATATTGTCCTTTTTGACCACGCAAAAAGGACACAAAAACGCGCCCCCCGAACACCCGTTTATCCGGCTCATTGCTCGCCTGTTCTGGAGATCCGACAGCAGGTTGCTCAAAGAGCCCCATCTGCAGCGTTGCCGAGCATCGCTCGTCACTGCGACGTACAGGAAGTACGCCTTGCTCCTCGCTTTGCCCGCGCCTTGCACCTGAGAACTTTTCAATTGCCTGTGTGTTTTGAGGTATTGAAAGACACTTTCTTTAAAATTATCTTTTCAGAAAAGACAATCTCCTCTCGCAAAGCCGCTGAGAACGCAAAAAAGATGGGCAGCCAAATCAGTTAACCTTGTATTTTTCTCTGCGTCTTCGCGACTTGAGTGAGCGCAGCGAACGGGCGTGAGATCCTGCCTTTCCATTCGCGTTTATACGCGTCTATTCGCGGTAACTTCCGCGTCTTCCGTGGTTAAGCTCTTCCGGTTTCCCCTCCCCACAGTCTTTGCGTGAAATTTCCCCATTCGTGCATATTCGTGTTCATTCGCGGTGGAAACTGCTTTTCCCTTTGCCTTTCTTTGCGCCTTTGTGGGCTTTGTGTGAAAATCTCTTCGTTTTTGAGCAGTCGCTCGTTGCTGCTTTTCCCTGGCGACTTCGCGGCAAGGTGAGGGCAATGTCAAGAGACGCAGTCTGTGTAGAACCATTTTCACCATTACTGCATGTCATCAGGGTCGGCGCCAAAAAACTGCCGTTTCGGAGGTGCGAAAGTGACGTTATAAACGCAGGGTCTGGCTGGCTCGCCAGACCACAAACCCTACCACACAGACCTGCTCGCTGAGTTCAGCGGAGATGGTCTGATCCATGTACGCCTTGTTGTCGCTCATGATTCGCAGTGAGCCGTCGATCAGGCGTTGGACGCGTTTTACCACCAGCTCCCCGTGCAAACGCAGGATATAGATCCCATCGTTGCCGACTTTCTGAAAGCGCTGATCAACCAGGAGAATGTCACCGGCGTAGATGGTCGGTTCCATGCTGTCGCCGCAGACTTCCACCAGGATAAGTGCCTCCTTGTCAAGACCCATGGTCTGCAGCCAGTCCTGGCAGAAGGTCAGATGTGACGCCTGCAGCTTGCTGGCATCACACTTTTCGGGAGACTGGGCGTGGACGACGCTGTATTTCGGCAGGCTGATATGTTGCTGACTGTTCTCTCCACTGAAGCTGGGTGATACGTCTTCGCCGTTCAGGAGCCAGTCCATGCTGGTATTGTACTTCCTGGCAATGGTGTATATCCACTCCAGGGGCATGCTGCCACGTTGTTTGGCACCTGAGACCGATGCCTGTCTGATGTCAAGGGCGCTGGCCAGTTCGGCCTGTGTCTTCCAGCCGGTCACCCTTTGTATCCGTTCCCAGACTTTACTGAATGAATCCATGTGTGCACCTGAGCTGTATTGGGTTGGGGTAGTAGCTGATGCCTGTGATGTTCTGCTGTTGCGTTGGCGAAACTGATTGATATTGCGGTTGACAGATATGGACGTTAGTGCTATCTGTACATTTAATAACTAAAAACATAATTCAGTGAGTAATAAATTAAGTCGGCGTGCGAAAAATTGCGTTTAATCTAAGCTTTACTTGTATGAATTCTAGCATTTCTGCGAATGAAAATCACAAGCTTTTTGCCACGCGAAGGCACTGGGGTTAGTGCGTTATAGTGCCAGTTTATGATGATTTCGTAGCTAATTGATGAGATATGGGAAAGTTTAACCGAAGGTTACTCGGAGAAATAATATCGTGCAGAAGCAGAAGAAGATGAATTGTCATGTGCTGGTTGTGGACTGCGAGGAAGACAGCCGCCGTTTCATGGCCAAGATAATCGGCTCGCTGGTGCAGGAGGTCTCCCAGGTCGCTGATGCCGAGGGATGTCTGCAGGCGGTGCGACAGCTGCAGCCTGATATTGTCGTTCTCAACGTTGGCGTTGGGCTTATTCGCAGTCTGATAAAAGTCATCGGGGAGAGTTCAGTTTCATGTCGTACGCTGGCGGTGGTCAGCTTCTGGGATGAGGCTGACGAGGTGGCTGGTGCCGATGGGGTGCTGGCGAAACCTATCATGAAAAAGGATCTGCTGGGCCTGCTGAAGCAGCTTCAGCCTGGGCAGTAGCTGCTGGATGCCGGAATAAGCTGGTGGTGTCAGCGGTGTGCTGCCGCAATCACCTTGTTGCGCCCCTGGTTTTTGGCGCTGTACAGGGCCTGGTCGGCGCGGTCCACTATTTCCGTGGCATTGCTGAAGTGGGGGAAGGTGGCAATGCCGCAGCTGAAGGTGCACTGAAAGGACTGATCCCCGGCGTGGTGGGTTACCATGGCAAATTTTTCCCGCAGCTCTTCCATGACGCGCTGTCCGTCAGATTCCGTAGTGTCCGGAAAAATGATCACAAACTCCTCTCCCCCATATCTGCCTACCACATCGGTTTTCCGCAGGCGCTGCTGGAGGAAGTGGGAAAGGCTCTTGATGACGCGATCGCCAACCGGGTGTCCATGGGCGTCGTTTACCCGCTTGAAGTGATCGATATCCAGCATGGCAAAGCACAGTGGTGTGTTGGCGCGTTTGGCCCGCTCCAGCAGGATGTCCAGCTGACGTTTGCTTTCCGTGTGGTTGAGCAGCCCTGTGAGTCCGTCGCGCACCATGAGGGAGTGCAGCTGGCGTGAACGCTGCACCCGGCTGGAAACGGCCTGCACCAGATGTGCCGGTTCGATGGGTTTGGTGAGAAAGTCGTCGCCGCCTGTGCTCAGGGCGCTCAGTTGGCGTTCAAAGTCTGTTTCCGCTGACAGGAAGACGATGGGGGTGCTGAAAAAGGCTTCGTGCTGGCGGATGACTTTCGCGAGGTCGTCTCCATCGCACTGGGGCATGTACATGTCCAGCAGGATGAGCTCAGGATGGAAGTCGAGCATGACGTTGAGCATGTCCATGGGGTCATTTACTGTGCGCACGTCCATGCCGGCCTGTTCCAGGGTCAGTGTAAAGAGTTGGGACATGGTGAGGGAGTCGTCCACGACCATGACCCGGTAGGGCTCTTTACTGGGGCAGGTGTCGGTTTTGTTGATCAGGGCGATCACCTGAGTGGCTTCGAAAGGTTTCACCAGAAACGCTTCACCTCCGGCGCGGACACATGCCAGTCGAAGTTTCATGTCATCCAGGTCAGAGCTGATCAGAATGCGTGGGCGCTCGGCAAGGCGACTGGCAGCTTCACTGGCCACCGCAATTCCATTGCCTTTACTCAGTTGGGCGCTGATGACCAGGATGCCGGGCAGGGTCTCGTTCAGGTCGGCCAGGAAGGCAGTGGTGCTGGTGTAGGTGTGTGCCTGCAGGTCGAAGTAACCCATCTGGGTGGCCAGGTTCGTGGCGAATTCCCGGTCGCTGTCGACGATGGCGACCGTCCGGTTAATTGGCTGCGGTTCGGTCTGCTGGGTCATGGTAATACGACTGAAGAGACCTTGGCGCCGATCCGGACGGGAAGCGTGGTGGGCGATAGTGTGCATCATCTGGCTGATTTGAGTGGCAAGGGCTTCTTGCTGGGTTCCCTGGGCGCGTTGCGTTTCTTCGAGGAGCTCTTCCAGTACGCGGGCGCTTTTGCTGAGGGCGGAAAACCCGAAGGTTTTGGCGGAGCCGGCCAGTCCGTGGCATATGGTGCTGATGGTGCTGGTGTGCTCTTCTGACCAGCCCTGTTCGCAGATATTGTTCCAGGCAATCTGGATGCGACTGATTTTTCCTGGCAGCTGGTTGGTGTAGTCGCTGTGCAACTCCTGGATGCGCGATTCGAGGCTGTTGGGTGCCGATTTCACAAGTAGCCTTCCTGTGTTGGTGCGTTGGCGGTGGTGCTGTCCCTGGGATTTTACGGGGAAAATGTATCAATTTTCTGATTTATTGGCAATATAGCACATTCTCTCTGGATTCCCTTGCAGATTTTTTCCATGGCGCAGTGGTTGCAGGTTGTGAGAGCCTATGGGTTCGTGTATAGTTCACAGGGAAAGTGTCAGTGGGACTTTAACAGGCTGCTGAAAAACCCTCATCTGCGGCGTTGCTCGCAGTCGCGCGTCACTGCAACGTACGGGGAGTACGCTTCATTCCTCGCTCCGCGAGCGCCTTGCACCTGAGCATTTTTCAATTGCCTGCGTATTTTGAGGTATTTCAGCAAGCTGTTAAGACGCGAACTGGCGTGAACAGCTTGCAGCTGGTCCTTGGCGCGGCAGTATGCCCATCTGACGCAGGCGGAAGATCAGGCCGCATTGTCTCCAGTACTGAAAGCGGTCGTGAACGGTGCTGGAGGCGCCGAACTCCTTGGGAAGAGATTTCCAGGCACAGCCTGTAGAGCAGATATAGAGTATGGCATTGAATGCCTGACGGTCATCCATGCGAGGTCGTCCAGGCTTTTTTTTACCGGTATGTGGCGGTATCAGTGGTCGGACACGTTCCCACAGGTCGTCAGACACAGGAACCAGAGAGGGGCGAGGGGTATTCTTCATGAAGCTCTCGTATCTCCTTTCCAGTTAAGTTCATCCTTGAATTGCTTTTCGGTTGAATTGTCGCGAACTTGAGCTGCGCTCACATACCCTTGACCGGGAAACTCCGGGATAGCTCCCGTTACAGACGATCTTTCGTCGCAAAATTTATGGTAAAGGTACGCAATGTCACAGCCAAAAAACGAGAAAAGCCCAAGAAGAGGCTCAAAATCACGTCCCCAGCGCCAGCCCCAGTGCAACTCCTCCGGGCAGCCCGGTGCCACGAAATTCGATGGCATCAAAATCACTCCCCTTGGTGGTCTGCGCGAAATAGGGATGAATGTTACCTGTTATGAGACCAGCAAGCACATGATCATTGTCGACTGTGGTCTGATGTTTCCGGAGGAGACCCAGCTGGGTGTCGATGTGGTCATCCCAGACTTCACCTACATTGTCGCCAATGCCAGCAAGGTTCAGGGTCTGTTTATCACCCATGGCCATGAAGATCACATCGGTGCAATCCCCTTCCTGGTTCGGCAGGTGCCGAAGCTGAAGATTTTCGCCACCCGGCTTGTGGCGGGGATGATCCGCCACCGCCTCAAGGAGCGCAATCTGGAAAACGCCGTTACCATTATCGAGGTTGCGGCCAAGGATCGGGTGAATGTCAATGACTTCAGCGTGGAGTTTATTGCCGTGAATCACAGTATCGCTGATGCCTGCGCGCTGGCCATCGACACCCCCCATGGAGTCATCATTCATACTGGTGATTTCAAGATTGACTACACGCCAGTGGATGGACGCGTGATTGATCTGCCCTCTTTTGCCCGCTATGGGGAGAATGGCGTGCTGGCCCTGCTGTCCGACTCCACCAATACGGAATCCGTTGGCATGTCGGCCACGGAAGGGGTGGTACGGCAGGCGCTTGACGAAGAGATAGAAGGCTGCAAGGGCAAGGTGATCGTGTCTGCTTTCAGCTCCAACATTCATCGTATTCAGACGCTCATGGATATTGCCAAGAAGTTTGGCCGCAAGATCGCTTTCGATGGCCGCAGTATCCTCAATAACACCAGGATTGCCCGCGAGACCGGCTATATGCACTTCGAGGACGAGGATATCATTCCCATCAAGGACACCAAGGGCATAGCGCCTCAGAAGCTCATGATCATCACGACCGGCTCCCAGGGGGAAAGCCTGGCGGCACTGCCGCGCATGGCCAATGATGGACACGCCCATGTGAAAATCAAGCCCGGAGATACGATTATCTTCTCCTCCAAGACGATTCCCGGCAACGAGCGCAGTGTCTCGAAACTGGTGAATCAGCTCTTCCTGAAGGGAGCGCGGGTTGTCTACAATAACCGTCGAGTGCACGCTTCCGGTCACGCCTATCAGGAAGAGCAGAAGACCATGATCAATCTGGTGCGTCCCAAGTACTTCATTCCTATCCACGGTGAGTACCGCCACCTCTATCTCCACAGCGAGCTGGCCAAGTCCATGAATATTCCAGACCAGAATATCTTCATCCTGAAGAACGGGCAGCCTCTGTTGCTGAACGAAAAAGAGGGGAAGGTTCTTCCGGAAGAAGTCAACGGGCGGGTATTTATCGATGGTTCAAGCATGGAGGGAGTCGAGGAACCGGTGCTGATGGATCGTCGCAGCCTCGGCAGCCAGGGTATCGCGGTGGTTCACATGGCCATCTCACAGAAGGATGGGGAGCTTGTTTCCGGTCCAAATCTGGTGACCAGTGGTTTTGAACTTTCCGCCCAGACCCGCAAGGAAATCGAAGATGAGATCAAGGAGATATTCTCCAGTACGTACGAGGAAGGTAAGACTCAGCGCCTGCTGCGCATTGACGCGCGACGCATTATCCGTAAATCCATGAAGAAAAAAGCAGACCGCGAACCCTTGGTTCTGCCGGTTATAACGGAGATATAGGCTGCCGGTTTCCGGCAGCACTTTTCTTACTCTCGGTGTAGTGGAGACACAAGCGCGATGAAAGCCTGGATCAGCATCATACTCTTTCTGACCGGAATCTACATCTCTGTCAGCCTCGTTTCCTACCATAGTTACGACCCGACCTTCTCCAAGGCCTTTTATCCTTACGTGGCTGCCGAGATTCAGAATAAGGGTGGACTGATTGGGGCGAATCTGGCGGATCTGCTGATTCAGTTTCTGGGCGTGAGCAGCTGGCTTCTTCCTTTTTTTATCGGCCTTGTGCTCTACCGACTGCTGGCTCGAGCTCCTGTCGAACAGTCAGGCCAGAGGCCAAAGCGTAAAATCGGGCGTAAGATTCTGGCTGTTCCGCTGCTCTTTGTTTCCCAGGGAGCTTTCATTGGCAGTATCTTCGTGATCGACCCCATGTACCCAGCTGAAACCCCCGCTGGCGGAATGCTGGCAGAGGTGAGCGCGTACTACTCGCATCTGTATCTGGGGCAGGCTGGCACGGTGATACTCCATGCCTTTCTCTTCGTGGCAAGCTTCTCGGTTCTGGCTGACATCTCCATCTCCCGCACTGCTTCTGCGCTGAAGAGCGTCTTGCGGCATTTGAATACAGGTTTTTACCGTCTTGTGCGCGAACGCGGCATTCGAGGGAAGCATGAGGGCGAGCAGGCGCGCATACGCCAGCAGTCCATGGAGGAGCTGGCGCTGAGCATTGGCCGTCAGCGCGAAATCAATTCACTGGCCTGTGGCGAGGAGGGCGCAGCCCTGTCGCAGCCGGCGCAGAAAGAGAACCCATAGTCACATATGAATTGTTTTCAGTCCTCCGTGGTTGTGGCAGCGGAGTGAATCTATTTCGCACAAACGAGGATGATTGGGATTGACAGCCTCTGGTGAATACACTATCTTCCAAAATGTATCTGTTGATAGACATGCAACAAGGGGAGGCTTTCGGACTATGGTTACGCCTAATATGCTGAAAAAATATACAGATAAGCTTGGCGTGCTCTACGCCGAAGACAACTCTACCGTGTTGAAGATGACCCGGGATTTTCTGGCGAAGTTCTTCAATCAGGTTGAGGTTGCGCGCAATGGCCAGGAGGCGTTGGATAAGTACAATCCCCAGAAACACGACATTGTGATTATCGATATCAATATGCCGGTTATGAACGGTATCGAGCTGACGCGGCGGATTCTGGAAATCAACCCCGATCAGGCAATATTCATCACCTCTGCCCACAACGACTCTGATTATCTCTTTAACCTCATTACCCTTGGGGTTACCAGTTACATGATGAAGCCTCTCAATAACGAGGTGCTGACCCTGAACCTCTTCAAGGCTGCGAAGAAAATCAGCCGCGACCGTGAAGTCAGGGAAGTGTTGAATTTCATCGAGAATAATGGTGAGATCGAGAAAAACATGCAGGTTATTGGCGATGTGGTCAACTCCCTCAAAGATATTGCCACCTGGAAGCAGCCGACTCCCCAGAGTATCGGGGCGCCACTGCGCAACTCTGTCAACTCGCTGGAGCAGGTGAAATCCAAGCTGTCCCAGCTGCGCTCCATAGTCGCCCTGGGTCGATGAAGTACCGCCTGTGTCTGATCGACATCAGCCACGTGCACAATGTTGCCGGCAGGGCGATGCGCCTTGCCGGAAATTCTCTCGCCCTGGCGCTCTTCTTTTGTGCCACTCTGGTTCCTCTGAGTCTGCAGGCATCTGAGCCGCAGCCCGTGCATGCCATAGCCATGCACGGTGAGCCACGTTATGGTGCAGACTTCAGGCATTTTTCCTACGTGAATCCCGACGCCCCGAAAGGTGGCCGGATATCCCTGCACAGTGTCGGCACTTTCGACAGTCTGAATCCCTTTGTTGAGAGAGGGGTTGCGGACTCCCGGATAACGCTGGTCTATGACTCGCTCCTGGAGCGCTCAGCCGATGAGCCTTTCACGGAGTATGGGTTACTGGCCACGAAAATCATTCTGCCCGACGATCGTTCATGGGTAGAATTCATCCTGCACCCTGACGCTCGATTCCACGATGGTAAACCGGTCACGGCCCATGATGTCGTCTTTACCTTTGAAATACTGCGCACTCAAGGCTCCCCGTTTTATCAGGCCTACTATGGAGATATTGACTCGGTGACGGCGGTGGAAACCAGACGGGTGCGTTTTGAATTCTCTTCTGCCGGCAATATGGAACTCCCGCTGATCGTCGGCCAGGCAGCGATTCTGCCGAAACACTTCTGGGAAGACAAGGATTTCAGCCGATCTTCCACGGTAATTCCGCTGGGCTCCGGTCCCTATCGCGTGGCCCGCGTTGATGCCGGGCGTTCCATAACCTATGAGCGGGTGGAAGACTATTGGGCACGCAATCATCCCATCAAACGAGGCCGTCATAATTTCGATGCCATAACCGTGGATTATTATCGCGATGGTAATGTGGCCCTGGAAGCATTTAAGTCGGGAGCCTATGATTTCCGCCTTGAGAACAACGCTAAGGACTGGGCCGTCAGCTACAGTATTCCCGCTGTAAGGCAGGGGATGATTCAGCGCGAGAACCTGCCACACCGAAACCCCACGGGCATGCAGGGATTTGCCTTGAACACTCGTCGACCAATGTTTACTGACCCCCGGGTGCGTCAGGCTCTCGCCTATCTCTTTGATTTCGAATGGACAAACCGGAACCTTTTTTATAACGCGTATGCTCGCTCCCACAGCTATTTTTCCAATTCCGAAATGGCTGCTGTCGACCTGCCCGGTGCGGCAGAACTGCGGCTGCTTGAACCGTGGCGCGAGCAGTTACCCGATGAAGTGTTTACCCAGGTTTACCGCGCTCCCGAAACCGATGGGTCTGGAGCCATCCGCGATAATATGCGCATTGCGTCCTCGCTGTTGCGGCAGGCAGGCTGGGAGATTCAGGGGGGGCGCCTGACACACCGTTCCAGCGGTAGCACCATGGATATCGAGTTTCTGATTTTTGACACAATCTGGGAGCGGATTATTCAGCCATATCGGCGTAATCTTGAGCGAATGGGCATCGAAAGCAGTATTCGCGTTGTCGATGTCACTCAGTATGTCAATCGGGTGCGCTCCTTCGACTTCGATGTGGTGGTCGCGGTTTTTCCTCAGTCGACCTCGCCGGGGAACGAACAGCGGGATTTCTGGCATTCAGCCTTTGCGGATCAGGAGGGGAGCCGTAATCTCATTGGTATCAAGGACCCGGTGGTCGATGCGCTGGTGGAAAGCATTATCGCGGCATCGGATCGCGAAGAACTTGTTGTCAGCGCTCGCGCCCTCGATCGCGTGCTGCAGTGGGGGCACTATGTCGTCCCGCACTGGCATATTACCAGCTATCGGGTTGCCTACTGGGATCTGTTTGCGAAACCTTCCGAAAATCCTCCCTACGACCTGGCTTTTGATACCTGGTGGGTAGATCCGGAGAAGTCTGCCACCATCACGCGCCAGAGGGGAAGCCGTCAACGTTGACATGGTTCACTATATTCTGCGGCGTCTGCTGCTGATCATTCCGACCCTTTTCGGCATAATGCTGTTGAATTTCATTATAGTTCAGTCTGCACCTGGTGGGCCGGTTGAGCGGGCCATGGCTCAGCTGCACGGTTTCGAAACAGGTATTGGCATGGGGCGGGGCGATGCCGGTGGCTCGGAGGTTTTTCGCGCCGATTCCACGGCGTACCGTGGTGCTCAGGGGATAGATCCCGACCTTCTTCGGCGCATAGAGCGGCAATATGGATTTGACCGTCCAGCCCATGAGCGATTTTGGATCATGATCCGCAGTTACCTGGTCTTTGACTTCGGCGAAAGTTTTTATCGCGAAAAGAGTGTTATGGGGCTGATTATTGAAAAGATGCCGGTTTCCATAACTCTTGGTCTGTGGACAACGTTGCTTGCCTATGCCATTTCCGTCCCCCTGGGTATCGCCAAAGCGCTGCGACACGGCAGTCGTTTTGATGTGTGGAGCAGTACAGTCGTTGTCGTCGGTTACGCAATCCCGAATTTTCTCTTTGCCATAATCCTGATAGTGCTTTTTGCCGGAGGCAGTTACTTCGCCTGGTTTCCCCTGCGGGGGCTGACATCACCACATTTCCATGACCTCTCTTTGGCGGGGAAGGTGGGCGATTACCTGTGGCATATCACGCTGCCGGTACTGGCTTCTGTCGTGAGCAGCTTTGCCACTATGACGATGCTTACCAAGAATTCATTTCTGGATGAGATCAACAAGCAATATGTGATGACGGCACGTGCCAAGGGATTGACGGAAAGAGGTGTTCTCTATGGACATGTCTTTCGTAATGCCATGCTCATCATCATTGCCGGTGTTCCGGCAGCTCTTCTGGGTATTTTCTTGACGGGGTCGCTGCTGATCGAGATTATCTTTTCGCTGGATGGGTTGGGGCTGCTGGGATTTGAAGCGGTTATGAGTCGTGACTACCCGGTGATTTTCGGTACGCTGTATATTTTCACCCTGATAGGCCTGCTCTTGAAACTCGTGGGTGATATTGCCTATATGCTCATTGATCCGCGCATTGATTTTGAGCGCAGGTAGACATGAAAAAAAGCCTGCTGATGGTGTATCCGCAGGCTTCGTGTTCTTGTGTCGGGCCTATACGCCAGTGTTCCAGTTCAGGGCCAGAATAAGGGCGTAGGCGATGCAGGAGAGAAAGAAAAAGATGCGCATGGCATTTCTTTTCAACATTGAGCTTTGTCGTGTTCGCTTCATGAAAAACGACTCCTCCAGGGTAGTTGACTCAGGGGCATGATATAAAAAAAAGAAAATGTGTCAATATGTTTTATCGTGGAGAGTCGAATTTCAGTCACGGAAATTGAGGGTATGTGTGTCAGTTGATTACAGAGTCGTCACAGAAGCAATAAAAAAGCAGACAATTTGCTTGTCTGCTTTTTTTATTGCATGGAACTAAATGGCAGAAATGGTGGCGGTGCGGTGGGTCGAACACCGGACGCCCCGGATATGAGCCGGGTCCTCTAACCAGCTGAGGTACACCGCCGGAAATGTTGGTTGCGGGGGCCGGATTTGAACCGACGACCTTCGGGTTATGAGCCCGACGAGCTACCAGGCTGCTCTACCCCGCGACAACGAGTGAGGGTTATAGCAGTGTGAAAATGAGATGTCAACAGTTTTTGTGCGCAGAAGTCATCTTGCCGGGAGCGATGTCGTAAGTCCTTGTGAATGATGAGGTAAGAGTTGCTGAGAGATCGCCAGGGGGATTTCCTACTTTTCCTATCAATTTTATCTTTATTAATTCATGGCGCTTTGGTAATATGGTGAAGCTGAAAATGGAAAAGCGACGTATCGGCAGTATATGTTTTCAGCGCTGTGAGGATTTTTTCATGTGCCCTTTGGACATAAGCACATTACCAACTGAAGAATTGGAAGTTCAGGAGCTGCCCGTGTCAGAAAAATGCAGTGATTACGATTTTATTGCCCAGGTTGCCAAAGCGCTGGCACACCCCACGCGCCTCTTTATTCTTGAGCTGGTTGCCCGCGAGAGGATCTGTGTTCAGGATATTGTGGACAAGACCCCCTATGACCAGTCCACCATATCAAAGCACCTTTCCATACTCTCGTCCATTGGCATCGTCAGCTACGAAAAAGAGGGTCAGAAGATTTACTACAGCATCAAGCATCCCTGTATCATGAATTTTTTCACGTGCGCACGGGTATTTCTGGACGAAGAAACCTCCAGTAAGCAGAACATGCTGAACTACTGCCTCAGGTAAACATTGACGTTTGCCGGTTCTTTCTCGCGCGCTTTCGAGAATTTCCCCTGCCATGACGACAGAGCTTGTATTTTTCGATGGTTGCAGCATTCCGGAAAGTGGCGTATAACCTGACTGATGCCTGTTATTCACAGGGGAATGTCAGCGACGCGGCTCAGTGCGCGTCCACGCCGCAAGAGGTGAGTGTGGAACGGTCAGCAGGCGCCAGGAAATCCGGGAAGAGTACCCTCATAGTCGTTGGTGTTGGAGCCAGTGCTGGTGGCCTTGAAGCGCTGAAGTTATTTGTCGCCCATCTTCCTCCCCAGGCTCCCATCGCCTATGTCATCGTCCAGCATCTCAGTCCGACCTACAGAACCATGCTTGTGTCCCTGCTCGGCAAGGACAGCACCATTGAAGTCAGCGAAGCTGCCCATGGCGAGCGACTGTCCCAGGGCAGAATCTACATCACCCCTCCCAATCACGATATTACTCTGCGCAAAAATCGCATTCAGCTGCACCTGCCTGGCGCCCACTCCGTAGGGCCGCGACCATCGGTGGATCTCTTTCTGCAATCCCTCGCCCAGGAGTTTGGGAACCACGCCATTGGCGTTATTCTTTCCGGCACCGGCTCCGATGGCTCTGTGGGAGTCCGCGCCATAAAAGCAGGTGGTGGCATTACCATTGCCCAGCAGCCCGATACGGCCAAGTATGACGGCATGCCCACGAATGCCATAGCCACGGGGCACATTGATATTATCCTGCCACCGGAAGCAATTGGCCAGGAGCTTGTTGAGATTTTCCGCATCAGTGGCGAAGTGGCTCTTCCCCCACGCTCACGCAAGGCTCCTTCTGACATGGAGCAGATTTTCCAGCAGCTTCTGCAGCATTCCGGTGTCGACTTCACCCACTACAAACTTTCCACCATCAACCGGCGCCTTGAACGGCGCATGGCCGCCTTGAAAATCAGCAGCCTTGGCAGCTATGTGAAGCACCTGGCCCAATGTGAAGGAGAGCAGGAAAAGTTATTTCGGGATATGCTGATCAGTGTCACGTCGTTTTTCCGCGACTCACAGGCCTTTGCCGCTCTGGAAGACGTCATGGCGGATCTCCTGAAAAAGCAGGCCCCCGGCGCACCCATCCGGGTATGGGTGCCGGGCTGCTCCACCGGTGAAGAGGCGTACAGCATAGCCATGGTGATCTGCAATATTCTGGGCGGCGATCACCGCAAGAGCCAGGTACAGATATTTGCCACCGACATTGATCAGGATGCCCTTGTCATCGCCAGACGCGGCCATTACGCCCATGTGCAGCTCGCTGCCATGGACGGCGATATGGTCAATCGATACTTCATCAGTCGCGGAGCTTCACTTGAAGTCAGCAAAACCATCCGCGAGATGGTGGTCTTTTCCCGGCACGATATCATCAAGGATCCACCCTTTCTGCGCATGAACCTGGTCAGTTGCCGTAACCTTCTGGTTTCGCTGAATCAGCCCCTGCAGCGAAAGACCCTTGCGCTCTTTTCCTACGCCTTGAACCCGTCGGGAGTACTGTTTACCGGCAAATCGGAGAGCCTGAGCGCCTTTGACGATCTCTTTGAGCCGCTGGATCGGGAGAATAATATCTATCGGCGGATCCATGGTGCCCGAGTCGCACCCTACGGACGTTTGATGGCAGGAGCTCTGTTGCGGCAGCAGACAAGGCCGCAACCACCGGAACGAACCGCCCAGAGCCTTGAGGACCACGTCAAGGACGCTGTGATGCGCAGCATGATGCACAAGTGGCTGCTGCTTGACCACGACCTGAATATTGTGCACGTGCAGGGAGATGTCAGCCACTATATCAGTATTCGCCACGGGGATTTCAGCGGGAACATCCTGGGCATGCTGCGCAAGGAGCTGCGTAATGACCTGCGTCTGGCCATGAGCAGGGTCAGGAAAAGTCAGCATCCTTTCAGTGGACGCACGACATTGTTGCCCCTTTCCCAGGCCGAGGCGATCAGCATGCGCATCAAAGTCATCCCCGTGTTGCGGGAGAATCACTGGCAGTACCTGCTCTGGTTTGACGAGGATGAAGGCATTGTCAGTCGCCATGAAGTTGCGAACCTGCCCGGAGATGGCAACGAGCTGGACGCTGAGCTGGTGCGCGAGATGCAGGATGAACTCATCTCCGTGCGGGAACACCTGCAGACGGTTATTGAGGAACTGGAAACTTCTAACGAGGAACTGCAGTCCCTCAATGAAGAGTTGCAGTCCTCCAACGAGGAGTTGCAGGCCTCCAATGAAGAGCTGGAGACCACCAATGAAGAGCTGCAATCGACCCATGCTGAGCTGAAAGCCATTCATAACGAAAAGGAGCGGCACCGCCTGCAGCTGCTGGAGAAAACCCGTGAACTGGAAAAGTCCCGCAGCATCATCTCGCGCAACCGCATGCGCCTTTCCATGGCTCAGCGCATCGCCCAGGTGGGTGGCTGGGAGATGGAGCCAGCCTCCATGCAGCTGCACCTTACCCGCGAGCACCAGGAGCTTCTTGGCATGGTCACCAAAGGCGACACACTCACCCTGGAGCTGGATGAATATATTCGCAAGCATATTCACCCCGATGACTGGTCACGGTATCGCAGTCATATGCAAGCCGCAGCCCGGCAGGCCTCCCAGGTCGACTACCATGGTGAGCTCGAATACCGGGCGCTGCGCTGTGATAAACAGATGATCCACCTCCACGACCACGTGATCGGATTCCGTGACAGCAGTGCGGCTTTGCCCAGTATCTTTGGGGCCACCCGCGATATCAGCCGTCACAAGGAGACGGAGATCATGCTGCTGGAATCCCGTAACCGCTCGGAATTGGCCAATCGCGTCAAGAGCCAGTTCATGGCCAACATGAGCCACGAGTTGCGCACCCCCCTCAACGCCATTATCGGCTACAGCGAAATGCTTCAGGAAGAGTACCGTTCAGACCCCCAGGGGCAGATCTACCAGGATATGGAGCGTGTGCAGAAAGCCGGGCGTCAGCTGCTGCAGATCATCAACGACATTCTGGATATGGCTGACCTGGAAAGTCAGACCGCGCAGCTGCAGGCCGAGTCCTTCGATATCTGCAGCGAAGCCCGGCAGGTAGCCCAAAGCGTCCAGGCGGCTATCCACAAGAATGGGAATACCCTTGACGTGCGCTGCGATGAGAACATCGGAACCATGTACAGTGATCGGCAGAAAATCCGCCAGGTGCTGATCCACCTGCTGAATAATGCCGGCCGCTTCACGGAAAACGGCCAGGTTGCACTGACCGTCAGTGCGGAGCAGCGCCACAGCGAACCGTGGGTACTCCTGCGCGTTCGGGACACCGGCATAGGTATTGATCCCAGTATCCATGAGCAGATCTTCGAGCCCTTTACCCTGGGGGACTCTTCAAGCACCCGCCTCTACGGTGGCAGTGGCCTCGGCCTTTCCATCAGCAGGCGCTTTTGTGAAATGATGGGTGGCGCCATTACCCTGCAAAGCGAGGCAGGCAAAGGCGCAGAGTTCACCGTCGCCCTGCCCCTCAACCTTCCCTGATTCTTCTCCTCCTGCCGCTTCCTTCCCGGTTGTTATCCCAAGTAGCACTTCTCGACCCAGTTAAAAGGGTAACCGTTTGGTTTAATTGGTAGCATTGTCTGATATCTGTCATTTTGAAACAACCCCTTGACTTTGGCTACCATGCCCTTAATAATTAGAACGTCGTTTTGAAATTTTGGGGTAATCAAAATGAAGGAGGGTGACATGAAGCGATTATTCAAAGTATCACAGGGGCTGGTGATGGTCGCGGTCGCGATGCTGCTGGCGGCCGGGTGCGGCAGTAGCAGTAGTGACAGACCAGATCGAGGTGGTCCAGGAGGCTCAGGCGAAAGGCCATTAACAATACAGTTGGCAGGCTTGGTGGCGAAACCCGTTACAGCTCGGCTTGTCAGTGCGCAGGATGCCCCGGAGGTGGACAAGGTGGTCGCTCTGAGGCTGGAGCGTGGTTCTTTGAGCTCATTCAGTATGAGCATGCGGGTTGAGGCGCCCGTGGAAGATGACGGAAGCTTTACCATGGCGCTTTCCACCGAGAGCGACTGGCTGCTGGTGCTCATCGACTCAAACAGGGAAGGCATGGAGCGATTTCTCGGCACGGTCAATGTGCCCCTCACTGAAGGTGAAGATGGTCTGATCGGCCTGCCCATCAGCGTGGTGGAGTCCGAGGCC
This sequence comes from Desulfurispirillum alkaliphilum, assembly GCF_055378285.1. Classification (NCBI taxonomy): domain Bacteria; kingdom Pseudomonadati; phylum Chrysiogenota; class Chrysiogenia; order Chrysiogenales; family Chrysiogenaceae; genus Desulfurispirillum; species Desulfurispirillum alkaliphilum. The sequence goes on along the minus strand of NZ_AP042405.1, from coordinate 2,902,649 downwards.
ATTGACCTGGGGGAAGTTTCCCTTGGTGATGACGAAGACGCAGTGGCCGAAGAAGCGGTGGACGACACGCACTTTGCCCTCAATGCCAGTCAGCTTCTGGCGCTGGCCAAAACCGATAACGTGTTTCGCAACGCCAAGAACATCGTGGCCAATTTCCATGTGGATGATGCAGGTGAAGAGACCTGGTACGCCATTCGCGCGGATTTCAGCTGGCAGGATACGACCCTCCTGAATGATAGTGAGTTTTCTCATCCAGCAGACCTGGAACGCGAGAGCAGCGAGTTTCAGATGGATACCAACAGCGAAACCCTCACCATACAACAAATTTGTGGGGAAGGCGTAGACAAGGTTCTGGTGGGACTCTTTCCCCCTGGTGAAGGCCCCGAGCTTACGAATTCAGATGAAGGACCCTGTGAAGTAGAAAATGGCGTTACAAACTACATAAGTGAGTACCTCTTTGCCGGCAGCAATCCAGAACATACTGACAAAACGCTCTCCTACGTTTTCAAGACGGACTCCGTGGGTGACCTGGATGCGGGCTACTGGGAGTGGAGGGAAGACGACGAAGTCAAAGCAGTCTTTGACCTTGGCATCGCCTCTCCCGTTACCGCCGAAGGCGAGCCGGCGGGTTTTGTGCCCTCCATCAAACTTGACTGGACAGAAGATGGTATCCTGGCGGCGGTGCTGTTCCAGTGGTACTACCATGATGGCACAGGCTATGTTCTGGTAGAAGATGAGTCCGAGCTGAGTATGCTCAGGCACGTGCTGGAAAAGGTGGAAGTCGGCTTCTATGAAATGGGTCATGGCACTGATACGGCGGAGAAAATCGATTTTGATCCGGCTGAGCAGTTCACGATCGCGCCAGATGAACCCAACTGGACCCGGCAAGAGGATGACGACCTGAAGCTCCTCGAGAAGATTCATATCTTCTACGAAAGTGGTGGCATAGGCCGAATATTTATCTTCAGAGTAATAGGCGAAGATTAAAGAGTAACGGGGCCGTTCAGGCCCCGTTATTTTTTATGAATATACTTCCTGCAGGTAATCGGGCAATGAAGGCTTCCCGGAAGCCCGGTACTTTTCGATCAGATCAATCACAAGCTCGCTGAGCTGATCGGCGGCTATCTTCTCATTGGTGCGCACGGCGAAGCGACTGCCATCGCCCTGCAGGCGGCCACCGTAGTGCAGCACAAAACCCTCTTTCAACTCCCCATCCACCTTCACCTTCCAGCCCACGAAGCCCAGATCCACCACATTGGGGTGGGAGCAGCCGTTGGGGCAGCCGCTGAGGCTGATGCTCAGAGGCTCCTTGAAATCGGGAAAGCGCGCCTGCAGCGCCTTGATCAGCTGCGCCTGGCGCTCTTTGGTTTCGCTGATGGCGAACTTGCAGAACTCAAGACCGGTGCAGGCAATGGCCCGGGCACTGAGGCTGTGGTCGGCGACGCTCAGGCCGGCGGCTTCCAGCTGCTGCGTTGCCCGGGCAACATGCTGCCTGGGCACGCGGGTCAGGATAAGGTTCTGCCAGCCGGTAAAGGCGATGGTGGCCGCTCCCGCTTCCCGGGCAATGCGGGCCACGGTGGCCAGGCCTTCGCCGGTGATGCGGCCGCTGACGATGGCCGTGCCAATATGCTGATATCCCGTTTCTTTGGCGTCTTCAATGCCCACATGCTGGCGCTGGCGGGGATCGGGAAGAGCGGGTGACGTGGCGGGCAGAAACTCCACACCGCTGCGCTCCTGCAGGGCCTGACGGAAGGCGTCGGCTCCCATGTCCTCCAGCAGGTGCCCCAAACGCGCGCGACCCCGATTATCCCGTTTGCCCTCCTCGCGGAAGAGGGCGGCGCAGGCAATGGCCACGGGCAGAATCTGCTGTGCGTCCACGCTGCCCAGGTTGGTGGCAAAGCGCTGATTGCTGCCCAGTCCACCACCCACATGCACTCCGAAGGCCACACGGCCACCTTGCAGCTGGTGGGCCGCAAAGCTGAGATCCTGTACTTCGTGTCCCGTACAGAAACGGCCACAGGCACTGATACCCATTTTGAATTTGCGGGGCAGGTTACTGAACTCATGGTTGCCCTGGAAGTAGCGGTCAACCTCCCGCACCAGGCCACTCACATCCAGCAGCTCATCGTGGGCGTGCCCCGCCACCGGACAGGTGACAATGCTGCGGGGGCAGTCACCGGAAGCGTTCTGGGTGGTGAGCCCCGCCGCCTGCAGGCGGTCGAGCACTGTGCACACATTGGCAAACTCAATCCAGTGCAGCTGAATGGTCTGCCGCACGGTGATATCCGCCGTATTGCGGGCAAACTCGCGGGAGATACCGGCAATGGTCTCCACCTGCTCAATGGTCAGGTTGCCCGTGGGCACCTTGACCCGCATCATGAAGAACTGCCTGCCCTCCGGCGAGCTGTGCTGGTTGTGGGTGTACATGCCGTACCACTTCAGGCGGTCAATGGTGTCGGCATCCACCGGCTCCCCGGACTGGCAGTAGTGTCTGATGTCGTCCATGATATCCAGACCATCCTTTTCGCGTTTGAGGCGCTCGACGCGCTGGGCCTTGGTTTCTTTTTCCATTATGTGCTCCATAATTCAGAGAGTATTGCCACTTTTTCCCCGCAAAAAGTGGCGCAAAAGCGGCCCCCAGTGCTTGCAGATTTTCTGCCGTCAGCTTGTCTGGAACTGGGGCCGCAAACAACCGTCATCCCTGACTGAGTTTGCGGTCGCCGCCTTCGTGGCGGCGACCCTGCGGGCTGCCAGCGTTCCAGTCGGCGCTGCCTGGCAGAAGCAAGCACACGGGGGAGAGGCAAAATACAACCCCCTGAGCCCGTCCGGTGAGTGTGAAGCCTGGCTGGCAAGACCCGTACGGGACACCTGCAGGAAGCAGGTGGTCCGGCAGAGCTGCAGGGATGCAGCTTCTGCCGGATCTCCAGTCCAGGCAAACAAACGAACCGGATAAACGGGCGTTCGGGGGGCGGCTTTTTGGCTCCTTTTTGGCCGGTCAAAAAGGAGCATTAAATTGCGTAATCCCCGCCTCCGGCCAAGATATCCTTCGCCTCCCAGTGCGGGTAGTAGCGGCGCACCAGGGCGTTGAATTCCAGTTCAAAGGCGCTGTAGCGTGGCCCTTCGCCTTCGGCACTGGCCATGATCATTCCGGCTCCCACGGTGTTGTTGCTCAGGCGGTCGATGACGATAAAGCTGCCGGTGGCGCGATTGCGTTCGTAAGGGTCGAAAGCCAGGGGGCTGGCGGTGGTCAGGCGCGCCTGGCCGATTTCGTTCAGTTCCAGCTGGCTGGTGGGCACTTTGTCCAGTGTATTGACATCCTGGCGGAAGTACAAGGGGCCAAAGACCCCGCTGGTGACGGTGGTTCCCCGCTTGATCAGGTAGCTGCGGCCAGTTTCCAGGGGTGATTCGTGCATCCACACCAGCTGCACCCGCAGGCTGTCGGCGACGGATGGTTCTTCGCCGCTGACGATGAGGTTGCCCCGTGAGATGTCGATCTCATCGCTGAGGGTGATGGTCACGGCCATGGGGGCGCTGGCTTCTTCCAGCTGCCCGTCATAGGTGACGATGGAGGCGACGGTGCTGGTTTTGCGCGAAGGCAGTACGGTAATGGGATCACCCACCCGGATGCTGCCCGAGGCTATGGTGCCGGCAAATCCGCGAAAGCTGGAGTCGGGGCGGTTGACATACTGCACCGGCAGGCGAAAGGCTGCGTCAGTGTCAGCCGCGCCGATTTCCACTTCCTCCAGGTGCTGCAGCAGGGTCTTGCCACTGTACCAGGGCGTGTGGCAGCTTTTCTCCACCACATTGTCCCCATTGAGCGCCGAGATGGGAATGCAGGTGATCTGTTCCAGCTTGAGCTGGGCGGCAAACTCCCGGTACTGGGCGGCGATCTCTTCGAAGCGCACGCGGCTGAAGCGCACCAGGTCCATTTTGTTGATGGCCACCACCACATTGCGGATGCCCAGCAGGCTGACGATGAAGCTGTGGCGGCGGGTCTGCACCTGGACACCGTGGCGGGCGTCGATGAGGATAATGGCCAGATCAGCCGTGGAAGCTCCCGTCGCCATGTTGCGGGTGTACTGCTCGTGGCCGGGGGTATCGGCGATGATGAACTTGCGCTTGTCGGTGGTGAAGTAGCGGTAGGCGACATCGATGGTGATGCCCTGCTCCCGCTCGCTCTGCAGGCCATCCACCAGCAGGGCCAGGTCCGGGGCCTCGCCGGTGGTGCCCGACTTGAGAGAGTCGCGGGCCACGGCCTGCAGCTGGTCCTCAAAGATGGTCTTGGAATCGTGCAGCAGGCGCCCGATCAGGGTGCTCTTGCCGTCATCCACGCTGCCGCAGGTGATAAAGCGCAGCAGATCCTTGTTCTCGTGCTCCTTCAGGTAGGCTTCAATGTCTTTTTCCAGCAGGCTGTTGGTGCTCATCAGAAGTACCCCTCAATCTTTTTCTTTTCCATGGAAGCGCTCTGATCGCTGTCGATCAGGCGTCCCTGACGTTCACTGGTGCGGCTGAGCAGCATTTCCTGAATAATCTGCGGCAATGTGGTGGCATGGGAGGGCACGGCCCCGGTCAGGGGATAGCAGCCCAGAGTGCGGAAGCGCACCTGCTCCATCACCGGTTTTTCGCCTGATGCCAGGGGCAGACGCTCGTCATCCACCATGATGCGTACGCCATCGCGCATCACCACGGGGCGCTCCTTGGCGAAATAGAGGTCGACGATGGGTATGTTTTCCAGGTGGATGTACTGCCACACGTCCAGCTCGGTCCAGTTGGAGAGGGGGAAGACGCGGATGCTTTCACCCCGGTGTACCCGGCCATTGTAGATATTCCACAGCTCCGGACGCTGGTTCTTGGGGTCCCAGCGGTGAAAGCGATCGCGAAAGGAGTAGATGCGCTCCTTGGCCCGCGACTTCTCCTCATCGCGGCGCGCCCCGCCGAATACCGCGTCAAAGCGGTACTGGTTCAGCACCTGCTTGAGCCCTTCGGTCTTCATCACGTCGGTATGCACCTGGGAACCGTGGGTAAAGGGGCTGATACCGGCGTTCACGCCATCCTGGTTCACATGAACGATGAGATCCATGCCCAGCTCCGCCGCGCGGCGATCGCGGAACTCGATCATCTCGCGGAACTTCCAGGTAGTGTCCACGTGAACCAGGGGGAAGGGCGGGCGGGCCGGATAAAACGCCTTCATGGCCAGGTGCAGCATGACCGACGAGTCCTTGCCGATGGAGTAGAGCATGGCCGGATTTTCGAACTCGGCCACCACCTCCCGCATGATGTGGATGGATTCGGCCTCCAGGGCTTTGAGATGGGTGAAGGATTTTGTATGGGGCATAAAAGGCTCCTTTAAATGACAGTTTTTTACGGGAAAAGGCCATTAACTCTCGCAAAGACGCCAAGTCGCAAAGGAAGAAAACAGCGCGGAATTGTTTTGTCTTTCTCTGCGAGCTCTGCGCCTTGAGTGAGCGCAGCGAACGGGCGAGAGATGCTGCTTTTGGGCTGTTACCGGTGCAGGCCGCACTCCTTGTGCTCTGGCTGTTCCCACCACCAGCGGCCAGCGCGGATGTCTTCACCGGGTTTGACGGCCCGGGTGCAGGGAGCGCAGCCGATGCTGGGGTAGCCTTCGCGGTGCAGTGCGTTGACGGGTACCTGATGTTCCCGGAGGTACTCCCACACCTGCTCCTCACTCCAGTGGAGCAGGGGATTGTATTTGAAGAGCCCGTGGCTTTCGTCCCACTCCACCAGTTCCATGGCGGTGCGGGTGACGGACTGCTCGGCGCGCAGTCCGGTAATCCAGATATCCAGGCCACTGAGAGCCCGCTTCAGGGGTTCAAGCTTGCGGATGCGGCAACACTGACGACGGTTTTCCACGCTGTCGTAAAATCCGTTTATGCCATGCTCCCTGACATAGGTCTCCACCTCTGTCGCCGCAGGAAAGTAGACCTGCAGATCGACACCCATTTCGTTTCGCGTGCGGTCAATGAGATCGTAGGTCTGCTGGTGGAGGCGGCCAGTGTCCAGGGTGAAAACCCGCGCCTGGGGGGAGATGCTTTTGAGCATGTGGGTGAGCACCTGATCCTCGGCCCCCATACTGGATGCCAGGGCCACGCGGGAGCCGAATTGCTCCAGCACATGCTTCAGGGCGGCTGGGGTATCAAGGGATTGAAGTTGCTGGTTCAGTTCGGTTGGGGTCATGGTGTTTTCCTTTTTATCCGTGTTGACGATTCGAGTTTTCAGCGGGGAAAATTATTTGTAAGTATTCTCGGTGTGTTGGCAGTCGCACCAGTATTCCTCCCAGAGACGCTCACTTTCGTCCGTGGCTCGAGTCTCTGCCGCTCGCCATCCAGGCTCGCTCTCGGAACACTGGCGCTCCTGCTGAGAAATCGAAAAATAACCGTGAATGATTACGCTCTGAACTCACTTTATTCGCAGCAATTCCAGCGGGGAATTTGCGTTGCCAGCAAGGTCTGAAGTGCAGGCCAACAAGCAAGGTCGCAAAAAAATGTTCAGCTGCTAGGCGTGCGAAGCGCTCTGAACTCACTTTATTCGCAGCAATTCCAGCGGGGAATTTGCGTTGCCAGCAAGGCGGCAAGGAGTGAAGCGACGCAGGCGTATGCCTTGATACGTTGAGGAGCTTCCGACGCGGCCAACGCCGCTGGCGCGGAAATTCACCCTGGAAGAAGTTAAATGACATAGTCACCCCACACCCCCTCCTTGGCATACACCTGCGCATTGCGCAGGTGCACAAACACCCGGTCTCCCACCACTGGTTTGATGATGCGCCAGGCTTCACGGCCCATGTGGGCTTCCACCAGTCGTCCGCTGTGCAGGGTCTGCAGCTCCAGCCGCACGACGGGGCCTACGGAGCGCAGGTAGGTGATGCGCGCTTCGATGCCGGTGTGGTCCGGGTTCTGCAGGGTGATTTCCACGTCGTGGGGCCGCACATAGACGGCGGCTTCGTCGTCCTGCGCCCGTGCGTTTTCCATATCGGTGGGGCCGATGTCGGCCTGTTCCACTTCCAGGTGGCCCGAGCGCACCCGGCCATGGAAGAGGTTTACATTGCCCAGGAACTGGTAAACAAAAGGGTTGGCGGGGTTTTCGTATACGGCGTCGGGGCTGCCTTCCTGCTCCACCTTCCCCTGGTTCATGACCACAATGCGGTCGGCGACTTCCAGGGCCTCTTCCTGATCGTGGGTGACGAAGATGCTGGTGAGGTGAATTTCATCGTGGAGGCGGCGCAGCCAGCTGCGCAGTTCGGCCCGCACCTTGGCGTCCAGGGCGCCAAAGGGCTCATCCAGCAGCAGTACACGGGGTTCCACCGCCAGGGCGCGGGCCAGGGCGATGCGCTGGCGCTGTCCACCGGACAGCTGGGCTGGATAGCGGTCGGCAGTGGAGCCAAGCTGTACCAGATCCAGCAGCTCCATGACTTTCTTGCGGATCGTGGCCTTGTCGGGGCGTTCGTGGCGCGGTTTGACCTTGAGGCCGTAGGCGACGTTCTCGAAGACACTCATGTGCTTGAAGAGGGCGTAGTGCTGGAAGACAAAGCCCACACCCCGCTGGCTGACGTGCTGGTTGGTCTGATCCTGACCGAAAAACTCTATCTGGCCGCTGTCGGGCAGTTCCAGGCCGGCAATGATGCGCAGCAGGGTGGTCTTGCCGGAACCCGATGGTCCCAGCAGGGCTGTCAGCTGGCCTTCGGGCAGTTCCAGGCTCAGGTTGTCGAGAGCCACAAAGTCATGGAATTTTTTGGAAATGCTGGTGACGCGTATGCTCATGGTTCTGTCCCTGCGATGTTGAAGTTGATCAACGGTAACTCTTCACGGTGTAATGGCCCTCGCGCCAGCATTCCTCCCAGAGACACTCCCTTTCGTCCATGGCTCGAGTCTCTGCCGCTCGCCATCCAGGCTCGCTCTCGGAACACTGGCGCGAGGGCTGAAGAATCGTTGGTTGCGTTGAACTCAGTTTGCATGACTCTCCCTCCACTCCACGAAGCTCTTAATGGCGATGGTTACCAGCGCCAGCCCGGTCAACAGGGAGGATACGGCGAAGGCGGCGGTGAACATGTATTCGTTGTAGAGCACTTCGATATGCAGGGGCATGGTGTTGGTTTCGCCCCGGATCCGTCCCGAGACGATGGCCACGGCGCCGAATTCCCCCATGGCGCGCGCGTTACAGAGGATGATGCCGTAGATGAGTCCCCACTTGATGTTGGGCAGGGTCACGTGCCAGAAGGTTTTCCAGCCTCCGGCCCCCAGAATGAGGGAGGCCTCTTCTTCCTGCTTGCCTTGCTGCTGCATCAGGGGGATGAGTTCACGGGCCACAAAGGGCAGGGTGCCGAAGGCGATGACGATGACGATGCCTGGCACGGCGTAGATGATGCGCAGGTCGTGGGCGCTGAGCCAGCTGCCAAGCCAGCCCTGTGAGCCGAAGAGGATGACAAAGATCAGGCCCACCACCACGGGTGAAATGGCAAAGGGCAGGTCGAGGATGGAGATCAGCAGGGGCTTGCCGCGAAACTCGAACTTGGCGATGGCCCAGGCAATGGCGACTCCGAAGACCACATTGACGGGGACGACGATGAGAACCACGGTCAGGGTCAAGCGGATGGCGTGCAGGGCGTCGGGTTCGGTGATGGAGGCGTACCAGACACCCAGGCCCTGCTCAAAGGCGCTGTAGAGCACTACCACCAGGGGCAGCACCAGGAAAAACGCCAGAAAGCCCAGCGCCACGGCAATCAGGCTGCGCCGCACCCAGGCGGGCTCTTCCGTGGCCCGCTTCCAGCGGGCGGCGGGGTCTATGGGGATATGGGTGGGTGTGAGTGTGGTCATTATTTCGCCTTTCACTGTGGTCTAGGTATTGTGTGGCTGTTGTGCAGGAGCACTCCCGCCAGTGTTCCTTCCAGAGACATTCACTTTCGTCCGTGGCTCAAGTCTCTGCCGCTCGCCATCCAGGCTCGCTCTCGGAACACTGGCGTTCCTGCTGATAGCAGGCAGCACCGCAGATGAGCCTTCTTCAGCAAACGGTCAGTGGCCGAAGCGCCGACTGGCCCACCACTGCAACCCATTAATCACCACCAGCATCACAAAGGCCGCCAGTAACATGACCGTGCCAATGGCGGCAGCGCCGTTATAGTCGTACTGCTCGGTCTTGGCCACAATCAGCAGGGGCGTGATCTCGGTGGCATAGGGCAGGTTGCCGGAGATAAAGACCACCGAACCGTACTCTCCCAGGGCGCGGGCAAAGGCCAGGGCAAAGCCGGTGAGCAGCGCGGGCAGCAGGGCGGGGAAAATCACCCGCAGGATGGTTGTGGTACGGGAGGCTCCCAGAGCGGCTGAGGCCTCTTCCAGCTCCGCTTCAAAGTCTTCCAGTACCGGCTGCACGGTGCGCACCACAAAGGGCAGGCCGATGTAGGTCAGGGCTACCACCACGCCAAGCTGGGTATAGGCCACCCGGATGCCCCAGATTTCCAGGTACTGCCCCACCCAGCCGGTGCCGGAGTAGAGGGTCACCAGGGCGATGCCCGCCACGGCGGTGGGCAGGGCAAAGGGCAGGTCGATGAGGGCATCCACGATGCGCTTGCCGGGAAAGGAGTAACGCACCAGCACCCAGGCCACCAGGGCACCAAAGACCAGGTTGATGGAGGCACCGGCCAGGGATGCCCCGAAGGAGAGCTTGTAGGATGCCACTACCTGGGGGTGACTCACGGCCCGCCAGAACTCCTCCCAGCTCATCATGCTCGTGTAGAGCAGCAGTCCACCCACCGGGATAAAGAAGATAAAGGTCAGGTAGAGCAGGGAGAATCCCATGGTCAGGTTGAAACCGGGCAGTATGCTGGGTTGTCGGAAGCGTTTCATGGGGTAATTTTCCTTTAGTTGTACCTATTTATGGTGTATTGGCACTCGCGCCAGCATTCCTCCCAGAGACGCTCGCTTTCGTCCGAGGACCTACGTCTCTGCCGCTCGCTATCCGGGCTCGCTCTCGGAACACTGGCGCTCCTGCTGGAAAATCCGGTGGCCGTGAAAATTACTTCAAAAGCCAGCAGGCAATTGAAAAATGCTCAGGTGCAAGGCGCTCGCGGAGTGAGGAATGAAGCGTACTCCCTGTACGTTGCAATGACGAGCGACTGCGAGCAACGCCGCAGATGGGGGTTTTTCAGAAGCCTGCTAGCGGCGACGATTGCGGGCGATCTTCTCCTGGATTTCATCAAATATTCCACCATCGCTGAAGTGGGTCTCCTGGGCGTTCTGCCAGCCGTTGAACATCTCATCTATGGTAAAGAAGTTTACGGCCGGGAAGCGGTCGGCAAATTCGGCTGCTATCTTGGTGTTGGAGGGGCGGTAGGAGTGCTTGCCCGCCAACCGCTGGGCTTCGTCGCTATACAGCTCTTTCAGATAGGCTTCTGCCACGGTGCGGGTTCCCTTGCGATCCACATTGCGATCCACCACAGTTACCGGAGGTTCAGCCAGAATGCTGACCGAAGGCACCACGATTTCGAATTGACCGCGACCCAGCTGCTCCACAGACAGGAATGCTTCATTTTCCCAGGCTATGAACACATCGCCGATGCGACGCTGGACAAAGGTGTTGGTGGCGCCGCGGGCCGCTGGATCAAGCACCGGAACATTGGCAAAGAGCTTTTCCATGAATTCCCGCGCCTTCTCCTGGCTGCCATATTTTTTCTCGGCAAAGCCCCAGGCCGCCAGATAGTTCCAGCGGGCACCACCGGAGGTTTTGGGGTTGGGGGTAATCACCTGCACGTCGTCACGAATCAGGTCGTCCCAATCCTGAATGTTCTTGGGATTACCGGCGCGTACCAGCAGCACAATGGTGGAAGTGTAAGGGGATGAGTTGCCTGGCAGGCGTTCCTGCCAGTTCTGGGGAATCAGGTTGCCGCGCTGGCGCAGGGCATCCACATCATAGGCCAGGGCCAGGGTCACCACATCGGCGTCCAGCCCGTTGATGACCGCCTGGGCCTGGGAGCCGGAGCCACCGTGGGACTGGCGTACATTTATGCGCTGCCCGGTCTGCTTCTGCCAAAGGTCGATAAAGTGCTGGTTGTACTCACGGTAGAACTCCCGGGTTGGGTCGTAAGAAACATTGAGGATGGAAAGTGACTGAGCCTGAACCGGTGAGGCTCCCAGGATGGCGATAAATATAATGAGGCCAGAAAGGGCCAGGGCAGAGAAATGTCGTATGCGTTGCATGGAAGACTCCTTTTGTGAATTGAATATATCAAGGCAATGAACGGTGTTGTTCATCATGCGCTCTAACGTCAACAGAGGAATCGTCCGGCAAAATATGTCATGGGTAACTCCGATGTGGGGAATTGGAGCGCAGTATAGAGTGGAGAAAAATAAAGTCAAGTAAATTGATTGAAATAATAGTGAATACCTGCGGCTTCATGGGGCAAGGTGCTCAGATTCCCTGTTATCAGCGCTTTGGTTCATGCTATGCTGTCGGCAGAAAGATCGGGGGTGGCCATGCGAGTTTTGTTGACGGGTGCCAATGGGTATATCGGGCGGCGGCTGAAACGCTGGTTGCAGGCGCAGCACTCTGGTTCGCTGCGTTTGATGGTGCGGCACCGGGCTTCCATTTCCCAGGATGCTCTGGATGACTGCGAGGTGGTGGAGGGCGACGTGCTGAAGCCCCAGACGCTGACTTCTGCGCTGCAGGGTGTGGATGTTGCTTACTATCTGGTGCATTCCCTGGCAGCCGGAGAACACTTCAAAGAGCTTGATCGGCAGGGGGCGGAGAATTTTCGTGCTGCTGCGATTGCGGCGGGGGTCAGGCGAATCATTTACCTTGGAGGATTGGGAGACAAGGATCAGGCCAGTGAGCATCTGGTAAGCCGCATAGAGACCGGGGAGATTCTTTCCAGCTGCCCTGACGATGTACAGACCCTGTGGTTTCGTGCCGGGGTGATTATCGGTTCCGGTTCCACCAGCTTTGAAATTGTCCGTAACCTGGTGCAGAAGCTGCCGGTGCTGGTGACGCCACGCTGGGTCAGTACAAAAGCTCAGCCCATTGCGGTGGACGATGTGATTGCTTTCTTAGGGCAGGCGGCCAGCCTGGAGGTGGCGGGTAACCGCGTGATTGATATCGGCAGCGAAGTGATGAGTTATGGAGAGATGATGCTGGCCACCGCCCGGGTCATGGGACTCAGGCGCTTCCTGATTCCCGTTCCCCTGTTGACGCCACGCCTTTCTTCCTACTGGCTGGCATTGTTTACACCAGTGCCCTATCCGGTGGCCCGCGCCCTCATCGATGGATTGGGTTCCGAGGTGCTGGTGCGCAATGATGAGGCCAGCCGGCTTTTTGCCAGCGTGCCTCTTTCCTATGAAGAGGCGGTGCGCCGCGCTATTGGCGAAATAGAGCGTGATCAGGTTGTCAGCCGCTGGTCCGATGCCTGGGGCCGTGCGCCGGAGGCTTCCATGGTGGAAGGCATTGCCCATGCGGTCTTTGTGGATCGACGCGTGCGCCAGCTGGGAAGCTGCACTCCGGGGCAGGTCTTTGCTTCCTTCACCACAGTAGGTGGTGAAACCGGTTGGTTTCGTTTCAGCTGGCTGTGGGGATTGCGGGGGCTGATTGACAAGGTGCTGGGAGGCGTGGGCCTGCGGCGTGGGCGTCGCCAGATGTGCGATCTGCGGGTGGGCGACTGCCTGGACTTCTGGAAGGTGGTGGATCTGCAGGAAAATCGGCGCCTGTTGTTGATGGCCCAGATGAAGGTTCCCGGAAAAGCGTGGCTGGAGTTCGTGGTGGATGACGGGCAGTTGCTGCAGACGGCCTACTTCTATCCCAGCGGCCTGTGGGGGCGGCTCTACTGGTATCTGATGGTGCCCGCCCACTTCTTTGTCTTCAATGATCTGGCGAATCAGATCATGAAGCGGGCGGCGACTCTTCCTGGGCCAGTTCCTCCTGCTCCTGAATGACTTCCTTGTTGGGCCAGGCACCGATAATGGACTGGATAAGCGTCGCCAGGGGTATGGCGAAGAATATCCCCCAGAAACCCCACAGGCCGCCGAAGACAAGAATCGAGGTGACGATGGCGATGGGGTGCAGGTTGACCACTTCGGAGAAGAGGATGGGCACGAGGATATTGCCGTCAAAAAACTGGATAATGGCATAGGCGATCATCAGGTAGGCGAACTGTGAGGTAAAGCCCCACTGCACATAGGCGATAAAGGCGATGGGGATCGTCACCACCGTGGCGCCCACGTAGGGGATCAGCACAGAGACGCCCACCAGCATGGCCAGCAGCAGGGCAAAGTCCAGCCCCATGATGGCAAAGGTGGCGTAGCTGATAGCCCAGACTATGATGATTTCCATGGCCTTGCCGCGCACATAGCTGGCGATCTTGATATTGACCTCGGACCACACCAGATTCATGAGGGGCCGATTCTCCGGCAGGAAGCTGCTGAACCACTGGATCAGGTGCTCCTTGTCCTTCAGGAAGAAGAAGACCATAAGGGGCACGAGGATCAGGTAGACCAGGAAGGCGATGATGCTGGTGACAGAAGCCAGTGACCAGGAGAGAATCTGCTGGCTGAACTTCCCCACTTCGCTGGTCATGACGTTGATATAGTTGCGCACCTGCTGCTGGCTGATAAACTCGGGATACATCTCGGGCAGGCGCATCAGCGCCTGTTGTCCCATGTTAATCATCAGCGGCATTTCGCGGGCCAGCTGGGTGAGCTGGCGGGCAATCATGGGGACGATGGCAAAGAGCAGGAACAGGAAAGCGCCCATGAACACCACGAAGACCAGGATGGCCGCAGGGGTATGGGGAATTCCCAGCCGGCACAGCTTCTGCACCAGTCCATCCAGCAGGTAGGCAATGATGATGGCTGCGAAAAAGGGCATGAGTATATTGCCCATGAAGATCACGACACTGAAGCCGATAATCAGGGCAATGGCCAGTATGGCTACCTGGGGGTTGGAAAAGTGATCATCATACCAGTCGCGCAGAATGCGTAGCATGGGTCCCTCTCTCGGAATGAGCGTACAGCATCAATGTAGCATAACGGCCAGGGGGCAAAAAGCGATATCACCGGTAAGTGCAGAAATTTCCGGGTGAATGTCAATCAAATACGTTGGCGCTGAGATAGCGCTCCCCGGTATCGGTGAGCATGGTCACGATGACCTTGCCGGCATTTTCTGGGCGGTGGGCAACCTGGAGGGCAGCATGGACATTGGCACCCGAAGAGATTCCCACCAGTACACCTTCGAGACTGGCCAGCTGGCGGGTCATGGCAAGAGCGTCTTCATCGCTGACGCTGATGACCTCATCGATCAGGCTCATGTCCATCACCTTGGGGATGAAGCCGGCACCAAGACCCTGAAGTTTGTGGGCGCCGGGTTTGCCACCCTGCAGGACAGCTGAGCCCTGGGGCTCAACGGCAACGATCCGGACATCCGGCTTGCGGGCTTTCAGCACATCGGCCACGCCGGAAATGGTTCCGCCAGTGCCGACACCGCACACGAAGATATCGACCTTGCCCTCGGTGTCGCGCCAGATTTCCTCGGCAGTTGTGGCGCGGTGAACCTTGGGGTTAGCCTTGTTGTTGAACTGCTGGAGCACGATAGCGTCGGGAATTTCCCGACTGAGCTCCATGGCGCGATCCACTGCCCCTTTCATTCCCAGTTCAGAGGGGGTCAGTTCCAGGGAGGCTCCCAGGGCGCGCAGCAGTTTCTGCCGCTCCAGACTCATGGAGTCAGGCATGGTGAGGATCAGCTTCAGCCCCATGGAGGCGCAGATGCTGGCCAGGGCGATGCCCGTATTGCCGCTGGTAGGCTCGATGATAGTCGTTCGGCTGCTTTTGATCATGCCGCTGGCAATGGCGGCATCAATCATACTGTAGCCGATGCGATCCTTGACAGAAGCGGTGGGATTGAGGAATTCGCATTTGCCCAGAACCATGGCGCTGGCGGCACCATCGACACGGTTGAGTTTCAGCAGGGGAGTATTGCCTATCAATTCTGTAATATTATAGTGAATTTTCACGGCCACCCCCTAGATGTAGTACATGGTGTTGGATTCCATTTTTTCGCTCAGATCCACCAGATCAGCCAGGGTCTGTCCGAACACCTCCTGGATTTTCCGACGGATGTCGTCCCAGAAGAATTCCAGAGCCTTGTTGTCCACATCGTAACGATTGGCGCACAGCTCACCCTCCAGGGCCTCGAGAATCTGATAGATGGTGATATCCTTGGGCTCCATGGCCAGGCGATATCCGCCCCCGGCTCCGCGGGTACTTTCCACAAAGCCATTCTTTTTCAGCTGTACCAGCAGCTGCTCCAGGTAATTCTGGGGGATGCCGCCGTTTTTGGCGATATCCCGTATCTGGATAAGCTTGTCAGCATGCTGCGCCAGGTAAAGCATAGCCGCCAGCCCATAGGCTCCCTTGGATGAAACACACGCCATTATTTCCCCCTGGTTCAGTGTCTTAGCAGGCTGCTGAAAAATCCCCATCTGCGGCTTGCCCGCCATCGCCCGTTGCGACAGTACAGGCAGTGCTCGCCACTCCTTGCTCTGCGGGCGCCTTACACCTGTGGGTTTTCCATTGCCACAGGCGAAAACGAGAATCTCTGCTGGCTGACGTTATAAAGTAAAGTAAATCAATAGGCAAGTTTTGCTTTCGCTTTTGTCAATCGCCATACAATCTGATAGAGTGGGGATCGGTAATCCCGACCCCGGAACTTGACTTTCCCTTGAGGAGGCCCCTGTGACCGTCTATCTGGACTGCAACGCCACCACCCCCCTGGAGCCCAGGGTGCAGAGCGTTATTCAGCGCTATATGGAGGAAGAATACGGAAACGCGGCCAGTCCGGTGCACCAGTATGGCGAAGGCGCCCGCATGGCTGTGGAAACAGGCCGGACACAGGTGGCGCGGGTGGTTGGGGCGCGACGCGATGAGGTTATTTTCACCAGCGGTGCCACGGAGGCCAATAACCTGGCTGTACTGGGACTCGCCGACTATGGCCTTGCGACGGGCAGGCGCCACCTGGTGACCACGGCGCTGGAGCATAAGTCGGTGCTGGAGCCCATGGAGTATCTGGCATCGCGGGGATTCTCTCTTACCATTCTCCCCGCAGATTCCAGCGGACGGGTGAGCGCCCAAAACGCAGCTGCGGCGTTGCGCCCTGACACTCTGCTGGTCTCTGTCATGCAAGTCAACAATGAGACGGGAATCCGTCAACCCGTTGAAGAAATTGCCACTGTACTGGAGGGCCATGACGCCTTTTTCCACGTGGACGCTGCCCAGGGTTTTGGCAAAGAGCTGGTGAGCCTGCAGCACCCACGTATCGACATGATCAGCGCCAGTGCCCATAAAATATTTGGCCCCAAGGGAGTTGGAGCCCTGATTGCCCGCAGGCGCGGGGGGAGTTGTCCGCCGCTGCAACCCCTGCAGTTTGGAGGTGGCCAGGAACAGGGCCTGCGCCCTGGAACCCTGGCGGTTCCCCTGATCGCCGGATTCGGAACGGCCGCCAGCATGGCTGTACGCCAGGAACAACAGCGCCACTCTGCCTGTGAAGCATTTCGCCGTCAGGTTCTCGCGGGCTTGCAGGGGCTTACGTACCACATAAATGGCGACCCGCAGTACTGCTTGCCCCACACGCTGAATATCTCCCTGCCCGGCGTTCCCACCATGGAAGCTGTCCGGGTCGTCAAGGAGCATATCGCCATTTCCAGCGGTTCGGCCTGTACCGCCCATACGGCAGAGCCGAGCCACGTGCTGCACGCCATGGGGCTTTCGGAAAAGCGAGTCGCCACGGCCATTCGCCTGGCCTGGTGTCACCTGACACCGCCCGTGGACTGGCCGTCGGTGGTGCAGCAGTGGAAGCAAGTAATGAACAAAGGAGAGTGACGATGAGTGTGTTTGAAGATTTGCGCGCAGCTCTGCAACGCCGTTCTGATGCGGGGGAGTTTCCCGATTTTCTCTATGGACCGGTGAAGTCCATTGCCGAGAGTCCCGATACCTATGGCGACCGGGAAGAGATCGTGGAAACCCTGCTGATGCAGGTGGACGAATATGAAACCTACGCCGAGAGCGGCTGTTGCAAAACCGCCTTTGATTCCGAAGACATCAAGGTAACCCTGAAGCGATTGGGCTATCCGGGGCCGGTGGGCTCCCGGTAGTCCGGAGTCAGCCCGTCAGTTCCTGTACCGCCTGGGCCTTGGCGCTGCGGGTGATATATCGTTCGCACTGCTTTTTACGGTCGTAACCGAGCATGATGCCCAGCATGAAGTCCTCTTCAAGGGTGAAGTGGTTGAGGCTCTGCTTGCCGATCAGGCGCAGCACCTGGATGCAGGAAGGATCACCGAAAAAGATGTTTATCTTTCCCGGAGCCTGGTCGTAGATGAGGTAGTCGATGCCGTGGTGCTCCAGTTTTTTGATGACCAATGAGCGGTGGGTAGCTGGCGCGGTATGAAGAATCAGGTTGCGCAGGCCCTTTTTGAATTCGTATATATGGTGATGGAATACCTGCATATGGCCCTCCCGTGATTGAGTGTGGCGGTACTGTACGGAAAAGCGGTAAAGTTTGCAATAAATTTATTAGGCGCGGTGAATTCATGCGGATTTCTGTGATATGGGGTGCCATCCTTGCGCTGTTCCTGAACGCATTCGCTTCGGCGTGCCCGCTTCCTTCCACCGCATCCCTGGCGGAGGTAAAGGCGCAGTCGGAGCAAACCATCAACCGCAGTGTGCGGGTTGATGGTGTCGTCAGCGGGGTGTTCACCGGTCGTGACCAGCTGGGTGGATTTTATCTGCAGCAACCATCAGCCCGCAAAGGCCAGCTGCCTGCGGGCATCTTTGTCTATGCGCCGCGCCTCAGCGGTGATCAGCAGCAGCTGCTCCGGCGCGGTGCGCATATCCAGCTGCAGGCCACGGTCAGCCGCTTCCGGGGGAATATACAGCTGACTGAGCCGCAGCAGCTGCAATCCTGCGGAATGGTGGAACTGGTGCCTGTCCCCTTTGCCCTGCCCCTTCCTGCCGCGCAGCGCGCCGACTATACGGATCTGCTGGTGCATATCCCCGGCCCCCTGACCGTCACCAGTAATTTTGATCTGCTGCGCTATGGCAGCCTCCTGCTCTCCAGCGAGGGTCGCCTGATTCGTCCCACGCAGCATTTTGCAATTGATGAGGACGCCAACCACCATCGCAGTATCATACTGGATGATGGCAGTTACCGCGCCTATCCTGACCCTGTCCCCTATCTGGATGCCCTGGGCACACGCCGGGTGGGGACGACGCTGCCCGAAGGGGTGAAGGGAATACTGACCCACGCCTTTGATGAATATCGTCTGCATCCGGTGCAGGAACCACAGTTCCGTGATGATAATCCGCGTCCGGCCCCTCCTTCGCCCCCCGAACCTGGACATTTGCGGGTGGCGACCTTCAACATGGAAAACTACTTTGTCACTCCGGGGCGGCGCGGCGCCTCGAACCAGCGTGAACTGCAGCGGCAGCGCTCCAGGCTGCTGGCAGCGTTCCACGGTCTTGATGCCGATGTGGTTGCCCTGATGGAGATGGAGAACCATCCCCGTGCGCTGCAGGACTGGCAGCAGTGGGTGAGCCGTACGCAATCCGATTCACGGGAGTATAGGGTGATCGCGGGGCCCGATCCCGGCAGCGATGCCATTCAGGTGGTGCTGGTCTATGACCGCAAGCGCCTTGAACTGATGGGGGTCGACTCCCTTGTTGACGGAGTTTTTCAGCGTCATCCCGTTGTGGGTCACTTTCGCGACAGAGGAAGTGATCAGCGTTTCAGCGTCATCGGGGTGCACTTCAAGTCCAAGACCCGCTGTCCTGCCGAAGGCGATGTGGATCTGGGGCAGGGGTGCTGGAATCTCCAGCGAACGCAGCAGGCCCGCGTGCTGTTGCAGCAGCTGGGCAGTCCGGCAGAGTCCCGCTTTCTGATTGCCGGCGATCTGAATGCCTATGGTCGGGAAGATCCGGTGCGCCTGCTGCAGGAGGCGGGCATGGTCAACAGCCTGGGGGCGTTTGACAGGCAGACACAAAACTATACCTATATTTTTTTTGGTCAGTCAGGCACACTGGACTATATTTTCAGGAGTTCTGCACTGAACGATCTGGCGCGGGGAGGCGGCATCTGGCATATCAACGCCGATGAACCACCCTTCCTCTCCTATCAGAATCCGCAGCACAGTCGCAGCGATGAGCCCTGGCGCTCTTCCGACCACGACCCGGTGTGGGCGGATTTCGCCTTTGATTAATGCCTGAACGCGTCCTGTCGCCTTGGCTGCCTTCCAGCAGGGCATTCAGGTTGGCGCCGACAATCTGTTGTTTCGGGAGTGCGAAACGTGAATACCCTGCTCTCCAGGTGTGCCATAAGGCATGTGCTCGCCGCCTTTTGTCTCATACTGCTCTGGTCTTGGCCTGTGGCAGCGGAAAAGGACTTTGACGCGGAGCTGTTCCAGGGCCATACCGTTGTCATGCTTCTGATTGACGCCGACAGCGGTGAAATCCTGGACGCGAACCGCGCCGCTGTGAACTTCTATGGCTACAGCCGCGACCAGCTGCGGCGCATGAATATCCAGCAGATCAACACCCTCAGTGCCGAGGAAGTTCGCCAGGAACGCAAGCTGGCTGCCAGTGAGCGGCGCAGCTACTTCTTTTTCCGCCACCGCCTGGCCAGCGCAGAGGTGCGCACCGTGGAGGTGCACTCTTCACCCGTGGTAATGGACGGGCGCACGGTGCTTTTCTCTGTTATTCACGACGCCTCGCGGCGCACCGATGTGCTTGAGGAGCTGGCCCGGAGTGAAGTGCGCCTGCGCCATGCAGAGCAGGTGGCTGGTTTTGGCTACTGGACCCTGGATATGGAGCGCATGGAGTATCGCTTTTCCCATGGAGCCGCCACGCTGCTTGGGCTTGACGAGCGCGAAGTCTGGCCCTTCACGGTCATCCAGGCCATGATCCTGCCCCGGTATCACGGTGTCATGGAGCAGGCGCGCCGGGATCTGATGGAGCGTGGCATTGACTACGATGTGAGCTTTGAACTGCAGCGTCCCGATGGCACAGTTATGCATATTCGCTCCTATGGCCAGTATGATCCGGAAAACCAGAGTTTTTTCGGCGTGGCCCATGATATCACCGACTACCAGCTGGCAACCCGGACCGTTCATCGCCAGTGGACGCTCATTGTCAGTGCCACTGCCGCGGTGGCAGTCGCTCAGCTCTTTATCATCGCGCTGCTGATTCGCCTGCGACGCAACCGCCGCCGTGCCCGCCTGGCACTGCAGGAACGCGAATCCAAGCTCTCAGCCCTGATCAACTCCATCCAGGATCTCATCTTCGTCTTCGATAATCGCGGCCGTATCGTGGAGTACCACGCGCCCAACTCGGCCCGGCTGTTGATGCCGCCTGAAGCCTTTCTGGGAAAGAGTTATCGGGACGTCATGCCCTCCGGGATCGTTGCCAAGGTTGAGCAGGCCATGAAGAAACTCAGCGATGATGGCCTGCCGGCTTTTATTGAGTACTCCCTGGAGGCGGAGGATGGCACGCGCTTTTTCAGCGCCCTGGTCAGCCCCATGCAGCATCCGCAGCTGGGCCGGGGTGGATTCATGGCCATGGTACGGGATGTCACCGATCGCGAAATAGCCCTGCAGCAGCTGCGTCGGCAGGAACAGCAGTACCGCGCCCTGGTGGAAAACACGCCCGATCTTATTCAGCGCTTTGACCAGCAGTGTCGCTTTCTCTACGTGAACTCAGCCGTGGAGTACGCCTTTGGACGTCCGGCCGACGATTATGTGGGGAAAACCATGGGCCAGATGGACTATTCCGTGGAGTTACGTGAGCTGCTGGAAGATGCGATCATGGAAGTCTTTCGTCTGGGTACCCCGGTGAATGTCGAATTCAGCCGCTTTGGAATAGCCGGCCTGCAGTACTTTGAGTGCCGCATTACGCCGGAGCTGGACATGGCCTGCCAGTTGCTGCCCGGCGACCAGACCCTGTGTTTTGACTCGGTACTGGCCGTCAGTCGGGATATCACCGAGCGCAAGGAGGTGGAGACCGATCTGCTCCGGGCCCACAACTTCTACCTGTCCATCCTGGATAATTTCCCCACCATGGTATGGCGGGCCGATGCCAGCGGCCATTTTGATTACTTCAACAGCACCTGGCTTGCGTTTGTGCCCGCCGGAACGACCCTTCAGAATGGCGCCACCATGGAGCAGACCATACATCCCCACGATATAGAGGAGTACCAGCGCAGCTACTGGCAGGCGTTTACCGTTCGCACGGACTTCAAGCTGGAGTATCGCATGCTGCACCGCAGTGGCGAGTACCGGCATATTCTGGACGTTGGCCGTCCCCTCTATGACCTCAACGGGAATTTCGTGGGCTATATTGGTACCTGCTATGATATAACAGAGCGCATACGCTCCCATGAGGAGTTGCAGGAAAAGGACCGGATGCTGCTGGCCCAGTCCCGCCAGGCCGCCATGGGGGAGATGATCGGCAATATCGCCCACCAGTGGCGCCAGCCCCTGACCTCCCTGATGACGACCATTGAGGAGATCCAGGACGCCCGTGACTTCGGGCAGCTCAGCGATGAGTACTTTGACCAGCTGGCGGCCAAGGCGACGGAAGCCATCGAGTACATGTCCCGTACCATCGACGACTTCCGCAACTTCTTCAAACCCGACCGCGAAAAGGTGGCCTTCTGTCCCTACGAGGTGCTTCAGCGCTCCCTCAGTATGGTGGAAGCCAGTTTCGCCAACCATAATATACAGATACGAATGGACCACCATGAAGAAGGCACGGCGTGCAGTACCTCCGGCTATCCCAACGAGTACGCCCAGGTTCTGCTGAATATTCTGAATAACGCCAAGGATGTGCTGCTGGAGCGAAAGGTTGCTGAGCCCCTGATCGTGGTTACGGTTGCCGGAAGCAACGGAAGATGTGTGTTGAGCATAGAGGACAATGGCGGTGGCATCCGGGCAGAGCCCATGGAAAAGGTTTTCGAACCCTACTTCACCACCAAGGCACCGGGGCAGGGCACCGGTATCGGCCTCTATATGGCCAAGGAGATCATCGAGAAGAGCATGGACGGAACCCTGCGGGTGGAGAATACCGCCTGCGGAGCGCGCTTTACCATTACCATATAGCCGCTTGCCCCGAGCCCTTCAAAGGAGCTGGCCATTCACGGCCACCCAGCGGTTTTTCAGCAGGAGCGCCAGTGTTCCGCGAGCGAGCCCGATGGCGAGCGGCAGAGACTCGAACCACGGGCGAAAGTGAGCGTCTCTGGGAGGAAGGCTGGCGCGAGTGCCGTTACCCCGTGAAGAGTTACCAAAGGAGAATGACATGGAAAATCGTGAAGCCTGGCTGACGAAGCTCAACGTCCTCTACGTGGAAGATGAGACCGTAGTGCGCGAGAACGTCTCCCAGTTTCTGCAGCGCCGTTTTAGGAATGTCTATACCGCGGAAAATGGTCAGGAGGGGCTCAACCTCTACAAGGTCAAGCGCCCCCACATCGTCATCACCGACGTGAAGATGCCCGTGATGGATGGCCTGGAAATGACCCGCCAGATCCGCAAGGTCAACCCCGACGCCCAGGTTATTGTCACCACCGCCCACAGCGAAACCGAGCTGCTGATCAAGGCCATTGATGTGGGCGTCAGCCAGTTTGTCATCAAGCCCATCACCCGCCAGAAGCTTTTTGAGGCCATCGGGCGCACCCTGCACACTATCCTGCTGCAGGAGAAGGACGACTATCAGACTAAGCTGATGCAGAAGATCATCGACAGTCAGGACAATATGATCATCGTGGCTGGGGAGAAGGGCATTATTGCCGCCAATCAGGCCGCGCTTTCGTTTTTCCGCTACGGCAGCCTCAAGGAGTTCGCCCAGGAGCATGCCAGCATCCGGGACTTCCTGCTGGAAGAGGACGGCTGCTTCTTCCCCCGTACCGCCAACTGGCACCAGGAAGTGCACGGAGCGTGCAAGGTCAGGATACAGGATCGTCGCACCCGTGAGGATCGCTATTTCGTGCTGCGCATGAACAGCTTCCCCTATGGGGAGAACTTTTTTATCATGACCATGACCGATATGACCGACATCGAGCAGCAGAACAAGGAACTGGAGCGCCTGGCCACCACCGATCCCCTCACCGGGCTGCACAATCGCGCCAAATGCACCTATCTGCTGGGACGGGAAATCCAGGTCGCCAAGCGCTATAAAACCTCTTTGTCCATGGTTATGCTGGCCATCGATTACCGCGAAGACCTGGAAAACACCATGGGCCGCGAAAGCTCCGACGAGGTGCTGCTGGAACTGACGGGACTGATCCAGAAAAATATCCGTGGCTTTGATCTCCTGGGCCGCTGGGATGAGGAAGAGCTGGTGATCATCGCCCCCAACAGCACCCTCACCGTCGTCCAGAACCTGTGCCACCGCCTGCGCGAGATAATCGCCAGGCACCGCTTCCCCTTTGTGGAGGACATCACCTGCAGCTATGGCATCGCTCAGATGGGCTCCGATGAAGACGCCGCTTCCCTCAGCCGCAAGGTCTTCGATGCCCTGGATACTGCCCGTGCCCATGCCCGGAACACCATCGTCAGCGCTCCCTCCATGGAAGTGGTCAGCTCCGACCTGGAAGCCCTGAAAGAAAATGAAATGATTATTCGCAGCTTCGACCTGGTCAAGGCCAAAAATCAGGAAGTGACCTTTTTCAACCTCTTCAAGGGCATGTCCATTTCCGGCAGCGCGCGGGTCAGCCTGGTATCGGAAAATGAAGTGGAATTTGCCCTGCCCCAGAAGCAGTTTCTGGCGGTCATTTCGGAAAAGCGGGCCTTCATCGAGAGCGATTTTTTCGCCAAGCCTGTTCAGGCGCGGGTCAAGCGCTTTAACAAAGACGAGAGCCGCGTGATCCTGCGCGACTTCTCCTTTGAGGAAAACAGTGCCAAAAAGCGGCAGTATGTGCGGGTGCAGGTGCCGGATCGGGTGCGCCTGAGCCTGGAATACGATGGGAAGACGCTGCAGGAGAGGATATTCGATATCTCCCTGGCGGCCCTGGCCTTCTACACCTCCCAGACCGAATGGCTGCGTGAAGGCATGGATGCCAGCGTCAGGGTGCAGCTCCACCGCGCCACAGATGGCCAGGAGAGCCAGATTTCCACCAAAGGGCGCATTTACCGCATCGAAGGCGAAGGCAAGATCAGCAAAGTGGTGGTCATGCTCCAGTCCGACACCCAGAGCCGTGAAACCCTGAAGGAATACATTGCCCAGCGCCAGATAGAAATTGTCCGCGAGTTGAACAATTCCATCGTCTGAAGAGAATCATGAACGAACTGCAGAAATTTACCGATCCCTATAATCAGCTCTCCTCCATGGTGGACAGTATTCCCGATATCATGCTGGAAGCCCTGGATGAGCGGCGCCTGCGGGTCGTGGTATGC
Source organism: Desulfurispirillum alkaliphilum (assembly GCF_055378285.1). Classification (NCBI taxonomy): domain Bacteria; kingdom Pseudomonadati; phylum Chrysiogenota; class Chrysiogenia; order Chrysiogenales; family Chrysiogenaceae; genus Desulfurispirillum; species Desulfurispirillum alkaliphilum. Next base: position 2,878,231 of record NZ_AP042405.1, on the reverse strand, counting down.
GCCAACTGGGTCCGCAAGCTCCTGGCAGACGAAGAGATCCTGGAGCCCGGTACCGTGCTGCCGGATTCCGCCGACACCAGCCAGCTGCTGCGCCTGGCCCGCGAAGTGTGCCAACAGCAGCAGTCCCAGCGCAACACCATCCTGCAGATCCACGATCAGGTGCTGGTGGTCCTGGCCCAGTACTTTGCCGCCTCCGAGGAGAACACCCACCCGCTGGTCATCATGCGCCTGCACGACATTACCCACATCGGCTATGACGAAACCACCCGCAGATACCGCAGCGATTTCTTTGGCATTATCGGCAAAAGCTCAGCCATGGTGGACATCTTCCGGCGCATTGAACTGTACAGCAAGACCCACTCCAATATCCTCATTACCGGCGAAACCGGAACCGGCAAGGAACTGGTAGCCCAGGCCATTCACCAGCTCAGTCGCTTTCGTGGCGAATTCGTGGCCCTCAACTGCACCGCCCTGAGCGATACCCTGATCGAATCGGAACTCTTCGGCCATGAGCGCGGAGCATTTACCGGTGCCCATCGCACCCACCGGGGAAAATTTGAGCGGGCCGACCATGGCACCCTCTTTCTGGACGAAATCGGCGATATGCCCCTGCACACCCAGGGCAAACTGCTGCGCGTTCTGGAGGACGGCATGGTGGAGCGGGTTGGCGGAGAGTCCACCTTTGCCGTCGACGTGCGCATCGTGGCTGCCACCAATGTTCCCCTGGAACAGGCCATCCAGGAAAAGCGCTTCCGCGCCGACCTGTTCTATCGCCTGGCCGTGCTGCGTATCCATATCCCGCCCCTGCGTCAGCGCCGCGAAGACATCCCCCTGCTGGTAAGGCACTTTATCAGCCGCCTCAACCAGAAATACGCCTCCATGGGCAAGCGGGTGCTGGAAATATCCAGCGAAGCCATGGCCATCATGACCAACTACACCTGGCCCGGTAATGTGCGGGAGCTGTCCAACGTCATTGAACGGATCTTCATTGAAACCCCTTCTGCCGTCATCACTGCCGAAGCCATGCGCAGCTGGGTGGAAGAGAAAATGCGCATTGTGGAAGAAGCCTCCTGTCGCCCGCCTCTGGACGCACCCCGTCAGATATCGGACACCGCCGGCCTGCCCCTGGGCAGCCGGAACATCGAACGCCAGCACATCGTGGAGGCGCTGGCGCAGGCCGGTGGCAACAAAACCCAGGCTGCGCGGTTACTGGGAGTAGACAAATCGACTCTTTACCGCAAAATGAAACGTTTTGCTGTTCAACCCTGAAATATTATGGTAATTTCCCAAAATACCAGATTTCCTTATGGAATAAGGTACAGCCGCTTTAAGGATTATGTATGCGCATTGACGTAAATGGCAATCAGATAACCATATACGGGAATATTAAAACCATCAGTGACCATGAGTCCATCAAAACGACTCTGGACGAAGTCGTCAAGGCGCAGAAGGAAATAGTCATCATACTGCCCGAGTCGTCCACGATTATTTCGTCGGTGATCGGCTATTTCATCAAGCTCATCTTCATGAAAAAGGTGCAGATCAACGTCAAAGTCGGCAACGACAACCTGTATCAGATGCTCCAGGAGCTGGAACTGCTCAAGGTACTCAACGTCAGCAAATTTGAGCCCCAGCAGTCCTGACCCCTTTTCCATGCAGCAGCACACCACGGCAGCCCCCAGTGCGGACGGCACCTTCACCCGCTACTCCCCCTTATTTGACGAACACTACCACTCCACCCGCGACGGCGCCTGGCTGGAGTCGCTGCAGAAGCATGTCCTGCCCGGCCTGCAACTGAGCCACGCCCTGGAGCGTCCGCGCATCAGGGTGCTCGACATCTGCTTTGGCCTTGGGCTCAACAGCCTGGCCACCCTGTGGTACCTGGAACAGCAGCAGTATCAGGGCCATGTGCACATCATCGCCCCGGAGTTCGACCGCGAGCTCATCGCCAGCCTGCCCGCACACCCGTACCCCCAGCACCTGAACCACTACCGCCCCCTGATAGAGGAACTCAGCCGCACCCTGTGCCATACATCGCAGCGATGCCAGGTGGAAATTCTGCCCGGCGACGCCCTGCAGAGCCTGCCACGACTTGATCATGGCAGTATCGACATCGTCTATCAGGACCCCTTCAGCCCCGCCAAGAACCCCGAACTGTGGACCCGTGAATACTTCGCGCTGATCGCAGCGCTCATGAAGGACACTGGCCTGCTGACCACCTACTCCCAGGCCACCCCCGTGCGCATGGGGCTTTCTGAAAACGGATTCCTGATCTACGACTTCCACAACCAGCAGCCCGGCATTCGCCGCAGCACCATCGCCAGTCGCATCCCCCTGCAGGACATGACCCCCATCGACATGGAGCGCAAAAAGGAGCGCAGCCCCTTGGCGCGCTCCTATCGTGACCCCGGCCTGACCGGCAACCGGCTGCAAATTCTGCAGCGGTTTCAGACCAGCAGCGGATAAGAAATTTTTTTACCACGCAATGCACGAAAAGCGCGAAGGGAAAAGAGCTTCTGAGCCTCAGGTTCTTCGCGCATACTTCGTGTATGTTTTGTGGTTACAGAATCCTTCAACTCCCGATAAAACTCTCCAGCACCGGATTCAGCACATGGTAGTCCACCAGGAAGCCATCGTGGCCCACATCGGACTCCATTTCATAGTAGGACACGCTGACCCCCTCCTCGTGCATTACCCGGAAGAGCTCCTCGCTCTCCCAGGGAGGGAAGAGCATGTCGCTGGCGATGGAAACCACCAGGGTACGCGCCCTGATGCGCGAGAGAATCTCCCGGTACCCGTTGCCCATGCCCACGTCGAAAAGATCCATCGCCTTGGTGATGTACAGGTAGCTGTTGGCATCGAAGCGCTTGGCAAAATTATAGCCGTTGTAATTCAGGTAGGACTCCACCTGGAATTCGCCGAAAAAGTCATAGAGGCCGTCATTCTTCTTGAAGTCCCGACCGAATTTGCGCTGCATGGAATCATAGCTCAGGTAGGAGATGTGGCCCATCATGCGGGCGATGCTCAGGCCGTCCACCGGCCCCGCCCCATCGGGGTAGTTGCCGTTTTTCCAGTTGGGGTCGCGCATGATAGCCTGGCGGCCCACCTTGTTCATGGCCAGCGCCTGGGCGGAAATACGCCCCGTGGCGGCAATCACGATGGCCCGCTCCAGCTTTTCCGGATAACTGATGGCCCATTCCAGCACCTGCATTCCCCCCAGGGAGCCCCCGATAACCGAATGCAGACGCTCGATCTGAAAGCACTGCTTCAGAAAGAGCCACTGGGCGTGCACCATGTCCTTGATGGTGACCACCGGGAACTGGATATCGTAGCGGCGGCCTGTGAGGGGATTGATGGAGCGGGGGCCCGTCGTGCCGTTGCAGCCGCCCAGGATATTGGAACAGATGATGAAGTATGTATTGGTGTCCAGCGTCTTTCCCGGACCGATCACGTCATCCCACCAGCCGGGCTTCTGATCGTCGGGAGAGTGGTAGTGAGCCGCGTGGGCGCTTCCCGTCAGCGCGTGACAGACCAGGATGGCATTGCTCTTGTCGGCATTGAGGGTGCCGTAGGTCTCGTAGGCGATGGACACCTCAGGCAGAATACGCCCCGACTCCAGAAAGAAGCCCTTTTCGCCCAGATGAAGACGGAAATTCCGCGCCTGAACCAGTATTTTTTCATCCATGGAAAACTCCAGAAAAAAACCTCTGACTGCAAGACAGTCAGAGGTTTGAGTACCGGCTGAGCTCATCTTCCAGTCAAGTGACTGAGGGATTTAGCACCTTTTCCGTACAAGAAGGTTGCTGTAGCTTCACAGGGCCCGTTCCCTCCACTACTCATGATGAATATTATTGGGCGTTTATAACAGGGAAAATCGGGCAGGTCAAGGCCTGGAAGTAACGACGGACATTCCGCCTTGCAATCTCCGGCAAAGTACGGTCAAATGTGAACCGTATTGCGCGTCCCATTTTGTTCACCCATGTACCAGCAAGGGGCAGCCATGTCCGACACCCGCGCACTGGAACACTACTGCTGGTTTCACCAGCAAACCCGGCAACGAGCCTATCCCAACGCCACCACCCTGGCCGCACAGTTTGAAATCTCCACCCGCACCGCCCAAAGGCGCATTGAAACCATCCGCGACCGCTTCGGCGCGCCCCTGGAATATGACCACCAGCACAAAGGCTATTCCTACACCGATCACAGCTACCAACTCCCGCCCCTGTGGCTCAGCCAGAACGAACTGCTGTGCTGGCTCATCGCCCGCAATATGCTGGAATCCGCCACCGCAGGCCACGCCAGCCGCGCCCTGGCCGCCTTTGAAACCCGACTCTTCCGGGAAAACAGCATCCACCCCCTCAACCCGGAACAACTGCGAAACCTCTTTTCCAGCCAGTACACCAGCCTGGCCCCCTGCAACCCCGACACCTTCAACGCCGCCACCCACTCCCTGCTCCTGAGCCGAACGCTGAGCATCGACTACCACTCGCCCCAGGATAACCAGCACACCACCCGCACCATCGAACCCCACCACCTCTTCCACTACCACGGCGCCTGGATACTCGTCGCCTGGTGCCACCTGCGCCACCAGTGGCGCCAGTTTCACCTGGCCCGCATGACCAGCGCCCGCATGGAACCTGAAACCTTTGTGCCCCGCCCCGCCGAACAGTGGCAATCACTGGTCAATCACGCCTATGGCCTCTTTCAGGGCAAACAGACCACTGCCGTGCGCCTGCGCTTCAGCCCCGAAACCAGCCGCTGGATACGCGAACAGCAGTGGCACCCCGCCCAGACCATGCGCGAAGAAACATGCGGAGCCGTGGAACTCAGCTTTCCCGTCGCCGACCTGCGCGAAATCAAAATGCGCGTGCTCTCCTACGGAGCCGAAGTGGAAGTCCTTGAACCCGTGGAACTGCGGGACATGATCCTGATGGAAGCAAAAAAGATGGTGGGTGAGAGCGAGTAGCGAGTAGAGGGAAGTGAGTAGGGGGAAAAGCTATTGCCAAAGCGAAGCCGAATTCTTTTCTTCAGATGGACGCAGATTTGCGCAGATTTTTGATAAGTCAACATCTCACCGCAGACCCTCTTCCCCTCCCCTGGAGGGGTGGCACGAAGCGACGGGGTGGTAGGCCCGCAAGCCGGTGCGAAGATCCCTTTGTGCTGAAAGCCATGAGTAGTTGTGGCGAGAACTACTCGTGGCTTCACTGTTGACGACGCTTAAGCTCATTCGTAAATTGTATATATTGTTCACTGCAACCTTCTCTGGCTGACCAATAGTGCACATTTTCAAGGTCAATTTCTTTTGCCATGGCAACCAGCAGTGCTTGCTCAAGGCTTTGCAGGTCACCCCAGTGGTAGAAGGCCAGACGGTCTTTGACACAATCAGTGGGCGATAAAAGTCGAAGTTGTCCCAATGGAGTGTCTATCGCATACACATCGGTGATATTTTCATCCCCGATTCCCAGGGGACCAGCAGGGAATTCGATGAGGTATGGTGACTCGTTGTGCACAAAATAGCGATGATGTTCACTGAATCCCAGGCTTTCCATGACGCTACGCAGTTTCTTCCGTGGGGTAATATAGCAGTCAATAAGGTCAATATCATACGACATGTACTTGTTTTCGGCGTAAATCATCACGCAGGCACCACCGGAGAGTACGACTTCTATACCCTGACGATACAGGGCATCACACACCCACGCACTCAGTTCAAGCGCAGACATCTCTGCCACAGGCTTCATAGTGGCTTGCCTTTGCGTCTTGGGCGTGCTCTCACCATTGTGAGGCGTTCGCGTTCTGCTGCCGGGTAATATTCAAAAGCTTTGGCAAGAAGGTTTTCAAGCTCATTCAGAAACGCATATCGAGGATTCAGTTCAAATACTCGTGTGCGCCCGACACTACGAGAGATCAGAACACCACCAAGCTCCAGGTTTTCCAGTGTCTTTTGAACTGCACTGAGTGACAAACCGAAGAACGTACAAATTTCCCGCGCATAACCACTTTTTCGGATAAGGAGGAAAAGCAGTACCTTTTCTTTGGAAGCTGCACCAAAAATTGCTTCAAGCATATAACCTCCAATTTAAGTTATATGACCTGTATATTCGGTCATGTGACCGAATATGTCAATCGTTCATTGAGGTACGTGAAAGCAACAGACTGTGTGAAGACCTGGAGTTATCTTAGCAGCCTGTTAGGGGGGAAGATCAAACAACCGTATTTTTTCCGCAGATAGACGCTGATTTGCGCAGATTTTTTAAAAAGTCAACATCTCACCGCAGACCCTATTCCCCTCCCCTGGAGGACGGGGTGGCAGGCCCGCAAGCAGGTGCGAATAACCCTGGCTGCATATACTGTGGAGAGTTATAGCGGATTAAAAAGCAGTATGACAGGTTTTGTCAGAGTGAATGTGGTAGGATGATCTTCATATGAACACATTTGTCGCCATTGATGTGGAAACCACAGGACTCTCTCCCGCCAGAGGGGCGCGGGTGATCGAAATAGCCGCTGTGAAGATGGAGCAAGGGCAAGTGATTGCCGAGTTCTGCAGCCTTATACAGGTTGGCGTGCCGGTTTCCGCAGTAACCACTGGCGTACATGGCATTACCACCGCGATGCTGGCAGGGCAACCCGCGCCAGGGGAAATCTGGCCGCAATTTATATGGTTCATTGAACATCACCCCATTGTGGCCCACAATGCACCGTTTGACATGAGGTTTGTCCATAGTGAACTGCAGCGACTGGGGCTGTCCATGGCAAATCCCAGCCACTGCACCCTCAGACTTGGCCGCAGGAAATACCCACGGCTCCCAAACCATAAACTGGAATACCTTGCCCAGCATGTGCTGGGCAAGCTGCCACCGGAAATACAGCTCCACCGCGCTCTGGGCGATGCTCGCCTGACAGCGATGGTGTGGGAGGAGATGAGGAGGGAGAAGTGAAGGCCGAGTATTACTCGGCTTAGGCCCCGCGTATGCGGGGAGAGTGTTTCCAGATGTGTTCTCATTCGAGAATATACTGGTTCATCCCTGCTGTGCAGGGAGCGTCTGCATATTACACTAACACGATTATGAGTCAATAGCGCTCATATTGTCATGACACTCATTCGAGAATATACCTTGACATTTTTACCAGGGAGCCCTATTGTTTTGAGAAACGAAAGGGAGTGCCTATGAATTTTGATCATATTGATTTGTTGGTTCGTTCAGTAAATGATATAGGCGCGAGTGGCTTGATAGCTCTCGCTCTAATAGTAGCCTTGGCAGGTGTATGTGTAGGTTTAATCTCTGTGTGGAAAAGGTAATGCGATTACATTATTTCTGGGCAAAAACTACTGAAGATGGCTTACCGGGTGTGTCAGTGCACCAGCACATGCTCAATGTTGGGTGTGTTGCCCGGTGCCTGGCGAATGCCTCGCCAAATCTGCTGGAGCGTTTTGGCATAAGTCCTTGTCAAGCAGGGGCACTGGCAGCGCTTCATGACATCGGTAAAATAACTCCTGGCTTCCAGTGTAAATGTGAAGGTTGGCTTGTAGAGAACAGTTTAGTGGATATTGTGCGCAAGCATTCCTGGCAAAGTGAGACCGAATCAGATCACGGTAAGGTTTCTCAGAGTGCTCTTCAGGATTTTCTGGTTACGCTTGGATTGCCGAAGCGAAGCGCATCATATATAGCGGCTGCTCTTGGTGCCCATCATGGGAAGATAAAGCAACAACCGAGTGGACGAAGTATTCCACTGGCTGAAAATGATGGCATCGGAATTGACTGGAAAGCTGAGAGGCAGCGCTGTGCAGAGAAAATTTTAACAGATTTTCATATTAAAGATGTTTCTGGCTTGGAGTCTTTCGATGGTGACAGCGTCGCCACTTGGTGGCTCGCTGGTTTAACGACGGTTTCCGACTGGATTGGCTCTGATAAACGTTTTTTTCCAACTGAAAAAGAGAAAGAGTTATTTGACCCAGGCCCTAAAGCCAGTGAAGCCTTATCTGCTATCTCCTTTATTCCCGCCAAAATTCAAGGTGGACTGTCATTTTTTGAAATATTTGGCTTTCACCCGTATGAAATACAGAAAAAAACACTGGAAACCATTACAGAGCCAGGTGTCTATATCATTGAGGCTCCCATGGGCATGGGGAAAACAGAAGCAGCATTTGGCGCGGCATATCAACTCTTGGCCAGCGGCAAGGCCAGCGGGCTGTACTTCGCTTTGCCAACCCAGGCAACCAGTAATCGTATTCATCTGCGCATCAATGAATTTCTCAGTAAAATAGCTCCTCATGAGGGATCAAGTCGCTTGATACACGGGCAGTCATGGCTCATGCAGAGTGAAGTTGAGTTTGTTCCGGCTGCAACCGGTGTTAAAGGCCAGCACACAGAAGATGCTCGCAGTGGACAAGACTGGTTTGCTTCAACGAAACGTTCGCTGCTGGCAAGCTTTGGCGTGGGGACCGTTGACCAGGCTCTTCTTGCCGTCGTAGCAGCAAAACACTTTTTTGTCCGCTATTTTGCTCTTGCGGGCAAAGTAGTAGTGTTGGATGAAGTTCACTCCTATGACCTCTACACGGGGACCCTGATCGATGTACTGGTCTCAACCCTGGAACGCCTTGGCTGTACCGTCATTATTCTTTCCGCAACATTGTCCGGGAAGCGGCGTTCACAATTGCTTCTCACAGCTGAAGGCCCAGATGCCCATAATGCTCCCTATCCCCTGATTTCTGGCAAAAATCGCTCTGGCCATATTTCACCTGTGGCAACGCTTTCGCCACCTTCACAAACTGTCAGAGTTGAATTTACGAGCAGTCAGTCGGCCATGGAGCAGGCCCTTGCCATTGCGTATGCTGGTGGAACGGTTTTATGGATTTGCAACACCGTAGAATCAGCCCAAAGTCAATATGGCAAGATATACGAACACGTGAACAATGATTTTCCGGTTGGCTTGCTCCACTCCCGTTTCCCCTATTGGCGTCGTGAGAATCTTGAGGGACTCTGGATGGAACGTCTCGGTAAGGGTGAAGACAACCGCTGTGGGTGCATTTTGGTTTCAACCCAAATAGTCGAGCAAAGCGTTGATCTTGATGCTGACTTGCTGGTAACAGAGCTTGCCCCTACCGATATGTTGCTTCAGCGACTTGGGCGTTTATGGCGACACCCAAGAGATAATCGGCCAGCAGAGGCAATCGGACCGAAAGTCTGCATCATTGACGAAACAGCAACTCTTGAAGAGCTTCGCGTAATGCCACCGAAGGAAATTGTTAACGCACTTGGCAATAAGGCCAAAGTATATGCGCCTTACATCCTTTTGCGGACGCTAGAGCTTTGGAAGAAGCTTCAAAGTGTCGAAATCCCATCCCAGATTCGATGGCTGATTGAGAGCACATACGCAGAACTTGAGGGTGAACCAGCTTCATGGCAGGAGCTTTCTGATAATTGGTTTGCAAGCGATTCTGCCAAGGAAATGCATGCAAAGAGAAACAGCAATATCTGGCAACTTGCGCTTGACGACCAGGAAGGCGTGCAGACCAGAATCAGTGAAATCGACACGATTCCCGTGGTCCTTTGCCGTCAGCTTGATGACAAGAGTGTAACCTTTCTGGATGGGACTTCCCTGACACTGTCCCCTGACTTTTGTTTTTCTATGGCAAAAGCCATTCACAGGAACCTTGTCAAGGTAGCCGATTACCATGTGAGGGAGACTCCCTGCACGAAATTTGTCCCGTACCTGCACGAAAGACATTCTGTTGCCATAGTGCATGAAGACAACTCAATCTCCTGTAAAGGCGTTAAGGGGAATATCGAACTTTCCTATAGTGATACCCTGGGACTGTACATAAAGAAACAACATGCAAAGGAGGGGACATGAATGTCGCATTTGACCCTTGGATACCGGTAATCAACCACAGCGGAGAGCGTAATTTTGCCAGCATCCATGATGTTTTTGCCAAGGGGGAACAGTATGCTGATTTTGCCGTACGCCCCCATGAGCGTGTTGCACTGATGCGCTTACTTTTGTGTGTTGCCCATGCTGCGTTGAACGGCCCCAAAGATCTTGATGAGTGGGAGCAGGTGCCGCATAAGGTTGCTGCCGCAACGGGTGCATATCTCAAGCAATGGCAGGATTCTTTTGACCTGTTTCATCCAGAAAAGCCGTGGCTGCAAATGCCGAATATTTCACGGTTTCCCGACCAAAATACACCCACTGATGACTTGACTGGGTGGACTTCGGTATCAAAGCTGAATTTTACATGTGCAACTGGAAACAACAGTACGTTAAATGATCATGGTGGGATGCGCGAAAGCCGTGTTTTTCCGATTGAAAGCACAATACTGTCAATGATTACTTTTTTATGTTTCTCAACGGGAGGACTCAGCTCGCAAATTTACTGGGATGGAAAACAAACAGCAAAAACAGCCCGTGATGCGCCATGTGTGCCTGCATCCATGATACATGCGTTTTTACGGGGAAAAAACCTTGTTGAAACAGTTTACCTTAACCTGATAACTCACGATGATATTGGAAAATGTTATGGGCATAAGATTGGCCGCCCTGTATGGGAAAGCATGCCAGATTCATGGGATAGTGAACAGGCGATTGATAATGCAACAAAGAGCTTTACCGGTCGTTTGATGCCTCTTTCGCGTTTTCTCCTTCTCCACCCTGGCGGTAATCATCTTTTGTTTGGTGAAGGCTTGGCCTATCCAAATTACGCGGAAGGGTTTTCTGCGGAACCCTCTGCAGCAGAGATTGTGAAGATGAAAAACAAAAAAGAAGAACGAGCCTTGTTGTCTTTTCGTCCTTCGCGACAGCTGTGGCGAGAGCTTGGTGCTCTTATGGTGAAGCGCAAAGCAGGTGAGGCCGGTGGCCCCCTTACATTGCTTAACCTAAGCGCAGGAGATGAATGTGATGTTACGGTTTCGGCATTGGCTCGTAATCAGGCAACAGTCGTTGATACTGTTGAATCCGTCTTTCATGTTCCCGGCAGACTCTCTACTGCAGTGGGAGTGAGTACGTATGAGAAGGAAGTAAAGTCGGCAGAGCAGCTTGCATCGCGTCTTGGCTGGGCAGTAGAGACGTATAGAATGGAATATGATGGTGGCTGGGAAGGGCGTATAAAAAATGCCGGAGCAAGTTCGGGTGAGCTCAAATCAAAACTACACTCGAAAGCGACAACGCACTATTGGACAGCAATAGAAAAGAATCTTGGCTACCTTATGGAGCACGTTCAATCTATCGGAGGCGACCACGTTGATGAGACGAGGGAGAAATGGAGAAAAATGCTGTTCTATGCAGCTTGTGATGCATACCGCACTGCTTGCGGGCAGGAAACACCGAGACAGATTCGTGCCTTTTCCAAAGGCTGGCAAAAACTTACTAGCCACAAGGCAAGTGCGCAAACAGATAACCAGGAAGAGGAAGGAGTGAGCGATGAGTAGTTTACTGGAACGGCTTCGGAAGCGTAAGGATGACCGGGGAATCATGGCGAATTTGCGCTGTATCCTGACGCCGAATAAGCGACACCGAGCCTGGCCTGCACTGAATCGACTGGGAATTGCCGTCGATGACGAAGTTGCAGCGTTTATTGCCGGTTTATATGCCATGCATCCCGAAGAAACCTCTACTGGCAATCTTGGCACAGCATGTCGGTCCATAGAGCGCTCGCGGGATGAACGGCGGGGGGAAGACAGCAAATTGACACCTACCGAGCGCCGATTTCAGCTGCTTATCACTGCAGAGAGCGGTGAAGAGCTGAATAGCCGGGTTTTGCGCATACTGATGCTGGCAAAATCTCAGGGAGTGGCCATCAATTATGAGCGACTTTTGTATGACCTGCGCGAATGGCCCCATAAGCGCCAACGGGTACAGAATGAATGGGCACGAGAATTCTGGGCACCCGGAACAGAACCATTGGAGGAGGGCGCATGAAATGGCTCACTCAAATGGAAATAGATGCCGGAACAGCTCGCAGGTATCGTTTTTATGACAGCTACTCCTGGCATAAAGGAGTGTGGCAGTGTTTTCCAGGTGATGAGAATGCAGCTCGTGATTTTCTCACTCGCCTGGATGCACTGGAAGGAAAATTCAGAGTCTGGCTGCTTTCTGCCAGAAAACCACAGCTTCCCGAGTGGTGTCCGCAAGAAAATTTTTTCCTGAAAGAGATCGCTCCCGGGTTTTTACATCACCATCGCTATTATTTTGATGTTAGGGCAAACCCCGTGAAAAGCGTGGTTCAGCGTGATGCTGAGGGGAATCGTATTCGAGGAAAACGTATCCCCATCGTGGACACAGAGGAATTGCGATCCTGGCTTTCCAGAAAGGGTGATGCACGTTGCCGAAACCCCAAAACAGGAAAGGAAATTCCTGGCGGATTTCGTCTACTTGATAATGCGCCACTGGATATCAGCCCAATGGCAGAAAGTCACTTCAGGAAGAAAGGTCATAGTGCCTATCATGGTGGAGTGCAGTTTCGCGGAATACTTGAAGTGACAAACCGGGAATTATTTCAGCAAACCTACTCTGCAGGCATTGGCAGCGCAAAAGGGTTCGGCTTTGGTCTGCTGCTTCTGAAACCTGTGAACTGATTTACGAAGGAGAGTATTATGAAGCATTTGGAATTACACATTATTCAATCGGTCCCAGTTTCCTGCCTGAATCGCGATGACCTGAATTCCCCGAAGACAGCGGTATTTGGCGGTGCCCAACGCGCCAGGGTTTCCAGTCAGTCCTGGAAGCGTGCAATTCGCGAAATGGCCAAAGAAATAGCCCCAGACCTTTTTCAAGGTGAACGCACTCGCTTAATGCATGCCCCACTCGTAAAGGCCATGGAGGATGCTGGATTTTCTGCTGACGAAGCAAGTGATGGAGCGAAGAGCATTGTCGATGCCCTCGTGAAGGTGGATGCCAAAAGCAAAGACAAAGTAAAGTCGACGACATTATATTTCCTTTCGCCTCTGGAACTGGAGACTATTGCAAGGAAATTTGCAGAAGAAAAGGATGCCAAAAAGGCAATCAAAGGGATCAAACCAGAACATTTGAGTGATGCCGCAGATATCTCTCTTTTTGGCCGCATGGTTGCTAGCGATCACTCACTTACAGTTGAAGCCGCAAGTATGTTTTCCCATGCCCTCTCAACTCACAAGGTTGACAATGAGATTGATTTCTTCTCCGCCGTGGATGACCTGCAGCCAGCAGAGGAGTCAGGAGCAGGCATGACCAGTACACTGGAATTCAATTCCGCAACATACTATCGTTTTGCGGCATTGAACCTGGATATGCTTGCCGACGCTGATCACCTTGGGATATTAAGCGCTGACGAGCGGAAGAAAGTGGTAGCTACATTTATTGAGGCAACCATTAAAGCCGTCCCTGGCGCAAGAAAAAACACGATGAACGGGAACACCCTTCCCTGCTATGTATTGGGAGTCGTACGTGAGAAGGGGCATCCTATTCAGTTGATTAATGCCTTTGAATCGCCTGTCAGGACGTCACAAGGCTACGCAGCAAAGTCGGTTGAGCTTTTGCAGGATGAATATTCAAAACTTAAGGATACCTGGGGACTGGAGGCTGTTGCAGAGGTCGCCATACCTGAAGTAAAGCTGCATGACTTCATCGATAAGGTAACGAGCCATGTCCACTGACATCAGCTTTCTGGCTATGCGCCTCGAAGGCCCCATGCAATCATGGGGTCTGGACAGCCAGTATAATCGCCGCAGAACTGGATTGATGCCCACCAAAAGCGCTATTGCCGGAATATGCGCTGCGGCATGTGGTATCTCCCGTGGCAGTAGCGAGGAAGCACCGTTTTTGGAGGCGTTTCAGGTAACTAAAATGACTGTCATCGCGATCCCCCGGAAGCAATTCAAGGAAAGGTTTCTTCCCGTTCGTCGTCTGGAGGATTACCACACTGTCCAGAATACTCGCCGGGCGAGCGGAGCTATTAACAGTGACTGCGTATTAACACACCGTCAGTACCTTACAGACGCCGCATTTGGCGTAATTATTGAAGGGGCAAGTGAATACCTTGCAGAGGTTGCAGAAGCTCTGCAAGATCCAGTCTGGGGGACATATCTTGGCCGAAAGTCATGCATTCCCAGTGCACCTGTCTATGCCGGTTTGTGCGAAACGAAAAGTGCCGCATTGCAACTACTGATTGGTGAAGCTCCCCTCTCGGCGTTCACTCGCCAAGAAGACGTGGAGGACTTCAGTAAAGGGAAGGATAGTCTGCCCGATCTTCCTGTCAGCTTTGCCAGTGAAAATCGGCAGTTTTCACCTCGCAGGGTTTGTATACACCAAATCGGAGATGCCGATTCGGTGACTTATGACAGATAAAGTTGTCGTCTTTAAAGACAAGCACATTCGTCGCACACTGCATAATGGCGAGTGGTGGTTTGCTATAACAGATGTTGTTTTTGCACTCACTGATTCACTAGACGCAGCTGGTTACGTAAAGGATATGCGGAGAAGAGATAGGGAGTTAGCGAAAGGGTGGGGGCAGATTGCCACCCCCCTTTTGCTTGAAACAGAAGGCGGAAAACAGCGTATAAACTGCGCCAACACCGAAGGCATCTTCCGCATTATCCAGTCTATACCCTCCCCCAAAGCGGAGCCATTCAAGCGCTGGCTTGCTAAAGTTGGCTATGAGCGAGTGCAGGAGATAGAAGACCCGGAGCTGGCAACAGCCCGTACGCGCGAGTTGTACAAAGCCAAAGGGTACTCCGATGCCTGGATTGAAAAGCGCATGCGCGGCATTGCTGTTCGGGCGGAACTGACCGAGGAATGGAAAAATCGTGATGTTGGCGAATCACCCGAGTACGCCATTCTGACTGCGGAAATCAGTAAGGCTGCATTCGGAATGACTCCCAGCGAGTACAAGCAGTACAAGGGCCTTGATCGGGAAAACCTGCGCGACCACATGACCGACCTGGAGCTGATCTTTTCCATGCTTGGAGAAGCGGCCACAACGGAAATTACCCGCAAGGCCGATGCCCAGGGGTTTACGGAGAATCGCACAGCCGCACGCCGTGGTGGCAGGATTGCCGGAGATGCTCGCAAGAAGTTGGAAAAGGAGACACATGTTCCCGTTTCCACTCGGGAAAACTATCTAGATGAACCGGAGGCCATAAAGAAGCTGAAAGGCAAGTCATGAGTGATTACCTCCCGCCCCTGAAACCCATTCCCATAAAGGACCGCCTGTCGGTCCTTTTTCTTGAATATGGCCAGCTGGATGTCATAGACGGAGCTTTTGTTCTGGTGGATAAAAATGGTGTTCGAACCCACATCCCCGTGGGGTCGGTCTCCTGCCTGATGCTGGAGCCGGGAACCAGGGTTTCCCACGCCGCCGTTACCCTTGCCGCACGGGTGGGATGCCTGCTTATATGGGTAGGCGAAGGAGGAGTGCGCCTTTATGCCTCCGGCCAGCCCGGAGGTGCTCGCGCAGACCGCTTGCTGTACCAGGCCAAACTTGCCCTTGATGATAATGCCCGCTTGAAAGTTGTGCGCAAGATGTATGAATTGCGCTTTCGCGAAGAGCCGCCAGCCAAGCGCAGCATCCAGCAACTGCGCGGCATTGAAGGTGCACGGGTCCGTAAGATGTACGAACTGCTGGCCAAGCAGTACGGTGTGCCATGGCGCAACCGCAACTACGACCACCGCACATGGGGCAGCGGTGATATTGCCAACCGCTGTCTTTCCTCCGCGACGGCGTGCCTCTATGGAATTACCGAAGCCGCGATCCTGGCTGCAGGCTATGCACCAGCAGTGGGGTTCATTCATACCGGCAAACCCCAATCCTTTGTCTATGACATTGCTGACATCTTCAAGTTCGACACCGTTGTTCCCGCCGCATTTCGCGTAGCCGCCAAAAGACCCCACAACCCCGAACGGGATACCCGCATCGCCTGCCGTGATATGTTTCGACAAACCCGTTTGTTGCAACGCATTATTCCCAGTATCGAACAAGTATTGGCAGCCGGAGGTCACAAAGTGCCGGAAATCCACGAAGAAGCCGTGGACGTGGCCATACCCAATAAGGAAGGAATAGGTGATGCTGGTCATCGTGGTTGAAAATGCACCCCCTCGCTTGCGTGGGAGATTGGCTTTGTGGCTGCTGGAAATACGCGCAGGAGTCTATGTGGGGAAAGTGTCGCGGCGGGTACGGGAAATGCTCTGGGAAAATGTGGAAAAGGGAATCGAAGACGGAAATGCCATCATAGCCTGGAGTACCAACACCGAATCTGGATTCGACTTTATAACCTTTGGAGCCAATCGCCGCACGCCAGTGGAAATGGAAGGAGTAAAGCTCGTTTCGTTTTTTCTGGAGGAAAAATGCCACCCTACAGACACAAGCAACGCCTGAAACAGTACATAGCTCAGCACGGCGAACCAGACCCGTTGACACGGCATCACCTTCTGACCGGACATGCCGTCGGAGAACCCCTCAAGGCATTGGAACCCTATGTGAAACCATGGGAAGACTGTACCGCCTGGATGCAGGAAAACAGTATCAGCCTGGAAGAGTTTGACCACGACCTATCCATCCGATCAGCACTGGAAAGCACCCTCGTGCTGGCGAACACTGAACAACGTGCGCCCTATATGAACCGAATAGAAAAAGCGGATGCAATATTTCGCTCGCTCACCACCGAGTATCAGAGTTCCCGGTCAACAAACCTGCCAGAAAGCTATTGGTGGTGCAGAAGAATTCCAAAGTAACGTTTTTACCCCAAGTGCGTTATTATGAGGTCAAGAACCTCGTTCTCTTGACCAGGCAATCGTGGTAGGAAATTTATCGCTCCGGGAACCATTTGTTTCTGGAGAGATAGAGGAAGTATGTTCCCCGCACACGCGGGGATGAACCGATATATGGCCATCTGAGGGGCGATTCACAGTCATGTTCCCCGCACACGCGGGGATGAACCGGCGGCTGTGCTGGAATATGTGAACGAGCAGCAATGTTCCCCGCACACGCGGGGATGAACCGGCACGGTGCGCATCGGCGATGAAATCATGAGTATGTTCCCCGCACACGCGGGGATGAACCGTAGTACTCCTCTTAGACCCTCCGCACGGGCTGATGTTCCCCGCACACGCGGGGATGAACCGGGTATGCCAGCGTTTTCGGCGTACAGGACAGTATGTTCCCCGCACACGCGGGGATGAACCAGCCGGTTGAGGAATCAGCCCACTCGTAGCCGGATGTTCCCCGCACACGCGGGGATGAACCGGACTTGCCCTAGAGCTGAACATCACATTCCGGATGTTCCCCGCACACGCGGGGATGAACCGACCTGGGTTTCAGCTCTGAGCTTGGTACTGGTATGTTCCCCGCACACGCGGGGATGAACCGTTTTCATGTGCCGGATGTCGCTTTCGCCTGTGATGTTCCCCGCACACGCGGGGATGAACCGAACCTTGAGTTGCTTGGTAAGCATGTGGATGTATGTTCCCCGCACACGCGGGGATGAACCGGGCGAGGAACACGCCATGCAGAAGATGGCAGAATGTTCCCCGCACACGCGGGGATGAACCGCTGCATTGCAGAAAATCGGCAACACCGCTCGCATGTTCCCCGCACACGCGGGGATGAACCGTTTCTCGGTCGGGTTGCGTTGGTTGAAGTAGTATGTTCCCCGCACACGCGGGGATGAACCGTCTCATAAATTTTCTCGATAATGCGGCCGCTGATGTTCCCCGCACACGCGGGGATGAACCGACAAAGTGGCCCGCGCATACGACACTAGCCCGATGTTCCCCGCACACGCGGGGATGAACCGTGCATATTCACCAGCACCATTTGGCGCACCAGATGTTCCCCGCACACGCGGGGATGAACCGTGAAGGACGCCAGGCGCTACACCGGGCCGCACATGTTCCCCGCACACGCGGGGATGAACCGCGCCTGTCCCTGTGCGTCTGCGAAAAAAGGGTATGTTCCCCGCACACGCGGGGATGAACCGACGCTGAGATCATCCAGACCAAATACAGCGCAATGTTCCCCGCACACGCGGGGATGAACCGGCCCTCCATTCTAATGTCGACCGACATCAACCATGTTCCCCGCACACGCGGGGATGAACCGTGTTTACAAATTCAAAAACTAAAACAGCCACCATGTTCCCCGCACACGCGGGGATGAACCGGTGTCGCCCACCGTGGCCGCCGTGTTGCTCCTATGTTCCCCGCACACGCGGGGATGAACCGGGAATATATACATACCGACACTCACACACAACATGTTCCCCGCACACGCGGGGATGAACCGGGAGTCGAGTCGCGCTGGAAACGCATCTGGGGATGTTCCCCGCACACGCGGGGATGAACCGGCAGACTGGGCACCTCGAATCGGAACAGAATCATGTTCCCCGCACACGCGGGGATGAACCGGTGTTCTGGCCGACGGCAGAATGACTCTGGATATGTTCCCCGCACACGCGGGGATGAACCGGCCCAGGGTAGCCCGTCCGGAGGCCAGAGAATATGTTCCCCGCACACGCGGGGATGAACCGGCGAGCAGGCGTTACTACAGCGCTTTCCCGCAATGTTCCCCGCACACGCGGGGATGAACCGCAGCGGGGTCAGGTTCTCCTCGATCCAGTCGGATGTTCCCCGCACACGCGGGGATGAACCGCCGATGGTTTGCACGCCCACACCATCGTCATAATGTTCCCCGCACACGCGGGGATGAACCGGGCGGCCTCTCCCTGGGAGCTGGCCACTCGCCATGTTCCCCGCACACGCGGGGATGAACCGATGAACCTGCTGGAAGCCACAGCACTTATGCCATGTTCCCCGCACACGCGGGGATGAACCGGAGCATGTCATGGATGTTGTTATGTTTTTTACATGTTCCCCGCACACGCGGGGATGAACCGGGATGTGACCAGGAATCCGCTATCCAGATGGGATGTTCCCCGCACACGCGGGGATGAACCGCCCACACCGTTGAATATATCCCTGGCGACAAAATGTTCCCCGCACACGCGGGGATGAACCGCGCAAATTCAGCATCAGGCTTCTTATCAGTGTATGTTCCCCGCACACGCGGGGATGAACCGGCGTATTTGCTTTCTATGTGCAAGCAGATGAAATGTTCCCCGCACACGCGGGGATGAACCGTCTTTATGGAACAGAACCCCTTTGTTCACGTCATGTTCCCCGCACACGCGGGGATGAACCGCTTATGTCTTGGCTAAATCCGGCGAGCTGGATATGTTCCCCGCACACGCGGGGATGAACCGGGCATGCCATACTTCTCTACGAACGTGACCCAATGTTCCCCGCACACGCGGGGATGAACCGGGCGATGTGGCGGGGAACCGCAAGTTCGTCAAATGTTCCCCGCACACGCGGGGATGAACCGCAGCAGTGTTAGATTAACCGGCCGCCAGTTTGATGTTCCCCGCACACGCGGGGATGAACCGCTACCAAACCACAAACAAATCGGCAGAGTCTGATGTTCCCCGCACACGCGGGGATGAACCGCAGAGAATTTCCGTCTGCCTGTTTCACCTGAGATGTTCCCCGCACACGCGGGGATGAACCGACGTTGTGGTAGTCAATAGAGCGGACAATTCCATGTTCCCCGCACACGCGGGGATGAACCGATTCGATAAATTGGTGTAGCTGCTCTGTAGTGATGTTCCCCGCACACGCGGGGATGAACCGTATACGCTATTTGAGTTAAATGAAATGATACCATGTTCCCCGCACACGCGGGGATGAACCGGTGTAAGAAATGGGAATTAGTGCCGACCTTTAATGTTCCCCGCACACGCGGGGATGAACCGCTCACGGGGCGATCTGCCCACCATGGTGCGCTATGTTCCCCGCACACGCGGGGATGAACCGGCAATTTATCTGTCTCAATTTTTTACACCTGCATGTTCCCCGCACACGCGGGGATGAACCGTGGCTCTCAGAGCGCCAATGGGGGACGGTGTAATGTTCCCCGCACACGCGGGGATGAACCGTAGTCGCGGCGCTCGAACGTGTTCAAATCAACATGTTCCCCGCACACGCGGGGATGAACCGCAATTAAACTGATCAAATTCAGCCAAGCGTAAATGTTCCCCGCACACGCGGGGATGAACCGCATGGCCCGTTGGGACGACACTTATCATCATCATGTTCCCCGCACACGCGGGGATGAACCGCGGACAAAATAGACGAATTGGAGCGGAAACAAATGTTCCCCGCACACGCGGGGATGAACCGTTGCAGGAGTTGACACGCAGGAAGATCGGAATATGTTCCCCGCACACGCGGGGATGAACCGGAATTGCCCAGAATCAGTCAACGCGCCCTCCAATGTTCCCCGCACACGCGGGGATGAACCGCGACAAAACAGACCCGACAGCAGCGGAAAGACATGTTCCCCGCACACGCGGGGATGAACCGATTATCTCCTCAGCAATGGATCGCTTTGATCGATGTTCCCCGCACACGCGGGGATGAACCGGCGCAGTAAATACGGCAGCAAAAAGACCGTCAATGTTCCCCGCACACGCGGGGATGAACCGTTGACATTGCCAAAATAGACACGTTCGGAAACATGTTCCCCGCACACGCGGGGATGAACCGCCCCCGTACCTGGCCCTGAATTTTCCCCAGAAATGTTCCCCGCACACGCGGGGATGAACCGGCACTCGTATAGGTGCTTCTTTTTGTTAAGGGATGTTCCCCGCACACGCGGGGATGAACCGTCTGCAGAGGCTTGTGCCGAACACCTTGTCAAATGTTCCCCGCACACGCGGGGATGAACCGCCTCGATAACCACTGGAACTGGGATCGATAAAATGTTCCCCGCACACGCGGGGATGAACCGGCGTCAAACAGGGTGGTTTTCCCTGTGGCGTTATGTTCCCCGCACACGCGGGGATGAACCGATAGCGACGGCGACGTAATCACTCGGGGGGCAATGTTCCCCGCACACGCGGGGATGAACCGAAACTTCTGAGGGGCAGCAGGGTTGGCGTACAATGTTCCCCGCACACGCGGGGATGAACCGGACGCTTTGAACGGTATTGCATGGCGTGATGAATGTTCCCCGCACACGCGGGGATGAACCGACTTCCCATGTTATGGCCCCTCGCGTGTGCGCATGTTCCCCGCACACGCGGGGATGAACCGTGGTCGGCAACCTCCTGCAGGAGCGGAGCAAAATGTTCCCCGCACACGCGGGGATGAACCGAGGATATACGACAAGAGCAGGCGCGACGGTTTATGTTCCCCGCACACGCGGGGATGAACCGTCCTGCGCTTGTGCGGATGCGGATTTGCACCCATGTTCCCCGCACACGCGGGGATGAACCGTGATTTCAACGCGCACCACTGCGATATTGCGAATGTTCCCCGCACACGCGGGGATGAACCGGCCGCTGGAGGTGATGCATGAGTTTTTTACACATGTTCCCCGCACACGCGGGGATGAACCGTCGTCCACGGCGGCCAGGAACTTGAGCCTGTCATGTTCCCCGCACACGCGGGGATGAACCGATTTATGGGCCGATCCAACACCTGGGCGGAACATGTTCCCCGCACACGCGGGGATGAACCGCGGGTCTTCTTCCATGACCCCTGGTATCAGGTATGTTCCCCGCACACGCGGGGATGAACCGCGGCTCTTTCCGCCCATCCATGGAATTATCGGATGTTCCCCGCACACGCGGGGATGAACCGGGATACCGGGCGCTGCTGGTGGGCAACCTGTTATGTTCCCCGCACACGCGGGGATGAACCGACGGATGAGATTGACCTGGCGGCTATGCAGGAATGTTCCCCGCACACGCGGGGATGAACCGGGGAGCGCATCCCGATCCGTGGCGGCCACTGGATGTTCCCCGCACACGCGGGGATGAACCGCACAACAACCGTGATTTGTTCAGCGCCGTATGATGTTCCCCGCACACGCGGGGATGAACCGTTGGAAAAGGGCGGTCAGTGCCGCCCATCTCAATGTTCCCCGCACACGCGGGGATGAACCGATTGTGCCAACATTCCTCGCTGGCGCCCTGGTATGTTCCCCGCACACGCGGGGATGAACCGGCGGTGCTATTGATGGCGCTGGTGGTGCTGGTATGTTCCCCGCACACGCGGGGATGAACCGGGATCACACAAAATCAAAATGGCAGGATGGACATGTTCCCCGCACACGCGGGGATGAACCGTGGCCAACGTTGATCCCTTGCCAAAACTGTGCATGTTCCCCGCACACGCGGGGATGAACCGCAACCCGTCCCCTATAACGCCTGCCCCGGCAGATGTTCCCCGCACACGCGGGGATGAACCGAGACAAAAAGAGCGGAGATCATGGCGCAAATAATGTTCCCCGCACACGCGGGGATGAACCGTGCCAGAGAATGCCCACTTTGAAATCATAACCATGTTCCCCGCACACGCGGGGATGAACCGCCCGGCCTGGGAAAAACCGAGGGGGCGCTGATATGTTCCCCGCACACGCGGGGATGAACCGGCCCATGTGGTAGTAGCGCAGGATGCTGCGCTATGTTCCCCGCACACGCGGGGATGAACCGAAATTCTTGCACAGGGGAGCGCACTACAAAACATGTTCCCCGCACACGCGGGGATGAACCGCCGTCATTGACGCCCTGGGCGTCTGCCCCAACATGTTCCCCGCACACGCGGGGATGAACCGGCGGCTTTGCTCCTGCCATTCGCCGCCCATCTATGTTCCCCGCACACGCGGGGATGAACCGTAGGGCGGTACATCGGCAAATGCGGCACAGCTATGTTCCCCGCACACGCGGGGATGAACCGCTGTTGGGTTTCATTGAGGGATGCCTGCAGGGATGTTCCCCGCACACGCGGGGATGAACCGGCCGTAGCGCAGGAGCGCCACAATAACCTGGTATGTTCCCCGCACACGCGGGGATGAACCGAGCAGTCTATACTCGTCGCTCATCATTATTCGATGTTCCCCGCACACGCGGGGATGAACCGAGTATAGCACGATTTTCTTCCATTGCCATTTCATGTTCCCCGCACACGCGGGGATGAACCGATATTCAAAGTCCCAGGGCTCAAACCTCCCGCATGTTCCCCGCACACGCGGGGATGAACCGAGGGCCGGGCGAACCTTGCATCTATGCTCGGTATGTTCCCCGCACACGCGGGGATGAACCGTCTATTCCAATCAGAATAGATGAACAGTTAAAATGTTCCCCGCACACGCGGGGATGAACCGGATACTGTTGATACCCACGCCAACGCCACTGGATGTTCCCCGCACACGCGGGGATGAACCGAACTTCTGTCGGGGTCATTCATCACCCCAGAGATGTTCCCCGCACACGCGGGGATGAACCGTGACAAGGCGGGCACGGGTGTCGCCTTTTGGTATGTTCCCCGCACACGCGGGGATGAACCGGGGTCAACTTCGGACAGATAGCCGATATCGAGATGTTCCCCGCACACGCGGGGATGAACCGCCGGAGGGGGTGGCGGACACTCTGAGGCTTGGATGTTCCCCGCACACGCGGGGATGAACCGCGGGTCTCCCATATCGGCTCTATTACCCGTATATGTTCCCCGCACACGCGGGGATGAACCGCATTGCATAGCGATCTCCTTTTTATTTCCTGCATGTTCCCCGCACACGCGGGGATGAACCGCTGCTGCACCACATCGCCAGCCAGCCCGGAGCATGTTCCCCGCACACGCGGGGATGAACCGGGATAATGCTTGACACCAAAACGGTTTTATACATGTTCCCCGCA
The DNA here is from genome assembly GCF_055378285.1 of Desulfurispirillum alkaliphilum. Classification (NCBI taxonomy): domain Bacteria; kingdom Pseudomonadati; phylum Chrysiogenota; class Chrysiogenia; order Chrysiogenales; family Chrysiogenaceae; genus Desulfurispirillum; species Desulfurispirillum alkaliphilum. Next base: position 2,854,508 of record NZ_AP042405.1, on the reverse strand, counting down.
CACGCGGGGATGAACCGGAACCGTTGCTGATAGCCTGCAATATCTGCATATGTTCCCCGCACACGCGGGGATGAACCGACTGGTGGAGCTTTGACGATGCCCGCATCATTATGTTCCCCGCACACGCGGGGATGAACCGGGTTTAAAGAGTCACTGGCAGCAGGGCAGGATATGTTCCCCGCACACGCGGGGATGAACCGGACTGGGACTTTGTTACAGATACTTCTATAGAATGTTCCCCGCACACGCGGGGATGAACCGGCCGGACTTGCGCTCAACTGTCTGCTGGGCGGATGTTCCCCGCACACGCGGGGATGAACCGGCATAATACCATCCTCCTGTAATAACAAATATATGTTCCCCGCACACGCGGGGATGAACCGAAAACTATCGTCGATTTCTACCACGTCGCCGCATGTTCCCCGCACACGCGGGGATGAACCGAATATATTCAGCTTGGTTCACGAGGCGGACAAATGTTCCCCGCACACGCGGGGATGAACCGGTATACAATGTAATCACTGCGGTAGATTTGTAATGTTCCCCGCACACGCGGGGATGAACCGCAAACGCTAGTAGCGTAAAGCTACGGCGCTTGATGTTCCCCGCACACGCGGGGATGAACCGTACGGCCGTCTTTGGTTATATTGAGCACCAGAATGTTCCCCGCACACGCGGGGATGAACCGAAATAATCATGTTATCGTTAGTGTGTTCCAGCATGTTCCCCGCACACGCGGGGATGAACCGCGCTCTACCATTCCCTGGACAGTGCAATACATATGTTCCCCGCACACGCGGGGATGAACCGGCCGTTATGGGTATCGGGCACAACGCGGCGGGATGTTCCCCGCACACGCGGGGATGAACCGGTGGCGGAAAAACTTACGCACTCCTTCTGGAAATGTTCCCCGCACACGCGGGGATGAACCGAGGGTGAAAACCCTGTAATACAGTATATTCCAATGTTCCCCGCACACGCGGGGATGAACCGACTGGTTTGTCACTGCCATTTATCGCTCTGAGATGTTCCCCGCACACGCGGGGATGAACCGCTGTCCCTGCCTCGAAAGATAACTGCATATGTATGTTCCCCGCACACGCGGGGATGAACCGCCAAGCCACTGCACCAGCTCCTGGTGGGCGGCATGTTCCCCGCACACGCGGGGATGAACCGTACCCCCGCACCACATCCAGCAACGCAGCCGAATGTTCCCCGCACACGCGGGGATGAACCGAGCCTCCCCATAAGCGATGCATGTCATCAGGGATGTTCCCCGCACACGCGGGGATGAACCGCGTCTTGAGTGAGCGCAGCGTGGAACTATGCAATGTTCCCCGCACACGCGGGGATGAACCGTCCGTTGGTGCAGTTTGGGCATTTGCGCGATTATGTTCCCCGCACACGCGGGGATGAACCGTCCGTTGGTGCAGTTTGGGCATTTGCGCGATTATGTTCCCCGCACACGCGGGGATGAACCGTTCGGTTGTGGGCCAGGTCGTCCTTGATAGTGATGTTCCCCGCACACGCGGGGATGAACCGAATTATAGAACGTATAGAGTACATTATCGATCATGTTCCCCGCACACGCGGGGATGAACCGCGATAAATTCACCCGGCGAATACCGTCTACATATGTTCCCCGCACACGCGGGGATGAACCGTCTTTCAGTACGCTTGCTTTTCTGGATATGGCATGTTCCCCGCACACGCGGGGATGAACCGCAGCCTTGCATGATAATTTTGCGGCTAAAATAGAAAAACCACCCTAACAGCACTCGCTCGGTGTTTAAGGTGGATGCTCAGGTATTTCATGATTGACAACGCTATACGATTATCTGGGGTGAGATTGACGATTAGGCGAGTGGGAGGCCGACCGTCCCTCCATCCAGGTGGCCCTGAGTAGATCAAGGATACCCGTGTTAGCGCGCCGAAAGTTTCTAACATCACTCGCCTGAAAGGAATATAGTCATGGCAGGCGTAAGCGTCAAGATGGAAGTGGATAGTATTGACCTGGCGGAAATCCAGCAAAATATAATCGTAAACGGATACGGCTACCGCCAGCCCGCCAAAAACCTTGCTCGCATTTTTGAAGCGCTTGATGCTCCTGCTCCAGTTGGAAGTCTGGCCACGTGGGTTCTCAATAATTATCCGGAAAATGCGATAACTCACGTGGCGAAAATCCTTGCCGAAAAGCCAGCAAAGCTGATACTTGGAGCATACAAGCGGCTCTCTCGTCCACCTGGACGATGATGACAACATACTCAATGCCAAGCTGAGGAGGCCAGTTGAGTGATCAACGTACATGACTTCAACCCAGCAAAAGGAGAGCTTGAGGCCCTTGGCTTACTCCTGGACGACGGCAGCACTCCCTCCTTTGCCAGGGAGGAGTATGACGACTTTGGCATCACCGACACGGTGACTATATGGAAGCTTTTGCAACTGCGCGGAGAGCATGAAGAGGCCACCCGCTACTGGGAGGTGATACCCGATGAGCTCAAGTGGCCAAACGGTGCGCTTGGTGCCAGCAATGATGTGCTGGAGAGCGAGGGCGTTTTAGCACCTGACGAAACGAACCCGCCAGCACCGCGCCAATAGAAACCGAAACCGGGAGGTTATTGGAAATGGACATACTCGAAACTGCTTTTACCCGTGCCGCCAAATTCAGCGGCACCAAACTCTACCTGCTGGCAAACCTGCTATCAGCCATCATTCTTATCGGCTTTCCTGTTGAGGACCTCAGCACCTGGCAAATCGCCCTGGGTATCCCCGTCGGGGCCATCCTCCTGCTTCCCGTTGCTGGCCTGCTCTGGGGCGCCATAATCATTGCCTTGGGAATCCCCCTGGTAATTGCGACAGCGTGGCAAGATATCCGTATAGCTTTTCCACATCAGGGGCCATAAGCCTGCCAAATTCCCAACCGTAACCATATCGATATTTCCCTCCCTGCACAAGCGGGGATGAATACCCCTGTTGCGACAACGGGATGCCAGAGAAATCAATACGCTTTTTTTTGAATGCAAGAAAGGGATTCCTCTCGCAGCCGCAAAGAACGCGAAGAAGATGGGTGACAAATCGATTTTCTTGGCGCTCCTGGCGTCTTGAGTGAGCGCAGCGAACGGGCGAGAGATATGCCTTTTCGTTTGAATGCCTTTCTTTCAGGACAGGTCTCTGTGTGTGAGACTCCCCTGTAAATAGTTAATACGCTTTCAACCTTGACGGTCGCGAGCAATGACTCTATTCTCCTTATTGGTAGCTTCGGAAACACGGTGAATCTCCCTGCCGTAGGACGCCCCGCAAGGGCCGGATCGCGTGAGGGTGGAACGGGAGCCCCTCCCGGAGCTACCATTTACTTTTCACTACCTGACCATTACGCGTCGTCTGTCGAACATCGGCTATGTTACTGCGGCAAAATGTAAGAGCATAGTTTTTCCATCTCCTGCCACGCGCACTGCTGCTACTCCCAGCCCCGTAGACAAAATGCTCTGGTACGACACGACCAAAAGGGGTGCAAGTTGTACCCCTCTTGATGTGGTTTTGAAAAGTCGCTGTATGACGTGGTGCAGTCAAGGAGTCTGTGGATTTGTAATTGGCTTTCAATGATTGATTTCAGATGAAATGAGATAATGGCGTAAGAAAGCAGGAAAAGAGAGCGGGAGGTAGGGCCCCCCTGTCCACAAGGTAGTGGCAACCCTACATAGCACTCCATGCCCAACGGCATGTGTTACGGCCGGGGGAATATCACCGTGTCACACCCGCTCAGAAAAAAAATATATAGCCATAACGGGTATGTCCGTCAAGGTGAAGGGAGTGGTATTTTTCTTGATTACAGAGTATCCGAGCAGATGCGAAGCTTTGACGCGATCAACGCCAACACGGTGATATGGAAAACAGCCATTCAACAGGTGGGCACATGAACGTCTTTGACCTGAACCCCAGCAAGCAGGAGCGCATCGGCATTGGCCTGCAGATATACGACCGGGAGTCCCCCATGTTCTCCCGCGAAGAACTTGATGCCAATCCTGAAGAAAACGCTGTGTATGTCTGGTCCCTGCTCACCATGCGCGAGCAGGAAGAGGAAGCCGCCCAATACTGGCCCCTGATACCCGACGAGCTCAAGTGGCCAACGGGCCACCTTGGCCACAACGACCTGAAGTGAGGAGTACTCCGCGGTCGTTTGCTGGCAGTTGCAGCGGGGAGTTGCGGTCATCCAAGCGGGGGTAATGCTATTGCAAATTCTATTCACATATGTATATTTGAAGAGAATTTGCACCTTGAGGTTTGTATGAGCAGACGGCATCAGATACTGGAACTTGTCAGCAAAAAAGGAATTATCAGGGCTGAAGATGTTGAGGCTATGGGTATTTCCCGGAATTACCTGTTCTGGATGCACCGGGAGGGGTATCTGGAGAGGATTGCTGTAGGGGTCTATGCCTTGCCTGATGCTCCCGTTTCTGAAGGCTCAACTTTGGCTGAAGTTGCAACAAGGATGCCTCGCGCTGTTGTCTGCCTTGTTTCCGCACTCAATTTTCATGGGATTACCTCCCAGCTTTCCCCTGAGATATGGTTGACGATTCCCCGTGGGTCGTGGAAACCGGATATGCAATATCCACCTCTTAACCTGACGTATGTTTCGGAGCCTGCCTATTCATTCGGCATTCAGGAACATGTCGTCAATGGCGTGCTGGTAAAGGTCTACAGCCCAGCAAAAACGGTGGCGGATTGCTTTAAATTCCGCAGCAAAGTGGGTCTTGATATTGCCATAGAGGGGCTTCGAGAAGCCTGGCGATCACGCAAAGTCACGATGGATGAGCTAATGGAGGCCGCTGAGGTTAACAGGGTATCAAAAGTTATGCGTCCATACCTGGAGGCCGTTGTATGAGCCAGGATAAAAAGGGGAACATTGCGCATTCAATTTCTCAGCGGCTACTGAACCGTGCCAAAGCAAACAAAGAGGATTTTAATTTTCTGCTTTCGCGTTACGGGATGGAGCGTTTCCTTTATCGGATCAGCATTTCTCCACATGCTGACCGGTTGATCTTAAAGGGAGCCAGCCTGTTTCTGGTTTGGGCAGGGCAGAATCATCGTGTCTCCCGGGATGTGGATTTTCTCGGGTTTGGCAATCCGGATGCGGATCAGCTCGCAGAGATATTTCTAGATGTCTGCTGTATTGAGTCTCCGGATGATGGCATGATTTATCTCTGTGACTCGCTGAAGACTGAGGCGATCTGTGAAGGTCAGGAGTATGATGGGGTGCGGATCACTTTAGTTGGTCTGCTTGATCGGGCCCGCATTCCTCTTCAGTTTGATATTGGATTTGGTGATATTGTAACGCCTGCGCCTGAAAACGTCGAGTATCCGGTACTTCTTGATTATCCTCCACCGCTCCTGAGAGCGTATCCACGCTATACACTTGTGGCTGAAAAGACGGAGGCAATGGTCAGACTTGGTTTGGCAAACAGTCGTCTGAAAGATTTTTATGATATCTGGCTTGTTTCCAGGCTCTTCTCGTTTGAAGGAAGTATTTTGCAGAAGGCTTTGCAAAACACCTTTGAGCGGCGACGCACGGCGCTGCCAGAATCAATACCTTTTGCATTCACACCAGCTTTTTATGACGACGCCCAAAAGAGAATTCAGTGGACAGCTTTCGTGAAAAAATCGAAGCCCAGCATTCCGATTTACGATTTGACTACGATTATCACGGATATATCTGATTTTCTCGTACCAGTTGTAAAAGGCCTGCTGTTAAATGATCCCTTTGAATGTACGTGGTTGCCTGACCATGGGTGGAGTGGTGAGTCATAGTGTTCAGCGCCTGACAATACTGGGTGATTTTCGTAGGGCAAATAATACAACATGAGGGTAACGTCCTCCGCAGTTGATTACAGAATATCCGAGCATACAAGGGGCGCTGAACGCGATCAACGCCGACACGGTGACATGGAAAACAGTCCTTCAACAGGTGAACACATGAACGTCTTTGATCTGAACCCCAGCAAGCAGGAGCGCATCGGCATTGGCCTGCAGATATACAACCACGAAGCGCCGAAGTACACCCGTGAACAGCTGGACGCTGACGAGCAGAGCAACGCTGTGTTTGTCTGGTCGCTGCTCGACATGCGCGGGCAGAAACAGGAAGCCGCCGAATACTGGCCCCTGATACCCGATGAACTCAAGTGGCCAACAGGCCACCTTGGCCACAACGACCTGAAGTGAGGAATGTACAAAAATAAAATTCCGCCCGAATAGCGGGCGGAATTTGTGTGCGTACTCACCCCATGCGCAGAGTGGTCGAGTAGAATGGAGCAAGGGGCGCATCCGGTCCATAGCAACTCATTAAAGAATATAGCCACAACAGGCATGCCCGTCAAGGTGAAGGGAGTGGTATCTTTCTTGATTGCAGAATATCCGAGTATACAGGGGGCGCTTGACGCGATAAACACCGATCCAGCCATGTGGAATGCAGCAATACAACAGGTGAGCACATGAACGTCTTTGATCTGAACCCCAGCAAGCAGGAGCGCATCGGCATTGGCCTGCAGATTTATGACAGCGACACTCCAAAGCGAACCCGTCAGCAACTTGACAGCAACCAGCAGGAAAACGCTGTGTTTGTCTGGTCGCTGCTCACCATGCGCGGGCAGGAAGAGGAAGCCGCCGAATACTGGCCCCTGATACCCGACGAACTCAAGTGGCCAACAGGCCACCTTGGCCACAACGACCTGAAGTAAGGAATACCCACACGACCGTGCCATCAGGCTGTTTTCTGTATTTGGTTTTATCTGCGTAAATCAGCGGATATCTTCTCCACGGATTTTCGCAGATGGGCGCAAAAAGCACGTTCACACACCAGCCCTCAGCGGTTTTCAGGGCTGATTTTCCTGGCCAGGAGCAGGTATTCGATGTTGCCGTCGGTGCCGGGGGTCTGGCTGGGTTCATGGTGCTGTATTTCCCAGTGTCCGTTTTCCCGCAGGGCGTGAAGGACTTTCTCCAGGGCTTCCAGGCGGTGGGTTTCTTCCTTGACGATGCCGCCACGGGCGATTTTTTCCCGGCTGAGTTCAAACTGGGGTTTGACGAGCCCGATGAAGCGGGTGCCGGGGCTGGCGAGCCGGGTGATGGGTTCAATGATTTTGGTGAGGGAGATAAAGGAGACGTCGGTGACGATGAGGTCAAAGCGGGTTCCGATGGGTGGCTGGTAGTCGCGGATGTCGGTTTGTTCGCTGATGGTGACCTGGGGGTGGGTGCGCAGTTTCCAGTCGAGCTGGTTGGTGCCCACGTCCACGGCGTGGACGTGGCTGGCTCCGTGCTGGAGGAGGCAGTCGGTGAATCCGCCGGTGGAGGAGCCGATGTCGAGGCAGGTGTGGCTGGTGGGGTCGATGGCGAAGCTGCGCAGGGCCTGTTCCAGTTTCAGGCCGCCACGGCTGACGTAGGGGATATCCTTGACTTTGAGGCGGATGGTGGCGTCGTCGGGCACGGTGGTGCCGGGTTTGTCGATGCGGTGATCATTGACGATGACGGCTCCGGCCATGATGAGGGCTTTGGCGCGTTCGCGGCTTTTGACGAGTTCGCGGTCCACCAGGAGTTTATCCAGGCGGGTTCTGGGTGTTTTTTGATTCATGGGATGTCGCGGGCGAATGCCAGGGTGACCTGATTGCCTTTGTCGTTATAGGTGAGGCTGTCGGCGTAGTGGGCGACGATATAGATGCCGCGTCCACCGGTGCGCAGCAGGTTTTCGTCTGCGGTGGGCTGGGGGACGGCGCGCTGGTCGAAGCCGTCGCCTTCGTCGGTGATGCTGATGTTGATGCCGTGGGAGTTGCAGTGGAGGTTGACCTGGACGCTCTTGGTGGTGTCGCTTTTGTTGCCGTGCATGATGGCGTTGGTCATGGCTTCGTCAACGGCGAGCCGCACCCGGTAGAGTTTCTTCGGGGTGAAGTAGCCGTCGGGAATGCGTTCGACGATGTGTTTGGCGTATGTGGCGACTTCGTCAAGGTCTGACGCGAACACCATGGTTGTGGTCATAGGCTACCCCTGCGCTGGGTGTTGGATCCGTTTGTCGACTACCCGTTTGCTTTTTCCTTCAAATCGTTCCAGGGTCTTTTTTTCCACGAGTCTGACGGTGGCGCTGACGCCGACCATGCTGCGGATTTCCTGTTGTATTCTCTTGACGAGGGCGTTCTGCTTTTTCATTTCATCGAAGAAGAGGTGTTCGTTGACTTCCACCAGCACTTCCAGCACGTCCAGGGAGCCCTGTCGATCGACGACAAGCTTGTAGTGGGGCTCGCAGCCTTCAATGCTGCACAGCACTTCTTCGATCTGGGTGGGGAAGACGTTGACGCCGCGGATGATGAGCATGTCGTCGCTGCGGCCGGAGGGTTTTTCCATGCGCAGGAAGCTGCGTCCGCAGGCGCAGGGCTCAGGGATGAGGCGGGTCATGTCGCGGGTGCGGTAGCGGATGACGGGCAGGGCTTCGCGGGTCAGGGTGGTGAGCACCAGTTCTCCCATTTCTCCCAGGGGCAGCACTTCGCCGCTGACGGGGTCGATGATTTCGGGGTAGAAGTGGTCTTCGTTGATGTGCATGCCCTTTTTTTCCAGGCATTCGCAGGCGACGCCGGGGCCCATGACTTCGCTGAGGCCGTAGTTGTCGGTGGCGTGAATGTTAAAGCGCTCTTCGATCTGGCGTCGCATCTGGTCGGTCCAGGGTTCACCGCCGAAGAGGCCGGTGCGCAGGCGCAGGTCTTCGCGGCGGATGCCGGCCTGCTCCATGGCTTCGGCCAGGAACATGGCGTAGCTGGGGGTGCAGATGAGGGCGGTGGTGAGGTAGTCTTTCATGATCATAAGCTGCTTCTGGGTGTTGCCGCTGGAGATGGGGATGACCGATGCTCCCACTTTCTCGGCGCCATAGTGCAGGCCGAAGCCGCCGGTGAAGAGGCCGTAGCCGAAGGCGATCTGGATGACGTCGTCGGCGGTGACGTTGCTGGCGCTGAGCAGCCGGGCGATTAATGTACTCCAGGTGTCCAGGTCGCGGCGGGTGTAGCCCACTACGGTGGGTTTGCCGGTGGTGCCGCTGGAGGAGTGTATACGCACGATATCGCGCATGGGTACGGCAAACATGCCGTAGGGGTAGTTCTGGCGGAAGTGGTCTTTCACGGTGAAGGGGAGCTTGCGTATATCCTGGATGGACTGGATGGAATCCGGGGCTATGGCGTTTTCTTCAAAGAGGTTACGGTAGTGGGGGACCTGGTGGTACGCTCGTTGGACGGTTTCGCTCAGGCGCTGCAGCTGGAGTGATTCCAGTTCAGAGCGTTCCATGGATTCGAGTTGGGGTTCCCACATCAGGGTAAGGTTGGTTGATGGCATAACGGTGTTAATCCTTATAGCAGGCTGCTGGAAACCCCCGTCTGCGGCGTTGCCCGCTGTCGTGATTCACGGGGAGTGCGCTTCATTTCTCGCTCCGCTGGCGCCCTGCACCTGTGGGTTTTTCCATTGCCTGTCTGAATTTGAAGTATTTCAAGCTGTCCGGTTTTTCTCAGCAGGGTTGCCGGTATTTTGCCGCATACCCTCCGAATTTTCTGAGAATACTATGAATATTGCTTCAATGGCAACCAAACATGATGCCTTTGTTGCAAAATTACCCTGTATCAGGTATATGAGCTGGGTGTTTGACGGGCCATCGGGCATCTCGTGAAGAGTCTGGTCCGCAGTTTTTTTCAGGAGTACCGAGCACTTGAACACACCACCGGCTGATAACTCATCCCACCCCATGTCTGAACGCGCGCTGGTGTTACGTAACAGTGCCATCAGTATTGTCCTGCTCTCCATTACTTCGACGATTCCCCTGCTGGGAATCTTTGCCGGCCTTTTCATGCCCTTTCCGATACTGCATACGATTTTTCACCATGGCTGGCGTGGTGGTTTTGTGGTGGGCGCTCTCTCGGCGCTCTTTCTGGTGGCTTTTCACCCGCCTCTGGCAATCATGTATTCCATGGAAACCTTTATCCCGTCGCTGATCCTGATTCTCTTTCTGCGTCTGGCCTGTCACCCCATGGCGAGCACGGTGTACTCGACGCTGATTACCGGTATCACGCTGTTTGTGCTCTACATTCCCTTTGTGGCGGTGCGGGGGGAGGATCCCCTGTGGCAGCTGCTGGAGGCGACGCGGGCTGCCATTGAGCAGGGGGCTTCCGGTTCGGGGCTGGCGCAGAATGTGGAACTGATCATGCATGTGGCCTATAATATCGCCTTTGGCTTTTTCATGACCGGGGTGTTCTTCTCCCTGATCTGCTCCCTGGGATTGATTATGCGACGCGGCGCCGATGGCAAGCACATCGGTGTGCTGGGTTCCTACTTCAGCGCCAAGATTCCGCCCTACTTCCTGATCCTCCTGCTGGCGGGGCTGACGGGTATGGCGGCCCAGCATCACATCGTCTTCATGGGGGCGGCCAGCCTGCTGTTCTTCCTGACCATTCTCTATGCCCTGCAGGGCTTTCTGACCATGTCCTTCTTCTTTCGTCATCGCAAAACGCCGCTGTTTTTCCAGGTACTGGTGTACGGGATTATTATTCTTCAGCCGGGGCTGGCGCTGATGATCGCCTTCCTTGGGATTCTGGAGACCTTGCTTGGCCTGCGCGAGAAGATGATGCAGGGACGCCCCTCCCGATGAGTGCTGCGGAACGGGAGCGCATCGACCAGTTGACGGCTTTGCTGCAGAAGGCCGATGAAGCGTACTACACCCTTGCCGACCCCATTATGGGCGATGGCGAGTACGACGGGCTCTATCGCGAGTTGCGTGCCCTGGAGGCCCGTTTCCCCCAGTATGTCCACGCCGATTCCCCCACCCGTCGCATTGGCGAGCGTCTGGAAGGGGGCAGTCGCGCCTTTGTGCACTCGGTGCCCATGCTCTCCCTGGGCAATACCTATGAGCAGGCGGAGCTGGAAGACTTTCTGCGCAAGGTGCGTCGCGACAGCGGCGACCATGTGCGCTTTACCGTGGAGCCCAAAATTGACGGGGTGGCGGTCAGCCTGCACTACCGTGACGGCGCATTCAGCGTGGCGGCTACCCGTGGCGACGGGCTGCAGGGTGAGGAGATCAGCCATAATATCCGCACCATCCGCAGCCTGCCGCTGGAGATTCCGGCTGCGGGTGCCATGGAGATTCGCGGTGAAGTGTATATCCCCCGTCAGGCCTTTGAGCGCATCAATCAGCAGCGTCTGGAGCAGGGGGAAAGTCTCTATGCCAATCCACGCAACCTGGCCGCTGGTTCTCTGAAACTGCTTGACCCCGCCCAGAGCAGCCGCCGTGGGCTGCAGATATTCTGCTACTCCCTGCAGGGGTTCCCTCACGACTCCCATTTTCAATGTTTGCAGACACTCAGGGACTGGGGATTTCCCGTCAGTGACCTGGTTCGCCAGTGCGCCAGCGATGCCGAGGTGTGGGACGCGGTGCAGCATATTCGTCAGCAGCGTGAACTGCTGCCCTTTGATATTGATGGCGCGGTCATCAAGGTGGATCAGCTGCACCTGCACGAGGAACTGGGCACAACGGCCAAAATTCCCCGCTATGCCATCGCTTACAAGTACGAGGCCCAGCAGGTCAGCACCCGCCTGCGGGATATCACCTTTCAGGTGGGGCGTACCGGAGTGATTACTCCGGTGGCCGAGCTTGAACCGGTATTGCTGGCGGGCAGCACCATCTCCCGCGCCACGTTGCACAATTTCGAAGAGCTGCGCCGCAAGGATATCCGCATTGGCGACCAGGTGCTCATCGAGAAGGGCGGCGATGTGATCCCCAAGGTGGTCAAGCCCATTACGGCCCTGCGTTCGGCGGACGCGTCGGAGGTGGCTCCCCCGGAAAACTGTCCGGAGTGCGGCAGCCCCCTGCACTGGAGCGACAATGGTGTGCACCTGTACTGTCAGAACCCCCTGTGTCCGGCCCAGCGCCTGGGCGCTCTTCTGCACTTTGTCTCCCGCGATGCCATGGATATTGCCGGCATGGGGGAAAAGGTCGTGCAGCGCTTCCTCGACGAGGGTATCCTTACGGATATTCCCGACATCTACCATCTGGTCTATGAGCGCGTCGCCAGCCTGGATGGCTTCGGGGTCAAGAGCGCCCTGAATCTGCAGGCATCCGTCGAAGCTTCCAAGGCCCATCCCCTGGAGCGGGTTCTCTTTGCCCTGGGTATTCGCCACGTGGGCAAAAAGACCGCCCAGCTGCTGGCCCGTCACTTTGGCTCCATGGAGCGTCTGATGCAGGCGAGCATTGAGGAGCTGACGGCGGTGGAGGAGGTGGGCGAAATTGTGGCCCGCTCCATCTATAGCTTTCTGCGCGAGCCCGCCAGCGTGGCGCTGGTTGACGCCCTGAAACGCAGCGGACTGAACATGGAAAGCTCCGCGCCGCGCGCTCAGGTGGCTTCCGGCCTGAGCGGCAGGTCGGTGGTGTTTACCGGCAAGCTGTCGCGGCCCCGTAAGGAATACGAAGAAATGGCCCAGCTGGGCGGTGCCCGCGTGCTCTCGGGCGTATCGGGCAGTCTTGATTACCTGGTGTGCGGCGAAGATGCCGGCAGCAAACTGGACAAGGCCCGCAAACTGGGTGTTGCCATTATCGATGAAGAGGAGTTTGTACGCCTATGCTCAGCCGAATAACCATCCTGCTGGAAATGATCAAGTTTTCCCACACCCTCTTCGCCCTGCCCTTTGCCCTGATCGGCATGCTGACAGCGGCCCGTGGCCTGCCCGGTTTCTGGACCATCTTCTGGATCGTGATGGCCATGGTGGGGGCCCGAACCATGGGCATGACCCTCAATCGCATTCTCGACGCGGAAATCGATCGGCGTAATCCCCGTACCGCAGAACGCCACATCCCCGCCGGCGTGGTCTCCCGCCGAGAGGCCTGGCTGCTGGTGGCAGCCTCCTTTGTGCTCTTTGAAGTGGCGGCCTGGGCGCTCAACCCCCTGGCTTTCAAGCTGAGCTTTGTGGCGGTGGGTTTTCTGGTGCTCTACCCTTTTATGAAGCGCTTCAGCGTTGCGGCCCACATCGTGCTGGGCCTGACTCTGGCCATGGCACCCATCGGGGCCACCATCGCTGTTGCCGGAGAGATTACCCTGTACAGCCTTTTGTTGGGCGGGTTTGTGCTGCTGTGGTCGGCAGCCTTTGACATTATCTATGCCACCCAGGATATCGAATTCGACCGCTCCCAGAAGCTGTTCAGCATTCCCGCCTGGCTTGGCCAGCGCCGGGCGCTGCAGGTGGCGGCACTCTTCCACGGGGTGGCCTTTGCCCTGCTGCTCCTGAGCTCCATGCTGCTGGAGTACCTGGGAGGGATATACCTGGCCGGCGTGGGCGTGGTGGGCGTTATGCTGGTGTACGAACACCTGCTGGCCTGGCGGGCCAAAGATCCCGCCGATATTGACCGCGCCTTCTTCACCGTCAACAGCTACATTTCCATCGTCATTTTTGTGGCAACCTGCCTGGACGCGATCTTCTTCTGGTAGGCGGTTTTTTCCGTACGCGGTGCCCGTGAACGCAAAGCGCCCAGCTGCTCTTTCTGAGTGGCTGGGCGCTTTTTTGTCGTGTGTTGTTCTGCAGGTTGCTTTCCCGGCTCCGCGTTCTGCGCTTCCTGGCGAGGAAAACGCCTTTGGGGTTTCCCGCCGTTGCGTGCACCTGGGAGCTCGCCCCTCAGAGCTTGTTTACTTCGAAGATGGTCTTCAGGGTTTCCTTGATGTTTCCGGCAGTCATGCCGCGTCCCAGGTATCCGGTCTGGGCATAGGTTTCATAGAGGGCGATCTGCTCGGTCAGCAGGATGATTTCATCTTCCTTGTGGGCGTACTCTTCAGGTTTTTGCAGAATGGTTTCTATGTGACATGTCAGGAAATCGGGGAAATCGCGCTCTTTCTGAGCGATACGGGTCTGCTTCTCCAGGTCACGAAAAAAATCCATGCTACTGCTCCTCAACCTTCTGTATGTTATTGGTGCTGAAATTGGCTTCCACCACGATGTTTTCTATGAGCGCGTACCCTTGCTCCGTGACGCTGAGCACCTCAAGGGCCGGGGCATTTTCATCGGCCTGCTGGATAGCGTGCTGCAGCATGCCGTTGCCGAGCAGCTCGCCCAGGGTGCTTTCCCAGGGGCCCAGGTGTTGTTGCATGGAGGTGAGTATTTTTTGAAGAGTTTGGACGGGGACGCCCAGTTGCTCCTGGTGAATAATATTGAGGATTTCCAGGTAGCCTGCCAGCAGGAGAATGCGCTGGTGCTGGGAGATATCCTGATACCGGCTCAACAGTTCGCCGATTTCCGGGCGTTCCGCAGGGCCGTTCAGGTAGGAATGATGAATCTGTTTCATGATCGATTGCAAAACCGGGCGCGAAGAAGGCTGACTCATAGTTCTGACTCTCTGCTCTCTACAATGCGGTAGCTTCTGTCATTTTTCTGACACTTCTATTCTTAGCATTTTTCTGTGACAAAAGTCACCACACTGGTTTGAGATTTTTTTGCGACAAATGGCGGGCATTTGAAGATTCACATTAAATGATTTATTCACAAGTGATTCTGTCGGCTTGTGGAGAGGGGATTTTCTTTCAGGGTACACGGAGAAACCTCGGTGCTTTGTGTGGTATGGTGTGGCAGATACGCGCAGGAGGAAATGACATGGCGGTGATTCTGTTTATCAATCTCAAGGGAGGAGTTGCCAAAACAACCAACGCGGTGGCGGTTGCCGAGTGTCTGGCCAGTATGGGCAAGCGCACGCTGCTGATAGACGCGGACCATCAGTGCATGGCGGGTGAGCTGCTGCTGGGGGAGGAAGGGCAGATGCGCAGCGAGAAGCGTCGCACGACGTTGCACGATCTGCTGGCCGCCATGCTGGATGACGAGTTTTCCGCCCGCCAGTTCAACGCCTTTTTGCAACCGGCCGTAAGCGCTCCCATGGTGGAAGGCGAGCCGCCAACGCTGATGGTGTTGCCGTGCTCAAGCCGTATTGAGGATTTCAGTACCAATATGGCCAAGGCCAAAAAAGGGTACCACGACACGGCGGCATTCCATGGACAGCTCGCAAAGCGCAAGGCCTATTTGCGCAAATGGCTGGATGAGAGTTTCGACTATACCCTGATTGACTGCCCACCCAGTATGGCACTGCAGGTGCGCACCCTGATGTCCGTGGCCGACAGCTATGTGATTCCCTGTGTGCCGGATCGCCTGGCGGTACGGGGCGCCTTTGCGCTGATGGATCGCATTCGTCAGGCGCGCCATCGGATTCAGCCCCTGGGGACGCTGTGGTCCATGTACCGGGTGCAGGTATCGCTGCACAAGAAGATCGTCATCCATGCCGCTCAGCGGCAGGCTCCCCTGGATGTTCTGCCGGAGCCGTTTTTCACGGTGATTCCCAACGCGACCAAGATAGCCGAATCGGCTGAACCGGAGATGGCCCATCTCGATTTTCGCCAGAAGTACTCGCCCCAGATAGCACAGCTCTATGAAAAGCTGTGCCTGGAGATTCTGGAGCGGCTGGGGCGAAACCCGTGAGCGGGTGTCACGGGTTCGAGGGTGTGGCCTGCATTCGCACTGGTGGACGGAAGTGACGCAGGCGCAGGGCATTGCTGAGGACGCACACGCTGGAGAGTCCCATGGCCAGGGCTGCCAGCATGGGTGAGAGCAGGATGCCCGCCACAGGATAGAGAATGCCGGCGGCGACGGGAATGAGGCTGGTGTTGTAGGCAAAGGCCCAGAAGAGGTTCTGCTTGATATTGCGCAGGGTTGCCCGCGAGAGGGCGATGGCGTTGGCCACATTGCGCAGGTCGCCGGACATGAGGACCACATCGGCGGATTCAATGGCGATGTCGGTGCCGGTGCCGATGGCCAGGCCAACGTCGGACTGGGCCAGGGCAGGAGCGTCGTTGATGCCGTCGCCCACAAAGGCGACCTTGCTGCCGCTGTCCTGTAGCTGGCGGACGGCGTCCGCTTTGCCGTCGGGCATGATTTCCGCCAGCACGTCGTCAATACCCAAGGTCCTGGCGATGGCCTGGGCGGTGCGCTGGTTGTCGCCGGTTATCATAACAGTCCGCAGGCCCATGGCGTGGAGGGCCTGAATGGCTGTGGCACTGGAGGATTTGACGGGGTCCGAGACGCTGATGGTGGCGGCCAGGGTGCCGTCAATGGCGGCGTAGAGCGGAGTCTTGCCGGCATCGGACAGCTGGGTCACGATGGCGGCGAATGGGGACAGGTCGAGCCCCAGCTGCTGCATATAGCGGTCGGCACCCACCTGAACCAGCTGGCCGTCAATGGTGGCCTCCACGCCAAGCCCTGGCAGGGCGCGGAAACTGGCGGTATCCGTCAGGGCTGCTCCCTGCTGCTGCGCGTACTGACAGATGGCCTGGGCGATGGGGTGCTCACTCTTGCTTTCCGCCGAGGCTACCAGGCGCAGGACGTCGGTTTTCTCGAAGCTCTCGGCGATGTGGATATCGGTCAGCTGCGGCTGGCCCTGGGTGATGGTGCCGGTTTTATCCAGGGCGATCACCGTGGCTTCACGCAGGTGCTGCAGGGCGATGCCGTTACGGAAGAGGATGCCGGTTTCAGCGGCTTTGCCAGTGCCCACCATGATGGATGTGGGGGTAGCCAGGCCCATGGCGCAGGGGCAGGCGATGATGAGTACGGCGACCATGTTCACCAGGGCGAAGGTGAGGGCCGGGGCCGGGCCGATCAGCAGCCAGATGAAGAAGGTGAAGGCGGCGGCGGCCAGCACGGTGGGCACAAAGTAGAGGACGACCCGGTCTACCAGGGCCTGGATGGGCAGTTTGGAGCCCTGGGCCTGCTCCACCATGCGCACAATCTGGGCCAGCACGGTATCCGCGCCGACCTTGGTGGCCTTGATGCGGAAGCTGCCAGTGGTGTTGACGGTGCCGCCGATGACTTCGCTGCCGGTTTCCTTGTGAACGGGCAGCGGCTCTCCGCTGATCATGGACTCATCCACATAGGAGCTGCCATCCACTACCATGCCATCAACGGGGATGCGCTCGCCGGGGCGCACGATGACGATGTCGTCGCGTACTACCTGGGCCGTGTCCAGATCCAGTTCGCGGCCATCACGTTCCACGCGGGCTGTGCGGGGCTGCAGGCCGATGAGTTTTTGGATGGCCTGGCTGGTTTTTCCTTTGGCGCGAGCCTCCAGGTAGCGACCCAGCAGAATGAGGGTGATGATGACGGTGGATGCTTCGTAGTACACGTGTACGGTGCCAGCGGGCAGAATGCCGGGCAGGAAGGTGGCGATGACGGAGTAGCCATAGGCGGCGCTGGTGCCCAGCATGACCAGGGAGTTCATATCGGGGGCGGCGCTGCGCAGGGCGGGCCAGCCCTTCTGGTAGAAGCGCCAGCCGGGGCCGAACTGGACAATGGAGGCCAGGACGAAGAAGAGGAAGTGAAGAGTGCGCGGGGATATCTGCTGGAAGAGCCACTGCTCCAGGGCTGGTATCCACATGGGGAACATATCCAGCACGAAGATGGGTATGGTGAGGATCGCTGCCAGCAGCAGGCTGCGGCGCAGTTCACCGGATTCTTCATGGCGTTGCTGCTGAATGCGGTCAATCTGGGGTGTGGCGTCGGCTGTCTGGGCCTGTTCCACCTGATAGCCCGCCTTGCGCACGGATTCGCGCAGCTGGTCAGGGGTGACGCTGGCGGGCACATAGGTGACGGTGGCCTGGGACGTTGCCAGGTTGACGCTGGCGTCGGCAACGCCGCTGAGCCCCATGAGCGCCCTTTCCACTTTCCCGGCGCAGGTGGCGCAGCTCATTCCCTGGACCGCGAAGCTCAGCTGTTCGGTAATGGGTTTGTAGTTGGTCTGTTCAAGGGCGTTAACGATGGCGCTGGTCGTGGTGGCGCTGCTGTCAAAGGTGACGCTGGCCTGTTCGGTGGCCAGATTGACGATGGCGCTGGTGACACCGGATACGGCCTGCAGGGCTTTTTCCGCCCGACCGGCACAGCCGGCGCAGGTCATGCCGCGGATACCTATGGTAAGCTGCTGGGAATCCATGTGGACCTCCAATTCAGAGAGTAAAATAGAGTAATCTAATTTGCAGCATACTGCTTTTCGGCTCACAGGAAAACCCCACAGTGAAATTCATTGACAGGTCCTTGTGTTTTCTGTATATATGCAGTTTCGAAAAATTCTTAAGAGAAATGGGGTGATTGTACCGTGCCGATTAATGCTTACGTCCGGGTTGATGGAGAAGAGGTCAATGACGCGCTGAAGGCGTTCAAACGGAAAGTTGAACGCGAAGGCCTGATTCGCGAAATGAAGAAGTACACCTTCTACGAAAAACCCACGGAAGCCCGCAGGCGCAAAAAACTCAAAGCCAAGCGCAAGCAGCTGAAGCTTCTGAACAAAATGCGTCGGCTCCAAGGCTGATCACCCATTGTATTCATTTGACATGAAGGGGAACCGAAAGGTTCCCCTTTTCCTTAGCAGGCCATTGAAAAACCCTCATCTGCGGCGTTGCCCGCTGTCGCTCGTCATTGCAACGTACGGGGAGTACGCTTCATTCCTCGCTCCGCGAGCGCCTGACACCTGAGGGTTTTTCAATTGCCTGCCTGGTTTGAGGTATTTCAGTGGCTGTTAGCTGGCTGCTGAATCCCTCCCCATCCGTTAACTTTCCGTGAGAGGAGCTGCCATGCCCCAGTCCTATACGCCCCACCAGGTGCAGTTCATCACCTCGGCGCCATCCCTGGCCAAGTGCCCGGTGCCAGATCGCCCGGAAATCGTCTTCCTGGGGCGCAGTAATGTGGGAAAATCGAGCCTGATCAATGCGGTGACCGGTCGCAGAAATATTGCCATCACCAGCAAGACACCGGGGCGTACGCGCCTGATCAACTACTTTGATGTCAATGGCGATCTCTACTGTGTGGATCTTCCCGGTTACGGGTTTGCCCGTGTGCCTACGGGCATGCGCGATGAATGGAACCGCAGCTTGTACGAATACCTGGAGAAGCGCGAAAATATCGCTCTGGCTATCATGATTGTGGACGCTCGTCACGAGGCGCAGAAAAACGATCTGCGCATGTTCAGCCTGCTGCAGGAGCTGGAGGTTCCCGTGTTCATTGTGGCTACCAAAGCGGACAAGCTGACAAAGAATCAGCTGCAGAAGCAGGTGGCCGGGCTGAAAAAAGTCTATGGCAAAGAGGCGGGTGTCTTGCCGTTTTCTTCAACGGCAAAGTATGGTATAGAGGAGTTCTGGCAGGAGATTACCCGCCGCGGAATAGTGGTCTCCAACAGCAAACCCGAATAACGTGGAGGTTCAGGATATGGAAGGCAAAGACGCCAAGGCCAGGGACGGTTCCCGTTCATCGCTGGACAAAGTGTACGAGAGTATTATCAAGGGCATTAACAAGAGCAAGGTCGAAGCTGTCAAGCTGACCAAGATGGGCAAGATCAAGCTCGATATCATCAACGCGCAGCGCAAGAAGTCCAACAAGCTTGAGGAGCTTGGCACTCTGACCTACGATCTGTTGAAGAGTGGTAATCTGCAGTTTGATGAAAACTTCCTTTCCCTGATTGAGGAGATCGAAAAGATCGACGCCGAAATCTCCGTGCATCAGGCGCTGCTGGAAGAGCTGAACCTGGCCAGTGACCTCAGTGAGTTCACTCCCGATGAGCCTCCCCGCGAAAGCAATCCTGCTCAGGAGGAGCAGGCGGAGCAGCCTGGCGACAGCCCTGAGGAGTACCACGCCGATGATGTCGCTATTTCAGGGCGTATTGAGACGCCGGTGACTGCCGATGAGAACAAAAAAGACTGATTTCCCTTTGAGAAATATTCAGGCAGTAGTTTCTACTGCCTTTTTTTATTGGTGCCCCAGAGGCTGGCGTCAGCTTGCGCTGCTCCTTTGGGTGCCGCTCTTTCTGGCGGTGCCATTTCCCCTGGCTGCCGATGATCTGCGGCGCACGCCGGTGGTGCGCGCGGTGGAACAGGTCAGCGCGGCTGTGGTGAATATTTCCACCCTCTCGGTGAAGGAGACTGCGGCAACGCCCTTTGTGATGAACGATCCGTTTTTCGATGAGTTCTTTCGCGATTTCTTTCAGGGCTTTCGTCGCTCCTACACCACCCGTTCCCTGGGTTCGGGGGTACTTATCAGCTGCGATGGGCATATTCTCACCAATGCCCATGTGGTGGCGGGGGCTACGGACATCACGATTTTTACTGGCGATCACCGTGAATTCAAGGCGCGTATTCTGGGAAGCGACTCCCGCAGCGATATCGCGGTACTGGCGGTGGAAAATCCGCCCCGCGATCTGGGCTGCGCCAGGGTGGGTAACTCCGATGAGCTGTTTATCGGTGAACCGGTAATCGCCATTGGCAACCCCTTTGGTTTTTCCAATACGGTTACCACGGGAATCATCTCTGCGGTTGGCCGCTCCATTCGTGGAGATGGAGTGGTGTTCCACAACCTCATCCAGACGGACACCATGATTAACCCCGGTAACAGTGGCGGGCCGCTGCTGAATATCCATGGAGATGTCATCGGCATCAACACGGCCATGTACCGGCGCGCCCAGGGTATTGGTTTCAGTATACCGGTGAACAGGGCCATGCGCATTTACGAGTACATTCTGCGCCATGGCACCCTTGATCGCGCCTGGATCGGGGTGGAGGTGCAGGAGCTCTCTTCGCAGCTGCGTTCCGCCATAGGTTCACAGCTGCCCAGGAATCGTGGCGTGGCCGTTACCGAAGTGGCGAATCCCTCCCTGTTTCGCGGCGAGGCATTGCAGCCCCAGGATGTGATTCTGGCGGTGGGGAACATGCCGGTGACCGGGGCCGCTGATTATGTGATGGGTATTCACGACTACACGGCCGATGATGTGATCGACCTGACAGTGTGGCGGGAAAACCGCGTCTTTCATACCAGGGTGCAGGCCCGCAGGGCACCTGACACCTACGGCATTCTGGTGCTGGCCCGCTGGCTGGGCGTTGAGCTGAAGGCCACCTCAGGTCAGCGTGGTATGGAGGTGGCGCGGGTCCACAGTGGAAGCTGGGCGCAGCGGGCAGGCTTTCGTCCCGGCGATCGCGTTCTCACCATAGACGATATTCCCATCAACTCTCCCCAGCTGCTGGCTGAAGCCATTGTGCTGGTTCGTGCCAAAGAGGGGGGCGTGATGGAAGTGGCGCGCGGGCGACAGACGACGCGTATTCAGTTTTGAATGCCCACCTGCGCAATTCCTGCGCAGGTGGGCAGGGGCTGCGCACCGCGCTGCGGGGTGAGAGCCGTATGCGAAAGAGTTGCGTTGATCTGAAGTTTCGCACCTTGTCGCCCTGGGTTATGGTATTATTTCTCTGGCATTTACCGCGCGGAAACCGTATTGATTTTGCATGCTTGATTCATTTGTATCCCACTTTTCGTTTTCCGGGTATTGTCCTTTTTGACCGCGCAAAAAGGACGGAAAAACGCGCCCCCCGAACGCCCGTTTTTCCGGCTCGTTTGCTCGCCTGTTCTGGAGATCCGGCAGCAGGCTGCTCAAAGAGGCCCATCTGCTGCGTTGCAGGGCATCGCTCGTCACTGCGACGTACAGGGAAGTACGCCTCACTCCTTCGCTTCGCCCGCGCCTTGCACCTGGGCCTCTTTGCGTTGCCTGACCCCTGCATCCCTGCAGTGCTGCCGGACCACTCACTTCCTGTGAGTGTCCCGTTCGGGTCTTGCCAGCCAGGCTTCGCACTCACCGGACGGGCTCAGGGGGGGACGGCCTGCTTCTGCCTCTCCCCCGTGTGCTGGCCCAGCCAGAACGCGCCGACTGGAACGCTATGGACCCGCAGGGTTGACGCCACGAGGGCGGCAACCGCAAACCAAAAGCCATGGAGGGCGGTTGTTTGCGGTCCCCAGTTCCAGGCAAGCGGACGGCTGATAAGGGCAGCACTGGGGGGCGCTTTTGCGCCACTTTTGGCGACCCAAAAGTGGCAAGGAAAAATGGAAACGGAATGTCAAAAGATGCAACCATTTCAGCCATTCCAGCATGGCATCAGGGTCGGCACCGACAACCTGCCGTTTCGGGGGTGCTAAAGTTAAGTTTGCTGTTATACTGGCTTGAATATTGCACGTGAAAGGCGGCACTTGCCTTTCCTGAGTATGTAAATTGATTTTGAGGAGTTTCTATGTACCGAATTTCTCTCTTGCTGGCACTGGTTGCCATTTCCCTTCTGCTGGTTGCCTGTGGCACCAAGGAAGAGGTGTACGGATCAGGGGTGAATCCCGCCGCTCCGGTGATTACGGTTCAGGATGCCTTCTTTAACAAGGATCTCCTGGAAACCGAGGTGACCATGGAAGGTTTTATACAGACCCAGTGTACTTCCAATGGCTGCTGGTTCATGCTGAAGGACGATACCGGGCAGATCTTTGTGGACCTCTCCCGTCACAGCTTCTCTCTGCCTGCGCGTCTTGGACACGATGCCCGCGCGACGGGCACGCTGACGACCTATAATAACAACCTCTTACTGGTTGCCAGTGGGGTGGTACTCAAATGACAAGTTCCCTGCATCTGGCTTTTCAGAACCTCCTGCGTCACCGCACGCGCAGTGCTTTGACCATGCTGGGCATCGCGGCTTCCGTCGGTGTGCTCTTTGCGGTCTTTTCCTTTAATCGCGGCTTTGAACAGAGTCTTGCCCAGCAGCTGGATCAGACGGGGCTGCACTTCATGGTGGTTCCCTCGGGCTGTGCCCATGAGGTGGCTTCCCTGGTGCTCCATGGCAACGTGATTCCCCGCTACATTGACGATGGTGTCATGGAACATGTTCTCGCCACCGAAGGTGTGGCGCTGGCAACCCCCATTCTGGTGGCCCAGCTGCCCAACCCCGCCCAGAAGCGCATTGACCTGATCTATGGTGTCGATATGAAGGTGCTGGAGGAGATCAAGCCCGACTGGGATATCACAGGCTCCATTCCACGCAGTGCACATGAAATTCTGCTGGGATACGAGGTGGCGCAGCACACGGGTCTCAAGGCCGGCGACAGTTTCCGCTACCCCCAGATGGACGAGCTCTTCCATGTTGCCGGTGTCATCGGCAACACCACTTCTGCCGATGACGCTTTTGTCTACTTCCCCATCGCCACGGCTCAGCGTCTGATGGAGAGCCCCGGTGGTGCCACAGCCATTGGTGTAAAGGTGGACAATCCTGAACGGCTGGGCCTGGTTACCGAGGCGCTGGAAAAAGCCGTTCCCGGCATTCAGATCGTGACCATGGGGCAGGTGATGAACAGCATTTCCAACCTGGCGGCTTCCGCCAAGTCCCTGAGTATCTCCATCGCCCTGATCGCCGTGATGATCAGTGCCGTCGGTGTCATGAACTCCATCCTCATGGCGGTTTTCGAGCGCACCCAGGAGCTTGGCATGATGCGGGCCATTGGTGCTTCACGCTTTGATGTCTTCCGCATGATTCTCAAGGAGACCACCATTCTCTCCCTGGCTGGCGGGGTGGTGGGTATTATCATCGCCGTGCTGGGTTCCCGTGGCATTGAAAGCTTTGTGCGCAGTGTGATGCCCTACGTGCCCAGTGGAGACCTGGTGCGCTTTGAGCTGTCGGTAGCCCTTGGCAGCGTTGCCTTTATCTTTGTTGTCGGCCTGCTCTCCGGCCTCTATCCGGCCTGGAAGGCATCGAAAATCAACCCAATCGAGGCGATCAAAGGATGATACAACTCAAAGGAATAGAAAAATCGTATCGGCGTGGCGTGGAAAACGTGCACGCCCTGGCAGGAATCGATCTGGAAATCGCTGCTGGTGAGCTGATTGCCGTTGTCGGCCCCTCCGGCGCCGGCAAGACCACCCTGCTGCACATTCTCGGCTGCCTGGATCTGCCCACCAAAGGTCAGATGCACTTTGACGGCGCACGGGTGGACACCATGGGTGAATCTCAGCTGGTGGCCCTGCGCCGCGAGAAAATCGGCTTTATCTTTCAGCAGTTTTACCTGATTCCCGGCCTCAGCGTCTTCGATAACATCGCCTTGCCCCTGCTGTTCTCACGCAAGAAGGCCGACCCCGCCGTCATCCGAGAACTGGCGGCAACCGTGGGCCTTGGAGATCGCATCAACCACAGCCCTTCACAGCTCAGTGGTGGCGAAATGCAGCGGGTGGCGGTGGCGCGTGCCCTGGTGAACAACCCCGAAATCATCCTGGCCGATGAGCCCACGGGCAATCTGGACAGCGAGAACAGCGAAAAGATTTTCGGACTGCTGCGCTCTCTGCACGAGCGGGGCATCACCGTGGTCATGATCACCCATAACGACGAGCTGGCGCAGCGGGCGCAACGGGTGATCCGCCTGCGTGATGGAAAGATCTGCAGCAGGCAGTGAGCTGCGTGGAGAAATAGCCCTTTGCCGAAAGCGTCGAATCGGATATTCTTGATGCCAGTGCCGCATGTTTTGAAAACCGTGAACAGTGAACGAGGTGTGCCATGAAGATAGCCATTGTCTTTTACTCCATGTATGGTCACGTGTATCAGATGGCCCAGGCAATTGCCGAGGGTGCGAAAAAGGTTGAGGGGGCAGAGGTGAAGCTTCTGCAGGTTCCCGAAACCCTTCCCGTTGAAGTGCTGGAAAAGATGGGCGCCGTGGAAGCCCGCAAGAGCTTTGCCCACATTCCCACCGCGACCGTTGAGGACCTGGAGTGGGCCGATGCCATTATTTTCGGCACTCCCACCCGCTTTGGCAATATGTGTGGCCAGATGCGTCAGTTCCTGGATGCCACCGGCCAGCTGTGGGCATCGGGTTCCCTGGTGGGCAAGGTGGGCAGCGTCTTCACCAGCACCGCCACCCAGCACGGCGGTCAGGAATCCACCCTGCTGAGTTTCCACATCACCCTGCTGCACCACGGTATGGTGGTGGCCGGACTGCCCTACGCCTTCCAGGGGCAGACCCGGGTGGACGAAATCACCGGCTGCTCACCCTACGGCGCTTCCACCATTGCCGCTGGCGATGGCTCACGGCAGCCCAGCCAGAACGAACTGGATGGCGCCCGCTTCCAGGGCGAGTATGTGGCAGGAATTGCCCGCAAGCTGACCTGCTGCTGAAGAAGCCGTTTCGCTCAGGTTTCTGACCGATAATTTTGTTGAAGGGATGCCACCGCTGTGGCATCCTTTCGCTTTGTTGGCAGGCTGCTGAAAAACCCTTAAACTTCGCAGGCAATTGAAAAATACTCAGGTGCAAGGCGCTCCCAGAGCGAGGAGTGAAGCGCACTCCCCCTACGTTGCAATGACGAGCGACAGCGAGCAACGCCGCAGATGAGGGTTTTTCAGCAGCCTGTTAAATTATACTCCCTGGAGATAAAGATGGTACGAGTCCGATTTGCCCCAAGCCCCACTGGTCACCTGCACGTGGGTGGCGCGCGAACTGCGCTGTTCAATTACTTTTATGCCAAAGCCCAGGGGGGCAGGCTCATCCTGCGGGTGGAGGACACGGATCAGGCCCGCAGCACCCGTGAAAGTGAAGCCATGGTGCTGGAAGATCTGCGCTGGCTCGGTGTTCAGTGGGATGAAGGCCCCGATGTGGGTGGCGATTACGGCCCCTATCGCCAGTCCGAACGCACCGGAATCTACCTGGAATACGCCCGCAAACTGCTGGAGGCTGACAAGGCTTACCACTGCTACTGCACTGATGCAGAGCTGGAAGCCGCCCGTGAGGAAGCCACCCGCCTGAAGATCACCCCCCACTACAATGGCCGCTGCCGAAATCTCAGCCCGGAGCAGGCTGCCGCCTTTGAAAAAGAGGGGCGCAGGCCCACCGTGCGCTTTCGCGCACCCCTGCGGGACTATGTCCTCAACGACATCATCCGCGGCGACGTCACCTTCAAGGATGGCATGATCGGCGACTTCATCATCATGCGTTCCGACGGCATGCCCGTCTATAATTTCTGTGTCAGCATTGACGATGTCCTCATGGAGATCACCCACGTCATCCGCGCTGAGGAGCACCTCAGCAATACCCTGCGCCAGATGATGATCTGCGAAGCCCTGGGCGTGGAGCCCCCCCGCTACGCCCATGTCAGCCTGATTCTGGGCGAGGATCGCTCCAAGCTCAGCAAGCGCCACGGTGCCACCAGCGTGGGCCAGTACCAGGAAAAGGGCTACCTGCCTGAAGCTATGGTCAACTACCTGAGCCTGCTGGGCTGGAGCAGTGGCAGCGAAGAGGAGTTGTTCAGCGTGGAGCGCATCATCGAGCTGTTCAGCCTGGAGCGCATCAACCGCGCCGCCGCTGTCTTCGACAACGCCAAGCTGGACTGGATGAACGCCCACTACATCCGCGAAGCTGACCTGCCGCGCATCACGGCGCTGATGAAACCGTACCTGATGCAGACAGGTCTCATAGATGGTGCCAAGGACGAGAATCAGCTGCAGCTTGAGATTGATATTATCCGGGGCAACTGTACGGTGCTGGCAGATGTGAGCACCTATTACCCCATCTTCCTCGACCGCGATCCACTCCTGGAGGAAGATGGCCGCGCGTTTTTGCAGCTGGAAACCAGCCGTCCCCTGGTCGAGGAGGTGCTGAAGCGAGTGGAAGCTCTCTCCCAGGCTCTTGATGGGGAAGTGTATAAGGATATGGTCAAGGAAGCGGGCAAGGTCGTGGGTGTGAAGGGGAAGAATCTCTTTATGACCCTGCGGGTGGCTTTGACCGGCAAGTGCCGTGGTCCGGAGCTTGATCTGCTGGTACCGGTGCTGGGCCAGTCCGTGGTCTGCCGGCGTCTGCGCTGGGCACTGGAGCAGATGAATTGAGGGGAATGGAATCATGAAATCCACAGCCCGCGCCGCTTTTGCGGCGCGGGCTGTTCTTTTGTGGGGTTCTACTTCCCTGAAACCATGGGTTCAGCAGAGGCGTTCTGCTTTTCCAGAAGGCTGTTGAGGGCCATATAGAGTTCACGGCTGATCCAGGCGTCAGCGGCGGCATACTTGATCTGCTCAGCGGAGAGGTGTTTGCGGCTCCAGTCGGAGCAACGGGCCTTTTTGGAAAGGCGTTTGCCAAAGAGCAGGGCGCACAGGGTGCGCAGGCCGGTCTGTTTGATGCCGAGGCGGGTCGCCAGGTGGGCAATGTCAACAAAACTCTGTTCATCAAAGGCGGCAATCTGCTGGAGCTGCTTGACATCATAGTTCAGGCCGGCTCCGACCTTGACGATGTGCTGGCTGGAGAATATCTCCAGCAGCCCGGCGGGCAGGTTGAAGCGGCTGATCTGGAAGAGGTAGACGTGGTTATGGGTTGCCAGCTGTATCAGCGAGGGCAGGAAGAACTGCCCCTTGCGGAAGGTGGGACGTGTTTCCGTATCAAAGCCCAGCACCGGGCACTGCTGCAGGGCGGGCAGTGCTTCGTGGCATTGTTCTTCCGTGGTGATCAGTTCAATATTTCCTGTGAAATCCAGCAGGGGCAGCTGGTTAATGTGCTCTTTGCAGATGGCGTCCTGTTCCAGGGAACGGGGGGCGTGCAGGTTCATGGCTCTCGTATCACTTTTTTCCTATGGTTCGATAAAGCCTTGCCGTGGAGAGTAGAAAAACAGGCATTTGCCCTTTTGCCGATGGATGTCCTTCCATGGCAGCTCAAATTGCAAGGCGGCGACTGCTGCGGTGGGCAGGTTGTCCAGGTTGAGGTCACTGTACTTGGTAATAAAGTCGGTGAGGCCGGGATTGTGGCCACACAGGAGCACACTATACCACGCCGGGTCCAGTTGTGCCACCACCGAGGCGAGGTCGCTGCTGCTGGCTTCATAAATGCGCTGCTGGAAGAGAATGTTTTCCGGTGAATAGTCCATTGCATGGGCGATGAGCTGGGCTGTGGCCTTGGCCCGCACTGCCGGGCTGGAGACGATGGAGTCCAGGTGTATCCCTCGGGCCAGGAGCTGCTGCCCTGTCTGTGGCGCGTTGGCCAGGCCACGCTGGTTCAGGG
Source organism: Desulfurispirillum alkaliphilum (assembly GCF_055378285.1). Taxonomy (NCBI): domain Bacteria; kingdom Pseudomonadati; phylum Chrysiogenota; class Chrysiogenia; order Chrysiogenales; family Chrysiogenaceae; genus Desulfurispirillum; species Desulfurispirillum alkaliphilum. Next base: position 2,826,623 of record NZ_AP042405.1, on the reverse strand, counting down.
TGCGGTCGAAATCCCGGCTGGCGGGGTCATCCCAGCTGGATTTGGCGTGGCGGGTGACATAGAGCAGGTATGGTCTCACGGTGCATCCTCTCCAGGGCTCCAGCCCTCTTTGCCCACCAGTTTGACAAAGCTGCACTGGTGGAGATTCTGCCGCTCCCAGCGCTCTTCGCTGATGCGGCGATATTTGAAAAGGCTTTGCTGCTGGCTGTCGCCAATGGGAATAAGCAGAATGCCGCCGATATGCAGCTGGCGCAAAAGTGAGCTTGGCTGACGATTGCCGCCGGCAGTGACGATAATGCGGTCGAATTTTGCCGGCAGGGGATGCTGGTCACCGGATATGGCAGTGCCGTCGGCGATATGCACGCAGACATTGTCAATATGCATGGACTGAAGGACTTTAGCGGCGCGCTGCGCCAGCTGCGGAATGCGTTCGACACTGTGCACTTCCCGGGCGAGGTGGGAGAGCACGGCAGCCTGGTAGCCACTGCCGGTACCGATTTCCAGGACGGTCTCCTGGCCGGAAAGTTCCAGCTCCTGGGTCATGAGGGCGACAATAAAGGGCTGGGAAATGGTCTGGCCGAATCCGATAGGCAGGGCGTCATTACTGTAGGCGCGTCCCTGCAGAGCATCCTCGACGAAGAGATGGCGCGGAAGCTCTCCGATGACACTCAGTACCCGTTCATCTTCTATGCGGTTGCGCAGGTACTTCTCTACCATCATGTGGCGGGCGGTTGCGAGCATATCAGGTGATCCTGATGGGGCGATATCCCAGCAGCCGCAGGCGTTCGACGACAGGGGTAATCTGATCCTGCTCCAGGGGCGGGGTGAGCACCGAGTATACGACGGTCTTGTCAAAGTCGGAGACGATCATGGCCCGGTGGTAGCGGATGTTTTCCGCCAGCTCCTCGGCACTGGCCTTGTTGAAAAAGATTCCGCTGGCGGGGTAGTACTTGTCTTCACGGCGCACCACATGGTCGAGCTTCAGTTCGCGGCGCAGGGATTCGGCCATCTGCATGGTGCCGTAGCCCTCGACGATAACGCGGAAGCCAAAGCGGTCGGTGACACCTTCTTCCACCTGCAGGTTCCAGCCGAGGGTACGGGAGATCTCAGCGACAACGGCCTGGGCACGCTCCGCTTCAAAGGAGTAGTAGATCTGCAAGCGCCCGGCTTTGGGCTGCTGCGGATCCTGCTGCGCGGGAAGGTAAGGACTGGTGATCTGCCTCAGGGTAAAGCTGCCCACGGGAACACCCTGCTGACCGAGGACGATTTCGTGCATGCGGGCGCGGTCGACCATCTGCTGGGTCACATCGTGGGGCAGTTCAGGAACTTTTTTGCCCGGCGCAAAGAGAATGCCGACCAGGATGCCCACGATGGCTGAAGCTGCCATGAGCCGGAATTTCTGTTCGCGGGTCAGGCCCCGAAGCATGGTGAGTTTTTTCCTGAAATCAGCTTCCAGAAACTCCTGCCAGTACGGGGTCAGCAGGTAGTACTTCAGGCCTGCTCGCGTCCAGAAGGCAGGTGGCTTTTCAATGGCATCTTCAATGATGTCATAGTAGCCCTTCTGGTAGTTATCAAGAAAATTCAGCTTCCGCATGGGTGTGCCTGCCTATGGTACGGAGGGGGATTCAGCGGGCAATGCGCAGCACCTGCCCCGGGCGAATCATCTCCGGGTGTTCAAGGTTATTCAGGCGGACCAGTTGAGCGACGGTGGTATCAAAGTTCTGGGCGATCACCGAGAGGGAGTCGCCATTTCGCACTTCATAGTCCACGATATTGGATGCCGATGAGCGGTTGGGGATAATCAGCACCTGGCCTGCCCGGAGCAGGTCACCGCGCAGGCCGTTGGCCTGGCGGATGTCCCGGATGGGGACATTGTAGCGGTCACTGAGCACGGAAAGGCTCTCTCCTTCGCGGACGCGATGCTGAATGCCGCCGGCGATCTGCTGCCCACCGGCGGGTGTGCTGGCCTGCTGGCGTACCGGTACCTGCAGCACCTGTCCTACCCGCAGCAGGTCGCCGCGCAGGTTGTTGGCGCGCCGGATTTCCACGATGGGGGTATTGTAGCGGTCGCTGAGTACGGAGAGGCTTTCACCGGCGCGCACTTCGTGACGTACCATGCGGGTATTCTGACTCTGGGTGATGGTGCGCTGAGCGGCAGGAATATTGAGGGTCTGACCAGCCTGGATGATATCGCCTCGGATATTGTTGGCTTGCCGCAGTTGCGCAATGGTGACGTTGTAGCGGCTGCTGATGGTGGAGAGGCTTTCGCCATTACGGACCACGTGCCGCAGCATGCCGCCCGGTGATGACGCGCTGGCGGTCGTGGCACTGGTCAGCGGTTCGCCCACGGGGATGAGCAGGGTCTGACCGGCCCGGATGGTATCGCCGCTGATGTTGTTGTTGCGGCGGATTTCGTTCATGGAGACGCGGTAGCGTTCACTGATGACCGACAGACTTTCGCCGGGGGAAACCCGGTGCTGGATAACGCCGGCGATCATTCTCTCCGATGAGCTGCTGGGCGGGTGCTGCAGGGAGGGTATCAGCAGAACCTGGTTCACGCGCAGCAGATTGCCGGAGAGCTGGTTGGCGCGGCGAATCTCTTCAATGGAGATGTTGTAGCGTCGGCTCAGGACATAGAGGCTTTCACCGGAGCGCACCTGGTGCTTGATCCAGGAGACGCGCTGCCCCTTGGGAATTTCGCGCAGCGCTGTTTCCACGGGCGCTCCGTAGCCGGGGAAGAGCTTGAGGCGATAGGAGCTGCTGGGGGGAGTCACGTAGCCGTTGAGCTCCGGATTCAGCGCTTTGATGCGGTCAATGGATATGCCGGTGATATTGGCGATGACATTGAGGCTGGTTGGGTGGCTGATGGGGACGAGGTCGGGATTGTAGATTTCCTCGTTGGGGGGGACCACAATGCTGTATTTTTCGGTGTTATTGGCCAGGACAATGGCCGCCAGGATAGCGGGGACGTACTCGCGGGTTTCGCGGGGCAGTCGGCTGAGCTCCCAGAAGCTGTCGGCTCCAGAGTTGCGCATTTCCCGAAGGACGCGGTTTTCTCCGCAGTTGTATCCGGCCAGTGCCAGATGCCAGTCGCCGAATATTCCATACAGGTCATTGAGGTAGCGGGCGGCGGCACGGGTACTTTTGATGGGATCGCGCCGCTCATCAAGCCACCAGTTCACTTCGAGGCCGTAGCGCTGCCCCGTCGGGCGGATAAACTGCCAGATACCCACGGCGCCTGCGTGGGAGCGGGCGGTGGGGCGGAAGCCGCTTTCCACCAGTGCCACATAGGCCAGGTCCTCGGGGACGCCTTCTTCGCGGAAGATTTCGCGAATCATGGGCAGATAGTAGTTCGCCCGCTGCAGCTGATTCTGGAAGCCCTGCTTGTATCGTACGGAGTAGAAGTTGATGTACTGGTTGACACGATCGTTGATGACGACGGGGATGGTGTAGCCAAACTGCAGTTCATCGTGGCTGTAGTCCACGGTGACCGGTATGGCGAATGAGTCTGTCTGCAGCGGCAGCGGGTCGGGAAGGATGGGGGCTGAGGCCATATCTTCCTCACGGAAGAGACCGTTGTATTCTTTGCGGTATGAGCCCAGCAGGTTCCTGGCGAAGAGGTCTGGTGGCTGCTTGTCCGCTGTCCACGCCCGGTAAAGGGTATCGCTGGCGGGCAGAGATTCTGGGGTGACGGTATTGCGGGCAGACATGGCGCAGCCGCTCAGGTACAGAGCGGAGAGCATGCCTGCTGCCAGCAGCCTACTTTTCAGTTTGTTCTCGGTCACTGGAGGCCCTCTTTCGGAATTTTAGTATAACAGGCACATTATAAAGAGAATATGCCTCTCTGACAACATTTGTCAAATAGCGTTTGTAACTAAAGTGCACGGAGTCAGGGTAATTACAGAAAATTACAATAATAAACGGGTGCCGCGATATCTGGGTCACGTAGTAGAATTTCAGGCGTTTGCCCCCGGTATGAGCAGCGGGTGGTGCGTGTTTGGCCGTGGCGCTCTGGATGAGCTCGTTGAGTTCGTTGGTGTTAACCCGGAAACGGGTTTTCTCATAGAGGCTGCGGGCCAGGTCGAAGAGCTTGACCACTCTTTGACCGCTGAGCGCTGAGATAAAGAGGATAATCGGCTTGGTGGAAAATTTGAAGCGATGCTCAATGTCCTTTTCAAACTCACGGTAGGTCATGGTTTCCTTGGCGACGAGATCCCACTTGTTGACCGCGATAATGATGGGCTTTCCGGCTTCCCAGGCGTAGGAGGCGACCTTGAGATCCTGGTCGGTGATACCTTCGGTGGCGTCCAGCATCAGGATGACCACATGGGCCTCTTCGATGGCGGTGATGCTGCGAAAGACACTGTAGCGCTCCAGGTTTTCGCTGTACGCTTTGGATTTGCGGCGAATGCCGGCGGTATCCAGCAGGATGAAATCCCGCCCTTCGCGGCGCACGGGGGTGTGAATGGTGTCGCGGGTGGTGCCGGGCACTTCTGAGGCCACCACGCGGTTTTCGCCACAGATCTTGTTGACCAGGCTGGATTTCCCGACGTTGGGTCGTCCGACGATGGCGACTTTTATGGGGATGCTGTCTTCATCGATCTCTTCCGGAGAGTCCTGGTGGGCAGTGCTGGCGAAGCCCTCGGTGACGGTGTCCAGCAGGTCGTCGACGCCACGTCCATGGGCGGCCGAGACGGGGAAGACTTCGTCCACGCCCAGCTGGTAGAAATCGAGCAGTATCTTTTCGTGGGACGGGGCATCGATTTTGTTGACGGCGATATAGACGGGCTTTTCATGGCGGCGCAGCATGTCCATGATGACAAAGTCGTCGGCGATGGGGCCAGTCTGTCCATCGAGCAGGAAAATGACCCGGTCAGCTTCGGCTGCCGCTATGCCTGTCTGCTCCACCATGGAAGCTTCCAGGCTGCCTTTGCCGGTTTCCGATTCAAAGCCACCGGTATCGACGATGGTGAATTCCTTGTCCTCCCATTCCACATCGTGGTAGTTGCGGTCGCGGGTGACTCCGGGAATGTCCTCCACGATGGCGATGCGCTTTTTGGCGATGCGGTTGAACAGGGTGGACTTCCCGACATTTGGTCGTCCGATTATACATACAATGGGCTTCTTCTTCATGGTGGGCGTTTCCTTGTCTGTGTCCCTCAGGACAAATGGTGAAAATGTTATGGGGTTTTGCGCAGCAGGTCTATGCGTTCTATCAGGGCGTAGACCTGCTCATAGCCCAGCGATGTTGTCTTGAGTTCGTAATCGACCGTGGCAGCCAGTTCCATGAGTTCATCGGCATGCTCGGCGCTGAGCTGCTGGCAGGCGCTGCGGTACTGGCCGATAAAATAATCGCTGATGCCGGTATTGGTAAAGCGGGCCTTGCTGCCCAGGAGCTTGACCAGGTAAATCTTGCTCAGTTCATGTACAAAGGCGTTGGCGACGCTGAAAACGTCTTCAAAGGGCTCCATGGAACGGATGTCCCTGAGCACGGCTTCTTTTTCACCATTCAGCAGTCTGCGCGGCAGGGAGAACAGATCGCGCTTGCCCTGGGGGGCGTAGGACTGCAGGATATCATCCATTTCCACCGGCCTGTCCAGATGGGCGAACTTCTCCAGCTCCAGCTGCAGCAGCTTGCGATCTGCCCCCAGCCACTGGATGAGCAGTTCCACGCAGGTGTGGTTGATGGTGACGCCCAGGCGGGCGGCATTCTGCAGGCATTCGTCGCGCAACTGGCTGATGGATGGCGGTCGCAGGGCTTTCTTCGGATATCTTTCCTGGAGGACTTTTTCAAATTTTTTCTGGCGTTTGGGCGGGTTCAGTTCGCTGATGTGAAAGGCCCAGAAGGTTTCCGGATAGTTCGGAGCCATCTCCACGATCTGCAGTGCCTGGCGGGCGCCGATCTGTTCCATGCTGTGGATAAGAACTGCTTCGGCTCCAGGGCCGAAGAAGGTTGGTTCCAGCAGGGACTCCAGTTCGCTGAGGATGCCGTGGCCCCGGGAGTCGAGTACTTCGCAGGAGCGTCCTTCCAGGTGCGCCTGCACATCTTCCAGTGACGGGCTGATCAGCAGGATGCCGTTAGCGGAGGACACGGTTGATCACGCTTTCAGCCATGTTTTCGTAGCGGCTGCGGGCATCGGTCTGGATGAAGGTGTCATCGGTAAAGGCGACCTGGTGTCTGGACAGCGATACCAGGCCATCTTCAACCAGTTCGCACTCAATGGAGAACTGGGCATCCTCGGAAAGGGCGGTGCCGTAGGCGTCACGGCGACTGACGTGCTGGGATGTTCCCAGCAGGACGCACTGGAGCTGACAACGGGCATTGCTGGAGTAGCGCATGCCCGGCTGGCGGTTCAGCTGACCGATCAGGGCGTCGCGCAGGCGGGGGCTCTGTTCGTGGTACTGGCTGTCGTTACGCACTGGTGGGACACCGATGCCTTCGGCGCAGCGTTGCATGACGGCCGATGGCGGTGTCACCGAGTAGTGGCTGCACGATCCTGACAGGAAAGCGAGCAGAATCATGAGCAGCAGGAGGGTTTTCATTTTGGTTTAACCACGATGTTGACCAGTTTGCCGGGAACTACGATAACCTGTTTTATCTCTACGTTTTCCAGGTATGGCAGAATGCGCTCATGCTCCAGAGCCAGCTGCTGCATCTGCGCTTTGTCGATACCCGCGTCCACTTCGATTTTGGCGCGCACCTTGCCGTTGACCTGCACGACCAGGGTGATTTCGTCGGCGCTGGCCAGCTCAGGGTCGAATGCCGGCCAGGGCTCGTTGATCAGCAGACTGCGGTGTCCCAGATCCTGCCACAGCTCTTCACAGATGTGAGGTACAAAGGGGGCGAGGAGTCTGCACAGGGCTTCCAGCGCTTCCTGAAACAGGGATTTGCCGCTGGGGGAAGTGTCGCTGAAGGGGGTCATTTCGTTGACCAGTTCCATGGTCGCGGCAATGGCGGTGTTGAAGTGGTAGTGGCCTTCCATGTTCTGGGTAACCCGCTTGATGGTCTGGTGGAGCTTCTGCTGGAGTTTGCGCGCATCATCGCTGAGTTCGCCCGGGCTTTCAGCGGAGCGCCCGTAGCGGGTTGTGTCTTCATGGACCAGCCTCCACAGGCGGCCCAGGAAACGGAAGGCGCCTTCGACGCCCGATTCGTTCCACTCCAGATCCTTTTCCGGTGGCGAGGCAAAAAGGGTGAAAAGGCGCACGGTGTCAGCGCCGTAGCGTTGAATCATCTCGTCGGGGTCGACGATGTTGCCCAGGGATTTACTCATTTTCTTGCCGCCCAGCAGCACCATGCCCTGGGTGAGCAGACGGGTGAAGGGTTCGTCGCTGCCGACATAGCCGAGGTCGCGCAGAGCCTTGTGGAAGAAGCGGGCGTACAGCAGGTGCATGACCGCGTGCTCGACACCACCGATATACTGGTCCACGTCCATCCAGTAGTCCATGGCCTGACGGTTGATGGGCTGGGTTTTGTCCTCCTGGCAGGCGTAGCGGTGGAAGTACCAGCTGGACTCCACGAAGGTATCCATGGTGTCCGTCTCTCTTCTGGCCGGGCCGGCGCAGGTGGGGCAGCTGACGTTGACAAATTCCGGAACGGTGGCAAGGGGCGACTCTTCGCTTCCCTGCAGGGTAACGCCCTTGGGAAGTTTGACTGGCAGCTGGTCAGCGGGGACGGGAACCACGCCGCACTGGCTGCAGTGAATCATGGGGATGGGGTTGCCCCAGTAGCGCTGGCGGGAGATGCCCCAGTCGCGCAGTCGGAAGTTGATGGATGCGGTGCCTTTGCCCTGCTGCTGCAGATGGTCAATAATGGCCTTTTTGGCGGTCTCGTTGTCCATGCCGTTGAACCGGCCGGAGTTGATCAGGGTGCCGGGGCCGGTCCAGGCTTCCCCGGCAACGCCCTGTTCCGACTGGATGACTTCGGTGATGGGGAGCTGGTACTTGCGGGCAAAGGCGAAGTCGCGCTGATCGTGGGCGGGTACGGCCATGACAGCGCCCGTGCCATAGCCCATGAGAACAAAGTTGCCCAGGTAGACGGGGATGGACTGCCCGTTGACGGGGTTGATGGCAGAGGCGCCAGTGAAGACACCTTCTTTTTCCTTGTCGCTGGTGCGGGTGATGGTGTCCTGTCTGCGGACTTTTTCGATAAAGGCCTTCACGCCGGCTTCCGTTTCCTTGCCGGCGCACAGGCGCAGTGCCAGGGGATGCTCTGGGGCCAGCGTCATGAAGGTAGCGCCGAACAGGGTGTCGGGGCGGGTGGTGAAGACAGTTATGCTTTCGGATATTTCCGGTATCTCAAAGACGATTTCGGCTCCGATGGACTTGCCGATCCAGTTGCGCTGCATGGTCAGGACGCGCTCGGGCCAGCCATCCGTGAGGGTGTCCAGACCCTCAAGCAGTTCATCGGCGTAGGCGGTAATACGGAAGAACCACTGCTCCAGCTCTTTCTTCAGTACTTCTGAACCATCGCGCCAGCAGCGCCCCTCTTCCACCTGCTCGTTGGCCAGCACAGTCTTGCAGTGGTCGCACCAGTTGACTTCGGCCTTTTTCCGGTAAATCAGACCTTTTTTGTACAATTCGATGAAGAGTTGCTGTTCAAAGGCAGCGTACTCTTCGGAGCAGGTGGCCAGCTCGCGCTCCCAGTCATAACTGAAACCGAGCTTCTGCAGTTGCTGCTTCATGTAGGCGATATTGCTCCAGGTCCACTCGCCTGGGTCCATGTTGTGGGCGATGGCGGCATTTTCAGCGGGCAGGCCGAAGGCGTCCCAGCCCATGGGGTGCAGGACGTTGTAGCCGCGCATCTTTTTATAGCGGGCGATGGCATCGCCGATGGCGTAGTTGCGCACATGGCCCATGTGAATGCGGCCGGAGGGATACGGAAGCATCTCCAGGCAGTAGAACTTGGGCCGGGAGGTATCAACAAGGGCGCGAAAGGCCCCGACGCTGTTCCATGAGTCCTGCCACTTTGGTTCAATGTCGCCGAATTGATATTGCTTCTGTGCTGACATACAACATATACTCCCGTAAGAAATTCAACTGCTGGGCGAACCGCGGGCAGGTGCCTGATGTTTTCCCCGGATCAGGTTTCGCCATAACCTGAAACTTTTATCGTATTTTTGCTCTGAACACAAGCTGAAGACCTTCTGATGTGAGAATCCCATGCACGATTTCCCGATTGTTCTCTTTGATCTCGACGGCACTCTGATTGACTCCACTCCAGCTATCGTGGAGTCGTTTGAAACAGCGTTCCATTGCTGTGGTTCGCTTTGTCCTCCGGCGGATGAAGTCACTGCCCTTATCGGCCACCCGCTGCTGGTGATGTTTGCTCGGCTTGGTGTCCATCAGGGGCGTCTGGAAGAGCATGTCGCCGCTTACAAAACCCACTACCGCACGGTTGCCACCGCGAAAACCAGTCTGCTGCCCTTTGCCCGGGAGGCCGTTGAAGAGGCGGCGGGTTTTGCGCGCCTTGGGGTGGTGACGACCAAGACCGGTAGCTATTCGCGGGTGATCCTTGAGCACCTGGGGATTATGGATTATTTTGAAGTGCTGGTGGGGTACGAGGACGTTGTCAATGTGAAACCTCATCCTGAACCGGTGCTGACGGCACTGCAGCGCATAGGTTGCGTTGCTTCAGAACGGGTTTTCATGGTGGGTGATACGTCCATGGACGTCCAGAGTGCCCTGGGAGCCTGTGTGACGCCATTGGCGGTTACCAGCGGTTATGAAGCGGAGGAGCAGCTGCGCTGTCATGCTGCCCACATCTTCGACCATGCCCTTGACGCCTGTAGGTTTGCCCGGCGCAAAGTCCTGTCAGGGGGCTGATAAAGCCGCAAGACGTGTTCCTGCCATCGGTTGTTAAAAAAATAACATGTGGCTTTTCTTTCGTTCTTTTTTTTGATACACTGTTTTATGGAATTGTATACCGTATACGATCACAATCGTAGCGCCATGCATTCCGACAATTCTTTCCTCAAGGGGAGGCCTATGTCTGCAGAACTGGTACTTGCAGCGGTGCTTTTCATTGGCATTGCGCTTCTGTTCCCCGTCATATTTCTATTGACGAAATTTATCGGGCCAAGAAGCGGTGGCAACATCAAAAACGACGTTTATGAGGCTGGGGTTTCCACCATGGTGGGGACGGCGACCCAGCGGTTCAGCGTCAAGTATTACCTGGTTGCCATTCTCTTCATCATCTTCGACATTGAGGCGGTATTCATGTACCCGTGGGCAGTCAACCTGCGTGAACTGGGATGGTACGGCTTTATTGTCATGCTTATTTTCATGCTGACCCTCTTTGAAGGGTTGATCTATGTCATCAGGAAAGGAGCGTTGAAGTGGGAGTAGGCGTAGGCGTAGAAGCCACATTTGGCGACAGCGTTATCACCACGACGATGGATGCTGTAGTCAACTGGGCAAGACAGTATTCCCTGTGGCCGATGACATTCGGCACAGCCTGCTGTGCCATTGAGTTCATGAGTGCCGCAGCCAGTCAGCACGATCTTTCCCGTTTTGGAGCAGAGGTTATCCGGTTCTCCCCCCGCCAGGCCGATTTACTGCTGGTGGCAGGAACCATCAGTATGAAACAGGCTCCGGTCCTGAAAAGAATTTACGAGCAGATGCCTGACCCCAAATGGGTGATCAGCATGGGCGCCTGCGCGTGCTCCGGCGGATTTTATGACAATTACTGCACCCTGCAGGGTATTGACCAGGTTATCCCGGTCGATGCGTATATCTCTGGCTGCCCTCCACGCCCTGAAGCCATCCTGGATGCTCTTTTCCTGATCCAGAAGAAGCTGAAGGAAGAGACTGTTCTCATCAACCGGAAGCCAAACGGCTTTACGGGAATACTGGATCACCTGGACGACCAGGTGAAGGCCAGGGACTAGGAGGAAGCATGCAAGAGGTAATTTCCAGACTCCAGTCAAGCTTTTCCTCGCATATCAAAGAGGTCACGGAATATCGCGGCCAGAAGACCGTTGTGGTCGACTCTGACGCTATTGTCGATGTGCTTGCCCTTTTGAAAAATGACCCGGAACTCAATTTTCAGTTTCTGCTGGATATCACAGTGGTTGACTATCTGCTCTACCCGCAGCGCAAAGAGGCACGGTTTGCCGTTGTCTATATGCTGCGCAGCTGGGAGACCAACAAGCTGCTGGTGGTGAAGACCTATGTGGCCGACCCCCAGAAGGGTGTTCCCTCGGTTACCGGTCTTTGGAAATCTGCCAACTGGGCCGAGCGCGAAGCCTACGACCAGTATGGCGTGCATTTCAGCGGTCACCCCATGCTCAAGCGTCTGCTCAATCACAAGGAATTCATTGGGCATCCGCTGCGCAAAGACTATCCCATCACCCGCCGTCATCTGTGCACGGAACCTGACGACCTGATGGATGAAATGAATCAGCGTCTGCAAATCAAGGGGGTTCACTGATGAGCCAAACAATAGAACAAGCCGATATGCACTCGTTTTTGAAAACCGACCTGATGTACCTGAACCTGGGACCATCGCACCCAGCTTCCCACGGTACCCTGCGTACCTTGGTGGCTATGGATGGCGAGAGCATCGTGGCTGGTGTTTCGGAGATCGGATATCTGCATCGTGGCTTTGAGAAAAGCGTTGAGGCGGGAACCTGGAACCAGGGTATTCCCTATACCGACCGTCTGAACTACTGCTCTGCCATCATGAACAACGTTGGCCTGGCCAAGGCCATCGAAGGGTTCATGGGCATCGAGATCACTGAGCGTTGCCGTTACATGCGCATCATCCTCAGTGAGCTCTCGCGCATCATCGACCACCTGGTCTGTAACGCGGCCAACTTCGTTGATATGGGCGCTCTGACCAACTACTGGTACCTCTACAACCAGCGCGAATTTGTCTACGATTTTCTGGCCAAACTGACCGGCGCACGTCTGACCAACTCCTTCACCCGGGTTGGCGGCATGTATCACGACTTCTATGAAGGCTGGGAAGCTGACCTGGAAGATGTGGTGAGCAAGTGCGAGCAGGGTATCCTGGACTCCATGGGTCTGGTGAAGACCAACCGCATTGTGCACGACCGCACCATGGGTGTCTGCGCCATTTCCGCTGAGGACGCCCTCTCCTACGGATTTACCGGCCCGTGCCTGCGCTCCACCGGCGTGGCCTATGACCTGCGCAAGGACGCTCCCTACTACGGCTACGACGAGTTCGACTTCGATATTCCCGTGGGCAGCCATGGCGATATCTACGACCGCATCATGGTTCGCTACGAGGAGTGCTTCGAGAGCATGAAGATCATCCGCCAGGCGGTTAAACGCATTCCGGGAGGCCCGGTGAATGTTGAAGACGGGCGGTTCTTCCTGCCGAAGAAAAGCGAAGTCTATGACAACATCGAGTCCCTGATGAATCACTTCAAGCTGATTTTCGAAGGCATCAAGTCTCCCGTTGGCGAGATGTACGACTCCACGGAAGCGGCCAACGGAGAACTGGGCTTTTACATTGTTTCCGATGGCGGCGGTCGCCCTTACAAGATCAAAGTTCGTCCACCATGCTTCTATATGATGCAGGCCTATCCCCACATGATTGAAGGGGGCATGGTGGCCGATGCAGTTATCAACCTTGGAAGCCTAAACATCATAGCAGGTGAGTTGGACCGATGAGTGCAGCAGAAAGAAAAGCCATGCGGGCTGACAAGCCCTTTGCCTTTAATGAGGAGACGGAGCGGCAGTTTCAGGAACTCCTGAAGCGCTACCCCATCAAAAAGTCCCTCAACCTTCCCTGCCTGTGGATGGCTCAACGCCAGGAGGGATGGGTTTCACAAGAGGCTATGGAGTACATAGCCCAGCGCCTGGAAATACCGGTCACCGATGTGTATGAGGTGGCGACGTTTTACACCATGTATAATCTTCACCCGGTTGGCAAATACCATATTCAGCTGTGTCGCACCCTCTCTTGTGATCTGCGTGGCAAGGAGGAAATTCTGCGTCACATTGTCGGCAAGATTGGAATTACACCTGGTCATACGACGGCTGATGGACGTTTCAGCCTGGTGCAGGTGGAATGCCTTGGTTCCTGCGGCTCCGGACCCATGATGCAGCTCAATGACGACTACCATGAGAACCTGACTCCCCAGCGGGTCGATCAGATTCTCGACCAGTTGCCGTGAGGAGGTGGAGCAGATGACAGCAAAAGAACTCAAAGAAGTAAAAGTCCTCAGTGCCAAGTACGGCATAGCCAATTCCTTCACTCTGGATGTGGCCCGTCAGCACGGCGGCTACGCCCAGATCGACAAAGCCTTTTCCATGAGCCCTGATCAGATTGTGGAAGAGGTCAAGCAGAGCGGCCTGCGCGGCCGTGGTGGCGCAGGCTTTCCGGCGGGCATGAAGTGGAGCTTCCTGCCCAAGGAGACGGACAAGCCCATCTACCTGGCGGTGAACTCCGATGAATCCGAGCCGGGAACCTTCAAGGACCGCCAGATTCTCGAAAAAGATCCCCATATGCTCATCGAGGGCATTATCATCACCTGCTACGCCATCAAGTCCCACGATGCGTACATCTACATCCGCGGTGAGTACGTGCGCCAGGCTGAAGGCCTGCAGCGCGCCATCGATGAAGCCTACGCGGCTGGCCTGCTGGGCGAAAACGCCTGTGGCAAGGGCTACCGGGTGGATGTCACCGTACACCGTGGTGCCGGCGCCTACATCTGTGGCGAAGAGATGGCTCTGCTGGAGTCCATCGAAGGGAAAAAGGGTCAACCCCGCGTCAAGCCTCCCTTCCCTGCCCTGGTGGGCCTGTATGGTGCTCCCACCATCATCAACAACGTTCAGACCATCGCGTCCGTGCCCTATATCATTGAGCATGGCGCTGCCGGTTACCGTCAGTTCGGTACCGAGAAGAGCCCCGGAACCTTCCTCTTCGGCATCAGTGGCCATGTGGAAAAACCCGGCGTCTATGAGACGGAGCTGGGTGTCTCCATGAAAGAGTTCATCGACAAGATGGCCGGTGGTATCTGGAAAGGGCGTAAGCTCAAGGCGGTTATTCCCGGCGGTTCCTCCTGCCCCGTGCTCAATGCCGAGGACGTGGAGAAGTGCACCCTTGACTACGAGTCACTGGTGGAAAATGGCAGCATGCTTGGTTCCGGTGGCATGATCGTCTCCGATGATCAGACCTGCATGGTGCGCAACCTGAAAAACCTCCTGTACTTCTACCAGCACGAATCCTGCGGCCAGTGTACGCCCTGCCGTGAGGGAACGGGCTGGATCTACAAGATTGTCAGCGATATTGAGGATGGCAAAGGGAAGATGGAAGACCTGGATCTGCTCCTCGAAATCTGTGACAACATGGAAGGCAAGACGGTCTGTGTTCTCTCTGGTGCTGCGGCCATGCCGTGCAGAAGTCACATTCTGAAGTTCCGCCAGGAATTTGAAGAACACATCAAATTGGGCAAATGCCCCTTTCCCAAATGAGCGAGGTGTATTCGATGGCGAATCTGGTAAAAATAAAAGTGGATGGCCAGACCGTTGAGGTTGAGAAGGGTAAGAACCTCATCGATGCACTGGCAACTGTGGGAATCAATATCCCCCACTTCTGCTATCACCCGGCATTGGGATTTGACGGCAACTGCCGCCTGTGCCTGGTGGAGATAGAAGGTGCCCGGGGGCCACAGATAGCATGTAACACGGTGGTACAGGAAGATATGGAGGTATATCTCGAGCGGGAGTCCTCCAAGAACCTGCGTCGCCGTACCCTGGAGTTCACCCTGATCAACCACCCTCTGGACTGTCCCATCTGTGATCAGGCCGGGGAGTGCAAGCTGCAGGATTACTACATGGAGCTTGGCCCCTACGAGAGCCGCATGGACTACGACAAGAAGGTTCCCAAGGGCAAGAAGTTCGATTTCGGGTGCAACGTGGTGCACGACCAGGAGCGCTGTGTGCTGTGTGCCCGCTGCGTACGCTTCCTGCGTCAGTATACCAAGACCGCTGAGCTTGGTATCACCAACCGTGGCGAGCTGGCCCGGGTGACGACTTTCCCCGACAAGCCCATCAATAACAGGTATGCCATGAATATCGTGGATATCTGCCCCGTAGGCGCCATGACCAGTTCCGACTTCCGCTTCAGGCAGCGGGTCTGGTTCATGCAGACGGCCAACAGCGTCTGCCATGGCTGCTCCAAGGGATGCAGCATCTTTGTTGACCACAATCAGGAAAAATACAAGGAAGACAAGGTCTACCGCTTCCGTCCCCGCCCCAACGATAAGATTAATGGTCACTTCATGTGTGATGCCGGGAGATTGAGCTACCAGCGGGAAAACGAAAACCGTCTGAAGAGTGCCAAGATCGCCGGAAGCCCTGAAAGCACTGCCAGCGTTGTGGCTGCTGCTGCCCGTACCCTGGCTGCAGCTGACGGCAGCGTCTTCTTTGTGGTCAGCCCGAGCTGGACCACTGAGCAGATGTACAGTGCCAAAAAGCTGGCTGCCCATTATCACGGCAAAATCTCCGGGTACAGCACCGGGACCGTGGTGGAAGGCGATGCCGATGGAATCCTGATTCAGGACGACAAGGCGGCCAACCGCGCTTCCCTGGAGCTGCTGGGGATTTCCCAGGACAAGGCGCACTTTACCCGCTACCTGCGCGAAAGCGAAGTCATCGTCCTGCTGGGCAGCGACATTCTGGCTGGCAGAAGCGATGAGCAGGTTCAGGAGCTGCGCCAGGAGCTGGAAGGCAAAAAGGTTCTTCTCGTGGACTCCCATCTTACCGAGAGCAGCCGCATTGCCGATATGCTTCTGCCCTGCGCCTCTTTCACGGAGTACGCCGGCACGCTGATCAACTGCGACGGTATCCTTCAGCAGATTGATGCGGCGGTATGCAACGAGAATGGTCCCGTGGCCGCTGAAGTACTGATGGGGGAGCTTTCCGGCAATGCCTGGAACAGTGACCTGGCTGCCATACGGGAAGAGCTGTCCGGGAAGGTGGCAGCGCTTGCCGATGCTCCCTGGAGCAGTTTCCCTGCCAGTGGAGTCGCCCTTGACAAGAAGGAGGCACATGCATGAGTGGTGTTGATATTCTCATGGTGGTCCTGCGTCTGGCTTTCGCCATCCTGGTGCCACTGACATTTATTGTCATCTTTGTCTGGATGGAACGGCGTGGGGCCTCTTATATTCAGGATCGCAGCGGCCCGAACCGCGCCAATGTGGGTGGTTTCACCCTGGGCGGCCTGGTGCAGCCCGTTGCCGACGCGGTGAAACTGATCTTCAAGGAAGATCTGACGCCCGGACATATCAGAAACAAATTCTATTTCATGTTGGCGCCGGCCATTGTCTTCGCGGCCGCGCTGCTGACTTTTGCCGTGGTGCCTTTTGCCGACGACATCACCATTGGCGACAAGACCTACATGATGCAGGGCATTCCCATGGACGTGGGTATCCTGTGGTTCCTGGGTATTGCCGGCTTTGCGGTGTACGGCATCATTCTGGCGGGCTGGTCCTCCCATAACAAGTTTGCCATGCTGGGCGGCCTGCGCGCCACGGCTCAGGTCATCAGCTATGAGATCCCTCTGGCCCTGGCCGTTATCGCTTTGCTGGGGGTCTATGGCAGCGTTCACCTCAATGACATGGTTCGCTATCAGGGTGAACTGCTGTGGGGCTTTGTTCCCGCCTGGGGCATTGTGGTGCAGCCCATCGGTTTCCTGCTCTTCATGATCACAGCGGTGGCCGAGGCCAACCGGACTCCCTTTGATATCGCGGAAGGCGAGAGTGAGATCGTTGCCGGCTACTTCACGGAATACAGCTCCATGAAATTCGCTCTCTTCTTCATGGGCGAGTATGTGGCCATGTTTGTCTCCAGTGCTATCATCGTCACCCTCTACTTTGGTGGCTACCATATTCCCTGGCTCAATACCGAAACCCTGCGGGAGAACGCCACCACGGTGGCCCAGACGCTGCTCGTACTGGTGCCGCTGTTCTTTGCCATGTTCATTCTGTGGATGCGCAAAAACAGCCGCTGTCATTATGACCGGCCCAATGACCCACGGGTGCGCGAAGCCAATGTGCTGACTGTGGTGTTCATCGGCCTGGCTGCTGCCATTGAGCTTGTTCTGCTGCTGGCGCTTTCCATGGGGCTTGGAGAAATGGGTGCCCAGATCCTCACCATGATCATCCAGATCATTGTTTTCATTCTGAAAACCTTCCTGGTTGGCTTCCTCTATGTGTGGATCCGCTGGACTCTTCCCCGTTTCCGCTATGATACGCTGCAACTGTTAGGCTGGAAGGTTCTGCTTCCAATCGCCCTTGTCAACATTATCGTCACCGCTGTTGTGGTGCTGAGCCTGCAATAGGAATTAGGGAAGAGGTAAGGAATTATGGCAATCAAAGTACGAACTGTTGAAAGGGCAGGATCCACGCTGATGGAAAGGCTCTATCTCCCGGAGATTATCAAGGGGATGGGCATTACCCTGCGGCACTTCCTGCGCAACCTTCATGACAGCAAGAATATTATCGTGCGCGACTATCCGGAGCAGAAGGTGGAGATTCCGCCTCGCTGGCGCGGACGTCACCGCCTGACAACCCGTGAGGATGGCAGCATCAAGTGTGTTGCGTGCTTCATGTGCGCCACCAACTGCCCGGCCAAGTGTATCTTCATCGAGGCGACGGAGCGTGAAGACGGGGTGACGGAAAAGATGCCCGCGCGCTTTGATATCGATCTGCTGGAGTGCATTTACTGCGGCTTCTGTGTGGAGGCGTGTCCCGTGGATGCTATCCGCATGGATACGGGAATTTTCTCTGTGGTCACTGACAACCGCGCTGACATGGTTGTCACCAAGGAGCAACTCATGCAGACACCAGGAATGCCTGGCTGCGAACCCACGAAGGAGGAGAACTAATGGGAATTGTTGCCGCACTGCTGTTTCTGGCCTTCGCGACGCTTTCCATCGCCGGTGCTGCCGGGCTGATTCTCTTCCGGCACCCGCTGAACTGCGCGGTGAGCTTCATCATCACGCTGATTTCGCTGGCAGGACTCTACGCGCTGCTTTCAGCCAAGGTTCTGTTCGCTTTCCAGATTATCGTCTACGCCGGAGCGATCATGTCGCTGATCCTCTTCATCATCATGTTTATCAACGTGCGTGATGAGGATCTGCCCGATGAGTCAAACCGAATCTTCCTGATGGCAGGGGGATGCGTCTTCCTGGTGCCCATTGCCTGGATTCTGCTGAAAGCGATCTTCGCTCTGCCCTACGTCTCCACGGCCATAGTGGGTGACGGGTTCGGGGGTATTCACCAGTTTGGCATGATGCTCTTCACGGACTGGATTCTGCCCTTTGAAGTCGTTTCAGCCCTGCTGCTGGTGGCGCTGGTCGGCGGCGTTGTCCTGGCCAAGAGGAGGATATAAATGGATATATTTATTGGTGTTCAGGCATATCTTGCCCTCAGCGTCATCCTCTTTCTCATGGGGATACTCGGCGTGATCGCACGACGCAATGTCTTTACGGTGTTTATGTCTGTTGAACTGATGCTCAACGCCGGCAACCTGGCGTTTGTCTCCTACAGTCGCTTCTGGGAAGGCATGGAAGGGCATATAGTCGCGACCATGGTTATGGCGGTGGCTGCTGCGGAGGCCGCGCTGGCCCTGGCCGTCGTGGTTCTGATATTCCGCAACAGGGGCTCCCTGGATACGGACTTCTTCCGTATCCTTCGGGGATGACCACAACATCTGATACAGGAAAGGGAAGTTTATGCAAAACGAAGCAGTACTGCTTGGACTGATACCGCTCTTTCCCCTTGTGGGAGCCCTGGTTATCGGCCTGATGTACATGGCTACGTGCAATAAAACCCGCCTGCCCAATGCCCTGTACGGTATTATCGCTGTTGCAGGACCGGCGGCCAGTTTTGTTGCTGCAGTCATGGTTTTCTCTCAATTGATGGCGATGCCCGCCGACAGCCGCATGCTGACGTACACGGCTTTTGAATGGATTGCCGTGGGCACGCTGACGCTGAATATCGGATTCCTGGGGGACACCCTCTCGGGAATGATGATTCTGTTTGTCACCTTTATCGGAACCCTGATTCACATCTACTCCACGGGGTATATGGGTGATGACGAGGCTTTCGGAAAGTTTTTTGCTTACCTGAACCTGTTCCTGGGGTGCATGCTCATCCTGGTGCTGGCTGACAACCCTGTCCTGCTCTTTGTGGGCTGGGAAGGCGTGGGCCTGTGCTCCTATCTGCTGATCAGCTTCTACTACAGCGACAAGGATAATGTGGTGGCCGGCAACAAGGCGTTTATCGTCAACCGCGTCGGTGACTTCGGCTTCCTCATCGGCATGGCGCTGCTCTTCTGGGCCATCGGCTTTGGCGGGTTCAGCTTTGTGGCTCTGGAGGCGCATTCCGGGATGCTGAGTGCCGGCATGGCCACGGCCATTGCCCTGCTGCTCTTTGTGGGCGCAACCGGAAAATCGGCTCAGATTCCCCTCTATGTGTGGTTGCCTGACGCCATGGCTGGCCCGACTCCGGTTTCCGCACTGATTCACGCGGCAACCATGGTTACCGCTGGTGTCTACATGGTCGCCCGTTTCAGCTTCGTGTACACCTCGGTTCCCGATGTGGGCCTGTTCATTGCCTGGATCGGTATCCTGACCGCGCTGCTGGCGGCGGTTATTGCCACGCAGCAGAGTGATATCAAGAAAATTCTGGCGTACTCCACCGTGAGTCAGCTGGGATACATGTTCGTCGGCGTGGGCCTGGGTGCCTACTCCGCCGGTATTTTCCACGTCTTCACCCACGCCTTCTTCAAGGCCCTGCTCTTCCTGGGTGCTGGCGCGGTCATCTACGCCCTGCATCACCAGCAGGACGTGTGGAAAATGGGGGGATTGCGCAAAAAACTCCCCATCACCTACATCACCATGCTGCTGGGCTGTATAGCCATCGCGGGCATCCCGCCCTTTGCCGGCTTCTTCAGTAAGGATGAAATCCTGCTCAGCGCCTTCTCCCACGGCCATTACCTCATGTGGGCCATGGGTATCCTGACTGCCGGACTGACGGCCTACTACATGTTCCGCATGTTCTTCCTGACGTTCCACGGAGAGCCCCGTGACAAGTATGTGTATGACCATGCCCATGAGGCTCCCATTTCCATGACGGGTCCGCTGATGATCCTGTCCATCGGTGCCGTTGGCGCCGGCTGGCTGGGTATCCCCAAGGTTCTTGGCGGCAATGCCTGGTTCCATAAGTGGATCGGCGAGACATCACCGGCCATTTACGTCTCCCACCCCTCGGCTGCTGTCGAATACGGGTTGATGGCGCTGAGTGTGGGTGTCGCCGTGATTGGTATCTCCATTGCCTACAAGCTCTTCTTCCATGGTGCCAAAGAACCGGTCTACTCCCATGGCTGGCGCAACCTGGTGCACAACAAGTTCTTTGTGGACGAAGCCTACGACGCCTTCTTCGTTCGTCCCCTGCGGGCACTGAGCACCATCATCTGGAAGTTCTTCGACAATGGCATCATCGATGCCCTGGTTCGAGGCAGTCGACTGGTCTATCAGGTTACGGGTTCCATGTTTGCGGTTTCGCAGACCGGAAAGCTGCGCTTCTACGCTTTCTACATGGTGGTCGGCATATCAATTATCTGCCTGTTCATGCTGCGACAGGTCTAAGGGAGGAAGGACAGAATGCTTAATTCCATGCTTTCCATCATGATATTCCTCCCCATCCTGGCCGGGTTTGTTCTGCTGGCTGCGCCCATGGCAGTGACTGCGGCCCGGACACTGGGGATGGTAGTCATTCTGGTGCAGTTGCTGCTCGGGCTGATGCTCTTTGGGAACTTTGCTGCCACCGGAAATATGCAATTCACGGAAAAGTACAGCTGGATCGCCGAATACGGCGTCTACTACAGCCTGGGCCTTGATGGCATCAGCCTGATGCTGGTCATGATCATTACCGTGCTCTTTCCCATGCTCTTCCTGCTGCAGTGGGAGGGCAAGACCAAAGGCTTCTGGGGGAACCTGCTGCTGGTCCAGGGTGCCCTGATCGGTGCCGTCAGTGCCGCCGATCTGATCCTGTTCTACGTTTTCTGGGAGCTGATGCTGATCCCCATCTTCTTTATGATGGGCCTGTATGGCGGTAAGGATCGCATTGCCGCTACCATCAAGATCACCATCTATACCATGGCGGGCTCACTGCTGATGTTTGTGGCCATTCTCGCCCTGGCATTCAGCTACTACAGTCAGTTTGGACAGTGGAGCTTCGCTCTGGCCGATCTGACCCAGGTCACTCTGAGTGGTTCGGCGGCGTTCTGGATTTTCGCGGCCTTCATGCTGGCTTTCGCCATCAAGATTCCGCTCTTTCCACTGCACACCTGGCTGCCCGATGCCTATACCGAAGCGCCCACCGCGGCTACCTTCGTGCTTTCCGCCATTATGGCCAAAATCGGTGTCTACGCGGTTATCCGCTTTGTCCTGCCAGTCTACCCTCAGGAGTACATCATGTACGCCGGTGTTCTGCTGGTACTGGGACTGATCGGCATGATCTACTGCGGCATTGCCGCCATTCAGCAGAAGGATGCCAAGCGCATGCTGGCCTACTCTTCGGCTTCGCACCTGGGGCTGATCGCCGTGGGTATCTTTGCCATGAACACTCAGGCCATGGTGGGCAGTGTGTACCAGATCGTGGCCCACGCCATGGCGACGGGCATGCTCTTCCTCCTGGTTGGACTGCTGGAGCAACGGCTGGGAACCCGTGAAATCGACTCCCTGGGCGGTATCGCCAAGGTGGCGCCCGTGTATGCCACCTTCTTCGCCATCGCCATGCTGGCCAGCTGTGGCCTGCCAGGGACCAATGGCTTTATCGGTGAATTCCTGATTATCCTGGGAACCTTCAAGTACAACACCTGGCTGGGGGTTGTGGCGGCCACGACGGTTATCGTAGGTGTGACCTACATCCTGTGGATGTACCAGCGGGTAATTTTCCAGAAAACCAACACGCTGACCGAAGGCTTCAAGGATCTGAATACCCGTGAAATTCTCGGCCTCGCTCCCATTGTGGTGCTGATTATCTTCATGGGGATTTATCCCAAGCCGTTTATCGACAAGATAGAGCCTACAGTGGAAAACTACATTCAACTGATTCAGCAGGAAGCTTCCAAGGCTGAAGTACGTATTGACGGGGGGGTAAAACGATGATCACCGATAACATCCAACTGATGCTTCCGGGCATTATTGTCGGCCTCGGGGCCACGGTGATGATGATCTTCGGCGCGTCCAACAAGCTGGGCGTACGCGGATCGTCGGCTCTGTCCATCGCCATTATGGCCGTGGCGGGGGTTATCCAGCTCCTCCAGATGGGAACCGTGTACAGCTATGGCACCATGGGTGGCCTGTTTAACGGCATGCTCATCGGGGATACCTTTTCCGGCTTTATTATCCTGCTGGCCCTGGCCTGTGGGATCATGACCACCCTGACCTGTTCTTCCTACTTCGAGGAGAATCAGTTCCACCGGGTGGAGTTTGACGCGCTGCTGCTGTTCTCTGTGTTCGGCATCATCATCATGGCCATGGCTGGTGAATTGATCACCATGTTCATTGCCCTGGAGATCATGTCCATGTCCATCTATGTCATGGTCGGCTTCAACCGCAACAGCCTGCGCGCTTCAGAGGCAACGCTGAAGTACATTGTCCTGGGTGCCTTTGCGGGAGCCTTCTTTGTCATGGGAACGGCCTTTATCTATGGCGCCACTGGCAGCACTATCCTCTCCCATATCTCCGTGGCGCTGGAGGAAGGTGCCGTGCACACTCCCGTGTTCATCGGTGGTCTGACCATGCTGCTGATCGCCATCTTCTTCAAGATTGCGGCCTTCCCTTTCCACGCCTGGTCTCCCGATGTCTATGACGGCGCGCCCTATCCGGTAACCGGCTTCATGGCGACGGCGGTGAAGGCGGCGACCTTTGCCATCGTGCTGCGCATGTTCATGACCAACTTCATGGCCATCGAGGAAGTGTGGACGCCGATAATGTTCTGGGCAGCCATCTTCACCATGTTCGCCGGGAACTTCCTGGCCATAGCCCAGAATAACGTCAAGCGCATGGTGGCGGCTTCCGGTATCGTGCATACCGGCTACCTGCTCATCGGCATGACGGCTCTGGGTGCGTCTGCGGCAGCTGCGCCGGCCATCATGTTCTACCTGGTCTCTTACGCGGTCAGCACCCTGGGCCTCTTTGCCGCTCTGAGCTATGTGGCGGGCAAGGGCGAAAAGCGCATCAACTTCAGCGATTTCAACGGAATGGCCCGCAAGCATCCGTTTATCGCGGCGGTGATTTCGCTGTTCATGCTGTCCTTTGTTGGCCTGCCGCCGCTGATCGGCTTTATCGGCAAATTCTACCTCTTCACCAGCGCCGTGGAGGCAGGCTTTGTGTCCCTGGCGGTGATCGGTATCATCAACAGCATCATATCCCTTTACTACTACCTGCGTATCATCATCGCCATGTACTTCCGTACCGCTGAAGATGAGTTCGAGGTACAGGTTCCGGTCTATGCCAAGGTCGGAGCGGGGATCGCCGCGCTGGCAGCGATCTGGGGCGGTATAGGCGGCATGACCCTTGTGATTTTCCCCGGTGCGGAAAGTCTGCTGGAAGCTGCCCGGCTGAGTATTCAGTCGCTGCTGTTGTAAGCGCCACCGAAATACAGTACAAAGGCTCTGCGTCAACCATGGCGCAGAGCCTTTTTCTTTTTGACGGAGAGAGAACGTGCACGAATTTTCCCTGATTCAGAATCTTCTGCAGCAGTGTGAATACCACGCCGAGCAGGCAGGATCGCACAAGGTGCTGGCCATACATGTCAGCATCGGCATGATGGCTGGTGTGGAACCGGAACTGTTCAAACGCGCCTATGACACGTTCCGCCAGCAGACCGTCTGCAGCGATGCCGAGCTGGAAATCCACTGGCAGCCCCTTGAACTCTTTTGCCTGCAATGCGCTTCACTGACGTCCCTTCATGAGCCCCGCTACTCCTGCCAGCAGTGCGGCAGCACAAGTGTGCGGGTGGAAAAGGGTGAGGATATCCTGCTGATGCGCCTTGAGATGGAATAGCAGCGGTAAAATTTTCCATGGCCCCAGGTGCCTGGTGGGGTGTAAATGGTTTTTTCAGAGTGGGTAAAGTGTTCTGGCAAGGAAAATGAATGTGCTGTAGCCAACACACAGCAGCTTGCTGGAACACGTTACATTCAGGCAGGCAATTGAAAAACCCACAGGTGCAGGACGTCCGTGGATGGGGGTTTTTCAGCAGCCTGCCCATGGAAGGTCTGCCATGTTCAACGACAAATCCATTCTGATCACTGGTGGCACAGGCTCCTTCGGCAGAAAATACACCCAGACGATTCTGGAGCGTTACCAGCCACGTCGCCTGGTCATCTATTCCCGCGATGAGCTCAAGCAGTTCGAGATGCAGCAGGTGTTTGACTCCCCTGCCCTGCGCTATTTCATTGGTGATGTGCGCGACCAGGAGCGCCTGAAACAGGCCATGAACGGCATTGATTACGTCATTCACGCCGCCGCGCTCAAGCAGGTTCCGGCAGCGGAATACAACCCCATGGAGTGTATCAAGACCAACATCCACGGCGCCGAGAACGTCATCAAGGCTGCCCTGCAGAATAATGTGGAGAAGGTCATTGCCCTTTCCACCGACAAGGCCGCCAACCCCATCAACCTCTACGGAGCCACCAAACTGGCTTCCGATAAACTCTTTGTGGCCGCCAATAACATCGCTGGCCGCCATCGCACCCGCTTTGCTGTCGTGCGCTACGGCAATGTCGTCGGGTCGCGCGGCTCCGTGGTCCCCTTTTTCAAAAAACTCATCGCCGAAGGCGCCGACGCCCTCCCCATAACCGACGAGCGCATGACCCGTTTCTGGATTACCCTGCAGCAGGGCGTGGACTTCGTACTGAAAAACTTTCAGCGCATGTACGGCGGAGAGATTTTCGTCCCCAAGATTCCCTCCATGCGTATCACCGATCTGGCCAGCGCCATGGCGCCGGATATGCCAGCGAAAATCATCGGCATCAGGCCCGGCGAAAAACTCCACGAGATCATGTGCCCCGCTGATGACTCCCACCTGACCCTGGAGTTTCACGACCACTACGTGCTGCAGCCGACCATCAAGTTTGTGGATAAGGACTTTCACTACGAAAAAAATCAGCTGGGGGAAACGGGAACTCCTGTGCCCCAGGGATTCGAATATAACTCCGGCACCAATCCGGTGTTTATGAGTATTGATGAACTGCGCCAGATGAACGCCAGTCTTTAGGAGCCTGTGTGCGCGTAGCGATAATACCCGCCAGAGGCGGCAGTAAGCGGATTCCGGGCAAGAACATCCGCGAATTCTGCGGCCGTCCCATGATCAGCTACTCCATAGAAGCCACCCGCAAGTCGGGGCTCTTTGAGCAGGTCATGGTCTCCACGGACTGTCCCCGAATTGCCGCCGTGGCGCAGCAGTGGGGGGCCGATGTCCCCTTTCTGCGGCCGGCGCACCTGGCAGACGACCACACCTCCATGCTGGAGCCAGTGCGTCACGCGATCCACTGGCTGCACTCTCTGGGGCAGGAACCTCAGGAGGTCTGCTGTGTGTTTGCCACTGCCCCCTTGCTGCAGGCATCGATGATCCGCGAAGCCCTTGACCTGTTGCAGCGGGAGAAAGCTTCTGCTGTGGTTCCCGTGGTAACCTACCCCTTTCATCCCTATCGCGGTTTTGCTCTGGATGATCGTGGTGGGCTGCAGAAACTTTTTCCGCAGCATTTCGATGCCTATGACAAGAACGCTCCGCTGGCCTGCTATGACGCAGGACTTTTCTACTGGTTCAATATCAGGGCTTTCCTGGAGCACACGGAGCTGTTTGGCCCCGATACGCGGGCACTGCGTGTTGACCGCTTTGCGGCCCAGGATATCAATGACGAGGAAGACTGGCAGGCGGTGGAATACCTCTACCGGGTACGCCAGCTTCAGCAGGCAGGTGAACCATGCGCCTAGAAGGAAATCAGATTTATCTGCGACTCCTGTGCCCCGATGACGCCAGCAGCGAATATGCTGCCTGGCTGAATGACCCGCTGGTGAACCAGTATCTTGAGTCGCGCTGGAAGCACTACACCGTTGACGACGTGCGATCCTATATCGCCAGTGTCAACGATGGCCGGGCCAATTTTCTCTTCGGCATGTTTGAGAGCGCCAGTGGTCGCCACATCGGTAATATCAAGCTGGGAGGCATTCATCCGGTGTATCGCTACGGGGATATCGGCCTGCTCATTGGCGACCGGCAGTGCCACGGTAAGGGCATTGGTACGGAAGCGATCCGGCTGTGCTGCCGGGCCGCTTTTGAGTGCCTGAACCTCCATAAGGTGACCGCCGGACTCTATCAGCCCAATATGGGTTCCTTGCGCAGCTTCGAGAAAAACGGGTTTCGCCAGGTGGGCACTTGGCGGCAGCATGTCTTTGTGGGTGGCTCCTATGTGGATGTGCTTCTGGTGGAACTGCTGCGCGAAGAGTTTCGGCCATGACACAGCTGGCTCTTGGCACTGTGCAGTTTGGCCTGGATTATGGCATCAGCAACGGCATGGGGCAGACTCCCCTGGATGAGGTGCGTGCCATTCTGGAGTGTGCCGCCGCACAGGGAATCGATATGCTGGATACCGCTCCCGCCTATGGTGAGAGCGAAAGCGTCCTGGGGTGCTGCCTGCCGCTGAGTGGCCAGTTTGCTGTGGTCAGTAAGGTGCCCCGCATGGGCGCACAGGAGCGTGCTGCCGACTTTGGCCCCCTGGTGCGCCAGTCCTGCCAGCAGAGCCTGCAGCGTACCGGCCAGTCCCGGCTGTACGGGCTGCTGGTCCATCACGCCGACGACTGTCTGCAGGTTGGTGGCGAAGCCATTTACCGCGAAATGGAGCAGTTGAAGCGTGAAGGGCTGACGGAGCGCATCGGGTTTTCCCTGTACGATGCCCAGCAGATTGAGGAGCTCCTGGCTCGCTACACCATGGATTTTGTGCAGCTGCCCCTGAATGTTCTCGACCAGCGCCTGCTGCGCAGCGGTCACCTGTCCATGCTGGCCCGGCGCGGGGTGGAAATCCACGTCAGGTCGGTCTTTCTGCAGGGGCTGCTGCTGATGGAGCCTTCACGAATTCCGGGCACCCTGGCACCTCTTGTGCCCCATCTGCGCGGCTACCACCAGTGGCTGACCGCAAAGGGCCTGAACCCGCTGGAAGGGGCACTGGCCTTTCTCCGTCAGGTGCCGGAAGTCTCCCGCGCGGTGGTGGGCGTCAACAGCCTTGAGCAGCTGCGGGAGATTGCCGAAGCCTGGGAGCGTGCTGCCGGAGCTCCACGGGAGATTCTGGATTTTGGAGTTGCTGCGTCACTGGAGGAGTTTATCGACCCCAGGCGCTGGAAGGAGTAGATGATGAAGGTGTTGGGAGTATTGCAGGCGCGCTATTCATCGACCCGTTTGCCGGGCAAGGTGCTGAAAACCTTGCAGGGCTTTCCCATGCTGCTGCATCAGATCTGGCGTCTGGAGCGCAGCAGCCGGCTGGAAAAGCTGGTGGTGGCCACCAGCAGTGATGCCAGCGATGATCTGCTGGCCGCTACCCTGGAGAAACATGGAGTAAGCGTGTACCGGGGCAGCCTGGAGGACGTGCTGGATCGCTTCTGCCAGGCCGCGCGGAAATATCAGCCTGAGCATGTGGTCCGGCTGACCGGCGATTGCCCCCTGACCGACCCGGCGGTCATGGACGAAGTCATCGCCCTGCACCTTGATGGGGACTACGACTACACCTCCAACTGCTTTCCCCCCACATTCCCCGATGGGCTCGATGTGGAAGTGGTGCGCTTTGCCTGCCTGGAAGAGGCCTGGCGCGAAGCGATCCTCCCCTCAGAGCGCGAGCACGTGACCCCATTCATACACTCCCAGCCACATCGCTACCGGCAGGGCAACCACAGGCAGACCGAAGATCTGTCTGGCTTGCGCTGGACCGTGGATGAACCGGAAGATTTCGCTTTTGTACAAAGCGTTTATGCGCAGTTATATCCAGTCAATCCCGCCTTTGGCATGGAGGAAGTGCTGAACCTCCTGAAGCGCCAACCGGAGCTTTCACAGCACAATCGGAAATTCCAGCGCAATGAAGGATATGCAAAATCACTGGAGAAGGACAAACCTCTCTTGAATGACAAGGAGTAGTGCCGTGGGAACGCGTTATCAGAAATCCGAAGAGCTGCTGCAGCGGGCCGAACAGTCCATTCCCCTGGGCAGCCAGACATTCAGTAAAAGCCGCACGGCACTGCCCTACGGCGTTTCACCCTATTTCCTGGAACGAGGCAGAGGCAGCCGGGTCTGGGATGTGGATGGCAACGAGTATATCGACTTTGTCAATGCCCTGCTGTGCGTGAGCCTGGGATATGGTGATCCTGAAGTGGACGCGGCGGTGCAGGAGCAGATGAAGAGCGGGGTGATCTTCTCCCTGCCCCACCGGCTGGAAATGGAAGTGGCGGAGTCCTTGATAGAAATCATTCCCTGCGCGGAGTCCGTGCGCTTTGCCAAGAACGGCAGCGACGCCACCTCCGGTGCCATTCGTCTGGCCAGGGCCTATACCGGGCGCGAGCACGTGGCCGTCTGCGGCTATCACGGCTGGCAGGACTGGTACATTGGCTCCACCGCCCGCAACCTGGGAGTACCCCAATGTGTGCGGGATCTGACCCACACTTTTGTCTACAACGATATACAGAGCCTGGAACACGTCCTGGAAGCGCATCAGGGCAAGGTGGCCGCGGTCATCATGGAGCCCATGAATGTCCAGTGGCCCCGTGAAGGCTACCTGGAAGCTGTGGCGCGCGTGGCCCGGCAGCATGGTGCCCTGCTGATTTTTGACGAGACCATCACCGGCTTTCGCTTCAGCCTGGGGGGCGCCCAGGAACTCTTTGGCGTGACGCCCGACCTGGCAACCTTCGGCAAAGGGCTTGCCAATGGCTATCCCCTCTCCGCCGTGGTCGGTCGACGGGAGATCATGAAGCTCATGGAAGAAATCTTCTTCTCCGGCACCTTTGGCGGCGAGACCATCTCCCTGTCAGCTGCCAGGGCAGTGCTTCATAAACTGCGTACCCAGCCGCTGCTGCAGCACATTCACCATCTTGGCAAGCACCTGCTGGAACAGTTGCAGCTGGTGATTGACCAGCATGATGCCAGCCATCTCTTCAGTCTCAGCGGGCATCCCGCCTGGAGCTTCCTGAATATCAGGGACACCGAAGGTGCCAGCATGTGGCAGGTCAAGACCTTCCTGATGCAGGAGATGCATGCCCGGGGCATACTCACCCTGGGTACCCATAACATCAGTGCCGCCCACAGTGAAGAGGACATCGAGCGGTTGCTGGCAGCATACCGGCAGATCATCCCCGCCGTGGTGGAAGGTGTCGCCAGCAAAAACCTGGCGCAGAAGATAGAGGGCCGCGTCCTGGAACCCCTCTTCCGGGTGCGGTAGTAATGGAAACCAGGGCAGGATCACCGTGTATCGCCATCCGCGCCGACGCCTCCACCGGCATCGGCACCGGGCATGTCATGCGCTGCCTGACCCTGGCCGAAGAACTGCGCCAGCGCGGCGCGAATGTCCACTTTCTCTGTCGTGCCCACCCCGGCCACATGGGCGAAGTCATCAGCGCGCGGGGATTTGCGTTGACGCTTCTGCCGCCCCCGGTGATACCCTTCGATGCCGATGATTACGCCACCTGGCTGGGCGCTCCCGCCGGGGAGGACGCGCGCCAGACCATGGAAGCCCTGCAGGGCATGGAAGTGGCATGGCTCATCGTGGATCACTACGCCATCGATCAACACTGGGAGCAGCTGTTGCGTCCCCATACGGCAAAGATTCTGGTCATTGACGATCTGGCCAACCGCCATCATGATTGCGACCTGCTGCTGGACCAGACCTATGGACGCTGCGAAGAGCAATATGGTCCTTTGGTGTCGGAGCACGCCGTGCTCCTGCTGGGCAGCCAGTACGCCCTGCTGCGGGCGGAGTTTGCCAGATGGCGGACGTATAGTCTCAAGCGACGAACCGGCGAAGAGTTCCGGCACCTGCTGGTCACCATGGGTGGTGTTGACGCTGCCAACCATACCAGTCTGGTTCTGACAGCCCTGCGGGGGTGCG
The DNA here is from genome assembly GCF_055378285.1 of Desulfurispirillum alkaliphilum. Classification (NCBI taxonomy): domain Bacteria; kingdom Pseudomonadati; phylum Chrysiogenota; class Chrysiogenia; order Chrysiogenales; family Chrysiogenaceae; genus Desulfurispirillum; species Desulfurispirillum alkaliphilum. The sequence continues at coordinate 2,796,494 of NZ_AP042405.1, read as the reverse complement.
AGCTCCCGCATGATCTGAAAATCACGGTTATCCTCGGCCACGGCTCGCCCCATGTCGACGAGGTTCGCCGTCATGCCGCGAGCCTGCCATGGCAGACCGAGGTACGCTGTGGCGTGGGCAACATGGCTGAGCTTCTGGCAGGCAGTGACCTGTGTATTGGGGCGGCGGGCAGTACCACCTGGGAGCGCTGCTGTCTGGGGGTGCCGAGTGTGGTGTATGGATCGGCGGCAAATCAACGGGAAATTCTGGCACAGCTGGGAGAGCATGGCGCCATGCTGGAGATGCGTTCCATGGACTCGCTGTGCACGGTTCTGATGGAGGCAGTGGCACGGCGTGAAAATCTGAGCCTGCGGGCACGGGAGGTCTGCGATCAGCTCGGGGTGAGTCGCGTTGCTGACCATCTTGTGCCGGTGCCCTGTGAGCGCCAGGATGTGGTACTGCGCAGAGTGCAATGGAGCGACGCGCGACAGCTGTATGAGTGGCAGATTCACCCCGAGACCCGTCGCCATTCCCGCAACAGCGCTCCGCCGACCTGGCAGGAGCACTGTGAATGGCTGAAGGACAGGCTGCGCAACCCCTCGAGTTTCATGTACCTGATAGAACAGTCCGGGCTGCCCGTAGGCACGGTGCGCATTGACCTGGTGGATAGCGGCCAGGATCTGTATGAAACCTCCATTTCCCTTGATCCTGACCACTATGGTCAGGGGTTTGCCCAGCAGGCACTGGTTGCCATCAACCGCGCTTTTGCGCAGCTTTCGCTGCTGGCCCATATCAAACCCGAAAATGCTGCTTCCGTGAAACTGTTTTCCCGGTGCGGCTATCGGCAGACGGACGAAACCCATTACCTTCGCGAGGCCCGTCATGACAAATAACGTGCATATCAACGGTCGACCCATTGGCCCCGACAGCCCCCCCTATGTGGTGGCGGAGGTTTCGGCCAACCACAACGGCAACCTTGAACGGGCACTGCAGACCATTGCCGCCGCCGCCGACTGTGGTGTCGATGCGGTGAAGATTCAGACCTACACCCCCGACACCCTGACGATCGACTGCGATCTGCCGGATTTTCGTATCCAGGGTGGGCTGTGGGACGGCTATACCCTCTATAAACTGTACCAGTGGGCTCAGACGCCCTTCGAGTGGCATCAGAAGATGTTTGATTTCGCCGCCAGCAAGGGCGTAACCCTTTTCAGCACGCCCTTTGACGAGTCGGCGGTGGATCTGCTTGAGCACCTGCAGGCACCGGCGTACAAAATCGCTTCCTTTGAAGCGGTGGATATTCCCCTGATCCGCTATGTGGCCAGAACGGGTAAACCCATGATCATCTCCACGGGCATGGCCGACGAAGCGGAGATCGGCGAAGCCGTGGAAGCCGCCCGCAGTGGTGGATGCACAGAGCTGATCCTGCTCCACTGCATCAGCTCCTACCCCGCTCCGGTGGAGCAGTCCAATCTGCGCACCATTGCGGATATGGCCGAGCGCTTTGGCGTGGTGGCAGGCCTGTCTGACCACACCCTGGGAACAACGGTCGCCATCGCGGCGGTGGCCCAGGGAGCCTGCTTCATTGAAAAACACTTCACCCTCAGCCGGGCCGACAAAGGGCCCGATTCGGAATTCTCCCTGGAACCCTCTGAGCTCAGGGAGCTTTGCCATGCCTCCCGTCAGGCATGGCTGGCCCTGGGAAAGGCGGGTTACGAGCGCAAAACGGCGGAAGAGGCAAATGTGAAGTTTCGTCGCTCCATTTATGCGGTGAGGGATATTCAGGCTGGTGAGGAGTTTTCCCCTGAGAATATCAGGCGCATTCGGCCCGGTTACGGCCTTGCCCCAAAATACTTTGAGCAGGTGCTTGGGCGAAGGGCCACGCAGGCCATTGTCCGCGGTTCGGCTCTGGATTGGCACATGGTAAGTGGTGACTGAGCAAGACTTTCTATTTCATGGCACCAGTGGTACAGTAGCTGTATAAGTATACGCAATAACAGTCAGTAGTAACGGGAGGCTTCCTTGTCTGCAACACCAAAAATTGTTCCTGCCAATAAAGTCGGATTTGACCAGAATGTCCTCAAGGCCAATATGGATGCCTTGAAGCTCCGCTATCCCGAGCTCTATGAGCAGGTGAAGCGTACGCGAATCACTGACAGGTACGGTGTGTCGCTGTATAAAAATCGCTGGCCCAATCTGCATGTCCGCAAGGGTAAGGAGTATTCGCCCCTGTATGGTTCCGGCCATCCTGAAGAGTTTGCCATCAAGAGTTTTCAGGAGCAGTTCAAGCCCCACAGCAAAAACCTGGTCTTCCTGGGTATCGGGCTCTCCTACCATGCCAACGGATTTTTTCAGAGTGAGGAAAAGGCGGAGACCTTTTCCACCATCTTTGTGGAAAAGGACATTGAACTTTTCAAGATATCCCTGGGCATTTCCAATATCGCTTTTCTGTTTCGCAACCAGAATGCCCACTTTTTCGTGGGGCTGCGGCAGGACGAAAGTTACTCGAAGTTCTGGCGCTATTTTATGGAGAAGCAGTGGATTGTTCTCCATGCCCGCTCCACCTGTGTAATCCTCAACGATGCCCTGTATGAGCACGAGAAGGACTATTACTCGGCAGTGGCGAAGAATATCGTCCATGCCCTCTTCCAGTGCTTTATCTTCTTTGGCAACGACCCCTATGACTCGCTGCTGGGTATTGAGCACATGTTCCTCAACCTCAAGAGCATTATTCAGCTCCCCGGTGTGAACCTGTTCTTCAACAAGTTCAAGAATATGCCGGCGGTGGTGGCATCCACGGGGCCGAGTCTGAAAAAACAGCTGCCCCTGCTGAAGGAGATCCAGGGCAAGGTGCTGATTCTGGCTCCCGAGGCCTCGCTGCGCGCTTTGACCGATGCCGGTATCCGCCCCAACTTCGTCACCTCCCTGGAACGGGTACCCGGTGTCGAGAAACTGATCAGTCCCTTTGATTTCGGCGACGACATGCACTATGTGCCGGTACCCGTTGTTGTTCCCGAGGTCTTCGATGCCTGTAACGGCAGCACGTTCATCGGCTACCGGGGCTTTCACCACTTCCGCTGGCTGGGGGTTGACCGCGGTATTCTGTGGATCAAGGGCTCGGCGGGGAACATGTGTTACAACCTGGCCACGGCCTTTGGCTGTAACCCCATCATCGTCATCGGGCAGGATCACGCCTATGGCGAGGACTACCGCACCCACGCTGAAGGCACCATCCATATCGCCGAACAGAAGGTTGACAAGGCGAACCTGGTGAAGCTGCCCGGTTACTACGGGGGCGAAGTGGACAGCACCTGGGTCTGGCAGATGTTCCGCAACCACTATATTACCGACGTGGCCGAGGGCAATACCAAGGGCATCATCACCATCAACGCCACCGAGGGCGGAGCTTCCATTGACGGGGCGGTGCATATTCCCTTTGCCGATGCCATCAGCACCTATGTGGCAAAACGGCAGCCTGAGCGCATCAACGACAAAATCCTGCGCCTGCGCGACAAGTTTTCCGTTGATGTTGACCGCGAAAAGCAGCGCATTCACGCCAAACTCACCCGCGCCATCGGCCTGGCGGAAAAGAATATTCACGAGCTGCTGGAGGGTCTTGATTATACCCGGAAGGTGATTGAGAAATACGCGGACTATGTGTACGAAAGGGTACAGGTGGAAGACCTGGACGCCGCAGAGATACGCAAGGATTACTACGACCTTGAGCAGCTGCGCATCAAAGCCCGCTATACCAAAAACGAGGATTATGTGGCTCTGGTTCTTCACGTGCTGCAGCCCTACCTGATCAACTATGAGTCCCAGTACAGCAACATGCCGGCAGCCTATGATAACCCGGCCGAGGGGCAGTTGACAGCAGTGCTCACCTGTGAGGACTACTTCCTCAACGCCATCCACCTGGCCAATATCGCCCGGCGCACCCTGCAGGAGACGAAAGATGCCATGGAACGTCCGACAGCGGTAGTGCTGCCACCGGAGAGTGCGGAAAAGCCTGATGCCTCACTGCTGTGGCGCCAGCACTTCGACAATGAGCTGTGCCTGTGGCGCTTTTCCGCTCACGCAGAAGTGCGTGCTCTGACACCAGCCTATCGCATTGGTGGCAGTCTTTACGAAGAGGGTGCGGGGACCTTTGATGGCTATACCGGAATCCTGCTGCGCAACCGCAACATCTTTGCCCAGGAGCTGCACCTGCTGCTGACCAACCATCCTGAGCACGACAAGCCCTGCAAACTGGCAGGACTGGGTCGGGAGTGGCAGATTGAAGTTGTGCGCCTGCGGCCTGCTTCCGATGATATTCTTATTCGCAGCCATAAGGATAACGCCGTGCTGCTCTGGATTCTGGAGGCAGGGAAACTGTCCCGCATTGTTCAGCTGGGTGAAGTGGCACCTGAGCTTGAGCTGCTGGGAACCGGTGATGTGGATGGCGACGGAGTGGAAGAGATACTCTGGCGCTGTACCCGCAGCCACGAGCTGAGTGCCTGGAAAATCGCACCCGGTTATCTGGAATCTGCCCGGTTGGCCGAGGAGAGCCTGGGTGGCGGTGATGTCATGGGGTATGTGCTTGATCGCGCTGAAGGCGTGTTTAGCGAGATGGTTCTGGCGGAGCTTCCGGCCCGGTCTCAGGTTATCGCTATCGCCGATGTGCGCGGCACTGGCCGGGATGAACTGGTTGTGCGTGACAGCGAAACTGGCGAGGTGCGGCTGATCGCGATGGGCAGTGATGACGGAGTGAGCGCTGAAACCCTGGGTGATGACCTGAGAGTGGAAGGCTGCGGTGCATTTCTGGGTAATGGCCGCAAACAGCTCCTCGTGGGCCAGTGCCATGGCGGAGATGTCTTCCTGTGGGACTGGCAGGCAGAGGGCTTTGTCAGTCAGCCCCTTGGCACTCGACCTGGCTTCTGGATGCCCCAGAGTTCGGTTGCGGCAGAGTAGTCATTCATGAGCAGAATCCTGCCGCTTCTTCTCCTGGCGCTGCTGCTGGTGGGCAGTGCCCAGGCCTTTGTCCGTCACGATCCGGTTCCCGGAGGCGTGGCCCTGGTTCCCCTTTCCGCAGAGAGCGAAAGGGCCGTCCAGATCCTTTTTGACGATCGGCCAGTACTGGCCAGATTCTTTGATGGCGAACTGCGAGCCGTGGTGGGTATTCCCCTGGACGCAAAGCCGGGGGAGCACCGCGTCGTGGTGACAATGGACGACGGGCGCGCCCGCTCCTATTTTTTTGAAATTCTGCCCAAGGAGTATCCCGCTCAGCGCATCACCTTGCCCGATGATCGCACGGTACGCCTCTCCGAGGAGGATCTGGCCCGCTTTCATCGGGAGCGGCCACAGATTCTGGCGGCCTTTGCAACGCGCACTGACACATGGCATGTGAGTGAGCCCTCCCTGAGCCTGCCCGTCACGGGCCGTTTTTCCAGCCCCTTTGGCCTGCGCCGCTATTTCAATGGCGAGCCGCGCAGCCCCCACAGCGGCATTGATATTGCGGCCGCCCAGGGTACCCCGGTGGTTGCGGCCGCTGCTGGCATGGTGGTGGAAGTGGGGGATTACTTTTTCAACGGCAAGACGGTGTTCATTGATCATGGCCATGGGCTGGTGACCATGTACTGCCATCTGCACGAGATTCACGTGAGCACGGGACAACAGGTGGCGCGCGAAGAGGTCATTGGAACTGTCGGGCGCACGGGCCGCGCCACGGGTCCCCATCTGCACTGGACTGTCAGCTTGGGCGATGTGCGGGTTGAGCCGCTGCTCTTTCTGAATTCCCGTGATCTGGGAAGGATTGGGGTCTCTGATCCGTAGTCCGCTTGTTCCTGTTAAATGTTCTACAGGCCCGTGATCAGTTCGCTGGCATGGCAGATGACATTCCATTTTCCGACTCGATCCACTTCTTCCAGAGATTGCTCCAGAAGCCTGAAGTACTGGCGGCGGCTCACCTCCTGTGCGCCAAGATGCTTCAGGTGCTCCGATGGTATCTGGCAGTCCACAAAGTCGAAGCCCCATGCGCGAAGGTGCTTCACCAGGGCGATCATTGCGGTTTTCGAGGCGTTATCCCGCTGGCTGAACATGGATTCTCCAAAGAAGACCTTTCCCAGGGATAATCCGTAGAGCCCGCCGATGAGCAAGCCGTTTTCGTAGACTCCCACACAATGTCCATAGCCCATGTCATGGAGTCGGGAGTAGGCGTCTATGAAGTCCTCGCTGATCCAGGTGCCTTTTTGTCCGGGGCGCAGGGTATTGGCGCACTGGCTGATGATCTGAATGAAGTGCGTATCGAAGCGGATTTCCCATGTTGATCTGCGCAGAAATTTCCGGGTTGAGCGCGATATGCTGAGCTCAGTCAGGGGCAGGATCATGCGTGGGTCCGGAGAGTACCAATAGGGCAGTCCGTCTTCGCTGAACCAGGGGAAGATCCCGCTTCGGTAGGCGTGCAGCAGCCAGTGTGGCAAGAGGCTTCCGCCAATGGCGATGGGTTCATCGCCAGCTCCCTGCAGCGGGTCGGGAAATTCCACCTGCTGAGGGTTCAGGTAGTAGACTGGTGGTTCAGCGTGTACGAGGATCATGGGGTACCTCAAGCACCTTCAGAGGAACTCAGAAGGTGATGATATCCAGGGGTTCGGGGATGTGGTAGGAGCCGGCCTTCAGGGTCTGGGCGAGCTCATCGCCGATGACATCCCGATAAGGCGACTTCATGTGTATGGGGTAGAGCATGGCGGGGAGGTTCGAGGTTTTCTCCAGCTCCCGGGCCAGCAGCCCCGGAGTCAGGTGGCCGCTGAGTATGGCCAGCTCTTCCAGGCGATTGGGGAAGGCCACGTCGATGAACATGGCGTCTATGGCATGGGGCAGGTCATTGAGATAGTTCCACAGTTGCATGGTTGGGCCAGTGTCAGTGACGTAGAGCACATGCCTGTTTTCGCAGCAGATATGGATGGCGTAGGTGGGGACACCGTGGGTGACTGGGATAAAACGGAAGCGGCAGGTATCTATGCTGAAGGTTTCCGGTGCTTCATGGTATGCCAGTACCGGGTTTTTGGGTGGGATAGCCGTGAAATCCGGCCAGATGACATTGTTGAAGATGTGTCTGCGCAGGTCGTCGATGACGTTGGCCGGGCTGTGTACTCGGGCGGGTTTGCTGCTGTGGGAACCGTAGGTCATGGCAAGCCCGTCGGCAAAAAACGGCAGCCCTTTGATGTGGTCAAAGTGACAATGGGTGAGGATGATATGTTCGATCTTTTTCTGTCGTTCCAGGGGCAGACTGTCAGTGAGGGCGCCCGCGTCCAGGGCAATGGTTTGGTTCAGCAGCAGGCACATTCCACTTTTCCCGGGGGCGATGGAGTCGTGCATCCCCAGAATCTCAATCTGCATATCTATCTCCCTTTGCTTCCTGGTTTTGCGGCATTCTTCCGTTATTGCCTATTTCCGTTGTGAGGTCAAGGATAATATGGCGGAAACAGGAGGAAATGTCACTTCAGGTAAAAGTATCCGAAAATTGACACTGGATCTTCCGCTGAATTTGCCGGACTGACTCAGGCATTGTCGCCGACCGGTTCTGCGGAAAAGCACATCAGCTGCTGGGAGAGTACATCGGCCAGCAGGCACAGGGATGTGGGAGCCGTGCAGACTTTGATGGCGTGCTCAAAGTCCGAGGCCAGAGACGTAAACTGGTCCAGTTCATTGGGCAGGGTGTCAATCCACTGTTCACGGAAAGTTACTTCTTTGCGTTCGGGGAAGATGGCCACGTAAAAAATTTCACTCTCCACCAGATCCTGAAAGAAATGGGTCCCAAAGGATAACTCGGGTATGAAGCCGCCCCGTTCCCAGCCGACCTCAGCAAGAATCGCCATGTTGCTGATTTCAGAGAAGCTTACGGGTACGCCCAGGGAGGGGGTGGTGGTACCCCAGCGTCCTGGTCCCAGCAGCAGTGTGGGCTCTTCCGTGCGGCTGGTGACGGCATTGATTTCGCCGACTATTTTCGACAGTTCGTGTTTCTGGGCCAGGGAAAGTTCATGATATGCCTGGGGATAGACGATGATGATGCGCTTGATGTCACAGCAGATACTGCCACCCACGAAGTTGCCCTGCTGGCGCAGGAAGATGTGGGAGTCGGGGATGTCCCTGGGAATATCGATGCGTTGCCCCAGGCGCCGTGTCTGCAGAGGTCGGCACTGGACGATATTCAGGCAGTAGCTGCCATCGGCGCGGAAGTTGACAGTGAACTCAATATCCACGGGGTACTGATACACCTTTTCCAAGGTCTGCATGGCCTTCTGCATGCGCTCAGCGAAGTCGGTGTCTGCCAGCATGGGGTCAAAGGTGGGTATCCAGTTGATGTGGGGCTGGGAGAGCTTGCCCTTGCGTGAGATGGTGCGCCGTTCACGCAGGGCGATCTTCTCGAGGGCATGCTCCATCTGCTTCTGTGTCAGGGACTGGAAGGGCACCGTGCGCAGGTCATTGGCGTTGAGATCAAGGACATCCACATCCTTCTGGGCGTAGCGACGGGTGTCCTCGCCTTCATGATACGGCTTCTTGCCGGGGTGGTCCAGGGCGACCAGGCGCGCGTAGTCGCCTTCAGCGCGATCAACGGCCCTGGTCCCCAGTCCCGCCACCAGGCGCAGCATACCGGCCTGGGGATCCATGGCGCTGTCCCAGACGAAGGTGTTGTAGGAAATGCCTACGCCGGCGGCATCAGGGAAATAGTAATGCCCTTGGTAGGAGCCGATAACCCGCTGCACCAGCAGTCCCATCTGCTCATCCTGCTCAATCAGCCCGCGCTTGCGCCTGTAGACAAGGGCATCACCGCCGATCGTGCTGGAGTAGATGCGCCTGACAATATCCTCGAAATGTTCAAGGCGCTCTTCCGGAGATATCTCCTGGTTGGCGAGGAAAAAGCTGTCATACTTTCCAGCGAAGGCGTTGCCGAAGCCATCTTCCAGGAGGCTCGAAGAGCGCACGATAATGGGGTATTGTCCATAGTATTCGAGCATGGTTTCAAATTCCTGGCGAATCGCCGTGGGGAATTTTCCGTGCATGATGCGGGCACGCAGCTGCTGCGCGGCCGGACTGTTGTGGTCCTCGTGCTCCTTATGCTCCATGAAGAGGCTCCAGCAGTCGTTGTGGATGAGGTACCAGTAGTAAAGGTTGGAGCCGATAAAGTACGAATCATGGGGTTCAAGGGCATGCTGCCAGTAGTCTGGATCGCTTTGAGTAAGTATGTTGCTGGCCAGCAGCATGCCTGTGGTTTTGCCGCCGATAAAGCCGGTTCCAATCATGCGACGTTTAAACGCAAGCAGGTCGGCCAGTGAAAAGTACTGGTGGGCCAGCTGAAGCACGCGTTCGTCTTTACCCATGAGATGGCGGCACAGGTGAACGACCATGCGCTTCTGCTCTTCTTCGGGTCCGCCGTTGCTCAGAAGTTCTTCCGCTTTCAGGAAGAGCAGTTGCCAGTGATCCAGCTGGCGGGTGACGTCCCGTGTTCCTTCCAGGACGCGGCTCATGAGGGAGGTGGCTTCGTAACTGCGGGCCAGGGGGACAAACTCGCCGCCCTGGTCGCGGTGGGGCAGGAACATGGTCGGCGAGTGTCGCTGCCAGACTTTCAGGGGGTGAACATAGTGGCTCCCCTGATGGTTGTACAGGTTCAGGAAGACCTGAGTGGTTTTGCGGATGCGCTGCATGGTGTCAAGGCTGTGGCTCTGGCTGCGTACGGCGAAGTAGGCTACGGTGTCCAGGGAGAGCAGGTAGGGGCAGGTGATCTGGAAGAAGTTTCCTACCATATAGTCTGTTGCCCAGGCGGATATGAGGTCTGAGAGGCAGTCGAAGACATAGATGACACCCCGTCCCCGTGAGGTGAGCACCCGGTGCACTTCCGTGGCAAAGGGCTCAAAACCCAGCCTGGGGTTGAGTTCCACTATCTCCACATCCGTGCAGGGCTCAATCAGGAGCTCTCCGCTGCCAAAGCGCATGTAGACAATTTTGCGCCCCTGCTGGCGGGAGCGTTCGACAAATTGCCCCACGAAGTGGCGATAACTGCTGAGCTCGTCGACCTTCCAGACGACATTGTCACCGAGGCGCAGGTGATCAAGAATAAGGTCAAGTCCATTATTGCCAGTGGATATTTTCTCACGAAGTGCGTAACTCATTATTGTGCTCCGGTTTAAGGTATGGTGTATTTGCCATAATGACAAAACGGACACTTTTGACACTTATTACATTTCCATTGCAAGTCTTGTGATGATTGTATACAATCATATCCTTCGTGTCAGGAAAGTGACCATTGCAGGCAGTTATCCTGTCCACTTTACCCCAATTACCGGCTGCGGGAAAGTTCATTTGCCCCGGTCCGTATCTGCGCCTCCGATTCTGTGCCAGCGGGGAAGGGCTTTTCTCTTCAGACACGACATCTCACTTCCAGGAGGAGTCATTTATGCCCGATGTTCGAGAAACCATTGAGACAATTTACCAGCAGGTCATTACCCGCAATCCAGGGGAAACGGAGTTTCACCAGGCGGTAAATGAGGTTCTGGAATCCCTGTCAGTTGTATTGGTCAAGTATCCGGAGTACGCCGATCAGCGCATCATCGAACGCATCTGCGAACCTGAGCGCCAGATCATTTTCCGCGTTCCCTGGACCGATGACAAGGGCGACATTCACATCAACCGCGGCTTCCGCGTCGAGTTCAACAGCGCCCTTGGGCCCTATAAGGGTGGCCTGCGTTTCCATCCTTCCGTATACCTGGGAATTATCAAGTTTCTCGGATTTGAGCAGATCTTCAAGAACGCTCTGACGGGTTTGCCCATCGGCGGCGGCAAAGGTGGCTCCGACTTTGATCCCAAGGGACGCTCCGATGGAGAGATCATGCGCTTCTGCCAGAGCTTCATGACAGAGCTCTATCGCCATATCGGGCAGTACACCGACGTGCCTGCTGGTGATATCGGAGTGGGTGGCCGTGAAATTGGGTATATGTTCGGTCAGTACAAGCGCATTACCAACCGTTATGAGTCGGGGGTACTGACGGGCAAGGGTATGTGCTACGGTGGTTCTCAGGTGCGTACTGAGGCGACGGGGTATGGCACGGTCTTCTTTGTGGATGAAATGCTCAAGGCCCATAAAGATGGCTTTGAAGGGAAGAGGGTACTGGTTTCCGGCTCCGGCAACGTGGCCATCTACGCTACCGAGAAGGTTCACGAGCTGGGGGGCAAGGTTATTGCCTGCTCCGATTCCAATGGTGTCATTATTGACGAAAAAGGTATCAACCTGGAGCTTGTGCAGCAGCTGAAAGAGGTGGAGCGTCGTCGCATCAAGGACTACACCAAGTACGAAACCGATGCCCGCTATATTGAGAAGGGTAATATCTGGGATATCCCCTGTGATATCGCCCTGCCCTGCGCAACTCAGAACGAGATCAACACCAAGGATGCCAAGACCCTGGTGAAAAACGGCTGCATCGCCATAGGTGAAGGGGCGAACATGCCCACCTCCCCTGGTGGTATCAAGGTCTTCCAGGACGCGAAAATTCTCTACGGCCCAGGCAAGGCGGCAAACGCCGGTGGTGTTGCCACTTCCGCGCTGGAAATGCAGCAGAACGCCAGCCGCGATTCCTGGACCTTTGAGTATACGGAAGAGCGCCTGCAGCAGATTATGAAGAACATTCACCGTGACTGTTTTGAAACTGCCGAAGAATTCGGCGAGCCCGGCAACTATGTCATGGGTGCCAATGTGGCTGGTTTCATCCGTGTTGCCGATTCCATGATGGCGCTGGGCGTTGTCTGAGCCTTGCCATTTCCATGCAGCTTTTCGGAAGCCACCCTGCGGGGTGGCTTTTGTTTTTGTCTTTACCCCTTCTGGTTCCATATTCTTGGTGAATGCCTTGGCGCTTTTTGCTAGAGTGTTTCTGTTTTGTGATCGAACTCTCGGGTTTCACAGGAGGTTGCTCTATGGCTATCGAAATCAGGAAAATTGCCATTTCCACGGGTGGGGGGGACTGTCCGGGGCTGAACGCGGTTATCAGGGCTGTGGTGCGAACCGCAAACATCAAATATGGCTGGGAAGTTGTCGGTATCAAGGATGGCCTGCAGGGCGTCATGGATACGACCACCAAGCTGATTCCCCTGAATCGCCATAATGTGGCGGGTTTTCTGCAGAAAGGCGGCACGGTTCTGGGCACTACCAATCGCGGAAACCCTTTTGAAATCAAACAGGAAATAGATGGCCGCATGCAGACGGTGGATATCAGCGACGCGGTCGTGGAAAATATCCGCCGGGAGCATATAGACGCCGTGGTCGGTATCGGTGGCGATGGCACCATGCTGATCATGAATCAGTTGTACAAGAAGGGTATACCCATCGTGGGAGTGCCGAAGACCATTGATAACGACCTGCTTTCCACCGATGTCACCTTTGGTTTTGATACGGCGGTGGCCATTGCCACCGATGCTCTGGATCGCCTGCAGACAACGGCAGCCAGCCATCACCGGGTGATGGTCGTTGAGCTGATGGGCCGCTATGCGGGCTGGATTGCCTTGCACAGCGGTATTGCTGGTGGGGCTGAAGTGATTCTCATCCCCGAGATTCCCTATAATATAGAACGTGTCTGCGATGTGATCCGGCAGCGCATGAAGCGCGAAGGCTTTTCCATCGTCGTGGTGGCTGAAGGGGCCAAGCCGGTTGGTGGAAGTCACTCGGTCCTCCATGAGGGTGGTCAGGGCGCGGTGGAGCGCCTGGGAGGCGTCGCCTATAAGGTGGCCGAGGAAATAGAGCACTTTACCGGAGCTGAAGTGCGCACCACCGTGCTTGGCCATGTGCAGCGGGGGGGGGCGCCGACGGCCTACGACAGGGTACTTTCTACTCGCTTCGGGGTGGCGGCAGCCGATCTGATCCACGAGGGGAACTTCGGTCGCATGGTGACCCTGCGTGGAACGGAAATCTGCGATGTGACCTTTGAGGAGGCCATAGAGAATCTGAAGTTCGTTGATCCCGACGGGCAGCTGGTACGCGCTGCTGAGGAGATCGGCGTCTGCCTGGGACGCTGAGGTGTCCGAATATCTGTGCGATTACCATGTGGATATTCCCGCCGAGCTGATTGCCCAGGAACCCTTGGCGCAGCGTGATGCCAGCCGCCTGCTGGTACTGTCCCGTGCACTGGCGCCAGCCATCGTTGGTGAAAGTACCTTCAGCCGGCTGTCTGAGTATCTGCGGCCCGGCGACCTGCTGGTCTTTAACGATACCCGGGTGATTCCGGCACGCTTGAAGGGCCGGAAATCAACTGGCGGGGCGGTGGAGATTTTTCTGGTTGAGCCCTGCGCTCCCCGGTGCTGGCGTGTCCTGACCAGGGGGAAAAAACTGGTACCCGGTACCCTGGTTCATATTGGCGATGGGGTTGAGGCGGTGATTGAGGAGCGGGATGGGGAGATGGCCGTCGCCCGCTTCAGTGCTGATGATCAGGAATTGTTTGCCTGCGGGGCCATTCCCCTGCCACCTTACATCAAGCGGGAAGCCGACAGCCGTGACAGCCAGCGTTATCAGTCAGTCTTTGCCGCCCGCGATGGGGCGGTAGCGGCCCCTACGGCATCACTGCACTTTACGTCTGCCATTGTGGAGGGGCTGCGCCAGCGTGGGGTGCGCACTGCCACCATCACGCTGCACGTGGGGCTGGGCACCTTTTTGCCTGTGAAAAGTGAGCGCATTGACGAACATCGCATGCACTCCGAACACTTTCACGTGCCGGCGCAGACCCTGGATCTGGTTGCGGACACCCGTCGCTCAGGTGGTCGTGTCATTGCCGTGGGAACAACAGTGGTGCGCGCACTGGAAAGCTGCTTTAGCCATACTCCGTTGCGAACAGGGGGCTCCACTGATATTTTTATCCGTCCGGGCTACTCATTTGCCGTGATTGATGGTATGGTAACAAACTTTCATCTGCCTGACTCCACCCTGATCCTTCTGGTCAGTGCATTTTACGGGCGTGAAAATATCCAGCAGATCTATCAGTATGCCGTGAGCCAGCGTTACCGTTTTTTCAGTTATGGTGACGGCATGCTCTTTCTGCCGTAGTGGGTGGGCCACCTGTGAACAAGATTGAAATACTCCTCGATGTCAGCAATATTATTCTCGATTCATCCTGCCACGAGAACGCCCTTTCCGAGATAACAACTTATCTGAAACGCGAACTCAAAAGCGACGTCTGTTCCATATATCTCCAGAGTCGTTCCAGTGAGAGCATTCTGACGCTGGCTGCCACCGAGGGTCTGCGTCAGGAGGCGGTGGGGCAGGTCAGCATGGCTGCCGATGAAGGTCTGACGGGCCTCGCCTTCCGCAGCAACACCTATACCTTTATCCGTGACGCTTCCCACCACCCCCAGTTCAAGTACTTCCCCGGTATTGGTGAAGAGCCTTTCCGCACCTTTATCGGTATTCCGCTGAAAAGCAGGTTGAACACGTTTGGCGTCCTGGTCTTTCAGTTCAAAAATCGCAAAAACAACACCAGGATACAGGAGAAGCTGTTGACGGCCATTGCCGCCCAGGTTTCCGGCCTGGTGCTGCGTCACTACATGGTGGAGGGCTCTGCCCAGGCAGACGAAGGAAAAGATCCCCATCAGGAAGTGCTTTTACAGGGCGTTCCCCTGGCCGAGGGCATTGCCATCGGCCACCCGGTTCGCATTATCTACCGCTTCATTGAAAGCGCCGTGGGCAAGGTTGATCCGGTGGTGGAGCTGCAGGCGTTCGAGAAAGCCAGTGTCAAGACAGCCGATGACCTGAGGGAGCTGGCGGAAAAAATGGAAAAGCGCGGCGCGGCGGCGGAGTCGGAGATATTCCACACCCACCTGCTGATGCTTGAAGACAGCAGCTTTAAAAAAGAAGTGCAGCGTCATATCAATGAGCATGGCAAGAGCGCGGCTTTCTCTGTGCGCCATGTGGCCGATAAGCTGATTGAAAAGTTCACCTCATTCCAGGATCCGTACCTGCGCGAGCGGGCTGCTGATATTGAGGATATCTGCCAGCGCCTGATGACTCACCTGGGGGTGCTCAGCCGAAAAGCGCAGCTGCAGGCGGACAGCATTATTATTTCCGACCGGCTGACCCCTGGGGAGACGGCTTCCCTTGACCTGGAAAAAGTCGAAGCCTTTGTCACTGAGAAGGATGGTGCCACTTCCCATACGGCCATACTGGCGAAGAACCGCCAGATCCCTGCGGTTACCGGGATTCCGAAGCTCTTTGAAGCGACGGAGTACGCGCGCCAGTTGATCGTGGATGGGTATCAGGGTCTGGTAATCGTCAATCCCCAGCCCGCGACCGTGGAGCAGTACACCCGCCAGCAGCAGTCGAGCCAGCGCCGCCGTGACCGCGACAGTCGTCGTGAGACTCCCCTGGGGCCTATCCTCCTTCCAGGTGGCGATGAAATCATATTTTACGCCAATGTCTCCAGTGTGCTGGATGCCCAGCGGGCGGAGCAGGATCACGCCAGTGGTATCGGTCTGGTGCGTACGGAAATATTTTATCTGCAGCATGATGGCGACTGGAAATATGAGCAGCAGGTGGAAGTGTATCGTCAGATCGTCAATATCTACTCGCGGGGGCCGGTGATCTTCCGTCTCTTCGACATCGGTTCTGATAAAAAGAGCACCCGAGAAATCAAAGAGGACAACCCGGCCCTCGGTTATCGTGGCGCGCGGCTGCTGCTGGGAGAGCCCGATTTTCTGCTGGAGCAGGTTAAGGCTCTGCTCCACGTTATCGCTGAGTATCGCCGCGAACATGAGCCCCGGGATATTAATATTCTCGTTCCCTTTATTTCCGAGCCATCGGAGTTCTTCCGTATACGGGATGTGATTGAGGCCCAGTGCCACGCCATGGAATTGGAGGTGCCGCGCGTCGGAGTCATGCTGGAGATCCCGTCCGCCGTATTCTGCATGGATGAGCTGGCTACCCGGGCCGACTATTTCAGTATCGGCACTAACGACCTCTTCCAGTATTTCTTTGCCCTCGATCGCACGGACCCAAAGGTCAGCAGTTTTTATGACCCTAACAGCCAGGCGTTTCTCCGCCTGTTGGAGATGATCGTTACCGCGACGCAGCGCCTGAATATTCCCGTGGAAATCTGTGGGGAGATCGCCACGGACCGCGCCATGCTGCGTCATCTTATTGATCTTGGTTTTCGCACCTTCAGTGTCAATCCCTACGTCATCAATGGGTTGAAGCGATTTGTCCAGCGCGAGTATGCGACGGTGAAGTAACTTTCTCTTGACAGTCAATCGATAATCAGTATCATTAACACCATAACATCTTTTTTGGAGGTATATATGAGCCTTGTAAGCAAGCAGGCCCCTGTCTTCAGTGCCGAAGCCGTTTCGAATATGGAATTCACCAAAGTCAACCTGGAAAGCTACCGTGGCAAGTGGGTGATGCTCTTTTTCTACCCCCTTGACTTCACCTTTGTCTGTCCCACCGAGATCACGGCCATTTCCGACCGTGTTGGTGAGTTCAAGCAGCGTGGTGTCGAAGTACTGGGCGTTTCCACTGACAGCAAGTTTTCCCATCTGGCCTGGGAGCAGCAGCCGCGCTCCGAAGGCGGACTCGGAAAGATAGAGTATCCGCTGATTGCCGATTTCACAAAGCAGATCAGCTCCGACTATGGCATTCTCCTGCCCGGTGGCATGGCCCTGAGGGCCACGTATATCATTGATCCCGAAGGGGTGGTTCAGTTTGAGCTGGTTCACGACCTGGGCATTGGCCGCAATGTTGATGAGATCCTGCGCAGTATTGATGCCCTGCAGTACACCAAGAAGCATGGTGAAGTGTGCCCGGCTGGCTGGACTCCCGGCAAGGACACCATTGTCCCTGATGTAAGCAGATCCAAGGAATTTTTCAAAAATAATAACTGAAGCAGGATGACTTTCAGGGCCCGCAGACGTAGTCTGCGGGCCTTTTTTTGGTGGCAGGTTTACAGTTACACGGAAATCAAGTATGTGTAGTGCTTCTTCAACAGGCTGCTGAAAAAACATCTGCGGCGCTGTCCGCTGGATGTTCGCGTGCGGCAAGGTGCAGGAAGTCCGCTTCATTTCGCCGCTCTGCGGGCGCCTTATACTTGTGGGTTTTCAGCTGCCTGCATGTTCGAGCTCAACTTTCGCACCTTGTTGTCTTGAGTTAAGCTGTTATTATACTGGCACTTATCTCGCGGAAACCGTATTGATTTTGAATGCTTGACTTATCTGGTATTCCATTTTTCGTCTCCGGATATTGTCCTTTTTGACCGCGCAAAAAGGACACAAAAACGCGCCCCCCGAACGCCCGTTTTTCCGGATCGCCTGCTCGCCTGTTCTGGAGATCCGGCAGACACTGCCTCCCTGCAGTGCTGCCGGACCACCTGCTTCCTGCAGGTGTCCCGTTCGGGTCTTGCCAGCCAGGCGTCGCACTCACCGGACGGGCTCAGGGGGGAACGGCCTGCTTCTGCCTCTCCCCCGTGTGCTGGCCCAGCCAGGACGCGCCGACTGGAACGCTATGGGCCCGCAGGGTTGACGCCACGACGGCGGCAACCGCAAACCAAAAGCCAGGGAAGGCGGTTGTTTGCGGTCCCCAGTTCCAGGCAAGCGGACGGCTGAAAAGGACAGCACTGGGGGCCGCTTTTGCGCCACTTTTTGCGGGTAAAAAGTGGCAAAAGAAACTCGTATATATGGTGAGGATAATGTCAAACGACGCAGTCTGTGTAGAACCATTTCGGCCATTGCAGCATGACATCAGGGTCAGCGCTGACAACCTGCCGTTTCGGGGATGCGAAACTTCAGTTCAAGGTATTTCAGGAAGCGGTGGGAAACGAAAAACAACAGGTGTATGTTCATGAATACTATTGCGCGTCTTATGGTGGTCTGCCTGATGCTGGCCGGTGCGAAGGGAGTCTGGGCTCAGCAGGAACGCTCCCCCGTGGAGGTTGAAGCGGTGAGGCAGGGTGTGCTCTCGCAGCCGCTTGTCTATCAGGGGACGGTTTTTTTTGACCGCACTGCCCGTGTGACCAGTGAGGTCAGCGGGCGGGTCGAGGAGGTTCAGGTTCGTGAAGGGCAGCGGGTGAACCGTGGTGATACCCTGGTGAGCCTGGGTTCGGATATTCTCGGTCAGAAGCTCCTGGCCGCCAGAGCCCAGGCCGATGAACTGCGGGTGCAGATTGAGCGTGCCCGGCAGAATTTCAAGCGCGCCGAGAACCTCTTCCGGCAGAATCTCAGCTCTCAGCAAGCCTATGATGACGCGCACTATGCCCTGGAAGAGCTCAAGTTTCGCCTGGTGGCCCAGGAGCGTAATCTGAGTGCCCTGGAGCTGGAGCTAGCCCAAAAGCGTATCCTTGCGCCCTTTGACGGCGTGGTTCTGCAGCAGCAGGTTGAGGTGGGAGAGTGGGTGACGCCCGGAGCGTCGGTGGTCAATCTGGCAGCACACGGACCCATGCAGGTGATCGTCAACGTCTCCCAGGCAGATGTGGGTGCAATACAGGTGGGCAAGCCGGTGCAGATACGCGTGCAGGAAAAGCTCCATGCTGGCGTTGTGGATGCGGTTATTCCTCAGGCTGACACCGCCACGCGCACCTTTCCGGTAAAAGTACGGGTGGAGCATTCCGGCCAGTTGATGGAAGGAATGCGGGCTCAGGTGATGTTTGCCGGCAATGATCAGGCTGAGGTTCTGCTGGTCTCCCGTGACAGTGTCATCCGTCGCTTTGGCCAGGATGTGCTCTTTGTGGTGGTGGATGGCAAGGCGGAAATGAAGCCGGTAGAAATCATCGCCTACGACCAACTGCAGGTGGGGGTCCGGGTGGCTGGACTGCAGGAGGGACACCTGGTGGTTGTCAAAGGCAATGAGCGCATTTCCCCGCAGCAGGCTGTTCAGATCATCGGTGCCACAACTTCTGTGAAAGATAACTGAGCCATGGACTTTATCCGATTTTCCATAGAAAAACCCGTCACCGTGATTGTCGGGGTTATCCTGATTCTTCTCTTTGGTTTCATCTCCCTGGGTAATATGCCCTACCAGCTGACTCCAGAGGTGTCGGAACCGGAGATTACGGTTCGCACCACCTGGCCCGGTGCGTCACCTTACGAGATTGAACGCGATGTGGTCGAAGTTCAGGAGAACTACCTGAAGAGTATTCCCAATCTCGTGGAGTACGAAAGTTCAAGCCGCAATAACATGGGAACCATCACCCTGCGTTTCAAGATCGGCACTCCCATGGACCGCGCCCTGCTGGATGTTTCCAATAAGCTTGGAGAGGTGCGCAGTTATCCTGAAGGAGTCGAACGACCTTCCGTGAACGCTTCCGGCGATACCTCCAGCCCGGTGGTCTGGATGATGATGCAGGCCCGTGAAAACAATCCCAACCATATAGACACCTATCGGAATTTTTTCGAGAACGAGGTCCGTCAGCATATTGAGCGGGTGGATGGCGTCTCGGATCTCTTCTTCGGTGGTGGCCGCAATCTGGAGATGCATATTCTCCTCGATCCCGAGCGCATGGCTGCCTTCGGACTGACCTATGACGAGATCATCAGTGTGGTGCAGCGGGAAAATATCAACATTTCCGCCGGTCAGATGGATATGGGCCGGCGCAGCTATCGCATCAGGACGGTAGCCGAATTTGAAAGTCCCCAGGAGATACGGGATATCATTATTCGCTCCGATGGGCAGCATCGGCTGCGCCTGGGTGATGTGGGGGAAGTGGACTTTGCCTACGCCCGCAAGACGGCATCCATCATGCTGATGGGAGAGCCGGGGATGGTGGTCGGAGTGCGTGCCGAGTCGGGAACCAACGTGGTGGAGCTGACCAATACCCTGGAGGAGGTGGTCAACCGCCTCAACGACGAACTGCTGCACCCTCGGGATCTGCATCTGCGCTGGGTACGGGATCAGCGAGGGTACATCATGGGTGCCGTCAAACTGGTTCAGCAGAATATTCTGATCGGCGGCGTCCTGGCAATCGTCATTCTGGTGACCTTCCTGCGCAGCGCCTCGTCCACCGGTATTGTCGCTGTTGCCATCCCCATCAGTATTATCGGTACCTTTATCATCATGAATGCCCTGGGGCGCTCCCTGAATATCGTCTCGCTGGCGGGAATCTCCTTTGCCGTAGGCATGCTGGTGGACAGCGCCATCGTGGTACTGGAAAATATCGACCGCCATCGCAAGCTGGGAAAATCCACCTTTCACTCCTGTTACGATGGTACCCGGGAGGTCTGGGGGGCGATTATCGCCTCCAGCCTGACTACCATCGCGGTTTTCCTGCCCATTGTCTTCCTGGAAGGCGAGGCGGGTCAGCTGTTTCGCGATATCGCGCTGGCGGTGACCTCTGCTGTCACCTTTTCCCTCTTTGTCTCGATTTCCGTTATTCCCATGCTCAGTGCCCAGATATTTCGTCGCAGCGGTGGAAGTACCACGGCGCCGGGACCTGAGCGTCCCTCGGTGCGCGCGGGCCGCATGGCGGTGGATCTGATCATGATGGTGGTGGAGCGCGCCAGCCGCACCGTCACCAGCCGGATTGCGACGGTGGCTGGCCTGGTGGTTTTTTCCATCGGAGTTGCCTGGGTGCTCTTTCCCAAAATGGAATACCTGCCCCACGGCAACCAGAATTTTGTCGTGAATATTCTCATTCCTCCCCCCGGCCTCAGTGTGGCGGAGCAGGAGGATATCGGTCAGAAGATCTTTGCTGCCATCCGCCCCTTCTATCGCACAGAAGTTGATGGGAAACCCGGTATCGAGAATGCCTTCTACGTGGCTACGGCCAACATCATGCTCCTGGGAACCAGCAGCACCGATGAGCAGCGCGGCCGCGAACTGATTCCCATGATGCGCCCGGTTCTCAACTCCTTCCCCGGTATTTTCGGCATATCCAACCAGATTGGCATCTTTCAGCAGGGGCTGGGCAAGGGGCGCACCATTGACGTGGATGTGGTGGGTGATGACCTGGATGAAATCGTCGCAGCAGCTTCCCACCTTTTCGCGGCGGTAGGGCAGTCCATCGCGGGCGCTCAGGTGCGCCCGGTTCCATCACTGGAACTGCTTTATCCCGAAGTGGCCCTGATTCCCGACCGTGATATGGTGCGGGCAGTCAATATGAGCGCCGCATCCGTGGGAACCGCTGTTGATGTGCTGATGGAGGGCCGCAAAGTGGGTGAGTTCAAGCAGGAGGGGCAGAAAAAGATCGACCTCGTTCTGACTGCTCCCCAGTCCCGTGTTTCCAGTCCCGAGGATCTCTTCCGGACACAGATCGCGGCTCCCGGAGGGCAGCTGGTGCCCCTGTCCAACCTGGTGCGCATGGAGCAACGCTACGGCATCACGGAGATACGCCACTATGAAGGGCGCCGTACTATCACGCTCCAGGTGACGCCGCCGGATCATATCACCATTCAAGAGGCCATGGAGATTGTGCAGGAACGCATTGTGCCTTCCCTGAAACAGGAGGGGAAAATCCCCCCCCAGATTCAGGTGCAGCTCAGCGGAACCGCAGACAAGCTGCTGGAAACCGTGGCGCTGCTCGCCATGAACTTTGTGCTGGCCTCGGCGATTATCTACCTGCTCATGTCGGCACTTTTCGGCAATTTCGTGTATCCACTGGTGGTCATGTTCACTGTCCCCCTGGCCACAGCGGGGGGCTTTGCGGGCCTGCGCCTGACCAACGCGCTGATCGCGCCCCAGGCGCTGGACATACTGACCATGCTGGGCTTTATTATCCTGATCGGGGTCGTGGTCAATAATGCCATCCTCATCGTACACCAGACCCTGAATAACATCCGCTACCACTCCATGGAGATGGCGGGCGCGGTGCTCGATGCCACCCGCAACCGCCTGCGTCCGATTTTCATGAGCACCCTGACGTCCATTTTCGGCATGCTGCCCCTGGTGGTGGCTCCAGGGCCCGGCAGTGAACTGTACCGGGGGCTGGGCAGCGTTATCGTGGGGGGCATGGCCCTGTCCACGGTGTTTACCATCCTGGTTATTCCCTGCCTGCTGATGTTTGTTCTGAAGGGAGAAAAACCGCGGGTCTGAGCCATGCTTCTCTGCGGTTTTCAGCCGCCCCCTATGCGTCAACGATTTCAGCGATGTGGAAACCCGCGCTTTCTATCATTTGTTTATCCTCTTCAAATCCCTGCCCGTCGGTTGTCAGGTATCCTTTGGTGAAGATGGAGTTGGCAGGGTAGAGGCCCAGCGCCTGCAACGGACCGAGAATCAGTTCGCGCCCTCCGGCAATGCGCAGCTCCTTTGAGGGCAGCATAAAACGAAACATCGCCAGGGCGCGCAGGGCATCGGGAGCTGCCATGGGCTGAAGGTTTTCCAGCTGTGTTCCCTGGCGCGGATTCAGGAAATTCAGAGGGACAGAGTCAGTGTCGAGCTCCCGGAGGCTGCTGGCCAGTTCCACCCTGTCCTGCAGGCTCTCCCCCATGCCAAGCAGCCCGCCGCTGCACAGTTCCATGCCAGCGTCCTTGACCATGCGTGCTGTGCGCAGGCGATCTTCATAGGAGTGGGTTGAGCAGATGTTGCCATAGTGTGCGGCCGAGGTCTCCAGGTTGTGATTATAGCGGTCGACTCCGGCTTCTTTGAGGCGTTTCACCTTGGCGGCGTCCAGCATTCCGAGGGAAGTACAGATCTGCAGCGGCATGGTGGCCTTGATCTGGCTGACGGCATCGCAGATAACTTCGAGATCGTGCTCCACGGGCATGCGCCCGCTGGTGACAATACAGTAGCGTATAGCCTGTCTGGACTGGGCCTCCCGGGCTCCCTCCACAATGGAGGCAACGGTTTCCAGAGGATAGGTGGTGATGTCGCTGGAGGCGCTGGCAGACTGGCTGCAGTAGGAACAGTCTTCGGGGCACAGACCGCTTTTGGCGCTGCGGATGACGTGGAGCCAGACGCCGCGTCCGAAGAATCGCCGTCGTATGGTATAGGCGGCCTGAAGCAGAGGCAGGAGAGACTCATTGTCGCTGTGGAGAATTTCAAGGGCGATGGCATCGGGCAGCTGCTGGCCTTCCAGGACATTGTCTGCCCATTGCTGCCAGTATCGGGAAGTGTCGGAAATCGTGCTCACGGGTACTCCTTTCATGTGCTTGCGCAGGCGATGTCACGGTGAAAGGGTTCATTGTGAACCTTGCCATGCGCGTGCGTTTACATTTATACTTTACCCTTTCCCTGCTCATTATTGAAGTGTAATCTTGTGGGAAGGGAGGAAAAACCATGCCGAAAAAAATCCGAAAAAAAGTCCCCAGGAAAAAGCAGAACGCCCAGCGACCCGGGGGAGCTCCTTTGGGGGATACACAGACATGGAACCTGAATGTCAGCGCTCTCAGGAAAGTTCTGCCAGCTCTTGCCCTGGCGCTGGAATCTCCTTCGTCTGCGGATGATCAGGTGGCTGACGGTGTTTTATTTGAACCTGTGCGCACCGATGTTGAATCCATTACCGTGGTTGCTGGCAGTGACACGCTGACAGACTTCCTGGTTCGCAACCAGGGTGCCGATATCTCGAAGATACGCCTGCTGATCCTTCTGGAAGACTCGCTGGCCTCCCTGCGCAAGTTCCTGCGGTTTTTTGACATCAGCCGCAGTCTGCTCAGCGGCTCCATGCTGATTGTGCTCAAAGGCGCAGGGGAATGGAATCTCGCCGTTGAACTGCGTAATCGCTGTATTGCCCAGCCGCACCTGCTGGCGCTTTGCCGGGCGGTACAGCTGCTGGGCTCCCAGGTGAGGATGCAGCGCTGTATGCCCTTTTTCCAGAAGTACCTGGAGGAGGTTCGCAGTGGCTTGTATGAAGGGCGTATCTACTATGGCAATGATCCCCACGACTCCCTGATCGGCATTGAAAACATGTTCGACAACCTGGATATCATTGTCGAAAACCCGGGCGTGAACTGCTTCAAGGGGGCCTTTGCCGGCGTGCCGGCCTTTATTGTCGCCACCGGGCCATCTCTCGACGAAGCGCTGCCCCATCTGAAAGACGCCGCGCATCGGGGCCTGGTCTTTGCCTGCGATGCCTCTGTGCGCCCGCTGGTCGAGGCGGGTGTTGACTTTCAGCTGGTGACATCAGTAGAGCGCAAACCCCTTATTTCAAAATTTTTCGCGACCTTTGATGCCTCGCGCACATTCCTGTGCGCTCCGCCCCTGCAGAACCGCCACACTTTCGAGAGTTTCAGCGGAAAGAAAATTATTACCTATCGGAATGTGAAGCACTTTGACTGGATTGGCATTGAACGGGGTATGCTTGATATTAAATCTTCGGTGGCAAATATGGCTTATGTGATCGCTGATTATATGGGATGCGATCCGATTATTCTGGTGGGTCAAGATCTGAGTTATGGCGACAGTGGTTCAACCCATGCCGCGAATTTTGCCATGGAAGATGCCATTGCCATTGAAAAATCGCGGCAGAAGTTCGCGGTCCCTTCAAACCGGGGAACGCCGGTGCTGACCCACCAGATATGGTACAGCTGTGTGAAGTCCTATGAGGTGGATATTGCCCGCTCCAGGGCCACAACGATTAACACGACCCTGCGCGGTGTGCGCATAGGCGGAACGACGGTGAAACCACTTGAGGAAGTTATAGCCGGGCTTACACTTCATGATCATGACTTCCGCAATGTCATGGAGGCGCATTTGCTGGAGCATCGGCTTCTTCCCAGTGAAGCGGTATACCAGCAGCTTTCCCAGCGCATTACGCAAGGAATTTCCGAATGCCAGCGTGTTCTTGAGGCCTGCGAACAGGCGTCCGGTGAAATAGCGCCATTTATCCAGGGTGAAGTCAATGCCCTTTTGCAGCAGCAGATCGACGATATTCCTCCTGCGCGGGTGGATGAGGTGTACGATCAGCTTCTGAAACGTAAACAGGGGATTGTTGAAAGTGGCGGCGCGACCTACGAGTGCCTGATTATGCATGTATTTCAGTCCTATGTGCTGGATGAACTTATCCGTGAAAAGGAATTGGCTTTCAAGTATCAGGCGCCACATATGGCGAAGATTAACATTATTGCGAGATTTCCACAGTGGATTGATGAATGCAGAAAACACACGATTTCGGTGGAAAAGGTTTTGCGGAGAGCTGGAGCTCAACTGAATGGCATGCGGGAGAAAATTCAGTAGAATTTTCGGGAATTGTTGAATCAATCACCAATGTATATTATAAGAGGAAAGTCTTTTTTTATAACCGCGAACCTGGGAGACTTTCAATGCAGAATATTGATGTTATTAAACGCTACAGTGATGAGCTGGCGAAAATCCTTACCCTGTCGGAGCTGATCAGCAGTTACCTGAGTGCGGTAAAGCCCAAGACGGCTCGAGGTGCGAAGAAGCAGAATGACAAGGGCCTGACGGGACTGTTGCGCAAAGAGTACGCCTTGAGTGATCAGGAAGTGCAGTCCATTCTGGATGCGGTGGCGGGCAAGAAGAAGTCAGGCACCAAGACCACGAAGTCACTTTCCTCGATTGATGTGGCTCAGTTGAAAAAGGATATTGACGCGGCTGTTGCGGCAATGGGGATCACGGTTCGCGATCAGGGAAGCCTGAGTTATGAGCAGTATCTGCGCAAGATCAAGTCGAATCTCTCGGTGCGCAAGGTAAAAGCACTCCAGGTTCTGGATCTGAATCAGGGGCGCCGGACAAAGCGAAGCAGCACCCGCAAGAAATAGCACAGGGCCCCCCGATCGGGGGGCTTTTTTCGTTCCGCGGCCTGCCGGATTTCAGCTTTTACACAACTGGAAAGCACAGGGTGAAGCAGGCGCCTTCCTGTCTGTCTGGTTCGAGCCTGATGGAGCCGCCCATGCTCTCTTCCATGATACTCTTTGCCATCCACAGGCCAATACCTGAGCCCTCACCCGGCTTTGTGGAGAAGTATGGATCGAAGATCCTCTCTGTGATGTCTGCGGCGATACCTGGACCATTGTCACAGATCTGCACACTGGCAGTGCCATCATCACAGCTGATGCGAATGTCGATGATTCCGGCGAGTCCGTGGTGATCCGGGTTCTGGCAGCGCCTTTCGTAAATGGCATCGCGGGCATTGACCAGCACGTTCAGTATGACTTGTTGAAACTCGTTTTTGTGCCCCCTGGCTGAGCACTCGCACTGGCTGTCGAGATTCGCCTGAATGTTATTGTGCGTCAACTGGGCCTGGATGAGTTTCAGGGCAAGGGAGATGGCGCCATTGACGCTGAAGGTTTCCATCTGCTTGCCTGGATCAAAAAAATTACGGAAGTCGTCGATGGTACTGGCCATAAAATCGATCTGTTCCATGGCCTGGGTGGCGGCGGTATCCAGGTATTGCTGGTTTACCTCCCCGTGTCTGAATGCTTCAGGAAGATCCTGAACGAGGATTGCCAGCACATTGAGCGGCTGTTTCCACTGATGTCCGATAACGGCGATCATTTTCCCCATGGTGGCCATACGCGACTGGTGCACCAGCAGCTCTTCATTTTTACGCCGCTGTCGCGTTTCGTCTTCCACGCGTTTTTCAAGCTGTTCCTCATTGTTGCGCAGGGCGGTGATGGCGTGTTCAACCTGTCGCAAGCCACTGGCGCTGTGGCGATACATGAAGGTGATACCCAAAAGGCCAAGGCTGCCGAGTATGACGTGTGAGAGTGCGATCAGGCTGATATTGCGGTTTTGGGCCGCAAGAAAGGGTGCCATGTCGAGGATGATGCTGATGCCTCCACCAACATTGCCCGGCTCAAATGCCTGCTCGGTGTGGCAGTTCATGCAGGAATCGCTGGTGATGAGGGGCTGCATGCCTCGCAGGTGTCTGCCCCCCTCCTCGCGTACGAGCTGAAATGCCACTGGTTCACCGCGGTGGAACTGCTCCAGGGCGTAGCTTTCCCAGGAGTCAGCAGTGTTTTCCGGCCTGATAGGGGTTGTGCTGACAATACGGCTGCGCACGCTGCTCTGCAGGATGGGGTCTTCCATGAGGGTGCGCAGGAAGTAGGCGGGGTTGACCATGGTTAAAGCAATCCCGTTGACGGCGAGATCTCGCTGCGGATGTTGCAGGAACTCATTCGGGGCGATGCCCTTATCTGCGTGAATGTAAATTCCACCGCGCTTGGCCAGCCAATTGCGTACGGCTATGTCGCGCTCCATGCTGGCCACGGCTTCCTTTTGCGCCAGCGCCAGTGTCTGTCGCTTCTGACTCTGGATATTCCATGCCAGTGACAGCAGGAGCACGGTGATCCAGAGGATAATGGCTATCCCGGTACACCAGCGCAGGCGTTGCAAAGTCATTCCTTCGGTAGTATGCCTGATTCCCATGGCAGAACCCTCCCTGGTGGACTTTTCAGAAGCTGTTGTCTTTGACCCTTACAGCTGCGCTGGTGTTTTTGCCTTCAGTGCTATTTGTTCTAATATGGCGTCTTGGGCCGGGAAAAACAAGCGGCTGTTGTGAAATATTTCATAAGGTGTTGCTGTTAAAGAAGCTCATTGCCTGTACGCGAAAACCCTCCCTGGCAATACCACGTGGTGAGGCTGTCAGCCGGGTGTCCTGGTGTGGCGCCGGGAGTGTGGTTGTGCGCAGCAGGAGCCCAAAAACCATTGCATTCCCCCATGGGGCGTATATATTACTTGTAACAAAGCACTGTTTGCGTTGGTTCTTCGGTGCGTACTGCTCTGTAAAATTCAATTTCCGGGAGAGTGTATGGGTAAAGTTGTTTTGCGACAAAATCAGTTTCAGAACGCTCAGGAGCTGCTCCTGCAAAAACGTGAAGCCGTGGGCGCGCTTATTGGTGAAGCTCTGAAAGAAAGTGACGATGCGGCCCTGCTGATCAGCCTGATGGATGTGCTGTTCGACAATGCACCCCGGAAATATATGGACTTTATCAGCGAAGAGCAGCTTTTTGTCCAGCTGCAGCGCTTTCTGGATTTTCTGCGGGTGCGCAAGGGCACGAGCATCAACCTCGAGGTCTTTACGCCCGAGGAGGATAATCTCGATTACGGGATTCTTCACTCAAGTATTCTGTTCATTAACATGCCGGATTCGCCGTTTATTCTGAAGAGCATTTACTCCTATTTCGAGTCCCGGCGTATCGCCCATTTTCTGACGATTCACCCTATTGTCAACGCGGAGCGCGATGGACGCGGGAAACTCCTGTCGGTGGATACCCGCTATAACGATCCGTCAGTGTCGAAAAAACTGGAATCATTTATCGTTATCCAGTTTCAGGCTATCGAAAAGGCAGCGGAGCTGGAGGTGTTTTGCCGCGATTTGCGCCGGATTCTCTCCAGTACTCAGTTGGCAGTGCGTGATTTTGCTCCCATGCTCAAAAAGGTCCAGGAAATTGAACTTTTTGTGAACACCACGACACAGATTGGCGATACGGAGCGAGAGAATACCATTGAGTTCTTTCGCTGGCTGGAGAAGGAGAACTTTGTCTTCCTCGGATACCGCCAGTATCGCGTACTTCACGCTGCTGATCGCAAGAAGGCAACACTGCAGACAGTGGAGGGGTCCGGACTGGGGATTCTCAGCGAGGAGAAGGCCTCAAAATACCGCAAGCCGGTGAAGGTCGCGTCACTGACCGCTTCCCAACAGGAGTCTCTGTTTTCCTCCCGTTACATCACGCTGGACAAGACCAACTCCCTGAGCCCGGTATATCACGCCATGCGCAAGAACATGGACTATATCGGTATTCGCCAGAAGATCAGCGACGATGAGTTCCGCGAGCATGTGTTCCTGGGACTCTACAGTTCCAAGTACTCCCGCGACGCAGTGAACTCCATCGACTTTTTACGCTCACGCATCAATCGCGTGCTGGAAAACAAAAAGATCCTCTACAAGACCTACAGTTACAATCGCATCTACGAGATCCTCAACTACTATCCCAAGGAAGACCTCTTTTTCATGCAGCCATCGCTGCTGAGCAAAGTGGTTACCGATTTGCTGAATATCATCTCCTTTGACAAGGTGAAGATTATTCCCCTGGAGAATCTCAACGTGCGTGGTCAGAGCCTTTTACTGATTCTGCCGGCCATGAACTACAGTCAGAGCAGTCTGCGCGACGCGCTGGATATCATCCGCGATGCCTTTCAGGTACAGCTCTTTGAGTATCGCCACTTCGGCAGCGATACGGACGCCATCAAGGTCTATATCTATCTGGTGCCTGACGAATCTCTGAAGGAAGTCGACCTCAGCGCGCTGGAAAACCGCATTGATGAGCAGACCATTGACTGGACAGGTCGCCTGCTGGAACGCATTGCCTTTTTCTTCAGCGATGCGGATGCTG
Source organism: Desulfurispirillum alkaliphilum (assembly GCF_055378285.1). Lineage (NCBI taxonomy): Bacteria > Pseudomonadati > Chrysiogenota > Chrysiogenia > Chrysiogenales > Chrysiogenaceae > Desulfurispirillum > Desulfurispirillum alkaliphilum. The sequence continues at coordinate 2,767,301 of NZ_AP042405.1, read as the reverse complement.
ATATTGAGCAGTTGAGCTTCAAGTACCGCAACGCCTTTGCCGAGAATTACCGGGCGGAAAATACCCCCAAGGAGGCAACAGACGATATTTCTCTGCTGGAGCGCCTGTTGCACGCCAATGCCGATCAGGTCGACATTCAGCGCAAAGACGAGGTGTCGGCCTATGTGAAGATCTACTCCCTGGCCCAGTACTTCCTCAGTGACCTGATTCCCCTCTTTCAGAACATGGGCCTGCGTGTGCTGGAGGAAAGTCTGTATACCATTGAACCCGGTGATAGCATGCCGGGCTACGTGCACCGCTTTCGCGTGACAGAAGAGGGAGGCGGGGTTGAAAACCTGCTGCGCAATCGTCAGTCAGTCATTCAGACGACCCTGGCGGTGCTGCACGGACGGGTTGCCAGTGACGAGCTGAACGCCCTGTCGCTGCAGCAGGGCATTGATTGCTGGAAGATCGTCGTCATTCGCGCCTATATGGAATATATCTATCAGGTGGGCATGAAATACACCAAGCTGGTGTCGGTCAAGGCGCTCCTGAATCATGGTGATATTACCGCTGATCTGCTGGACACCTTCGACCTGAAATTCTCGCCCGTCCGCCAGACCAGCGAGCAAAAACGCCTTGCGGATCTTGAGAAGCGTTTGCTGGGCATCGCGGAAAAGATCGAGGCAGTGGAGTCCATCGCCGAGGACTATGTGCTGCGGCGCTTTGTCAACGCCCTGGAGTGCACGCTGCGCACCTCCTACTATAAGGGCGAGTACCAGCGGAGCGTACTCTCTCTGAAGATTGATTCGGCGAGAGTACTGGACTCGCCTCTGCCGAAGCCCATGTTCGAGATTTTTGTGTACTCCATGTACATGAGCGGCATCCACCTGCGTGGTGGTAAAGTTGCCCGTGGTGGCCTGCGCTGGTCAGATCGCCCCGACGACTTCCGCACGGAAGTTCTTGGCCTGGTGAGTACGCAGATGACCAAGAACAGCGTCATTGTTCCCACGGGATCAAAGGGTGGCTTTATTATCCGCGGAAAAATGCTTTCGCCGGAACAGGCCCGCGAAGAGGCGGATCTGCAGTACCGGAACTATATCAGCGCCCTGCTGGAGATCACCGACAATATCGTGAAGGGCGAGGTGGTGCGGCCACAGAATGTGGTCTGCTACGATGAAGAGGACCCCTACCTGGTTGTGGCGGCGGACAAGGGTACGGCCCATCTTTCCGATGTGGCCAATGAAGTGAGCAACGCCTATGACTTCTGGCTTGGCGACGCCTTTGCCAGTGGCGGCAGCTACGGCTACGACCACAAGATCATGGGGATCACGGCTAAGGGAGCCTGGGAAGCTGTCAAGCGACACTTCCGCGCCATGGGTAAGGATATCCAGAGCGAGCCCTTCACCGTTGTGGGCATCGGCGATATGGGTGGCGATGTCTTTGGCAACGGCATGCTCCTCTCCCGTCAGATTCGGCTGATCGCCGCGTTCAACCACAAGCACATCTTCATCGACCCCGATCCCGATCCAGCCATCTCCTTCAAGGAGCGTCAGCGACTCTTCCGCACCAAAGGGGCCCAGTGGACCGATTACGACACTAAACTCCTCTCAGCTGGCGGTGGCGTGTACGCGCGCACCGACAAGAAGATTACTCTCTCCCGTGAGGCGTCGAAGGCCCTTGGCACAACCAGGTCTGTCTTCGCTCCCGACGAACTGATCAAGACTCTTCTGCGCGCTCCCGTGGAGCTGCTGTGGAACGGGGGGATCGGCACCTACATCAAGGCGACCCACCAGACCCATGCCGATGTGGGCGACAAGGCCAATGACAATCTGCGCATTGATGCGCCGGAAGTGCGCGCCAAGGTTATCGGAGAGGGAGGGAATCTGGGTATGACCCAGGAAGCCCGCATCGAGCTTTCCATGGCTGGTGGCATGCTCTATACCGATGCCATCGACAATTCGGCGGGGGTCAATACCTCTGACCACGAGGTCAATATCAAGATACTCCTGCAGAGTGCCATGGAACAGGGCAAGATCACTTTCCAGCAGCGCAACGAACTGCTCAAGGAGATGGAGCCGGCGGTGGAAGCCCATGTGCTGCAGACCAACTATCTCAATGGCTGCTCCATCGATCTGGATGTACAGCTGAGCTCCGAGAGCATGCTGCTCTTCCAGGAGCTGATAGACGCCCTGGTCAGAACTGGCCGGATGGATGCCGAAACCGAGCATATTCCTGTGGGTGAGGAGCTGGATGCCCTGCAGCAAAGGGGGCTGGGTATACCGGCGCCTGTGCTGAGCAAACTCACCAGTTATGCCCGCATGGATATCTACGATACCCTGATGCAGTCGGAGCTGGAGTGGAATGAGGCCATTGAACAGCTCTACCGCTCCTACTTCCCTCCCCAGCTGCTGGAGCGATTCCCCGAGGAGGTCGCCGCCCATAAGCTGAAAAAGGAGATTGCCTGTACCCTGATAGCCAACAAAATTGTCAACCAGGCGGGCTGCACCTTTGTCTATAACCTGATGTCGACGACGCGCAGCACGGTTGCCGATGTGGCACGCAACTATATTACCCTTGAGCACCTGCTTGGTGTTGATCAGCTGCGTCAGGCGGTATTCGCCCTGGATAACAAGAAGCCTTCCGCCGTTCAGACAAAAATGCTCATCAGTATTGAGAACGCCATGCGCCGGGGCGTACGCTGGATTGTTACGAAAAATGTCGCGGAAAGGGAATACTGCGCCATGTGTGAGGATGTGCTGCAGCAGTTTGGCGGCATATTCGCCGGCCTGGAAGGTTTCCTGCCCAAGCCGTATCTGGAGAAACTGGCCGTGGCCATCAAGAGCAACGAGCACCATGAACACCACGCCAGGGTGGCCGATTTTATCGAGAAGAGTCGCTTTATCGCCGATATTCTCTCCATCTGCTATGTGTCGGTCAAAAAGGCGGAATCCCTGGAAAAGGTTCTGGACGTGTATTTCCGCATCAAGGATCAACTGCATGTGGATGATTTCAAGGAGATGGTTTACACTATGCCCCTGCTGGATGTGTGGGATCGCATGGCGCGCAATACGCTCATTGGCACCATTACCGATCGCCTTGAGGAATACACCATGAGCCTGCTGGCAGACCCATCCAGAGAGATTGACAACACGGGCTATGAGCAGATTATCAACAATGTACGGGAAAAAGGACTGAAGAACTTTAATCCCCTGTTTATCGCCCTGAGGGGACTCACCTAGGATGATGTACCGCATTCACGCTGATCTGCGGAATCGGCTTGACTTTCTGCTGGAAAATCGCCTGCGTAAACTGAATCAGGACCCGAACTACTGCGGCGCTTCGCTCCCCAACCAGGAGTTGATGCGCCGCAGCGCCGTTGTGGAAATTTTCCGCAAATTCTACCATTTCAGCTTTCACCAGATGCGCACGCTCCATGACAGCGGTGTGTCGGCAGATTACACTGTGACCTTCCATACGGTGCTGGTGGATGTGTGTGTGCAGAAGATGTGGGAGGTGGTGGAGCGCGAATGCGAGCGGCGTGCCGATGGCTGCAATGTGCCGGCAATTATCGCCGTGGGAGGGTATGGCCGTGGCGAGCTGAACCCCTTCAGCGACATTGATCTTCTGATCGTCAGCACCCACGCCATCGACAGCACGGTGGATACCCTGGCCAACAACCTGCTGTACATGAGCTGGGACGTAGGCCTGAAAATATCCCATTCGGTGCGCAGCATTGACGAGTGCCTGCAGTGGATGAGTGACATCACCGTGAAAACGGCTTTGCTGGAAGCGCGCTTTATCTGCGGTTCCAGCGCCGCATGGGAGCAGTTCGACGGCCAGGTGCTCTACCGCATCTTTCATCGCCAGACGGACAGCTTTATCTACCAGAAGATCAATGAACAGAAGCAGCGCCTGGAAAAACAGTCCAGCAGCCTTTACCTGTTGGAGCCCAACGTCAAGGAGGGCGTCGGCGGGCTGCGCGATATTCATACCTGCGTCTGGATCGCACGGGTGCGCTATGGGGGCATGAGCATGGCGCACCTGGAGGAGAAGCTGGAGTTCGGCGATCTGAAGAAAGCCCGAGAGTTCCTCTGGCGTGTGCGCAACGAGCTTCACTTCATTGCCAACCGCTCCCAGGACATCCTGACCTTTGAGAACCAGCAGCAGATTTCCCGCAAGTTCGGCTACCGCGACGAGCGCAGCCGCAAGCGACTGGCCGTGGAGCTCTTTATGCACGACTACTACAAGTGCACCCGACGTATCCAGGCCGCGACCGAACAGATTATCTACCGGTGTACACCCCAGAAGTTCCGGCGCAAGATTTTTGGCGAGTTGCTGGTGCGGGCGCTGCCCGACGGTTTTATCCAAAAGGGCAATGAAATTGCCATACCGGCCCGGGATGATTTTTTTCGGGAAGATCCGTTGCGCATCCTGAAGCTCTTTTCTCTGGCCCAGCGCAAGAGCCTCCACATTCCCCCGGATGCCAAGCAGACGATCCAGAAGAATCTTGGCTTCCTCACGCCAAAACTGCGGAGCTCACTCTCCGCCAATGGCATTTTTCGCTCAATCCTGAAATACACCGCCAATGTCTCCCGAACCCTGCGCCAGATGCATCAGTGCGGGGTGCTGGGGAAATGGCTGCCGGAATTCGGCACCCTTGACTGCCTGGTACAGTTCGATCGCTACCATGTGTACACCACCGACAAACATACCCTGAAAGCAGTGGAATTTATGGAACTGCTCTATCAGCAGGGCTGCCTTGGCAACAAGGAGATCTTCTGCCGGGCTATTGCCCATGCCCGCAAGCGGGATCTGCTCTATATGGCCATACTGCTCCACGATGTGGGCAAGGGCAAGGGTGGTGACCACAGCAACAAAGGGGCGATCCTGGCGGGTCCGGTCTGTCAGCGCATGGGCTTCAGTGAGGTGGAGACGGAGTTGATCCAGTTTCTGATTCGGCATCATGTGCTGATGGCAAATATATCCCAGCGTCGCGATATCGCAGATCCGCGTACGGTTGAGATCTTCTGCGGGGAAGTTGACTCCATGGAGAAGCTCGCGAACCTCTACCTGCTGACCTGCTGCGATATCCGTGCCGTTGGGCCGAAGGTGTGGACTGACTGGAAAGGACAGCTGCTGGAGTCACTTTTTGAAGCAGCGGAGCATTACTTGCGTACTGGCCAGACCGAGAAATACAATGTGCAGGCGGTGCGCAGAATGCGCCAGCACCTGCTGGAAAAAGGCGTTGACCCCTTCACGCTCCAGCTCTTTGATGATGAATACCTGCTGCTCTTCAACGATGAAGATATCCTGCTGCATTCCCGACTGATCGCTCGTCTGCGTGACAGTGCCCAGCCGCTGCTGGTGTCCCACCGTGTCAGTCCTGAGACGCAGACGGCGGATATCTTCATCACGGGCTATGATCTGCCGGGAATCTTCAGTAACATCGCCGGCGCCATTCTCGTCAATGAACTTGAGATCATTTCCTGCCGGGTCCAGACATTTCAAAATGGTATGATTTTCGATGTCTTCACGGTATACTATCGCGACAGCATGCTCGGGGCCAGTGTCAGTTACTGGAAGGAAGTCATTGGCTATATCCAGAACGTGCTGCTGGGGAAACGTCAGCTGGAGCTTTCCCGTTCATGGACACGGCGCAAGACCCTTAAAAAGGATTTTTCCCGGGTCTTTGTGCATAATGACCAGTCGGAAAAATACACCGTGGTGGAAGTGTTCACCAGGGACAAACCTGGGCTGCTCTACGACCTGACGCGGCTTCTCTACACATTGGGGCTGACCATACATTCGGCCAGTATCACCACGAATGTGGAGCAGGTTGTTGATGTATTCTACGTCAGTGACCTGAAGGGGAATAAGGTTCTGTCTGAAGAGCGTATCGAAGGTATCAAGGAACAGGTAGGCGGATTGCTATGATAACGGTCGGTATCGACATCGGCTCATACAGTGTCAAATGCGCTGCAGCCGAGATAAAAGGCAAGGAACGCAAGCTGATCTTTGTGGGTGAGGAACCCATGGAGTCCGGTGGCTTCAGCGGTGGATCTTTCACCAACCACGAAATCGTGTTCAAGTCCCTGCGCAAGGTTCTCTCCAATGTCACCCTGACGGGCAGTAAGGTGGTGCTGAGTATTCCCTGCTGCAGCCTTTTGCACAAGGCAACCGTTGAGTATCCCGGCACGCCCATGAAGGACGCCATGAAAATGATCCGCTGGGATTACATTCAGTATCTGCCTGAAGGCAGTGATACCAGCGCGGTCACCGTGGCCTTTTCCGGCCATAAGAGCCACAGTGATCCTGCCACAAGCTGCGTGGACGTCTATGCCATTCCGGAATACCTGGTGGCCAACTACACGAACCTCTTCGCCGATATCAGTGTGAGCGTGAACGCCATTGATCTGAGCACCCTGGCGCTGGAGCGGTTTTACGGTATGGTGGCTCCCACCAGTGGGCTTGGAATTATCATCAATGTGGGGCACGAGTACACGGAATACGCCATTGTCGTGGACGGAACTCCGGATTACCAGGGCTTTCTGCCCATCGGCGGTTCCCACGTGGCCCAGGATATATCGGAAACTCTTGATATTCCCTTCAACGACGCAGTCGCCATGACGCGGGGTTCATTTTCCCGTGATACCGAAGGCGATGTGCACCAGATGGTCAACGAGGAATTCTTCAAGCTGGCGGAGCGGGTTGTTCGGAATCTTTCTAAAGTCCTGAAAGAGCGATATCGCCGCATGGCTGTCGAGCGCTGTATTCTCGCCGGTGGTGTTGGCAGCAGTGTGGCATTTGCCAATCGCATTATCGATCGCCTCGACACCCAGGCTCTCAGTATAACCAGCATCCCCGGGGTTCAGATGTCCGATCGCGTGCAGCCGCTGGCTTCTCAGGGCCTGGGGAAGTACGCGGTGGCCGTTGGCCTCAGCTTTTACTTGTGAGCAAGGAGTTTCCCGTATCCATGTTTCTCTACAACATTCTGCTGCACCTGCTCGGCCTTGTGCTGGCTCCAGTGCACCTGGTCAAAATATTCTTTGCCCGCAGCCGCATCCAAAAGGGTACACTCCAGCGGTTGGGATTTTTTAGTCGCAAGAATCGGATTCTGCTCCAGAATCTGGAGAAAACGGTACTGATTCATGCTGCAAGCGTGGGAGAAACCAGAGCGGCTATTCCCTTGATTAAAAAAATTTACTCTGACAGTGACGGCTATCACTTGATTCTCTCCAATGTCACTGATACGGGGAACCTGATCGGGCAGACCATCGATCAGGTGTATCACTGCCTCTATCTCCCCTTCGACTTCCCTTTCGCCGTAAGGCGATTTCTGCGCGTGGTCAGGCCATGTAAAATCATAATCATTGAGACGGAAATCTGGCCGAACTTTATCCGCGAGGCAACCCGCATGGGCATTCCCGTCTATATCGCCAATGGTCGCATATCGGAAAAGTCCTTCGGACGCTATCGGGCACTGCGCTGGTTTTTCGGACCGATCCTGCGGCAGGTGCAGCGTATTTTTGCCCGCACCGACGAGGACAAGCGGCGTTTTTTGGAGATTGGGGTGAATGCGTCGCAGGTGGAAGTTGCCGGAAATGTGAAATTTGATCTGGCCATGCATGATCAGGAAGAGAGCGAGTGGGTCGAGAACTTCCGCGATGACCTGAAGTTGCCGGATCCCGATGAGGTGGACGTTCTGTGCTTTGGCAGTATTCACCCCAGCGAAGATGAAATGGTGCTGCAGACCCATAAGCGCCTGCTCGACGAGGGACAGGAAATCGTTTCCATCCTGGCGCCGCGTCATATCGAACGCCAGAAGCAACTTCTGGAGCGTATTGAGGAGAGCGGATTCAAGGGCTATTTGCGTACGGAACTTCCTACAAAAAAGAAACGCCTCAAATCCGGGGATATCCTTGTACTCAACACGATAGGCGAGCTGATCAAGGCCTATGCTGTGAGCAATGTGGTGTTTGTGGGTGGCAGCTTTGACCAGAAAGTACAGGGGCACAACATCCTGGAAGCGTGCGGAGTCGGCAAGCCCGTGATTTTCGGCCCCTATATGGATAACTTTACGGAGATCGCCGTGGTGGTGCGCCAGTGGGAGGCCGGTAACTGGATTATGGACCAAGAGGAGCTTTTTGACAGTATCAATGGATTGCTGACAAATCCTGCCCTCGCCAGGCACATGGGCGATCAGGCCCGGGCACTGCTGCGCAAGAACCAGGGGGCGGTAGATCGCATATTCGCCGCGGTATTCAGGAAGTAACTGCGGAAATTACCAGTGGATGGATGTGCGCGAAGTGTTGGCTGTGTGCTCCATGAATTCACTGCGCAGGTGGCGGTCCTCTTTGAAGCTGCCGAACATGGATGTCGTTGTCATGGTGGTGGAGTGGTTTTTGACTCCCCGGATGATGGCGCACATGTGCACCGATTCAACCATGACCGCCACTCCCCTGGGTTTGAGCACGTCAAAGAGCGTTTTGCCGATCTGGGCCGTCATGCGCTCCTGTACCTGCAGGCGTCGCGCATACATTTCGACGATACGCGGAATTTTTGAAAGCCCGATGATGTTACCATCGGGAATATAGGCCACATGGGCTTTACCCAGGAAGGGCAGCATGTGGTGCTCGCACAGCGAAGAGAAGCTGATGTCTTTGACCAGCACCATATCCTCGTCTTCGCTGGCAAAGATCGCGTCATTGATAATTTCATGAATATCTGTGCGGTAGCCGCTGGTCAGTTCACGGTACATGCGTGCAACCCGCTGGGGAGTCTTCAGAAGCCCCTCACGGTCCGAGTCTTCGCCAATGGCCTGCAGTATTGTGGCGACCGAATCCTCTATTGCTGGCAGCGAGCTGCTTTGCTTCGTATCATAATCCATAGTTTTCATGCAGAATCCTCGAACTTCCGGAATTTCGCCAGCCCGCTGAGGCGGAGCCAGGGGAAGTATTATTGCCGGCAATGTATACGCTTTTTCCGCAGCGCTGTCCAATGGGAAATAGCAAAAATCCGCATTTTTTGACAGCGCTGCGCGCGATGAGCGTGCCAGGCAGGAGCAGGTTGTTTGTCAGCGCCGGTTGTCAGCGGGGGGCAGGTACTCCTGAACCTGCTTGCTGATGCGAATCCCCACTATGCTCCCCAGCTCGCCCACCACATGCATCATGTTCTGGGCCTGGGCATTGAGTTCTTCGCTGGCGGCGGCTGCTTCTTCAGAGGTGGCAGCGTTGCGCTGGGTGATGTGGTCAATATGTGACATGGATGTGGCAATCTGCTGCATGCCAGAGACCTGCTCCTGGATGGATGCCGAGATGTCATTGATGATTTCCGAACTCTTGCGTACCTTGTCGACAATATCGCCAAACGCGGCATTGGTGCGGAGCGCAATGGCATTGCCCTCTTTGATGCGGACAATGGCTCGTTCAATGATGGTGGCTGTTTCGCGGGCCGCATTGGCTGATCTGCCCGCCAGACTCTTGACCTCTTCAGCCACAACGGCAAATCCGAGCCCGTGCTCACCGGCACGGGCGGCTTCCACAGCAGCATTCAGGGCGAGCAGGTTTGTCTGGAAGGCTATCTCGTCAATGGTCTTGATGATCTTGGCAATCTGCTCACTGGCCGTGGTTATCTCTTCCATGGATACCATGAGTTCCTTGACCTGGGTGTCGCCGGTGACAGCGGCCTGGTTGGCTTCGTGGGCCAGGAGATTGGCCTGCTTGGCATTTTCGGCATTCTGCTCGTTGGCAGAGCTTGCCTCGTGAATCGTGGCGTTCACTTCTTCGACATTGCTGGCCTGTTCACTGGCGCCCTCGGCGAGGCTGGCCGCACTGCTGGCTATCTCCTGGGAGGCCACCAGAACCTGGTCTCCCGACTGGTTGATTTCATGGAAAGCACGTGAAATTGGCCGGGAAATGGAGCGTCCGATCAGCAAGCCAACCGCGATGGAGATGGTCAGGATAATGGCCGTGGCCAGTGCGCCGCGAATGGCGCTCTTGCGGAAGACCACATTGACATCATCGCGGACATCGTCCACGTAGACGCCACTGCCGATGATCCACCCCCAGGGCTCAAAGCCTTTTACGTATGATATTTTTTCGACAGGATCCGTGTGGCCGGGTTTTGGCCAGAAATAATTCACGAAGCCGGCATTACTCTGGCGTACCGCCCGCACCATTTCCAGGAAGAGGTGAAGGCCATTGGGGTCGCGGTTGCCACTGATATCCTGACCTTCCATGGCCGGGTTGAAGGGGTGCATGACCATGCGGGGATGCATGTCATTGATCCAGAAATACTCATCACCGTCATAACGCATGGGGCGGATGGCATTGAGTACAATCTGCTGGGCGGTTTCGGTATCCAGCTCACCAGCCAGAACACGTCCGTGATAGTTTTCCATCAGGCTGTAGGCCACATCGACGACGCCGACCAGTTTTGATTTGCGGTCTTCCATCATGGAATCCTGCAGGTTGCTCAACAGAACCCAGCCGAGTGCCAGGAGGCCCAGAGCGGAGAAAGCAATCAATACGTAGATCTTTGCCTGAAGCGTCATATTTCGACCCATGATAAACTCCACTATCCCTATAGGTTTTCTCGTTGACCGGTTGACTGTATCATGAGTGGAACTGTTGCGCAGCGAAAATTTGTGAAAAAACACATGGTGTTGAGATTTTATCGCATCTGACTCAACTTTCGTACCTTGTTGTCTTGGGTTAAGTTGTTGTTATCCTTGTGTTTGTCTCGCGAAAACCCTATTGATTTTGCATGCTTGACTTATCTGATAATCCACTTTTTGTCTCCGGATATTGTCCTTTTTGACCGCGCAAAAAGGACACAAAAACGCGCCCCCCGAACGCCCGTTTTTCCGGCTCATTGCTCGCCTGTTCTGGAGATCCGACAGCAGGCTGATCAAAGAGGCCCATCTGCTGCGTTGCCGGGCATCGCTCGTCACTGCGCCGTACAGGAAGTACGCCTCACTTCTCACCTTGCTTGCGCCTTGCACCTGAGAGCTTTTCAATTGCCTGCATAACGCTATGGACCCGCAGGGTTGCCGCCACGACGGCGGCAACCGCAAACCAAAAGCCACGGAGGGCGGTTGTTTGCGGTCCCCAGTTCCAGGCAAGCGGACGGCTGCTAAGGAAAGCACTGGGGGCCGTTTCCCAGCCACTTTTTGCGGGTAAAAAGTGGCAAAAGAAACTCGTCTATATGGTGAGGATAATGTCAAGCGACGCCGCCTGTGCAGAGCCATTTCTGCCATTCCAATATGGCATCAGTGTCGACACCGACAACCTGCCGTTTCGGGGGGTGCGAAACTTCAGATCTGAGTGTTTTCGATTGCTGAGGTATTTCTGCAAACGGTATAGGGGTGCAGAACATCAAAGCGCGCGGAGGTAGATGCCCGAGTTGAATATGTATTGCGTGAATGGCGAAGGGCGTGGGTGTCGACGGGTTTTTGGTAAACGACACCTGGGGAGCAAAGTTGATATTTGTCAAGGAAAACCGCTGGCAGATGCCTATACTTTCACACAGGAAAAGCAGTGAATTCATTAACCCTGCACCTGAGGAGGATATCATGGCCAGGAAAGTATGCCTTGATTCAGACGCCTGCATTGCCTGCGGATTTTGTTATGACAGTGTTCCCGATGTATTTGGCAGCGATGATGAGGGCACAGCCTTTGTCGCAAACCCTGATGGCGCCGATGAAGCCAGTATTCAGGATGCCATAGACGGTTGCCCGGCAGCCTGTATCTTTTGGGAAGAAACCTGATCGCCTGGTAACTGCGCCTGATCCTTTTGTTGGGGACAGGCGCAGGACACCTGGATGCGCCCCTCTTCCTGTGCAGAAATTGCACAGATGCGCAAAGCTTTAACAGGTGAAAGGCTCTCATGGGGCAGCCAACAGCCAATAATAAACATTTTCACAATTGGCATGGTACATGCAATATCCTGAAGTACAGCACACACAACACACTTTTCACACTTTGACTCAGGAGCAGTAGTATGAACACAAAAGGCCGTTTTCTGGCAGGCTTGGCCCTCATGGCCATAATTGCCACAGCAGCTTACGCGTATCCGGGCGGTCCCGGTGGCAAGCGCGGGGGCTGTTTTGGTGGATGTGACACCGAGCAGTGTCAGCAGGCAAGGGAGCAGCGAGATCCGGTCACTCAGGAGCAGGCGACCCAGGCTGCACAGGAATTTGTTGCCAAAAATCTCAACGGTTTTACGGTGGCGGATGTCGTTTCCTATGAAACGCCCAGAGCCACCATGTACACGGCAACGGTAGTTGATGATCGTGGCAATACGTTTATTCTTCACGTAAACCCGGCTGGTTATGTCCGTGGCCCATTCACTCCACGGGAAGCCCGCTGAAAGGCTTTTGACGAGACCCCTTCCTTCTCACCATAGAACTCCTTCCTTGAGAGAAAGTGCCGGTTGCTTTGCAATCGGCACTTTCTGCGTTGCGGACCCTGCAGAGTGGAATCAGGACTGGGCGATCGCCTCGTTGGAACTTTTGAGTTTGGCTGCCAGAGCCTTGACGAAATTCTGGTAGAGAATAGCCATCTGCATGGCATTTTGCGGTGTGATATGATCTGTGACCTTAAAGCAGAGCAGGACTGCTTCGTTGGATGAGCAGACGCAGCGGGCACTGCGTTTCTCCCCGGTGATGGGGGCCATTTCACCAAAAAAAGATCCCTGGGTAAGCCGTGAAGCGGTGAAGTGGTCGATGTAGCGCTCAAGGTTGCCGATATCGTGGCGCGTGCCAACCATGACATCCACCACCCCGTTGATGATGAAGTAGATTTCCTTGCCTGCACTGCCCTGTTCAAAGACAATGTCGAACTTCTTGTAACGGATAATGCGGGCCTCTGAGGTCACCTGCAGCAAGCCTTCGTTAGTGAGTCCTTCGAAAAGCGAAAAGAGCTTTTTGACCTTAAGCAGCGTCTTCTGGGCATCAGAGAGCTTGCGCATGTCAATTTCCGCTTTTCTCGCTGCCGGGGTGGGTGCCGCATGTTCCTCAGCGATTGCCTGAGGCTTTTCCACAGTGGCGGTTTGCGGCTCTGGTGTGTCCACCGGTGGTGGCTTCGGCGTGGAGGCAGGGGTTTGCACCTGTTCGAGAACCTCGTGCCTGGCGCCGGGAGTGGGCTTCGCGGAAGAGCGCAGGGTCAGGACGCCATTTTCAATGGAGAGGTATCCGGCAGACTCAGCGAAATAACGGATTTCATCCGCTGACTCTTCGCGCCGGATTCCGGAAGATGTTTCCGTGAAAACTACGGGGGGCAGGTTGCCGGGGAGGACAATGGAACCATTGGGGGTGATGAACAGGGAGCTGTCGCGGATGACAGGCTCCGTGACCAGCAGTTCGCCTTCGCGTACCAGAAAGGTCTCCCCCGCTGTTCTGCCCTTGGCTACGCCTCCCTGGTGATCAAAGTGGTAGAGGGTGGGGCCTGGCAGTTCCGATGACTTTGGCGCCTGTCCCCTGGCTACCAGATAGGGTTCCGGGCATAGGGGCTGGTTTTCCTTGGAGGCCTTGTATACCTGAACCGCTATCTCGTAGAGAAGCTCATCGGCGATAATACCAAAGATGACTCCTTCATAGGCGAGGATCTTCTTGATTTCCGTCAGTACCTCCAGGGGCGTGGCGATGCTCAGGTCGATCTCGCTGGCATCGTCTATATGCAGGTAGGCTTCCTTGCGGCCATCCTTGACCCGCTGTTGTATATGGTACTTCAGAACGACGGGATAGAGGCCCTTAGTGAATATGTCAATGAGGTACTCCCGGTACAGGTGATTGCCGGATCGCCTGGCCTCCGAGCACTGGTGTATGGTAAAGCTGATGTCCTCAAGGCTGACCTTGTGTTTGCGGGCAGCCTGGGAGAGGGTCTCCTTGACATCGGTCGTCTTGATGTTGGCTTCCAGTACTCCATCACGGTGGCTCATGGGGATATCCTTGGTGTTTATTATCTTTGTATTTACCCTGTCCGGCCTGCTTTTTCAATGATCATTGTTATTTTGCTTGCCCGGAAGAGTCTCAGGGCGTTGCTGCTGAAGAAGGAATTGCGAGGAGTGAAGAATGGCGATGTTTGATACCCACCTGGCGGCCGGCACGGTCATGAGCGGTGCCCTGGCCACCCTGGCCGTTACCCATGAGAATGTTCCCCTGAGCCTGGCGCTGGGCCTGGTACTGGCAGGCACCCTCGGCAGCGTGCTCCCCGATATCGACGCTCCCCAGTCCAGGCCTACCAGGGTGATGCTGTCCATATTTGCCATGGCGCTGTCACTGCTGATCTGTATCCGCCTGGTCTCCTCGATACCCTTCTGGGCGCTGCCACTGCTTTATGGAATCTGTTTTCTCGGCCTGAGAGTTGTGCTGGAGAGTGTGCTGCAGCGTTTTGCAGTGCATCGCGGCATTATTCACAGCATCCCGGCGGCTCTGGTGGCGACCACCGCCACAGCGGTGGCCAGTCACACCCTGCTGGGAAGCAGTGCGCTGCAGAGCTGGTGGCTGGCGCTTTTTGTGCTGGCAGGGTTTCTGATTCACCTGGTCATGGATGAGGTCTATGCGGTGAATATCAGTGGCGCGAAGCTCAAGCGATCCTTTGGCAGTGCTTTGAAGCTCTACGGCGAACCCTTTCCCACGCTGCTGTGCCTTGTGGTGCTGGTGGCACTGTGGCTGCTCTCTCCGCCGGTTCCGCAGAGTATTGTGTCACTGCCCCAGGCCCTCTGGGGCGCTGTTTTTCACTGAGCGCGCAGGTATTTCCAGGATTGCTCGGGCGCGAGCCAGAGCACAATCAATATGGGGGCAGATGTTCGCTTCGCCAACAGCTGCATGGAAACCATATCTGCGCAGTTTTTGTTCCAGGTTCGGACTGACGCCGGAGAGCACAAGCTGTGTACCGTTGCGCTCACATTTCTGGTGAAACTCCTCCAGGGCATGCATTCCCGTGGCATCAATGAAGGGGACGCTGCGCATGCGCAGAATGAAAACCTGTGGCGGCTTTCTGATAATCTGCAGGACGCCCTTGAGGCGATCGGCTACGCCAAAGAAGAAGGGGCCATTGATTTCGTAGACCTCCACTCCATGGGGAACCTGCTTGTGTTCCGTGGCATCGGGGTCGTGCCGCTCTTCGTTTTCGCCGGAAAATGCCTGCAGGTTTACCGGGCTGATGTTGCTGACATCTATAATGCGCTTGATGAAGAGCAGGGATGCCAGCAGTACTCCAACCTGCACTGCGACGGTCAGGTCAATGAGCACCGTCAGGCCGAAGGTGGTGAAGAGCACCACCACATCGCTGCGCGGAGCGCGGAGCAGGTGTCGTATGCTTTTCATCTCGCTCATGTTCCAGGCAACCACCACGAGAATGGCCGCCAGGCAAGCCAGGGGTATCTTGACGATCAGAGGAGCCAGCAGGAGCATGAACAGGAGCAGAAAGAGGCTGTGGAATATACCGGCAAAGGGCGTCATGGCTCCGGCCTTGATGTTGGTTGCCGTGCGGGCAATGGCGCCTGTGGCAGGAATGCCCTGGAAAAGTGCAGCACCCATGTTGGCCAGCCCCTGGGCCACCAGCTCCACATTGGATTTGTGGCGTCGCCCGGTCATACCATCGGCCACCACAGCACTCATCAGGGACTCAATGGCAGCCAGCAGGGCTATGGTAAGGGCTGAGGGGAAGACCGCCTGTACTTTTTGCCAGTCCCACTGGGGCAATGAGGGCGCTGGCAGGGAGTTGGGGATACTGCCGAAGCGGCTTTCAATGGTTTCCACCGGCAACCCAAAGAACCATGCCGCCAGGGCTCCCAGGGTGACGACGACAATGGGCCCCGGCAGCCTGGGTACATAACGTCGGCACGCCAGAATGATAATGACACCGCTGGTGGCCAGGACAAAGGCATGGACACTTATCTGGTGAATGCTGCCCCCGTAGACCATCAGCTTGTGGATGAACTCGGCGGGCAGTGTCTCTATGGGCAGTCCCAGGAAATCTTTAATCTGGGAAATGAAGATAATCAGGGCTATGCCGGCGGTGAATCCGGTGGTGACGGGGTAGGGAATGAACTTGATAACCGTGCCCATCCGGAAAACCCCCATCAGGATGAGCATGGCCCCGGCCATCAGGGTTGCCAGCAGCAGGCCATCGTAGCCGTGACGCATGATAATGGCGTAGACGATGACCACAAAGGCGCCTGTCGGGCCACCGATCTGGTGGCGACTCCCCCCAAAGGCGGAGATGATGAATCCGGCGATTATCGCGGTGTAGAGCCCCTGGGCGGGGCTGGCTCCTGAGGCGATGGCGAAGGCCATGGCCAGAGGGAGGGCGACGATGGCGACCGTGAGTCCGGCAATCAGGTCGGCGGTGAATACGCTGAAACGGTAGCCTTCGCGAAGGCAGGTGACGGTTTTGGGAACATCAGCCTGAAAAAACGACCTGAAATCCATTTTCTTGACCTTTCCCCTGTCGCTGTGGGCAGGAAAGACAAGTGAAGTCTGCACCGGTGCTGCCCTGTGCCTGCCATGCAGGACCTGTGCAGACCATCTGGTATACGCCCACTTTGGAAAAAAGCAAGGGGAAATATCCTGTATCTGAAGTTTCGCATCCTTTGATTCTAGCGCAAGGTCTTTAAAAGCTAGCATTTAACTAGCGATGACCCCCGCAATTTGGTATACTTGAGTTAACACAAAACGAGTATCCAAGCCACAGGAGGTCATCAATGGCAAAAGTTACCCTGAGTGATGAAAAACTGCAAGCGCGTCTTCTTGAACAGTTCGAAGTATTACGGGTTTTGCGCATGCTGGACTTTCAGCGTTTGGCCAGGAAGTGTGGCATGAACAAGCAGCAGGGCGAAGATGGGGTGAAGGTCTTTGTCTCCCTGTTTATGGCAGTATTTACCTCCAGCACGATAGCCAGGTTTGTGCGTAAAGCACAGGGCTCCGTATTCAGCCTGAAGAAGGACACTGCCTACCGCTATGCACAGCGCCAGTGCATTCACTGGCGCAAACTGCTTTTGTGTGTTGCCATGCGCGCTGTTGGCATCCTGGGTAAATACTATCCGGATAGTGGACGCTACCTGACTATTGACGACTCCCAGCTGGAAAAGACCGGCAAGCGTATTGAGTACCTGAGCTGGATATTCGACAAGAGCAAGAAGCGCTCAACCATGGGTTTCGAAATACCGTGCCTGAGCTACACCGATGGAACTTCCACTATCCCCATGGACTTTGCCATCAAGTCTTCAGCGAACCGGGTCAGTGAGCATTTGGAACCTGCTGATCTTGATGGGCGCTCGTATGCAGCAAGACGTCGCATGGAAGTGGGAATGAAGAAAACCGACCTGGTGCTGGAAATGCTGAGAAGAGCCCGGAACCAGGGAGTTGAGGCCGATGCGGTACTCTTTGACAGCTGGTATTGCTATCCCAAACTGGTGGGCAAGATTTACCACGAGATCGGCTACAACGTCTGCGCTCAGCTCAAAGCGACAAGGACGATCATGGTGACCTGCCAAGGGAAACCTTACGCAACACAGCAGCTTTGGAATACGGTTGTTCCCAGCCTGCGCGCAAAAGTCATCACCGTGCGCAATGTGGAGGTGGAAGTTCGCTCCATAAGAGCAGACTTCGGCAATACTCCGGTAAAGCTGGTGTTCTGCCGTCCTGTAGACAAGCGCAGCCACTACAAGCCTATTATCCTGCTGAGCACCCTGACCCACCACAGCGAGCAGGAAGTTATAGATACCTATGCCAATCGCTGGTCCATAGAAACGCTTTTTAAGGAGCTCAAGCACACCTGGGACTTTGGCAAAAGCCAGTGCCGCAACTTTGAGTCAAATATCTGCTTTTTAACCATCAGCATGATCAGGAGCATCGTGTTCACCATCATGCAGCGACAAGAAGAAGACTATCGCTACAAAGGAACCCTATTCGAGAAAACCGAGTGCGAGCTGCAAACACTCAGTGTGCTTTTTAATCTCGATCAGTACATTGAGTTCGTCTATGAGCTCTGCGGCGAGATATTGAAGTCAAGCACTGCTGTCTTTGTAGAACAAATCGCTGCATTCCAGCAGAGAATCAAAGACTGCGTCGTCAGCATGCTCTTTCAAGGGTGCGAAACTTGAGCTGTATCCTTCAGGTGTGAAATGAGAGTACGTATGGATTTCAGGGGGCCCTGACATTCCAGTTCTGCAGCTCCACCCGTTCAATGCGTCCACTGTGGATGAGGGCGCCGAGGTCTCTGGCCAGCTGACGCAGCATGCGTTCTCTGCCCTGGGGCGTTTCCACGGATTCAGCCCGCTGGGCGAAAATCACATCACGGGCAGTGCTTTCAATATGGTTCTGAACTGTGCGCAGCTCCTGCATGGTCGTGGCAGGATTGCGGCTGGCAAAGTGGATTTTCAGTGCGGCCTGCACGTCCAGAGGGCCCTGTCGCGACTGGATGGTGGCCTGGAAGGCGCGGGTCGTGAAGTGGGTGAGCGCACTGTCTGCAGGCATGTCCAGTGGGCGGCTGAACAGCGTAGCCAGGTGCTCTTCCGCCTTTTCCAGATTATCCAGGGTCTGCTCCAGGGTTGCTGCTTCCAGGGGAATGAGCCCAGGAAGGCGGGTTGCCTCTCCCGCCGCGAACTGGGTCAGGGCCGTATCCATCTGTTCCACTTGCCAGCGGGAGAAGATGCCCTGGCGCATCATGGCCTGCTCCAGAGTCTCCCGTTCCGGGGATTTGCGGGCCACACCGCTGCGGGCGGTAATCAGGGCGTCTCTTGTCCAGAGGAGCTGATGGCGCAGGTGTATCTGGATGACATCCCGGGTGAACTGCTGAAATTCAGCAGGAGGCATGGATCCGAGCAGTTCCCAGAAACGCTGTCTCTGGGTGGGGCCCGGTGGCTGGGCGCTGCCCATGACTGTGCTGATGGCGTCGCGTATTTCCAGTTTTTGACTGGTGGAAAGCTGGGTTGCCCATGGTTGCTTTTCCAGGGAGGTTATGACATGGGCGCTGGAAGGAAGACCCGTTCCCAGGATGAGTAGCAGCAGCAAGAGTATGCGATTCATTTTTTTCCTTTCATTCAGCGGAATTTCGGGTATTCTGGCCTGGCATTTTCAGATTCGTTCCGGCAAAGTGAGATGGCTTTTTCATGGTAGCACGTCGCCTTTTTCGCTATGTTTTCCCCTATACCCGACTGATTGTTATCTCTGTGGTGTTCGGTATCGGTGTTTCACTGGCCGATGCGGGAACGGCCTACCTGGTAAAGCCGGTACTGGATGACATCTTTATCGCCAAACGGGCGGATCTGCTGATCTATCTTCCCATCGGGCTGATTCTGCTCTTTTTCTTTAAAGGTTTTTGCACGTTCTGGCAACAATACACCATCAAAGTGGTCGGTCAGCGTATTGTGCAGGACCTGCGCAACGAACTTTACCAGCATATGCTCAGCCTCTCCATGCGCTTCTATCAGCAGCGCTCAACCGGCTCGCTCATGAGCCGTTCCCTCAACGACATCGACATCATGCGCAATGCCATTGCCCAGGCTGCCATAATCATCGTCAAAGACAGTTTGACGGTCATATTTCTGCTGGCGCTGATCTTCTACCAGAGCTGGCAGCTGGCGGTACTGGCTTTTGTGGTCATGCCCCTGACCTATTTTCCCGTGCGTGCCATCAGCCGCCGTATTCGCAAGTACACCCGCTTCGCCCAGGCCAAAATTGCCGATCTCTCTCAGATACTGCAGGAAACCTTCAGCGGCATCAAGGTCATCAAAGCCTTTGGCCTTGAGCGAAAGATGGGCCAGCATTTCACGGAAAGCAACAGCCGCTACTTTAGTTTTACCCGCAAGGCCATCAAGGGCGATGCCATGGCAACCCCGGTCATTGAACTCTTCACGGGCTTTGGCATTGCGTTGACCATCTGGTTTGGCGGCAAACTGGTGGTGGAGGGCTCCATGACCACCGGCGAGCTTTTCAGCTTTATGGCCGCCCTGACCATGCTCTACAAGCCCATCAAACAATTACTGAAACTGCATGCCACTTTGCAGGCTTCCTTTGGCGCGGCGGAACGGGTCTTTGAGGTTATCGACACGGAAGCGGACATAAAAGATCCTCAGCAGCCACAGCGCGTGGAGCTGCCGGTGCGCCAGGTGTCCTTTGAGCAGGTGAATTTTGCCTATGATGAGCAGGAGTACGTGCTGCGGGACATCAATATAGAGGCCAGGGACAATCAGGTTGTCGCCCTTGTGGGTATGAGCGGTGGAGGGAAGACCACGATCGTTTCCCTGCTGGCAAGGTTCTACGACGTGACTGAGGGGGCCATACGCATCAACGGAGTGGATATCCGCGATATCAGGCGTGAGGATCTGACCTCCCTGATCTCCTTTGTGGATCAGGAGACGATTCTGTTCAACGATACCATACGCCAGAATATTCTCTATGGCCGACCCGATGCTTCTGAAGAGCAGCTGGACAACGCCCTCCGTGCTGCTAACGCCCTGGAGTTTGTCTCCCGGCTGCCCGATGGTCTTGATACCTATATCGGGGATCGGGGGCTGCGTCTTTCCGGCGGTCAGCGGCAGCGTATCTGCCTGGCGCGGGCCATTGTGCGCGAGGCTCCCATACTGATTCTCGATGAGGCGACTTCCGCCCTGGACAATGAATCCGAGGCCCTTATTCAGGAAGCTCTCACGAACCTGATGCGTGAGCGCATGACCTTTGTGATTGCCCACCGCCTTTCCACAATTATTCACGCAGATCAGATCCTGGTGCTGGAAAACGGCAGTGTCGTGGAGGCTGGCACCCATGAAGAGCTCCTGCGGCGCCAGGGAACCTATCAGCGCTACTATTCCATGCAGTTTGGCTGAGTTTATGTGTCGCTGTCTGCCTGGGGCGCGTGATGAAACTGGTGGTAGTATTTCTGGGTAGGATTCTGGCGCAGAAACTCGTCATCGCTGCACTGGAAGTGGTAACGCTCCACATAGTCGCTCAGAATGCCGTAGGCACGGTTCACCTGAGCCATGGTGTCCGCATCCCCTCCGAAATCAGGGTGATGTTTGCGACTGAGCTGACGGTAGCGTGATTTCAGGCGCTCCAGAGTGAAGCGACCGGGCATGCCGAATATCTCGACTGCGTGCCGGAAGTCCTGCAGAGTAATGTCTTCACGCTCCATTCTCTGCTCCCGGCAACCGTATTTCTGACAACGTACTGAAAAATCCCCATTGATGTCGTGGCCCGCTGTCGCGCGGTGCTGCAGGGAATGGGGCGTACGTTGCCCTCCTCGCCCTGCGGGCGCTTTGCCCCTGAGTATCTTTCAGCAACCTGTTTAATCTGTGGTGTTCCTGCACGCTGTTAAGCTCTCCTGTATACGTGAAACTTTGGGGGCGATAACGGCACGGCAGTACCCCTGGGAGGGGTTGTTCGTGAAATAGCGATGATGGTAGGGTTCCGCAGGGTAAAACACGTCCAGTGGCAGAACCTGGGTGACAATTGGCGCAGGAAATTGGTGCTCTCTCTCGAGCCTGTCGATACAGGCGTGCGCCTGCTGGGCCTGTTCGGGGCTATGGAAAAAGATGACCGAGCGGTACTGGGAACCGATATCGTTCCCCTGGCGATCCAGGGAAGTGGGGTCGTGGCTGCGAAAAAAAACATCCAGGAGGTGCTGGTAGCTGAGAATGGCTGGTTCAAAAACGACCTGCACCACTTCGATGTGGCCGGTTTCGCCACGGCAGACTTGCTCGTAAGTTGGCTCCGGGGTTTCGCCACCGCTGTAGCCGGGCAGAGTGCTCAGGACCCCGGGCAGGAGCGCAAAAACGGCTTCCGTGCACCAGAAGCAGCCGCCGCCCATGGTTGCCGTTTCAATTGTCTGCTGATTCACAGCGTTATTGTCCATGCCACTTTGTAGAGGGGGAACGTGAAAAAGTCAACAGTGGCAGGAGCGGTTGGACTTGTGTTTTCAGCTCCTTTGCTTATACAATTGTCTTTGTTCTTTTATGCACATTGATGTCACACGCCGCAATTATACTGGAGTACCCATTGCTGGACCTTATCCGCAAATATGTCATTTTCATCTACGTGTTTATGACCCTGATCCTTTTTGCGGTTTTCTTCGCGTTCGGGATGCATTTGAGCAGTTCCTCCCATGAACAGCTGCTTGATCGTGGACGTACCTTTCTGCAGGAGATTGTCTATGTGCGGCGCTGGGTTTCATTGCATGGCGGTATCTATGTAAAGCGCCAGGAGGGGATGATCCCCAGCCCCCATCTGGAGAAAATCTTCGGCAATGGCAGCAGCATACGCGACGAATTCGGTAATGAGTATCTGCTGCGCACTCCCGCCATGGTGACCCATGAAGTTTCCGATCTGGCCAATATTCACGGAGCCTTTGCTTTTCGAATGGCTGGACTGCTGCCCATCAATCCGAAAAATCAGGCTGATGACTTTGAAACCGCTTCCATTGAAAGATTCCGCGCCGGTGAGATGGAGACCTTTCTCTATGAGAAGCGTGATGGTAAGCCGTTTTTCCGTTATATGGCCCCGCTTCCCATTGAGCCGACCTGCGTGCGCTGTCATACCAATTATGTTCCCGGTGAAATTCATGGTGGCATCAGTATCTGGGTTCCCGCCGACGCGATTCTGAATGATTTGCGTTCCAACCGCCAATTCCTGACAGCGGCCTCTGCCATTACGGTGGTTCTGGCCCTGATGGGGGTGTACTTCCTGACCCTGCCCTTTTCCTCCCGGGTGCAGAGTCGCATGAAAACAGTCCAGGATCGCTGGCAGGAGGCAGAGAAGAAATATCAGCACCTGTTTCATCGTATCCACGATGGCATCATGGTTCTTTCCTCCGACACCGAGGGGAGGCTGGCCATTGCCGATGTGAACGATACCTTCTGCCGTCAGATGGGCTACCCTCGGGAGGTGCTGTTGCAGCTGCGGCTCACGAATCTGGTGGCGGCGCCCCATGGCGTCGCCCTGAAGCAGAGTATTCGCGAGTTTTTCGACCAGCGCTCTCCATCGGCTACCTTTCTCGAAAGCCACCTGAGCAGCAGCAGTGGTGAACTTATCGCCGTGGAGATCAGTCTGAGTTTCCTGGAGCTGGAGCACATGGAAGTCGTGGTTGCCATTGTGCGGGATATCCGTGAGCGCAAGCGCCTGGAGGAGCAGCGTCAGATACTGGTGCAGCAGTCTAAAATGGCCACCATGGGACAGATGCTTTCCAATATAACCCACCAGTGGGGTCAGCCGCTGACCGGGCTGAGCCTGATTCTGCAGGATATCAAGAAGCGCTACGCTCAGGAAGTTGCGGAACCGGAACACTTCCTTGGGCAGGTGGAGAAGGGTCAGGAGAACATCCGTTTTCTGACTCAGACCGTCCGGGTTTTTCGTGATTTTCTGCGTCCAAGTCGCCAGAAGACATCCTTTGACATTGCCAGGGCCACTGAGGAAGTCCTGCAGATCCTCTCCCCACTTCTGCAGCACCACCAGATCCCCGTGGCCCTCTACCGCTGCCATGGGGAAAGTACCCTGGCCCGCCCCATGATGATCTGTGGCTACGCCAATGAATTCAAACAGGTGGTACTGAATATCGTCGGCAATGCCAAGGATGCCATTGTCATGTTCCGCAACCAGGGCGACCTTGCCCGTGGTGAGGGCCGGGTCGAGCTCCGCCTCTATGAAGAGTCCGGCAAGTACATTGTCGAGGTATTCAATACGGGTACGCGCATACCGGAAGGCATGGAAGAAGAAATTTTCCGCGAGCACGTAAGTACGCGGCCAAGTGGCATGGGGACGGGGCTCTATATGGCCCGCTCCATCATCGATGGGCATATGGGCGGCAGGATATATGCGGCGAACACCGATGGTGGCGTGGTCTTTACGCTGCAGCTTCCTCCCCACGACGGGACGACGGATTGTGGGCCGTGTGGCGATATTCGCGTCTGAACCACCTGGTCAGCCTGCTGCTGGTACTTCTGGTGGCGACAGGAAGTCATGGCCGGCAGGCGCTTGTCACCGCCAATGGCTCCGTTCTTGAACTTCCCCGGGATCAGTCGCCCATCACCTTTGAGACAACCCGACTCCGCATTCATGCAGCTGCCGGTGGGAGCCATGAGCTGCTGGTTGAGGTTGCCGGCAGTACCATCCAGCACCAGCGGGGCCTTATGTACCGCACTGCCATGCCGGAGAATTCCGGGATGCTCTTCATCTTCTCCCACGATCACACCAGCGGTTTCTGGATGTACCGCACCCACCTGCCCCTCAGTATCGCCTACATTGCTTCCGATAGGTGTATTGCCGATATCAGGGATATGTTCCCGTGTTCTGAAGGGCCTGTCTCGCTTTGCCAGCGCGAAGCCGTCGCCTATCGTCCAGCACAGCCCTACCGCTACGCCCTGGAGGTGGTTCAGGGGTACTTTTCGCACCGCGGCATCCAGGTGGGCGACTGCCTTGAGTGGGATTGAGGGGAAACGTTCAGGGTCTGATGACCTGACTGCAGGCCTCGAAGCACTGGTTGCAGCGCAGCAGCCAGCGATAGAGGGCACACTTGAGGCTGCGTCGCCCACCAAGGCCACTGCCAATGACCTTGGCCGGGCAGCGGTTGATGCAGCGAACACAGTTTGAGCATGGATGCGGGTGGATATCGGCGGGAGGAAGTTCACCACTACACAGCAGTTTGACATGCACCGACATGGCGGGAACCTCTCGGGCGACAATCAGCCCCTGGTGTTCTCCAGTGTGCAGATATCCCTTGTGGCGCAGCAGATGAATGCTGTTGCGGCGTGACAGGGTGCCGGGCTGCGGGTGGCGGTATACTTCCATGTTTGGGTCACGATAGAGCAGCCTGAATCTCCTGCTGAATGCTTTCGTACGCCTCCAGGGGGCGCTGGTGTTTGATGATGGGGCGTCCGATGACCATGTAGTCGGTGCCCAGGGTGGCTGCTTCAGCCGGGGTGGTGATGCGGGTCTGGTCGTCAGTGGCTGACCATGCGGGACGGATGCCCGGTGTCACGGTGATGAACTCCGCTCCGAGCTGCTGTTTGATGAGTGCGATTTCCTGAGGGGAGCAGACCACGCCGTCCAGGCCGCAGTCTTTGGCCAGGGCTGAAAGTTTGAGGACTTCCTGGTCAATGGGCTCTGTGATTCCCACTTCTTCGATGTCGCGCTGATTCATGCTGGTGAGTACTGTGACTCCGATTATCAGTGGCGGGCTGGAGAGGTGCGCGACGGCGTTCGCGGCCTCCTCCATCATCCTGCGTCCGCCCAGGCAGTGTACGTTCACCATGCGCACACCCATGTCGGCAGCCGCCTTCACGGCTTCGGCAACGGTATTGGGTATGTCGTGGAACTTCAGATCCAGAAAGATGTTGGCTCCATTATTCATCAACTCTTCCACAATGTCGGTGCCTCGGGACACAAAGAGGGCCTTGCCCACCTTGAACCATGGATTGTGGGGTGACAGCTCAGTCACGATGCTTTTGGCAGCCAGCCGGTCACGGGTGTCCAGGGCGACAATGATGGTTGAATGCATGTTTTCTCCTCTTACTTCCCATTTTCGTGGAGGTTACCGTTTTTCTCCACCTATGATTTCGGGCATCATACACCCTTCCTGCGCCCGAGACAACTCTCCTGCTGAGAGTTGAATTTTGCAGCGTTGCAGCGTATAACCAGTCCTGCTTCTTTGCGTTTTCGCCCATGAGGTCTTAACGTGATGCGACTCAAATATACATACAGCTGATAATGGAGGGTTGGAG
The DNA here is from genome assembly GCF_055378285.1 of Desulfurispirillum alkaliphilum. Lineage (NCBI taxonomy): Bacteria > Pseudomonadati > Chrysiogenota > Chrysiogenia > Chrysiogenales > Chrysiogenaceae > Desulfurispirillum > Desulfurispirillum alkaliphilum. Next base: position 2,741,603 of record NZ_AP042405.1, on the reverse strand, counting down.
TGAGAAGTCTTGTATTGATTCTGACGGCGCTGTTTGTGCTTGCCGGTTGCGGTGGGCCGCGCTGGCAGAATATCCAGGTTGATGAGCAGTCTGCCTATACCGTGCGGGTTCAGCATCGGGTTGCAGATGATAAGGTGCAGACGCAGGGTTACCGACATCCGTTGGTGGTTGATGAGCGTATTTTGTCGGACATGCTGGAGCAGCTGACCTACAGGGCAAAAGGTGTTCTGGTGAGCTCTGGTGGTCCGGTTTTTCATGAGCTGGAAGTCCGCCAGCTGGCACCGGCTCTCGTTCAGGCACTGTCCACCGCTGATCAGAACCAGCGGATCTTCTTTTCGTCGTTTTTTCGGGAACCTGGCAGCGCACTCCGGGAGCGTCGCACAGATGGGGTGCTCTTTGTCGATGCCCAGGCTCAGCTCAATATTGCCTTTGCCAATATCCGCCTGCTGCCGGATATTGACAATATGAATCCCCGTTCCATGGATGGTATCCTGGAGCCGCTTCAGGTTACAGATTCGCTGGTTACCCTTGCCATGGATGCCGAGCACTGGCACCATCAGCTTCAATCCAACGCAAAGCCGTACCCCCTCTGGGTGAAAGTTGATGCTTCCTTGTTGTACGAATCGGCGTTGGGAACAGAGTCCTCTGATCCGTCAATGGGTACTGTGCAGCAGCATCGCGAGCGAGTGCGCACAGGCCTGGAATTTTTACAGGAACTGCACGAAAGTGGCCTGATTTCTGAACAGGAATACACAGAGCGCCGCAGCAGGCTGCTCGATACCCTGCAGTAGAAAACTGTCCGCGCAGTGCGCTGCGTCTGATACAGAAAATTTTCATGAGGATAGATATCTATGAGTATTACAGTTGAACAGGTGCGTGAAGCACTGGCTCCGGTGAAGGATCCCGAAATTGGCAGGACACTGCTGGAGCTTGGTATGATCAAGGATATTCAGGTCAGCGGAAATGACACCGATGTGACGGTGGAGTTGACCACGGCCGCCTGCCCGTTAAAGTCTACCATCGAAAACAGTTGTCGCGATGCCATCAAAGCAGCGCTTCCATCCATCGGGACGGTCAATATCCACCTGACGGCCCGCGATAGCCGCAAAGGCACGGCCAAGAGCACTCCTCTGCCTGGAGTAAAGAACATTATTGCGGTTGCCAGCGGGAAGGGGGGCGTGGGCAAGTCGACGGTCAGCGCCAATCTCGCGGTGGCACTCGCCGACATGGGCCATCGCGTTGCGGTACTGGACATGGATTTCTATGGCCCCTCCATCCCGAAGATGTTTGGCATCACGGAAGAAAAACCCACCGTCGATAACGATATGATCATCCCTGTGGTGGCGTACGATGTAAAGGTCATCAGTATCGGATTTTTCGTGGAGGATGACAGCCCGGTGATCTGGCGTGGCCCCATGGTGCATGCTGCCCTGAAGCAGTTTGTCGAAGAGGTGAAGTGGGGGGAAATCGACTACTTTATCCTGGATCTGCCACCGGGAACCGGCGATATTCAGCTGAGCATGGTGAATATGCTGCCGGTGACCGGAGCGGTTATCGTGTCCACGCCCCAGGATGTGGCCCTGCTTGATGCCAGAAAAGCCGTAAGCATGTTTGCGAGCACTGGGGTGGAAATACTGGGTATTGTGGAGAACATGAGCTATCACATCTGCCCGGAATGCAGCCACAAGAGCCATATCTTTGGCGACAGCGGTGCGCGTAAGTATGCCGAAGAGAAGAAATTCCCCTTCCTGGGCGACCTGCCCCTGGAGTTGAGCGTGCGCCAGACCGGTGACGGTGGCAAGCCATTCTTCCTTTGCCTTGATGAGAACGATGAGCTGCGCCAGCGCTTCGCGAAAATAGCCAGAAACCTGGTCTCCAGTGTTGATGTGCGCAATCTCACCAAACCCGCAGCAGCGGTTGTCAGTCGCCAGCCATCCGGCTGCCATTAAATCGCACAGATCCCGGCGCGCCTGTGACAAGCGCTGGGAAGGGTACACGCCGTATTTACAGCGGGCGACTGGTGTAGTACCCTGACACGCTTCTATGATAAATGGGAAAGGGTGATATCCATGGGTTTTTATAGTGGCTCCATCAGCTATACTCCCTATGCGGTGCAGGGCGAACCCGGTATCGACTATATGGAGCAGATGTTTGAAAGTCTGCTGCAGAACCGCTTTGTCTCCTTTGACGAGGTGGATTTTTCCGAGAGTACCATGGGGTGGGTCTCGGCCAGGAATTTTCTCCATAATCACTTCACTCAGGATGAGGTCTTCCCCTCCCGAGATCACATTCTGATCTCCCTGCGCCTTGACAAAAAAGTCGTCCCCTCCCAGATGCTTAAAGCCTTGCTGCCTGAGCGCGAGCAGCAGTATCAGCGCGAGAGCGGCAAAGAACGGTTGACCCGCGATGACCGCATCTTTATCAAGGAGCAGACGCGGCAGTTCCTCATCAAACAGCAGTATCCCCAGACCAAGGTGTGGGATATGCTCTATAATGTGCCGGCTGGACGGGTATTCTTTGGCTCGACGGCTCAGGCAGCCAATGATCTCTTTGTGGAGTACTTCCGCAAGACCTTTGATCGAAAGATCTCCCTGGTTACCCCCCATTGGCGCATGGGGAACATGGAGTTGACTTCTGCCATGGCATGGGCCCGCGAGCAGCTGGCACCGGAAAGTTTCGGGGTGGAGCATGAATAATACCGACTTTCTGGGCAAAGAGTTTCTGATCTGGCTCTGGCACAAGAGTGAAATCATGGAAGGGCGCTACACCTTTGAGAACGAGCTGATTCACATCTGGATCGACGATTTTATCGTGCTGGAGAGCCAGTTTGGCGATGCCCGTGAATCCCGGCTGTCTAAGGGTGAACCATCCATAAGCCCGGAAGCGGCCATGGCCCTGTATGAAGGGAAAAAGGTCAAGGAGTGCAAGATCAAGGTGGAGTTTGGCCCCGAGAAGAACGCCTTGTTCACGCTCAAGGGGACGACGCTGCAGCTGGCAAGCATCAAATTGCCGCTGATTCTGCTGGAAAATGACGAGGAGATATTCATTGAACGCGTGCACTGGCTGGAAAAGCTTGATCGTCTGATCAGTGTGCTGTTCGAAGATTTTGTGCGTGAGCGTCTGGAGAAAGACGCCTGGAAAGAGCGCAAGGAGCGCATCGTCCAGTGGATTCGCCAGAAACGCGAATCCTGCTGAGTCTGCATACAGGGAAAAATATGTCAGAAAAACAGATTAAAGCAATACGCGGCTTCAATGATCTGCTCAGCCCCATGGCCAGGCGCTGGAGTCAGGCTGAGCAGATTCTGCAGGAGATCCTTGAAAACTGGCGTTACCAGGAGATCCGCCTGCCCATCATGGAAAAAACAGAACTCTTCTGCCGCGGCATCGGAGAGAACACCGATATCGTGGGCAAAGAGATGTACACCTTTGCGGACAAATCGGACGAGTCGGTTACCCTGCGTCCCGAAGGCACCGCCGGAGTCGTGCGGGCCTATGTGGAGAATAAGCTCTACAACGAGCTGGCTCCCCAGCGGGTCTGGTACCGTGGCCCCATGTTCCGTTATGAGCGTCCCCAGAAAGGCCGTTATCGCCAGTTTCACCAGCTGGGTGTGGAAGTGTTCGGCGAAACCGAGGCGACCATTGACGCCGAAACCATCGCCCTTGGTTACACCATGCTGGTCGAACTGGGCATTGCCGCAGGGGTGACCATTGAAATCAACAATATCGGCTGCCCCCAGTGTCGTCCCGGCTATCGCCAGGCTCTGGTGGCATTTTTGAATGCCCGCCGCGAGCACCTGTGTGAAAACTGTGTGGAGCGCATTGAGAAAAACCCCCTGCGGGTGCTGGATTGCAAAAACCCGGAGTGTCAGGCCCAGGTGGCCAGTGCTCCCACCATTGACGAACACCGCTGTGAATCCTGTGCCGCACACTATGGAGCGCTGCAGATCTATCTGGACGCCTACGGAGTGCCTTACCAGCGCAACCCGTTTATGGTGCGAGGCCTGGATTACTATGTGGGCACGGCATTTGAGTTTACCACCAGCCTGCTGGGCTCCCAGAATGCCATTGGTGGTGGTGGTCGCTACGATGGACTGGTGGAGGATCTGGGTGGTCCTGCCACAGCTGCCGTGGGCTTTGCCTTCGGCATGGAACGGGTCATGTTGCTGGTGGAGCATTTCGATTCACTACAGGCAGACTTATCCCTTGATTTTTATATTGGATACACGGAGAATACTTTTACTTTACAGGGGCTGCAGGCCCTGCGCGCCCTGCGGGCGCTGGGGAAAACCAGCGAGCTTGATACCCGCCAGCGTTCAGTGAAAAACATCTTCAAGCGCGGTGATCGCCTGGGTGCCCGCCACGTGGTACTGATCGGTGGTGATGAAGCCGCTGGCAACTTCTTTACGGTGAAGGAGCTGGCGACGGGAGAACAGCGCCAGGTTCCACTGGCTGAGCTTGCGAAACTTCCGTAACCAGGATTGTTCCGGGATTACGGCCAAACAGGTAGCCTGATATTTTTGTACTATAGCTTAAGGAGATCCATCGTTTATGGACAGTATCCAGGGACTTCAGAGAACGCATTCATGTGGCCAGCTTGGCATAGAGAACATTGGTGAATCAGTTACCCTGATGGGCTGGGCCCACCGCCGCCGCGACCACGGTGGCCTGATTTTTGTCGATCTGCGTGATCGCGACGGACTGACCCAGCTGGTCATGGACCCCCAGGTCAATCAGGAGGTTCACGAAAAGGGTGAATCCATCCGCTCCGAATATGTGCTGGCCATTGTGGGCACTGTGCGCCACCGCCCCGAAGGTACGGTAAACGAGAAGCTGAAAACCGGTGCCATCGAAGTGGTGGTCAGTGAGCTGCGCATTGTCAGCGTGGCCAAGACCCCGCCCTTCATGATCGACGAGTACACCGATGTCAGCGAAAACCTGCGCCTGAAATACCGCTACCTGGATCTGCGCCGTCCCGAAATCCAGAAGCACATCATCAACCGCCACCGCCTGACCCGCTCCATGCGCGAATACCTCTACGAAAAAGGCTTTCTGGATATCGAAACGCCGGTGCTGACCAAATCCACCCCCGAGGGGGCGCGGGACTACCTGGTGCCTTCGCGGGTCAATCCCGGCCGCTTCTTTGCCCTGCCTCAGTCACCCCAGCTTTTCAAGCAGCTGTTGATGGTTTCCGGCTACGACAAGTACTTCCAGATCGTCAAGTGCTTCCGCGACGAGGACCTGCGCGCCGATCGCCAACCCGAATTCACCCAGCTGGATATGGAGATGAGCTTCATCGATCGCGAGCAGCTCTTTGCGCTGATCGAAGGCCTGATGCAGAAGCTGTGGCGCGATATCGCCGACCGGGAAATTCCCGTACCCTTCCCCCGCCTTTCTTACCAGGAGGCCATGGACCGCTTTGGCTCCGACAAGCCTGACACCCGTTTTGGACTGGAGCTGCAGGATCTGAGCGACCTGGATTTCTCAGGTTTCAAGGTTTTCCAGAGCGCGCTTGAAAATGGCGGCCAGGTCAAGGCCATCAATGGAGTGGGCTGTGAACACCTGAGCCGCAAGGATATTGACGACATCACCAAGGACCTGGCGGTTTACGGTGCCAAAGGCCTGGCCTATATCAAGGTGCGGGAAAACGAGTATCAGAGCCCCATCACCAAATTCCTGGGCGAGGCCACCCTGGAGGCCATCGTTAAGCGCGTCGGTGCGAAACCGGGCGACTGTATCTTCTTTATGGCTGACACCAGAAGCGTCGTGGCCAACTCCCTGGGCCAGCTGCGCCTGATTCTGGCTCAGCGTCTCGGCCTTATCGACAACAATCAGTACAACTTCCTGTGGGTCACCGACTTCCCCCTACTGGAGTGGGATGAGGACAGCAAGCGCTTCATGGCCATGCACCACCCCTTCACCTCTCCCCTGGAAGAGGACTTCGGTCTGCTGGAGAGCGATCCCGGTGCCGCCCGCGCCCGCGCCTATGACCTGGTGCTCAATGGCTCGGAAATCGGCGGCGGCTCCATCCGTATTCACACCATGGAGCTGCAGCAGCGCATGTTCTCCCTGTTGGGAATCGGCGAAGAAGAGGCGCGCATGAAGTTTGGCTTCCTGCTGGATGCCCTGGAGTTCGGTGCGCCTCCCCACGGCGGTATTGCTTTCGGCGTTGACCGCATCGCCATGATTCTTTCGGGCACCAGCTCCATCCGCGATGTCATCGCTTTCCCGAAAACCCAGAAGGCCACCTGCCTGCTGACCGATGCCCCCAGTGTGGTCGACCAGCGTCAGCTGCAGGAGCTGCATATCAAGAGTACGCATATTGAATAGCCACTGAAACGGAGGTGCGAGCATGCTGGCTGAGTTTTCCATAACCCCCATCGACAAAGCTCACGGGCACTTGTCGGAATATGTTGCCAAAACCATAGAGATTATACGGCAGAGTGGATTGCCCTATGAACTGCATGCCATGGGAACTATTGTTGAGGGTGAACCGGAAGAGGTCTTTGCCTTGATCCAGAAGTGCCATGTCAACATGCGTCAGCACTCTCTGCGAGTTTCCACCTCCATTAAGATTGACGACAAGGTGGGCACCACCGGAGCCCTGTACAAGAAGGTCAAGTCAGTGGAAAGCAAACTGGACCAGGGTGGTTCGGGATAACTGGAAAAAGGAGTGAATCATGGTTCCATTGGGAGGAATGTACCGTCTCGTAACCCGCAGTGACTTTGATGGTCTGGTCTGCGGTGTGTTGCTGAAAGAAATGGGCCTGATCAACGATATTCTCTTCGTGCACCCCAAAGATATGCAGGATCAGAAAATTCAGATAACGTCGCGGGATATCACCACGAACCTTCCCTATGTCCCGGGTGTGCATCTGGCCTTTGACCACCATGAGAGCGAAGTCATCCGTGCTGGAGGCACTCGCGAGGAAAATCATATCATCGACGCGATGGCACCATCGGCAGCCCGCGTCGTCTATAACTACTTTGGTGGCGATGAGCGCTTCGGTGGCATTATTTCCTCTGATATGATGGCTGCCGTAGACAAGGGGGATTCCGCTCAGTTTACCCGTGAGGAAGTTCTGGATCCCAAGGACTGGGTGCTCCTGAATTTCCTGATGGACGCCCGCACCGGACTTGGTCGTTTCCGCAACTTCCGTGTTTCCAACTATCAGCTGATGATGGACCTGATAGACTATTGTAAACACCACTCCATACAGGAGATCATGGCTTTACCCGACGTGCAGGAGCGGGTGGAGCTGTTTTTTGAGCAGCAGGATCTCTTCAAGGATCAGATAAAGCGCTGCACCACCATGCGTGGAACCTTGGCAGTGCTTGATCTGCGTGGAGAGGATACCATTTATACGGGCAATCGCTTTATGATCTATGCCCTTTTCCCCCAGTCGCTTATCTCAATCCATGTCCTGTGGGGCCTGAAGAAACAGAATACGGTCTTTGCGGTGGGGAAATCCATTTTTGACCGCTCTTCAACCGTCAATATAGGTAAGCTGATGCTGGAATATGGGGGCGGTGGCCATGCCAATGCCGGTACCTGTCAGGTGGGGAATCAGGATGCTGAGAGCCTTCTGCGTGAGCTGGTGGAGAAACTCCAGGGATAAGGGGCGAAAGGCGTTGACTTTTCCCACTGGTCTTCTCTATAATGCGCCGGTTTTGCCTCTTCAGGCAGATTTTCTGCAGAGATTGAAATACAGAACATGGAAATGTAAGGAGATAATATGCAACAGAGAACATTCCGCCCCAACAACCGCCGCAAAAAGGTAAAGCAAGGCTTCCGCGCCCGCATGGCAACCAAGAATGGCCGTAAGGTACTCGCACGTCGTCGTGCCAAAGGGAGAGCCGTACTCGCTGCCTGATGGACGATAACCGTTTTCCAGCGTCGCTACGACTACAGAAAAACCGCCAGTTCCGGGCGGTTTACGACGCTGGGAAGGTTGTGCGCAGCCAGTATTTCGTGCTGGTGTTCCTCCGGGCAGAACAACTGAAAGTTGGAGTTGTGGTAAGCAAGAAAGTGGGAAATGCCGTCGTGCGGAACCGATTAAAGCGTCTGATGCGTGAAGCCTTCCGTCGGAACCGAAAGTACATTCAGGGACAGTACCATATCATTATGGCGGCCAGGCCGCCTGCTGCAGAACTGAAGGGCCCCGAGGCGATGAGCGCACTTGAGCATCTGCTTCAAAGGGCCAAGTTCATTCCGGCATGTGATTGACCTATGAAACACGTTATGATTCTGATTATCCGCTTCTACCGGTATATCATCTCTCCCATGCTCCCGCCTTCGTGCCGGTTTACGCCCACCTGTAGCTCCTACGCGCTGGAAGCTTTCACTCGCCACGGTTTCTTTAAAGGCTTCTATCTGACGCTGTGGCGTCTGCTGCGTTGCCACCCTTTCTGCAAGGGTGGTTATGACCCTGTACCTGACTAAAGGAGGATTACATGGATAACAAGATGGTGCTTGCCATCGTGCTTTCGGCAATAGTGCTCTTCAGCTATCAGATTTTTTTTATAGAGATGGACGAACCTCCCCTTCCCGTTGATGGCGCTCCGGCCAAAGTTGCGGAGCCCACTCTACAGGCACCTGCTCAGAATGATGCGGTTCCTGCGCTTCCCGCTACCCAGTTCTCCTCGTCACCCTCACTGGATCAGGGCCTTTCTGACCAATCCCTGCGTATTGTTGATGGTCGAGATGTGGTTCTGGAAAATGATCTTATCATCGCGACTTTCAGTACTTCCGGAGGACATCTGCAGTCTCTGCGGCTCAAGGAGCATCAGGAGGATGGCCGAGGCGGCGCCATGGTGGAAATGATACGAGCGGGCTACCCAGCGTTTACCTCAGTTATCGCAACTCCCACGGGCAACATTGACCTGGCAGGACTGCCTTTCACTGTGGAGCAGCAGACCGACAACAGTGTCACCTTTCATACGCTTTTGCCCGATGGCAGAGATGTGCGCAAGCAGTATACACTTTCCGGCGCCTACGAATTTTCCATCCGCTACGATATGGAGTGCGCACCGGGAGCCTGTGCTGCCGTTACCACACTGCCCGTTGAAATTGTTGCAAATGTCAAAGGCGACACCTTCTCCTTTGAAGGGATTGTTCATGGATCCGCCGATGCTGGTCTGGATAAAATCAAGTACAGCGATGTTTCGGCGGTACGGGATATCCGGAACATTGGGTATGGTGGTGTGATGGACAAGTACTTCCTGATTGCTTTTCTGCCCAGCCCACAGGACACTTTTCGCCTTTTCCCGGACATCCCCCAGCGTGGTGCCGCCCTGGTGAGCCCACTGGGAACATCGGTGACCGTTTTCGCTGGTCCCAAACTCAAGGGAATACTCGATACCTATGATGTCGGTCTCTCCCAGACGATCGACTACGGATTCCTCAGCATTCTTGCAGCGCCGCTGATGCAGGCTATCCGCTGGTTCTACTCGCTGACCGGCAACTACGGTGTGGCCATTATCCTGCTGACCGTGTGTATCAAGATCATCTTCTTCCCGCTGAGCCATAAGTCTTATAAGTCCATGAAGAAAATCAGCGTGTTGGCTCCTGAGCTGAAAAAACTCAAAGAGAAGTTCAAAAATGACCCTCAGAAGCTCAATACTGCAACCATGGAACTGTATAAGACCCACAAGGCGAATCCCCTGAGCGGATGTCTGCCTATCCTGGTGCAGATTCCCGTCTTTTTTGCTCTGTACAAAACCCTGATGAACGCCATTGAGCTGCGTCATGCTCCTTTTGCGCTGTGGATCAATGACTTGAGCGCCCTTGATCCCTACTATATTACCCCGGTCATCATGGGTGCCACTATGTTCCTGCAGCAGAAGATGACTCCCACCGCCATGGATCCGGTGCAGCGCAAGATCATGCTTTCACTGCCCATTGTGTTCACCTTTTTGTTTATGACATTCCCGTCAGGTCTGATCCTTTACTGGATAGTCAACAATGTTCTGTCCATCGCCCAGCAGTACTACATTAATAAACGACCTGACTGAGACTGATACCTGTAAGGAGTCGCTGCATGAAAGTGATAGAAATAGAAGGCAAGTCTGTAGATGAGGCAGTCAGCGCTGCCCTTGAAGAGCTTGGCGGCGTCAGCCGCGACAGCGTGACCATTGAGGTGCTTGAAGAGGGAACCAAGGGCCTGTTTGGACTGTTGGGTACACGACCGACCCGAGTGCGTGTCAGTTATACCCCTGAAGGCGGGAAGCTGGACATGGCTCAGCGGCACCTTGAATTCTTCCTCGAGCGAATGGGGGTGAATGTCATCTCCATCAGCCGCACCGAGCAATCCGACGGTACCTGGCTTTTTCATGTGAACTCCACTGACGACGAGGTATTGCGCTATCACAATGGTGAGCCCCTGGAAGCCATTGCCTTTGTTATCTCGCGTATGGTGAATCAGTCTGCGGAAGATCACCTGCGACTGATGATCGACAGCAACAACTACCTGAAGGAAGTTGAGCTTACGCTGCGAGAAGAGGCGCTGGAGCTGGCTCAAAAGGCGATAGATACCGGTCGCAGTATTCCCATGCGCCCCATGAACTCGCGCGAGCGAAAAATTGTCCATGTCACACTGCAGGATATTGAAAGTATTAAAACCGCCTCCAGCGGTGAAGGGCACCGCCGCAAGGTGATTATTATCCCGGAAGGCGCCGAGCGACCTTACAGTAACAGTCGCCGCCCAGGGGCAAACAGCAGGCGGCGCAGCAGCGGGCCTCGTCAGGCTGCGGAAGAGTAGAAGGAGTTCACCTATGAAGTTTTTTATTGATACCGCTAACCTGCAGGAAATTACTCAGGCCAGTGCCTGGGGTCTGATTGACGGAGTTACCACCAACCCGAGCCTGCTGGCCAAAGAGGGTAAGCAGGATTCGCGAGAACTTTTCCGTGATATCTGCGCTCTCGTGGATGGTCCGGTCAGCGCCGAGGTCATAGCCCTTGATGCAAAGGGAATGCTTCGCGAAGCCAGGGAGCTGGCGAAGATAGCCGATAATATTGTCATTAAGCTCCCCCTGACCCTCGAAGGTCTTCAGGCTACCAAGGCGCTGTGCTCTGAAGGTATCATGACCAACGTCACTCTGTGCTTCAGTGCGAATCAGGCACTGCTGGCAGCCAAAGCCGGTGCTACCTATATCAGTCCCTTTGTGGGGAGACTGGATGACATCGCTGCTGGTGGACTTGAGCTTGTTTCCCAAATCCGCACCATATATGATAACTACGATTTTGCCACCCAGATTATTGTCGCCAGTGTGCGCAGCCCCCTGCATGTGCTTGATTCCGCTCTGATTGGCGCTGATATTGCAACTATCCCCTTTAAGGTCCTTTCCCAACTGGTTCAGCATCCCCTTACCGATCGGGGAATTGATGCCTTCCTCGCTGACTGGCAGAAAACCAACCAATAGAATGGTATTTTGACATTTCCATGACACTATCTTCACAAATAGTGTCATTTCAAGGGGATTGAGAATGTTATCACAATAACACAAGAGAGAGTCGATAAAAGTTATTGACTGTTATAAAACATCATTCTATATTGTCCGGCAATTATGACTCTGAAGGTAGGCAACCAATGGAACGCAAAAAAACTGACTATATTATTCAATCCGTTTCCCACGCTCTGGATATATTGGAAGAGTTCTGTGTGAGCGAAGAATCCGAGATGGGAGTGACCGAGCTCTCCAAAAAACTCGGGTTGCATAAGAACAATGTCTTTCGCCTTTTGGCAACCCTCGAATCCAGAGGATACATCGAGCAGAACCCGGTCAATGGAAATTATCAGCTTGGCTATCGCTCCCTTGAGCTGGGTCAGGTGTTTGTCAGTCAGCTGGGATTGCTGAAGCAGGCGCGGCCTGTGCTGGAAGAGGCGGTGGCCAAGTGCAACGAGTCCATTTATCTGGGCGTCCTGCGCGATACCAACGTGGTGTACCTGGATATCGTCGAAACCTCACATCCTGTTCGGGTGGTTCCCCGTGTGGGAACTATTGTTCCGGCGTACTGTACCGCCATTGGAAAAGCTCAGCTTTCCCATGACAGCAGTGAAGAGGTTGAGCGTATTCTCTCCCAGTGTGATCTCAGGAAGTGGACCCCGAACACCCTTGATTCGGTCGATAAAATTATGGAAGATGTGCAGCTTTCCGCGAAACGGGGCTATGCTGTTGATCTCGAGGAGTATCAGCAGGGAGTTGTTTGTGTGGGAGTCAGTGTCAAGGATTACACAAATACCCCGGTTGCCGGTATCAGTTTTACTGGGCCGGTGCAGCGCATGACCCTTGAGCGGGTTGAGAATGAGATACTGCCAATTGTCATGGAAGCCGGGCGGGAAATTTCCCGGCGACTGGGCGCCTACTGATCACCCGTGGGTGAAGCGTTCTGTTTCCTGTAGATTCCGCAATAAAAGAGCCGCCTGACAAAAGTCAGGCGGCTCTTTTTGTTGGCAAGCTGAGTGAGTTCGTGTGATCAGCCTGCGGAGATAGCGCCGGAAGGGCATACGGATTCGCATGCGCCACAGTCGATGCAGGTGTCGGCATCAATAACATAGATGGCATCGCCTTGAGAAATAGCGGAAACCGGGCACTCAGGTTCGCAAGCGCCACAGTTTACGCACGCATCGCTAATTACATAAGCCATGGAAGACCTCCAGGGGAATTTCAGGTGAATGTATACAACATACCTAGCACAGAATCTAGCGAGGCAGTGGTCGGTTGTCAAGTCTTTTTCCCCGATGAAAATGCTCTGCTGAAGCGCTTTCAGTGGTCTGGCAACATTCAGCAGAGCAATGGGTTATGACTCTGCGAAGTTACTCCTTCTCCAGTTCGAAGGCTTCATGGAGTGCGCGCACGGCAAGCTCGGTGTACTTTTCGGCGATGACGCAGGATATTTTGATTTCTGAAGTGGAGATCATCATGATATTGATACCTTCATTGGCCAGAGCGGTAAACATCTTGGCTGCCACACCGGCATGGGATTGCATTCCGGCTCCGATAATGGAAACCTTGGCAACCTTTTCATCGACGAGGATATCGCCAATCTGCTGTGAGGATTTCAGGCTCTCCAGAGCTTCGAGAGCCTTGTGTACTTCATTTTTGGGCACGGTAAAGGAGAGGTCAGTCTGGCCGTCTCCTCTGGGGGAGATATTCTGAATGATCACATCAACATTGACGTTCTTCTGGGCGATGGCGCTGAAGATAGTGCTGGCCAGGCCCGGTTTGTCGTTGATGCGGGTCAGGGTGATCTTGGCTTCATTCTTATTATAGGCAATGCCGGAAATCATGACTTTTTCCATATTGGTATCCTCCTCCGATGTAACCAGTGTTCCTTCATCATCAAGTTTGAATGTCGAGCGCACGCGCACAGGCATGTTGTATTTTTTGGCGAACTCCACGCTGCGGGTCTGCAGGACTTTGGCCCCCATGCTGGCCATTTCAAGCATTTCATCGTAGGAGACGACAGGGAGTCTGCGAGCTTCCGGGACAATGCGCGGATCTGTGGTATAGACACCATCGACATCGGTGTAGATGTCGCAGCGGTCGGCCTTCAATCCGACAGCCACAGCGACGGCAGTTGTGTCTGAACCGCCTCGTCCGAGCGTTGCCACGTCCTGGGTGTCCTGGGTGATTCCCTGGAATCCGGCCACGACAACGACCTTTCCTTCTTTGAGGGACGCGTGAACGCGTTCGGCCCGGATTTCTTCAATGCGCGCCTTGGAGTGGGCGCTGTCGGTGATCATGCCCATCTGCCAGCCGCAATAGGAGATGGCGTCGATGCCAATTTGCTGCAGGGCCAGGGCAAGCAGGCCGATGGTCACCTGTTCGCCAGTGGCCACGACCTGATCATACTCTCTGGGGTTCGCGGTTGGTGCGATTTCACTGACAAGCCCTACCAGTTTGTCGGTTTCGCCAGCCATTGCGCTGACAGCAACGACCACATCGTTGCCCTCTTTTTTGACGTTGGAGACAATCTGAGCCACGTTTTTGATTTTTTCGACGGAGCCAACACTGGTCCCGCCGAACTTCATGACAATGAGTGCCATTTAACTCCCTTTCTGTTCATCGATTGCGAGTAACATTTTCATCAGTTGTGTACTGTCATGCAGGTGTACCGACCCGCATTGCAGAAGACTTTCATCGTAGCTGGTGCATGGGTCGGGAGTGATTCGCGCCCCCGTCATGGCAAAGGGTACCCGGTCGCGTGTATGGGTCCTGACCTCGACCGGAGTCGGATGGTCGGGCAGCGCTACAGCACGAAAGTTGTCATGGTATCGCGACTGCAGGTGCGCCATGACCGGTCCGACCACCTTGGCATCGAAATCTTCAATAGCCTGAATCTTAAACTGCAGTTTGCCGGCATGGCCCGACTCATCGGGGCTTTCCACATGGATGTAAACGAGGTCGACATCCGCGAGTGCCTCAATGCACGCCTGGGCCTTGCCTTCATAGTTGGTGTCTATCCAGCCAGTAGCGCCCTCCACGTGAATATTGCGAAAGCCTATACAGTTGGCGACGCCGCGCATCAGGTCTACAGCCGTGATCATGGCGCCTCTTTTCCCGTAGAGGTCAGTGAAGCGCTGAAAGCTTGGCCGTTTTCCCTGGCCCCACAGCCAGATGGCGCTGACGGGTATCTTTCCCAGTCTCGCCCGTTCCTGATTCAATGGGCAGTCGCGCAGTATTTCCATGGACCGTTCCATCAGTGTGCGCACCGGTTCCGCTCCTTCACCATGGGGGAGGTGAGGGGCGATGGCCTGATCGGAAATATCGTGGGGCGGAGTCGTTATCATCCTCTCCATGCCTCCATGCCAGACCACCAGGTGGCGGTAGCTTACCCCCGGAAAAAAAGAGAACTGCTCGTTTTGCAGGTGCTGCTTCAGGTACTGAATATAGCGGCAGGCCTCCTCCGTGGAAATATGGCCTGCGCTGAAATCGTCCATGACGCCGTTGTCTTCTTTCAGACTGACCAGATTGCAGCGGAAGGCCACATCGGTATCGGATAGCTCCACCCCCATGGCGGCAGCCTCAATGGGACTGCGTCCGGTATAGCCGGTGTCAAGCCGGTATCCGAGAACTCCCAGGTTGCAGATATCGCTGCCCACTGGAAGGTGATCGGGGGCGTTGAGAGTGCTGCCGCCAATACCACTGGCCACCATGGCGTCCATATGGGGCGTGCGGGCTACCTGCAGAGGAGTCTTGCCATCAAGGGTTGCCAGCGGGTGATCACTCATGCCGTCGCCCAGAAAGACAACGTGTTTCATGCCTCCAGTCCCAGGGCGGCCAGCACACTGGGCATATCACTGCTGGACTTCACCAGATCGATCTTCTGTTTCATGGCGGTGTCGGGGTCTTTGAGGCCGTGACCTGTCAGAGTGCAGGTGAGACGGCAGCGGCCCGTGAAGTATCCGGCGTTATTGAGTTTGATGACGCCGGCAATGGTTGCCGCACTGGCCGGTTCGCAGAAGACGCCCTCGGTGCGTGCCAGCAGGTTGTACGCCTCCAGAATCTCCTCGTCCGTTACCATGTCGATCAGGCCGCCCGATTCATCGCGGGCCGCTTCCGCCTGCTTCCAGCTGGCTGGATTGCCGATGCGGATTGCCGTGGCGATGGTCTCCGGTTCCTTGACCGGATGTCCGAGTACAATAGGAGCGGAGCCGGCAGCCTGGAAGCCGAGCATTTTTGGCAGGCGTGTTGACTTGCCCGCCTGGTGGTACTCGCGGTAGCCTTTCCAGTAAGCCGTGATGTTGCCGGCATTGCCGACGGGAATGACGTGATAGTCGGGAGCATCGCCAAGGGCCTCAATGATTTCAAAGGCGGCAGTCTTCTGGCCCTCAATGCGATAGGGGTTGACGCTGTTCACCAGTGCTACCGGGAATTTATCGGAGATGTCGCGCACCAGGTTCAGGGCATCGTCGAAGTTTCCGTCGATCTGAATGACGCGGGCGCCGTGCATGACCGCCTGGGAAAGTTTGCCAAAAGCTATTTTTCCATCGGGGATCAGGACATAGGCCTTGATACCCGCCCTGGCCGCATAAGCCGCTGCCGAGGCGGAAGTATTGCCGGTGGAAGCGCAGATGATCGCCTTGGCTCCGTCTTCTACGGCCTTGGCTACGGCCAGGAACATGCCACGGTCTTTAAAGGAGCCGGTGGGGTTCAGGCCTTCATACTTCAGGAATATTTCCAGGTTGGGATTGCCGATGGCTTCGACCAGATTTCTGCAGGCAATCAGGGGTGTGTTGCCTTCGCACAGGCTGATCATGGGGGTTTTTTCGCTCACAGGCAGGCGGTCTTGAAAACGGTATATAAGTCCTTGGTACATTTTTAGTCCTCCACGCGGATCATGACAGGGGGTTCGGTGCAGAAGTCCAGCCGTTCTATTTCGCGGATTGACAGGAGAATATCATATCCCCTGGCTTCGTGGGTGATGATGACAAAGGGGACGCTGTCGTCTGCCTGGATGCCGCGTTCTTTTTGTATGGCCGAGGCGATGGAGATACCGTGTTCGGAGAGAATACGAGAAATATCGCGCAGCACTCCCACGGTGTCCTTGACGGTGAAACGGATATAGAAGGCTGAATGAATCTCTTCTATGGAGACGATGCGCGCTTTGCGCAGAGTATGGTAGCCAAAGGGTTGAATGCGCTTTCCGGCAATATCACAGGCCATGTCTCTGGCGATCTCGATAATATCAGACACCACGGCACTGCCGGTGGGGTAGCGTCCGGCCCCCTGTCCGTAGAACATGGCTGGTCCCAGGTAGTCACCTTCCAGGTACACCGCGTTGAAGACGCCGTCAACGCTGTAGAGAGGGTGATCCTCACCCACCATGGTGGGGTGAACGCGGATGTCGATATCGCCGTCGCATTCCTTGGCGATGGCCAGCAGCTTGATCTTGTTATTCAACTCGCGGGCCAGTTCAATATCAATGGGTGATATGTTGGAAATACCCTCGGTGTAGATAGCGTTGAAGTCGAGCTCTACCCCCCAGCTCAGCAGGGCCAGGATGAAGATTTTGTGGCTGGCGTCGATGCCCTCGATATCAAAGGTGGGGTCAACCTCGGCGTAGCCGAGTTTCTGAGCCTGGGCCAGGGCTTCGTAGAAGGAGATCTTCTCGTCAGTCATCTTGGAGAGGATATAGTTGGCGGTGCCATTGATAATACCACTGATGCTGCGGACATTATTCGCGGTCAGGCTGTCACGGATGGCCCGGACAATGGGAATGCCTCCGGCGACAGACCCTTCAAAGAGGTAAGAAACGCCATTCTCCTGGGCAGCAGCAAGCAGGTCGCAGTAGTGGGCGGCGATGCAGGCCTTGTTGGCAGTGACCACGTGCTTGCCGCGCTTCATCGCTTCTATGGAAAAGGTCCGGGCCGGTTCATAACCGCCCATGACCTCGACGACGATATCAATGGAGCTGTCATCAAAAATGGCGTAAGGGTCGACAGTAATTTCTATATGGGGTGGTTTTTCCTGGACTTCGTCCAGATCCTTTACCAGGGCTTTGGTGACCCGGATGTCGACCCCGGTTCGCTGTGCAATAAGCTGGTGGTTGGCCTCCAGAATATCGGCAATGCCTTTTCCGACAACACCGTATCCCAGTAACCCAACATTGACCTGTTTCATGAATATCTCCTGAGTTCCAAGTGGTGGGAATGTACGACAATTTCATGATTTATGTCAACAGGCTCATGCATGGTGAGCGGCACAGCATAAGGGGTGGCACTCTGCCTGAAGGGCAGTCAGGGGAGTGGAGCTGGCGGGAGTGCCGCGATTAGCTTTGTGCAAATAAATGGGTCAATATGGCGCATAATGAATGTCAATGTAGCTACGGAGGAGAAATGCCTTGACAAAATTAGCCTGAAGTATACATATTGACAGTATGGATTAATAAGAGGTTAATGTCAGGCGGTCGCAGGTGCCGGTTCACCGGCTCTGTGGCTGCTTCCAGAGGATAGTGTGTACGACCTGCAGGAGGGTGCTCCATGAACACGGTAGTCAGCATCGGCAGTATTACCACAGCAGAATTGACGCAGGCCGCTGCAGAAAAGCTGCACAGTCGCGCTGAGCGATTTGCCTGTGAAGTTCAGGGGTTCGCCTGGTGTGTCGAGAATCCGGTGGATGTCCTGGTGGTGGACGCCGAACTGGCCGGAGCCAGTGGGCTGGATATATTTCGTCAGATCCGTCAGATACCGGGACGAGAACATGTTGCGGGCATTCTGGTTACGGAAAAAGGGGATAAGTGGGCTCTCTACGAAGCCCTCGATGCCGGCCTGAACGATGTGGTTACAAAGCCTGTAGACAAGGTCGAGCTGCTGGGTCGCCTGCAGAATCTGCTGCATCTGCGCTCAGGCTTTCGTGGTCTTGAGGAGAAGGTGTCTTCCCTGGAATCGCAGGTGGATAAAAGCCTTGATGATTTGCGTGAAGCGAATACCTACCTGAATAAACGTGTCCAGGAGGAGTCTGAGCGTTGTCTTCAGCAGCAGCATATTATCCTGCAGCGCACCCGTGTTATCGCCATGGGCGAGATGCTCAGTGCCGTTGCGCACCATTGGCGGCAGCCTCTGACGGTTGTGTCCCTGCTGGTGGAGAGCCTGCGAATGGACTACGATGAAGGCACTCTGAGCAGTACCGGGTTGCAGCAGTATGCCGAAGACATTATCAATGAGCTGAAGATGCTTTCGGGCACCATAGACACCTTTCGCAATATCCTCAAGCCTGATGCCAGCAAGGTGCGTTTTGAGCTGGAAGAGGCGCTTAAGAGTGTGCTGATCTTTATCTGGCCGCAGCTCAAGGACAACAATATCCGCATCACCCTTGAAGACACCAGCTCTCATGTTTCACTGTTCGGCTACCCCCGTGAGTTTCAACAGGTACTGCTGTCCATTATCGGCAACTCTCGCGACGCGATTATTCTGGCGCGCAAGCCAGGCAGGATTCTCATTCATGTGGAGCAGACAGCGGGTGAAGTGATTATCGCCATCAGTGATAATGGTGGAGGTATTGACGAGTCTGTTCTTGCGCGGATATTCGACCCCTACTTCACTACCCGTGAGCGGGGGGTTGGCAGTGGAGTGGTGCGAGGGACGGGCACAGAGCTGTATCTGGCGAAAATTGTCATAGAGGAAAAGATGGCGGGAGTCATCAGTGTGGAAAATACCAGCGAAGGCACGCGAACGACGATCCGGCTGCCCCTGAGTATTGAGGTGCAGTGATTCCACACGGCGCATATCCGGGTTTACCCATCCCACAGGCAAACAGGAGCAGCCATGGTTCCCTTTAACGGTGCATGGAGCAGAATACAGCAGCTGACCGGCTTGTCCACTCAGGCAGAGCTGGCGGATGCCTTGGGAATTAACCCGGCCTCGGTTTCCGGGGCCAAGAAACGGGGATTTTTTCCTCTGGAGTGGATGCTGAAAATCGCGCTGGATTATCAGGTCAGCATGGATGCGCTTATCGGTATCTCTGAACACGGGCAGATGGTGGGAGTATCTGCTTTTCAGGCAAAAACAGCGGCAATTCTTTCTGGTAAGTCCTCCAGTGAGGAAAATGCACTGCTTCATGAATACGAAAGCAGCCCGATTGATGACAGAACCCTTGAGACAGTTGTGTCTCCCCACAGCAAGGATCAGCTGCTGCAGGCCATAGGGTTTTCAACAGAGACCATGGCCATCGTGCGCGCCCATTGTGACAGCATGGAACCGACCATACGCAAAGGGGATCTGATGGTCGTGGACAGGAGCTGTACCGCTATTGAAACCAATGGTATTTATGTTTTTCAGGCGAAACAGAACCTGATCATTAAAAGAGTAGAGCTCCTGTTGAATGGATTTTTACGCTTTTTCAGCGATAACCCGGCCTATCCCTCCGAGAGGGTGCATCCAGAGCAGCTGTCTGCTGAAGATATCTTTGGTCTGGTGGTGTGGAAAGGCGGACGTATCTGAGTTTGGAGCAATGTGGAGAGACATTGACGGAAAAAATTACGACTGGGGTACACACCATGCACAAGATATATATCGGAAGACAACCCATATTGGATGCCGATAACCAGATTGTTGCCTATGAGTTGTTTTTCCGCCATGGAAAAGCCAACTTTACGGTGTATGAAGATTCTGTTCAGGCCTCTGCGCGAACCCTGGTGAATTTTCTCATGAATTTCGGGATCAACAACCTCATCGGCGATAAGCTTGGCTTTGTCAACATCGATGATCGTTTTCTGATGACCGATGCCATTGAAGCTCTGCCCCAGGACCGTATTGTCTTTGAAATCCTTGAACACAGCACTATTTCCGATGAGCTGGTGGAGCGGGTGCGCGACCTGTCATTCAAGGGATACCGTTTTGCCCTGGATGAGGTGATATTCGAGCGGGAGTACCTGACCCGCTTCAAGAACCTGGTGGACAAGGTGGAGTTTATCAAGGTGGACTTCAGCCTGAACAGCCCGCGTCGACTGGTGCGCATGGCCCACACCTACCGGCAGTTCTACACTACGCTGATTATCGAGAAAATGGAAAATCGCCGCGATGTGGAACTGTGCCGCAAGCTGGGATTCTCGCTTTTCCAGGGCTATTACTTCGCCCATACCGAAGTCATTGAAGGCCATGCCTACGAGCCCTCGAAGCTGACAGTGCTGAAAACCATTCAGCTGCTGAATTCGGAAACCAGCACGTCCCAGGAAATCGAAAGCGAGCTGAAATTCTGCCCGGAACTCAGCGTCAATCTCCTCAAATACATCAACTCCGGTGCCTTCTACCTGCGCAGCAATATTGCCTCCCTGCACCATGCCATCACCCTGATGGGGCGCATCAAGCTCCAGAACTGGCTGCTCCTGCTCTGCTACTCTGATCCCCAGAATGGTGGACTGCGCGGGCCAGTCTTTGAGTCGGCCATCTTTCGCGCCAAGCTGATGGAGGAAATTGCAGCCCATCTGTACGGCTCCGCCAGTGCCGAAAAAGATCAGAGCTTTCTGGTGGGCATTCTCTCCCTGGTGGACGTGATCTTCCAGATGGATAAAACTGAAATCATCAGCAGCCTGAAACTCAGTGAAGTGGTGTCGGAGGCCGTGCTTCATTATGAGGGACGTATCGGCACCATGCTGCAGCTGGTAGAGGCCATGGAAAAGCAGACCACGGATACCGTGGAAGGCTATGCCACCGGGCTTGGTCTTGACCTTGATGCGCTGGAGAATATGCGCATCAATACCTACGAGTTTCTGCAGAACTTTATCCGAACCCTGGAACGCTGAACAGGAGGGCCGCGGTGAGCAGCAAGATTCCTGTTACCAGAACCGTGTCCCTGGAGATATCCGATGACAAGCTGAAAGCGACGCTGCTGATATACAGCCTGCGCAACCTCAGCGATACCGTCTGGCGCGACGCGGTGGATGTGGCGCACATTGCCGAACCCTATGTGATTGACGTCACGCAGCAGATCCGACAGATACAGCGTGAGCACGCCAAAAGCGCCATGGGATTTCCCTTGCGCATTACCATTGCCACCGGAGTTCCTCCCGTTCATGGTGAAGACTCATCGGTTCATTATTCCATTGACCTGGCGCGTAGCCCCGGTGAAATTGACGAACAGACCGGTGCCATCAACTTCCGGGAGCGGGGGCTGGTCAAAGAGGTCAAGTCCGGCAATACGATTCTGGAGATTCAGTGGGCCACCAAGGGAGTGAAGGGTTTTACCATTTTCGGCAAAACCATTGCCGCCCGCAATGGAGAGAACCGCCTGAAACTCAAGGCAGGTGCCGGTGTGCGGGAGCAGCACTATCCCGATAATGAACGTACCCTGTTCATTGCCCAGCGCGATGGTGTTGTCCTGCAGCAGGAACAGACCATTATCGTCAGTGAAGTATTCGCCCTGAAAGGCGATGTGGATTATGCAACGGGCAATATCCGCTTTGATGGCTCTGTAACCATTACTGGCACCGTGAAAGCCGGTTTTGAGATCGAAGCCACCGGAGATGTCACCATTGAAGGCCATGTGGAGAAGAATGCCGTCATCAAGGGTGAAAGTGTGGTGATAAACGGTGGCTGCTACGGGAATATCAAAGCGCGCAGGCTGGCGCAAATGGATTTCGCCGAAAACGCCAGGGTAACCAGCGAACGCGAAGTGGTCATCAAGTCCATCGCCCGCACGGAAGTCATTGGCACCAACGTCATGGTGAACTCAGTGATATCCAGTCGCATCACCGCTTACGATGAACTGGTCATCTCCGAAATCAACTCTTCACTGAATATGCCCAGCTTCATTATCGCCTATGATCCCTGCGCGCTGGAAGTGATCAACCAGTTTCGCAGCCAGTACTCCAATCTCAGCTTCGAAATGGAGCTGCTGGAAAGCTATTTCGCCAATATCGGCATTAAAAGCGAATCCCTGCTGGGCGAAGCCCGGCGCAGCCACAATGTACACCTGGTTCCCCCCGGATACGCCATCAAACTTGACGAAGGTGGCAACATTCTCTCCACGGATCCTCACGCCTGGTTTATCCCTCCCGACGCATCCCAGAAAGCCAAACGCCTTGCCCAGGTGCGCGAGCTGCTGGTTCGCTTCAAGGAGGTTATCAAGACGATGATTCAGCGTACGCCGGGTACCATTCGCATCCTCTCCCATTGCGATCGCGATACCGTCATCGACATGTATGGGGTGGAAAAATACCTGAATTCCACCCGCAGCCGCTGCACCTTTACCTACGACTTTGAGAACAACTGCATCATCGAGAAGCTGGGCCGCTGAGAACGCAGGCAGAGCTGAAACAATGCAAAAGCGGCGGGCCCTCAGGCCTCGCCGCTTTTATTATGTGTGAACCGTTCGGAGGTGCACGTTGTGTGTCCTTGCAGCAGGGGCAAAAGGACAGTTGCTCCTGCGGGTTACTGCTCTTTTTTCAGATAGCTCTTCAGGCTCCAGAAGCAGAAACGATAGCTGGCGTAGATCAACACCGGCCAGACGGCCAGCATGACTGCCGATTTTACCAGTTCAGACATATGCTCCCCCTTAATACGCTTCTTTGTTCTGGCTGATCTCTTCAGCCGTGATTTTTTTGCGGTCCATGGCTCGCCAGGCCAGGATAATATATCCCAGCACCACCGGAACCACCAGGGAGACGTAACTCATTACCGTCAGCGTATAGTGGCTGGCAGAGCTGTTAACGATGGTCAGCGAGCTCTGCAGGTCGTAGTAGGAAGGGTAGAATGCGGTGTTGTTGAGCCCCAGATTCAGGAACAGGCTCATGACCACCAGCACCGCTCCTGGCCCACCGAACCAGATACCGCTGAGGGATTTTTTAAACACGGTGATGAATACCGAGTAGAGAACCAGCAGCACGCCAGCCAGGAACATGACCAGTACCACAGGCATGGCCAGGAAGTTCTTCAGGTACTTGTAGCTCTCCAGGAAAACAAAGCCGCTGAGGGGGTCGTAGGCGTAGCCGTCACGCAGCAGCAGCCACACGGCAAAGATCAGGAAGAATGGCAGGAACAGGATGGTGTTGATGAGCACCGACTTGCGGCCCCGTTCGCGGATACCCTGGTGGTCGATATTATTCATGAAGTACATGGCACCCAGCATGCGACCCAGGAAGAACACGGCAAGGCCCAGGGAGACATTGAACAGGTTGAAGGCCGCTTCAAGCCCGCGCAGGTCGTTCTGCCACTGGGAGAGATTGTACTCGTTGAGGCTGAAGGCCGCTCCACTGAAGAGGGTGCCCACGGCAGTGCCGATCAGGATGACCCCGATGCTGCCGTTGATCAGCAGGAAGGTTTCGTAGGTGCCGGCACCCAGAAGGTTGCCCGGTTTTCTGCGGAACTCATAGGATACCGCCTGGAGGACAAAGCAGTAGAGAATCGCCATCCACACAAAGTAGGCGCCGCCGAAGCTGGTGGCATAAAAGAGTGGGAACGCGGCAAAAAAAGCGCCACCAAAGAGCACCAGGGTGGTGAAGCCAAGCTCCCACTTGCGTCCCAGGGAGTTGATCATCAGGCTCTTTTCCTCCTCGTCTCTGGCCAGGGTGCGCAGCAGTGTCTGACCGCCCTGGACAAACATCATGAAGACCAGCAGACCCGCCAGCAGTGAGAGGATGATCCACCAGTATTGTTGCAGTGTCAGGTGTTCAAAGCTTCCAAACATCACTTGCCTCCCTGTGGTCCGATGACGATCTGCTGCAGCATAACCCGCAGACCGGCAATGAAGAAGATGATAAACAGCAGGACAAAGAGCCAGAAGGTGATCTGCACCGCGCCGGCACCAATAGAGGTTGCGGCAGCCTGTACCGGCAACAGATCCTGGATGGCCCAGGGCTGACGCCCGACTTCAGCTACCAGCCAGCCCGCCTGGGCGGCGATAAAGCCAAGGGGAATCGAGAAAACGCACAGGCGCAGGAACCAGGGCTTGTCTTCTATGGTCCCTCGTCGCAGGAAGAAGAAAATACCGGCGAAGAGGGCAATGAAGAAGACCCCAAGGCCTACCATGACCCGGAAGCTGTAGAATGTCAGAGCCACCGGCGGAACAATATCAGTGGGGTTTTCCAGGTAGCCGTAACCGATGTAGGGAGCGTTTTGCTCCACGAGCGCACGGTACCGTGCCGCTGCCACAAAGTCGCCGTTGTCCTGGGCCTGCTTGTATGATGCCAGGGCTGACTGCGCGGTTTTGCCCCGTTCAATCAGGGTGCTGGCCGATTCAATTCCCTCTGCGGAATTCCCGTAGACCAGATCATTGATGCCAGGCACAAAGGCATTGACATCACGATAGCCCATGAAGGAGAGAGCATAGGGAATATGGATATCAAAGAGGAAGGGGTCGCGGTCGTCACCAGGTCGTTTTCCTGGTGTCAGCATCCCCAGGGCCACGACGCCAGCCTGACGCTCGCCATCATAGAGACCTTCCATGGCAGCCAGCTTCATGGGCTGCTTCTGGGCAATCTCGTAGCCGGATTCATCGCCGCTCATGGCCAGGAATATGGACATCATCAGGCCGAAGGCCGCGCCGATGGCCATACTGCGCTTGGCGAACTGCACATCGCGTTTTTTAAGCAGATACCAGGCGCTGATGCCCACCACAAAGAGAGCGGCAACCACATAGCCACTGGCTACCGTGTGCAGGAATTTGGTGATGGCCACTGGCGAAAAGAGAATCTCCCAGAAGTTGAGCATTTCATTGCGTGCCGTGTCGGGATTGAAGTGCGATCCCACCGGATACTGCATCCAGCCGTTAGCGATAAGAATCCACAATGCTGAGAGGTTGGAGCCGATGGCAACCATCCAGGTGGCGAAGAGGTGCGTTCCCTGGCGTACCTTGTCCCAGCCAAAAAACATGACGGCGAAGAAAGTCGCCTCCAGGAAGAAGGCCACAATACCCTCCACGGCCAAAGGAGCGCCAAAAATATCGCCCACCAGCCAGGAGTAGTTGGACCAGTTGGTGCCAAATTGAAATTCCATAATGAGCCCGGTGGAAATACCGACCACGAAGTTGATGGCAAAGAGCTTCATCCAGAACTTTGTCACCATCTTCCAGTATTCATCACCGGTTTTGACGTAGATGGTTTCCATGATAGCCACGATAAAGGCAAGACCGAGCGTGAGCGGAACAAAAATAAAGTGAAACATTGCGGTAACCGCGAACTGCAGACGTGACCAGTCCACGTACCCTATTCCGGTAGCCAACTCCATAGACGACTCCTTGTGTAAGTCTTTTCCGCGTTAAAGTGCCTGCGCTTTTCTCATTTCAGCTGACAGGCGCATCCTATCACGTGTCACTGTACTGAGAAAGAGCAGAT
The DNA here is from genome assembly GCF_055378285.1 of Desulfurispirillum alkaliphilum. NCBI lineage: Bacteria > Pseudomonadati > Chrysiogenota > Chrysiogenia > Chrysiogenales > Chrysiogenaceae > Desulfurispirillum > Desulfurispirillum alkaliphilum. The sequence goes on along the minus strand of NZ_AP042405.1, from coordinate 2,715,835 downwards.
GGCGAATTGTGATTATTTTCCCGAATCACATTGGCGATTATGATATTGTTTACCGCGTCAGTCAAGAATAAAATGCGCGGTGTATTCTGAGGAGAAAGAAAGCCTGAAAAGCATTATGAGGAATGGTTGAAGGGGAAAGCGTGGATTTTCGAAAGACAATCAGGGTCTGATTTGGTATAAAGCCAGGGTGAATTGCTAAGGGTGTGCCTGAAGCGCGGTAGTGTGCGGTGATTTTCCCTTGAGCGTGGCTCCTTTAACAAAAATACCTGTAATACTTCACGGTGCACAGTGGTTTTTTTCAGCGGGAACGCTGGTGGAAGTACCGCTCATCTACCCCTCTCTGGTCCCGGTTATGCCTGTCTTCCCACGCACAGTGAAGGGCTGCAAATAATTTTCCGAGGGAGTTGTCCTGATGGAGTTAATGTCTCATCACGATCTGGTGATGTTCCTGCTGGCAGTTGCCGTGTTGCTAGGCGCTGCACGCTTTTTCGGTGAGGTTGCCCGCAGGCTTGGCCAACCATCGGTGCTGGGGGAGATTGCGGCGGGCATCCTGCTCGGGCCAACATTGCTTGGAACCCTTTTCCCCTCGGTTTTCAACGCCCTGTTTCCGGCCTACGGTCCCGTGGCAATTGCCATTGGAGCCTTCAGCCTAATTGCCATAACCCTTTTCCTGCTGGTAGCAGGTATGGAAGTGGATCTCTCCACCCTCTGGCGTCAGGGGAAAAGCGCGACTTCCATCGCCTTCTTCGGCATGGTTATTCCCTTTGGCCTCGGTTATCTGGCCGTTATTGCCATGCCGTCACTTTTCCATTTTACTGGCCATACCTCCTTGAACCTCTATGCACTCTTCTTCGCGACCGCTCTTTCCATTTCGGCCCTTCCGGTTATTGCCAAAACTTTGATGGATCTGAACCTCTATCGTTCTGACATTGGAATGGTTGTTATCGCGTCGGCCATGGTCAACGACCTTGCCGGCTGGATTATCTTTGCCATGATCCTTGGTTTGATGGGTTCTGCCGTTGTCAGTAATGGACCGGATATCAGCTATACCATTATGCTTACCCTTGTTTTTGTTGTATTTATGCTCACCGCGGGCCGCTGGATTATCAACCGGGTTCTGCCGTGGATCAATGCCCACACAAGCTACCCTGGCGGTATTCTTGGTTTTTCCGTGACTCTGGGGCTTCTGTGCGCGGCCTTTACTGAATGGGTAGGTATTCATGCCATCTTTGGTGCTTTTATTCTGGGGATCGCCTTAGGGGATTCGCGACATCTGCGCGAACGCACTCGTGCGACCATTGATCAGTTTATTTCATTTATCTTTGCCCCTATATTTTTTGCCAGCATCGGGCTCAAGGTGAATTTTATTGAGCACTTTGACTTGCTGCTGGTTCTGATGGTACTTTTCCTGGGCACACTCGGCAAAGTAGGTGGATGCCTGCTGGGTGCCCGCATCGGGAATTTCAGTCGCCGAGAATCCTGGGCCATTGGTTTTGCCATGAACTCGCGGGGAGCCATGGAAATCATTCTCAGTCTGCTGGCCCTGCAGGTAGGTCTGATAGGGCAGCCCATGTTCGTGGCCCTGGTGATACTGGCGCTGGTCACATCCATGACTAGTGGTGCGTTGCTGCAGTTCATCCTTAAACGCAAACGCCCGGTGCACTTCACTGATTTCGCCTCTTCCCATGCATTTCTCGCCAACTGGCAACCGGAAAATCGTGAAGAGGCGATCCTGGAATTGTCCCATGTCGCGTGCGAAACCTGCCCCAACCCCCTTGACGCTCAGCGGGTGAACAGGATGGTCTGGAACCGCGAGTGCCTGATGTCAACAGCACTGGGAAATGGTGTGGCAGTCCCGCACGCGCGAATTCCCTGGCTCAGGGAGCCTCTGGTCGCCATCGGTATTGTGCCCAAGGGAATAGATTTCGACACTCCCGACGATATGCCGGTGCACCTGGTCATTCTGGTGCTCACCCCCTATGATGAGGCGGGGCATCAGCTTGATATCATGTCAGATATAGGCGGGCTCTTCCGAGACTCGCAGCTGATGGCGCGTATCCTCGAGGTAGAGAATTATACGCAGTTTCTCATGGAGCTGCGGCTGCAACGTGAAGCGACTGAAGGTTCTCACTCTCCAGTGACAGCAACCTGATCCCTCACCCGCCTCCATTAAGTACCTCAGGGACTTTTCGCCCCGGGCAATCTGTGATAGTTTCCTCACTTGTTGACTTCATGACAGAATACGAGGTTTTTCATGGCAAAAAATACGAAGAAGAAAAGCAACAGCACCTTCTGGATTGGCTCTGGCCTGGCACTGGCCATAATCGTCGGCCTGATCCTCTTTATCGGCCTCTCGGGAGACAAGCAAACCATCCAGGCCGAAGCGGTACACCTTTCCGCGCACATCCAGCAGGCCAGTTTCACGGATGTCTTCGGACGTTCGGTGAGCATCGGCAATAACAAAGGCAATGTGTTGCTGGTGAACTACTGGTCCAAGGACTGCCCCGCCTGTGTGCAGGAGCTGCCACACCTGCAGAAGCTCTATGACACCCACTACGGCAGCGACTTTGACATTATCAGCTTCAACCTGGACCGCATTTCGGCGGCAGAGCTTGAGCGTTACCTGCAGCAGAACAACATCACCTTCCCCGTGGTGCATACCAGCGCGGGCTATGTTATTGAAAACACCCGCATATCCTCAACGCCGACGTCGGACATCCTGGACAAGGAAGGCAATCCCGTTCGCCGCTTTGTGGGCATTCCCCGTGGCACCGAAATGGATGACCTGATTGAAAGGCTTATGGCACACTGAGTGCCCAGGAGGAAAGTCAGTGGATACCTATGATATCATCAGCCGCCAGCTGAAGGAGCACCGTCAGCTGCTTGATCAGATGGAGCAGCTGATCCCCACCATTGCCACCATCGCCGATGTGATAGCCGGCGCCCTGCGCCATAAGCACAAGGTGCTGCTGATGGGCAATGGCGGCTCGGCCAGTGATGCCATGCATATGGCCGGTGAGCTGCTCGGTCGCTTTCTGCTGGAGCGCCACTCCTATCCCGCCATTGCCCTGTGCGCTGACAATGCCGCCATGACGGCCATCGCCAATGACTATGGCTATGAAAATGTCTTCCGGCGCCAGGTGGAAGGGCTCTGTCAGGGAGGTGATATTGTCTTTGGCATCAGCACTTCCGGCAATTCCCCCAACGTGATCAGCGCCATGGAAGAGGCCCATCGCAAAGGCGGCGTCACCATCAGCCTCAGTGGTCGCGATGGTGGCAAGCTGGCCGCCATGACCCACCACTCTATCATCATTCCCTCACCCCATACACCGCGTATCCAGGAGATGCACATCATGGTGATCCACATCCTGTGCGATCTGATCGAAAAACGTATGGAGTTCGGGTAGCTTCTCCCGTTCGTGATAACAGAAAACGCCCCTGCGGGAATCTCCTGCGGGGGCGTTTGTGTGTAGAAAATCAGCGTTATCTGGTCCCGAAAATGCGATCTCCCGCATCACCGAGCCCGGGAAGAATGTAGCCCTGCTCACTGAGCTTTTCATCTACAGCGGCCACATAGATCGGCACATCGGGGTGATGGTCGAAGAAGTGACGGATGCCCTCTGGCGCGGCGATCAGCGCCATAAACTTGACACTGCGTGCTCCGGCTTTTTTCAGCTCATCCACGGCGATGACAGCGCTGCCACCTGTCGCCAGCATGGGGTCCACCAGAATAACATCCCGCTGGTGCATATCCTGGGGCAGCTTGTTGTAGTAGACTACCGGTTGCAGGGTATCGTGATCGCGATACATACCCAGGTGGCCAATGCGCACATTGGGAATCAGGTTTTCAATGCCGCGCACCATACCAAGGCCTGCCCGCAGAATGGGTACCACCGCCAGCTTTTTGCCACCCAGCACCTTACCCCTGGTTGGCACCAGGGGAGTCTCGATGTCAGTATCTTCCAGCTCCAGGTTGCGGGTGATCTCATAGGCCATCAGCATGGAAACCTCTTCCAGCAGCTCCTTGAACATCTTGGTGGAAGTATTCCTGTCCCTGATATAGGTAAGTTTATGCTGGATCAGCGGATGATCCACAATAAAGACATCCTGCACGCTCAGCTCTCCTTGCCCAGGTTCTGTGGCAGCACAATGTTCAGAATGACGCCCACCAGTCCGGCAAGCCCAAGGCTGCCCAGGTGAAACTGGCCGATATTCAGCGCCATACCGCCGATGCCGAAGACGAGAATGACGGCGACGATGATCATGTTGCGTCCGTTGGCCATATCCACCTTGGCCCGTACCAGGGAACCAATGCCGATGGCGGTGATCATGCCGAAGAGCAGGATCATGATACCGCCCATGACGGGCACGGGAATCGTCGCCAGTATGGCTCCCAGCTTGCCCACAAAGGCGAGGGTAATAGCCGTGATGGCGGCGATGGTCATGATGGTCGTATCGTAGATGCGCAGCAGGGCCACGGCGCCGGTCACTTCAGAGTAGGTGGTGTTAGGTGGTCCGCCGAACATGGCGGCTGTGGAGGTGGCCAGGCCGTCACCCAGCAGGGTATTCTTCAGACCCGGCTCCTTCAGATAGTCTTTGCCGGTGACCTTGGAAATGGCGATCATATCGCCGATGTGTTCAATGGTCGGTGCAATGACCACGGGAATCATAAAGAGAATGGCAGCCAGGTGGAATTCGGGCATGGTGAAGGCCGGTACTGAGAACCACTGGGCTTCGCGAATGGGGTCAAAACTGACGATACCCAGAATCAAAGCAGTAGCGTAACCACTGCCGACGCCCATCAGGATCGGAATAAAACGCAGCATGCCTCGTCCCCACAGGGTCACGCCAATAGTGGTCAGCAGAGATACAGCGGCAACCGTAATGGCCTGAGGCAGCGGCACCAGCTGGTAACTGCCGTCGCCAGTCATTCCCTGGGCCATGTTCACGGCCACCGGAGCGAGAATCAGCCCGATCAGCATGATGACTGGCCCTACTACAATGGCGGGCAGATACTTGTGGATAAAACCGTCACCTTTGAGACGTACGGCGAAGGAGAGGGCCACTTGCACCAGACCGGCGGCCAGCAGACCACCCAGTGTGCCGGGCAGGCCATAGAGCTCTGTGGCAACGATGATGGGGGCGATGTAGGCAAATGAGCTGGCCAGGAAGATGGGCACTGTGCGTTTGGTGATAAACTGAAAGAGCAGGGTGCCGATGCCGGCGGTGAAGAGGGCGACCGAGGGATCAAGGCCGGTGAGCAGGGGAACCAGAACCAGGGCGCCAAAAGCGACAAAGAGCATTTGTACGCCGGTAATGGTTTTCCGGATGGGTGACAGGGATTCCAAACATTCCTCCAGAGAAAGTATTCTATGCCCGTTACAGGCGATAAACAGTGTTGGTCTGGTACAGAGCTACTGAGCCACCACGACGTTGTCCACACCGCGGCGCTGCAGCCGCTCGCTCTCCAGTTCGGCTGTCGCGAGGGTAGTATACCTGCCGACCCTGACCCGGTAAAGTGTTCCCTGGGGTGAGTCATGGGGAGTGACACTCACGTGCTGGTACTGGGTACGGAGCTGTTGCGCTTGCTGTTCTGCGTTTTCACGGCTGCGGAAAGCGCCCACCTGCAGGGTGAAATTACCCTGCTGGATCATTTCCCGGGAGCGGAAAAAATCACCGGTCTGGTGGCGGGTCGTCTGCGCGCGAGGATCGCGCAGGTTGTAGCCCAGCACGATGATTTCGACGGGAGCGGTGCCGGGGCCGACCATGTCGATACGCTCTGCCGCAGCCTTGGAAAGATCGATGATCCGGCGTGGCGCGAAGGGTCCACGATCGTTGATGCGCACGATGGTGGACTTGCCGTTCTCCAGATTGTTCACCTGCACATAGACGTTCATGGGCAGGGTTTTATGGGCGGCCGTGAACTTGTACATGTCGTAGGTCTCGCCGTTGCTGGTCTTGCGTCCGTGGAAGGGGTGACCGTACCAGGACGCGATGCCCCGCTCACGAAAGCCTGTGGAGACAGTTTCAACGGGATGATAGGTCTGTCCGTCGATGGTATAGGATCGCAAGGTGCCGGGAGCGTGTCCGGCGGGGGTGCCGAAGTCCTTGCGTATGGGTGGCATGGAAGCCCGTGGATCCCGTGGGCCGCAGGCGGTGGTCAGCCACAGAGTGGAGGCCAGAAGCAGCAGCGTGAGCACAATGCGCATGGATACGACTCCGTCAGAGCACTTGAAGCATACCCTTCAGGCCGCAGTCTTCGGGAAGGCCGAACATGATGTTCATGTTCTGCACCGCCTGCCCCGACGCACCCTTCATCAGGTTATCAATGGCAGCAATCACGATGGCCCGCTGATGGGCAATGTCGATGTGTATGCCGATAAAGCAGTTATTGGAGCCACGCACGTCGCGCACACTGGGGAAACGGTCCAGGCCCAGAAAGTACACAAAGGGTTCGTGCTGGCAGAACTGTTCATAGGCAGTCACAACCTGTTCCACCGTGGTGCCGGGTTGCAGTCCCAGGTAGGTGGTGGTCAGCATGCCACGACTCAAGGGGAGCAGGTGGGGGGTGAATATCACGTCACTTTGCAGAGTGCCCAGCTTGTCCATCTCCTGGGTGATCTCCGGCTGGTGGCGGTGGGTGCCTACGCCATAGGGAGAGAAACCTTCGTTGATTTCCACAAAGTGGGTGCGGGGGCCGGGCTTCTTGCCAGCACCACTGACACCACTTTTGGCGTCGACGATGACGGGATTGCAGAGAAGGCCCTTCTGCGCCAAGGGAGCCACCGAGAGCAGTGTGCAGGTGGGATAGCAGCCGGGATTGGCCACCAGAGAGCTGGCGGCAATGGCGGTGCGATTGATCTCACTGAGGCCGTAGACTTTCTGACGCAACAGTTGGGGTGCCAGGTGGTCTTTGCCGTAGATATTCCGGTAGGCGGCGGCGTCATCAATGCGGAAATCGGCGCTCAGGTCGATAACCCTCACCCCCAGCTGGTGGTAGGCAATGGCCGCTTCCATGGCCTCGCCATGGGGCAGCGCCAGAAAGACCACATCGATGCGCCTGGCTATGGACTCCGGTATGTTCTCTTCGAAGCGAAGATCGCACAGGCCATGCAGGGCCGGATAGTGGTCGGTGACGCGCTCTGTGCAGCTGGACTGACTGGTGGCGACTTCCAGGGTTGCTTCCGGATGGAGCAGCAGAATACGCATCAGCTCCGCGCCGGTGTAGCCGGTAGCCCCGATAATGGCGGCCCGTATCATTGTTTACTCCTCGTACTCGTCGGCGTCATACACGCCTATCAGCTGCCAGGCGGCTTCGCCGATATTGCGCATGAAGCGCCAGTATTCCGTGACTGTTTCGTGTAGCGGCTCAGGTTCACCCTCAACATCGACAGGCAGGAAAGTGCGGTCCAGGGTTGCTTCAAATTTCACCGTAATGCAGTCCGTTCCCATCTGCTGAATGGCATCGGCCACCAGTGCCGAGTGGATGGTGGCGGAATCCAGCTGAACGCGCTTGCCTTCTTTGCGCCAGGTGGCAATGTCCTCCTGAAGCTGGTTGAGCATAGCCTTGTCCATCAGGAATTCAATCTGTTCAAGCTCTTCGTTGGCCTTGGCCTGCTGCACCGTGCTGAAAACCTCGCGGGCGGCAGCCAGAAAGTCACCTTCCGTGAAGTTGGGGTCGCTCATCTCAATGGGGCGCAGTCCCTTGTGGGTTGTCTGTTCAGGATACAGGGAGGTTATCTTGTCTGCACCGGGTGTTGTTGTACGCGGTTCGTTGCTGGCGGTAGGGGAATAGCTATCCTGGTCTTTGCCGCCGAGGGTCCAGTCGTCCTTGGGGTTGTTGTTGCGGGAAGTGCGACCGCGCAGGGCGCGCACGATGAAGAAGATGATCGCGCCGATAAAGAGGATATCAAAAATACTGAATGTGGCGGAATTGGAGGATGGTGCCGCATGGGATGTGGAAATGGAATATATGAACACAAAGATGATCAGGAGTACAAAGGGAAAACGCTTCATTCGCTGGAATCCTCCGGGAAAGTTTGTGGTCACAGAATACTGACATGACCGTCAAAAGTAAAGAATTAGCGTGCCGTGGAAAAAGGCATCAGGCAAGGCGCGCAAGCATGCCGGGATCAGGTGAGTTGCACCACCGTGGCGCCCAGACCACCTTCAAAGGCCTCGCCATCGCGCAACTCCTTCACCAGGGGGCTCTGCTGCAGATACTCCCGCACGGCCCGCTTCAGGCGTCCACTGCCCAGCCCGTGGACGATACGCACCGATTCACGCTCGGCCACGGCGGCACTGCTGATGTACTTTTCCAGTTCGTCCAGGGCTTCTTCCACCCGCTTGCCCACCAGTAACAGTTCGGGTTTCACGCTGGTGGCAGGTGCCTGGTAGTTTGACACTGACTTCCTGCCTTCACTGGCTGCCGGCGTTGGACTTTGCGTATCGCGGGGCGCAAACAGCTCATCGGCGCGGGATTTGATGGTCATGCCTCCCACTTCCACCTGCACGCTCTTGCCACTGCGGCTGACAATGGTGCCGTCGCGCTGCAGCTTTGCCACAAAGACCCGCTGCCCCGGCTCCAGGGAGAGGGGTTTTTCCAGGTGGGAGCGCTCCATGCGATCCGCTTCGGCGTAGACCTGGCGGCTGAGCTGGTTGAATTCAGCCTGGGCTTCGGCGTGCTGGCGCACCGAGGTGTCCTTGAGTTTTTTGATATAGCCATCGGCCTCACGGCGGGCCTGGCGCAGAATGTCCCGCGCCTGCATGGTGGCCTGCTGCAGGATGTGCTGGGCCTCGCTGTCCAGGTTCTGCTGCTGGAGGGTCACCGTGCGCAACTTCTCCTTCAGTTCCCTGGACTCGCGCTCAAACTGGTCGCTGCGACGGGCAAACTTCTCCAGCTTGCGCTCCAGGGCCGCAATGGTCTTGGCCTCTTCGCCGGACTGGCTTTCCAGGAAGTTTCGGGAAGTTTCCAGGATTTCAGCGGGCAGGCCGTGGCGCTGGGCGATGGCCAGGGCGCTGGATTCCCCCTGATAGCCATAGAGAATGCGATAGGTGGGCTGCAGCGTCTGCAGGTCGAACTCCATGCAGGCGTTGCCGATTCCGCCTGTGGTGAAGGCGTAGCGCTTGACGGCATTATGGTGGGTGGTGGCCACCACACTGCACTTGCGCTGACGGAAGTATTCCAGAATCCCCACCGCCAGGGCGCCGCCCTCTTCAGGGTCGGTGCCGCTGCCCAACTCGTCCAGCAGCACCAGGGAGCGCTCCGTGGCATTGCCCGCCACATGGGCGATGTTGACGATATGGCCGCTGAAGGTGGAGAGGTTCTGCTCGATGGACTGCTCGTCGCCGATATCGGCGAAGACACTGTCAAAATAGCCCATAAAGCTTTCCACCTCACTGCACAGCACCGGCATACCACTGTTGTGGCTCAGTACCGCCAGCCCCAGGGACTTGAGGGCGATAGTCTTGCCGCCGGTGTTGGGGCCGGTGATCAGCAGCATGGAGGGGTGCTCGCCTCCCAGATACGCGTCCACCGGAACCGGATTTTTCAGCAAGGGATGGCGCAGCCTGGGCAGGCAGCAGCCCTTGTGCTGGGAAGGCTCCAGGAACGTTCCATGGTAACGGATGGCGTAGCGGGCAAAGGCCGTGTACATATCCATGCGCGCCAGCAGCGCCGTATTCTCCTGCAAGGCCCGCAGGCGCGACTGCACCAGCTCGCCCAACTCGCGGATAATGCGGTACTCCTCTTCGCGCTCACCCGCCTGCAGCTCCGCCAGACGGTTATTCAACTCCACGCTTTCCTTGGGCTCCACAAAAAAGGTGCCGCCACTGGCCGAGTGATCCTGCACGATGCCGTCAATCTTGCCCTTGAAGTTGGAGCGCAGGGGAATGACGTAACGGTCGCGGCGAATGGTGATAATGGGGTCGATGATGATGTCCTTGTACTGGGCATCGCTCAGGTAGCGCTCCATCTGTTTTTTGACCCTGGAGCGCGCCGTGCGCAGCTCCCTCCGAATGCGCTTGAGATTGGGGGAAGCGCTGTCGCTGATCTGGCCACCCTCTTCGATGCACAGCTCAATGCGGCTCTTCAGATCCGCGCAGGGATGCAGATCGCCCCCCATCTCGCGACTGCGCACAAAGGTATCGCCCGCCAGCTCCGCCAGAAAGCCCTTGACGCCCTTCACCACCAGCAGAAAGCGGGCCACCTGCAAAAGCTCACCCGGCTCCAGCAGCTCCCCCTTCTGCCCGATCTTCTCCCACAACCACAGTGGATCGTAAAGAGGCCCAAAGGGAATACCGCCGTGGTCGCGGTTCAGCAGATAGAACTCCAGACTGATGGCATGGCGCGAACGCACATCCAGATAGGAATGGGCAGGCTCCAGGCGATCAAGCTCCCGCTTGCCAAGGCTGGAAACCGTGAATTCCTTGAGCAGCTCTTTGAGCCTGGCGTATTCCAGCACCGCCAGGGCGTGGTTGGTTGTGGTCATATTCAGATACTCCGGAGTGCGTGCTGGTGAGCATGGAGACATATGGCAGCCACGGCAGCGAAATGTTTCCATGAACCGATCTGCGAACTATGCCGTGTCAGCAGCTATTAGTCAAGAATGTCTGCATGGAGTAAGCGCGACCTTACATGAAATATATATTGACATTTTGCAGTAGATCAATACGATTGTGAATCATTAGTGTGGAAAAACAAAAATCGTCAACACTATCTTGCGGTGATTGTCATTAATGTCCATTTGGCCCAGGGGGAGTGGATCTCTTGTCTGCTGAGTTAGCAGATCAGCTGTTTGATCACTGGGAATGGGTTGTCAATCTGGTGTGACACGGGTTGATAAACTCCTCTCATCTGACCAGGAAGGTGGGTTCGTATGCGTGTCTTGTCAAGTATTATGAAGGTCAGGTTACCTTTAGAAAAGGTATTATTGCTCTGTATTGTCATTTTGGTCATGGGCAAGGGTTTGTCAGGGGCTTATGATACGTATCAAGAGTGCGAGCAGGAAGTTCTCGCAATGTGTGAATGGTTTTACGGTGATTCTGCCTTTGGGAGCTATTCAAACCAGTACGAGTGCTTGGCTGGTGACTTGCCTCAATGTGCCGTCTATCCTTACCAACTTCCAGATGTGAATGTAGATGCTGAGCAAGATGGAGAATGTGAAGGTCTCAACTGGTATCCTGGGTGCCAGGACAGAGAAGGAGATGACCCGGGCAATAGCGGTGGTGGCGGTTCTTCCGGAGGCAATGGCTCCACGGGAGGTGGGCAGACACCTCCATCTGCCATGCAGAACACACCTTTAGGTTCGAACGAAGAATGTATGACGGCCAGTAATCCCGTCATAATTGCAGGTGGATACAAGGTTCAGGTGGAAACGGATTTTTCTGACAGCAGCGCCGTTGCGATGCCACTGGAATTTATTCGTTATTATCACTCCGAACGAAAACGCGCTCTTGGTATGTCAGGCTTGGGGGGAAGATGGAGACACAGCTTCAGCTATGCGCTTAACATTACTTACGAGCATGCCAACGTAATAGGTGGTTCTTTTGAAACCTGCAGTTCTGGATATGGAGGTTGCTACGACTGGCGATATGATGCTGATGATCTTTTTGTTGTCGCCATTGATCGGATATTGCCTGATGGCAGTGTGCAGGAAGATATTGCCGACCCGTGGGGAGCTTATAATTTTACCAGCAGAAAATGGACAATCCATCCAGACGATGGAGGGATTGAAATTTACAGCCAGTATGGAAATATTTTAAGTAAGCACGATGCGAACGGTATAGGCTGGACATTCACCTATCACAGTAACTCGCGTCTGAATCGCGTTACCCATACATCAGGCCGCTTTATCCAGTTTCATTGGAATAATGATGTCATTACCGGCATTACCGATTCCGGTGGAAACTTCTACGCCTACGGCAATAATACCGTAACCTATGCTGGCGGGACGGGTTCGCGGACCTATCACTATGGCGAGAATGGCGCGGATAACGATTTGCTGACTGGCATCTCCATCAATGGACAACGTTACAGCCGTTACCTCTATGCTGGCCGCAAAGTGATCGAAAGTGCGCGCGCCGACGGCTCCTTCAAGACAACATTTGACTATGGCGACGATTCCACACGGGTAAGCAACGCACAGGGTTTGCAAAGTGAGTACCACTACGCCGTTGTGGCCGGCAAGCGTCAGCTCGTGCGCGTCGAACGCAGCGGTGTGCAGTCATGCCCTGATGCCATGGCCCAGACTGCCTACGATGAGCGCGGAAGGATCCTTTCACAGACGGACTGGAATGGCACAGTCACAGAATATGTGCGTGACAACAATGACTCCGTCATCGAAGAGCGCACAAAAGAAAGCGCACTTGGTTCACAAGTCGCGTTCACCCAGTACACCTGGGAATATCCAAGCTCCAGCAATGCTTTTCCTGCCAAACGGTTGACCAGTATCAAGCGTTTTGGCGCGTCACAGAATGAGCCCCTGGATGAGATGCAGCTTCACTATTATCCGGCTGCTCATGCGGCGAAACATCGCCTGCAAATGGTAAGGCGCTGTAACAGAAGCAGCTTTGGCGTTGCCGGTCAATGCCGTGATATTACCTACAGCTACACCTTTCACAGCAACGCAATGCCGGCCCAGATGATCGTGGATGGTCCACTGCCGGGCACGGCGGATCAGACCAGATATCAATGGAACAACCAAGGGTATCTGACCAGCATAACCAACGCACTGGGTCATGTAACAACCTACGCAGATCATAACAGCCTTGGATTGCCTGGCAGAATCACCGATCCAAACGGGCTGGTCAGGAATATTGCCTATGATGCCCGTGGCCGGATTATCCGCCATGAAGAAGCATTAAACACAGGACAGATACGCGCGACCATATTTGAGTACGGCCCGTTTGGGGTCACGAAAAAAACCGCTGACGGTATCACCGAATATACCGATTATGCCAGCAATGGCACCATAGATCGCATTGCCCATGGTGCTGGCAACATCCGCCTGATCGTGCAGGAATACGAGAAAATCCTCTCTGGAGACATTACGACCGTCAGTTATCAGACTGGCCACACCCTGCAGTACTCCCAGCAGCTTGTCCGCGACGCACTGGGCCGTATACTTGAGGATGAGGGTTACAATGGTCGTCACTCCAGCTACCGCTGGGATAACAACGGCAACCTGATTGCACGGATTGACAGCCTGGGTAACACCACATACTACCAGTATAATGTCAACAACCAGCTCACGCGCACCACGGAGCCCGGCGGAAACGTCACCACATACGTTTACAACGGCGCTGGCAACCTGGTGCAGGTGAGTGACCCCAGAGGCAAGCAGACCACCTTCCTCTACGATGGCCTGGACAATCTCCTGCGCATCACCAGCCCCGACACCGGAGCAACCCAGTTCGCCTATGACATTGCCGGGCGCATGATACGCATGACCCGCAGCAACGGGCAGGTCACCCAGTATACCTATGATGCCCTGGACCGCGTCACCCAGGCAGTTTCCGGCTCAGCCGTGCAGAGCTGGAGCTACGACACCTGCACCCATGGCAAGGGTCGCCTGTGCTCCATCAGCGACAGCGGCGGCATCATCAGCTACAGCTATAATCTGGATGGAAGTCTGAATAGCCAGACAGCCGTCATCAATGGCACCAGCTATGTGACCAGTTGGACCTATGACAGCCAGGGCCGCGTCACCGCCATCACCTACCCAGGTGGCAACCAGGCCCTCTATGAATACGATAATCTTGGCCGTGTCAGCACCGTCAAAGCCAGGGTTGGCGGTATTACCCACGCCCTGGCCTCGAATATCTCTTATTACCCCTACGGGCCATCTTCCGGCTGGACCTATGGCAACGGCCTTGGCCGCTCCACCCCCCACAACCTGAATTACCAGCTCACCCACATTCAAAGTGGCGGCGTGCAGTCCCTGGAATATACCCAGACCACTGACAGTCTCATCCTGGCCATCAAGGATCACCTCAATAGCGCCCGCACGACGCAGTACAACTATGACCCTCTGCTGCGCCTCGCTCAGGCCTGGCGGCTGAGCGGCAGTGACAGCTGGAGCTATGACGCCAACGGCAACCGCATCCAGCACACCAGCAGTGCCGGCAACAGTCAGTACGCTGTGGCTGGCAACAGCAATCGCCTGAACAGTATCAGCGGAAGCGGAGCCAGAACTTTTGCCCATGACGTGCTGGGCAATATCACCTCCCAGAGTGGAGCGGGCAGTAACCGGACCTATGCGTATGACCGCTTCAACCGCAAGCAGAGTGTCAGCACTCCACAAGGCACTACCACCTACACCTACAATGCCCTGAACCAGCGCGTGCGCAAAAGTGGAGCCGGTGGCAGTGTCAACTACATTTACTCGCCAAATGGCGCATTGCTGGGCGAGACGTCGGCCAACGGCACAGCACTCACCACCCAGTATATCTGGCTGCACGGCCAGCCCATCGGCCTGATCAAGGGCAGTACACTCTCCTTCATTCATAACGATCACCTGGGCCGGCCCGAAGTGGTGACCAACAACAGCAAAGCCGTGGTCTGGCAAGCAGACAACCAGGCCTTTGACCGCAGCGTGCAGATCGACCAGATAGGTGGCCTCAATCTTGGCTTCCCCGGCCAGTATTACGACCAGGAAAGCGGACTGTGGTACAACTGGCACCGTTACTACGATGCCACCACTGGAAGATATACCCAGAGTGACCCGATTGGATTGAGAGGTGGGTTGAATACCTATGGGTATGCCAATGGGAATCCGGTGAAGTATATTGATCCAATGGGGCTCGATGTTACGATTGTCATTAACAGAATAGGAGCTACTCCATTATCTATTGGTGGAACAATAACTGTCACAAGCGATATCACAAACCAGACATTCTCAGGTTATACGCTTGAAAATCGCAATCCACCAAACCTACGTTTGCCAGTGCGTGCTGGAACTTACAGTGCATTCTTAAGAATGGATAGAAGTGTTGGTCGTGTAGAGCTTACCGATGTTCCTGGTGCAACTCGTATACAGCTTCATGTTGCAAATTACCCTGAAGAATTGGAGGGTTGTTTTGGTGTAGGGTTAAACTCAAGGACGGATTATATTGGGAAGAGTGTCAAAGCAATGAATGCAATTTCAGATATTATAATGAATGATGGTACTGGAGTGATTAACGTGACAATTGGAGGATGGTGGCAATGATAAAATTATTTTCGATATTTATTTTGATTGTATTTTTTTCATTTTCCGTAAATAGTAAGCAGCCTGATGCTATTGAAATATATAGTGGATTTATTGACAGTATTAACGATGAGTCTTTTATTGAGTTTAGAGATAATATCATTCCTCTTTTGGAGGAATGTAGTTGGGGAAATGGGCCATACTCTACTATACTTTTTCCTGTTGAGTTAAATTCGAAACTTTACAGACAGGTTTCTATGGGAAGTGTGGCGGCGTTTCATGCAGGATTGATTATCATGAAGTGCCTTGATGGTGGTGAAAGAGGAGACTTTAAAAGAAGTGGTGGGTTGTTTTTCGAAAAACATCCAGAGATTTTTTTTCGGTTATCGATTGAAGAAGATGTTTCACTTGATGAGTTGACTCATATGCTGATAAATTTTCCACTGGAGCTTGCTGATGATATTCATGCTCAAATAGCTGCATTGCAGAATAGAATCATGATACTTGATGATGTTGATATGGATGAATATTCAATGATTATAGAGGCTTGTCGTAATTCTATGATTAATAAACTGGAATTCTTGTTTAGGATTCAATTAGAGTTTTTGCCTGAAGATTAATGGTTGATTTTGATAATTAAATTTCATTATATGTTTTGTTTCTCGAAAAACATGTCAGGATATTAATCTTATTCTGTAGAGGTTTGAATGTTTATGGACATGAAAGGCGACAATATGAAACGCAGGGCATGGCTTCCATTCAACGTGCTGGTCTAACTGCTGATGGCTGGTAATGGTCTGAATGCGCAGCCGGTGGCAGTGTCAACTACATTTACTCGCCAAATGGCGCATTGCTGGGCGAGACGTCGGCCAACGGCACAGCACTCACCACCCAGTATATCTGGCTGCACGGCCAGCCCATCGGCCTGATCAAGGGCAGTACACTCTCCTTCATCCACAACGATCACCTGGGCCGGCCCGAAGTGGTGACCAACGCCAGCCAGTCCATAGTCTGGCAAGCTGACAACAGGGCCTTTGACCGCACCGTGCAGATTGACCAGATTGGCGGGCTGAATCTGGGATTTCCAGGGCAGTACTACGATCAGGAAAGCGGACTGTGGTACAACTGGCACCGTTACTATGACGCCACCACTGGAAGATATACCCAGAGTGACCCGATTGGGCTGGCGGGTGGGTTGAATACGTATTCGTATGTCAACGGGAATCCGGTGAAGTATATTGATCCCCATGGATTATTTAACCCTACTAAAGGGGTTTCTTCACTTAGTAATGCTGCAAATGCAGGTCGTCTGTATGCGAGCGGTATGTTAAAGCTTGGTGCAACAGCAGGGTTAGTGAGTACTGGTATGGGTGTACCTGTTGGTATTGGAGTAATGACACTTGGTACATGGAACCTCTGGTCTGCTCAATCTGCCTGGGATCGTTCACTGCAGCAATGGAATGAAGCTTGGAATGAAAGTTGGTCCGATGCTAGTTGGGAAAATCTTTTGGGAGTTTTACCTTTTGGGACGGAGTTTGATGACCCTTGTGAACCATCTATGTGGAATTTTTTAAAAAATAAAGTGGGAAATTTTCAGGATAAACCTAGGGAAATTATCCGAGAAATAGGTACGTGGGGTTTTTAAATGTCAACATTTTCATTTGTAATAATATGTCTTGCTATTGCTTTCATGATTTACTGCACGGTACTCTACTTTAGAGATCTCAAATCCGGGAAGGATTCGTTTATCACAAAAACAATTCGGTGGGTGAAGAATTTAATAGATGTTCTTTTTGGTGCTGGATGATTTTTTGAGCAATTACTTTAACTATAAACAGAACATCACTGGCAGATATACCCAGAGTGACCCGATTGGACTGGCGGGTGGGTTGAATACGTATGGGTACGCTCTTCAGAATCCTTTGAACTATGTTGATCCGATGGGGTTGCAGGTACTTATCTGCAATCGCAAAGTAGACGGATTTCCCTTTTATGGCAACCATGCCTGTGGGATACCACGACAAATACGGCTGAAGGGATGCGGGGAAGTTTTGGGAGTGGAAAAATTTCTAATGAGAGGGGACGCTCTGGTGGTGATTTCTGCAATGAAGTAGAAGGCAGTGTGGGTAAAGAGGAAGAGATCATGAGATTTATGCGACAAAACCAGAACAATGGACTTTGGTTTCCCTTTATCAATGACTGTCATAATGCCGTTCAAGATGCTGTATTAAACTTCGAGTTAATATATCCCGGTGCACCAGGTGGCAGATTAGGGGCAATACCTTGAAGAATATCAGAATGAAATTCATCAAGTTCAAAATTGCAATTCTTATTGTAGTATTCAGTTTTTGTATTGTGAGTATCGCTATGGTTAGTGATTATAATGAGCTGGAGTATTATGCAAAAATAATAGAAGATAGTATGCCGGATTCTTGGCGATTAATAAAAAAAATAACTGGTGTTATTCCTTATGGGCACTATGATGGTTTGGAGTATGATGGATCTAAGGGGATATTACTTTTACTGGAAGGAGATATTGATGTCTTTTTTCATTGGAAGGATAAAAATGAAGTTTGGCATCGTGAAGCACTTGCTAAAGAGTCTCTAGAGATTTGGATTATGCCACCAGAATACCGATTGAGCTGGAAACGCTTTTTTGTAATGAAAAGTCCTGTGCCAGCCAAAGAAGTTTACTCTGATGAAAAGATAAGGGTGTATGGCTATACTTCTCACCATATCGAATCTCTTAAAGAATTTAATGAAATAGCCTCATCATTCCCCTCAATAACAACAGGTTGGCCAGATTCGCCTTATCATACTGGGGTTTTGTCTTGGGTAACTTGGAAAGAGGATATAAATCTGATAATGCGAGAGGCATTACCACCTACATCTACAACGCCCTGAACCAGCGCGTGCGCAAAAGTGGAGCCGGTGGCAGTGTCAACTACATTTACTCGCCAAATGGCGCATTGCTGGGCGAGACGTCGGCCAACGGCACAGCACTCACCACCCAGTATATCTGGCTGCACGGCCAGCCCATCGGCCTGATCAAGGGCAGTACACTCTCCTTCATCCACAACGATCACCTGGGCCGGCCCGAAGTGGTGACCAACGCCAGCCAGTCCATAGTCTGGCAAGCTGACAACAGGGCCTTTGACCGCACCGTGCAGATTGACCAGATTGGCGGGCTGAATCTGGGCTTTCCAGGGCAGTACTACGATCAGGAAAGCGGACTGTGGTACAACTGGCACCGTTACTACGATGCCACCACTGGAAGATATACCCAGAGTGACCCGATTGGGCTGGCGGGTGGGTTGAATACCTATGGGTATGCCAATGGGAATCCGGTGAAGTATGTCGATCCAATGGGGCTTTACACTGAATTGATTGTTTGGCAACCTATCGGTTGGCGTAATTCTTCATTTGGACATATATCTGCAAACGTGAATGGAAAAAATTATTCATGGGGACCTAATGGCTGGGATACTACATATTCTAATGCTTCAAACTATGCGCATCGACAATCTACGTTTCGTTCAGGTATTGGATTTACTCTCAACTTAACATCTGAGCAGGAACAGCAACTTGAGGAGTGTTACGCGAAAGATCAAGGGAATTACAGCGCTTTGAGTAACAACTGTGGTGATCCACATAAAACTTGTTTAAATAGTGTGTTAAATAGTCCTATTTTGAGTTCCTTTTTCCCTGTCAGCATTGGTTACGATTTATTGAATTCATCGTATTATGGAGGGGTAACATTTTATCCAGGGCCACGGCGTGGTTTTTGGGATGATGCTCCTTGGGCGAGGTGATAAAAGTGATAAGAATTGGATTGGCCTTTGTAGTGTTTTTTTTCGCAAGTGGTTGTTTTCAGGAGAGAGGTTTATCCTTGATTGCAAAAGAAGTTGTGCCGGTATATGAGACATTAGAAACGGCAATGTCATTACCACCTAAAAAAAAGATTGCAGAATTGCAGGCGCAACAGGAAGTGAAAGTATTGAAGTGTATTGATGTAAAGCATTACCTAGTATACAAGGTTCGTTTGTCAGATGGGGAAATTGGTTTTATCAATGAAGGTGAATACATATTATTTCGTGACGGAAAATAATTTTGTATTCGTTGATGATGGATCAAGCTCCCTGTTGAAAAGGCAACCTGCGATGAAACTGTGAATGGATACTTGAGATTTATGCCGATGGTGCTTTATTGGGTGAGACAGCCCATGACAGTACGGCGCTGACGCGCCAGTATATCTGGCTGCACGGCCAGCCCATCGGCTTGGTCAAGGGCAGTACACTCTCCTTCATCCACAACGATCACCTTGGCCGGCCGGAAGTGGTGACCAACGCCAGCCAGTCTATAGTCTGGCAAGCAGACAACCAGGCCTTTGACCGCACCGTGCAGATTGACCAGATCGGCGGGCTGAATCTTGGCTTCCCCGGCCAGTATTACGACCAGGAAAGCGGGCTGTGGTACAATTGGCACCGGTATTATGATGCCAGTATCGGGCGCTATACCCAAAGTGACCCGATTGGATTGAGAGGTGGGTTGAATACCTATGGGTATGTGGGAAATAACCCTTTAATGCGCATTGATCCGACTGGCCTTGATTGGGTATATCGCCAGTCAACGGGACAATTGTTTTATGATGATGGTAATGGTGATCTCGCGTATGTCGGAAGGGGGTATTCTGGAAAAGGCCCAGGATGGAACAACCCAGAAATGCAGCATGTTAAAAATGTTGGCCCGATCCCAGAGGGAATTTATCAAATTGGGCCACAATTTAATAGCACACGTACAGGTTCTGGTGTGTTGCCCTTAATTCCTCTATCTGGGACAAATACTTTTGGCAGGGACGCTTTGCAGATACACAGAGATAATAGATATGGAAATCAAAGCGCATAGGAAGGGTGTGTGATTTTAGGTCCGGATATTCGTAAGTATATTGTTAATAGCTTAGATCATATATTGAGGGTGGTGCCATGATACGTTTTTATATAGTCGCAGTTCTTGCATTATGCAGCCCCTTTTGGGTTTTAGCAGAATCTGTTTCAAGTTTTACTCTGCCCAGTAGTGTGAATGTGACGATTATTGAAGCGGTGTTCGACAAAAAAAATGCCGATATAGAATATTGTTCTTCAGGTGGCTCAATATGTCGTATCAATGGAGGTATTCCTTTCGGAGTAGATGCAAATATCCCAGAAAACTACGTGAAGAAAATTACTGTGGTATTTCAAGATCGTTCTTATGTGCTTGACGCGACAGGTATGTATAATGCTTGGGGAGGGCGTCCCTTGGAATATCCCGGTATAATTCGTTATTTCGGTGGGAGATGTTTCGATGAATTAAATTGCCATTTTAGGGGGGTCTTTTCTGATGCTGCAGGGTCATTTGCTGCTGAATGGATAGTTGTCGAAGGATTTTCCTTTAGGACAGTGTTAACCGGGTCTAGAGATGTTGTGAGTGCTTTTTTAAAAAATATTGATCTGCCCGAATATGAATAAGTTATATGTGTATGCCAATGGAAATCCAGTGAGCCTGGTTGATCCGATGGGGTTGGCTTCAATTTGCTATAGACCATTGAATGGTATGAGATTTGTCATTGAAATCAATTTGATGAAAGGCTGAATACGGTGATAGGCCATCAGCAAATCTGGTTTGATGATGGATCAAGTGTGGGGTTTGGTAAAGAAGGTCGTTTTGGTGAGCCCGAAGGGAGGAAGTCAAACTATGGCCGCTGTAAAGATGGTTATGACGACGATATAATGCGCCAGGCTATTAACAATCTGGACCCACCTGCAGACGGAAGCTATTCATTACTTGGCAATAATTGCCAGCACTGGGCTGATCGTGTCGTCGATGAATATAGACGACTTATGCCATAGGAGTTTTCTACATGAGGAAGCTGTTTTTCCCAGGAATTTTCATTGCGTGCTTAATGCTTTTTGTCGCACATTACAGGGATAACATTATCTTTTTTTATGATCTTGCTTTTCCGGCAGACGACCTCTTTGATCCTGTCGTCATAGATACTTTTGACTTTTGGCTGAAAGATAATTCGGCGTCCTTCGAATTTCAATGCAAATATAAAAGGAGATGGTATGAGATTATTTTAGACTTGCCATTTGAAGACGGGTTAACAACTCCCGACATCATGGGAGCGCATAAAATGGATATTGGCGGATGGTATAAAATTGCCATCAAAGAAAATGGACATATCACATTAGATGAGACCATTGATGGATTGCCAGAATCGAGCTATTGGGGAAGTGACAGTAGTCCTTTGAGGCGTCGTTTATCTTTATTGAGATTCTTCATTAAGGATTGCAACAATATATCGATAAATATAAGTGTCGTGGAAGAGGCGAATAACTTTCAAAAACTGAGAGATTTTTCCCGCTTGCTTGTGCATGTTTCTCCCATGAAGTAGTGTGTTTTTTTAGTATTAACACAATTAAGACATCAGCTAAGGCATTAATGCCCCTGGGGAATTACCACTTGCATCTGCAACGCTCTGGATCTACGCGCGCATAAAGCAACACTAGACACCTAATACATCTGGTTGCGCGGTTAGTCCTCAGTTACATTGATGATTGGGTTTGAGATAGAAAGATTTGTTGTAAAGGATGGACTGATTAAGGTTGCCGCTGTCTTTATTTATGTGCTTATTGAGTTGATGTTCATTTTATCTTGCTGGGACTTGCTTCGATATAATTAGTAAGTGGTGAGATGATGTTTTTTATCTTAATTTTTTTTCTTGTCTTCTTTTTTGTAGTATTTGGCATTAGTTTATATTTTAGGGCTTTGACCGTTTATCAGCGGTTTGGCATTTCTGTTGCTTTGCTTATCTTGTTTGGAATGATTTTTTTGCTTTCATTTTTGATAAATGTTTTTTTGAATAGCTGCTGGAGCTGGGATAAGGATATACTGGTTGTGGGATGCTCTTCGAAATGATCAAGGCCCTTTGAGAGTGAGGTGAAAATATTTCAAATCTTGTGAAAAGCGCATTGCTGTTTTTTTTCTTTTTGGGGTGAGTAATTGTACCACTGGCCATGAGGATTTACCTCAAATCATATATGATTTTCTTGATTTGTTGGTAAGGTTTGATGAGCCAACTTTGGCCGAGTATGCAAAATTAGTGGTGAATGTGGTGGTGAGCCAGAATTGGTTTTTGCGCTTACAGCGTGTCGGGCAAATGGGTGGAGGGTTGACTCAGAGCCATGTATTGATTTTTCACGGAAAAGATGTCAAGCCGCTGCTTATGAGCCTTCCCTTCAGCTTAATTGGTTTAGAGGAAAGTTTTCCACGGTTGGAAAAAGCTACCAAGTGATTAGTGTGCAATCGGAATCTGAAGATATTAGTTTGATTGAGGTACAAATAGGGAAAAGCGAATTTTTACTGTTTTATAACGCAATCCTTCATCCACCGGGAGGTCTGATTGTTGGTGTTTCTAAGATAGATGGTAAAAAGGTTACTGACTACCTAACAGCACTTTGGTCACTTTGGCTGGCTGAAAGTGGTGACCAACAACAGCAAAGCCGTGGTCTGGCGAGCAGACAACCAGGCCTTTGACCGCACGGTGCAGATCGACCAGATAGGTGGCCTCAATCTTGGCTTCCCCGGCCAGTATTACGACCAGGAAAGCGGGCTGTGGTACAATTGGCACCGATATTATGATGCCAGTATCGGGCGCTATACCCAGAGTGACCCGATTGGATTGAGAGGTGGGTTGAATACGTATGGGTATGTCCAAAATAATCCGGTTAGCTGGGTCGATCCATTGGGGTTGTGGAGATGGCCCCAAGATGTCTATAACGATGCATTGCAAGATGCAGCTAATCGTTTTCCCGGATCGACACACAACGGTATTGGTGATGCGTATCGTCACTGCCTCGGCAGCTGTATGCTTGCTCATGAAAATAGTCAGTTTGAGGCAATAGTTTTGGGTTGGGCTCATGAGAAAAGAGGAGATTGGATGCACAACCAAGAAAAAGGTGAACGCGCTATGGATGATTTTAATAATCGGTGTGGTCGCAATGCTGCAAAAAGTGCAAACTCAACTCAAGATTGTGTCAATACCTGTTTAGTTAAAGCCAATTCTGGTCAGTTGCAAACATATGATCCTGGTACAACACTTGGATATTGGAATAGTTTAAGCAAATCCGGGAGTCGTTATCCATGATTATGCTGAAAAGTACAATGCGGTTAGCCTTGATTGTCGTGCTGGCTTTTGTACTCGGGTGTGAAGATAATGGCCGTTTTGACTCAATAAAAGCACCCGTGTTGCTGATAGGTGATATCTCAAGTTATCAATCAATAGATGCATTCAAAATATCTTTGAGAGCTGCATACTCTTGGGAAGTTCTACCAAGTGAACGCAGCAGTTTCAGAGGCGATAAGTATCGTCCAGCATTTGAGGTTGAAAGCCTTTTAGTACGTGATTTTTCGCATCTTGGACAAAGAGGAAATCTGCTGATTATTTTTTTTAATAATCGGTTGGCTAAAACGCTTTTCTTTCCATCTGATCAGGATAAGTATCTTATCGCGTTGTCATTTGATATTGATCATGATGTTCTTTCTAGTGAAGAATTTTTCGTCAGACCGCATGTGCGGATTTGGGCAGCTACAGACGGCCAAGGAAAGAATTACGTTGGGTGGGAAGATAGACGCCTTGCAGATGAAATGGCTAGATGGATAAAAAAGTACGCATGAAATTGTTCTAAATGCGCCTCAGGGGTTACATCTGTGTTCAGTCAAAGTATCATAAATCTACACCGGAAACACCCTGAATCAGCACGTGCGTTAAGCGGTCTCATGGGCAGGGAGGATTGTGTGTAATGCTGATACGCAGATATAGGATCTGCAAGATCATGATGGCGTTGGTATTGCTTGGTTTGTTTGCCATCGGCACCGCGGGAGCGGATGATTATGATGAACTCAGGTACTACGCTGAGCAGATAAAGGAAAATTTACCTGCTGGCTGGTGGGTCGTGAAAAAAGAAACAGGCGTTATACCCAGTGGGCACTACGATGGGCTGAAGTACGAAGGTTCTGGTGGTATATCTCTTTATTTAGCAGGGACTGAGGTGATCGACTATAATTGGAAAGACCAGGAAGGAACCTGGAATGGAGAGCCGATTTTAAAAGAAGCCATTATTCTCTGGATTATGCCTTCTGACTACCGCCAAAGTTGGAAACGATTCTTTGTGATGAAAAGTCAGGTATCAGCAAGCCAGATTTATGGTAGTCGATATATGAGGCTATATGGAGAAGAGGTGTCGTATTGGCCACCCGAAGCATCAGACCGGTTCCGGGATATATTGCCGCATATAGCTGCATATGGGGGGAGTCCCAGGGGGACGGTTGTTTCCTGGGTGGCTTGGCGTGAGGATGTCACAAGAGTAGTGCAGAAAACACCTCCATCTGTAAGACCATGAGATTGTATTGATTGCTTAACGATTGCGACCGATGGTTGCTTCATCGGACAGCGTGGATTCTCTTCACAAAGGCCCCAGGTCAATTCCGGTGCCGCACTTTCCAACTTTCATGGGTGTCCATGCGGGCAGGCAAGGCGCCTGCGACTTGGCGAACCGATGCGGAGCTGAGCATGCGACATTGGGTTGCATCCGCACGACTCCTGAGGCAATGGATGCCATCCGAGAGTTACATTTTGGTGGAGATTCGATTCGCACACTAACGGTAACTCGACCATGAAGCCACAACAACCAAACATACGCAGTGGAGCAGTTCACATGATCTTGGTAACTTTGTTCGTAGCGATAATCGGAGCGCATGCCTCTGATGTTCTGCTGGAGGAGGAGTTAATTTTTCGATCGACGAGTTGGCATGATTTAAGGTTGGCCTACAAGGCGATTGATGGTCAGTTAGACGGAGTTGTTGCGGGGGCTTTCACGGATAAGGTGGCGGAATTATTCGCCGATCAATGGGCAGCAATCCATGAGTTTGCAAGGCTATCCGGAACTGATCCCGATTTTGGCCATGCAGTTCTGGCCGCAATCAATGAAGCTGTCACGCAGGATCGAGCTGTAATCATTCGTACCAACGCTACCTACACATGTCAGCCGGATCGTTGCATATGCTCTGGACCCGGAGGATGTTACGTTGAATCGTGATGTCGGTCAGTTTCTCCTGAAGGAAGGGAAATATGAGCAGGCTCTGCCCTATCTGGAGCACTGGAATATAAAGCCAGAGCAGAAGTGCAGGAGCACCTGTCTATCCTGCTGGAAAAAGCCCGCCAGGGTGTGGCAAGCGAAAATCGCTCCCCATAATGCAACCTGCAGTCGCACAGGTTACGGTGCCGTGCCTGCCAGTCCAAAAAGTTTCAATCCTTCATACAGCAGTAACATCGCCAACCCTATCAGCACCAATCCGAGCCCGCGCATGATATAGAGATATACTGGCCCCTGGATAAAAGTGCGGGACCGGCCTACCAGCAGCGACAGGCACACCTTGGAGCCCACCAGGCAGAAGGAGAAACCCAGCAGGAAAAGCACCACAGCCCACAGCGACAACTGGTTGGCCCGGGTCATGATGGGGGAGCCGACGCTGACCCAGAAGAGGTAGGAGTATGGGCTGAGCACATTGGCCAGGATGCCCTTCAGAAGAGGAGCGGATTGATCCTCGGCCAATTCCAGCTCCATACCCTTGATGCGGATATTCTGAAGCCCCATCATGAAGAGGAACACTCCTCCCGCGATGGAAATAATACCCAGGATCAGCTGGAAATTCGCAAGCTGGGCCAGCAGCAGTAACGTAAGGGCAATGATAGGCGCATCCGTAAGAAGGGGAGTCATCGCCACTTTGACACCCGCGCGGATGCCGGAACGCAGGGTTTCGGAAATAACCAGAGTGAGCACCGGGCCGGGAGCCAGCCCGGAAGAGAGGCCCAGCGCCATGCCTATGGCAAGATATGTGAACATGGTACCTTCTGTGGAGCAGGCTGCTGAAAAACTCCATCTGCAACTGTTTGCCTGTTTTGGGGGAATTTCTCTGCATCTGACTGGAAGTCAGTTGGCTCAATCTACACCAGTTCCCCACAAGCTTCAATTGGCAAGGAAATGAACTGCCTGAGCAGCTTGTCTTTCGTTGAGTCGGAGCTTTTCACGGTGAAGCAGCACTCTTGCCAGCATTCCTCCCGAAGGCACTTGCTGTCATCCATGGCTCGAGTTTTTGCTGCTTGTCATCTGGGGCCGCTCTCGGAACACTGGCGCTCCTGCAGAACTTCAACTGTAGGACTGTGCATGGTTACGTTGAGTCTTTTGTGCGGCACTGTAGCTTTTCTTACATGCAGGGTGTCAGTGGTGCCAATATTGACCCATGCGTCCTTGGGTGCCGTGGCGAAAGCAGCGTCTATTCAGGACTTTGCGTAATCGGCGTGTCTGGCGTAAATCTTGCAAAATCACCTCTACGCAATCAACCGAATCGGAGGACTCCCATGAATCAAGCTGAAACAGAATCAACGATTGACCGCTACGCGACTTTCAAGGGTATCGACTGTGATGGCCGTGCCGGAATCCTTATGCAGCGCATCGAAAAACTGGCTGCAGATCCGCTAGCAGCCTCTCCATTCTGGGCCTATTTCCTCGCGAAACGCACCCCGCGTTCTGGCCCCAAACCGGATGACCTCTTTCTCATACACACCAACATCAACCAGCTCTATGAACTGTTTGAGCAGGCGGAAGATGAGGAGTCCCTCGCCATGCTGGAGTGGCTGGAAGAGCACTGCTGCTAGGAATGGCATAGCCAGAGAGCCTGTTTGATGGCCCCACGGTAAGCCATGGCTCAGGAAATCAGCGACAGCAGAGAGTATCCGCAGATTTGCAGCTTGTTCGGTAGAGAGTGGTTCCACCTGCAGTCAATTGCTTGCCTGGCTATCGTGCCTCTTTTCGGGGCGAAGGAAAGCGTCTGCAGCACAGGAGGGTTCGCCTGTCCTGGTTGCCACGACCATAATTTCATACTCGTCAAGCTCCAGGGGCCGCCTTCCCCAGTTTCCCGCTGTTCCGCCCCACATGTGATCCACCGTCAAGCCCGCGAGTTGAAAGAGCAGTCGGAGCTCTGTCCCTACGAAAGCGCGCTCACGCACGACAACAGCTGGAAGCCCCTCCCGTGGTGACATTTCCGTGGAATCCACCAGGGATAGAGGATGAAAGCGCCCCGCCGCCACATCCTCGTCGGAATAGGAGCGCAGCATGCGGGCCGCACTGAGGACCGTCGCCACCATCCGCGCCCCTGGCTTCAGGTTGCGGGAGATGTTGCACAGAATGGACAGCGGCTGCGCAATGGGGTCGTCCGTTTGGCTCAAAAGCCCCAGGGAACCCTCGCACAGGCAAATGGCAGCGTCAAACTGCTCTGGCAGGGAAAAGCTCGTGGCATCGGCATGCACCCACTGAACACTCACCCCGGCGTCTTTCGCCATTGTTGCCGCATTCGCCAGCATTTCAGACGACAGATCCAGGCCGGTGACACGGTAACCACGCTTTGCCAGCTCTCTGGAGTGCCGTCCTGTACCGCACCCAATATCCAGTATGGTGCTGCCTGCCGGAAGGTTCAGCTCATCCAGCAGGAAGTCAATTTCCCGCAGGGTGTCTTTCGTGAAAATATTCGAGTGATACTGGGGAGCATGGGCATCGAAGAAGGTCTCCCATGAGTTTTTCTGGGTCATTGTGATGTCCTTTGTGAGAGCAGGCTGCTGAAAAGCCCCCATCTGCGGCGTTGCCTGCTGGAAGCTCGTGCGGAGCAACGTACAGGGAGTACGCTTCACTCCGAGTTTTGCGGGCGCCTTGTACCTGAAGGTTTTTCAATTGCCTGCCTGGTTTGAGGTATTACAGTAAACTGTCAGGGATCAAGTGTGCCGTCAGATGCTCAATCTTCAAGCATCCCATCACGGCTTGTCCGTTTCCAGTCGAGTATTGGCGCTACCATAAACATGGTTTTTGTCGCGCTTGCCTACCGCGATCACAGATACCACTACGGTGTCGTTGCAGACCTGATATACCAGGCGATATCCAATGCGTTTGAGTTTGATTTTATAACAGTTGGGCATGCCGTTGAGGGCATCGGCAGGAACATGGGGCTGTTGCAGTCGGCTGGCAAGTTTTCTTTTGAGGGGTTCGCGAATACTGTTGTCCAGTGCGCGCCATTCGGCAAGGGCTTTTTCGTGAAAGCGCAGCTTATAGGTCATCGAGGCTTACCTCAATAAACGGCCCCTCTTGTCGCTCTCGTATCAGTAAAGCATCTTCGATATCTTCCAAACGCTCCAAAAGCCGTTCATAATAGGCCGCAGGCAGCAGGTAGGCTTCCGGGCGATTATGATTCAGGATGGCTACGGGGAAGTCCTCAGCCTTTCGCAGGATTTCAGCATAGCTGCGCTTGAGTTCCGTTACGCTCACCGTTGCATCTGCCAGGATGGATTCCATTTTACACCTCATTCAGTGTTTATTTTGGCTCCGAAATTCATGCCAATATATGGCGAAGCAGCGAAAACTTCAAGCGATTGACGGGCATCATTGTGATATTTTACTTGTTATCTGTGGCCATGCGTGGTCCTTGTCTCATTGCTTTGTGCATTATTGAAACATTCGCCTAAGGACGTGCAATGCAAAATTTCGATGTGGTGATTCTTGGCGCGGGAGCTTCGGGCCTGATGTGTGCGGCCCAGGCGGGCAAGCGGGGCCGTCGCGTGGTGGTGCTGGATCATAATACCCAGGCGGGCCGCAAGGTGCTTGTCTCCGGCGGTGGGCGCTGTAATTTCACCAATGCGCAGCTGAGCGCGGGCCACTATCTCAGCCACAATCCCCACTTCGTCAAGTCAGCCCTCAGTCGCTTTAACCAGTGGGATTTCCTGTCTCTGATCAGCGAATACGGGATCAAGTGGCACGAGCGGGAGCACGGGCAGTACTTCTGCGATGAGAGTGCGGCACAGGTGGTGGATATGCTCCTTGCGGAGTGCCGTCGCTCTTCTGCCACGGTCATGCTGGGAACCACAATTCATTCAGTGGAGCGCCTTGAGGACGGGGCCTTTTCCCTGCACACTTCCCGTGGTGGCTACAGGTGCCGCTCACTGGTGGTGGCGACGGGGGGGCTGTCCATTCCTCCCCTTGGGGCCAGCCCTCTGGGATACCGCATCGCGGAGCAGTTCGGCCTGACCGTCAGGCGGCCTTCGGCGGGGCTGGTTCCCCTGACCCTGCAGCCCCAGGACAAACAGCGGCTGGCTCCGCTGTCGGGCATTGCGGTGGAGGCGACAGTGCAGGTGGAGGGTATTTCCTTCCGGGAGAATGTCCTTTTTACCCATCGCGGTCTGAGTGGCCCGGCCATTCTGCAGATTTCCAACTATTGGCAGCCGGGGCAGGCGGTAACGATTGACTGGCTGCCGAGTGCTTCTGTTGATGAGGTCATCGGCGAGGCGCGCGAGCAGCAGCCGAAACAGCAGGTGAAGACTGTGCTGACGCGCCTGTTGCCTGCGCGGATGGTGGCGGCTCTCTTACCAGTGGAACTGCTGGATACGCAGCTGGCACAGCTCAGCAGGAAGCAGGTGGAGCTTGTTTTCCGCCAGCTGCATCACTGGCAGGTAACTCCCAATGGCACGGAGGGGTATCGCACGGCGGAGGTGACCCGTGGTGGTGTTGACTGTGACGGGATTTCATCCAAGACCATGGAATGCAAGACGGTACCGGGGCTGTATTTTGTGGGCGAGGTGCTGGATGTGACGGGCTGGCTGGGAGGGTATAACCTGCAGTGGGCGTGGTCGTCGGGCTGGTGTGCCGGTCAGTTTGCCTGACCGGCTGAGGCATTGCCATTCTTTGTGTCTGAGGTGCAGCTATCATTCAAAATCTGTGGAATTATTCAGGATTTCCGAATACACGAAAGGCATTTTTCTCTCGCAAAGCCGCAGAGAACGCAGAGAAGATAGGTGCCCAAATTCATTCATTTGTATTTCCTTGGCGCTCTCAGCGTCTTAAGTGAGCGTAGCGAACGGGCGTGAAAACAGGGAATGTGATGAGGAGATCGGGAGTTTTTGCGGGCACTGCGTGAGGCCCTTTTCCCCTCTTGCTAAAAATGGGTGTCGCCAAAGGCGACACCCATTTGCATTCACGTGTATTCCCGCTCACTCGCGGTGAGCGATTGCTTTCCTATTCCCACTCAATGGTGCCTGGTGGTTTACTGGAAATATCGTACACCACGCGGTTGATGCCCTTGACTTCATTAATGATGCGGTTGGAAATGCGGGCCAGCACTTCGTAGGGGATGTGGGCCCAGTCGGCGGTCATGCCGTCGACGCTGGTGACGGCGCGCAGGGCGCAGGCGTTTTCATAGGTGCGTTCATCGCCCATGACGCCGACGGTGTTGACGGGCAGCAGGACGACAAAGGCTTGCCAGATGTGGCGATAGAGGTCGGCCATCTTGATCTCTTCCAGGAAGATGTGGTCGGCTTCCCGCAGTACGTCCAGGCGCTCCTTGCTGATTTCGCCCAGGACACGGATGCCCAGGCCGGGGCCGGGGAAGGGGTGGCGGTGGACGATTTCATCGGGCATACCCAGTTCCAGCCCCACCAGGCGAACTTCATCTTTAAACAGTTCGCGGAAGGGTTCCAGCAGTTTGAAGTCGATATTTTCGGGCAGGCCACCCACGTTATGGTGGCTCTTGATGACGGCGGAGGGGCCTTTGACGCTGACGGATTCGATGACGTCGGGATAGAGGGTTCCCTGGGCCAGGAAGTCAAAGGAGCCAAGGCGCTTTTTCACGTCTTCAAAGACATAGATGAACTCGTTGCCGATGATTTTGCGTTTTTTCTCGGGATCGCTGACTCCGGCCAGTTTCTGCAGGAAGCGATCCGAGGCGTCTTCATAGTGCAGGTTCATGTGATAGTGGTCGCGGAAGGTCTTGACGACCGCTTCGGCTTCATTTTTGCGCAGCAGTCCGTTGTTGACGAAGACGCAGGTGAGGCGGTCGCCGATGGCGCGGTGGATGAGCACGGCAGCGACGGAGGAATCGACGCCGCCGGAGAGGGCGCACAGCACGCTGGCGTCACCGACGGTTTCGCGGATTTCGGCTATTTTTGATTCGATGAAGTTGGTCATGTTCCAGGTGGGTTCGCAGCCGCAGATTTTGTGTACGAAGTTGGCCAGCATGGTGGCGCCTTCGTAGGTGTGCACCACTTCAGGGTGGAACTGGATGGCCCAGATGCGACGCTCGCCATTGCGCATGGCGGCGATGGGGGCGTTTTCGGTGTGGGCGATGGCTTCAAAACCGGGGGGGAGCTGTTCCACTTTATCGCCGTGGCTCATCCAGACGGTGCAGGTGTTATCGA
The DNA here is from genome assembly GCF_055378285.1 of Desulfurispirillum alkaliphilum. Classification (NCBI taxonomy): domain Bacteria; kingdom Pseudomonadati; phylum Chrysiogenota; class Chrysiogenia; order Chrysiogenales; family Chrysiogenaceae; genus Desulfurispirillum; species Desulfurispirillum alkaliphilum. Next base: position 2,684,320 of record NZ_AP042405.1, on the reverse strand, counting down.
CGATATCCAGGTCGGCGAAGAGATCCTGCTGGTTGTCGATGAGAAGTTTGGCGCGTCCGAACTCCCGCTTGGCGGAGGTGGCGACACGGCCGCCCTGGGTGTGTCCGATGAGCTGCATGCCGTAGCAGATGCCCAGTATGGGCAGGCCCAGGTCGAAGATGGCTTTGTCGGGCAGGGGCGCTTCCTCGGCGAAGACGGAAGCTGGGCCGCCGGAGAGAATGATGCCACGGGCGCCAAAGTCGCGGATGATTTCGATGCTGGTGTTAAATGGCATGATTTCGCAATAGACCCGGGCTTCGCGGACGCGCCGCGCGATGAGCTGGGTGTACTGGCTGCCGAAGTCGAGGATGAGGATTTTATTGGAATCAATGGTGCTCATATCAGCTCTCTACAAAGTAATTGGGGGCTTCTTTGGTGATGATGACATCGTGGACGTGGGATTCGCGCAGGCCGGCGTTGGTAATGCGCACAAAGCGCGCTTCCTTGCGCAGCATTTCAATGTCGGCGCAGCCGCAGTAGCCCATGCCGGAGCGCAGGCCGCCGACGATCTGGTGGACGCTGCCGGCCAGGCTGCCACGGTAGGGAACCTTGCCTTCGATGCCTTCAGGCACGAATTTCTGGTCTTCCTTGACGTCACCCTGGAAGTAGCGGTCTTTGCTGCCCTGGCGCATGGCGCCAACGGAACCCATGCCACGGTAAACCTTGTAGCTGCGGCCCTGCAGAAGCTCAATGTCACCCGGCGATTCTCCGGTTCCGGCGAAGAGGGAGCCGATCATGACGCAGTTGGCTCCGGCGGCGATGGCCTTCACCACATCGCCGGAGTACTTGATGCCGCCATCGGCGATGACGGGTATGCCCAGGGGGTCGCAGTAGCGGGCGACTTCGGTTATGGCAGTGATCTGGGGGACGCCGACGCCAGCCACGATGCGGGTGGTGCAGATGGAGCCGGGGCCGATGCCGACTTTGACGGCGTTGACGCCAGCTTCGATGAGGGCCTTGGCGGCTTCTTTGGTGGCGATATTGCCGCCGATGATCTCCAGGTTGGGGTAGATGGTGCGGACTTCCCTGACGGTTTCCAGCACTTTCTGGGAGTGGCCGTGGGCGGTGTCGATGACGATGACGTCGACGCCGGCTTTCACGAGAGCCGCTGCCCGCTCAATGGTGTCGGCGCCGGTGCCGACGGCAGCGCCGACGCGCAGACGGCCGAATTCATCCTTGCAGGCGTTGGGGTATTTCTGGCGCTTTTCAATATCTTTGGTGGTGATCAGGCCTTTGAGGGTGTTGTCGTTGTCGACGACGAGGAGTTTTTCGATGCGGTGTTCGTGGAGGATGTCAGCGGCTGCTTCAAGACTGATGCCCATGGAGACGGTGACGAGGTTTTTGGAGGTCATGTATTCGGAAACTTTGCGGGTGTAGTCTTTGCAGAAGCGCAGGTCGCGGTTGGTCAGGATGCCCACCAGACGGTTACCTTCCACGGTGACGGGCACGCCGCTGATCTTGTACTTGCTCATCAGCTCTTCGGCGTCCTTGATCATGGCGTCGGGGCCGATGGTGATGGGATCGACGATCATGCCTGATTCTGAGCGCTTGACCTTGTCTACCTCGTCGGCCTGACGTTCAATGGACATGTTCTTGTGGATAATGCCGATGCCGCCTTCCTGGGCGATGGCGATGGCCAGGCGTCCTTCAGTGACCGTATCCATGGCAGCAGACACGATGGGGATATTGAGGTCGATGTTGCTGGTGAGTTTGGTCCTGGTGGAGACTTCATGGGGAAGGACGTTGCTGTAGGAGGGCACCAGTAAGACATCATCAAAGGTGAGTGCTTGGGGAATCATGTCCTGCAACATGCGCTAAAACCTCCGCTTAGGGTAGAGTGTATAGGGTTTGTGTTCCCGGTTGTGGCGGACCGTGGGACAGGGTTTGCTGTGCTGGCAGTGAAGTGTATGAATGTACCATGCCCCATGGGGAAGACCAAGGGTGAAAGTGTGTCACTGGCAGGAGACTCTGCACGAACAGCTCATGGGTACAGTGCACGGGTCCGGATGAGCGGACCTGGCTTCAGCTGATCAGGGCGGAATGGTAAAAAAAAAGTTTGCGGTGTGATTCCGCAAACTTTTTTATGTCATAATGGTCGGAGCGACCGGATTTGAACCGACGACCCCACCCACCCCAAGGGTGTACGCTACCAGGCTGCGCCACGCTCCGACGGTTTGCGGTTATACAGGGAATGTTCCGGCTTTGTCAAGAAAGTTTTCCTGCGCTTCGGGAAAGGTTTTTTGCATGGGAGGCCAACCTCTGAAGGCGTAAAGCGCGCAGGGGGAAAATGGTGGGTGAAAACGGGAAAATGTGGTCTCATTCTGCGAAAAATGGTATGTATTCCTGACATATTCGGAGGTGAAATATGAAAAAGCAACTCAGTCCAAGTGTGCAGTGGGTCGGTGTCAAGGACCCTGAGCTGGAAATATTCGATATTGTTGTACCCACCGAGCACGGAACCACCTATAACAGCTACCTCGTTCGCGGGGAGAAGGTGAATGTGCTCATTGATGTTTCCAAGGCGAATTTCTCTGAAGAGTATTTCGGTAATCTCGAGAAGATTCTCCCCATCACTGATATTGATTATGTGGTGGTGCAGCATACGGAGCCTGACCACTCCGGCTGTCTGCTGGAGCTGCTGAAGCGCCACCCGGAGATTACGGTTATCCATTCCAAGCCGTGCAAGAAATTTATTGAAAACCTGGTCAATCGCGAATTCAAATCCTGGTCCATCAATTCCGGTGATGAGCTGGACCTGGGGGGCAAGACCTTGCGTTTCTTTGTCACACCTTTTCTGCACTGGCCGGACACGATGATGAGTTATCTTGTGGAGGAGGAAATCCTCTTCCCTTGTGATGTCATGGGTGCCCATTTCACCAGCGAGCGCAATGACGCCATCATGAACTCGGAACTGGATGACGAGGACTACAAGACCTCTATCGAGGCGTTCAAATTCTACTACTCCATGATCATGCGCCCCTACAAGGAGCACTTCCTCAAGGCGTACAAGCTTATCGGCGATCTGCCGAAAAAAATCATTGCCCCTTCCCACGGACCGGTGCTGGACCGCGATCCGGAGTTCTTCCTGGAGTGGTATCACGAACAGGCTCAGAACTACCTCAAGCGCCTCAACGGTCAGAAGGTCACCATTATTTACGCCTCGTCCTACGGCAATACGGTTCTGATGATGAACGCCGTGAAAGTCGGCCTGGAAGAAGCGGGTATCGAGGTGGTGACCTTTGACGCCGCCACGGCGGACATGAATGAGATGGTGGATTCCATCGAGCTTTCCGCAGGTATTCTCTTCGGCACTTCCACCATCAACGCGAAAGCGCCGGAGCCAGTGCTTTCGCTGGTTGCCAACCTGGTCGTGCTGAATGTCTCCGGCCGCAAAGCGGGGGTCTTTGGCTCCTATGGCTGGAGTGGCGAGGGCATCAGCATGACGGAAGGCCTGTGCGAAGTGATGCATATGAAGATTGTGCAGGACGCCTACAAGGTCCAGATGCGCCCGTCAGCTGAGCAGCTGGAAGAAGGCCGCCAGTGGGGTTACGGCTTTGGACTGAAGATTATTGAGTAACCCTGCGGTATTTCGCGTATGCTTGTCTGTGCACTCTCTGAACCCTGCCCGGAAGGTTTACTTATGGTGAGGCTCCACGGGAGGAAAGCATGCAGAAAACACTTGTGATTGCAGGGATCATACTCCTTGTCGCCGGCTTTCTGTGGCCCCTGCTGCAGAAGGCCGGTTTCTTTCGGCTGCCGGGGGATATCGTGATAGAACGGGAAAATTTTCGTTTTTACTTCCCCGTGACCTCGATGGTGATTATCAGCGGAGTGGTTTCGGTGATTTTCTGGATTCTGCGACGATAACAATCGGGAGGTGAGAGAGTGGAGCAACCGGCCAAGGGGATCTATATTGTTGGTATTGGGGCCAGTGCCGGTGGTCTGGAAGCACTGCGTGCCCTGACTTCTCACCTGCCTGCCGATGGCGATATCGCCTATATCATTGCTCAACACCTCAGCCCCAGCCACCGCAGCATGCTGGTGTCCCTGCTGGCCAAGGAGTGCCTGCTGCCGGTACTGGAAGCTGTTGATGGAGCTGCCGTTGAAGCGGGACATATCTATATCACCCCTCCCAACTATGATATCACCCTGACCGCCGATGAGAAAATCCGCCTGCGCCAGCCGGCGCAACCTATGGGCCCCAAGCCTTCGGTGGATACCCTGCTGTGCTCCCTGGCCGAAGTGAAAAAAGAGAAGGCCATCGCCATTATTCTTTCCGGCACCGGCTCCGATGGCTCGGTGGGCGTGCGTGCCATCAAGGCCGAGGGGGGCATCGTCATTGCCCAGGAACCTTCGACCGCCAAGTATGACAGCATGCCGAACGCGGCAATTTCCACTACCCATGTTGATCTGGTTTTGCCGCCGGAGCGCATCGGGCAGGAAGTTCCCGAAATATTCCGCTTTCCGGAAAAATTCCTGGTGGAAAAGCAGATCAAAAAGGCACCAGGGAATATTGACCGTATCTTCCGCATCCTCACCGAGCGTGGTGAGGTGGACTTTTCCGGCTACAAACTCACCACGTTGAACCGGCGCATTGAACGGCGTATGGCGGCCACACGGGTTACCAACCTCGGGGACTACGTCAGCCTGCTGGAAGAATCTGCCGACGAGTGGAAGCTGCTCTTCAAGGACATTCTCATCAGTGTGACGGCTTTTTTCCGCGACAGGGAGTCCTTTAACTCCCTGGAAAAGGCTCTGGAAAGCCTGGTGGCGAACAAACGCAATGGTGACAGTATCCGCGTGTGGGTGCCCGGCTGCGCCACAGGCGAAGAGGCCTACACCCTGGCCGTTATGCTGTGGGAGATCGTGCACCGCATGGGGAAAAAGTGCCATATGCAGATCTTTGCCACGGATATTGATACCGACGCACTGATGCACGCCCGCAAGGGGCTCTACTCCCAGGCACTACTGGAGGGCATGGAGCCGGCTTTGCTGGAGAAGTACTTTACCCGCAAAGGCTCCAGCTTTGAAGTTGCCAAATTCCTGCGGGAGATGATCGTCTTTTCCCGTCACAACCTCATTAAAGATCCCCCCTTCCTGCGTATCGACCTGATCAGTTGCCGCAACCTCCTGATCTACTTTACTCAGCCACTGCAGAAGAAGGTGTTCTCGCTGTTCCACTACTCTCTGGCCCCCAAGGGCATCCTGTTTCTGGGGAAATCGGAATCCATCGGGGACAACGAAACGCTCTTTGCCTCTTTCCACGACAAAGCCAAAATTTACGAACGCAAAGGGGGGGTGAAGTCTCCCATCGTCAGCGGAAACGGCAACTATGCTCTGCTGCGCCGCAGTGCGACACCGGCACCCAAGCCGGCCAAAGAGTACCGCCTGGAAGATGCTCTGGCGCAGACGTGCCTGAAGCTTTTCTCCAAGTGCAGCATTGTGGTTGACTGCGAGTACAGCATCATCCATGTGCGAGGCGATGCTTCAAACTTCCTGACCCTGCCCAGTGGTGACTTCAGCGGCAATGCCCTGAAAATGCTGCCCCGTGAGCTGGGTATTGATCTGCGCGCTGCTGTTGGCAGGCTCTCTTCGGGCGATGTACCTCTTTTTCGGGGGAATCTGCATAAAATCCAGACGGGCAGCACCTGGAGCTACGTGCGCATTCTCGCGTCGCGGGTGGAGCACGAAGGTGAAGCGGTGGGGTACTTTCTCATTGTGCTGGAGGAAGAGGATAATGCCTTTGCCCTGCAGCATTGTCCTGTCGAAAGTGTCAGTGAAGACGGACATGTCCAGATACAGGAGCTGCAGCACGAGCTGATTTCCAGCAAGGAGCATCTGCAGACGGTAATTGAGGAGCTTGAAACCTCCAATGAGGAACTGCAGTCACTGAACGAAGAGCTGCAGTCGGCCAATGAGGAATTGCAGTCTTCCAACGAGGAGCTTGAGACCACCAACGAAGAGCTGCAGTCCACAAACGAGGAACTCAGTTCCGCCTATGCCGAACTGAAAGTAGTCTACGACGAGAAGGAAAGCCAGCGCCTCGAGCTGGTGAACAAGACCCATGAGCTCCAGGAATCCCAGCAGGTGCTGGAGGTTCGACAGAACTTCATTACCGGCATTATGCAGACAAGCCCGGTGGGCATACTGCGCATCGACCGCGATCGCAAAATAGACTTTATCAATGCCTATGCTGAAAAGCTGCTCGGCTTCGCGGAACACTCCCTGCTGGGGAACAGCTACCACGTGGTGGAATCGTTGCTCAAAAGCCTTGATACAAAAAAACTCACCGCTGAGCAAAAACCCCTGGCCTGCGCCCTGAAAAACAAACGAACCCTGCACAACCTGGAATACGCAGTCAGCGCGTTGACTGATGTGGCGCGCACGCTGTCCATCAGCATCACGCCGAACTTCTCTCCGGGGGGGATCTTTGAGAGTGCGGTGCTGGCACTGGTGGATATCACCGAGAAAAAGCGGATTGAAAGAGAGCTCAAACAGAAACAGACCGAGCTGGAATTCATCAACCATAATCTGGAGAAACGCGTCAACGAGGAAGTGCAGCGACGCATGAATCGGGAAACGCTCATCAACGCCATCTACGACGAAGCCAATGTGGCTATTGGTATTACCGATACCAAAGCCCGCATTATTCACGCCAACAAAGCTTTCTGTACCACTTTTGGCTACACCTATGACGAGATCATCGGCCAGTCTTTCCTGGTACTGGTGCCGCCAAATCGCCAGCAGGCCTATCGACAGAAGCACCGCTCCCTGATGGAGAGCCAGGATCAGGATCGCGCTGTGGAGCGGGTCATGCGCCACAGGAACGGCGCCACGCTGGAGGTGCTCGTCAGCCGCAAAGCCATTATCACCGAAGACAGCACACCGGCGCTCCTGAGTATCATTACCGATATCACCTCCATGAAGCGCATCCAGCGAGAAAAGGAGCAGCAGGAGAAAATACTGATCCAGCAGACTAAAATGGCTGCCATGGGCGAAATGGTCAGTGCCATCGCGCACCAGTGGCGGCAGCCGCTGAATGTGGTGGGCATGCTGGTGCAGGATATCCGCGACTCCTATCGCTACGGAATGCTGGATCAGGGCTCCCTTGACGTGAAAGTGCAGCGCACCATGGAGACCATCCGCTTCATGTCCGACACCATTGACGACTTTCGCAACTTCTTCATCCCCGATAAGGAAAAGGAGCGTTTTGACGTCATGGAAAGCCTGCGGCAGGTGGCGCACATGCTCTCCAGTCAGATGCGCTCCCACAATGTGGTTCTCTATCGTCAGCACGTGCGCAGCGGAAAGTGTGTTCCCCTGCTGGAAGACAAGAGCAGGAGCAGCGCTCCGTACCTGGTCACCGGATACCCCAATGAATTTAAGCAGGTGCTGTTTAACCTGCTCAATAACTCCCGCGATGCCATTATGCAGCATCGGCTGGACCACGATGGACAGCCCCAGGATGGCAGCATTCATGTCAGTATCAGTCGTCAGGGTCGAGGCAGGCTGATCATCAGGATCGTCGATAACGGGGGCGGTATCGACCCGGAAGTCTTGCCGCGCATTTTTGAACCGTACTTTACCACCAAGGACCAGACGAAAGGCTCAGGCATTACCGGAACCGGAATCGGCCTCTATATGGCGAAAATCATTGTCCAGGATAACATGGGTGGAAAGATCAGCGCGCGAAGTATTGATGGTGGGGCAGAATTTACCATTGAACTTTAGTCATTTTCCCAGTATAGACCCTTATAACCCGTGCAAAGGATGCCAACACATGAATAATGTCACCATGCTTATCTGTGAAGATGAACCCATAATACGAGAGATTATGCACAGCTTCTTCTCAAGGCGCGCACGGGAGGCCTTTGTGGCATGCGATGGGAAGGAGGGGCTGGAGATGTTCACCAGCCATCGGCCCGACATCGTGTTGACAGACCTGAAAATGCCCGTCATGGATGGCATCCGGCTGGCCCGTCACATCAAGGAAACTTCCACCACCCCCATCATCATGATCTCCGCCCACAACGAGAAGGAACTCCTGCAGGAAGCTACCCGTGCAGGAGTAGATCAGTTTCTCTTCAAGCCTATCGATCTTGAAGAAGCCGCACAGTTGATAGAAAAGGTTCTCGCGGAACGCTGACCGACACCAGATATGCAGCGGGTCACTTCTGTCGCGCGCAGCACCGCGCGTGGCATTCCCTATCCCGAGCGGAAGAGAAAGTACACCGCTCCCACCAGACACAGCCCCGCCCACAGAAAATCCAGTTTGAGTGGCTGACGCATGTAGAAAAGAGCAAAGGGGACGAACACCGAAAGGGTGATGACCTCCTGCAGGATTTTCAGCTGCGCCAGGCTGAGCTCCGTATAGCCGATGCGGTTGGCCGGAACCTGCAGCAGGTACTCGAACAACGCAATGCCCCAGCTGATCAGTGCCGCGATATACCACTTGTGGCCGCTGAGATTTTTCAGATGGGCATACCAGGCAAAAGTCATGAACACATTGGAAAGAATCAGCAGAAAAGACGTCTGCAAAAGAACGGGCATGGCACACCCCCGCCGGAAGAAATGAATTGCTGATGAGCACATACTCCCGGCCAGGCGATTTGGCAAGCTGAAAGTGTCAGCGCAGACCGAAGGGGAGATTCAGGGGCATGGGAGTGCCATTGATAAAGAGAATCCCCTGCTCCAGCTGGGCATCAATGTGGTAGTTGCTCTCCTCCATCCTGATGATGCCCTGAGCCATCAGCAGGTGCAGCAGGATTGCTGTTTCCATATCAAGGACAGTCACCAGATCCGCCGGCAGACTCAGGTTGAAATGGGCCTTGATCTCGTCGCTGAACTGCAGCAGGTCGAAGTAGTCTTCTTCGAAGGGGGGGATGTCCAGCAGGAAGTTTCCTCTGAGGGTGCCAAACTCAGTGGCCAGCGAAAAATCCGGGCTTTCCAGCTGGGCGCCGTCGCCCATGGCCAGCAGCAGGTAGTGCAGGAAGTCCTGCTCCAGAGTGTGACTTCCCACATTGAGACCATTGTCAATGGCAGCAAAGAAGTCGTTCAGGTGTGCCGTCTTCAGGTTGCGCAGCTCCAGCTCCACAGCAGCGGGCCCAATCTCCATGCCTTCCAGGCTTCCCTTTTCCACTGCCAGCATAAAGCTGAAATCCAGGGAATCATTGGCTGTTGATCGGGCATCAAACGTGTAGAGGATCTGTGACATGTTCGCGGGCTCCCCTTCAGCCGCGGAAAGCTGAATGAACGCGATTTCCGCAGACTGCTGCCCCTCGAACAGGTATGGAGTCATGCGCGACTGGTCGAATGTGATCACCAGTTTACCCATTTCCAGCAGCTCGTCCCCGGCCATGATATAGAGCTCGTCAAGCTCACTTGTTCCCCTGAAGGAGTTCATGTCGCTGGAGATATCCATGCTCAGAAGGAACTTCCCGCTCTGCAGCAGAAAAGTTTCCATGCCGTGTTCAGTATAGGACAGCGACAGTTGCGGAATCGTCAGCTGCAGGGCCGTCTGCCCATGGAGGCTGGTGTTCGTCAGCAGCAAAGCGTTTTCGCCTTCCGGAAAGAAATTCTGGGGGTTTTCACGCCCGCCGGGATAAAAAGTGCTGCGGCTCTTCACCCCGCTCAATCCATGGCTTACTTTGCTGTGGACCTCGATATAGGGAGAAAAGAAATGGGAAAGTGCATCGCGCAGATCTGGATCAATCACTTCTATGCGGCTGTGGATGGTGCTGCTGAGCCAGCCCCGCTGGTAACTGACCGTTGAAACCTGATATTCATTGGAGGAAAGGGTGGAATCCACCGCCTGTTGGTAGTACTGGGAGAACACTCCGCCGCTGTAATAGGGAACTGCCAGGGCGACAGCGACGATGGCGGCTGTCAGTAAGAGTATGACAAAGAATTTCTTCATGATCGGCAACTCCATCTTCGCTGCAGTGTGCGTTATTAAAAGCCCGGCTGAGCCGTTTTCGCTTTGGTCACCCTTTCCCGGGCAAATTTGCATGAATATGGCGGAAAAGGTTCTTCAGCAGCTTCTTCGGCACTTATCGCACTGAATTCCCCTCAGGTCAACCCGTGAGTTATGGAGTGACGAAAAAACAGGGGAGACTGGCATTCAGCAAGGAAGCACACGAGTATGATGACGCTGCTGCGCGGACATCGCCAGAAACTCCAGCACCTGCTCAGCCGGGCCACGGAAGAGCACACGGGAAGCCGCGCGCTCCATCTGGTAATCGTACATGGGGTCGTAGTATTCGCTGAGCATGATACGCACCCACTCGCGGTGGGCAGCCGGTATCCCGATCGCTTCCTGGGAAACCATGGCCCGGTCAAAGGCTTCAGCCACGCGGCCATAGCGCTCCATGCCCAGGCGTTTGCGGATGCGGTGGAAGTTGGCGTGCATCCAGGTCTTCCAGCGCTGGCAATCCAGATCCCCTGACTCAGCGTATCGCTGCTGGGATTCGGTCACGTACTCCTGCACCGTACGCTCAATGCGCTCTTCCAGCGAGGATTCCACCACAACCCGTGCAGCGTTTTTCAAGACCTCGAAAAAAGGCGCCGGAATGTTCACCGCTCCCACCGCCTGGCTTTCATCCTCGAAGATGACCTGGCCAGGTTGACGGTGCAGCAGCTGAATCAGCTTCCAGGCCAGGCGGTTTTCAAAATCGATCTGACTTGGCTGGGGAGTGAGATAGCGACCGAAAGCGGAGCCGCGATGGTGGGCGATATCCTCCAGATCAATGGCATGCTCCATCTGGCGGATGAGAATGGTCTTGCCCGTGCCCGTGCGCCCCGCCAGCACCAGCGGGAGAGCCCTGGCCGCAAAATGCGCGGGGATCTCCTGTTCCAGCTGCTCCAGCAGATAGCGGCGCAGCGCCTTGTAGCCGCCTTCAAGGCGGGGAATCACTATCCCGTGATGGTCAAAGAGCCACTGCTGGGAAATCTGGGAGCGCATGCCACCGCGAAAGCAGTAGAGCAGCGCGTTTTCATGGGTGCGCTTGAACTGCGCCCAGGCATCAATACGCGGTGCCCGCACCTGCGCATTGACCAATCGGTGACCCAGCGCCACCGCCGCCTCGTGGCCCTCGTGTGTATAGCAGGTGCCAACCAGACGCCGCTCCTCATCGTTCATGAGAGGCAGATTCACCGCACCGGGAAAGGCACCACGCGCGAACTCCACCGGAGCCCGCACGTCAATCAGGGGTATATCCCCCAGAATAATGGAGCGGAAATCCGCTGTCAGTGGCAAGTAGCTCATGAGCCCGTCACTTCAACCAGAAGCGAACGGCGGGGAACCGTGCAGCCGATGGACTGCAGCTGCAGCCCCTCCTGGCGGGCAACACTCTGGAAAGCCTCCACGCAGGAGCGCTCCACCGCCACCAGCAGGCCACCCGAAGTCTGAGGATCGCAGAGAATGCCCCGCTGCACATCGCTCAGGGACGAAACATGGTGACCATAGCTGTTGAAGTTCTTGGTCGTGCCGCCGGGCATGCAGCCAAGGCCCAGGTAGTGGTGAACCTGGGGCAGCACCGGAACATCGTCAAAACGGACCTCCGCACTGATGCCGCTGCCCTCGCAGATTTCCACCAAATGCCCCAGCAGGCCAAAGCCCGTCACATCCGTCATGGCTCGAACCCCCGGCAGACGGGAAAACGCCTCGCCCGCGCGGTTGAGAGTACACATGGCATCAATGGCCACCTGCAGATGGGCCGGATCGGCCAGCTTCTTCTGCTTCTGAGCCGTGGAGAGAATACCAATACCCAGCGGCTTGGTCAGGAAGAGCTCACAGTCGGCAACCGCCGTATCGTTACGCTTCAGATGGGCATTCTCCACCAGGCCCGTCACCGCCAGACCGAATATGGGCTCCGGCGAATCGATGGAGTGACCACCCGCCAGAGGAATACCCGCCGCCGCACAGGCAAAGCGCCCTCCTTCAACCACCTGCTGCCCCACCGCCACCGGCACCTTGTTTACCGGCCAACCGAAAATGGCAATGGCCATCAGGGGACGACCCCCCATGGCGTAAATATCGCTGATGGCATTGGTGGCCGCAATACGCCCGAAAGTGAACGCATCATCCACAATGGGCATGAAAAAATCCGTCGTACTCAGCACCGACGAACCATTCCCCAAGTCAAAGGCCGCCGCATCATCCTTGCTGCTGTTGCCCACCAGCAGACCGGGAAACAGTGGCAACTCCTGGGAAGATTGCAGAATCTGATCCAGCAACGCCGGGGAAATCTTGCAGCCGCAACCGGCACCGTGGCTGTATTCAGTAAGCTTTACAGAATCCATGGGAACTCCTGATAGTAAATTGACTGGGAAATAGGTAATTGATGTGAGGTTAGCGCCTTCCTTAAAATACCAGCGACCGTTATTCTAGCATTGTTGATCATCGTAAAATAAGAAGCAGCAGCCATTTGCAAGGTATCTCTGAGTGGATAGGTCGATTGATTTGAGGAAGTACGTATCCACAAGTTATCGTTTCGCAGGCTCTTCACCGACCTTTACTCTCACACTGGTGGTAGATTCAGCTCTTTCAGATATTGATTGTGTTTGTCTGCTGCTTCGCAAATGCGCTTCTCTATCTCATTCAAGTTAGTGTGTACAGCAGCAAGGTCGATTTCCGGTTCGGCTTCTGTAGTGCTGACATAGCGGGAGATATTGAGATTGTAGTCGTTTTTTTCAATCTCCTCCATGCTGACCCGGCGGGCGTAGCGCTCTTTTTCCCGGCGATGCTGGTAGGTATCGACGATCTTGTCGATATGTTCGGGCAAGAGCTGGTTTTGACGCTTGCCCTTTTCAAAATGCTCAGCGGCATTGATGAAGAGCACATCATCGGGCTTTTTGCACTTTTTCAGTACCAGGATGCACACAGGAATACCGGTGGAGAAAAACAGGTTGCTCGGCAGGCCTATGACCGTGTCGATATGGCCATCCTTGAGCAGCTTGGTGCGGATGCGGCTTTCCACGCCACCACGGAACAACACGCCATGGGGCAGAATGATAGCCATGGTGCCTTCATCACCGAGAAAGTGAAAACCGTGGAGCAGAAAAGCAAAATCCGCTGCTGATTTGGGCGCCAGACCATAGCTTTTGAAACGGAAATCCTCACCCAGAACCTCACTTGGTTGCCAGCGGTAGCTGAAGGGTGGATTGGCCACCACCGCATCGCACTGGAGCTTTTTGGCTGGATTCATCTCGCTGAGCAACGGCCAGTCGTTGCTCAGCGAATCGCCGTGATGAATCTCGAATTCACTGTCTTTCACGCCGTGCAGCAGCATATTCATGCGCGCCAGGTTGTAAGTGGTAATGTTTTTTTCCTGCCCGTAGATCATCCCGATACCGTGGATTCCCATCTGGTGACGAACATTGAGCAGTAGCGAGCCAGAACCACAGGCAAAATCCAGCACTGCGTTGAGCTTCTTCTTTTTTCCGCTTGCCGGGTTTTGACTGTCCAGGGTCACGATACGGGAGAGGATGGTGGAAACCGATTGCGGGGTATAGAATTCCCCTGCCTTCTTGCCGGAACCAGCGGCAAACTGACCAATCAGATACTCATAGGCATCACCCAGAATATCGCTGTCGGTGGAAAACCGGGCAATGCCCTCACCGATCTTAGTGATAATAACACAGAGCTTCTTGTTGCGATCGGCTGGCGTTCTGCCCAGCTTTTCCGAGTTCAGGTTAATTTCCGAAAACAGCCCCTGAAAGGTGCTGGCAAAAGATTCCGTTTCGATGTGTTTGAAGCCACGCTCCAGGGTTTGCAGCAGCTCGGCGCTTTGAGTGCGGGCAAGCTCGTAAATGCTGCTCCACAGATAATCCGGGTGGATAACATAGTGCACCTTGCGACGCATCTGTTTTTCAAACTCGGACACATCTTCGGCGTTGTCCTGGTACCATAGTGTCAGTGGCGCTTGTCGATCATCTTCGGAAAGCTTTGGGTAATCCGCCCCCAGTTCCTTGCTGGCAGCCACCTCATAGTTGTCGGAGAGATAGCGCAGAAAGAGAAACGACAGCATGTAGTCACGGAAATCGTCGGCATTCATAGCGCCGCGCAGGTCATCGGCAATAGCCCAGAGGGTCTTGCCCAGTTGGCTGAGTTGTTCTTTGGTCATAAATAGTTCCTTACCGCTTTTGCCCTGGTGAATCATCACCGACAATAACGGGCTTACCGTTCTGTCTCATCACCGCGTACTGGCCCAGCCGTCTCTTTTTTTCCAGCGCCTCGGCTACAGATTCTCGCAGAGACTCCAGCATCAATTGCCCTGCCTGGGAAACAGGCTTATTTTCAGCTTCTTTCATTGTCCTACTCCATTGAGCATCACATTATAACAGTCCTGATCGATAACCCTACGGTCTGCGCCCTGCTGCTCGAAAACCAGTGTTGGCGTTCCACCATCATTCATGAAACAAATACAGAAATCCACACGATGACTGAACAGGTTAAGGAGATTATTCAGGCTACGTGGAAACCTGCGCACAATGTCCTTTGCAGGAATATTGTGGCCGCCATGTGCCACCCGTTCAGCCACGCGCATCTTTGACATTTCCACATCGGCAAGCGCAAGATAAATCAGCTCAACTCGCCAACCCTCTTCTCTCAGCCGCTCAATCAAACGCACATAGCTGCGGCCTGCCAGGGTTGTTTCAAAGGCAAAATCTTCCCCCGCGATGATGTGCTCCTCAATCTCTTGCAGAAAAATTTTGCTGGCCGCAAAAAGCTCCTTTTCCGGCGCCAAGGGTGATAGCCCGGCAGCAATCAAATCGGCATTGATGAAGTTTCTACAACCCGCAACTTTTGGCAGATAGCCCAAAGCAAAGGTGGTTTTACCCGAACCATTCGGCCCGGCAATTATCCAGCAAGTTGGCATTGTTATACCTCCTTCTGATCATTGACAATATAACTACCACCCCGACCATGAAAGACATTTGCAAAGGCGCAAATGCTGTGCAGCACCGCTTCTGGTTTCCAGCCTGCCTTGTATTCCACCCGCTCGTTTTCAATGGTGCGATGGTGGAGCAGGGAGTCGAGGTTGATGGGGAGTTTGGGAGTCATGTCGTCGCCTCCACATCCGGGAACAGCTCCGGGTTAAAGCGGTAGTTGGCCATAAAGTCCCGCAGGATCTTGCGAAAATATTCCTTGTTCTCCGGCAGCATCTCTTGAGGCTCATACAAGGAGTAGTTGCCATGGCTGAGTACATTTACCAAGCGGGCGTGGAGTATGCCGTCCTCGTCGTTGCTATCCTGCTTGATGCAAGCGGAGAAATTGCGGAAGCCGTGGAAGGTGGCCGTCTTTTCCAGAATGTTACGCAGGATATTGAAGTGGTAGGTGTAAACCTCGCCCGATTCGGCCACTTCGTGCAGATGTTTCAGCAGGGCGACATGATGGTAGCGCGGTGTCTCGCCGGTATCCGCCAGCCGGAAATGATCGGCCTCCTTGCTCAAGAAGATTTTGACCGCGTTGCTCAACTCGTTGCACATCACATTAAAGAACAAATGATGGTGCGTGGAGATCACTGTTCTGATCTTACCATTGGCATTCTTCAGCAACTGCGCCAGATGGCTGGCCACGGCAATGGCATTATTATCATCCAGCGATGAGATGGGGTCGTCGATATACAGATACTTCACCCAGGCATAGGGCGAGCCTTCTTCCTGATCCACAGCCAACTGGGCGACGGCGAGAAAAAAGCACCAGACAAAGATATTCTCCTCGCCGCGCGAAATCTTAATGGGAATGGGGCCACCGTCTGCGTCTGTGTCCCGGAAGAAGGTGATTTCCCAGGTTTCGTAGTCGATCAGGAAGTCAAAATCCGCATAGCGCGCCAGCAGCGGGCCGATGCGATTCTCCATCTCCAGCTCTTGCAGGCCGTCGAAAAAGTGGGAATCTCGATTCAGGCGCAGCACCCGCTTGGCGTCATTCTCCAGGTCATTATCCCAGGAGAACAGGTCTTCGGTGAAGGCGTTGAAGTAGAGAGTGTCCCGGGTTTCTTCCTCATCATCGCCTTGCTTACCCAGCTCTTTGAAGGCCATGGACAGGCGCGTCTTGCCGGTACCATTGAAGGCGAATAGCAGGATGTACTTCTTCTGCTCCAGCCGTTCGCGTAGGTGTTCGGCAATATCGTTAAGTGCGGCAAAGTTTGTCACAGAATCACTCCCATCTCGGCAGCGACATAGGAACGGCAATCCCATCTGGCGCATGGGAACGTCGAAGACCTTCTTCTCGGTGTACCGCCAATGACAAATAGGTCAGTCCACACCTGGCCATTTTCAATATTCTTAGCGCTTTCTGTTGCAGCTCTTGTATCGACAAGTGGGCGGCCCATTGGTCGTCAAACATTGAGTTGCTTGAACGACCCGCATAGCCCCACATATCATCATGCACCTTGAGGTACTTGTGCTCTAAATGATTTCGAATGGATCGAAGATTGTATGCGTCCGGCTCCATTGTTTCGCCCAATACCGGAATATCGGTATCCCGCCCGGATTCGACAAAGTCCTTACTTAGCCAGTAAAGCCCCCGAAGCGGTAGATTCTGGTGGCCTTGGAATCTAACGCGCAGACGCTTTGGTTTCCCCTTAGTTCCTCCTTCGAACCACACTGACTGAAAATTAATCGAGCGCTCCTGCATACCCAGTGCCCAGTACTCGTTGATAAAGAAGGCGATTTTATCGAATAGCGAATACGCCATCCGAAATGCGACCTTGATCTCTTCAGTGGCCCTTGAATATACCGGATAATCTAACGTGTCCAAGAGAAGCACATCCTTGTCTGAATAGTGTTTCTTGTAGGATTCCGCAGCCGTTATACCTTGCCAGCACAAAAATCGTGCAGTTGCGTATTCTTGCTTTAGCTGATTAAAAAATCCGATATAGTGTGGAGGTTCTGAAAGTGGGCGAACCATCGCCGGTAGATGCAACACATCATGGGCAGCAATGGGATAGGCGCCCAGGTCGCTAAGTGGCGACAAAAATAATACGTTATCTAATGCCCATGCGCGATATTGGCGCTCCATTTTTGAGCGACCCAGCGAATGTTCACTCAGTGAAATATTCTCCATGCGGCTGAAATCAACATGAGCCTCTATGGCTTCAGCCTTCTTCAGCATGCTCTGCGCTACTATCTGATAATCTTCTCTATCCCAAACAACACCTGGCTCGGTAACCGACTTTAGGAAACCACAAGCGTCTTTCAAAATCACAACCTGATGGCCCGGGTCATAAAGATACTTCGCAAAGGTCTCTAAGCCGAAACCAAGGTTTCCAAGTGCCATTGCGAATTTCGGCATCCGCGTAAGCGCTCGATTCCAATACTCAATAGCTTCTATCGGGCGCCCTATGTGGCTCAGTATATTGCCCAGATTGACAAGCATTTGACACTGCCTGAAGGCACCAAGCGAAGAGAACTCGGTAGAGCGAACTGCCGAGCGCAAATAGAAGATCTCGTTCAAAATCTCCAGCTGATCCCACGCCCAGACCACCGATTCGTCACGGTGGTTTGCCTGCCGAATTACCGACCAGGCATTGGCTCGGAAATAGTCAAGCTCAACCCGCTGAGTTGCATCAAGGCGCTTCTCCAAGGCATCGCAATGTTCAAGCGCCTGCCTTGCTTGGTCAGGAAATTCATCATCAGTCGCACCATCAATCAGGGCTCCGACAAAATCCAGTGCGTCCGATGGGGATAAGTCATCCAGCTGCTTGCTCACTTTTAGTTACCCACGCCCTGGCTGAGTTGCACTTTATTCATGCCCTTTCCATGTGAAATTCGAACTTCTCTATCAAGCGACTGAAGATGTCGATAAATAGATTCTGTTCATAATCGTTCATCATTTCGGTTTGATCGTAATAAACCGTCTTATGCGAATGCGTATTGACGACATTCATTACTTCTTCTGCGTTTTCAATACCTATCTTTTGCAGTGTGTAACTTGCCCTACCTGTACCCAAGAAGGAGGCCACATTTTCCAGAAGCTGGCGCAGCAAAGAGAAGTGATAGGTGTAAAGTTGGTCATTACGTGCCTCATCCAGCACCTCCAGAAGGTGCAGGTGATACAGAAAGACACTTCGCTTTGGCGATTCCAGAACGAGATCATCTCCGATTCGCTTTAGGACTCGGACTGCCGTTATATTCCTATAGCGATCACTCTTTTCACCTTTCGTCAACCGATTTGCAATATTTGCGAACAATCCAATGTGATGCGTTGTGATAATCAGGCGCTTCTTGTCATAAAACTGCTCTACGAGTTGGAAGATCGTGTCGGCTGTTACGAAAATATTGTGATCATCCAGGCTGGAAACCGGGTCATCGATAAAAATGTGCGCATCCTGCTCGTCCGACCAACCTTCGACCTCTAACAAAGCCAAGTAAAAGGACCAGACAAAGGTACGCTCCTCACCCCGCGATATTTTAATCGGCGTGTCTTCCTCGCCTTCCCTGAAGAAGGTGACGGAATCAATACCCTTTTCAAGATCGTCATACGAGTTCAACCGGAATCGGTAACGAGGGTTGTAGGGTGCCAACTTGGTCATCACAGCGTCTTCGTTATCGGTCAGAAAGCTGTGATACTTATTAAGTCCGCTAGGCAATACCTTGAGTTTTATATCCGCACCGTCATTGTCTTCATCGTTATCCCAGACAAATAGGTCTTCGCTAAAGGCATTGTAATAAACACCAGAATGCTGTCCGGTATCCGGGTCTTTGGTAGCATCTTTGTACGCGACCGACAGACGGGTCTTGCCTGTGGCATTGAAGGCAAAGATCAGGGTGATATCCTGCTCAAGCTCTTTTAGTTCATTGGCCAGATCATGGATACTCATTCCGCGACACCTTCAAAGATAGGGAAGAGCTGTTGCATTAGCCCATTTTTATGGGTCTTGAGGGCTTCGTGTTTTTCCGAATGTGCGGCGATCAGCGCATCAAGGAACGACAAGCAGTCAGCAATTTTCTGTTGCTCTTCTATTCCTGGAAGAGGTATCGGAATCATATCCAATTTAGCTCTATTCAGTTTAGGCTGAGCCATTCCGGTCAGGAAATCCTTCAAGCTGATTGAATTCAGGTAATTCTCCACCATCACCTGGGTGGACATACTTTTAAACCGCAACACATGGGCATGATTATTAACCCAGGTTTTCCCGGAAATTGAAAATGCGATGGGATAATTTCGGGCTATAAGGTTGGCGCCATCTTCAGAGATACACAGTAAATCTTCGTCAAATATATAATCCTGCACATAATCAATTATTCCAGTCGCACCATAATAGGGGACATCGCCCTTGACTCTAGCGCTTCCCGTTACTGGAATTCTTTTTGAGTCTAGGTTTTTAGTAACCTTTCCTAAGGGCCTGATATCCCACGCCCCCGCCCCCCGAAACTCGGGGAAGCGCAGGCGGGGGACGGTTTCGCCTTCGCGGGGGAAGAGTTGCTGCATCAGCCCTTTTTTATGGTTCTTGAGGGCGTCGATCTTATCCGCCTGGGCGGCGATCAGCGCATCTAGGGACGAGAGGCAATCGGCGATTTTTTGTTGTTCTTCAAGTTCCGGCAAATAAACTGTGAGCTTTGTAATATCTTCTTTGGTAAAGCCTTTAATGGCCATTCCCTGACCGAGACCTTCGAGTGCATGAGCATTTGCTTTAAGGAGATAGCCAAGGAATTCAAGCTTATCATTGCAGGGAGTAAGACTGGTGAAATCCTGACTGGTACAAACAGCCGACTTTGTAATAGCAAGCTTCCCTACTCCTACACGAGAAACAAGAAGAACACTACCTTTAGGCACTAGCTTTGTGGCTGAACTTTTTAACGCCTCCTCAGTGATGAACCGGCTAATCCTTATCTCATGTATCGAGTCTTCTGATATATCGGAACTGGAAACCCAAGGAATGCTACCTTTCCAGAAAGAGTCATTACTTTTGCTTGGTGTACCACCGCCCGTAAATTCCCCCAGCTCTCCAAGCTGGGTCTCACGCCACTGCCCCGAATCCCGAAACTCGGGAAAGCGCAACCGAGGCACCAAGCCCTTCGCTTTCTGGATTCCCGCCTTCGTGGGGATGACGGTTTTGGTTGATTTACTCATACGCCGCCAACCCCGAAATCTCACGCCCGCTGGCCTGCTTTTTCAAAAAAGGCACCAGGTCTTCCATCAAGGCCAGCTCTGCTTTAGTGCGCACTTTCCAGCCCAGTTCCAGGGGTTCGAACAGGTCGCTGAGTTTTTCGCCGTCGAAGATCATGCGGTCGAGTATGCCGCTCACGAAGCTTTGCAGGGCGTCGTGATCCAATCTGTGGCGGTCGGCCAGGGTTTTGATTTCATTGTGGGCCTTTTGTGCCTTGAATACCTGGTAGCCGTCGCGGATTTCCTGCTCCTTCAGCCCCTCACCTGCTTGCAGGCTATTGATGTAGGCGATGATGTCATCGCGTTCGTCCATCAGGTTACTGTTGGAGGAGAGCATGCTCACCAGTTGGGCTCGGCTCATGCTCTGTTTGCCGGGTTTGTCCTGGCTGAAGCGGGCAATGAGGCCCATGATATAGTCGTAGTCGATGAGTGCCGAGGAGAAGAGAACGAGTTCAAAGTCCAGCTGCTCGATGGCTTCCTGCTCCTCCGGGGTATTTTCTCCGGTTTTGCCTTGCTGGGCCTTGAGGCGCTGGGCGGTTTCCAGGTAGGAGCTGCGCAGGGAGCGCAGGTCATCTTCGGGCAGAACGGCGTTGATCCTTGCTTTTTGGTCTTCGTCAAGATCGGTGTACTGATCCAGTTGGGTTTTCAGGCGCTGAACTTCCTTGAAGCGATTGACGAATTCGATGCGTGCGCTATCGCCCTTGAGGTTGTAGACGGCTCCCGGTTCGCAAACCATATCACCTTGAGCCATAAACTGCTCCATGGCTGCTACGGCCTGTTCGTACTTTTCAATCACGGTGGGGGCTGGGTCCATCAGCCATATTTCACGGGAGCGGGTGGTGTCTTCGCCGGAAAAGAGTGCGATGGCTTCGTCTACCGCTTCTTCCTGGGCGCGAAAGTCGAGAATGTTGCCGTATGGCTTAGTGTCATTGAGGACGCGGTTGGTGCGCGAGAATGCCTGGATCAGGCCGTGATGTTTGAGATTTTTATCCACGTAGAGGGTGCCCAGGTATTTGGAGTCGAAGCCGGTGAGCAGCATGTCCACGACGATAGTGATGTCTATCTTGTTTTTGTGTGGATAGTCGCGGTTGGGGTATTGCTGGTCCTTGATGCGTTGCTGGATGTCCTGGTAGTAAAGGTCGAACTCGGCGACGCTGTGGTTGCTGCCGTACTGGGTATTGTAGTCGGTAATAATCTCCTGTAATGCGGCCTTTTTCTGTTCCGGTTCCTGCTGGTTGTCTGCGCGCTCCTGGGGTAAATCCTCCTGCAGCTGCTTTACATCTTTGTTGCCATTGGCTGGTGGCGAAAAAACGCAGGCGATATTCAAGGGGAGGAAGTTCGGGTCTGTCGCCTGACGTTCGGTCTGTACCTGCTTAAAGAGCCGGTAGTAGTTGATGGCGTCGTTGATGGATGCGGTGGCCAGCACAGCGTTGAAACGGCGCTGATTGGTGGCAGCGTCGTGTTT
The DNA here is from genome assembly GCF_055378285.1 of Desulfurispirillum alkaliphilum. Taxonomy (NCBI): domain Bacteria; kingdom Pseudomonadati; phylum Chrysiogenota; class Chrysiogenia; order Chrysiogenales; family Chrysiogenaceae; genus Desulfurispirillum; species Desulfurispirillum alkaliphilum. The sequence continues at coordinate 2,662,703 of NZ_AP042405.1, read as the reverse complement.
TGCCAGAATGGACTCGACAATGGCGCGCTTGGTGAGCTGTTCGTCCATTCCCCTGCTTTGGAGGGGTGCCCCGGTGGGGCGGGGTGGTTGCTCTTGCCTGAAGTAGTCGATATGGAAGCGCAGCACGTTCTGATCATCAATGGCGTGGGTAATGGTGTAGGCGTGCAGTTGCTTTTCAAAAATATCCGTTGTGGTTTTGAAAGAGCCAACGGTGCCGTCGATTTGCCTGTAGCTGGCGTTTTCATCAAAGATGGGCGTGCCGGTAAAGCCAAAAAGCTGCGCCTTCGGGAAGAAGTCTTTGATGGCCTGGTGGTTATCGCCAAACTGGGAGCGGTGGCATTCGTCAAAGATGATAACCACGCGCTTGTCGCGCAGGGGAGCAAGGCGCTCCTTGTAGGTGAGTTTACCTTTTTCCCTGTGTTGCCGGGCTTTCTTGCTGGTTTCATCCAGCGCCAGGCCCAGTTTCTGTATGGTGGTGACAATTACCTTGTCGGCGTAGTCTTCAGAAAGCAGACGGCGCACCAGGGTCTCGGTGTTGGTGTTTTCCTCGACACAACCTTCCTGAAAGCGGTTGAATTCCTCACGGGTCTGGCGATCAAGGTCCTTGCGGTCCACCACAAACAGACACTTTTGAATGTCCGGGTTGTCTTTCAGGAGCGTGGAGGCTTTGAAGGAGGTGAGGGTTTTGCCACTGCCGGTGGTGTGCCAGATGTAGCCGTTGCCCCGATTCTGGTTGATGCAATCCACAATGGCCTTGACGGCATAAATCTGATAGGGCCGCATGATCATCAGCTTCTGCTCGCTGGCCACCAATACCATATAGCGACTGATCATCCTTCCCAGGGTGCACTTGGCGAGAAATTGCTCGGCAAAGTCATACAGATGAGTGATTTTGCGGTTGCTTTCATCGGCCCACTGGTAGATAGGCAAAAAGCGTTCATCGGCGTTGAAGGCAAAGTGCTGGCTCTGGTTATTGGCGAAATACCAGGTGTTTTCCCGGTTACTGACGATAAAGAGCTGCATAAAACAAAGCAGCGTATTGGTGTAGCCGTTTCCTGGGGCATTGCGGTATTCGATAATCTGTTCCATAGCACGGCGTGGGTTAATTCCCAAGGTCTTCAGCTCGATCTGCACAAGTGGCAGGCCATTGAGGAGCAGGATCACATCATAGCGCTGGTGGCTATTATCGGTGTTGATGCGCAGCTGGCTGATCACTTCGAACTCGTTTTTACACCAATCCTTGAGGTTCACAAGCATGTAGTGCAGGGGAGTGCCATCTTCGCGCTGGAAATAGCCGTATTCGCGCAGGGTCTTGGCGGCCAGGAAGACATCGGCATTGATGATTTCATCACGCAGGCGGGCGAATTCTGCATCAGTCAGTTGCACGCGATTCAGTGCTTCGAACTTGTCGCGGAAGTTCTGCTCCAGCGTGGCCTTGTCGCGGATATCAGAACGATAGGTATATTTAAGCTCTTCGAGCTTACTGATCAGTTTTTGCTCGATGTCGGTTTCTTTCAGAGTCATCCTGCTACCACTTCTCTTGTTGTTTGCGCGATGTGTTTGAGGTTGCACTGCAAAGGAGTCAGTCAACTAATTTAACCCGAGGTTCTCCGTGAATAGGTGCACAGAGGGTTGAGTTTATAGCACTATTTTGATGCGAAAAGTGATGCTACACAACTTTTGGCCTCCTGTCACGGATGACGATGCACGTGCAAGCTCTGATTGCATCGGAGGTTTTGCCTTTCACAAGTATCCATAGTGCGGATTTCCCCCAGCGCCTTCGTGTGAGACCCTGCCGTTTGCTGTTAAAATGTTTCAATTCGCCCAACCCATTAGTCAGGCTTCCTGTGTTGGTGGGCCACTGCGAAAAAATGAGTTTGGCTTTCCTCCTCAGTATGCCTCCATTTGGACGCCCTTGAGTTTCCCTTCCCGGTAAGCCTTGAGCCGCTTTTCTGATTCCTCTGCCCAGATTTCATCCAGTTTTTTGTCTGGTTCATCCAGGCTCTTTATCAGACCTTCAACCAGGGTAAACCGCTCCACAGGCTTTAATTTCATCGCCTCATCTAACAGTTCCTCAGCGCTCATTGTGTTACACCTCCAGCTTCAAGAGAACAGTGCACCAACCTTTATCGCAACGGCAGAAAACCACGGCATGTCGATTATATCAAAAAATGTATCTGCAAGCCTTGATTGCGTCAAACTGTCAAAAGTACCTCGCCTGCGGATGGTGGAACACAAATCCCGACGTGCTGGCTTCCGGGTCCATCATGTGGCTTTCGGTGAGTTTTACGCCCAGTTCGTCGGGGTGCAGCAGGGCGAAGAGGTCTTCCTGCACGCTCAGGTCGGGCAGGGCGCTGTAGCCGGGGGCGTAGCGTTTGCCGCGATAGCGGGCGCCAAAGAGGTCCTGCTTGGGCAGGGGGTTCTGTTCGCCGATGCCCCACATGTGGCGCAGGCGGATGTGGAGTATTTCCGCGAGGGATTCGGCCATTTCCAGGGCGAGGGAGGCCATGATGTGGCTGCGCTGGTAGTTGCCTTTCTCTTTTTCCTGCTGGGCCAGCTGGCCCAGTTTGGGGCCGGTGCTGACGATGAAGAGGCAGAGGTAGTCGCGTTCGGGGTGGACGTAGTCGGCCAGGCAGAGGTCCAGAGCTGGGTTGCGGGGGAAGCTGATGGTGCGCAGGGGCTGCTCCAGGGAGTCCAGCAGGGTGACGCTGTTTTCGCTGCTGCGGTGGGCCTGGAAGTAGCGGTAGACGGCACCGGGCTGGATGTCGCCCCGGCGCTGGATTTCGTCCATGATTTCCTGCACCTGCTTCTGCAGCTGGACGGCTTTGGCTTCGCCGCGCGCGAGGGCTTCGGGGAAGCCTTTGTAGCCCAGGTGCTTGCCGTAGAGCATGTGGGGGTTGATATGGTCGAAGATGGTCTGCAGGTCGCTTTCCATGTGCACGTGGCGCTTGAGGTCGGGGGGCAGGGGCACGCGCTCCACTGGCTGCACTCGCTGGCTGGCGGTGCTGGCTGCTGGCCGGGTGCTGGCGGCTTCCTGGCTGAGTTCTTCCCTTTTCAGTCGCTTGTTCCACAGCTCTTCCACCACGCTCTGGCGCTGGTCGTCGTCAAGCAGGCGTCCGGCCAGGGCCAGGCATTCCATGGGGTCGCGGCAATAGATGGCCAGGCCTTCGTACTGGGGCTGGATTTTCTGGCTGGTGAAGTTTTCCGACAGGGCGGCACCGCCCACCATGAGGGGAATGTCGATTCCGGCGGCTTTCATGTCGGCGGCGGTGGTGGTCATCTGCTGGGCCGAGCGCACCAGCAGGCCACTGAGGCCCACGAAGTCGGGTTTATGCTTTTCTATGGCCTCGATGATCTGTTCCGAGGGGATTTTAATACCCAGGTTGATGACCTTGTAGCCGTTGTTGGTCATGATGATGTCCACCAGGTTTTTGCCGATGTCGTGGACGTCGCCCTTGACGGTTGCCAGCACCATGGTGCCACGGGTGGTGACCTGGTCGGCTTCCATAAACTGGCTGAGGTAGTCGACGGAGGCTTTCATCACCTCGGCTGACTGCAGCACTTCGGCGACGATGAGCTTGTTGTCGTTGAAGAGGCGGCCCACTTCGGCCATGCCGGCCATGAGGGGGCCGTTGATGACGTCGAGGGGGGGCATCTGGGCCATGGCTTCGTCCAGGCGCGGGTGCAGGTTTTCCCGCGAGCCTTCCACAATATTGCTCTGCAGGCGCTGGGCTACGGGCAGGCTTTCATCGCTGGTGGCCTTCTGCTGGGTCTTGCGCTCGCGAAATTTATCGGCAAAGGGGGTGATGGGGTCTTCACCACGGGCGAAGATGAGGTTTTCGGCCAGCTGCAGATCCTCGGCTTCAATGCTGGCGTAGCGTACCATCATTTCGGGGTTGATGATGGGCATGGTCAGCCCGGCGTCCACGCAGTGTTTGAGGAAGACGGCATTGAGGATTTCCCGCGCGGCGGGGGGCAGGCCAAAGGAGACGTTGGAGAGGCCGATGGTGATGGCGCAGTGGGGGAACTCCTCGCGAATGAGGGCGATACCTTCGATGGTTTCGCGGGCTGAGGTGCGGTACTGCTCGTCGCCGGTAGCCACGGGGAAGACCAGGGGGTCGAAGACGATATTTTCGGGGCGCAGGCCGTACCGGTTCACCAGGATGTCGTAGCTGCGGCGGGCGATTTCCAGTTTGCGCTGGGCGGTGACGGCCATGCCGTGCTCCGGGTCTTCGTCAATGGTGCCCACCACCACAGCGGCGCCGTAGGTTTTCAGCAGGGGCACCACTTCATCCAGGCGCTCGGTGCCCTGTTCCAGATTGATGGAGTTGATGATGGCCTTGCCCTGGCTGTACTGCAGCGCCACTTCCACCACGGCGGCGTCGGTGGAGTCGATCATGAAAGGCACCTTGATGCTGCGCATCAGGGCCGCCATAAAGGCCTGCATGTCGGTGTGTTCGTCCCGGTCGGGATTAGCCAGACAGACGTCAATGATGTGGGCGCCGCCGCGAATCTGTTTGCGGGCCACTTCCACCGCTTCGTCCAGGTTCCCCTCGGCGATCAGGCGCTTGAATTTGCGGCTGCCGATGACATTGGTGCGCTCGCCCACCAGATAGAGCTCGCCGGGCTCGATGGGCAGGTACTCAATGCCACTGAGGGCAAAGGGCGTTGCCGGCTGGGGCGTGCGGGCGGGGCGCTTGGCGGCTTCCGCGCTGATCATGCGAATGTGTTCATCGGTGGTGCCGCAGCAGCCCCCCACGAAGTTCAGCCAGCCCTCATCCATAAACTGGGCCAGCTTGCCGGCCACGTCGGTGGGGCTTTGCTGGTAGCGGCCATTTTCGTCGGGCAGCCCCGCGTTGGGTACACAGGCTACGCCACAGGTGGCCAGCTGGGCCAGGCTACGGATATGGCCGGTCATAAAGTCGGGGCCAGTGGCGCAGTTCAGGCCCACATAGAGCAGGGGGAAGTGTTCAATGGAGTTATAGAGCGCCTCGATGGCCTGACCAGCCAGCATGGTGCCCATGGGCTCAATGGTGACACTGACTGCCAGGGGCATGTCCACACCCAACTGCTCCATGGCCTCCGTGGCGCCAATCAGGCCCGCCTTGAGGTTCAGGGTATCCTGCATGGTCTCCAGCAGCAGATAGTCCACCCCGCCCTCAATAAGGGCCAGGGCCTGCTGGCGGAAGGCATCCCGCAGCTCGTGAAACGTGACGCCGCCGGTGATGCAGATGGACTTGGAAGTTGGCCCCATGCAGCCCGCCACAAAGCGGGGCTTATCAGCGGTGCTGTACCGATCCGCCATGGTGCGGGCAATGCGCGCCGCTTCCAGGTTCAGGCGGTGCACCTGATCCTCCAGGGCGTACTCCCGCAGAACAATGGACGTGGAGCCAAAGGAATTGGTTTCAATGATATCGGCCCCTGCCTCCAGATAACGACGGTGAACCCCCTCCACCACATCGGGGCGGGTGATTACCAAGTACTCGTTGCAACCGTCATAGGCCGCGCCGCCAAAATCAGCGGCGGTGAGCTCAAAGCTGGCCAGGGCCGTGCCCGTGGCACCGTCCAGACAGAGAATATGGGAAGCGGCGCGCTGCCGCAGAAGATCAATACGTTGCTGTTGTGTGGTCATGTGGGAAAGCTCCTGGGTGTTACTGCTCGGAAAGCGAAATGCGACAGCACGCTGAAGTGCCTCAATACACGCATGCGACAAATGCATGACGTATGCGCGGCGCTGGTGGAACCAGAGGTGAAGTGTGTCTCCTGCCCACCCGAACTCGCGACTGCGAGCAGTGCCGCAGATGGAGGATTATCAGCGTCCTGCTGATAATAAAACAACAAGGCCCAAAGTCCAAGGTGAAAGTCACGCCGTGACGGTGCCATCGGGTAACCTCAGTTCAGCCTGAAGAACACTCCCCGGAAAGAACTTCCGCTGCGGGAAAAGTTTTCCGCAATGATCTGCTAATGAAAGTAGGGGTAAGTAACATGATTGTGTCACTTAAATACCCTGGTAAATATATTGCATGAGGACAGATTTATGTAGTGCGGTTCTCTGGCAACTCTTGAACGTGACCAGGAAAATAAAGGAGATGAGAAATGAGAGCAATGGTACTTGCACTGTTGTTGTGCGGATTGATGATGCTTCCCCTGGCGGCGCTGGCAGAAAGTCCATCGATCCCTGCGGAAAGCAAGCTGATTCCCATGGAAGAGCTGGAATTCCAACTGCTGCAGGAATTTCCTGCCCAGGCATCAGAATCTGGCGGTGATGTGGGCATCATGGCCACGGGTTCGTGGGGAGCCCAGACGGTTGGCCCGACTATCTACACTACGGGATATCCGTATTATGGCCCTGTTTTTTCTGCGCCTGCCTCAACACCCAGCAATGCGGCAACCAGAACTATTTACTGGGATTGGAACGTGTTGAACTACCGCTCGGATCTTAAGGTATGGCTGTGTAACGTTACTTGGGATGCATGTGATGAAGTGTCTCATTCGAGTATTGGAGGAACAAATGTGTTCCATGGACTTTCTGCCACCCATAACTACCAGTTTGTTTTTGGCATCCCCGGCAATGGTAGTGCTATTTACCCCTACGTATATGGCCAGCAGAACTCCATTATCGTGAACTGGGAAAACTGACGAGGAGGAGAATAGCCGTGTTCAGTACATCCATCACCCAGGGAGTCAACCCCTACTCACAGGTGCAGAAGAATACGACGGTGCGTGCGGATCAATCTCAAGCGTACCATAGAACAGCTCAAACGAGAGTCGCCGCGCAGACCGACGCTGTAGTCCTCAGCGAGGAAGCCAGGCAGCTGTATGGAGAATTGGTACCAGGCGAGAAGGCGGAGCAAGGCGAGCAGGACGACCCCAGAATTCCACCCATACATCTCTGGGAAAACCTCGTCAATGATCCTGATTACGCTGAGGAAATGGCCAGGAATGCTGCCTATATTCCCGATGGCTTGATGCTCAGGATTAACCCGGATGCAGCGAAGATGGGTGAACGAGTGCTCTTGGATGATCTCTTTCTTTACCCCGATGGCACCCCTGTCACCTTCAGCGATGGCAGTTACGAGGAATACCGGGATGCCTTTTACCGTGAATCTGCAATCGTGAATCAACAGCGCATTGATCTTTACGAAGAGGCAAAACGCAATGGGGTTTCCGGGGCAGATCTGTATCGGGTGATTCACGAGTTCAACTTCAGTCTGCCTGAATCCTATCTGGAAAAATCCGGTCGCGTTTTTCAGCGGGAAATATTGTTCGCGCGGGCTGAAGGCGCTTCTACGAGTGACGAAATTTACCAGATGATTCACTCCAGTGAGGCAGAATCCTATCTTGAAAAAAATAACGAGGCAAATCAGAGGGAAACGGCCTTTGCACAGGCTGGCAACTGATGTTTCTGCCCCCGCACCTCTTCTTCGGGGTGCGGGGGCACTGTAATTTGAACTGGGAAAACTGACGAGGAGGAGAATAGCCGTGTTCAGTACATCCATCACCCAGGGAGTCAACCCCTACTCACAGGTGCAGAAGAATACGACGGTGCGCGCGGATCAATCTCAAGCGTACCACGGAACAGCTCAAACGAGAGTCGCCACACAGGCAGATACTGTGGACCTCAGCGAGGAAGCCAAGCAGCTGTATGGAGAATTAGTGCCTGGCGAGCAGGACAGCCCCAGGATCCCACCTATACTTGGCTGGGAGAACCTCGTCAACGACCCGATATATGCTGAGGAGATGGCACACTTCATTGCTTATGAAGTAGATGCACTAATGTGGAAGATTAATTCTGATATTGATTTTGGAGTGGATGGCATTCCCTCAGGTGGTATTCCTGCGTATGGTGTTTTGTTGTATCCTGATGGTACTCCAATTGACTTTAGTGATGGCAGCTACCAGGAATATGCCGATGCGTTTTACCGCGAGTCTGCCATAGTGCGGCAGCAGCGTATTGAAGCTTACGAAGAGGCCAGGCGCAATGGAGTTTCCGGCGCAGATCTGTATCGGGTGATTCACGAGTTCAACTTCAGTCTGCCTGAATCCTATCTGGAAAAAACCGGTCTCGTGCATCAGAGGGAAACGGCCTTTGCACAGGCTGGCAACTGATGTTTCTGCCCCCGCACCTCTTCTTCGGAGTGCGGGGGCACTGTAATTTGAACTGGGAAAACTGACGAGGAGGAGAGCAGCCATGTTTAGCTTACCCATCACCCTGGGAGTCAACCCCTACTCACAGGTGCAGAAGGTAACTCCGTCCCATACAGGGAAATTCCATGCGGAAAATCGTGCAACTCTTGCCGAAGCAAAAGATCAGGTCACTTTCAGCGCCAGGGCAGAAGAGCTGCTTGAAGCATCACGCGTCAAGAAGAGCGTTGCATCGCCTGCGACAAGTCTGCCCATACCACCGACGATTCAGGAAAAAGTCAATAACGATCCTGCCTTTGCCGCTGAGATGGCTGAAACCAAGGCGAGTCAGCCCGATTCTCTGTTTATGAGGTTAAATACTGATGTACTTGCCCGTTACACTAATCAGGATGGGAGTTTACGGCCAATACCAGACACTGAGCCTTTGATGGAGTATCCCGATGGCACCCCTGTCAACTTCCATGACAATTCTTACCAAAAGTACAGAGAGGAGTTTGAGCGTGCAGCCGCCGAGGTTCGCCAGCAGCGCCTTGAACTCTATGATGAAGCCAAGCGCAATGGCGTTTCCGATGCGGAGATTTTCTACATGCTCCATGAGTTTGATGAAACTCTTCCAAGAGACTATATCGAAAAGAGCAGTCTGGTGATGTATCGAGACTATCTCGAAACTTCGATACCCCGGTAATCGATTACCCTAAGTGGCTTTTTCCGCTGCTCGCTGAAAGGGAGGGAAACCCATATGTTCAGTACATCCATCACCCAGGGAGTCAACCCCTACTCACAGGTGCAGAAGAATACGACGGTGCGCGCGGATCAATCTCAAGTGTACCATGGAACAGCTCAAACGAGAGTCGCCGCGCAGACCGACGCTGTAGTCCTCAGCGAGGAAGCCAGGCAGCTGTATGGAGAATTGGTGCCAGGCGAGAAGGCGGAGCAAGTCGAGCAGGACGACCCCAGAATCCCGCCTATACTATTTTTGGAAAACCTCGTCAATGATTCTGATTACGCTGAAGAAATGGCACGTTTCAGCGCTTATCAAATGGATAGACCACTGCTCAGAATGAACCCGGATGCTGTCCAAGTACCCGGCGGAGTCCTCATGGATGGCTCCATGCTCTATCCCGATGGCACCCCCGTTATCTTCAGCGATGGCAGTTGGCAGAAATACGAGGATGCCTTTAATCGCGAAGCTGCCCAGGTGCAGAAACAGCGCATTGAGGTCTACGAAGAGGCTGTGCGTAACGGAGTTTCCGGCGCAGATCTGTATCGGGTGATTCACGAGTTCAACTTCAGTCTGCCTGAATCCTATCTGGAAATAACTGGCCGAGCAAATCGGCGGGAAATGCTCTTTGCCCGGGCCGGCAACTGATGTTTCTGCCCTCGCACTTCTTTTTCGGGGTGCGAGGGCGCAGTAATATTAATTGAAAGAACTGAAAAGGAGGAAGCTTACCATGTTCAGTACATCCATTACCCAGGGAGTCAACCCCTACTCACAGGTGCAGAAAAATGCGGCGGTGCATACCGAACAGGCCCAGACGAATCATGAGCCAACCCAAACAGGTGGAGCTGTGCGAACCGATGCTGTAACCCTCAGCGAGGAGGCCAAGCGCCTGTATTATGAGGAGTGGGTGCTCCGTGAAGAACCGGAGGATGAAGAGGAGGAGACTGAGGACTCCCTCGATTTGGAATGGGCTAAAGAGGATGAGGATAAAACCATTGTAATGGAAACATTCAGGGCGTATGCGTCAGAGGGGATGTTCGCTGAAATGAACCCGGAAGAGATCTCCGTGGAAAATAACCTCATGATGACGGAGGGCTCCATAATGGAATCCGAGGATATCTCCCCTGAAGTACTGTAATGGCCGTTGTCAAGGGTGAAGTTTCGTTCAGGCCCCGCACTTCCTTGGAGTGCGGGGTTTGCTATGTGAAGAGTCTGTGGAGTTTTTCCCGGATTCTGCGTGATGATTTCCTGAAAGAGTTGCTGGTAGCCGTCCCGGCGCTGATGCGCTATACTGGTCGGTAATATGCGAGTTGACAAAGGATAATTCATGACGACCATTCCCCTGCAAACCAAATCCCTTTCCAAATCCTATGACAAGGCTCCCCCGGCCCTGCATCCCCTTGACCTGTGTCTGGAACCGGGGGAGATTTTCGGGCTCCTTGGCCCCAATGGCGCGGGCAAGACGACGCTGATTTCCATGTTGACCGGGCTGATCGACCCCAGCTCCGGCTCGGCTTCCATTATGGGGTACGATATCGCCGAGCAGAGCCTGCTGGCGCGCCTCAATGTGGGGGTTGTGCCCCAGGAGCTGGTTTCCCACGGGTTTTTCAGCATTGAACGGGTGCTGGAGTTCCACTCGGGCTACTTCGGCCTGACCGATAATCGCGAGCATATCGACTACCTGCTGCGCAAGCTGGGGCTGCACGAGCATCGCAGAAAACTGGTGCGCCAGCTTTCCGGCGGCATGAAGCGCCGCCTGCTCATTGCCAAGTCCCTGGTGCACCGTCCACCGCTGCTGCTGCTGGACGAGCCTACGGCGGGGGTGGATGTGGAGCTGCGCAATGACCTGTGGCAGTTTGTGCGGGAGTTGAACCGGGATATGGGCACCACCGTCCTGCTGACCACCCACTACATCCAGGAGGCGGAAGAGCTTTGCAACCGCATCGGCGTACTCCACCTGGGGCGGCTGATTGCCCTGGATGATACCATCAGTCTGATTCATCGCCTGACCAGGCGCATTGTCTCCATAAAACTGACGGCGGATACGGATATGTCGCGCTTTGACCCGACTCTTGTGCTGGCAGATCACTGTCTGCAGATATCCACGGCCTATGGCACCACCGTGGGCAAGCTTATTCAGGAGCTGGATATTCCCCTGGCCAGCATTGAAGATATTTCGGTGGAAGAAGGAACCCTGGAGGACGCCTTTGTGGCCTTAATCCAGGAACAGTCATTTCTGAAAAACGAGGAGGAAGCATGAATCCGTCTGCATCACGTAAAGCCATTATCCGCACGGAACTTCCTTCCGCATTCACCGGATTTCGCACCCTGCTCTCCAAGGAAATCGAACGCTTTTTCCGGGTGGCGGGGCAAACCATCCTCAGCCCCCTGATCAGTTCCTCCCTGTATCTGCTGATTTTCGGTGTCAACCTGGCAAAGCGTATCGATATTGCACCGGGGGTCAGCTACCTGCAGTTCATCATTCCCGGCCTGGTTGCCATGGGCCTTTTGAACAACGCTTTTCAGAATGCGGCCAGCTCAATTATCACGTCCAAATTCCACGGCGACTTTCAGGACCTGCGGGTGGTGCCACTGACTCCCCTGCAGATCGTGTGGGCCTACGCCTGCGCCGCGACGCTGCGGGGCGTGGTGATTGGCCTTGGGGTGGCGATGGTGGGGCAGATTTTTCACTATACGCAGTACGGCAGCTTGCTGGCCATACACAGTCCGCTGTGGCTGCTCTTTTTTGCCGCCTGCAGTGGCGTCACCTTTGGCTGCCTGGGGCTCTGTGTGGCCATCTATTCCCGCAGCTTTGATCAGGTCAGCGCGGTCAGCACCTTTGTGCTGCTGCCCCTGATCTACCTGGGAGGCGTCTTTTTCCCCCTCAGCATCATGCCCGCCTTCTGGCAGGTTGTGTCTCTGTTCAATCCGCTGCTTTACCTGATTAACGGCATACGTTATGCCTTTTTGGGTATGAGTGATATCAGTATTCTTCCTGTGGCCCTGCTGGCCTCGGGTTTTGTGCTGCTGGCGTATACGCTGGCGCTGCTGGCGGTGAAGAAGGGGAATTACGGAAGATTCTGACTTTGTCCTTTTTGACCGCGCAAAAAGGACGCAAAAACGCGCCCCCCGAACGCCCGTTTTTCCGGCTCGCCTGCTCGCCTGTTCTGGAGATCCGGCAGCAGGCTGCTCAAAGAGGCCCATCTGCTGCGTTGCCGGGCATCGCTCGTCACTGCGACGTACAGGGAGTACGCCTCCCTCCTGCTTTGCCCGCGCCTTGCACCTGGGTCTCTTTGCGTTGCCTGACCCCTGCCTCTTTGCAGTGCTGCCGGACCACTCACATCCTGTGAGTGTCCCGTTCGGGTCTTGCCAGCCAGGCTTCGCACTCACCGGACGGGCTCAGGGGGGAACGGCCTGCTTTTGCCTTTCCCCCGTGTGCTGGCCCAGCCAGGACGCGAAGACTGGAACGCTATGGACCCGCAGGGTTGCCGCCACGAGGGCGGCAACCGCAAACCAAAAGCCATGGAAGGCGGTTGTTTGCGGTCCCCAGTTCCAGGCAAGCGGACGGCTGAAAAGGACAGCACTGGGGGCCGCTTCCCAGCCACTTTTTGCGGGTAAAAAGTGGCAAAAGAAACTCGTATATATATTGTGAGGATAATGTCAGGTAACGCAGTCTGTGTAGAACCATTTCGGCCATTGCAGCGTGACATCAGGGTCAGTGCTGACAACCTGTCGTTTCGGGGATGCGAAACTTCAGTTTGTCCTTTTTGACCGCGCAAAAAGGACGCAAAAACGCGCCCTTCGACGCCCGTTTATCCGGCTCCTTTGCTCGCCTGCTCTGCCGGACCACTCACTTCCTGTGAGTGTCCCGTTCGGGTCTTGCCAGCCAGGCTTCGCACTCACCGGACGGGCTCAGGGGGGACTCTCTGCTGTTCCCCCTTGGGCTGGCCCAGCCAGAGCGTGCTTCCTGGCAGTAGCAAACAAACGGAGAATAGGCCACTTTCATAACAAACGCACCGACACACAGTATTTAAGGAGGCGATGATGCAAAAACTCGAACTGATCAGCTTCAAACTCTGTCCCTTTGTCCAGCGGGCGGTTATTGTCCTGAGGCACAAGAACATCGACTTCGATGTCACCTACATCGACCTGCAGAACAAGCCTGAGTGGTTCCTGAAGCTTTCGCCTACTGGCAGGACGCCGGTTCTCAGGGTTGGGGACGAGGTGCTGTTTGAATCGGCGGTGATTGTGGAATATCTGGACGAGGTGACACCGCCTTCGCTGCACCCGGCTGATCCGCTGATCAAGGCGCAGAATCGGGCCTGGATGGAATTTATGGGAGAGATTCAGCGGCGTATTCACGGCCTTTACACGGCGTCGGAAGAGTCGGTTTTCGAGCAGCACCGCGTTGCCATACTGGGTGATCTGGCCCGTCTGGAGGCTGTTTACCGTGGTGGGACGTTTTTCAACGGGGAGGAGTTCAATCTGATTGACGCTGTAATGGCGCCCCTGTGTCTGCGTCTGGAACTGCTCCGGGAGTTTACGGGGATGGGTTTGCTGGAAAATTGTCCCCGATTGCAGCAGTGGTCAGCTGTCCTGTTGGAAATGGAAGCGGTGCGGCTGTCGGTGGTGCCGGAATTCCCTGGGCTGTTCAGGGGCATGATTGAACGCATGGGTGGGGTTATGGCTGCGCGCCTGGCGGCGGGCTGAAACCTGAGTTTTCCGTCGTAAAATGTTACCGCTCAATATTGATTTTGAATGCTTGACTTATCTGGTATTTCACTTTTCGTCTCCGGATATTGTCCTTTTTGACCGCGCAAAAAGGACACAAAAACGCGCCCCCCGAACGCCCGTTTCTCCGGACGCCTGCTCGCCTGTTCTGGAGATCCGGCAGCAGGCTGCTCAAAGAGGCCCATCTGCTGCGTTGCCGGGCATCGCTCGTCACTGCGACGTACAGGGAGTACGCCTCCCTCCTGCTTTGCCCGCGCCTTGCACCTGGGTCTCTTTGCGTTGCCTGACCCCTGCATCCCTGCAGTGCTGCCGGACCACTCACATCCTGTGAGTGTCCCGTTCGGGTCTTGCCAGCCAGGCGTCGCACTCACCGGACGGGCTCAGGGGGGAACGGCCTGCTTCTGCCTCTCCCCCGTGTGCTGGCCCAGCCAGGACGCGCCGGCTGGAACGCTATGGACCCGCAGGGTTGCCGCCACGAGGGCGGCAACCGCAAACCCAAAGCCATGGAGGGCGGTTGTTTGCGGTCCCCAGTTCCAGGCAAGAGGACGGCTGATAAGGACAGCACTGGGGGCCGCTTCCCAGCCACTTTTTGCGGGAAAAAAGTGGCAAAATAAACTCATAAACAGGGTGAGGGCAATGCCAAGCGACACAGTCTGTGCAGAACTATTTCCGCCATTCCAGCATGGCATCAGGGTCGATCCCGACACCCAGCTGTTTCGGGGGTGCGAAACTTCTGTTACCAGCTATACCTGAAAGAGAAAATTTACAGTTTTTTTTCTCCTGAGACTTTCGTGAGATTTTCATTTGATACCATTTCCTGCAGTAGAAATTTCTGCGGAGTTATGTGTCTGAATGAAACGCAACACGACTGGGGTCTATACCGCCCTTGCCTGCACACTGAGTCCGAACCGTAAGATGCCAACGGGCGTTACGGGAAATACGGTTCCCATGGTGGATATTCCATCCATGGCGCCCGATGTGCGCCGTATGGTGCGCAAGGGGCAGGCGCGTGTGGTGCGAGGTGTGGTGCGTCAGGCGCAGTCCGGTGACCCGATCCAGCGTCTGCAGGAGATGTACATCAGCACATCCGGGGCCTGGGATCTGCTGGAGTGGTACGAGCAGCGATGGCAGCAGAGCCATCGTCACCGGTTTGGAATCAACATGTTCCTGGTGGCCCTGCTGGGGGCGATTGTCATCCATGATGATTACATTGTCGACGAGACCATGATTCTGAGTGAGTATACCGACATGCTGCTCACCCAGGGAAACTGTGAGGCACTGCGTGCCCTTTCGTCGCTGGTCAATGACTATTCGTCTACTGTACAGACCATTAAACAGACGATTGCTGTTGACAGCAGCAGCTCAAAATATCTTGCATCTCATCTTATCCGCGCCGAGGCCCAAAGGGAGAGTATCTTTCTGCACCTGCCAGCCCTGGTGTATCACCTGAATTTCTTTTTTGACAGAAAACTCCAGCTGTTGCTCAGCTACTTTACGACGCTTATGGATATTCTCCCGAAGAGCGCCTTTATTGAAGCTCAGGGCTGTTATCATGCCGGATCCCTTGCCATGGGTGACAAGGTTTCGCGGGATGCGTACGGACAGTATTTCCGGGTTATGGAGGGGTTGAAGCTGTGGTGTTCCGACGCGGGCGCCGAGCACCCGGAGTGCGCGCTGATTCTGCAGGATCATCAACTTACACGTTTAGCGCGATCACAGATCAACCGGCTTATGCTGACGGTTTCTGTGTAGCGGGAGGTAGTGGTGAAGAAGAAGATTTCCCTGGATGATCTTATTCCCGGCATGTTTATAGCCGACCTGAACTGTGGATGGCTTGATCATCCTTTTGCTTCCACGCGCTTTCTGGTTCGCAATACCATGACCATCTCCAAAATCCGTGCTCTGGGCATTGAGGAACTCTGGATTGATACCAGCAAGGGGCGGGATGTTCCGCGCAAGAAGATTGAGGTGGTTATTGATGAAGCGGACAAGCAGGCTCCACCGCCTGCGGAAGCAGAGGCCGATGTCGCTTCGCAGCAGGAGGAAGAGAAGAATGAGGGCCAGAAGAGTGACCTGAAGGTGGTCTTGCCACCCCAGCCGGTGCCTTTGGGCGAAGAGATTCGCATGGCGCGGCGTACCCACCACGAGGCTTCCCAGACGATCACCAACATGATGAATGATATCCGCATGGGGCGGAGCATTAAAACCGAGACTTCCGCTCCCATAGTCGAGCGCATGACCGACTCCATCTTCCGCAACCAGAACGCCCTGCTCAGCCTGGGGCGTATTCGCAATCAGGATCAGTACACCTTTCAGCATTCGGTCAGCGTCAGTGTG
This sequence comes from Desulfurispirillum alkaliphilum, assembly GCF_055378285.1. Classification (NCBI taxonomy): domain Bacteria; kingdom Pseudomonadati; phylum Chrysiogenota; class Chrysiogenia; order Chrysiogenales; family Chrysiogenaceae; genus Desulfurispirillum; species Desulfurispirillum alkaliphilum. Next base: position 2,646,769 of record NZ_AP042405.1, on the reverse strand, counting down.
CTGATGATGATTTTTGCCAAAAGCCAGGGCTACGATATCGATACCATTCACCACATTGGTCAGGGGGCGCTGCTCCATGATATCGGCAAGGTGAAGGTGCCCAATGAGATTCTCAATAAACCCGGCAAGCTTACCGACGAAGAGTTTGCCATCATGAAGCAGCATGCCACCTACAGCGGCGAGATCCTCAGCGGTACGCCGGAAATTTCTCCCATCTGTGTTGAAGTGGCCGCCCAGCACCATGAGCGCTGGGATGGCTCCGGGTATCCCAAAGGGCTCAAGGGCGATCAGATCAGCCCCTACGCCCAGATGGCGGCAGTGGCCGATGTGTACGATGCCATTACCTCTGACCGCTGCTACCACAAGGGACAGCATCCCACGGTGGTGCTGCGGCGCCTGCTGGAGTGGAGTGAGCAGCACTTCTGCCCCAGTATGGTGCAGCGCTTTATCCAATGTGTGGGCATCTATCCGCCGGGAACCCTGGTTCGCCTGAAAAGCGGCAAGCTTGCGGTGGTGATGGAGTCGGCCAGTGAGAAAGATGGCCGGCGTGACCTGCTGCATCCGGTGGTGCGTGCGATATTCTGCACGAAGGAACGCCGGTATATGCGCCCGGAGATCCTCGACCTCTCCTGCGAGGATGTGTGCGAGATGGTGGTTGGCTCGGAAGACCCTAAAAAATGGGGAATCAACATAGACACCTATATCGGCACGAAATAGGCGAGGCGTGAAGCTGCGGAAGACCTATTCGACATGTCTGCTGCCATTCAATGGCGCACTTCCGCGCAGGGGCAGTGTCACCGTGAAAAGCGCTCCGCGGCCAGTGTTGCCTGCCTGAATAGTTCCTCCCATACGCTCTTCCACCAGCATCCTGGCAATGCTCAGCCCCATCCCCATTCCCTTGTGAACTTTACTGCTGATGAACGATGAAAAGATTTTTTCCACAGGATGGATGCAGATGCCCCCGCCATTATCCTCCACCTGGAGAATCAGCGTGTTTTCGCGCTGCTGCCAGGAAATATGGAGACTTGGATCGGCGGTGTTGCGTTCGCTGAAGGTGTCCAGTGCGTTTTCCAGCAGGATCATCAGCACATGGGCAAAGGCACCGGGATATCCGAGCATGGGGAGCGCTTCCGGACCGTGGCAGTGTACGCTTGTGCGTTGAAACAGGGGGATCTCTTTAAGCATGAGCAGAACCTGTTTGATGGTGCGATCTGGAAAAAACTCCTCCCTGGTGCTGCCGGAGCTGTAGAAGTTCCTGAAATCATCAACCGTACTGCCCATAAAGGCAACGCTTTCACGCATGCGGGGTATAATGACTTCCCTGATGCGCTGCGTGTGATCATCTGCCGTTCGGGCAGGTTCAAGGTAGGTCTGCAGCTCGCTGAGCAAAGCACCAAGACGGGCGAGGGGGGTGCGCCACTGGTGGGCGATCATGCCCAGGGAGCGACCGATGACCGCAAAGCGGGACTGATTCAGCATGCTCTGCTTCTGGGATTCCAGCTCGTAGCGTCCGTCGCGACCGTCTTTTCCGATGGCCAGCGAGATGGAAGTGATGTGGAGAAAAATGTTCAGGGGAATGGCGAGGGTGACATAGTTCAGGTGTTCGATGATGCCGGATTCTCCCACGAAAAAAAGCACAGCGGAAAGCAGAAGGACCAGCCCCTGGCCGCTGAGAAAGATAAGGGCCCCGCTCTGGCGTCTCTTTACGGCGTGCCACGCGACAGCAAAAAAAGTGAGATAGAGCACCAGGTTGAAGCTGGCCATTTGCGGTGTCAGTGCGTATATGCTGGGCAGCGATGGCGCGGCAAGCCAGAGCAGAACCAGCAGACTGGTGGCCATGAGCAGTACCTGGAGCCACACGTGCATGCCGGGCATGGTGCTGCTGGTTCTGAAAAAATACATGACAAAGAGAGTGACGGCGATATACCCACCATAGCCGAGCACCCACATGCTGTAGAACCAGTATGTATTGGGGATGCCAAAGTCAGCGAAGCGGGTGATTCCACTGTACGCCAGCACAAAAAAGAGCGAAACCACACAGAAGCTGAAGTGGGCCAGGAATTTCGGCTGACGCAGGTCAAAGCTGCTGATGGCGCTGTAGAGAATAAACGCGAACAGCAGGCCCAGGTAAACTCCCCAGAAGAGGTATCGCTTGATAGCTTCGCGGGAGAAGTCAGTAACCGTGCTGACAAGCCACTCCACGTCAACTTCTGCAGCCGTCTGGGTGCGGGTGTAAATCGTAACCGTCTGATCGGGAGTGAGCTTCAGCAGGAAGCTGTTAAAGGGCGAAGTATTGGACGGTTCGGCTTGATTCATGTATCCCAGCCTGTGATGCTCGAGAAGGGTGTCTTCGTCGACGATATAGACATCGACATACTGCACCAGTGGACGGGTGTTCCAGAGAATCACCGCTCTGTTCCTGGGAGCAGAATTGCTTATGGTAACGCGTGTCCACACCGGCCGAGAAGAGTAGCCCAAATAGCTGGCGGGCAGAGCCTGCCAGGCGTCGCTTGCCATGATGTCACGGTAGTTGTGCTCGGCAAGGGGGTCGTACAGGAACTCCATCCTTTCGACCAGGGAGTGCGTATTGTGCAGATGGGTCACGTCAAAGGGGAGTTGCGGAGCCGCGAAGGCGGGAGTATGCGCAAGTACAAGAATCAGCAACAGCAGAGTGCGCGCGAATGCCGTGCCCGCAGAGCGCATCAGGGCACCATGTAGCCGGAATCTTTATGACTTACAATGGATTTGTTGCCAATTTTAGATCTGAGACGATACACCAGATTGCGCAGGCCACTGTGGTCATATCGTGGTTCGGGTCAATATGAAAGCAGATCCGGTCGGCGTCAACCACCTGGTTGCGGTGGCGCAGCATGAAGTCCAGGAAACTCTTCTCATTGCGGGTCAGGGAAATCTCTTTGCCATCCCATTCCACGCTTTGCGTGTTGACGTTATAGGTGGCACCACTCTGGAGCTGAACCGCGATTCTGCCCCGTTGCTGGAGTTCTGTTACACAGTGCAGGAATGTGCTGCGCAGTCTATCCAGGCTGACCGGCTTGACCAGATACTCCATCAGCCGCAGGCGAATGGCGGCAAACAGGTGTTCGGATTCGTTGTGAGCAGTCAGGATAATAATGGGTATATCGGGATCCTGCTGGCGGATGGCGGTGGCCACTTCCATGCCGCTGGCGCGTGGCATGACGATATCCAGGAGAATGATGTGCGGGCGCTGCTGGTTAAAAAGCTCCATGGCCTGAGCGCCGTCCTCGGCAACAAGCACGTGGCGGAAATGGGTGCTGAGGATGCGGGCGATGGAGTCCCGCATGATGGGGTCGTCCTCGGCGAAGAGTATGGTCATTTCCTGAAGAAGCTTGAGCGGATGGTATTTCATGGAGTGCTACCCGTTGCTTCAATATGTGATTCAATGGTGAAATATACCATCTTCAGCGTCGACTGCAAACCCTTTCCGGCGCTAAGAGCGTTGTGCTAGCAGGGTGAGGGGATATGCGCAAAGCGGAGCAGCTTTTCAGCTGCTCCGCGCGGACAAGTAATACAAAGGGAATCAGTCGGTATCGGCCGGGTAGGAGCCATCTGGACCATGGACTTCCCGTCCGGAAACCGGCGGGTTGAAGACACAGGCCATGGTCATATCCTTGAAAGCGCGCAGACGGTGCTTGTCATGCTGATCAAGGGCATACACCGTGCCCGGTTTGATGGGATAGACAACTCCGGTTGCCAGATCTTCAATCTCCCCTTCACCGGCCATACAATATACCGACTCCAGATGATTCTTATACTGGAAGAAGTTGTCCTGACCGGCAAAGATGGTGGTGATATGGAAGGAGAAACCCATCCTGTCATCCTTGAGCAGCAGACGCTGACTGACCCAGTTGCCGTTCTCCGCACGCACTTCCCGCTCGGTTCCCTGAATTTCACTCAGCGCACGTACCAGCATCAGAATTCCTCCCGCAGGCGATCCTGCTTGGTGGAAATGATTTCGCCGATGGTTTCATCAATGATGGCAATACCTTTGCGCAGCGTTTCCTCGTCGATGGTGAGTGGAGGCAGGAACTTGACCACCTGGTCATCCGCGCCGGAAAGTTCTATGACAAGGCCTTTTTCAAAGGCGATGCGTGACACTTCCTTGGCGAAGCCCAGCTCGGGGATTTCCAGACCGAAAATGAGCCCACGGCCCCGAACATTGCAGTTCAGGTCAGGGTATTTTGCGGCAATGGCCTGCAGCTCTTCTTTGAGGATCGCAGATTTATAGTGAATGGCATCGCTGAGGTCGTTGCTGTCCCAGTAGGCCAGAGTTTCTACTGAAGCCACGAAGGCCAGGTTGTTGCCGCGGAAGGTGCCGGTGTGCTCGCCGGGCTTCCACTGATCCAGCTCCGGGCGCATGAGCAGCAGTGCCAGAGGCAATCCGCCACCAATGGACTTGGAAAGGGTGACCATGTCGGGGGTGATGCCGGCGCGTTCGAAGCTGAAGAACTCGCCGCTGCGGCCATTGCCCACCTGGATCTCATCGATGATCAGCAGGATGTCGAATTCACGGCAGATCTGCTCAAGCCCCTGCAGCCATTCATCGCTGGCCACATTGATGCCGCCTTCGGCCTGAATGGTCTCTACAATCACTGCTGCGGGCAGATCCAGGCCACTGCTGCCATCGGCCAGGAATTTGCGGAAGTAGTCAAGGGTGTTGACATCGGGGCCGAAGTAGCCGTCATAGGGCATAAAGCTCACATTGCTGCGGCTGATATGGGCCTCGTCCCGGTAGAAATTGTTGCCGGTTACGGCCAGGGAGCCCATGCTCAGACCGTGGAAGCCGTTGGTGAATGCCACGATATTGGAGCGATTCTTGATCATGCGGGCCAGCTTCAGGGCTGATTCCACCGAGTTGGTGCCCGTGGGGCCGGTAAACTGTACCTTGTACTCCAGATTTCGTGGAGAGAAAACCGTGTCCTGAAGCTTCTGCAGGAAACGTTTTTTTGCGGAAGTGGCCATGTCAAGGCCGTGAACCACGCCATCTTTCTGAATGTAGTCGATCAGGGCGCTGCTGACGCGGTCGTTGTTGTGTCCATAGTTCAGGGTGCCCGCCCCGGCGAAAAAGTCAATGTACTCGTTGCCCTGTTCGTCATAGAGGTAAGAGCCTTTGGCCTTTTCAAAAATTGCCGGAAACGAGCGGATGTAGCCGCGGACCTGTGATTCCATCTGTTCAAATATACGCATGGGAATACCTACCTTTGTCTGTGTTATTGTGAGTATTGCAGTGGACCGATTTCATAGAGGACTTCGGCTTCATGACCTTCGGCGAACACCTCGCCAGCAAGAAACTCGCGTTCACGCATAGGTGCCTTGAACGTGCGGGCAATGGCGCTGAAGAGTTTCTGTGAGGGGATATTGGAAGGGCTGATGGTCGTGTGCAGGAAGCGCACGGCTGTGGCGCGCTTGCGGCAGATGATATGTTCGAGCATTCGGGTTGCCAGCTGCCTGCCGCGGGCCTTTGCGGAAACGGCCACCTGCCAGATGAAGAGGATATCCGGATGCTCGGGCAGGGTGTACCCGCTGATAAACCCTGCGGCATCTCCATCTATTCTGGCAATGACACTGGTTTGGCTGAAATGTTCGCAGATAATGTGGTAACAGTACTGAGAATTGACGTCGAGGGGAGGGCACTGGCTGATAAGCCGATAGACCTCTGCCCCATCCGCAAGGGTTGGCGTGGTGAGGGTAATGGTAGACGGATCAGTGTCTCCTGTCTGTCTCATGGTAAACCTTTCAAAATGCTTTTTGTCGGCAATCATACACAGACGGGATGAAAATGTCAAATTGACATGGTTTTCTGTAGTTCAAAGCAGTTAATTATAGCGTTATTTTACATGAATTTGCAATGCGCGCTATTTTTGCATTGACAATTAACCGCGAAACTTTCCATGTCTTTGTCAGGAGGGAGTTGAGGTTGCTAACTTGTCGCCTGGGGCGCGATCGGAGGTGTTCTGATGGTTGTTGTGGCTCTGCAGATCCAGATTTTCATAGACGAGCCGGCCGGGCTGAAGGGGAGGCGTCGCGTTCTGCGCTCCCTGCAGCAGAAGCTGCAGCGCATGAACCTGTCGGTTCTGGATGCTTCAGGTGAATACGCGGCTGAAGGCGTGCTGGAAGCGGTCGCGGCGGTGCGCTCTGAAGAGTCTGCCCGCGGTCTGGTGGAAAATATCTGGCGTCAGCTGGCTGCCTGGGAGCACGAGTGTGAGTTTGAGGTATACTGGGAGATGCTGTGAGGGGCTGCTGAAATACCTCACAATACGCAGGCAATTGAAAAAAGGAACTCTTCACGGTGTAACGTCACTCGCGCCAGCCTTCCTCCCAGAGACGCTCCCTTTTGTCCGAGGACCTACGTCTCTGCCGCGGGCCATCCTGGCTCGCTTTCGGAACCCTGGCGCTCCTGCTGAAAAAGCGCTGGGTGGCCGTGAGTGGTTACGAAAAAACTCAAGCCGCCTGGTAAAAGGCTATTTTCTGCGCTTCCATCGAGCCGTCATAAAGGGGCCGCTGGTGGTAAAGAGGAAGAGAAAGAGTATTGTCAGGGGTGTCATGAGCCTGGCGCGGTACTTCTCCTGCAGCAGATCGCCCACCACGGGGTAGTAGTGAAACCACAGCAGGCAGGCGCAGATGATCATGGCCCAGGTGACAAAGCGCTTGAATTCACGACGGTAGGCCAGGCGATAAAAACCAAAGAGCATCCAGCCTACCACAAAAACCAGATAGAGTATCAGTCCCGTTTGTGCTCCCATCGCCGCTCCTTTGATTTTTTTCCATGTTACCACAAGAACCGTGGCGGAGAAAGCCGGAGCTGCGCGGCGTGTCTTGACACCTTCGCGTTGCGGGGCGCATAATGCAAAGTTCATCTCACCCGCACAAGGACAAGTTCTGTGAAAGATGTTTTTTACTCTACCATACTGCGCAGCTTTGGCTTCCTGGTCACGCACCTGCCGTCGGGATTCCGGACTCGACTGCTCAACGCCCTCTCCAGCGCCATTTTTTTTCTGAATCGTTACCATCGCCGTATTGTGCTGACGAACCTGGAATTCGCCTTTGGTTCAGAGCTGACACCACGGGAGCGTAACGAGATCGCCCGGCGTACCTACCGCAACTTTGTCCACTATCTGGCTCATTTTCTGATGCGCTTTGGCAAGCCCATGGAGGTAATTCGCCGTTCAGTGACCATTAAAAACGAGGAGATTTTCACCACGGCCCTGGCCAGTGGAAAGCCGGTCATTGTCATTACAGCACACTATGGGAACTGGGAGCTGATCGGTCCCATGATAGGTTCTTTTTACGCTCCCATCACCGCGGTGGGCAAAAAGGTGAAATCGGAAACCATTTCCCAGGAGCTCTTTTCCCACCGGGTCATGGGGGATGTGGAAGTCCTGGAGAGTAAAGGCGCCATCAAGGGCCTGATGAAAGCCATGAAGGCGGGCAGGGTTCTGGGCCTCGTGGTGGATCAGAATACCCGCAAGAAGGAGAGTGTGGTGGTAGATTTTTTTGGTCGCCGCGCCCGCCATATCGATTCCGCCGCCCGCCTGGCCCGCCGCACCGGGGCCATCATTGTGCCGGTGTTTGTCCACAGTGAAGATCATCAGCACTTCATCATGACCTTCCACGAACCCATCCTCACGGCCAGAACCGATGACGAACAGAGCGATATTCTCGCAAGCGTCCAGGCCCAGGCCAGCATCACCGAACAGGTCATTCGCCAGAAGCCCGATGAGTACTTCTGGTTTCACAAGCGTTTCAAAGCAGAGTATCCACAGCTCTACACAAAGAAGCGCTGAGCGGCAACAGTGCACAAGGAGGACACGGTGTTTGAAAATCTGAAAGGCAAAAAAGTCACCATATTCCTGAACTGCTCAAGCTGGAGCGAATACCGCGTCACAGGTGAAGTGACGGGCGCTGACGACACCTGGATGTATCTGAAGCGCAAAAATGATGAGGACATTGTGAGGATTTCGGAGATAAAACGAATACTGATTCAAAATTCCCGCTAAAAGCCGGAAGAGTCGATACCACAAAACACGAAAAAGGCGGGGAGAGTCTGCACCGCACATGAACGCCCGTGGGATAATGCGCGCAACAGGCTGCTGAAAAACCCTCATCTGCGGTGTTGCCCGCTGTCGTTCGCTGCTGCAACGTACGGGGAGTACGCTTCTCGCCACGCTCTGCGGGTGCCTTGCACCTGAGCACTTTTCAATTGCCTGCGTATTTTGAAGTATTTCAGCAAACTGTTAAGTGCAGAAGAAGCGTTTGCCTCGCTGAGTCGCAGGGATCAGGCAAGAAACTCCACGTACAGCACCCAGCCCCAGATCACGATGGTCGTCACAAAGGACATGAACACCAGGGCGCTGCCGGCGTCCTTGGCGCGTTTGGCCATTTCGTGGAATTCCTGAGTCACCAGATCCACCGCTCTTTCTATGGCGCTGTTGGCCAGTTCGGCCAGCAGGGGAATGAAAAGCGATACACTGAGTACTGCCTTGGCGACGGTGGTGACGGGCAGGAATATGGCGATTGCCTGAAAAATGACAAAGAGCACCACTTCAATCCGGAACGATGACTCGGTGCGCAGAATGTCCCGCAAGCCATCCAGGGCGTAGGACGCATTGCGCAACAGGTGGTAGGGTGGATTCTGGCGACGGGACGTTTTGTTTTCCATGGGAAATCCTCAGGTACGGTGGAGAGAAGCTGGCTGGCGATAACCGTGCATCAGCTGCTGCCATTGCCAGGGGGTATAGTGTCCCAGTTTGTACAGGGAACGGCTCAGCCGCTCCAGGTTGCCGTGCTGCCAGTGGGAATCGGGATCGCGCAGCTGGCATCGGTCAAAGTCAATCAGGTACACCTGTTTATGGCTGTCGATGAGAATATTGCGGATATTCAGATCCACGTGGTCCAGGCCGGCCCGGTGGAATGTGGCAATGGTTGCGCCGATGCGCTGCCACAGGTCCATGGATATCTGCCTGCTCATGAGCCACTGGTCGAGGGTCAGAGAGTCGGCGATATATTCGGTCATGATATCGGCGGTGTACCAGAAGCCCCGGCGCAGTACCCGGCCAGCCACCGGATTGGGCACAGAGAGTCCCATGTCGCGAAGCTTCAGCAATAATGTCAATTCGCGATAGGGTCTGGTGTCCTTCAGGCCCTGCCAGAGGTATTTGTCGCGGTTCAGCCGGGCGATAATGCCGCCCCGCAGATAGTGCCGCAGGACGACGGTGGTGTCGCCGATGCGCAGGATCTGACTGTTGCCGCGCCCCAGGGCTTCTCCCTGCTGAACAGCGTGTTGCTGCCGCCAGCTGGGGTCGAACCACCGGGCTTCCCCGTGACCATCACAGCTGAGCAGAAAGTGTCCGGGAGCCAGGGTGTGTGTATGAAATGCCGTCATGAAATCTGTTCCTTTATCAGAAAGCTTCGAAAACATTAAAATAGATGCCGCTGCTGTCTTCAGCCCGCGCCAGGTCGAGGCGCAGGTTTACGGCTTCCGTGCGACTGGCCCGGTAGCGCAGCCCGGCGCCTCCCGACCATTTCAGGTCTTCCGATGCCAGTTCCCCCAGGTTGCGGCCTACTGCGCCGGTGCCGGCAAAAAAAGCCAGAGCCCAGGGCCCCGGAGGCAGGGGGGCGCGGTACTCTGCCTGAAGTACCGCCATGTCCCGGTCACGAAAGCGCCCGGAATAGTATCCGCGCATCAGGGCGGGGGAAGAATCGCCCAGCATGGAGAGTTCCTGGAAGGGGACGGTTCCCCGGTTGATGCTGGCGTATTGATGCAGGGCCAGCACGTGGCGGCCCCCAACGGCGATATACTGGCGGCTGTCCAGGGTGGTTCGCGCAAAGGAGTAGTCCGAACCCAGCTGCTGCGTGTAGCGCACCGCGTTGATCTGAATGAAATGACCTGCAAAAGGAAAGAAGGTGTCGTCCCGGGTATCGTGGCTGACCGCGATTCCCAGGCCGGCAAGGGTTCCTCCGTCAATGCCGTCTGGCAGGTGGGTTTCCAGTAGTCCGCCCTCTTCTGTATCACGGATACGGTACCTTTTCCAGTCGATGATCGGACCCATCCAGAAATCATTTCCCAGCGAGTGCTGCAGCTCGATACGTGCCACGGTATTGCGCGAGGCGAAATGCTCGCGATCACCGCGACGGGTGTCGTTGCCAAGGCCGAAGAATTCATCGGGCCAGTCTTCAAAGGCTACCCTCGCACTGGTGCGCACTGTGCTGCCAAAGGAAATACTTGGATTGAACTCAAGGCTGAGCTGTTCCTTTTCCGAGTAGGCCAGGGCGATCAGGAAACTTGACGCCGCAGACTGCTGCGGCCCTCGGAAGGTTCCAATGGCGCAGAGGGTCATGGCGGCACCGGTTTCCGGTGTATAGATGGGGAAGGGAATGAAAATCCACTCGGAACTTCCTGCGGAAGCAGCGTTCTCAGCGCAGGCTCCCTGCGCGCTCGCCAGCAGAAAGCAAAGGCAGAGCAACAGGGGCCTGATTGTCCGGCTGCTTCGCGCGATGTGCGCCATGGGCATCCTACTCCTCTTTTTTGTCTCCCTCAAAGGGCAGAATGCCATCAAGCTGCTGGAATGGCTGCTGGGAAAAGCTCTTCCTGGTTTCAGCGCGTGCCACCGTCTTCGTTTGCCCACTGTCTGAAGGCTCCGGCTGCACGCTTTTTTTCACTGGCGTGGCTGGCAGCTCTTCAGGCTGCTCGGCACGGTCGCCATTTCCTTCATCACCACGATAAAAGCGACGATCCAGCAGGCGGTGATAGTCCGTCCAGGGCGAGTTGCTCTTCCCCGCTGCTTCAAACAAACCGTTGATGGTGTTGATTTTGGCGTCCAGATCGTCCAGGTGGTGAACCACGAGCGCCTCCAGGGTTTTGGGGCGCTTGGGGGAACCATATTCCAGCAGGCCGTGGTGGCTGAGGATGATGTGTTTGATCTCCATGCTCAACTCTGCCGGAAACTGGGGAAACTTGCGCACGAAACGGTCGAAAATTTCGCAGCCCATGTACAGGTGGCCGAGCAGGATGCCGGGGGTACTGTATTCGAAAGCGGTCTTGTATTCCAGCTCGTAGATTTTGCCAATGTCGTGGAAGAACGTGCCCGCCAGCACTTTGTCCTGGTTGATCTCCGGATAGTGGGGGCAGACGCGCAGCGCCAGGCCCATCACCGAAACCAGGTGCTCCAGCAGGCCGCCCAGGTAGGCGTGATGCATGGATTTCGCAGCCGGAGCTGTCTGCAGCAGGTGCTTCATTTCCGGATCCTGACTGACGGTAACCAGCAGCTTTTTCAGGTGCGGGTTCTGGATTCTGGCGATCATGCTTTCCAGCTCCTGGTACAGGACATTGACGTCCCTGCTGGTGACGGGAAGGAACTTGTCGCGATCAAAAGCCGCTCCAGAGGCGGCGATGGAAGAGATGTTGACCTGCAGGTTCCCCTTGAATTCCTGAATGGTGCCCTTGACCGTGACCACCTGGCCCTCTTTGAACTCCGGTGAGCCTGCCTGGTAGTTCCAGTTGTATCCATCCAGCTGGCCGGTGCGATCCTGGAGCTTGATGAACTGATAATCCTTGCCGTTGCGGGCTTGTTTTATGGCGTGCTGAACCACCAGCAGATCTTCGTGAATGACCTTCCCGGCCTGAAATTCTCCAATAAACAACGGTATTTCCCTTTCATATCCACTTTTCCGGATTTTGTGAAAATATGGTAAATTTTTTGTGGCATATCTGTTAAATACATGTCAAGAATACGATCTTGTGCCCTGAAAAAGATACATGATTCAGGGGTTGAAGAAAAACATTTTTTCAGACTGACGGGAGTACATGAAACTATGAGCCTCATCTCAGGACTCTTTGGCCCGGATCCGCTCAAGGCCATTCAGACACACATGGAAGCGGTCAAGGAATGCATTGATCAGCTTGACCCTGCCATCCAGTACTGGTTGGCCGAAGATTTCGACAACCTGAAACTGGTCGCCAAGAAAATCATGAAGTTCGAGAATGAAGCCGACCGCGTCCAGGCTTCTTCGCGCGCCTCTTTTCCCACCAGCATGTTCATGCCCGTCTCCCGCAAAAGCCTTTTCAAGCTCCTGAAAAAGCAGGACAGCATCGCCAACGATGTTGAAGATATCGCCTTTATTCTCACCGTCCGCAAAACCTACCTCCATCCCCAACTGCGTGAACCCTTCATGGCCTTCTACGGCAAGGTGCAGGAGATCCTGGCCGCTACTCTGGAACTGATGACGGAAGTGGAAAACGTCTTTGACAGCGGCTTCGGCGCCCCGCAGAAAAAGGATTTCGCCAGCAAGGTCGAGCACATCGTCTTCCTGGAATGGGAGTGCGACAAGCGCCAGTACAAGCTGGCCCAGCACGTCTATGCCCTGGAGGAAGAGATCTCTCCCGTCACCATCTTCATGCTCGTCGAGCTCACCAAAAAGCTGGGCGAAATGGCCAATGCCGCAGAGAGACTGGCGGAGTCCACCGCAGAGGTACTCTCCGAGTGAACTCACAGCAGTCTGTGCCGACAGCAATGCCGCGACCCGTTAATTCCATGTACACTCAGGTGAAATTGTGATTGAACACTCCTTGCTTATATTTACCCTCGTCGTGATATTCGGATTCTATATGGCCTGGAACATCGGGGCCAATGATGTGGCCAATGCCATGGGAACCTCGGTGGGCTCACGGGCCATGACCCTCAAGCAGGCCGTCATGGTGGCCGCCGTCTTTGAATTTCTGGGCGCCTTCCTGGTGGGATCATCGGTAACCCAGACCGTGAAAAGCGGAATCGTTGATATCAACCTGTTCTCCGGTACCCCCGAAGTGGTGGTGGTGGGCATGCTCAGCGCCCTGCTGGCAGCCGCCATGTGGCTGCAGGTTGCCACTATCTTTGGCTGGCCCGTCTCCACCACCCACTCCATCATCGGAGCCGTCGTGGGCTTCGGGCTGGTGGCAGGGGGCATGGGCGTGATTCAGTGGGAGCGCCTCACCCAGGTGGGGATGAGCTGGATCGTCTCACCCCTCTCCGGCGCCCTGATCAGTATGCTGATCTTCTCCTTTATCCACCGCAAGATCCTGGCAACGGAAACCCCCGTCATCAACGCCAAACGCTACACCCCCTATCTGGTCTTTATCCTCGTCTTTACCCTCTCCCTCTCCATGATCTACAAAGGTCTCGCCAACCTCAAGCTCCCCATCAGCATCGAGTTTTCCATATTGATGGCCATAGCCATCGGCACCATAGGCGTCATCATCAGCAAGACCCTCATGAATAAAATTCCCGATACCGCCTATAACCGCAAGGGATTCGGCGCAAAGTTCACCATCGTCGACCGCATCTACCGCTCCATGATGATCCTGACAGCCTGCTATGTCGCCTTTGCCCATGGAGCCAATGACGTGGCCAACGCCATCGGACCCGTGGCCGCCGTGGTAACCACCCTGCAGACCGGCCAGATACAGGCCCATGTCCCTGTACCCCTGTGGGTGCTGGCCATGGGCGGAGTGGGCATCGTTGTGGGTATCGCCACCATGGGATACCGTGTCATCGACACCATTGGCAAACGCATCACGGAAATTACCCCCACCAGCGGCTTTTCCGCCACCTTTGGAGCCGCCACCACCGTGCTGGTATGTTCCACCATGGGCCTGCCCATTTCCACCACCCATACCCTGGTGGGAAGTGTCATCGGCGTTGGACTCGTCAAAGGCGTCGGCAGCATCAACCTGCGCATGCTGTGGGGAATCGTGATCTCCTGGATTGTGACCGTACCCATCTCCGCCATAATTTGCGCATTGCTCTTCAAAGTGCTATTTTTCATGCTCTACATGTAAAAGGAAAAGTACCGTTACCAGGAGAATTCCATGCAGGCATTCCGTTCACTCGCTCTTGTCGTCATTGTGTGCGCGCTACTGGTGCTGCCATCTCAAGGAGGAAACATGAATACAGACCTTATTGTGGTACTGGAAACCACCCAGGGCACCATTGAAGTACAGCTCATGCCCGAAATCGCCCCCAAGACCAGTGAAAACTTCGCCACCCACGCCACCAACGGCTACTATAACGGCGTCATCTTTCACCGCGTCATCAAGAACTTCATGATCCAGGGCGGCGACCCCACCGGAACCGGACGCGGCGGCGAATCCATCTGGGGCAAACCCTTCGCCGACGAAGTCACCCCCAAAGTCACCTTCGACAAACCCGGCCTGCTCGCCATGGCCAACGCCGGTCCCGGCACCAACGGCAGCCAGTTCTTCATCACCACCGCCGCCACCCCCTGGCTGAACGGCAACCACACCATCTTCGGCACCGTCATCAGCGGCTACGACGTGGTGGAGAAAATCGAAAACACCCGCACCGGACGCGGCGACCGCCCCGTGGAAGACCAGAAGATCATCAAGGCGTACGTCAAAGACGCCAAATAGGCCACACATCAAACGACGACAACACCAGGGAGCCCCATCGGCTCCCTTTTTTATGTTTCTATGCCGGAAATTTTGCGACTACCTTCCAGTAACACGGTACCACTCCTGGGCGTTGCGCCAGAGGATGCGCTCGGCGGCGTCTTCATCCATGGTGCGCGCCACCAGCATGGCGTCTTCGTCGGTGTAGGGGCGGGGGGCTCTGGTTGAGGGCAGGTCGGTTCCGAAGAGCAGAGCGGCGGGGTTGATGCGGTGGATGCGCTGCAGGGCGTCGGGTATGTCGAAGTCCACTCGGCCGAATCCGGTGGCTTTCACCCGGACGCCTTTTTCCACCAGCTGGCACAGCAGATGGAAGCCGTCGCGGCTGAGCCCCAGGTGATCGATACTGACGGCGGGCAGGGTGCTGAGGGTACGGTAGAGTTCGCCCAGTTCGCGGCTGTCCACGTAGAGTTCCACATGCCATTTCACCAGCTCGTGGATGCGATCGGCCATGGTCTGGAGCTGTTCCAGACTTTCAGAGCCACCCCGGCGCAGATTAAAGCGCACGGCCCGCACGCCGGCGGCGTCCAGGTGCAGGATTTCTTCGTCGCTGGTAGTGACGGGGAGCTGAGTAACGCCGACAAAGGCCGGACCAAGCTGTTTCAGGGCGTCCAGCAGGTACTGCTGGTCGAAGGCCTGGAATGAGCCGGATACGATGGCTCCACCTGCCAGTTCGTAGTTCTGTATGCGTTCCAGGTAGTCGTGACAGGTGAAGGTCGGGGGCAGATACCCCTGGTTGGGGACGATGGGGAAGCGCGGGTCGATGATGTGCAGGTGGGCGTCGAAGATCTTCATGGCTACACCCTGCGGATGTTTTCCTGGTTGGGCAGGTACTCCATGTGCCGTGCCGTGGCGGTGGCGACGTCTTCGCCCCAGCAGCGGGCGACGATGCGCAGGGCCATGTCGATGCCCGCTGAAATGCCGGCGCTGGTGATGATATGGCTATCTTCCACCACGTGGTGTTGGGCGTCCACCTGTATGCCGGGGAAGGTCTGGCGCATCCAGTCAAGGCTCTTCCAGTGGGTGGTGGCGTGATGTCCATCCAGCAGTCCGGCCTGGCCCAGGAGCATGGAACCGGTGCAGACGGCGGTGAGCAGTGTGACCTGCTGTGCCTGCTGGCGCAGCCATGGGGCCATGGCGGGGTTTTCCAGCTCCCGGCGTACTCCCCAGCCCCCGGGAACCACAAGGATATCCAGGGGGGGAGTGTCGGCAAAGGTATGCTGTGCCAGCACCTGCATGCCGCCGGCGGTGGTGACATTTTTGCCTTGGGGGGCAATCAGGCGCACATCAAAGGGGGAAGGCTCTTCGCGACGGCGGGCTTCGTTCAGGCGTGTTACCGACAGCACTTCGAAGGGGCCGCAGAAGTCCAGAACTTCAATGTCGTCAAAGATTACAATTCCGGTCATCAGGCGTTTCATGGTGGCCTCCGGGGGGATTTTCGTGTTCAAAGTATACCTGGCGGGCTTGAAAAATTGAAGCTGAACCCGCACCTTTGAGTCAACACGTGCTGAAAGGAGATTCCATGAACACTCCCCATTTCCAGATGTCCAAGGTGATCATTCTCGTTGCCGATGCCTCCCGCGCTCGTCTGCTGGCGGTGGAAAGTCCCACGGGGCCACTGATGGAGCTGGAGTCCCTGGTCAATCCCGCTGCGCGGCTGCGCCAGCAGGATCTGAGCAGTGACCGCCAGGGGCGCAGCTTCCAGAGTGCCGGTACCGGGCGCAGTGCCATGGCGGAAACCACAACTCCCAAAGAGCAGGAAACGGCGGTATTCGCCCGTGAACTGACGCAGAATCTGCAGGAGCGGCGTAAGCAGGGGGAACTGGAGAAGCTGTATGTGGTTGCTCCACCCGCCTTTCTGGGAGAGCTGCGCAAGCACCTTGGCGCAGAGGTGGCGTCTGTGGTTGTCGCCGAGATTGATAAAGATTATACTCGACTGGATGCGCGGGAGCTGCGCGAAAAGCTGCCCCAGTATCTGAAGTGAGGAGTTTTTCAGGTGGCTGCGTCACCATCGGTGATGGTGATGTCTTGCGGGTTGCTTGGGTGTACGGAAAATGTATTTTTTGGTGCGCCAGCAAGCCGCTCATGAATGCTTGTTTTGATTCAGGGAGGAACACCGTGAGAATGTACGGTATTTGCTTTTGTCGTATCCGCTTCGCCTGACGCGGCGAATGCGGAATTTTTCAGTAGTCTGTTGATCCGCTTTTCGCCGCGTCGCTCTTTTTTCTCTCTCAGAAAGGAAAGGCGAGCACATGGCGAAAATTCAGAAAAAGCATGTATCCAGCGAGGGCTGGGATGGCGTTGCGCACTGGTATACCGGGTGGGCCGGTGCCGGCGGCAGCGTCTATCATCGTAAGCTGGCGATTCCAGCTGTGATGGGGCTGATGAACCCCCGTGAAGGTCAGCATATCCTTGATATGGGCTGTGGGCCAGGTGCCCTGGCACAGCATATCTGCAGGCGTGGGGCCTGGTACACGGGAATTGACTGTAGTCGCAAGCTCCTGCACTTTGCCAGGCGGCATAACGGCGGTGACAGAACGCGGTTTCTGTCGGGTGATGCCACCGCGCTGCAGGGACATCCGGAGCTTGACGAGGGGAGTTTTGATGGTGTCGTGTTTCTGCTGAGTCTCCAGGATATCCACCCTCTGGAGGGAGCCATTGACAGCGCTGCCTGGGCCTTGCGGCCAGGTGGGCAGCTGGTGATATTCATGACCCATCCCTGTTTTCGTGTTCCACGCCAGAGTGGCTGGGGCTGGGACGCGCAGCGCAAGCTGCATTATCGGCGTATAGATCGCTATCTCAGCGCGCTTGAAGTGCCTATGCAGCCCCATGAACGGGGCCGGGGCACAACCCGCAGCTACCACCGGCCCTTGAGTCAGTACTTCAGGGAAATAGTCCAGAGGCGGCTTGTGGTCGATGCTTTCGAGGAATATGCGATTCCTGGGGAGATTTCCAGAAAATTTTCTGGAAATGCGGATAACCGCGATATTCCCCTGTTCCTGGCAGTGCGGGCCAGGAAGTATTAAGAATTACCGCCCGCCGGGTATTCCGGCGGGCGGTTTGCGTTGAACTGGCTGCGGGCGAAGAGCTCAGGCTCCCACGCCTGTCAGCAGGCTCATCATTTCGTATCCTTCGGCTATGGCTTCGGCGGCGCTGCGGATATCTTCCTCGGTGGTAAATCGTCCAAGGCTCAGACGCAGGCTGCGGCTGGCTTCGTCTGTATCCAGTCCCATGGCCAGGAGCACGTGCGAGGGTTCGCTGCTGCCCGATGAGCAGGCTGCTCCGGCGCTCATGGCCACATGGGGCACCTGCAGCATCAGGCCTGCGGCGTCGGTGTGGGCAAAGCGAATGCTGGTGCAGCAGGGCAGGCGTCTGGCGCGGTCTCCATTCGTGATGAGTTCCGGAATTTTCTCCATCAGCAGGTTTTCCAGCAGGTCGCGCAGCGTTCCGATGCGCTTCCCCTCGTTTTGCATGTCGGCGAGGGCAAGTTCGCAGGCCCGTGCCATGCCGATGATTCCCGGCACGTTCAGGGTTCCCGGACGCAGTCGGCGCTCCTGGGTGCCGCCGCCCATGATGGGGCCGAGGTGCGCTGCGGCTTCCCGACGCACAAAGAGGGCGCCAATCCCCTTGGGTCCGTAGAATTTATGGGCGCTCAAGCTGAGGTAGTCCACATCAAGCGCCTGCAGGTTTATGGGGATTTTACCTGCGGTCTGGGCGGCGTCAACATGCACCAGGGCGCCAGCTGCTTTTGCCAGGCGGCTGATGGTGGCAAT
This sequence comes from Desulfurispirillum alkaliphilum, assembly GCF_055378285.1. NCBI lineage: Bacteria > Pseudomonadati > Chrysiogenota > Chrysiogenia > Chrysiogenales > Chrysiogenaceae > Desulfurispirillum > Desulfurispirillum alkaliphilum. The sequence goes on along the minus strand of NZ_AP042405.1, from coordinate 2,628,517 downwards.
GTCCTGCAGAACGCCGGTTTCGTTATTGGCCATCTGAATGCTTGTCAGGAGTACATCGTCTCCCAGTGCCTGTTGCAGTTCATCGTGTTTGAGCCTGCCCTGGTTGTCGACACCGATGGTTTTCAGGGTGTACCCCTGGGATACCAGCATCTGGCAGGGCTCCAGTACGGAGCGGTGTTCCACGGCGCTGGTGAGGATGGTGCGTCTGCTGCCGGTATTGGCACGGGCCGCTCCCAGGATGGCCATATTGTTGCTTTCGGTAGCGCCACTGGTGAAGAGGATTTCCTCGGCCTGTGCGCCCAGGCATGACGCGATGGTTCTTCTGGCTGAGGCCACGGCGTCATAGGCGCACTGTCCGGGGGCATGCACGGTGCTGGAGGCATTGGCGAACTGCTCGTGGAAGTAGGGGAGCATGGCTTCCACCACCCGTGGATCGCAGGGCGTGGTGGCCATGGCATCGAGATATATGGCGGGGGCGGTGTTCATGGTAATACTCCTTTGCAGGCTGCTGAGAAGCCTTGTCTGCCAGTTAATATGAGGAACCGTTGCCGATGGCACTGCAAGGCTCCCGCCAAACTCTCCAGGCGCGTAACTATAAGTAATGGCAGCGTCTGGTTATGGTGTCCTCGCCATATTGCGCGTGTGTCGGAAAGGTGACAGGGGAATTGTCAGGTTTGCGCCTGGGTTGTCCACCATGATGGCGAATGTGCGGGAAGGTATTCTCCTGCCGCCAGGTTCATGGTATTGTGTCATTCAGTGGCGAGCAGACTTTGCGTAGCTTTCGGTTTCAAAATGCAAAAGGATATTGGTGTTGAAGTCATGGGCGTGAAGTGGATATGTCGTTTATTGATTGGTTGTCTGCTACTGCCTATGCTGTGTGGTGCATGGGCCGGTGCTGTTATGCTGACGGCTGCCGAACGGATGTATCTTGAGGCTCTTGGTCCCGTAACGGTTGCTCCAGACCCCGACTGGGTTCCCTTTGAACATGTGGATGAACGGGGAAACTTTACGGGTATTGCGGCGGACTTGCTGGATCTGGTGGCTTCGCGTCTGGGAATCGAATTCTCCTATGTGTTTCCCCGCGACTGGGACGAGGCCCTGGAGCTTTCCCGTTCCGGTCAGGTGTTGATTCTGCCCTTCCTGAACCAGACCCCGGCGCGGGAGGAGTGGCTGCTTTTCACGGAGCCTCTGCTGGTGGATCCCAATGTCTTTATCACCCGGGAGGAACATCCCTATATAGTTGACGCGACGCAGCTGACGGGCAAGGTCATGGTGCTGCCCAGCGGCACTTCCATGGAGGAGCGGGTACGCCGCGATTTTCCCAACCTGGAGATCATGCATGTGGCTACGGAGAATGACGTCTTCAGTGCCGTATCCCGGCGAGATGCCGACCTGACGCTGCGCTCGCTGACTATCTCCGCCTATACCATTCGCAAGGAAGGGCTCTTCAATCTGAAAATAGCCGGTCAGGCGCCCGAACACTACACCAACCGCCTGCGCATGGGCGTACTGAAAAGCGAGCCCATGCTGCGGGATATTCTCGACAGGGCTATCGCCACCATTACCCATGCCGAGCGTGAAGAGATTGTGAACCGGCATGTGAATATCACCATTGTCCAGCCCGTTGACTATGGCTTTGTGTTGCGCGTCGCCGCTGGGCTGATCCTTCTGATTGCGCTTGCCATGTACTGGAACATGCGCCTGCGGCGACTGAACCACTCACTGCAGGAGAGCGAACGCAGCAAGTCCCTGCTCATTTCCAACCTGCCTGGCATGGTCTATCGCTGCCGCTATGATCGCACCTGGACCATGGAGTTTGTCTCGGAAGGCTGTTTTGAGCTGACGGGTTACCGGCCTGAGGATCTGGTGGAGAATCGGGTGGTCTCCTTTGATCAGCTGATCGATCCTGCCGATCACGAATGGATCTGGCAGACCTGGCAGCGCGCCCGCGCTCTGGGGCAGCCTGCGCGGCTGGAGTATTCCATTACCACGGCCAGTGGGCAGACGAAGTGGCTTTTCGAGCAGGGGGATTTTGTCCTGAATGACAGCGGTGATGTGGTGGCTCTTGAAGGGCTGATCATCGATGTGACGGAGCGCAAGCTTCTGGAGCAGGAGATGCTGGCCGCCAGGCAGCAGGCAGAGGCGGCCAATGCCGTGAAATCGGAGTTTCTTGCCAATATGAGCCATGAAATCCGCACTCCCATGAACGCGGTGCTTGGCCTGATCTACCTGTGCCTGCAGACGCAGCTCTCGGCGGAGCAGCGCGACATGCTCAGCAGGTCCTATGCCGCGGCCGAGTCACTGCTGGATATTCTGAATGATATTCTTGATATCTCCAAAATCGAAGCAGGCAAGCTGGAAGTGGAGCAGGTTGAGTTTCCACTGGCGGAAGTGCTTGACAAGGTGTTTAATCTGCTCAAGTTCCGAGTGGAAGAGAAAGGCCTGAAGCATTCGGTCACTGTGGATGAAGAAGTGCCGTCAACGGTGATTGGTGATCCCATGCGCCTTGGACAGGTGCTGCTGAACATCGCGGGGAATGCCGTCAAGTTCACCGAGCAGGGCTCGGTGAGCCTGGAGCTTTTCTGCGAAGCCGGTGTTGATGGCGACCTGGTTCTGCGTTTTGTGTTCCGGGATACGGGAATTGGCATGAGTCACGAGCAGATGGAGAACCTCTTCGAATCCTTTAATCAGACCGATACCACCATTACGCGCAAGTATGGGGGAACCGGACTGGGTCTGGCTATCTCTCGCCGCCTGGTGCACCTGATGGGGGGTGATATTCAGGTGGAAAGTGAACCTGGAAAGGGTTCCACCTTTACCTTCAGCGTCCGCTTCCGTTCCGTGGAGCGGCACGTTCCAGCCCTGAAAGATGTGTGGGATTATGATACCCGCATGACATCGCCGCTTCTGGATAGCGCCGGAATGGAAGGGTCTCTGGAAGGCGTCCGGGTGCTGCTGGTGGAGGATAATGCCCTGAACCGCGAAGTTGCCAGTGGCATGCTGCGCGGCATGGGAGTGGAGATCACCTTGGTCTGCAATGGCCAGGAGGCGTTGGCGATTCTTGACCAGCAGGATTATGACGTGGTGCTGATGGATATGCGCATGCCTGTTATGGATGGCTTGAGCGCCACCAGGCAGATTCGGCGCAACCCCCGCTGGAATGCCATGCCCATTATCGCCATGACGGCCAATGCCATGCACAGCGATGCGGAAGCCTGCAAAGCTGCCGGTATGAACGACCACATTGCCAAACCGGTGTCCAGGAAGCTCCTGGAGAGCGCGCTGCGCAAATGGACGGGCCGCGAAAGTGCACTCGATGCGACTCTCGGCAGGCCTGATGGTGGGGTGATGGACGGCGCCGTCGCCCTGCCGGGAGTAGATGTGGCCGATATTCTGGACAAGCTTGAGATCGATATGGATACCTACCGCGAATTCCTCGCCTTCTTCGCAGACAGCCAGGGAAGTATGGTGGTGAATATCCGCCAGGCCATGGAGCAGGGCGATGTCGCCGAGGCCGGACACCTGGCGCACGCCCTGAAAGGCTCATCGGCCTATCTTGGCTTCAGGGCGCTTTCCGCAGCCGCTGGAGCTTTGGAGAATGCTCTGGCGGACACCACTTCCAGTGACGCGCACCGGGCGCTCAGTGAAGTGGTGTCGGTTTTCGGGGAGATGATGCGGGCGATTGAGAGCTGCCTGGCGTCTCGGTAAGTTTTATTCTGCACAATTTTTCCGTACATCTGCATTGACTTTAATCGCTTCGGGGGATGACGCGCAGGGACTGGAAAATGTCCATCAGGGTGGGCATGAACTGGCGCTCAAGCGCGGTCAGCGTGGCCCCGTTGATGATGTACATATGTGAGTTCGCCATGAGCAGTACCTGAAACTGGGAGAAGCCCAGCCCGCTCTCTTCATCAACCCACTGGTAGCGGCGCAGGTGGGCGGGGTCGAGATCTTCTGTCAGAAAGCGATTTTCCAGCACCAGGGTGTACTGGTTGTACTCCTCCTCCATGTCACGGCCAAGGGTGGCAATCACCTCTTCCAGCCAGTCGTAACCAAATCCCTCTACCGGAATGGCCTGAAAACTGATAGTGGGCCGATAGTCGTCAAAATCCGGCTGGGGCGGTCCGTAAAAGCGCAGGAGTTTTTCCCCGTCCCACTGGCCGGTCCACGGGGTAGGGATGATCAGGGAAAGCATGAGGCGCTCGTCGAAAATGGTCTGAAAGGGGCCTCCCTTCGAATGAGCTATCATACTGTCGTCAAAGGGGATGACGCGCAGTGACTGCAGGGCGCGGGTCATTTCGGGCAGCAGCTCGTCCTTGCGCGCTTCTTCCGCTACCATGGTCAGAGAGTAGAGCATTGATCCGGCCAGAAAGGCGATTTGATGCAGGAAGAGGTCGAGATCGTGCTCAGTGTCGCGGTAGCGCAGGGTGATGGTGGTCGCGTCGCGTCCGTCAACGGTGGTACGGGATTCGCTGAGCACTGCCTGTTCGGCACGGGGAATCCGGCGAGTCTGTTCCAGCAGCTTTTGCGGCTCACTGCCGTCGGCCTGCGCCAGGCGGGTCAGGTGCACGGCCAGTACACCGGGGCGCTGGATTTCCTCTTCGCGGTCTTCGATGTCTTCGCGGTAGATGGCGTGGGAGCCTGACTCTTCCTGGGGGTCCCATTCCACCGGAAGGGCCAGGGAGGCGTGGGTGTGGTAGCTGAAGTGGGTACGATATCCAGGGGGAGGGAAATCGCGCTGTTCGTTGCCCCCCAGTCCTTCAATGGAGTTGACGATATCCGCGAAGAGAGGCATGTACTCTTGGGCCAGGGGAGCTATGGTTGATCCGTCCACCTGGACGACGGAGCCGTGATCAAGGTTTGTGACAATGAGGGCCGTAACCTGTTCAAAGGAGTGGGGGACGGAATCATGGCTCCACTGGTAGCGGATGAACCACGCGGGCATGTTGTCCTGCATGAACTTCTGCTGCCGTAGGATTTTCAGGTCCGGATGGCGTGAGGCCAAAGCGTCGGGGACGCCCGTGATGAGCTTTTCAAAGGCTTCTGGTGTGGGTGATTCCAGGCGTTCAAGGCTCAGAGCGATACTGGAGCGATAGCCCATCTGAGGGGAGGCCATGTAGATTCTGTCGGCGTGGATGGCTTCTTCGGCGAACCAGTCGGCGGGTATTGCCAGGCGTATTCCAAGATCACGGGCGATAATACTCATGGTGTCCTCTTCGGTAAGTTGGTTCAGGGCGTGGGCCATCGCTGGAAGGAACAGGCAGACGAGCAGGCAGGCGCCGGTCAACCTGTGCAGGACTGCTCTTTGCCGCGCCGGTCGAAATTTCATGGGGTACACTCCTCATGGTTTACGGCGAATATAGCACATGCGGGCCGGTGGTTCACTGACAGGCTGCTGAAAAATCCTCATTTGCGTCAGGATGCTTTGCGCTTGGCTTTGGATGATGCCTGCTGCTGGTTCGCGAATTGTTCTTTTGTGCCACTCATCCCGTGAAGTTGTGCAATGATTTGGGAGTATGCTATGTTACAAAAAAGGTAACCATTCACGGTCTCGCAGCTGTATTTCAGCAGGAGCGCCTGTGTTCCGAGAGCGAGCCCGGATGGCGAGCGGCGGAGACTCGAGCCATGGACGAAAGCGAGTGTCTCCGTGAGGAATGCGGGCGCGAGTGCTGCTACAACGTGAAGAGTTACCAAAAAAGCAAAAAACGTCCTAACTCAGGAGGGTACAGATGAGCGTATTGGAAAGCTTTATTGCCAAGGCCAAGGCCAATCCCAAGACAATTGTTCTGCCGGAAGGGGAAGATCCCCGCACCGTAGAAGCGGCTGCCATTCTCACCAGGGAAAAGATCACCAAAGTGAAGCTTCTGGGCAATTATGACACAATTGTGGCGGAGTTTTCCAAACAAGGATTCAGCACCGACGGTATTGATATCATTGACCCCGAGAAGAGCCCCCTCTACGAAACCTACGTGGAAGCATATCTGGAAAAGCGCAAGTCCAAGGGCATGACTCTGGACGAGGCTCAGGAATCCATGAAGCATGTTCTCTTCTATGGCGCCATGGCCGTTGAGCGTGGCGATGCCGATGGATGCGTTACAGGCGCCTGTCACACGACGGCGGATGTGCTGCGTTCCGCTCTGCGGGTTATTGGCCTTCAGCCCGGTATCAAAACCGTATCCAGCTGCTTCATCATGTGTACCCCCCAGGCCCCCGAGTTTGGCGAAAATGGGTCGACCATTTTTGCCGACTGCGCGGTCAACCCCAATCCCAACGCGGAACAGCTGGCGGAAATCGCCCTTTCCACTGCCCAGAGCTGTCGCTCCTTCCTGGGTGTCGAGCCCCGCGTCGCCATGCTCAGCTTCTCCACCAAGGGTTCGGCCAAACACGAGGATGTGGACAAAGTGCTTACCGCCCTCAAGATCGTGCAGGAGAAGGATCCGAAACTCATGGTTGACGGCGAACTGCAGCTTGACGCGGCTATCATCCCCTCTGTCGGCGAGCGTAAGGCGGCGGGCAGCCCCGTGGCAGGCAAGGCCAACGTGCTCATCTTCCCCACCCTGGACGCCGGCAATATAGGCTACAAACTGACTGAACGCTACGCCAGAGCCGAAGCCATCGGCCCCATCATTCAGGGTCTGGCCAAGCCGGTCAACGACCTTTCCCGTGGATGCAAGGCCATGGATATCGTCAACCTTGCCGCCATCACCGCCGTCCAGGCGCAATAATACAATTACGAGAAGGAGAAGAGATTCATGGATATTCTTGCACTGAACTGCGGCAGCTCTTCGGTCAAATACCAGCTTTATAACTGGAGCGACCGCAAGGTTATCGCCAAAGGTATGGTAGAACGCATCGGCATTGGCGACTCTTTTATCATTCATGAAGTCCCCGGTCGCGATACCTATAAAGATGAATACGAGTGCAGCGACCACGAAAGCGCCATCAACCTGATTGTCAAAACCCTCACCTCCAGTGAAGTCGGGGTTATCGCCGACCTGAAGAGTATCTCCGCTGTGGGCCACCGCGTGGTTCACGGTGGCGAGAAGTTCGTCTGCTCTGTTCTCATTGACGATGCCGTGATCCGTGGCATTGAAGATGTCCAGGATCTGGCGCCTCTGCACAATCCGCCAAACCTTGCCGGTATCCGCGCCGCCGAGCGTCTGATGCCCGGAGTGCCTCAGGTGGCCATCTTCGACACGGCCTTCCATCAGACCATGCCGCGCAGCTCGTTTATGTATGCCATCCCCTATCACCTTTACGAAGATCACGGCATCCGTCGCTATGGTTTCCACGGCACCAGCCATCTGTACGTCAGCAAGCGCGCTGCCGCGCTGCTGGGCAAGCCGGCTACCCAGTGCAACATTATCACCATGCATGTGGGCAATGGGGTTTCCAGCTGCGCCATCAAGAACGGTATCAGCGTGGACACCAGTATGGGCCTGACGCCTCTGGAAGGTCTGATGATGGGAACCCGCAGCGGTGACGTTGATCCGGCACTGCCCATGTACCTGATCAACCGCATGGGGATGTCGGTCAACGAAGCCGACTCCCTGCTCAACAAGCAAAGCGGAATTCTGGGTATCACCGGTCGCTTCACCGACCGCCGCGATGTCATCGAAAACGCCCAGGCCAACCCCAGTGATCCCTCCAAGGGCGCCGATGAGCGCTGCATCCTGGCTCTTGACATGGAGGCCTACCGCATCCGCAAGTACATTGGCGCCTATGCCGCTGCCCTTGGCCGTACCGACGCCATCGTGTTTACCGCCGGTGTTGGCGAAAACGCGGGGCTGATCCGCGAAAAGGCCCTGGAAAACCTGGAATTCATGGGGGTAAAGCTGGATCGCGAGAAGAACCTCAAGACCTTCAGTAAGTCCGGTGAGACCATGATTTCCACTCCCGACTCCCCCATTAAGGTCTATGTGATCCCCACCAACGAAGAACTGGTCTTTGTTGAGGATGTTGTCGGCGTTACCAGCGGCACCTACAGCGATCACCTTTCCTACGCCTATACGTTTGCCCGTCCTGACTATCAGGCCTGAGCAGGCTCTTTTCCCGGCCCCCCGCAACAGCTGTTGCGGGGGGCTTTTTTTTGGGGTACAAAAAGGCTGCTCGCCCAGGGCGGTACGCTTTGACGGCTGCTGAAAAACATCCGCGTCAGGGTGCGGCGACAGGTTGCCAGTAAATCGACCACAAGGGAATTCCATGTACGAACTCACCATCGCCTGGCGAAATCTGCGGGGCAAAAAACGGGAGAAATTCATATCCTTCATCGGCCTGATCAGTGTGCTGGGAATCGCCATCGGCGTGGCTGCCCTGATTATTGTTCTCGGCGTTATGAAGGGCTTTGAGACAGAGCTGCGTTCAAAGATACTGGGTGCCACCTCACATATTGTGGTCAGCAGCTATGACGGCGTGATGACGGAGTATCCAGACCTGGAGCGGCGTATTCGTGCCATTGACGGGGTCGAATCGGCATCGGGGGTGCTGCACGCCAGCCTGATGCTCATGGGGCAGCGCAATGTCAGTGGGGTGGTGGCCCGGGGTATTGATCCCGAGTCCCACGCCCATATCGCATCCTATATAGTTGAAGGTTCACTGCAGAACCTGCATCAGCCGGATTCCATCATTATAGGACGTCAGCTGGCCAGCAAATACCATCTGGATGTGGGCAGCGTGGTGACTTTTCTGGCGCCTTCGGGGCGCATCGGGCCTTTTGGCAGTGTGCCCAAACGCAAGCAGATGCGGGTGGCCGGTATCCTGCAGACGGGCATGTATGAATATGATACCTCCCTGGCCTTCGCTTCCATTGAGACGGTCAGCGATATTGCGGGACACCGCGATCTCTCCGTTAATACCATTGAAGTGCGCATCAGGAATATCTTCAATACCGAAGATGCCATGGCGGCTATCCGCGAGGAAATCGGTCCCATGTACTTCACCCGTGACTGGACCACCATGAACGCCAACCTCTTCAGTGCCCTGAAACTGGAGCGGGTCAGCATGTTTCTGATCCTGTGCGTGATTATTATTGTGGCTTCCTTCAATATTATCAGTACGTTGGTGATGATGGTCATGGAGAAGACCCGCGAGATTGGCATTCTGATGTCCATGGGGGCCACCAGACGCAGTATTTCGCGTATCTTTTTCCTGCAGGGAATTCTGCTGGGGATTGCCGGAACCATCCTGGGAACCATCAGTGGCATTGTCCTGAGCCTGCTGCTCAAACGCTATCAGTTTGTCAAGCTCCCCCCCGATGTCTATATGCTGGACACCGTGCCGGTGCAGCTGGAGCCTGTTATCATTCTCACGATTATCGCGTTGTCGATACTGATCAGTATCCTCTCCACCCTCTACCCGGCTCGCCAGGCGGGCAAGCTCAGCCCTGTGGAGGCACTGCGCAATGACTGACCCCATGACCCCGAATCAACAGCCAATTCTGCAGGGCCGCCAGCTGGCGCGCCTCTACCATATGGCCGGCCAGCACTCCGTCAGGGTACTTGGCGGTCTGGATATCGACATTCTGCCCGGTGAACTGGTGGCCATCACGGGGAAGAGCGGCACCGGTAAATCGACGCTGCTGCACCTGCTGGGGGGGCTGGATCGCCCCGATGAAGGCGAGGTATTTTTCCGCGGCGAATCCCTGAAGGGTGCCAGTGAGAATTTTCTGGCCCGTTACCGGGCGGAGCATATTGGTTTTGTCTTTCAGTTTCACCATCTGCTCAGTGATTTCAACGCCCTGGAAAATGTGCTGATGCCCATGACCATTGCTGGACAGCGGGACAGTCAGCGGGGGCGTCAGCTTCTTGAACAGGTGGGCCTCGGGCATCGCTGGAATCATTACTCTTCAGAACTCTCCGGTGGCGAGCAGCAGCGGGTGGCCATTGCCCGTGCCCTGGCCAACCGGCCCAGTGTGCTGCTGATGGATGAGCCGACGGGAAATCTTGACGAGGAGAATTCGGCCCATATTCTGGATATCCTCCAGACCATCAGGCGTGAAGAGGGCACCACCATTGTCATCGTCACTCACAGTCTGCAGCTGGCGGGTCAGTGCGACCGCAACCTGGTGATCGGAGCCCTCTGACAGGAGTTCAAGTTCCCTTCTTGTCAACTGCCAGGCCATCATCTATACTGCTGCGACTTCATTTACAAGGGGAAACCATGTCTTCACTGGCAAAGTACTACGACTCTCAGCAAAGCGAACGCAAATGGTACCAGGCATGGCTTGACAAGAACTACTTCCATGCCGATGAACATAGCTCAAAACCCGCCTACTCCATTGTCATTCCTCCACCCAATGTCACGGGCTATCTGCACATCGGCCACGCCCTGTGCATGACCCTGCAGGATGTTCTCACCCGCTATAAACGCATGGATGGCTACGAGGCCCTGTGGCTGCCCGGCACCGACCACGCTTCCATTGCCACCCAGATTGTGGTGGAGAAGCAGCTGGCCGCAAAGGGAATTGACCGGGTGCAGCTGGGCCGTGAAGCGTTCCTGGAAAAGGTGTGGGAGTGGAAAGAGCACTCCGGCAGCATGATTGTGGAACAGCTCAAGCGCCTGGGCTGCTCCTGTGACTGGGAGCGCGAGCGCTTCACCATGGATGAGCAGTGCAACCGTGGTGTGATGGAAGCCTTTGTGCGCCTCTACCACGAAGGCATTATCTATCGCGGCAAACGCCTGGTGAACTGGTGCCCGGTGCAGCAGACCTCCCTCAGCGACCTGGAAGTCATCCACGAGGACGTGGAAGGCGCCATGTACTATATCCGCTATCCCGTCGAGGGCAGCGACGAATCCTTTGTCATCGCCACCACCCGCCCTGAAACCCTGCTGGGCGATACGGCGGTTATCGTCCACCCCGAAGATGATCGCTACCGCCACCTGGTTGGCAAACGGGTTGTGCTGCCCCTGTGCGATCGCACCATTCCCGTTATCGGCGACGATTACGTGGACCGGGAGTTTGGCAGCGGGGCCATGAAGGTTACCCCCGCCCATGACTTCAACGACTTTGAAATCGGCAAGCGCCACGGCCTGCAGATGATCAATATATTCACCGACAGCGCCCACATCAATGACAACGCCCCGGTCAAGTATCGCCGCATGGAACGCTTCGCGGCCCGCAAGGCTATTCTGGAAGACCTGGAGAGCGCCGGACTGCTGGTGAAGGTGGACAAACACCTGCACTCGGTGGGCAAGGCAGAGCGCTCCGGTGCCATTGTGGAGCCGTACCTGAGCGATCAGTGGTACGTGAACGTGGAGGTTATGGCCCAGAAGGCCAGTGACGCCGTGCGTACCAAAGAAGTGCGCTTTGTCCCCGAAAACTGGGAGAAGACCTACTTCCACTGGATGGACAATATCCGCGACTGGTGCATCTCGCGCCAGCTGTGGTGGGGGCACCGTATTCCCGCCTGGTACTGTGAGGAGTGCGGACATATCACCGTGACGGTGGAAATGGAAGTACAGCGCTGTGAAAAGTGCTCCTCGGCCCACATCCGCCAGGATGACGACGTGCTGGACACCTGGTTCAGCTCCCAGCTGTGGCCTTTTGCCACCATGGGCTGGCCCGGCAGCACCGCAACCCTGGAGAAGTTCTACCCCACCTCGGTGCTGGTGACGGCCTTTGATATCATCTTCTTCTGGGTGGCCCGCATGATCATGGCCGGCTACACCTTTACCGATCAGAAGCCCTTCCAGGAAGTGTATATCCACGCCCTGGTGCGGGACAAGTATGGCCGCAAGATGTCCAAGTCCGTGGGCAACGTCATTGACCCCCTGGGCATCATCGACCAGTACGGCGCCGATGCCCTGCGCTTCACCCTGATTTCCCAGGCCGGACAGGGGCGGGATATCAAGCTGGATATCGACCGCATTGAAGGCTACACCACCTTTGTGAACAAGATGTGGAACGCCCTGCGCTTCACCCTGCATACCATGCCGGAAAAACCTTCCAGTCAGTTGCCGGAAAATCTCGCCATCAGCGACGCCTGGATTCTGGGGCGCCTGAATGCCACCATCGCCGAAGTGCGGCGCGGCCTGGATGGCTATCAGTTCAATGAGGCATCCGCAGCCATCTACCGCTTTATCTGGCAGGAGCTGTGCGACTGGTATATCGAGCTTGCCAAACACCGCCTCTATAAAGGCAGTGATAAGGAGAAGGCCGGCGCTTCGGCGGTGCTGTGCCACTGCCTGCTCACCTCCATGAAGCTGCTGCACCCCTTTATGCCTTTTGTCACCGAGGAGATCTATCAGCAGCTGCCTGGCCATGGCGAATCGGTGGTCATCGACCACTTCCCCGTGGAACTCGATCTTTCCGCCCATGCCGAACCCATCGCTGTGATGGAGAAGGTCATGGCCTCCATTGATTCCGTGCGCAGTGTGCGTGGTGAAATGAACATCTCGCCGGCCCAGCTCCTTGAGGCCTATCTCATAACCGATGACCAGCAGCTGCAGGCAGCCGCCAGTCAGTACAGCGATTACTTTATGGCCCTGGCCCGGGTGCAGACCCTGCACAGAGCCCAGGATGTTCAGGAGCTTCGCGGGCGCAAGGGAATGGTCAGTGCCGTTACCAGTTATGGCGAAATCCTGCTGCCTCTGGCTGATATTGTGGACTTTGAGGCGGAACTGCAGCGACTGCAAAAAGAGTATGATAAAGTATACAAGGATTTCAGCGTATATGACAAAAAGCTTTCCAATGAGGGCTTTCTGAAAAAAGCCGCTGAAGAGGTCATTCTCAAGGATCGCCACCGCCACGAAGAACTCAAGGCCATTCTGGAAAAACTGCAGACCAATATGGCCCAAATGAAGGAGCACCTGTGAACCACTTTGTTGATACCCTGCTGGACCTGGCACTCACCGAAGATATCGGCACCGGCGATCTCACTTCCGAAGCCATTTTCCCCACTGACACTGAAGGCCTGGCCTATGCCGTTGCCAAGGAAGATCTCATCTTCAGCGGACAGTTTATGATCAACAAACTCCTGCTGCGTCTTGATGGGAAAACCGTCTATATTCCCTATATGCGCAGCGGGACCATGGCCAGAAAGGGCGACAAGCTCTTTGAGGTGCGGGGCTGTATCCGCAAGATCCTCACCGTGGAACGTACCCTGCTCAATTTTATTCAGCACTTCTCGGGCATTGCCACGCTGACCCGTAAGTTTGTGGATATCGCTGAGCCCTATGGCGTGAAAATCTGCGATACCCGCAAGACCATGCCCGGCTATCGAGTTTTCGAAAAAAAAGCAGTGCGCGATGGCGGCGGCGCCAACCACCGCATGGGTCTCTTTGACGGCGTGATGATCAAGGATAACCATATCGATTTCTGTGGCAGCATTACCGCCGCCGTTGAAAAGGTGCGTGCAGTCATTCCCCACACGATTCGCGTGGAAGTGGAAGCCCGCACCATGGATGAGGTGAAGGAAGCCCTGGATGCCGGCGCCGATATCATCCTGCTGGACAACATGACCCTGGACGAGTATGGCCGTGCCATTGAGTATATCGACAAACAGGTACTGACCGAGATCTCCGGTGGTGTCAACCTCACCAACCTGGAGAGTTACTGCAAACTCAAACCCGATATCATCTCAACCGGATATATCACCCATTCATCGCGCTCCATGGACATCTCCCTGAAGGTGATGAAGTAAAAACCCTTGACCGGCGACGGGATTTCCTTTATAAACTCCCACTGTTGCCCACTACAGGACACTAGCTCAATTGGTAGAGCACCGGTCTCCAAAACCGGGGGCTGGGGGTTCGAGTCCCTCGTGTCCTGCCATTCGTTTCTCATCACCCCTGGCTTCCGGGTCAGGGGTGTTTCTGTATTTTCCCTTCAGCGCTTCACATTTCTTCATACTGGCGAAAAACGTGCGCAAACTTTGTATGGCAGAGTACTCCGTATTCCCGGGCATTGTCCCGTTGAAAGGAGTATTGCCATGAAATGGTACACGTTATTATTGGTGTTTCTTGCCTTTGTGTTTCTTGTTCTTTTTGTGAATGCCTGTACTCACTACCATAAGGGTGGTCACGCAGCCATGCTTTCCGGTCAGAATCAGGAGAAACTGGTGCGACATCTCGACAAGCGTATGGAGAGAATGCTGCGGATGATAGACGCCAGCGAGGAACAGCAGGTGGCGATTCGCGCCATCGCGCATGCGATTATTGAAGACGGGATCGAAGTGCGTCAACAAGGTTCCGCAGATCGCGTTATGCGTATCTTCACCGATTCCCCGGATCAGGAGCTGCTCCACGCTCAACTGAGCGAGCGCTCACGTGACCTGGCGGAATTTGGTCATCGGACCCTGGATCGCGTTCTGGAAATCAATGCGTTGCTGACTTCAGAGCAGCGGCAAAAGGTAGTTGAACATCTGGAAAAGAAACACGCTCGGAGGGGAGTATGAGTGAAGACAGAACCAAGGGAGACCAGGCGCCAGAGTTAAGTCAGGAAATGAAACAGTATTTTCGCATCTATTGGGGGAACTTCCCCTTTCCTGTCATGCTGGTGCACCGCACGAGAATAATTATGGAGCGTAATGCCCTGGCAGAAGCGCTTGGGTGTGTGCCGGGTGCCCGCTGTTCGGACCAGGGAACGAAAGAGAGTCACAAGGGGTGCCTGGCAAATCTTGCCCTGCGTGAACAGAGTGCGCAACGGCGGGTCGGATACTTGAAGGAATTTGGCATGATCCTGGATGCTTACTGGATACCACTGGTGGACTTTCCCGACTATTTCCTGCATTTCTCTATTGACATCACCGAGTACGCCGCAGAGCATATGAAATTGGTCGAACTGTAGCCCTGTTGGAGTGTATCGGAAAGGCGCCTGTGGAAAATCAACCGCTTATCCATATCCTGATTATAGAAGACGATCGACGTTTGGCTCAACTGATCAGCGAGTATCTGCAGAGTCATGGGTTGGTGGTGAGGGTGGAGAACGCGGTCTGCGGGAGGCATTGCGCCACCGTTATGATGTCATCCTTCTTGATCTCGGCCTGCCTGGGCGTGATGGGATATCGGTCTGCCAGCAACTTCGCGGTCATTCCGATATTCCCATACTCATTACCACAGCGCGGGGCGAAGAAGCGGACAAAGTTCTTGGCCTGGAGGTGGGAGCCGATGACTATATCGCGAAACCCTATTCGCCTCGTGAACTGCTGGCCCGCATCCGTGCTTTTACTCGCCGGATGCGGGGGCAGGTGGGTCCGCGTCATGCCGTGTTGCAGGTTGGGAGTCTGTGCCTTGAGCCTGAGGCTTTGCAGGCAACCCTGGACAGTTCGAGGCTTGATCTGACCAGTTATGAGTTTGCCCTTCTGTACGCCCTGGCCAGTAATGCGGGCCAGGTGCTGTCCCGTGAACGTCTTATGGAGCTTGCCCGTGGAAGTTCTGATGATGCCTTTGACCGATCCGTCGATGTGCATATTTCGCGATTGCGCCAGAAGCTGGGTGATAACTCACGTCCTGTGAAGATGATTCGAACCGTACACGGTGCAGGCTACCAGTTCGTAGCAGGGGGCAGGCAATGAATATTTCCCGTCGTCTTTTCTGGCGCATCTATCTCAATGGATTGTTGCTGCTTATTGTCGTTGCTGCTGCGGGCACCCTGCTGGCTATCTTCGTGCCGGTGGAATCCCGATATGCAGGCCGCGCTGAACAGCTCTCCCGATTTCTTACGCTGGAGCTCTCACGTCACGCCCCGGATCTGGAGGTACTGCAGCCTACACTGGATCTGCTGGCGCAGGAAGGCATCAACAGTGCGATTTATCGTCTGGATGGGCAGCCCATCGCGCTAGCCGGGGATATCATCCCCCGACCCCTTGGGGAGAAGGAGAGAGAAAAAATCGGCCGTTGGCATCCTCTTCGCCAGAAGCAGTGGGTACATGCCATAGCACTGGAGACCACGCCACCTGCCTACCTGTTGTTATCCAGTAACACGCCAGCTCATGGCAGCCGCTTTCTACTGACCCTGGCCACGGTTTTTATCACCATTGCGGTGGTATCTTTTCCCCTGGCCAGAGCGCTCACTCGTCCGCTGGAACAGTTGACGCAAAATGCCCGTCAGTTGGCTATGGGGAATTTGCGGTCGCGCAGCGGCATCGTACGTAACGACGAAGTAGGTGAACTGGCTCGGGCCCTGGATGATATGGCGAGTCAACTTGAAGAGCGCATTCAGCGTGAGCGCGAGCTGTTTGCCAATATTTCCCATGAAATCAGAACACCTCTGGCGCGCCTGCGTGTTGCCTTGGAACTCTGCGAAGAAGTCCCAGGAAATGTGCCGCAGACCATGGCGCGACTGAAGGAAATGGAAGCGGATATTCGCGAGCTGGATCATCTGGTGAGCAGCGTGCTTGGCCATACCCGCCGGGGTGAAGCTCCTGTTACCATTGACAGCTTTCCCCTGCGAAGGCATTTCACTGATCTGAGTGGTTTTCTGGCTGACGTTGTTCAGCGCTTTCAGCGCCACCATCCCCACGATTCTCTGCATTTTCTGCAGCCACAATTTCTGCCTGCAGCAAGCATTGATCCGGAAATGATGCATCGTGTCTGTCAGAACTTGCTGGACAACGCAGTGAAATATCGTGCCAGTGGTACGCCGATCAGGTTACACGCGGAAGTTCAGGAAGGTTATTTTTTCCTGAGCGTCTGCAGCACTGGTAACCCTGTACCTGAGGCGGACCTGCCCCACCTTTTTCGACCTTTTTTCCGTAGCCACAAAGAACACCCTGTTACCATACCAGGCACCGGGCTTGGGCTGGCCTTGTGTCGTCGCATTGTGGAGGCCCATGGCGGGGTGATTGAGGCCAGGCGAAATGCTGGTGGAATGGAGTTTCTGGTGAAGCTGCCTTTGACAGGACGTTCGCCGTGGCATGCAACCGAAGCTCAGGGAAATTGAAACGGCTGCCCCTGACAAAAAGGGAATCTCTGCTCTGGACGCTTAAGTGTTCATGTTCCAGGCGTACGTCCAGGTCTGGTCGGTGGGGTAGGTCTTTGCGTCCAGGATACAGCGCAGCAAAGTGATCCGCAATGGTATCGTGAACAACGCAAATAAAAAGGCAGACAGTCTGTGAACTGTCTGCCTTTTCTTCAAGAAACTTCCGGGTTAGAGGGAGTTCGCCTCTACAATGGCCTGCAGGGCGTTCAGGTTATTGATGTGTGTCTTGAGTCGATCTTCGGTTTCACTGCTGAAAATACCACTGACGATTTTCTTGTAGTCCTGGTTCAGCTTCTCGTAGCGAGCGACACCTTTTTCTGTCAGGGAGACAATTTGAGCTCGTGAGTCTTTTTTGTCACGTTTTCTGACCACGAGGCCGGCTCCTTCGAGGCGGTTGA
Organism: Desulfurispirillum alkaliphilum; assembly: GCF_055378285.1. NCBI lineage: Bacteria > Pseudomonadati > Chrysiogenota > Chrysiogenia > Chrysiogenales > Chrysiogenaceae > Desulfurispirillum > Desulfurispirillum alkaliphilum. The sequence goes on along the minus strand of NZ_AP042405.1, from coordinate 2,611,201 downwards.
CCACGCCGGTCAGAGTGCCCTTGGTTATCAGGGTGATGTCGGTGAGATCCTTGTGTTTCATTTCGCCCTGTTCACTGAGTGCTTTGAGCACCTTGAACTGCGAAGGGGTGATGCCAAGCTTCTTGGTGCGACTGTCGATAGCGCTCTTGTAGGCTTTCTCGAATGCGTTAATTTTCTTGATCAGCTTATCTATGGTGTCCTTTTTGGCCATATCATGCCTCCTTGTTTTGAAAATTTAATATAATGCGTACTGGTAATATTCGCATCGGTAACTTTATGAGCAGTGAAAAAAAGACAATGATTTACCTGATATCATCCTTGATACGATAGTGTTGGTCTGTGACACAAGGAAAGGTTTTAAGGGAAATGCTGTCATTATGTCCCAGAAGAAGCCCATGAATCAGAGGAGATGAATCTCCATGCTCTTCAGTTCTTCCACTGAGCGCCTTTTCAGCTGAATACTATCATTGGTTGAGAGGTCTATGTCAATGGGTTCTGCCAGTTTTTCCCGGTTTGCGTCAAAAAAGAGGCGAATTACCGGACTGAAGCGATCCTCGGAGTTGCTTTTTACCACTGTTCCCAGGTAGCCCTGGTACTCCCCATGGGGTATCTGAATATTGGCTCCTGGGGGAAATATATTGAGGATGCGCAGGAAAGCGTCCAGGTACGCTGGGTGAAAACGGTTGTAGAAACGGTTGGTCATGATATAGGCGGCATCAATATAACTCAGAGCCGGCCGGTGCTGACTGTCGCTGGTGAGATTGTCAAAAGTGTTGACGATATTGGTTATTTCCGCAAGGTGTGAGATGCCGCTGAGGTGCTTGGTGTCATTGACACTCCAGGGCTCCTGACTTCCCTTCAGGCCATAGGGAAATCCACTGCCATCGTGATATTCATGGTGCTGGGTGACGACGGTGACCGAGCGTATGCGCTGGGATATGCGAGAATTATTCAGCAGCATGCGCCTTCCCAGCAGTGAGTGGGTTTTCAGAAGGGCAATCTCCTGCCTTGACAGGCTGCTGAGAGGACTATCCAGTATTTTGCGGGGTATCATGATCTTGCCGATGTCGTGAAGGATGGTACCAAAGGCCAGATCTTCCAGGTGGCGATCGGGCAGTTTCAGTTCGCGCCCGAGGGTAAGGGCCATGGCAGTGACGTCTATGGAGTGCTGAAAGGTCTGGGCATCATGTTGCTTGATGCTGTTGAGGGCGATGCCTCCCGATGAATTGATAATCTTCTCCAGCAGCTCGCGGGTATAGTCAATGACGGCGTTGAAGGCTGGAGAGTTCTTGATGAAACTGGTGAACTTGCTGTTGTCCAGCGCGGCTTCTGCCTCCCCCTGAACCTCCTCGCGGATGGATTCAAGAACCTCCTGGGTGTCCTGAAAGGCCTGGCGCACCACTTTTGTTCCCTTGCGGTGGGTCTCCTGGTCGATGGTGGACTCCATCTCAATATCCTGGCTGAGGCTGTCGTCTATGGTGACGTTGCTCAGGCCCATATGCCGGAGCTTATCTATATAAGGTTGTGTCAGGACAGCGCCACGGGCCAGCATGATCTGCCCGGCAACTTCTATCTGCTCTCCCATGACCATGCCAACTTCAAGTTTGTCAGCAGGGATTATCCTCATCGTGCATGCTCCTCAGGTAATTTGTGCGTATGGTAGCAAATACCCCTGTGCGAGAAAAGAATTATCTGAGAAGCCATCGCCTTCAAGATGGCATCTCAGAAGGTGTTCGGGGGTGAGTTCCATTGAAGTCTGTGTTAGTCTTGTGGTGATCGGCTGGGGAAAACGAGTGTCGGAGTATGCAAAGAGCGGAGGATATCATGTTCGTGAGGGGGCTTTGGGGGGCGGTCTTTGCGTTGTGGCTGTGCTCGCAGGGGTTCGCCGAGGAGTGTCTGCCTGCGCACGCTTTCTCCCTGGGTGTCACCGCCGTGGTGCTGGGGGTCGATGGGAGCGTACTGAGCGCGCCCTCTGTTCTGTATGACAAGGGGGAGTACTTTCTGATGCCCGCGGCTGTGGCGCGCCTTGGGGACGGGAGCGTGAAAACGGACTATCATGGCGAGTGTGACAGCTACCATGGACATGCCGGCAACATCCTGGTGAATGGCAATCCGTTTACGGACAGCGCGGGATATTTTGATCATGGGCAGTATGTTGCGGCCCATGTGGGGGAAATGCCCACTCTGCCGTTGTGGCAGGCAGGAGTCGAATCGGCAGTGCCGCTGGCGTTTGCCGTTCGCGACCGGGATGCTGTAAGTGCCACAGCGCTCTTTGTGCCGCCACTGGTTGCTCCTGCAAGGCTGCGCCTGCGGAATGCCATTGCACAGTACGATACGCAGAATCAACGGTTTCTTGCGGAGGTGCCGGTCCAGGTGGAGTATTGGGCAGACGGTACCTGGTGGCCCTCCTCTGGTGACGAATTCACTTTCGCGGAAAATTCCCGCCATATGGTGAGAGAAGAGGATTTCGCCGTGATCCCCCTTGCTCACGTGCTTGAGGAAGATATGGCCCATGTGAAATTAACTGTTGACAGAAGTGGTTATGAGCAAGGACAATTGCTCCTGATAATTGAGTACACGGGCCCCGGACAACGGGGAGTCTTTCGTGTAGACGCACTGCTGCCTGATTTGCCATGGTACTCTCCGGCAGCGTCAGCGTACGTGTATTTCGGAAGTATGCCGTCTGATGCTGCCACGGTGCGATCACAGCCTGTTTTCTGAGGGTGCGCCCTTTTCCATAGAGTTCGCTTATGATCATAAAGAAGGTGGTGCGTTATGGATACGAAGGTTGTTAACGCGATATACGACAATCCCAGGTTCCAGGAGATGGTCAAACGCCGCAATGCATTTGTGTGGCGGTTGACTGGCACGATGCTGGGGGTCTACGGTTTCTTTCTGCTTGGTCTGGCTTTTTTTCCGGCCATCTACGCCTATCCTGTTCCTTTCCTGCGCTACCAGGTCATTCCCATGGGCATTCCCATTGCTATCGGGGTCATTGTGGTCGCCTTTGTGCTCACCGGTGTCTATGTGCGCCGGGCCAATGCGGTGTACGACACCTTGAATGAAGAGGTGCGCAAGGCCGTCATGGAGGCGGAAGCCCAACGCAAAGAGCACAGTGGAGAGTCTCTATGAAAATTGCGCTGATATGCCTGTTTACCCTGCTGGTCTGTTTGTTTGCCGTTTCTTCTGCCATTGCGCAGCCAATCGTAGAGCTGTCGCGTACCGGTGGGAGCTGGGAGGCAGCACTGATTTTCCTTGTTTTTGTGTTCATTACCCTGGTGATCGTCTATATGTCAGCCAAGCGTACGCGTACGGCCAAGGATTTTTACGCTTCCGGTGGCGGTATTTCTGCCATGCAGAATGGTCTGGCCATTGCGGGCGACTATATGTCAGCCGCGTCTTTCCTGGGAATCACGGGGCTTATCTATCTCTACGGATATGACGGGTTTATCTTTTCCGTCGGTTTTCTGGTGGGATGGCCCATCATCCTTTTTCTGATTGCAGAACAACTGCGCAACCTGGGGAAATACACTTTTGCCGATGTGGCATCGTACCGGTTGCGTCAGAAGCCCATACGTACTCTGGCGGCCTGTGGTTCCCTTTCCGTGGTGCTGTTCTACCTGATTGCCCAGATGGTGGGTGGAGGGAAGCTGATTCAGATACTCTTCGGTGTGCCCTACAGTGCCGCAGTGATTATCATTGGCATTCTGATGATTGTCTACGTTTCCTTCGGTGGCATGCTGGCTACCACCTGGGTACAGATTATCAAGGCCATCATGCTGCTGTTCGGCGCAACCTTCCTGGCAGTGGCATCTCTTTACGTGGTTGGTTTCAGCTATGAATTCCTTTCCATGCGCGCTGTGGAAATTCACCGCTTCAGGTGGGGGATCATGGTGCCCGGCAAAATGCTCGCTGATCCGATATCCGCCATTTCGCTGGGGCTGGCGCTGATTTTTGGTGCGGCGGGCCTGCCCCATATCCTCATGCGCTTCTTTACGGTCTCCAATGCCAAGGAGGCGCGGAAATCGGTTTTCTATGCCACGGGCTTTATCGGGTATTTCTATATTCTTACCTTCACCATTGGCTTTGGCGCGATCATACTGGTTTCCACCAATCCCAATTATCTTGATGCGATGGGACGTCTGCTGGGCGGCGAAAATATCGTGGCGCTGCACCTTGCCCATGCGGTGGGGGGAGATTTCTTCCTGGGCTTCATTTCCGCTGTTGCCTTTGCCACTATCCTTGCCGTCGTTTCGGCTCTGACCCTGGCAGGTGCCTCGGCGGTCTCCCATGACCTCTACGGAAGTATCCTGCGCAAAGGAAAGGTCTCCGACAGCGAGCTGATGAAGATCTCACGCCGTGCGGCACTGGGCATTGGTATCCTGGCGATTCTGCTGGGTATCGCCTTTGAACATCAGAATATTGCCATTATGGTGGGGGTGGCCTTCTCCATTGCCGCCAGCGCCAATTTCCCTGTCCTGTTCCTTTCCATGTTCTGGTCAAAGCTCACCACGCGGGGTGCTGTCATCGGCGGTGGCCTCGGACTCGTCAGTGTATTGCTGCTGATTCTGACTGGTCCCATCGTCTGGAGAGATACCTTCGGCTTCGCCGAAGCCCTGTTCCCGTACGCTTTCCCAGCCATCTTCACCATTCCCCTTGCTTTTATCGGTATCTGGTTTTTCTCGATAACCGATAAGAGTGAGGAGGGGCAGAAGGAGCGAGAAGCGTACAAGGCTCAGTTCGTACGGTCACAGACCGGCATTGAGTCAGAGGGAATAAAATACATATGAAAGCGGTTGCAGTGGAGGTTCCGGCATGTCTTTGAATACCCTCGACCATCGGGTCTTTTTTTCAAGTGTAGAGCCCTTCTGTTCCCTTGAGGAAGAGCGTTTCGGGAGTGTGCTCGCCAATATAGATGTGGCGTATTATCGCAATCGCGACATTATCATGCAGCGTGGCCAGGAACCGGAATACTACTATATCATCGCCAAGGGCATGGTTGAGGAGATTGACGAGGAGGAGAATTCCTCGTTTTACGCGGTGAAAGACAGTTTTGACGCCGCGTCCCTTCTGCAGAACCGCGTTCGGCATCAGTATATAGCTGCCGAGGAGACACTTTGTTTTGTCCTGAAGAAAGAGATCTTTCTGCAGCTGATCAAGAGTGATGCCGCATTTGAAAGCTACTTTCTCCATAACCTTTCGGAAAAGATGAACGCGCTGCTGGAGCGGGACATCAATAAGGAAATGGCGTCGTTCATGGCCACCAGGGTCAGGGACTGCGTGGTGCATCCTCCGGTGGTTGTCAGCCATGACGCCAGTATCCGCGATGCGGTCGCCTGCATGAGTCAGAACAAATCGGACTCGCTTATCGTGCAGTTTCCCGATGGTGGCGAGGGCCTCGTCACCAACACGGATCTGCGGGAAAAAGTGATTCTGCCCGATCTCTCCTACGATACCGCTATCGGCACCATTGTGGTCAAAAAACTGATCACCATCGAGGAGTCGGACTTCCTCTTTAATGCTTTGCTGCTGCTGATCGAGCACTCAATCAAGAGAATAATTGTTCAGCGTGACGGGAAGACCGTCGGCGTTCTGGAGCAGATTGACCTGCTCAGCTCCATCTCTTCCAAGGCGCACCTGACCAACATGCAGATTCAGCAGGCCAGGACGGTGGACGAACTCAAGGCGGCCAGCAGTGATGTGGTTTATCTTATTAAATCCCTGCAGCAGCAGGGCGTGAAAGTGCGCCATATCACCAAGCTCCTGGGTGATCTGAACACGAAAATCTATAAAAAACTCTATGAACTGGTGGCCCCACCGGAGCTCATCGAGAACTCCGCGCTGATCATTCTGGGCAGTGAAGGACGCAAGGAGCAGACGCTGCGCACTGATCAGGATAACGCGCTGATACTGCGCGATGGCTTTGAGCACCCCGAACTGCGCCAGATAACAAAAGACTTTACCGATGCTTTGATATCCTTTGGTTTCCCCGAATGCCCCGGTGGTGTGATGGTGGTGAACCCCTACTGGTGCAAGAGTCTCGCGGCCTTTGACAGTGAGTTGCGGCGCTGGGTCAGCGAACCCGCAGGCGACAATGCCATGAATTTCGCAATTCTCATAGACGCCAGCTTTGTGGCCGGTGATGTCGCCCTGTATGAAGGATTGCGCGAAGCCATGCATCGCTATATCCGCCAGGATAACCTGTTCTTTGCGAATTTTGCGAAAAACGCCCTGATTTTTGAGACACCCCTGTCGCTGTTTGCCAATTTCGTGACGGAGAAACGTGGACGCAGTGAAGAGCTGGATATCAAGAAAGGCGCCATTTTCCCGATTGTGCATGGCGTGCGCAGTCTGGCCCTGGAGCACTACTGTCAACACACCAATACCATAGAGCGCATCAAGGAGCTCAACGACAAGGGTGTGCTGGATACGGCATTTGCCACGGAGCTGATCGAATCGCTGAGCTTCCTGCTGAGCCTGCGACTGAATATTCACCTGCAGAAGTATGAGCGCGGGAAGGTTGTGGACAACTATCTCAACCCCAAGGACCTCAGTAATTTTGAGCGCGACCTGCTGCGCGATGTTTTCAAGATCGTTGACCGTTTCAAGAAGTACATCACCCATCACTTCAGAATCAATATGGTGCGCTGATGCTCCACACAATAAAGCAGTATTTCAACCGTAAGGGGTTACGTGACCCTGAGTATGAGTTTCTCTTTGAGCCCTACACCGGTGAGGAGGCGGTTTCGTTTGACTGCGAAACCACTGGACTGGATGTTCACCATGATGAAATCATCTCCATCGGCGCGGTGAGAATTCGCGGCAATCAGATCCTCACCAGCGAAAAGCTGGAGCTCTTTTTCAACCCCCAGCAGGAAATGCGCGTGGAGAGTATCAAGATTCACCATCTGCTGACCTGCGATCTGGTGGACGGCGTTCCCCTTGAAGAAGGGATCAGGCAATTCCTGAACTTTATCGGCAACAGACCGCTGGTGGGATACTACCTGGAATTTGATGTGGCCATGGTCAATCGGGTTCTGAAGCCCATGCTGGGGATTACGCTGCCCAATCGGCAGATTGAAGTATCGGGACTTTACTACGACAAGAAAATTGCCGCTATTCCCCAGGGAAACGTTGACCTGCGGTTCGATTCCATAATGCATGATCTTGACCTTCCCCCCTTTGCCAAACACGATGCGCTGGGCGATGCCATCATGACCGCCATGATGTACGTGAAACTGCAGCACATCAAGTATCTTGAGAAGTTCTGACCATCTCCTCTTCCTCCGGATTTCCTTCGCCGACTCTCTGTTTGCATCCTCCTCTGCCTTGGGGCGCGGGCTCCACATGGTTTTGGTCACTCTTGGGGCAGGATGCCGGCAGATAAGTATCGATGTATTTAATGGCGAATTTGCGCACTTCGTGGCAGCATGGTGGAGTTCACGGTAGTTTTTCTGCGATTTATCGTTTGACAAACGTTGTTATTTTCTCTAATTGTATTGGTGTATGGGGAAAACTGGCACTCCGCCCTGATGGTCGGGGTGCCAGTAAAACACGCAAAATCAAGAGGGAAAAATGAAACGAACGATCAAAAGACTTCTGGTTGCCAATCGCGGGGAGATTGCCATCCGGGTATTCCGTGCCTGTACTGAACTTGGCATTACCACCATCGCCATTTACTCCAAAGAAGATCTGCTGAGCCTGCATCGCTACAAGGCCGATGAGGCATACCTGGTGGGTGAAGGCAAGGGGCCCATAGAGGCGTACCTGGATATCGACGGGATTATCGCCCTGGCCAAGTCCAAAAATATCGACGCCATCCATCCTGGCTACGGATTCCTGGCAGAAAATGCTGAGTTCGCCCGTAAATGCGAAGAGAATGACATTAAATTTGTCGGCCCCAGGGCCGATATCATCGAGAAGATGGGTGACAAGGTTACGGCGAAGAATATCGCCATTGAGGCGGGTCTGCCCGTTATTCCCGGAACCGCTAAGCCCATTAAGAACCAACAGGAAGCTTTGCTTTTTGCCAAGGAACACGGATATCCCATCATGGTCAAGGCAGCTGCCGGTGGCGGTGGTCGCGGCATGCGGGTGGTGCGCTCCAAGGATCAGCTTCTGGAGAATATTGAGTCCGCCAAAAGCGAAGCTCTGAAGGCGTTCGGCAGTGACGCGGTCTTTCTTGAGCGGCTGCTGGAGCGTCCGAAACACATTGAGGTGCAGATCCTTGGTGATGAACACGGCAATATCGTACACATGTATGAACGGGATTGCTCCATTCAGCGTCGACACCAGAAAGTTATCGAAGTTGCCCCCTGCCTGACACTCAGCGATGTCCAGCGGAAAGCCATCTGCGATGACGCCGTGCTTCTGGCGAAAAAAGTCGGCTATATCAATGCCGGTACGGTGGAATTCCTGGTCGATCAGACCGGCAAACACTACTTCATTGAAATGAACCCGCGCATTCAGGTTGAACACACGGTCACGGAGATGGTGACCGGCTGGGATATTGTACAGGCTCAGATTAATATTGCCAGAGGCCTCAGCATGGATGCGCCGGAAATCGGCATCAAGAGTCAGATGGATATTAACCTTCACGGATACGCCATTCAGTGCCGCATTACCACAGAAGATCCCACCAATAATTTCCTGCCAGACACAGGGCGAATTACCGCCTACCGCAGTGCCGTTGGCTTCGGCGTACGCCTGGATGCGGGCAGTGCCTTTGAAGGCTCGGTGATATCACCCCATTACGATTCGCTGCTGGTGAAGGTGACTACCTGGGGCAAAACCCTTGACAAGGCTGCCCGCAAAATGCACCGCGCCCTCATGGAGTTTCGGGTTCGCGGCGTGAACACCAACCTGCTCTTTCTGGAAAAAGTGGTGCGCGATCCCCGTTTTCTGCTCGGAGAAACTGACACGGGCTATATCGAGGACAGCCCCCACCTCTTCCAGTTCCGTGAGAAGCGTGACCGTGCCACGAAAACCATCAGGTATATCGGTAATATTGTCGTCAACGGCACCGATGGGATTCCCAAAGGCAAGCCAGCCGGAGTGACTTTTCTTCCCCCGGTGGTACCAAAGACCGCTGGAATGACGGTTCAGGATGGTACCAAGCAGATTCTCGACCAGCGTGGCCCGGAAGGCCTGGCCAAGTGGATGAAGGAGCAGAAGCGCCTGCTCTTAACCGACACGACCATGCGCGATGCCCACCAGTCGCTTTTTGCCACGCGCATGCGCACCCGTGATATGACACGCATCGCCCGTGCCTGCTCCGTACACATGCCCGAGATGTTCAGTTATGAAATGTGGGGCGGGGCGACCTTTGATGTTGCCTATCGTTTCCTCAAGGAATCTCCATGGGAGCGCATGGCGCAGCTGCGTGCAGAAATACCCAACACTCTCTTCCAGATGCTGCTGCGCGGCGCCAATGCCGTGGGATACACCAATTATCCCGACAATGTGGTTCGTGAGTTCATTCGCATTTCTGCCCGCGAAGGGATGGATATCTACCGCATATTCGACTCCCTGAACTGGCTTGACGGCATGAAAGTTGCCATTGAGGAAGTCGGAAAAGTCGGCAAGGTCGCCGAGGCGTGCATCTGCTACACCGGTGATATTCTCGACAAGAAACGCTCCAAGTATGACCTGAAGTACTATGTCACCATGGCGAAAGAACTGGAGAAGATGGGAGCCCATGTACTGGGCATCAAGGACATGGCTGGCCTGCTGAAGCCCTATGCTGCCACGGAGCTGGTGAAGGCGCTCAAGGACGCCATTGATATTCCCATCCACTTCCACACCCACGACACCAGTGCCAATGCAATCACGACCGTGATGAAAGCGGCAGAAGCTGGCGTCGATGCTGTCGACCTCGCCATGGCCAGCATGGCGGAGCTGACCAGTCAGCCTTCTCTGAACGCCATTCTCTACGCACTGCAGGGCACTGAACGCGATCCGGGCATTGATATCGCCCAAGCCCAGAAAATATCCAACTACTTTGAAATTATCCGCGATTATTACGCGCCCTTTGAAAGTGGCCTGAAGGCGGGAAATGCGGAAGTCTATGAGCACGAAATCCCCGGTGGCCAATACTCCAACCTCCGACCCCAGGCCATATCCCTTGGACTTGGCGAGCGCTTCGACGATATCAAACGCAAGTACGCCGAGGTCAATGATATCCTGGGCGATATCGTCAAGGTGACCCCGTCCTCAAAGGTTGTCGGCGACCTGGCCCTCTTCATGATCCGCAACAACATCGAGACAAAAGAGCAACTGGTGGAGCGCGGAGCCAAGATGGGATTCCCGGACAGCGCCGTTTCCTACTTCAAAGGCATGATGGGGCAGCCCATGGGCGGTTTCCCCGCCGACCTGCAGAAGGTCGTTCTGAAAGGGGAAGAGGCTATCACCTGCCGGCCCGGTGAACTGCTTGAGCCCGTTGATCTGGAAGGTCTGCGCAGAACCATCAGTGCGAAGTTCAACTTTGAAGCCAGTGACATTGATGCCATCAGCTATGCCCTGTATGACCGCGTTCTTGAAGATTACTTCAGACATGTGGATGAGTATGGCGATGTCAGCGTCTTTGACACTCCTGTTTTCTTCTATGGACTGGATATTGGCGAACAGGTGGAAATTGAGATCGAAGAGGGCAAAACCCTCGTGGTGCAGCTGATCGCCATCGGTGAACCCAACGAGAAAGGGTACCGGCCCGTGCGCTTTGAACTCAATGGTGTGGCGCGCACGGTGTACGTCAAGGATAATGAAGCGTCCAAGAATGTGGTTAGCCGTGAAAAAGCCGATCTCGCCAATGCCGGTCACCTGGCGGCGTCCATGCCCGGCAAGGTCTTCAAGGTACTGGTCAAGGAAGGTGACAGCGTGAAGAAAGACCAGGCGCTGGTGATCACCGAGGCCATGAAGATGGAGACCAAGGTGTCTGCCGGGAAGGCCGGCAAAGTCAGCCGTATACTGGTTGGTGAGGGAGATGAAGTGGATTCTGGCGATCTGCTGGTCGTCGTGGAATAAACCAACCGCTCGTGTTGCGAAAAACACAGCCGCCATGGCACTCGTGCCATGGCGGCTTTTCTCTTCTAGATTCTCAGAGCTCTATGCGAAATTCCGCACCCACCTCGGTATTGCGCACTCCAAGTTTTCCCCCCATGCTCTCTTCAATGATGACCTTGGACATATAGAGGCCGAGCCCAGTGCCGGAGCTGGTGGACTTGGTGGTGAAGTATGGTTCGAAGATATGATTCACAAGGTGTTCCCTGATGCCACCGGCATTGTCGGCAATGGTGATGACCGGCCTGTTGTCCACATGGAAAAGCCGGATGTCGATGAAAGGACGCTCCACGCCACGGCTTATCAGGGCGTCACGGGCGTTGTTCAGGATATTCATGATCACCTGGGAAAACTCATTGAGGTAACCCAGAATGGTGTCATCCTGCCCCTCCAGATAAACCTCAATGTTGTGGGAACGAAGTCCCGGGCTCAGCAGGAAAAGGGTTTCCTCCACCGCTTCACGCAATGAGAAAAAGACCTTGTCCTTGTCGGGTTTGAAAAAGTTACTGAAATCATCAATGGTGCGCGACATAAAGCGAATTTGCTCCAGGGAGGGAATGATCGCCTCCTGAACCGTGGCATTGTCGATGCTGCCGGCTGATTCCGCTTCCATCTGCAGGTCCTGAATGTGCAGGGACACCGCAGTCAGAGGCTGGCGCCACTGGTGGGCTATGTTGGCGACCATCTCCCCCATGGTTGCCAGCCGTGATTGATAGAGCAGCAGCCGCTCTTTCTCCCGCACGGCTTCCACTGCACTGGCAATGCGGTTTTCCAGTTCCTCATTGAGGTGCATGAGAGCCTGTTCAGCCGATTTACGTTCAGAAATATCCTGTGCCAGTCCCACCACGATATTTGAGGAAGCGCTCATGCTGCCGTCGGCTTCGCGAAAGCGCAGTCGTCCGGCAACCACAGAGAAGTAGCCGTGGGAGCCATCGGGCCGCAGAAAGCGGTATTCAAAGGCGTCCTGGTAGGTGTCATTGGTCCGGTTCTCCCTGGCATACTGCAGTCGTTGCTGGAGCAATGGGATATCATCCGGGTGCACATAGCCTTCACTGTAGGCGGGAAGCGTTGTGATCAATCGCTGCTGGCTGCTATCGGGGTAGCCCATCAGGCTCAGGTGGAACTCATCAAGGCGCAGTTCCAGGGTCTCCAGGTGAATGCTCCAGGTGGTGATGCGCCCCAGCTGCTGGGTCTGTTTTAAAAGATGTTCGCTCTTGCTGAGCTGTTCCTGACGCTCCCGCAGCAGCAACTGGGAGGAAATCTGCTGGTGGCGGAAAAGGGTGTGGCCGATGGCGACGACCAGGGCAAAGGTGAGGGCCAGGGCAAAACCGGCAATGCCAGCGCGGCGCACATGGGCCAGCCGGGTTTTCAGCTCCCGGTCATTGATGTCGACACCCACGATGCCGTGAAAAATACCATCCTGGTCGCGGAGCGGGGCGTAGGCGCTGAGAAAAGTGCCATATTCATCATCATGGAGCTCGGGCTCCGAGGCGACATGCTGGCGGGAGAAAGCCTGGTGCAGCGTAGGTGATGGATTTTCGTAGACAACGAAGAGGCTGCCGTCCTCAAGAAGATCTCTCTCTCCAATGGTTCCAAAGACATCTGTACTGCGGGTGTCCAGCACAAAGAAGATAGTATGGTCTTGCCGTATGGCGGTATAGACATATTCGAGGCTGGGGAACTGCTGATGAAAACGCACCAGGGGCTCCAGGAGCTCATGGTGCAGGTCGCTGCCGGTCTGTTCCGGTGAGCGCAGCAGTGCGTGGCGCTGTGGATCGATGACGGTGGCGGCAGCCTGGGCCAGCCTTTCCAGATCTTTGCGTTCACTTGCCAGAACGGCCTCGTAGGCCTTGAGGTAAAACCAGCCGATGCTGACGGCGGCGAAAAGAAGGATGAGGAAGGAAAGAAAAAAAGACTCCCAGCGTATCTGCGCCTGCCGTCTCTGGGAGGACGAAGAGGTTCCGCCCATGGCGATGCCTGACCCGCGGGAGTCTGTCATATCAGTTTTCGAGCTGGTGGCTGTTGTCGGAAGCAGATGAAGATTTCTCCTGCACGCGGAACATCTCTATCAGTTGGAAGTCGTTGAGAAGTTGCCACAGTCGATGGTCGCTGATGGTCATGGAGACCTTCACTCCCTCTTCGTTGATGATTTTCATCAGAAAGCCAATAACGGTAGAGGTCATGGAGAAGGAATCTTCGATGATCAGGTGAATGGATTTCACGCCGCCACGCAGACACTGCTCCACACTCTCCCGAATCATCTGGGAATGGCGGATGCTCTTTATATTCCCGGTAATCACCAGCGTGGAAGAGTCTTTTTTCTGGATATCCATAAAGTACTTTCCTTTCCGTTACATTTTAAAGCGCTGGAGCATGGCCAGTTGCGTGTTGGATTTCTCCGCCAGGGTGATGGACACATCGGTGATGTTGTCTCCGGCGTTCTTGTTTTCCTGGGAAAGCTCGAACATTTCACGCATAATTTCAATAAGATCTTTGGTCTTCTTGGCGATGAAGGTGCTCTTGCGCACCAGTTCCGAGGAGGACTCCACGGTGTTGCGCAGCTTGTTCTGGGTGACTTCCGCCTGCTGCATCAGGTCCTGGGAGCTGTCGGCAATGCCCAGGATATTGGTGGCCACCTGGTCGACCTCGCCGTGGATACCATTGATGCTGCGGGTAATGCTGTTGATGATGGAGCGGATCTCGCCCAGGGAGCTCTGGGTTCTTTCGGCCAGCACGCGAACCTCGTTGGCGACAACGGCAAATCCTCGCCCCTGATCTCCGGCGCGGGCTGCCTCAATGGAAGCGTTCAGCGCCAGCAGGTTGGTCTGGTCAGCCACATCGGAGATAATGGAAAGGACATCTTCAATCTTGCTGGCCTCCTGGTTCAGCGCCTGCATCTTGCGGGCCATCTCCTGCTGCGCCTGGCTGTCGTGCAGGATCTGATTGTTGACCTTTCCAAGATCGCTGATCAGCGAAGTCAGCATCTTGTAACCATCTTCAAGAACTTCGGTGGAGGTGACGGCCAGCTCTTCGGTAATATCGAGGTTTTCTCCCACTTCACTCACGAGAGTTCCCGTGCGCTCAACCAGCTCAAACTGCTGGCCGATGTTGCTGGAAAGCGATTCAGCCGTCGCGGAAAGTTCCTCACTGGCAGTAGCGGTCTCATGGGAGCCATCAGTGGCTTCGCGTACGATCTCCTGGGTCATGTCCAGGAAGCGGTTCATGGCGTCATTGGCCTTGGAGATTTCGTCAGCGCCGAACACCGGAAAACGCTGCGTCAGGTCACCATCGCCTTCAGCCAGATCCAGGAAGGCGTCCTGCATCTTATTCAGGGGCCGCGTAATGGCAATGGCAATGGCAATGGCACATATCATGGAGAATCCAGCCAGAACCGCTACGACAGCGCTGGTGCGCAAAAAGGCAGTCCACTTGGCAGCATGCAGATTGTCCCGGGGCAACAGATTCATGGTAACCGCCGCCAGGCGACCCCGTCCGTCGTTCATGGGCAGGTAGGAGACGTTATAGGATGTGTTTTCAATGGTCAGAATACCAAAGGCGACTTCGCCACGTTCAACTTTCCTGAGAGCCTCGGCAGGGATCGTGTAATCACCACTGAACCCCGCAATCGTAGAGGCGTTGATCCGGTTATTGGCGACAAAGGCCACTTCCGTGTTGGAAATCTCCGCCAGGGATCGGGCGGTGTTGGAACGCAGGTAGCTGCCCACTTTTATGGTGCCCACGATCTGCCCCTGGTAGTTCAGGGGCATTACGGCGTCCATGGCCATCTCACCAGTGGTGATGGAGACGGTCAGACCATTGCTGGCTCTTCCCTGCAGCGCGTCGCGCACCATGGGCACCGCCGACTTAGAACTTGTCCATAAATAATCATTGACCCGAGCAATGTTTCGCTGTAGAATGATCCACAAAAGATCATTCATGGCGGTGATTTATGTCTAAAGTGCAATCATGGGAAGTTTCAGATGCCTTCTGGCAAAGAGTTGAGCCTTTACTGCCAATCCAGCAAAGAGATCCTGACAAGATCTACAAGCGCAAGCCTGGTGGTGGGCGCAAGCGACTTGACCCCAGGAAGGCGTTTTCCGGCATTGTCTATGTGCTGCGCACCGGTTGTCAGTGGAAAGCGATACCCAAGGAGCAGTTTGGTTGCGCCAGTGCAGTGCACAAGTACTTCATTGAATGGAGTAAGGCCGGTGTATTCGAAGCTATTTGGCGTCAGGGGCTGGCTGAGTATGACGAGATGGAGGGGATAGCTTGGGAGTGGCAAAGCATAGATGGCGGAATGTACAAAGCTCCAATGGCTCTTGAAACCGTAGGGAAGAACCCGACGGATCGGGGAAAAAAACGGGAGCAAGCGTCATGTCCTGGTGGACGGTCGTGGCGTCCCGTTGTCCATCGTCGTAACCGGAGCGAACCGGCATGATGTGAGCCAGCTTGAAGCCGTTCTTGATGGCGTAGTCTTCGAGAAGCCTGCAGAGCAGGAGCAGCATCTTTGCGCAGATTGTGGCTACAAGGGAAAGCCGGCGCTCAGCAGCATTCTTCAGCGCGGATACATACCCCATGTAAAGCAGCGAAAAGAAGAGATCGAGGACAAGAAGCGTGACCCATCAAAGAAGGCGAGGCGCTGGATAGTGGAAGCATCTATTTCCTGGTTCAACCGTTTCAGGAAGATTCATGTGCGCTTTGAGAAGCTTGAGGTCACTCACTACGGATTGACGTGTCTCGCGGCGGCGATAATCACATACAGGAAAATCGGCGTAATTTATGGATAAGTCCTTATTGTCGCCGCTGCGGCCAGGATTGTGACCGCGCAGGATCACAATCCCCTGGTCGTCGGTAACTTCCAGAGTGGCAATGGTCGGGTCGTTTTTCGCAAGGGACTGATAGTCCTGGGTCAGGAGGCGCTCAAGGGTAGCCGTGTCGCTGAAGGCCGTGGCCGTGGCAATCTCATGCTTGCGGGCGTGAATGTCGGCATAGGTGGTTACCCGCTCCTGCAGGGTCTGCAGGGCAGCGGCTGTACTGGTGGCGGCATTCTTGATGATGATTTCATAATCATCTTCAATGGTGGTGTGGGTGGCCAGCATGACCAGACCCACCATAACTACAGCCACAGAAGAGACCATGGCCACAAAAAAAGCGATCAGCTTGAACCTGATGGTGAGATTGGGAAACAGATACCATGGCCGCCTGTGAGTGATGTTCATCGGAGATTTCCCCTGCCTGAACAGAGTCAGCTGTTTCTGATGAGCCTGTGATGCCAAAAGTCCCCCCTTGTATGACTGCACCGCCATGACCGTGCCATGGCGCCCTCGAGTAAGTCGGACAGTTCGTTTATGCGTGCGCCAGTTTCGCGCTCTTGACCGTGTTGTACATCAGCATGGCAATGGTCATGGGCCCGACACCGCCGGGAACCGGCGTGATGGCGGATGACTTCGGTGCCACCTCGTCGTAGGCCACATCACCCACCAGTCGATAGCCCTTGCTGTTATCAGCGTCTATGCGATTAATGCCGACATCAATGACCACAGCGCCCTCTTTGACCATATGGGCCTTGATGAATTCCGGCTTGCCAATTGCGGCCACCAGGATATCCGCCTGGGCGCAGACCTCTTCCAGGTTGCGGGTCGCACTGTGGCAGATGGTCACCGTGCTGTTGCAGCCCATATTGGAGCCCGAGTCCTTCTGCAGCATCATGGCCGCCAGTGGTTTGCCGACGATATCGCTTCGGCCCACAATCACCGCGTGCTTGCCGGTAGTCTCAATGCCCGTGCGCTTGATGAGCTGCACCACGCCATGGGGCGTACAGGGCAGGAAGCGTGGCGCTCCGATCAGGACGCGGCCGACATTGTCTGGATGGAAGCAGTCCACATCCTTCTGTGGCGCGATGGCATTGATCACCTCGCTCTCATCCAGGTGGTGGGGCAGTGGCAGTTGACACAGAATTCCGTGGATCTGTGGATCGTCGTTGTACTGCTGCACCACGGACAGCAGCTCTGCCTGCGAAGTGGCAGCGGGCAGAATGGAAGACTTGGAGAGGATGCCGATCTTTTCGCAGGTCTTCTGCTTGCTGCCGACATAGACTTTACTGGCAGGGTCGTCGCCCACCAGGATAACCGCCAGGCCCGGCTGGATGCCTTGACTTTTCAGCGCGGAAACTTCTGCGGACAGCTCGTCCAGTATGGTTTGTGAGAGTTTTTTACCATCGAGAATAGTTGGCATGTGAACACCTTGTGAATGATTTTACGCACGTGGCCAAATGAAGGCAACCGTGCGTAATGTATACAGAATATTACCGTTTAACGGTACAAAAATCCATAAGTAATTACGCCCAGTGAGAATGTAACAGGGGCGCTTGCATCTGCCATTGTAGCGAGGTACGCTGCGGGTAATACTCCAGGAGGCATCTATGCATATACTGATAACCAATGATGATGGCATTTTCAGCTGCGGGCTCCAGGCTCTGGTGGATATTTTTGCTCCGGGCAACGAAGTCACGGTGGTGGCGCCGGACACGGAACGCAGCGCCATCGGGCATGCCATTACCATTTCTACACCATTGTGGACGGAAGACGTTGAATTTCGCGGCGCAAGCCGCGCCTACAAGACCACCGGCACCCCGGCGGACTGCGTGAAGCTGGCCCTGCGGGGCCTGGGAATCAGACCCGATATGGTTATCAGTGGCATCAATAAAGGCCCCAACTGTGGCAGCAACATCATCTATTCCGGCACCGTCTCCGCTGCCACCGAAGGCCTGCTGCAGGGCATACCCTCCTTTGCCGTCAGTGTGGACGACTACCGCAAACCCAATTACAACGCGTGTCACGGTCACCTGCGTTCCCTGGTGGAACGACTGTTGCCCTTTGACACCGGACGCTTTCTCTTTAACATCAACCTGCCCTCCACAGACGCCGATCGCATACAGGGCGTGCGCATTACCCGCCAGGCCGTCTCACGGTATCGCGATGTCTTTGAAAAACGCCACTGCCCACGCCAGCGGGAGTACTGGTGGCTGACCGGAGAAGAACTGGAGCACGAATCCGCAGAGGAAACCGACTGGGTTGCCATGAAGCAGAACTACATCAGCGTGACCCCCGTGCAGTTTGATCTGACGGATCATGAGAGTTTTCAGGTGCTCAGGAACAATGGATTTTAATCTGTGCGCGTACAGTAAGGCGCTGATTGCCTGATGTCCATTTCGACGAAACAGACTGAATAGAGTAACAGGTTTTGGTGTGTGTTTTGCTACTTTGGACCCGCCCAAAGTAGCTGGGAAGCGGCCCCCAGTGCTGCCCTTTTCAGCCGTCCGCTTGCCTGGAACTGGGGACCGCAAACAACCGCCCTCCGTGGCTTTTGGTTTGCGGTTGCCGCCCTCGTGGCGTCAACCCTGCGGGTCCATAGCGTTCCAGTCTTCGCGTCCTGGCTGGGCCAGCCCACGGGGGAGAGACAGAAACAGGCCGTTCCCCCCTGAGCCCGTCCGGTGAGTGCGACGCCTGGCTGGCAAGACCCGAAGGGACACTCACAGGAAGTGAGTGGTCCGGCAGCACTGCAGGGAAGCAGGGGTCAGGCAACGCAAAGAGGCCCAGGTGCAAGGCGCGGGCAAAGCGAGGAGCGAGGCGTACCTCCCTGTACGTCGCAGTGACGAGCGATGCCCGGCAACGCAGCAGATGGGCCTCTTTGAGCAGCCTGCTGCCGGATCTCCAGAACAGGCGAGCAATGACCCGGAAAAACGGGCGTTCGGGGGGCGCGTTTTTGTACACTTTTTGCGCGGTCAAAAAGTGTAATGCACCTGTTCAAGATGAGTATGGAAATGTGTGACTCGCTGATCAGGAACAGCAGAGTTTCGGTTTCCTGTCAGGACCGTTATGCAGAAGAAAAGTTCTTCTGTTAATCAGAAATACCACAGCACTTGTACTCCCCAGATATCCTGGTCGCTTTCGGGCTGATAGGCGGGGTTGTCAAGCCAGGGTACATCCACGGGCTTGGAGGCGGAGAAGCGGTAGGAGTCGTAGTAGAGGGATATGGCGTAGCGGTTGCGTCCGCTTTCATCTACCCGCACGCTGGTTATCCGTGCAAAGGTGGAGCTCAGGCGTCCTGGTGAAAGCTGGGCACCTTCAACGTATTCGTTGGTATAAAAGGGGTACTTAATGCCCATGCGCCCGTGGAATCGCCATTGGGGTGTCATATGGGCCAGCCCCACCGCGAATCGGGAGTAGAGGATAAAGTACTCCTCCAGGTAGCCACTGGCTCGAACGGTGTCGCCGGTGGAGGTGGTGACGGTAGTACTCTGGATATCCCGTTCCCACATCTCCAGGCCGCCGCCCAGCAGCAGATCGCCATAGAAATCTCCCAGCTCCTTGCGGTAGCCCAGCAGTCCATCATAGCGGTTGCCGAAGTACTCCGTGGTGGAGGTGGCGGGATCGCCGTCCATGGTGGCTCCGTCGTAGTCCACGCTGCCGAAGTAGAAGCGCCCCTCCAGAGCCAGCAGGGGTCCTTCGCCGGCATGGGTCATATTGTCCCACCCCAGGGCCAGGACATGGCGCAGACCACTCTCCTCCAGGAGCTTGCCGCCGCCGTGGTACTCTTTCCAGGTGTAGTTTTCCAGGCCGTAGGACAGGGAAAGCTGGTGGGAAGTCGCCCAGGAAAAAGAAAACAAGCACAGTATTGACAGTGTCAGGAGTGACAGGAATCGCAGGAATTTTGCCGGTGCCATGGTAACCTCCCGGTGGGCAAAGAATTCAGCCTGTCCAGAATATACCATGGACAGGCTGAATGGAACGATAAATGTGCTGGTCAACGATCGGCTGTATTGAGCTGCCTGCTCAGAAGGTCACTTCCAGGCCCAGGTTGAACATCACCGCCCGGGGGACGCTGTCGCCGTCGGCACTGTCAAGGCTGTAGGCCAGGTCGAGGTTCAGGGCCTTGAAGAGGGTGACACCGCTGGTCAGGAAGCTGAGCTCTTCGCCCGCCAGGTTTTTGCGGTAGCCCACGCGGAAGCCGGGAATCCACCAGCTCTGGGTGGCGTAGGCGGCGCTGAGGGCATCCACTGGTAGTCGTCGCCCACCAGGTCGGCAGCGCTGTTGAGGTCAAGGCCCGCACCCAGTACCCAGTTGCGGCTGGCGGTATAGAGGGCGCCCTCGGTGCGGATCTGGCGCTCCAGCTTACCCTTGCCGATATACCCGTCGGGGGTATCGAAGCTGGGTTCATTGAAGTTGACCAGGGTGGCGCCGACGCGGTAGTTCTCCGCTGCCCAGATCACGCCCACGTCGAGGCCGAGGCTGGTGCTCTCCACCAGATTGGCGTCCATATTGTCGCGGATGGCGTCGATGGCGTCGTCTTCATCCTTGGTGGAGACGGAGACATAGGAGAATTCGGCGTTGTAGTGCTTCAATCGGCCACCCACATAGAGGATGCCCTTTTCGTGCTCGTAGGCGCGGGCGCTGTAGGCCACGCCCAGCTCACGCAGCATGCCGCCGTGGATGCTCAGGGCGGCATCAGTATCGATAATAAGGGCCCCTTCAGCCTGAAGGGCTGCAAGGTCATCTAGAGTAATATTCTCAAGGTCTGCAATCAGGTGCGAGAAGTTATCAAAAACGATAGCTGGAGCATCGGGGTTGCCGTCCTGGTGGACAAACATTTTGCCCTGGCCGGAGAAGTTGGCGTCAAAGGTCAGGCTGCCGCGCAGGGTGTCAAAGGTGGCGATGACGGGCATCAGGGGGGCGTGGGCCGAGAAGCCGAACTTCACATAGCCTTTTTCGTGGGCGTCGGCGAGGAAGGAATTAAACTCCTCTTGTAAGCGAGTGGTTTCATCCAAAGCATCTAGCACCACTGGCATATCATCGATCGTGCCCGTAAGGTTGTATTCTTGGAATTCATAATCCATGAAGTCTTCCAGCTGGTCCATCATGTCTTCCACGTTGCCCACTTCGATGGCGACGCCCACGGAACCCAGCAGGCCGAAGCGAAGTCCGCGCTTCTCCGCGGCGGCGCCGGCAGCGGGGTTGGCGGTGGTGGACATGATGGTCTGGGGATTGCTGATATCACCAAAAGTCAGGTTGGGACCGGACGGATGGAAGTGGGGAGCCGCCAGGGCTGAGAAGGGAAGCAGGGTGACGAGCAGGGCACTGCTGATGCGTTTCATTGGGATAACCTCCGTGAGTAGTGGGCGCAGCTCCTGATTCGCATTCAGGGGCTGGTCAGAAAAGAAATGCGATGATTTGGACCAGCGCTATGGTACATTTATGGGACGTTAGGGGTTTTTTGATCTTTGACGCATTCCGTTGATATGGTGAAAATATAAAAGCGTTTCGGGACACTGTCAACGGATACTTTGCGTGCAGATAAACACCGTGTTGCCGTAACCATGACTTTACAGGGGAAGCAGATGAGGTTTTTTTCGCCGTTTTCCGGGAATCTGTTTGTTCTTCGCCGTCACTCAAGCGCGCCGGAGATGGAGGCGTTGCTGGCGAATTTTTTCCATCTGGGCGCCGTTGAGGTTGCCGATTGCGATATTCAGTGCTGCGATACTTTTGACTGGCGGTTGTGGAGGGCGGGCTATCACCTGCAGGCGGTGCAGGAGCACCAGGGCTTTGGGCTCAGCCTCTGGCACGATGCAGGCCAGGTGGGCACTGCCGATATATCGGGGGTGATGCCGCGCTTTGCCGAGCAGTTTGCCCCGGGTGTGCTGCGCAGGCGTCTGCGGAAGCTCGCGGGAAATCGTGCTCTGCTTCCCTTTCTGTCCGTGGAAGGTCGCCAGAACTGCTGGCAGCTGCGTGACGAAGACGGAAGCGGCGTTACCCTCGCGCTGATAGAGGCCGAACTGGAGTTCGCACGGCAGGGCGAGGCGCGCCGGGCTGCGGGGATTTTTCTGCAGATCGTTCCCCTGGAGTCCTGTTCGGCTGAATTTTTGCGGCGGGTGGTGACAGTGTGCTGCTCTTTACAGGGGGTGGAATCCCTTGATGGTGGCCTGGTGGGTTTTGGTATCGAGGCACTGGGGATGGTTCCCGGTGATTACCAGCCATGGCAGGCGCAGCCTTTCGATGCCTCCATGGAGTCGGCTCCATGCGTGCGCTCGATACTCGGCCAGTGGGTGGCGGTGATGGTGCGCAACGAACATGGCATGGTTCATGATCTGGATGCGGAATTTCTCCACGACTACCGCGTCGCTCTGCGTCGCCTGCGTTCGCTGCTGCGCTCCATGGGCGATGTGCTGGACGCGGAGGTTGTCCAGTCGCTGCGTGCTGACCTGGCCTGGCTCAGCAGCCGCACGGGCCTGGCAAGGGATCTGGATGTCTTCCTTGAGTCCCTGGAGCCGTTGCAGCGCCAGCTGCCCCCGGGGAGTGGGGAAGTGTTGCTGTCACTGAAGTCGCTGCTGTGGCACAAGCGTCGCCGCGCCTATGGATCGCTGCAGCGGCTGCTGAGTTCCGCCCGTTACGCGCGTGTTCTGGATCGACTGAATTCGCTGGTGCTTCGCGAGGACGACCAGGCTTCATTGATGACGGCGGCTATGGCCGATATTCCCATCAAGCAGCTGGCGGATCTGTGTATTGGTGATGCCCTGGCGCGTTTACTGAAGAAGGGTGACAGAATCCGGGCGAAGAGTTCCGACGAGCAGCTGCACGAGGTGAGGATTGCCGCCAAGCGGCTGCGCTACCTGCTGGATATCTTTCCCTCCCTGTACGGGGGCTCTGGCTTTGAGCGGGCGGTGCGCGCGCTGAAGGAGTTGCAGACCTGCCTGGGCGAATTCAACGATGTTGCCGTTCAGCTGCAGGCTCTGGAAGAGTACGCTGCGCAGATGTACCGCAGTCAGGCTGAGGGCGGCTACCGGCTGTATATGGCACTGGGTTATCTGCAGGCGCTGCTCCATCAGCGTAGGTCGCACTGTCGCGGGGAGTTTGCGCGGCAGTGGAAGAAGTTTGCCGACAACCGTGTTCAGAAGCACTTTTCTGCTATGCTTGGCGATATATTGAAAAAACGAGATGGGGAGGATACGTGAAACTTCTGGTCAGTGCTCTGGAGCCTTCGGCCAATGTGCATCTGGAACGGCTGATGTCCCAGCTGCCCGGTGTGGAAATTCAGGGGATTTTCAGCGATCACCTGGGCAAGCCGCTTATCGACAGCCGGGAGTTTTCGGTGATGGGCTTTGTGGACGCCTTTGCCAAGATTCCCTTTGCCCGCAAGGCCATCGATATGATGACCCGGCAGGCTCCCCTGCATGATGCGGTGCTGCTGATCGACTCTTCGGGGTTTCACATTCCCCTGGCAAAATCCATCAAGAAGCAGCATCCCCATGTGAAGATCATCTACTACATCCTGCCCCAGGTATGGGCCTGGCGGTCGGGCAGGATTCCCGTGGTGGAGGCGGTGACCGATGTGCAGGCGTCGATTCTGCCCTTTGAGGACCAGTTCTGGAAACATGCCCATTATGTGGGGCATCCACTGATGGAGGAGATTCGCACCTGGAAGAATGACGTCAGTCAGGGCAGTACCGTGGCGTTTCTGCCGGGCAGTCGCCGCAGCGAGATCGGCAAGCTGATGCCGGTGTACCGTGAGGTGGCCGCCAGCCTGTCGGGGCGCAAGTTGCTGGTGATTCCACCCCACTATCGAGAGAATGATATTGCCGAGATGTACGGGGATTTGCGGGGGTTCGAGGTGGCGCGTTCCACCCACGAAGCTTTACTGGAGGCGTCCTTCGCCTTTGTGTGTTCGGGCACGGCCACCCTGGAGGCGACTCTGATCGGGACGCCCTTTGTGCTGGCGTACCGGGCCAAGGCGCTGGACTACTTCCTGGGGCGGCACTTTGTGAAGCTGCCCTATATCGGGCTTTCCAATATGATCTTCCACTTCGCCGGGCGACCGCCCATTCATCAGGAGTTTCTGCAGGACGAGGTGACAGCGCAGAACCTTCTGAATGCCATGGCGCAGATCGATGGCCAGGATTTTCTGGAGCGCTCCAGGGAGATGCGCGCTCTGTTGCAGGTGACGCCGGAGCACAGTCTGTCCCAGGTTATTGAGCGTCTGGTGCGGGAAGGTCGGGCATAACCGACGAGTGGTGGTCGACGATGGTCCATACGCCACTGTGCAGACGCAGCGTAAAACTGTAGCGTCCCTGGGCGGACTTTGACTGGCCATTTTCCGTCCAGCTGAAGGTGAAGCGGCCGGAGCAGGCGGCGGAGTTTTCCCACTGACGCGTGTGCGCGGGGTGGAGGACAATACGGGGCTGCTCTTTGGTGAAGACCGTGGCGAAGTAGTCCCGGATTGCGTCGGAATCCTGGCGCAGGGTGGTGGAAAAGGTTCCCCACAGGGTTCCCCGCTGTGGGTCATAGGTTCGCACCAGGGCTTCGATATCCTGGCGGTTGAAGGCGTCCTGCCAGTGGGACAGGAAGTGTTCCGGCTTCATGGTTGCCTCCTGTGCGTTTTTGCTCCATGGTAGCAACTCGCGGGGCCTGGGGCAACGCCTCACATGGGGGGTTTCCGCTGCCTGTCAATGGGCTATACCAAAGTCAAAGGGTGCGAAATTTCAGGAAGGAGCTGTGTGTGAGTGACCATCGGGTATATATGGAGCAGGCCATTGCCATGGCAAGGCAGAATATTGATACCGGAGATGGCGGCCCCTTCGGGGCGGTGATCGTGCGGGATGGGCAGGTTGTCGGTCGGGGGCGCAACGGGGTGACCAGTAGCCTGGACCCCACGGCTCACGCTGAAATCGTGGCGATACGCGACGCCTGCGCCAATCTGAAAACTTTCCACCTTGAGGATTGTGATATATACACAAGTTGTGAGCCCTGCCCCATGTGCCTGGGGGCCATTTATTGGGCGCGGTTGCGTGCCATTTACTACGCTGCCAACCGTCAGGATGCGGCCAGGGTGAATTTTTCCGATGAGTTCATATATGAGCAGATTGGCGTAGATCCACGCTTTCGGGTGATACCGGCGCGTCATGTTGAGCATCCGGCCGCGCTGGAAGTATTCCGGCTCTGGCAGGACAAAGAGGACCGGATCGACTACTGACGCGCATTCTGTGTTGACAATTGTCCGTATTCTCGTATTTTTGATTCTTATCTCCTCTTGAGACACGGATGTGCAGTTCACCGCATGGAAGCGCGTGAGGATGCTTCATGGCGGTTCAAGGTGTCGCCCACTCCCATGCATCGTTGGTTGATGTCTCCCGCAGAAAAGGGCCCCTGGCCTCCGGCGGGGGAGGCACTGCTGTTGGCGAAGACGCTTCCGGAGCCACGGATTTTGCGGAACAGGTTGAGATTCAGCGTCATGGCAGTCGCAGCGCCTCCTTCTTTCGCCTGGTGCTGGAGGATATTCAGGAGGGCCTGAACCTGGTGCGCATGGCAAAGGAACGCATTGACGGTCAGGAAGGTCTGCAGAATTCCCTGTTGCGCCTGTACAGCGTTTCCTCGAAGGCTGCCGCTGGCCGGGAACTGGTTCCTGCTGATCGTCAGCGCATCAGTGAGGAGCTGACATTTCTGCAGAGTTACATTGGCCGGATTGCCGGGGAGAACACCGATATGGGCTCACGGGTGATTCCGGTAGTCGATTCCAGCCATGGCGGTATTGTGGACTCCTTTGTGGTGCACGCGCAGTCCCTGCGCCTGGAGCCTTTGGTGAGCAGCGAGGGAAATGCGGTTTCTGCTGCGGAGGTTGCGGAGTTTTCACAGCGTTCTCTGGAGCGGGTTGCCCGTGAATATGAGCGGTTGCACGAACTGGAGGAGCGGGTGGTGGCTTCCCTTGACAGTGCCCTTGAGTCCTTGCGTCTTTCTGTTGCCCTGGAGGGACCTGGAATTGTTCGGGATTTCATACAAAACGCTGTTCGAAATTCAGAACAATTCCGTCAATTGCTTCTGGATGCCTCTAGACTTGATGCCGGACGCGTTATGGCCCTGGTGACTCCTTCACTCTCCAATTGACTTTTTCTGCAATGAACCCCTATTTTATACCAGCTGGTAAAAATATTGTCAGTTTACCAGGCGTGACTTGTATTCTCACCATGCGGGGATGTCGGTTCAGAACGGTGTTCCCGTCCGTTGAGTAATCAATAGAGAGATGCGAAGGAGTTGATTATGGTCAATGCAGGAGTTTCCAAGCATACGAGAGGGGAAGAAGGGCAGCGCCGTAAACTGGACGCTCAGGCGGAAAAACGCCTGCAGGAACTGCGCGCTATGCCTTCATTGAAAAGTGGCCCGACTTTCAGTGAAAAGCTGAAAGAACGGGGTATTTCACGTCGTCAGTTCATGCAGTGGGCGGCCACGATTACCGCAGCGATGTCTTTGCCGGTGACCTTTACCCGCCGCGTTGCGGAAGCAGCGGAGCTGCTGGATCGTATTCCGGTCATCTACCTCCATATGGCGGAGTGTACCGGGTGCAGTGAGAGTCTGCTACGCACCGACTCTCCTACCCTTGAATCCCTTATCTTTGACTACCTTTCCCTGGAATATCATGAAACCATCATGGCCGCATCGGGCTGGCAGGCGGAAGAGAACCTTGAGCGCGCCATGGATGTGCATCAAGGGAAGTACATCCTGATGGTGGAAGGCGCTGTGCCGGCTGGTCGCGACAGCTTCTACCTGACTATCGGTCCCCATGCCCACACCGGTGAGTCCATTGTGAAGAAGGCAGCCGATGGCGCGGCCGCTGTGATTGCCGTGGGCGCCTGCGCCACCTATGGCGGTATTCAGGCTGCCCGTCCGAACCCCACCAATGCCCGCCCGGTCAGCAAGATCATCAGCAAGGCCGTCATCAACATCGCCGGCTGTCCTCCCAGTGAATCCAATATTGTCGGAACCATTCTCCACTACATCCTCTTCGGGACTCTTCCCGCCCTTGACTCCTTCGGACGCCCCCGCTGGGCTTATGGCATGCGGGTACATGATATGTGCGAACGTCGGGGTCGTTTTGATGCTGGTGAATTTGTGCAGCGCTTTGGTGACGATGGTGCCCGACGCGGTTACTGCCTCTACCGTGTCGGCTGCAAGGGCCCCTATACCTTTAACAACTGTGCCATTGAACGCTTCAATCAGCATACCAGCTGGCCGGTTCAGGCGGGTCACGGCTGCATCGGCTGCAGTGAACCCAACTTCTGGGATACCATGGCGCCTTATGAAGAGCCCCGCAAGGATCACCTGTACTCTGGTGTCTTTGGTGGAATGGGCGCCGATGCCACGGCTGACAAGATTGGCATTGCCCTTCTGACGGCCACGGCGGTGGGCATTGGTGCTCACGCTGTCTACTCTGTTGTGCAGGGGAACTTCCGGAACCCCAAGGTTCTTGACCATGAAGATGAAACCAAGACCTCTGCGGACAGTAAATAAGATTTAAGGAGCACGGAATATGTCAAGACGTATAGTGGTTGATCCCATCACGCGCATTGAAGGCCACCTGAGGGTGGATGTGGTTATCGACGATAACAATACCATTACCGATGCCTTTGCCAGCGGCACCCTGTTCCGCGGTATTGAGGAGATTCTCAAAGGCCGCGATCCCCGCGATGCCGGTTTTATGACCCAGCGTATCTGCGGCGTCTGTACCTACTCCCACTACAAGGCGGGTATTGAGGCGGTCGAAAACGCCCTGGGGATCATTCCCCCCTATAACGCCCAGCTGGTTCGCTCGCTCATGGGTATCGCACTCTTTATGCACGATCACCTGGTGCACTTCTATCATCTCCACGGCCTCGACTGGTGTGACATCACCCAGGCACTGGCGGCTGATCCCCGCAAGGCGTCGGATCTGGCGTTCCGCTACGCCGAATTCCCGGTTTCCACAGGTGCCGATGAGCTGAAAGCGGTGCAGGCCAAAGTGAAGACCTTCGTGGACAAAGGCCACCTGGGTCCATTTGCCAACGCCTACTGGGGCCATGGCACCTACCACTTCACCCCGGAGCAGAACCTGATTGTTCTCTCCCACTACCTGAAAGCGCTGGAAATCCAGCGTACGGCTGCCCAGATGCTGGCCGTATTCGGCGCCAAACAGCCCCATCCCCAGTCCCTGACCGTGGGTGGAGTTACCTGTATCATGGATCTGGAGAGTCCGGCTCGCCTGGGTGAGTTCCTGACCCGCTTTGAGGAGACGGCCGACTTTATCCGTCGCGCCTACTATGCCGACGTGAAGATGGCGGCTGAGGCCTATGTGGGTGAGGACAGTGTCCTCAAGGGATGCAACATCAAGAACTTCCTCTCGGCGTCCCAGTATCAGATCAATCGCACCGAGACGATCTTCGACAGTGGGTATATACTGAACGGCGACCTGAGCCGGGTCTATGAGGTTGATGAGCAGATGATCACCGAAGAGGCCACCCACGCCTGGTATCGGGACAATGCTCCGCTGCACCCATATGAGGGGAAAACCAACCCCAACTACACCGGCTTCCAGGATGGCGATACCGTAAATGGACGGGCCAAGATTCTCGATGGCGATGGCAAGTACACCTGGGTCAAGGCACCTCGCTACGATGGCAGGCCCATGGAAGTCGGGCCGCTGGCTCAGATGCTGGTGGGCTATGGCAAGGGCAACCCCCGCGTGCAGGGCATCGTCAATACCTTCCTGCAGGAAACCGGCCTGCCCACCGAAGCGCTCTTCAGTACCCTGGGCCGTACGGCAGCCCGCATGCTGCAGACCATCCTCATGGTGGATTGCGGCAAGGAGACCTTCATGAATCTGATAGAGAACCTGAAGGTGGATCGCGAAACCTGCGCGCCGTACTCCATTCGCAAAGACCGTGAATATCGCGGCAGCTTTAGTGGTGATGTGCCCCGTGGCGCGCTGAGCCACTGGGTCAGTATTAAGAATGGTGTCATTGATCACTATCAGGCCGTTGTCCCTTCCACCTGGAACGCCAGCCCCAAGGATGCCCAGGGGCAGTCCGGCCCCTATGAGGCCGCGCTGATCGGAACCCGCCTGCAGGATCCCACCAAGCCCCTGGAGATTATCCGTACCATCCACTCCTTTGACCCCTGTCTGGCCTGCGCCATTCACGTTATGGATGTGAAAGGAAACAGCCTGGCTCAGTACAGGGTTGATCCGCAAACCGGCCTTTCTTCGTAGAAGGGGGGAGACCATGGCAACAGCGACAAAAAAAGTGAAGAAAAAACTGCTCTACAGTGATGAATTTGACCGCCAGTACCGCTTTTCGGCGGAAATTCGCTGGGCGCACTGGATACGGGCACTGGTAATCTTTGTGCTCATTTTTACCGGTTTCTATCTGGCCAGCCCGTTCATCACGCCAGCGGCAGTGGATGAGCCCATCAAGTTTCAGAACGCGCTTTTTCGCTTCTGGCATATGGTGTGCGGTTTTATTCTCATGGCCATAACCACGTTTCGGGTGTACCTGTACTTCTTTGACGCCCGTTCACGCCAGTATGAGTGGGCGTCCATGGAAGATGCCAGGCATATTACCTCCTGGATACGCCAGATCAAGAGCTACCTCTACCTGGATCAGTTCCCGAAGCGCGGCATGTATGGTCCCCTGCAGAATGCCTCCTATCTGATCCTGATGCTTATTGTGATCGCTGAAGTGGTTACAGGGGCCATACTCTACTCCCATGTGTACCACAATGGCATGGGACACTTCTTTGGAGTGATTTTTGGCCCCCTGGAGTACCTGATGGGTGGTCTGGCCAACGTGCGGAATATTCACTACATCTTTATGTGGTGCATTATCATCTTCATACCGATCCACATCTATATGGTGTTCTGGTATGCCAACCGATATCCGGGCAGTATTGATGTTATCTTCAGCGGGAACACTTTCCGCCCCCATGACCCGGAAAAAGACTGAGTCTTTTCCGCTACCGCATGACAGGGTGGGGCCCAGGCCCCACCTGTTTTTTTTGGAGTAAACCTGTATGAAAATACTGATATTGGGCATAGGGAATATTTTACTGGGTGATGAGGGAATAGGAGTGCAGGCGGCCATGTGCCTGCGTCAGAACCTTGAGTTCATTGGCCCCCATGAAGTTGACATCCTGGACGGGGGAACTCTGGCGCACCAGCTTATCCCCACCATGGCGCTGTACGACCACCTGGTCATCATTGACGCCATTCGCGCCGATGACGTGGCGCCGGGAGAGGTCTATTTTTTTGATATGGATCGCGTCCCCACCGGAGTAACCTGGAAGAGTACCGTGCATGAAGTAGAAATGCTGCAATCCCTCTCCATGATGGAGCTGGTGGGTGACCGTCCCCAGACCTTTGTGCTGGGAGTTGTTCCCCTGGAAATAACGGGTCTTTCCTTTACGCTGTCACCGGCGGTTACGGCAGCCTATGGGGTCATTGAGCGCACGCTGACCGAACATCTTGTCGGACTTGGGATGGATGTGCGCAAAGTTCAGCACCATCCCGTCGAAAAGATTGCCGATGTACTGCGTCAGCGCTGGGAAGAAAATGAGGGAGTGAAGTGACCATGAAGGTTCTGGTATTTGACTTTGAATATGTTTCCTGGAACGAAGTGCTGGAAAAAAGTCTGCTGCGCTGTGCTGAAAGTTTTGGACTGACCTGCCATCTGGAGCGTTGCGGCACTACCGTCAGCCTCTATGTGCAGGCCACCCAGGAAACGCTGGCGGAGTTTGCCGATCTGCTTGGGAGTCAGGTTCCCCTGTCACTGTTCCTGAAATCTGCCGCAGTGCGCGAGGTGCAGCAGCTGCCGGCTTCATTATCGGTATGGCGAAGCCAGAACCCCCCCGCTGTTGACATGCCCTTTTGTCCCCAGTGTCTTGAGGCCTTCAGTGATCCCGCTTCCGATGCCTATGCCAATCCCTTTCTGAGCTGCGAAATCTGTGGATATGCGCGGCGCATCCAGCAGGTTCCCGCAGCGCTTGTGCTGGAAGGGGCTGACGGGCAGCTCGCCCAGGCGAACAGGGGCCAGGCTGTGCTGGACCTGGTGCGCGACGCGGTTGACCAGCTTCTGGCAAGGCAGGTCATGGAACTGGATACCCTGAGTGGCCGGTATTACCTGTTCCTGAACCACGAAGCCGCTGCGCGCACTGGTGAAGAGCCCGTACTGCTCTTCAGTGAAGCACGCTTTGTGGATACCATGGTGTTTCCCCATGAAGGGGCATTCCGGGCAATGGCCAGCCTTGAAAAGCCACTGGTGCGGCTGGCGCTGTTGCCGGAATACCGTGAACGC
>NZ_AP042405.1:1452500-2575000 GCF_055378285.1 Desulfurispirillum alkaliphilum | reverse complement strand
GCCTGCCCGGTGCCGGAAGGTTAAGAGGAGAGGTCAGCGCAAGCGAAGCTTTGAATCGAAGCCCCGGTAAACGGCGGCCGTAACTATAACGGTCCTAAGGTAGCGAAATTCCTTGTCGGGTAAGTTCCGACCTGCACGAATGGCGTAACGATCTGGGAGCTGTCTCGGCTGGAGACTCGGTGAAATTGCATTAGCGGTGAAGATGCCGCTTACCCGCAGCAAGACGGAAAGACCCCGTGCACCTTTACTATAGCTTGGCAATGATACTCGGTGTAGTATGTGTAGGATAGGTGGGAGGCGATGAAGCGTGTACGCCAGTATGCGTGGAGCCATCCTTGAAATACCACCCTTACTGCACTGGCTATCTAACTTACGCCCCTTATCGGGGTGAAGGACATTGTCTGGTGGGTAGTTTGACTGGGGCGGTCGCCTCCGAAAGAGTAACGGAGGCGCGCGAAGGTTCCCTCAGGACGGTTGGAAATCGTCCATCGAGTGTATTGGCATAAGGGAGCTTGACTGCAAGACCCACAAGTCGAGCAGGTACGAAAGTAGGTCAAAGTGATCCGGTGGTTCCGCGTGGAAGGGCCATCGCTCAACGGATAAAAGGTACGCCGGGGATAACAGGCTTATCTCCCCCAAGAGTTCACATCGACGGGGAGGTTTGGCACCTCGATGTCGGCTCATCGCATCCTGGGGCTGGAGCAGGTCCCAAGGGTATGGCTGTTCGCCATTTAAAGCGGTACGCGAGCTGGGTTCAGAACGTCGTGAGACAGTTCGGTCCCTATCTGCTGTGGGCGCAGGATATTTGAGAGGATTTGTCCCTAGTACGAGAGGACCGGGATGAACGAACCTCTTGTGCACCGGTTGTTTCGCCAGAAGCACCGCCGGGTAGCTATGTTCGGAATGGATAACCGCTGAAAGCATCTAAGCGGGAAGCCAGCCTCAAGATAAGATATCCCCATGAGAGTCCAGGAAGACGACCTGGTTGATAGGCTGGATGTGTAATCACCGTAAGGTGTTCAGCAGACCAGTACTAATTCTCCATTGTTCTTTTTCTGGCTTGATGCGCACCGTGCATTTTTTGATCTTGACGCTTCAGATCAAAAGAGATACAACCCTGAGTGTTTGAAAGAAACGCATATTCAACTCGACTGCCAGTCAGTCACGCAAAACCGTTTTTAACCGTTTTGCCTGGTACCTATAGGGCAGAGGCCACACC
Source organism: Desulfurispirillum alkaliphilum (assembly GCF_055378285.1). Classification (NCBI taxonomy): domain Bacteria; kingdom Pseudomonadati; phylum Chrysiogenota; class Chrysiogenia; order Chrysiogenales; family Chrysiogenaceae; genus Desulfurispirillum; species Desulfurispirillum alkaliphilum. The sequence goes on along the minus strand of NZ_AP042405.1, from coordinate 2,573,781 downwards.
CGTTCCCATTCCGAACACGGAAGTTAAGCTCTGTTCCGCCTACGATACTTGGGCTTAAGCCCTGGGAAAATCGGACGGTGCCTGGCAAATTACCTTATAGATCAGCCCCGCAGGAATCTTCCTGCGGGGCTGATTGCGTTGGAAAAGACAGGCAAAAGGTAACAGCAGACAAACAGCCGGAGAACTCCTCCGGCTGTTGTACAGGGAAATCAAAAGCGGTAGCGGAAGCTCAGGCGAATGTCTGACGCGCTGTCAACACCTGCAGCCAGGCGAGCTGGAAAACGGCGCTCCAGGACATATCCTTCTTTATTTCAGGGCAATAAGCAGATTCTCCAGGTTTTTTCGCATAAGCGAGAAGTACGTTTGACCAGCTGCGAGATCTTCTCGTCGCAGATTTTCTATGGGATTGAGCACCAGGGTCTGAGCTCCGGTTTCGGTGGCAATTGTCTGGGCTACCCGGTTGCTGACGGTGGTCTCAAAGAAGACGTACCCGATGTCATTGGCTCGCAGAAAGTCTATGATGGCCATGACCTCACGCTGGCTGGGTTCTGAGCCCGGGTGAACGCCGGCTATGGCTATCTGCTCAAGGTCATAGCGCTCTGCCAGGTAGGAAAACGCTTTATGGGGTACGACAAAGTGACGGTTTGTCAAGTCCCGCAGGCTCTCAGTGTACTGCCTGTCCAGTTCAAGGAGTTCATCTTTGAGATGTTGGAAGTTCAAGGAAAAGAAGGGGGCATGCTCTGGCTGCAGTTGAATCAGGGTGTCATGAATTTTTTGCGCCTGCTGGAGGGCAAGGGTAGGGTCAAGCCAGACATGGGGATCGTCGGGGCCGTGGTCGTGATGATGGTGATGATGATGTCCAAAGAGGGAGCGCACTTTTCCCCAGGCGCTGCTGAAAAAACCATGGGAGTGGTCGTGATGATGGTGATCATCATCAGCTGCAAGAAGATCCATGCCCTCGGTAGTATTGACTATAGTCAGTTGATGGTCGCCTTCCAGTGCCTTCAGCAGTTTGTGAATCCAGAGTTCAAAGCCCGCGCCATTATAGACGAATATATCCGCCCTGGTTATCTCCAGCATTTGGCGGGCAGTGGGTTCATAGTCGTGAGCGTCGGCGCCTGGAGGAAGAATTGACTTTACGTTGACTTTTTCGCCGCCGATTCGCTGACTGAATTCCGAGAGGGGATAGGTGGATGCGTACAGGGTCAGAGGAGCGGTCTGCTCCGCCCATACCGGGGTGGTAAGAAGAATCAACGCTGCCAGGAGAGAGAGGGATATTGCGCGCATGCTGGTGCTCCTTGTTTTTGAGGGTTGCATGGGGAGCACTGTACGAAATTTGCACGCTGAAGTAAAACGAAATCGTAACGATTACGATATATGAGGTCGCTGGTGCAGTTGGGGTTCAGCTGTCGGGAAACTGCTTGCGAATAAGCCAGAATTCTTCTTCGTTACGCAGGAAGGCATCTACGATTTCCGGATCGAAGTGCAATCCTCGCTCTTCGAGGATAATCTGATAGCACTGTTCACGGGGAAAGGCTGGCTTGTAGCAGCGTTCACTGCTCAACGCATCAAAGACGTCCGCAAGGGCGACGATGCGTGCGCTGATTGGAATATCATTACCTTTGAGACCGTAAGGGTAACCGAATCCATCGAAACGTTCGTGGTGATAGAGGACGATATCCCTGGCGATGCGCAGGAACTCTGAGCCGATCTCCTGATAGGCTTCATCGAGAATGGTTCCGCCGATTACCACATGTTCTTTCATGAGTTCGAACTCCTCTGTGGTAAGTTTCCCTGGTTTATTGAGAATTTCGTCGGGTATGGCCACCTTGCCGATATCATGCAGACTGGAGAGAGAGAATAACGTTGTGATAATACTGTTGTTCAGATCACTGTGACCATGCTCAGCCAGATCCTGGGCGAGCAGCCGGGTATAGTGCTGAACTCGCTCAATGTGGAAACCGGTTTCCGGGCTGCGATAGTCGGTGAGTTTTGCCATCAGGAGGATGATGCGTTCCTGGCTCTGGATGCGGATAAGTCGCTCGGATGCTTCGAGGCGAACGCGCATTTCATCGGGATGAAAGGGTTTGACAAGATAATCGCTGGCGCCGAGTGATATGGCCCGGATGATGTTCTCTTTTTCCGCCAGAGAACTGAGGACTGTGATATGGGTATACTGAATTTCGTGTTTACGGATCTGTCGAATGAGTTCGAATCCGTCCATATTGGGCATTTCCAGGTCTGTGATCACTACCCGAGGTTGTATGGCGCGGAATATCTCTAATGCCTCCACGCCATCTGAGGCGCTGAGGACATTGTAGCCAAGGGTTTGCAGGTGATTATCAAGTATTTTTCTCTGAACCCGGGAATCTTCTGCTATGAGTATAGTAGTCGCAAAGCTGCTCTTACTTGGTGTGATCTTTTCGTTCATGGACTCAGGGGCCTCGTTGCAACCATCGCTTACTGGTTATGACGTTTGAGTGGAAAGTATACACAATTCCAGCGGTAAACATTACCATGGAACACCTTAGTTGGAAATACTTTTTCTGGAGACATATTATGAAAAGTTACCGTAAAGAATTATGGTTCTGTGCTTCTCAGCGTCGGCAGCTCATCAATATTACACCGCAGTTGACCGAATGCCTGAGGGAAAGTGGAATTCGGGAAGGGCTTCTGCTGTGCAATGCCATGCACATCACTGCCAGTGTCTTTATTAATGATGATGAGGGGGGGCTGCACCAGGATTTTGAGCAGTGGCTGGAGCAGCTGGCACCGGAAAAGCCCTATTCGCGTTATCGTCATAACAGTTATGAGGATAACGCCGATGCCCATTTGAAGCGAACCATCATGGGACGGGAGGTGGTCATTGCGGTAACCGAGGGGAAACTGGACTTTGGTCCGTGGGAACAGGTCTTTTATGGGGAGTTTGATGGAATGCGCAAGAAACGGGTACTGGTGAAGATTATCGGGGCCTAAGCTGAACGGGGAGGCAAAGTGCCCCCCCGTTATCAGTTGTGGGTTACCACTCAAGTTTCGCATCTTGTTGTCTTAGGTTAAGGTGTTATTATTCTGATATTTATCGCGCTGAGACTGTATTGGTTTTGAATACTTGACTTATCTTGTATTCCACTTTTGTTTCCGGATATTGTCCTTTTTGACCGCGCAAAAAGGACCCAAAAACGCGCCCCCCGAACGCCCGTTTTTCCGGCTCGTTGGCTTGCCTGTTCTGGAGATCCGGCAGCAGGCTGCCCAAAGAGGCCCATCTGCTGCGTTGCCGGGCATCGCTCGTCACTGCGACGTACAGGGAGTACGCCTCCCTTCTCGCTTTGCCCGCGCCTTGCACCTGGGCCTCTTTGCGTTGCCTGACCGCTGCCTCCCTGCAGTGCTGCCGGACCACTCACTTCCTGTGAGTGTCCTGTTCAGGTCTTGCCAGCCAGGCGTCGCACTCACCGGACGGGCTCAGGGGGGGGAACGGCCTGCTTCTGCATCTCCCCCGTGTGCTGGCCCAGCCAGGACGCGCTGACTGGAACGCTATGGACCCGCAGGGTTGACGCCACGAGGGCGGCAACCGCAAACCAAAAGCCACGGAGGGCGGTTGTTTGCGGTCCCCAGTTCCAGGCAAGCGGACGGCTGAAAAGGACAGCACTGGGGGTCGCTTCCCAGCCACTTTTGGCGACCCAAAAGTGGCAAAAGAAACTCATAAACAGGGTGAGGGCAATGTCAAGCGACGCAGTCTGTGCAGAACCATTTCCTCCATTTCAGCATGGCATGTGGGTCGGCGCCGACAACCTGCCGCTTCGGGGGTGCGAAACTTCAGTTACCAGTTGTAAGCCTTGATCTCAAAGTGATTTTTGGGGTGAGCGCAGGCGGGGCAGAGGTCAGGAGTTACCAGGTCGTCGTGGACATAGCCGCAGTTACGGCACTTCCACTTGACTGCGGTTTCCCGTTTGAATACGCGGTCTTTGATGATGTTGTCCACAAAGGCCAGGTAGCGTTCTTCGTGTTCCACTTCTACCCGCGCAATGTTCATGAAGATACTGGAGATTCCGGCAAATCCTTCTTCTTTGGCAATTTTAGCGAAACCAGGATAGAGGATGGTGTGCTCTTCATGTTCGCCAGCTGCAGCTTCCTTGAGGTTAAAAAGAGTGTCTCCCAGGGCCACGGGATAATCCGCATTCACATTGACCATTTTGGGTTGCTCGTCAATGCCATCGAGAATTGCGTCAAAGAAGCGCTTCGCATGGGCGCGCTCGTTGTCGGCAGTCTCCAGGAAAATTTCTTCAATCTGGTTGTAGCCGTCCTTGCGGGCGCGGGAAGCGTAATACGTGTAACGCATGCGCGCCTGGGATTCACCGGCAAACGCTTTCATAAGATTTCCAAGGGTTTGTGTGCCTTCAAGTTTTTTTGCCATTGAGGCCTCCTTCATGATCTAGTGCTTAGGGGGTTAACAGGAATGGATTCCATAGTTAGGAATTATTCTTATATAACTGAACGTAAAAGTCAAGAAATACCCCTGCGGTGGGCAAAAGAGCGCATTACCTGGAACAGGAATACATTGAATCCTATAGCTGCAAGCACCGGATTGACCAGCTCCTGGGATGATAACTCAAGCAACAGGGCGAGAGCTCCGGAAACAGTCATGGTAAGGGCGGCAGCCCATGGCCGTGCCCGCAGGCCGAGGAAGGCGTACAGAACCAGCATGGCCGGGCCGGCTGCGTAGAAGGTGTACGCAGTCTTCATCATGTCCAGGATATCCGAAAAGTACAGGGCCAGCAGAATTCCACTGATGCCCATGACCAGGCTGGCGAACTTGAGAACATTCAGAGACAGCGCATGGCGAAACAGATCCCGGTTGAGGGTGGTAACCGCTGTCATTAACACGGTGTCAGCAGAGGATATCATGACCAGCAGAAACATGATCCGCAACAGTGCGTCAAAGGGTGAACTGAAAACCGTGTCTATGATGGTGGGGAAGAGCAGGTAGCTGTTGGTGAGCGCTGGCAGCACTGTCAGTGATTTCCATGCGATATATCCGATGGTCAGAGAAATACTAATTTTCAGGATGCCACCGAAAATAAGTCCCTGCCGGGCAGAAGCCACATTTCGCGAATACAGGGCGCGGCTGCTGACATCGGGCCCGGTCAGGCCGGAAAGAAACATCATGATGAAAAAGGCCAGCTGTTTGGCGGTCTCCAGTGACTGGGGGACGTGTTGGGGGGTGTAGGTGCTTTCGGCGGTGAACATGACCACCGCGAGGGTGATAAAACCACCGACCATGATGGCTGCCTGGAGAATATCCGTGTAAAAGACACCGCGCTGGCCACTGAGGAAGATGTAGAGCAGAAAACACAGCCCTGCGGCAATAATCGCGCTGTTGCCCTGCAGGAAAAAGTCTGGCGGGAGAAAAAGCGTAAAGGACTTTATCAGCAGACCGAACCAGGTCAGTTCAACGAGGACGATGAAAATAGCGCTGATGCGGCCGACCATCTTTCCGTACTGCAGTTCCAGATAGTGGGCCAGGGTGTCGGCACCGCTGTTGCGCAGAGTACGGGCAAAGAAGAGGCCGAAAACCAGCAGGCCAATGCCAATGGGAAGGTCTATCAGCAGTCCGCTGGGTCCATGGTGATAGACCATATGGGCCAGCACAATGGTCGCGCTGCCCCCTATGGTCGTTGCCGCTGTGGAAAGGCCGCTGAGCCAGCCGGGAATATTCTTCCCGGCGTAGAGCCAGCCTGAGGTGTGGGTGTTTTCGCGAAAACGCCAGCCGAGGAGGATAAATGTACCGAAAATACCGGCAAACAGTATGGTAAAGGCCATTCAGCTCTTCTCCTCCAGCTGGATGCAGTCGATATTGGCTTCCTCGAAATACTGTCTGGTCATTTCGTCGGGGTAGCCATGGACGTACTTGACCTCACGTATCCCTGCGCCGATGATGATTTTTGCACAGATGGAGCAGGGTTGATGGGTGCAGTAGAGGGTTGCCCCTTCAACCGATGTCCCAAATCGCGCGGCCTGGAGAATGGCGTTCTGCTCGGCGTGCAGTCCGCGGCATATTTCATGCTGCGTGCCACTGGGTATATTGCGCTCATCGCGCAGGCAGCTGCCGATTTCCATGCTGGAACGCACACCTGGTGGAGCGCCATTGTAGCCGGTCGCAATGATGCGCTTTTCCCTTACGATAATCGCGCCGATCTGGCGACGCAGGCAGCTTGAGCGTCGGCCAACCTCAGCGGTTATATTCATGAAATACTGATCCCAGCCGGGACGCGCGCGATTTTCCATGGATCAGCAGCTCAGCTGCTGCAGCAGGTCGCGGTAGAGGGGGAAGCGGGCGCTGAGTTGATGAACCTCGGTGCGTACTTCCTTCTCTACAGCTTCGTTCCCCATGTTTTCCAGTATGCGCACGATCATGCGTGCCACCGCGCGCGCTTCCGCTTCTTTGAAGCCACGGGTGGTGATGGCCGGAGTTCCGACCCGGATACCGCTGGTGACAAAGGGGCTGCGCGTATCAAATGGTACGCCGTTTTTGTTCACGGTGATGTCGGCATTACCCAGTGCCTTTTCCGCATCCTTGCCGGTAATGTCTTTGCTCGTAAGATCGATCAGGATGAGGTGGTTGTCCGTGCCACCACTGACCAGATGAAAGCCAGCCGCGCTCAGTTCCTCCGCCATGGCTCGTGCATTGCGAACCACCTGCTGCTGGTAGCTTTTGAACTCAGGGCTGAGTGCTTCCTTGAAAGCGACCGCTTTGCCGGCGATGACGTGCATCAGCGGGCCACCCTGCATGCCGGGGAAGACCCGTGAATTGATTTTTTTCGCGATGTCCTCGTCATTGGTCATGATCATTCCGCCACGGGGACCACGCAGGGTCTTGTGGGTGGTGGTGGTGACCACATGGGCGATGCCCACGGGGCTGGGGTGTTCACCGGCGACGATCAGGCCGGCGATGTGGGCAATATCGGCCACCAGGAAGGCGCCAACTTCGTCGGCAACCTTGCGGAAAGTGGCGAAATCAATAACACGCGGATACGCCGAAGCACCACAGACGATAATTTTGGGTTTATGCTCAAGGGCAAGGCGACGAACTTCATCATAGTCAATCTGTTGGGTGTCCTGGCTGACCCCATAGGAGACGATCTTATAGAGCAGTCCTGAAAAATTGACGGGGCTGCCGTGGGTCAGGTGCCCACCATGGGCCAGATTCATGCCGAGAATGGTGTCACCGGCATCGCACAGTGCCATGTAGGCGCCCATATTGGCCTGGGAGCCGGAGTGGGGTTGTACGTTGACATATTCGCAGCCAAAGAGCTCCCTGGCACGGGCAATAGCCAGGTCCTCGGCCTTGTCCACCGCCTGACAACCGCCATAGTAGCGCTTGGCAGGGTACCCTTCGGCATATTTGTTAGTCAGGGTTGATCCCACGGCCTCCATGACCGCCGGACTGGTGAAGTTTTCACTGGCGATGAGTTCAATGCCTTCTTCCTGACGCATTGTCTCTTCACAGACGATATCGAAGATTTCACGGTCGACTTGCTTCAGCTGTTGCATAGGATTCACCTCGTATATTTGGAAAAAATAAAAAATGGCAGTCTGTTTGAAGGATTACATGAAGCCGTGCTGACGCAGCAGCTCCATGGAGACGCCACCCTGGGATGCCGGGGTGGCGCCGGATGTGCCGAAACCGAGCAGTCGCTCAATGTACTTGGCCACCAGATCGCACTCAATATTCACCACATCACCGGATTTTTTTGTGGTCAGTGTGGTCAGTGACTGGGAGTGGGGTATCAGGTTGAAAGTGAAGGATGCTGTCGCGGTATCCACATCAAATACGGTCAGGCTGACGCCGTCGATGGAAGCGGATCCGCGTTCGATAAAGTAGCGGATGCACTCGGGCTGGTGCAGTCTGAGGCGAAACTTCCAGGAGTTGCCATCCCGTGAAATATCCATGATCTGCGCTGTGGTATCCACATGGCCCGCTACCATATGACCATCGAAGCGACCGGTGGCTGCCATGGCCCGTTCAACATTGACCCCGTCACCGCTTTTGAGTTGTCCCAGGGAGGTCACTCTCAGGGACTCATTGGAGATATCTGCCTGAAATCCGGCACTGTCATGCCTGGTTACGGTAAGGCAGACACCGTTGACGGCAATGCTGTCACCATCTTTGACACCACTGAGCACATGGTTGCAGCCAACACTGATGATGGCTCCGCTGTTGCTGCGGTGTATGGAGAGAACGTTGCCGACTTCCTCAATGATTCCAGTAAACATGGTGTCTGCCTTGAAAGTGTAATGTTGCCGGGGTGAGCGGAATACTGCACAGGACACGGAATGTACTGAAAGTTCCGCGTTTTGACAAGGGCAGCCTGGTTATTCAATGCCGCTGGAGCCAAATTTTTGCGTGCCGCGCTGGCTTGGTGAGAGCTCTTCGCTTATGACCAGATTGACGCGGGGCACGGGCAGGATCAGCATCTGACAGATACGGTCGGCATTTTTGATCAGGAAGGGTTTGGCGCTGAGATTGGCGGCGATGAAGTGAACTTCACCGCGGTAGCCGCTGTCGATGGTGGCCGGGGAATTCGGGCAGATCAGGCCCTGCAGGCTCAGCCCACTGCGGGGACGTATCTGGGCCTCGTAGCCATCGGGAAGTTCAATGGCCACGCCCAGGGGAACCGGATGAATGAAATCCACATGCAGGTGATTGCGGTCAATACGCCTCTGCTGGCACCAGCGGGCCGTACGTTCCTGGGCGTCATCAACGTTGGACGCCCACTGGGCGGGCATCAGAAGCAGATCCTGATCCAGGCGGGCGTAGCAGTCAAGGCCTGCGTCCCCTTCATAGGTATAGCGGGGAATGATGCCGCCTTCGATCAGTTGAATCCGTATGTCGAGGGTTCTGATGTGTTCCAAGGGTGCCTCGCCTCAATCCAGGGTAATGATTTGCAGAAAATTGCTCTCGCCGTGGTGCTCGAAGGGGTAGCTGCTGGTGATAATGACCTTGTCGCCGGTTTTCACCACGCCGCGATACTCCGAGATGCGCCGCGCGCTCTCCATGAGCTCCTCAATGGAGTGTACGGGTTCGATAAGTACGGGATGAATACCCCAGAGCAGGCTCAGCCGCCTGTACAGGCTGACATGGGGAGTGAAGGCCAGCACGGGAATGCGGGGCCGGTGGCGTGAGGCCAGGCGGGCAGTGCCCCCTTTCTGGGTATAGACCCAGACCGCCTTAATGGGAAGCCTGTTGGAAATAGCTTCAATGGCGCCACCAACCGCGTGGGGAACCGCGTCCACATCGGCAAAGTTCATGGCCTCAAGACGCAGGGCGTGATCCTGCAGCATGCCCCGCTCCACTTCGGTTGCGATACGCGCCATCATGCGCACGGCATCCACAGGATATTTTCCCCGTGCCGTTTCGCCACTGAGCATCACCGCGTCGCTGCCATCCAGGATAGCGTTGGCCACATCACTGGCTTCAGCTCTGGTGGGCCGTGGATTGTTTATCATGGACTCCAGCATCTGCGTTGCCGTTATCACCGGGATCGCGCGCGCATTGGCCATGTGGATAATGCGCTTCTGGATAAGGGGAACCTGCTCCGGCGGAAGTTCAACACCCAAGTCTCCCCGCGCCACCATGATGCCGTCGGCGATGGAGAGAATCTCCTCCATGCGGTCAACAGCTTCAGGCTTTTCTATCTTGGCGATTATGGGGGTATTTTTGCCCTTGCCGGCGATGATGGTTTTGAGTTCCTGTACATCGGTGGCGGAACGCACAAAGGAGAGGGCTATGTAGTCCACCTCCTGTTCCAGCCCGAAGCACAGGTCCTCGTAATCCTTTTCCGTGATGGCCGGGATACTGACCTGAACTCCCGGCAGATTGATACCCTGCTTCTCTGCCAGGGTGCCGCCGTTGAGTACTTCTGTCTGCACACTCCGGTCGTCGGCGGAGATAACCCGCAGCTCGATCAGGCCATCGGAGAGGAGAATGCGATCGCCCTTCTTGACATCCCGCGGCAGGGGGGTGTAGGTGGTGCTGACCTGTTCATTGTCGCCGATGATATCGTCTATGGTGATGGTGAATGTCTGGCCGACCCGCAGTTCCACCGGCGTGGCGTCCCTGAGTTTTCCGGTGCGCATCTTGGGCCCCTGAAGATCCTGCAGGATGGCGACGGGAATGCCCATTTCCGTGGAAACTTCACGGATCGTGCGGATCACCTCCGCGTGATCGCTGTGGGTGCCGTGGGAGAAGTTCAGGCGCGCGACACTCAGACCAGCGCGGATCAGGCTGGTTATAGCCTCTTTTGAGTTCGAAGCTGGACCTATGGTGGCAACTATCTTGGTTTTGCGCATGGTATTTGACCCTCCCAAATGGCAGAAATGTGTGTATACTACACCACAAAGCCTCTTCCTCTCCAGTTCTATTTCAAGGAGTACTCAAATGGTCCCCACCTATCACGTCTATGGCATTGGCAACGCACTGGTTGATTACGAATACAGGGTAAGTGATGCCCTGCTGGCTCGTATGGGCGTGGAAAAAGGGGTGATGACCCTTGTGGATGAGGCTCGTCAGCAGGAAGTGCTGGGTGCCCTGGGGGACACTTTCTGTAAGCGCGCCAGTGGCGGCTCGGCTGCAAACACCCTGATAGCGGTTTCCCAGCTTGGGGGTCGCGCTTTCTACTCCTGCAAGGTTGCCAGCGATTACAATGGCGACTTTTACTATCGCGACCTGGTGGCAGCCGGAGTGAATACGAATATCGGCTCTGCAAACCGCGAAGCCGGAGTGACCGGCACCTGCCTGGTCATGGTCAGTGAAGATGCCGAGCGCACCATGAATACCCACCTTGGCATAACTGCGGCCATTTCGGAAGCGGAGCTGGTGGAAGAGGCGATTCTTGACTCGCAGTACATCTATATGGAAGGGTATCTGGCCCCTTCGCCGAGTGGGCAGCAGGCGACGCTGAAGGCCCGCCAGATCGCCCGGCGTCATGGCGTCAAGGTGGCACTTACCTTCTCGGATTCCAATATGGTGCGTTTTTTCCGTAAGGAGCTCGACCTCATGGTTGGTGATGGCGTGGACATCCTCTTCTGCAATGAAGCGGAAGCACTCCTGTACACCGGCAAAGCAGACATCTTCGCTGCCGCCGACGCGCTTCGGAACATTGCTGGCACCTTCGCCGTAACGCGCGGTGAGCAGGGAGCCCTGCTGTGGGACGGCAACGCCATGGTTGAAGTGCCAACTCCCAGGGTGCAGCCAGTGGACACCAACGGTGCTGGCGATATGTTTGCGGGAGCCTTCCTCTATGGCATAACCCATGGGCTGAGCTTTCCGGCAGCTGGAAAACTGGCCTGTACAGCGGCAGCGCACGTGGTGACACAGTTCGGCCCGCGATTGACCCTGGAGCAGACGCGCCAGCTACTGGAAGAAATGCACTGAATCTGCTACAAGGAGCAGTAAAGAGAAATGCTCCCGGGGTGCTTTGTGCGAGCACCGGTGGCACGCACAACACGGAACAGGATTTTTTATGTCAAGCAGTAAGCCGCGTATTGAAGAGGAACTGGATCTGGCTGTCAAGGAGCCGCGCCCCTATATGGTGTTGCTGCTCAATGACGACTTCAGCACCTGGGACTTTGTGGTCGAAGTGCTGGTGCGGGTTTTCCGTAAAACCCGCGACGATGCCGATAAAATTACCTATCACGTTCACCATAATGGTCAGGGCGTTTGTGGAATCTATCCCTTTGAAATTGCCCAGACAAAGGTTCAGCAGGTGCATGAACTGGCCAAATCCCGTGGGTATCCCCTGCGCTGCGTGATGCGGGAGGTGTGACCATGATCAGCAAAGCCCTGAACCAGGTACTGTCCGCAGCCTTTCAGGATGCCAAGGAGCGAGGCCATGAATACCTGACCCTTGACCATTTGTTGTATGTCCTGCTCGATGACACCACGGTGAGCCAGGTCATACGCGAGTGCAACGGCAACCTGGAAATATTGAAAAATCAGCTGAACGAGTTTCTGGGGACACTGGAGTGCTTGCCGGAGGGAACCCGTGAAGATCCTGTGCAGACGGTGGCATTTCAGCGGGTGGTGCAGCGGGTGATCATCCATATCCAGAGCGCCGGCAAAGAGTTTGCTGACACCACTGATTTGCTGGCAGCCATGTTCATGGAAAATCACTCCATGGGAATCTACTATCTGCGCTCCCAAGGGATTGAGCGGGTGGACGTGCTGGAAGTTATATCCCATGGTCTGGCCGTTCAGGAGGAGCGGCCGGTGGACGAGTCCCGGCACGACGAAGGAGTGACCGATGAGAAAACCGCTGACGGCAGCAAACACTCCATGCTGGAAAAGTACACGCGGGAGCTGGTGCAGGCTGCCCGGGATGGCCAGATTGACCCCATTGTCGGCCGCGAACGTGAGCTGCATCGCACCATGCAGATCCTCTGCCGACGCAAGAAAAACAATCCGATTCTCATCGGCGAACCAGGAGTCGGCAAGACGGCCATAGCCGAAGGACTGGCCCTGAAAATAGCAGAGAGCACTGTTCCCGCGCCGCTCAAGGACGCGCGGGTCTACCTGCTGGATATGGGTGGCCTGCTGGCGGGTACCCGTTATCGCGGCGACTTTGAAAAGCGTCTCAAGGCCATCGTGGCAGAGCTGCAGAAGGATGCCGCCAACAGTATTCTCTTTATCGACGAAATTCATACCATTGTAGGTGCCGGTTCTACAGGCGGAGGCTCCATGGATGCCTCCAATATCCTCAAGCCGGCCCTGGCTTCGGGAAAACTGCGCTGCATAGGTGCTACTACTTTTTCGGAGTATCGCAACAATTTCAAAAAAGATACTGCCCTGAGCCGTCGCTTCCAGAATGTGGACGTTGGCGAGCCTTCCATTGAAGAGGCCGTTGCCATCCTGCGCGGGCTGAAGTCCCACTATGAAGCCCATCACGGGGTACAGTACAATCGCACCGCCCTGCGCGCCTGTGTGGAACTTTCCAGCCGCTATATTACCGAGCGATTTCTGCCCGACAAGGCCATCGACCTCATGGATGAGACCGGTGCCGCTTTTCGCATGCTCAGCGGCAGCCGCAGGCGCAAGACTGTCACCGTTTCCGATGTGGAAAAGGTCGTGGCGACCATGGCGAAGATTCCGGAAAAAACGGCCACCCTCTCCGAGAAACAGCGTCTGCGTACCCTGGAAGAAGATATGCTCCGCCGCATCTTCGGGCAGGATAACGCCATTACGCAACTGAGTCGCTCCATCAAACGCTCCCGTGCCGGGCTTGGCAATCCGCGCAAACCCATGGGATCATTTCTCTTCACTGGTCCTACCGGCGTCGGCAAGACCGAGGTCAGCCGGCAGCTGGCAGAGCTTTTGGGCGTTCACTTTCAGCGCTTTGACATGAGCGAATACATGGAAAAGCACGCCGTGGCGCGCCTGATAGGCTCACCGCCGGGTTATGTGGGTTTTGAGCAGGGGGGGCTGCTGACGGAGACCATTCGCCGCCATCCCCACTGTGTGTTGCTGTTGGATGAAGTGGAAAAGGCCCACCAGGATATTATGAATATCCTGCTGCAGGTCATGGATCATGCCACTCTGACCGATAACACGGGGGCCACAGCGGATTTTCGCAATGTCATCCTGATCATGACCAGCAATTGTGGGGTCACCGAACCCGCCAGCCTCGGTTTTGGCAGCTCTCTGCAGCCACGCGCCGCTGATGCCGTCGAGCGATTTTTCTCACCGGAATTCCGCAACCGGCTGGACGCCATGATCGCCTTTGCGCCCCTTGATCAGTCGGTTATGCGTCGCATTGTTGATAAATTCATTGCAGAATTGTCAATCCAGCTGGAAGAAAAGAATGTGTCCATAGCCATCAGCGAAAAGGCTGCCGACTTTCTGGCCCGCAAGGGGTACAGTCCGAAATTCGGTGCCAGGCCTCTGGCCAACCTTATTCAACAGGAGATTCACGATCCCCTGGCCGAAGAGATACTCTTTGGGCAGCTGGAAAAGGGTGGCATCGTCCAAGTGGATTACAATGAAAGCGCGGATGCCCTGTGTTTTCATTACCAGTGATCGGGGCACACCGCAATGGTGGGCCTGAAAGGCAGTGCTGTGCACAACGGGCGGTGAGATGCGCGTGAACTGCTCAACCGCCGGTGTCTTTTTCCTGGCAGCGCTGCTGTTCCTGTGGCTGCTGCATGGAGCATGGCACTGGCTGTACCTGGGAGTGCCAGAACTGTCACAACTTTTCGCGTGGCAGGCCTGGCTGGTCTGCGCCACCATTGCCCTGATGGTGACCGGGGCTGGTGCGCTGGCATGCCGCTCTTTTTTGCGTGGTGGTGCCATTGTCAATATCACGGGGCTGCGCTACGAGGAGATGTGGAACACGGCCCTTTTCTTTAGTGGTTATGGCGTCTGGGAGTGGTTTCCCTCCGAAGGCCGGCTGAAGTGCTCTATCATGTGGAGGCAGATGCAGGGGCTTTCCGACGATATTTCTGAATCCGAGGTACTGAGAGACTGGCTTGAACGCATTCACCCCGATGATATCAATATCATGCAGGCTCGGGTGCAGGAGATCATCGAAGGTGGTGGCGACGTCTTTGAGAGTGAGTACCGGGTGCGCAATGCGGCTACCTCCGAGTATATGTGGGTGCTGGACAAAGGGCGCGTATTGCGTCGCGGCAGCGATGGTCAGGCGTTGCACATTGTGGGTATCAACACCGATATCTCGCGACGCAAAACCATTGAAGAAGAATTGCGCAAAGCGAAGGAGAACCTGGCTGAAGCGCAGCAGGTGGCCCATGTGGGGAGCTGGGAGTGGGATCTGAACACCGATCAGGTCACCTGGTCCGATGAGCTTTTTCGGCTGTTTGGCTACGATCCTGGTGAAGTGGCCAACGGCTCTGTCAATACACCATCTATCTATGACCCCGGTTACTGGGATCCCAACGACTGGTATAAGCTGCAGATGGCCGTGGCCGGAGCCATGGCCGATGGCGAAGAGTATGAGCTGGATTTGAGGGTACATCGCAGCGACGCGAAGCCCTGTTACGTCTTTGTACGCCTCAAGCCCATCCACGATGAAAATGGGGCAATTGCCAAACTGGTGGGAGTGGTCATGGATATCACGGCCCGCAAGGAGATGGAACAGAAGCTCAAGGAAATCAACCTGACCCTGGAGCAGCGCATTGAGGAGGAGATGGCCAAGCGCACCAGACATCAGGAGCTCTTTGTGCAGCAGTCAAAGATGGCGGCCATGGGAGACATGATCGGCGTCATCGCTCACCAGTGGTCCCAGCCCCTGAACGCCATTGGCCTGCAGGCCCAGTTCATGATGTATGACTTTGAGAGCCATGATAAAGCCTATTTTCAGGACGCCTCCGACACCATCATGCGGCAGGTCGAGTTCATGACCCAGACCCTCAAGTCCTTCCGTGACTTTTTCAAACCGACGCGGGAAAAGACCGTCTTCCACGTGGGCAAAGCCATAGAAATCATCGTGGACCTCTTCGGAGTACAGTTCACCAAACACAATATCCATATCACCATTGACGCCGGGGGGGTGGATTACGCCAGCCTCCATGTGCTGGGCCTGCCCAACGAATTCAAGCAGGTGGTCCTGAATATGCTGCTCAATGCCCGTGACGCTATTCTGGATTTCATAAAACAGCATGGTGACAGCGCCGGGGAGCATTTTATCCGCGTGGTTTTCGAGGAAAATGCCGGAGTCATCCGCATCCGTATTCTCGATACAGGTGGTGGTGTACCTGCCGAAATCAAGGATCAGATATTCGACTACTACTTCTCAACCAAGGGTAGTGCCGGAACCGGTATCGGCCTCTATATATCCAGAATCATCATCGAGCAGAACATGGGAGGCAGGATTCTGGTCAGCAACTGGGAGCGGGGAGCTGAGTTCACCCTGCAGCTGTGTCGTGCCGAACCTCCCACCGAGCAGGAAGAAGCCCTGCCGGACTTCCACTGACAGCGCCCGTTTCGTTACGCTTCACCGTGAAGAGCTACTCCACGCTTTGCCATGACCCAGTGATAGACAATGGGTATAATAAAGAGGCTGATGGCCGTTGAGCTGAACAGTCCGCCAATGACCGCGCGGGCCATGGGCGCCTGGGCCTCGCTTCCCTCGCCGATCCCCAGAGCCAGAGGCATCAGTGCCAACATGGTGGTCAGGGATGTCATCAGCACTGGTCGAAAGCGGCGCTTGGCCGACTCTATTCCCGCCTGCAGCGCGCTCAATCCGTCTCTGGCTTGCAGGCGAATGGCGTAATCGACGATGAGGATGGCATTGTTGACGACAATACCCGCCAGCATCATCATGCCGATCAGCGACTGCATGTTGATGGTGCTGCCGGAAATCCACAGCGCCATGATAGCTCCGATAAAAGCCATGGGGACAGAGACCATGACGATGAGGGGCGCTTTCACGGACTCGTAGAGGGCCGCCAGGATCATGAAGACCAGCAGCACAGCCAGGCTGATCATGATGATGAGCTCACGGAAGGCCTTCTGCTGCTCCTGAAAGTCCGACTCCAGGGTGGCGGAATACTCCGCTGACATCTCCAGACCGATCAGCAGCTCTTCGATATCCCGTCCGATACTGCCGATATCGCGCCCTTCGTTATTGGCGGAAAGCGAAAGAAACCGCTGCTGATTGCGTCGGTTGATCTCCCGTGGCCCATCGGCACTCTCTATGCTGACCAGCTGGCGGAGTACGACTGTCTGACCGCTCTCACTGCGCACCCGCAGGTTGCCGATGGCATCCAGGTCACCCCGGCCCTCTCCCTCAATGGCAAGGTATACAGGTGATTCTCTGCCATCCTTGCGCAGCAGACTGACTTGATAACCATCCATGCTGGCGCGGATGGCGCGCATGACATCCTCCACCTGCACGCCCATGCGACTGGTCAGGTCGTGGTTGACCCGCAGGTGCGTTTCCACCGAAGAGGCAAACTGCCCGCGGCGCACATCGGTGATGCCAGGGATGGTCGCCAGCTCCGCTTCAATGATATCCCCCCAGCGCTCCAGTTCCGCGATATTGTGCCCCCGGATGACGACTTCAAGGCGGTCATCATCGGTACTGCTGAGCATGCGCATAATGAAGAGCCCCTGCTCGGCACGGGTACGCACAATGGTTCCCGGGCTGAGCTTTATCTGGCGGCGAAGGTCACTGGCGATCTGTTCGCTGGAGCGCTGGCGCTGGGAGGGTGGCAGCAGGGAAAGCCGAACTTCCGCCCGCCCGTTGCGGCTCACCCGCGTGTCGTAGGCGCGAAGCTCCGGTGTCAGCTGGCGCAGCTGTTCCTCCAGGCTGCGCACCTGTTCATCCAGAACGTTCATGCGGGTGCCCAGGGGCATTTCCACGAAGATGCGCACGCTGCTTTCGTCAGCCGCGGGCATGAATTCGCTGCCGAGCCTGGTAGCCACATTCAAGGAGAGAATGAAGAGCAGCGCCACCATGGCAAAGGTGCCGAAGCGACGTTGCACAGAGAAGTGCAGCACCCTTTCATAGGCGTTCTGCATCCGGTTGAAGATCCGCAGCAGTGCCGAACTCCACCGGGAAGTGTGCGCCCCCCTGGTATTGCCGCCACAGTTGAGGACGGGCACCAGCAGCAGGGCCATAATCAGCGAGCACAGCAGGGCAAAGGCCACCACATAGGCCATCTGGCGAAACATCAGCCCCGAGATACCTTCAGTGAAAAACAGGGGGAGAAAAATGACCATGGTGGTCAGGGTACTGGCGATGATGGCGGGAGTTACCTGACGTGCGCCAAGGGATGCCGTCTGCCGCGTGTCCCAGGGAGGAGTGCGGCGCAGAAAGTTGATATTTTCCTGAACTACGATGGAGTTGTCCACCATCATGCCGATTCCCAGAGCAAGGCCGCCCAGGGTCATGATATTAAGGCTCAGTCCCGAGAAATAAACCGGCACAAAGGTCGCCACTACCGAGACGGGAATGGCCGTCGCCACGGCAACGGTACTGCGGATATCACGCAGGAAGAAGAGCAGCACAATGACCGCCAGGCTGCCCCCGTACAGCATGGAGTAGCTGATATTGGCAATGGCCCGTTGAATGTAGGTGGACGTATCCGACAGGGTGATCATGCGAAACTGGGGAAAGGCCCGCTCAATGTGCAGCATCTCCCGTTTGACCCGCTCGGCCACCTCAACGGTGTTGCTGCCATCCTGCTTGCGCACGGCGATGCGCACCCCAGGCTCTCCGTTGATGCGGGTTATGCGCTCCTGCCGGACATGCCCCTCTTCGATGGTGGCAATCTGGTGCAGGCGGATGATGTTGTCATTGCGCCGTTCGACGATGATATCGGGAAAGTCCTCCAGCCCCTGCAGTCGGCTTGGGTAACGCAGCTGATACTCAAAGTCACCGCGCTGAATCTCGCCGAAGGAGTAGTCGCGGTTGGCCTCTTCCACGGCCCTTTGCACCTGCTGCAGGGTCAGGGAGTAGGACTCCAGGGCCACCGGGTTGACTCTGATGGTGATTTGCCGCTCACGGCCACCCCATACCTCTATACCAGCGACACCGGCAATGCGTTCCAGGCGGGAGCCGATCTCTTCCTCGGCGATATGGCGCAGGGTGGCCGGGTCGAGATTGGCAGTGGCGCCCAGGATGAGAATCGGAGCGGCGGAGACATCGAACTTGCGCAACTGGGGGCGGTCGATCCCCTCGGGAAGAGTGCGCATGGCCCTGTCCAGACGGTCGCGGATATCGTTGGCGGCGACGTCCAGATCCGTACCCCAGGTAAAGCTGAGACGAATCACACTGGTGCCACGGGAGGAGGTGGAGTTGATGGTCTCAATACCACTGATGATGCCAAGGGCCCGCTCCAGGGGAATGGTGACCAGGCGCTCCACCTCTTCGGGGCTGGCGTTATCGTAGGTGGTTACGACACTCAGAGTCGGATAGGTCATGTCGGGCATCAGGTCGATGGGCAGCCGTGAGAGGGAAAGCAGGCCGAAGAACACCGCGACCATGATGACCATGATGGTGCCGATAGGGCGTTGTACTGCTAAAGATGAAGGGCTCATGGTTTTTTCTGCCCGCCTGAGACCGTGTCGCCGTCGCGCAGGCGCTCGTGACCAGCTACGATGACGAAGCCGGAGATTTCCGGTGAGAGAACCTCCACCATGCGGGCATCTTCGCGGCCAGTGTGCACCTCCACCTGTTGCACCGTGGAGCTGTTGGGATCAAAGAGGAAGATGGCCGGCCTGCCATTGCGGTAGGTAATCGCGTTATGGGGAACCTGATAGACAGGATGTTCGCTCTCAGAGCGCCATCTGACCTGCACGAACATCCCAGGCTGCAGTTTCAGCTCGGGGTTGGGCAGGGAAATTTCCACCCTGGCGTGGCGGGACAGTTCATCAAAGGCTGGTGCCTTGCGCACAACGGTGCCATGGAATATTTCGCCCGGATGGGTAGGGACGGTGATTTCTACGGCATCGCCCGGATTCAGGGCGTAGTAGTCGGCCTGGGTCAGGAACACCGTAGCAGTGAGGGTATGGATTTTTGCCAGGGTGAATACGGGCGTTCCCGATGCCAGATAGGCACCACGCTGCACAAGGCGGCGCTCCACCACCCGGGGAATGCCATCGTTCCAGCTGGCGGTGATAGTGAAATAGGAGTGCTGCAGTTTGGCCTGCTCCAGTGCCAGGCGCTTCAGTTCCACCTGGGCCTGGGCCAGGCGCAGACGGGCCTGCTGGGCCTCCCACTCGGCTTCGGCCTGATCCAGTTCCGCCGAAGAGGTGATATTCTGTCGGTGCAGTGAGCGCACGCGTTCCATACTCACCTGAGCCAGCTGCGCCCGCGAGGCAGCGTCATCCTCGTTGGCGATGGCCACCATCAGCTCTGCACTGGCCTGGGCGACCACAAGGGACTGCTGAGAGTCCTCGAGATTTGCCAGTATCTGTCCACTGCGAACCCGGTCACCGATATCCACCTGGAGCTCCTGCAGCGTACCGGCAGCTCTGGCCGAGACATTGAACTGCTCTTCGGATTCCAGGGAGCCCGAAAATGTGCGCACCGTGTACATGGGGGCGAAGAGAACTTCGCTGATAGTAACCTGGGGCGCAGTGCGGGCTGTTGGAGACGTTGGCGCTGTGGGCTGGGAAAACTGCGGTGGTCCCTGGAACCAGAGGAAGATGGAGACAATGGCGAGGAGAAACAGCAGCAGATTCTTTTTCATGGAAAGTCCGATTTCAGGTGGTGAGCAGGCTGTTGAAAATCATCTGCGACACGGACCGCTGATTTTTTCGTGTGCCTGCCGGTTCAGGGTATTGCTGGCAGGGGTTATTCATGGAAACACCCGCTTATAACGTGAATAAAGTGACCATTGCAACGGAAATCGGATCGAATGATGAGAAAGCCTCTCGTTTGCGTGGGTGCCCCGCAGAGCAGCCTGGCACAGGTTCACCTTGCCTGTGTATTGAGAATGAGGCATAGTAAGGACTGCTGTTTCGCACCCCGAAACGGCAGGTTGTCTGCGCCGACTCTGATGCGATGTAGGAATGGCGGAAATGGTTCTGCATAGACTGCGTCACTTGACATTGCCCTCATCCTGTTTATGAGTTTCTTTTGCCACTTTTGGGTCGCTAAAAGTGGCGCAAAAGCGACCCCCAGTGCTGTCCTTTTCAGCCGTCCGCTTGCCTGGAACTGGGGACCGCAAACAACCGCCCTCCGTGGCTTTTGGTTTGCGGTTGCCGCCGTCGTGGCGGCAACCCTGCGGGTCTATCGCGTTATACAGGCAATTGAAAAGCTCTCAGGTGCAAGGCGCGGGCAAAGCGAGGAGCGAGGCGTACTCCCTGTACGTCGCAGCGACGAGCACTGGCGAGCAACGCAGCAGATGAGGGCTTTTCAGCAGCCTGATAGTCGGCGCGTCCTGGCTGGGAAAGTACACGGGGGGAGAGACAGAAACAGGCCGTTCCCCCCCTGAGCCCGTCCGGTGAGTGCGACGCCTGGCTGGCAAGACCCGAACGGGACACTCACAGGAAGTGAGTGGTCCGGCAGCACTGCAGGGATGCAGGGGTCAGGCAACGCAAAGAGGCTCAGGTGCAAGGCGCGGGCGAAGCGAAGGAGTGAGGCGTACTCCCTGTACGTCGCAGTGACGAGCGATGCCCGGCAACGCAGCAGATGGGCCTCTTTGAGCAGCCTGCTGCCGGATCTCCAGAACAGGCGAGCAATGAGCCGGAAAAACGGGCGTTCGGGGGGCGCGTTTTTGTGCCCTTTTTGCGCGGTCAAAAAGGGCAATATCCGGAAACGAAAAGAGGAATACCAGGTGAGTCAAGCATGCAAGATCAATGCTGTTTTCGCGGGGTAAGTGTCATGCTAATAGTTCCTTAAGTCAAGATGATAGATGCAAAACTTGAGTAAGGACATATCGTTTTTATGTCATAACGCAGTTCCTGAGGAGAATATCTATGAAACGCTTTTTTGCACCTGCCCTGGTCGTTGCACTGCTGGCGTCACCGCTGTGGGCCCGGGATATCAGTATTGAAGATTTCCTCACAGAGTCAGAGCCCCAGAAGGTTTTCCGCAGCATGTCCGAAGATATCGGAGCCGCTTTCGCCTATCGTTCTGTGGCTCCCGCCTACCGGCTGGGGGGGTGCTGCCCGGCTTTGAGCTGGGTGCCGACGTCAGTGTTTCCAGCCTCAACAACACTGGCACCTGGGGAAAGGTGGGCGAGAACGATTTTTCCAGTTCACTGCCCCTGGCCCGCCTGACAGCTCAGGTCGGGCTGCCCTTTATTCCCCTTGACTTTGGTGTCGCCTATACTTCCGTCCCCAGTTCCGACCTGAAACTGATGGGCTATGAGCTGCGCTACAGTATCTGGGATGGCGGGGCACTGGCTCCGGCACTGGCGGCCAGGCTGAGCCACTCCAAACTCAGCGGCGTAGACGATCTCTCTTTTGATACCACGGCAGTGGAAGTCGGCGCTTCCTACGATTTTGCCATTATCACACCCTATGTGAATGCCGGCATGGTCAAGGTTACCAGCGATCCAGACGGAGTGGATGAGCTTGACAAGGAGACCTTCTCCCTCAAACGCTTCACGGTGGGCGCGCGCATTGCCATTATGCCCCTGGTCGGGGTAACCGTGGAGGCAGACACGACGGGGGATGTGCGAACCCTTACGGCAAAAATTGCCCTGCGCTTCTAGCACAACGGGTATTGCGGACACGAGGAGGTACTCATGATCCATCAGCACGGCACCAGGAGCATCGACGAACGCATCGACTGGATACTGGATCTGAGCCAGCAGCACTCCCAGGTTTTCTGCAGCCCGGAAGCGCAGCTGGCCCGTAAACTCTACCAGGCCAAGCACAATACCATGGTGATTGTGCTCAAGTGCATGGATGGACGGATCCATATCCCCTACGCCACCCAGACCCCACTCGGCATCATCACCCCCATGCGGAACCTGGGCGGCATGTTTGACCTGGGCTGGCCCTACCTGGGAGAGGTACTCTTCAACTCCGTCAATGACGCCGTCAGCGCCGGCAAAAAAGTCCTGATCCTCATCACCTACCACTACTCCAAGGGAAGTCGTGAGCGCGGCTGCGCCGGGTTTCATTACGACTGTGACGCGGCCATGGAGCACACCTACCAGATCCGCCAGCAGGTGGAGGCCATTTTCGGTTCCGCCCACCAGACAGTGTATCCCATGGTGTGCGGTTTCGAGACCGATGAAGACGCCCTGATTTTCCACGGTGACGAAGAACGCACCCTGAATATGGCGACCATCAGTCAGGCAGATGAAGAGGGCCTCTATGGAGCCATTCGCGCCCTCTGCCCCGATATGCCGGTACAGATTACCCGTGACCTGCTGCCTCTGGCCATGGGCAATATCCGTCACATTGCCCAGATGCGGCAGACCAAGCGTGAACTCAACATCGACCACCAGGAGTGGATGATCTGCGTCGGACGGGGCTTCGATTTTCTCCACGTGCCCAATGTGGCCCTGATCGTTGGCCCTTACAGCCCTGATCTCAGTGGCCCCATTGCCAAGGCCGCTTCCATAATTGAAGCCAATATGCGCGAGGGGCGCATCCGCGACGATGGTTTCTTTCTGCTGGCTTCGGCGCCCTACCGCGAAGTGGGCATGGATCGCGCCCGGGCGGAGCTGAAGTCCCGCTTTCTCTCGGACTTTGCCGCCAGGGTGATCGCCGAGAGCCTGCCGCAGCTGTACCCGAAGATGATTCGCAAAACAGCGATCCTGAACTGGCAGACGCGGGCCCTGGAAATTATTCAGCATCATGGAAATGCACAAGAGGGGGCAAGAGAAGGGAAATGGTCGGAGTGAGAGGATTCGAACCTCCGGCTTCACCGTCCCGAACGGTGTACTCTACCAGGCTGAGTTACACTCCGACTACTGATTCTGTTTGACGGTCAACATAAGCGTATCAAATTTTTCGATGACGTCAATGGGCTTGATGATATCCATGACATGGGGATGGCGGACACGCTGTCCCCATCGCAGTTTGTCTTCAGACGTACCCATGTAGGTTCTGACAGCATGGGGGTAGCGGTTTACGACCCACTGCTGGCTGAGGTAAGGGCCGGTACGCAGGGGATTTGATCCGGCATAGAGGCCGATGGCCGGTGTACCCATGGCCGTGGCCATGTGCATGGGTCCGGAATCGGGGGCAATCACGGCGACTGCGCCACCGATCAGCGCCAGCAGAGTCTTCAGGGAGGTGCCCCCGATGGCATTGATGGTGGTGTCCGGGGTGAGCAGGCTGATCTGCTCACCGTACTGCAGCTCCGTACTGGTTCTGCCTCCAGTGAGGATCGTGGCGATGCCGTACTGCTGGGCTATATGCCGGATCACTTCAGCGTACCCTTGTGCTGACCAGTTGCGGAAATTGCGGGTGCGCTGGGTGGAGCAGGGGCTGAGGACAATATAGGGTGTATTCTCCGGAACCAGCAGTTGCGCCTTTTCCCGCTCCTCCGGGGGAATGGGGATATTCCAGCGCAGGCTGAGGTCACGGGCTCCCAGCATGCGGGCGAAGTCCAGAAAGCCGTCGAGCACATGCCCGTTTGCGGATTCGGGAATATGGTGGTTGGTTACAAGCCACTGAAAGTCCTTGGCCCGCTTCCGGTCGAAGCCCAGGCGCGTCCTGGCCCGGATCGCCAGGGAGAGCGCACTGGCCCGCAGTGCCACCTGCATAAGCAGCAGCACATCAAAGCACCGTTCATTCAACGAACGCCGAAGTTCCAGGAGCCCCTTCACACCACTGGCCTTGTCGTACACGATGAATTCCACACCCTCCAGGCCCTGAAGCAGCAGATATTCGGCCTTGCCGATCACCCAGGTGATGCTGGCCTGGGGGTGGCGTCGCTGGATGGCGCGCACCGCGGGCACCAGATTGCACACATCGCCCAGGGCGGAGAGGCGCAGGATACAGATGGTACGTAGACTTTCGGGCAGGGGCATGGGTGATCTTTCTCAGTCTGAAATTGTCAGGAGAATGTTATCGTTTGTGTAACCCTTCACGGTGTAGCAGCATTCGCGCCCGCATTCCTCACGGAGACACTCGCTTTCATCCGTGGCTCGAGTCTCCGTCGCTCGCCATCCGGGCTCGCTCTCGGAACACAGGCGCTCCTGCTGAAATACAACTGCGTGACCGTGAATGGTTACTCGTTTGTTAACACGGAAGCTTCACATCTTGTTGTTTTTGGTTAAGATGTTATTATTCTAGCATTTATCGCGCGGAAACTGTATTGATTTTGAATGCTTGACTTATCTGGTATTCATCCTTTTGCTTCCGGATATTGCACTTTTTGACCGCGCAAAAAGTACACAAAAACGCGCCCCCCGAACGCCCGTTTTTCCGGCTCGCCTGTTCCGGAGATCCGGCAGCAGGCGGTTAAATCAGTTTGGGTGCCCGGGGAAAGGGAATGACATCGCGAATATTGTGCACTCCCGTGACATATTGCAGCAGCCGCTCCAGTCCCAGGCCAAATCCGGCATGGGGCTGATTTCCGTAACGCCGGAGCTCCAGATACCAGTCCATGGACTCCATGTCAAGGCCGATTTCTTCCATGCGCTGCTGGAGGACATGAATGTCGTCCTCGCGCTGGGAGCCGCCGATGATCTCCCCTATGCCAGGCAGCAGCAGATCCATGGCCCGCACCGTTGTGCCATCATCGTTGAGCTTCATGTAGAACGCCTTGATCTGTTTCGGATAGTCGGTGACAAAGACGGGTTTCTGGAAGTGTTCTTCGCAAAGGTAGCGCTCATGTTCCGACTGCAGATCCACCCCCCAGGCTACGGGGAACGTAAAGGAGCGGGGAGCCTCCAGCAGGATTTCAATGGCCTGGGTGTAGGTGATGCGCGCAAATGATCCCGCAGTGGTCTGTTGCAGCTTCTGTAACAGACCCTTTTCCATATGCTGCTCAAAGAACGCCACCTCGGCCGCAAAGGTGTCGCATACATGGCCGACCATGGATTGAACAAAGTCTTCCGCCAGTGCCATGATATCGTCCAGGTCAGCAAAAGCCACTTCCGGCTCCACCATCCAGAACTCCGCCAGGTGGCGCGAGGTGTTGGAATTTTCCGAGCGGAAGGTGGGGCCGAAGGTATAAATTCTGCCCAGGGCCGTGGCGAAGGCCTCTCCCTCCAGCTGGCCACTGACCGTGAGCGAAGCCGGGCGCCCAAAAAAGTCCTGCTCCATATGGGTGTCTCCCGCCGGCAGGGTGGTGACGCGAAACTGCTCTCCGGCGCCTTCACAGTCATTGGCCGTGATAATAGGCGTCTGCACCCAGTGGAAGCCCAGGTCGGCAAAGTAGCGGTGAATCGCGTGGCTCAGGGACGAGCGCAGGCGGAAAACCGCGTTGAAGGTGTTTGACCTGGGGCGCAGGTGGGGAAGGCCACGCAGGAACTCCAGGCTGTGGCGTTTTTTCTGCAGGGGGTAGGATTCAGGAGCTTCGCCGGTGATTTCGATGGACTGCGCCTGCAGCTCCCACTGCTGACCCGTTCCCGGCGAGGGTACCACGTGTCCGTGGCAGCGCAGGGCGGTTCCGGTGGAGATGTCTGCAGTCTGATCGGCGGGCAGTTCACTGATGATCTGCAGGCTTTCAAAGCAGCTGCCATCGTTGATGGCGATAAAGGTAATGTGCTTGGACTGGCGGCAGGTGCGCACCAGGCCGCAGACGGTCACGGACTGCTCCGTATGCTGGCCGCTGAGTATGTGGGCTATGGGGATATGCTTCATGGTGTTTCCTCGTGTGGTGGTGTTGACGGTTCGGCGTGCTGCTGCAGATACTGAACCAGGGCGCTGGCAACCCGGTCTCCGCAGAGCGCCTCCAGCTGCTGCTGGTTCTGGAGAATATCCTCGTAACTGGAAAAGGTCGCCAGGATTTTCTGCAGGCTTTTGGGGCCGATGCCGGGAATGGCCAGCAGCGAGCTGGTCAGGGATTCACGGTCGCGCCCTCGGCTGTGGGCGGTGATGCCGAAGCGGTGCGCCTCGTCCCGCAGATGCTGCAGAACACGGTATACGGAACGCCCGCGCACGGCAATAGGATTTTTGCGGCCGGGAATATGGATTTCGTCATAGTGCTTGCTCTCCTGCCCCCGGCTCTTGCGGCTGCGCCCCTTGGAGATGGAGATAACCGCAATGCCCAGTGCCAGCTCCTCCAGAACTTTCTGGGCCATATTGAGCTGCGAGGCGCCACCATCGATGAGGATGAGATCGGGATGGTTCTCCGAGGCCAGCGATCCCTGGAAACGGCGCTGCAGGGTACGGGCGATCATCAGGTAGTCGTCGTTCTGGTCAAAGCCCTCCAGGCGAAAGAGACGGTAGGCCGATGGCAGCAGTTCACCATCCTCCCAGACCGACATGGAACCTATGGGGTAGCTGCCCTGGAAGGCCGAAATATCATAGCATTCCATGCGCTCGAGCTTCGCCAGCCCCAGGCGCTGCATCAGTTCGCTGGCCTCTTCCTGGGCCTGCTTGTCGCCGTGCTTTTCCAGATTGACCTGCGCCAGTTCGAGATACCGGACCTTCTTGCCCCGCTGGGGCACGCGAAAATCAATGCGCTGGTGTTTCAGGAACGCCTCGTAGTGCTCCTGTTCCTCCTGGGGCAGTGGCAGATTGCTGACAATGAGATCCGGTGCGTTCAGCCCCGCCATGTACTCGCGCAGAATCGCCGCCACGGCTTCGGCGTCCGTGTCGCAGGAGAGCAGGCGCTTGACATAGCTGCCCGAGAGCTTGCCGTCGCGGATAATCAGGATGGAAGCCAGGTAGCGGTCCCGGGCGGGATGCTTTTCCAGGTAGTAGACGTCGATGTTTTCTCCGGCGCAGTCCAGCACCATCTGGGCGTTGATGACCTTGTGAATGGAGGCCAGACGGTCGCGGATTTCGGCGGCGCGTTCAAAATCCAGAGTGGCGGCGGCGCGCTTCATCTGATCCTCCATGCGCTGCACGGTGGCGCGGCTTTTGCCCCGGAAGAAATCCACCAGCTCCATGAGCTCCGCCTGGTAGGTATCCTTGACGACGAAGACGCAGGGCGCCAGGCAGTTGCCGATCTCGTGCTCTATGCAGGGTTTGGAACGCTTCTGCAATTCGGTGTCACTGCAGCTGCGCAGCTTGTAAATGTGCTCCAGCAGGCGAAACAGCCGAAAGACACCCGAACCGTGGACAAAGGGACCGAAGTAGCGGGCGCCATCGGGTTTGATCTTGCGTACCACCGTCATGCGAGGGTAGGGGTGGCGGAAATCGATGCGGATGAAGGGGTAAGTTTTGTCGTCACGCAGCAGGGTATTATAGCGGGGCTGATGCTGCTTGATGAGGGTGTTTTCCAGGATAAAGGCTTCATTTTCATTGAAGACCTGCACATACTCGACCCGCTCCACCAGCGAGACCATGCGGGCTATCTTCACCGGCAGATCCGAGGCCAGATAGCTGCGCAGGCGCTTGATCAGCGATTTCGCCTTGCCCACATAGAGAATGGTGTCCGCACCGGCGTACATGGTGTAGACGCCGGGGGCATCGGGGGCCTGTTCGATCATGTGGGGTTGCAGCATCGGTTCTCTTTCCCTTTTCAGGAGGAGTCACAGGTTCAGAAACGTTTCCAGAATGAGCGGCTCAGGAGCAGGAAGAAGGTATAGCACTCCAGACGGCCGATGACCATGGCCAGGCTGAGGATCAGCTTATCGTACCACGCCATGAAGCTGTAGTTGTCCATGGGGCCGACCAGGCCAAGTCCCGGACCCACATTGCCCACCATGGCCAGGGAGGCGCTCAGCGCTGTGGTCAGATCCAGGCCGCGCATGGAAAGATAGATGGTCAGAGCGGCGTTGGTGCAGAAGTAGAGGGCGAAGAAGCCCAGCATGGCGGTCAGGATTCCCGACGTGATTTTGCGGTTGTCCATCAGCATCACGTATACCCCCCGTGGATGCACCATGCGCTTGATCTCCACCGCCAGCGCCTTGAAGAGAACCACGTAGCGGATAACCTTGACGCCACCAGCCGTGGAGCCGGCGCAGCCGCCGATGACCATCACCAGTATGGTGAAGATGAGGAAGGCGTTGGTCCAGTCCACATAGTCGATACTGGCAAAACCGGTGGTGGTCATGATGGAGGCGATGGTGAAAAAGGAGTGCTTCATGGACTCATAGAAGCCGAGCTGCTGGGGTTGATGCAGGAAGATCATCAGACCCGCCAGCAGGGAAATGGCAAAAAAGAGCTGCAGGTAGAGGCGCGGCTCGCTGGTGCGGTAGCCGCTGAAGTCCTTCTTCAGCAGTTTGAAGTGGGCCAGGTAGTTGATGCCGGAAATCACCATGAAGAAGATGGTGATCCACATGATGGCGTCGTTGTGGGCATAGTGGCCAAAGGAGTCGTTCTTGGTGGAAAACCCGCCGGTGGCGATGGTGGAAAAGGCGTGGTTGATGGCATCAAAGGGAAGCATCCCCGCCCAGTACAGCAGCAGGGCGTTGGCGATGGTAAAGGCCAGGTAGACCTTCCACAGGGCCATGGCGGTATCGCGGATGTGGGGCGTGAGCTTTTCATCCATGATGCCTTCGGCCTTGATGAGCTGCAGGGCGCCGTTGCCTACCATGGGGAGTACCGCGATGCTGAAGACGATGATCCCCATGCCGCCGAACCAGTGCATGGCGGAACGCCACATGAGCAGCATCTTCGGCAGGGCTTCGATATCGCTCATGATGGATGCCCCTGTGGTGGTAAACCCACTGATG
The DNA here is from genome assembly GCF_055378285.1 of Desulfurispirillum alkaliphilum. Lineage (NCBI taxonomy): Bacteria > Pseudomonadati > Chrysiogenota > Chrysiogenia > Chrysiogenales > Chrysiogenaceae > Desulfurispirillum > Desulfurispirillum alkaliphilum. Next base: position 2,544,564 of record NZ_AP042405.1, on the reverse strand, counting down.
GTTTCGAAGACAGCATCGCTGAACGAAGGGGTTGCACCGTAGAAAGCAAAAGGAAGGGCGCCCACGACCCCGAGTATCAGCCAGATGGAGGTCACCACAAAGGCTCCTTCGCGGACATTCAGGTTGGCGTTATGGTGGCGCAGCCCCCACAGGATGGCGCCGCAGACAGCCAGGACACTCAGCATCAGCAGCAGAAAGGGCAGAAAAGGCTCGTCGTAGACGATGCCGGTGATGACCGGGAAGATCATGGAACAGCCCATGACAAAGGTGATGACGCTGAGGGATTTGAGCAGGTTTTTGAGAGTCACCATTACCTCGCGATCTGTTTTTTCACACTGGCAAGGCTCTCGTGCTTGCAGAAAATGATAATGGTATCCCCTTCCTGGGGCTCAAAGTCACCGGTGACGATAATGGCGGTGCCATTGCGAATAGCCGCCACGGCCAGCGCGCCTTCAGGGAACGCAATTTCGGAAATGCGCTTGCCGATGACACTGGATTTTTCGTGGACGACCCAGTGCAGCACCATACCCCGACCTCCCAGGAAAGAGCTTTCAGAGACGATTTTCTCACTGGAGAGGCGTTGGACGATGCCCGTTACCGTGGCCAGCTTGGGCCCAACGGCCACGTCGATGCCCATACTGTGGGCGGTTTCGTAGTAGTCCGCGTTGGAGTTCAGGCAGATGGCCCGCTTGATGCCGGTGCGCAGGGCGCTGATGCCCATGATGAGGTTGTATTCATCATCCATGGTGGCGGAGATCAGCAGGTCGGCCAGGTAGAGGCTTTCCTGATAGAAGATGCCCTGGGTGGAGTGACGGTCGTTGATGACCAGCGCCTGATCCTGGAGGATCATGGCCGCCCTTTCGCATTCCTTTTCGTCGCGATCCAGGAGCTTCACCGAAGCGCCCTTCTCAATGAGCTTCTGGGCGACCTTGATGCCGATATTATTGGCTCCAAGCACTACGCAGCGCTTGGGGAATTTCGGCAGGGGGATTTTTGAGGTTTCGGCAAAGGTGTGCAGGTCGCTTTCAGTTCCCAGGAAGTAGATATAGTCGCGCAGGTGAATGCGGGTGTTGCCGCGGGGGATGACCAGTTCGCCGCCGTGTTCGCCGTTGTAGCGCTCGATGGCGCAGACAATAGTCCGTCCGCGAAAATTTTTCATGAGCTCGTAGACACTTATTCCATCAAGGTTTTCGTCGTCAATCTGCAGCGCCAGGGCTTTGACGCAGTCAAAGCGGAAGTGGATGATATCCCGCGCCCAGGAGTGTTCCACCAGATCGATGACCGACATGGCCGCCTGGTGGTGGGGTGAGATAAACATGTCAATGCCGGTACGCGCCCGCATCGCTTCATAGTCAAGGGATTCATGGTTGATACGGGCAATGCGACGCGCCACACTCATCAGATCACAGATGAGCATGCAGGCGACAATATTGACCTCATCGGCATTGGTGACCGCGATGGCCACATCAAAGGCGGTATCCTTTTCCCGGAACGCCTCATAGGTTCCCGGTTCCACGGCGTCACCAAGGACAGGCAGGATATCAAGGTCCTCGGCTACCTTACTCAGGCGGTCCGTGTCATTATCGACGATGGTGACATCGTTATGGGCGGAAAAGACCTTGGCCAGCTCGCGGCCCACGCGACCCGCGCCGATTATGAGTATGTTCATGGGGGAATTCCTCGCATCACCGCATGGATTACGGTTGTTGCAGCAGCTCCAGGGCAGCTATGCGTTGTTCGATGTTGCGCCTGATGCGCTGATTGTCTCCCGCCAGTTTCAGTGCCTGACGGTAGTAGTCAAGGGCATTGGCGTTGTCCTCCAGCATGTCATAGGCATAGGCTATGCGATGAATGGTGTTCAGTTCCAGGCTTTGGTTGCCGCTGCCCACCTGGAGGTAGTAGGCGATTGCCCGCTCGTACTCCCCGAGCTCTATGGCACTGTTTCCCGCCATATAAAGGATAAATGGCCGCTCCTTGCCTTCCGAACCATAGGTTTCCAGGACGCGGATCAGCTCCTCAAATTCCTGGGCGTTGTAGAGGTCAGTTACATAGTTGAAGTACGCCTCGGGGGAGGGGAAGTTTTCAAAGATAAACTGGGAGATATGCAGTACCGGCATGCCCCGCTGGTGGCGTATGGCATACTCGATGGCGTGGAAAGGATACTGATCCTGGGGCTCCATGTAGAGTTCCAGAGCGCGGGATATCTCCTCCAGCGCTTCGTTTGTCCTGCCGCTTTTTTTCAGGGAGCGCACGTAGAGCAGGTGCAGGTAAGCATCGGTCTGCTGGAGTTTTTCATATTCGCTGATATAGGTTTTAAATTTGTTCTCAGCGTAGAGTTTACGCAGGTAGAGCCGGGTAAATTCCTCGGAGTGGCGGGCAAAATCCATGAAGTACTGCAGGGAAACCTGGCGGAAATTGGCCTCCAGGTACTGGGAGAGCAGTGGATAGGTGATTGTGTCCGGCGCGAAGAGCTCACAGTACTCCAGGCCCTTGCGCAGGCCGGCATCCTGATGGCCGGTGTTCAGGGCCAGCATGATGTACTGGGACATGACTTCGCGGGAAGGTTCGCTTTTAAGGCGCTCCAGTTCCTCAATGATGCCGAAGGCGTACTCAAAGTCCTCGGTGATGATGGCCGCGTTGATGAGATAGTAGAAAAAGGTGATACGGTCCTCTTCGTGGAGCTTTTCCGTTCTGAGGCGATCGGCGCGCACAAGGGCCTGGTCGTAATCTTCCAGGTGGTAGTGGGCCTTGACCAGATCCAGCAGTACCAGATCATGCAGAGTGTAGTCGGCAGGGATCCTGTGCAGGTATTCCAGCGCCTCGACGTACTCACCCAGGTCGACGGCAATGCTGCCCATGGTATGCCAGGTGGCGAAATCTTCAGGTGCGGATTCTATATAGCGCTGATAAAACTGCAGCGCGTTGACGAGGTCGCCGAGGATCTCATAGCACTGGGCCATGTACTGGTAGTTGATGACGCGGATGCTGCCGCCGTGATCCTTGGAGTCGGAAATGAGAAACCAGCGCAGGGCTTCCTTGTGGTCGCCCTGCTGGTACTCGGAGATGCCCAGCATATGCAGCGCGTAGTAGTCCTCGGTGTTCTCCTCCACATAATCGCGCAGGAGGGTGCGGGCTTCGGCGGCAAAGCCGTCCTCAAGGAGTTTGCGGGCAACCTGCAGATCTTCGACGGTGCTCTGCGCCAATGAAGGTGCAGCCAGGATGAAAGACAGAAAAAATATACAGATACATCTAGACAGAATAGACACAGTTCCCCCTGAAGTAGGTCGCCACCGGCAGTCCCTTGACCGTTTGGCCGATGAAGGGAGAGTTTTTGGACTTTGATGCAAAATACTCAGTGCTGATAGTTGTGGAGCGCTCAAGGTCAACGATAACAAGGTCAGCCCACTTGCCGGCGGAGAGATCGCCGATTTCGTGGTCCCGGCGCAGAATCTGCGCCGGCTTCCAGGTCAGCCGTTCAATCAGCGCGCTGAGGCTGAGCTTCTGCTGCTGGTAGAGGCGCAGGACGATGGGCAGGGCTGTTTCAAGGCCGATGACGCCAAAGGCGGCATGGTCAAAATCCTTTTCCTTGTCAGTGATGGCATGGGGGGCATGATCGGTGGCGATAATATCGAGGGTTCCATCCAGCAGACCTTCAACGCACGCCTGACGGTCCTCTTCCGAGCGCAGGGGCGGATTCATCTTGAAGTTGGTATCGAAGGTCGTGATGGCACTGTCGTTCAGAAAGAGATGGTGCGGTGTGACCTCCGCCGTTACGGGAATACCCTGGGCCTTGGCCTGGCGGATCAGCGCGATACTGCGACCGGCGGAGACATGACAGAAGTGAACCGGGGCGCCGGTGTAGCGGGCCAGTTCGATATCGCGGGCCACGATCAGGGATTCCGTGATATCGGGAATGCCCTTGAGGCCGGTCTGGGAAGAATAGCGGCCTTCGTGCACCACGCCGCCATGGCCCACATGGGGGTCTTCGGAGTGGCTGGCCATGATGGCGCCGAACATGGAGGCGTATTCCAGCGCAATGCGCATGACTTCGCTGTTGTTGACGTTGCGTCCATCATCGCTGAAGCCAATGGCGCCGGCTTCGATCATTTCCGCCATGGCCGAAATGGTTTCACCCTTCATGCCGCCGGTGATGGTGCCAAAGGGCAGCACATCGCACTTCCCGTAGGCGCGGGCCTTGTTGACGATATATTCCGTGACCGTTTTCGAGTCGTTGACCGGTGTAGTGTTGGCCATGCAGCAGACGGTGGTAAAGCCGCCCTTGGCCGCGGCGTCACTGCCTGTGTGCACGTCCTCTTTCCACTCCTGGCCGGGATCGCGGAAGTGCACGTGCAGATCGATCAGTCCGGGGAAAACGTGCCTGCCGCTGGCATCAATGATATCCGCGCCTTCATGCTGCAGGTTCTTGCCGACTTCCTGAATGCGCCCTTCACCGTTGATGAGAATATCGCAGACTTCATCGGTGGCGGTGGCAGGGTTGACCAGCCACCCGTTGCGTATGATTTTCATGGCACTGTCCTTGTTAGGGTTTGACAATGATTTTTGCAAAGCGACGCTTGCCGACTTTCAGCACGCATTCGCCGGGAACCTGAAATTCAGCGTGGGAGTCGCATATGGCGCTGCCGTCAAGGGAAACTCCCCCCTGTTCCATCAGCCGCCGCGCCTCGCCATTGCTTTTGGCAAAGCCCACAGAGGCGATAAGAGTACTGATCCGCTTGTCGGCAGTGGCGCCGAGGGACACCTCAAACACCGGCATCTCCTCGGGATTTTCTCCCCTGGCAAATACCTGCTCGAAGTGGCGCGCCGCCTCTTCGCCGGCACCTGCGCCGTGGAAGCGGTCGACGATTTCGCGACCAAGGGTGACTTTGACCTCTTTGGGGTGGAGGGAACCGCTGGCAATACCCTGTCGCAGCGCTTCAATGTCCGCCAGGCTGCGATCGCTGAGCAGCTCGAAGTAGCGGAACATCAGATCGTCGGAAATGGACATCACCTTGCCGAACATTTCGTTGGCCGGCTCCGTGACTCCGATGTAGTTGCCCAGGGATTTGGACATCTTGTTGACACCGTCGGTCCCTTCGAGGATCGGCATGGTGATGACGATCTGCTCTTCCTGACCGTAGCGACGCTGCAGCGTTCTGCCCATGAGCAGGTTGAACTTCTGGTCGGTGCCACCCAGCTCCACATCGGCTTTCATGGCGACGGAGTCGTATCCCTGGAAGAGGGGGTAGAAGAATTCCACCAGGCTGATCTCCCCACCGCTGCGGTAGCGGTTCTGGAAGTCATCGCGCTCCAGCATGCGCGCGACGGTGGTCTTGGCGGCCAGTTCCATCATGGCGCGGATATCCAACTCATAGAGCCAGTGGGAGTTGAAGACCACGCGGGTCTTTTCGGGGTCGAGAATTTTGAAGACCTGGGCCTTGTAGGTTTCCGCGTTGGCCAGGACATCCTCGCGGGTCAGCATCCTGCGGGTTTCACTTTTTCCGGAGGGGTCGCCGATCATGGCGGTGAAGTCGCCGATGAGAAAGTGTATTTCGTGGCCCAGAAGCTGGAAGTGGCGCAGCTTCTGCATCAGAACCGTATGGCCGAGATGCAGGTCCGGCGCGGTAGGGTCGAAACCGGCCTTGATAATCAGGGGTTTGCCCCGGGAAAGTTTTTTTCTGAGTTCTTCTTCTTCAATGAGCTCGACGCAACCACGCTTGATCAGCGCAATCTGCTCGTCGACGGAATGTGCGTTCATGCATCCTCCCCAATTCAATTGGCGACACTATACCATGTAAGGGGAGTGGTGGGGAATACGAAATCACCCGGACTTGTCGCGAAGTCCGGGTGCTCTGGAGCGGTGTTACTCGCCGGGGCCGAAGTAGCGGCAGCGCGGGCTGATGCTGCGCAGAAAGCTGTCCGCTTCCGAGGGAGTACTGTACATGGTGACGCCGGGGCCCTCGGCGGTGGCCTCCAGGTAGAAGCCGGTGCCGTACTTGAGATTGTAGGGAATCCACATCAGGTCGGTGCGCACGCGGCTTCCGTTCTCCTTGACGGCGTAATAGGTGTAGATTTCCAGGGGATTCTTGCGGTTGAGACACGCTTCGGAGACGGGGCGCGTGAACTCCTGGGGATCATTGAAGCCATCGCTGATGCCGCGGTAGCGTTCGGTGACCACCTGGCGTACCGAGGCGAAGTTCCCGCCGACAACAGGGTCGGTGCGGTGAATGCGGTAGCGGCTGAAGCGGATGATGACATGATCCTCGCCATTTCGGAAGTGAAAGAGCTGGGGAGTGTTGATATCGCGTACCTGTTCAAAAGGACTCTGATCATCATACCAGAAGGGGGGTGTCACCGGTGGCGAGGTGGGCCGGAAGGCATCGGGATCCTTGTATGGCTCCAGGGCCATTTCAATGATCTCCAGGTTCAGGCTGTCGGCCTGGCGACGCAGCAGGATATTGAAGCTTTTGCCATCGGCGGTATTCCTGATGGGAAAGGTGACATAGTCGTTCGGGTCGGGTTGTGGCAGGGGCTCGATCAGGGTGATGGCGCCGGTTTGCGGGTTGACATTGACGGGCAGGTCTTCGCGGTAACTCAGAATTTCATAGGTGACACCCTCGAATTCAAAAAAGAGGGTGACGGTTCGCTCATAGCCTCCCGGAACCGCTTCGGGTTCGTCGGCTTCAATGGTCAGATCCGCCAGTTCGATGCCGATGCTGTTAATGGCGATCAGGCCGCTGGTAAAGGCGAAAATCGTATGGTGACTGGGATAGTTCAGCTGCAGGCTGAAGGCGTTGCTGAAGAGCAGCAGACACAGCAGCAGTGGTGTGGCGACGCGGATCATGGCTACTCCTCCACGGTCGGTGTAAAGGTCGAGATAACGATATCGGCAATGGCCGCCAGCTCCGAATTGCCCACCAGCGGGTACTCATTCTGGCCGTAGAAATCGATGACGAAGTAGGTGTAGCGCTTGTGTTTATTAGAATGGGCGGCCTTGGGGTAGATCAGGGCCGTGCGACGGTAGTCGTCGTGGTAAACCAGCCCGCTCTGGGGGTCAAAGACATTTTCCCGGCCCCACATCTCCAGCATAGCGTACTTGTCGGGGTGGCCGATGTACTCGACGTTGGGAGTGCCGAAAGTGGCTGAAATATTGCGACTGGCGTACTGATCCTCGAAGGAGCTTTTGACCGAGCCCATAATGCGGTCGTGGGTCTGGAAGCCGATGGTAATCTTCATGAACCCGTGCTCGTAGCGGTAGATGGGGTTGGGGTAGAAGATCGGATAGTTCTCCGGCGTGTCGATGCGCTCCTTTTCCACACTGGCGAAATACAGGGAGTCGGCGGTCCTGGTGGTCATCTCGAAGGTGTTCTCCAGGGCGATTTCAAAGCGTGGATCGCCCCTCCACATCTCATGGACGTTCGAGGGAGCCTCCATGACCTGCAGGTGGCTCAGGACAAAAAGGTTTTCCTGGGGGTTCCAGGTGTAGGTCGGTTTGACCCTGGTCTGACGGGAGGTGTCGGCGAAACGGTAACCGTCGATCTGCAGCAGTCCCTGTTCCTGCAGCTTGCGGGCGTCATCCACTTCGCCTGCAGTGAAGTAGACGGACTGTATGACGAAGCTGTCTTCCGAGGTGTATTCGACGATATTGTAGTAATCAACGACAATAAATCCGGCGCTCAGCACGCAGAGCAGCAGCAGAGCCAGGAGGAGCAGCCTGTTCTTCTTCATTTGGCACCCCCGCCACACAGAGGGTTGTTGGTGCCCGCCACGCACACCACCACATCACGGTCGGGATTCCCATGGAAAATGATATGGTTGTAGGGGTGGCGCAGGGCATTCTCATGGTAGACGGCCACTCCATAGATCTTTCCGTCGTCTATGGTCAGGCTGTACTCGTAATGGCGGGTGGCGTCAATGCGCGCGTGCCCCGTGGATGTCCAGCCACCGTCAGTCCGGATATCAGCGGTGTTGCGGATATCAATGCGTTGCCCGCTGGCGCCGGCTATGGCAGAACCCACATGGCTGTGGTTGGCCGCCGCGCTGATCTTGCCGGAGCTGCCCGACGGTGTGTCGGTTTCCGTGACGCCACAGCCCGCCAGGGCCATCAGCGCCAGCGCTCCCCATGTCAGGAGCCGGTATTTCCATCGTACTTCTTCCATGAAGCACCACCTTGAAGAAAAATCGGTCGTCCATCCATGGACGTCTGCTGTAGCTCTTATCGGCACCAGCGATAGAAATCTTCATCCCGGGTGATGAGTTTTTTCTCCAGCAGCTCACTGAGGGCTTTGTCAATGGCCGTGGTGTTACCGGAGCTGATGGTGGTGTACAGGTCTTGGGCGGTGCTGGGGCGCACCTGCAGGACGCGGCAGATGGCGGCCGCGATATCTTCCTCTGCCTGAGGTGCAGGAGGAGTGCCGGGGGCAGGTGTATCCGGGCGGGTGACCACATCGGCGCCGGGAAAGAAGCGCGCTGCCAGGGAGTGCAGGTACTCCGCCGACGCCTTGACAAGGCCGGACTGTGTCCCGGGACGATCCATGGTGCCCAGTTGGATTCTGGTGTGGTCTATGGAGCGGCAGGCTGCTGCCAGGGCCTCCAGGTGGGCGGGTTCGTCGTTGATGCCGGGCAGGATGAGGATCTCCAGCCAGATTTCCCCGCAGAATTCGCGCGAGAAATCGCTGAGGGCGGTGATAACCTCTTGTACGTCAATGGTGTGATGGGGCCGGTTGATGCGGGTGAAAATCTCCTGGGTGGCGGCATCCAGGGAGGGGACGACGATGTCCAGCTGCTGGCACTCCTGCCAGAGGGCGCGATCAGTCAGGGGAGTGCCGTTGGTGAGCAGGCACAGGCGGTATTGGGGGAACTCAGCTTTGATAGCGGCCACCAGCTCGCCGAAGCGACGGAAGAGCAGAGGTTCGCCGGAACCGGCAAAGGTGATGACATCGAGCTGCGGTTTGGTTGCAAGCAGGTGACGCAGCTCATGCAGCACCGCCTCCATGGGGACAAACTCCTGGCGGGTGGTGGTCAGGCGCGTGGTGGCACCGCATTCGCAGTAAATACAGTCCTCGCTGCAGGTCTTGTGGGGCAGCAGGTCGATGCCCAGGCTCATGCCCAGACGCCGTGAGCGGACGGGACCGAAGAGGTACTGACAGCGCACCATTCAGACCTTGAGCCCGTAGGCGCGGGCCAGCAGAATCGCCGGATGCAGGCCGTCCTTGCCCTTTGCCAGATGCTGTATCTGCATGCGGCAGGTGGGGCAGTCCGTGACACCGTCTACGCCCTCCTGGGACATGACTTTCCCCAGATCTTCGCCGATGGCAATGGAGAGATCATAGTTCTGCTTCTTCATGCCCCAGCTGCCGCTCATTCCGCAGCAACCGGCCTGGGACGCCTTGATGTTCAGTCCCGGAACCTGCTGCAGCACCTTGAGGGTGGCGTTGGCACCGGACTGCACGCGCAGGTGGCAGGGGCTGTGGTAGGCGTACTCATTGACGCGCTCAGGCATGGTGAAATTGAAATCCTGGCGCAGCTTGCCGTCCTTCTGCAGCATCAGCAGGTATTCGCCCAGGTGGTAGGTATTGCGGGAGACCAGGTGCGTGTCGTCGTTATCCACCGTAAAGAGCCACTCCTCCTTCAGGCTCAGGGCGCAGGAGGTGCAGCCGGTGATGATGTCGTAGCCCTTTTTGACATAGTAGGAGAAAAGACCCGCGTTGGAGATGACATCATAGCGGGCTTCCTTGACGTGGCCGTTGGAGAGTTTCGGCAGTCCGCAGCAGTGCTGCTCCGGTACCTCGACCTGAATGTTGTGGTGCTCCAGCACGTTGATAAGGGATTTCGCCACATCAGTCTGCATGTAGTTGGCGGCGCAGCCGGTGAAGTAGACGACCTTGCGGTCGGGGTTCTTCAGCTTCTGGCGACGTGAGGCGTAGTCCACCGCCGTCTCCTGGTGAAAGCGCATGGGTTCGCGTTTGCTGCTGATGCCCACCGTCTTTTCCATGATCTTGCGCACCAGGGAAGTGCGCATGACCGGGTTGACAAAGGGCGCCATGGCTGAGTTCAGGCGCGCGATGCGTTCCACCTGGGTGACTACCCGGTTCTGGAAGGTCTGGCCGTTGCGCAGGACGTAGCGCGCCTTGGCTTCCAGTACCAGCTTGGGAATGTCCACATTGGAAACGCACTCCAGATGGCAGCTCTGGCAGGAGATGCACTGATCGAGAATCTCCTTGAATTCCGGGCTGTAGGGGAACTTGCGGGTGTCCAGATTCCCCTGGATCAGGTGACGCAGAATGTTGGCCTTGGCCTTGGGCGCCGCCTTCTCGTCGCGGGTCACCTTGTAGACGGGGCACATGTTCACCACCTTGCTGACCGTGGTGCAGGTGGAGCAGCCGTGGCACATCTCAATCTGCTCCTGGTACTCCTGGTTCCCCTGGCCCCAGTGGAAAATGGTCCTGCGGGTATCGACCACAACCCGGTAGTCAGCGCCGTAACGCAGGTTTTCCGTGTCAGCGCTTTCTGATGCGTTGGTCTTGACATCGGGGTTCAGCAGGCCCTTGGGGTCGAATATCCCTTTGACCCTGAGGAAGACGGGGAAGAGATCTGGATAGACGCACTGAATATACTTGCTGCGTACCCTGCCGTCGCCGTGCTCGCCGCAGGGCGTGCCCTTGAGGCGTTCAACCACCTCGAAGAGCTCCCGGGAAATCTTGCGGAACTTCTCGATATCGTCGGGGTTTTTCATGCTGAGGATCGGACGCACGTGCAGCAGGCCTTTGCCCGCGTGGCCGTAGACATTGAAGGTGACCTTGTGGCGGCGCGAGCAGGCGTAGACCTCCTCGTAGTACTCCACAAGATGCTCCAGGGGCACAGCGGCGTCTTCCACAAAGCCGATGGCCTTGGCGTCGCCCTTGATCTTGTTGGCCAGGGGAACGGCAGCCTTGCGGATACCCCACAGCTTCTCCTTGTCGGCCGTGGTGGTGGCGCTGATGAACTCAAAGGCCAGGGGCTGTTCGTCGCAGATGGCGGCGCGTACCTTTTCCAGGGAAGCGGTGCACTCTGCCAGATCGTCGCCGTCAAATTCAATCATCAGGACATTGTCCAGCTCTTTGGGCAGGGACTTGTCCAGGGCCTCATCCACTTCCCGGGCCTTGCTGACCAGGGAGTTATCCATAAGTTCCACCGCTGCGGCGCCGTGGTCGACGGCAATGATGGTGGCGCGGCCACTGCTTTCGATATCCTTGAACATGGCCATGCCCAGGACTTCGTGGCGGGGAATGGGCAGCAGGCGGATTTTGATGCGGGTAATCAGCCCCAGGGTGCCTTCGCTGCCCACAAAGAGCGGCACCAGGTTGATCAGGCCGTTTTCGTAGACGCCACGCAAGTTGTAGCCACTGACGTTGTACCGGATATCCGGGTAGCCGGAAGCGATCTGGGTGCGGTTCTCGTCAATGCAGGCCATGATATTCCGGTAGACGGCGGACTCCATGGTGTCGCGGCTGAGAATGGCCTGGAACTGTGGTGAGTCGACCTCGTAAGGCTTGACGTGGATCTTCTCGCCATTGGAGAGCACGACCTGCAGCTCCTCGATATATTCGCCTGTGATGCCGTATTTTACCGAATGGGCGCCGCTGGTGTTGTTGGCGGTCATGCCGCCGACGGTGCAGTAGTTGCCGCTGGAGGGATCGGGGGGGAAGAACAGACCATAGGGCTTGGCAGCCCGGTTGAGGTCGGCGTAGCGCACTCCGGGGTCAGTCCAGACATACTGGCCTTCGCGGTTGATCTCGTGAATTTTATGACGGTATTTGGTGAAGTCCACCACGATACCCTGCCCCAGTGCCTGGCCGCCAATGGCGCTGCCCGCGCCGCGGGCGTGTACCTGGATGCCGCGCTGGCTGGCAAAGGCCAGAATTTTCTGGACATCAACCTCGTCTTTGGGGGAAACGGCCCCGAGGGGCAGAACCTGGTAGATAGAGGCGTCGGTGGAGAAGAGGTAACGGGTAGGCAGATCAAAATATACATCACCCTGGATGATGTCGCGAAGCTCTTGCGCTATGGTGTTCGTATCCAAGAAACACTCCTGGGGGAAGATGTTCAAAGCAGATAAACGCCGAGTATACCGATTTCCCTGTTGAACTGCAAGAAAGGGCGATTCGGTGCCATGGGCCTGCCTTCAGGGCAGCTGGGACCGCAGGACGGGCCAGATCCTCTCCATCAGGAGCGGCTGCGCAGCCGTAGCGGGATGGATGCCGTCGGACTGCATCAGGGCGGGATTCTGCCCCACCTCTTCCAGAAAACGTTCCACCAGGGCGGTATCATACTCAGCAGCCAGATCAGGAAAGAGCCGGGCGAAGGCATCGGCATAGCGGGGGCCGTAGTTGGGTGGAATCTGCATGCCCACCAGCACCACGCGGGCACCTGCATTCCGCGAGCGCTCAATCATGGTGACGAGATTCTGGCGGATATGGTCCAGGGGCATGCCGCGCAGGCCATCGTTGCCCCCCAGTTCAATCACCACGACCTGGGGCTGGTGGCGCTGCAGCAGGTCGTCAATGCGGCTGGCGCCAGAAGCGCTGGTATCACCGCTGATGGCGGCATTGATGATTTGGTGGGGGAATCCTTGTTCGCGCAACCGTTCCTGTAGTAAGTTAACCCAGGCTTCCGATTCGGCGACGCCGTAGCCCGCCGCGATACTGTCACCCACGATGAGGATTTTCGGTGTCGGCTGGGCTGACGCCACGGCAAACAGGATTCCCATCACCATCAAAGCTGTCAGAAGGATACAACGCATATGTCAGACTCCTTTTCTTCAGAGACCATTCTTCAGGTTCACGAACTGCAGAAAACCGTACCCACTTCCGATGGTGAGCTGACCATCCTAACGTCAGTCAGCCTTGAAATCAAGAAGGGCCGGACAGTGGCCATCACCGGTGTTTCCGGCTCCGGCAAGACCACCCTGCTGAGCCTGCTGGCCGGGCTGGACACTCCCTCTTCGGGCTCCATCTGTCTCGACGGGCAGCGCATCAGCGACCTTGACGAGGATGGCCGCGCCGCAGTGCGCCAGCAGCGGGTGGGTTTTGTGTTTCAATCCTTTCACCTGCTCCCCCATCTGAGCGCCCTGGAGAACGTCATGCTGCCCCTGGAACTGGCTGGCGAGCGCGACGCCCACGGCATTGCCACCGGGCTGCTGCAGCGGGTGGGGCTGGAACATCGCGTTAAACACCTGCCCAAGCACCTCTCCGGCGGAGAACAGCAGCGGGTCGCCATAGCGCGGGCCTTTGCCACCAGCCCCGACATTCTCTTCGCCGATGAACCCACGGGGAACCTGGACATGCATAACAGCGCCAGAATCGCTGATCTGCTCTTCACCATGAACCGCGAGCGCGGCACGACCCTGGTGCTGGTGACCCACGATATGCAGCTGGCAGGACGCTGTCAGGATGTCTACACCATGGAAAACGGTCATCTGCGCCTGCGGGAGCGGTCATGAACCGCCCGGTCACTCTGCTGCGCCTGTTTCTGAAGTTTTTCCGCCGCGACTGGCGTGGCGGTGGGCTGCCGGCGCTCTTTCTGGCGGTGACCGTAGCCGTGGGAGCCACCACCACCGTCGCCTATTTTACCCAGCGCCTCAACCTGGCCATGCACCATCAGGCCCAGGATCTCATTGGTGCCGACCTGGTGGTTTCCGGCTCTCAGCCCGTCGATGAGCAGTGGCTTGCCACAGCAGCCTCCATGGATCTGCGCGTCAGTGTTCTGCTGGAGTTCACCTCCATGGTGGCCCACGGCGATGCGCTGGTTCTTTCCGCCATCAAGGCGGTGAGTGAAGGCTACCCCCACCGGGGCAGCCTTGGCGTACGCCTTGCGGAACAGGAACCCATGGTGGACGTACAGCAGGGGCCACAACCCGGTGAGATATGGGCAGAGGCGCGACTGCTGGAGGAGCTGGGTGTCGGTATCGGCGCCGAAATCGAAGTGGGCAGCAGCCTGCTGCCGGTCAGCCGTATTCTTGACCAGGAACCCGACCGCACCGTCAGCGGCCTCTTTTCCATGAACCCTCGCCTGATGGTGCACCTTGATGACATTGCCGCTACCGGCCTGGTGGTTCCCGGCAGCCGCGTCACCTGGCGCACCCTCTTTTCGGGAGCCGGTGATGACATCGCGGATTTTCAACAGTGGTTGCAGCCTCAACTGGGTGCCCACTACCGGATTATCAGTGTCAGTGAGGATCAGCCCGCCGTGGCCTCAGCTCTGGAGCGGGCCGGGCAGTTTCTGGGGCTGGCGACCATTGCCACCGTGGTGCTTTCCGGCGTTTCCATCTCCATGGCCGCACGCCTCTATGCCCGCCGCCACTTCCACACCAGCGCGCTGCTGCGCTGCCTGGGAGCCTCCGGCAAAACCCTGGGGGCACTCTACACGTCCCAGGTGCTCATGGCAGGGGTACTGGCCAGTACCCTGGGTTCCCTGTTGGGGCTGCTCTTCTGTGAGCTGCTGATCATGGCCTTGCGGGAACTGCTGCCCCCCTTTATCCCTCCGGCGGGAATGGCACCGGCGCTGCTTGGCTATGGGGCCGGCGTGGTTCTGCTGCTGGGATTTGCCCTGCCACCACTGCTGCAGTTGCAGCGGGTCAGCGCCCTGCGCCTGCTGCAAAGCGACCTCTCCCCTCTGCCGCCCGCCGCCTGGCTGGTCTTTGCCGCAGCCCTCGGCAGCGTGCTGCTCTTTGTGGGGTACTTCGCCGAAGACTTCCGGCTGGCCGGGATATTTGTCGGTGGCCTGCTCGCCTTTATGCTGCTTTCGGCGCTCATTGCCTGGACCCTGCTGCGGACAGTGGGCACGGTGCTGCCCTGGCTGCCCTTTTCCCTGCGCATGGGAATCCAGGGCCTGCTGCGCCGTCGCGGAACTGCCCTGCTCCAGATGGTGGCTTTCTCTGCCGGACTGTGCGCCATCGCGATCGTGGTGCTCTTGCGCACCGATCTGCTGCGCTCCTGGCAGCAGCAGGTTCCTCCCGATGCCCCCAATCACTTCGCCATCAATATTCAGCCCCACGACGCTGCCCGTGTGGCGGCCTTCATGGACGAACACGACATCAGACGCGCCTCACTCTATCCCATGGTGCGGGGCCGACTGACCCACATAAACGGGCGCTCCGCCCTGGAGGTGGTGCCCGAGAGCGCGCGGGACGACAACATCCTGCACCGCGAACTCAATATCACCTGGAGCGCAGAAGTGCCCCGCCACAATGTGCTGGTGGAGGGGCAGTGGTGGGAAGACCACCGCGCGGAAGGCGAAGCGGTTATCTCCATCGAACAGGGAATGGCCAGACGCCTTGGCCTGCAGCAAGGCGATGAACTGACTTTCTCCTTTGCGGGCCAGAGCCGCGCGGCCAGGGTAACCAGTGTGCGGCAGGTGGACTGGAACTCCTTTCAGCCGAACTTCTATGTGATATTCGCGCCGGGGCAGTTGCCGGAGCAGTGGGCCACCTCCATGACCAGCTTTTACCTGCCGCCGGAGCAGAAAGGCTTTATCCGGCAATTGGTGCAGCAGTTCCCCTCCGTGACCGTCCTGGAAGTGGATCGCATCCTGGGCCAGGTGCAGGGCATCATCAGTCAGGTCAGCCGCAGCGTGGAATACGTCCTGCTGTTTGTGCTGATCTCCGGCTTCGTGCTCCTCTTTACCATCGTACAGAGTACCATTGGTCTGCGGCTGCACGAAAGCTCACTGTTACGCACCTTTGGCGCGTCCACAGCGTTTCTGCGTTCCAATACCCTGGCGGAATTCACCTTTCTGGGGCTGCTCTCGGGAATCCTGGCGACCCTGATTACCCATGGACTGGCCTGGATTCTCTACCGACAGGTCTTTGACCTGCCGCTGGACGCCCAATGGCTGCTCTGGGGCACATTGCCCTTGGGAGCTATGATCCTGGTGGGCTGTGCCGGGCTCTGGGCCTCGCGCTCCGTCGTCCAGCAGAGCCCGGTGGACCTGCTGCGGGAAAATCGCGATGACTGAATGCCCGGAAAATGGCGATGCGCTTGAGAAAGAACAGGTTATCTGAATTGTGAAGGTTCGGTGCCATCTGTTGCATGGGCTTGCCAGTAAGTGCCTTTGCTGCCATGGTATAGCGTTTTCGGTTAGTTTTCTTGGTTTTTAAGTCTTTTGTTGTCAGTGGTTACCCCAGATGGTACGGTTGCGGAACAGTACTGCAGGGAGGTTCTTATGCCGTTGACCGTTCGTCAAGTCTTCATGCGGGCGTTTGCCGCACTGGTGATAGTGTGTCTTGCGCTCGTTTTCTTATCCGGCTGTGGCAGCTCAAGTGGAGGATCGGGCACAACCAACATCTATGTTGTCATGTTTCTCGACCACGATGGGATCGTATTGCAAACCGAAGATGTGGAACATGGTGGTGCCGCTGTTCCTCCAGCAGACCCGGAGCGCCCAGGCTATTCTTTTACTGGCTGGAGCCCTTCCGATTTCAGCAATATCACTGCTGACACCACTATCACTGCCCAGTACGCCATCAATGTGTACACTGTTACCTGGGAAAATTATGATGGCTCACTGAATTTCGAAGCTGTGGAGCATGGCGCCACCACGAACTTCCCGGTGATGCCGCCTGAGGGTCACCATGTCTCTGCGGCAAGTGGCTGCGATGGCAGTCTTGAAGGCGACACCTATACGACGGGCGTCATCACCGGTGACTGCACGATAGTGCTCACATTCAGTCCGAACAGCTATGCTCTCGGTGGCACCCTCTCGGGATTGGCCGAGGGCAGAACCATCAGCCTGCAGGTGAACGGTGGCAATGACCTCACCCTCGATCACAGCGCCAACGGCTCGCCGTACATCTTTACCGAGCCCGTGGATTATGGCGATGCGTATACGGTAAGTCTGACTGCCCAGCCGCCGCAGCACCACTGCAGCGTGGCCAATGCCAGCGGTGTCATGGGAGCTGGGGCCGTCATGGATGTGGATATCACCTGCGTATCGTTTCCCATTATCAGTGCAGGCACTGACCACACCCTGGCCATCAAAGCCGATGGCACCCTCTGGGCCTGGGGGAGGAACGGGGATGGTCAGCTCGGCCTGGGTGACACCGAAGACCACGACGCGCCGACGCAGGTGGGCAGTGAGAGTGATTGGCAATCGGTGGTCGCGGGCTTTGGCCACACCCTGGCCATCAAAGCCGACGGCACCCTCTGGGCCTGGGGGTGGAATCATAATGGCCAGCTCGGCCTGGGGAACACTGACAACCAAGACGCGCCAGTGCAGGTGGGCAGTGAGAGTGATTGGCAATCGGTGAGCGCGGGTTCCAACCACACCCTGGCCATCAGGACTGACGGCACCCTCTGGGCCTGGGGGAGGAGTAATAATGGTCAGCTTGGCCTGGGCGACACCGACGACCACGACGCGCCAGTGCAGGTGGGCAGTGAGAGTGATTGGCAGGCGGTGGTCGCGGGCAACAACCACACCCTGGCCATCAGGAGCGATGGCACCCTCTGGGCTTGGGGGAGGAATAATAATGGTCAGCTCGGCCTGGGGAACACCGAAGACCACGACGCACCGACGAAGGTGGGCAGTGAGAGTGAATGGCAGTCGGTGAATGCGGGTGGCAACCATACCCTGGCCATCAAAGCCGACGGCACCCTCTGGGCCTGGGGGTATAACTTGTTTGGTCAGCTCGGCCTGGGCGACACCACGAGCCACCACGAGCCAGTACAGGTGGGCGGTGAGAGCAATTGGCAGGCGGTGGGCGCGGGCTCTGGCCATACCCTGGCCATCAGGAGCGACGGCACTCTCTGGGCCTGGGGGAATAACGGGTCTGGCCAACTTGGCCTGGGGAACACTGACGACCAAGACGAGCCAGTGCAAGTGGACAGTTATAGCACTTGGGTGTCGGTGAGCGCGGGTGGCAACCACACCCTGGCCATCAGGAGCGACGGCACCCTCTGGGCCTGGGGTTCTATTATGAATGGTCAACTGGGCTTGGGGCTTTTTGGGGATATTCCCGTTCCAGAACAGACGGTGGCAGGAACCTGGCAATCGGTGAGCGCGGGTGGCAACCATACCCTGGCCATCAAAGCCGACGACACCCTCTGGGCCTGGGGGAGGAACGGGGATGGTCAGCTCGGCCTGGGTGACACCGACGACCACCACCAGCCGGAGCCGGTGGGCAGTGAGAGTGATTGGCAATCGGTGGTCACGGGTACTGACCATACCCTGGCCGTCAAGTCCGATGGTACCCTCTGGGCCTGGGGGTGGAACTGGGATGGTCAGCTCGGCCTGGGTGACACCGACGACCACCACCAGCCGGAGCCGGTGGGCAGTGAGAGTGATTGGCAATCGGTGAGCGCTGGCTTCTACCATACTCTGGCCATCAGGAGCGACGGCACTCTCTGGGCCTGGGGGAATAACGGGTCTGGCCAACTTGGCCTGGGCGACACCGCCCACCGCCACGCGCCAGTGCAGGTGGGCAGTGAGAGTGATTGGCAGTCAGTGAGCGCGGGCAACAACCACACCCTGGCCATCAGGAGCGATGGCACCCTCTGGGCCTGGGGGTGGAATCATAATGGCCAGCTTGGCCTGGGTGACACCACGAACCGCCAGGCACCGACGAAGGTGGGCAGTGAGAGTGAATGGCAGTCGGTGAATGCGGGTGGCAACCATACCCTGGCCATCAAAGCCGACGGCACCCTCTGGGCCTGGGGGTATAACTGGTCTGGTCAGCTCGGCCTGGGCGACACCACGAGCCACCACGAGCCAGTACAGGTGGGCGGTGAGAGCAATTGGCAGGCGGTGGGCGCGGGCTCTGGCCATACCCTGGCCATCAGGAGCGACGGCACTCTCTGGGCCTGGGGGAATAACGGGTCTGGCCAACTTGGCCTGGGGAACACTGACGACCAAGACGCGCCGGCGCAGGTGGGCAGTGATAGCAATTGGCAGACGGTGAGTGCTGGCTCTGACCATACCCTTGCCATCAGGAGCGATGGCACCCTCTGGGCCTGGGGCAATAACGGACGAGGCCAGCTCGGCAGGCGCACCGCTTATTTCGACGAACCTCAGGAGGTATTGCTGCAGTAACTGCCGGCTGGGGGGAAGCTCCACAGCACCCGCAGCTCAGTTCCTCTGCGCTGCGGATACTGCTCCTCTGCTGTACTCTTCCTGAGCAACGAAGGTTCGGTGCCATCTGTTGCATGGGCTGATTGGTAAATGTTGTTGTTGCCGGTATATAGCGTTTTCGGTTAGTTTTCTTGGTTTTTAAGTCTTTTGTTGTCAGTGGTTACCCCAGATGGTACGGTTGCGGAACAGTACTGCAGGGAGGTTCTTATGCCGTTGACCGTTCGTCAAGTCTTCATGCGGGCGTTTGCCACACTGGTGATAGTGTGTCTTGCGCTCGTTTTCTTATCCGGCTGTGGCAGCTCAAGTGGAGGATCGGGCACAACCAACATCTATGTCGTCATGTTTCTCGACCACGATGGGATCGTATTGCAAACCGAAGATGTGGAACATGGTGGTGCCGCTGTTCCTCCAGCAGACCCGGAGCGCCCAGGCTATTCTTTTACTGGCTGGAGCCCTTCCGATTTCAGCAATATCACTGCTGATACCACTATCACAGCCCAGTACACCATCAATGTGTACACTGTTACCTGGGGAAATTATGATGGCCCACTGAATTTCGAAGCTGTGGAGCATGGCGCCACCACGAACTTCACGGTGATACCGCCTGAGGGTCACCATGTCTCTGCGGCAAGTGGCTGCGATGGCAGCCTTGAAGGCGACACCTATACGACGGGCGTCATCACCGGTGACTGCACGGTAGTGCTCACATTCAGTCCGAACAGCTATGCTCTCGGTGGCACCCTCTCGGGATTGGCCGAGGGCAGAACCATCAGCCTGCAGGTGAACGGTGGCAATGACCTCACCCTCGATCACAGCGCCAACGGCTCGCCGTACATCTTTACCGAGCCCGTGGATTATGGCGATGCGTATACGGTAAGTCTGACTGCCCAGCCGCCGCAGCACCACTGCAGCGTGGCCAATGCCAGCGGTGTCATGGGAGCTGGGGCCGTCATGGATGTGGACATTACCTGCGTATCGTTTCCCATTATCAGTGCAGGCACTGACCACACCCTGGCCATCAAAGCCGACGGTACTCTCTGGGCCTGGGGGGGGAACGGGTCTGGTCAGCTCGGCCTGGGTGACAGCATGAGCCGCCACGAGCCAGTGCAGGTGGGCAGTGAGAACCATTGGCAATCGGTGGTCACGGGCACTGACCATACCCTGGCCGTCAAGTCCGATGGTACCCTCTGGGCCTGGGGGTATAACAATAATGGTCAGCTCGGCCTGGGGAACACTGACAACCAAGACGCGCCAGTGCAGGTGGGCAGTGAGAGTGATTGGCAGGCGGTGAGCGCGGGTCGTGAGCAGACTCTGGCCATCAAAGCCGATGGTACCCTCTGGGCCTGGGGGTATAACAATAATCTGAAGTTTCGCATCCTTTGATTCTAGCGCAAGGTCTTTAAAAGCTAGCATTTAACTAGCGATGACCCCCGCAATTTGGTATACTTGAGTTAACACAAAACGAGTATCCAAGCCACAGGAGGTCATCAATGGCAAAAGTTACCCTGAGTGATGAAAAACTGCAAGCGCGTCTTCTTGAACAGTTCGAAGTATTACGGGTTTTGCGCATGCTGGACTTTCAGCGTTTGGCCAGGAAGTGTGGCATGAACAAGCAGCAGGGCGAAGATGGGGTGAAGGTCTTTGTCTCCCTGTTTATGGCAGTATTTACCTCCAGCACGATAGCCAGGTTTGTGCGTAAAGCACAGGGCTCCGTATTCAGCCTGAAGAAGGACACTGCCTACCGCTATGCACAGCGCCAGTGCATTCACTGGCGCAAACTGCTTTTGTGTGTTGCCATGCGCGCTGTTGGCATCCTGGGTAAATACTATCCGGATAGTGGACGCTACCTGACTATTGACGACTCCCAGCTGGAAAAGACCGGCAAGCGTATTGAGTACCTGAGCTGGATATTCGACAAGAGCAAGAAGCGCTCAACCATGGGTTTCGAAATACCGTGCCTGAGCTACACCGATGGAACTTCCACTATCCCCATGGACTTTGCCATCAAGTCTTCAGCGAACCGGGTCAGTGAGCATTTGGAACCTGCTGATCTTGATGGGCGCTCGTATGCAGCAAGACGTCGCATGGAAGTGGGAATGAAGAAAACCGACCTGGTGCTGGAAATGCTGAGAAGAGCCCGGAACCAGGGAGTTGAGGCCGATGCGGTACTCTTTGACAGCTGGTATTGCTATCCCAAACTGGTGGGCAAGATTTACCACGAGATCGGCTACAACGTCTGCGCTCAGCTCAAAGCGACAAGGACGATCATGGTGACCTGCCAAGGGAAACCTTACGCAACACAGCAGCTTTGGAATACGGTTGTTCCCAGCCTGCGCGCAAAAGTCATCACCGTGCGCAATGTGGAGGTGGAAGTTCGCTCCATAAGAGCAGACTTCGGCAATACTCCGGTAAAGCTGGTGTTCTGCCGTCCTGTAGACAAGCGCAGCCACTACAAGCCTATTATCCTGCTGAGCACCCTGACCCACCACAGCGAGCAGGAAGTTATAGATACCTATGCCAATCGCTGGTCCATAGAAACGCTTTTTAAGGAGCTCAAGCACACCTGGGACTTTGGCAAAAGCCAGTGCCGCAACTTTGAGTCAAATATCTGCTTTTTAACCATCAGCATGATCAGGAGCATCGTGTTCACCATCATGCAGCGACAAGAAGAAGACTATCGCTACAAAGGAACCCTATTCGAGAAAACCGAGTGCGAGCTGCAAACACTCAGTGTGCTTTTTAATCTCGATCAGTACATTGAGTTCGTCTATGAGCTCTGCGGCGAGATATTGAAGTCAAGCACTGCTGTCTTTGTAGAACAAATCGCTGCATTCCAGCAGAGAATCAAAGACTGCGTCGTCAGCATGCTCTTTCAAGGGTGCGAAACTTGAGAATAATGGTCAGCTCGGCCTGGGGAACACTGACAACCAAGACGCGCCAGTGCAGGTGGGCAGTGAGAGTGATTGGCAATCGGTGAGCGCTGGCTTCTACCATACTCTGGCCATCAAAACCGATGGTACCCTCTGGGCCTGGGGGGATAATTGGTTTGGTCAGCTCGGCCTGGGGAACATCGTCGAGCGCCACGCGCCAGTGCAGGTGGGCGGTGAGAGTGATTGGCAGTCGGTGAGCGCGGGTCGTGACCATACCCTGGCCATCAAGTTTAATGGCACCCTCTGGGCATGGGGACACAATCGTTATGGTCAGCTTGGCCTGTGGGACACTACGAACCGCAATGCACCGGTGCCGGTTTTCAGCACATCTGCATGGGAATCGGTGAGCGCGGGCACTGACCATACCCTGGCCGTCAAGTCCGATGGTACCCTCTGGGCCTGGGGGTATAACTGGCATGGTCAGCTTGGCCTGGGCGGCGCCGACGACCGCTACCAGCCGGTGCAGGTGGGCAGTGAGAGTGATTGGCAGGCGGTGAGCGCTGGCTACCATTATACTCTGGGTATCAAGTCCGATGGCACCCTCTGGGCCTGGGGGAGGAATTATTTTGGCCAGCTCGGCCTGGGGAACACCGACGACCACCACACGCCAGTGCAGGTGGAAAGTGACGCCCTGTGGTGATTCCCTGATATACTCGGGAACATGCCCGCATGAGGTCATGATGATTGAGTAAGGTCCTCCCCTGAATGCAGTGGGGAGGACATTTTCGTATGCAGCCGCTCCATTGCCTCTGCATTTCGCCATGGGCTCAGCGCTTCTGAGTACCTCCGCCGCGTGTGCGGCGACTTTCCCCTTTGCGTTTGTGGGGCAGGGGCGCGGCTGCTGCCGAGGGCAATTTGGCTTTTTTTGTCCGCGCCCTGGGGGCTTTGCTGCGTGAAGTTTTTTTTGTGTCTGCATGTTCCGGCTGGCTGCCGCTGCTGACCAGGATGAAGTCCAGCTCGCGCTTTTCCACGTCGGCTCTGACCAGCTGCACGGTCACCGGCATACCCAGGAAGAAGCGCTGGCGGGTGCGTCGTCCCACCAGTTCATGGGTCTCTTCCTGGTAGAGGTAGTAATCCTTGTCCAGGGTGGAGACGTGCACCAGGCCCTCCACGTAGCAGGTCTGAAGCTGTACGAAAATGCCCCAGCTGGTGACGCCGCTGATGATGGCGGAGAACTCTTCGCCCACAAAGGCGCGCATGAACTGGACGCTTTTCAGCAGCTCCATCTGGGTGGAAGCATCGGCGGCCTTGCGCTCCTGGCTGCTGCTGTGCTGGGCCAGGTGGGGGGCGCTGGCTTCCAGCCGTTTGTGGCGGCGGGCGCGCTTGGTAGTGTCCAGGGATGCCCGCAGGCTGCGGTGGACGATCAGGTCGGGGTAGCGGCGTATGGGGCTGGTGAAGTGGCAGTAGTGGGTGAAGCCGAGCCCATAATGCAGGCCGGATTCCGGACTGTAGACGGCGCGCTTCATGCTGCGCAGCATGAGGGTGCTGATGAGGTCTTCTTCGGGCTTGCCCCGGCTCTGCTCCAGGATGGTGTTCAGCTGGGACGAGTGGTAGCTGCGGCCCTTGAGAGGGTAGCCGAAGTTCCAGGCAATGCGGGCGAACTCTTCCATTCGCTGCTGATCCGGCTCCTCGTGAATGCGGAAGATGCCTGGATAGCCATGGCTGTCCAGGTGACGGGCCACGGTGACATTGGCGATCAGCATGAACTCCTCGATGAGCCGGTGGGCAAAGAGCCGCTCCGCCCGGCGCACGTCCAGCACCATCCCCTTCTCGTCGACAATCACCTCCCGTTCGGGGCGATCAAAGTCAATGCTTCCTTTGGTGAAGCGCTTTCGGCGCAGAATCTTCGCCAGCTTGGCCATCTGTTCCAGCGCAGCCGTGAAGGCCCGGTCGTGGACATTGCCATCCAGGATTTCCTGCACCTCTTCATAGGTAAAACGGCGGTCAGAACGGATGATGGATGGCGTGATATGATAACCCGTCACATTGCCCTGGCGGTCGATATCCATGACGCAGGTCATGGCGTAGCGGTTCACCTTGGGCATAAGGGAGCAGATATCGTTGGAGAGCGCTTCCGGCAGCATGGGAATGCAGTAGGCGGGAAAATAGACCGATGTGGCCCGGTTCTGGGCCTCCAGGTCAAGGGCGCTGCCTTCGGTGACATAGTGGGACACATCGGCGATATGGACGTAGAGACGGAAGTTCCCCTGCTCTGTTTCGATGCTGATGGCGTCATCAAAATCCCGCGCCGTGGCTCCGTCGATGGTACAGGTAAGCAGCTTGCGGTAATCAGCGCGGCTGGTTGATGTCTTGACCACCCGCGAGACCGCCTGGGCTTCGCGCTCCACTTCGGGGGGGAAGTGCAGCTGCAGACCATAGGCTTCCAGCACCAGGGTGCGCTCCACCATGGCGTCGCTGGCATCGCCCACCACCTCCACCACTTCGCCTTCGGGCAGGGTGTTGCGACCGGGATAGCTGGTGATTCTGACCACCACCCCCTGCCCTTCGCTGACCGCCGCGGCACTGGTGCGATTGAGGCGAATCCAGGGTATCCCCTTGCGATAGGGGTTGAGCAGTGTCTGTTTGCCCTCCACCACCACCACGCCTGCCATACGCTCCACAGCGCGCTGTACGATCTCCTTGATCGTCGCGCGGCCGTTGGGCAGAATGCGGAAGGTGATGATGTCGCCACTCATCAGCGTATCGGCATCGGCAGAAAGCAGCCGGTACTCATGGGAAGTAGTCTCGTCAGTCACAAAAGCCGTTCCCGGAGTCTGCGTCACCTGCACCCGCCCCTTGAGGGCAGAACTGGCAGAGAAATAACGATCGGAGGTATCGCGCCCTGCGCGCCCCTCCTTGCACAGCGAAAGCAGCACCCGCTGCAGGATGGAAGTATCGGATTTGGAAAGCCCCAGGGCTCCACGCAGATGGCGCAGAGGCACCGGTTCGCCATAGGTATCGAGCAGGGCCAGGATCTCTTCGGCGAGAGACTTCTCGTCACGTTGCGGCATGGAGCCTCCTTGGGGCGCAGAATTACTGGGAATAACGTGGGGATAGTAGCACAGAAAGCCCGTGAAAACACCAGACCATCGGGTAATGGGCTGTAAACAGGGGGGTCGCGAACAACACGCGCAACATGAAAAACGAAGGGGAAATGCAATTGCAGTACGTGAGAAACAGGGAATGCTGTGCCCTGATATCTGTCTGCGGTCAGCTGTTAGTCACTGGTGAGTTGTTTGCCCATGGGCGTGTAGAGGTGGAGATCACTTGGCATGTTTGGCAGAATGTGGGCGATTTCAGCCTCGATGGCTACTGACAGCCAGCGAAATTCGGGGTTTTTGTCCAATGCGGTTGCTCGTATGGCATGGGGATTCGTGCCCAGTCTGCGCAGTGGTTCTGGGCCTGAGCTGCATAGGAGCAAATAACAGGCTTCATCAACACGGGGAGCTGCATCAAGACCCTCATATACGTTGCGGTGCCAGTCCGTGATAAAGCATTGCCAGCGTGCGAAATTACCACCGCCATGTTCTTTATAATCCTTGCTGTTTAAAACATCGCTACTGGTTATGGTGTGTAGCGCTAAATAGACTGGGCAGCCGCTGGTTAACGCTTTAAAACGCTGTGATGTGCGGAAGCCAATTACGGATATCAGGGCTGGCAGCTTTTCTGAGCTATAGAAATCATTCCATCCTGCCTCTTCAACAGGATCGGAAAACGTGCATTCAACAGAGTAAATCATAAGAGGCTCTCCCTGTAATATGCTGTCAATTCTCTTTCAGAGTGGAATGATCGCTGCGTTCTGCTGTCCTGTGTTATGAGCGCAGTTTACTTCACCGCATTTTCTCTGCTCGCAAAACTGACGACGTATACGCAAGCATGAACAAGCCTTGTGGGTTCCACCATTGATCGCTGTCACGTCGATCACTCCAGCATCAATCTCCACGTGCCGATTTCCCCAGCTACTGACCACAGATGCCCTGCTCTGGCCGTGCCAGATGTATAGCCGTCGCATCGCATTGATCACGTGGGGAAGACTCCTTGGCGTCTACTCCCGGGCTGATGGCAGGACAATGCACTCTGCACTCCCAGGAGAGACCATTGTCGGGATGCCAAGTTCATTATATTCCGGAATGGTATTCAGTTCAAGCTGCTCAGCGAAGCAGGTAGACCACCTTATGTAAGTTCTGCTCACTTGGATGATACAGGCCATCAGGTTGATTCCTGTACTGTTTAAAAAACGTATAAAGTGGGTGTCTGGAGATGATTATATTGTAATAACCGAACACGAATTATCAGCTACCCTCTTGACAGAGCAACATACATGTGTTGAGAATTTCTGCTTTTCGATCTGCGCGTTTTTTAGCAACGGTGTTGTGTGCAGGGGAAAGACTCTGCTCTCTCTGCATATGTTGTTGATGCATAGTTTAACTGCAATGAAATAAAGGGTGAGGTTGAATGGAAGTACGTTCAATTATGCCACCCATCAGGAGACCATCATGACGACACTTAAACAATCCTGCGAACAGTTTCTCATTCACTGCCAGTCGGCCATCAATCTATCACAGCATACACTACGTGCTTATACCGGTGACTTGAATGACTTCCTTCGATTTCTTGATAGTCACAGTAAACTATCAGGCATTAATAAAGAAACCCTGCGCGAATACATTTTACATTCCCGTGAGTGCAGAAAGCTGAAGGAAACCACAATCAAGCGCCGTGTGGCTTGCCTGAAACTGCTATTTCAATGGGCCAGGCGGGAAGGGATGCTTGCAGCAAATCCATTTGACTCACTGAACGAACGCATCCGCCTCCCGAAAAGGCTTCCGCGCGCTATAGACAGCGGCGATGATGCCCGCCTCAGGAATGCTGTGGTTCCCGTGGAAGGACGAGAAAAGTATGACATACTATGTGAAAAAACGGCCGTGTGCTTACTTCTTGAAACAGGCATTCGGGTTGGTGAACTTGCCAGTATCCGGCTTAGTGATGTTTCGCTTGCCGATAAATGCATAAGAATCCAAGGTAAGGGCAATCGACAACGTTATGCCTATCTGCTGTCACCCTCTGCCTATGCAGCAGTCGAAGGTTACCTGCTCAGGCGCAGGCAAATTATCTCAAAATGTGAACACCTATTCATCACTCAAAATGGACGGGTCATGACTCCTTCCATGGTGCGCAAGGCATTGCTGAGGATCACAATACAAGCCGGCATCGAAACGCATGTGACGCCACACATGTTGCGACATACCTGTGCTACACGATGGCTGGAAAATGGATTGGACATTCGCTATGTTCAAAAACTGCTGGGTCATCACAGTATATCGACCACAGAGATTTACACACATGTTTCTGACCAGGGATTGCGAAAAGCTCTCTTGCAGGTTGACAGGGGGAGAGGAGATAACTAGGAATTATATGTATGGCCAGTTGGCGTAATGATTCTGGTAAGCCCTTGAGTTCATTGTCATGGCTCGAAGCGCATCACGCAGCAAAGCTTCCTGAGCGGACTCAGTTCATTAAGGACATAATCAGCATGAATCCAGGTCGGATTGTCGATCTCGGCTGCGGGCCGGGTATTTGGATAGACCTAATTAGTCAGCATGCAGATTTATCGTGCGAACTCTATGGCATTGACGCAGATGAAAAGGCCCTCAGTATTGCTCAAGAGCGTTGCATGCGGTGGCCACAAAAAATGCACTTTTCTTGCATCAATCTCGATTCTCATGCCAAGGATTTACCAGAAGCCGATGTCTATCTGGCTTTTAACGTATTTCCTTATGTGAGGCGCATTGATGAGCTACTTGAGGCCATAAGAAAGAAGTTAACCATAGGAGGAGCCCTTATTGTTCGCCAATATGATGGTGCATTACTGAGGTTAGGTCCAATGGATCAGAGGACTCGATTAATAATTGACTCTGCTTTGCAGGCTTCAGTGCTAGGCAGTACTCAGTTTCGACATTACGATATGGATAGGGTTTTTGAAACAATCAACAATTCTTCATTCAAAAACAAAACTATTAGCTTTGATACTTTTCATCGAGTTTCGCCATACCCTCAAGAGTTCTTAGAATATTTTTATAATTCTATTCAGTGGATACATGATCTGGTCAGTGAAGATGCTCAGAAGGAGCTAGTACGCTGGTTCAAAAATATTCAATCAGATAATTCTGGTGTTTCGTCTTACTGTGTCGAGTCGGAAATGGTTGCTTGGTTGTCATGATCTTCTGATGCCCGCCGCCAAAGCAAATTGAAGTGGATAGTGAACATCTCGACAATGTAGTTGTCCCGTGAAATCAAAACAGTTGGATCTTGCCCATTTCCACGGAAGTCCCAATTAAACAACACCTCGCGCCCTCCTCCATCTTGATATTCTAAAAGAATAAAATTCATTTGGGGTTCACTGTGGTTGATGACTTTATATTTATACCGTGGCAAATTATGTTTCGGTACAACAGAACAATTACAGAGAGCATGAATGGTTCGTAGCCGTCTCAAAGCTAAGTGATCACCTATATCTTTCCAAAGAAGGTGCTTTGTGTTATTTGCAATTGCCTGTGAGAATTCGCTATAGGTCTCTGTCTGGTAAAGCTTTTCATCACTTCGTTCTGATTCAACCTCAAGTGTAAAGGAAGTATTCATTACCTCTCTTACAGCGGGCAATCTGCCGATAATATAGCGTAGCGCGTCCTCGGGAAGGCCTACTGGAGTTACATGCAGGTAATTTTTGACAGCATCATGAATTTTATCAGAGATTGCAGCTGTTTTTTGTATTTCTCGGACAGTCACAAGCCATTGGGTGATCGATAAAGCAATTACTGACAGGAAGAATGCTGGAATCCCGGATAGTTGACTGAGGCTAAACGGATCTAACCACCAAATACCCAAGAATAAGACTAAACTCAGTATTGGACCACCAATTATCGGAAGCCATACGTCTACAGCGGTATTTTTTCTATCAAAAAACTGCATCGATAATTCCTAGTTATCTTTCGTTTTGATTGTTGTGCTTGTTTTGTGTGTCTCAGTGGATGAGATAAGAAGTTATTACATGAGCAGTTCCTGGTCAATAACAATCCATTGCCGAGCCGACTCAGTGTGGGGTTCAAAGTACAACGTGAGCCTTGTTGCGATCAAAGACACAGAAATAGTTGCGGAAAAGACGAGGTGAATGTGTTTTCTTGCGATGTCAGAATCAAGCTGCTCAGCGAAGCAGGGACCGCATCAGAAGCAAACCACTGTTTTGGCTCAACCTCCTGAAACCAGAATGATAAAACTTCCGTGGGCATTTTGAGAATCCTGTCTGGTTGAATTGCTCGGGGACTATGGGAGCATGGAGTCTGCTACGACGCCCTGTCGCCGCAGAACAACCGCCTGGCCGTGCCGCTGCCCCGCACATAGTGCAGCCCCCGCTCTTGGGCCGCATCACGCAGGCAATGGTAGGCTCCCATGAAGGTGGGGAAACTGCCGCCCTCACCCCGCATCTGCTTGGCAAAGCGCTCACTGTCGATACCCATGCGCACCAGAATCGGTGGCGCGTCCTCATCCATGGCGCAGGCCTTGTCAGCCCGCACATTGCGCGCCGTCCAGTCCACCAGTTCCATATAATCCAGGGTGGTAAAAGGCAGCAGAGCGTCATCAGTTCCACTGTCGTTAAAACCCAGTAAAGGCGGACACTGAGCCGCCGCTTCTTCCCCTGCAGATTGACCCCAGGCCCGTATGCGCGCCTGAATGGAAGAAAAGTCAGAATGCTCCGGTGAATCGGCAATCCCCGCCCGTATGGCATTCAGATCCACATAGGCCATGCACGTCAGCAGGCCGTATTCATCCAACAGCGCCTGGGTGCGAAATCGCCCCTCCCAGAAACGCCCCTTGCAGCCATCTTCCTTGTTGGCCTGCCTGGCAATCCACTCATTGAGACTGCGCATAAACCAGGAAATATCATACAGGCGGGGTCGAATATCCCGAATCAAAGCCGCTAGCATCTGTTCCTGAGGTAAACTGAGCCTCTGCCCCGCCAGGAACATCCTGATCAGTGGATTACCGGAAAAAAGCATATTCCAGCGCCCGAGTACCTCATGGTCAGACATCGCCTCCACCCGCTCCCGGTCAACCCGCAGCACCAGATGGTAGTGGTTGCTCATCAGAGCGTAGGCGCAGATATCGATGGCAAAGACCTCAGTCAGCATCCCCAGCCGATCCAGAATCCACTGCTTGCGATGATCAAAACTCTGCCCCGTTACGCTGTCGATGCCACACAGAAAGGCCCTCCGCACACAACGACTGACGCAGTGATAGTAGGGCGTGGAATCCAGGGCAATAATCTGACTTCTGGCAATGGTCATGTGGCACCTCCTGCTGGGAGTTTGTTGGTTGAGTGTAGCGAATATATGGCGGAATCATCAAGTACAAAGTGGGTGTCCTTTATTAAGAATCGTGTCCAGTATTAGCATTTGAATTTTGTCCTTGGCACCTGCCCTGGCGTGGGGGAAGTCCGTACGTATGGCATTCTGCCAGCTGCTTTTCCGAGTCTTTCGTTGGTGCTTCCTCTTCGCACGGTAGTGCTTCAATTTTCTTCATGCTCTGTGCTAAGTTGATTGCTTCAATCCAACGCTGTTTCTGGAGTTTGTATATGGATACTGCCCCTTATCTGAGCCGGATTGCCGACCGCCAGCCGGGTGCCAATCCCCTGATGGATTTCCTGCAGATTGAGCCTGTGAAGATGGGTCCCCAGGAGGTGCAGTTCTGTCTGCGCAGTTCTGGCGATCTGGCCCAGGGTGCCGGTCTGGTGGGTGGGGGTATTCTGGCGACGCTGGCCGATGAGGCTATGGCTCACCTGTGTCTGTTCCACCTGGGTGATGGCAAGGCGACGGTGACGGTGGAGTTGACGATGCGCTATCTGAAGCCGGCTATGCCGGGTGATACGCTGATTGGCCGCGCGTTTCCGGTTAAAATGGGCCGCACGATCATGCATGTTGAGGCTGAGGTGCTGCGCGAGCGCGACAATGAGTGCCTGGCCCGATCCCAGGCGGTGTTTATGGCCGTCGGGAAGTAGCATGGCCCCGACCTGTGTTCCCCTTTCCCTGAACCGGCGTCGCTGGCAGCAGTTCCGCAGTAACCGCCGCGCCTGGTACTCTCTGTGGATTCTGCTGGGCCTTTTTGTGCTGAGTCTGGGTGCTGAGCTGATTGCCAACGAGCGGCCCTTGCTGGTGCGTTTCGAGGGCACCTGGTATGTGCCGTTGGTGAAGGAGTACGACGAGACGGTTTTTGGTGGCGATCTGCCGATCAGTGCCGACTACCGCGATCCTTTCCTGCGGGAACTTATCGAGGCGAATGGTTTCCTGATCTGGGCTCCCCTGCGCTATCACTATCGCTCCATCAATTACGCCAGCGCTCATCCCCATCCGGCTCCGCCTTCCCGTGAAAACTGGCTGGGGACCGATGATCAGGGGCGTGATGTGCTGGCGCGGCTGATTTACGGCTTCCGCGTCTCATTTCTCTTTGCCTTTGCCCTGACTGTCGCCAGCTGCCTGATCGGGGTGGCTGCGGGGGCGGTGCAGGGGTACTTTGGTGGTGCCATTGATCTGTTGGGTCAGCGTTTTATTGAAATATGGTCCGGGTTGCCGGTGCTGTTTGTGCTGATCATTCTCTCCAGTATTGTGCAGCCGGGTTTCTGGTGGCTGCTGGGCATTATGGTGCTCTTCAGCTGGACGGCCCTGGTGGATGTGGTGCGGGCGGAGTTTCTGCGTGGGCGCAATCTGGAGTATGTGCGGGCGGCGCGCGCCCTGGGGGTGAGTGACGTGGCTATTATGCGTCGCCATGTGCTGCCCAACGCCATGGTGGCGACCATGACCTTCGCGCCTTTTCTCTTCACTGGCGCCGTGACGACGCTGACGGCGCTGGATTTTCTGGGTTTCGGACTGCCGCCGGGTTCGCCTTCGCTGGGGGAGCTGGTGGCCCAGGCCAAGAATAATCTCCATGCTCCCTGGCTGGGGATCACGGCTTTTTTTTCCCTGGCAACGCTGCTGACACTGCTGGTTTTTCTCGGAGAGGGTACCCGTGACGCCTTTGACCCACGAAGACACTGAAAAAGACTCTGTAAACCTGGCTGAAGGGGAGATTCTCGATGTCAGGAATCTGCGTATATCCTTTGGCGCGATGGAAGTGGTACAGGGGGTCAGCCTGCGATTGCAGCGGGGGCAGACCCTGGCCCTGGTGGGGGAGAGCGGTTCCGGCAAATCGGTGACCGCGCTGTCGCTGTTGCGACTTCTGCCTCAAGGAGCCTCCGTTGATCCGGGGAGTTCCATTGTGGTCAGCGGCCAGCCAGTGCTGTCTCTGACTCCCCGTCAGCTGCGTCAGCTGCGGGGCGGTTCCGTGGGTATGATCTTTCAGGAACCCATGACTTCCCTGAACCCTCTGCACACCATCGAAAAGCAGATCGGCGAAACCCTGCAACTGCACCGTGGCGTCAGTGGCCGGGCGCTTCGTGAACAGGTGCTGGCCCTGCTGGAAGAGGTGGGTATCGACAATGCTGCCAGACGCATGGGTGCTTTCCCCCATGAGCTTTCGGGAGGGCAGCGGCAGCGGGTGATGATCGCCATGGCCCTGGCCAACGATCCCGCGTTGCTGATCGCCGATGAGCCCACCACCGCCCTGGATGTTACGGTGGCCAGCCAGATCCTTGAGCTGCTGAAACGCCTGCAGCACAAGCGTCACATGGCCATACTCCTGATTACCCATAACCTGGGTATCGTGCGCCGTTACGCGCACCAGATCGCGGTGATGCAGACGGGCCGGATCGTGGAGCAGGGCACGTGCACGGAAATATTCACGTCGCCGCGCCATTGCTGCACCCGCATGCTGCTGGATGCCGAACGTCACCATCCGCCGGTACCGGTGGTGGCTGGCGCGCCGGAGCTTCTGCGGGTGGAGGATCTGCGGGTATGGTTCCCCATCAAAAAGGGTATCTGGCGGCGTACGGTGGATCATGTGCGCGCCGTGGACGGGGTCAGTCTGCGTGTGGCCAGGGGCGAAACCCTGGGGATTGTCGGCGAAAGCGGATCGGGCAAGACGACCCTGGGCCTGGCACTGCTGCGGCTGCTGCCCGCCAGTGGCGAGATCCACTTTGATGGCCACGCCCTGCACGCGTTAAAACACAAGGCCATGCGCCCGCTGCGCCGCGCTGTTCAGGTGGTGCTGCAGGACCCCTACGGCAGTCTGAGCCCGCGAATGAATGTGGCCCAGATCCTTGAAGAAGGGCTGCTGGTGCATGGGTTCAGTGTCAGCGAGCGCCGGGAGCTGGTGCAATGGGCGCTGCAGGAAGTGGGCCTGGATGGCGCCATGCTGGAGCGCTATCCCCACGAGTTTTCCGGTGGGCAGCGCCAGCGCATTGCCATCGCCCGCGCCCTGGTGCTCAAACCCCGCCTGCTGGTGCTGGATGAGCCCACTTCGGCTCTGGATCAGAGCACCCAGGCCCAGGTCATGGCCCTGCTGCGCCAGCTGCAGGCAAAGTACGGGCTGACCTACCTGTTTATCAGCCACGACCTTGGTCTGATCCGCTCCATCAGCCACCAGGTGCTGGTTATGAAGGATGGGCGAGCGGTGGAGCAGGGTTCCACGGAAGCCATCTTCGCGGAACCGCGCCACCCCTACACCAGACAGCTGATGCAGTCGGCATTGACTGTCTGAACTGGCGCTCCTTGTGTCGCGAGCGTATTTTGTGTAGTATAGCCGTTATGTATCAGGAGGTGCATCCATGGAGTTCAATAAGGATCTCAAGCTGGTTATCAGTATTGTGCGAGCCGAGCATACTGAAGAGGTGATTACCGCTTTGGAAAAAGCAGGTGCCGCAGGCTGGTCTATTGTGCGTGGCCGTGGTGCCAGTTCACGCAGCCAGTTGAAGGTTTTTGGCATGCGCCTTGAGCCCATGAAAGAGGTCATCTACACTATTGTTCCCGATACCCACGCGGTTCAGGTGATGCAGACTGCCTGTGAAGTAGGCCAGCTGAATGAGCCGGGCAATGGCATCAGCTTTATTGTGAACGTGGAAGCAGCGGCCGGAGTCCTTTTCGGCTGATCTGCCGCTTGTCTATCTTCGGTTGCAACAACCATGTCAGGTTTTGACTTCCTCTCCCTCCATATCCAGTCGTTGCTTTGTCAGTACCCGTTTCAGGCGACTGATATTTTCTTTGGCAACCAGTATGAAAAGGTGGTCATTGGCCAGGATTTTCGTATGTCCAGTGGGAGTGATGATCTGGTCGTCGCGTATGATGGCGTTGATCAACGTACCCTTGGG
Source organism: Desulfurispirillum alkaliphilum (assembly GCF_055378285.1). Lineage (NCBI taxonomy): Bacteria > Pseudomonadati > Chrysiogenota > Chrysiogenia > Chrysiogenales > Chrysiogenaceae > Desulfurispirillum > Desulfurispirillum alkaliphilum. The sequence continues at coordinate 2,510,244 of NZ_AP042405.1, read as the reverse complement.
CAGGAGCAGGTCGCGTATTTCCTTGTCCACAATAGCATCTTCAAGATTCACACAATATTCAATTATGTCGGCGTTGGCTTTCCCCAGTGATACCAGTTCAATGGTATATTTCTGCGCTTTCCCCCGCTTGCTTTCCAGGCTCAGCAGCTTTGCCAGGGGCGAGATGGTCGCTCCCTGGATGAGTGTTGAGGTGAGGACGATAAAGAAGACGACGTTAAAGAAGCTCTGACTGTGCTCTATGCCTGCCAGTAGGGGATAAGTGGCCAGAATGACTGGAACGGCACCCTTCAGCCCCGACCATGAGATGAATATATACTCCCGCACGCTATAACGGAAATTGGACATACGGATAAAGGGTAGCAGGCTGGTGGCAACTCCCAGGGGACGAGCGATGAACATCAGCACGCCAGAGAGAATCAGGCCGACAATAAGGAATTCGCTGAGCACTTCGCCAGGGAATACCAGCAGGCCAAGGACAATAAACATGAGGATCTGCATCATCCAGGCGAAGCCCTCGTTAAAGCGAAAGATGGAGTGTCGGTAAGGGACATCGGCGTTCCCCACGATAATCGCCAGTACATAGACGGCCAGGAACCCGCTGGCATTGACCAGCGCGCTGGCGCTGAAGGCAAGGAATGCCAGACTGAGTGCCAGGAGTGGGTAGAGTCCACCAGAGTCAAGGCGTATGCGGTTCAGTATCCATACAGCCGCGCGTCCCAGAGTATATCCCATAAGCAGACCCATTCCCATCTGCCAGAAAAACTGGGGAATAAGGGTCAGCATATTGGTGTCTTCGTACTGGATCATCTGGATAAAAGAGATGGTGAGGAAGACTGCCATGGGGTCGTTGCTGCCTGATTCCGCCTCCAGAGTGCGTGCCAGTCTTTCTTTGATAGCTTTTCCACTGAAAACAGAGAAAACCGCAGCGGCATCGGTGGAACCCACAATGGAGCCCAGGAGCAGTGCCTCAAGCCAGCTGATGGGAAGAATAAGCTTGGCGGCCACGGCTACGCTCAGGGCGGTGAAGACGACGCCAATGGTTGCCAGGCTGAGCGCAGGTGCCAGAACTGGACGCACCGAAGACCACCTGGTCTGCATACCACCGTCAAAGAGGATGATGACCAGGGCGATAGTGCCGAAAAACTGCGCCAGGTAGGCGTCAGAAAAGTCAATAAGCCCCAGTCCGTCACTGCCCGCCAGCATGCCAAAGCCCAGGAAGAGCACCAGTGCTGGTACACCGAATCGCGTGGCAAAACGGGTAGCGAAGATGCTTATAATGGCCAGCAGGGCAAAGAGAACCAGGTAGTAGTTGGTGTAGAACAGTTCAGGTATTCCCGAGGAGAAAAAATCCGCGATCATGGTTGTGCTTCCCTTTTGAATCGGGTTTTCGTGATGATGTCATCATAGGAGAAAGTGTGAGTCGGGAACAAGAAGTTTCCTTGTCAATGGCTCCGATTAACTATATAGTTGTATGGTATTTGTATTTTTTGTGAGGTGTTCCATGAATATCGATCGCGTTGTCTTTGCCTTCGCCGGAACGGTTATCCTGCTCAGCGTGCTGCTGACCTATGCCATCAGCCCCTGGTGGCTGCTGCTCACGGCATTTGTGGGGCTGAACATGCTGCAGGCGGCCTTTACGGGTTTCTGTCCATTGGCGGTTATTCTCAAAAAGCTTGGGGTAAAACCGGGACAGGCGTTTTCCTGAGGCTGGTGCTGATCAGTCGAACAGGCCCTGGGGTTCCGCAGCGCGCGGAGAGTTCAGCCCGAAGTGGCGGTAGCCGTTTTCCGTGATGATGCGTCCGCGTGGGGTGCGCTGCAGCAGGCCCTGCTGAATGAGGTAAGGCTCGCAGACATCTTCCAGGGTGCCGCGCTCTTCGGCGGTACAGGCGGCCAGGGTGTCCAGGCCGACGGGACCGCCACTGAACTTTTCAATAATGGCCAGCAGTACCTTGCGGTCCAGGTAGTCGAGGCCGGCTTCGTCCACTTCCAGCTGTTCCAGGGCGTAACGGGCGATGGCGTGGTCGATGCTGCCGTGGCCCTTGATCTGGGCGAAGTCGCGCACGCGCCGCAGCAGCCGGTTGGCGATGCGGGGAGTTCCCCTGGAGCGGCGGGCCAGCTCCCGCGCGCCATCGCCTTCAATGGCTATACCGAGGATGCTGGCGGACCGGGTGATGATGGCCAGCAGGTCGTCCACTTCGTAGAATTCCAGGCGGCTGTGGACGCCAAAGCGGTCGCGCAGTGGCGAACTCAGGAGTCCGGCCCTGGTGGTGGCACCGATCAGGGTAAAGGGCGGCAGGTCGATTTTGATGCTGCGCGCCGCTGGCCCCTGTCCGATGATGATATCCAGCTGGAAGTCCTCCATGGCGGGGTAGAGGATCTCTTCGACGGAGGTATTCAGACGGTGAATTTCATCGATGAAGAGTACGTCGCCTGACTGCAGGTTGGTGAGGATGGCGGCCAGGTCGGCGGATTTTTCGATGACCGGGCCGGAGGTGGAGCGGATATTGACGCCCATCTCATTGGCGATGATATGGGCGATGGTGGTCTTGCCCAGTCCCGGCGGGCCGGAAAAGAGGATATGGTCCACTGGCTCTCCACGGCCTTTGGCTGCCTGGAGAAAGACGGAGAGGTTGTCCTTGAGGCGCTGCTGGCCGATATACTGGGACAGGTTCTCCGGTCGCAGGCGCAGTTCCTGCTGGTCTTCTTCGTGTAGCTGTCCGCTGATCAGGCGTTCTTCGCTCATTGATGGCCCCGCTGTCTGAGTACTTCACGGATAATAGAGGTTTCACTGTCGGCTCCGGCTGCCATGGCGCGGCGCGCGGCGCTGTCGGCTTCTTCGCGGCGCAGTCCCAGGGCGATCAGGCCCTGTACCGCATCGGCAAAGACCGATGGTGTCCCGGAAGTGGTGCCGGTAAAGGGCTGGGGCGCGCTGCTGGTGGCGGCAGCGGGAGTGACCTTGTCCTTGAGTTCCAGGGCGATCTTTTCAGCCACTTTCTTGCCCACACCGGGAATACGCTGAATCGTGGCGATGTCGCCCATGGCGATGGCGTTGCCCAGCTGCTGCGTGTTCAGGGTGCCCACTGCGGCCAGGGCAATCTTCGCTCCGATGCCGGAGACTTTCATGAGGAGCAGGAAGAGGGCTTTCTCTTCACTGCTGCTGAATCCATACAGGGTGATGGCATCTTCTTTGACGCCCATCCAGGTCTGAATGCTCACCGTCTGATCCACCTTCAGCGAGGTAGCCAGGGAGGCGGGGATGGAGAGTTCGTAGCCGACTCCACCGGAGGTCAGTATGGTGGCGCGATCCTGGGTGAGACTGTGTACCGTGCCGCTGACGAGGGAAATCATCGGTGTGCTCCGCGAAGGTTGGTGCGGCCAATGGCCTGCTGGTGGGCAATGTGCTGGGAGAGGGCGATGGCAGCTGCCAGCGCGTCCGCGGCATCTTCGGGTTTCGGCAGTGTGGCGAGGCTCAGGAGCATCTGCACCATGCGGCCCACCTGCTCCTTGGGTGCCTTGCCGTAACCGGTGACACTCTGCTTGATCTGCAGGGCGCTCAGTTCCACCACATCCAGGCCTCGGCTGAGGCAGGTGATCATCAGGACTCCCCGGGCGTGGCCCAGTTTCAGGGCCGACTGAGGATTCTGGGCCAGAAAGACTTCCTCAATACAGACGTGGGCCGGTGAGTGCTCCCGCAGTACTTCGTCCAGACCCTGCTGCAGGTGGAGCATACGCTGGGGAAAGGGGAGATCGACGGGTGGGCGTATGGCGCCGTGGGCACGGTGCAGAAGCTGATTGCCCCGTGCTTCCACTATCCCGTACCCAGTTATACGGGTTCCCGGATCAATTCCCAGCAGGATCACGGGTTCAGCTGTTCCATCAGCGCGTCGTCAATGTCAAAGTTCATATAGACATTCTGCACATCATCGCAGTCTTCCAGGGCTTCCATGAGGCTGAGCACCTGGGTGGCGATTTTCTCATCCTCCACCGTGATGGTGGTGGCGGGTACCATGTTCATCTCTGCGGTTTCAATGGGAATACCTGCCTCTTCCATGGCGTCGCGCACGGCCATGAAGTCTTCAGCCGCCGCGATGATCTCAAACATGCCATCGCCACTTTTCACATCTTCGGCACCGGCATCCAGGGCCACCAGCATGACATCGTCCTCGCTGGCAGACTCGGCGTTGACGGTGATGACACCCTTGCGGCTGAACAGGTAGCCCACGCAACCCGACTCGCCGAGGGAGCCGCCGCGCTTGCTGAAGATGTGCCGAACTTCGGCGACGGTGCGGTTCTTGTTATCGGTCAGGGACTCCACCATAACGGCGATGCCGCCAGGGGCGTAGCCTTCGTAGGTAATGGATTCATAGTTGTCGCCATCCATGCCGCCGATACCGCGCTTGATGGCGCGCTGCACGTTGTCATTGGGCATGTTGACGCCTTTGGCTTTCTGCAGGGCCAGTCGCAGGGCGGGGTTCATATCCGGGTCAGCGCCGTTGCGTGCCGCGATGGCAATCTCCTTGGCGACCTTGGTGAAAATTTTGCCACGTTTGGCGTCCTGTGCGCCTTTGCGATGTCTGATGTTGGCCCATTTGGAATGACCTGCCATAAATCCTCCGAGTATAAAAATGACGTATGATTAGCGTTCTATAGTGATCTGCCGCACCTGAGAGGCGGCAATGGTGTAGCTGCCAAAACCGGTCTTACCGGAGAAGGTGCCATGGCCGTGCAGAATACGCAGCGTATCGCTGCCAGTCTGGATGACCATTTCGTCCTGTTCTATGTCGATCTGGCGGATTTTTGGCAGTTCAATGCGGATATCGGCGGAACCAAGTTTGCCCTGAATGAAGGGGGCGTGATTGTAGGTGAGTCCCTCCACCCGCACGCTTTTGCCGGAGGTGTCGGTGACAGTGGCGGTGGGGCCGGAAATGGATGGTCCCATGGCGGTAAGGGTGATCAGGGCGATCAGAAGCAGGGCAAGGGAGATGGTGAATTTTTTCATGGGCAACTCACTTTGCTGTGTATTCGTGAAGGGTGCTGAGCAGGCCGTCGGTGTCAAAGGTTGCGGCCTGGGCCAGAATCTGATATCCGCGCTGCTTTACGGTCGCTGTGGTGGGAGGTCCGATAGTGATGATGGGAACCTGCCACAGGATGCCGCTGTCCCGGACCCTGTCCAGAAAGTAGCCTGCCGCAAAACTTGAAGTAAATACCACAAAATCAGGTTTTCTGTCCACTGTGCGCTGGAGAAACTCTCCGGGGTGGGCGATGCCTTCACTGTGGTAGAGGTGCAGTTCCTCGACGGCAAAGCCGTGATGCCTCAGGGTGTCGGGCAGAATCTCGCGGCCACCGGCGCCGCGGGCCAGCAGAAATCTGGAGTTGGACGGTTTGTAGTGCTGGCAGAGTTCCCGGGCGAAGGCGGCGGCTTCCGAGGTATCTGCCACGTACTCAACGCGCAGGTTGCGGGCTTCGCAGGTCTGCCGGGTTCCCTGTCCGATGGCCAGAACCGGTGGAGCAGAAGCTGCGTCCATGTTAGCCATGGCGAGCATGCGCGCCAGATGTTCCACTCCCTCGCGGGATGTCAGCAGAATATGGGAGTAGTTGCCCAGGCACTGCAGGGCAGCAGGAAGTTGATGTTCTGCAGAGAGAGGCGCGGTGCGGCTGGCAGGAGCCACCAGCACCCGAAAACCTTCTTCCAGCAGCCGCCGGGTGAAGGTGAATGACTGGCTCACTGGCCGGGTATTGATGACGATGGGGCCATCCGTTTTGCCGAGTACCGGGTTTTCGCAATCTACCAGAATGTCACCGGATTCGCTGTAGTCGAGGTGGTGCTGCTGCGGTGCCAGGGTGATGTACTGGAGATACGCCTCATAGCTGCCGAATCCGATGTTCTGCTGGTTGTGGTCGACGAGTCTGACATGGCGGCAGCTGGCAGGGATGGTGATGTGCTCCATGGCCGCTGTCAGGTCCGGTAGTCGGCATTGACCCGCACGTATTCGTAGCCCAGGTCAGAGCACCAGTAGTCGTGGGTGCCGGAGCCGAGCTTCAGGTCAAAGGTAACGGTGAATTCCGGCTGGGCCAGCACCTCGGCGCAGCGCTTTTCCGCCTCATCGCCCAGACCGATTCCGTCGGCGACCATCTGTTCGCGGTCGAAGAAGAGGTCGTACCCGTAGCGATTGATGGCCGCGCCGGAATAGCCCACGGCGGCGGCGATGCGGCCCCAGTTGGGATCGCTGCCGAAAAAGGCTGTTTTGCAGAGGTTTGAGTCGGCGATGGAGCGGGCGGCGGTGCGGGCATCTTCGTCGCTGGCGGCCCCCCTGACGACAATATGGACGGTCTTGGTGGAACCTTCGCCATCGCGGACGATCTGTTTGGCCAGTTTGAGCAGCAGTTCCGTGAGCACATCCCGGAAGAACTCCCACTCGGGAGTATCCACTTCCATGGCAGGTGTATGGGATTCGCCGTTGGCCAGCAGGCTGACCATATCGTTGGTGGACATGTCGCCATCCACCAGGATGCGGTTGAAGGTGAGGTCCACTGCGTGACGCAGGGCCTTCTGGGCTGCAGCAGGGGTCAGGTTGGCGTCGGTCTGCACAAAGCACAGCATGGTTGCCATGTTGGGGCAGATCATGCCGGCTCCCTTGCAGATGGCGCTGATGACGATTTCCCGGTCACCACGGGGCAGACGTACGCCATCGAACTTTTCAAAGAGATCGGTGGTTTTGATGGCCATGGCAAGGGGCTGTGGCCGATAGGGCGACAGGTTGCCGGCAATGGCCGTGATAGCCGGGGCGATGCGATCCATGGGCAGGGGGACGCCGATAACGCCAGTACTGGCCACCAGAACTTCGTCGGTGCCGATCTGCAGAGATCTGGCGACAGTGTCGGCCATGGCGCGGGCATCCTTTTCCCCCTGTGGGCCGGTGGAGGCGTTGGCGTTGCCGCTGTTGACGATAATGGCCCGCACGCGGCTGTCCTGCAGCGACTGGCGACAGATGTCAATGGGAGCGGCGTAGACGCGGTTGGTGGTGAAGACCGCCGCGCCGGTACACGGGGTGGGAGAGTAGATAATCGCCATGTCATCGCGACTGGTGTTTTTCGGCTTGACGGGCACCCGGCCCGCTGTGCCCAGAAAACCTCTGGGTACGGCATGCTGGTCCCAGATAACTGCTTCATTTACGCTCATGGTTCTCTCCTGATGGTCGAATCACTGACAGGTTGTGCTCGGTGCCGTCGATTGCAGCGGACGGTGAAAACCCCGTCTGTGGTCTGATCCGTGTTCCGCAGCGCACGGTACGCGGGATTCTTTCAGTTGCCTGCATGTTTTTGGTATTTCGCCGGGCCCCTGGGGTGCTGAAGGTAACTTTCATTGCGTCCGCCTGTCAGGTAATTTATCATGAAGTGCTGAATTCAAGCTACTGTTTGCAAGGGGTGAATCATGTCGGAACCGGTACAGAACAATAATGTCGAAGAGCCGGTGCTGCCGCGTCTGCTGGCTGCAAGCGCGCTGCAGGCCAATCTCACTAAACATATGGATTACAATAAGATGGCTGATCAGAAGGCCAGTGCCCTGGTGACCATTGCCACGGTGGTCATCACCATCACTCTTGCCCAGTACGCCAACATGGTGTTTCTGGTACCGGAAGTTCTGCTGGTGACCAGTGTCATCAGCATTTATTACAGCCTGCTTACCATTGTGCCCAAGGTGTATGATCACAATTTTATCGATCCCTACCACTATCAGAGCTTTTCCAAGATCTCCGAGGAGGAGTACCTGAGCCTGTTCAAGGAGCTGATTAAGGACCGGGAGAAGATGTACGATGCCTACCTGCGGGATATCTACTATCTGGGGACCTATCGGCTGAAAAAGAAATACCGCAACCTGATGCGAGGAAAATTCGCTCTGCTGGCCGGGTTGATTGCGGCGGGAGTACTGACGCTGATCGCCAATCAGGAGTTGTCGTTGATGATACTGCTTTCAAAGGTGCTTGGACACTGAGGGTCTGTCAATAGCGGCATTGGCCGATGGAGCCTTCAGCGCAGACCTGTCCGTTGACCCAGATGGCCTCCTCAAGATTTGCCCCGTCAAATTGGGCGCTTTCGATGTTACGGCTCCAGCGGAAGTTGGCTCCGTTGAGGGCGGCGTTGCGAAAGTCGGTACTGCGCAGTTCGGCAGACTGAAAGTTCACGCCGCGCAGATTGGCGCCCTGGAAGTTGGCGTGCATGAGGTTGGCGGCCTCCATGCGCGCGCCCTCGAAGTTGCCCTCAGCCAGGTTGGCGCTGCGCAGGTTGGCTCCCATCAGGTTTTCTCCGGGGCACTGGGTTCCCGGACGCAGCTGACAGTTGCCGACTGTGCGCCCAGAGGCGTTCAGTGAGAATATGAGCAGCAGGAAAAGTGCTCCATATACGTATTTATATGCCATGGGAAAGACTCCTTAGTAAGGCTTCATTGGTGGATATGATGCCACAGAATCTGCCGGTATTCAGTAAAAATCGGCAAAGACTTGATAGATAAGAATTTGTTTCCACTGAAGAACATTTCCTGTTAGATTGGTAGGTGCGTAAGTCCTGATCGCTGACGGGGTGGAATTTGGGTATTCTGTCGAAAGAAGAACAAAGGCTTTTGTTTGTCCCCCTGGCGGGGGCCCTGGCTGTGGCCGTGGTGGTAACCCTTTTTCTGCTGCAACTGGCATCGGTCCGCACGGAACAGCGTGTCAGCCAGGCCCGCTCTGAAGGCCAGGAACGCATTGTGCAGCTGCGTGAACAACTGGAAGATGCCCTCTTCGACAGCTATCACGTGATGCATGCCACAGCCCGGGAAGTGGCTGAGCTCTCGCCATGGTCAGAAGAGAGGTTTGCGGCAACCGGCAGCCGGGTATTACAGGCTCAGGATGCGATTTCTGCCATAGCGCTCGTGTCCCGCCAGGAGCTGGCCGCGGTGTACCCTCCCTCACTGGCGCAGAATGTGCCCTGTTTCACGTCGAAGAGTATTCACCGACTTTCCCAGAATAGCTCCACCAGCGCCACCCTTCGTGGCCCTCTTTTCCCCTCCCCGGATGAAGCTCAAGTCTGTATGGCGATACCACTTTCTGCCACTGCAGATGCTGACGCTGGCATACTGCTGGCAGCGATTAACCTGGCGAGTATGCTGGAAAAAGCAGGAAGCGTGGACTTTCGCCTTGATGGTATGTTTCTGGGGCTCAGCAAGGCGCTGAGCCCTGTGGCAGAAGGGGAATTTGCCGGCCATGAAAGGGCTTTCCGTGATGATGCCGTCACCACGCGCCTGCGCTTTCATGACGCCGAGTGGTATTTCTCCATGGCACCACAGGGTCAGTGGGGCCCGCAGGTCTACTCCTGGGTCTGGGTTATCGCGCTGTTCTCGGTGGCCGCCGGCAGCCTCTCCTGGTATCTTTTCCATCAGCTTATGCGCATGCACCGGTCCAGTCAGCGACTGGTGCCTGAGATGCGCAGCCGACGCCAGGCTCAGCAGGAGGTGCGGCGCATGAGCCGTGCCCTGGAAAACAGCGCCTGCTCGGTATTGATCACCGATATTGATGGTCTCATAGAGTACGCCAATCCGAAAACCTGCCGGGTGACGGGTTACTCGCAGGCAGAACTGCTGGGGAACAACCCGCGTCTGTTCAGCGCGGGGGAGACGCCCGCTGAGGTGTACGATGCCATGTGGAGCGATCTGCTCAGTGGCCGCGAATGGGTGGGCGAACTGCTGAATCGTCGCAAGGATGGCAGTCTCTACTGGGAGCATGTGGCCATTTCGCCTATCTTAAATCAGAGCGGCAGGATCATGAGCTATATTGCCGTCAAAGAAGATATTACCCGTCGTCGGCAGGTGGAGATTACGCTGGAGCGGGAGCGGGGTGTCCTGGAGGCCATCGCCCAGGCCCGGCCTTCATCGGAAATTCTGCGCACTATCTGCGCTATCATACAGGAGCAGATTCCCCATTCGCGCTGTTCGTTCATGCTGCTGGACGCTTCGGGAAAGGTGCTGCAGGGCTGCATTCACACTGATCTGCCAACGGAGTATGTGGATCTCATCGTCAGCGTTCCGGTGCGGGAGGCTTCCGGTTCCTGTGGCACGGCAGCATATCGCAGGCAACCAGTGATCGTCAGCGATATCGCCACTGACCCCTTCTGGAGTGGCCCGTTTCGCGTGATGGCACTCAAGCACGGACTGAATGCCTGCTGGTCCTGGCCGGTGCTCTCCTCGACGGAAGAGGTACTGGGCACCTTTGCCATTTACTGCCGTGATCAGCGCAGGCCCGAGCCCCACGAGGAGCTTATGGTCATGCGTTTTGCCTCCATAGCGGCCATCGCGGTGGAAAAGGAGGAGTGGCGCGAAAAACTGCTGCTCAGCGAGCAGCGCTACCGCAGTTTCATGGAGAGCCTCAACGACGGGGTTATTATCACCCAGGATGGCCTGCTGCGCTACCTGAACCAGTCTATGGCGCAGATGGTCGGATACGGGCGGGAGTCTCTCACGGAAACGCCATTCATGACCTATATCCATCCTGACGATCAGGCCCTGGCCATGGATTACCACCGACGCCGCATGATGGGGCAGCAGGCTCCCAGTGAATATGACGTGCGGCTTCTCTGTCACGATGGGCGGGTGATCACGGTGCGCGTAAATTCGAGCCTGATTACCTGGAATAACCGTCCGGCTGCCCTGGCAACGGTCACGGACATGACCCGGCGTCATGAGGCCCAGGAGCAGATCCGGCAGCTTAATGAAAACCTTGAGCGCCGGGTGACCGAAGAGCTGAAGCGGCGTATGGAGACGGAAACCCTGCTGGAGGGCGTTTTTGAGAACTCCTCGGTGGGTATCGTGGCCATTGATGGCAGGGGGCAGGTGCTGAGGGCGAACGCCACCTACTGTCAGATGCTGGGGTATTGTCCTGAAGAGCTGCGCGAAGTCGGATTGGACTCTCTCCATCCCGATGACCGCCTGACGGTGGTCGAACACTTCGAATCCCTGATGGATGGTTCTGCGGCCATGTGTCAGATTGAAATACGCTATCTCACCAGGGATGGCGGGCTGCTTGATGTTCAGATAGTTGCCTCGGCACTGAATGATGAAAATGGAGATCCCAGGGCCATTCTCGCCATGGTCAAGGATATCAGCGATCTCAAGGTGGCCATTCGCCGCCAGCGCATCCAGGAACAACTGTTGATCCAGCAGTCAAAGATGGCGGTCATGGGAGAGATGATCGGCGCGATTACCCACCAGTGGAAACAGCCCCTGAATGCCCTTTCCATCATACTGCAGGAGGCCCGCGAGGATTATCAGCTGGGCATTCTGCCACCACCGGTCTTCAGCGAAGCTGTGGAAAGATCCCTCAATCATATTGACTTCATGTCCCGCACCATCGACGATTTCCGCGATTTCTTCCGCCCTGACAAGAGCCGTGTGCTCTTTGACATTATCGAGGCCGTGGAGGAGGTGGAGAAACTTCTGCAGAAGCAGCTTCATCTGCACAGCGTCAGTGTGCTCTATGAAATCTCTTCAGAAAACCAAGCGCATCGTGCCATCTATACCGTTGCCAATGAGGTGAAACAGATTGTCCTGAATATCCTCAATAACGCCATTGACGCCATAGCGGCGGCGCGGGTACAGGGCCTGCTGCACCGCAATGATAATGGCATCATTCGCGTGCGCCTGGAGACCACGCCCATGGAGCGCATCCTGCTTATTGAGGACAACGGCGGTGGTATTCCCGATGAGATTCTGCCGCGAATTTTCAAACCGTACTTCACCACAAAGGCGGACAAGGGGACTGGAATTGGCCTCTATCTCTCCAGGATGATCATGGAAAACAGCCTTGGGGGGAGTATCAGCGTTACAAATACACCGTCTGGCGCCTGTTTCCGCCTGGCCTTTCCAACGCTGCAGAAGGAGTAGCCATCCGCGGTATCCGGGTGGCTCGTACTTGCCAAAGCGTGCGTCCTTCCTGTATAAACCTGTATCGGCGATCGAACCTATCTTTTTCCGGGAGAGGAATGTAGCGTTGCCAGAAAACTGTACCCCCCCCATTACTCCCGATCTGGCTGACTTCCTGAATGCCTGCGATGAGCCGGTTCTGTTTTTTCATCGTCAGACGCAGCGGATTTGTTACGGCAATGCGGCTCTGCAAAACCTTCTGGGCATATCTGATGCATCGTCATCCTGGCCATTTGTTCATGATCTTTTTACCAATGTGGAGAGTTCATCATTCACGACTGAGCCCGCTCGATACCAGTATCTGTGGTCGAAGCAGAGCATGCAGGATGGGATGGTGCAGCTGACGGCCTATGTCCCACGGGCCCACCCCGACTATGTTCTCATGAAGCTGCATATTGACGAGCGTTTTCTGCAGCGCTTCGAGCAGTGTCTGCACTTTTCCGGCGACGGGCTCTGGGAGTGGGAACTGCTGTCCGGCACGGTCTATCTCTCTCCGCGCTGGAAGGAAATCGCCGGATACAGTGATGGTGAGCTGGAGAACTCCTTTGCTTCATGGCGCCAGGTAATACATCCCGACGACTATCAGCGCGCCATTGAACGCATCCGATCCCTGTCCCAGTTCCCCGGCCGCGTCTTCCAGGTGGTTCACCGCATTCTCAGCAAGAGTGGAACCTTCAAGTGGGTGCTCTGCCGTGGCCAGGTTCTCCCCGGCCCCGATGGCAAGGCTGAGCGGATCATCGGCTTTCTGACTGATATCGATGAACAGCGTAAAATAGAAGAGGAGCTGGAGCAGGCCCGGCAGATGCTGCTGGATGTTCAGTCGCGGGTCAGCATGGGCAACTGGGAAATGGATCTGGAGACGGAGCAGTTCTGGTGGTCCGATGAGATGTACCGCATTTTCAATGTCTCCGCGGGTGACTTTGGCGGAAGCCTCAATGATTTTCTCGCCATGATTATCCCCGAGGAGCAGCCGCTTGTGGAACAGGTCTTTCGTGGCGATGTTCCCTTCAGTCACTTTTTCACCTTCCACACTGATCCCGTCGGGCCGCGCACGGTTTACATGGAAGCCGAAATCTACCGCAACGCGCATGGTACGCCCACCCGTATGGTGGGTCTGGCCCAGGATGTCACCGCCCAGCGCGAAGCTCAACAGCAGAACAGCAAGCTCAGCCGGGCGTTGGAGCAGGTTCCCAACGCGGTCATCATCACGGACCGCGAAGGCACCATAGAATACATTAACCCTGCCTTCGAACAGATTACCGGTTATACCCGGGAAGAGGTCATCGGCCGTAATCCCAATGTGCTGAACTCCTCTTCCATGCCCAGGGAGTTTTACCGGGACATGTGGCAGCAGATCCTTAACGGAAGCATCTTTGAAGGGGAACTGGTCAATCGGCGCAAGGATGGCACCCTCTACCAGGAGCACAAGTCCATTGCCCCTATTCGCGATACCCGTGGGCATATCACCCACTTTGTTTCCATTGGCCGGGATATCACCCAGCAGGTGCAGATGCAGCGGGAAATTGAAGCTGCCAACCAGACCCTGCAGGAATTAAACGAGGGACTGCAGCGGCGGGTTGAAGAGGGGATTGAAAAGCAGCGGCGTCAGGAGCAGCTTTTGCTGCAGCAGTCGCGCCGGGGGCCATGGCCGAAATGATGAGCTATGTGGCTCACCACTGGCGGCAGCCTCTGAATATCATCGGCTTGCTGATTCAGAATATTCAGATAGCCCACCAGATGAACGAGCTCAACTCCCAGTTTATTGAGGATGTCTCCCGTCAGTCCATGGAGCAGATCCGCAAAATGTCAGAGGTTATCGACAGCTTCGCCAGCTTTTCCCAGGAGTCCCGTGACAAGCAGCCGTTCAGTCTGGTACACGCCATTCAGGACACCCTGCTGCTGGTGCAGCAGCAGTTGCAGGACAGTGGCATCACCATTCAGGCGACCTTTGTGCCCACCGGACAGATGATTCCCGTCAGTCAGGCCGATACCTGCCCCATAGACCCGCATCAGAACAACTATCCTGCCGTGAATGTGCTGGGGTACCCCAACGAGTTCAAACATGTGCTGCTGAGTATCATCAACAATGCCCGTGACGCCATTGCCAGTCGTCTCAAGGGTTCTGGGCAGGGCTTCATTGACATATCCCTGGATCATAACGAGCAGGAGATTGTGGTGCGGATCGCCGATACTGGAATGGGGATTGACGCTGCTATCATGGATCGCATTTTCGACCCCTATTTCACTACCAAGGATGTGGGCAAAGGCACCGGAATTGCTCTCTATATGGCCAAGGTCATTATCGAAACCCATATGGGAGGCCAACTGACGGCGCAGAATACCAATGAAGGTGCCTGCTTCACCATCCGGTTTCACGTTCCTGCACAGGTTTCTGTGTGAAAATTTCGCCCCTCGTCGCTCAGTCTGTTCTTAATCATCTGCCCTGTGGAGCCATCTGCGTGGATCGTCAGGGCAGGGTGGCTCTGGTGAACGCCATGGCAGCTCGCCTGTGGCAGGTGGCACCCGATACGGCCCTGGATATCAGTTCGCTGACCCAGTTGATGGCCAGCCAGCTGGAATCTCCTGAGCCGTTTGTGGAAGCGGTCCTGTCATACTTTTCCAGCAGCGGGCAACAGGAAATTGCTGGCCAGCTCAGGCAGGTGTGCGGGCGAAAAATCCATCATGCCATCACCGCGATCCATGATGAGTGTTTTCCCGAAGGAGCCTGGCTGTGGAGCTTTCTACCCCAGGAGGAGGCTCCGGCGGCTGTGCCGGTTCCAGCAGAATCAGGGGCTTCTCTCTTTGCCGATGGCGAGATCACCCGTGATCTGAATGCCGTTGGCTCCCTTATGGAGGCCCTTGCGGAGATGGTCTTTTTTTATACCCTTGACCGCACCATGTACTTTGGTAATGTCATGGGCCGGTTTGCCCCCGAAACCCGGCTTTCCCCCGGGCACTTTTTTGCTCGCAGCATCTGGCAGATATTTCCCCACAAAACGGCGCGTATTCACGAACAAGTCAACCGTGAGGTGCTGCAGGAGGCGACGCCGAAGGTCTTTGAGTGGTGTATGAGCGGCGGTGATGGTCAGGAGTTCTGGTTTCGCTCGTCCCATGCTCCACTGCTGGACGCTGGGGGGCAGGCCGTGGGTATTGTGGGAATATCCATGGATATCACCCGCCTGAAAAGCCTTGAGGAAAACACCCGCGAGCAGACAACCTATATCCGCAACATACTGAATTTCCAGGCCAATCTCATTGTGGTCATGGAAGGGTCTCGGCTGAAAACCTGCAATAAAGCCTTTCTTGACTTCTTCCACTGTGAGACCAAGGAGGAATTCCTGCAACGTAACCAGTCGCTGGAGCAGGTTTTTGTGGAGGAGGAGGGTTATCTCAGCGCCCGGGATGGTCAGTGGCTCCTCAGGTTGATGGAGAATCGACAGCGCGCTCAGGAGACGCGCGTGCTCCTCTATGATATGCGACGCGGAGAGAATCGTCATTTCCTGCTGGATTTTCGCATCATGCCCACGGGTATTGACGAGATGGTTCTCACTTTTACTGATATTACCGAACTGGAAGAATACCATCGCCTTTTGCAGGATATTAATGCGTATCTGGAGATTAAGGTTCAGCAGCGCACCAGCAAGCTTCAGCAGGTCAACGATCTGTTGCAGACACGGGAAAAGCTGGTACACACTATTTTCGAAACGATTCATGTGGGTATTGTGGTGCTGGATGAGGGCGGCAGCATTGTGCAGTCTAACAGTGCCTTCGGGCGTATCTGCAGCCTGGGCACCGATGAACTCGCGGGAAAACCCTTCGAAGAGTGTCTGCGCGGACGCAGTCGCCGCAGTGCCAGACGCATGTTCAACCGATCCCTGACGCGTTCCCAAGTCCAGGGGCCCTACCACTGGAAGGTACAGCGCCATGATGGCGCTCAGCTGCGGGTACTGTTCAGTCTGTCTCCCCTGGCCTATGGCAGTGGACAGGACTATCGCCTGCTGACCATTACCGATATCACACGGCGTCACGCCATGGAAGAGCGTGCCCGCTACCAGGAGCAGATGCTGATTCAGCAGTCGCGCATGGCGGACATGGGGGAGATGATCGGGGTCATAGCCCACCAGTGGAAGCAGCCACTCAACAGCATAGCCTTGCTGGCTCAGACCATTTCTCTGCTCTTTGATGGGCAGCCTGGTGAATACAGTCGCCAGCGCATTGCCGACTCCCTGCAGAATATCCTGGAGCAGGTCCGGTTCATGGCAGACACGATTGAAGACTTTCGCGACTTCCTGACGCCCTCGAAGGAAAAAGTGAATTTCCCCCTGGATGTTGCTGTCGCCTCCATACTGCATATTCTGGCGCCGCAACTGCAGCTCAGTGGAATCACTCCCCACACCAGCTTCCAGAGTACGGCAGGGGAGCTGATGCTGGCCCACGGATATCCCAATGAGTTCAAACAGGTCATTCTCAATATATTGGTCAACGCCCGTGATGCCATTGAGCAGGCGCGCAGCAACGGCCAGCAACTTCAAGGAGAGCACAGTATCGATATCGCCATAGAACCGTTGCCGGAACACTGGCAGCTCGCCATCAGCGATACCGGTGGGGGAATTCCCCCGCAGATGCTGGAGAAGATCTTTGAACCCTACATGACCACCAAGGGGGATCAGGGAACGGGAATCGGGCTCTCCATGTCGCGCACGATCATCGAAGACCATATGGGTGGCAGCATTGAGGCCACGAACTGGGAGAAAGGGGCGCGAATCCTGATACAGCTTCCTCGCGCGGGGAAGAGCTCCCTGTGAGAAAAGGCAGTGCTTCGCAGCCGTCAACCTGCCGCAAACTGCTGGGCGGCTATAACTCTATGCGTATCGGCTGATGAATCTCCAATGAAAGGTTTCCCGTGGATTTCCTGCAGATTTTCATTCTCTCCGTCGTTCAAGGCCTGACGGAGTTTCTTCCCATTTCCAGCTCTGCGCATCTTATTCTGGTGCCAGTGTTTACCGCCTGGGAAGATCAGGGGCTGGCCTTTGATCTGGCGGTGCACCTCGGCTCACTGGCAGCGGTTTTGTGGTATTTCCGGGTGCAGATTGCCGGTATGGGCAGTGCCTGGACCAGAAGTCTGCTTTCAGGACAGAAAAGCGCCGATTCGCGCCTGGCCTGGGCTATTCTGTGGGGAACCGTTCCCGTGGGGCTGGCGGGGATAACCATGAAGGGGATTGTGGAGACGGAGTTTCGTTCACCGCTACTGATCGCGTTTTCCCTGATTCTCTTCGGCATTGCCCTGGGTGTCGCCGACTTTCGTCGCAAAGGCGAACGCACTGAATACGATCTGCGCTGGTCCGATGTGCTGGTGGTGGGTTGTGCTCAGGCACTGGCATTGATACCGGGAACGTCCCGTTCCGGCATCACCATGACCGCCGCCCTCTTTATGGGCCTTGGCCGTGAAGGAGCCAGCCGGTTCTCCTTTCTGCTCTCCATACCGGTTACGACTCTGGCGGTGGGGCTGCAGCTTCTGGAGCTGGTACAGATGCCGGCGGGTTCGACGGACTGGAGCTCTCTGGCGTTGGCTGCCGTGCTGTCAGGTATCAGTGCCTATCTCTGCATTC
The DNA here is from genome assembly GCF_055378285.1 of Desulfurispirillum alkaliphilum. Classification (NCBI taxonomy): domain Bacteria; kingdom Pseudomonadati; phylum Chrysiogenota; class Chrysiogenia; order Chrysiogenales; family Chrysiogenaceae; genus Desulfurispirillum; species Desulfurispirillum alkaliphilum. The sequence goes on along the minus strand of NZ_AP042405.1, from coordinate 2,492,685 downwards.
ACTACTTCCTCGTTTTTATCCGGCAGATCGGCATGCAGCCGTTTGTGGCCTATCGTATTGTTTTAGGGGTGCTGCTTCTGGTCGTCTTCTGGTGAGATGGACTGGAGTATGTCGTTGACAGCCTTCCACGGGCTTTGGGTGTAGGTGTCGATCCGCAGCACCCGTTCATGGGAGGCGAAGGGTTCAAAGGACTTTTTCTGCAGCAGGTAGATGTCGAGATCCGCTTCGGAGGGGTTGTCGGCACGCTGCTGTCGTTGAATGATTCGCTGGCGGATGACCTCTTCGGGCGCCTGGCAGAGGATATACCAGTGAGGTGCGCCGGTGCCGGCCAGCAGGTTGCGCTGCCACTGGCAGGTGAAGGTAGCGTCCACGATGGCGTGGGGATGCTCCAGGGCGCGTTGAATCATGGTGGTGTAGGTCTGGCGGCTGAACGCGGGGGTATAGATATTGCTGCCGGGATGGGAAGCGCTCTGTTCCAGAGGTCCCATACCCGCCAGTTCCTTGCGGATGACATCGGACTGCAGATGGGGGTATCCAGTGGCCTCGGAAAAAAGATGGGCCAGATAGCTTTTCCCTGTTCCCGAAAGTCCGCAGAATGCGTAAATCATAGGCGGGAGAGTTCGTCGGCGTAGCCCAGGGCCAGTTCCACGTACTTGCGGGCCCGGTGGTACGCCTCATCTTTCTGCACGGGGTCAACCCCTTCATCGGCTATGAGCAGGCCCTCCACCTTGGCTCGCACCAGAGCGCGATAGAGCTTGTAGAAAATCACCAGCCCCGGTCCATCACTGCCTTCGCTGAAGTCATTCAGCAGCATTTTCTCCAGGTAGCGGGAGAACTCGTCGAAACCGTGAAAATCCATATCCATGAACAGAAAGGCGATATCATTGAGAATGTCACAGCAACGCAGGCTTTCGTTGAACTCGATACAGTCAATGGCGTGGATATGGCCTTCGCTGAAGCAAAGATGCTCAAGGCGCAAGTCACCATGGCCATCATAGATCTTGCCGCGCTGGGCCCGCTCGTCAAAAATGGCGCCGTATTTCTTGTAGATGGCTTCGGTGATGATGGAAAGGGTGTCATACTCATCCTGCTCAATGGTGGTGCCGATCTGGGTTTGCAGGACGTTGAAGTTCTCGTCGGTTTTGCGGGAAATGCCGGCCAGGCTGCCGTAGCGCTGGATGCCATGGTCATTGGGGGACTGGGAGTAGAACTGGGCCAGGCGCTGACGAATCTTGTCCAGAAGGTTTCCCGGTGAAACAGACATGAAAATCAGCCGATCCAGGAGCATGTCATCGGGAATGCGATTCATGATGACGGCGTACTCGATGGCCTCACTGGTCTGCTGGTCAAAGAAGAGGTTGCCGTTGTAATGGTGCAGGGATGAAGCGCCCAGGTAGATGTTTTCACTCATGCGGCGATTCAGGGTGACTTCCAGCTCGCAGTACTTCTTACGCATCTCCAGGGTAGAGTAATCGACAAAGCCGAAGTTGACGGGCTTTTTTATCTTAATAACCCGTGTCTGACCGATAAAAACGGAAGAGATATGGGTCTGTTTGTTAATGAAGCCTTGCTGTCCCAGCAGGCTGCTGTGGCTGAGCAGGGAGTTGAGCTGTGCAAATTCCACCGGACACCTCCGCTTTTCGTTCAACTCTGGTACCATGGCACGATCTGTGCTGGGGGAACGCAGCCTTTGCATCCACATCGGATATTCGCTGTTTTTTCCCCGATTAAAATACGCTATAATTTTTGAATTCTCAACGAAAGACCCCCCATGAAATACGCTTTTATTGTTCTTCTGCTGGCTGTCTGGATACTGTATCCCACAAAATACCCCTTCCGCTGGGTGTTGCGCATTCTTCTCGTCGGGTTGATCTTCATGAGCATCATCACTATGATCAAACCGTGAGCGGCTGCTGAAAAAGCCGACCAGAAAAAGCACTGCTCTCTTAAGCAACTGATCATTCTGTTTCAGAGGAATCCTGTATGTCGAGTTCAACCATTGAAGTCAATCCGTACGTGCGCAAAATCCATGAGTTTCCCGAAACCATTCTTGTCCCCGGTGAGGATGGCCGCTTCGCCTTTTTTCCCCAGCTGCGCTCTGATATGCCGGTGGTGGTGGAGATTGGTTCCGGCAGTGGAAACCACATGGTCCAGTACCTGACGCGCATGCCCCGGTGTCAATACTTTGGCTATGAGCTGCGCTACAAACGCCTCTACCGCACGGCTCAGAAGCTTGCTGAAGCAAAACAGCAGGGCTATGTGGTGCAGTGTTTTGCCCAAAAGATGCCAGAACACTTCGCGCCCGCTTCCATAGACACCCTCATCATCAACTTTCCCGATCCCTGGGCAAAGCTGAAGCAGCGCAAGAATCGCATCATGGCGCCGCAGAATCTGAAAATCTTCCACAGCCTGCTTAAGCCCGGCGGTGTGGTGGAATTCAAGTCCGACCACCATGAATACTTCCTGCGTGCCAGGGAGAATCTTCTGGACAGTGGATTTGCGGTGGAAGCCTATACGCTGAATCTCCATGGTTCAGCGTACAGTGCCGGCAATATCATCACCGAATTTGAGCGCATGTTTCTGCATAAGGTTCCCAAACGCATTGGCTGGCTGCGGGCACGCAAGGTGGGTTGAGCAGTGAAGAAGGCACCGCGACGCGTTCTCTGTGGACACTGCCGACATTACTACATCACCTGGGATACACACTTCCCCTTTGGCTGTCGGCGCCTCAACTTTAAAAGCCGTCATCAGCCTTCCCTGGAAGTCTTTCGTTCCTCCGGCATGCCGTGCCAGTATTATGAAGAGAAAAAGGAGAAGAACCATGACCACTCACCCTGAGGGCATTCGCTGGAATCTCAGTTCCATCTATACCGGTATGGACGACCACGCCATTGAGCGGGATTGCGCCATGGTGCGCAGCGAGGCTGCCGCTTTGCGGGAGCGTTTTCGCGGCAAGATTGACCAAATATTCCCCTCCGAGATGGCGGTGTTGCTGCAGAAGCTGGAAACCATCAATCAGATGATGGGAAAGCTGGGTGCCTACGCCTTTCTGCTCTTTGCGGTGGACACTGCTGACGAGGAGAAGTCGGCGTTCTTTCAATCCATGAAGGAGCTCTCCAGTGCCCTGTCTGCTGAGCTGACTTTCTTTGACATCGAATGGGCCAACCTGGATGAGGTCAGGGCTGCAGTCCACATGCAGGATTCCAGTCTGGCGCAGTATCACCATTTCCTGCGCAAAAGCCGCATCTACCGTGACCACCTGCTCAGCGAGCCCGAAGAGCGGGTGATCTCCCGTTACAGCGTGGTGGCGGGTTCCGCCATGAACAGCCTTTTCAGCAAGGTTATGTCGCGTATGAGTTTCGGTGCCGACCGGCTATCACAGGAAGAACTCATGTCAAAGCTGCGGGATGTCTCCGCTGCTGTGCGCAAGCAGGCCCAGGAGGACTTTACCGCTGGCCTGCGGGAGTATGGCCATATTCTGACCCATATCTATAATACGGTTATCAGTGAAAAGATGATCGTGGATGACCTGCGCAGCTATCCCAACTGGATTCGTTCCATGAATCTGGCCAATGAGCTTTCTGATGCTGCTGTAGAGAATCTGGTGGGTTCAGTGGTCAGCCGCTACGATATTCCCCAGCGTTTCTACCACCTGAAGCGGAAAATTCTTGGCGTCGAGACTCTCTATGATTACGACCGCTACGCGCCGCTGGATACGGTCAACCGTACTTACAGCTGGGAGTACGCCTGCGCTGCGGTGCTGGATGCTTTTGATACGGTCAGCCCGGCCATGGGCGATATCGCCCGTACGTTCTTTGAAAAGAAGTGGATCGATTCGGTCTGCCGTCCCGGCAAGCGCAGCGGTGCCTTTGCCCATCCCGTGACACCTGACGCTCACCCGGTGATCATGACCAACTTCACGGGGAACTTTCGCGATATGGAGACCCTGGCCCATGAGCTTGGTCACGGCATTCACCAGTACCTGGCCCATCAGCAGGGCTATTTCGGCTCAAGCACTCCGCTGGTGCTGGCGGAAACCGCTTCGGTGTTCGCGGAAATGGTGCTCTTCCGCAGTGAGTACGCCAAGCTCAGCGATAACCGCCAGAAGCTGGCGGCGCTCTGTGCCAAGATTGAATCGATCATCGCCACGGTTTTCCGTCAGATTTCCATGAATCGTTTTGAGGATGCCTACCACACCACCCGTCGCGAGAAGGGAGAGCTGGGTTCAGCGGAGATTTCGCAACTGTGGATGCGCAGCCAGCGGGACATGTTTGGTGACAGCGTCGAACTGACGGAGAACTACAGCATCTGGTGGTCGTATATTCCTCACTTTATCAACGCACCGGGCTATGTGTACTCTTACGCCTTTGGTGAACTGCTGGTACTTTCCCTCTACAGCCAGTATCTGCAGCAGGATGACAAGGACGCCTATATGAAACGCTACATGGAACTGCTGGGTAAGGGAGGTGTGGTTCCCCCTGCCGAGGCGCTGACATCCCTGGGGGTTGATATAACCAGTCCGGAGTTCTGGAATTCCGGTCTCGGCGCTATTGAAGAGCTTGTCAATGAGGCGGAGCTGTTATATAAGAACCTGTAATTTACCGGGAGTAACACCATGAACGTACTTGAAGGGAGCCTGATTGCTCCGCATAAACCTGTTGCCATCGTTGTCTCGCGATTTAACGCCTTTATCACCGAGAGTCTTCTGCAGGGCGCACTGGATTTTCTGAAGCGCCACGGCATGAGCGAGAGTGATATCGACGTCGTCCGTGCCCCCGGTGCCTTCGAAATCCCCCTGGTGGCTGACCGCCTGGCCCTGACGGGCAAATACAGCGGCATCATCTGTCTGGGCGCGGTGATTCGCGGTGGCACTCCCCATTTCGACTATGTGGCGTCAGAGGTGACCAAGGGCGTGGCCCATGTCTCCTTGCAGCGCGGCATTCCCGTCTCCTTCGGCGTGCTGACCACCGACTCCATCGAACAGGCCATTGAACGTGCCGGAACCAAGGCCGGCAACAAGGGTGCCGAGGCGGCAGCTTCGGTGGTGGAAATGATGAATCTGCTGGAGCAGATTCCCGGCTGAACGGTTCCCGTCCTGTAAGGCCCAGCGGAGCTTCTGCTTTTTCGTTAACAACTTCATAGCATAAAGAGAGTAAGGTGATTCCGGTGCCTACGCGCCGCAACCAAAGGGAAAACGCCCTGAAACTCAATTACGCGCTGCAGATTTTCAGCGGCAGCTTTGATGAGCCCCACATCCAGCGGACGGCCAGTCAGTTCGGCATGGAAGTGACGGAGTTCACCCGTGAGCTGGTGCAGATATCGCTGCAGGCGAACCCGGCCTGTGGACAGCTCATTGAGTCCCTGGCCAAAAACGATGACATGATCGCGCATCTCGATCGGATTCTCATGATACAGGGCATGTGCGAGCTGAGTATGAAACACTCCCCTGCTCAGACGGTAATCAATGAATATATTGAACTTGCCAAACTGTATGGCGCGGAGAACTCCTTCCGCTTTGTCAATGTGGTTTTGAACCAGTACAAAGAAGACCACCCGTGAAAGAGCTCGTATATGTCTGTAAGGTTCACTCTCCGCAGATCATGTATGTCAACAGCCTGCTGGATTCCTACGAAGGTATCGGGATCATACGCACGGTGAACGAAAAGACCGGGGACGTGGTGTTCTACACCACGTCGGATACCGCCGAGGCCCTGGAGCATTTTCTGCTTTCACTGGATCAGGAATGTGGAATAGAAATACGGGAAATCCGGCAGCAAGAAGGCCTTGAGTTGATTCCATGAAATCCGACTCTTCCGACAAGGAGCAAGCCATGAACGCCGTGGAACGTCAGAAACTCCATATGATTCTCAGGGATATTATCAACACCCTCAATACCATTCAGGTGAAGTACCACCTCGAGCTGGAGCAGACCAACAAGAAGATCGATGTCATCATGTTTGTCCTGCGTCATATTGCCAAGAGTGAAGAAGTTGACCGACTGATTCTCAAGGCCAAGGAGCAGCTCAACGAACCGAACCTGGGCGATTCATTCAGCACGACTCTGGACAAGGAAATACAAAAGCTTGAGCAGTGGGTGAACGAAGTCATTGTACTGGAACGCATGCTGGAGGATGAGCCTGGTACGAGGCCACATGGCGGGTCCGACACCCCCCTGCAGTTTGACCCCGAGGAAGAGAGCCCGTCCTGAGGGCTTTTTGACTTTCTGAATCACGGAACAGCTTGCTGAAAATACGTCAAAATCAGGCAGGTCATTGGAAGACCCTGCGCAACACTCGCCCTGTGAGGAGTGGAGCGTCCCCGCAGGTTCCGGCGCGTGAATGTCCAGCGCCTGGCACCGCAGATGGGTTTTTCGGCAGCCAGCTAAGGGAGAGCTTCATTGCAGAAGGCAGATATCATAGCAGAAAACCTCAGACGCTTCAGGGTTGATAACTGGAGCGAAGGCTATTTTTCCATTAATGAAGCCGGTGAAGTGGTGGTGCGCTGTCAGGGACAGTCGGTTCCTTTGACCCACGTTATTGAAGCGGCCCACAACCTGGGGCTTTCCACGCCCTTCATCATTCGCTTCCCCTTTCTGATCGGTGAGCAGATCAAAAAGTTCTACCGCGCCTTTCAGCACGCCAAGGAAGAGTTCAACTACAAGGGTGAGCACAAGGCGGTGTTCCCCATCAAGGTCAACCAGAACCGCCACTTTATCGAACGGCTGCTGCACTATGGCAAGGATTTTTCCTACGGACTGGAAGCAGGCAGCAAGGCGGAACTGTTCGCCGTGCTCATCTCCGATATTCCCGAAAACGCCCTGATCACCTGCAACGGCTTCAAGGATCGCGAGTTCCTCGACCTGGCTGTCATCGGCAAGCAGCTGGGCAAGGATATCTGCGTCATCATTGAAAGTGTCGAGGAGCTGGTGGGTCTGATAGATATTTACCGGCGTGCCGAGACCATTCCCGCCATTGGCTTTCGCATCAAGCTCTCCTCGCGGGGCTCCGGCAAATGGGAGAAATCCAGCGGTGAAGGAGCCAAGTTCGGCCTGAGCTCTACGGAGATCCTGCTGGCCATCGACCTGCTCAAGGAACATGACCTGCTCGATCGCGTCAATCTGCTGCACTTCCATATCGGCAGCCAGATCACCAACGTGCGCACCATGAAGCGGGCTATTCGCGAAGCGGGGGTGATCTTTGCCGAAGTCGCCAAGCTTGGTTTGAACATCAAGTACCTCAACATCGGTGGCGGTATTGGAGTGGACTATTCCGGCAGCAAGTCCTCTTCTCTGGCCAGCGCCGAGTACAGTATCGAAGAGTTTGCCAATGACGTGGTCTTTACCATGGAAGACATGTGTAATAAGCATGGCCTGGAGCGGCCCGGCATTGTGACGGAATCGGGTCGCGTGATCGCCGCCTACCACGCCATCGTGGTCACTGATCTGGTGGAGATCATGGGGGCGGAATACGACCTTTCCCATTACCAGCAGACTCAGAATGAGGTCAAGCCTCTGCTGGAGCTCAAATACGCTCTTGAATACATGAACGAGAAAAACTACATCGAATACTACCACGACGCCCTGGAATTCAAGGAAGACCTGCGTACCATGTTCACCCTGGGGCTGTGCTCACTGGTGGATAAGTCCAACGGCGATATTCTCTTCCAGGAAATTGTCGAAAAAACCATCGCCATTGCCCTGCGCAAAGGAGAAAATTTCGAGAAAGACCCTTTCCTGCGCAAGTTTCTGGCTGAAAAATACCTCTGCAATTTCTCGGTATTCAACGCCATTCCCGACTCCTGGGCTATTCGGCAGCTCTTTCCCATTATGCCTCTCAAACATCTGGACAGGCCCTGTGATAACTTTGGCGTGATTACCGACATCACCTGTGATTCCGATGGCGTTGTCAATGCCTATCAGTTTCCCGATACCGCCGAGAACGAATACCTGCCGCTGCACGACGAGATGGCTGACTACCCCATTGGGATATTCCTCACCGGTGCCTACCAGGAGGTACTGGCCAACAAACACAATCTGCTGGGGCAGATGAACGAGATCTCCGTGGACTTCAACGAAGAGGGCAAGCTGGACGTGGTTTCCAGTGAACAGGGAGACACCGTCAAGGATGTGCTCAATGGCATGCGTTATGATGATGCCTTTATTAACAATCAGTCCAAGAGATTTTTTCAGAGTATGGATAACCCAAAGCTCTTCCGCCGTTTTCGCTCATACCTCAACAGCTACACCTATATGATCAAGGATGGCCATGATTAAGAAACTCCTCTTTATGGTGCTGTTTTTCTTCATCCCACTGGTGCTCGGCATTGCCCTGGCCCAGCAGGCCTTTGATGGCTCCTCCTTTGAGGCGGGGCGTGTTGCCTGGAACAGTGAAGAAAACCCCATGGGCATCAGCTGCGCTGGGTGTCACTTCGAGGGCTATGACGTGGTATCCCGTGGCAGTTTTCCCAGGCATAACTCCCTTGCGGATCAGCATATGACCCTGCTGGAATCCATTGAGTACTGCATGCGCCACCATCAGCATCTTGATGTGCCCGACAATAATGATCTCTACGCGCTCTTTCAGCATCTGAGTATCCTGCAGGAAAACTACGAGCTGAATCTTTTTCTGCGCCAGCGCAACTGAAGCTGACCCATGCTCCCCCTGGAAGTCATGATCACGTTCAGCGTGGCAGCGCTGGTGCTGGCACTGGTCCCCGGTCCCGATAACTTTTATGTGCTTTCGGTATCGGCCCTGCAGGGCCGGGTGTCAGGCTACTGCGTTATCCTGGGCCTCTGCACGGGCCTGATTCTGCACAGTGTGGCGGTGGCCCTGGGTGCCGCCGTGATCTTTCAGACCTCCGCCCTGGCCTTTACCGTGTTGAAGTACTGCGGGGCGGCCTATCTGGTGTACCTGGCATGGCAGACCTTCCGGTCGCGGGGAGAGGGGGGTGGGTGCGTGTCGGTGCCCCGTGCACGCCTGCGTTCGCTCTATACGCGCGGAATTCTCATGAATATCTCCAATCCCAAGGTATCGCTTTTCTTTCTGGCCTTTCTGCCACAATTTGCCGACCCTGCCCGAGGCTCCATTCCACTGCAGATAGTGTTGCTTGGCGGCCTTTTTATCCTCTCCACCATTCTGGTTTTCGGTGCCATTGCCAGCCTGGCCGGAGCGGCAGGTGCCTGCCTCGGGCGCAGGCCAGGATTGTACGCCATAACCAGGAATATGGCGGCCCTGGTCTTTCTGGCGCTGGCAGCGCGGCTGATCACCGCCCAGCGCTGACAGACTGCTGTCAGTACTGATCCCTGGAGCAGCTTTTTCATCAATTGAAACAAATACACTTTTTTTCTTGGCGTAACTGTAGTAAGCAACAGAAAATTGACTGGATCATAGTTTTCTCATCGGGGGATTTCATGCTTGAATCGATGTTTCGGCTCTCCGCAAACAAGACCAATGTTCGACAGGAGCTCATGGCTGGCGTAACGACCTTTGTCACCATGGGCTATATCATTTTCGTCAACCCGGCCATGCTCTCTGACGCGGGCATGAACTTCAACGCGGTTCTCTTTGCCACCTGTGTTTCCGCCGCCATAGCCACCATTCTCATGGGTCTCTACGCCAATTACCCCTTCGCTCTGGCTCCCGGAATGGGCATCAACGCCTATTTCACCTACGGCGTTGTGCTGGGGATGGGGTACGACTGGCAGACGGCCCTTGGCGCTGTTTTCATCTCGGGTGTGGCCTTTATCATTCTGACTCTCATCAAGGCCCGCGAGCTGATAATGAATGCCATCCCCAAAGGCATCAAAGTCGGCACGGTTTTGGGGATCGGCCTGTTTATCGCCTTTATCGGACTGAAAAACGCCGGCATCATCGTCAAACATCCCGCCACCATGGTCACCATCGGCAGTATCACCCAGCCTGCGGTTCTGGTGGCGATCTTCGGACTGCTTCTCATTGCCGTGCTGGTCAGCCGCAAAATCAAAGGCGCGATTCTCTGGGGAATACTGGCATCAACCCTCCTGGCGATCATGACAGGTGTCTCCAATGCGCCCACCGCCGTCTTCGGCGTTCCCACGCTCTCGGACGTCTCCATGACCTTCTTCCAGATGGATATCAAGGCGGCGATCACCATTGGACTGCTGGAAATTATTTTCGTCTTCCTCTTTGTGGATATCTTCGACTCCATCGGAACCATGACCGGCCTGAGCAAGCAGGCGGGGTACCTGGATGCCAATGGTAAGCTGCCCCGTGCCGACAAAGCGCTCATGGCTGACGGCGTGGGCACCACCGTTGGCGCCTGCCTCGGAACCAGCACGGTTACTGCCTATATTGAAAGTGCTTCCGGTATTGCCGAAGGGGGGCGTACGGGGCTGACTGCCGTAGTGGTGGGCGTGCTCTTTCTGCTGGCACTCTTTTTCACACCGATTATCGGCGCGGTGCCCGCAGTTGCCACAGCGCCAGCGCTGATTATTGTCGGCGCGCTCATGCTGCAGAATGTGCGTGATCTGGACTTTGATGACATGAGCGAGGTCATCCCCGCCTTTCTGACCATGATCATGATGCCCCTGACCTTCAGCATCGCCACTGGACTGGCCTTTGGCTTTATCTCCTACCCCATCATCAAGGCCCTCAGCGGCAAGCTGCGGGATGTCTCCTTCATGGTGTGGATCCTGGGAGCCCTGTTTGTCCTGCGCTTTATCTTCCTGGCGGAATAAGGGAAATTCGGAGGGGGCAGTTGTATATCAACGTCAGTGTATTCGACACAGTCAGCGGTGAACTGACACGCGGCGGCCAGGAGCTGCTGCAGAACTGGGATGCCAACCCCAACGCCATCATCTGGATGGATCTGATCAAGGTTGACCCCGGATTGGAGAGCCAGCTCCTGGAGGACTACTTTCAGTTTCACCCCCTGGCGATTGAGGATACCCTGCGCAAGAACCACCAGCCCAAGCTGGAAGTTTTCTCCGACCACGTTTTTTTTATTCTGCGTGGCGTCATCGCCGGCGAAGAGCCTCTCAGCTTCACCTATCAGCAACTGGCCATGTTTGTGGCGCCACGTTTTATCGTGACGCGCCACCAGGGCCAGATGAGCAGCGCCAGCGCCGCCCAGTGGGGCTACCTCATGTCCAGTCGCAGCGCGCTGGAGCGTGGTACTTCCTATATCGCCATTATGCTGGCCACCATCATCACCGAGCAGTACCTGCCCCTGGTTCAGGAGCTTGAGGAACGCCTGGAGGCCATCGAAGACGGCATGTTCGTCAGCCCGCGCGATGAGCACCTGAACGAGCTGCTCTACTATAAGCGTCAGCTCAAAAAGCTGCGTCGCAGCGCCGCGTACCAGGAGTATATCTTCGTGCGCCTCCGCGAGGGCGGCATCCCCTATTTTCCGCGCAGCCTGCGCCATGAGCTGAACAACGCCTACGAGAACCTGGAGCGGGTGGGCAGTCTGTGCACCCTGTACGGCGACATTGCCAACGACCTCATGAACGGCTACCTCTCCCTCTCGTCCCACCGTCTGGGCAGTATCATGAAGATCCTCACCATCATCACGGCAATCTTCGTTCCCCTGACCTTCCTGGCGGGCATCTACGGTATGAATTTCGAATATATGCCCGAGCTGAGCTGGAAATACGCCTACTTTGGTGTCCTGGGCTTTATGACCGCCATCGCCCTGGGTCTGCTGTGGTTCTTCCGTCGCCGTAAATGGCTTTGAAACGTTGATCTCAAGTTTCGCATCTTGTTGTCTTGGGTTAAGGTTTATTATTCTGACAGTTATCGCGCGGAAACTGTATTGATTTTGAATGCTTGACTTATCTGGTATTCCACTTTTTGTTTCCGGGTATTGTCCTTTTTGACCGCGCAAAAAGGACGCAAAAACGCGCCCCCCGAACGCCCGTTTTTGCGGATCGTTGGCTCGCCTGTTCAGGAGATCCGGCAGCAGGCTGCTCAAAGAGGCCCATCTGCTGCGTTGCCGGGCATCGCTCGTCACTGCGACGTACAGGGAGTACGCCTCGCTTCTCGCTTTACCCGCGCCTTGCACCTGGGCCTCTTTGCGTTGCCTGACCCCTGCATCCCTGCAGTGCTGCCGGACCACTCACTTCCTGTGAGTGTCCCGTTCGGGTCTTACCAGCCAGGCGTCGCACTCACCGGACGGGCTTAGGGGGGAACGGCCTGCTTCTGCCTCTCCCCCGCGTTCTTTCCCAGCCAGGACACGCCGACTGTCAGGTTGCTGAAAAGCCTCATCTGCGACGTTGCTCACCAGTGCTCATCGCTGCGACGTACAGGAAGTACGTCTCACTTCTCACAAACAAGGTGAGGGCAATGTCAAGAAACCCAGTCTGTGCAGAACCATTTCCGCTATTCCAGCATGGTATCCAGGTCGACGCCGACAACCTGCCGCTTCGGGGGTGCGAAACTTCAGGTTGATGGCAGCCGGTTAAAACCGGTACCAGCCGTCAGACTCATGTACCTGGACCGGTGCGGCGAAGAGGCGGCTGAGCAGATCACTGCACAGTACTTCCGCCTTGGGCGCGTCGGCGAAGATACGCCCCTCCCGCAGGCAGATGACCCGGTCGATCTGGGGAATGATATCGGGCAGATGGTGGGTGACCACGATGATGCTGATACCCTCCCCGGCCAGCTGTTCCATGGTGCGATGCAGCTCCCGCTGCGCCGCCACATCAAGGCTGTTGGAAGGCTCATCCAGAATCAGCGATTGCGGCGCGTGTACCAGAGCCCGTGCCAGCACCACGCGCCTGAGTTCCCCTGACGACATCTCTGTCAGGGCCCGCTTTGCAAGGTGGGCGATACCCAGCATGTCCAGGAGCCCCCGCGCCCTGTGAACCATCTCTTCGGTTGCCTCCAGATGGGGCTACAAGCCATGAGTGGAGAAATAGCCGGAGAGCACCGCCTCCAGAGCACTGATGGAAGGACGGGTCAGCTCGGCAACCAGATCGTTGGTGACAATACCGAAACTGCGGCGCAGCTGGGCTACGTTCCACAGTTCCTGCCCCAGAATGCGCAATGCGCTGTCCGCGCTTCGCACCGGGTAGAGCTCACGGGTCAGCAGTTTGATCAACGTGGACTTGCCGCTGCCATTGGGGCCCAGAATCGCCACATGCTCACCGGGGAAAATTCGCATGGAAAGATGCTTTAGGGCCATGTTCTGCCCCTGCATCACGGTAATATTCTGCAGTTCAAGGAGGGGGGTCATGGGGTCTCCTTTCTTCAGGTGTGAACGTTCTTGTACATCTGACTCAAGTTTTGGTGCACCAAAAGAGCAGGTTGTCGACGTTTACCCTGATGCCATGCAGTAATGGTGAAAATGGTTCTGCACAGATAGCGTCTCTTGACATTGCCCTCGCCTTGTTTATGAGTTTCTTTTACCACTTTTTACCCGCAAAAAGTGGCTGGGAAGCGGCCCCCAGTGCTGTCTTTTTTGCGCGGTCAAAAAGGACAATACCCAGGAACGAAAAATGGAATACCAGATGAGTCAAACATGCAAAATACATACGGCTTCTGCGTGCTCAACATCGGGACCATAATATCTTATCCAAGACGACAAGATGCGAAACTTCAGATCCAAGTGGGAAAAGCCTGAAAGGCGAGGAGCTTTCAGGCTTTCGTGTAAAGGATATGTTGGTGCCCGGAGCGAGAATCGAACTCGCACGATATTGCTACCGCCGGATTTTGAGTCCGGTGCGTCTACCAGTTCCGCCATCCGGGCTTCTGGATGGTGCCTGACCGTGTGCTGAAATACCATAAAACACGCAGCCTGTTAACGGTTGTGAAATGTAGCGGCATGGTAGTTTTTTGTCAATTGAAAATACGTTGGCTGTGGTGTGGCTTCAGCGCCGTCCGAGCATATACCACAGGCCGCTGTAGGCAGTGGCGGCAATGAAGACGCTCAACAGGAGCCAGCTGACTGCTATGGCACCGAATATGTCCGGGGCCTTCATGAGGGTGGTCATCAGGGACTCCTGGTAGTAAAAAAACCAGGGGTTATCGGGGGGGAAGAACCAGTCGTGGAGCTGGTAGAAGACCCTGACGGGGCCGAGGATATACACGCCGAGACTGATACACAGTGCGGTGATGCCGAGCAGGGCGGTGGCGCGCAGGGGGTGCAGCAGTCTGCTGCGCCGGTGCCACAGCAGCAGTGCCAGGAGCAGTGTCAGGATCAGGCAGGTTGCCCCGACGCGGGTGAGCAGGGTGACGATATGGGCGACATCCTGCAGGTGGGTGACTTCATCGGCGCTCAACAGGGTTCCGAGTTTCCGGCCATCAGGGGCATGATAGGTGATGGTGGCGAGGTCGCTTCGCCCATGGATGCCGTGGACGATCTGCTGGAACAGGCGAAAGTGCTCTGCGGTGGCGGTGTAGGCAAAGTTTCCCTTGCCGTGGATATTCTGCGGGGCGTACTCCTGGATGTGGGCCTCGATGTGCAGGAGGCTGTACCATTGGGGGTAGAGAAAGTTGACGGAACCGAGGAGAATCCAGCCGATGTACAGGGAGCTCAGCAGGAAAAGAAAGGGCAGACTCAGTGCTGAGGGGTGGAGGGGGCGCAACTTTTGCTTGTTCGCCATGGGTGGTGCTCCTATACTCGGTATATTCTGTGGGAATGGGTACCTTAATGAAAATTGTGATTTTTGGCTACTCCGAGTTTACGCGGCGCTGTGTGCTGGAGCTGCAGCAGCGCGGTATGGACATTCTGCTGCTGTGTCCCGAGTGTGATCGTGAACTGTTTGCAAGTTATGGCATGCACGAAATCGCGGTGCAGCAGCTCATTTTTCACGACATGGATGATCCCGTACTGCTTGACGCCCTGCGCGATTTTTCCCCTGATTATCTCTTTTCCATCATCTTTTCCCATCTGGTGCCCGATCATATTCTCTCCATGGCCCGCCATGGCTCGGTGAACTTTCACCCGGCGCCTCTGCCAGCCTTTCGTACTGCCAATGCCTGGTTCTGGCCTCTGCGTCATGGCGCTGAGTCTTCGGCTCTGTGTCTGCATCACATGACTTCGCGCTGGGACAGTGGCGATCTGGTGCTGCAGGTGCCCTTCTCCCTCAGTCCCCTGGAGACTCAGGGTACCTATGTGCAGAAAGTGTGCGAGCTGGCACCGGCGGTTGTGCAGCAGCTGATGGCTCTGATGAACAGGGGGCCGCTGCCTCGCACTCCCCAGGGCAAGGGCCGTTACTACGGCAAGGTGACGCTGGGTGATATCTTCATCGACTTCAATGAAGGCGCGCGCGGTATTGAGGCGCTGGTTCGTGCCTGTAACCCCTTCCATTACGCCCAGACCATGTTTCGCGACAAAAATATCGAAATTGTCGAGGCCGATCTGACAGGTCGGGCCAGCGATGGGGTTCCCGGCAGCCTGCTGTTTGAGGATGGTGAGCTGTACTGTGCTGCCGCCGATGAGCTGCTGCACCTGCGGATTCTGCAGGTTCCCATGGAGGGCACTTTCAGTGGCAGACGCTTCGCGCTGCAGTATGGGGTGAATTCCGGTGAGCGCCTGCGTCATATTTGCGAGTTTCCACAGTTTCAGCACCTGCTGCAGTGAGTCTGCAACTCTTGCATATGCGCTATTTGGAGGTGCTGGTGCCGGGGTTCAGAATTTTCTGTTGACATTTGGTCCGCATTGACGTATTCATTATCGCCGTTGCACAAAACACGGCAGACTCTTGGGGTGTAGCCAAGCGGTAAGGCAGCGGTTTTTGGTACCGCCATTCCGAGGTTCGAATCCTCGCACCCCAGCCATTCATCAATCAAGCAACTCTCCCAAAAAGAGAGTTGCTTTTTTTGTCGCTGTTGCGCCAAACTGATGGAGGCGTACCCGGAGGCTGCTGAGAATCTTCACGCGCCGGCTGTTTCTCAATTGACGTATTCCAAGGAAGAAGCCATGTCTGCAAGTTCGCTCGTTCAGGTTATTCAGGAAGCTCAGTGTATTGTCATCAAGGTTGGCAGCAACGTGCTGGTGCGTGGCACCGGCCTTGACCTGCCCTTCCTGTACACACTGGCGGAGGATATTCACGAACTGCGCCAGGCCGGAAAAAAAGTGGTCATTGTCACCTCGGGCTCCATTGCCACGGCCATGGTCAAACTCGCCACTCCTGCCCGGCCCAAGGCCCTTCCCCTGAAGCAGGCCTACGCCGCTGTAGGGCAGCTGGGGCTGATGTGGGAGTATGAACGGGCATTTCGCGTCTATAATATTCCTGTAGCCCAGGTGTTGCTGACCAGGGGTGATCTGGAAAACCGCAAACGGTATCTCAATTCCCACAATACCTTTATGGCGCTCTTTGATCTGGGTGTCATTCCCATAGTCAATGAAAATGACACCGTGGCCACTGATGAAATCCGTTTCGGTGATAATGACTCTCTCTCGGCCATGGTTGCCGGGGTGGTGAACGCCGATGTCAATATTATCCTCAGTGATATCGATGGCCTCTATACTGCCAACCCACAGCTTGAACCCGGCGCCACGCACATTGCGCTGGTGACCAGTATT
This sequence comes from Desulfurispirillum alkaliphilum, assembly GCF_055378285.1. NCBI lineage: Bacteria > Pseudomonadati > Chrysiogenota > Chrysiogenia > Chrysiogenales > Chrysiogenaceae > Desulfurispirillum > Desulfurispirillum alkaliphilum. The sequence continues at coordinate 2,476,179 of NZ_AP042405.1, read as the reverse complement.
GATGAGCAGGTGGAGAAGATGGCGGGTAACAGCCTCTCCAGTGTCGGTACTGGTGGCATGATCACCAAAATGCAGGCGGCGAAAATCTGCATGAATGCCGGCATTCACATGATTATCGGCTGTGGCAGAGGCAACCACGCCCTGCGGCGTCTGATGAAGGGGAAGACCCGGGGGACGCTCTTTGAGCCTTCCATTGACGCGGTCTCCGCTAAAAAACGCTGGATACTGCAGTCCCTCACCAGCAAGGGAAAGCTGGTTATCGATGACGGAGCCAGGCAGGCGCTGACCCGCAAGGACGCCAGCCTGCTGCCCATCGGGGTGACAGGGGTGCAGGGGCGCTTTGAGCGTGGAGACTGTGTGGACATTGTAGGCGCAGATGGCGTGGCAGTTGCCAAGGGCCTGGCCCTTTACAGTTCCGATGAGATCGTCCGTATCAAAGGGAAAAAATCTACTGAAATAGAGCAGGTTTTAGGGTATACCAATCACGATGACCTCGTTCACCGCGACAACATGGTCCTTTACAATGCGTAAATCAAGGAGAACGCCATGAACCAGCTTGCCATCAATTACGCCAGTGATGCGAAAAGTGCCAGATTCGCCCTGGCTCAACTGGGCAGCCCGCAAAAAAGGACGCTGCTCCATAAAATGGCCGATCAGCTTATTGCCCACAGCGACGCTATTCTGGAAAGCAACCAGCAGGATATGGTCAATGGGCGCAAGAGTGGGCTCTCCAATGCCATGCTCGACCGACTGCTGCTGAATCCCGAACGCATTGAAGACATGGCAGACTCGGTGCGCCAGATTGCCGATATGCCCGATCCCGTTGGGGAGAAGTTTGACCACCGTGTCCTGGATAATGGGCTGGAACTTACCAAGGTTCGCGTGCCCATTGGCGTGGTGATGGTTATATTTGAATCAAGGCCCAATGTGGCCAGCGATGCCGCCGCCCTCTGCGTGAAGTCGGGTAACGCCAGTATTCTGCGTGGTGGTAAGGAATCCATTCACTCAGTGACGGCCATTGGCCGTGCCCTGAAGCATGCCCTGTCGGAAATGAAGCTACCCGCCCAGGTTGTCACCATGGTGGAGGATGCGGATCGCGCCATTATGGAGGATCTGCTGCGCATGACCAGCAGTATCGACCTGGTGGTACCCCGTGGCGGCGAAGGGCTCATCAATTACGTGACTGAGCATTCGCGCATTCCTGTGGTCAAACACGATAAGGGTTTGTGCCATGTGTACATCGACCAGTATGCGGATATGGACATGGCCATCAGGATTGCCGTCAACGCCAAAACTCAGCGACCTGGCGTCTGCAATGCCATGGAAACGCTGCTGGTGCATCAGTCCATCGCACCAGCGATTCTGCCCCTTCTCTGTAAGGAGATGACAAGGAAAAAAGTGGAGATCCGTGGCTGTGAAGCCAGCATAAAACTGTGTCCCGATGCGGGCATCGTGGCGGCAAAGGCGGAGGACTGGGACACCGAGTACCTGGATCTCATCATGAATCTGCGCGTGGTTGATTCGCTGGAACAGGCAGTTGAGCACATCCAGCAGCATGGCACAGGTCATTCGGAAGCCATTGTCACCGAGAACTACCACGCGGCCGGACTCTTTCAGAAGATCGTGGATGCCGCTGCCGTTTATGTCAACGCCTCTACCCGCTTTACCGATGGTGGCCAGTTCGGCATGGGGGCGGAAATCGGCATTTCCACTCAGAAGCTGCACTGTCGAGGCCCCATGGGTGTGCGCGAGCTGACCACTACCAAGTATATTGTCAGCGGGAGTGGACAGATCCGATGATCGGTATACTGGGGGGCGTATTCAGCCCGATTCACAACGGACATCTCTTTCTGGCTGAATACGTGATGCACACCCTGCGTCTGGAAAAGGTCATGTTTCTGCCCTCCAATAAGCCGGCCCATAAAGAAGTGGACGTCATGGACTCCATTGAGCGGCTGCATATGCTGCATCTGGCCGTGGAGGACAATCCACGATTTTTTATCTCCACCATGGAGATTGAGCGTTCCGGGTACAGTTATACCGCCGACACCATCCGCAATCTGGAGAACCCGCGCAACTACTGCTTTATCACCGGCGCGGATATCTTTTCCACCATAACGAACTGGCAGGACAGTGAGTACCTGCTCAGGAATCTGCGCTTCGCCGTTGCCAGCCGCCCGGGCAGCATCAGTCTGGACTCCATTGCTGAGCACCTGCCACCCTGGTACCGATCGCACATTACCGCTGATCTGGAGGATACCGCTAAATCCTGCTATCTTATTCCCATGCCTGAGCTTGAGATCTCCAGTACCTATATTCGCAACGCGCTGCTGGAGAATCGACCACTGCGCTACCTGGTTCCAGACCCCGTCTTTTTTTATCTATCGGAAAAGTATGGTATTGTAAGTTAAGAAAAAAAATGGCAGAATCAATAATGACTCGCAAAGTTAACAAGCAGCACAGAAAATTCCACTGCGGGGTGAAGTATGCAGACACATAAAAAGAGTATTTCGGAAATTACCTCTTCTCTGCGCGACAAGGGCATGAAGATGACACAGCAGCGCCGGGTTATCCTCGATGTGCTGCGCAGCACCAAACAGCATCCATCGGCGGAGTGGATTTACAACCAGGTTCGGAAGATCATACCCAATGTCAGTCTGGGGACGGTGTACCGTAATCTGAACACCCTGCAGCAGGAAGGTCTGGTGCTGGAGATGAATTATGGCAAAGGCCAGTCCCGTTACGACGGGACGGTGGAACCCCACTACCATGTGCGCTGCATTCAGTGTGGCCGCATCGACGATGTGGAGTTCGACACCTACGATCATCTGCACGACCAGGTGGAGTCGCGAACCGGTTTCTCCATCAGTGAGCATCGTCTGGAGTTCTCCGGTATCTGCCCGGACTGCACCAAATCTGTCTGAAGACACAATTTTCCCTGCCACAGCATTGTCATGTCGACAATGCTGTGGCTTTTTTGTGTTCAGCCCACTATGATGTTCAGTTGCTGCCTGTTCACGGTTGGCCGCGGTGTCTGCCCCCTTTTGCGGGCAGGTGAGAACAGTATGAAGGATCACGCATGTCCCAGCAGGGAGAAAGTCGTCTTCTGGCCCGCGCAGTGGCCTCATTCGCTTCCGCCACATTTCTCAGTCGCATAGTGGGCTTTGTCCGCGATATGGTCATCGCCATGTTTTTTGGCGCAGGCCACCGCGCCGATGCCTTTTTCATCGCCTTCAGCATTCCTTCGCTGCTCAGGCGACTTTTTGCCGAAGGAGCCCTTTCGGCCTCTTTTGTTTCCATACTCTCCAAAACCGTGAAAAGCGATGGTGACGAACAGGGCAACGAGCTCTTCCAGAAAGTGCTCAGCCTGCTGAGCGTGGTGCTGGCGGGAGTGACGCTGGTCGGTGTGATTGCCGCGCCCTTGCTGGTCTGGGTCATGGCTCCCGGTTTTGGCCAGGTTGAGGGCAAGCATGAGATGACAGTGCTGCTGACCCGCATCATGTTTCCCTTTCTCTTCTTTATCGGCATGGCGACCACCGTGATGGCGGTGCTGAATACCAAGGGGAAATTCTTTATCGCGTCCTTTACCTCATTTGCCTTTAACCTCGCCATTATCGTGGCGGCGATCGTCGGCTACTACGCCTTTGATCAATCCATATACGCCCTTGGCATTGGTGTGACCATCGGCGGCCTTCTGCAGTTTCTCATGCAGATCCCAAGCCTCTATCGCCTGCGCTACCGGCTGCGCTTTCGTCTGGACTTCCGCGATCCCCGCATCGTGCAGATTGTCACCCTGATGGGGCCTGGGGTGATCGGCCTTGCCGTGGCCCAGGTGAACACCACCGTCGATTCCATCATCGCCAGTTACCTGGTGGCCGGCAGTGTCAGCTTCCTGTACTATGCCAACCGTCTGGTGCAGTTTCCCCTGGGTGTGTTTGGTGTGGCTGTATCCACGGCGATTCTGCCCGGATTGAGCCGCAGTGTTGTTGACAGGAATAGCGGCGAGCTCAACGGCCTGCTGCGTCGCGGGATAGACCTGATCAACTTTATCACTCTGCCGTGCATTGTGGGGCTGGTGATCGCCGGTGATGATATTATCCGCCTGCTTTTTCAGCGGGGTGAGTTCACTGAGTACGACGCGTTGATGACCTACATGGCCCTGGCGGCCTACTCCCTTGGTTTGCTGGCCTTTGCTCTGGTCAAGCTGGTGGTTTCGCTCTTCTACTCCCTGGAAGACAGTAAGACCCCACTGAAGGCAGCTGCCTGGGCCATGCTGGTCAATATCCTCCTGAATCTCGCCCTGATGTATCCTCTGGGGCACGCCGGACTGGCGCTGGCCACCTCTGCGGCCAGCTGGGGGAACTTCCTCTATCTGTGGCATATTGCCCGTCAGCGGGGGATGACTGATGTGCGCCTGTTCAATGGCGAGACCTGGAGAATTCTGCTGGTCAGTGGTATGCTTGGCGCCGTCCTGCTGGTGATGAAGTTCGCGCTGTTGCCCTGGCTGGACGCGGGCACAGGCCTGCGGGTGGTCCTCTACCTGGGCGTTGCGGCTGCAGTCTATCTGCCCCTGGCCAGGGTCGCTCGCATTGACTCTCTGAATTATATTCAAAAATCACTTATGAAAAAGGAGATAGCGCCATGATTATCGATTTTCAGCCCCGCATAGATGCCATGGAGGAAAAGGTCGAGTTTTTCCGGAGGTGTCTTTGACGTTCCTGCCAAAGAGGAGCGTCTGGCCGAACTGGTTCCCATGATTGAAGACCCTACACTGTGGAATGATCCCCAGCAGGCGCAGGGTATCCTGCGCGAAGACAAAATGCTCAAGGATGCCCTGGCCGACTTTAACGAGATTCACCGTCTGCTGGAAGATGTCAAGGTACTCCACGAATTCTGCCAGGAGGACGAGAGTAACGTCGACGAGCTGACGCAGAATCTCGCGAGACTGGAAAAACTCGTTGCCGACTACGAGTTGACAGTGCTGCTCTCCGATGAACACGACCCTTCTAACGCCTACCTGACCATCAACGCTGGCGCCGGAGGAACGGAAAGCCAGGACTGGGGGAGTATGCTTATGCGCATGTACACCCGTTGGGCGGAAAAGCGCAAGTTCAAGGTCACCATCATGGAGTACCAGGAGGGCGAGGAAGCCGGTATCAAGAGCGTAACGCTGTTTATTGAAGGCCTCTACGCCTATGGAAACCTGAAATCGGAAACGGGTGTTCACCGCCTGGTGCGTATATCGCCGTTTGATTCCAACGCACGCCGTCACACCTCGTTTACGTCTGTTTTTGTCAGTCCCGAGATCGACGACTCCATTGAAGTGGACATCAGGGAGAGCGATCTGCGTATCGATACATACCGTTCCAGTGGCGCTGGCGGACAGCACGTCAATACCACGGATTCCGCCGTGCGCATTACCCATACGCCCACTGGCGTGGTCACCCAGTGTCAGAGCGAACGCTCACAGCACCAGAACAAGGATCAGGCCATGAAGATGCTGCGGGCCAAGCTCTATGAGCTGGAGCTGGAGAAGAAACGGCAGGGGCTGCGGGAAGTGGAGGACAGCAAGATGGATATCGCCTGGGGCAGCCAGATTCGCAGCTATGTCCTGCACCCCTATAAAATGGTCAAGGACCTGCGCACCCGTCACGAAACCGGCAACGCGGAAGCGGTTCTCGACGGCGCTCTGGATGAATTTATTAAAGCCTACCTGCAGTGGCAGAGCACGGCGGCCGAGTCGTAGGCGGCAGGATTTGCCACAGGCGGCAGATTCTGCCGCCTGTGGGGCGGTCTCTTCGTTGGGAACAAGGGGGAAGTTGTCCCCCGAAAACACTGTTTTGCAAGCACTCAACTCAAGTGGTACAGGTATTGCTCATGTACCGTGGCATCCAACATTTGAGGAGGCTTTCCATGAAGAAGATCCTGGTATCCCTGAGTATTTTTCTTTCCCTGGCGCTTCTGGCCGTGAGTGCTGCTGCCCAGCAGTTTGACAGAAACCTGTTTATCACCATCGCCACTGGCGGTACTTCAGGAGTTTACTATCCCATCGGCGGAGCGGTAGCCAATATTATCGCCCGTGACCTGAAAGTGGACACCTCTGTCCAGTCCACAGGAGCCTCTGTGGAAAACATCAACCTGCTGAATCGCAACCGTGTTGAACTGGCCATCGTCATGGGCGACGCGGTGGCTCAGGCCTATGAGGGAATCGGCGCCTTTGAAGGTCGTCCCGGTAACAAGGATCTGCGTGGCCTGACGGCCCTCTACCCCAACTATGTGCAGCTGGTGACCACGACGCGCACCGGCATCAACTCTGTGCGTGATCTGGAAGGCCGCCGTGTGGGCGTGGGTGCCGCCAACTCCGGGGTTGAGTTGAACGCCCGCCTGATCCTGGAAGCCCATGGCATGAGCTATGATAACATCCGCCAGGATTACCTCTCCTACAGCGAAGCGGTTGATCAGATCAAAAACGGCATGATTGACGCGGCCTTTGTCACCAGCGGAATTCCCAATGCGACGGTCATTGATCTCTCCACCACCCATGAGGCCAAGATCATTCCCATTGACAATGACGCGCTTGCCTACCTCACCAAAAATTACCCTTTCTTTGCCGCAGGTATTATTCCCGGCGGAACCTACAACGATAAAAACGATGTGCAGACTGCAACCATCACCAACGTCATGCTGGTCAACCATCGCCTCTCCGACGATGTGGTCTATCATATCACCAAATCATTGTTTGAAAATCTGGACACACTGTACGGAGCCCATAACGCCGCGCGTAACATCAAGCTGGAGACAGTTGCCGACGGCATGCCGGTGCCCTTCCATCCTGGTGCCGAGCGCTATTTCCGCGAAGTCGGCGCACTGAAGTAAGTCAAAGTGAAACCAGGGGTGCCCTTGGGGGCGCCCCGCATTTCGGGAGGTACTCTGGTGGTGTTCATGGTGCGTCTGCTGCTGTTGCTGTTTCTCGCCGTTTCCACGGTCAGCGCCGAGGGACTCGTGCTGGAAATACGCCACGTACGCAGCCATGAGGTCCACTTCCACGCCCCGGTGGAGCCCGATGATGAAATCACGCTTGCCTGGATTCACTCGGTGGAACTGACCCCCTGGACAGAAACCTACCAGGTGCAGATCGATGGAACGCTTGTGCTGACGCAGACGCGCTTTTTCTCTTATGGGGCGGGTGTTCCCCTTCAGAGTGGAAACTGTTCGGTGAATGGTGGGCAGGTGGTCTGCACGGGATTTGATTTACAGCTCGACTTTCTCCAGTGGATCCACTCATTCGATGCCGAATACCATGTCCTTCTGAATCAACGGATTCTGCTGGACCGTGACGACCTCCCCCACCATGAACCGCTCAGACTCTCCATACAATCAAGGTGATCCCAATGAGTAAAGAAACACAACAGCCTGACTCGAAGCTGCAGGAAGTTCTCGAGAAATATGATAACGAATCGCGCTTTCGCACCTTCAGTTCCAAGCCCATTACCCTGATCGTCTCCGCCCTGGCGATCACGCTCTCCCTCTACCACCTCTATACCTCTTACTTCGGCACACCGGTGACACTGATTCACCGCTCGCTGCACGTGGCAGTGGTGCTGGGGCTCATTTTTCTACTCTACCCCGCTTCCCGCAAGCTGCGGCGTGACAAGCTGCACTGGTATGACGCGGTACTGGCGCTGATGGCCTTCAGTACCACCATCTATATCATGTTCGAGCATACGGCCATCTATATGCGCGGTGGCATGCCCAACCAGTGGGATCTGCTTTTCGGCGGTATTCTGGTGGTTCTGGTGCTGGAAGGTGCGCGGCGGGTGACCGGCTGGGCTCTGCCTGTGCTGGCCGCTACCTTTTTGCTGTACGGCCTGTTCGGACGACAGTTTTCCGGTATATTCCGTCACCGTGGTTACCTGTGGGAAGATATCGTCAACTTTATGTATGTGACCACCGAAGGCGTCTACGGAACTGCCATCGGTGTTTCAGCCACCTATATCTTTCTCTTTATCCTCTTTGGCGCCTTTCTGGCGAAATCGGGGATGGGCCAGCTCTTTAATGACCTTGCCCTGGCCATTGCCGGACAGTCCCGGGGCGGACCGGCAAAAGTTGCCGTTATCTCCAGTGGCTTTCTGGGAAGTATCAATGGAGCGGCCGTTGCCAATGTGGTGACAACGGGCTCCTTCACCATTCCTCTTATGAAGCGGGTTGGCTATAACCGTGAATTTGCCGGCGCCGTAGAGGCTTCGGCCAGTGTGGGGGGGCAGATTCTGCCGCCGATCATGGGGGCAGCCGCTTTCATCATGGCGGAGGTTCTGGGGGTACCCTATCGCGATATCGCCATTGCCGCCCTGCTGCCCGCTCTGCTCTTTTACCTTGGCGTGATCGTGCAGATTCATCTGCGCGCCACCAAGGATGGCCTGCAGGGAATCTCCCGCGAGAATCTGCCTCGGGTCATGGAAGTGCTCAAGGAGCGCGGACACCTGCTGATACCCCTGCTCTTCCTGATCTTCATGCTCTTCTTTACGGGCAGGACTATCATTTACTCCGCATTTCTGACGATTCTGGTAACGGTGGCAGTGGCCATGCTGCGCCAGACCACGCGCCTGGGTCTGAAGGATATTCTGGATGCCCTGGAAAATGGCGCGCGCTCCGTGGTGCCCGTCGCCATCGCCTGTGCCTGTGTCGGCCTGATCGTGGGTGTGGCGACGCTTACCGGTTTCGGACTGAAACTGGCGAATGGCATTGTTCTGCTGGGTGGTGAGTCCCTTTTCCTGACCCTGGTATTTACCATGATTGCCTGTATCGTCCTCGGCATGGGTCTGCCCAGTATTCCCACCTACATCATCACGGCGACCATGGCGGCACCGGCTCTTGTGGCCATTGGCATTGAGCCCCTGGTAGCGCACCTGTTTGTCTTCTACTTCGGTATCTTCGCCAATATCACGCCTCCCGTGGCGCTGGCATCGTTTGCCGCAGCGGGAATCTCGGGTGGGGATCAGATGAAGACCGGCTTCATGTCCATGAAGCTCTCTATCGCCGGCTTTATTGTTCCCTATATTTTCGTGTATAACAGCTCGTTGCTGCTGATCAACACCACCTTGCTGGAAGGACTGATGGTTACCGCCACCTCCATTGTGGGCGTGGTCATGCTGGGGACTGCGGCGGAAGGATACTTCCTGACCCGTATCAATACCCTGTTGCGGGTGGTGCTCTTCGGTGGAGCACTGCTGTTCATGAACCCGAATATACTTCAGGATATCCTCGGCTTCAGCATCGTATTACTGACGATCTTCATTCAGTGGCGTAAAGCCAGGCGCGAGGGCGGAATCAACCAGCCCACCCTGAATCGATCGAAGGAAGCCGTTGCGGAGGCCTGAGGACACTCTTCACCGTTATGCCAGCGGGGGTGCCGGTGGGCAAGAAGCTGGCGCCACCACTGGCTCTTTATGGAAAGGGAACTTTCTGCCGTGCGTTGTTTATATGTCTTTGTGCTGATGGTGTTCTTCGTGGGAACATCCTTTGGCGAGCCTCGTCATGAATACAGCCATCAGACCCTCATCGTCGCCTATGAACCGGATCTGGCCCCCCTGAATGCCGCGCAGGAAGGGGTGCCAGCCGGTTTTGCCATTGAAGTTCTCGACCGCATTGCCGCCCTGCACCATATCAGGCTGCAGTATGTGCCCATGGCCAGATCCCGTGCCATTGAGGCCATCCGGGAACAGCAGGTTGACATCATCGTCAGCATCCCTTTCTCGCGCAGCTACGCGGAACTCATGGATTTTTCCGAGCCATTCTATTCGACTTCCGTTGGTATCCTCACTCCAGCAGACAGGCATGGCATCGATGCGGTGACGGATCTTTCCGAGACGCTGGTTGCCCTGCAGAGTCACACCATTGAGTATGATTTCCTGAAGAATATCCGGCGCATTCACTACCAGGTTGCCGGCAGCCAGCGTGCCGCCATCGAAGCGTTCCTGCTCGGCCGGGCCGATGTGTTTGTGGGCGATGTCGCCATCGCGGAGCACTATCTGGAACAACACCACCTGGAAGATCGCTACAGCTTCGCGCGCACCTATCTTATGCCGCTGGACTACTCCTTTGCCGTATCCAAAGACAACTATCGCCTGCTGCATACCCTCAACAGCGGTATACGGCATGTCAAGTCGACGGGTGAGTATGGGGATATGTACCAGAAATGGTTCAAAACATCGCAGGAGTTTGCCTCGGGAACGCTGCTGGTGGTCGTGAAAATCACCCTGGCCCTCATCGCGGTCTTTCTGATCCTCTTCCTGGTGGGAGCCCGTTGGAATCGACAGCTGAAGAAGGAAGTGGACCGCAAGACCCGTGATCTCAGCCATCTGAACGCGTCCCTCGTCGAACAGGTTGAACTGACCAGAAATAATGTCGAGTTCCTGCGACAGATTATCGACAGCAGCCCCCGGGGCATCGTCACCCTGAATCGTGAAGGACTGATCACCAAATTCAACCAGAAGGCATCGGTAATCGTGGGGCTCAGGGAACTGCCCCTGGGGGAGCACTATTCCCGGGTGCAGCTGATCAGTGAGCTGCTGAAGAACAAGGCTGATGAGGTTCTCAGTGGCCGGAAAAACTACTATCTCGGTGAAACAAAAGAGTGGGAGCGTGACCCGGAAACCCTCTACCAGCTGCGCTACTATGTCTATCCCCTCTTCAGTTTTGAGCAGCACATCAACGGACTCATCCTGACTTTCGAGGATGTGACCGAAGAGACGGAGCTGCGCAAGAAGCTTTTTGAGCAGGAGAAGAGCAAGGCGTTAAGCCGCGTAGTGGCCGGCATCGCCCATGAAATACGCAACCCTTTGAGTTCCATCAAGACATTCGTGGAACTTATTCCCACCAAGCTCCATAATGAGCGTTTCCAGAAGGAAATATCCACCTACGTGCCCCGTGAGATCACGCGGGTCAATCAGCTCATCGAAGGACTGATCAATTACGCCCGTCCACGGCAGCAGATATTCGAGACCATTGCCGCCAGCACCATTCTGGATGAGTGTTATATTCTCTTCGAACGCAGCGTCATGAACAAAGGATTTGCCCTGTTGCGCGATTATCAGTCCCATCGCCAGATCTGCGTCGACCACAATCAGATCAAGCAGGTGGTCATCAACTTTCTGATTAATGCCCTGGACGCCCTGGAAGAGAAGCGCCTCAAGAGTGGCGAGCCCCTGCACATCACCCTGAGAACCCGCGATAAGGCTGATCGGGTCTGTATCCAGATCGTTGATGATGGAATCGGCATGGATGAGGATGGCCGCGTGAAGGCCCTGGAACCCTTTTTTACCACCAAACCCAAGGGCACCGGACTGGGTATACCCATTGCCGACCAGCTGATCAAGGAGAACCGTGGTGAACTGCATATCTCCAGCAACCAGAAATTTGGCACGGTTATTTCGGTATATTTTGATTCTGCGTTATAATGACATGTACGCATCCCCGCAACAGCAGCCTGACAGTTTGCACCCTGCCTGAGCCAGCACGGGTTGACAGCTCTGAACCTGTCCAGCGAGCAGGCGAGGCATGGGGTAACCCAGTGAGAATGCACAGGCGGCCCTGAGAGTGAACGGGCGCGAAACCACAAATGCCGAGGTACCATGACTCCCATGAATCGCATACTCATACTGGATGATGAAGCGTCCATTGGCGCTTCTCTCTCCTTCGCCCTGGAGGATCAGTATGAGGTCAGTGTCTTCACCGAGCCCCACAGGGCCCTTGAGGAGATCCGCCAGGAGCTCTTTCATATCTGTCTGTTGGATCTCAAAATCGGCAATGTCGATGGTATTGATGTCCTGAAGCAGATCAAGGAGATTCAGCCCGGCATTGAAGTCATCATCATCACGGCCTTCGGCACCATCGAATCCTCGGTAAAAGCGCTGCAGAACGGCGCGTTCACCTATATCACCAAGCCCATCAACATCGATGAGCTCATCGTCAATATCGAGCGGGCCCTTCACTTTAAGCAGCTGAACAGCCAGGTGGAATACCTTTCAAAGGAGCTTGAGAAAAAATACCGCTACGAAGAGCTTATTGGCAAGAGTGATTCCATGCAGAGAATCTATGGTCTGATCGACAAGGTCAAGGATGTCTCCTCGACGGTGCTTATTACCGGGGAGAGTGGCACAGGCAAAGAGCTGGTGGCCCGTGCCATTCATTATTCCGGCAAACGGGCCAAGGAGCCCTTCGAGGTGCTGAACTGTGCCGCCATTCCCGAACAGCTGCTGGAAAGTGAACTGTTCGGATACGAAAAGGGGGCTTTCACCGGAGCCAGCGGTTCACGACAGGGCCGCTTCGAAGTGGCGCAGGGTGGAACCATTTTTCTCGATGAGATTGGCGAAATGTCTCCACCACTGCAGGCCAAACTGCTGCGCGTGTTGCAGAAGCGGGAAATCTCACGGCTGGGCTCCAACAGGACCATCGCCCTGGATGTGCGGGTCATTACGGCCACCAATCGCGACCTGCTGAAAGCCGTCCGCGAAAACAGCTTTCGCGAGGATCTGTATTTCCGCATCAATGTCATTCACCTGCATCTGCCACCGCTGCGCGAACGCACTGAGGATATTCCCATGCTGACGAAGTTTCTGGTGGAGAAATTCTGCCAGGAGCAGGGTACCTGCCCCAAGCGCTTCAGCCGCGCTGCGGAAGCACGGCTGATGAGCTATACCTATCCAGGGAATATCCGGGAATTGGGCAATATCATTGAATCTTCCCTGGTCATGGCCATGGGGGAAATCATAGAAATTCACGATCTGCCGGCCAGCCTCAAGGACAGCGGACCGGTCGCCCATGATGGCGAGCTCCCCAGCCTGAAACCCTTTGTGGGGATGACTCTGCAGCAGCTGCAGGATCTGTTTATTCAGGAGACCCTGGAGATCATGGATGGCCACCGCCGCAAAACGGCTGAAGTGCTCGGCATCAGCGAACGAAACCTGCGCTATCGCCTGAATACCCCCGACAAGCCTGAGCAGCCGTAAAGGATACTTTCAGGCCTGTGATTTTTCCATTTCGCGCACCAGGGACTCCAGTTCCTCCCAGCGCGCAAAGAGCCCTTCCAGCTCTGCCTGCACCTCCTCCAGCTTTGCCTTGGTGGTGGCTATGGATTCCCCCTCCCGCTGGTAGAACTGCGGATCGGCCATAAGGTCGTACAGCTCCTGCTGGCGCTGCTCCAGCTCTTCGATACGTGCGGGCAGCTCCTCAAGCTCCTTTTTCTGCTGAAAGCTCAACTTCGGCTTCGCGGGTCTGCCGGCACCACGGGTCTTTGCCGCCGGTTCCGGAACAACGGTGCGCGCCACAGCCGGAGTCGGGCGCTGGCGAAGCCAGTCGTCGTATCCGCCCACATACTCCCGGAAGCGGCCATCTTCATAGGCAATGGTGCTGGTGACCACATTGTTGAGGAAGGCACGGTCGTGGCTGACCAGCAGCAGGGTGCCCTGATATTCCATCAGCAGTTCTTCCAGCAGTTCCAGCGTCTCCACGTCAAGATCGTTAGTGGGCTCGTCCATGATCAGCAGGTTGGACGGTGCGGCAAAGAGCTTCGCCAGCAGCAGGCGATTGCGCTCACCTCCCGAAAGGGCTTTGACGGGGGTATGGAAGCGCTCAGGGGTGAAGAGAAAGTCCTGAAGATACCCAATCACATGACGGTTCCTGCCATTGATTTCCAGCATGTCGTTGCCATCGGCTACATTCTCCCGCACGCTTTTTTCTTCGTCCAGCTGTTGTCGATGCTGGTCAAAGTAGCGGATATGCAGATTGGTTCCCAGCTCCACTCTTCCCGTGGTGGGAGGAAGCTGCCCCAGCATCAGGCGCAGCAAGGTTGTCTTGCCGCAGCCGTTTGGCCCGATGATACCGATGCGGTCACCGCGCATGATGGTAAGATCCATGGGGGCGACAATGGTTCTGCCATCGACGCTCCAGCCAGCTCCCGTGGCTTCGGCCACCAGGTTACCGGAGCGACCCGCCTGTTGAATTTCCATGCGCGCTTTGCCTTCGGCACTGCGCCTTTGGCTGCGCTGGCGACGAAGCTCCTCAAGGGCGCGTACGCGCCCCATGTTGCGGGTGCGACGGGCCTTGATGCCCTGGCGTATCCACTGCTCCTCTTCGCTGAGTTTGCGGTCGAAGTGCTGCTGCGCTTTGAGCTCATCCTGAAGCACCGCTTCGCGGCGCTCCAGGTATTGGTCGAAGGTGCAGTCCCAGTTGCGCAGGTTGCCCCGGTCAATCTCCACGATGCGCGTTGCCAGGCTGCGCAGGAAGGCTCGATCGTGGGTGATGAAGACTATGGTGCGACTGCTGCGCAGCAGAAAGTCTTCCAGCCAGGTGATGGCGCTGATGTCCAGGTGGTTGGTGGGCTCGTCCAGCAGCAGAATATGGGGATCACTGACCAGGGCTCGACCCAGCAGGACTCGGCGCTTCATGCCGCCGGAAAGTTCCCGGAAAGCCAGGTTGCCATCAAGCTGGAGCAGGCTGACCATACGGTCGATTTCCCCATAGAACTGCCAGGCTCCCTGACTCTCCAGTTCGCGCTGGTACTGGTCCAGCTGCTCAAGCAGACGCTGCTGCGTGGACAACTCAGCACTTTCCAGATGCCGGGTGAGCTGATGATAGGATTCCAGCAGTTGTGCCTTGTCGGCCAGACCACTGGCGATGACTTCCCAGACGCTGCCGTCAAGTTCCCCGGGAATTTCCTGGGGGAGCAGCGAGACACGCAGGTCGGGCTGACGGACTATTTCACCACTGTCGGCGGTGAGAGTGCCGGCCAGGATCTTCATGAGGGTTGACTTGCCCGCGCCGTTGCGACCGGTCAGGCAGATGCGTTCGCCCGCTTCGGCGTGAAATGCGATGCCATCGAGAAGGGGGTGCTGGCCGAAGGCGATGGAGAGATTGCGCAGACTGAGCAGTGCCATCAGCGATCCCGGTAGCGCAGCAGGATGTCGTCATAGGCGTCGATGCGACGATCGCGCAGGAAGGGCCAGATACGGCGCACATCTTCGCTGCGCTGCAGGTCGATATCCACCAGGAGGGTCTCTTCACGGTCTTTGGACGCCTGGGCCAGGAATTCTCCCTGGGGGCCACAGACAAAACTGCTGCCCCAGAAGTCGATACCGCTGGAGGGATTGGCTGGATCGGCTTCCCGCCCGGTGCGGTTGACGCTGATGACGGGCAGGCCGTTGGCAATGGCGTGGCTGCGCTGAATGGTTATCCAGGCATCGCGCTGGCGCTGCTTTTCCGCGTCGGTATCGGTGGGATCCCAGCCGATGGCCGTGGGGTAGAGCAGCAGATCCGCTCCGGCCAGGGCCATGAGTCGCGCCGCTTCAGGGTACCACTGATCCCAGCAGACCAGCACGCCAAGCCTGCCCACAGAGGTCTGGACTGGTTCAAAGCCAAGGTCGCCGGGGGTGAAGTAGAATTTTTCGTAAAATCCCGGATCATCGGGAATATGCATTTTGCGATAGGTGCCGGCGATGGAGCCATCCTTTTCCAGCACCACCGCCGTGTTGTGGTAGAGCCCGGGAGCGCGTTTTTCAAAGAGGGACGTGACCAGCACCACCTGGTGCTGGCGGGCCAGATCGCCAAAAAACGCTGTAGACGGGCCGGGTATGTGTTCGGCCAGGTCGAAACACTCCACCTGCTCCTGCTGACAGAAGTAGAGGCTGCAGTGCAGCTCCTGCAGGACAATCAGCGTGGCCCCGCTGCGAGCAGCGTGCGCGATGGCGCTGGCGGTTCTGTCCATGGTCTGCTGGCGGTTGTCCGTGCATGTCTGCTGTATTAATGCGGTTTTGATGGTGCTCATGGGGTAACGGCTCCTTGGGGAAGTTGCATGGTCACACAGTGCAGTGAACCATGCTGTTCGATCAGGGTCCGGCAGTTGACGCCGATGATTTCGTGGTCGGGAAAGGCGGTGGCAACCACCTGCAGGGCCAGGGCATCGGCGGGATCGCCATAGACGGGAACCAGTACGGCACCGTTAATGATCAGGAAGTTGGCGTAGGTGGCCGGCAGGCGATGGCCGTCGGCGGCATGGCAGGGAGCCGGCCATGGCAGGGGGAGCAGGCGATAGGGTCTGCCATCAGCACAGGTAAAGGAGGCAAGCTGCGCCTCCATGGCCTTGAGGGCGCTGAAGTGGGAGTCGTCGGGGTCGTCGCAGGCGACATACACGATGGTATTGTCGGGACAGAGGCGCGCCAGGGTGTCGATGTGGGCGTCGGTATCATCGCCTTCCAGGTGGCCGTGGTCCAGCCAGAGCACTTTGCGGGCACCCAGGACGGTGCGCAGAATCTGTTCTTCGATCTCCTGCTGGTTCAGCTGTGGGTTGCGATTTGGCTCCAGCAGGCAGTTGGAGGTGGTTAAAATGGTGCCGCGGCCATCGCTTTCAATGCTGCCGCCCTCCAGAACCCAGTCGAAACGGTGTTGGGGCGCGGTGAACGCTCCCAGCTGATGCAGCTGCCGGGTGACGTTATTATCGTGGGTCGCCTCAAACTTTTTGCCCCAGCCGTTGAAGCTGAAGTCGAGCAGCCTCAGCTGCTGCTGATCCTCGACAGTTATGGGACCGAAATCGCGAATCCAGGTGTCATTGGTCTTGATGTCATAACAGCGCACATTCTCCAGCCTGGCACCCGAGCTGGTCAGGTCGGCAAGGGGCATCCGGGTGTCAGGAGCGACGATGATGACCATCTGGCGCTGGCTGATATGGCCGGCAATATCGCAAAAGGTCTGGCGGGCCTGTGTGAGTACGGGTTGCCAGTCGCTGGCCCCGTGGGGCCATGCCAGCAGAATGGCATCCTGTGGTTCCCATTCAGCAGGCAGGCGGCGCTGTGGTGTGTTGGTGGTGGACATGTACATGCTCCATTGCGGTCGTCGATGTGGTCTTTCGGCAGGCAGAGCTGTGTCTGTCCTGCGACGGGAAATAGTAGCACGGTGGAAGGGAAATACAAACAGGGCAGAAGAGGAGTACCCTTCTGCCCTGCAGTGTTCGTCCTGATCAGGTGGCCTGCAGTTTCTGGCGTCTGCGCTGTAGCATGCCTATTGCCACCATGGCAGCAATGGCCGGAATAAACATCAGGTGCTTGGGTGGCTGGTCCTCTTCGCGCTCCACATAGAGGATTTCCCAGTCAAAGTCAAAGCCCATCTGCTGCGCTTTGCTGCCGAAGACCACCATGTCCACGATAACCCGCTGGTCGTCGGTGGTGTGGAGTATAAGGCCCGTCTCTTCAATGCGCGTCATGCCATCGGCGCCTTTTTTTCCCAGGGGCAGCAGGATGATGCGATCAAATTCGCGGCCGTCAAAGGTCTCACCAGCCACGCGCATGCGCAGGGTGTCATGGGAAGGCACCTTCTCGGCAACATCGGCAATGTGCACCGGGTCGAGTTTGGTCATGGGATGGTAGACCATATCCATCCAGAATCCGGGACGGAAGAGGCTGAAAGCAACCACCAGCATGACCAGGGATTCCCACAGGCGATTCTTCACCATCCAGTATCCCTGGGTAGCGGAGGCGAAGGTGAGCATGGCGCCAATGGCACCTGCCACGGTAAAGATCAGCTCCCAGATGTTTGGGATGTCAATCAGCAGCAGTTGTGTATTGAATATGAACATAAAGGGCAGGATCGCGGTGCGCATATCGTAGGTGAAGCCCTGGATGCCGGTGGCAATGGGATCGCTGCGTGATATGGCGGCAGCGGCATAGGCCGCCAGTCCCACCGGTGGAGTGTCGTCGGCCAGAATCCCGAAGTAGAAGACAAAGAGGTGGACGGCGATCAGGGGCACAATGAGGCCGTGTTGTGCGCCCAGGGCCACGATGACCGGAGCCATCAGGGTGGATACGACGATGTAGTTAGCAGTGGTGGGCAGGCCCATCCCCAGAATCAGACTGATGATCGCCGTAAAGATCAGCATGAGCATAAGGTTGCCACCGGAGATGAATTCTACCAGATCCGTCATGACAAGTCCGATACCGGTCAGGGTCACGGTGCCCACCACGATGCCGGCGGTAGCCGTTGCCACGCCGATGCCGATCATGTTCCGCGCGCCGGTAACCAGGCCGCTGAACAGATCATCAATGCCTCGATACACGGCGGGTACAATATCGCCGGAGCGGCGGAAGAAGGCCAGTACAGGTCGCTGGGTAATCAGGATAAAGACCATGAAGGTGGTGGCCCAGAAGGCGGAAAGGCCCGGGCTGAAACGCTCCACCATCAGGCACCATACCAGGACAAAGACCGGCAGCAGGAAGTGCAGTCCGGAAAGGAGAATGGGCTTGAGGGCCGGGACTTCCTTGAGGGACTCCACCGACAGTTCCTCGCCGCTGTCAGGGTAACGGGAAGCCACGCGCAGAAGCGCGACATAGGCCACGCCCATGGCCACGGCCAGCACCACGGAGGCCACGGGACCGAAAACATCGCGGGTCCAGCCCACCCCGTAATAGACCAGCAGGGAGAGAAGACACATACCCAGGAAGGTTCCCACAAAGGACAGCGCGCTGCGGGCCATGGAGGACTGAGCCGTGCGGGGCAGGCCTTTCATGTTGGCTTTGACGGCTTCCAGGTGCACGATATAGATGAGGGCGATGTAGGAGATGATGGCGGGCAGAAGGGCGTGTTTAATGACTTCCAGATAGGAGATTCCCACGTACTCCACCATCAGGAATGCCGCAGCGCCCATGATGGGAGGTGTCAGCTGGCCATTGGTAGAGGCCGCAACCTCGATGGCGCCCGCCTTGGTGCCGGGGAAGCCGACCCGTTTCATGAGGGGAATGGTAAAGGTTCCGGTGGTGACCACATTGGCTATGGAAGAACCGGAAATGATGCCACTGAAGCCGGAGGCAACCACGGCGGCTTTGGCTGGTCCGCCGCGCATGTGTCCCAGCAGGGAGAAGGCGACTTTAATAAAGTAGGCTCCGGCCCCAGCTCGCTCAAGCAGAGAGCCAAAAAGGACAAAGAGAAACACAAAGCTTGAGGATACGCCAATGGCCACGCCGAAGACCCCTTCAGTGGTCAGCCACTGGTGGGACATGGTGCGTCCCAGGCTGGCACCCCGGTGGGAGATGAGTTCCGGCATATAGGGGCCGAAAAATGTATAACCGAGAAAGACAATGGCTACGATCATCAGGGGGAGCCCCAGCGAGCGTCGCGTTGCTTCCAGCAGCAGGATAATGCCGATAACGGCCACCACCAGATCCTGGGTGATGGGAGCTCCGGCACGGGTCGCCAGACTGTCATAGAAGAAGTAGAGGTAGCTGGCGCTCATGGTTGCCGCGATGGCCAGTATCCAGTCGAGTATGGGGATGGAGTCGCGGGGCGAGCTCTTCAGGGCCGGATAAGCTGTCAGGGCCAGAAATACCGCAAAGGAAAGGTGGATGGAGCGTGCTTCGGTGGTATTAAAGACCCCGAAACCCAGCGCAAATGGCAGGGGCGAGGCATACCAGAGCTGAAACAGCGACCATGTCAACGCCACGGTCCAGATGATTTTCCCCTGGATTCCCATTGGCTGGCGGCCTCCGGTCTCTGATTGTGTGATCCGCTCCAGCTCCTCAGGAGTGGGTGGCTGTTTGGCTGGTGTCATAGGGTCCCTTTCGTGCGCAGATTCAAGACTTAGATGCGAGTGTCAGCAGAGATTTGATTGCTGGCTCACTTTCGTAAAGCCATTGAGAATAGCCTTGCGAAAAGAAGCGGAATCAAAGCGGGGGAGCATGTGCTCCCCCAGTTGGTGATTACTTGATGAGTCCGACTTCCCGGAAGTATTTTTCCGCACCGGGATGCAGGGGGATGGCAATGGCATCGGAGACCATGGATTCTTTATCCAGGTGCTCAAGGGCCGGGTGCAGGCGCTTGAACTGGTCAAGGCCTTCAAAGAGAGACTTGACCATCTGGTAGACCACGTTCTCGGGGACGTTGGTGGACGCGACCAGAAGAGCTCCAACGCCAAAAGTTTGTACATCATTGGGGTTGCCGCGGTACATGCCGCCGGGGATAGTGGCAGTACGGTAGTAGGGACGCTCGGCGATCATCTTTTCCACCGCTTCACCGGCGACTTCAACGATAACACTGTCGCAGGTGGTCGTGGCTTCCTGAATGGAACCATTGGGGTGACCGACAAAGTAGACCATGGCGTCTATCTGGTTATTGCACAGGGCGATGGATTGCTCAGCTGCCTTCAGGTCGAAGGTGGCGCTGAACACGGAGTGATCCCAGCCAAGGGTTTCCAACAGCAGGTCCATGGAAGCACGTTGTCCTGAGCCAGGGTCACCGATGCTCACGCGCTTGCCGCGAAGATCAGCAAATTTGGTGGCGTTGGCGTCTTTGCGTGCGATCACGGTAAAGGCTTCAGGGTGGATGGAGAACAGGGCGCGCAGATTTTTGTTGGGGCCGGCATCGGAGAAACGGCTGGTGCCGTGATAGGCATGGTACTGCCAGTCGGACTGTACAATTCCCACGTCAAGTTCGCCGGCGCGGATGCTGTTGAGGTTGAAAATAGAACCACCGGTTGATTCCACGGTGCAGCGGATACCATGGTCAGCGCGATTGGCATTGACCAGACGGCAGATAGCGCCGCCTACCGGATAATAAACACCTGTTACTCCACCAGTTCCAATGGTGACAAACTGCTGCTGTGAACGCTGGGCCGAAACGTTGGATGCAAAGGTCAGTGAAATGGCAACGGCGGCAGTGCCTACCAGTGCCCGTTTCAGGTACTTTCTGAAAGTCATAGTCTCCTCCTTCATAATTTTGCAACATCGGGGACCAAATTTACTTCTCAATTATATATAGGGCAGCTTTTTATGAACTGTCAATCAGTCATTCCCTGAAGGGTTGATAATCTGTCCTGTATGGCGCCAGGCAGGCACTCAGTGCTCAGGCATTTCCCGTTCAATAAAACAGCGTTACCGTAAGCGGTCTGCAATCTGTGAAAAAGTACGCCCTATAGCTTCCCATTTACCGTGGAAGGTATTATAGTGCCAGAAAACCTCAGGAAGGAGTCGCCATGGCGACCATTCTCCTCATCGAGGACAATGAACTGAACTGTGACATGCTGACCAGGCGCCTGACCCGCAAAGGATATGAGGTCATCACGGCTGGTGATGGAGCGGAGGGTTTGCGGAAGGCCACCGAGCATCAGCCCGATCTGATCCTGATGGATATGAGCCTGCCGGTTATGGATGGCTGGGAGGCGACGCGCAGAATCCGCGATAACCAGCGCACCACTCATATCCCGGTGCTGGCGTTGACAGCCCACGCTCTGCCTGAGGATAGACGCCGGGCCTTTGAGGTCGGCTGCAGTGACTTCGAGAGCAAGCCGGTACATTTGCCACAGCTTCTGGAGAAGATAGCCGACTTGCTTGAAAAGTGCGGGAAATAGCAGGAATTCTGTGGTTGCTCAGGAGGTGTGGCATGCAGAAAGATCAAGAAGTAAAACAGACCAGGCGTCAGCTCAGAAAGCTGATTACGTTCCTCATTCTGGCGGTCATTTTCTTTACCGCACTGGGGATATACGCCTACTTTACCCCCAAACCCTATAAGTTTATAGACACGCAGATTGAGATGCGCAAGCGTGATCATCCACAGGGTATAGGCGCGGTACAGTAAAAGATGATTCACATAATACCGGAAAAGGGGCCCGACTCTCTGAGTCGGGCCCCTTTTTACTGCAACAACGGGTCAGATGAATTCCAGATCACCGCTGAGGGCACCTGCCTGCTTCATGGCCTGCAGAATGGCGATCATGTCCTCGGCGGTCATGCCCATGCGATTGAGAGCATCCACCACATTGCCGATGCTTATTCCATTTTCGAAGAGAGCGACCCGGTCGTTGCGTCCGGGTTCAACCACTTCTCCTTCGTCATTGAACTGTGGCTCAATGCGCACGGTCAGGTTGCCGTGGCTGACGGCGACGGTGCTCAGGCGAATATCCGAACCCACCACGATGGTTCCGGTGCGTTCGTTGACGATGATCTTGCCGGAATTGGAGAGTTGCACGGGAATGGTTTCCAACTGTGCGATAAAGCGGGGGATATTGTTTCTGAGGTTTTCCGGCACGATCACTTCGATGACGCCGGAGGAGCGAGCATGGGCTATTTCTTCGCCATATTGGTTGTTAATGGCATCCTGAGCATTGTTGGCGGCGATAAAGTCCGCATTCTTGAGCAGCAGGGTGATGCTGCTGCGGCCTTCGAGGCTGAAGGGGATGGAGCGCTCGACAATGGCTCCATTGACAATCCTGCCGGCGGTGGCATGGGCGGCATTGGCGGAGCCACCAAGGCTCACCTGCCCCTGGGCGACGGCGTACACATCTCCATTGGGAGCCTTCAGCGGCGTCAACAGCAGGGTGCCTCCCTGCAGGCTGTCGGCGTTGCCCATACTGGAAACAGTGATGTCGATACGGGCTCCCGGACTGGCAAAGGGAGGCAGCATGGCGGTGACCATGACGGCAGCGACGTTGTCGACGTTAATGTCGTCGGGATGAGCGGAAATGCCCATGCGGCTGAGCATGTTTGTCAGTGACTGATTGGTGAATCCGGTGCGGCTGCCGTCACCAGTGCCATCCAGTCCAACCACCAGACCGTAGCCGATGAGCTGGTTATAGCGGACGCCTTCGACGGTGGCGATTTCCTTCAGCGATGCCACGGGGCCAGCGCTGACCGGCGCGACCATCAGAAAGGCTGCCAGTGCGAGGGGAATAAGCAGATAGAGGGTGTCGAGAATGCGTTGCATGTCGTGCTCCTAGAATGGCCAGATGGTGTTCAGGAAGGTGGTGCCCCAGCCCGGCTTGCGCGAAGCGGCCAGTGCGCCACTGCCGGTATACATGATCTGGGCATCGGCGAGGGCGGAGGACATGACGGTGTTGTCGGCGTCAATATCTTCGGGACGGATGACTCCGCTGACAAAGAGCACCTGCTTCTCGTTGTCGATCATGATTTCGCGCTTGCCGCGCAGAACCATGTTGCCGTTATTGAGTACCTTGACGATGCGTGTTGATACGGTGGCGGTGATGTTGTCGGCTTTCTGGAGCTGCCCGGAACCGGAAAAGCTGTTCCCCGCGTTTGCCTGCACGGCGGGATTCAGTGATCCGCGCTCTTTGCCAAGCACTGAAGTGACTCCCATATTCACCGAGCTGTCGCGGGAAGTGGCAACGTTACCGCTGTTACTGGCCGAGCTGGATTCGACAACTCGCACGGTGATGATGTCGTTGATACGACGGGCTTTTTGATCAAGGAAGTAGATGCTGGTGACATTGGTGTCACTCCAGAGACTTCCATTTTGTACGCTGCGATCATCGGGGGCGACTTCATAGTCTTCCACGTGACTGAGCTCGGGAATGGTATACTGAACTTTCTGTGAGCACCCCACCAGGGCCAGGGCACTGAAGAGCAGAAGTAAGACACGCATATTACTCTCCTCATGATTTTTACAGAGGAGCATGCAGGTTTTATGCCAGGGCTATTTCCACTGTCCGTTGTCTTCGGTGAATCCTTCCCAGATCTTGAGGTGCAGGGGTTTTACCGAGTCGGGGGGCTTGGGGCGGTACATTTCGTGAACCTTGTCCGTCACCAGTTTTCCCGCGATCAGGGCCAGTTCGCTCATGTTGGGGGCCTGCTGGCTGAGGCTTGGATACATGTTGTCAAAGAGTCCGGCGTTGAATTTCCCGAGCACGGCCACATCGCCATACCACAGGGTCATGCCGTCGGAGGCGCGCACCAGGCGCACCGTACTGTTGATGAGGGACTCATTGACACCATCCACATAGGAGCGCACGTGACCGACGATAATATATTTGTAGCGCTCCTGGCGGGCGAACTCTATGGCGCGTCGTATCTCCTGCTCTTCATTGGCCCCTGGCTCCAGGCTGAACCAGCTGTTGGAGTCAATGTCCTCCACCGCGAAAAACAGACGCTTGAGGTGAAAGGCCTGCACGGTGGAGAGACCCATCATGCGTCCGGAAAACTGGGCGTCCCGCGCTGGTTTGAAGTTGAGTACTCCCAGCGTGTGGTCGCGAAAGTCGGTGGTGACGGAAGGGTACATGGAAATATATTCAGTGACCCGCGTTGTGTAGTTTTTTCCGGTGTAAATTTTTCCGGCGCAGCCAGCTGCCAGCAAAGCGATCAGCAGCATGCCAATGGCCGTGATTCGGGACGTCATGGTATTCACCGGCACTGCTGGCGCAGGGCGTTGATGGTGTGCCCGTAGTCCGGTGTGGAGAATATGGCGCTGCCGGCCACAAAGGTGTCAGCGCCGGCACGGTGGATCTGGGCGATGTTGTCCATGGTCACTCCTCCGTCAACTTCAATGGAAATATCCTTGCCTGTGGCGCTGATCATGGCGCGCAGACGACGGATTTTGTCCAGTGAGGCGTCGATGAACTTCTGACCGCCAAAGCCGGGGTTGACGCTCATGATAAGCACCATGTCCAGGTCGGGCAGAACTTCTTCTATCATGCACAGGGGCGTAGCTGGATTGAGGGAAACGCCAACCTGTCTGCCGAGGGCTTTTACCTGGTGGATCGCCCGGTGCAGGTGGACGTCGGATTCGGCGTGCAGTGTGATGAGATCTGCTCCGGCATCGGCAAAAGCTTCAACATACTGCTGTGGGTTGGCAATCATCAGGTGAACATCAAGAGGAACGCTGGTGTGCTTTTTCAGGGAGGCGACCACGGGGGGGCCGATGGTGATGTTCGGTACGAAATGGCCATCCATGACATCCACATGGATGAGATCCGCGCCGGTGCAGCGGTCGATGTCTTCCCCAAGGCGGGCGAAGTCGGCAGAGAGAATACTTGGTGCAATGCGAATCATGGGTACCTCAGGGGGATTATTTGCCAAAGCGTCGGGTGCGTCGGGTGAAGTCCTCCAGCGCCGCTGCCATTTCCGTTTCAGTGAAGTCGGGCCACAGGGTCGGCGTGAAATACAGTTCGCTGTACGCGGACTGGAAGGTGAGAAAATTGCTCAAGCGCATCTCTCCGCTGGTGCGAACAATATAATCACATTCGCCGAGCTCGGGGAAGTAGCAGTGCTCAAGGAGCGTCTGAATAGAGATATCTTCCAGCTTCATATGCCCTTGCAGAAGTTTATTGCCGATATTGCGAACGCTGTCAACAACTTCCTGTTGCCCACCATAGGAGATGGCCAGCACCAGAGTGGTGCCGGTATTGCTCGCTGAGCGTTCTTCGGCTTCCCTGATCAGGCGCACCAACTCAGACGAGAAGCGGTCAATGGTGCCGATGGCGCGGAAGCGGATATTGTTTTCCATCATGATTGGCATCTCTTCTTCGAGATAGCTCTTGAGGGCAAGATTCAGAAATGCCACTTCGGCGGCATCGCGATTCCAGTTCTCGGTACTGAAGGCGTACAGGGTCACATAGGGAATATGGCGACGGGCCAGGTAGGTGACGATGGTGCGAGCCACCTCCATGCCTCTGGCGTGTCCTTCAATGCGCTCCATACCTCGCTGCTGCGCCCAGCGCCCGTTTCCATCCATGATGATACCCAGGTGGCGTGGGAGGGTCTCGCGGTCGTGATGTGGCTCAGGGGTGGTATTCAATGGAGTGTCCTTCGCGTGGAGTGGTCAAATGGGATTCAAGGGCTTATGTAACTGCTTTGACGCAGTGTTGTCAACTGTTCGCCTGATGCGTGGTCAGGGCCCCGGCTGCTTCGGCAGGAAGATATAGAGATTTCCCTGCTCTTTCATGTGACCTGCCAGCAGTTCCGCATCCTGACCGAATCCGAAGAACAGGTCAATGCGGGCCGGCCCCTTGATGGCGGCCCCGCGATCCTGGGCTACAGTCAGGATTGTGATGGGCTCGTCGCTGAGCGGGTTCCTGGTCTGGAGAAACACCGGAGTGCCTGTGGGGATAGAGGCGGGGTCGGTTGCCACCGACCGCCAGGGGGTGAGCACGACTCCGGCACTGCCAAGGGGGCTGCGCAGCGGATCGAGTTCGCGGAAGAAGATATAGCGCGGGTTGTGGTGCAGCAACGGCATGCTGCGCTCCGGGTTCTGCCTGAGCCAGGCTCTGATGGCCTGCATTGACATCTCTTCACGGCTGATGGCTCCTTCGTCGATCAGAACCCTGCCGATGGAGCGATAGGGGTGCCCGTTATGGTCGGCAAATCCTACGGACACAAAAGATCCATCGGTCAGCTGAATTCGTCCGGAGCCCTGTACGTGAAGGAAAAAGAGGTCGACGGGGTCAGCAACCCAGGCGATTGGCTGTGGGGTGTGCGCTTTGCCCTGGTCAATGTCCCGGCGCGTCCAGTAGGGCAGAACACGCCGGTTTTCCAGGCGTCCCCGCGGGTCGGTCCCCTGAACCTGGACTCCCAGTTCAACCCGCAGCATATCTTCGGGCACTCTGTGTACCGGATAGCGGAAGTGGTCGCTGGACGTGAGGCTGCCTTGCAGCAGGGGTTCATAGTAGCCGGTGATCAAGGTGCGGGACTGCGCGGCGGCAGGATTGACACGGTGCGGCTCGAAGTGCTCGTGCAGGAAGGCGAGGATACGTCGCTGATCCATGTTCTGACTGGAGGTGGCCTGACAGATGTGGGTCCAGTCGCTGCGGTCGGTTTGCACCTGCTGACAGGTGCGAACAAACGCCTGCCAGAATTCCGTCAGATTATCATCCGCAAGGCCGCTCAGTTCATTCCAGGTGGATTTTTTGAGCAGTGGTGGCTCCTGGGGTGCCTTGAGGGTGCAACCTGTGAGAAAAAGAGCCAGCAGAAAAAGAAAGAAAAATATCAGGAGGTTTTTCGTGAAATGAAGGAGAACAGAACATCTTTTCGATTTACGGGCTGCTGTGGAAGTCAGTTTGCTATCCCCTTAGTTTCAAGGTGTTTTCATTTGTGAATTGGTTGATTTTCAGCCGATATTGCTTGCATTTTGCCATGTTACTTTATACATAGTAATGCTGTTTTGGAGATTTTTTATAACACATATAACCAAAAAATTTGAGAAATGGAAGTTGCGGAACTATGAGCTTACCACTGATTCCTCTGCTGCCTCTCCTGGGGGCCATCATACCCCCGCTGTTTCAGAGTCGAAATGCCAATGCCATCAGTGCCGGTGTTATCGCGGCTTTATCACTGTTGCTGCTCCTGCTTCACGCGCCAGCAGTATTTTCCGGTGAAATGCCTCTGGTCAGCTGGAGCTGGGTTCCGGCCATCGGCCTGAACTTTGCCTTCCGTGTCAGCGGTTTCGGCTTTTTCTTTGCCTTTCTCATCCTTTTTATCGGCCTGCTGATCATCCTCTATGCCCGTTATTACATCAGCGCTGAAGATCCCATGGGGCGTTTCTACAGTTACCTGCTCCTTTTCATGGGCTCCATGCTGGGGATCGTCCTCTCCGAAAACCTGATTCTGCTGGTGATGTTCTGGGAGCTTACCAGTATCAGCTCCTTTCTGCTGATCGGCTTCTGGAGCTACCGCACCGATGCCCGTGAGGGCGCGCGCATGGCTCTGGTCATTACCGGTGCCGGTGGACTGGCCATGCTGGCGGGATTTATCCTGCTGGGCAACATGGTGGGCAGTTTTGAACTGACCGATGTCCTGGCTGCAAAAGACATTGTGCATGCCCATCCCCTCTATCCGGTTATGCTGATTCTGGTGCTGCTGGGTGCCTTTACCAAGTCGGCCCAGTTCCCCTTCCAGTTCTGGTTACCCCACGCCATGGCGGCTCCCACCCCTGTCAGCGCCTACCTGCACTCGGCAACCATGGTCAAGGCCGGGGTTTTCCTGTTGGCCCTGCTCTTCCCCGTGCTTTCCGGCAGCTCACTGTGGTTTTATATTGTCACTCCCGTCGGTCTGGCGACCCTTATGTTCGCTGCCTACATGGCCATTTTTAAAGATGACCTCAAGGGCCTGCTGGCCTATTCCACAGTCAGCCACCTGGGCCTGATCACCTTGCTGCTGGGCCTTGGCAGCCCCCTGGCGGCCTTCACGGCGGTGTTCCATATTCTCAACCATGCTACCTTCAAGGCCGGGCTCTTTATGCTGGCCGGTATCATTGACCATGAAACCGGAACCCGTGACATGAAGAAACTGGCAGGCCTCTGGAAGTATATGCCTATTACTGGCACGCTGGTTATGGTTGGCTGCGCCTCCATGGCCGGGGTTCCCTTGTTTAACGGTTTCCTGAGCAAGGAGATGTTCCTGGCGGAAACCCTGGAGCCGAACCTCTTTGGCGCAGCTTCCTGGATTGTTCCCCTGGGGGCGACCCTGGCGGCGATCTTCGCCGTGGCCTACTCTATCCGTATGGTGCATGACGTGTTCTTCAATGGCGAAGCACAGGATCTGCCCAAAAAGCCCCATGAGCCACCCCACGGCATGCGTCTGCCTTCGGAAATCCTGATGGTGCTCTGTGTGGCCGTCGGCCTCTTCCCGGCCCTGCTGGCTGGCCCCATCGTCAATGTCGCAGCCGGAAGCATCCTGGGTGCCGACTTGCCCGACTACCATATTGCCATCTGGCATGGCTTCAACATGGCCCTGGCTCTGAGTGTCATCGCCCTGATCGGTGGTGCCGCCCTCTACTTCTTCAAGTCCAAGGCCTTTGATGCCCACACCTGGTTTTATGCCCACTTTGATGGCAAGGGGAATTTTGAGGCCATTATCAGCGCCCTGGTTAAAAGCTCGCGCTGGATTACCGGAACTCTGGAAAACGGCTCATTGCAGCGATATCTGGCGCTGCTGGTCGGTTCAGCCCTGATACTGGGAGCCAGTCCGTTTCTCGGCAGCGCTTCACCGTTCCTCGGCACACTCCCCATGACGGCTATTGATCCAGTGACGCTGGTAATGGCTCTCGTGCTTGTGGTCGCGACGGTGGCCACGGTCCTGACCCATCACAATCGCATTGTGTCGCTGCTGATGCTCAGCACCGTGGGTCTGCTGGTCTCGCTGGCCTTTGTGCGCTTCTCGGCGCCGGATCTGGCCCTGACCCAGATCTCTGTAGAGGTGGTGACGATTATTCTGCTGTTGATGGCACTGCACATGCTGCCCCGCACGACACCCCAGGAGTCCACTCCCGCCAGGCGCTGGCGTGATATCACCATCGCCGGCCTCTCGGGCGCGGGTATTGCCGCTCTGATGATGGCTTTCTTTACCCGCCCCTACGACACCATTGCGACCTACTTCCTCGAAAACAGTAAACCTTTGGGAGGCGGCACCAATGTGGTGAACGTCATCCTGGTTGACTTCCGGGGCTTTGATACTCTGGGGGAAATTGCGGTTCTTGGCATAGCCGGCCTTGGCATTTACGCCATGCTGCATGGCCTTGAGCTCAAAGCGCCCCGTACCGATGCCTTTGGCCGCTTCTGGTCTTCCGATCGCTTCCCAGTTATTCTGGCATCCATCACCAGACCGCTGCTGCCACTGGCGCTGCTGTTCTCCTTCTACATTTTCCTGCGTGGTCACAATGAGCCAGGTGGCGGCTTTATCGCCGGATTGATTACGGCGACCGTCCTTATCCTGCAGTATATTGCCAGTGGTATTGTCTGGACGCGTCCGCGCCTGAACTTTGACAACCATATCATCATGGCCTGGGGTCTGCTGATTGCCGTGCTGACGGGCCTTGGCAGCTGGGTTGTGGGCTATCCCTTCCTTACCAGCTCCTTCACCTACCTGACCTGGCCGCTGGTGGGTACCTTTGAAGTGGCCAGTGCCATCGCCTTTGACATCGGCGTGTACCTGACGGTTATCGGCTCGGTGCTGCTGATCCTGGTAAAACTCGGGTCCATGAACTCTCCTGATGCCATGACCGTCTCAACGGCTGCCATGGAACAGGAAAAAGGAAAGAGGAGCAACTGATGGAACTGCTTGTATCTCTCTGCCTCGGTCTGCTGGTAGCCTGTGGCGTCTATCTTATGCTCAGGGCAAGAACCTTTCCCGTCGTGGTGGGTCTGACCATGATTGGTTACGCGGTAAATATGTTTCTGTTTTTTTCGGGTCGCATTCACAGCAATCTTCCCGCGGTCATTTCCCCGGACCGGGTCGCCTATGCTGACCCATTGCCCCAGGCGCTCGTGCTGACGGCTATCGTCATCGGTTTCGGCATGACGGCCTTTGTGGTCGTGCTGGCCCTCAGGGCCAAAGGCGAGCTGGGAACCGATCATGTTGACGGGAAGGAGAGCGCCCAATGAGTCACTTTGTCGCACTGCCTCTGCTGTTGCCGCTTATCGTCGGTATCCTCATGGTCATGGGTGTCAATCGCAGCCTGCACTGGCAACGTTCCCTCGGATTGCTCAGCACGGTTTCGCTGGTTGTCATTACAGGCATTCTGCTGCTGCAGAGTGCATCTGGGCCCATTCAGGTTTATGCCATGGGGGACTGGAATCCGCCCTTTGGTATTGTGCTCGTGGTCGATCGTCTCAGCGCGTTCATGATCTTCATTACTGCGGTGCTGTCACTGTTCTGCCTGCTCTACGCCATGGGCGGAACCGACTCCCTGGGCAAGAACTTTCACGCCCTTTTCCAGATGCAGCTGCTGGGGATCAATGGCGCCTTCATGACAGGCGATATCTTTAACCTCTTTGTCTTCTTTGAAATCATGCTGCTGGCCTCCTACGGACTGGTGCTCCACGGCGGTGGCGCGAAACGCACAGCAGCCAGCCTGCACTATGTGGTTATCAACCTGCTGGGTTCCGCGCTCTTCCTGGTCGGGGTGGGCGTGCTCTACAGCATACTCGGCAGCCTGAACATGGCCGACCTGGCCGTGCGCATGAGTCTGGCAGGGGAAGAGAACGCAGCGCTGCTGCAGGCCAGTGGCCTGATTCTCTTCAGCGTCTTTGCTCTCAAGGCCGCCATGCTGCCCCTCTATTTCTGGCTTCCCAATACCTATGGCTTTACCAGTGCGCCAGTGGCCGCGCTCTTCGCCATTATGACCAAGGTTGGCGTCTATGTCATCCTGCGGGTGTACAGCCTGATATTCGGTGAGCATGCCGGCGTGGCGGCCAATCTCGTAGAGCCCTGGCTGTTGCCCGTGGCGCTGATCACCCTGGTATGCGGCGCCATTGGCGTTGTGGCGGCCCGTGACCTGCGCCGTGCCATTGCCTATATGGTGGTGGTCTCCGTGGGAACGCTCCTGGCCGTAATAGGCACCTTCACTGCCGACGCCATTGCTTCGGCGCTGGTCTATCTGCCCCACACCACCTTCGTGACGGCGGGCATGTTCCTGGTTGCCGACATGATTCGTCAGCAGCGCATTCACGAGGCCACCACCCTGCGTCCGGATCTGCCAGTGGCCCAGCATCATCTGCTGGGGCTGCTCTTTTTCGCAGGCGCCATCGCCATTGCCGGTCTGCCACCCCTGAGTGGCTTCATGGCGAAAGCCATGATGCTGGTTGCGGTACAGCAGAGTTCTTCAGTGGCCTTTATCTGGGCGATTATCCTGCTGGGTGGCCTGATGGGACTGATTGCCATTGGCCGCGCCGGCAGCATTATCTTCTGGAAAGTCCTGCCCCTTGATGATGGTGGAAAGGATGCCTATACGAAAAAGCCCCATCCCGATGCGCGCATATTCTCCCTGGGCTACGCGTTCCCCGCGCTTGCCCTGATTGCCATCAGTCCGTTGCTGGTAATGTTTGCCGGCCCTTTAAGTGAGTTTGCCACCGCAGCGTCCCAGCAGATCACGACTCCCACCGAGTATATCCGTGCTGTGCTGGGATCTGATGCCGTTGCCCTTATGAAAATCGCGGGAGGTCAGTGATGAAATCCAGTAAGTGGCTCCCCCACCCCCTGATGACCGTTGTACTGATTGTTCTGTGGTTGCTGCTGAACAATACCTTCTCATTCGGGCACGTGGTGCTCGGAGCGGTGTTTGGTGTGGCTATTCCCCTGTTTACCAACAAATTCTGGCCGGAGCGTCCCTGCATCTCAAGCTACCGCAAGTTTTTCCACTTTTTCTTTGTGGTCTTTCTCTATGACGTGGTGGTGGCGAATATTACCGTGGTGCGGCTGATACTCCAGCCCGATATTGGCAAGCTGCAGCCGGATTTCATCGAGATACCCCTTGAGGCTGCCGATGACCTGGTCATCTCCATACTGGCCAGTGTCATTTCCCTGACGCCGGGGACGGTTTCTTCGGAAGTCAGCGCCGACCGCAAAACCCTGCTGGTGCATAACCTGAATGTTCCTGACAAGCAGGAGGCAATACAGGCCATAAAAACCCGATATGAAGCACCACTGAAGGAGATATTCTCATGCTGAGCATCGCCATACCCATTGCCTTTGTCATGATGTGTATTGCCCAGTTGCTGAACCTCTATCGCCTGCTGAAGGGTCCCAGCCTGCCCGATCGCATTCTGGCCCTGGATACCATGTATATCAACGCCATTGCGCTGTTTATCCTGCTGGGAATTTTCTTTGACACCACCACCTACTTTGAAGCGGCGCTGATCATTGCCGTCATGGGTTTTATCAGCACCGTTGCCGCCAGCAAGTATCTGCTGCGCGGCGACATCGTGGAATAAGGAGTCGCCATGATTATCGTGGAATTCATCGTTTCATTCTTCATTCTGGTGGGGGCATTTTTCGCCTTGGCTGGCTCCATCGGTCTCTATCGACTGCGGGATTTCTTTACCCGCCTGCATGGTCCCACAAAGGCCACGACCCTCGGCGTTGGCGGCATCGCCGTGGCATCTGCCATCTACTTCAGTTTCCAGCAAAGCGGCATCAGCCTGCATGAAGTGCTGATAACGCTCTTTCTCTTTATCACCGCGCCCATCAGCGCGCACTTTCTGGCCAAGGCTGCCCTGCATCAGAATCTCAAGAAGGACGATGCTGAATCTGGCCAGGAGTGAGGTTTCCGCAAAGCAAAAATCCGAAGCACCAGGTGGTGCTTCGGATTTTTTTTTGAGAGCAGGGGACGGCACTTATTTCTTGCGCGGCGCGGAACCCGTGTGTTTGACACGCTTGTTGGCAGGTTTGAATGGTTTTTTTGGTCCGCTGGATTTTCGGCCTTTCACAAAAGGTGCTTTGGGCTTCAATTTATCCTTCTCGAAGACGACGCGCTGGATTTCCCGGTAGGAGGCCGGATCAAGCTCATCGCGATAAACGTGTTGAATCAGCGCCGCCACGATATTCTGGGCGGAATGCTTCTGCAGGATGTCCTGGGCAAAGTCGCCGTGCTGCCGGTATTCGCCGCTTTCGATGAGACTCTCGAGCGCTCCGGCGATGCTCTCTTTTTTCAGCTTGATAACCGTATTCACATCGGGCAGTTCCTGGCGGCGGATGGTCGTCTGGGTAATCTTCTGAATAAAGGCCAGTTTACGGAACTCCGCCGGACTGATAAAGGTGATGGCGGTACCTTCCTTGCCGGCACGGCCTGTGCGGCCGACGCGGTGGACGTAGCTTTCGGGGCTCTGGGGCAGTGAGAAGTTGATGACGTGGGTGAGGTTCTGCACATCAATGCCACGAGCCGCCACATCCGTGGCCACCAGAATGTTGAGACGCTTGCGGCGGAAGGCATCCAGGATCTTTTCCCGCTGATTTTGGGAGACATCACCGTGGAGGGCTTCGGTGACATATTTTCGATGCTGCAGCCTGCGTGTGATCTCATCGGCATCCACCTTGGTCCGGCAGAACACCACACCGTAGAAATCGGGGGTGATGTCGATGACCCGGCACAGGGCTTCAAATTTATCGGCTTCACGAACTTCGTAATAGATCTGGTCGGTCAGTGAAGTGGTCTTCTGGGTTTGCTCGGCTACCACATGTTCATAGGTGGACATGTAGCGTTTGGCAAGATTGAGTATAGGGCGGGGCATGGTGGCGGAGAAGAGCAGCATGCGCTTTTCGGCGGGGGTGTGCTGCAGGATATTTTCGATATCTTCGATGAAGCCCATGTTGAGCATTTCATCAGCTTCGTCCAGCACCACATACTCCAGGTGGCTCAGGTCAAGGTTGCCCCGGTCGATCAGATCCTGGATACGGCCGGGGGTGCCCACGGCAATGTGAACGCCCCGGCGCAGTTTCTGAATCTGCAGGCCAATGGACTGTCCGCCATAGAGGGTTGCAATATCAAGCTTCATGGAACCGCACAGAGAGGTGATCTCGTCGGCGACCTGCAGGGCCAGTTCCCGGGTGGGGGTCAGGATGAGGGCCTGGATCTGGCGGCGTTCCGGTTTGACCGTTTCGATGATGGGCAGACCAAAGGCGGCAGTTTTTCCGGTGCCGGTCTGTGCCTGGCCCACCACGTCCACATGCTGATGGAGCACCAGGGGGATGCAGGCCTTCTGAATGCTTGTTGGTTTTTCAAATCCCTTTTCGCGCAGGGCCTGGAGTGTTTGTGCTGAGAGTCCAAGGGATTCAAAGGAATCCACTGGTGAAGATGCGGTCATTGATTGTCCTTTACTGTGTGTGTTTCATGGAACGCTATTATCCTTGCGACAAACACACACTTGACACTTGGGGAAACCGCAAAAGGCATGGTGGCGCGTGAATAATAAGGCGTACTGCTACTGCCCGAGGGCGGGAGCCACAGGGGTGGCTCAGTCTCAAAGGCGTGGGGATAGTATAGGAAATATCATCCGTTGGCAACCACTATGAAGGTTCCTGCAGATTATTCCTCAACATCAAAGCTCATGAGAGAGAAACAGGGAATATCGTTGACCAGCTCTCTGCCGCCAAGCCCATTGAGTTCTACCAGGAAAACCGCTTCCACAGGGGTTGCGCCAAGCTGGCGAATCAGCTGGCCCGTAGCTCTGACGGTGCCGCCGGTAGCCAGCAGGTCGTCGGCGATGAGTACTTTCTGGCCTGGTTGCAGGGCATCTTCATGAATGTGCAGCTCATCTTCGCCGTACTCCAGGGCGTACCTGGTAGAAATGGTCTTCGCTGGCAGTTTTCCCGCTTTGCGAACGACGACCAGAGAGCAACCGAGCTTATAGGCCAGGGCACTGCCGATAATGAAGCCCCGTGATTCCACCGCTACTATGGCATCAAGCTTGCTGCCCACATGGCGGTCAGCGATGACGTCCACGGCGGTCTGGAAAGCACGGGGGTCCTGGAGCAGTGGGGTGATGTCCTTGAAAACAATTCCTGGTTTCGGAAAGTCGACAACATCGCGGATTTTACTGGCAAAGTCCAAAGGTTCCTCCATTGTATACATGAAAATGATTCGTATGCACTATCTCACAGCTTGCTGAAATACTCAAAACGCAAGTTTCGCACCTCCGAAACAGCAGATTATCGACGCTCACTCTGACACCAGGCTGGAGTGCAAAAGCGGCTCAGGAAAAAAGGTTTTTCGATACTTCCATTGAGTCTGTGTTTTCAGCACTTCCGCGAAAGATTACGGCTTTTCTTGTGTCTGGCAGTTCCCGCTGTTACAGCATGTCTTTAACCCTCAGGATAAAGCGCGCTCCGAACTCCGTGTTCTCTGCCATAACTGAGCCTTGATAGCGGTCGACGATAATGCGTTGCACCAGATAGAGGCCGAGCCCTTTATCGCGACTCATGAAAGCGGTGGTGACATACGGATCAAACACCCTGGGCAGTATCTCCGCGCGGATTCCACCTGCGTTATCTTCAATTGTAATGATGGTTTCGGCACCCTGGCTTTCGGCGGCGATCATGATCTGGGCTCCTTCCAGATGACGCTCATCAACGATGTTTGCGACATTTTCCAGCAGCTTCAGGAAAATCTCCACCCAGTCGGAACGACATGCGCGCAGGGTCAGGCCAGGATCAATGGTACAGCAGACCTCGATACCTCGCCCACGCAGGTGGCCGAGCAGCAGCTCTTTTGCTTCTTCGCACAGATCCCTCAAGGCGTAGGATGCAGGTATATCCTTGGCATCGTGAAGGCCGGTGAAGCGGTCAATGATAGTGGAGAGGTCTTCAAGCTGTCCCATGATGCCATTGACCCATTTTTTTACAAAGAGTCGTTGCTGGTGATCCAGTTCAAGTTCATCTTCAATCTGCTGAGCCAGCAGTCCGATGACATTCAGAGGCTGGCGCCACTGGTGAGCCAGGTTGACCAGCAATTGCAGCAGGGCTTCCTTGCGACGCTGCTCATAGATGATAAGATCTTGCTGGCGCACCTGTTCGATACCCTGTCTGATTTGCTCGTGCAGCTCTTCTTCGTGGCGTTTGCGCTCGGTGATATCGGTGAAGAGGGTCGCGAACTGCCCTTTGCCGGTATTGAATGCCCGCACATGGAAGTGCCGGCCAAGCTCGACGGAGTACTGGTCAAACACCTTCTCTTCCCCTGACAGGGCCACCCCGGCATAACACTGAATCCATATATCCTCTATTTCGGGCATAATTTCGCGGATGGTTCTGCCGACGACATCCATGCCTTTGAGCCCGGTCAGCTGTTCAAAAGCAGGGTTTACCGTCAGAAAGCGGTAATCTATAGCGGTTCCCTGTTCGTTGCACAGCATTTCATGCAGGGCAAACCCGTCGAGCATGCGCTGAAAGAGCATGCGGTAGTGCTGCTCAGCTCGCCGGTGTTCGGTGATGTCCCGGCTGATGGTCAGCACGGAGCTGACAGTGCCATCGGCGTTAAACTCCGGCACCAGCCGCCAGTTATACTGGCGGTATCCCAATGCTCCGTCATAGGAATACTCCAGTTCATTTGCCTGGCCACTGGCGAAGACCTGCATGACGGCTTCATGCCATGCGCGCGGCAAGCCAAGGTCCATATGGGTTTTTCCCAGGAGGCTAGCTGGTTCGTGGGCGCCTGTCAGGGCGATATTGTCGGAGGCGAATACGTGGCGGCCTTCGTGGTCGAAACGCAAGACAATATCCGGCAGTCCGCTTACCAGGGCCCGATAGGTTTCTTCACTCTCCTGAAGCTTCTGCCTGGCCAGGTACTCCTCAGTGACATCACGGAAGACCAGCACCGCTCCACTGACGGTACCCGCTTTGTCGCGAATGGGGGCGCAGCTGTCAGCGATCTGGTATTCTGTTCCATCGCGGGAAATAAGCACAGTGTGGTTGGCAAGGCCAACAATGACTCCCTCACGGAGTGAGCGTTCTACCGGATTGAAAGCCGTCTGTCGGGTTGTGGCGTGGACAATGTGAAAAATTTCTGTGATGGGATGTCCGATCGCCTGTTCCTCATGCCAGCCTGTCAGTGCCTGAGCCACCAGGTTGAGGCCGGTGACGTTGCCCGACGCGTCGGTGCTGATAACCCCATCGCCAATACTTCGCAGGGTTGCGTAAAGGTACTCATTACTGGAGTGCAGAGCCTGGGTGCGTTCCTGAACCAGATGTTCAAGTTCAGTGTGCCTGTTGATAAACGTGGCGACCAGCAGAGTCAGGGCAGACGTTATCAGCAGTCCTGAGAGAAGGGTCAGTGTTATCATGTTATTGGGGTGCATGGCATGGAAGCTGGTGCCAGGCTCTGCCGATACCATAAAAGCTTTGCCGAAAACCAGCAGGGGGCGGTTAACGGAAAAGTCTGGTGTGCGGTCGTGGTGCGCAAGCGCCTGATCTGTGGAGGTCAGCAAAAGGGGGGGGTGGCCGGTGCGCAGCTGCCAGATATCCAGATGCATCAATGGAGTCTGCGGGTTCCATGTTCCGCCTGTGGTGCTTGCCAACAGTGATTCCAGTGGGAGAACGGAGGTGATAAAACCCCTGAGAACTTCTGTGTTCTGTTGGAATATTGGCAGGTACAACAGGAGCCCATATTCACGGTATTCGCCTTTCTGAAGAACCAGGGGATCCGAGGCGGATGGTATTCCATCATTCAGGGTTGTTTCCATGGCAATGCGGCGCAAGGGTTCCGACGCGATATCAAAGCCAAGAACATGCTCATTGCCAGCCAAAGGAGCCCGGTAGAGCAGTGGATAGTAGAGATCTCGATCCTGCGCGGGAATAATTCTCCCTGAGTCGTTACGCTCCCATATCCGGAAAGAAGGGGTGATTTCGCGTCTCGCGTTTGCTTCAAAGGCTTCACGGTCGTTGCGCGGAACAAGAGGGCTCCAGGAAAGTGCGTCTATAGCGGGTATATGCAGAAGATGACTGGTGTACTCCTGGAAATCCTCCATGGACAGATCGGGTTTCCCTGCCATAAAGCTGGAGAGTCCCGCCAGGCTGATGTCACGCAGGATGTTGAGGGTTATGGAGAGTCCCAGGGACTCGGTGTCGGCCATCTGCTCAAAGGTTCGCTGGATACGCTGCTGTTCGAAGGTATAGCTCATCCATGTACCACAAAGTGTCAGGGTAAGGCCGCACAGGGCGACGATCCAGACCTGCGTGTGGCGCACACGATGCAGATTTTCCCGCTGTTGAAAGTGCTGAATGAATCGTCCGCACAGAAGAGTTCCCATGAGCAAAGCACAGGTTACCAGAGGGATGAGAGCAGCGCCGCGGGAGTGATAACGGATTTTTACTGCGTCCGCTTCGGCTTTGAGAACCGCCAGCAGCTGGCCAGTGTTTGCGTGGGTAACTGGGATAAGAACGTGTATCTGTCTGCCGCGCTCCGTCTTCAGCGGCCCAATGAGATATTCAGCACCGGTCTGCATGGCTTCAGCCACACCCGGAGACGTTTGTGCCGGGACAGGATCGCCTTCTGTGAAATCGACACCTGTCTCAAGCAGAGTGACAAGAGTGCCGTTATGATCGTGCTTCAGGAGAGAGATAATTTCAATACTGGGATAGAGAGGAACCAAAGCTGCGAGTTGCTCCTGCAGACGCCGGTAGGCGGGCTGCTGTCTGTCCCTGATGGAGCCGTCAAAGTCTGCGATGTGCTGCTGGTTCAGAGCCTGGGCGATCAGTCGGGCGTCACGCTGAAGCCCCTGAAGTATATGCTGGTGACGGGTTTCAATGGTAAACCAGCTTGACAGCACGCCAAACAGGAGAACAAGCGCAGCGGCTGCCATAAAAGGTTCTTTCAGAATCCAGCGGAAGGTATGTTTCACAGGCTTCCTTTCATAAGGCTCCCGGCTCATTGAATCTCGACTAGAGAGAAAGTGTTCTTGAGGATTCCCACTCTTGTGTTTCTGCGAAATTAAAGTACCTGACGTACTCTGAGATGCTTGAATTATATATTGCCAGTATAGACAAAGTTACATTTTTTTTCCCGGATTTTATCCGCAACACGAAGTACCTGCTCGCGGGTGGTAGCTGGCTCATGGGATTGGTAGCGGGGGAAATAGGCACTGATATGCCAGGGGATCGTGGTAGAGATGGCGCAGACGTCTTCTATGAGCTGATCCATGACAGTATCAGTGATAGAGGGAATCAGCAGGGTTGTCAGCTCTATATGTACTCCCGCCTCAAAGGCGGTGGCAATATTGCGCAGCACCTGTCCATAACCCCCTGGCGCCTTGCAGATGGTTCGGTATATCCCTTCATCACCTTTGAGGTCGATATTCATGGCGCTGATCCAGGGCGTCAGTTCCTGCCAAGGCGCGTCGCTGAGGTAGCCATTAGTGATCAAAGCGGTATGCATTCCCGCTTCACGGACGGCACGGGCGCAGTCGATGGTGAACTCATAGGCTATGGAGGGTTCGGCATAGGTAAAGCTGAGTATGGAGGTGCCGGATTTCTTCAGCTGAGCCAGAATATGGGCAAAGCTGAGCACAGGGATCTGCTCGTACAGGTCGGGGGAGAATTCACAGGAAATGGGGAAGTTCTGGCAGTGTTGGCAGCGCATGTTACAGCCACCACAGCTGATGCTCAGGGTGCCCTGGCCCGGGAAAAAACGGGCCAGGGGCTTTTTTTCAATGGGGTCAATATGCGTGCTGATAACCCTTCCATAGGAGAGTGCTTCCATGCGCCCGCCCCGATTGTGACGTATCCTGCATATGCCGCTGTTGCCTGGGGCGATCACGCACCTGTGAGGACAAAGATCGCAGCGCAGCTGTTGATCGTTCATAGGGCTCCAGTACCGGGCTTCCATGTCAATCCAGCAGATACATCATGGAAACGGAGGTGTCAAAGGTTGCCTGAACGGTCGAGAGCAGCTCTCTCAAACGCTCTCCTCGGCTGCGCTGATAGACGAAATAGTTGTCCGGGTGTACCTGCAGCTCCTGGGCGAATTTGTTGCGAAACTCGTGATAGGATGAAATCTCATCAGCCAGGCCATACTCAACAGCTCGCAGGCCACTGAAGATACGTCCGTCGGCAATGTCAATGAGCAGTTGTTTGTCCATATCCCGCGAGCTGGCAATAGCGTTCACGAACTCATCGTAGCTGTCACCGATCAACTCTTCGAGGATCCTGCGTTCGTCGTCGCCAAGGGGCTGGTTGGTGCTGAGGATGTTCTTGAAGGGGCCGGTTTTGACCGTGATCTCTTCAATGCCGATTTTCTCGTAGAGCTCCCGGGCATTGATGGAGCGGATGATAACCCCTATGCTGCCGGTTATGGTGGTGCTCTGGGTGCCGATGCGATCTGCACCTATGGTGGCGAAGAGCGCGCCACTGGCGGCCAGGCCGTCATGGAATGCCCACACGGGTTTGGGATAGTGGCGAATAAGAGAGTACAGCTCCTGTGAGGGCGTGACCACGCCGCCAGGTGAATTGACCCGCACCAGGACGCCGGTGATCATGGGATTGCGGGCGAAATCGTCCAGGGCGCCGGACACAAAATCTATGTCATAGAGAATGCCCTCAAGGGTAACCAGTCCGATATGGGGCTCTTTCAACTTCTTCTGACGGTCCATGGAGCTGATGACCGCGCTGGTCACAAAGATGATAACCAGCAGGATCAGGAACCACTTGATAAATTTCGTCATGTATCGCCTTCCATCTCATGAAATTCGGAAAACCACGTTCAGTTCAGATTAAACATCACCGTCTTCAGTTCGGTCATTTCCTCCACACTGAAACGGGCTCCCTCGCGGCCGGTTCCGCTGAGCTTCACGCCGCCATAGGGCATGTTGTCAACGCGGAACGTTGGCATGTCATTGACCATGACACCGCCGACATGCATGTGATCAACGGCGTAGAAAGCCGTCTTGATGTCTGTGGTAAAGATGCCCGCCTGCAGGCCGAACTGGGAGTCATTCACCCGTGCCACCGCTTCCTCGATGTTGTCGTAGGCCATCAGGCAGACGACCGGGGCAAATGCCTCCTCCCACACCACGGTCATCTTTTCTGTGGTGTTCTCCAGCACCGTGGGTTCCATCAGTGTGCCGCGCCGTTTGCCACCGCAGAGTATCGTCGCCCCTTGTGTGAGTGCTTCCTGCACCCATTTTTCGATGCGCTCCGCTTCCCTTTCCTCAATCATGGGGCCGACAAGGGTCTGCTCCTGCATGGGGTCACCGGTTACCGCCTGTTTCACTGCCTCCACAAAAGCCGTGCGGAATTCCTCGTAGCGTGAGCGGTGTACGTAGATGCGCTGAATACTGATGCATACCTGGCCCGAATTGGCGAAGCCTCCGATGACACAGCGGGGGAGCGCTTTCTGGATGTCAGCGTCCTGGTGGATGACCACTGCTGAGTTGGAGCCAAGCTCCAGTGTCACTTTTTTTATACCTGAAGCAGCCTTGATTCCAAGTCCTACTCCCGGGGAACCAGTAAATGTGATCATATCCAGTTTCTCGGAGGTGACCATGGCGTTGCCGACAGTGGATCCTGAACCAACCAGCAGGTTGATGCCTTCTGCCGGCAGTCCGACTTCAAGCAGGAGCTCTACCAGTTTGATAGATGTCAGTGGTGTAGTGGAAGCGGGTTTGAGGACAACGGGGCAGCCAGCCGCGATGGCGGGGCCGACTTTATGGGCGACGAGGTTGAGTGGAAAGTTAAAGGGCGTTATGGCGCCAATGGCCCCCACGGGGTAGCGACGGAAGTAGCCGAAGCGACCGGAACCGGTCGCGGCTGCATCAAAGGGAATCAGTTCGCCACACAGACGGCGGGCTTCATCGGCGGCGAACTGAAAGGTTTCTACACTGCGATCCACTTCCCCACGGGCAAAGCTGATGCCTTTGCCAGCTTCGAGGGCAATAGTGCGGGCGATCTCCTCTTTATCCCTGGCAATAGCGTGGCTCAGACGATCAAGGATCTCGCCCCGTTGTCTGGCAGTCAGTTGCGCCATGGTGCTGCGAGCCGCACTGGCCGATGACAGGGCGCGTTCGGTTACCTCGGAAGTCGCCTGACAGACTTTTGCGATGACACTGCCATCGTAGGGGTTGCAAACGTCAATGGTTGTGCCGGTATCCATCCACTGGCCGGCTACATAGAGCTTATGTGTCAGCATATACCCTCCTGTTTCTGGGAAATGTGTTCTTTCAGGGTGCAGAAGCACAGTCGCTGGGATCACCGTGAATTTTTTTTATGGTGTGGAACAGGGCTGGTTCTATGGCAGCCAGATTTTCCCTCGCTCCCTTTTCCGATCCGGGCAGGTTCACAATCAGGCTGGCCTTGCAGATGCCCACCACGGCCCGGGAGATCATGGCGTGGGGAGTCTTGAGCATGCTGGCGGCGCGCATGGCTTCGGCCATGCCGGGGATTTCCTTTTCCACCACCATGCGCGTTGCTTCAGGGGTGACGTCACGGGGAGACACGCCGGTTCCGCCGGTGGTCAGGACAAGGGCAATATTTTCTTTGACAGCTTTGCGGAGAGCTTCTTCTATCATATCGCTGGTGTCCGGCAGAATCACCGGCTCCGGCTCGACGGCGAATCCCAGCTCCCGCAGCCTGCTGACCAGAGCCGGGCCACTGGTGTCAGTGCGCTGCCCTGTATACCCTTTGTCGCTTAATGTGATAACTC
This sequence comes from Desulfurispirillum alkaliphilum, assembly GCF_055378285.1. Taxonomy (NCBI): domain Bacteria; kingdom Pseudomonadati; phylum Chrysiogenota; class Chrysiogenia; order Chrysiogenales; family Chrysiogenaceae; genus Desulfurispirillum; species Desulfurispirillum alkaliphilum. Next base: position 2,433,525 of record NZ_AP042405.1, on the reverse strand, counting down.
GTGCTGAATAGGTCATTGTGCCTCTTCTATGGCCCGTTTCATGCGCAGGCAGCTTTCACAGGTGCCGCAGGGAACCTCTTCACCCTTGTAACAGCTCCAGATAAGCTCCATGGGGAAAGCGTTACGCATGAGGTAGCCGGCAATCTCCTTTTTGTCCATGTCGATGGTGCCACTGACCACAAACAGGGTATCCAGGGTAGAGAAGTGCAAAGCACCGTTGGCGGCCATCAGGAAGTCCCGTGAGTTGTCAGGGAAGGTTTGCGCCTCTTCGACATTGAACCCCGTGATAATGTGCTGACAGCCCATGCTCTCGGCAAAGACCGCGGCAATATTGATGAACAGGCCGTTGCGGTTGGGAACCCAGACGCTGCGGGCGCTCTGCTCCGATTGTCTGGTGTCATTGATGTCAATATTTTCGGGGATGGTGCCGCGATTGAGGCTTGAGTTGCTCAAACGGGCCAGAAAGGGCAGTTCGACGGTTTCATGGGGTATACCCAAGTGATCACAGATGGCCGCAGCAGCGGCAATTTCCTTCTCTTGCGCCAGCTGTCCGTAGGCCATGGTCAACGCGTGCCGGACAACACCTCCATCGTGCAGGTATTTCAGCAGGGCACAGGTTGAGTCCATGCCCCCGGAAAGCAGGGCAACGGCTGATGGTTTCATATTACACCCCCAGGAGTAAGCGGAAAGTTTGAATCAAGGGCCAGATAACTTTCTGGGTTCCACCGAAAAACAGCAGGGCCAGGATTATGAAAAAACCGTAAGGTTCAATACGGGCGACCTGATAGGCCTGTCGGTCTGGCAGCAGTGATACGAGAATGCGGCCGCCGTCCAGTGGGGGGATGGGGATGAGGTTAAAGATCCCCAGGGCCAGGTTGATGATCACCCCCATCTGCACCATGAGAAAGATGGGGTACACATAGACCATGGCATCGGCGCTGACCTGCATGTCTTTCATGGCGTGGAAGATCACGGCGAAGACGCACGCCAGGGTAAAATTGGCAGCCGGCCCGGCCAGGGCCACCCACATCATGTCCCGTTTCGGGTTGGCGAAGTAGCGGTAGTCAACGGGCACCGGTTTGGCCCAGCCGATAATCTGCGTCACTATGAGGGTCAGTGTGCCCAGTGCGTCCAGGTGTTTGATCGGGTTGAGGGTAAGCCGCCCCTGATTCTTGGCCGTGGGATCACCGAGCCGATAGGCCACGTAGCCGTGGGCCAGCTCGTGGAAGGTAATGGCAATGAGGAGCACGGGAAGCGCTATGATCAGTCGTTGTATCCATTCCATGGGGTAATCTGTCCTTTAATCGGGAAGTGTATGGTGATACTATCACAGCAGGTTGCGGTTGCACAGCGTGATGACGTGGAATTTCAGAAGCTGTTTCCTCTGTAACCGCTGCGTGGTGCAGCAGCCTCCGAGCAAGGGAGTACCAGGTGGGTTCCTATCACGAAGCCTTTATAATGGCATTTACCCTGGCGTTTCCAGCGGAAATGTATGACAAATCGCAGATCATGATTCTCTTTCTGCTCACGATCTATGCTCCACCCCATGTCTTTGCCGGAGCCATAATCGGGGTGCTGCTGGCCAACGTCCCCGTGATTATCCTGGCATCCTATGTGGGTGCGCCCCTGTCAGCGATCTACACTTCAGGGCTGTGTTTTGTCTTTTTTGCGCTGCTTGGCCTGTACATGCTCTATTCGCGACCGCCGGGCAATGTTATCCGCAAGAGCGTGCGGGAGTTTTCCAATCCCGTATACACTTGCGCGCTGGCATGTTTTGTGACAGAGTTCGGCGACAAAACCCAGGGGGTTATGGCCGGACTGGCGCTCCACTACAGTACTCCGGTGCCACTTATCATGGGTTTTGCCTTTGCTGCCATCCTCTCCACATATGTGGTGGTAACCTTTAAAGACATGGTGACGGTGAATATCTTCCACCTGTATCGTCTCAGTGGGTATGTCTTTGTGGGTTTTGGTCTGATGATGGGGCTGGGGATGCTGAGCCTGGTTTTCTGAAGAGTGTCAGCTTCCACAGAGCAGCGCTCATGTGCCTTTGTCACACCTTTTATGATTATAAACCGTTTTGCACGAAAGAAAGGCATTTCCATGGACAAGAAAAAAAACAAAAAGATTATTAAACCGGATTTTACCTCATCCTCCACAATTGAAGATTTTGGCAACGGACATGATCCTCTCTTCTGGACCGGTCAGCTGCTGGAGGAGCTGGCGCGTTATACCGCTGGCAAGCACGCGTTGACCATGGTTGAAGCCATTTACGACTATTACAGCATCGATCGCGATGATGTGGATGAAGACGAACTGGCCAATATCCTGGGCGAAGAGATGTTTCAGGAACTCATGACCGATGCCTTTATGTGCCATCTCTTCTTTGATTTTCTGCCGACAGCCCAGGATGAAACCATCGCCGAAAGCTTTCTGCGTTCAAACAAGCGCATTCATCCCCTCAAGCGCGCCTATGTCGAGCAGGCACTGAAAAGTTACCCGTCAGTCTATCAGCTGCGGCAAAGAGAGCAGAGCGTGGCGCATATCCACGACATCTTCCTGGATGAAGAGCGAACCATTGAGGCCTCGCACCTGGACCGGTATCCCCTGAAAGCCATATTCATGGCCCGCTTCATGGAAGTGGATGGCAGGCTGGTTCCCCTCTCTCTTTCTCAGCCGGCCTCTCCCCTGCACATGCCATCGCTGCGTTCGGGTCTGCTGGCCAGCTATGAGGAGGAGCTGAAAATCTGTCGCGAAGAGGGCATCATGACCCCACAGCCCCTTTCCGACTTCCTCAGTCGTAACGAAGGCGCGATTCTCGACCTCATGGAAGAAGTCAGTCAAAAGGAAGGCTCGCCGGAAACCTATTACGCCGCCGATTACCTCATCAACAACATGGATGAAGTACGCCGCTATCTGGCAACCCTCGAAGCCACTTCGCCCCATGCCTTCTACCTGCCCATCAGCTATGACGGCCTGGAAGGTTTTGCCATTCTTGGTGTTGACGAACAGGAGCGGCAGCTTATTGTGGAGTGCGTCGAGGGGAACGACCTGGAAGAAGCCATGGACATGATAGAAGAGGCTTTGAACGACCATATTGAGTTTGACGGCGACCGTGAGTTTGACGACGAGGAAGACCTGCGTTTTCTCGACGCCGAACACATCGTCAGCGCTCCTGCCGGCTTTCTCGACGACTTCCCCCAGGGTCCCCTGGATTTCCTCGATGGCATGAGCATCGTGGAAGCACACCGCAAAGGGAGTCATGGCGACATGCTGGAAGCGGTCCGTGACGCCGTGATCTTCTCCCACGAAATGCTGCGCCTCTACGGAGAGGAGCACACCAGCGTAGCGGAAATAGAAGAACGTTACCAGGCACTCCTGAGCGGCGAGTAGAAAGGTGATAACTCTTCACGGTATACGGCAAGAAACGTTATAGAACGTCACACACAAAGCCTTTAGGGAAAGGCTGGTAAAAGAAAAGGCGATATCTCTCGCCCGTTCGCTGCGCTCACTCAAGACGCGGAGCACGCCAAGGAAATACAAGGAAATTAATTTGACCACCAGTCTTCTCTGCGTTCTCTGCGGCTTGGCGAGAGGAAAGAGCCTTTCTTGCATTCGAAAATCCTGAATGAATACGAAAGGAGAAACTTGTGCAGAACTTTGTCTTCCATAACCCCACCCGCATCGTATTTGGTCGTGACAAGACCGCGTCCATCGGCAAGGTGACACTGCCCTACGGCAGGCGGGTGCTGCTGCTCACCGGTCAGGGAAGCGTCGTGAAGCATGGCATCCTGGCAAAGGTCACCAGCAGCCTGAGCGCAGCGGGAATATCCTGGGTGGAGTGTTCCGGCGTGCAGCCCAATCCCCTCCTGGGTTTTGTGCGCCAGGCCATTGACATCTTCCGGCGTGAAAATCTCGACGCCATCGTCGCCGTAGGCGGTGGCAGCGTTATCGACACGGCCAAGGCCGTGGCGGCGGGAGTCCGTTACGAAGGTGACGTCTGGGACTTTTTCACCGGCAAGGCCAATGTGCTTGACGCCGCGCCCATTACCGTTGTCCTGACCTTGCCCGCCGCAGCGTCGGAGATGAACAGCGGGGGCGTCATCACCAACGAACAGACCAGACAGAAGTTCAACCTGGGTGGCGAACCCCTCTCTCCCAAGGTGTCCATTCTGGACCCCGTCAACAGCTTCAGTGCGCCGGTCAACCACTCCCTCTACGGTGTCGTGGATGCCATGGTGCACCTGCTGGAAGGCTACTTCAACGGCAGCGATCCCTGGACGCCCCTGCAGGATCGTTACGCCGAAGGAATCATCAGAACCCTCATGGAATGCGCCGCCATTATACGTGAGCAGCCCGATCACTATGATGCCCGCGCCAACATCATGTGGGGGGCGACCCTTGCCTTCAACGGACTGGCTCCCTGTGGCATCGGGCCTGCCGGATTCCCCATGCACATGATCGAGCACTCACTCAGTGCCCTGTATGATGTTTCCCATGGTGCCGGACTGGCCATGATCCTGCCCGGTTGGCTCAAATACCACAGCGACAGTTCTCCCGCCAAAGTGAATCAGTTCGGGCAGCGTATTTTCGGAATCAGTCACCAGGATGACCTGCAGGGTGCCCAGGCTGCCATCGCCGAACTTGAACGCTGGCTTCGCTCCATGGATATCCCCGCCAGCCTGCACGAAGGCGGTATACCCATTGACGAAATACCCGCCATCGCCGAAAACGCCGTGATGCTGGCCCAGAAATGGGGGCTGAAGGCGTATACCCAGGCTGTGATAGAGGATGTGCTGCGCCGCGCTTCCCGCTGAGACGGGCGCCTTGCGGGGAGCAGGCTTTACGTAACTCTTCACGGTGTAATGGCACTCGCGCCAGCATTCCTCCCAGAGAAGCTCCTTTTCGTCCGTGGTTCGAGTCTCTGCCGCTCGCCATCCGGGCTCGCTTTCGGAACACTGGCGCTCCTGCTGAAAAAGCGCTGGGTGACCGTGAATGGTTACAAAAGGACAATGTATGCATAGTCTGAATGCTGAATGAGTCAAGCATGGCAGATTGAAGTCATTTACTTGAGGCAAACGACAATTGTTCAACGCTTCATGTCCAGGTCAAGGGTGCTGAAGGATTGCGAAACTGCACCCGCACTCCATGCTACTGCACAATATCACGCAGGTTCCGACTCATTTCCTTGATGGTTCTGACCATCTCCATCTCGCGGGTATAGTCGTTTTCACTTCTGAAGGGGTCCACCGGCAGAGGGGTGTTGTCCTCAGCCAGTTTCACAAAGGTGAAATAGGCGAAGCAGGCGCGTATCTCTTCGCCTTCCAGGGGATTCTGGGTAAATCCTTCGGCACGGATCTCGATGCTGGTGCGTCCGGTGCCGATGACCCGCGCTTCAATACGGAAGGTGTCGCCCAGATTGACAGGGGCCAGGAAGGTGAAATTGTTAATGGAAACGAGCAGTATTTTGCTGTGGGCGTAACGGGTTGCCACTATGGCGGCGGTCTTGGCCATCTGTTTCGTGATTTTTCCGCCAAAGAGCGTACCGTGATGGTTGAGATCTTCGGGGAAGATAAAGTCAATACTTTCTGCTTTGCATTCCATGGTTATTCCTTGGGTTTCATAAGTACTGCCTGTTCAGGTGGGCAGTACCTGGATTTCGTCGTCCATCTCGGTCATCTTGCGCGCGTCTCCATTTTCCATGATCAGCCAGGTGTTTTCAATACCAACGACGCCAAGTCCGGGGATGACTTTCTTGGGCTCAACGGCCAGGGTCATGCCAGCTTCCAGTGGCTCATCGAACCCTTTGGCAATGGCAGGATATTCGTCCACGGCCAGGCCGACTCCGTGGCCCAGAAACTTCACGGCACGGTCGCCATATCCCATGAAATGCTCATCCCAGTTCAGCGCCTTCAGGCGTTCCATGATGTCCTGATAGATCTGGCTTGGCACATTGCCGGGCTTGAGCTTTTCAACCACCCACTGCTGAACTTCAATACAGCGTTTCTGCGCGTCCAGGGCCTCCTGAGGTAACTTCCCTCTACAGAAGATGCGGGTCATGTCCACATGATATCCCTGGTAGCCGAATGCCAGGTCGATGAGCACGGGCTCATCCTTGTTGATGGGACGCTGGCTGCCAAGCTCCGGTACAGCTGGACAGATGCCTTTGCAGCCGCCTGGCCCGTCAAACATGTGGGGATAGTACCCGCTGTCGCCAGCGCTCACATAACCGATATGCAGGCGGTTGCCCCAGGTCTGAATATTGGACATGCCGTGGTGGCCCAGCAGGAGCATCTGGTACTCAATGGCAGCTCCCAGCTCGAGCTCGGTCATATTGCCGCGAAAGAGCGAAGGGATGCGGGAGAAGTTTTCCACATGGCGCCGCCCCGCTTCAAAGAGCAGATCTATTTCATAGGCGGTTTTGCGCGAGCGGCATTTGGCCAGCAGTCCCTGTATGTCCTTGAAGGTGCCCTTGACGTATTTTTCCATGCGGCCAAAGGCGTCCATGGGCATGGAGTACTCAACCCCGATGGTCGCAGGGGTCGGCAGGCCAAACTGCTGCAGAATGTCATGGAAGGCGCGGTAGGAGGAGAAGGGGACGATGTTTTGCATGGGAGACTCGATCTGTGCTCGTTCCAGGGAGCGGCGAACCATGAGAATGGCTGGTCCAGCGGCTGGAACATAGAGCGCGCCGGACTGCATGGTGCCGCTCAGGTAGTACATATTGGTGGTTCCCACCACGATGGCTCCATCCAGGTGGTGCTGCTGCAGAGCGTTCTGAAATGCTGTGATGCGCTGTTCTGATTCTTTCACTGGCAACAGTATATGTCCCATGGCAGTATCTCCTGTGGTCTTTTGGTGGTGTTTCCCAGCTGGATTTTCCAAACTTTTTCCCATACTATAACAGAGTTATGATCGGGGAAAAACTCTCAATGTCAGGAAATCATATGGGTACCATACTGAAGTATCAGGATGGCCGCGAAGCGGTCGTGCAGCTTGCCTCAAAAGAAAAACTGAGTATCGAGGTCGTGCAGACGGGGCTGCAGATTCAGCAGCTGAAGTTTTATGGACTGGTGGCAGCGTCTGTGGTAGCCCGCTGGAGCCGTGAAGAGCTATCGGATTTCTTCCGACTCTTTGCCGCGGATCAGCCGCCACACTTGTTTTTCCAGGAAGCCGTGAGTGCCATCAAGGAGTTTGAGAGTATTGAAGCACTGAAAAACCATATTGCCAGCACCAGGGGAAACCATGCCGGAACTTCCTGAGGTACAGACCCTGGTGGATGACCTGTGCCATCGTGCCCTTGTGGGACAGACCATCTCCGATGTCCAGGTTACCTGGCCTCGCTCCATTGCCAGCCACACTCCCGCCGATTTCAGGCATCAGCTTACCGGGCAGACCCTTACTGCTATACGACGGCGAGCCAAGTACCTTGTCATGGAACTGAGCAGTGGCTGGGGTCTGCTGGTGCATCTGCGCATGACGGGCAAGTTTGACCTGTGTGATCCCGTGAAACCCCGCGATATACATGAACACGTCATTCTTTGCCTTGGGAGCGGTCAGGAACTGCGTTTTCACGATACGCGCAAATTCGGACGATTTTCACTGGTGCCCGACACCGTGGGGGCACTGTCCCACCTCGGTGTGGAGCCGCTGTCACCGGAATTTACTCCCGAAGTGCTGGGCAGACTGCTGGCAGGGCGAAACACCATGCTGAAGAGCTTTCTGCTGGATCAGACCAAGGTCGCAGGCATTGGCAATATCTACGCCGATGAAGCGCTGTTTGAAGCCCGCCTACACCCGGCAAACCCCTGTCGCCTGGTGGCCGCGGAGCAGGTGGCTTCCCTCCATGGCGCCATCATCATGGTGCTTCAGCGGGGCCTGCGGAATATGGGGACTTCCCTGGGTACCAGCAAGGGCAACTTCTATTCCGTGGCTGGCCGCCCAGGCCGTAATGAAGACGAACTGAAGGTCTTTCGGCGCACGGGCACGCCCTGTTGCGCCTGTGGAACCACCATTGAGCGCATCATCCTGATCCAGCGCTCGACCCATTTCTGCCCGCTTTGTCAGCCGCTGCTCGCCTGATAAGGGAGCCGACTGCTGCTTTCCTCACCCTCGTGCGCTGTCCCGTATTTCCTCATCATGTGACTTCGGAAAACTCCAGGCTGCTGCCAGGCCAATGGCACTGCACACCATGGGCAGCATGAGAACCAGCTGGTATTCCTGCAGCCCTGGAGTGGATGTGTCATTGTGGAAGAACCCAAGGGTCACCCCCATCAGGTACTGCAGGATTGCCGTGAAGAGAAAGGCTCCGGCATTGACAAAAGCAGTGGCGGTGCCCATGCGTGATCGACTGACTGACTCGCGGGTGGCGGTGAAAATGACCGCCAGTGAAGCACCGGAGAGAGCCAGCAGCAGGAACATCAGCATTGGCCACCATCCAGGAGTCCAGGGTGCCAGGGTGAGTCCGGCCCAACCCAGGGTTCCACAGAGGGTACTGACGATAATAAATGGCCGCCTGACCCCGGAACGATCGGAAAGCAGACCCAGAAACGGTGCTCCCAGAGAGTAGACCAGCAGAGCCACGGTGGCGTAGTGGCTGGCTTCTATGACCGAAAGGCCAAAGCTGTCGGTGAACAGGGGGATGGCCCACAGCCCGAGGAAGGCGTAAAAGGGGCCACTGGTGGCACTGATGACCAGAAACAGTGTCAACACACGACGATTGCGCAGAATGTGGGAGAAGTCGCTCCAGCGCACACCGGATCTGGGCGAGGTGACGGTGTGGAGGTTCGCACCAGCCCGGCGCAGTGCCCGGGGTGACTCGTGGCAGATCAGCAGGAGCGCCAGGGCCGTCAGCAGGCAGAAGGCGCTCAGGCCGCCGAGAATCTGACGCCAGTCCAGAAAGCGCAGCGCGTAAGCCGTAGGGCTCTCGGCCAGCACACTGCCCAGGGAGGCCAGCAGGATGGTGATTCCGGTGACCAGGCTGAAGTGGCGCGGTGGAAACCACGCCAGGTTGTATTTCATCAGGCTCACAAAGATCAGGGACATGCCCAGAGCCACCAGGACCGGGCCGCAGAATGCCTGCCAGGGTTGCGTTGCGGTGGCCAGCATCAGACCACCAGTTGCCATGAGTACACAACCCGCGATAGCTGATGCGCGCAGGCCATGGCGATCCACCAGGTGGCCGGCGGGAACCTGGGCGATGGTGTAGGCCCAGAAGTGCATGGACGCCAACGCGCCCAGCATGCCAGTACTCAGCGCCAGATCGCGGCTGATGGGGCTTCCCAGGGTGGCTGGTGCGAAGCGATGGTAGACACCGATCATGAAGACGAGCACCAGCAACGTGTAGGCGCTCCACTTATAGATGGGGAGATGGGGATAGCGGGAGAGGGGTATGCGGATCATAGCTGCTCCACACTCCAGGTGGAGTCCTCCTTATTTTCTGATCGCGACTTCCAGCGCGTCGCTGACTGTGCGGATCACTTCCACCCGCGCGCTCCTTTTGGAATTGGCGGGAATAATATGCCAAGGGGCAAGGGTCGTGCTGGTCTTGGCCACCATATCATCGACAGCACGCTTGTACTGATCCCACTTGTCGCGGTTACGCCAATCCTCTTCGGTGATCTTGTGCTGCTTCCAGGGCGTTTCCTGACGGTGTCGAAAGCGCTGCAGCTGCTCTTCATGGCTGATATGCAGCCAGAACTTCACCACCACAATGCCGTGGCGCACCAGCTGGTACTCAAAATCGTTGATTTCCTGGTAAGCGCGGTTCCACTCATGGAACTGCGCCAGCTCTTCAACGCGCTCCACCAGCACGCGGCCATACCATGAACGGTCATATATAGTCACAAAACCAGCGCGGGGCACATGACGCCAGAAGCGCCACAGGTAGTGGTGCTTTTTTTCCTCGTCGGTGGGAGCCGCGACGGAAATAACCTTGTAGAGACGGGCATCCATGGCTTGTACCATACGTCTGATGGTGCCGCCCTTGCCCGCTGCGTCCCAGCCTTCAAAGATAATGATGCTGGATATGCCCTGCTCCAGTGCTTTCCATGCAGCGGTTCCCAGCCGTTTCTGCTGGGCTTTGAGCTGTTTGGCGTAGCCGTTGCCCTCCACAGAGCGCTCCAGATCCACGGCATCCAGAATCGACGCGGTGTTTTCCCAGTGGGAAAGTGGTGCCGTCGAGGTGGTGTGAACCGGGGCGCTCTGTTTCTTCTCAATGGCCTGCCGAAAGCCTTCTGCAAGGTTCTGCAGAAACTGCACATCGCGAAAGCGCCTGTCATAAGAGTCTATGAGGAACCAGGGGGCCTCGGTGGTATTGGTGACCGTGATGCCGCGGGCGGCGGTGTGCACCAGCTGGCTGTAGTGCTCCACCCGCTCGATCTCCTCACGGGTGACGATAAAGCCGGAGCCGGGATTTTTGCGATAGGTGCGGATACGTTCACGCTGCGCTTTGGCGGTCAGGTGAAACCAGAATTTCAGCACCAGAGCCCCGTCATCCACCAGCATCTTTTCAAAGCGGGAAATAGAGCGCATCTTGCGCTCAAAATCCTCGTCGCCCATGGAGCCGAGAGCATTTTCATAGAAAGGATCACGATACCAGCCGTTGAAGAAGACACCGATTTCCCCGGTGGCGGGCATGGCGCGCCAGTAGCGCCAGAAAAGCGGACGTTGCAGCTCTTCATCGGTGGGCGACCAGAGGTTATGGGTATTGATATGGCGAGGGTCAAGGAATTCCGCCATCAGGTTGAGGGCGTCACCACGGCCGGAACCATCAAGGCCGACAATCAGAATTACCACCGGAATGGAAAGCTCACGGGCCTGTGCCTGGAGCTGCAGGAGGTTCAGGCGTAGCTCCTTGATGCTGGCCTTGTATTCGTCCTTGGCAAGACACTGTTGAGTTTCAACTTTATGGAAGATATGCGCCAGATTTTCGCTGCCCTGTCCCATGATTGCCTCCTGCCTGCCTGTTGCCACTGCGGGTACTCAGGGTATCGCACAAATATCAGCAATTCGCAATGGCGTTGCAAAAGGATCCCTGCTACTTTTACTGGATATTGCACCCGTAAAGGAAAGGAGTACCATGCGTCTGCTCTGTACCCTCTTGCTGTTGATGAGCCTCCCCGCTGGCCTGACCGCCGCCCAGCAGGATGTGCTGGGATTTGCCCGTCACCTGGTGGCTTCCGGTGAGTACTACCGGGCCATAACAGAATATAAGCGCTACCTCTACAGCCTGGCCCCGGAAGATGAGCAGCGTCCGCATGTACGAGTGGAAATGGTGTTGGCGTACTTCGCGGGGGGGCAGCTGGATCAGGGGCTGCATTCCCTTGAGGACATGATGCTTGAAAGACATGCTGCGGCGGCTCCGGCCGTGGCGGAAGCCGGTCGCCTGCTTTTCGACGCGGGACGCTATGGGGAAGCCCGCGCCTACCTTGAGTTCTATTACGACACGTGGCCCAGTGAGGCGCAGCTGGGGGAGGTCACCGCCCGCCTCAGTGCGGTCTACCTGGCCCTGGATCAGAGGCAGCTGGCGCTGGAGCTTGATCCCCGGTTGAACGCGTCCATTGAGGATATTTCCATATCGCGCAAAAGCCTGCCTCTCGCCGGTTCACTCTCGGCCGTGCTGCCCGGAGCCGGCCAGCTGTACGCTGGACGACCTGTGGACGCGGCAGTGGCCTTTACGGTCAATCTGATCTTTCTTGGCGCCACAGTTTCCGCAGTGGACGCCGGGCATACACTACTGGCCGCCGGGGTGGGGGTTTTCGGGATTGGCTGGTACGGGGGAAATATCTTCAATGCGATCAACAGCGCTCGTCTTCATAACCAGCAGGCCGTTGACGACGCCGTCCGCGACTACTATGAGCAGCGCAGGCCCGTTATGGGCGTGGGGTGGCAGCAGCGTTTCTGAGCGAAGTGAGGTGCGAAAGTTACTTCATGCTTTACTTTCGCACCCCCGAAACGGCAGATTCTTTGCGCCGATCCTGATGCCATGCTGGAATGGCGGAAATGGTTCTGCGCAGACTGCGTCTTTAGACATTCCGACGCCATTACGCAGGATTTCCCTTGCCACTTTTTACCCGCAAAAAGTGGCTGGGTGTCCTTATCAGTCATCCGCTTGCCTGGAACTGGGGACCGCAAACAACCGCCCTCCGTGGCTTTGGGTTTGCGGTTGCCGCCCTCATGGCGGCAACCCTGCGGGTCCATAGTGTTCTAAGGGCAGCGTACTGGCTGGGCCAGCACACGGGGGAAAGACAGATACAGGCCATTCCCCCCTGAGCCCGTCCGGTGAGTGCGACGCCTGGCTGGTAAGACCCGAAGGGGCACTCACAGGAAGTGAGTGGTCCGGCAGCACTGCAGGGATGCAGTGTCTGCCGGATCTCCAGAACAGGCGAGCAATGATCCGGAAAAACGGGCGTTCGGGGGGCGCGTTTTTGCGCCCTTTTTGCGCGGTCAAAAAGGGCAAAACGAAAAGAGATACCAGATGAGTCAAATGCGCAAAATAAACACTGTTTCCGCATGGTAAATTTCATGATAACAACACCTTAGCTCAGTGCTACAAGGTGCGGAACTTCAGTTCATGTTTATAATGGTTCCTCTTCCAGCCAGCCCGCAGGCAGATCGGCACAGAGAACGTGAAAATGACCGCTCTTTCCATTGTGCAGAGCAATGGAGAGGGTCACATCCAGGGTGGCGTCGGGCAGCCCCAGATAGGGTGCTGACACCTGAACTGCGCCCGGCTGTTCCAGGGCGTTGCGAAAGTAACTTCTGCGGGCCCAGAGAGCGCCAGTGGTCCGCCGAAACGGAGCATAGACTTTGGCGGCGGCAGTGCGCTCCCCGGGGTAGAGGTTTTCCACGATCTGAATACCCTCGGCATCCAGCAGGTAGATGCGTTCGATGGCCGGATGCGACTGCAGTGGTTGAGTTGCCTGATGGAATTCCAGTCCGTGCTCCAGGCTGACGGCGGCCTCCTTGAGTCTTCGCTTCAGAGTGGCCTGTTTGCGTTCCTGGTTGCGCTGGCGGTTAAGCTGCTGCTGGAGTGTCTGTTGGTGCAGTTTCTGTATGGCGCCAGAAAGCTGTTCTCCATGGTAGGAGCCTGTGGGGGAAGGGCGGGCAAAGTAGTATCCCTGGGCCAGTTCGCATTCACTGTCCAAGGCCAGCAGGGCGTCATCTTCGGTTTCTACCCCTTCCAGCAGGACCAGGGCACCGGTTTCTCGCAGGAGGGCAACACAGCGCGCCAGCCAGCGCTGCCGCCGGGGATTGTTGCGGGCGTTGACGAGCATTGAGCGGTCAAGCTTGACGATGTGGGGCTCAATCTGCCAGATGCGGTCAAAGTTGGATTGGCCCGTGCCAAAGTCATCTATGGCGATGAAGAATCCCGCCTCCCGGTAGTAGTGGACAAAATCCTTGAGCCGTAAGGGGTCCGCGACGGCATCTTCGAGGATCTCCAGGACAATGCGTTCACTGGCGAGGTTCTGTCGCTTCAGGAATTTCTCCAGCAGTTCCGAGCGCTGGTTGCCGGGTTGGATGGTTTCGGCGCGCAGGTTGAGGAAGAGCCACTGATCCTCGGTGTTCAAATGGCTGAAGTTGCGGATATGGGTAGCGATGCATTCCCGGTCGAACTGGTGCACACGGTTTTCCTGTACCGCCAGCGCAAAGGCGTCGGCAGGCGAACAGGAAGTGTCAGTTCCGGTTTGTGCCCGCAGCAGGGCTTCATAGCCGACAACGCGGCGATGGGCAAGGCTGATGATCGGTTGAAAGTGGCTGTGTATCTGAATGGGACGAACCTTCTCAGGCATTGCTTACGGGCCTGTGTGGATGTATGGCAGCGGAGGGTGTTCCGCGCGCCTTGTGGAGAAAAAAGTCTCCAGCAGTTGCCGGCAGCGCTGTTCCAGAAGTCCCCTGCGCGCATCCACCTGATGGTTCAGCCGCTGGTCGGCGGTCATGGCGAAGAGGCTGATGCCACCATATTTTTCATCGGAACAGGCATAGTAGACGCGGGGAATGCGGGCCGCGATGATGGCACCACAGCACATGACGCAGGGTTCCAGGGTAACATAAAGCTCCACGTCCTCCAGACGCCAGTTGGCGCAGGCTGCGGCCGCCTCGCGAATGGCGAGCACTTCGGCGTGGGCAGTGGGGTCACGGTGCTCTTCCTTGCGGTTGCCGGCCCGGGCGATGATTTCGCCATGGCGCACAATGACTGCGCCTACGGGAACTTCGCCCCGCTGCGCGGCCTGTCTCGCTTCCTCCAGGGCAACTGCCATGAAGCGTTCAGCATCAGCGTCGGGTGTTGACGGGATCATGAATCGACCATTCCACCTACCAGATCATAGGGCAGCGCCTGTTCAATACGCACCATCACAAAGTCACCGGGATGAGCAGTGCCATCATTGATGAGGATATGTCCGTCCACTTCCGGAGCCTGGAAGCTGGCTCGACCCTGCAGCAGCAGCTCCGTCTCCTGGCTGATTCCCTCCACCAGAACTTCAAAGGTCTGGCCGACCCTCTGTTCATTGCGGCGCAGGGAGATGCTGTGCTGGAGCTCCATCAGGGCTTCAGCCCGCTCCCTGGCCGTGTCGGGGTTTACTTTTCCCGGAAGCTTATGGGAAGCGGCCAGCTCCTCATCGGAGTAGGCAAAGGCTCCCAGGTGATCGAACTCCACGCGCTCCACCCCTTCCAGCAATGCCTGAAAGTCCGCTTCAGTCTCGCCGGGAAATCCGGTGAGCATGGTAGTACGGATGGCAATGCCAGGGATGCGTTGGCGAAGGCGCTGCACCAGGTTTTCCATCTGTTCGACACGGATATGGCGGTTCATGCGTTTGAGCACCGAATTGCTCATATGCTGAAAGGGAATATCCACATACTTGCAGATTTTCGGTTCACGGGCGATGGTCTCGATGAGTTCGTCGTCAAAGTGGTTGGGGTACGTGTAGAGAACCCGTATCCAGTGGAGGTTTTCAATCTTTGCCAGCTCTGCCAACAGAGGTGCCAGACTGCGTTTGCCGTAGAGATCCAGGCCGTACTCGGTGGAATCCTGACTGATGAGCACCAGCTCGCGCACACCACTAGCGGCCAGTTCCCGGGCCTCGCTCACGAGTTTTTCCTGCGGGACGGACTGGTAGGGGCCGCGTATGCGTGGAATCACGCAGTAGGTACAGGTGTTGCTGCAGCCTTCAGCGATTTTCAAGTAGGCCATATAGGATGGAGTGGTCAGGAGTCGCTCGCCGGGAAGGGCTTCCAGGTGATCCTGGGGGGTGAAGTTCACCAGCCTGCGGGACAGCTGATCCCCGATGGACTCCATGCTGGACTCCTTGGTGTCGATAAAGATATCCACCTCTGGTAGTTCCTGGCGCAGTTGCTGTTCATAGAGCGTCACCAGGCAGCCTGCCACGATGAGCACCTGGCAGCGTCCGTCCTGCTTAAACTGGGAGTGCTCGACAATGGTGGAGATGGACTCATCCTTGGCGTCCAGGATGAAGCCACAGGTGTTGATGAAGATAATGTCTGCAGCCGCGGGGTCATCCACCGGGTCGACGGGGCGGCGCAGCAGGCGCGCCAGCATGCGTTCCGTATCCACAAGGTTTTTTGAGCAGCCCAGGCTGATGGTGTAGAGGGTGTACATGGTTTGGTTATCTCTCTTTACGTTTGGTCATATTGGCCGTGAGAACAATGCGCATGGCGTCTTCTACGCTGAGATCAAGGGAGGTCAGGCGCGCGCGATCCACATAGACCGTAAATCCGCCGATCTGGTAGCTCAGGGGAATATAGACAGCCACGTCGTCGGGATTGTCGGAGCCGATGGTCTGTCCCCCCTGGTGGTCGGTGACAAAGCCGATCAGCTTCATTCCCTGATATTCAATGGTGACGACGGAGCCGAACTGCTTTTGTTCTTTACTCCTGGTGACAAAGAGCATGAGATCCTGCAGGCCGGTCAGGGCGGTCTTCACCAGGGGAATACGCTGCAGGAGCCTTTCGCCTATTTCAATAACCTGGCGGAACAGGTAGAGATTGACCATCCAGCCGATCAGCAGCAACAGCGCGATGCTGGCCAGAATTCCCAGGCCAGGGAAGTAGATGCTGCCGGGCAGAAAGAAGCGCAAACCGGAGCCGATCAGGTTTTCCACTGTTGAGATGAGCCAGTACAGGATATAGAGCGTCAGTGCCAGGGGAAGAACCAGACCCAGGCCCTGCAGGGATTTTTTCAGCCAGTCTTGCATGTTTTTTCCTTTATGGTTTTGCGGGTCGCGTCAACGAGAGCGCAAAAGAGCGCTCTCTGGTCACGCCGGTAAACAAGGTACTCCGGATGCCACTGCACGCCGATCGTAAAAGTCTTTTTGCTGTGTTCGATGGCCTGCACTATACCACTTTCCTCACGGGCGCAGACAAGAATTTCCTCACCGGCGTGATCAATTGCCTGATCGTGCAGGGCATTGACCAGGAGTACGTTGGTGCCGGTGCAGGCGGCGAGTTTTGAACCACCTGCCAACTGTACCTGTTTGCGAGGGAGTATGGTGCGCAGTCGTGGGACCTCTTCGTACATTGAAGAGATATCGCGCAGGAGGGTTCCTCCGCAGACCACGTTAAGAAGTTGTGCGCCCCGGCAGATACCGAGCAGAGGTATGTCCCGAGCAAGTGCCTGCTGGATTAGCTCTTTTTCCAGCGTATCTCTCATCTGGTCAATGGTTCTGGGATTTTTGGTGCTCAGGAGCAGGCGCAGAACCAGAAAGAACGGAGCAAATACGATGGCGCTGACGAGGTTTTTCCAGCGGAATTCGCGCCAGACGGCTTCATTTTCATCGGGTTCATCTGTGTAGAGCGAAGGACTGACGTCAGCGCCTCCGCCGATGATCAGTCCGTCAATGCTCTGAATGTCAGCGGGGGAAGATACTGTGATACGACGGGCGCGCCCGCCGCAAAAACCTATTGCCAGCCGGCACGACCACCAGGCTGCCAGTCCGCCGGTGTGGGGACCAGTCACGCCTATAATCGGTCGTGGGTTCACTGCAGCCAACCCTCAACCTTGCCGGGCCATTGCCAGCTGATAATGCTCAGGGGGCTGTGCAGAAGTTCAAGCAGCTCCTGGGACATGGCGTGAAGAACATGGCTGTTGGCAGCCAGTTTTTCCACCTCAACCCAGTAGCGCCACGGATGGGCAATGTGCCAGTCTTCTTCATCTACCAGACTGTTGGGCAGGCGATAGTGAAAGGTCGGGCGGCTTTTATTGAGCTCACTTTCGATGGGGTAACGGTCTACCAGATCAGGAGCTATGTGGCTGAACAGGGGCAGCATGTCCAGGGGGCGGTTGCGGGTGGGATTGTGCTCCAGGTAGTGCTCTATCAGCTGGCCCATATCTGGAGCGTACTCTGGCTGGAGTATGAGTTTCAGATACTCTGCCGGAAATTCATCAATATAGGGGCTGATGCGTCTGGTGTAGTCGATGGCAGATTCGCGGAATATCCAGGGGTAGAGTACACAGAATGCCTGCAGGTGAGCCAGGATTGAGGATACCTCAAAGCTTGGCACCTCCGGGTTGAAGTGCAGGCCGAAGGCAAATCGCCATGCTGACCTGGTACCCAGGGCGCCGCGCTGCCGAAGGCACTCCCGCAGGGTCTCGGCATGGTGGAGCTGATCCATGGGCAGTGGTGGCGTTACCAGCTCATAGGGAACCAGTACAGAAGCCACGTTGGCCAACAAGGCTTCCAGGTCATCTCCCAGAATCAGGGTGTCACCATCGACACCCATCTTCTGCAGGAACTCGGTATACTTTCCAGAGCTCAGGAGAATGGAGTCGAGCTCCACGGTGAAATCACCCAGCTCAGTATCCTTGATCTTGTGGACATGGGAATTCACCTCATGGTGCCGGCCACCCCACAGTTTCTGTATATCCCGCACGACCATTAATGGCTCAACGTGTGTATACTCCAGTTCCACACCAACATGCCGGATGCTGCCGTGCTGATTGTAAATCAGTGGCGGCTGCGCGAAGGACATGCTTTAGAGATCCTTGATCAGAGCGTAGAAGGTGCGCACGCCGCTGCCAGTGGCACCTTTTTTATGGAAGTACTCCTTCTTTCCATCCCAGGCGGTACCCGCCACGTCCAGGTGTACCCAGGGGGTGTTTTCGGGGACAAATTTCTGCAGGAAAAGACCAGCGGTGATGGTTCCCGCTTCCTTGCCGCCCACATTCTGCATGTCGGCGAAATCGCTCTTCAGCTGCTCGTCGTACTCAGCGTAGGCGGGCAGTTGCCACAGGCGTTCGTGAAGAATCGCTCCTTTCGCGGTCACTTCGCGGGCGTACTCGTCATTATTGGAGATGACGCCGATGGCATGGGAGCCCAGGGCCACGACGCAGGCGCCGGTGAGAGTCGCGATATCCACAATGGCGGAGGGTTGAAAGGTTTTTGTGCCATGGGCCAGGGCATCGCACAGAATCAGGCGACCTTCGGCGTCAGTGTTGATGACTTCTATGGTCTTGCCGTTGCAGGCGGTGACGATATCGCCCGGCTTGTTGGCGGTGCCGCTGGGCATGTTCTCCGCAGCCGGGACTATGCCCACCACATCCTTGCGGATCCCCAGCGAGCCCATCAGGTGAAAGGCACCCAGAACCGCTGCGCCTCCGCACATATCATACTTCATCTCTTCCATGGATGCCGATGGCTTGATGGAAATGCCGCCGGTGTCAAAGGTGAGGCCCTTGCCCACCAGCATCAGGGGAGCTTTCTTCTCTGGTGAGGTATTGCGCAGGATGATCATTTTTCCCGGTTGAGCACTTCCCTTGGCAACACTGTAAAACGCTCCCATGCCAAGCTTCGCGGCCTCTTCCTGGTCAATGACGGTGCATTCAAAGCCAAACTGTTGCGCCAGCTGGGTGGCGGTTTGGGCCAGAGAGGCCGGAGTGACGATATTTCCCGGCAGATCGCCCAGCTCGCGGGTGAAGTTCATGGAAGCCGCGATGGCCATGCCTTCCTGGAAGTCAGTTTCATGACTGGTGCAAAAAAGCCCTTGTACCTGCCACTGGGGGTCTTTTTCGTCAACACTTCTGGTTCTGGTGTAGATGTAGGAAGCCAACACCGCGCCCATGGCGCAATCGCGGGCAGCTTCGCCGCTATCCACTGAGAAAGCCATATGGGAGAAGCGCGCTTTGCGAGCCACTTTCAGGGCGACTGCTCCAGCAACCATGAAGCGGTCTGAAGATTTTTCATCACAGCCCACATAGAGAAGATAGTCGCTGCCATTTTTATAAATCACAGATTCCTTGGGCTTTGCGAAAAAACCCAACCGCTTGAGCTCCTGGGCATGGGAAATTCCTTCCAGTTGAGCCGGGGACAGCAGGGTGACTCTCAGGGCGTCGGGGTGTGTTTCAAAGACGAGGGACATAGTTCTATCTCCTTAAAAGAAAAAAGCCTCACGTCCACTGAAGAACGCGTGGCGTAAGTTGGTGATTGATTTGCATATGTAACACGCCACCATGTCAAAAGCAATATTCCAGGAGGATGTATGGAACCAATGACCGATGAAAAAATGCGCCAGATACTCAATCAGATGCGATCAACGGAGCCAGTGGCGGAAACCATCCATCGTTTTGAACAGACCTACACCATGGTCAAAAAAGAGTACGCCAAAGCAAGGGCGGTATATGAGAAATTTCTGCCTGATGTTGAAGACTTCTGCCCGGAGTTTTCCGAATACATCAGGACCACGGCACCCTTTGAAAAACTGCCAGGAGAAAGCTACCTGGAAGCAGAGGACCGCGCCATGGACTTCCACGGCGAGATCCTGGAGAAGATGCACCTCTTT
This sequence comes from Desulfurispirillum alkaliphilum, assembly GCF_055378285.1. Lineage (NCBI taxonomy): Bacteria > Pseudomonadati > Chrysiogenota > Chrysiogenia > Chrysiogenales > Chrysiogenaceae > Desulfurispirillum > Desulfurispirillum alkaliphilum. The sequence continues at coordinate 2,413,731 of NZ_AP042405.1, read as the reverse complement.
TTCACGCGCCTGCCCAGCATCCTCTCCTATGATCAGCTGGAACAGTGCCCCACACTGAAAGAGTATCTGAAGCAGTGCGAGATGGAGCAGGCTGTCTAGCAGGCTTTGAACTGAAGCATTGCATCTTATCGCCTCGAATTAAGGTGATATTGTACCAATGCTTACCGCGCAGAAACAGCGTTCATTTTGCATGCTTGTCATCTCGTATTCGTCTTTATGTTTGCGGATATTGTCCTTTTTGACCGCGCAAAAAGGACGCAAAAACGCGCCCCCCGAACGCCCGTTTTTCCGGCTCGTTTGCTCGCCTGTTCTGGAGATCCGGCAGCAGGCTGCTCAAAGAGGCCCATCTGCTGCGTTGCAGGGCATCGCTCGTCACTGCGACGTACAGGGAAGTACGCCTCACTCCTTCGCTTCGCCCGCGCCTTGCACCTGGGCCTCTTTGCGTTGCCTGACCCCTGCATCCTTGCAGTGCTGCCGGACCACTCACTTCCTGTGAGTGTCCCGTTCGGGTCTTGCCAGCCAGGCGTCGCACTCATCGGACGGGCTCAGGGGGGAACGGCCTGTTTCTGTCTCTCCCCCGTGTGCTGGCCCAGCCAGGACGCGCCGACTGGAACGCTATGGACCCGCAGGGTTGCCGCCACGAGGGCGGCAACCGCAAACCAAAAGCCACGGAGGGCGGTTGTTTGCGGTCCCCAGTTCCAGGCAAGCGGGCGGCTGAAAAGGACAGCACTGGGGGCCGCTTTTGCGCCACTTTGGGCGGGTCCAAAGTGGCAAAGAAACTCATAGACAAGGCGAGGGCAATGTCAAGCGACGCAGTTGTGCGGAACCATTCCGCCATTTCAGCATATCATCTGGAACACGCAGACAACCTGTCGTTTCGGGGAGCGAACGTTCAGCTTTAAGTGACCGGAAAAACCCCTGTCAGCCTGGCAGCCTTGTAGAGAAAAACCGCCGCGAAGAAGAGGATGCTCAGTCCAGCAAGAGTGTTGAGCAGCCTGCGCAGCCCCTGGTAGCGTTTGAAGAAGTCGATGGAGATGGCCAGCAGATACATGGGGGGAATGGTGCACAGCCCGAATACCCCCATAATCAGCGCGCCCTGCAGGGGTGAGCCGCTGGCTGCCGCCATGGCGGCAAAGAAGTAGACAAAACCGCAGGGCAGCAGACCGTTCAAAAGTCCCAGGCCGAAATAGCTCCACAGCGAAGGGCTCCGGGTAAAGCGGCGGAAGGTTTGTTGGAAAACGCCGCTGGAAGCCGGATCCCACAGCAGGGGAATCCGGCCCACTCCCAGAAACTGCAGGCCGATTACAACCATGAGCAGCGCCACCGCCACAAAGAAGATACCGTGCAGGGTGCGGTCAAGTCGAAAGGCGATACCCAGCAGCGCCAGCAGGGCGCCCATGGCCACGTAGGTTGTGGTGCGCCCCAGGTTATAGAGCAGGTGTCCACTCAGACGCTGCCAGCGGCTGAGTGCTTCCCCCTTGGCGGTAGTGTAGGCAACCACGATGCCGCCGCACATGCCGATACAGTGGCTGAATCCACCCGCCAGAGCTATTCCCGCGATAAAATAGAGATTGTCCAGTATATCCATGGCAGTGTCCTGAAAAAGGCCTGGAGACGATGCTCCAGGCCTTTGGTAATGGAAGAATCCTTATCTGCGATTACGCAGGGCAGCGATACGATCGTCCAGGGGCGGGTGCGTCATGAAGAGCTGCTTGATGCCGGTGCGAACGCCGGAGTTGATGCCGAAAGCACTCATGGATTCTGGCATCTCATCGGGCAGCCCCTGCTCGCGCTTCAGGCGCTCAAGGGCGGCAATCATGGGGCCCGCTCCCGCCAGAGAGGCACCAGCCGCATCGGCACGGTATTCACGGCGACGGGAGAACCAGAAAACGATCATGGAAGCCAGGATGGCCAGAACGATCTCCGCCACAATAGTTACGATGTAATAGCCGATGCCCAGGCCACGCTCGGTCTTGAAGACCACGCGATCCACGGTGTAACCGATGATGCGGGCGAAAAACATGACAAAGGTATTCACCACACCCTGGATCAGGGCCAGGGTTACCATATCGCCGTTGGCCACGTGGCCGATTTCATGTCCGAGCACGGCGCGGATCTCCTCGTCACTGAAACGCTGGAGCATCCCCTGGCTCACCGCCACCAGGGCGTTGTTGCGATTCCAGCCGGTGGCAAAGGCGTTAGACTGCTGAGCCGGAAAAACGCCCACTTCAGGCATGCCGATGCCGGCTTTCTGGGAAAGCTCACGCACCGTCTGCACAAGCCACTGCTCGCGCTCGTTACGCGGGCGCTCGATGATAACGGTGCCAGTCCCTTTTTTTGCTATCCATTTCGAAAGCAGCAGGGAGACAAAAGAACCGGACATGCCGAAGACAAAACAGAAAATGAGCAGGCTGGTCAGGTTGAGCCCGGTGCCCGAAGCATCCAGGATGGAACCAACGCCCAGCAGGCTCAGGGTAATGCTGGCGACGACAATGACCGCCAGGTTGGTAGCCAGAAAGAGCAGTATACGCATGGAACCCTCCTTGAAGAGTTAGCCGGCTGCTGAAAAACCCCCATCTGCGGTGTTGTCCGCTGTCGCGCGTTGCTGCAACGTACGGGAAGTACGCTTCACGCCTCGCTCTACGGGTGTCTTGCACCTGTGGGTTTTTCAATTGCCTGCATGATTTGAGGTATTTCAGCAAGCTGTTAGCCGGCTGACAAACCGTTCGTGATATCTGAATTCGCTGTTTCAGAGGCTCAGAATAATACCAGAATGCAGAGCGTTGACAAGTGTTTTCGGTCAGGCTCCCAAGAGACAAACCCCCATGGCGAGAGAGATCGTCATGGGGGTTGTGAAGAAGAAGGAGAGAGAACTCCTGTGAGATGTCGCGGTATGGGGCCGGGACATCCTGGCTGCACTCCGCGTGAAGCGCACTCAGCATGGCCTGGCGAGTCAGAATATCACCATTGGGCGTACTGGCAGAGAGCAGTGCTGAGCAGAACGAACAAAACCATACTGAAAGCCGCGAGGAAAGGCAGGCGTAACACCACTGGCATCGTAAACTCCCTTTTCATGAGAAAATTGGGGGAGCCAGGCTCCCCCGGAATCAGGAAAGAATGCGGCATACACCGCGTCTCCGAGGTTCAGGTGCTGATTGCACCCCGGAGAGAACACGGGCCCATGCGGGCCCGTGCCTGACCGGCTGTGCCGGGTTACAGGATATTACTCATGGCACATGGCGCATGCTTCGCGGGCATTGCCGGCAGCAAGGTCAGTATGGGAGCCCTTACCGACTTTTCCGGCAGCAATCATGCTGAAGTGCTCCCAGGTACCTGTTTCATCGGCATGGCAGGATACGCAGGTGGACATGTGGGGAAGGTTCACGCCTTCATCGTAGTTGGCAATCACTCCGAGGCGCTTGCCGGTATCCACGGCCTTATGGCTGTCATTCATGTGACATGCCGTGCAGTCTGCAATGGTGTTGGGATAATTTACCGAGTAGTTACGATACATGAAGCCATCAGCGGCAGCATAGCGTCGCTCAAACTTGTCACGGTTTTCGCCCAGGCCATGGATAGCGTGCACGATATACATCAAGTCCACGGTTCCCTGTACTGCGCTGGCGTCACGACTGAGCGATCCGGCGTTATGACAGGCGATACAGCCAACGATATCCACATTGGCGCGGGTGTGGTGACGGTAGACATCGGTGTGACAGCCAACACAGCTGGCGGTGTCCACAATCTGGCGACGCTCACCAAAGGTTTCCACCTTGGTGGCTGCCAGGGCAAAAGTGCCAACATAGGTATTCGGTTTGATGTTTTCACCATCGATGGTGATACCACCGCTGGCGGTGTTGAAGGTACCCATGATGGTCACGTAACCGTAACGACCGGCTTCCGCGGCATCCACAAGGGGCTCTGCAAATGTCGTGGTGGCGATGGTGTTGCCTGTTCCAAGGGTGGTTGTGTCACCTGTCACGGAGACAAACTGGGGATGGCCCTGGGCACCATTCGTGCCACGGTTGAAGCCATCATTGGTGAAGTCGTCACCAGCACCCCAGCCAATGGCCACTTCAAAGTTGCCAAGGGCAGCAGCCGCAGCAAGGTCGATGGCCACGCCATCTTTCTCAATGGACCATTTCACAACAGGTGCTTGTCCGGCTACTGCCTTCTCCACACTGTGAACCACGAACACATAGTCATTGGCCGCCTGGATGGCGCTGAGGGTTGGGGTTATGCTGTGGATTGCATCCATGTTTTGCCCATGGCAGGCACCGCAGCTCGCTTGTCCAGTGTTCGCGGTATGATTATCTTGAGCCACGGTAGCGTTGAAAGGCGCATCGGTATGACAAGTGATGCAGTTTGAAATGTTTACATCGTTTCCATCACTTATAGCCGGGACGGTGATATTCCAGTTGTCCCCACTGACGTGACATGCCGCGCAGTTCTGTGGCCCATTGCCACGACCAAATGCCCAGTCGGGGAAGCGGATTTCGCCGTAAGTAGATTCAGCAATAGGGTATGGGGTATCTCCGTGAATTTTGTGGATCATGGTCATCATGTCCACGGGAGCCCAGGCCGTGTCAGTGGAGTTGGAACTGTCAAAAGTCCACTGGTTATGGCAGCTGGCGCACAGCTGCGGGTCGTGACGGCGGTCACTGTGGGCTCCAAATGCGGTGAGACCATTGCCACGGTCACCGTGACAATCAATACAGGAGAGCAGGGCAGTATCCGTGGCAGTGGGATTATCCACAAAAGCACCGCTGCCATTTACATAGGCTACTGCGGTAAAGCGCTCGCCCTGACGGCTGGTCACCCCGATACGGTAGACCGCATCGGCATCCCAGGCGCCGTGTGTATTGATGCTCGTCACAATGGGATCAGCCACTGCTCCGGTTGGGGCAGTGTGGGTCCAGTACGCGCCCTGGGTGAAATCGATGGCACTGCCTCCATGGCTGATGGTCCAGGTGAAGGAACCGTCTGCATTGGCTGACAACGCGTTTGCTCCTTCCATGCGCAGGTTGCTGGCGCGGATTACGTTTTCATCACAAGCAGCCTCTGTGCCCAGGTGACAATCAGCGGTAGGATCACTACTGTTATGATTGTAAATTCGATTGCGCTGCAGCATGCTGATCCAGTCGCCTTCGCTGTCAACATACTTGGCAATGGTGAACTCGACACCGACCTTGCTCTCGTCCTCAAGGCCATCGACGGTAAAGGTTACGGTGAACTCCCCATTGGTTACAGTCACTTCAGATATTTCAGAAGGCAGAAGCTGGCGGGGTTCATGGCCTGGTACGTTAAACGTCGCCGGCTCCAGCTCCTTGTACTCATGGATGACGGTTGTCACCCCGTCCTTCCCATCGCTGCCGCAGCCGGTGGCAAAGCCAGCGGCCAGGGTTACCAAGGCTATCATCAGATAGCGGGTCGTGTTTTTCAACTTGTGTAACATAGACTCTCTCCTGTTCTTGATTTCATAGCGTACAAACTTCCTGGAATTCCTTGAATGTAAGGGTTCAGCACCTCCGCATTCTTTTCCTCTCGAGGTGCCATGGTGCTCTTCTGCCCATGGCTGCCTCTTCTTGTGAAGATGTTTGCAAGTGAAGTGCCGAGTCTGTATCGCTTTCATTAGAAGAAACTTACAAGAAGTAAGCCTGAGGTGTCACCGAGAGAAGTGTTCAAAATCGGGCGCCTCGTCAGGGGCGCCAGGGCGTACGTCGAACTTTGATGCCAGCTGGCAACAACGTCAGGGAAGTGTTCAGAATCCGGCAGGTGTCAAGATGAAACCATTCACGGCGTCAAATGCGCAATGGCAAATCCAACACAAAGGCTACCGGTAACGAGGGCATGAGGGATATGCGATGCCGGCTGATACCGCAGATGGAGTTCCCTGAGCAGGCTGTCAGGTGTCCAGGTCGATGCCGTACTTCTGCATCTTGCTGTAGAGGGTGCCGCGGGCTATGCCAAGTTCACGGGCTGCGCTGCTGAGATTTCCCTGATTGCGCGTTAAGACCTGACGAATCAGCGTGGATTCGACAGTTGCCAGGTTGCTGTCAGGGAAGGTGACCGGGGTCGCAGCGGGGGCCTGGGAAATGTTCACGGGCAGGTGTTCGGGGTCGATCTGCCTGCCGTTGCAGAAGACGGCCGCGTGCTCTATAGCATTGGCAAGTTCACGGACATTGCCTGGCCAGGGGGATGCTTTGAGAATAGTCAGGGCGCGGGGAGAGATGGAGGGTATGGCCTTGTTGTTCTGCTGGCTGTACTTCTTCAGGAAGAATCCGGCGAGCAGGGGGATATCCTCAACGCGCTCGCGCAGTGGTGGCGCGTGCAGGGTGATGACATTGATGCGGTAGTACAGGTCGTCACGGAAGGTTTTCTGCTGCACGGCTTCGCCAAGATTGCGATTGGTCGAGCAGATAATTCGCACATCAACCTCGATGGTACGTGTGCCGCCCACTCGCTGAAAGCTGCCCAGCTCCAGTACTCTGAGCAGGGCGACCTGGGTGGTTATGGGAATGTCGCCAATTTCATCCAGCAGAATGGTTCCGCCGTGGGCTTCCTCAAAGAAGCCTTTTTTTTGGGTGCTCGCTCCGGTAAAGGCTCCTTTTTCATGGCCAAACAGGGCGCTGTTGATGAGCGTCTCGGTGAGAGCGGCACAATTGACGCGTATAAAGGGACGATCCTTGCGTTGGCTGCGGGCATGGATGGCTTCGGCAATAAGCTCTTTTCCAGTTCCGCTTTCGCCAGTGATGAGCACGGTGGAATCTGTGGCGGAAACGGCGGCGATCTTCTGGTAGATGGCAAACATGGCCCGATCTTTGCCTATCAGGTTCTCAAAGCGGAATTCATGTGTGGCGGTTCCCTGTGATGTCTTCAGGAGCTCCAGGTGATGACAGATGCCGTCAAGCTGTCGTTTGACCATGGTCATGTCCAGGGGTTTCACCAGATAGTCATAGGCACCGGCTTTCATGGCTTCAACAGCTTTGGCGGCTGAGTCAACACCGGTTATGAGGAGCACGAAGATATCGGGGTACTGCTCCTTCAGGTTTTGCAGAAGCGCCAGTCCATCCATGCGGGGCATGAGCAGGTCGGTGAGGATAATCTGGGCGGGGAAGGTCTTCAGTATATCCAGGGCATCCACCCCATCCCCGGCGGTTCGCACTTCAAAGCGCTCATCATCTGCCATGGTGCGCAGAAAAAGCTTCGCGTAGGCGGGTTCATCATCCACATACAGCAGGGGAATTTTCTGTTCATTCATATGGGCTCACTCCTGGTTATGGCGCGAAGCAGTTCCTCTGTCTTCCATGGCTTCTGCAGAAACTGGATCATGGAGTGCTGGCGCAGCAGATCCATCACCCCCGGAACATCAGCGAAGCCCGAAAGCATGATAGCCCTGGCATTCGGCCTGACGCGAAGGGCCTGCTCAAGGAATTGCAGCCCGTTCATGCCGGACATGCGGTAATCGCTGATGATAACGTCCACAGGCTCCTGCTGCAGAATCTGCAGGCCCGCGAGGGCATCGGCGGCGGTGTGGACGGTATGGCCCTCCATCCGCAGCTGGCGCCGCAGGGTATTGAGGATGTTGGCTTCGTCGTCAACGCAAAGTATGATCGCGCCATTTCCACTGCTCATGGCGCGATCCCGTCTCGCGGGAGCCGGAGCGTGAACGTGGTTCCCGAACCGGGGGCACTGTGTATCAGCATATCGCCATTGTGCCTGCTGATAATATCATAGACGATGCTCAGCCCGAGGCCAGTTCCGATCCCCGACGGCTTGGTGGTGAAAAACGGCTCGAAGATTTTCTCCATCTGCTCTTCGGGTATCCCGCATCCGGTATCACTTATGGAGACGACAACATGCTTCTCATCGGTCCGAGTGCCAATGGTAATGGTGCCCCATGTCTCTATGGCCTGGGCGGCATTTATGAGCAGATTCATGAATACCTGGTTCAGCTGCTGAGGATAGCAGGGAATCAGGGGAAGATCGCCGTAATCCCGTATCAGCTCAGCTTTGTAACGGATTTCATTGTTGATGATCCCTATGGTGCTTTCCAGACACTCGTGAATATCGGTCATTTGAATCTCAGAGCCCTCTGGCCTGGCGAATCCCTTCAGGTTCTGAACGATGCGACTGACGCGCTCTGTTCCCTCAAGTGACTCGTCCAGGATATCCCTGAAATCCCCCATAATGGCTTCGACGCGGCAATCCGCTCGCAGCTTGGCTATGGTTGCCGCCATTTGCGGACTCTCCGCAAGGAAATGAGCTTCTTTTTCCAGGTACTGGGTGAAGATACCATGATACTTCTGCAGTACTTCCAGGTTGCCGCTGACAAAGCCGATGGGATTGTTAATATCGTGGGCGACGCCGGCAGCCAGTTGACCGATGCAGGCCATTTTGTCCTGCTGCAGGATCGTGGCCTGCTGCGCCTGCAGCTCGTTATAGGCCTTTTCCAGGTCAAGGTTTAATTCATGAAGTTTGGCCGTTCGCTCTTCAACCCGCTCCTCAAGATTCTCGTTCAGCACACGTAGATTCTCTTCAGCCCTGGCGCGTTCGCGGACTTCCCTTTCCAGTTGCAGATTGGCCCGTGCCTGATTGTCCACTTCCTGCTCCAGAAGCAGGTGAGCGTGCTGCAGCCGCCGCTCAACTCTGCCCAGTACGGAAAACGCGAAAACAAAGAGGCCCATGCAGAGCGCGCTGCTGAAGAGCACGACCCGGGCAGTGAACTGACGAAAGGAGCTGACTTCCAGGGTCATATCCTTGAAAATAACAAATTCGCCGACATGGTCTCCGGCCACATCCTTCAATACAAAAGCGCGGGCCAGCAGGGTACTGTCATGGATCTGGAGCGTCTTGCCATAATCGGAGTACAGGGAGTCCGTTGCCATGATTTCCTGAACAAGTTCCTCCGGTATGGCCAGGGTCTGGTCAATGACAACCATATCCGGAAGCATTTCCCAATGCCCATCCCGACCGAGCAGCGTCATGCCATCCTGCCACTCCTGCTGATTCAGGGCGGACTTATAGAGGGCAATGAGAAAATCAATCTGCGTAATGGACTGCAGTTCATGGAGGATGGAGTCGATCTCCTGACCCAGCTCAATATAGCCAACAAGCTCTCCTTCAATGAACCAGGGGTAGACGATGCGCAAGGTAAACGTACCCGAGCCACCCAGCTCAAGTCCCCATGAAGGCTTTCCGGTTTCCATGGCGCTAAGCTTTGTGTGGCGCGGTGCGGATTCCCGCGTATTCTCGGGGTCATAGATTCTCAGGTACGTTGAGCCCGCGGCGTCATGGAAATAGAAGTGGGTGATGTTCTGTCCCGCCGATATTCGCTCAAAGAGTGTTGCTCCGTGCAGAATCAATGCATCGCGATCCTTCTGGATCATTGCCTCCTGAAAGCGGTGACGGTCAGCGATGAACTCGGTAATGGAGAGCATGGTAAGACTACGATTCTGCAGCAGGCTGGTGAGAATACTCTGCACCCGCTGATACCGGTTATCAAGGCTGTTTGCATAATCATCGAGGCGAATCTGGTAGCTGGCGTACACGAAAGCGCTGACAAGCACAATAAAGGTGAGGGTCAGAGGAACAAGTACCTGCCTTCTGATTCTGTATCTGGTCATCTCTCCTCCACGCGTCAGTTCCCCGCAATATAGCGCATGAAGTGACAAAACCAAAATGAAACCGATTTTTATGAATACTACGGGGTGACACGAAAATAAATTTCGTAATATTTTTCTTGACTTTTTCGAGCGATAAAGCGTAGTTGTGGCAGGAAATACCGTGTATATGCACGTTGCAGGGAGATTTTCCATGAAGAAAACAATGCGATCTACCGGGCTTTTCCTGGCCAGCACCCTGGCGCTGCTGTCATGCTTCAGCATGGCTTCTGCCGGAACGCTGAAATTCTTTGCCAATGGCGAAGAACTGATAACCGAGGGGTTTATGAGTCCGAAACTCACCAAGGATGGCTGGCAGCTGAATTTTGACCACGCCTTTGTGGTGCTCCAGAATATCACGGCCTACCAGACTACCCCGCCCTTTGACCCCGAGGTGGCCGATGCCATCACCTACAGCGCCAAGGCTTCCCTGGAAGGGGTTCATGTGGTTGACCTGGCCCGCGGCAGCGTGGAAGAGCCACCAGTGCTGGTAGGTGTCGTTGAGAACGTCACGCCTGGTCACTACAATGCCCTTTCCTGGCAGGTTGTCAAGGCGGAGTCGGGCATGCTCAAGGGAGCGTCTATGGTGCTGATTGGCACCGCCCGGAAGGATGGTCGCAGTGTCAGCTTTCAGATAACTTCCGATGACGTTGCCACCTATCGCTGTGGCGAATTTGTGGGTGATGAGCGCAAAGGATTTGTCAGTAAGGACGAAGACGGTGATCTGGAAATGACGTTTCACTTTGATCATATATTCGGCAGAGCCGACAAGGATGCTGACGATGATGTGAATCTCGAAGGTATCGGCTTTGCTGTTTTCGCCGCTGGCGCTGACAGACTGAAGCTTCAGGGTATGCATGTGGGTCATGCCGGCGAAGGACACTGCAGTGTCCAATGGCACTGAGTCACTGCTGAAGAGGTGCAATGGCAGGTATCTTGACAAATGGGTACAGGTACCGTAAACACGTTTAGTTCTCATTTTCGGTGCCCGTATCCGGGTGAAAAGGGAAGAGGGGTGCAAATCCCCCGCGGACCCGCCACTGTAAGCGATGACGATGGATCACAAGCCACTGGCCCGTGCCGGGAAGGCGATCTGGAGGATGATTCGCAAGCCAGGAGACCTGCCGGAAAGTACACACGACCCTTCCCGGGTATGGAAGGCGGGTGCGCAGAGACGTTGGGGTTAACAGCCACGACGCCTTCTGGGTTCTTCCGTATCCGGGGCAGATCCCAGGAGGCTTTTTTATGTCCAGTGCGAGCTCTTGTTGTTCCCCCAGATATTCCGGAATATCACCGATGGTAATCGTTTCGGGCACTACCGTGTCAATGCGGTTTGCCCTGCTGGTTCTCTGTGCTTTTCTGTTGAGCTCGGGTATTGCCCATGCCCATGGTGTGGTTACCCGTACGGAAATCCAGAGGGTGATCTTCGTGGAAGCTATCTATGAGGATGGCACGCCCATGGCTGGCGCCCAGGTGGTGGTCTTTTCGCCTCAGAATCCCCGCACGCCCTGGCTGACCACTGTGGCCGATGAGCAGGGGCATGTGCGCGTTACCCCGGATCAGCAGATTTCAGGTACCTGGAGCATTCAGCTGCGACAGGCGGGCCATGGGGCCATGATCCATGTTGATCTGGGCGATGAGGATATTACCATTACTTCCCGTACAGAAACAGGAAGACTGCGCACCCTTCTCATGTTCGGCCTGGTCGTCTGGGGTGCTGTGGGAACGGCGCTCTATTTCCGCAAAGGAAAGAAGAGTCATGCATATTCCTGACGGCATATTGCCACTGCCGGTAACTGTTGGAGCCTTTGCGCTCACTATTGGCCTGACGGCGGTGGCAGTGGCAAGAATCAACCGCATGGCAGACCCCCGGGAAGGGATTCCCCGCGCGGCGCTGTTTACGGCAGCTTTCTTCGTCCTCTCCACTGTGCATATTCCCATCCCTCCCACCAGCGCGCACCTTATGCTCAGTGGCATACTGGGTGTTATGCTGGGCTATTACGCGCTGCCAGCGGTGGTCATCGCCATTTTTCTGCAGGCAATCATGCTGGGCCATGGCGGGCTGACCACCATAGGCATAAATTCCCTGATCATTGGTATTCCTGCACTGGTGGCCAGTGGGGTTTATCGGATGATGCGTCCTGTGGCCATGCGTGGCGGCAACCACCTGTATCTCGGACTGGCTTTTTTTGTGGGCTCCCTGGGGTCGGTGCTGGCAGTCATCATTTTTGCATCAACCGTACTCCTGTGGATGCCAGTACATATAGACGCTGCCGCTGAACGGGCGGCTCTGCTCGTCCTGGTGCTGGTGCATATTCCTTTAGTCCTCCTGGAGGGTGCCTTCTGTGCCTGGCTGGTGCACTATTTTCAGCGAACCAGCCCTGCGCTGCTCGACGAAAACATGGAGGCATAGCACGATCCATGGGGTGTTTTTGTTTTCTCCACCGTTGGGATCCGCGTTGTCGTTTGCTGGCTGCCCTGGTGCTGGCCTTCAGCTTTTCCTTTGTCAAAGCGCTGCATTTGCTGCCACTGATTCTGGGGGTTGGGTTTGCGTGTTCAGTGCTGGCGGGCCTTGGGCCAATGGCCCTCTTCAACCGTCTGCGTCTGCCATCGTTCATTATTGTGGCCATGGTGATTTTCCTCCCCTTTGCTGGTGGCCAGACGGTGCTGTTGGATCTCGGGATGGTCAGTGTCTCCCGTGAGGGGACGCACGCCGCTCTTTTGATTGCGGCCCGCTTTTATGCCATCATGATGGTGGTGTTCGCGATGATAGGAACCATGCCCCTGGAGGTAACAATAAATACCTTGAAGTCCCTGGGGCTGCCGCCGGTGATGGCCGATATGGCCGGGCTTGTGCTGAGGTATTTCCATGTCATTGCCGATGACCATGGACGCATGACCACCGCCATGACCCTGCGCGGTTACTCGATAAAACCATGGTCACTTCTGTCACTGCGCACCATGGCCTGGCTGTGGGGCAGTCTGTTTCTGCGCAGCCATGAGCGTTCCCAGCGGGTCTACCAGGCGATGATCCTGCGTGGCTACCACCTGGGCAGACCGACAGGTCACCCGTTTCCTCCCTGGCGCCACCTGGTGTTGCTGGGGCTGGTGCTTGTGGTCTGCGCGTTTATTATATTTCTTCAATTACAGGCAGGATATTCCCATGGCTGAATCTCATACTCCGGTACTGCGTATTGAAGGGCTGTGCTTCTCCTATCCCGATACGCCCCATGTCATCAGAGCTCTGAATCTGGAAGTTCTGCCTGAAGAAAAAGTCGGTGTGATCGGGCCCAACGGAGCAGGGAAGAGTACGTTGTTTCTGCTGATCAGCGGTATTCTCGCGGCAGAGCAGGGCTGTATTGACTTTATGGGAAAGCCATTGCGAATCGGGCAGTTTCATCCTGACATGGCTTTGGTCTTTCAGCAGTCCGACGATCAGCTCTTCTGCCCGACAGTTCGTGAAGATGTGGCATTTGGTCCTCGCAACATGGGGCTGGATAATGTCACTGTGGAAAAGCGGGTAGCTGACGCTCTGGAGCGGACGGGAACATCCGCGTTTGCCCAGAAGGCGGTGCACCATCTTTCCGTGGGCCAGAAGCGCATGGTTGCCATCGCCGGTGCTCTGGCCATGGAGCCCCGTCTGGTGCTCTATGATGAGCCCAGTGCCAGTCTCGATATACGCTCTCGCCGCCAGCTTATCGGTCTGCTGCAACGCTCTCGCCACGCCATGCTGTTGGCTTCCCACGACCTGGAGCTGATTCTGGAGGTCTGTACCAGGGTGATCCTGATAGATGATGGTGCTATCGTGGCCGATGGCGAACCCCGAGCGATTATGGCCGATGAAGGGTTGATGTGCGCCCATGGACAGGAAAAGCCCCACTCACTGGTACCTCACCAGCTCCTGCACCACCACTGAGAGAACACCACAGCGCAGCTTTCGCAACCGAATCAGGATGAAAGATGCCGTCCCTTGACTTTGTCCTCACTGTACGCGTGAGTGGCTTCCACGACTTTGGGTCCGCAGACTCCCGCCCTTCCTGGCTTTTGGTTTGTATTTGCCTCTGCCGTGGCGGCAAGCTCTGCGTTCATAGTGTTCCGCAACGGTAAAGCACCCATCAGCTGCGTTGCCTGGCATTGCTCGTCACTGCTATGCAGGAGACTCCACCTCTTTCCGCGATTTGTCCACGTCCGGCAGCGGTGTATTTTCGATTGCCTGCTGATGTGAGGTATTTCGTCAATCTGTTAGAAGTTGTGGTGAGCGGCATAATCTGTTACAAACTGTCGAGAGTTCTCAATAGTGGGTGGTTATGGTACTTCGTTTTTTCGTGAGTCGTATATTCGTAGTCACCTTCGCCGCATTTCTTCTTTGGGTTTTTCTCCCTGCCGCTGCCAGTGCCACCCCACCACCGGCTGTTTTTTCCTGTGAACACCTGCGCCAGTATCATCCCTTCGCGCTTCCGACTCTTACGGTACTGCTGCTGCTGGCGGCAGTTCTTGGAGCTTTGCATATTCAGCTGAGTCTGCGGCTGGCTTCCCAAAAGCGCCTCTATCGTGAACTGCTGGACAGTCTGAGCGCCAGGGTGCTCATTTTCCATCCCGTTACAGCGGAAATCCTGGATGCCAATTCGGCGGCACTGGAATCCTCTGGCGTAGCTGCCACTGCTGATCTCAACGCAGAGTCTTCTTGGAGTGCGTCACCGTATTCCTTGGCTGACGCCAGAGAGCTGGTGCGCAGAGCCGTCGCAGAAGGTTCCCTGTGTGTGGAGTGGAAACGCCATCATGTCAGCGGTCTCCCCCTCTGGGAAGAGGTGACCCTGAAGACCATCACCATTAACGGGAAATTGACCGTGCTGGCAACGTGCCAGGATATCACCCGGCGCAAGGCATCCGAGGACGCGCTGCGCGAGAGCGAAGAGCGCTATCGGGCCGTTATCGGGGTTATGAACGAGGGGGTGACAATTCAGCAGGCTGATGGCACCATTGTTTCCTGTAATCCTGCTATTGAACGCATACTGGGTCTTGAGCCTGGTCAGTTGCTGGGAAGCAGCATGACCCGACTGAATCGCCCAGCTATCTATCCAGACGGTTCGGATTTTCCCAGTGAGGAACGTCCGACCCAGAAAGCCCTGCGCACTGGGCTTCCCCAGCGCAATGTGGTTATGGGTGTTGTACATCAAAATCAACAGGTTACCTGGTTGCTGTGCAACAGTGAGCCCCTCTTTTTTCACGATATCCCTGAGCCCTCAATGGTCGTGACGACGGCCATTGATATTACGGCACTGCACGAGGCGAAGCGCCACCTGGATCAAAGTCAGCTGTGGCTTCAACAATTCGCGGAGCACACGGATACGGTCTTCTGGGTAAGTTCCCCCGACTGTGTCAACTACATCAGTCCCGCCTATGAAAAGGTTTGGGGCTACAGTTGTCAAAGTCTCTATGATGCTCCTGCTTCTTTCCTGAATGCGCTTCATCCGGATGATCGAGCGGCGACCCAGGAAACCATATACACCCTGAGTGAGCAGAGGCTGGGTTTTGACCTTGAGTATCGCATTATTCGCGCTGATGGCCGGGTTCGCTGGATCCATGCCCGCACCTTTCCTCTTCACGATGATCGAGGTGAGTTTACTGGCTGGGTTGGAGTTGCCGATGATATTACGGAGCACAAAGAACATGAAATCATGTTGCAGGACTTCAGCATCCGCATGGTGAAGGAAATAGAAGCTGAACTCTCCCAGCGAATGCAGCTGGAGCGCAGGTATCAGACGCTGGTTGAACAGTCGCCTGATGGAGTGCTGCTGTTGAATGGGCAAGGACAGGTTATCAGTGCGAATCCCGCAGCTGGCGCTATCCTGGGAATTGATATTCGCGAACTTATCGGTGTGCGACCGTGGAAACTGTTTCAAACCACACAGCTGCTGGGAGCTCAGGAGGAATCTGTCGCTCCCCAGTCAATGCTGATGCAGCTCAAGGAGCAGCGCAAGGCTCGCTTCGCCTGGAATATTACGGTTCCAGGCGGACAGACAAAGAACATTGAAGTGATCATTACCGATATAGGAAAGAAGGACTCTGAACACTTCTTGATGTTGTGGCGGGATAACACGGAGGTACGGCAGCTGCAGCAGGAAAAGCGCATGCACGAGGCGCTTCTTATTCAGAAATCCAAAGAAGCCGAAATGGGGTCGATGATCGACACCATTGCCCATCAGTGGAAGCAGCCCCTCAATAATGTCGCAATACTTGCGCAGCAGTTACAGGAAATCTACCGTGACAATGAACTCACCGCAGCGGAGATGGATTTCCATGTTGCACGGATCCTCGACCAGGTTGACTACATGTCGGAGACCGTGTCGGATTTCCGACGGTTCTATTCTGCTTCCAGCGAGCTTGAGTCATTTGACCTGTGGCAGCAGACCAACGCCGTGCTTATGCTCCTGAAACCACGCCTTGATGCCTGTCGCGTGAAACTGCGAATGCAGGAGGCCGTCACTTTGATGGTCAGAGGGTACACCAGTGAATACCGTCAGGTAATCCTCTGCATCGTGAATAACGCAATTGATGCTTTCGATGAACATCAGATTGACGAGAAAATATTGACGATCACGTTTCACTCCCACCGTGACGCAGCTGAAGTCTGTATCTGTGATAATGCGGGCGGCATTGCTCAGGAGCTGCTTCCACACAAACTTTTCGAACCATTTACGACAACAAAGGGAGCTCGTGGTGGTACTGGAATTGGCCTCTCCCTGTCCCGTACCATCATAGGAGAGAAAATGTCTGGGCAGTTGATGGCAACCAATCGCGACAATGGCGCTTGTTTCACGATTGTGCTCCCTGTATCTCCCTGAAGTGCTCTTCCCGTTGTCAATCACTCAGGAAACCACTCTGAAAAAAACTATTTCCGTTCAAGCGATCGCGAGAATCTCATCTTGTTGGCCGTGTGATGTACTTCATCGCGATTATGGAGAACCTGGGGGAAGATTTTTCGCTATGTCTCTGGAGAATAGTAACCTACGGAGGATTTAAGCGGTTATCAAATGGTAGTGAATTGTAACATTATTTTTCTGTTGGTCTAATAGGAGCTTTTCTTGACAGTGCTGAGAAAGTTATGACATAGTTGCCATTCGCTCAAATTGCTGCCATAGCGATGCTTTTCACGCGAAAGGAAGGGGTTCCTGGAGGGGGGGTCATGCAGGTTCTGTTTCGTTCCATTGTCAGATGTGCGCGTGGGCTGGTGGTGCTGCTGCTGAGTACGGTGCCCCTGTATACCTCTGCCGCTGATACGCTGACTATCGGGAGCAGTAATAACTTCCCTCCGGTGAATATGCTGGATGAGCAGGGTCGGCTGCAGGGTTTTGGACGTGATCTCTCTTCGGCTGTTGCCGATGCCATGGGATTGCGTACCCGCTACCAGCACTCATCCCGTTATTCCGAAGTGCTGCAGTGGCTGGAACAGGGTCGTATAGACCTGATTCACGATACCGCCTGGACCCCTCAGCGCGCCGAATTCCTGGATTTCAGTGACCCCATCCTGGAGATGCCCGAAGTCATATTCGTTCGACCGGAACGTTTTGATATTGTCGACCTGGAATCCCTGAGTGGCAAGAAAGTTGCCTGTATCGATCAGCATATAACTCAAGTTTCGCACCCTTGAAAGAGCATGCTGACGACGCAGTCTTTGATTCTCTGCTGGAATGCAGCGATTTGTTCTACAAAGACAGCAGTGCTTGACTTCAATATCTCGCCGCAGAGCTCATAGACGAACTCAATGTACTGATCGAGATTAAAAAGCACACTGAGTGTTTGCAGCTCGCACTCGGTTTTCTCGAATAGGGTTCCTTTGTAGCGATAGTCTTCTTCTTGTCGCTGCATGATGGTGAACACGATGCTCCTGATCATGCTGATGGTTAAAAAGCAGATATTTGACTCAAAGTTGCGGCACTGGCTTTTGCCAAAGTCCCAGGTGTGCTTGAGCTCCTTAAAAAGCGTTTCTATGGACCAGCGATTGGCATAGGTATCTATAACTTCCTGCTCGCTGTGGTGGGTCAGGGTGCTCAGCAGGATAATAGGCTTGTAGTGGCTGCGCTTGTCTACAGGACGGCAGAACACCAGCTTTACCGGAGTATTGCCGAAGTCTGCTCTTATGGAGCGAACTTCCACCTCCACATTGCGCACGGTGATGACTTTTGCGCGCAGGCTGGGAACAACCGTATTCCAAAGCTGCTGTGTTGCGTAAGGTTTCCCTTGGCAGGTCACCATGATCGTCCTTGTCGCTTTGAGCTGAGCGCAGACGTTGTAGCCGATCTCGTGGTAAATCTTGCCCACCAGTTTGGGATAGCAATACCAGCTGTCAAAGAGTACCGCATCGGCCTCAACTCCCTGGTTCCGGGCTCTTCTCAGCATTTCCAGCACCAGGTCGGTTTTCTTCATTCCCACTTCCATGCGACGTCTTGCTGCATACGAGCGCCCATCAAGATCAGCAGGTTCCAAATGCTCACTGACCCGGTTCGCTGAAGACTTGATGGCAAAGTCCATGGGGATAGTGGAAGTTCCATCGGTGTAGCTCAGGCACGGTATTTCGAAACCCATGGTTGAGCGCTTCTTGCTCTTGTCGAATATCCAGCTCAGGTACTCAATACGCTTGCCGGTCTTTTCCAGCTGGGAGTCGTCAATAGTCAGGTAGCGTCCACTATCCGGATAGTATTTACCCAGGATGCCAACAGCGCGCATGGCAACACACAAAAGCAGTTTGCGCCAGTGAATGCACTGGCGCTGTGCATAGCGGTAGGCAGTGTCCTTCTTCAGGCTGAATACGGAGCCCTGTGCTTTACGCACAAACCTGGCTATCGTGCTGGAGGTAAATACTGCCATAAACAGGGAGACAAAGACCTTCACCCCATCTTCGCCCTGCTGCTTGTTCATGCCACACTTCCTGGCCAAACGCTGAAAGTCCAGCATGCGCAAAACCCGTAATACTTCGAACTGTTCAAGAAGACGCGCTTGCAGTTTTTCATCACTCAGGGTAACTTTTGCCATTGATGACCTCCTGTGGCTTGGATACTCGTTTTGTGTTAACTCAAGTATACCAAATTGCGGGGGTCATCGCTAGTTAAATGCTAGCTTTTAAAGACCTTGCGCTAGAATCAAAGGATGCGAAACTTCAGATATAACCCATCTTTACCTTAAGCAATTTCCCTATATCGATTGTTTCATGGCAGATACTCCCGCAGAAGGTATCTACCACCTGGTTGCCGGTGATGTTGACGCCTTTATCTTTCCCCGACAGATTATCCTCTTCTATGCCCATCGCCTGAATGTGCTGGATAGTGTCAAGGAAGTGGGAACGCCCCTGCGTACTCTGACCTGGTCAATGGTTGTGGCAAAGGGCAATGGCGAGCTGCTTGAATTGCTCAATGAAGGATTGCGGCGTGTTCGGGCCAGTGGTGACTATGACCGGATTTACCATCACTGGTATGGACGAATCTATGACGGTGGCTATTCACTGCAAACCATTGGGTTTGCCGTTGGGGGTATCGGGGCAGGTGCCTTTGTCCTCTTTCTGCTGCTGCTGGTTCGCAATCAGCGACGTTTCAACCGCGCGCTGCAGTTAAGCGAATATCGCCTGCGCGAGGCTCAGCGCATTGCCAGTGTGGGTAATTGGGAGTGGAATATTGAAAACAACGCCCTGCACTGGTCCGATGAGATCTATCGGATTTTCGGCCTGAAGCCCCAGCAGTTCACAGCCACCTATGATGCTTTTCTTGCGCGGGTCCACCCCTGTGACCGCCAGAGAGTTGTTGCCGCGGTAAACGCAAGTGTTGCCGACGGTTCCCCTTATGATATTGATCATCGGATTCTGTTGCCCGATGGCCAAGAGCGTGTCGTCCGGGAGCAGGGAGAGGTGATCTTCCGTGATGGCCGCGCCGTCACGATGACGGGCACTGTGCACGATATTACCAGGGTGAAGCGGGTGGAACAGGAACTCACGGCCAGTGAGGAGAAACATCGCAATCTCTCCGAGCGTTTTGTGGCTGTGCTGAACGGAATACCGGACGCCATTGCGGAGATTGACCGTCAGTACACCATTCGATGGGTGAATGACGCGGCCCGTTTCCTCTATGGGCGTGATCCCGAAGTCATTACCGGCAATCATTGCCACCACCTGATCGCCGATTCCAGCGAACCGTGTTCGGAGTGCCCCGTACGCCAGGTTTTTGAAACCTCAACACCAGCCAGCCAGACCAAATATCTCTCCGGAAATCGTATCTGGGAAATCAACGCGGTTCCTGCCAATTTTCACGACTCCACTTTCGATACGGTGATTATCGTCGGACGTGATGTCACCGAACGCACCCATATGCAGCAGGAGGCCATGCGCGCGGCCCATCTTTCTCTCATGGGTCAGCTCAGCGCCGGAGTGGCCCATGAAATCAACAACCCGAATAATTTTATTATGCTGAACACCTCTGTTCTGCAGGATATCTGGGGCGATATCTCCATGCTCCTCGAACGCATGCATGCTCACCAGCCCTTGCATGCCGGCGGTTTCACCTTTGATGAACTTCGTGACGAGATTCCACAGATGTTGTCCCGTATTCATCGTGGTTCACAGCGCATCAAAGTCATCGTCGATCACCTGAAGGAGTTTTCTTCACAGGAGAAAGCCACTCTCCGGGACGATGTGGATATCAATCAGGTTATTCGCGATGGACTGACCATGATGGCCAATGAGATCAGGAAACATGGGGAGCAGTTCCGGCTGGAACTGACAGATCAACTTCCCCTGTTGCGCGGACGTGGACCGCGTCTTGAGCAGGTGATCATCAATCTGGTAATGAACGCCCTTGAGGCAACCCATGGCATGCAGGAGGAAGTGATTGTGGCGAGCCGGTTCAACGCGGATACCAGCATGGTTGAAGTGACGGTCAGCGATACTGGGTGCGGTATAGAGCCGGATACCCTGAAGCACCTCTTTGAACCTTTTTTTACTACAAAATACGCAGCAGGTGGTACCGGCCTTGGTCTTGCCATCTGCCAGTCGATTATTGAAGAGCATATGGGCAGCATACGTGTAGATTCTTCACCGGGAATCGGAACCACGTTTACGGTGAGCCTGCCAGTAAGTCGCAAGGCAAAGGGGGTGAGCAGTGACCCGAAGCACTGAACTCAAGAGGGTGATAGTAGTTGATGATGAACAGGATATGCTCGATACCATCAGGCTGCCACTGCGGCTCTATTTTCAGGATATTCACACCTTCAGTGATTCACGCAAGGCACTGGATTTCATGGGTAGTGATCGGACGCCTGCACTTCTGATACTCGACCTGGTCATGCCAGTCCTTGATGGCGCTTCACTGCTTGAAGAGCTCCGTTCCCAGAATATTGCGCATCCGACTGTTATTCTCAGCGCAACCAGTGACCGCAAGATACTGGAGCGCTGTCACCGGTCAGGAGTCACGCACATACTGCAAAAGCCCATCGACTTCAGCGATTTGCGCTCAGTCATCGCCGGAATACTGGCCCAGTATTGATGAAATCAGAAAAACATCAGCAATCAGGGGAGGTTTATGTCATTTTTTCAATTGCCACTGGTTATTATAGATGATGAGGAAGACAGCCTCTTTTCTGCCAAAGTAGCCCTGCGATCCGCCGGTTACCGTAACATAACCACACTCTGTGATCCCCGACAGGGCCTGGACGCCGTGCGGCAGCAGGGGGCGTCCGTAGTCATTCTTGACCTCATGATGCCCCATCTGTCAGGGCAGGAACTGCTGGCGCAGTTGATGATGGAGTTTCCTGAGCTTACCGCCATTGTCATGACGGCAGTCAATGACGTGGAGACAGCTATTGAATGTATGAAATCCGGTGCCTTTGACTATATTGTCAAACCCTTTGACAAAAGCAGACTTATGGCAACTGTTCAGAAGGCGGTAGAAGTCAGTCAACTGCGCGCTCAGGTTTCCCGCATGCGTGAAAGCCTGCTGGAAAACCCCGACAGCACCCCTGCTGCCTTCGAAGAAATCGTAACCCAGAGCCCGCGCATGAAAACCCTTTTCAAGTACATAGGAGCCGTTGCCCAGAGTATGCAACCCGTTCTGATCAACGGGGAGACCGGCAGTGGCAAGGAGCTCTTTGCGCGCGCTGTTCACAAAGTTTCGCAAAGACCGGGGGCTTTTGTCCCCATAAATATTGCCGGCCTTGATGACACCATGTTTTCCGATACCCTCTTCGGGCATACGAAAGGCGCCTTCACTGGTGCGGAGAAGACGCGCGAAGGGCTGCTTGCCAGGGCGCAGAATGGCACCATCTTTCTCGATGAAATTGGAGATCTCAGTGAGGCGAGTCAGGTGAAACTGCTGCGCCTGCTGCAGGAGGGTACTTACTACCCGCTGGGCTCGGATACTCCCAGTACTACCAACGCCAGAGTGGTGCTGGCCACCAACCGTGACCTGGTCAGTGCTGTTGCCGACGGAAGCTTTCGCAAGGATCTGTTCTATCGTATCCGCACGCATTTGGTGCGAATTCCGCCACTGCGGGAGCGTCGTGAAGATATTCCCCTTCTGCTGCATCACTTCGTGGAAAAGACCGCCCGCAGTTACGGCTGCGAGGCACCGGCTATCAGTGGGGAAGTGGTTGCCTTCCTGAAGAGCTGCCCATTTCCAGGAAATGTGCGGGAACTTGAGGCTTTGGTGTTTGATGCTGTCGCTCGCTGCCATGAAGGCACCCTGGGCGTTACCCATTTCATGGAAATGGTGCGGGAAAACAGCAGCCTGCATGAGACCCATGGCTTTTCACCCATGGTGACCAACGGGGAAGGCAACTCGCTGGTACATCTGTTCGGCTACTTTCCTACACTCAAAGAGCTGGAAGCATTTGCCGTTTCCAATGCCCTGGACATCACCTGTGGCGTGCAGGCAAAGGCGGCAACCCTGTTGGGAATTTCGAAGCAGGCGCTTAATCAGAAACTCAAAAAGAAAATACTTAACTGAAGTTACGCATCTTGTCGTCTTTGCTTAAGGTATTATTGTCCTGATGTTTACTACGCGAAAACAGTAATGATTTTGCACGCTTGACTCATCTGGTACTCCTCTTTTCGTTTACGATATTGTCATTTTGACGTAAGCAAAATATTTACTGCTTCACGCTCATGTCAAAGGTGCAGAACCAGAGGGGGTATATCATGAAGAGCTTGCAGTGGTTTCAGGATCTCTTCCGTCAACCCTGCTTGACGGGTCAAGCAGGTGGAACTCGACTAACGCCTTCATAAAAAGTAAGTTCTTGATAGTTGTTCCGGAATGTCAATCCTGATTGACGCGATGGGGACGTGTCTGATCTCGAGAGCCTTTAAACCATTGGTTTTGCTGTGGCATGGATATTGCTGGTTTCTGTTGAAACTGGAGGTGACCATGCAAAACCATGGAGAGGGCGGGAATGGGCAGAAGAATTTAGAACTTGTCCATAAATAATCATTGACCCGAGCAATGTTTCGCTGTAGAATGATCCACAAAAGATCATTCATGGCGGTGATTTATGTCTAAAGTGCAATCATGGGAAGTTTCAGATGCCTTCTGGCAAAGAGTTGAGCCTTTACTGCCAATCCAGCAAAGAGATCCTGACAAGATCTACAAGCGCAAGCCTGGTGGTGGGCGCAAGCGACTTGACCCCAGGAAGGCGTTTTCCGGCATTGTCTATGTGCTGCGCACCGGTTGTCAGTGGAAAGCGATACCCAAGGAGCAGTTTGGTTGCGCCAGTGCAGTGCACAAGTACTTCATTGAATGGAGTAAGGCCGGTGTATTCGAAGCTATTTGGCGTCAGGGGCTGGCTGAGTATGACGAGATGGAGGGGATAGCTTGGGAGTGGCAAAGCATAGATGGCGGAATGTACAAAGCTCCAATGGCTCTTGAAACCGTAGGGAAGAACCCGACGGATCGGGGAAAAAAACGGGAGCAAGCGTCATGTCCTGGTGGACGGTCGTGGCGTCCCGTTGTCCATCGTCGTAACCGGAGCGAACCGGCATGATGTGAGCCAGCTTGAAGCCGTTCTTGATGGCGTAGTCTTCGAGAAGCCTGCAGAGCAGGAGCAGCATCTTTGCGCAGATTGTGGCTACAAGGGAAAGCCGGCGCTCAGCAGCATTCTTCAGCGCGGATACATACCCCATGTAAAGCAGCGAAAAGAAGAGATCGAGGACAAGAAGCGTGACCCATCAAAGAAGGCGAGGCGCTGGATAGTGGAAGCATCTATTTCCTGGTTCAACCGTTTCAGGAAGATTCATGTGCGCTTTGAGAAGCTTGAGGTCACTCACTACGGATTGACGTGTCTCGCGGCGGCGATAATCACATACAGGAAAATCGGCGTAATTTATGGATAAGTCCTTAGGCTTCCACTGCGCTTTGACGCTGTGGCAGTGCGATGCTGACGGAACCTTCCGTGATGCGGTTGACGGAGTATTTCCCCGGATAATCTCTCCGGTATCTTATCAGAACTGGCTCACAGACTCCCACCCCGATGATCACGAGCAGCTGAAACGCCAATGGCAGGAAGCATTTGCGCATCATCGTCCCTTCAGGGCTACCCATCACCTGAATGCTCAGGAGCGCGTCTGGTGGCGTGTGCATACCGTAGGTGAACCATGCTTTCGACAAGATGGTACATTTCAGGGCTACCAAGGGTACACTGTGTTCCTGGAGCCAGTGGAGTTTGCCTGCGGCTCAAGTCTCTATCGTGGGCTGCCCATCTCTACCCGCACCATGGCCAGTGGCATGGGCGCGGTTGCCAGCCGAATTCGCAAGCCCATGAATATGCTGGCACTGGCACTCCTGAGTATAGACAGTGAGCAGGATGTCAGTCCGGCTGGTCGGCGCTGGCAGGAAAAAGCCCAGGTCAGTGTCAATGAAATCATGCAGATACTCGCCCAGACAGAACAGCTGCAGGATTTTCAACACGTGGCGACCGCGTTTGACATGCGCATGCTGATGCGCGAAGTCTTTGAGCTTGCCGCTGATCAACTGCGCAGCCGCAGGATATCGCTTTCCTGGAGCTGTCAGCCCCTGGCAGAAGCTGATTGTCAACATTCTTCTCATGGTCAGGGATGGGAGCATTGTCCACCTGACGGCATGCTGGTCTTTGAACAGCGACAGCAGGTATTCATGATTCATTTAAGTATTCTGCTGAAGTTGCTGGAACAGGTTTCGCCACAGAAGAATACCTGCATGCGAACAGCTCTGTATCAGCACGGAGGTGACCTGGTGCTGGAAATGCGGCTTTCACCGATTTGTGGTGAGAAGGACGCGACTCGCCTTTCAGACAACGGAACACTGAACCTGTGGCAGGAGTACCTGCATGCCACCAAGAACGTGCTGTTTTCGTGGCGCGTGTGCGATGATTTTCTTGAGCTTTCCTGGCGCTATCCCCTCTTCCGTATTCGCGGTGCGTAAGCCGAACTTCCTGTTTCAATATTCATTCTTATTTTCTCTCACCCCTCTGTCAGAGGAGATCCCGTGGGTGAGCCATATCGTCGATAAAAACAGTGGGAGTAATCTTCCCTGCTGTCCACCTCCTCTCCATCTTGGGCTCTGCCATATTTACTGCCAGGTACCAGCTTCTCAGTAATCCGAGCCCCTGACCAACTCTTTGACCAATCTCCTGCCACTGGATTCTAACCTTTAAAAGGCATTAAAGGATCTTCTGCTTCCCTGATTGTGACGCAGGGAACTACACCTTAGAATTTTCCGGTGACAACGCTTTGCTGCTGTGTCGCAAGGGCGCTGCTTATCGCGCAAACACTACCGATTGCAACGAGCGTCTGAATCTGAAGAAGGAGTTCGTAAAACTTTTTTGGCAGCATACTATGAAACACCACCCTGCATAAAATAGTGGTGTTTTGGGCAGCCTGTTTGATTCCAGCAGCCGGCCGGTCAAGCATGCTTGACCGGCCCAGAGGTGTCAATATTCTCGCTATCTCCTCTCTTTACTGTCATATCTGTGTTTTTTTGTGTCTCTGGTCAATTATGTTTGACTGTCATGGTAGTTGTAACCTCTTTTAAATAAAAGCAATCATTCTGGCATGCTCCTTGCGGTATTCCACGGCAAACAGTGGAAGTGGAGGAGGAGCATCATGAAATCCTGGTCTCTTGGACAAAAAATTCTGGGTTCCATTCTTATTATTGGTTTAGTCATTTTCGGAGGTACTTTCTGGTACCTGGAGCGTCTTGGCAATGACGTGGAGCGCGCGGTGCTGGCGGAGCGGGGTGACTTTCTGCGCGAGATGCTCCATGAGCAGCTGGTCACCAAGAATGATGTGGGGTTGACGACAGCTTTGACCATCGCCAGTAATGACCGGATTATTGAATCCCTGGCCAGTGGTAATCGTGAGTTGAGTATTTCCACTCTCGCAGCCATTTCTGAATCGCTGCGCAATCAATCCAATTATCAGAATGTGCGTGTGCATATTCACACGGCGGATCTGCGCTCCTTTCTGCGTTCATGGAATCCTGCCAGCCATGGCGATGATCTGAGTGGTTTTCGACAGACACTCCATGAGGTGAAGCGCACCGGTAAGGCTCTGGTTGCCTTTGAGGTGGGGCGCGCCGGCATGACCCACCGATCCATTGTTCCCATCTTTGATGGTCAGACGTATGTTGGTTCCCTGGAAGTCATTCAGGGGATGAACTCGGTGGTGCAGGCCATGGCGCAGAAGAACCGTCATCTTATTCTGATGATGAATGCCGATCAGTTGAGCGTTGCGACAGAAATGGCCGGAAACCGGCGCAGTGGCAATCTGGTGCTGGCTCAAAATCAGATACATGACCAATTCTTTCAGGACTTTGAGCGTATTTCATCATCTGCACTCTTTGGCCACTCCCACCAGAGCGGACGCCAGTTTTTCTTCACCCATCAGCCGGTTCTGGACTTCCAGGCTCAGCAGGTGGGTGTGTTCATTATTGGTGAGTCTCTAGAGAGTGTGATGGCGGCAGTGGATGCGTCGCGGGGTATTGTTCGTGTCTCCCAGGGAATTACCGGGGCACTGGTGATTCTCTTTATGGTGACTCTGGGGATTCTGCTTCACCGTTTGATTATACGAAAGATAAAGGTGCTGTGCGGACTGGTGGAGGATATCGCCAGCGGCGATGGAGATCTGACCCAGCGCATACAGGTGACAAGCCGCGATGAACTGGGTCTGCTTTCCGGGCATTTCAATCTTTTTGTGGACAAGATCCACGACATTGTCTTTGACGTCAAATCCAGTGCCTACAGTGTGGCATCGGGCAATTCGGAGCTTTCGGCCACTACAGAGCAGCTCTCATCGACCTTCAACGAGCAGTCGGCACAGATTGCCAGTGTGGCCAGTGCTCTGGAGGAGATGGATGCCACAGCCCTTGAGGTGAAAAACAATGTGGAGCTGAGTCAGGAGAAATCCCGCAATGCCATGGAGAAGACCAACGAGGGCCGTGAAATGGTTGCCAAAGCCGTCTGTGCTATTCAGGCTGTCCAGCGTCAGAGCGACGCACTTGCTGAGGATGTGCAGAACCTTGGGTCCCTGACGGCAGAAATTACCCAGGTGCTTGCCGTGATCAACGATATCTCGGAGCAGACGAATCTGCTGGCCCTCAACGCCGCTATCGAAGCAGCTCGAGCTGGAGACGCGGGGCGCGGGTTTGCTGTGGTTGCCGATGAGGTTCGCAAGCTGGCGGAAAAGACCCAGGAGTCCATTCTGGATATTGAGCAGATCATCAACGCTGTCAAAAGTCAGGCCAGCAGTATTTCCGACGGAATGGGGGCCACCGAGAACCGAGTACGCGAAGGTTCGGTGGCCATGGAGCGCACCAATGAAACCTTTAACCATATTGTCAATTCAGTGGAAGAGATTGTGGAGTCGAATGATGCCATAGCCTCTGCGGTCGAGCAGCAGTATCAGGCCATTCGGGATATTTCGTCCAATGTTCAGATGATTGCTTCCGGAGTGGAGGAGAGTTCATCGGTCGTTGTGGAAGTGGCCCGCACAGTCAATGATCTGCAGGCCCAGGCGGAATCACTGCAGCTGCTGACCGACCGCTTTACCATCCACGAAAATCAGGTGAGCACGCATCTGTTGAATCCGGCCTGAAAAGAGGTGTTCCATGATGAGGTCGATCCGATCCAGCCGAATATTTATCCGACAGCTGGCCCAGGTGACACGACACCACTGCCCGGAAACCAGCTGGCATATCAAGCGTGTGCGCTACTTCACCCAGATTCTGGCCAGCGAACTGTTGCGAATGGAAATGAAGGGGCTGACTCCTGAGCAGGCCTGCCGCACCGTGGAACTCTCCCATATTCACGATATCGGCAAGGTATGCATCCCCGAATCCATTCTGAATAGAGCTGGCCCTTTGACAGATGAGCAGATGGAGCGCGTCAGAAGGCATACGGAGTTTGGTGGATATATTCTGGACGACCTCTGCCTGAACATGGATGTCTGCACCTATCAGACGGCCTGGAATATCGTGGTCTACCACCATGAACGCTTCGATGGCAAAGGCTACCCCTATGCTCTCAACGGCGAGGATATCCCCGTGTGCGCCCGCATTGTGGCGTTGGCTGATGTCTATGACGCGCTCAGCAGCCCCCGATGTTATAAGCCCGCCTACACTCGCAGCGTCTGCCGTGACATCATCGCCAGTGAAGGGGGCGGACACTTTGATCCTTTTATAGTACGCGCTTTCCTGAATACCGAGGAAGCCTTCTGGAATATCCATCAGACCATCGGATTTCAGGGCGACCCCTGTGCCCAGGATAAGCCCCAGGCAAGCATTCAGCAAGAGAAAGGAGTTTTGATATGAGTCAGCAGGAGCACGTGGCCGTAAAAGGCAGTGACGTGGAAATTATTGAATTTCAGTTGTTTCACCGCACCAGTGGCGGGGGGCGCAATCCGGTGCATTATGGCATAGATGTCAGCCATGTGCGGGAGATCATAAAAGTGCCCGAAACCACCCAGTATCCCAATTCTCACCCCAGTGTGCTGGGTATTTTCAATCTGCGTGAGCACATCATTCCCCTGGTTGATCTTGCCAGCTGGCTCCGAGCCGAAACCAGTGCCCCTTTGAGCGAAAAGCGGGTGATTGTGACCCAGTTTGGCGAGCACTTCCATGGCTTTCTGGTGGATTCCGTCAATCGGATCTATCAGATCGCAAACACAAAAATGGAGTCCTGCCGCGACTTCCAACAACACAATGAGCGCGACTGTGTGCAGTCGGTCGTGCGCATGGATGGGCGGTTAATCCTTATGCTCGATTTTCGGGCCATTATCGGCAGTATTGAAAGCGGTCTGGAAGTCCATGAGCCAGCTGCTCTCGGGGCGTAGACGTTTTTACACAATAACCGTCATTCAGGAGATTACATATGCAGGCGTTTTACACTATCAAGGGGAAATTGATTGTCTTTATTCTTATCACCGTGGCAAGTCTTGGGTTGCTTATCATCCTTTCACTCAATGCCCTGTATGGCAGTCTCTATCAGGCCAAGGAAGACGCGGTACGGGATATCACCGAATCACATTATACCGTCGTGGAGCACTACTGGAAGCTGGCGCAGGAAGGTCGGATGACGCAGCAGGCGGCGCAGCAGGCGGCGCTTGAATCCCTGAAGTCGGTACGTTATGGCGATGATGACTACTTCTGGGTGAACGACATGCGGCCACGCATGATCATGCACCCTACCAACCCAGCCCTGGATGGACAGGACCTCAGCAGTATGACTGATCCCGACGGCGTTCGCCTCTTTGTGGAATTTGTCGATGTGGTGCGCAAGGATGGGAAAGGACATGTAAGTTACCGTTGGCCGAAGCCTGGATTCAGCAACCCTGTAGCCAAAACCTCCTATGTCATGGGTTTTGAGCCCTGGGGTTGGATAATCGGAACCGGGGTGTATATAGATGATATCCAGAAAGTCTTCTGGACCCAGGTGCGCAATCTCTCCACAGCCATAGTACTGCTGGTGATCGCACTCATGATCCCCATGTTCTTTATCATGCGCTCAATCATTACCTCCTCTTCGTCCATTGCCCGGGTTGCCAGGGATCTTGCCAGCGGTGAAGGTGATCTGACGCGGCGCATTCCCCTGATGGGAAAAGATGAGCTTACCGAAGCATCGGGGTATGTGAATCAATTCCTGGATCGCATCCATGACATTGTTATTGGGGTACGCGAGTCCTCCCAGGGCGTTGCCTCCGCCAGTGAGCAGCTCAGCAGCTCCTCTTCACAGATGAGCGCAGGCATGAACAGTCAGGCCCAAAGCATTGCCCAGATAGCCTCGGCAACCCTGCAGATGTCCCAGACCGTCAATGAAACCACCCGCAATATCGCATCCATTCAGGAAAATTCCATCGAAGCTCTGGGCCAGGCGCGTAAGGGTGGGCAGATCGTCCAGCAGTCAACCCGTGAGATGGAAGCCATCGCCGGTGAAGCCGAACAGGCCACACAGGCTGCCCACGCCCTGGAAGAGAAAGCTGCACGCGTGGAAGAAGTCATACAGGTGATCAATGATATCGCCGATCAGACCAACCTGCTGGCCCTGAACGCCGCTATCGAAGCGGCCCGTGCCGGAGAAGCTGGACGTGGATTTGCTGTGGTGGCAGATGAAGTGCGCAAATTAGCCGAAAGAAGCACCGAGTCGACCCAGGAGATCATCAATATTGTCCAGAGTATTCAAAGCGGTGTGGAACAGGTGACCAAAGCCATGGCAAATGTCAACGGCAGAGCCCAGAGTGGAAATCAGCTGGCCCGTCAGACTGATCTGGCCTTTGAAGAGATACTGGCTGGCATAGAGGGCCTGCAGGTGCTCATAGAGCAGAATGTAGCAGCCATGGAAGAGATGTCCACCACGTCTGATCAGATCAGTGCGGATATCCAGACCATTTCGGCAGCGGCAGAAGAGTCGGCCCAGGCCTCCGAAGAAGTCGGTCACGCCTCTACGGATCTGGCCCATCTGGCCAGCGATGTGCAGAATCGGCTCGGCGTCTTCAAAACCAGTGATATGCTGCCCCAGGACAGGGGTCAACGGTTGCTGGAATCCGCATGATCTTCGTCTGCGGGGTTGTGAAACAGCCCTGCAGGATTTTTTTGCCAAGAGTACGTGGTGTTCGGCATCAGCCTGGAAAGAGAAGAGTCAGGGGAACGGAAGATACTGATATGCAGACATGGGTGGTGTGGCAATATCAGCCCTGGCTCTGTGTTTTCAGTACCAGGGCGTTGAGCGCATCCATTGCTTCCTGATAGTCCTCTTTCAGAATCACTGCCCGCGCGTAGGATTCCTTGGCCTCTTCACATTTCCCCATTTCCTCAAGCGTCTGACCGAGGCAGTAATGACACTCGTGATCGTCTTCTTTGAGGGCGAGGGACTTGCGAAAAGCCGTGGCTGCATCCATGAACTTCCCCTGCAGTTTCAGGGTATTGCCAAGGCTGAAAAAACCATCGGAGGATTCACGGTTCAGGGCCAGGGATTTCAGAAAGTATTTTTCCGCTTCCGGGTAATTCTGGTGCTGATAGGCCAGCACTCCCAGGTAGTGGAGGACACCATAGTGAGTGGGATGAAACTTGAGGATCTGGAAGTAGATATTCTGAGCTTCGGTAAACTGGCCAGCTTTGTGCAATTCGGTAGCCTGCTTGAAAAGTTTGGCTGCTGCCGCCTCACGTTCACGGGGGTTATTGAAAATGGCCATATGTCCTCCAGTGTTGGGAAGTTCCGGAAAAGCAAAGGCACTGAAAGTCGCCTTTCAGTGCCTTTGTAGCAAAATTCAATTCATGTGTCACGCATTGCCGTCGTAGAGCATACCCAGAAAATCCTGCATATGGGACATTCGCTTTATGGCCTCTTCTGAAGGAATCTGACGGATGACTTCTCCCGTCTGTTTGTCCATCAGCTTCACCACCAGGGTATCCGTGGTCTCTTCCACTTCAAACTGGCGTGAAACGTTCAGAAAATTCATATTGCGATTCAGCTCCTCAACAGCGCGTTGGAGCTCCTCCTTGCTGGGAGCCTGGGTGGCTTCACTTTTCTGAGGCCGTGGCACTGCGCCATCCGGTGTTTTGCCAGCGGCCAACCGGTCTACAGCAGCATTACGTCGCTGCTGCAGGACGTCAGCCCGATCTCCTGCGGAAGGTGACACAGCCTGATAGCTTTCAACCTGCATCGCGCACCTCCTGCGGAAAGCCTCCCGGAGGGAGTACCTCCGGGATTGCTGTTCCTAATGGTAGTTCATTAACGCAGGAGCTGCATGACGCCCTGGGGCAGTGCGTTGGCCTGGGCCAGCATGCTCTGGGCAGCCTGAGTCAGCATCTGGTTGAGGGTGAACTGGGACATTTCCTTGGCCACGTTCACGTCGCGGATACGGGACTCTGCAGCCTGCAGGTTTTCATAGGCGACGCTGAGGCTGTTGATGGTGTGATCCAGACGGTTGGACACCGCACCCATCTTGGCCCGCTCGGTGGAAACCATGCCAATGGCTTTGTCGATGTCGGTGATGGCTGATTGGGCCAGACTCTGGCTGACCACCAGGACGCGGTCAATTCCCAAAGACTTGGTGTCAATCTGGGCGATGTTTGACTGCATGGTCTGACCGGCGTTGGCACCAATCTGGAAGCTCATGGAGTTATCCACCAGGTGCAGGTTCATGGTTGCAGGGTCAGTTTCCGCCGTGAATTCAAAGCGTGCTCTGGTAGCATCGAAACTTGCTTCAATGCCGATGTTGCCTTTAAACACCACATCCACGCCCTGAATGACGTTCTTCATCACGCCGTCTCCAACGGTGTCACTGCCGACGGGGCGGCCAGTGTGGGCATTGGTGACCCGCACATTGTAGGTGTTCTCCTCGGAGGCCTGTACCTGATCGAGGTTCAGGGCATCGATGAGCTTCTGCTCGCCAACAAAGGCCAGCTCGCCCTGGGCACCGTTAAAGAGGGAGCGGATCAGCAGCGTGCCTTCCACGGCAGCGTCGCTGTTTTCAACGGATGAACCCTTGCCCACGAAGTCAACCACGCGGTTGTCGGTGGTGGTGTTACCCATGGAGATTCCAAGATCCTTGGTGATGGCCTTGATCAGCTTCTCTTCCAGGCGGGCGATGGAGTCATTACCTTCCAGGTACACATCGGCAGACTTGCCGTTACCGTAGATGGTCAGCTTCTGGGAAGTGTC
This sequence comes from Desulfurispirillum alkaliphilum, assembly GCF_055378285.1. NCBI lineage: Bacteria > Pseudomonadati > Chrysiogenota > Chrysiogenia > Chrysiogenales > Chrysiogenaceae > Desulfurispirillum > Desulfurispirillum alkaliphilum. The sequence continues at coordinate 2,380,906 of NZ_AP042405.1, read as the reverse complement.
GAAGACATTGGTGCCATCGGGAGTGATGAAGGCATCGATGTCCTTGAGCTTGGTGTAGGCAGAGGCCAGTCCACCCGTACCGCGCACTTCCATGTTCACCTGATCGTCATGCTGCGTGCCAGTCTGGTTGGCAGCAAAGTCCAGGGTGATGGAGCCGATGGTGACGGAGCCGGTATTGGCGTCCATCTGGGCCATATGGTACTGGTGCTGTTTGGGACCTTCGCTGAGGACGGTGTTCTGCATGCCACCGGCAGCAGAAGTGCCGTTTGTGATGACGTAGTAGGCGCCCATATTCTGTACAACAGAGCCGGAACCCACTTCATTGTAGTAGCGCTCGTCGATTTTGAAAGCACCGCCGGCACCACCGGTTGCACTGCCGTCAATCCGTGCGGCATCCACCTCACCGTTGATGCTCAACAGCATCTTGTCACCGGTTTTGATCATGGCGCCGTCGTTGAAGAGCAGCTGTGCTCCGGCATCAAACTGGGCCAGTCCACCAAGGCTCAGGGCATTGTCAACGATGTTGACGGTGGCCCAGGCTTCGGCTTCACCTGTAGTGACGCTGATAAAGCGTACGCGGGCAGCGCCGGTGACATCGGAACCACCAGTGGTCAGGTGGGCATCCTGCAGGAACTCGATTTCCATATAGCCATGGTATCCCGTGACGACCCCTCCATGGGTGGCGAAGATATTCATGCCATTATGGTTTTCAAGTTCTCCTGAGCCATTGCTCAGAACGGACCAGTTCGATCCTGCCTGCTGGTAGGTGCCATTGATGGCCATGCTTCCGCTGCTGATGCTGGCAAAAGCCAAGGCTGAATCTCCGTTAAAGGACGCGCCAGCCAGCGATGTGGTGGCCACATTGACCAGGTAGGTGCGGTCGGTGATATCACCGGTGCGCACACCCTCGGCGGCGTAGATGCCGGCAATACCGGAGGAGTTGACGGACGCGCTGACCGAAACACCGGCCAGGGTGAGCACGTCACCGGCGAAGGCGCCTTCACGCAGGGTCATGATGTTGGACTTCAGCACCTGGTTCTTGCCCACCTTGGCGGTGACATCGATTTTGTAGTTTCCGGTGATGACCTGGTCGCGGATGATGGCTTCCATGAGGTCACTGTTGGAAGTACTCCAGCGTGCGGTGGCGTCACCATTGAGCAGCTTCTTGGTGTTGAACTCAGTGGAGGTGGAGATACGGTCGATTTCGCTCTTGAGCTGATCCACTTCGCGCTGGATGTGCTGGCGATCGTCAGAGGTCAGGGTGCCGTTGGCGGCCTGAACACTCAGTTCACGCATACGCTGCAGGATGGCGGTGGTCTCGTTCAGAGCGCCTTCTGCGGTCTGAATCAGGGAGATGCCGTCCTGGGCGTTGGCGACAGCACGGTCAAGGCCGCGGATCTGTCCGCGCATCTTCTCGGAGATGGCCAGACCGGAGGCGTCGTCGGAAGCGCGGTTGATGCGCAGGCCCGAAGACAGGCGCTCAATGGACTGTGAAAGGTTCTGTGAATTGACGCGCAGGTTGTTCTGCGCATTGATAGACGGAATGTTGTTGTAGATAACATTGGACATGACAATATCCTCCGTGATTTGTTCAGGTGGTACCAGCACCTGGTAAGATTTCGACTCCAGTCCTTGGGGTCGATACATTGCGAGTGCGTGTCTGCGTGGCAAAGGATGCGAAAAAGTGTGACCCTCCTGGCATCATAAATTTTGCCTGCGCGAAAAAAACACTCAAGGGGGCTGGAAATGCTGCCGATAAGAAGGGGGAATGAAAGAGGTGCTTCCTGCGTCGTGCGCAGATGAGGGAAATGCCTTGCTTCCCTGCAAACAGTCACTTCAATCGCCTTCCCTGGCAATTCTATTTCGAAGCCACTATCACAATATCTGTCATGTGATCGGAAAATCAATGTTTTTTATTTTTCGGATGCTTTTTTTTTGATATCGCGAGCGAATGCTTCAGAAAAAGATATCCAGATCATCCTCTTCCTGACTCTGCTCCTCTTCCTTTCCGGAAAGGGTATACTCAATCTGCAGGCAGGAACTGAAGAGCGAGCTGTCCAGATAGTGGATGTCCTTTGATTCCCGGGTGACAAAAATGGTTGTCCGCCAGTTCTGCAGATCTTCGCGGATAGCTTTGAGGTAGGTTTTCAGGATGACGATCTTGCGATCGTCGAGCTGTGCCATTTCTACGTTACGCAGAATGGAGGACAGGGAAGTGATGGCGTAGGAGAGGTCGGAGAATTCGAAGATCAGTGACATTGTGCTGGCATATTTGCTGAACAGACTGGAGACGCGTTCCAGGTTTGCCTTGTGAGGTGAGCCGGCAAATTGCTCCAGGGCTATATCAATGTCCTCTTCCAGCTCTTCAAGTTCATAGAGTTCATAGAGTATCTCTTCGCCGATGTCCGCGACAAACTCCTGGGCCGTAACCTTTTCGCTGTGGCTTTTGCGCAGGACATTCTTTTCCTTGTCGTTGAGGGACTGATCCAGTTCAGCTTGCTTCTTTGGAGTGGCCGGTGATGAAGCCGGTGTTTGTCTGGCGGGTGCCGGCTCTGGGGTTGCGACCTCTGGCGTTTTCTGTGAGCGTGAGGTGAATACAAACTCTTCCAGGAATTCAGTATACTGGGCTATTTTAATTTTCTGGTATTCGGGCAGGGTAATGTCATTGAAGGTGTAGAGAACGTGTGGAGTGCCGTGGAGGTTCAGCTCCCGCACCAGCACCAGGTAGATTTTTCGGCCCATGGTGGTTTTTATTGAGACGGTTTTGGGTGTGGTGTCTCCGGGGCGCAGATCTTTCAGCTGATGTACCGAGCCCTTCTCCTGCAGAAAGCATTGGCTGATGTCAAAGTCCCTTCCCACAAGATCCGCGTAATTCTCCTTTTGCACCATGGCGCCCAGGGCCTGGTTGATATAGCGAATGGTGGACGCTTCGTAGACAATGGTCGGGTTGGGATAAGCCTCCAGAACCTGTTCCAGCATCTGTATGGTCAACGTGTCTTTCTGGCGGTTTTTTTCCACCTCCTGCCGCACCCGCTCTTCAAGGTGCGAATTGAGTTCTTCCAGTTGTCGCTTCGACCACAGCAGTTCCAGGGCATCGGTGATGGAGTTCAGAAGGGAGTCCTGCATCACCGGTTTCATGACGTAGCCGTTGACGCGCAGATTAATGGCGCGCTGCAGAAAGCGGGAGTCCCCATGGGCCGAAATGACAATGACTTTCTGGTCCAGGTCATTTTCACGGATCGACTCGATCATCTGAAAACCATCCATCACAGGCATGGTGACATCGGTGATGATGAGGTCGGGGCGCTTCTGCCGATATATATCCAGACCTTCTTTACCATTGGTAGCCAGCAGAACTTCCCTGAACAGACGTTCAAAGAGAAGCGCAATGGAATTGCGGGTGGCATCTTCGTCTTCGACATACAAAACGGAAGTATTTTTCGCCAGCGCCAGAATATCCTGCTTGAGCATCGTCCACCTCAGAATAAGGACTTATCCATAAATTACGCCGATTTTCCTGTATGTGATTATCGCCGCCGCGAGACACGTCAATCCGTAGTGAGTGACCTCAAGCTTCTCAAAGCGCACATGAATCTTCCTGAAACGGTTGAACCAGGAAATAGATGCTTCCACTATCCAGCGCCTCGCCTTCTTTGATGGGTCACGCTTCTTGTCCTCGATCTCTTCTTTTCGCTGCTTTACATGGGGTATGTATCCGCGCTGAAGAATGCTGCTGAGCGCCGGCTTTCCCTTGTAGCCACAATCTGCGCAAAGATGCTGCTCCTGCTCTGCAGGCTTCTCGAAGACTACGCCATCAAGAACGGCTTCAAGCTGGCTCACATCATGCCGGTTCGCTCCGGTTACGACGATGGACAACGGGACGCCACGACCGTCCACCAGGACATGACGCTTGCTCCCGTTTTTTTCCCCGATCCGTCGGGTTCTTCCCTACGGTTTCAAGAGCCATTGGAGCTTTGTACATTCCGCCATCTATGCTTTGCCACTCCCAAGCTATCCCCTCCATCTCGTCATACTCAGCCAGCCCCTGACGCCAAATAGCTTCGAATACACCGGCCTTACTCCATTCAATGAAGTACTTGTGCACTGCACTGGCGCAACCAAACTGCTCCTTGGGTATCGCTTTCCACTGACAACCGGTGCGCAGCACATAGACAATGCCGGAAAACGCCTTCCTGGGGTCAAGTCGCTTGCGCCCACCACCAGGCTTGCGCTTGTAGATCTTGTCAGGATCTCTTTGCTGGATTGGCAGTAAAGGCTCAACTCTTTGCCAGAAGGCATCTGAAACTTCCCATGATTGCACTTTAGACATAAATCACCGCCATGAATGATCTTTTGTGGATCATTCTACAGCGAAACATTGCTCGGGTCAATGATTATTTATGGACAAGTTCTAAGTAAATGAATTCCTATTATGTCATAAGACAATTATTTTGCCAGCGCTATCTAAAATTCAGATGCAAGGGTAACACTTTGATGTTATAACGCCATTAAGTAACGATTTATTCTGATAGGGGAATATATGGCGAAAAAAGTAATTCTGGTGGATGACTCGCGGACGATCCTGGCCTCAGCTGAATTGGCGCTGGAAGAGCTTGTGCAGTCAGGGCAGGTGCATTTTTTTACGTACAGTAATCCTCAGCAGTTCCTGGATGAAGCACTTGGCGGTAGTATAGACTATGACCTTTTGATATCTGACATCAATATGCCCCAGGTCAGTGGCCTTGAGGTGTCTGCGAAATTAAAACAGGACCCGCGCTTCAAGAGTAAACCCATTCTCATTCTCACCACAGAGAGTTCAGCCGAGATGAAGGAAAAAGGCAAAGCCATCGGGGTAACCGGCTGGATGGTAAAGCCGTTCAGTGACCAGAAACTGGTCAAATCAATAAAAATGGTTCTGGGCATTTAAATGGTGAAAGTAACGAAGAGGTGAATGGGGCACCATCTCACCTTGACACGATCCAATTTTAAGGAGAATCGACATGAGATCTTCCACTATGACATTAAAAAAACAACTGATAGCCGTACTGCTCATCGTCGGCTTGCTGCCCTTTATGATAATGGGAACCCTTTCCTATTTTTCTGCAGCAAATGCTCTGGATCGTGAAGCTTCCGCTAAGCTGGAGGCTATTCGGGACCTTGTGCGGGGGGAGCTCTCCCTGTACCTTGACAGTACCGCTGAAGGCATTGGCGTTTTTGCCCGCAGCTCTGATGTGGCTGAAATGTTCCGCGAGCTGGTGCGCCTGCACAACGAACACAATGTCGGAGCGGAAGATCCATTCTTTATTACTGACTATCCCGATGTGCGGGAAGTTTACCAGCGCTTTGAGCCCCTCTACCGTGGTGCCGCTGAAGCCTTCGAACTGAATGATATCTATATGGTCTGCCGTCTCCACGGCCATGTCATGTACTCTCTGGCGAAACGTGATGATCTTGGACAGAACGTGGGCAGTGGTCCCCTGCGTAACAGTGGCCTGGCAGAAGCCTGGCGTCGGGTGGTCTCTACCCAGCAGGTGGCTTTTGTCGACATGGCTCCCTATGGTCCCGCTGGTAACCGCCCCACCATGTTCATGGGTATCCCTATCATGGCAGGCAACACCATGCTGGGTGTCATGGTGCTGGACATCAGTATCGCGACTGTCAACAACATTATGCAGAATCGTACCGGACTGGGTGAAACCGGTGAAAGCTATCTCGTCGGCCCCGATAACCTTATGCGCAGTGACAGTTTCCTGGAGCCCAATACCCACTCTGTCGCCAACTCATTTCGCAACCCCAGTCAGGGAGCGGTGCGTACGGAAATGGCCCAGGCTGCCCTTCGCGGAGAAAATGGCGTGCGTGTCGGTACAGACTATCTGGGGCATCAAGTGCTTTCTGCCTACGGCCCTGTAGAAGTGTATGGCGTTCGCTGGGCTATCCTGACGGAGATGTTCCAGGATGAAGTGTTGGAACCCGTATATCAGCTGCGTAATGTCTCCCTTATGCTTGGTGCCATCATTCTGGCAGTTGTCGGCGCCATCGCCTTTCTGATGGCTTATATACTGGCCAAGCCCATAATCGCCGCGATCCGCAATATATCAGAAGCAAACTCACAGGTGGTAAGCGCCTCTGACCAGATTGCGTCGTCGTCGAGTTCACTTGCAGAAGGCGCCTCTGAGCAGGCCAACAGTGTAGAGGAAGTGACGGCGACCGTTGAGGAAGCGACATCGATTAACAATCAGAATGCGGAGAACACGCGTCAGGCAGACATTCTTGCCGGTCAGGCGACGCAGGCCGCCAATGAGGGCTATGAGAAGGTCCAGCAGCTGATGAGCTCCATGGAGGAAGTGACCGCGTCCTCGGAGCGCATATCGCAGATCATCAAGACCATCGACGAAATCGCCTTCCAGACGAACCTTCTCGCGCTGAACGCGGCCGTTGAAGCGGCGCGCGCCGGCGAGCACGGACTTGGTTTTGCAGTGGTGGCGGAGGAAGTGAAGAGCCTTGCGCAGCGCAGTGCCAATGCGGCGCGTGAGACCGCCGACATCATCCAGCGCACCATCAGTCAGATTCGTCAGGGCAACAGCGTGGCCGAAGAGACCAACAGCGCCTTTGATGAAATCCGTCAGCAGATCAAGAAGACCTCGGACCTGATCGGCGAGATCACCGTTTCGGTGAAAGAGCAGTCCGAAGGCATGAACCAGATCTCGACAGCCATGAGCCAGATAGATAAAGTGACCCAGCAGAACGCCGCCAACTCTGAAGAAGCCGCTGCCGCGGCTGAAGAGCTGAACGCTCAGGCCGTGGCCATGCTCAACAGCGTCTCCACCGTGGCGAACTTCGTAGGTTTTCGCATGGAGAGCGAAAGCGGCAGCCGTGTGAGTGCTCCGCTTCCGCCCGCCGGTGGTCGTGTGCGCGTCAGCGCCCCGGGCAGCCCGGCGAAGCCCTCAGGCTCCAAGCAGCTTGCCCCGGCCTTCCATGATCCCCGTGGCAGCAGCGGCAGTGGCAGGGGCAGCAAGAAAGCGCGCAACGAGAACGACGATATCTTTCCCCTGGATGAAGACGACCTGAAGGAATTCTAAGCAGGCCGCTGAAGATCGCTCGGGCATAAAGAAAAGCCAGAAAAAAAGCCATTTCTCTCGCAAAGACGCGAAGGACGCCAAGGGAAGAAAAAACTGAGCATACAGGCGCAAACAGTTTGGTGTATTTCGTGGTTTGCTTCTCTTCTCCAGAAAGGACAGCGATGTTTGAAATAGACGGCGAAACCCTGAATATCAGCCTTGGCATGGACGCCGAGGACGTGGAGCAGCTTCGGCAGTTTCTGCTGAGCCGCATCGAGTACATCGAGCACATCGGCATCCAGGACGCCCGTGAAAGCCTTGGCAGCTCCAGCCTTCTGCAGCTGCTCGGGGCGATCCGCCGCAGCCATCGTGACATCGTGATCGACCTCTTTGACATGCCCCTTGAGCATCCCGAGCTTGGTCGTCAGTACTGGAGCGTGCCATGAGCCGCGAGCGCCTGCGCCAGATTTTCATAGAGGAAGCCAGCGAAATCATCGAAAAGCTCGACAGCGATGTGATGGACCTTGAGAGCGACCCGGGCAACAGCGACACCCTGAACGAACTCTTCCGTGGCGTGCACACCCTGAAGGGCAGCGCCAACTCCATCGGTTTCACCCGTCTTGGCACCTTTGTGCACAGCTTTGAAGACGCGCTTGACTACTACCGCGCGGGCCAGGGCACCGTGAACACCGCCGTGATCGACACCTTCCTTGACGCGGTGGACGTGATCAAGGACGTCTTTGACGACGAAGTGCAGGAACGCTCAGAACTGACCCATCCTGCCCGCTATGAACAGAGCCTTGAGCACATCCGCCAGCTGCTGGTGCGCGTCAGCCCCGCCGAGGAAACCGGGAGTGCCACCGCAGAAGACACCAGCGACCAACGACCCAGTCAGACCGCCTACCGCGAAGTGCTGCGTGACCTTGCCGAAGAGTTTGCCAGCGTGCCCGAAGCCCCTGACGACAGCACCGACAGTGCCAGCGCCGTTGGAGGGCGCGCGCCGTCAGATCCCGGCAGCCGTGAGGGCGCAGACCACATTGACCTTGGTGAACTGCAGAGCCGCAAAGGCCCCGGCGAGCACCTGTATCACATCCAGCTGACCCTTGACAGCGACATCTACATCCGCGGCTACGACCACGCCATCTTCCTGCGCCTGCTGCGCGAACAGGGCAGCATCCTGAGTGTCCGCTGGGACCTCAGCCGGGTGAGCCACCTGAGCGACATCGACCCGCTGCGCTGCGACATTGGCATCGTGGACATCTATATGGCCAGCGACCATCCCCAGGGGGAAATCGAAGAGATCTTCGAATTCCTTGACGACTTTGAATACCGCGTTCGCGTCGTAGACGACGAAACGAGCGAGCCGGCATCCATAGCCCAGAGCGACAGCGCACCCGCGCCGACTCCGGCACCTTCACCGGCAGCTCCTGTTACCGCTGCAGCTACAAGCCCTGATGAGGGGCACCGTGAACCGCCAGCACCGGACACTGCCGCCAGCGCGCCTCCCACCGCCCCGGCAGAGGCATCCACAGAGCTCCCCACAGAGCCACCCACCGCCCCGGAGAGTGCAGACGCCATTGCCGCAGCACCCACTGCTCTTGCCGCAGAGTCCGAGGTCGAAGCGGACCGTGCCGCAGAGCGCAGCGCCCCCGCCAATCGCGGTCGCGACGAGAAACGCTCCTTCGTGCGCATCGACACGAAGAAACTGGACGAACTCTTCGACTCCGTCGGCGAACTGGTGATCGCCCAGAGCTTCCTGACCCAGAACCCCACCATTCAGGACATCGCCGACGAACACGTGAAGAAGACCCTGGACGTGCTGTCGAAGATCACGCGCCTGATCCAGAACCGGGTCATGTCCCTGCGCATGGTCCCCATCCGGGATACCTTCGAGAAGATGCGCCGGGTGGTGCGCGACGCCTCGCGCAAAATCGACAAGGACATCGTGCTGCACATCAGCGGCGAAGACACGGAAATCGACAAGAACATGGTTGACGCCCTTGGCGACCCGCTGATCCACCTGATCCGCAATGCCATCGACCACGGCATCGAATCCGACCCCGCCGAACGCACCCTCCATGGCAAGCCGATCCAGGGGAATATCTTCCTGCGGGCCTTCCACAAAGGCGGCTCCATCGTGATCGAAATCAGTGACGACGGCCGTGGGATCAACCGTGAGAAAGTACTGCACAAAGCCATCAGGCAGGGCCTGGTGAGCGCCGAAGAGGAACTCAGCGACACCCAGGTGTACAGCCTGATCATGCAGGCAGGCTTCTCCACCGCCGAAGCCATCAGCGACCTCTCTGGCCGTGGTGTTGGCCTTGATGTGGTGCGCAGTTCCGTAGAACAGCTGCGCGGGAAAGTGGAAATCCAGTCCATGGCCCAGCAGGGCACGACCTTCAGCCTGCAGCTTCCGCTGACGCTGGCGATTATCGATGGCATGCTGGTGCGCTGCGCGCACGAAACCTTTATCATCCCGACGCTGTCGATTCTGGAGTCCTTCCAGCCCAGCAATGACAGCGTGTTCACCTACCAAGGCAAGGGCGAGTTTGTGAAGCTGCGCGAAGAAATCCTGCCCATCGTTCGCCTTGATGAAGTGCTGAATATCAGGGCTGCAAAACGCCTGAAAGCCGCAGAGGCCACGCTGGTGCACGTAGAGAACGACAACGGCCACTTCGCGCTGCTGGTTGACGAACTGATCAGCCGTCAGCAGGTGGTGATCAAGCCCATCGGTGAAGGGAGCATCCGGGTGCCCCAGGTCTCCGGTGCGGCAGTGATGGGCAATGGAATGGTCTCCCTTATCCTCAATGTGGAAGGACTCTACTGAAAAACTGATGGAATCACGATATACGAGGAGGTGATGGGTGATTGACATAACGAAAGTGGAAGATGGCGATTTTCTCGGGGAAATTCAGCGACGTTTTCGCGAGAAGAATGCTTCCATTGAAGAGATGCAGCGCATGACGCAGAACCTTCTGGATCTCAATGACAAGGCGCGTCAGGCTGAGGCGGTGAAAAGTGAATTTCTTTCACTGATAAAAAATGAATTCAACAACCCCATCTCATCGCTTCTCAGTTTTTCCCAGGCCCTTGCCAGTGGTCGCCATACAGAAAAAATCGCCGATATCGCCCGCATGACTCATCAGGAACTGCAGCGCATTGATTTTCATATGAAGAATATATTCGCGGCGGCGGAGATTGAATCCGGTCAGATACAGAATACCTTTGAAGACGTTTATCTGGATGAACTTGTCAATGAGGTTCGCTCCAGTCTGCGCTATATCATTGCGGATAAACATCTGGACATTCAGCTGTTTAACGAGCTGTCCGGCGCGGTACAGTCCGATAGTGCCAAACTCTTTACGATTCTGCTGAATCTGCTTTCCAACGCCTGCGAATACTCCCATGTCCATGGCAGAATTGTCGTGTGGGCCGGGGTTGATGATGGAAGTATCGTCATCTTTGTGAAGGATTTTGGCGAAGGGATACCCACTCAATATCACGGCAAGATTTTTAACCGTTTCACCCAGTTTCATTCCGGCAAGAATCGACCGCATACTGGACTGGGTCTGGGGCTGAGCGTGGTGAAAGGGCTTGTGGAGTCTTTAGATGGATCCATAGAAAGTTATTCCTCCAGTGAGCAGACCGTTTTTACGGTGCGACTGCCTGCTCAACCTGTTCGTTTTGACGATTTTGCCGATGGGGACTCCTTTGACGGGGAGTTTGATGACGAAGATATGGTGGAAATGTGAGCAGCACGATGAACGGAGTGTATCAGAAACGCTATATCAAAGTCGGTGAGATATTTGTCGGGGTCAAACCCACGGAAATCGTCACAGTGCTTGGCTCGTGTGTGGCGGTGTGTCTTCATGACCCCTATGAAGGAATATCTTCCCTGAATCACTACCTGATGCCCCTGTGGAATGGAACGGAGCTTCAGAGTCCAAAATATGGCAATATTTCCATTCCTCGCCTGATTGAGTCCATGGAAAATGTCGGCTGCAATATCCGCAACCTGCAGGCCAAGGTTTTTGGTGGTGCCAATCTCAATACGACTACTAATGAACAGCTCATGATAGGCAAACGCAATGTGATTGTTGCCAAGGAGATTCTCCAGGAGTATCGCATTCCCATCGTCGCCCAGGATCTCGAAGGTGCACGGGGCCGTCGCATTCTGGTCCAGAGTGATACGGGGAAGGTCTTTCTCAAATATACCAAGAATCCCAATGAAGGAGTCTAGCGATGCCCATCCGCGTCCTGATTGTTGACGACAGTGCTACAGCACGCGCGGTCCTGCGGGAAATACTGGAAGCTGATCGCGATATTGAGGTGGTGGGTGTCGCTCCAGATGCCTATGTTGCCAGGGATAAGATAATTCAGCTGCGACCTGACGTCATTTGTCTTGATGTTGAGATGCCACGCATGGATGGGATTTCGTTCCTGCGTAAACTCATGAAGTTCATGCCGACACCGGTGGTAATGGTGTCATCGCTGACCCAGGAGGGCGCACGTACGACACTGGATGCCCTGGAGGCGGGTGCCGTTGACTATGTACCAAAGCCCCACTCCAATATTTATGATGGTGCTGACGAGATCCGCGCTGAACTGATCGAAAAGGTGAAGTCAGCAGCCAGAGCCAATGTGAAGGCTCAGCACGAAAAAGCCTTAACCCGACCGGTCCCGAAGCTTTCTTCCATGGCCCTTTCGGAGACGACCCAGAAAGTCATTGCCATGGGCGCTTCCACGGGTGGAACCGAAGCGCTGAAGCAGGTTCTGTCTGCACTGCCCATAGATTGCCCAGGGATTGTGATTGTGCAGCACATGCCCAAGGACTTTACGAAGCTCTTTGCCGAGCGTTTGAATACAGTATGCGGCATTGAGGTGCGGGAAGCCAAAAATGGAGATCAGGTGGGTCGCGGGCTTGCCCTGTTGTGTCCAGGCGACTTCCATATGGTGCTGCGTCGCAGTGGGGCCTTTTATTACGTGGAAATCGGCTCCGGTCACAAGGTATCCGGACATCGTCCCAGTGTTGATGTGCTGTTTAACTCGGTGGCCAAGACGGCTGGTCGCAACGCGGTGGGTGTCATCATGACCGGCATGGGTGGCGATGGTGCCAAGGGTATTCTGCATATGCGCGAAGAGGGTGCGCGTACCATTGCCCAGGATGAGAAGAGTTGTGTGGTCTTCGGCATGCCCAAGGTTGCCATCGACAAAGGGGGTATCGATGTGGTCACGCCCCTGTCCGATATTCCATCCGAAGTGCTGAAGGCTGTGGAGCATATTTCGAAATAAATAAAAGAAAACCACGAAATACGAAAAAGGCCGATGAAACCGAGAATGAACGCAAATAAACATGCGTAAAACAAATGTGAGCGCCAACACTCCTCGCAGACCACGCTCGCTTTTCTTCCTGGCGAGAGGGTCTGCCGCTCGCCATCCAGGCTCGCTTTCGGAGTGCTGGCGCTCACCGCTAAAAACTTCTCCCTTGGTATCTCTGTGTCAGTCTCTCTCTTCTTTTACCTGAAGATCAGCTGATCCCCTTCCACATCCACATGCACCTCCTGCTCTTCGCGGATTTCTCCAGCGATGATTTTACGTGCCAGGGGCGTTTCCAGGTTGCGCTGGAGATAGCGTTTGACTGGACGCGCTCCGTACTGGGGTTCGTAGGATTTCCGGGCGAAGAACTCCAGGGCGCTCTCGGTGAGCTCAACATGGATAAACTGCTCAGCCAGGCGCCTGTTCAGTCGAATGACCTGCAGCTTCACAATCTGTTTCACCTGATCCACACTGAGGGGCTCAAAGATAATGGTCTCGTCCACCCGGTTGAGAAACTCCGGACGGAAGTGATGACGCAACTCGCGGGTTACCTGCTGGCGGACATCCTCGGTGATGCCGCTGCCGCTTATGGCCGCGTCCAGTAACAGATGGCTGCCTATGTTGGAGGTCATGATAATGACCGTGTTGCGGAAATTGACAGTGCGTCCATGGCTGTCAGTGAGTCTGCCGTCATCCAGGAGCTGCAGCAGCAGGTTAAATACGTCAGCATGAGCCTTTTCAATTTCATCGAAGAGCAGGACACTGTAAGGCTTGCGCCGTACGGCCTCCGTCAGCTGGCCACCTTCATCATAGCCAACATATCCCGGAGGGGCCCCGATCAGGCGGGAAACCGCATGTTTTTCCATGTACTCGGACATGTCGATGCGGATCATGTTTTCCTCGCTGTCAAAAAGGGCCTCAGCCAGGCTGCGGGCCAGTTCCGTCTTGCCGACTCCTGTAGGGCCGAGGAAGATAAAGGAGCCAAGGGGGCGATCTGGGTCCTGGATGCCACCTCTGGCGCGAATCACCGCGTCCACGACGGAGTCAACCGCCTCATCCTGCCCGATGACCCGTTGGTGCAGGGTTTCTCCCAGGCGAAGAACCTTCTCCTTCTCGCCTTCAACCAGCTTGGTGACGGGAATACCGGTCCAGCGGGCCACAATGGCCGCTATTTCGCTTTCCGTCACTTCCTCTTTCAACAGCGAGTCTCCACGATCACGGGTTTTCTGGTACTCTTCAGCCTCCTGGAGCTTCTTTTCCAGTTCCGTGAGTCTGCCATACTTCAGTTCGGCAACCTTTTCCAGGTTATACTCCCGCTGGAAGCGCTCAATTTCGTGCCGTGTGCGCTCGATTTCTTCCTTGATATGCTGTAGTCCACCGATGGCCTGCTTTTCCATTTCCCAGCGGGTTTTCATGGCATTGTAGGATTCCCGCACATCCGCCAACTCTTGACTGAGCTTTTCAAGGCGCTCCTGTGAGGCACGATCTTTCTCCCGTTTCAGTGCTTCCTGTTCAATTTCCAGCTGCATGATCCGGCGGTAGAGGGTATCCATTTCTGCCGGCGAAGAATCAATCTCAGTGCGCACCATGGCGGCGGCTTCGTCCACCAGATCGATGGCTTTGTCAGGCAGGAATCGGTCGGTAATATAGCGATCAGAGAGTGTTGCGGCTGCCACAATGGCGTGGTCGTGTATGGTCACCCCATGGTGAATTTCAAATTTCTCCTTGAGCCCACGCAGGATGGAGATGGTGTCCTCCACCGTGGGTTCCTGTACCTGAATAGGCTGAAAGCGGCGCTCCAGGGCGGGGTCCTTTTCTATATGCTTGCGGTATTCGTCAAGGGTAGTGGCGCCAATGCAGCGCAGCTCTCCTCTGGCCAGCATTGGCTTCAGGAGATTGCCGGCATCCATGGCGCCTTCGCTCTTGCCGGCACCGACGATGGTATGCAGCTCGTCTATGAAGAGAATAATGCGCCCGCTGCTCTCACTGACTTCCTTCAGTACTGCTTTCAGGCGCTCTTCAAACTCGCCACGGTATTTGGCTCCGGCGATCAGGGCTCCCATATCCAGGGAGAAAATCATCTTCTCTTTGAGCCCTTCGGGGACATCACTGTTGACGATACGGTGAGCGAGCCCTTCGACAATGGCGGTTTTGCCCACGCCTGGCTCGCCGATAAGCACTGGGTTGTTTTTGGTGCGTCGCGAAAGAATGCGCACGGCACGCCGAATCTCTTCGTCTCGACCAATGACCGGATCAAGTTTGCCATCACGGGCAGCACGCACCAGGTCTCGTCCGTATTTTTCCAGGGCGTTGAAAGTTCCTTCAGGGTCCTGAGTATCCACATGCTGTTTGCCGCGTAGTGCGCTGATAGCCTCGGTTACCTTCTTCTGCTCCAGCTGAAAACGGCGCAGAATTTCATCAACTGCGCTGCCGCCATGCTGTATCAGGCTGAGAAAAAGATGTTCAACACTGATAAAGCTGTCGCTGTATTCCTTCTGGATTTTTTCCGCAAAGGCGAGGAGTCTGGCCAGCTCCTGGGAGAGGTAAACCTGGGCTCCCGAACCGGAGACCTGAGGGAGCCTGTTCAGTTGCTGTTCAATGTCAGTGTTCAGTGCGTTGATGTTGACGCCCAGTTTGCTGATCAGTGCGGGTATGGTACCACCGCTTTGCTGTGTCAGCGCCGCCAGCAGGTGCAGGGGGAGAATCTGTTGGTGAGAAGCGGTGAGTGCGCGGTTGTGAGCGTCCTGAATGGCTTCAGCAGCTTTATGGGTAAACTTGTTCAGGTCCATGGGATCCTCCTTGGTGTTTGTTGTTAATGATGTCTTTTGCGGTGGAGTTTTCAAGCTCGGGAGAAACGCAAACTCCATGCCATGTGACAAACTGCTTTCAGAACGGTATGTTGCTGTTCTGGGACGAAAAAAAGCCACGCTGTGTGGCGTGGCGAAGTGGTGCATTGCGACGAAAACCTGCTGCGTTGGGTGATTCAGTGCTCAAAATAGGTCTGTTCGAGTTTTGTGCCCAGGGCCTGGGTCTTGTCAAGCATCTCGAAGAGGAAATCATACAGGTGCATTTGCTGCATATCTTCAATATTGAGGTAGCGGGCATATGAGGCCAGTCTACCGGCGTCAAACTCTACGGTTCCGCGTCGAGGCGAGTTGGTGCCTGCCAGCTGGAACAGGTGGTGTCGCAGCTGCAGGAGGTTGAAGCACAGTGAGCGGGGAAACTCCTGGTGGAGGATCATGATGTCCAGGACATTGTCCATATCCAGCATCCACTTGTAGGTGCGACGACTCAGGTCAAGGGCGCTGTTACTCTGCAGGAGGTTGCGCAGCATAAGCCGTTCGATGACTTCACCCATTCCCGCTTCGCGGATTTTCCGGATATCTTCCAGCTTGGTCATGAACATCCGGCAGATCTGGGTGGTACGCTCCAGGTGTATGCCAATTTTGAGAAAGCTCCAGGTAATGCCGTGGGGTAATGAGTTGTCGATGAAGCCATGCAGCAAAGAGCAGTATTCGATGACATGTTTGGTGAGTTCGTGAATCCCTTTTATCTGAAAATTTTCGGGAGAGTAGTCCTTGACGGAGTGGTAGAACTTGTTGAGGTTCTCCCACAACTCGATGGAGACGGATTCGCGGATGCCACGGGCGTTTTCACGGGCGAAGGCAACCGCGGAAAACATCGACATGGGGTTGCTCTGATCCAGGGCGGCAAAGTAGAAGAGTTTCTTTTCGGAAAGGGTGCTATAGCGCTGGAAATATTCCTCTTCACAATCATACATGGAGAGGATCGATTCCATGACCATCTGCTTGCGACCGGGAATGGGGATATCCATGGTGGTGTAGTACTGCACATCAGCATAACGGGCCATATTTTCCGTGCGCTCGATATAGCGTCCGATCCAGAAAAGGCTTTCGGCAATTCGTGAGAGCATGTTGCTATTCCTCCATCACCCAGGTGTCCTTGGAACCGCCACCCTGGGAAGAATTGACAATGAGGCTGTCTTTTTTCAGGGCCACCCGAGTGAGGCCACCCTTGAGGATGTACTCGCGTTCTCTGCCGATGAGGGTAAAGGTGCGCAGGTCGATATGGCGTGGTTCAAAAGACTTATCGTCAATAAATGTGGGGTGCACGGAGAGGCTCATGACCGGTTGCGCGATATAATTGCGGGGATTTGCGAGGATGTTCTCCCGGCACTGGGCCAGTTCCTTGCGGGTGGCTTTGGGGCCGATGACAATACCATAGCCTCCTGACTCCCCCACGGGCTTTGTGACCAGATCCTTGAGATTCTCCAGCACATATCGGCAATCATCGTCATGGGCGCAGATATAGGTGGGTACATTATTCAGTATGGGTTCCTCACCGAGGTAATAGCGGATGATATGGGGGAGATAGGCGTAGATGGCTTTGTCGTCGGCAATTCCGGTGCCTGGAGCGTTGATGATGGTGACATTGCCCTGACGGTATGCCTCCATGATGCCGGGAACCCCAAGGAGTGAGTCGGGGCGGTAGACCAGAGGGTCTAGGAACTCTTCATCGATGCGCCGGTAAATGACATCCACTCTGGCTGGGCCATAGATGGTCTTCATATAGACGAAGTTGTTGTCCACAAAGAGGTCACGGCCTTCCACCAGCTCTATGCCCATCATATAGGCGAGAAAAGTGTGTTCATAATAGGCGGAATTATACATGCCTGGTGTCAGGAGTACGCAGTTGGGTTCGTCGACGCCATCGGGTGCCACTGACTCCATGGTCGCCAGCAGTTCTTCTGTGTAGGATTCAATGGAAATGACCGAATCCTGAAAGAGAACATTGGCAAAACTGCGTTTCACGGCAGTACGATTGGCGTAGACATAGCTGACACCGGAAGGGCAACGAACATTGTCCTCAAGGACATAATACTCGCCATCACAGTGACGTATCAGGTCAGTGCCGGAGATGTGGCAGTAGACACCGGAGCGCGGTATGAATCCCTCCATATGTCTGTTGTAGCTCTTGCATTTCAGCAGAAGATCAGCCGGGATTATTTTGTCGCGTATGATTTTCTTGTCATTGTAGATGTCCTGAAGAAAGGTATTGATGGCATGGGTGCGCTGGAGCAGACCCTGTTCAAGAGTCGACCACTCCTGACCCGTGATGATGCGGGGGAAGAGGTCAAAGGGGAAGATCTTCTCTGTTCCAGCAGACTCAGAGTATACGTTAAAGGTTATTCCCTGATTGAAGAAGGAAATTTTAGCGTATTCATTGAGATAGAGCAGCTCTTCCATGGAGAGGGCTTCAAACTGATTGACGATATTGCGGTACGCTTCGCGGACCCGCTTGTCGTGAAAGGCCTCGTCATAGCGCTCGGCAGATACCTGGTAATGTTGAAACAACATAAAGTACCCCTTTCCGCTTGTTCACATCAGGTAGGACACAGTTTTCAGGATATCAATTTTCTGGTACATGGGAAATGAAAAAGAATCATTACTCTACAGACTGAAGTTTCGCACCCCCGAAGCGGCAGGTTGTCGGCGCCGACCCACATGTCATGCTGAAATGGAGGAAATGGTTCTGCACAGACTGCGTCGCTTGACATTGCCCTCACCCTGTTCATGAGTCTCTTTTGCCACTTTTGGGTCGCCAAAAGTGGCTGGGAAGCGACCCTCAGTGCTGTCCTTTTCAGCCGTCCGCTTGCCTGGAACTGGGGACCGCAAACAACCGCCCTCCGTGGCTTTTCAGCAGCCTGACAGTCGGCGCGCCCTGGCTGGGAAAGAACACGGGGGAGAGACAGGAGCAGGCCGTTCCCCCCCCTGAGCCCGTCCGGTGAGTGCGACGCCTGGCTGGCAAGACCCGAACGGGACACTCACAGGAAGTGAGTGGTCCGGCAGCACTGCAGGGAGGCAGTGGTCAGGCAACGCAAAGAGGCCCAGGTGCAAGGCGCGGGCAAAGCGAGAAAGGAGGCGTACTCCCTGTACGTCGCAGTGACGAGCGATGCCCGGCAACGCAGCAGATGGGCCTCTTTGAGCAGCCTGCTGCCGGATCTCCAGGACAGGCGAGCAGGCGATCCGGAAAAACGGGCGTTCGGGGGGCGCGTTTTTGTGTCCTTTTTGCGCGGTCAAAAAGGACAATATCCGGAAACAAACATTCAAAATCAATGCAGTTGCCGCGCGATAAATGTCATGATAATAGTGTCTTAACCCAGGACAACAAGTGTGAAATTTGAGGTGTTACCGTAAAGAGCGCGCATCAAGAGGTAGTGTCACGGAGCCCGGTGCTGCCGAATCCCCCGCTGGCGCGCGCCGTATCACTCAGGTTCCCGACGTCAGTGAGTGTGACTCGTGTTACGGGCGCAAATACCATCTGGGCAATGCGATCGCCGCGCTTCACGGCGTAGGGTTCTCTGCCAAGGTTCAGAAGGATGACTTTGATTTCGCCGCGGTAATCACAGTCGATGGTGCCTGGACTGTTGGGCAGGGTAATGGCGTGCCTGAGGGCTAATCCACTGCGCGGTCGAATCTGGGCTTCGTAGCCACTGGGTATTTCCATGGCAAATCCCGTCGCGACCACGTGGGGCTCATGGGGAATGAGCAGGGCGTCTTCAGCGGCATACAGGTCAAGTCCACTGGCGCCTTCGCTCTGATAGGTGGGCATTTTATAGAGGTGCGCAAGGGCATGGAAGGCAACGTGCATGGGGTTCTCCCACAAAGGAATCAGGCCGCAGATTCAGGCTGCGGCCTGTGAATGAACACTCAGGAGGCGGGAGACTCATCTTCCAGGGTGAAGTCTTCCGGTTTTTTGCCGAAAAGCCTGACGATAATGATACTGCCCTCGTAGAGCAGAATCATAGGTCCGGCCATCATGACCTGGGTGACAATATCCGGTGGCGTGAGTATGGCTGCGCCAGCGAAAATGACAAGAATGGCGATCTTGCGGCCTTTGCGCATGGCAGCGGCGCTGACCAGCCCCAGGCGGCCCAGTACAAAGACGATGACCGGCAGTTCAAAGGCAATGCCGAACGCCATGATCAGCTTTACCACAAAGGTCAGATACCATCCCAGCGAAAGGCTGGCAATAACACTGCCTTCGGCATAGTTCAGGAAAAACTGAAAGCCCAGTGGAAAGACAATATAGTAGGCAAAGCTGGCACCGACGAAGAAGAAGATGGTCGCAAAGACTACCAGGGGAATGGTGGCTTTGCGCTCACGGGGATACAGGCCAGGTGCGATAAACTTCCATGCCTGAAAGAGGATGTAAGGCATGGCAACACAGACAGCAACCAGCAGTGACGCCTTCAGCTCGGTGAAAAAGCCTTCCGGCAGACGCAGCAGGGCGAAAGGGGTAGCTCCTGGTGGGAAGGCTGCCAGTACCGGTTGTTGCAGGAAGAGCATGATCTCTTTACTGAAAAAATATACGACGGCAAAG
This sequence comes from Desulfurispirillum alkaliphilum, assembly GCF_055378285.1. Lineage (NCBI taxonomy): Bacteria > Pseudomonadati > Chrysiogenota > Chrysiogenia > Chrysiogenales > Chrysiogenaceae > Desulfurispirillum > Desulfurispirillum alkaliphilum. The sequence goes on along the minus strand of NZ_AP042405.1, from coordinate 2,361,128 downwards.
CACACGCCAATGGCTATGAATGAGCGAACAAGCCTGGTACGCAATTCTTCCAGGTGAGCCGTCAGGGGCATCACCTGGTCATCGTTGAGCTGCTCTGCCGCGTCATCGCGGTTCGGGGCCATTTATGAGTTCTCTTTCTTCGAATCGTTTTCCTGAGGTGCAGCAGAAGGGTTCTCTGCCGTTTGTGTGGGCGCGGCGGACTCATCGGCTTTCTTGACGTCAATCACTCGATTGTTGCCTGACTGAGCGTTTTCACGCTGGTTTGATGTCGGGCCGGTTTCGTGAATGTTGACGGTGTCGCGCAGGTCATTCATGGCTCGTTTGAATTCACCGAAACCCTTTCCAAGACTTTTGGCGACATCGGGAAGTTTTTTGGGGCCGATGATCAGCAGAGCGACCACCATAATAACCAGCAGCTCCGGTAATCCGATGTTAAACATCTTTCTTCTCTTCTTCTTTACCCGGTGACTCGGTCTTGTTTTCTATGGCCTTGTCTTCTTCCTTGACGGAGTCTTTGAAATTCTTAATACCTTTTCCAAGGCCTGCACCGATCTGTGGGAGCTTACCTGCGCCAAATATCACAAGGATGATGACCAGAATAATAGCAAGTTCCCAAACACCCAAACCAAACATATTTCCTCCAGTTGCCCCGCTGTTTGCTGGGGCAGACTCTTTAAACTCTCCAATTTGTACTGTATTCCCCTCAGCTTTTCAATAGGGAAAAACCCTGGTTTGACGCAAGCTTTGCGCAGCGTATGATGGAAGTTCAGCGCCCTGCTGGCATAGGTTAAGGTTTTTCGGCATAAGTGTTTATCGCATGGGAAAGTGTGGCTTGCATACGCGATGCATCTGATTTTACGACTATGTTTCTCAACTTTCGCACCTTGCTGTCTTGAGTTAACGTATTATTATACTGGCATGTATCTCGTGGAAACTGTATTGATTTTGAATGCTTGACTTATCTGGTATTCCACTTTTTCGCCTCTGGATATTGTCCTTTATGACCGCGCAGAAAGGACTCAAAAATGCGCCCCCCCGAACGCCCGTTTTTCCGGATCGTTGGCTCACCTGTTCAGGATAGCCGACAGAAGTCCCCTCTCCAAAAAAGAAGCTCATGAACCGCGTTGCGAGGTTAGTGGATGGAAGAAAAGGGTGGTGTTGAGGGCCGCCTCCTCATTTCAGCAGGGTATCAGGATGATCGTCGATAATTTGCCGTTCTGGGGGACAGAACCTGAGGTACAACGGAGTGCCGCACGGACGGCGGCATTTCATTGACAAACTTTGGTACTGCCGTATATTACCTGGCAGATAACAAGGAGTTGCTATCATGGATGATGTGTTCATCGCCCGTCAGCCCATATTGGACGATCGACAACAGGTCTGCGCGTACGAATTCCTCTTCCGGCAGGGGGGCAGCGCGAACCATGCCGAAGTCATTGACGTGAATCATGTCAGCGCGCGCATGATTACCAATATTTTCGGCAATTTTGGTGCGGAAAATCTTACTTCCGGCGGCACCGGCTTTATCAATGTGGATCGCAATCTGCTTATGGGCGAGGCGGTGGAGATCATACCGCGCGAAAACTTTGTGCTGGAGATTCTGGAATCCTGTCGGGTCGACCAGTTCCTCATCCGTCGCGTCGATGAGCTGCGGGAGAAGGGCTACCGCTTTGCCCTTGATGATTTTGAGTTCACTGCTGAATATGTCGAGAAGTTTACCCCTTTGTTGAAAAAAGTCGAGTATATCAAAATAGAAGTTCCCAGCATCAATCGTGAGCGGTTTCCGAAACAGATTGAGCTTCTGAAACGCTTTTCCGTGAAACTGCTGGCCGAGAAAGTGGAAACCCGCGAAGAGTATGAATACTGCAGGGACCTGGGTATCAACTACTTTCAGGGGTACTATTTCGCGAAACCGCAGATCATGCAGCAAAAATCCATAGAACCCTCGAAACTTTCCATTATGAATCTGGTAACTCTCATCCGCAGCGATGCCGAGAACATCAAGATAGTCGAGGCGTTCCGCCAAAGTCCTCAGCTTACCTTTTTGCTGCTGCGCTTCATCAATTCAGGTGCCATGTTTCTGCGCAACCGCATCGAGTCAGTGCAACAGGCTATTGTCATGATCGGCATGCGTCAGCTGCTGAACTGGCTTATGCTTCTCGTATACGCCAACCCCAGTAAGGAGCATCTCGGGGTTTATGACGCCGTTTTTCAGACCGCCCTCTTCCGGGCCAAACTCATGGAAAATCTCTTTGTCGCCATTGAAAAGAATGCTGTTTCCAGGCGCTCTGACACCGCGTTCTTTGTGGGGGTTCTCTCGCTTGTGGACGTGGTGTTTCATTCCCTGAAGGAGGACATTCTGACCCGTCTGAATGTCCCACAGGATATCTATGAGGCCGTCGTCAACTATGATGGTCTGCTGGGGAAACTGCTCTGGCTGGTCATGGCTTCCGAACAGGACGATTACACCCTGGTGCAGGGTGCTCTGCAGGAGATGAATGTGAGCGTGGAACACTATAACCAGGCGAAGCTTTCAGCCTATCAGTGGATTACTGACTTTATTTCCGGTATCTGATCCTTTGTCCGTTTGATCTCGTTGTGATATTTCTGTGAATTCCACGGTGAGAACGTGCTCCGGAGAATCACTTATGGTATGCTCCTGTGCCATGCAGATTGATGAGGAGCGCCTATGAGTATATTCCGCCCCCAATCCGTTTATATTGCCGATTCCTTTATGATCCCCGTGGGCAAATACGATGGCCGCCATCGGGAAAAGAAAACGTTCTTCGAGCTTGTCAAGATGCTCGATTCCTTTCTCGACAATGGCCCTGTACCCCGCTCTTCCATCGACGCTGTAATCGTCGGCAGCCAGAATCCCTTTGCCTTCAGCCAAGTCGATAACGTGGCGGCGAAAATAGCCGGGATTCTGCGCATCAGTGGTGCCAAATCCATTCTCATCGATACCGCTTCGTCATCGGGAGCCAGTGCTTTTGAAGAAGCCTATCTGGAGGTCGCTTCGGGACGGCACGAGAATGTTCTGGCTATTGGCATCCAGAAGATGAGCGATACCTCCACGGAAAAAGCCACCAATATCATCGCTGGAGTCATTGATCGTGAAGAGGCTGAGTTCGGTCTGACCATGCCAGCCTGTGGCGCCCTGGTTGCCAAGGCGCTGATGGCGCGCTTCAATCTCAGCCAGGAACAGTGGAGCCAGTACTCCGCTCGCCTGACCCAGCGGGCTCACTTCTATTCAGCGCGCAATCCCAACGCCCACTTTGACTTTGAATTACCCGTCGAAAAATATTTCGAAGAAATCCGCAACGGGAAAAACAGCCTGTACTTCGATCCCATGCGTTACCACGATTTCTGTCCCATGTCCGATGGACTGGCAGCCTGCCTGCTGACCAGCACTCCCCGGGAAGTCATGGTCGCCGGCGTTGGTTCCGGAACCGATATTCCCACTATCGCCGATCGCGAAACCTTCACCACCTTCCCCGCCACCATAATCGCCCTGCGCTACGCCCTGGCCATGGCTGGCCTGACAACACTCCAGGAACTGGAAAACCGCGTTCACATCAATATGCACGATCCATTCAACGGGTTCGGGCCAGTTAATCTGGCTGATTTTGGCATCCTTGACCGCGATGATATGCTGGAATCCTACCTTGATGACCGCATTACCGGTGAGAATGGTCGCTTTCCCACTAACCTGACAGGTGGGCTGAAGGGGCGTGGCCACCCCCTGGGAGCCACGGGCATGGTACAGGTGGTGGAAAATCATCAGATGATCCGCGACGGTCAGTTTGAAGCGGGGCTGAGCCACTCCATCGGTGGCCCCATTAACAACAACGTGGTTATCCTGCTGGAGCGTACTTCCCATAACCATCAACGGCAGCCGATTCCCTATAAACCGGTGCGCGAGGAGTTTCCAGTGCTCTCGGCCATGAAACCAGAACAGGTAACCCTTGAAGCCCTTTTCAGTGGTAAAAAGGAAGTGATGGCACGGCTTCTGAGCAGCACCACACGCTATAACTTTCGCGGCGAAACCCCCATGAACTCACTGCTGCTTTTCCGAGCCCGGGTGGATAAGAAGGAGTACCGCTTTCTGATTGCCGTCGACCCTGCTGCTCTGGCCTCCATTGCGCCACTGGAAGTGGGCGAGAAAATTCTGCTGCAGCGGGATGCCGATCAGGTGACGATCAACGATATTCCGGTTCGCCGCTTCTATCGCAAAACCCTTGCCGGCATCATGGAACTGGCAGACACTGCCATGAAACACTGGAAAAATACCAGGAAGATGGATTGACATACCAATACCCCCGACAGCAACACACAGAACACCCTGATGCATGACGAAGGAGGTCCAATGTCCGGTCGCACGTCTGACACCATGAACTGGCACGCACTTGAAGCCGATGTGGCTATGGAACAACTGAAGAGCCGTCCGGAAGGCCTGACCCCCGAGGAAGTTCAGGAGCGTCTGAAGGAATATGGCCCCAACAGTCTGCCAGCGCCCCTGAAAAAAAGCGCGCTCATGCGTTTCCTTTCGCAGCTGCACAATGTGCTCATCTACCTGCTGCTGGTGGCCGCTGTGGTTACCGCCTTCCTGGGAGAGTGGGTGGATACCGGAGTCATCCTGGGCGTGGTGATTATCAATACCTTTATCGGATTTATTCAGGAAGGCAAAGCCGAAAAGGCCCTTGACGCCATCCGCAATATGCTCTCGCCCCAGGCGCTGGTTCTGCGTGATGGCAAGCAGCTCCAGGTTGCCGCGGATACCCTGGTGCCCGGCGATGTGGTGATCCTGCAGTCCGGCGATAAGGTACCCGCTGATGTGCGTATCTTCCGTGCGCGTGATCTGCGTATCGACGAGGCAATGCTCACGGGCGAATCCGTACCAGCGGAAAAATACACCACCGCGGTTCCGGAAGATGCGCCTATAGGTGATCGCAAAGGCATGGCCTACTCGGGAACCCTGGTCACCTATGGGCAGGCCCGTGGCGTGGTCAGCGGCACGGGTGTGGCGACGGAGATCGGTCGCATCAATGCCATGCTCACGGAAGTCGAGGCCATTACAACTCCACTGCTCAGGAAAATGGATCACTTCGGTCGCATTCTCACCATGGCCATTCTTCTTCTGGCGGCTTTTTCCTTCACCATTGGGCTGCTTTTTCAGGGGTACAATCTGGTGGAAAACCTTCTGGCCGCCGTAAGCCTTGCCGTTGCCGCCATACCTGAAGGTCTGCCGGCCATTATGACCATCACCCTTGCCCTGGGCGTACAGCGTATGGCCAGGCGCAATTCCATTATCCGTCAGCTGCCGGCAGTGGAAACCCTCGGCTCAGTAACGGTGATCTGCTCCGATAAAACCGGCACCCTGACCCGCAATGAGATGACCGTAACCACCATAGCAACGGCTGATGGCCTGATTGAAGTGGACGGAGTCGGCTACCAGCCTGTAGGGAATTTTCACCGCAACGGTGAGCGCATAGAAGCCGATACCGACACGCTGCTGCGTCATCTGTGCCGTGTGGGCCTGCTGTGTAATGACTCGGTGCTTTCCCAGTCGGAAAATGAGTGGACCATTCAGGGTGACCCAACCGAAGGAGCCCTGATTACCCTTGCCCTGAAAGCGGGCATGGACCGCAGGCAGGAGCAGGGAAAATACCCACGCGACGACTCCATTCCCTTTGAGTCAGATCACCGCTTCATGGCGACTTTGCACCACGACCACAATGGCAAGGGTTTCGCTTTTGTCAAGGGGGCTCCCGAAAGACTGCTGGAGATGTGTGAACAGCAGCGTACTCAGGATGGCAGCAATGTCTCGCTGGAGAAAGCATACTGGCAGGAGTGCATCCAGCAGATAGCCAGCCAGGGGCAGCGTACTTTGGCACTGGCCTGCAAGCCCATGCCGGCGCAGCAGACGGAACTGTCCTTTGACGACGTGCAAAGCGGGCTGGTTCTGCTGGGTATGGTGGGCATTATCGATCCACCGCGCACGGAGGCCATTGAGGGCATACGCCAGTGCCTGAGTGCGGGAATACGTGTCAAAATGATCACTGGAGATCACGCGCTTACCGCGCGCGCTATCGGCAAGGAACTTGGTATTGGCGATGGTACCACGGCCCTGACGGGCAGTGAGCTGGAAACCATGGATGATGAGGAGCTGATGCGCCGAATTGACGAGGTTGATATTTTCGCCCGCTCCAGTCCTGAACACAAGCTGCGCCTGGTAAAGGCCCTGCAGAGTCAGGGGAATATTGTCGCCATGACCGGTGACGGAGTGAACGATGCTCCCGCCCTGAAACGGGCTGATGTTGGTGTGGCCATGGGCATCAAGGGAACCGAGGTCTCCAAGGAAGCTTCCAAGATGGTGCTGGCCGATGACAACTTTGCCTCCATCGTGGCAGCGGTCAAGGAGGGCCGTACCATTTACGATAATCTCAAGAAGGCGATTCTCTTTATCCTGCCTACCAACGGTGGTCAGGCCGGTGCCATTCTGGTTGCCATTCTGCTGGGCATGGCGGCCATGCCCATCACGCCGGTACAGATACTCTGGGTCAATATGGTCACGGCGGTGACCCTGGCTCTGGTACTGGCCTTTGACCCCTCAGAACGCAATGTCATGAATCGTCCACCCCGTGACCCTGGAGAACCCATACTGTCGCCCTTCCTGATCTGGCGTATCGCCTTTGTCTCCATGATTCTGGTCATTGGCAGTCTGAGCATGTTTCAGTGGGGGCTCGACAATAAACACATGAGCCTGGAGAGTGCCCGCAGCGCTGCCATCAACGGACTCGTGGTGGGGCAGATCTTCTACCTCTTCAGTGTGCGCCGTATTATTGATACCAGCTTCAGCCCGCTGGCGTTTACCGGGAATATTTACGCCTGGATAGCCATTGGTGTGGTCATTGTCCTGCAGGGGCTTTTCACGTATTTTCCACCCATGCAGCAGCTCTTCGGAACCGGTCCGCTGGACCTCACAGCCTGGCTGCGCATTATCTGGATCGGCGTCGCTATCTTTCTTGTGGTTGAAGTGGAGAAATTTGTCTGGCGACGACGCCTGTGTCGGGGTGATCAGTGCGAGCAGCCGTGATCCAGTGTCAGTATGGGGCGTCAGCGGGGAATTGTGGCAGTTTCAGCGTACAGCCGGAAACTGTGGTATAGTGGCAAAAAAAGTCAGAGAGAGCAGGTGAGCAGATGGCATATCAATATGATCTTATTGTCATTGGCAGCGGCCCGGCAGGCCTGAACGCTGCCCTGGAGGCGGTAAAACTGGGAAAAAAAATCCTGGTGGTCGAAGAGATGGGTTTTGAAGGGGGCAACTATCTGCATAATGGCACCATCCCCAGTAAGACCCTGCGTGAAGCCGTTCTGAAGCTTACGGGCAAGGGAAGTATCCTGACATCCACCCTGTCCGTTCAGGAACAGTGTGCCCAGGAGCCGAGCCTTGATCACTGCCAGCAGGTCTCCTTTGAAGATCTTGAACGTGAAGTATCCTCGGTGATCAGGTTTGGCCTGACCAATATCACGCGCCAGCTCAGCGCCCTGGGTGTGGAAGTGCTGACGGGGAGCGCGCGGTTTATCAATGCCCATACCCTTGAGGTCCGTGGCCCACAGCAGCGCAGTGCCGTAACAGGAGATACGATTCTCATCGCCACAGGCAGTCGACCACGTACGCCCCAGGATATTCCCATAGATAACGAGGTCATCTTCGAAAGTACGGGCCTGCTGCGGGCGGGGCGTATTCCAAAAACCATGATTGTCATCGGTGGTGGGGTAATCGGTACCGAGTATGCTACCATTTTCGCGGCTCTCGGTACCAAAGTCCTGTTGCTGGATCGCAATCAGAGGCCCCTGCAGTTCCTGGATGAAGAGATCGGGGAGACACTGACCTCTATCATGGGGGAAAACGGAGTCGGCTTCGCCCATGCCGAGCAGATTGTAAGCGTCCGGCGCGATGGCGATACAGGTATTGTGCAGACGGAACATCAGACCTATCAGGCTGATCTTGTGCTCTATGCCCTGGGGCGGGTAGCCAACACGGAGTCCCTGAAGCTGGAAAACGCCGGCATAGCCTTGAACGATCGCGGGTATATCCCAGTCAACGACCTTTATCAAACCGAGGTTCGCCATATATTTGCCACTGGTGACGTGATCGGCTGGCCGAGTCTTGCCAGCACCAGTGCCCTGCAGGGCCAGATGGCGGTTCGCTTCGCCTTCCGCACCCCCACAACACCGTTCCCGACGGTCTTTCCCTACGGAGTCTATACCATTCCCGAGATCAGCATGGTTGGCATGACCACTCAGGAGTGTGTTGCCAGGGGATTTCAATACAACTGTGGTCGTGTGCGCTTCAGCGATCTCCCACGGGGGATAATTTCCAGCGATATCCAGGGCATGCTGAAGATCCTCTTCCACCAGGACACTGGCGAGATCCTCGGCGTACACGTCATTGGCACCGCGGCGACGGAAATCATCCATACCGGGTATATGGCCATACTCGCCAATAAAAAAATTGACCATTTCCCGGCGATGGTGTTCAATACGCCTACTTTCAGCGAAGCTTACCGCATCGCCGCTATCGATGGATGCGCGAAGCGCTGAACACAGCTTTGCTCAGTGGCTGCAGCCATCCCTGGGATGAGCCAGCCCCTGTATATCAATACCTGCATCGGGGAAGCCATTGTTACGCTACTTACTGAACAAAATCCGCAAACTGCCCCTGCGAAAACTCAAAGGGCAGTCATCACAGAGTTCATCGTCCGCTGAGAACACGACAGACACGACATCGCCAAAGCCCCTGTACAAGTCCCAGCGGAAAAAGAGTGCCAAAACAGCTCCAAAGCCCAAGGAAACGCCAAATACTGAACCGGAGCGCGTCCCCCGCAGTGGCGGAAAAAAGCGCCGGGCATCTGCCGAAAAAACCGAGCAGACCGTGCGACCGGAATCAACACCCTGGACTCCCGAAGTCTTTCAGGTTGACCCCCAGGAAGGGCGCGTCCGTTTTCACGACCTGAATCTGCCGGAAGAGTTGATGCATGCCATTTACGATCTTGGTTTTGCGTACTGTACGCCGATCCAGGAACAGGTACTGCCCCGGGCCATAGAGGGCAAGGATGCCATAGGGAAAGCCCAGACAGGAACCGGCAAGAGCGCGGCTTTTCTCATGACCATCATCTGCCGGCTGCTGTCCCGTCCCCAAGAAAAAGCCAGCATTGGACGTCCACGAGCCCTGATTCTCGCTCCGACCCGTGAGCTGGCAATGCAGATATCCAAGGATGCCCATGACCTGTGTCGTTATACCCCCCTGAAGATCGTGACGCTCTTTGGCGGCATGGACATGAACAAACAGCGCCAGCGCCTGGAGAACGAAGCGGTGGATATTGTGGTGGCTACCCCTGGCAGACTGCTGGATCTGAAGTATCAGAAGTGCGTCTTCCTGGGGAAAGTCGAAATACTGGTTATCGATGAAGCCGACCGCATGCTGGACATGGGATTTATTCCCGATGTGCGCCAGATCGTCAACTCCACCATGCCCAAGCACCTGCGCCAGACACTGCTTTTCTCGGCCACGCTTTCCAATGAAGTCACCCGTCTGGCATCCGCCTGGATGACCGAGCCCTTCATGGTGGAGATCGAGCCGGAACAGGTAACCGTAGAAACCGTCGATCAGCTCGTCTATATCACCACCCGTGAGGAAAAATTCACCCTGCTGTGGAACACCATTAATCAGGCGAACCTGACCCGCGTCATCGTCTTCGCCAACCGCCGCGATGAGACCCGCCACCTTTCGGAAAAACTGACTCGCTATGGTGTCACCAATGCGATACTTTCCGGTGAAGTGCCCCAGGCAAAGCGTATTCGCACCCTGGAAAACTTCCGCGAAGGCAAGATCGCCGTCCTGGTGGCCACCGACGTGGCCGGTCGCGGCATCCACGTGGACAGCATCAGCCACGTCATCAACTACAACCTGCCCGAAAACCCCGAAGACTACGTGCACCGTATCGGCCGTACCGGCAGAGCCGGAGCCTCCGGCATCTCGGTCAGCTTTGCCTGTGAAAACGATTCCTTTTATATCCCTGCCATCGAAGACTACATCGGGAAGAAACTCACCTGTAAATATCCCGGGGATGAGCTGCTGCGACCGCTTCCCGCTCCACAGAAAAGGGAGGCTGCACCACAGGAAGCTGCCTCGGGCCCCAAGCGTTCATCGCGCTCCAGAAACCGGCGTAAACCCAGAAAAGCAGAGTGATGCGGAGCGTGCATGTACCGAATCGGCACGGGATTTGATGTCCACGCCCTGGCAGCCGGGCGCAAACTGATAGTCGGCGGGGTTGAAATACCCTTCCCCCTTGGGCTTCAGGGGCACTCCGACGCGGATGTGCTGCTGCATGCCATTTGTGACGCGCTCCTGGGTGCTGCGGCTCTGGGCGATATCGGCAGGCACTTCCCCGACAATCAGCAGGCGTTCAAGGATATAGACAGCCGGATACTGCTGCGCGAAGTCCGTCAACGCATTGCGCAGTCGGGGTATACGGTAGTGAACATCGATGCTACCATCATTGCCCAGGCACCCAAAATGGCGTCCTATATCGACCAGATGCGTCGTAATATCGCCGAAGATCTCTGCATAACCGTCGACGAGGTGAATGTGAAGGCCACCACCACGGAAAAACTTGGCTTTACTGGTCGCGGTGAAGGGATTGCCTCCCAGGCAGCCGCGCTGATAGGGAAGGTACATGGAAACCATTAAGTATGTGGGGATTATCGGGAAACCGAAACAGGAGCTCACCCGCACCGTTGTCAGTGAGTTGATCGCCTTTCTCGAATCCCAGGGTATCCGCTACGATCTCGACGAAGATACCGCCCGCACCTGCAATATGGAAAAGTGGGTGAATAAAAGTCAACTGGTCAACGAAGTCGACCTGCTGGTCGCCCTGGGAGGCGATGGCACGATCCTTGGCGTGGCACGTCTCATGGCGGCCACCTCCACTCCCATACTGGCGGTGAATCTGGGACGCCTTGGCTTCCTGACGGAAGTGACCGTCGATCAGCTCTTTCCCGTGCTGGCTGAGATACTCAAGGGAAACTATCGCGTCGATAATCGTATGATGCTCAATGCCCATGTACATCGTCGCGGAGAGCGTTTCGGCACCCATAATGTGCTCAATGACGTTGTCATCAACAAGGGTGCCCTGGCACGCATTATCGAGCTGGAACTCTTTGTCAACGACCAGTTTGTCACCCGCTACCGCTCCGATGGCCTGATTGTCTCAACCCCCACGGGCTCGACGGCCTACAACCTGGCCGCCAACGGCCCCATCATCCATCCGTCCCTGACAAACATGATCATCACGCCGATCTGCCCCCATATGCTCACCAACCGGTCCATTGTGATTCCCGCCGATGGAGTGCACCTTTCCATCCGCGTCAAAAGTCACAGCAGCGATGTGATGCTTACCCTGGACGGACAGGTGGGAGTGGGACTGCAGACCGATGATATCATTCATATTGCGAAATCAGACGCGGTGATCAGAATGATCACCCACCCGAAGAAGAATTATTACGCGATTCTCAAAGAAAAGATGAAATGGGCGGAGCTCTGAACCATGCTGCAGGAACTCACCATAAAAAACCTCGCCATCATTAAAGAGGTTACCGTCAACTTCCACCATCAACTGAATATTCTGACTGGTGAAACCGGAGCCGGGAAATCCATCATCATTGACGCCCTGGGGCTTATCTGTGGTGCCAAGGCCCCCAAGGAGCTGATTCGCAGCGGCGAGGAGAGCATGGAAGTGCAGGCGCTCTTTGAGAACCTGCACCCTGAGCTGTGCCAGCTGCTGCGGGAGCAGGATATCGACTGCGATGATGACCAGTTGATTATCCGCCGTGTGGTCAATGTCAACGGGCAGAACAAGGTGTACGTCAATGCCGCCATGCAGCCGGTGGCTTTTCTGAAGACCCTTGCCGATCACCTGGTAACCATCCACGCCCAGAATCACCACCAGATGCTCCTGCAGCCAGCGCGCCACGTCAGTTTTCTTGACGCTTTTCTGGAAGCGCCGCAACAGCTTGAAGCCTATCGAGAGCACTATCAGGACTACCGTCGCAAGCGTCGCCACTATGACGAGGCCGCTTCCCGGGTACGCGAAGCCCGTCAGCGCCTCGACTTTATTCAGGGACAGCTGGAGGAAATTGACAGCGCCCGCCTGCAGCCCGGTGAAGATGAGGAACTGGAGAACCAGCTGCGGGTGCTGACCCATGCCCAGGATATCGTCGACCTGTGTCAGCAGGTGTATGACGCCCTTGAAGAGGCCGATGATGCCATCCTGGCACGGCTTGCCCAGGTTAAACGGCAGCTCGTCAGTCTGACCAGATTTGACAACGACTTTCACTCCTACCTGAGTGAGCTGGAAGGGGCCGTGACCACCATCACGGATATTTCAGCCGTTGCCGGCCAGAAAGCCCAGGAAATTGAAGCTGATGAAAAACAGCTTGCCATTGTGGAAGGACGGATACGGCTGATTGACAGCCTGAAGCTCAAGTATGGCACGACAGTTCAGGCCATCCTGGAATATGGGGAAGAGCTGCGGGCAGAGCAATCGGAACTTGAGCAGAGTCTTGACCTGGAGAAACTGCAGGCGGACAGCGAAGAGGCCCTGGCCAAAGCCATGGACAGTGGACGGCAACTGAGCGCGCAGCGGCAGAAGGCAGCCGCCTACATCACCAGCAGCATCCTGCAGCACCTCAACCAGCTGCATATGAAGAACTGTCGCTTTGAGGTCAGCATGACATCCCTTGACGAGCCAGCTGAAGAAGGTCTGGAGCAGGTGGAATTCCTTCTTTCCGCCAATAAGGGTGAATCCCTGAAGCCCCTTGCCAAAGTCGCCAGTGGCGGCGAGATGAGTCGCATTATGCTGGCCATCAAGGGGGCACTGGCCGAACGGGAAACCCACGCCGCCACCATGGTCTTTGATGAGGTTGACACCGGCGTCAGCGGCGCTGTGGCGGAAATGGTGGGCAAAAAACTCAAGGAGCTGGCCCGCCGGCACCAGGTCATGGTGATCACCCACCTGCCCCAGGTCGCGGTACAGGGTGATCAGAACTACCGCATTACCAAAATTACCAGTGGCAATGCCACCATGACCCGTGTGGACGCCCTTGACCATGAGGAGAAGGTCGCTGAAATCGCCCGAATTCTCAGCGGCGTCGATATCACGGCCGAATCCCTCTCCCACGCACGTCGCTATATGGATCAGCTGGAATCATGACCGAAGGAACCACCAACCGGCGCATAGCCCTGAAAGTCGCCTATGACGGCACCCATTACCACGGCTGGCAGACCCAGGAAAACGCCGCAAACACCATCCAGGCCATTCTGGAGCACGCGGCGGGAAGCGTATGCAATCACCCGCTGTATATCCATGGTTCCGGCCGCACCGACACCGGTGTGCACGCCCGGGGGCAGATCTGCCATCTGACCACCACCAGCACGATTCCCCTGTTCAAGATCATCATGGGCATGAACTCCATGCTGCCCCGTGATATCCGTGTGCGCAACGCCTTTGATGTGGATGAAGATTTCCACAGCCAGTATTCAACCCACAGCAAAAAATATAGTTATGCCATTCTGCACGGCTGTCAGCCCGATCCTCTGCAGCGGCTTTACAGCTGGCATGTGCGACAGACCATCGATCCGGCTCGTCTGCAGGAGGAGTTGAACCACTTTGTGGGCGAGCACGACTTCAAAGCCTGCCGGGCCAAGAAAGCCACCACCAAAACCACCGTCCGCACCATCTATTCCATCGGTGTCCGGGTGGAGAGCCCCCACAAGCTGCACATTCACTTCCATGGCAATGGGTTCCTCAAACACATGATCCGCATCATGGTCGGCACCGCCGTAGATCGCGCCATCGGGTGCCTGGATCGCAGCATTCCGGAAATACTCCTGAGTCGTGACCGTACCCGGGGTGGCAGGACAGCGGCCCCCTGCGGGTTAGTGATGGAGGAAGTGCTCTACGAGCAATACGACTTCAGCGCTGACTTCCGCATCACCTGAAGGGCCTTTGGGGGCACTCCCTATACGGGAATGCCCCGGTGGCGAAAGAGCGCGTAGTAGAGCAGCGGAATGACCACCAGCGTCAGCAGGGTGGAGACGGCCAGTCCGAAGATCAGCGATATGGCCAGGCCGTTGAAGATCGGATCATCAATGATGAACAGAGCGCCGATCATGGCGGCCACAGCCGTCAGAATAATAGGCTGCGCGCGCACCGCGCTGGCGTGTACCACGGCTTCCTCCCAGCTCTGACCACTGCGCAGACTGTGATTCATGAAGTCCACCAGCAGGATAGAGTTGCGCACGATAATGCCCGCCAGGGCGATCATGCCGATCATACTGGTGGCAGTAAACTGCTGCCCCAGGAGAGCGTGTCCCGGCATAATGCCCACCAGGGTCAGGGGGATAGGGGCCATGATCACCAGGGGCACCAGGTAGGAGCGGAACTGCCCCACCACCAGCATGTAGATGAGAATCAAGCCAACAGCGTAGGCAATGCCCATATCGCGAAAGGTCTCATAGGTAATCTGCCACTCGCCATCCCACTTGATGGCCGGCGTTGCCGGCCACGAAGGCTGGCGGATGAAATACTGTTCGGGCGCGTTCTCTTCTCCCGCCAGGACTGCCACGGCGTCAAACATGCCATACAGTGGCGAGTCGAGCTTGCCGGCCATATCGGCCATTACATAGCTTACCGGGAGCAGATCCTTATGATAGATCGCGCCCTGCCAGCTGGATTCCACGATATCCGCCACTTCCCCCAGAAAGACGAGCTGGCCGCTGCGGTTGCGCACTTTTAGTGACAGCAGCTGTGAAGGCTGCGCCTTGTCCGCTTCGCTGAGATGGACCCGTATCGGTAGAGGATACTTACGATAGGGATCATGCAGAAAGCTGACCTGCTCAGTGCCCAGTGCCATGGTCAGGGCGTCGACCACTTGGGACTGGGCCACGCCCAGGTTGGCGGCACGCTGGCGATCCACATGGATAAACCATTTTGGAGAAGGAGTTTCCAGGGTGTTGTCCACGTCCACGACCCCTTCGCGCTGGCGCAGCAGATCGGTGATGCGCTCAGCCATACGGGCGCGCGTTTCGGGAGAAGGACCATAGATTTCCGCGACTATGGGTGCCAGAACCGGTGGTCCCGGTGGTACTTCGACAATTTTCACATTGGCTTTGCTCTCGCGGGCAATTTCCTGCAGCGGAGCGCGTACCGCCAGGGCAATTTCATGGGACTTGCGCTTGCGTTCGCGCCGGTCAGAGAGATTCACCTGAATATCGCCATGGTGGGACTCACTGCGCAGGTAGTACTGACGGACCAGTCCATTAAAGCTCATGGGTGAGGAAGTGGCTGCGTAGGCCTGCCAGTTGGTTACTTCGGGTACTGTTTCCAGGTATTGTCCAAAAGCCAGCAGCGTAGCCATGGTCTGCTCCATGGGCGTTCCCTCGGGCATGTCGACCAGAATCTGAAACTCCGACTTGTTATCGAAGGGCAGCATTTTCATGATCACCAGTTTGCCAACGGGCAGCAGCATGGCCGCCAGGGTAAGGGCGACTACACCGGCAGCCAGTAGCCAGCGCCTGCCACGTCGGCCACCGAGAAATGGATCAAATACCCGCTGGAAAAAGCGCTCTACACGGGGATTCGGACCCTCGTGGGGCGCTGGGGCTTCACCGGCAGGGTGCTGCGGATGTTGCATGAGCTTCAGGGTCAGCCAGGGAGTGACCACAAAGGCGATGATCAGCGATATCAGCATTCCGGCAGAGGCGTTAATGGGAATGGGGCTCATATAAGGGCCCATGAGGCCGCTGACAAAGGCCATGGGCAGCAGAGCCGCGATAACCGTGAATGTGGCCAGAATCGTCGGCCCGCCCACCTCGTCGACAGCCAGGGGAATGGCTTCGGCCAGGGTTTTATTGCCCATCTGCATATGGCGGTGGATGTTCTCCACCACGACAATGGCGTCATCCACCAGGATACCGATGGAGAAGATCAGGGCGAAGAGGGAGACCCGGTTGAGGGTGAATCCCCACGCCCAGGAGAAGAAGAGGGTAATGGCCAGGGTGATGACCACAGCTATGCCGACGATCAACGCCTGACGCCAGCCAAGGGTTGCCAGTACCAGCAGGATTACGGAACCGGTTGCCAACATCAGTTTGGCAATCAGGGTGTTGGACTTATCGGCGGCAGTCTGGCCGTAATCACGGGTAATGAGGATCTCGACGCCGTCAGGGATAACCAGATCCCGCAGCAGCTCCAGGCGTTCTGTAATGGCAGTGGTTATGTCAATGGCATTCTGACCGGGTTGTTTGGCGATAGCCATGGTAACCGCCGGGAAAAACTGCTGTGATCCATGGCGATGTTCTCCAGGACCAAAGCCCAGTATGACACTGTGGTCAGGCACAGCGGCCTCACGGGTAATGACAGCCACATCCTCCAGAAAGACCGGTGCCCCGTTGTGCATGCCGATCACCAGTCCACGCACTTCATCCACATGTTCCAGAAAACTTCCGACCTGAACCGGAAGAGCGACTCCTTCCCGTACAATGCGGCTTTCCTGGCTGGTGGTATTGGCGGCCAGCAGTGCCTGGCGGATGTCATCCAGGGCAAGGTTGTAGCCATGGAGCCTGGCTGGATCAAAAATCACCTGAACCTGCTCCGGCGCGGAGCCAATGGTATAGATATCCCTGGTGCCGGGAATGCGCTTGAGCTCGACTTCCAGAGCATGGGCCACGGCAGTGAGGTCGGCCGGGCTGCGTGTGTCTTGCGGGCTGAAGAGCGTCAGGGACATGATGGGAACATCATCAATGCCCTTGGCCTTGATAATGGGAGGCATGGTGCCCAGATGGGGAGGCAGCCAGTCCTGGTTTGCATAAACCTGATTGTACAGGCGAACCAGCGCGTCCTGTCGTGGCACACCCACCTTAAACTGCAGGGTCACCACGGCCATGCCATGGCGCGAGACAGAGTAGATGTGTTCAAGACCCTCGATTTCACTGAGTACCTGCTCGGCTGGAGTGGCGATGAGCTGCTCCACCTCCACCGGGCTGGCGCCTGGATATGCGATAAAGACATCGGCCATGGTCACATCAATCTGGGGTTCTTCCTCTTTGGGGGTGACCGTGATGGCAAAGAGTCCCATGAGCAGTCCCGCTATGGCCAGCAGTGGCGTGATGGGTGACGCCTGAAATGCCGCCGCTATTCTTCCCGAAAATCCCGTGTTCTTCGTCATCAGTGTGACCTCGTCTGGAGAAGCTGCAGCGCCTCGTGGGGATGCAGCGCGATAATTTCCCCGGCGGACAGTCCTGCGAGAATCTCCAGGAGCTCCCCATCGTGACTGCCCACACGCACCTGACGCAGACGAGGCCGCATGCTTTCATCCACGACATAGACCGCCCGCAGTTCTCCCTGGCGCACCAGTGAAGTGGTGGGAATCCAGAGAGCCGACCGTTGCGCCACTGGCACCTCGACTCTCACCAGCATGCCGGGAAAGAGGCTGGCGGCAGGATTTTCTATGTCTATGCGCACCCTGAAGGTATGGGTGGATGGATCAGCGTAGGGATACAAGGTGGTAACACCGGTTTCAAGGGGAGTTCCATCGTCCATGATTACGCGGAATTTTCGCTCCTGGCGGCTTAAGGCGGCAAAGCGCTGGGGCAGGGCCGTAACCACCCGCAGTTCTTCCAGGGTAAGGCCGCTGAGCAGTGGAGTTCCTGGGCTGACAGCCTCTCCGATTTCCACGTGCCGGCGGGTTACCAGGCCTCCATAGGGGGCGCTGATGCTGGTGTAGGCCAGGTGTTGCTGAGACTCTTCCAGCGCGGCCTGTGAGCGCGCCAGTCGAGCCTGTGCTGCTGAGAGCTGATTGCGCGCCTGGTCAAACTGAGCCGAAGATGCAATGCCCTGTTCATGGAGTCTTTTGACACGTTCATGGTTGGATTGGGCATCATTAAGGCCGGCAGTTGCCTCGTTGAAAGCCGCTCTGGCCTGGTTGACGCGTGCGCGGTGCTCGCGGTCATCCAGCTCAAGGATAAGCGCTCCCGCCGGCACAGCATCGTCCACATCAAAGTAAATTGCCTTCACCGTGCCGCTTGTCTGGGCCGAGACGGTGCTCTGTCTGACCGCCTCGACGGTTCCATCAAGCTGCAGGTATTCGGTTTTCACTCGGTGATTGACCACCGTGGTTTCCAGGGCGAAAGCCGGTATGCCCAGCAGAAGAAACAGAAAGGGGAGAAGTGCTGATTGTGATTTCGACATAAAGGACTCCCTTGTGCATGAAGTGAAGAAATGCCGGTGCCTCTATCCGCAGTCTTGCCTGTGCGTGAAGAGTCATGTTCGAAAGATATTTGCATATATGGCCATTCAAGAATAGGTTTTTTGCCACCAGAACTCAAGGGAATGTTACGTTCCCACGGGGGGATATTCACGTTTGACGAATGGAAGGACGTGTGTTAATTGTCATAGAAGTGATATTATTAAAGGGCAAAAGTTGCATGCGGAAAACGTTGCCAGTGGCTAATAACATATACGTTTCACTGCTGGCCCGTATCAGCTGCCCTATCTCTGGGAGGAGTTGGATTATGAACAATGCGGAAGATCTCAAATCAGCAAAAACCCTGACAACCGTTATCTATGCGCTGTACGCGGCATCCTTTTTTGTGGGCCTGACGGCGATTGTTGGGATTATCCTGAACTATCTGAAAAAAATGAGGTCGCCGGAACCTATCTGGAGAGCCACTTTCGCTGGCAAATACGGACTTTCTGGTTCGGTCTCCTCTGGTCGGTGATTGGTGCGGTCGCCCTGACCATCCTTATCGGCTGGGTGATTCTGCTGGCAAACTTCGTGTGGATCATTTACCGAATCGTCAAGGGCTGGCTGAGACTCAACGAAAACAAGCCCATGTACGAGGAGAAAGTGATTCCGGTTCAGGCCGTTTAACCGCGGGTGAAAATTCGCTGCGGTGTTACTCTTGCGGTGTCTGAGCTGCGCAAAGAATTCTTGAAGCCCTGGCTCCTGCCGGGGCTTTGCTGTATCATAATCAGCTGCTGTGGCGGGTCCACAGGATGATCAGAACCCAGGCGGATACTGCCCAGCAGGCCACTGCCGAACCGAGGGCCATGCCAAGACGCATCCGGTCGGCAAAGAGGTACAGGCTGAGCAGGTAGATGGAATAGGGCACCATGGACCAGGCGCCGAAAATGATAGTCGTTTTCAGATCCGCAACGGAGCGCTCGGTTCCAATAATGAAGTGGGCGATGAGCGCAAAGGTGGGAAAGAGGGGTACCAGTCCGGCAATGGCGTAATTGCGCGTTTTGGAGAGCAGGGCGATGAGCAGGACGGCCACTGCCCCCAGCGCAACCTTAATGGCCAGTGACATAAGTGTGCATCTCAGCGGGCAAGGTGCTCACCAATCCCCTGCAGTGCTTCCAGGGCACCTTTGTCAATGGAGATATGGGCGCCGCGCACCCCATATTCGCGGGGGTTGATGCGAATCAGGGTGACATCCTCTATGGTGCTCAGGCGATCTCCCAGGTTCCTGATGGTGGGAACCGAAGTGCCGGCACCCATCTCAATGATGATTTTGCGGTGGCCGCGGTGACGGTTGAGAAAGGCGGAAAAACGCTCCTCCTGTTCAGCAGTACGGCTGCTGATCCAGGCGTAATCACCGAACATCAGAATGTTGGGTCGCGCCACAGCGTTGCAGCGGATACAGGACGGAATATATCCGGCTCGCATGGTATCGAGATCCACTGGTATATCTTCCTCGTTGGCCCATATTTCCGAAGAGCATGGGGTCGTGCACTGCAGGTGGTGAATGGAGCCGTGAACCTCCAGGATACGGGAGTCGGCATAGCCTGCCTGCTGGAACTGTCCATCGACATTGGAGGTGACCACAAAGTGATCTATGCCGAACTTCTTTGACCACTCCTTCAGCCAGTTAAAGCCGTCGTGGGGTGTGGTGGAACGGTACAGGTTGGTACGGTGGCCATAGAAACCCCAGCCGAAGGCGGGATCTTCGTCGAAATGGCGCGGATTGGCTGCTCCGGCAAAGCTCAGGCCAAGCCGTTCATACATGGGGTAGGCGTTCCAGAAACCCTTTTCACCGCGGAAGTCGGGCAGGCCTGAATCCACACCCATGCCGGCTCCCGAGGTAATGATCATGGCTTCGGCGTTCCGTATAACATCAGCTGCCTTGCGGTACTTCTCCGTATACTCCATAGTCTTCACCTCCAGCACATGTGGTTTTTCGGTTCACTGATCCGTGTGTATTGACATAAGTCTAGTGATCACAGGAAGATGTTGCAAGAAAAACCCGCGATTATTTGTGGGCAGTATCCCACGCGAAAAGCCGTGCCAGCTGTTCATACCACTGTGGATTCCATTGCCTGAGTTGTCTGGGCTGCTTGAAAAAACACTCACAGCTTACGGCAAAAAATTCAGCGGGGTCTTCGGCGCCATAAGGATCGAGCACCGTGTCCTCGTCCGCCTTCACCAGGCGTCCATGTTCGCGAAAGGCCGCCTGCAGTATGGTGCGCCAGGTATCGCGGCTCATGTCAGGATGGAGCAGCGGCACTCCGTCGGCGTCACCGCTGAGCATGTCGATCTGGTGCGCCATTTCGTGGATGACCACATTGGTGTTGCCTTCGCTGAAGGCATCGTGGCTGACGTCATTCCAGGAGAGAATCACGGGGCCATGATACCAGGATTCACCGATCAGCGGTTCTTCGTCCAGATGGACGATGCCATTTTCGTCCTCCAGTGCATGGCGCGGAATGAACTCGTCGGCGTAAACAATTATGGAATCGAATGAACGATAGACGTTCAGGTTCAGATTCACCAGGGGTACGCAGGCCTGCAGGGCGATGAGGTGCTTCATCCTCGCGTCGATGGCAAAACCAGCGGCCGGGAGAAGTGTTTTCCTGGACAGGAATTCATCGGTGATCCGCTGGAGCTTTCGCTGCTGCTCCCGCGACAGATTTTTCAGCAAGGGCATGGTCTGGCGCAGATTCTGCCACAGGGCCAGATCAAGGCCTTCGCTGTCAGAGAAGAGGCGAAACCATCTGCGCAGCCACCTTGCACGCAATCTCAGGCTCCTTTCAGGGCGGCCCGGATGAGGAAGAAATCATCGCGACTGTAACCATAGACGACAATGTCCATATCAAGCTCCCGCGCCATGGGGATGAGATGTCTGGCGTAGCTTTCCAGTACGCTGCGCTTGTCCAGACCACCCACGCCGGTACCCATCAGGGGCAGGACCAGTTTGATTCGCGACAGATCGGATGGCAGGGAAGGCCGCATGCGGCTGATGCACTCCCCTATGCCTTCGAGAATCTTTTCGACGGTGTGTATGGTGGGCATGCTGCTCTTGCCGCTGGAGTAGTCCATCACCGCGCCGTGGAGCACATTGCGGATATTGCGGGCTGTGCCCGCCCCGGTGCATACGACATCGCCCTGCTGGATGGGCCCATGTTCGCGTTCATAGGCCGTTTTGCAGGTGTGCAGGTACTGCTGATACTCGTCGTCGCCGCAGTGGGCGCGAAAGGCAGCGGAAACGCCGCTGCCCAGCACAAGCTCCGTGTTGGAGGCGTTGACGATAAAGGTGGCATCGGGTTCTTCAACCAGATTGCCCTGCCGGGCTATGACAGACATAGGGAAAGACCTCCGTGGTTAGTAGGAATAGGATGACCCCAGAAAGGCTGTCAGTGAGAACATTTCCATATCACTGGAGTCCCCGCCCTGGACGATGGCACCTTTGCCTGAACCAAAACTGCTGTTTATGCCCATGGTCAGGGAAGAGTTGCGGGTGAAGCGGGTCAGGCTGAAGGTGACGCCGTACAGATCGACCTCATTTTCCGGCCCGTAGCCATTGTGATAGTTCGTAAAGGCGCCACCACGAACTGCCCAGCGGGGACTCAGGTAGTATTCGGCCCCCACAGCGAGGTTGGTAACCGCATGGGTGTCATCGGTACTCAGATAGTGAAAGACATCTGCCGACAGCAGCAGACGATCATCGGCAAACCAGGCGGCACCGAAGGAGAGCTCGGTGGGATAGGAACGACGCAGGTTGGACTCATAGTAGGCGAAGTCTATGCCGTTGTAATCCGGGTATCCTGGCGGTTTGATACTGTCATTCTCAATGCCATGGAATACCATGAAGCTTTCGGTGTCTGAGGTTATGATCGTGGTGCTGCGCAGAGTCGCACCAAAAGCAAGCCTCTCCAGGGGACTCCACATGACGCCCAGCACGGGGTTCAGGCCGAACTCGGTGCCAGCTCCTGGTACTCCACGTCGGGGATATCGCCATTGGCATGGCTCTTGGTGCCAACACGGCCTATCTGAGTGAAGATGACCTTGGACTGGAGCAGGTGAAAGTAGAGGGTAAAGCCGATGGCCAGATTGTCATTGACGGCCATGGCGATGGAGGGCCCGATCTTGTTCACCACATGGGTGTTATCGAGATGCACGCTGAACTCTTCGAACACATTGACGTTCTGGTAGCGTTGGATCATGTCCTCGCGCATGTTATCGGTGACTGCAAAGGAAAAGCCCACGGTGAAATCGCCCAGGGGCTGGGTGACGCCGAAGAAGTTGGGGATCAGGTCAGCGGATTGCCGGTTCCAGTCAGTGTGTCCACCAAGGACATCCTTATAGGTGGTCTGGGAGGTGTGAAAGGAGTTGACGCTGGCTGAGAGGTTTGGCGCATAACCATAAACGATTCCCGCCGGATTGTAGTAGAGACCGGAAGGATCATCGGAAATCGCCGTATAGGCGCCACCCATGCCCATGGCCCGTTCACCGATGAGAATGTTGTTGTAATGATACTCGTCAGCACTCGCTGTGGAAAAGAATGCACTTGCGCAAATGAGCAGAGCACCCGCCAGGGCGAGTTTAGTTGCGTATGATTTTGACATGGCTTTCGAAGCGCTCCTTCATGGTGGGGTTATCCAGCTCGGCCAGATCGTAGAGGTCAATGATTTCTCTGAGTGCGCTGAAGCGCGCATCCATGGCGGGGTGTGTGCGGTCGATGACCTCCAGGGCTTCGCCTTTGATTTCAGCAATGGATTCCAGGTAGCGCAGCATGGCGGTGGCTTCGTAACCGGTCTGGGCCAGCAGCAGGGTACCGATGTAGTCGGCTTCGAATTCATCTTCCTGCTTCAGGCCATAGGTGAAGAGGATATCCACGGCCTGATCCACCGCCTGGGCGAAAGCGACGCGGATAGGATCGGAGCCGGCACCCAGCAGGCGTGAGAGTCCGGTGACCGGGCTGTCATCAACGCCCCTGATGCCCAGTTCATTGACAATATGTTTCTCGGTGACGTGGGCTATCTCGTGGGCCAGGACGGCAGCCAGTTGGGCTTCGTCACTCATCATTCGCAAGGCGCCGGTGGTGATGAAGATATAGCCACCGGGAGCGGCGAAGGCGTTGATGGTGTCGGAGTCAAGCACCTGAAAGCGGAATTCCAGCTCGGGCCTGCTGGCGTGCAGGGCGACAGAGCGTCCCACCAGATTGACGTAGTGGTTCAGCTCCGGGTTGTTCAGGGGGCGGTAGGTGCCGAGGATGCGCGCGCCCACCTCCTTGCCGAACTCCACTTCGGCGGTCACATCGCTCTCCAGGTCGGCAATGGTGACATGCACATGGGAGAGGCGGCTGCGGTATTCCTTGGGACTGGTGTCGGGCAGTGCCGAATACTCGGCACTGCCACAACCGACTATCAGAATGGAGGCAATTGCTACGGTAAGAAGAGAAAAATGCAGTGCTCTTACGTTCATGGGGCCACTACCTCCCGGTGAAAGCGAATGATTTCCTCTTCTTCAAGGTGCAGGCGTTCCATCTGCGCCAGGGCATGGTAGTTGGAGAGTCCCATTTCGCTGGCCCGGGCGCGGTCTTCCGGAGTGAGTCCCCGGGCGGCACCAGCGGTAACCACGGCTGAGGTACGACGTCGGACACTGTCTTCCAGGCGCTCTTCTCCGGCTCCGATCACACCAACCCGCCCAAGGGGGGGATTGGAGGTCAGGGCCAGTCTGGACATCCAGCCCTGCTGTTCTTCTGCCTGTACTCTGTGCCAGGTGCCCTGGGTCTCCAGAACACGCACTTCACTCCCCTGGGTGAAGGTGCCCAGCACGGCCGCGCCAAAGGACGGTTCCTGCATCAGTGGAGCCTCACGGCTCTGTACGTACATGGTCGATGCCATGGCTGCCATGCCCATGGCAAGCACGGCCATCAGTGATAATACCCCTTTTTTCATAAATCCCCCCTCTTCTGCTCTTATTTCGTTTCCATGGTATGGACACCATCCCAGGAGTCTGGTGGCTCCTGGTGCGCGTAGGAACGACAGCGTTCAAGCATCATGGTAATAGACAAATGTTCCGGAATTTGTTCAAAAAGATCAATGGCCTCCTGCCATCGGCGATGCAGGTAGGCATCAAAAGCAGCGGCGGCGAGTGCCGCAGTTTCATGGGCCTGCTGCAGGACTTCCGCTGGGTCATCAGGGGCCGCCAGCGGACGATACATGGCGATGGGCTTTACTTTGCCCTTGACGCGTACGAGGTCGACCTGGGCGCAGGGCACAGGGAGGCTCAGGGCGTGGTAGGTGTTCTCGGTAAAGAGTACGGGACAGCCATATTGCTTGGTAAGACCTTCCGTGCGGGAGGCCAGGTTGACGTTGTCGCCGATGACGGTGTAATCCAGTTTCTTTTCGGAGCCGATGTTGCCGAGTATGACATTGCCGGTGTGCAGGCCTATGCCGATGGCGATGGGAGGGTATCCCTTCTCCTGGAGTCGCAGGTTGACTTCGGCCAGCCTGCGGTGCATGGCAATGGCGGCGCAGACGCCGCGATCGGCATGGTTTTCAATGCGGATGGGTGCTCCCCAGAAGGCCATGATGGCGTCTCCAATGAATTTATCCAGGGTGCCCTGATATTCAAATATGACATCACACATGTCTTTCAGGTAGATGTTCAGCAGATCCACCACCTGGTCTGCCTGCAGTTTTTCGGAGATACTGGTGAAGCTGCGGATATCGGAAAAGAGAATGGTGAGGTTTTCATCAGTACCCACATCGGCGGTGGCAATGGAATCATACTTGTCGACTACTTCCGAAAGAATCGCCGGCGAAACATACTGGGAAAGCATGCGACGAACCTTGCGCTTATCCCTGCCTTCGGTGAAGGTGAGGTAGGCAAAGCCACCAAGCCACGCCAGTATACCGGAAGTGACCGGTGAAACCATGTCCAGGACGAGCTGATTGCCGAACTGCCAGACCGCCGCAGCGGCATAGAGAATGATGATTCCCGCCGGGAGCATGAACTGGAGGGAAAAGCGTGGAAGGTAGAGGATAGACGCTATGGATACACCCGCCATGACAAATATCAGCACAAAGGTTACCGCCATGGGGGGAGTTGTCAGGTAGTCATTGTCAAGTACGTTGGAGGCGACGCTGGCATGAATGAAAACCCCTGGAGTGTTGTGGGAGAGGGGGGTCGCCTTCACATCCTGCAGGCCTATGGCACTGGAACCGATAAAGACGTATTTGTCGTGAAATTCGGCCGGGTCAATGAGAACACTGGCAAAATCGCCGTGGAGAATGGCCTGGTAAGAGGCGAAAATGCCCCCCATGGAGAATGCGTTAAACGAACCGTAGTAGTTGGGGAGGAAGAAGCGGTCGCGCTGCTGGGAGAGAGTTTCGCCGGCAATGGTTACACCATCGGCGCCTATGCCCAGCTCAAGTGTGGAGTCGTGGGAAAGTGCTGCCAGCGATAGGGGAAGGTAGAACTGATCATCATAGGCAAAATACAGTGGGGTGCGGCGGTAGATGCCATCGGGGTCAGCGTCTATATTGACGACACCGGCGCCCCTGGCTCCCCGGTAAAGCTCCGCAAAGGGCAGTATAAAGTGATTGCCCGATGGTTCCATATCGCGGTGATCGCCTGTCGTCTGGAATGCAAAGCGCTCGGAAAATTCACTGGGAACCGGACGATAAAGCTGATGCTGGCCAGCTTCATCCTCTGCCTCATGGAGAATCTGAAAGGCGTGATAGATATTGCCGAAGTATTGGGTGGCGAGGGCGAAAGTATCGTCGTTGAAGCCGGGTTGACCTGAGGCAACGTCTCCTTCTCGCTGATATTCGCTGAACAGAATGTCAAAGATGATGGCGCGGGGCTCGCCCATGGCAAGGAATTCCATGAGCTCGGCATATACGGCTCGTGGCCAGGGCCAGCGCCCCACCAGCGGATTCATGGCCTGCAGAGTGGCTTCGTCAATAAGGATCACGGCAATGTCTGGATGGGCGGCCACATCTTCCCGGAAAAGTTTCATGCGGCTGTCGTAGGTAATCCACTCCATACGCTGTAAGCCCCCCTGGTGATGCAGGAGGGAGACCAGCAGGCTGATCACCAGAACCATTCCCCATCCCCACAGGAATTTTACACGATGATGGGAGTGTGGGGATGACATAACTCCTCCGGCTCAGTCAGAGCACATGAGTTGGCAGAGTTGCTGTACTTTGTTTCCCTGGAGGGAGTAAATGACCTTCATGCCCTGTTTGTTGGAAACCACCAGCCCGGCGTTTTTCAGCAGCGAAAGATGCTTGGAGATGTTGGCCTGTGTGGTTCCTATTTTTAACGCTATATCGCCAACACAGTGTTCTCCTTCCATCAACAGATGAAGGATCTGCAGGCGGGTGGGGTCAGACAGACACTTGAACTTGGTGGCGATATCATCAAAGCGAATGTTCATGTAGACCTCGGAAGAATATGAATTCTGCGTTTTCGATAATCAGCAGCGCGTTGTAGCAGAAGCGGAATTGCGCGAAAAAACTTATTTGAGTATAGGAAGAGTTACGGGGTTTTGCCAAGAATTACTTTTGGTTTTTTTTGCAAAAAATACCTTTGGTTTTGTAAAAAATATGTCGATAGAGTAGCAAAGCAAGAAAAAACCTTGTCAAGTTATGGGTGGTTTCCTATATTGACTTTGTCATGCAAACACCAGAGCGCCCTTCAGGATGAAAGGGAACTGCTCTATGGAGACAGTGTAATAACAGGGATGTGATTGGGATACAAGGAGGTGACCATGAAGCGATTATTGCTGCACTGAAAGGCTCTATGGGCTCCTTTTCGTTGAACAAATCCCAGGAGGGTTGTCGTGTTACGTTATATTTACACTCTTTTTCTTATCATAACCGTGCCGCTGCTGATACTGACAGGCTGCAGCAAGCCAGTCGAGATTTTTGCGCCCAGCAATTCCAATGTGCATGTTATGACCAAGAAGCTCGCCATTGAGCGTCCAGATCAGGACACGCAGCATTATTTTGTTATCAAGGAAGGGGCCACTCCCGAAACAACGGTCGTTGAGATCGGACGTCAGGTGGTTCCTCCTCATATACCCGCATATCCGGCGGAGCACTCTGCAAAGGCAGCAGCTCCCAGGGCAGCAGAAACCGAGCGGGTAAATCGAACTGATTTACTGCCACCTCCGCTGTATTCGTCCCAATCATCCAGAAATACTTCCAATGCCATGGGACAACAGCAGGGCTTTAACGGCAGCCAGCAGCCAGCATTCGGTGCCCCTGTGATCAACAACTCATATCAGTACTACCATCAGCCACAGTTCATGCCACCAGCATATGGCATGCAACAGGGTTTTGCGCCTCAACAGGGAATGGGAATGCCCGGTCCCTATGGGCCACCAGCCATGGGAATGGGTGCTCCTTTTGCCCCTCCCCATCCCTATGGGTCACCCATGATGCCACACCAGGCACTGCCATACGCAGGACAACCCGTTCCCATCATGCCAGTGCAGCCTGTTCCGTTCAGCGTTCAATAAGCCAGGAGGATACCCATGAAAAAAAGAATGATACTTACGATGATAGCCTTTCTGATCTTCCCGCTGAGCGCGGCTGCGCAGGGGTTCTATCAACAGCCTGTCCAGCAGTACGGCGCAGGATACTGGCATGGAGCCTCGCCCTATGCCGCCTATCAGCAGTACAACCCATACCAGCAGTACGGGTATGGCATGATGCCGCAACAGCAGCAGGCCCAGCCCATCACCACCTACCACTACCAGCCGCAGGGAGCCTATCAGGAGACTGAGGTCTGGGTACCGGTGGTCCGTTATGAGAAACGCAAAGCCTATCAACCAGTCGGTGTGGTCATGCCAGGTCAGATGCCCGTGATACAGCAGTACAATGCCTTCCCCACCGGCACTCCTCAACCTGCTCCCGGGCAGCAGTTCCATATGCCTCAGTAAGGCACATACGACACAACTCGAAGCGGAGGGGAGATATCCCTTCCGCTTTTTTTCGCGGAGCCTCCCCATGATACCTTATGGTCGACAGGATATTTCCCCCGATGATATCAGGAGCGTCCTGGCAGTCCTGGAGTCGGACTGGCTTACCCAGGGTCCATCCATTACCGAATTTGAACACATGGTCAGCAGTGCGTGCTCCAGCCGTTTTAGTGTTGCCTGCAGCAATGCCACCGCAGCACTGCACATTGCCTGCAAAGCCCTGGGACTTGGCCCCGGTGATACCCTGTGGACATCCCCGAACACCTTTGTTGCTACTGCGAACGCCGCTCTCTACTGCGGTGCCGATGTTGATTTTGTCGACATTGACCTGGAAACAGGGAACATGGATGTTGTCTGTCTGGAGAGAAAACTGCAGATCGCCGCTCAGCAGGGAAAGCTTCCGCGAATTGTCGCTCCTGTACACTTTGCCGGGCTCTCGTGTCCCATGGAACCAATACAGCGCCTGGCACAGCAGTATGGGTTCGCCATCCTGGAAGATGCCTCCCACGCCATCGGGGCGACCTACCGCCAGCAACCTGTCGGCAGCTGCGCCTACAGCCACATAACCGTATTCAGCTTTCATCCCGTCAAAATAATCACCACCGGCGAGGGGGGAATGGCGCTGACCAATGACGAAACCCTCTACAGGAAAATGACCCTGCTGCGCAGCCATGGTGTGACCCGTGATCATGAAATGCTTGAGAACCGCAATGAGGGTGGGTGGTACTACGAACAGCAGGATCTGGGCTTTAACTATCGCATGACCGACCTGCAGGCGGCTCTCGGCGTAAGCCAGATGAAGCGCATTGATGACTTTCTGCAGAAAAGGCGTTTGCTGGTCAGGCGCTATCGCGAGCAGCTGCGCTTCCTGCCTCTGGATCTGCCGGGAGAGTTCGCAGACAGTGAGTCCGCCTGGCACCTTTTCGTCGTTCGGCTTCGGCCTGAAGAGACCGGAAAGGATCGTCGCGGGGTATTTGAAGCTCTGCGTGCAAAGGATATTGGCGTAAACGTGCACTATATTCCGGTTCCCATGCAACCCTACTACCGCGCCCTGGGTTTCCGTGCCGAAGACTACCCAGCGGCGTTAACGCATTACGAGAGAGCACTTTCCCTGCCGCTACATCCAGGAATTACCCAGGAACAGCAGGATTATATTATTACCACCCTGGGGGAAATCCTCAGAGGGTAGCCTTTACCCTGTCAGCCATGCCAGCGCATCGGCTCCATAGAACAGTAACACTGCGATAATCGTCGCGTAGAGCATCACGGCGAGAATACCCAGTGCCAGCGCCGCCAGCGTAAATAGTCCATCACGTTCGCTCATGCCCACGCCGCAACAGAAAATCACGATAGCGGGCAGGGTGTTGGTAAGGGGGATGGGGAAAAGCATCAGGAAAGCCATGGTACAGACGATCCCTCCGGAGAGGGGCCGCAGCCATGAGCCGGTGGTCCACAGATAGCGGGGCTTGACGATGCGTTCTAGCATGGCAAAGAATCGTGCACTCCGGTGAAGCGTGTTGCGCGCTTTGGCGGTGGGTATGCTCCAGTTCAGCATGAACATAGGAAACCAGGGAGTTCGGCGCTGCAGCAGCAGTTGGAATCCAAGCAGCAGCAGCAGGGCCCCGAAGGGGATACTGTAGCCGGGCGCAGGGACAGGCAGAGCACTGGGGAAGGAAAAGAGCAGCAGCAACAGCCCGAACCCACGGCTTCCAAGCTGTTCTATGACATCCTGCAGTTTCAGGGTTCCTCTGTCTGGGTCATCTACAAGCGTGCTCAGGTCATGGGAGAGGCTGTGTATGGGCGTGTTGTTTTCCTGCATTGGATTCCTTACATTACCAACTGATTGATACTCAGGATGGGCATGAGAATTGCCAGTACGATCAGCAGGACTACGGTGCCCATGACGACGAGCATAAAAGGTTCAAAGAGACCCACAAAGGTTGCCACCAGGCTCTCCATGTCCCGCTCCTGATTGGCCGCCACCCGACTGAGCATGGTGTCCAGTTCACCGCTTGATTCGCCGCTGGCCACCATGTGTATCATCATTGGCGGAAAGCATTTTGCCTTGTCGAGGGCGAGATGCAGACTCTCCCCTTCGCTGACCATCCGGCCGATATCCATTGAGCGTTCCTTTATGAAATCATTCCCCAGTACCTGACCGGCAATGCGAATGGCTTCCACCAGAGGCACACCACTCTGGGCCAGGATACTGAGTGTGCTGGCAAAGCGAGCGGTGTTTATCCCCCGCGACAGTCGTCCGATCATGGGAAGCTTTAACAGGGTTTCATGGACGCGCATGCGCAGAGCTGGTCGCTTGAGAAGCTTTTTCCAGAGAAAAGCGAAGGTTGCGATCAACAGCAGGCTGAGCAGGCCGTAGTTTTTTACGAAATCACTGAGGCTGATCAGGGCGATGGTCAGTCCCGGCAGTTCCTGGCCGGTGTCCACAAAGACTTTTATGACGTCGGGAACCACATAGCCGAGCAGGAAGGTGACAATCAGAATCGAGGTGACGGTGAGGATGGCAGGGTAGAGCAGTGCCAGCTGAACTTTCTGGCGGCTGCGCTGCTGGCCTTCGGTGTAATCTGCCAGGCGCTCAAGCACCAGGTCAAGGTGGCCGGCGTGCTCACCAGCGGCTACGGTGGAGCGATAGAGATCCGGGAAGGCACGGGGATACTGAGCCAGGCTCTTGGCCAGGGAGTAGCCTTCCATGACCTTGGCGCGGACGCCCAGAAGTATGCTGCGGACGCGATTCTTTTCTGTCTGGGCGGCGACAGCCTTGAGAGCTTCCTCTACGGGGAGTCCGGCCTGAATGAGGGTCGCCATCTGGCGGGTACACAGGGAGAGGTCGTTAACACTCATGGATGGCCGAAAGAGGGAGAAAGAGGTTTTGCGGGCATTGTTTTCGCGGCTGTGGGTTGCCTCAATCTGCAGTGGCGTCCAGCCTTTTTCGCGCAGCTGTTGTCGTACCTGGCGCGGACTGTCAGCTTCCAGAATGCCTTTGCGGGTTCTGCCACGGCCATCGAGGGCCTGGTACTCAAAAGCCGCCACGCTCAGCCGTCCTCAAGGGTGACGCGCAGAACTTCTTCCAGCGTGGTCTCACCCTCCAGTACTTTTCTGGCCCCATCAGCGCGTATACTGGCACTGTGTTTGCGGGCATAGGCTTCCAGCTCCTGTTCCGACGAGCGGCGGTGCACCATGGTGCGCAGCTCGTCGTTAAAGGTAATCAGCTCGTAAATACCTGTTCTGCCGCGATATCCAAGGTGGTTACACTCCTTGCAGCCAGTGGCGCGATAAATGACCGGAGCCTGCAGACTGCCATTCACCTGCAGAAGCGCGCACTCCTCCTCGCTGGCCTCATAGGCTTCGCGGCAGTGTTTACACAGGACGCGCACCAGTCGTTGGGCCAGTACGCCGAGCATGCTGGAGGAGAGCAGAAAGGGCTCGATTCCCATATCCTGCAGGCGGGTGATGGCTCCGGCGGCGCTGTTGGTGTGCAGGGTCGAGAGGACAAGGTGGCCAGTCAGACTGGCCTGGATGGATATCTCCGCTGTTTCCAGATCGCGGATTTCACCGACCATGACCACATCGGGATCCTGGCGCAGTATGGCGCGCAGCCCGCGGGCAAAGGTCATATCAATTTTGGTGTTCACCTGGGTCTGGCCGATGCCTTCGAGGTTGTATTCAATGGGGTCTTCTACGGTGAGGATATTGCGACTCTTGTCGTTGAGTCGGGTCAGCATGGCGTAGAGTGTCGTGGTTTTCCCGGAGCCGGTGGGTCCGGTGATCAGGATAATGCCATGGGGCTTGTGGATGATGTCGTTGAGGAGTCGCGCGTTCTGTGTGGACATTCCCAGCTGTGCCAGATCCAGGCGTCCTGCCTGTTTGTCCAGCAGGCGCAGGACGATGCGTTCACCGTTAATGGAAGGCATGGTGGATACCCGCACATCCACTTCCTTGCCACCGACTTTCAGGGAGATGCGACCATCCTGGGGGATGCGCTTTTCGGCGATATCAAGACGGGCCATGACCTTGATGCGCGAAGTCAGCAGCGGTGCAAGGGCTCGCTTGGGCCGCACCATCTCGCGCAGGACGCCATCAATGCGAAAGCGCACGATCAGGTTGCGCTCAAAGGTCTCGATATGGATATCCGAAGCGTTTTCCCGTATGGCTTCCGTGAGCAGGGCATTGATCAGACGGATGATGGGGGCGTCATCTTCCTGTTCCAGAAGGTCTTCGGTCTCAGGCACAGAGTCGGCCAGGCTGGCGAGATCCATATCGTCACCCAGCTCCTCCACCATCTCCATGGCAGCGGAAGAGTCGTTCTGGTACGCCGTGGAAAGGGCCGCAGAAAACTCCTGCTCATCCACCTGCAGAAAAGGGGTCAGCTGTCCGACGAATCGCTGGACTTCTGCGATAGCAGCCGGTGCAGGTGGTTGACGGTAGAGGACGTGAACGTCGCCGTTTTCATCTTCCTGTAAGAGGAGCTGATGGCGTTTCGCAAATCCAAAGGGTAATCTCTGGGGTAAGGGCATAGAAGTACTGGCTCGCTCTAACGGTATATATCTTCGATGTTTTCCGGTAAGGATGGTTTGACACCCATGGGTATCCCCCTCAGTTTTGGTGGATTCAGCTGCAGCTCATAAATGCCGGTATACTTTTCACGGCTCAGGGAAGCGGAGTCTTCCTGGGTCAGTAGAATGGTCGGTCGCAGAAAAACCAGGAGATTGCGCTTTTCAACCCGCTGACGTCGTGCCTGGAAGAGTCTTCCCAGCAGAGGGATGTCACCGAGCAGCGGAACCTTGCTGACGACTTCCTGGACATCATCTTTAATCAGGCCGCCAAGAACAATGGTTTCATTGTTATCGGCCAGTATAGTGGTGATGATCTCCCGCTTATTCGTGATGATGCCATCGGTGCCTTCCGTGAGCACAGAGGATGCCTCCAGTTCTACCTGCATGCGCACGGAGTTCCCTTCATAGATACTGGGTGTGGTTTTCAGGACAATGCCCACATCCTGACGCTGAATGGTGGTGAAAGGGTTGGTGCCGGAATCGTGGGAGTAGGTACCGGTACGCACAGGAATATTCTGGCCGACCAGAATGCTGGCCTCCTGGTTATCCAGGGTGAGAATACTGGGAGTGGAAAGCAGGTTGGCGTTGGTTACGGAGGCAAGAGCCGTCAGCAGGGCACCCATCTCCACGCTGCCACTGGTGGTTGCTACTCCCAGGCTCATTCCATCGCTGATAGTGGGGGGGGTCTGTGTCGCTATGCTGGTGAGAATATTACTGAGGCTTGTGCCTGCATTGGAAAACGAAGTTCCACCGATGGGGCCAAGTGTGTCACCAGCGCTGCGGGCCGCCAGTTGTACACCTAATTGATTCAGGGAGTCGCCGACAACTTCGACAATAACGGCTTCAATGAGCACTTGGGCTCTTCGCACATCAAGTTGCGCGATAATGGATTGTATTTCAGCCATGGTGGCTGGTTCGGCGCGGATCACCAGGGCGTTCAGTGATTCGTCGGCCTGAATGCTGAATTTTTCCGCTGGCGCCGGAGCTGAATCACGACCGGAGCCACTGGCTGACGCTGTTCTTCCCTCCACCAGGCCCTTCAGCAGTTCCGCCATTTTGGTGGCATCGGCATGGCTCAGGCGCAGGACCATGGTTGAGCCTGTGGTCTTAACGGGAATATCCAGGGAACCGATCAGCTGCCGGTATTCCTCCAGCGCTTTCTGTGTTCCCTTCAGTATAAGGCGGTTACTGCGCTCATCGGCGATAATGCGGATGCCCGCCGCAGGGGAGCGTTGCTGCTGTCCTCCCTGGGGAGTAGCTATTTTCTCCAGCAGGCCGGCTAACTGTCCAACCCAGGCGTGCTGAAGGTCGACAATGGCAATGGCTTCACTCTCTTCCTGGTCGAGGCGATCGACGATATCGGCTATGCGCGAGACATTCTCCGCGTGATCACTGATGATGATGGCGTTGGCGGAAGGCACACCGGCCAGGTGGCCGTACTGGGGCACCAGGGGGCGCAGGATGGGAATCAGCTCGGCTGCAGGCGTATTACGCAGTGGCAGCACGCGGGTTATGAGAGTTTCTCCCAACATGGTGCCCTCTGCGTCATAGGGGATGGCTCCCTGACGCGCTATGGCGTTGGGCAGAATCTTAATGGCTTCTTCACCCTCGACAGTGATAAATCCATGCACATTCAGAACCGCCATGAAAAGCTCATAGATGCTGTCACGGTTCATGGGCGTCTGCGAGATGACGGTGACTTTGCCTCGCACCCGGGGGTCAACCACGAAATTCTTTTTGGTGATGGATGAGACCTGGTCTATGAGGGTGCTGATCTCGGCTTCTTTGAGGTTGACCGTCCAGGTCTGCCGCTCCTGAGCGACTGCCGAATTCAGAGTGTAAAACAAGAGAAGTGTCACTACTGCTGTAATGGTGGTGATGGTGCGCAATCTCATATACCTGCTCTGTATAAGTGGAGTGTCATTCAGTAAAGATGATCGGAAAGGCATCATTTCACGTTCTGGAGCCTGGTTCAAGTGAAATTCCCTTCAGTTGCCTGCCAAAAGACCACCAAAGGTGTGGATTAAGCCGGTGTGCGGCGGTCAGCGCAACGGATAGGTAACCACAAAGGTTCGCTGACCTCGTTGTATTTCTATGCGGGCGACGCCAGATTCCACAATCTGATTGATGAGCTGGCGGTCACGTTGTACATCTCCAACGGGGTGGCTGTTGACCGAGACAATTACATCGCCCTGCTGCAGTCCCAGCTGGCTCATGAGGGCAGCCGGGGCCTGAGCTCCCACCGTATAACCCCTGCTTTCACCAGAAGAACCCCGTGGTTCCAGACCTGCCCCATCAAGAATGGCCTGTGGATTCGTCTGCATGATGGGCATATAGGTTTCCATAAAGGAGCCTGCGTCCATCTGCTGGATATTCTCTGTCAGCTGCTGGGAAGCTGTCAGATCTGCTGGTATATCCGCGGCAGCACGACGTGCCGAGGGACGCGATGATCGCGAAGCGTTTGCCGGTGTTTCTGCCCGTATCCCACTGTCGGAGTCCCCGCTGTCGGGGAAACGCAAGGTTTCATAGGCTTCTCCCCGTTGCAGCAGAACGCGATCAGCGAAAACGGCGGCGAGGGTTACCCCCTGGCTGACGCGGTCGCCTATAGTATACCTTTCACCTGGTCGGGACTGTTCAGCAATAAAGGCGCTGGAATACTCTGGTACTTCTGAAAGGAACACTCCCTCAAGGCGAAGTCGCATACGGGTTTCCGGTGCCTGCACCTCATCGAGGGAGACACTCTGAGGCTCTTCCGGCGGTGCTGGTTTGCCGAACAGGTGTAATTGTTCTATGTTCTGTGCCAGGGAAGCTTCCGGTACGGCCTGCTGACGCGGAGCTGGTGTCTTTGGTGACGCAAATATCACCGGCACAGGCTCCAGGAGCGTCCAGGTGAGACGCGCAAGGGTGTGGGAGGTGCTTGCCAGTACGCCGAGAATCAGCAGCATGCTGCTGATCTGCAGGAGCCGGGTTCCGTTAATGGCGGCAAGAGCGGAAAATACTGGCAGCTTATCGGTCATGGTGAATTATACTCAGGGGAGTTACATCTCGAGAAGCAGCGAGTATACGCATAGGGTTCCGCATGTCAGAATACCTTTTCTTCATAAGTAAAGAGAATACTACCAGCTCGCCCCGGAATATTCCAGGGTAAAGGAATGGCGCGGGTGAGATGGGACATGATCTGCAGGCGGGCCCAACCATCGGGTCCAAGGCTGATCTCACCTACCGGTTGATCGTCACCTTCACGGCCAATACGCAGGATGGCGCGTTGTTCCTCATGGCTGAGATTGCCGACCAGAACCGGCATGTTAATGGTAAACGCGTTGCCGCTTTGGGTGGATTCAACCAGTCCGCCACTCCAGTGCAGCGTGCCGTCAGCCTGTCGAATTTCATCGCCATGGATGTTCACGTGAACCCGCCGAATCTCAAGGTGCCCTGGAACACGCAGATTCAGCGTCTGCAGCAAGGGCTGCACTGTCGTGGCATCAAGTCTCCCCGATGCCATAAGCTGTACTGCACCCCAGGGAGCAGCGGCAATGCCGAGATCTATGTCAGTCCGGCCTTCCTGAACACGGAAAGCCAGCAGCACCTTTCCCTGCCACAGCAGGCGGGGAGATATTTTCCAGCTTACGGGCAGTGGCGGAAGAGGGCCGTAATGCAAGGAGGCATTCCCATTCCACAGGGTTCCGGATATCCTGGTAAGGGTGATGGTGTCCTGGGCGGGAATCTTCGCCCAGATGTACGCTGCCGGAATCGTGGTGACGAGGAAAAAGCCATAGAGCAGGAAAAAGGCGAGAACTATTCCAAAAATGCGTTTTTTTGTCAGCATTCCGTGAACCTTTCAGGAGTCTCAACAGTGGTGTGCAAACCACTGAGGTTTAATGTAGGCAATTGACTGGCGGTTGTAAATGAGGAACTCACGCCTGTCAGCCTTTGATATTGATCAGGGGTTGAACATGATGGCGGATAACCACGAGCTCTGATTGCGCTTCCAGCACGGCGTGAATGTTCTTGTAGGCCATGGGTGCCTCATCAAGGGTACTTTCCTGTACGCGGGCAACGACGGATTCCATGGACTGTCGGAACTCGTGCAGACTGAGTTCACGTTTCGCCTCCGCTCGACCCAGTAGACGTCCGGCACCATGGGAACTCGACCACAGTGCTTTGGGGTTGCCCAGTCCTTCCACCACAAAACTCCCGTCACGCATATTGCCGGGAATAATACCAGCCATGCCACTTTCCGCGTGCGTTGCCCCTTTGCGATGGATCCACCAGCCGTTATACAGGGCCGCGTGGTTGTGGTTGCGATTGATCAGGGACACCCACTGTGGGGAACCATTGATGCGCCGAGAGAGCACTTCTGCTGCTCTGCGCGCAATTTCGAGACGATTTTCCAGGGCAAACGACAGGCAGAAGTGCATATCATCAATATAAGCTTTGCCAGCTGCCGAGCGGACATCCAGTGCGTAGTGGCCTTCGCGGGCCCTTGAGCTCTTACTGGCGACCTTCATGTAGTGTGTGGCTATGGTATGCCCCAGATGACGGGAACCGGAGTGTACGAGAATCCAGATCCGCTCCAGTTCATCGTAACCGATCTCGAGAAAGTGATTGCCTGAGCCCAGGGTACCAAGCTGATAAAGCCCTTTGCGTCGGAAGTACTCTTCCAGAACCGCTGAGCGTGGAAGATGGGAACAGTTCCAGGGCACAGGCCTTTGGTTGTGGGCAGAACCCACAGGGATGTGTTCGTAGAGGGAGCGGAAAATGGCTGCGGCATTCTGGCGGACTTCAGACAAGGGAAATGTGGTGGGCACACCCAGGACACCGCAGCCGATGTCGTACCCCACCCATGCGGGCACAACAACACCATCGGCAGCGACGACGGCTCCTATAGGCAGCGCGTAGCCCTTGTGGGCATCGGGCATCAGTGCTCCGCGAACCACATAGGGCTGATCCATGGCGCTGAGAAACTGTTCCATGGCTGCCGGCTCAATGTCGTTGCCAAAAATGTGATAGGGGGCCGGGCGGTTCGTCTTCTTCATGGGTTATCGCAGAACGGCGTTGCCAGGATGTTGTGGGAATCGCGCAGAAAACAGCCGATTGCGGCCCAGCCACCGAGCCCCTCCACCCGCTGCAGCAAAGGCAACGTCTGCTGGTTGATACCACCCAGGGCAACGACCCGTGAGCGGAGCGAGACATCCACATCCATCAGGGCTGAGATTCCGAGCGGTGTGACGCTATAGGGCTTTGGTGTGGGAAAGATCGGACTGAGGGTCACAAAGCGCAGATGTTCATAGGCGCGCAGCAGTGCCTGGGCCTGTTCCGGGTGGTGGCATGATACTGAGCAGGGAAGTTTCATGGCGCCCAGGAAGTCCATATCGCGCCCGGCGCAGTGGATGGCGGTGCACAGGTGCTGTTCATACAGCTCGTGGGCGTGCTGAGGTGTGGTGATGTTGCGTGAGTGGACGATCAGCTTGCCACAGTCGGCAAGACGGTGTACGAGTCGCAGATACGCATCGCTGGCCATGCCCGGTTCCCGCAGAAGAACCCCCGTGACACGATGGTCGCAGGCGAGAGCACGGTAGTGGTCGACAAAGGCGTCGGAGGTCTCGAAACTCCGGCTGTCGGTGATGACATAGATCGCCAGGCTCATCAATGGGGGATTTCCGGGATATCCCGTTCATCTTCGTGTTCCAGGCGTTTCGCGAAGTTCCGGGGATAGCGGGGTGTATTGGTGTAGAGACAGTGGTTGCAGAAACGAATGATATCCGCACGGGTATCCTCGTCGGAGATAATACGGCAGAAGTAGCGCAGGGAAAGGGCCGCTCCCGCTTCATAGGTGCCGCTCTGACGGGGAGAGAAGGGGGCCTTCTGCCAGTGAATGCTGGGAATGAACTTGCTGCGGGTTATGCGGTACGCCTCATCGTCCAGCACACTGGGCGCGTGCTGGTCATCGTGCTGCACCAGGGTCAGATTGCACAGATCCTGATAGTGGGCAGGACTGTTGATTATGCCGATGGTGCTTGCCGGAAAGGCGATGCGCAGGAGGCTCAGCAGGTGAATGTGACGGTTTTCGGACTCCTGGGGATGGTGACGAATAAGAAATATCTGCTGGGCCTCCTCCTGGGGCAAGGTGAGGTGCTCTACCTGGTGAAGTTCCAGAACGCGCAGCGAAGGGATAGCCTCTGTTCCGGGGGCAGGAAGGGCACTTCGGGTAGAGAGAAAGTACTGGCGTTCATCTATCAGTGGGAAATCCGAATCTTCAGGACAAAGGGGGCCGGGAGTCAGAAAGAGACGGTATCCCCTGCGCAGATCGTCGCGCAGCTGATGCGTTTCGGGGAGTTCTTCATAGTAGCGGCCGATCAACTGAACGTTACTCAGATAGCGTCGCCGCAGCACTTCAGCGCAATTGCGCAACAGCGTCGTGTCGGCGGTGAACAGCTGGCGCCACTGCTGTGTGGAGGGGCACGCATCATCAAGTATATGCTTTAAAAGGGATTTTGGCATGACAAAAGGCTCCTTGGGATGGCAGGGTCAGAGATGTTCTCCCCCGTCAACGGGGATATCGATTCCGGTTACATAGTCACACTGCAACAGAAAGTCCAGTGCCTGCAGTATATGCTCAACACTCCCCTGGCGTTTCAGGGGAACGTTCTTTTCGATCAGGGTGCGAAATTCCGCGTCGGTTTCTGTCGTGGCCTGCAGGATAGGACCGGGAGAAATGGAGTTGCAGCGCAACGTGGGGGCAAAGGTCTTGGCTGCCATTCTGGTGAACTCTGCCAGGGATTTCTTGCTGAGCTCATAGGCAGCGCGGGTAGTGGTGCGTTGATAGACCCTTTGGTCGCAGAAAACTACGAAGTTGCCGTTTTGCACGTCCGCACGTGTCATATGAAGATGGAGCGCTTTGGCCATGAGTATGGGAGAAAAGAGGTGCACCCAGAAATTCTGGAGCATATGGTCAGTATCAATGGCTTTCAGAGTAGACTTTTCAAAAAAGCTGGCAGCGTAAATCACACAATGCACAGGTGCGCCCGTAGCCGCATGGGCCTGATCCAGGATATCACCGGGGTTATTCAGGGTCGCCAGATCGTGGCAAAGGACAGTGCATGGAGTGTATTGCTCCAGCAGCTTTTGCGTGGCCAGAGCACCCTCACGGTTGGTGTGATAGGTGATGGCCACGCGATACCCTCGCTTCGCCAGGTGCAGAGCTACGGCACGTCCGATACGATCGGACGCCCCGGTGACTATGGCGGTGGCAGGGGGTGCGGACAGCATAGGAGAATTACTTCTGAATCAGCAGTTCGGCAATCTGAATGGCATTCAACGCGGCTCCTTTGCGCAGCTGGTCACCGACAACCCAGAAGGTGAGGCCATTCTCAAAGGCCAGATCCTTGCGGATGCGGCCAACTTCGCAGTCATCACGTCCTGCCACAAAAAGTGGCATGGGATAAACCTTGTTGGGCAGGTCATCAACTACCTTGATGCCAGGTGCCGCGCTGAGCAGTTCGCGGGCCTTTTCCACGCTGATGGGCTGCTCCGTTTCTATGGTCACCGCTTCGGAATGGGCGGAGATAACCGGTACGCGTACACAGGTGGCACTGACGCGGATATTCTGGTCACCCATGATCTTACGGGTTTCATGGAACATTTTCATCTCTTCGCGGGTGTAGCCGTTGTCCTGTGGGGTATCTATATGCGGTATGACGTTTTGCAGGAGCTGGTGGGCGAAGGCCTGAATTTCAAGGGGCTGGCCAGCGCAAAACTGCTTTGTCTGATTCTGCAGTTCGTACATACCCTTGGCACCAGCGCCGGAGGCAGACTGGTAGGATGACACCACCACACGCTTGATGGGGCTGTAGTCGTGCAGGGGTTTCAGGGCGACTACCATGATAATGGTGGTGCAGTTAGGGTTGGCAATGATTCCCTTATGCCTGAAGGCATCGGCCGGATTGACCTCAGGGACGACCAGGGGAACATCTTCATCCATGCGGAACGCAGAGCTGTTATCGATGACGACGGCACCCGCCTGGGCGGCAATGGGGGCAAACTCTTTACTGGTTCCTCCTCCCGCTGAGAACAGGGCGATATCCACGTCGGCAAATGAATCCTGGGTCAGTGCTTCTACCGTATATTCCTTGCCGGCATAGGTGATCTTCTTGCCCGCGCTGCGTGGTGATGCCAGCAGCTTCAGCTGGTCGATGGGGAACTGGCGCTCTTCAAGAATCTGCAGGAAAACTTCCCCCACAGCACCGGTTACCCCGGCGATGGCGACATTGTAGCGGTCTTTTTTCTGTAACTGAGTCATGGTGCCTCCACATTTGGTTGCAGGTAACATAAAAGAAGTGCGTAAAATAGCATAATAACCCGACAGGTGCAAAGTGCTCACGTGTATTGAGGAAAAATCACGTTCGGTTTATGCTTGCAAAAGATGGCGTAATTGGGCATAACCTCCGCCGACAGCATATTCAGATCACTCAGGAGCCGCCACATGCAGAATGACTTGGTTATTTTTTCCGGCAATGCCAGCAAAGATCTGGCGTTCAGTATTTCCAACGAGCTGGGGCTGCCCCTGGGCGACGCCCATGTGGGACGTTTCAGTGACGGCGAAATTCGTGTGAAAATCAATGAGAATGTCCGTGGACGCGATGTGTATATCGTGCAGTCCACCCACGCTCCGGTAAATGACCACCTCATGGAACTGCTGATCATGTGTGACGCCCTGAAAAGAGCTTCCGTCAAGAGCATTACTGCGGTTGTGCCCTATTTCGGGTATGCCCGTCAGGATCGCAAGGCCGAACCGCGCGTACCCATAACCGCCAAAATGGTCGCCGACCTGATGCAGACGGTTGGAGTCAGCCGTGTGCTGACCATGGATCTGCATGCTGGTCAGATTCAGGGATACTTCGACATTCCCGTGGATAACCTCTACGCTATGCCCATTCTCGTGGAAAATCTCCGAAAAAAACAGATCCAGGATCTTATCGTTGTCAGTCCCGATGCCGGTGGCATGGAACGCGCGCGTGGATTTGCCAAGATGCTCAATGCCGGGCTGGCTATGATAGATAAGCGTCGTACCGGGCCGAACGTCAGTGAAGTCATGAATGTCATCGGCGACGTCAGGGGAAAGAATCTCGTTATCGTTGATGATATCATCGATACGGCTGGAACTATCTGTAAAGCCGTCGAGGCCTTGAAGTCCAATGGTGCCTGCGATGTCTACGGCCTCTGCACCCACGCGGTACTCAGCGGGCCTGCCATCAGCCGCATTACCGAAACCCCGTTCAAGGAAGTGATCGTCACCGACACCATTGCGCTGCCCCAAGGCAATGCGGGTTGTGAGAAGATTCAGACGGTAAGCGTATCAAAGCTCTTTGCTGAAGCTATTTCACGGGTATATCACGGTCAAAGTATCAGCTCCCTCTTCGGTTAAGGTCTGATGAAACTGATCGTTGGACTTGGAAATCCCGGTGCGCAGTATCGCAACCATCGGCATAACATCGGCTTTATGGTCGTAGAACGAATCGCTCAGAAACTCGGCGTTCCGAGTTTTCGCCAGAAGTTCAGCGGGCTTCTGGGTGAGGGAACTTTTGCGCAGCAGAAAATCCTGCTGCTCATGCCCCAGACCTATATGAATCTCAGTGGAGATTCGGTCAGTCAGGTACTCGGGTGGCACAAGCTCTCTCCTGTTGATATGATCGTGATTCAGGACGATCTTGATATGGCCTATGGGCGGTTTAAGCTGAAAATGGGAGGGTCGCCGGGAGGGCACAACGGTATTGCCGACATTACCCGCAAGTGCGGAACTCCTCAGTATATACGCGCCAAATGCGGTATTGGGAAACCGGAGCCTCCCATGAGCGTCAACCAGCATGTGCTCTCCAGCTTCAGCTCCGAACAGATTCAGAGCCTCGACTCCTTTCTCAACCATGCCGCCGAGGCAGTGCTCCACAGTGCCGCCCACGGCCTGGAGTCCGCCATGAATATCTATAACGGTGATGCGCTGTCGATATAGGTGGCGTGAGCGCCAGCTGCGTCGATCCTCCTGAACTCATGCTCAGGGAAACACAGACTTGTGACCTGGTTGTAAAATATGGTAGCTTTGAAACCCTGTTTGATTATATCTGTACGGAGGTGCATAGATGCGCGCAGTGTTAATGGAGGGTTTTGGAGGGCTTGAGGTACTGAAGGTTGGGGATGTACCCAAGCCGGCACCTGCCGAAGGCCAGGTTTTAATCAAGGTTATGGCGACGTCCATTAATCGTCCGGACCTGGTGCAGCGGGAGGGTAATTATCCGCCCCCGCCTGGTGATTCGGAAATTCTCGGCCTGGAAGTGGCCGGCACCATTGAAGAAATTGGTCCGGGTGTCACCGGGTACCAGGTTGGTGATCGTGTCATGTCTCTGGTCGGTGGTGGAGGATATGCCCAGTATGCCGTGGCCTATGCCAGCCATTTGATGCCGATTCCCGATTCCATGAGTTTTGAACAGGCCGCCTGTGTCTGTGAATCCTATATAACCGCATTTCTGAACGTCTTTATGATTGGCGAATTACGCGATGGCCAGACGGCTATCCTCCACGGTGGAGGTGGTGGCGTCAATACCGCAGCCATCCAACTGTGCAAGGCGCTCACTCCCAATACCAAACTGATCGTGACGGCCTCCACAAAAAAGCAGGATCGCGTCAAGGATCTTGGGGTGGATCTGGTAGTCAACTATGAAGAGACGCCCAATTTTGCCGATGCCGTCAAGGAATTTACCGCCAAGAAGGGCGTAGACGTTATTCTCGACCATGTGGGCGCCAAATATCTTGATCCCAATATGAAGTCCCTGGCCTACAAGGGCAGGCTGGTGATCATAGGTGTTACCAGTGGCATAAAGGCTGAACTCAACCTGGCTCTGATGATGGTGAAAAGACAGCAGATCATCGGTTCTGTTCTGCGCAGTCGTCCAGTCAAGGAAAAGGCGGAAATTGTGGCGGAATTCACCCGCACCGCCCTGCCAAAATTTGCCGATGGCACCATCGTTCCCATGATTCACCGTACCTTCAGTCTGGATGAGGTTGTCGAAGCTCACCGCACCATGGAAGAGGATCATCACTTCGGCAAAATTGTGCTGACCATACCGCATTAACCCTTCATTGAGGGCGGATTTCATCCGCCCTTTTTTCTTTGACATACCCTTCAGGTGCACTATAATCGCTTCTGTTTATCAAGAAAGATCCAAGCTTACACCATGAAACAGAGGTTACCGTGTCTGAAGTCTTTATCGGACGTCAACCAATCATAGATGCTGATCAGCAGGTTTTTGCCTACGAACTTTTCTTCCGTCAGGGCATGATGAATCGGGCGATTATCTCCGATGACAAGATTGTCAACGCCAAGATGATGGCCAATATTCTGGGGAACTTCGGCACGAAAAAGGTACTCGGCGATCGCCCGGGCTTTATCAATGTCGATACGGCCTTTTTCTCCCAGGATTTTGTTGATATTATTCCAAAGGATCAGCTGGTGCTGGAGATTCTGGCCAAAACCGATGTGGATGAGAAGTTCCTGGCGAAGATGGATGCCTACAAGCAGAATGGTTTTCGCTTTGCCCTTGGGGACTTTGAGTTTGAAAACTGGTATATTGAGCGTTTCGGCCCCCTCATTAAAAAGGCCAACTATATCAAGATTGACCTGCAGAAAGTCACTATTCCCAGGCTGGCTCAGAAGATCCCCATACTGAAGAAGCTTCCGGCCAAGCTGGTGGCCGAGAAGGTGGAGAGCTGGGATATCTTCCATGAGTGCAAAAAGATCGGATTTCACTACTTTCAGG
Organism: Desulfurispirillum alkaliphilum; assembly: GCF_055378285.1. Lineage (NCBI taxonomy): Bacteria > Pseudomonadati > Chrysiogenota > Chrysiogenia > Chrysiogenales > Chrysiogenaceae > Desulfurispirillum > Desulfurispirillum alkaliphilum. The sequence goes on along the minus strand of NZ_AP042405.1, from coordinate 2,316,408 downwards.
GATACTTCTACGCTCAGCCGGAGGTTCTGCGCTCAGAAGAGTATAATCCCAGCAAAGCCCCCATCCTGCGCATCCTGCGACTGATAAACCAGAACAGTGAACCATCGGTTATTGAACACGAGTTCAAGGGGCATCCTGAGCTCAGCTATACGTTGTTGCGCTACATGAACTCCGGTGCCATGAACTTCACCACTCCCATACGGTCTATCGGGCATGCCATAAAACTCCTGGGGCTCAAGAAGCTCAAAAGCTGGCTGATGCTGCTGAATTTCGCATATCCCGACAGTGGCACTGCTTCCCAGAAAAAGAAAAAGGACGTTATCTTTGAAACGGCCCTGATGCGGGCAAAGCTGATGGAAGAACTTCTTATCCGCTACAGCGGCGGCAAGTACGCACCATTGGGTGATTCGGCGTTCTTCCTGGGAATCCTCTCTCTGGTGGATACGGTTATCGGTATTTCCAAACAGGAGCTCGTGAAAAACATTCTGTTGCCGGCAGAAATGGCTCAAGCGCTTCTGACACAGAAGGGCCTGCTGGGGCGGCTGCTCTTTATTGTCATCGCCGAAGAGCAGCGCCATCACAGCGAGATGTATGATGCCCTGGAGTCCCTGGGAATCTCCCCGGTCACCTTTGATGAAGCCGTAAACGCGAGTCATGAGTGGCTCAATGATTTCATCAACAACGTTTAACGCCATGGCGTGAACTCAGCAGATCCTCGGCAACAGCTCTCCTGATCCCATCTCCATGAATCTGCGGGTTCCCCAGGCCGTTTCCAGAATGACTTTTCCCTGATGCCCTTCGCACACTTCACCAATGATGCTGGCCTGATGGCAAGCGGTTTTCGTGCGCAGAACTTCCACGAGTTCTGCGGCATGACGAGCCTCCACAGCCAGTACAAAGGTGCCTTCATTGGCCAGGTGATAGGGCTCAAATCCCAGCAGTTCACAGATGCCGAGCACTTCAGGCCGCACGGGAATGGCATCCTGTTGCACCGTGAGGGAAACTGAAGACTGCTGCGCCCACTCATGGAGCACGGCGCTGAGTCCCCCTCGGGTAGCATCGCGCATGGCGACAAGTGGGATGCCGCTTTGGATAATTTCCTGCACGGCAGGCCACAGTGATGCACAGTCGCTGACCAGGTCGGTCTGCAGGTCCATTCCTTCACGCTGGGCAAAAATCACGGTACCATGATCTCCAACCGGGCCGGATACGACGATTCTGTGCCCCGGCTGCAGAGCTGCGGCACTCAGCGAGGGTATTTCCACGGAACCTACAGCGCTGGTGGTGATATAGAGGCCATCAGCACTGCCACGTGGAACAACTTTCGTGTCACCGGTAACGATCTGGCAGCCATTGTGGGCCAGTTCTTCAGCCATGGAGCGCACAAGTGCCTCCAGCTCACTGAGGGCGAACCCTTCTTCGAGAATGAATCCAGCACTCATATACCGTGGTCTGGCACCCATCATGGCCAGATCATTACAGGTTCCGCAAACCGCCAGCTTGCCGATATCGCCACCGGGAAATTGGCGTGGAGAAACGGTAAATCCGTCAGTAGTAAAGGCCAGTTTTCCTCCCGACATGGGAAGGACGGCGGCGTCTTCGGCCTGTAAAAGTATTTCATTGGAAAAGTAGCGAAAAAACAGTTCGCGGATAAGCTCAGCTGACTGCGCTGCTCCGCCTCCATGGGCTAATTGAATGGATTCCTTCATAGGGCTTCTCCGCGATACTTGTAATAAGCGGCACAGGCACCTTCACTGCTTACCATGCAACTTCCCTGAGGATTGGACGGAGTACACTGCCTGCCAAAGAGCTGGCACTGTCCGGGCAGGGCTACGCCACGGAGAATAGCTCCACACAGGCAGTTGCGATGATCATCACTGGAATTTTCCGGTAAAACGGACTGAAAGAGGATTTCCGCGTCAAGATGACGGAAGCGTTCCCTCAGTTGCAGGGCACTGGCAGGGATATCGCCGAGTCCGCGCCAGGGAAAGGTGCTGCGCGGTTCAAAATATAAGTCCACCAGCTCACGGGCGCGTGAATTGCCTTCATAGGAGACGACCCGCCTGTAGTCGTTGTGTGCCGCAGGTTTTTTTTCCAGCGACTGCGTGACTATCGTTCGTACGGCTGCCAGGATGTCCACCGGCTCAAAGCCGGAGACCACAAAGGGAACCTGATGTTCTTCCGCAAGCTTTTCATAGGGCTTCCAGCCACTGATGGCGCTGACATGGCCCGGGACGATAAAGGCGTTAACAGATGAAGATCCCGATTGCAGAAGTGCTGTTACGGCAGGAGGCACCATGACGTGATTGATATGGAAGACGATATTGCTCAGGTTATTTGCCTGGACCGTATGCAGCAGTGATGCCGTGGTCGGTGTCGTAGTCTCAAAGCCGATGGCAAAAAACACCACGGTCTTGCCGGGGTTTTCTGCCGCAATGGGGAGCACATCCAGCGGTGAGTACACAAAGCGCACATCGGCGCCGTTTGCCCGGACATGCTGCAGGCTTTGGCCGCCACTGCCTGGAACGCGCATCATATCGCCCAGGCAGACGAGAATAGTGTCAGGCTGGGTTGCCATGCAGATGGCATGGTCGACACGTACCTTGGGCAGCACGCAAACGGGGCACCCGGGGCCATGGACAAAGCGGATGTTTTCCGGCATCAGAGTATCGATGCCATATTTCATGATGGAGTGGGTGTGCCCGCCACAGATTTCCATGATGTGCAGGGGTGTCTCAAGCATTGTGGCAGCGGTTCCGATGGCTGACGCCATGGCTTGAATCGCCTGTGGATGGCGCAGGGCCGCGGTCAGTTCCAGCGTATTCTTCACAGGGTGCCGTCCCGGTTTTCCATTTGCTCCAGGAGCTCGCGATAGGTTTCAAGACTGGCCAGAGCCTCTTCACGGGAAATCTTGCCAATGGCGAATCCCACATGCAGCAGTATAAAGTCTCCCACTTCAACGGGCTCCGGCATCAGGTCAAGGCTGATATGGCGACGTACCCCCATGGTGTCAATCAGGGCCATGTTATTTTCGTCAATGGAGAGTATTTCTGAAGGAATGGAGAGGCACATGTCAACCTTCCTTCTGACGAAGATTCTGCAGGGTGGCAAGCCAGTTCTGCAACGACTGCGGGTCTTTGGTGGAGAGCGTTAACAGGGTCGCGCCTGGGTTGATATGGGAAAGATCGTGGCGTACCCGATCCAGGGAAAAATCAAAATGGGGCAGCAGGTCCACCTTCGTGATGATGATAATATCAGCATAGCGGTAGATGACCGGATACTTGGTTATCTTGTCATGACCTTCGGGAACCGAGAGCAGTACCACATTGGCGTGTGTGCCCAGTTCGAAGTTGGCAGGGCAGACCAGGTTGCCGACGTTTTCCACCACGACGTAATCGAGCTCATGCAGGGGGATATGGTCCATGCCATGGCCAACCATATGGGCGTCGAGATGGCACGCTGTGCCTGTGGTGATCTGGTAAGCCGGTACGCCAATAGCCTGCAGTCGCTGCGCGTCCTGGGAGGTTTCAAGGTCGCCCTCTATGACCCCCAGACGAATCTGGGGAAAGGTTCCCGTGGCCTCAAGCAGACTTGTCTTACCACTTCCGGGGCTGCCCATGAGGTTGATAGCGGTAATGCCATGCTGGTCAAACCGCTTGCGATTGACCATGGCATACCGGTTGTTCTGATCCAGCAGGCTCGACATCACCTCAAGGGTTTTTGCTGAAGACAGGTGAGGGTTTTCCTCTAGGGTGCCATGGTGATGATGGTCACGCCCGTGGCTGTGGCCATGTTCGTGAGAATGAGAGTGAGAATGACTGTGGTCATGGTGCTGTTGGCCTGATGCCGGGCAGCCGCAATTCGTACACATGGAAAACTCCCGAATGATTAGGATGATAGAAGAGCCGCGTATGCCTGCCCCGCCGCAATGGATGCATCGTTGGGAGGCAGAACGACCGGCATGTACAAGCGTTGGCCGGAACATTGAAAATACTCGTCCAGCAACTTGACCAGAACTCTGTTCTGAAACACTCCACCGGTGCAGATGACAGGCAACTGAGGATGCCGCTGGCTGATCTGCTCGATGGTGTGCACCAGTGCGCGGAAAAAGACGCTGACCGACTGCCGCACATCGCTTCCCTGGAGTATATAGTTGAAGAGCTCACGGTAGTCAATTCTGTGGCCTGCCGCTGGCAGAGAAACCAGAGGCGGGTACGGTACCGAGGGGTCAAAAAGGGCTTCCAGAAGCAGTCCGGTCTGGCCTTCATAGTCGGCTTTCTGACAGATGCCACACAGGCTGGCAACGGCGTCGAAGAGGCGCCCTACGGAGGTACTCAGCGGTGCGTTTACACCTTTTTGCCACGCTTTGATGAGGATCTGCAGTTCCCCGTCGCTGTAACTGCGCAGTGAGGGGCAGTGGCGGTAGGCAGGAAGCGCGTCTGGACCATACATCTGCAGCAGGCAGGCCAGGGCGATGCGGCGGGGCTCGCGTACGGCGGCTTCACCACCAAGTAAGCGCAGTGGATGTATCGTATACAGGCGCTCACAGGACTCGCCATGCAGCAACAGGGTCTCGGCTCCCCAAAGGGTGTTATCAGTGCCATAGCCTGTGCCGTCCCACACAAAGGCCAGTGCGGGTTCATGCAGGCCGTGTTCCATCATGACCGCGAGGGCATGGGCGTGGTGGTGCTGTACGCCGTGGCAGTGTACGCCTTGCTGGAGCGCCCACTGCGTCGTCATATAACGCGGATGAAGGTCGTGCTGCAGGCGCTCTGGCTCTGACTGATACAGCCGGCACAGAGTCTTCCTGGTTTCCGAGAAAAACTGCAGGGACTCCGGCGATTCAAGGTCACCAATGTGCGGGCTGACCACAAGCTGATCTTCGATGCCGAGGGCAATGGTGACTTTTTGTTGGGGCCCCGTTGCCAGCACGTGCTGGCGAAATGAATGTTCAAGGGGAAAGCTGACAGGTGCATAGCCCCGGCCGCTTCTCAACATAAGCGGACGAGTGCCTGCAAAGGTCATGACGCTGTCATCACAGCCATTGAGTATCGGGCGATCGTGATCAAGGGCAAATGCAAAACCACCACTGAGTCTGGCGTAGAGGTCATGAACATTCGTGATGATCGGTTCATCACTGATGTTGGCACTGGTGGCGACCACTGGGCGGTTGACCAGATGCAGCAGGAGGCGGTGCAGCGGTGTATAGGCAAGAAAGACTCCCAGCGTTGGAACACCCGGCGCGACCAGTTCACTGAGGGGACGGTGGCGGGAGTGCGGCAGACGTTCCAGCAGGACAATGGGCGCACGATGACTTTCGAGGAGCTGCAATGCCGTTTCATCGCAGGGTGAATAGGATAACAGATGCTCACGGTCACGGAACATGACTGCCAGCGGCTTTCCGTAGCGGTGTTTGCGCTCGCGCAGCGACTCCACTGCCCGGTGATTCGTTGCATCGCACAGCAGGTGAAAGCCGCCCAATCCCTTGACGGCGATTACGTTTCCCTGAAGTATTTCACGGGCTGCCAGGCGCACAGCATCGGTTTGCGTGGCAAGACACTGGCTTTGCTGGTTCAGGAAACGCAGAGTTGGCCCGCAGTGAAAGCAGCTCACTGGTTGCGCATGGTAACGGCGGTCGACGGGATCAGTATATTCCTGTCGGCAGTCATCACACATGGCAAAGGCTGCCATGGAGGTGTTGGGGCGATCATAGGGGATGTTGGCCATGATGGTATATCGCGGTCCGCAGTGGGTGCAGGTGATGAATGGGTACAGGTAGCGTCGATTCCGGGGGTCGAACATCTCCTGCAGGCACTCATGGCAAATGGCGAGATCCGGGCTGATGGATGTCAGGGGCGGCGCTGTTCCGTGACTTGCGTCAATGGTGAATGACTCTGGAAGGTTACAGGGTGCTGTTATGGTGGCGGTGAGTGTCTCAATCCTGGAGACTCGCGGAGCTTCAGTGCGGATACGTTCACAGAAGACATTGATGTCATCGTTACTCCCACACACCTGTATTTCCACTCCGGCACTGTTGTTTCTGACAGTGCCGGGCAAATTCATCTGGCGGGCGATTCGATAGACAAAGGGACGAAATCCAACACCCTGGACTATCCCGTTTATTTCGATGTGCCAGTAGAGCTTTTGCTTCGCGCTCACTTGGGTTTGGAATTCTCTTCAGAGTAATGGTCGTGGAACAGCAAAATATCTTCTGCCTTTACCACGCCAATGGTTGCCTGCTCAATTGCCTGAGCCAGTTTTTTTGACGGGACGTGGGTGCCTCGCTCTATGCCACTGATATGGGCCCTGGAAACACCTATGCTTTTGGCGATATGTTCCTGGGTGAGGTCACGGAAAACCCGGTATTGATAAAGAGGGTGAATAGGTGATTTTTTTGAAGACATGCTCTACACCTGACTGAATGAGGTTAAATGAAACTTATAAACTTGGCGGGGCGGGTGCACAATGTTCAGTATACTGATCGGTATAATATCGTGGCTGTAATGTTATATACTGCCCTGTGGAGTGTCAATGAATTTTCTTAACACTGACTTTTAACGGCTGTGTCACATGGTTTCATTTGTTTGATATTACAGATGCTCCAGAAGAATTTTCACACCGATAGCGATGAGGATCGCCCCGCCCAGACGCTCGATATACTCTTCGCGCACACGACCGAAGCGATTGCCGATGTACACTCCTGCGAAGGAAAACGCAAAGGTGACAAGACCTATGATGAATACAGGAAACCAGATGGAAAGATTCAGCAAGGAGAAACTGACGCCAACAGCAAGGGCATCTATGCTGGTGGCGAAGGAGAGCAACAGGATGCGTCGCAGAGAGTGGGCGCGCTCTTCGCGGGCAATGGGGCAGTGCTGCGCCTCACTGCCCAGCGAAAAGGACTCATATACCATTTTTGCGCCAACAAAGAGGAGAATGAAAAAGGCAATCCAATGGCCGTAACTGTTGACATAGTCGCGGAAGCCGACACCGGCAACATAGCCTGCCAGCGGCATCAGGGCCTGAAATACCGCGAAACAGAAGGCAACTTTCATGACATGATGTACGCGCAGGTTGCGGATGGTGCACCCGTTGACGATGGATACCGCAAAGGAATCCATGGCCAGCGCTATGGCAATGAGCAGGATCGCATACAAAGCCATCAGGGATGCGCCTCCAGGGTTAAGGTATTCAGACAGGCGTAGCCTGAGCAGACGCCACCTTCGTTGTTGCTGGCCGCTTTGGTGCGCACCAGGTAGCCGATATCCCGGTTGATCAGCGTTGCGGTGCCATCATGGACCATCATGCCATAGCGCCCTGTTTCACTGATGCAAAGTTGATCTTCCGCGTTTCCATCGACAATCAGTCGAGCGGTGTGGGTGTGGGCGTGAATCTTCTCCATAAGCACATGGGCTTGTCTGCGCTTGGCGCTGAGAGCGCCCAGGGCAGGGGGAATATCATCTGCGTAGGTGTTATTCCCACCACCTTCGCGCTGTGGCTTCAGGACATAGTTCTGGGGAAAGCGCCTGACGTGATCCGTGATCGGCACACCCGACGGGTGGATTTCATCAAGGTGGTACATGGCTTTGGTGACCTGAAGCAGAGGTGCGATGGAGGTGGCATCCAGGTAGTTCCGAAGAAATTCGGGCTTTCCCAGTGCGCGCTGCGCAAGTTTTGTTCCCGCCAGGTGGGTAAAGATATCCGGTGTCCTGATGCAGTCGGCAGCTTCCAACAGTTTGCGGCCATCAATGGCCATCTGGCTGGGATAGTCCTCCGGAGTGTAACCGGAGCGGAAATAGGCCACGGCGACAGGTTTGCCCTGCACAAAAAGGTGGCCATTACGCAGGACGCCCTCGCGGGCTATTTCTGTCAGACTCAGGCGAACTACGGGTACGCCGAGGTGGCTCTCTATGGCGAACTGAATCAGGCGCTGATCAAAAATGTTCCGCTCATGGGGCTGCACGACGAAGAGTATGCAGGGGTCGGGGAGCCCCATTATGGCTAACGCGGCCTGAAAACCACTGCACAGCTCTGCCAGGGGTTCCTGGGGAAGGATAGCCGGCAGGTGTCCGAGTTTCGCCAGGTGAGAGTGCACCTGAGTCGCGCGCTGCATGAGGCCATGAAAGCTTGCCGAAATGGTATTGCACTCCACCAGCTTTGGCCACAGAACACCTTCGTGTTCTTCCACCATAAAGTCATTGCGGAACATATGCAGGCTTGCCGGCTGGGTGGAAGACGCACTGCGGGCTATATCCAGGAGAATCGCCATAAACTCGTCGCCATCAGCAAGGGGAGTATGCATGTCCAGCAGACACTCATGATCCCGTGACAGATTATGGAGCAGCTGGTTGCAGACAGGTGTCAATGTCGTCATGGTGTGCTGCAGGTGCTGACTGATGGTGTAGGGGGAGACACTGAGGGGAGCGTGCCGCAGTGTTGCTTCAGGGGAGAGCTGCAGCAGCCCGTGGATGCATGCATGCTCTATGGCCAGGGTATCTTTCTCGTTTATCAATGGTTATCCCTTTCCTGGAGGTTGAGGAGGTTGACCGTACTGCGCAGGGATTCTGGGGATACATGAGTGTATATCTGTGTCATGCGCACATCGGCGTGGCCCAGAAGATTCTGTATTTCAATGAGGTTCGCCTTGCGTCGCACAAGATTCGTGGCAAAGGTGTGACGCAGGACGTGGGCACCTTGCTTCGTACAGCTGAGGGTATCTACTCTCTGCAGCTGGCGCGACACCAGGTGCCATATCGTGCGCGGCGTCATGGGCTGTCCCTGTTTTGTGCAGAAGTAGTATTCCGAAGGAATGGCATCATACCAAGGTGTCCAGTAGGTATCCAGAATTTTTACAAGTTCTGTGGCCATGGGCAGAACCTGTTGCTTACCACCCTTGCGCGTGATGATAAAGGTCTGGGTTCCAGCGGAAACGTTACTGCGCTTGAGAGAACACAGCTCCGATGTTCGCATGCCCGTCATGAGAAACGTGAAAATAATGGAGCGGTTCCGGTCATTGGTGAAATTGCGCTTCAGTGACAGAAGCTGTTGCAGGAACTCCGACTGAGCTTCTGAGTTCACATACTGCGGGAGTTTATCCTGTGGAGACCTGCGGGGAAAAGAGAGTTTCGTGGTTGGATTGGCGTGGGTTATCTCTTCGCGTACCGTAAAGCGGAAGAAGGACTTCAGGGTCGCAAGCACTGTGGAGAACGTGTGTTTTGAGAGATTGCCGGCTCGCTGATAGAGATATGCCCGCAGCTCCAGGTGCGTAACCTCCTGCCAGTCATGGATACCCTGCTCGTACAGATGTTCCGCAAGCCTTCCCAGCTCCTGGGAATATTTTGAAATGGTTCCCGGGGAGCAACCCTTCTCCATGCGCATATAGCTGCAAAAATTTTTTATGATCCTCTGCATGGAATTCATGGTTTCATTACCCCCGTGCTTTACTCTATGAGACCAGGTGGCCCATTTTTAGTTTACTCATGCGCTGCATTTCGTAAGACATTTATGCGGAACACGTTACCATTGCAGTGGAGTATTTACAATCATATTTGTAATGAAATATATTATTTCATTACAAATATGCGAAAGATCAAACCCTATTAAATCTATCGGGAATTTTGCATATCACTGTCCATGGTGTAATTGCCATGAATAGGAGGGAAATTCGCATTCGAAAAATGAAAATCAGGACACGAAATCCTCGCCGGGTATACCTTGCCCCTCGCAGAAGGTGAAAGAAGGGAAAAACGTTTAATTTGGCCCAGGAAAACATAAATGGGAATAAGGCGCATTCATCTTGCGGTTAATGGGAGGAATTGAGTACAACTAGGAGGTGCAAAGCATCAGAAAGTGTCGCGAAGGACCAATCGCCATGATTCAATTTTACAATGTTACGAAAAGTTATGGGGATCACTTTGAACTTTCCGGTGTGAACATACGCATCGCCAAGGGACAGTTCTGCTTTCTCTGTGGTCCCAGTGGCGCGGGGAAAACGACGATTATCAACCTGATCCTGGGCGAAGAGCACCCGAACCAGGGAAGCGTGCTGGTGAACCGCCGTAATGTGCCGGATCTGCGTGGCAATGAGCTGGCCAGGCATCGTCGCGACGTTGGTGTGGTCTTTCAGGACTATCGCCTTATTGAGCGTCTCAATGTTTACGATAACATCGCACTTGCGCTGCATATCTGTGGATTCACCGCTCGCAGAGAAATCGACCGCAGGGTGGAGGCAGTCTGTAAAATGCTGGGCCTGGTGAAGTACATTCATGCGCCTGTGATGCAGCTCTCTGGCGGTGAAAAGCAGCGCGTGGCAATAGCCCGCGCACTTATACACAATCCTCCCGTCATCATTGCCGATGAGCCGACCGGTAACCTTGACATGAAGCAATCCATCGATATCTTTCGTATTTTCAGGAAGATATGCGATATGGGCACCACGGTTTTTTTTGCAACCCACGACAATCACCTGGTGGAAGGCTCCGGCATTCCTGTCTATCGGGTGGATAACGGAATGATCAGCTATGATGTTTCACCTTAAACGAGCCTGGTTTAACATGCTGTCTACCCCACTGGTGACGCTGGTGGCCATTCTGACTATCTCCATAGCGTTGACCTGCCTGATTCTCTACCAGACTTTTCTTCATAACCTTCGCAATTATATTGACTACCGCATAGATGGCAGTCGGATAGTCGTCTATATGCACGGAGATCGTGATGGGGATCTAGAGGCATTCCTGAAGCGCTATAATCTCAACTTTCGGTTTATTGACCACAAGGAAGCCCTGGTAATATTTTCGCAACGGTATCCAGATGAGTCCGATCTGTTGAGCGCCATGGAGGTCAACCCCCTACCCCAGAGCTACCTGGTCAGCATGGATTCCCACAACATTCAGTACTTCCGCTCCATCATCAACGGCATCAACTCCTCTGGTGATTCGGTCCTGTCTGTCGAATACAGTTTCCATGAGATATCCGTTCTGCTTGAAGCCCTGGATCTGACGGAGAGGTTTCGTCTTATCATCGGTGCTTTTGTAGTCTTTGTCTGCGCCGTCATGGTGTCCAACACCATACGCATCTCCTATTACAAATATATGGACGACATCAGGATTCTGCGTATCCTGGGCGCATCCAGCATGTTCATCAAAGGTCCGTACTTCCTTGAGGCCTTTCTCATCGGCGTCTGCAGTATTGCCATTGCCATCGGCGCCTCACTTTACAGTGTCTATTTTCTGGCATCCGATACGTCCTTTCTCACTATACTCGGCAGCTACGCGCTGCACTACCCCACCATGGAACAGGTTGCCTTGAACTCTTCTATTGTGGCCCTGCTCTCTGTCATCGTCAGTATGTTTACCCTGCGTGGAGCCTCCTGAATGCCATGGACATCGCTGCGGAAATCCCTCACTGCCTCCTGCGCCACACTGATTCTGTTTGTGCTTACCGCTCCTGCAATGGCAGAGCCTCTGATGAGCCTACGCCAGATTGATCACTCAATCCAGGAAGTGAACCAGCAGATTTCCAGGGTTTCCACCCGTATCGGCGCCCTTGTGGCGGATATTGCCACTATCGTGGATGAGACTGAGGAACAGGAGCGCCTGCGGCTTGGGCTTCTGGCGGAGGTAAAAGCCATCGACATGGAGCTTCAGAATATGCGGAACCGTCTCAGGGAGGGGCAGACTCTCCTTGAAGAGCTTGATCGTGAAATCTCCATGATGGAGGCATCCATGAGCGAACGCCGTAACTCCCTTGAGCGCTCATCGAGGCTGCTTTATCGCGATATACATATCCCCCATGACGATACGCGCTATCTCCAGTCAGTGTTCATGGAAATCGGCACATTCCTGGAGGCTCTGTATCGTGATCTGCGTCAGTTGCAGGTGGCTCGCAATGACAATCATAAGAAGGTTCTTGAGCACCAGTCTATGATACAACGTTTTTCCAGCCGCTCCCATGGGCTCCTGGAAGAGATTGATGCCATCACCCGGAAGGTGCAGAGCTCTTTCGCCCTGACCCAGGAGAAAAAACGGATTCTGGATCACCTGCATGAGGAGCAGCAGGATCTGCAGGAAATCTTTCGCGACCTTTTGAACCGTAAAGCGGATTTCTATGAAACCGTTAAGGACATCCAGCACTTCAAAGGCTATATACCGCTGCCCGCTGATGGCCCGTACTTCGTGTCCCAGGACGACAATTCCCTTCTTATCGATATGAAAAATGATGCCCGCGTCTATTGTATCTTTGATGGAGAAGTTGTATATAGAGGGAACCTTTATCGTTTTGAAAACGTGATCATTATTGATCATGGCAACAATTATTATTCCGTGTACGGTGGCTTGGTTGATGTCATCGTCAATGAAGGGGATCGCGTTTACGCCAATGAACTCCTGGGTTCAAGCCTCTATCTGTATTTTGAACTCAGACACCGATCGACGCCCCTCGACCCACAAGAATGGATTTTTCTGGAGGAAATGTGAAGAAGATACTTTTTGTTGTAGCCATATTTGCAACCATGGCAGCTACTGCTTTTGCCATAAACAACGACCTGCTTCGTCAGCAGCTCAAGCTTTTCAGCGAAACTCTGTCCTATATAAATGTCAACTATGTGGAAGTCCCTGACCAGAAAGAACTCATCTACGGTGCTATCCAGGGAATGCTCACCACTCTTGACCCCCATTCATCTTTTATGAAACCCGAGACCTATCAGGAGTTTAAAACTGATACGCGTGGGGAATTTGGTGGGCTTGGTATACAGATTGCCATTCGTGATCGGGTACTCACGGTCATTGCGCCCATTGAAGATACTCCGGCATGGAAGGCGGGCATTAAAAGCGGCGATCGTATCATCAGAATCGAAAACCAGGCCACCGAGGGCATGAGTGTGATGGACGCGGTGCGCATTCTGCGAGGTGAGCCCAACACGCCTGTCACCATTACCATCTGGCGTGAAGGCCAGAGCACGGGCAAGGATTTCACCATTGTCCGTGATATCATTAAAGTGAAAAGTGTGCGTCATGAGCGTTATGGAGATATTGGTTACGTACGCATTACCAACTTCAACGAGAATACCTCAAGTGAGCTGCGCGACTCTCTGAAGGACCTTGAAAGCCAGCCTCTGAGTGGACTTGTTCTGGATATGCGCAACAACCCGGGTGGATTATTGAATCAGGCAATTGATGTCACCAGTGCGTTCATCTCGCCGAACAAACTGGTCGTCTATACCGAAGGTCGTACCAGCAGTCGAACAGAGCTGCATTCCAAGGTTTTCGACAATAAACAACGTGAATATCCCATGGTGGTGCTCGTCAACGGTGGCAGTGCCTCCGCTTCGGAAATCGTCAGCGGTGCACTGCAGGACTATAAACGCGCGATTATCATGGGCACGCAGACCTTCGGGAAAGCCTCGGTTCAGACGGTTATTCCCCTCTCAGATGGCAGTGGCATGCGATTGACTACCGCGCGTTACTACACCCCTTTTGGCGGAGCCATACAGGGTGTCGGCATAACACCAGATGTTATCGTCGAGCAGGGGCGCATTGTGCGAGACGAAGGCACCGAGGGAATGCGTGAGGCAGATATTCCCGGCCATATTCGCGGCGAATTCGAAGGGATCCCTGCTGAGGACAACAGCACATCGGAAATGCCCTTGGATGACCTGCAGCTCCTCAGGGCCATTGATGTCCTCAGCGCCATTCACGTATTCGGTGGAAAACTGGATCTGAACAACAAGTAATCCGCCAAAGAGTGCGCCAGCACGGCATGGCATCTGATATTCGGATGTCTACGCAGCTGGCGTACCGCTACGCCTGAAGGGATGATAGACGGTTAATCACCTATGCAGCGATACACAACCTTTCTCTGGTCGATCTTGATTCTGGCTTCAATCCTGACGCTCGTTTTCGCCATTGGCGCGTACTCCCACGTAAACAGGGAGAAGCCGGTGCTGTTGGATTATACCCGTACCAGCACGGGCGTTGAAAACGCACTGCAGGCTGTTCTTCTCGAGCACGGCATCTCATCCGGTGATATCACCCATGAACAGATGCGACTGGCCTCCCGCGATAATCAGCAGTGGAATTACTACTACCGCGAGATCAACGTCATGGGCGATGATGACCTCCTTGCCCTGGAACGTAAAATAATGAGAGCACTGGCCCCGTGGAAAGTGCGTCTTTCTTCTCGGGAAGCCGGTTCCCGGGACAACAAGGCGTACTACAAGATTCGGCTCTCTCTGCCCCAGGGGATCACGACCCATTCGCTGCTCTTCTTCACACCGGAAATTGCCTATCATCCGGCAGAGCCTGAAGGGGTGCCCATGGATGAAATACCGGTTCCTCCTCGTCCAGGAACACCTCTTGAACCCCTTCAGGTGGAAGAGCCGTGGGAGAAACCGGCGCGGATAGCCATTATCCTTGACGATGCCGGTGACAACTTTCAGCTGGCAAAACAGGCGGTACAGATCCATCCGGCGGTTACCCTTTCCATACTTCCGAAACGTCCTTTCTCCCGCGAAATATCGCAGCTTCTTGACCGCATGGGACTGGAATACATGCTTCATCAGCCCATGGAGGCGCAGAATCCCCTTATTAATCCCGGTTGGGCAGCGTTGCTGACTACCATGGACGAAGAAGAGATCCGCAGTACTTTCACCGCTGCTTTGGAGTCACTTCCCGGAGCCGCAGGGATTAACAATCACATGGGCTCCAGGTTTACTCAGGACCCTGACCGGCTGCGCATTGTCATGGAGATGATAGCGGAGCGGGACCTTTACTTTATTGACAGTTATACTACCAGCGACTCGCAAGCCTATGCCGTTGCCACAGAATTTCAGGTATCCAGCGGGTTCCGTGATGTGTTTATAGATAACGAAAGCGATGTGGAGGCCATCCTGCGACAGCTGGATATCCTGGTCCGTGATGCGCAGCGCTACGGTTCAGCCATCGGCATCGGTCATGTGCGCTCTCGCACCATTGAAGCACTGGAAGAATTTACTGGCCGGCTTGAAGAGATGAATGTTGAGCTGGTGACGCCTTCAGTCATTGTATCCCACCGAAAACCTGCTCAGATCAGCGAGAACGTAAATGAAGACACACAATCAAGTCCTGATGAATTCTGATCCTCTGGCCAGAAACGCCTTTATTCGAATTATCACAGCGCCGAGACTGAACCAGGTTCTGCTCGGACTCTTCCCGTTTTTGTTCTTCTCCTATCTGCTGGTCTCCTATTACAGTATGCGTCCGGAAGAACCGCGCGTGGGGCACCTGCAGATTCAGATGCGTGCAGCGACCCAGCAGATGCCCTTTGCGTTGCCGGAATTTCGTCTGAACCAACGTTCTTTTTTCTTTCCCGAGGCCTCGCAGCTTGGAGCCATAATAGTCGTTGACGCAAACCGGCAGGAGATCGTCTATGCCAAAAACCTGCACGAGGTTATGCCAATAGCTTCACTGACAAAGGTGTTTCTGATGGAAGAGCTTCTTGACCGTATTCAGCAGGGGGCCCTCACTTTTGACAAAGAATTACGGGCCTCGACCAGGTCTTCGCTTATCGGGGGTTCGCGAGTGTATCTGCGCGAGCACGAAAATACCACCATAGAGCAACTTGCCAAGGCCACGATGATTCACTCCGCCAATGATGCTGCCTACCTGCTGGGAGAGGTCATTGGTGGAGGTGACGCGAACCATGCCGCCCAGCTACTGACGGCCAAGGCACAGACTCTGGGGCTGAAAAACACCAGGCTCTATAACGTCAATGGTCTGCCGAACCGTGGAGGACCTGATAATATATCTACTCCCTATGAACTGGCACAGTTTACCTTTAAACTGATGGCGAGAAACCCGGAAATCTTTGAAATCGCCAGCACCGAAGTGGATTATTTCCGCCGTCCCGGAGGACAGGATTTTCTGCTGGTGAACCGCAATCGTCCTCTTGTGCGACTGGACTACGTCACTGGCCTGAAAACCGGTTATACCAACAGTGCAGGTTTCTGCGTGATCACCACATCGAACAAGAATAACCGTAATCTCATCACGGTGATTCTCAATGCGCCCAGCTCGCAGATCCGAGATCGCGCTGCCAAACGCCTCATTGATCACTTTTCAACGATCTGACGACCGCATCTCCGGATACCAGCTGATCAGAGCCGCGCGTTCGTGTTCCACAAGCTGCTCCAGCATTTCAAAAGTGTAACCGGCGATATGGGGAGTGCACAGCACCTGTGGATGTGAACGCATCCAGTGGTTCGCACCCAGAGGTTCATCCTGGAAGACATCCGCAGCATAACCCGCAAGGATCCCCCCATTCAGAGCCCTTTGCACCGCAGATTCATCGACCACTTTTCCCCGCGCAGTATTGAGAAGGTATGATCCTGGTTGAAGGTGTGACAGTGCCTCGTCGTCGATCATATTCTGTGAAGATGTTGTCAGTGAACAGTGCAGACTGACCACTGAGCATGAAGAGAGCAGGGTTTTCAGATCGCTATAGCGCTGCACAGCATGGTCATATACCTCATCTGCTGCGACAAAAGGATCATAGTATCCCAGGCTGCGCGGCTCGAAAGATTTCAGCATGCCACTGACCCGGCGGCCGATAACGCCGTAACCAATAATGCCGATATCCTTGCCATGGAGACGTCCCGTACCTCTGATCTGGTTGCGCACCCAGTGCCCTTGTTGCATGGATTGATAGATGGAGCTGGACTTCCTCAGAAGATCAAGCATCATCATGATCGTCGACTCGCTTACGTCAATACTGCGTGGCACTGGAAGATGCTGCCAGCGAATTCCACGGTCTGCCACAGCCGCCATATCCACATGGTCATACCCGGAATTCGGTATCAGAATCCCCTCAAGGTTGGGGAAGTATGCCAGGACCTCGGCACTTATTACATAGGAGGTATTGGGTATGATGACATGGGCGTCGCGTACCGCAGGGTGAGGTATTTCTCCCTTTTCATGATGCACGCATGTATAAGCAAATCCGGCACTTTCCAGGATTTTCTGCTCAAATGGCACCAGCTGCTGGAACTGCCGGGGTGAGATGGTCAGACGGGCAACGCGCTTTCGCATATACGAATCCTTTGCGGGAATTTTACTTGTCTTTTGTCGAGATCATGGCGATATTCTAACATACTAAAAAAGGGGGGCTGTAATGATTACCATCGATTATACGCTGACCATGAAAGAGAACGTTGCTACCGGTCTGAACTCTGAAGTGCTTGAAGCCATTGACCTGCGTTTTCGCACGCAACTCCATCGGCAGCTTGAAGCCAGACTTGCCGACAGCACCTATGCCTTTCGTGCAGGCCTTTCCATAGCGCACGATGAGCTCCCTTCCATAAAGCGATTTCTGCAGGAAAACCTTGGCGGGATGAGAAATTTCGTGGTTGTGGGCATCGGTGGTTCAAACCTCGGAAACCTCGTCCTCGACAGGGCATTTCGCGGAAATGGCAAGAGTATCTATTATCTTGACAATGTCGAGCCCGATAAGATTCACCGTCTTTTCCAGGAGATAAACCTGCAGGAGACTGTTTTTAACATTATCACCAAATCAGGGTCCACCTCTGAGACCCTTGCCAACTATATTGCCGTTCGCAATGTGCTGGAGCGCAAACGACTCCCCCTGCAAAAACATCTTATATTCACCACGGATCCGCAAAAAGGCTACCTGCAGGAAATACGGCAGCGCGATGGCATCCCTACTTTTCACATCCCCTCGCCACTGGGTGGACGATTCTCAGTTCTTTCAACCGTTGGACTTCTGAGCTCAGGATTCAAGGGTATAGACCTTGAGAGTCTGTTGCAGGGTGCCCATGCTGCTGCAAACGACTGTCTCTCTGATTCCCTGCGCACCAACAAAGGTCTGCTGCTGGCGGCACTTTATATCGCAAACTATCAGAAGGGACGCACCATCAATGTGCTCATGCCCTATTCCGACCGTTTGCACCCCTTTGGGCAGTGGTTCCGACAGCTCTGGGCCGAAAGTCTCGGGAAAATTAACCGCGATGGAAAGCCTGTTGGCCAGACTCCTGTGGATGCGCTTGGCACTGTTGACCAGCATTCCCAAGTGCAACTCTACATGGAAGGCCCCGACGACAAGATTATCACTTTTATCGAAATTCTTCGCCACCAGAATGATATTTCACTGGATGGTGAAATCGACTACTTTAATGGACAGACCATGGCAAAACTCCTGCGTGCACAGCTGCACGCAACCCAGATTGCCCTGCTGCAGAAACAGCGCTGCAGCCTGCGAATTGAGATGGATGAACTCAACGAGTGGAACATGGGTTATCTTATGTATTTATATATGTATGCGACCGTTGCCGCAGGTGAGCTGCTCGGGGTGAACCCTATAGATCAGCCTGGCGTAGAGCAAGGAAAGGAATATACTTACGCACTGCTTGACCGCCCGGAGTACCATGAACAAAGAATCCAATACGAAAAATTATGCGCATCTTTGCGCAAATATTGCGTATAATTCGTTGACAAAGGGTTTTGCGATAAGTAATATTTTTTCAGAACATCCTAACGTACCAATGACCCATATAAGGAGGGGGCATGACGAAGAAAGAATTGATCGGTAAGATGGCTGAGGCTTCTGGTATTACGAAGGTTCAGGCGGAGAAGGCTCTGAATGCATTTATCGATTCAGTGAGCTCTACACTCAAGTCCGGAGAGAAAGTAACGCTTGTTGGTTTTGGTACTTTCCAGGTTTCTGAGCGTGCAAAGCGCCAGGGCATCAATCCCCGCACAAAAACACCCATCACCATCCCTGCTCGCAAGTCGCCCAAGTTTGTTCCCGGCAAGGCTCTGAAAGAGCTGGTGGACAAGTAAGTCTCATTTCCTTTATTTTAAAAGGCAGGCATGTTACGTGTCTGCCTTTTTTTATTTCGCTCAAAAAGGATCGTTGCCCTATGTTATGGAATGAGGAATTTGAAACCCTTCCCCGGGAAGCCCTTGAGGCCCTTCAACTGAAACGACTGCAAAATACATGCGCCCGTGTCTACGCCAACGTACCCTATTACCGCGCTGCATTCGACCAGGCAGGGATAACGCCCGCTGATATCAAAAGCCTCAATGACCTGCACCGGTTGCCCTTCACGGGCAAGCAGGATCTGCGTGACAATTATCCCTATGGTATGTTCTGCACCCCCATGGAGCATGTGGTTCGCATACACGCTTCCAGCGGCACCACAGGCAAGCCTACAGTTGTAGGTTACACCAGACGTGATATTGACACCTGGTCGGAGCTCATGGCCCGTTGCTTTGCCGCCGCAGGTGTCACGCGGGGCGATATTGTCCACAACGCCTATGGATACGGCCTTTTTACCGGAGGACTTGGCGCTCATTATGGCGCCGAGAAAGTTGGGGCATCCGTTATCCCCATGTCTGGTGGCAACAGCAAAAAACAGATTATGATCATGCAGGATTTCGGCTCAACGGTGCTGACGGCTACGCCATCCTACGCTCTGCATCTGGCAGAGGTTGCTCAGGAGGAAGGAATTCCCATGGAATCTCTCAAACTCAAAGTGGGTATTTTTGGCGCGGAGCCCTGGAGCGATGCCATGCGTCATGAGCTGGAGAGTAAACTGCATCTTGATGCCATCGACATCTATGGCCTGAGTGAAATCATGGGGCCAGGCGTCTCCATTGAGTGCCGTGAGGCCAAGCATGGTATGCATATTATGGAAGATCACTTCATTCCGGAAATCATAGATCCGGACACCGGCGAGTCCCTTCCCCTTGGTGAAAAGGGCGAGCTGGTATTCACCACCATCACCAAGGAGGCCTTTCCCCTCATTCGCTATCGAACACGCGACATTACACGTCTCATCAGCGAACCCTGCCGCTGTGGGCGCACCTTCTATCGCATGGAAAAAGTATCCGGGCGCAGTGATGATATGCTGATTATCCGTGGCGTCAATGTCTTCCCTTCACAGATTGAAGCTCTGCTCATCAATGTCAAGGGCATTGAGCCTCACTATCAGCTGATTGTCGACACACATGACCATATGGATACCCTGGAGGTTCAGGTTGAAGTCAACCAGCAGCTCTTCAGCGATGAGATCCGCCATTTACAGAACCTCAGCAAAAGTATCCAGAAGGATATCAAGGATCTGTACGGCATCTCCAGTAAAGTGTCCCTGGTTGAACCCAAAACCATTACCCGCTCCCAGGGCAAAGCAGTACGGGTAATCGATCGCAGAAAGGATAAATGACATGAAAGTGCAACAGATATCGATATTTATCGAGAATCAGGCTGGCAGGCTGGCCGAAGTAACACGCTGTCTGGCTGAAGGCAATATCAATATCAGAGCCTTGAGCCTGGCTGATACCCAGGACTTTGGCATACTCCGGCTGATTGTCAACGACGTGCAGGCCGCACGTAAACTCCTTGAAGAGAAGAGCTTCACCGTTGGCATCACGGATGTCGTTGCCATTAAGGTTCCCGATAAACCAGGGGGTATGGCGGCAATTCTGGCCATTCTCGATAACTGCAATATCAATGTGGAATACATGTATGCCTATGTGGACAGGGACTTTCAGGATAATGCCGTGATTATCTTCCGCTTCGAAAATCTGGATGACGCCATCGCGTGTCTGACAGCCCAAGGAGTGGATATTGTCAAGGGAAGCGAGCTGTACGGCATGTAACTCAGGCTTCGCGCTGTTTTCCTTGCCGCTTTGGACCTGCCAAAGTGGCTGGGAGGCGGCACAGTGCTGATTTTTTCAGCTCTCAGCGTACCTGGAACTCCTGTTGGCTTTTCATTGCCTGCACGTTGCCGGTACAATCAAATGAAAGAATTCAGCGAAGAGTGTACAAAAAAAAGCCCGCAGCAAAAGCTGTGGGCTGATTCTGTAAGATGGTGCAGAAGGGGGGACTTGAACCCCCACGGCCTTACGACCACTACCCCCTCAAGATAGCGCGTCTACCAGTTCCGCCACTCCTGCAAACAAGCCGGCAAATTACAGAAATAATGGTTCGGCGTCAAGTCTTTTTTCTCCTCAATCGAGAACACTGACGGCGCTGCGCAAGCCTTCCGGCGACGTATGGGTGTAAATTTCTGTCACCGCCACGTGGGAGTGCCCAAGCAGACGCTGTATTTCAATGAGGTTTACACCCTTGCGCACCAGATTCGTGGCAAAGGTGTGACGCAACAGGTGTGCCCCGCGCTTGCGAGGAAGGTCAATGCCCGCCGCTTTGATATGCAGGCTGGTACGCTGCCAGATAATGTAGGGTGTCAGTGGTTTGCCGTTGGTGCGGCAGAAAAAAAAGTCAGAGTCAATGGAGTCCATGTGCTCGTACCAGTAAAACTGCAGGGTTTCCATTAAAGCGTCCGCAATGGGCAGAATTTGCTCCTTCTGGCCCTTTCGGGTTATCTGGAAGGCCTTGCCCTGGTGATGGAAGTTTCTGCGGGTTAACTGGCAGATTTCGGAGGCCCGCATGCCGGTGTACAGCACACACAGCATGACCGCTGTGTCGCGGTCATTGTGAAAGTTGCGCTCCAGCCCGTTCAGATAGGCCCGCAGGCGCTTCTGTTCATCGTCTTTGAGGAAAACCGGCATCTCATTTTTATAGGCTCCTTTGGGGCTCTTGAGATCCCTGGCGGGATTCTCTTCGAGAAACCCTTCATATTGCAGCCAGTTAAAGATCGCCCGCACATAACACAGGACGTTGGCATAGGTTGACTTGCTCTTCCCCATGGCCTTGTGGGTCAGGTACATGCGTAATTCTCGCGGCCCTGCGGTTTCCACAGTGAGTTCTTCCTGTTGAAGGAATTCAAGAAACCTGCGCATTTCAAAGAGATAGCGGTCTATTGTCTGTTGTGACAGACCACACTCGTATTTCAGATACCGCTGATAGTGTTTTTCCATATCCCTGGTGTTCATGAACCCAGGATAGCACACCCGGCAATATTATCCAATGAAATTACTTATTTCATTGGATGGAATTGATTGAATTGTTTCATGTGCATTGCCTTTTGAAATAATGGAACATTTTCCCCGATAAAATCAAATGAAATATTTAACGCAGGCGCAGCGCCTTGAAAATACCGGCAAGCATGAGGAGTACACCTGCCGGGAGGGCGTGGTGCAGAGATGAGTCCAGCACGAAAAGGCCACTGACAATAAGGATCACCGAAATAAGCATCTGCCGAAGGTAGGATTTCACCGCATCCAGCAGTTGAAGTTTATCCTCTCTGTTAAGGCGCACGGTGAATTCGTCATCGTACATCTGATCGACGATCTTCTGCACTTTCAGAAGGGTCATGGGAAACTGCCGACCCTCTTTCAGCAGCTTTCCCACAACGTTTTCCTTCTCCAGGGCACGGGAAAGATTCTGCTTCAGAATGGGCAGGATATCCTTAATTCCATTGAAATTTTCAATATAGGTTGTTCCCAGCCCTTCGACGATGGCGCTGGCGCGCATGATGTAAATGGTTTCCTGGGGGAGTTTAAAGGGCATCTGCTTCATGGAGCCAAGCAGGTCAGTTGCCAGTTGCTGCATACTGCTGGCATTCAGGGAGTTATCATCGAAGATATCGAAAATCTGCTCTGCCAGATCCTGCAGTTCGTCGGCCGGGGCGTCTTCCGTGATAATACCCAGCTTGCGGGCCGCTGAAACGAGGTTTTCGTAATTGCGCTCGTACGCTGATTTCACCAGTTGAATGGTTGCTATTCGTATGCGTCGTGGTATGCGCGTCACCATGCCGAAATCCAGCAGTATCAGTTCACCTTGACGGTTGACGAGGAGATTTCCCGGATGAGGGTCGGCGTGAAAGTAGCCCTTGACGAGCATCTGCTCTGTATAGAACATCACCAGTTTTTCCATGAGGTCATGAAAAGAGATGTCAAGCTTCTGCAGGTGCGCGCGATCATCAAAACGATACCCCTCCTCAAAGCTCATAACCAGAGCGTCTGCACATGAGTACTCCGGGTAGGGGACGGGGAAACGCACCTGAGTCGTGGCATAGACTCCACGGAAGTGTTCAAGATTCTCCAGTTCCCGTGCCATATCGACTTCCTGCAGGATCATGGTGGCAAAGGCCTCAAGCACGGATTCTACGGAATTGCGGGTGTAGTCGGAGAACAGCGGGCGGAAGAGGTGGTGGAAAAAGCTGAGAATGCGAATATCCTGCGTTACCATAAAGGCTATGGCATTGCGGCGAAGCTTCACCGCCACCTGCTGGTTATCGACCGCCAGGGTGGCCCGGTGCACCTGCCCGATGGAGGCGCTGGCCATGGCCTCGTGCTCAAACTCAACAAAGACGGCGCCATTACCAAAAGCCCTCTTGAAGACCGTCTGAAAGTCTTTGGGGCTCATTTGGGGTATCTGGTCGTGTAACTTTCGTAATTCATGGATGTACGCAGCATCAAAGAAATCCGTACGGGTGGCAAGCACCTGGGAGAGCTTTATAAAGCTGGTTCCAAGCTGCTGGATGATAAGCAGGAGCATTGGTGGTGACAGCGGACGTACGCCGAGAAAATGCTCTTTGCGCTTGATGAGCAGGAAAATAGTCAGGAGAAAACGAAAGACGCCGTAAATCCTCAGCGGATTATACAGCCGGAAAAAAAGGGCTATGCGGGTCGACAAGGGTAATCCTTCAGCTGGCTGCTGAGAAAACGCTTTCTGCAGTGTTGCCCGCTGTCGCAGGTCGGTGCAGCGCACTGTATGTCCACGTCACTCCTCGATCTGCAAGCTTCTGGCGCCTGGCGTTCTTCATTTGCCTGCCTGATTTCTGGTATTTCAGCAAACCGTTACAAAAAAGGCGTACCCACACATGGATACGCCTGTCGTTTACTCTTTCCGGGTGAGTTCTTCGCGGAGCTTTTCCAGGTCCTCCCTGGTCACCAGATCCAGTTCGTGCACCACATCCTTGATGATCTGCCGAAGTCTGGTTTCCAGTTGCTCGCCTTCGGATTTTCCCTTGGCGATGGTCTCATCCACAAAACTCCTGGCTTCTTCACGACTCATCTTCCCGTGCCGCGCGAATTCGTCAACCAGGGATTCAATTTTCTCCCTGGTCATCAGGGCGCTTCCGAGACCAAAGAGGATCAGATCTTTTATCCTGTTCTCCATGACTAACCTCCATACGTGGTGTCCCGTTTAAGGTAAGCAAAAGATATCGCGGTTTCAAGGGAATTCGTGCATGGGGCCTCTGCGCTCTCAGTTCCAGCGGCGCAGGATTGCCAGGGCCGTGTTGACCCCATCCACGGCGGCGCTGACGATGCCACCGGCATAGCCGGCACCTTCGCCACAGGGGTATATCTGAGGCCAGGCACTGCTGGACAGGGTTTCACGTTCACGGGGGATGCGCACCGGGCTGGATGTTCGGGTTTCCGGAGCAATCAGCAGCCCGTGTTCAATAAAACCGGGCATCTTGCGTTCAAATTCTCGTAAGCCATGCCCCAGTGCCGTGGCCACCGGTTGTGGCAGCAGGTGGTGGAGATTCGCCTCAACCGGCGCCGGAGAACTGCTGGAGCCAGGCAATTGCCCCTGTGGCGTACCCCGCAGGAAGTCGGCAGCGGTCATGGCTGGCGGGCGGTAGCTCTGGCTGAAACGGTAACAGGCGGATTCGATGGCGCGTTGATAGGCCAGGCCTGCCAGGGGATCTGTGCTGCCGAAATCGCGCTGATCGACGGTGACCACCAGGGCGCTGTTGGAGTATTTCGCGCTGCGACTCTGGTAACTCATGCCGTTGACAGCGATATGATCCACCTCAGAGCTGGCATTCACCACCAGCCCCCCTGGACACATGCAGAAGGTGTAGACTCCGCGTTCCGCACACTGGGCGCTGAACTGGTACTCCGCCGCCGGCATGTTCAGGTGCCAGCGGCCATACTGACAGTGGTCCACCAGGTCACGGGGATGCTCTATGCGTACTCCCACCGCCAGGGGTTTTGATTGCAGCTGCAGTTTGCGGCTGAGGCGCTCGAAGGTATCGCGGGCGCTGTTGCCCACAGCCAGTACCAGCGCGTCACCATAATAACTTTGCCCAGTGGTCAGCGCGTCAACCCCGGAGCCATGGGGGCGAAGGTCAACCACTTTCTCGCCGAAATGCAGTGAGACGCTGTGCATTTCAAGTTGCTCACGGAAGCGACGCAGCACCTGTTGCAGCTGATCGGTACCCACATGGGGTTTCGCGTCCCAAAGTATGGCTCGACTGGCTCCCAGGCTCACCAGCAGGTGCAGCACAAAATCACGATGGGGACTTTTTATGCGCGTGGTGAGTTTCCCGTCGCTGAAGGTGCCAGCTCCACCCTCCCCAAACTGTACATTGGACATGGGATCCAGGTTTGCGTTTCTCCAGAACTCATAGACGTCGCGTTTGCGTTCGTCTACCTGGCGGCCCTGCTCAATCAGCCGAACGCGCACCCCGGCAACCGCCAATGCGTAGGCACAGAACAACCCCGCAGGCCCACTGCCTACGACGGTGACCTGTCGGTTTTGCACCTTTGGGAAGCGGCGCAGGGTGCCCATGGTGGATGTATTCTCCAGGGAGTATTCCGGCAGTTTCTCCCCGGTGAGCGCATACTCGACCTGCAGGAGTTCATAGATAACCTGTCGCTTCTGCCGGGCATCTATACTGCGTCTGATGATGCGAATATCGCTGATTTCCTCGTGACTTGAGAGTCCAAGATGCCGCTGAAGGTGGACTTGCAGATTCTCACCATAGGGAAGGCGCAACTGGGCCTGACGGGAACTCATCAGGGATCCCTGCGCACAGGCATATAGGCTACAGGAATGCCGGGTGGCAAAAGGCGCTCCAGGGCGTGTACCTCAGCAGGGGAGATAGCTTCACCGGTGCGGAAGTCTTCGGTCTGAATCTTCGGCAGAATCCGGTGATGGCCTACAATCCGGGCAATGTTCTCGACAATCAGCGCGGCCTGGTAAATTGAACCTTCGCGACTGAGGCCCAGCTCATCTCCGATCTGACGGTGATAGCTCATTATGGAAAAACGGTAAACCGGCAGCTGCGCGAGAAGCTGCAGATCCTGGGCGAGCCACAGAAGTGCATGGTCGGGATTGGTTCCATGTTCATAGTAGATATTCAGGAGTATCCTGCAGTCTTTATGGTGGTGATGCACCTCTTCAATGATCCCCGCAAGGGTTCCAGCAATCACCCGTGCACGCTGCTGTGCCACCTCGTGGTATTCACGGGTATAGCCCGAGGGATTTCGAACGATGATACCGGTGGGTAACTCATCCTCTGTGCGATAGATAAGGTCATCCTGAATGAGAATGCCGTGTACGCCACTGCGTGCCAGATCGGCGTAGAGGGCACGCAGATATGGGAGACTCTGCTGATGGAACAGGGATATCCGATTGGTGCGTGGGTCTTTCAGGGGGTGATCGGGCGCCAGCCAGTCCGCGCGCCTGGTACCAAGCCATCCGTAGAGCTGCAGGCCGTGTCTGTTTGCCAGGGCCAGGGCTGGTGTCAGGACGTCCTCTATAACCGGTGCGTGCGTGGTTGGAAAGTACACTCCACTGGGAGGTCTGTCAGGGGAACGGTTCCCAAGGCTCAGGTAGCGGTCACCCTCATTATGGAACAACCGCAGGATGACCGCACTGTACCCCTGGGCTTTCAGTCGTATGAAAAGCCGATCCAGATCGGCGTGTTCTCCCATCTGCACATAGGATATCTGGGCAACTCTGCCATGCAGAGCCCTGACCTCCTGTGCCTGTGCCGGCAGCAAAAGAAGTGCGGTCAACAGGCATGGATAAAGGAAGAGTCTTTGCAGGAACGCAACCATACGATGGGAAATTTCCTTTGAGTTTTCAATGTTTATTGTATACTGTACGAATGTTTTTGTTCTCTGTAAAGGTGGAATACCCATGAAGTGCCTGCGCACATGCATACTGATTCTCATAAGCCTCCTGCTGGCTGGCTGCGCCGAAAAGAAGACCAGTGTGGGAATGTTCCCCCTTGATGATCACCCTCTGGTGGACTTTTACGTCCCTTCAGAAGCGGAAAGCACATACCACTACCTTCTCTATACCATGTATCGCCTCCACGGCGATGACCAGAAAGCCCTGGAACACTTCCAGATGAGTATCGGAGCTTCGCCGTCACCCAGCGCAGAGCTTCTGATGGAGCTTTCAGCTCTCTACTCTCTGCAGCACGATCAGGAACGAGCCATATCTGTCCTGGAGCAGGCTGTGGCGCTGAATCCCTATGACCCCAACCTCTATAAGCTCCTCAGTCTCTACTACTACCAGGAGTACGATTTCCTGCGGGCCCGCGACGCTATCACCCGTGCCATTGATCTTGGGCAGACCAGTGGAGAAGACTTTCTCTTTCTCGCAGATGTCCTGGAGAAAATCGGCGACTATGAGTCCATGGTGCAGGTTCTGCACCAGCTCACCCTGGAACACACCGATAATTATGTGGCCCACTACTCACTTGGCGTTGCCTTTTATCGACAACAGCGCTATGACGATGCCGCCCGCAGTATCAGAACTGCCATGGAAATTCGCGGAGGGGATACTCTCTCCTACCGTTTCATGCTCGGAAAGCTGCGACTGGAACAAGGCTATCTTGATCAGGCCCTGGATATCTACGAGGAGATTTACCGCAGCTCGCTTCCCATGGACACACAAATAGCCACCGGCTATTCCATGCGCATCATGGAAACGCTTCATGAATATGGTCACTACGATCTTTCCATAAAGCTCGCAAAGCGCATGCTGCAGGACAATCCCAGCTGGATATGGACAGTGGACTACTGCACTCTCGGCCTCTATGCCATGCAGACAAATGCGGTACCGGACGAGTGCAATGGCAACATCAGCCTTCCAGCGGGATCAGGGCACGCTTTCACCCGTTTGCTCTTTCAGTATCTTGACACCTCCACCCCTGAAGACAGGGCGCAGATCCTGCATCTGCTTAATGATAGCCAGTCACAGGGTATACTGGTGCAATCCATGCGCCCTTTTCTGGATATCGACAAACGCTTTGGGCGATCACAAGGCCCCAAAATGCTGCTGGAACTTTTGCAAAGCCTTGCGGAAAGCCCCCGTGAAGCCCTTGCCATGGGGATTACCATCGCCGATATGATCGACAATACCGAGCTCCAGCTGACCTACGCTGCAGATCTCTACGAACAGTATCCGGATTCCGTCTCAGCACTTCAGCTTGCCTGGGCGCATTATGACTCAGGCAACCTTCAGCAGGCCGTCAGCATAGCTGAACCCTATGCGAAGAAGAAAGATGCGCCTGCAGAACTCCTGAACTTCCTTGGCTATATCATGGTCGATCATCATATGCAGATCACCGTCGGTGGCAACTACATCCGGCGCGCGGTGGAGCAGGAGAGCAATAACCCTTACTACATTGACAGCCTGGCCTGGTATTACTACCGAACCCGCGACTACACCAATGCCCGCATCTACATAGAGCGATCCATCATGCTGCTGCAGGAGCGAGATCCTGAGCCCGACGATGCCATTATCTTTGAGCACGCCGGCGATATACTCCAACGCCTCGGAGACCAATACCGTGCCTTCGCGTATTACGCACGTTCCTATGCCTTTCGCGATGAACCCAGAGTATTCAATAAAATGCAGGCCATTCGGCGTTCTGTCGACGCTCAGCGTTGAGATGGCGTGGTACCCCTGATGCTCCGCGTGCTCTCCACCTTCGCAGTCACCTGCCTGATGTTTTCAGTGCTCTTGCTCAGCAGCTGTGCAGTGAAAATTCCTGCGGTTCTGCATCCAGCTGTTGATTGTGAGTATATTGAAGGGGCGGCGCGACTGCGCATTGAAGACAACACATCCCTGCGGATGGACTTTGTCGTGACACGTCCTGATACCGTGGCAACAGTGCATTTTACCGGCGCTTTTGCCCAGCGTTATGCCACACTGGTTCTCACAGAGAATCACGTTTCTTTGTTCAATCATCCCCAGCGCAGCTATTCGGTCGCCAGTTATGATGAACTCTGCTTCCAGCAGGACATCTGTTTTGGTGGCGAGGATTTCATATACCTGCTGGCAGGAGACTTCAGCCGCCAAAGACAGTTCAGCCTCGATTCATACCAGTGTCAAACTGAGCACTTACCGGAAAGTGAGATCTACACCTGTCGGCACGCCATGCTCGCTGATATGAATCTGCGCATTCTCAGCAGGCAGTGCGTAAGCGTACCGCCACACGAATACACTATACCGGATCACTATGAAGCATTACCCCTATCACGCCAAAAGCTACGCTAAAATCAACCTGACCCTGCACATCACCGGTAAACGAGCCGATGGTTATCACCTGCTGGAAAGTCTGATGGTGCCCGTCTCCCTCAGCGATACGCTGAAGTTTGCTCCTTCCCATGAGTTCAGCTATTGCGGGCCGGGATCGCTTACGAACAAGGAAAACCTTATCTATCGTGCCTGGAGAGAGTTGCGTCAACGCTACCCTGTAGGGGGCGTTGACGTTGTGCACCAGAAACACATTCCCATGGGCGGCGGACTTGGGGGCGGCAGCTCCAATGCAGCAGTGACTCTGACAGCGCTCTCTCAGCTTTATCGCCTTGATATCGGCTATGCAGAGCTCAGTGCCATAGCGCTCACGCTCGGAGCCGATGTTCCTTTTTTCCTGCGCTGCACTCCGGCGCTGGCACGTGGAATCGGGGAAGTTCTCGACGATGTCATCGTTGCGCCCCTGCATATTTTACTGATAAGTCCAGACCGAGGGCTCTCTACCCCCCAGGTATACCGCAACCTGGATTACAGGGGCGATCCTCCTGCATCAGGAGGATCCAGTATTGCTCCCGGGCAAGTCTGGAAATATGATGATATCATCAGAGTCTGCCACAACGACCTTGAGAAAGGGGCACGCCCGCTGTTCCCTGAAATGGATACCATAAAATCAGATCTGATCTCCTGTGGCGCGGGTGCGGCATGTCTGAGCGGCAGCGGGTCCACAGTCTTTGGCATCTTCCCGGATCAGGACTGTCTGCAGTCAGCATGCACTTTCTTGCAGCAGAAATATCCCAAATACCGTATATTCCCTGTAAAAACGCTGCCGAACCTGTCAGAGAGTACAGGATACGTTTGATACCAGCCTCAGTACGCAGAGGAGAGAATGGAAAGGTTGAGCATGAAAAACAAAGAAAACCAGGACGCAAACCAGCAGCTCCCGGATCAGGATAAAGTCCAGGAGATGTTCCAGGAAATTGCGCCGAAATACGACTTCCTGAACCGTCTGCTCAGTGGCAGGCGCGACGTCGCATGGCGACGCAAAGCCGTTTCATATCTTAAATGGGGTGACAGGTCACGGATCCTTGATATTGCCACGGGCACTGCCGATGTCGCCCTGGAAATCGCCCGCCAGACCAAGGAGACCGTCAAAATCACCGGTGTCGACTTCAGCGAGAACATGCTCGCAATCGGCAAAAGCAAGGTCAGTGCCTCCAAGTACTCCCACCGTATAGACCTGCAAATTGCGGACGCGCAGGATTTACCCTTTGACGAGGATATTTTCGACTCGTGTATCATTGCCTTCGGCATCCGCAACATCCCGGATCGCGCCAAGGCACTGCGCGAAATGGCCAGGGTGGTACGCCCCGGCGGCACAGTGGTTATCCTGGAATTCACCACTCCCGATATTCCCCTGTTGCGCACACTCTACCACTACTACTTCTTCCGACTGCTGCCCTTTATCGGCGGCTTAATCTCCGGACAGCGCGAGGCCTACACCTACCTGCCGGAGTCTGTCAGTCGCTTCCCTTCACGGGATGAATTCTGCCAGCTCATGAGCCTCTCAGGGCTGCGCGATGTCTACTGTCGCAATCTTACCTTTGGGGTCGCCTGTATCCATATAGGTACCGTTCCCGAGGCGCAGGAATAAACGCAATAAACCCTGGAACCGCTTATGGTCCAGGGTTTTCTTCTATCCGGAGGAGGAGAATATTAAGGGAACCCGGCTGTGAAGGCAGATTTTTCAAGGGCACCTGAACGCGCGTTTCTCCGGCTTGTCTGCTCAGGATATCCAGCAGCTGGCTGCTCAAAGAGCCCCATCTGCTGCGTTGGCTGACATCTGGGTAAGTGTCACGCCGTGCGATATATGCGTATATGGTGGCCCTACCAGGACTCGAACCTGGGCTAACCCGGTTTAGGAAACCGGTGCTCTATCCACCTGAGCTATAGGGCCAGGCGAAAAAATCTAGTGAATTCGCGGTGAAATTGCAAGCAAAAACCCGGCACGCCGCCGTGAAGCGCTGCTATGAGGGAGGGGAAATACCATGGGACAACTCTCATTAAAGCATGTTCTCAACATACTGTCGCGGCGCAATGCCAGCACTTTTCTGGCGGGGGTCCTCTTCAGCCTGGTGATGGCAGCGCTGTATATCTACATGCCCCCCTTTCTGCGCATCATGGACCACAAAGTATACGATACCATTCTGAAAGCGAACCACGCCACTGAGTTGTCGGATGCCGTGATTATCGTGGACCTTGACGAAAAGAGTCTGGCCAGCTACGGACAATGGCCATGGCCCCGCTATCGGGTAGCCCTGTTGCTCGAACAGCTGCGCCGTGGTGGCGCACTGGCCGTGGGGCTTGATATTCTCTTTGCGGAAGAAGATCGCACTTCGCCCCGCATACTGCAGCAGCAGTTGCAACGCGAGCTGGGGGTCAGTATTCACTTTGAAGGGCTTCCGCCAGCCCTTGAGGACAATGACGCCGTACTGGCCTCCATACTTGAGCAGGGCCCCTATACCCTGGGCTACTTCTTTGATTTTTCCGGCGAAACGGTCATGGAAGAGCATACTCCCTGCAAACCGCACCCTTTTCAGGTGGTGACCCTCCGGGAAAGCGGTGCCGCAGAACCCGCAGAAATTCTGCTGAATGCCCCCTATGTGCTCTGTAATATCGATATCATAAGCAACGCAGCCACTTCTTCCGGTTTTTACAATGTCGCCCCGGACGCCGACGGCATCATTCGCCGGACGCCACTGGTCATCTATCACGATGGCGAGATCTATCCAAGCCTTGGACTTTCCACCCTGGCCCAGGCCCTGGGCACCCGACAGGTGCTGCTGAAGCTGACGGCGGGAGGCGTGGAATCCCTTGTCTTCGAAGGCACAGAAATACCGCTTGATCACCGTGGCCAGATGCTGCTGCACTATCGCGGGCCGGGGAAGACCTTCACCTATTACTCCGCTGCCGACGTTCTTGATGGCAGCGTTCCCCAGGGTGCCTTTGACGGGCGCATGGTTCTGATCGGCACTTCGGCCGCAGGCCTGAAGGATCTGCGCAGCACACCCTTTGATACCGTCTACCCGGGAGTAGAAGCCCACGCAACCGTTGCTGACACCATCCTTCAGGGCGACTTTCTGGCGCGCCCTGACTGGGTGCCAGGCCTTGAGCTGCTTCTCGTGCTGGCCCTGGGAGTTGTCTCGACCGTGGCCATTACCTGGACGCGCAGCTACTGGCTCCTTATACCACTGCTGTTGTGTCTGGCGGCAGCCTGGTTTGGCTCCACATACCTTTTCACGCACCAGGGAATCTATGTCTCCCCCATGATGCCCATGCTGACCCTGGCGGCAAACTTCAGTCTGCTGACGCTCCTGAAATTCTGGAGTGAAGAGAAGAGTCGCGAACAGATCCATGGAGCGTTTCAGCACTATCTCAGCCCGGCTTTCATCAGCGAACTGCTCAAGGATCCCGATCGACTGCAGCTGGGAGGAGAACAACGTGAGCTGACGGTGTTATTCAGTGATATCCGCAGCTTTACAACCATCTCCGAGGGCATGAGCCCTGCTGAACTCGTGACTTTTATCAACGAATATCTTACCGCCATGACCGATATTGTCATGCAGAGGGGTGGTACTCTGGACAAGTACCTGGGTGACGCCATAATGGCCTTTTTCGGTGCTCCTCTGCCCCAGGATGACCATGCGTTGCGGGGTTGCCGAGTAGCGCTGGAAATGATCCACAGGCTCGACTCTCTGAGGGATCAGTGGGTGTCGCAGGGGTATCCGCCAATGCATATTGGCGTCGGGGTGAACACCGGACAGATGGTTGTGGGCAATATGGGTTCGCAGAGCCGTTTTGACTACACGGTTATGGGTGATAATGTCAATCTGGGCTCCCGCCTGGAAGGTCTCACCAAAAGCTATGGTGTCAGTATCCTGATCAGTCAGAGCACCTTTGAATTGGTGAAAGACACACTGTTATGTCGCGAAATCGACCTGGTACAGGTCAAGGGCAAGCATCTGCCAGTTGCTATTTTCGAACCGCTGGGGGAACGAAGCGACTTCAACCGCATACCTCCCTGGATCACCAGCTTCGAGGAAGGGCTTCAGCTCTATCGTGCTCAGCAATGGCAGGAAGCGATGGAGGCTTTTGAGAGGGCACGGGAGTTGAATGCTGCGGATCGTGCCTCAGAGGTGTTTGCGCAGCGCTGCCGCCACCTGCAGGAGAACCCGCCCCATGGGGAGTGGAACGGTGTCTGGGTGATGACAACCAAGTAGGGATTTGCGTTGAACTCCATTCATTTCGTGGTTAGTATAGGAGAATCCATCACATCCCGAACTAAGGTGAAATGCCATGTCTGACATGCTTCTGTCATACCTGAACAAACAACTGCACTCAGAATACAAGGCCATGTACACCTATATGTACTACGCTGCCAGAGAGAATCATCCCCGAATCAAATCTGCCCTCAAGAAATTTTATGACGAAGAACAACAGCATGCAGTCATGCTGATGGAGTTTATCTTCCGCATGGGGGGAACCCCCGAGCTGCCGGACAGTATTCCCATCGAGATTCATGATGATATTCTTCCCGCCCTGGTGCTCAGCGTGGCGGAAGAAGAGTCGGCAGTCCAGATGTACAAGATGATACGCAGTCTCATGAGCAGCGACGAGGAGCGTTCCATTATAGATATCACCATCGCTCAGGAGCAGAAGCACCATGAGGTGCTGGGAAGCATTCTTGCACTGGCAAAATCAGAACTTCTCTGATCAGCGGCTCAACATCATCACAAGGAGGCAATATGCAGCAACTGACCTGCACCGAGTGTTCCGCACTTCACTGCTACAAGCGGAATTCGCAGTATCCTGAATTCTGTCCAACCACGGAACTTGATCCGCAGATACTGGAAAATTCCCTTGCAGCGTATCGTTTGGATCCATTTGTTGAGAAAGCCTTCAAAGCGGCGGCGGAAGTGGAAGGCCATTTCTATGGAAAACTCACCCGGGTTGAGGAGATCGCGGAATTTGCCAAGCGTATAGATGCTCACCACATAGGCATCGCCACCTGTATCGGGATGGTCCGGGAATCTCGCCTGCTGGCAAAGTTCCTGCAGATACGCGGTTTTACAACGACCGGCTTCTCATGCAAACTGGGATCCAAAGACAAGACAGACGTTGGTGTCCCCGAGGAAGATAAAATCACACCAGGAAATTTTGAAGCCATGTGTAACCCCGTACTGCAGGCGCAGCTGCTGGAACGGGAAAAAACGGATCTTAACGTGATCATGGGACTGTGTGTAGGCCATGACACCCTGTTCATCAAGTACTCTGCAGCACCGGTAACCTATGGCGTCGTCAAGGATCGCGTCCTGGCCCATAACCCGGCTGCAGCCCTGTACACCAGTGATTTCTACTTTAAAAGGCTCTTTGAAAAACCCAATAGCTGAGCTTTCCAGAAGCTGTAACAGGTGCCGGCGATCACCATGTGACTCCTGCTTCCGCCTTCCTCCTGGCATACTGACGACAGAGGGTGAGAAAGTCACTGACCTGTGGAGGCTGTGCGTCGCCAGTCCAGTGGTGTATGATGCTGGTCGCCAGTGCCGGGGGAGCCGCAATGCCATGTTCCACGAGTGGCTGCTGTCCCATCTTCTGTGCAATTCCCTTTGGTAGAAGCGTGTAGCCCATACCTGCAGCGGCACACGCCAAGAGAGTCTCCAGGGACCCAAATTCCAGGATTTTACCGATAGTCACCTGGTTCTGGAGGAGGTGCTGCTCAAGAAACTCCCGATATGAGCAGCCTCGCCGGAAAGCAAGCACTGTGACGCCTCCCTTTGTGTCAGCTTCCTTCTGCTTCCCCACGATACTCATGGGCTCCATCAGGAATATCTCTGTATGCAAAGCCTTTGCATCGGATCCTCCGGCATTGACAAAAGCGCAGTCGAGTTTCTGCTGTGCTGTCTGTTGCTGCATTTCTGCTGTTGTGCCGGTGACCAGTTCCAGTCGAACCTGGGGATGCTGCTGGTGAAAGGCCAAAAGAATTGATGAAAGGTGCAAGGCGGCACAGGATTCTGTTGAACCGATAGTCAGCTTCTGCTCAAAACGGCTCTGTTGAATATGCGACCGAGCTTCAGCCTGAAGCTCGAGGATCTTCAGTGCATAGGGCAAAAGGGCTTGACCGGCTTCCGTGATGGTCATTCTGCGATTCTTACGCCAGAACAGTGGCTTCCCCAGGCTCTCTTCCAGCCTGCGTATGCGTGTGGTCACATTGGACTGCACGCATCCAAGCTCAGACGCCGCCCTGGTAACACTTCCAGTCTTTGCTACCGTGATAAAGGTTTCCAGCAGATAGTGCTCCATACCCTCTCCATGAATCATTACTTATGATGGAATTCATCTAAACATTTCATTTGACTGAACGAAAGTCAAGGGATAGCTTACGGTGAGTGACACCAGAGAGGAAAGAGCATGGCCCCCTTAACTTCATCTTATAACAGTGCTTTATGGGTCATTCTTGGCGGTATTGCCAGCCTGTCCCTGGCCATAGGGGTTGGGCGCTTCGCCTTTACCCCCATACTGCCCATCATGCAGGAGGCGGTTGGCTTCGGCACGGACTTTGCCGGCATGCTGGCCTCCGCCAACTACGCAGGCTATCTGGTTGGAGCTATCGCCTTTGGCTATGTGTCGCCGGCCAGGCGGCTGCTCTGTTTTCGCATCAGCCTGCTGTTGTGCGTGCTCCTGACAGGTCTGATGGGTGTAAGCGACACCCATGGAATCTGGTTTGTCCTGCGGGCCATCACTGGCCTGGCCAGCGCTGGGGTATTTGTGCTCGGCTCTGTTCTGGTGTTGGATCGACTGAACACCATGGGCTACACCAATGCTGGTGGCCAGATATTCGGCGGTGTCGGAGTGGGTATCGTCCTGACAGGACTGGCCGTACCGGCCCTGGATTTGCTTCTTGGCTGGCAGGGCGCGTGGATAGGTACAGCCTTCCTCAGTCTCGTGCCGCTGCTGCTGGCATGGGTGTTTGTGCAGCCCCAGGCTCTTTCTGCCGTTCCTGTCACCAAAACCCTGAGCCGTTCTTACAGGCTCACCGCTGGCGGCGCTTCCATGATGCGCCTCTGGGCCGCCTATTTCTGTGAAGGGTTTGGCTATATCATTTCGGCTACATTTCTGGTAGCTATCCTTCAGCAAAAGACAGGCTCAGCCTTTGTCAGCCAGTCGGCATGGGTACTGGTGGGAACCGCTGCCGCCGTGTCCACCCTGTTCTGGCCACGCTTTGGTGCCCGTTTTGGGTTTGTTAAAACACTGATCGTCGCACACGGCGTTCAGGCTGTGGGTATAATTCTGCCCGTATTTTTCAGCCATGCCTGGGCAGCGTATGTCGGCGCACTCTGTTTTGGCGGCACCTTCATGGGGATCGTGGGCATGTCACTGATTTATGGGCGCACCCTGGCCAGCGGTGGACAGGTGGTGGGCTGGCTGACGGGCCTATTCAGCCTGGGACAGATTATCGCCCCTGTGATTGCCGGATTTATGGCAGCCAGCAGAGGGAACTTCGATGGTCCACTGATCATGGCGGCCCTTGTGGTTGCAGCAGGTACCATCCTTCTGTGGCCCGACAGAAATCGTGCCTGAACACCTGACTTTTCCAGTAGCTGATTCAGCTATTCACTCTTTTTTGAGGAGGCCATATGCCATTTGTCAACATCCGCATCACCAGAGAAGGCGCGACCAGGGAACAAAAAGAACAACTCATTGAGGGGGTTACCAACCTGCTGGTTGACGTGCTGGGCAAAAATCCCAAGACCACCTTTGTCATCATCGATGAAGTGGAAACGGATAACTGGGGGGTTGGTGGGGAGTCGGTCACGACGTTGCGTGCCAGAACTTAGTGTCAGACGACAGAGGCCCCGTCACGAATCCGGCAGACGGGGCCTCTGTTGGTTTTTCACACTCATTCTCGAGTTTTATTCTGTCAGGCGACTGAAACTCCAGTATCACTCGATATGGATACCCAGTTCGCGATATTCTTTGATCTTGTTCAGCAGGGTGCGGCTGGTGATTCCCAGCATATCAGCCGCCTGCTTCCGATTCCCGCTGCACTTCTCCAGCGTTTGAAGAATCAGACGCTTCTCCATCTCATGGACACTGGTACCCACCTCGATCAACAGGGGGTCATCGTCGGCCAGCGCTGGCATACATCCTTCTTCCACGGACTGCACCTGTTCCACGCAAACCGTTTGCCCCTCGTCTCCTGCGGTGGGTATATCCAGCAGGGTGCCGTGAAGAAAGAGGTTACCCGGTGTCAGTGTCTGAGTCCGACAGATGACCACAGCCCGTTCGATGATATTCTCCAGCTCACGCACATTGCCATGCCATTGATGATTCATCAGAGCGTTCATGCCTTCCGGGGTTACAGCGGTAATACTCTTGCTGTTCTTCCGGTTATATTTGGCGATAAAGTGGTCAACCAGAAGCGCGATATCCTCCTTGCGCCTACGCAGCGGAGGGATATGCAGGGGGATAACGTTCAGGCGGTAGTAGAGATCTTCGCGGAAGGTCTTTTCCTTGATGCTCTCCTGAATATCGCGGTTCGTAGTGGCTACAATGCGCACATCCACATTGATGGGCTTTGAGCCACCCAGTCGATCAACTTCCCCTTCCTGGAGTACCCGCAAGAGCTTGGCCTGCAGGTGAAAGGGCATTTCCGTGATTTCATCCAGCAGCAGGGTTCCACCATCGGCCATTTCAAACTTGCCGATCTTGCGGTTGGCGGCTCCGGTAAAGGCACCCTTTTCGTAGCCGAACAGTTCACTTTCCAGCAAATTATCGGGGAGTGCTGCGCAGTTGACAGCCACAAAAGGCTTATCCTGCCGATTGCCTGCGTAGTGGAGAAGACGTGCGAAGAGCTCTTTCCCGGTACCCGATTCACCGTTCACCAGCACGTTGGCGGAAGAGCTGGCCACATCGGTGGCAAGATGAATGAGTTCTTCCATGCGTTTATTGCGGGTGATGATGGTCGGTGCTTTATGGTTGGCGGCAGCTTCATTTTTCTGAGCTGGTGCTGGTGTGTTTTGCTCCAGGGCGCCGTGATACTGAAAAACCCTTTCCAGGGTGGACTCAATGACTTCAGGCGAAAACGGCTTCATGATATAGTCAAACGCGCCGGATTTCATGGCATCCACTGCGGTGTTTACCGTGGCGTACGCGGTCATCAGCACGATGGGCAAACCGGGTTTTTCCTGCAGTGCCTTTTGCAGAAACTCCATACCATCCATGACCGGCATGCGCAGGTCGGTTATAACGGCGTCAATGGAATTGTTCTGTAACTTGCTCAGGCCATTGTTGCCATCAAAGGCAG
Source organism: Desulfurispirillum alkaliphilum (assembly GCF_055378285.1). NCBI lineage: Bacteria > Pseudomonadati > Chrysiogenota > Chrysiogenia > Chrysiogenales > Chrysiogenaceae > Desulfurispirillum > Desulfurispirillum alkaliphilum. The sequence continues at coordinate 2,277,863 of NZ_AP042405.1, read as the reverse complement.
TTATGACTTCATAACCGGCACGGGTAAGGGTTTCACGCAAAGCGAGCCGCATCTGGTCTTCATCGTCCACCACAAGTACCGTTTTTATTGACTGGGTCATGCCTCTCTCCACTGCAATTTGTTTCAAGATAGCATATTTACAAACCTTTGCCAATAAAACGAGCCTGTCACAATGGCGACAGGCTCACCCTTTGACCGCTTTGCGATCTTTACTGAATGGTCACTTTGCGGGCTTTTTCCTTTTCTGACTTTGGTACCCGCAGCCGCAGTTCACCATCTTCATAGACAGCGTGAATCCGGGAAAGGTCGTATTTACGGCTCACACGGAACTGACGGGCATAGTTCTGAAGAAGAAATTCCTGATGACGGTATTCACGTTCGGCGCTGGAAATACCTGTGGTTGAGACGGAGAGCATGTCGCCTTCAGCATGAATATCCAACTGACTTCGCTTGACTCCTGGAAGCTGAAAGATCAGATGCAGGCTGTCATCATACTCCAGCACATCGACGTGTGGGGCTATGGTGCTGTCTGTTTTCAGTGAAGCCTCAAGCTCTCCCTGCTGATTGTGTTGTTCAATATTACTCATGGGTCACCTCCTGGTGCGCGTTGTGCTGGATTCAGGCAGAAATTTCGATCTTGCGTGGTTTCGCGTGTGCTGCTTTAGGAATAGCTATGGAGAGAATGCCATCCTCATAGGAGGCTGCTATGGCATCTATTTCCACATCGGCCTTCAGGGCAACATTACGCTTGAATTTCCCGTAGCGGCTTTCAATACGACTGTACTCCAAACTGTCTCCCTGGAGCTGCTTGCGCTCGAACTCCAATGTCAGCATGTTCTGGTTTACAGAAATATCAATGTCCTCCTTGCGCACTCCGGGACACGCCACATCCACATGGAAACTGTTGCTGTCCTCCCAGATATTCAGGGCAGGATACCCGTGTGGTGAGCCGCTGCGCCTGCTGGCTGGAACTGCCATGGGAGTAAGGTTCCCAAAACCGCGCATCAGGTTGTCCATTTCATCAAAGATATCCACATAACGCATAAGGTCCTCCTCTAAGGATATTTACAGATGGCAAAAAAAAACAGTTCTGCAAGCCTGATCTGCAGAACTGTTGCCAGATTATTATCCCTTTGAAAAAAGCGTGGTTACAGCAAAACCGTCTGCGCCTGCCACGGAAATGCTACGTTGCAGCCAGTGGCAGGCGTTGCATTCACATCAGCGCGGGTGTGCTTCTGTGGTGTTATAGGTATAGGAACGTACACGATTGTCAGCGCCAAACCGAACCACCAGATCTGAAGTGGAGGAATCGCCCAGAAGGCGATACTGATACCGTCCATAGGTCCATGTGCGATAACCGTCTTCCACTCCGGTACGCCAGGGCGTGCCAAACATTTCCAGAATCTCACCCTGGGAGGTCTGACCGATAATAATGTCGTTGACCCGCTCCTGGGGCCATGGTTTTCCGACCGTGGCACATCCTCCTGCAAAAAGAATCAGCGCCATAAGAGCTACAAGAAGCCGAGATTTCATGATTATTCCTCCTGAACAGTAATTTGCAGCCTGCGTCAACAGGTAATGCAGGCAAAGCTTTTATTCTATGGTATGCTCTAGACAGAAAAAATTCCCGTGAAATTTTACGATATCCGGAGGGCTGCCATGCCATCTTCAACATTTTCCATTCTTCTGACTGTGCGTGATTATGAATGCGACTTTCAGGGCATCGTCAACAATGCGGTGTACATGAATTACCTGGAGCACGCGCGCCATGAATTTGTCAAAAGTCGGGGGCTCGATGTGGTGAAACTGGCTCAGGAAAACATCAATCTGGTGCTGGTGAAAGCGGAAATCGAATATCGCGCATCCCTGCGCAGTGGAGATACCTTTCGGGTCAGCGTTCACATGGAGCCGATTTCACGCGTACGCTTTCTCTTTGTCCAGCAGATCCACCGGCAAAGCGATGGCAAGCTGATCATCGATGCCTGTATGACCGGAGCCTCCATTGACGAATACGGCAAACCCAAGGCATTTGATGAAATCACAGCTTTGTTGGTCAGGGATTCCTGTCAGCCTGACCCGGAAGCCTAATTTCCGGTTTTTTTCCGGGACAAGCTTTGCTAGTATCCAAAGGTTTGCTCCTAAAGTCTCTGATAAAGGTGTCTGTATGAACTTTAACTCCATAGCTCTGCAAGCTCCCCAGTTCCTGTTGCCAAACCAGAACATCGACCTGTGTCGCTGGACAGTCATAGCCTGCGATCAATATACGTCTGAACCGGAATACTGGGAGACCGTGAACCAGTATGTCGGTGAACATCCATCAACCCTGCACATCACCCTGCCCGAAATATATCTGGATAAAGCCGCAGAGATGACACCCCGCATCCAGGACAGGATGGAGCAGTATCTCAGGGAAGGGGTTCTTCAACCCTGGGGACCGGGTTGGATACTCCTGCAACGCCAGCTTAAATGCGGGCGCAAGCGCCACGGACTTCTGGTGGCCCTGGATCTGGAGCAGTATAATTTCAGCCCCACCAGCACCAGTCTGATCCGTCCCACGGAAGGCACCATTGCCCACCGTCTCCCCCCTCGCATGGATATCCGCCGCCAGGCTCCCCTGGAAGTCTCCCACATCATGGTGCTCATCGACGACCCCCAGAATACTGTCATAGCGCCTCTTTGTCACAATCAGCGCACGCCATTGTACGACTTTGACCTCATGCTGGACAGCGGCCGTGTCAGCGCCTTTGGCGTCAATGATCGCCTGGAAATGCAGTCCGTGGCAGACGCTCTGGCCAGACTCACTCACCGTGACAGCCAGGGAAGTGCACTGCTCTATGCCGTCGGCGATGGCAATCACTCCCTGGCGACAGCCAAAGCGCTGTGGGAAGAGGTGAAAAACAGCACCCATGATCTTGAGTCGATTCAGGAGCATCCAGCCCGCTTTGCCATGGTAGAGCTGGTGAATCTCCACGACACCTCACTGGTGTTTGAGGCCATCCACCGCGTGCTCTTCGGAGTCGACCCCCACCATCTGCTCAGGGCCATGGAAACTTATTTCGGCCGCAAGAATATCGACGCTCACTTCATCAGCCAGGACTTCCCCCAGGATATCAGTGAAAAATCCATGGCGATGCTTGCCTCCAGTTCACCGCAGTGCCATCGGATTCCTGTCATCTGGCAGAACACCTCTGGCATTATCGAGATAACGCCACCGGACACCAAACTGGCCACGGCATCGCTGCAGAACTTCCTGGACGACTATCTTGAGCGTGAACTGAATATTGATCTGGACTATGTCCATGGCGCGGAGGCTGTAGCCACCATCGGCAGCCGACCTGGCAACATGGGTTTTTTCCTGCCGCCCATCGACAAACAGAACTTCTTCCCTTCGATCCTTCAGGATGGTCCTTTTCCCCGCAAAACATTTTCCATGGGAGAGTCCCATGAAAAGCGTTTCTATCTGGAGTGCCGCCGGATACGCTGAGCGTATCCGGCAAAACACAGAAGTGGTCGAAACCACTGATAAGAGCATCGCTTGAAAAATTTCTCATAATCCCCCTTAAGTTTCCTCCCGGCGTTTCCGAAAAGCTTCCCAAAGGCAAGGATGCCAAACGAAAACTATCAGGGAGGATAGTGCCATGTCGATGTCTGTACTGTATAACAACCTGCCGTCTCTCAATGCGCAGAATAATCTGCGCGTCAATTCCAGTGCCCTTTCCAACTCCATTGAACGACTCTCTTCCGGACTGCGCATCAACCGTGCATCCGACGACGCCTCGGGACTTGCCATCTCCGAGAAAATGCGTGGTCAGATCAGCGGTCTGAACCGTGCTGTCGCCAATGCTCAGGATGGTATTTCTCTGATTCAGACTGCTGAGGCTGCTCTGAACGAAACCACCGCCATTCTGCAACGTATGCGTGAACTGGCTATTCAGGCTGGTAACGGAACCATGACTTCCGATGACCGCCAGCACATTCAGCGTGAAGTTGATCAGCTGAAGCACGAAATCGATCGTATCTCCACCTCAACCGAATTCAATACAAAAAAGCTGCTCAATGGCGATGCCACAGCACGCTGGAGTACCTCCAACCCCAATCTGATGGAAGCCGTCATCCGTGACCGCGTGGTTTCCGGCAACTATCAGCTGGACGTCACCGCCAAGGTAGGCAAAAACCAGGTGCTCAAGTCTAATATCATGGCCCTGCGCGAAGGCGCCTTTGCAGGGGATGTGCTGACGGCCAATGGCGTAGCCTTGACCGGCCAGACAAATTCTTCCGGCATTGCCGGCATCTATGCTGCAGAAGGCGTACGTACCGGTGGCATCAATGAGCGCACCTATGTGGTAAACGTACTTTCCAACCTTTCCGGCGGCGGCGCAAACGTCATCAGCGGCGTTTCCACCCTTGGCGGAACCGATGGCGTGAATACTCTCACCACCGGTGGTGTCGGAGTCAACGGTTTCTATCAACAGTCTGGCTCAAACTGGGGCATCGCATCTACCGGTGGTTTTGGAGCCATGGCGAACATTGATGGAATGAATCGATTCTCAGCGGCTGGGGGGTTTGTCGTGTCCGGCTACCACGGTTATGTGGAAATTGAGTTCATAAAAGACATGCATCTCTCAGCAGGCGCGAACGTCAGCGATGCTGCCCGCGTGCGCTTCATCGACGTTAAGACCGGAGAACCCACGGCCTGGACCACCATTGATATCGCTGGTGGCGAACTGGAACTGGATTCAACAGCCATATTCGGCGCCGGTGCAAACTTCGCCCTTATTGACGGTTCCATGATCAAAACCGGTGACAAGATGTTGTTGAGCGTCGACGCTGCCCGCAGCCTTACCGCAGCGACCGCGTCCCTCGGAAATGGCGCTTTCAAAATTGACGAGCGATACCTGAATGAAGTGGGAACCGGGTCCGTGGTACACAATCGCGGAGCTTACTACATCATTACCACTGGAACCGCCACTGGCTCAGGTGATGGCCTTCAGAATGTTGTCATCAGTCAGGGGAACCTGACCCATGAATACCACTTGGCACAGCTTGATGCTTCAACAGGTGCTGTTACCATTGGCGCCATTAGCCTTGATTTCAATGCGTCGGCTACAGGGACCCAGACCGATGACTCCCTGGCCATGGAAATCCGCGGAACTGGTGGTCTGGCCTCATCCTATACCAGGCTCAGGGATATTGAAGCTTTTATCACCCCTGATGGTCCCAGTGTTTTTGAGACAGCCCAGAAGCTGACCATTTACGGAAATGGCAAATCTGCCGATGTGTACCTGGAAGGCAATGACACCATAGCCCGCCTTGAAGAGAAGTTGACCAAAGCCATTACCCAGGATCTGGGAATCACCATGGGCAACGTCAGCACTGATAATCGCGTGGTGGACTTCATCACGAAAGGTTCCGGTGTCGCAAACTCCGATGCCGCCGTTGACGGCACCATGGTCATTCGGTCCCTCTTTAATGGTGCCCAGGGAGAGCTGGCCTTCGTCGCCGACCAGAAGCTGCTGGATGCTCTGAACCTGGCAGAAATTCAGGAAGCCGAAGAGAACCTCTACAGTGTCACCGTACGTGACGCGCACACCGGCAGACCCGTCGGCAGTGATGTGGTAGGCGATGGCGTCATGAAAGACACCATCCAGGGAGTGGATGTGCACTTCAAGGGAAATATCGGCATAGGCGCTTCCTTCAACGAAACACTGCAGAAATTTGAATTTTCTGCGAATACTGATCCGGCAACCATGTATCTGCACCTGGTGGACTCCTCCATGAGCTTCCAGATTGGAGCCAACGAAGGCCAGACCATGCGGGCCAACATTGCCCAGATCGATGTGAAGTCACTCGGACTGGAGAATGTCTACCTTGTCAGCCAAGAGCTGGCCCAGGAGGCCGTAGGACGGATTGATAAGGCCATAACTCAGGTTTCCAGCGAACGAGCCAAAATGGGTGCCATCTCCAACCGACTGGACCATACCATCAACAGCCTCAGCATTGCCGCAGAGAACCTGCAGGCTGCTGAATCCCGTATCCGTGACGTAAACGTGGCCAAGGAAATGTCCCAGTTCACCCTCAACCAGATGCTTACCCAGGCAGCCCAGAGCATGCTGGCCCAGGCCAACGCCATGCCTCAGGGAATCATGCAACTGCTGGCATAACAGAGACAGACAGTACCATCGACCGGTGATCCGGGGAGTCGGCAGCTCCCCGGACCTCCCCGGGCGAGGAAAGAGTCTGTCCGCCAGGGCTTTTGTTCCCAGAAAGCCCTGACCGCCGGACTCTTCGGCCGAAATCGCTAACCCGCAAGTCCTCTCAGCCTGGTTCCCAGGCGCGTTAAAGAGAGGCAGGATAACTGACAGGAGGTGTTCCAGACAGAGAATCAGGACAGATCTCGCAAAGGCCTGAACCAGTGGAGAGACGGCAAAAACCGCCCCACAGGCAAAGGCACATCACAGTTCTTCAAGGATGAAGAGCACACCAGGTGCTGGTACCACCTGAACAAATCACGGAGGATATTGTCATGTCCAGTGTTATCTACAACAACATTCCGTCTATCAATGCGCAGAACAACCTGCGCGTCAATTCACAGAACCTTTCACAGTCCATTGAGCGCCTGTCTTCGGGCCTGCGCATCAACCGCGCTTCCGACGACGCCTCCGGTCTGGCCATCTCCGAGAAGATGCGCGGACAGATCCGCGGCCTTGACCGTGCTGTCGCCAACGCCCAGGACGGCATCTCTCTGATTCAGACCGCAGAAGGCGCTCTGAACGAGACCACCGCCATCCTGCAGCGTATGCGTGAACTGAGTGTTCAGGCCGCCAACGGCACCCTGACCTCTGACGATCGCCAGCACATCCAGCGCGAAGTGGATCAGCTCAAGAGCGAAATCGACCGTATCTCCACCTCCACTGAGTTCAACACCAAGAAGCTGCTCAATGGTGACGCCACCGCACGCTGGAGTACTTCCAACAGTGACCTCATGGAAGCCATCATCCGCGACCAGGTCATCACCGGAAACTACAAAATCGATGTCACCGCCAAGGTGGGCAAGAACCAGGTGCTGAAGTCCAACATCATGACCCTGCGTGAAGGCGCCTTCGCCGGTGACGTGCTCACCCTGGCCGGTGTTGCGGTCAGCGCGTCCGTCAACTCCTCCGGTATTGCCGGCATCTACGCCGCCGAGGGTGTGCGCACCGGTGATATCACCGACCGCACCTACCTGGTCAATGTGGCCACCACATCGCTGGCTGGCGCGTCCTTTAACGGAGATTCAGCCTTGGCTTTTGCCAGCATCAGCAGCGGAAGCATGGCCATCAATGGCACCTACCAGCAGGCAGGATCGAACTGGTCCGTTCTGAGCAATGGCTCAGGAGAACTTGAAAACCATAATGGCATGAATATCTTCGCCACCCATGGAGGGGTCGTCACGGGATACCATGGCTATATGGAAATCGAGTTCCTGCAGGATGCCCACCTGACCACTGGTGGTTCCGATGTCACCGGCGCTGCCCGCGTACGCTTTATCAGCGTCACTACAGGTGAAGCCGAAGCCTGGGCCACCGTCAACATCGTTGACAATGCCCTGAGCCTTGGTGGACTGGCCCAGTTTGATGCCGGAGCACAGCTGCTCTTCAACGACGGCGCCATGATCAAAACCGGTGACAAGATGCTGTTGAGCATCAACGGTGAGGTGGATGCCGCACGGATTGACGGCAGTGCAACCGGTGGTGCCGGCGGTGCTTTCAAAATCGACGAGCGCTACTACAATGAAGTGGGTTCCGGCTCTGTTGTACAGAATATGGGCGCCTACTACGTCATCACAAACGGCACTTCTGCTGCCGGTGGCATGCAGAACACCGTCCTCAGCGAAGGTCCCAAACAGCACCAATACCATATGGCCCAGCTGGACGCCAATACCGGCTCCGTCACCATCGGCTCCATCACCCTGGACTTTGCTGCCAACCAGACTGGCACGCAGCATGACGATCAGGTGAACATGGAAGTGCGCGGTACGGGTGGACTGGCCTCTGCCTACACCAAGCTCAAGGACATCGATGCCTTCATCACTCCCGATGGCACCAATGTCTTCGACACTTCTCAGAAGCTGACCATCTACGGTAACGGCAAGTCTGCCGATGTGTACCTGGAGGGCAATGACACTCTCGCCCGCCTGGAAGAGAAGCTGATCAAGGCCATCACCAAGGATCTTGGCATCTCCATGGGTAACACCACCACCGACAACCGCGTGGTTGACTTCGTGGGCAAGGGTTCATCCGTTGAAAACAGCGACGCTGCCGTGGAAGGCACGCTGCTGATCCGCTCCCTCTTTAACGGTGCCCAGGGCGAGCTGGCCTTTGTTGGCGAGCAGAAGCTCATCGATGCCCTGAACCTCGATCAGGTACAGGCCTCCGAGGAGAATATCTACAACGTGCGGGTCACCAATGCCCACACTGGCCGCCCCGTCGGCAGTGACACCGTTGGAGACGGCGTGATGAAGAACGTCATTCAGGGCGTGGATGTGGCCTTCAAGGGCAACATCGGCGTAGAAGCCTCCTTCGATGCAACAAATGCGCGCTTTGAATTCACGGCCAAGACCAATCCCGACACCATGAACCTGCACCTGGTGGATAACTCCATGAGCTTCCAGATTGGTGCCAACGCCGGTCAGACCATGAGCGCAAATATCGCCCAGATCGATGTGAAGTCACTGGGTATCGAAAATGTCCTCGTGGTAAGCCAGGAGCTGGCCCAATCAGCCATCACCGACATTGATAAAGCACTGGGCATGGTTTCCACTGAACGGGCCAAGATGGGTGCCATCTCCAACCGTCTGGATCACACCATCAACAGCCTCAGCGTCGCCTATGAAAACCTGCAGGCTGCAGAGTCCCGTATCCGCGACGTCAACGTGGCCAAGGAAATGTCCCAGTTCACCCTCAACCAGATGCTGACTCAGGCTGCCCAGAGTATGCTGGCCCAGGCCAACGCCATACCTCAGGGCATCATGCAGCTCCTGCGATAAACCATGGACGGTTTGGCAGTCACACCACATCATTCGGACCAGGCAGGGTTCAACTGATGAAAGGCCGGGGAGTTCTCCCCGGCCTTTTTTTTATCTGATATCACAAAACGACTAGTTGAGTCATAAGGATAACCCGCAAGCGCCCCCGGGTTTTCCCTCCTGTTTCAGACGCGTAAGCTCCTGTCGCATTTGAATTTCCTCGGCCCAGCGCTCGGTTTCATCCCTGACTATGGCTCCAATCGCCTCAGGAGTACCACACTCATTGGTAAGGACCACTACCGTAAAAGCGATAGAGAGCGCACGACCTTTCTGATCAATGGCTGGTACCCGCAGTACTGTGGTGCCATACCGGGTAATCCCGGTAGCCATCGTCTGGTGATACCCTTCCCAATGGCGCTGGCGAAAGCGTTCTGGAATGATAATATCCAGAGATTGGCCCAGGGCTTCAGTTTCACTGAAACCGAAAATACGGCCAGCCGAAGCATTCCACAAGACAATATTTCCAGCGCGATCCGAGGCCAGGATGGCATCACCTGCCTGCTCGACAAGCTGTTGAAAGCGGTTGTCACGGCTCATGATCATACTCTTGCGTGACGGTGTTTATCGCGTCAGCTGACGGTACTTGATGCGGTGTGGACGCTCAGCTTCCGGGCCCAGGCGCTTCTTGCGATCAGCTTCGTATTCACTGTAGTTGCCTTCAAACCAGATCACCTGACTGTCGCCTTCAAAGGCCAGGATATGGGTCGCAATGCGGTCCAGGAACCAGCGATCGTGACTGATCACCACGGCACAGCCGGCAAAATTCTCCAGAGCTTCTTCCAGAGCGCGCATGGTGTTCACATCCAGGTCATTGGTGGGTTCGTCAAGGAGGATGACGTTGGCACCTTCCTTCAGCATTTTTGCCAGGTGAACCCGGTTGCGTTCGCCTCCCGAAAGGTTGGCCACCTTCTTCTGCTGATCGGCCCCGGAGAAGTTGAAGCGGGCAACGTACGCCCGTGAATTCACCAGCTGATTGCCGAGTTTTATCTGTTCCTGTCCATCGCTGATGACATCCCAGATGCTCTTGTTGCCATCCAGCTGGCGACTCTGGTCCACATAGGCCAGCTTGACAGTTTCACCAATGCGGATGCTGCCGGTGTCGGGCTTTTCCTGTCCGCAGATCATGCGAAAAAGGGTCGACTTCCCCGCTCCATTGGGACCAATAACACCCACAATGCCACCGGGGGGCAGGGAGAAGGAGATGTTTTCCATGAGTATGCGGTCTTCGAAGGCTTTCGTAATGCGGTCTGCTTCGATGACTTTATCGCCCAGCCGTGGCCCAGGCGGTATGTAGAGCTCCAGATCCTTGGCTCTCTTTTCGCCTTCTTCGCTGAGCAGCTTTTCATAGGCGCTGATGCGTGCCTGGCTCTTGGCGTGACGGCCCTTGGGGGACATGCGTATCCAGTCCAGCTCGCGCTCCAGGGTTTTCTGACGATTCGATTCCGACTTCTCCTCAAGGCGCAGCCGCTCCTGCTTCTGTTCAAGCCAGGAGGAGTAGTTCCCTTTCCAGGGAATGCCTTCGCCACGGTCCAGTTCAAGAATCCAGCCGGCCACGTTATCGAGGAAGTAGCGATCATGGGTTACGGCAATAATTGTCCCTTCGTATTGCTGCAGGTGATGTTCCAGCCAGGCGACGGATTCCGCGTCAAGGTGGTTGGTGGGTTCATCCAGCAGAAGAATATCTGGTTTTTGCAGCAGGAGACGGCACATGGCGACCCGCCTTTTTTCTCCGCCGGAGAGGACACTGACAAGAGTATCAGGGGCGGGGCAGCGCAGGGCATCCATGGCCATTTCCAGGCGCGAGTCGAGATCCCAGGCGTTCAGGGCATCCAGCTTATCCTGAACCACTGCCTGGCGATCACACAATTTGGTCATCTCGTCATCGCTCATGGGTTCAGCGAATTTGAGATTGATTGCTTCAAATTCCTTCAGCAGGTCCACCGTTTCCTGGGCTCCTTCCTCCACCACCTCGCGTACGGTTTTGGTGCTGTCGACCAGGGGCTCCTGTTCCAGAAGGCCAACGGTGTAGCCGGGAGCGAGAACGGTTTCGCCATTGAAGTCCTTGTCCACGCCTGCCAGTATACGCAGCAGGGTACTTTTTCCCGAGCCGTTCAGGCCCAGTACTCCGATTTTTGCGCCGTAAAAGTAAGAGAGGGAAATGTCCTTCAATACTGGTTTTTTATCGCGAAATTTACTGACCCGGATCATGGAATAAATGATCTTGTTCGCCTCTGTGCTCATGGTACGTCAGCCTCCAACAGAAAATTCAACATCATGCAGACACTTCAGGCATCATACCATTCCTGGCTCTTACTCCCGAGGGTATCTACAGGAATCAGGATAGCATGACCCAGGCGGCAGTCGCAATCAGTGGCTTTTCCCTGAGCCCAGGAGCGGTGCTCGCGGGTTATCCTCTTCGCCAGTGCGGAACTGACTGAGCATCTGCTGGACGTCGGAGGCCAGCTGCGAGAGTCCAAGGGATGCCTGGGAGATTTCGTTTGCCGAGCGGGCGGTTTGTTCAGAGGCAGCGGAAACGGACTGAATATCGCCACTCATCTGGTCAGATACGGCAGACATCTGTTCCATGGCCGCCACATTCTGTTCTATGCGCTGCAGGAGGCTTTCCATGCTCAGCAACACCTGTTTGAATGAAGATTCAGTGCGCACCGCCAGGGTACTGCCAGTGCTCGCCTTTTCGCTGACGCTCTGCATGGCACCGGACATCTGGGAAACCCCGCTTTGAATGCTCTGCACTATGGCGGTAATTTCTCCCGTGGATTGGCCACTGCGTTCTGCCAATTTACGCACTTCGTCTGCCACCACCGCAAAACCGCGTCCCACATCACCAGCTCTCGCCGCTTCGATGGCGGCATTCAGAGCCAGCAGGTTCGTCTGCTCAGAAATATCATTGATGGCGGCGATAATCTGCTCAACCCGAGATGCCTTTTCTTCCAGGGCGAGGGAATACTGTTCCGCCTGACGCACATGCTCAAGGATGGTGTTCATTTCCCTGGTCGATTGACTGATCAGATCACCACCACCGCGGGAGGCATCCACGGTGGTCTGCGCGTCCTGTTCAATACCGCTGGTATTCTCCATGAGGCTGCGTACGGTTTGTGACATCTGTAGCGATGCGGAAGCTATCTGAGAAATATTACCGGCATGATGGGCAATGCCATCGCTCATATGAGAGGAAGAACTGGAAAGCTCTTCACTGGATGAAGCCACATCAGAGGCGGCTTGACGTATTCCCTGAACCATCTGACGCAGATGATTGACCATGGCGTTGAGGGAGCGCGTCAGATCACCGATTTCATCACTTCTCTGTAACTCCAGGTGTTCACTGAGATCTCCTTCGGCTACTCTATGTACAAATTTTGCTGCTGTGTTCAGCGGTCGCACAATCATCACCGTGCTCACCAAAGCCAATGTCAATGCCGTCACTACAGCGAGAATGGCTCCAATAATCAGCATCCGGCCAGAGCGTGCCACCTCCAGTGCCATATAAATATCAGTCGCTGTCAGGGCAGCATTGACGGAGGAATTCACTGCCTCCAGACTGGTACGGAACTGGCTCGCAGTTTCGCGTAATTCGTAAACCGCCTCAGTCCACATGTCCAGCGTATGGCGATACTGCCGCATACGCTCTACTGCCTGGTCAAGCTGCTCTTGCAGTTCAACTCCGGTTCCATGAACCTGTGCCCAGGACTGGATGCTGTCCGCGACATGGAAAATCTCCAGCAGCTGTTCCCACGCTTCATTGATATACTCTTCATCGAGGGTGTTTTCATAGGATTCCACATTGAGATTCACCAGGGCGATACGCTCAGCGAGGCTGGTCTCAAGGCGCACCATGGCCAGTGCTTCGGCAAAGGCACTGGTGCTCATCTCCCGGTTTCGGCTCCGCAGAAGATCAGCCAGGGCATCGCCGGTATATCGCACATTGTCACGCAGCTGCGCTGCCAGCACATCCATTTGCCCTGTGGCATCCTGTTTCTGGCCCACCAGCTCGCGATAGTGACGGAATTGCTCGGATACCTGACGAAGGGTTTGTTGAGAATCCGCAAGATGCTGACGAATCTCTCCATCAACACCTGTAAGAAGTGTCTGAACCTGCTAAGCAGAAGTGCTCAGGCCCGTAAGTGCAGATGCGAAGTCCTGCGGTTCCTCGCTGGCGATATATCGTTGAATCTCTTCCATGGCGCGGGAGGTTTCCGTGGCGATCTGATTCATGGCAAGCCCTGTTGCTGAACTGCTGTGGACGCGCCCCATTGCGTTATAGCCAATAATAACGGTCCCAAGCGTAATGAGAATGACGGCGCCAAAAGCGCTTCCCAGTTTTAATCCGATTTTCATAAATCACCTGCCCAGTTCTCTGCAAATCCCATGTCAATGAATGCATATGTTGAAATCACCGGAAGCATACCACTTGTGAAAGAAAATTCAAGTGATTGTGTAACGCTTGTAAACTTTCCTGAGAAGGCATTTCCCAAACAGTATCGAAACATTTTGCGCCATGTTAGTACTGCCACACATAATCAGGAATTTCTCCTGTTGACACAATTGCTCGCAGAAGATAAGAAGGCTTCTCGTTAAACACATTCAATCTGGAGATGACATGAAAAAATTTATCTGTACCGTATGTGGTTATGTTGCTGAAGGCGAACAGGCTCCCGAAATCTGCCCAACCTGCAAGGCACCCGCCAGCAAGTTCAATGAGCAGGTGGCCGGAGAACGCAACTGGGCGGATGAGCACCGCATTGGTGTCGCCAGGGATATCGATCCGACCATCATTGAAGATCTGCGCATGAACTTCACCGGTGAGTGCACCGAGGTGGGCATGTACCTGGCCATGAGCCGCCAGGCTGACCGCGAAGGCTATCCGGAAATTGCCGAAGCCTATAAACGCATCGCCTGGGAAGAAGCTGAGCACGCCGCAAAATTCGCTGAGTTACTAGGAGAGGTTGTGGTTGCCGACACCAAAACCAATCTCCAGATGCGCGTTGACGCGGAATTTGGCGCCTGCTCCGGCAAGAAGGATCTTGCCACCCGCGCCAAGCAACAGAATCTTGATGCTATCCACGATACCGTACATGAAATGTGTAAAGATGAAGCCCGCCATGGTGCGGCTTTTGCGGGATTGCTCAAGCGTCATTTCGGAGTATGATTCGTCTGCGGCCCCTCCCGCGAGGGGCCTTTCAGGCTGCATGGACGTCTGACGCTGAAGTGTGTTAGGCTGTATGCATTCTGTACGAGGATGCTCATGTGAACACGCTTCCCACTCCTCAGATCCTGGAGCCCTTTGGCCTTTTCCCGCTCAGCGCACTGCTGCGTATGCTGGTGCGGGAGTCATACCATACCCCTTACCCGACATCGGGCACCCTTCTTCACCAGCAGAATTCCCTGACACTGACTGATACCTCTATTTTCAAGGAACTGCTCAGCCCACAGACACGATCAGAATACTTTCTGCATGGCTACAGCGGCCTCTACGCCCTTTCCTTCTCCCTGCGCCATACCATCACCCAGGGTGCCGCCCTGCTCCATATGTACGGCACCAATGGCAGCACGTGCAGAGAGCACCAGGAGCTCTCTGCGCTTTTCGATCTGGATGTCCCGCAACAGCTGCGCGAACTCCAGGGGCTCTTCAGGGAACTCACCAGAGGAGATCTTTTGCCGGTGCTGAGCTTTTCCGCCCTCGGCTGCCACCTGAGCTGGCAAAAGAACGGCATGTGTCGCGCCTATGACCCTTACCACAATACCTGTTGTTCATCGATAACAGCGGCGGATTCGCCCTTTTGCCACCTTCACCAGCCCTGTGCCTGGTGGAATATGCCACAGGATATGGCCGACGCGCAGACCATCATGTTCGCCTTCTATGGCTGGAAGGAGCATCTGTTCGCCTACACCGAAGAGCAGCTGCGCGAAGAGGTGGGGAAATTCTGGCACAGAATCGGCACGCAACAGCGTATCGCGCCGCACCTGGATGACGGGGCGCTGGAGGTTCTGCAGATTGAAAGCCGTGAAGCCCTGTCTGCCCTGGGTCCCAAGGGCCTGCGCCGACACTTCCTCCGGCTGGCCAGGCGCACCCATCCCGATAATGGTGGCGATCATGAAAGCTTTCTTCGCCTGCAGCAGGCCTATGGCTCCGCGCTGGCTTTTTTGCACGCACCATCACCCTGATCATGTATACTGTACGTAATCCAAAGGAAACCGCCTCAACACCCTCTGTGCAGCAGTAAAGGAAAAACATGAACCACAGCACCTGGACCCCCACCAGCTGGAAACATTTCCCCGCCCATCAACAACCCCCTTATCCCGACATGCAGGCTCTCAGCCATATAACGAACGCGCTTTCCGTCCTGCCGCCCCTGGTCTATCCGGCGGAAGTTGAACGCCTGAAAGGCAGTATCGCTGCCGCTGCCAGGGGTGGAGGTTTTATACTGCAAGGTGGTGACTGTGCGGAGCGCTTCACAGACTGCAACGAGCAGAATATCACCAATAAGATGAAAATCCTGCTGCAGATGAGCCTGATTCTCACCTATGGCGCCCGCAAACCGGTGGTTCGCCTTGGACGTATTGCCGGACAGTATGCCAAACCCCGCTCGCAAGCGCAGGAGACCATTGAAGGCATCAGCTATCCCAGCTACCGTGGCGATTCGGTCAATGACCTTGCCCCGGACCAGGCCAGGCGGGTTCCTGACCCGGAAAGACTCACCACTGCCTATACCTGCTCAGCTCTGACCCTGAACTATATTCGCGCCATGATCAGTGGCGGTTTTGCCGATCTTCGCCACGCTTTTGAATGGAACCTGCATTCCATTGAAAAGGCCGAGAAATGGAAGGACTATCGCGATATGGTGGAAACCATACTGGATGCCATTCATTTCATGGAGTCCTGCGGTGTCAACTCTCACCTGCTGGACACCATCGACTTCTTCACATCCCACGAAGGGCTGCTGCTGGAGTACGAGTCGGCCCTGACCCGCAAGGATCCCGCGTCTGGTCGTTTCTACAACCTCGGAGCCCACATGCTGTGGATCGGCGAGCGAACCCGTCAGCTCGACGGTGCCCACGTGGAGTACTTCCGTGGCCTGGCGAACCCCGTCGGAGTCAAAATAGGGCCGAATGCCGATCCCGAAGAAGTGACAGACCTGATTCACCGCCTGAATCCCACCAATGAGGCGGGTCGCGTCACCATCATTACCCGCATGGGCATGGATCGCGTCGAAAAAGCCCTGCCGCCTCTGGTCTGCGCAGTAAAGCGCAGTGGAATGCCTGTCGCCTGGAGCTGTGATCCCATGCACGGCAATACCCGTGTGGTGGGGGAGAACATCAAAACCCGTGCCTTCGCGCACATAGAAGCGGAACTGGAGTCATGCTTCCGTATCCATCGTCACCATGGCACCATCCTGGCGGGAGTTCATTTCGAACTTACCGGCGAAGATGTCACCGAATGCACAGGTGGTGCCGCCAACCTGCAGGATACTGACCTGGGCAAGAACTATGTCAGCTCCTGTGATCCCCGCCTGAACTACTCCCAAAGCCTTGAAATGGCCTTTCTCATCTCACGACTCATCCGTCAGTACAGCCTGCAGGTGTCATAATGGACGCCTATATAGCCTCACCCCTCGGCTTCAGTGAGGCCGGGCGCCACTACTATCACGGGATTCTGATTCCTGCATTGCGGGAGAGTTCCCTGAACGTGGTGGACCCCTGGCAGCTGACGCCACAGCACCTGATCCAGAGTGCAGCCAGTCTGCCCGCAGGTCACGACAAAATAGCACGTTGGCGCGAGGTCAATGCCATGATCGCCCGCAATAATGCTGAGGCTATCCGCCAGTGCGATATTCTGATCGCCATACTTGACGGCACCGATGTCGACAGTGGAACAGCTGCGGAAGTCGGCTACGCCTTCGCCCTGAATAAAAAGATCTTCGGCTACCGTGGAGATTTTCGCCTCAGCGCGGACAACGAAGGCAGCATCGTCAATCTGCAGGTGGAGTACTTCATTCTCGCCAGCGGTGGCACCATCCACCGCTCTTTGGCGGAACTCACACAAGCGCTCAGAACGCTGTAATCAACGAGGCAGAAATTCCATGTTCCGAGTCCTGCCTGCCCTTGTGTTTCTGCTGGTTTTCAGCATAATACGGCCCCATGCCAGTGCTGCCATCACGCCAGACCCCTGGGTTTCCTGGCAGACCCTCCGTACCGCCCATTTCACCATCCACCACGCGCCAGAGACCGAAACATTCGCCCGGCAGACAGCTGCACTGGCCGAAGAGATTCACCTGCGCCTTACCCCGTTTTTCAACTGGCAACCCACTCGACCCACGGAAGTTGTCATCACCGATTCCACCGATTTTCCCAATGGTTTTGCGTCGGTATTTCCCTCCAATCGCATTGTCATTTACATGGCGCCGCCTGACGCCATCGATGGGCTGGAGAATTCTGGAAACTGGCTGGAGACCCTGCTTCTGCATGAATACACCCATATACTCCATATGGATAAGGTGCGCGGCCTGCCCCAGGGGCTCAGACAGGTATTCGGCAGAAATTTCCTGCTCTTTCCAGCCTATCTGCAACCGCTATGGGTGTTGGAAGGACTGGCCATTCACCACGAGTCCGATCACATGCTTCGTACGGGGCGGGTTTTCAGCAGCTACTCCCACATGCAGATGCGTCTGGAAACCATGGCCGGCATCAAGGATCTTCACCAGGTTAACCAGCCCATGGTCCAGTGGCCCGGGGCCGCCACACCATACCTCTACGGCACCCACTTCTTCCGGTTTCTTCACGAGACCCGGGGTGAGGATTCCATCAGAGCCTATGTGGAAGATTACAGTGGGCAGATTTTGGATATCACCCGACTGCAGGGAGCGGCGCGTCGTGCCTATGGCCAGAGTATGAGCCACTTGTGGCAGGAGTTCGACCTGTGGCTGCAAGAACAGTATACGGAGCAACTGGCGTCCCTGGAGGCCCGTGGCCTTCGCGAGGGGAATCGCATCAGCCATTTCGGTTACTTCACCGGCGGAACCGCCTCCCTCCAGGATGAGGTTTACTTTGTTCGGCACGATGGACACCAGCGCCAACAGCTTATGGCCTATGATGTCAAACGCGCACAGTTGCGTTCGGTGGCACCGGTGCGCAGCAGCCGTTTCAGTCTCCATCCAAAATTCGGCATTCTGATCACACAGCCTGCAATCTGTAATAACCGCAACTGGTATATGGATATTTATCATATTGATCCAGACAGTGGACATTCAACGCGCCTGACCAAGTGCCAGCGCTACCGGTATGCCACCCTGACTCACGATGCAGAACATATCATTGCCGTGCAGCACCAGGCTGGCCAGAGCAGTCTGCACCTCCTGAACCGCGATGGAGTACTGCTTCGGGAGCTGTGGCAGGGAGAACCTGGCGAAGTTCCCGCCCACATGGTACACCATCCCCACGAAGACTGGCTGCTCATCTCCATGTGGCGCCAGCAGCAGGGCTGGAATCTGGAGCGGTTTGATCTGCGAACCGCCCAGTGGACTCCCCTTATCCGCAGGGCAGGCATTCAGGCTCATCCGCACTTTGATCACGACGGCTCCCATATCCTATTTTCCAGCGATAGTGATGGTATTTACAACATCCACCAGTATTCCCTCGAAAGCGGAGAAACCACTGTATTGACTAACGTTCGCGGTGGTGCTTTTCATCCGGCGCGTACCGACGCAGGCCTCTTCTATATCGGCTTCCATTCCGGTGGCGCCGATCTCTACCACATCGCCGATCCCTCGCCACAACGACATCACTCGGAAGCAACTCCTGAACGACCTCAGCCAAGGAGTCAACCCGATCTTCATCTGGGCAGCGTGTCTGCCTATAGACCCTGGCAGGGGCTGCAGCCACGCTGGTGGTTCCCCGTAGCACTTTTCGATGATGATCACTCCGAACTCGGCTTCATCACTTCTGGTGAAGACGCCCTTGGCCGTCACCGCTACGCACTGCAGGGGTCCTATGACTTTGAGCATGAATGGCTGCTTGGCCGGGCGGAATATGAGTATCGGCGCTTCTGGCCGCATTTCTCCCTGGGTATTGACCGTTCGGCAAGCCTGCGCCGCAATAATGATGGTGATGTGGTTGGTGCCCGCAAAAGCCAGCATGTGCAGGCAGAAACCATGTTTCCTTTCCTGCGCACAGATTGGCGCAGCAGTGTCCACCTTGGAGTCAGTCGCAAGGATTTCCACGAACGCTCCCGCCATGCGCTTTACCCCTCATCGCCAGATCGCGTCGATGAAAGTATTGGCCTGGCCCTGCACTCCAGCAATGCGCAACAGCATTTCCGTCAGATACTTCCATCACAGGGGCGCACACTGCTGGTGGTCGCTGAGGACAGTTCCGCATTCTCCGGTGACTTTCGCGGCAGAACCTACACTGCCAGCTGGAAAGAGTATCTCGCCCTGACTCCATCGCATCGACAGACCCTGCATATCAAAGGATATGTGGGTTGGGGTGATGATGACCCGGTCCCGTTTCAGCTCGGTGGCAGTACCGGCAGCAGTGGCAGTCTGCTGGGTTCTTCGGTATTCCTTCGACGAGGATACCCTTTACGGGGATACCCCGAGGGACTGCAGCACCTGCATGGCCGTCGTATGGTCCTGGGCAGCCTGGAGTGGAACTTCCCCCTCGCGACCATTGAGCGGGGCTTTATTACGCCACCGCTTGGCGCTGGCCAGGTATGGGGAACTCTTTTCGCAGAGCAGGGTGCTGCCTGGAATACCGGCAGCTCGCCACAGCAGTACTCCCGCAGTATTGGCGCGGAAATTCATGGTGACCTGTTCGTTTATTATCATCTGGGAATACGTACCACCCTTGGTGTCGCCAGGGGGCTGGATGAGGGGGGAGAAGATCGCGTCTATCTCAGAGCGGGGCTTGGATTCTGAAAGATGAAGGTTCCTGGCGAAATGCGTTGCCTTGGCCTGTGTCTTTACGGGCTTTACGTAAGGAGCTCTGACGCTCTCGCTCTCATGTGCAGAAAGAAGAAAAGCGGTGGGATTCCCACCGCTTTTCTTTCGTATTCTTTCTTTACGAGAATCGTAACCATTCACAGCTACCCTGCGTTTGTTTCAGCAGGAGCCCAGTATTCCGAGAGCGAGCCCGGATGGCGAGCGGCAGAGACGTTGGTCCTCGGACGAAAGTGAGCGTCTCTGGGAGGAATGCTGGCGCGAGTACCAACACACCGTAAAGAGTTACCGAGAATCAGGCTTTCCAGAGACCGTGCAGGTTGCAGTACTCCCTCACGATAATATTGTCATCGGTAATGGGGAAGGTGGCCTCGGGTTTCTGACCGGGTTTCAGGAACTGAACGTAGAACGTGTCGCCCGCGATAACCTCTATCCACTCTATGTAATGCTTGTCTTCCATAGGGTGCTCAACACTGCCCACGCTGACCTTGATGCCACCGTCAATCTTTTCCACCACAGGTACATGTTTTTCCTTGGCGGCATCAACAGTATTTTCCACCATGAGAACCATGGGCTGTCCGCAGCAGGCAAGCGGACCGTTTGATGCGTGAAAAACCTGGGTGATATTGCCGCACACTTCACACTTGTACACTTCAAATCGCTTTGCCATATAAGCCTCCATGAGGGTTTGTGGTTACTGAAGTCTCTTCACTGGGCAGAATTATCGGAGCTGTTTGTGCAAAATGCAAGGACTTCTTGGTAAGCCCTGAAGGGGCTTCTGCTTATGAAGCCCTCACCTCAGATATGCTCAGGGCGCATATGGGGGAAGAGTATGACATCACGTATCGTCTGTGCATTCGTCATCAGCATCACCAGTCTGTCGATACCCATGCCTTCGCCGGCCGTGGGCGGCAACCCGTATTCCAGGGCGCGGATATAGTCCAGATCCATGTCGGTGGCTTCTTCATCGCCAGACTGCTTCGCTTCGACCTGCTTCAGGAATCGCTCATACTGATCCACCGGGTCATTGAGCTCTGTGAACCCGTTACACAGCTCCCAGCCAGCCACAAAGAGTTCAAATCGCTCGGTGATATCGGGATTGTCCTGATGCGATTTCGCCAGCGGACTGATCTCCTTGGGGAAGTCCACGATAAACGTCGGCTGAATCAGTTTACTCTCCACAAGTTCTTCGAACAGGGCAAAGAGAATGCGCTCATGGGACATATGCTCCCCGTCGACACCCAATTCCTTGAGCAGCCGCTGGAGGCTCTGTACATCCTCAAGTTCTGCCTCCGTGAGGTGGGAATACTGCAACAGGGCCTGGCGAATGGTCAGCCGGGGAAAGGGCGCCTGCAGGCGAATCTGGTGTTCACCGTATGTGATGGTGTCGCTGCCAAGCAACTGTCGGGTCATGGTACAGAGCATGTCTTCGGTCAGATCCATGAGGTCGTGGTAAGTGGCGTAGGCCTGATACCACTCGATCATGGTGAACTCTGGATTATGTTTCGGCGATATGCCTTCATTGCGGAAGTTTCGATTAATTTCAAATACCCGATCAAAACCCCCTACCACCAGGCGCTTCAGATAAAGTTCCGGCGCGATGCGCAGATAGAGATCCATATCCAGGGTATTGTGATGGGTCACAAAGGGTTTGGCAGCAGCTCCGCCCAGGAGAGGATGCATCATGGGTGTTTCCACTTCCAGATAGTCACGGGCGGTGAAGTAGTCGCGGATAAACTTCACGATGCGCCCGCGCATGAGAAAACGCTCCCGTGACTCCTCGTTCACCATAAGATCCACATAGCGCTGCCGGTAACAGGTTTCCCGATCCTTCAGCCCGTGCCATTTCTCCGGCAGTGGTCGCACGGCCTTGACGAGCAGACGACATGTGGTGGCATGCAGTGACAGTTCATCGGTCTTTGTGCGAAAGGGAAAGCCACAGACTTCGATGATATCGCCCACTTCGATTTTCTTGAACTGTCCAAAGGCGTCACTGCCGATATCATCTCGGGCCACATAGGCCTGTACCGAACCGGTACGGTCGCGCAGTTTCACAAAAGCGGCCTTACCGAAACTCCGCAAAGCCATTATCCTGCCGGCAATGGTATAGCGAGGCAGACTCTCCCTGGTATCCTCGAGCTGCTGTCTGTCCTGTTCACCATGGGCATGGTGGATGGTGACAATATCCGTATTACGCTCACTGCGACCACTGTAGGGGTTAACACCCATCTCCTGCAGCTGGCTCAGCTTCAGTTTGCGCTGTTCTATCTGTTCATTGGAATCCTGTTCCATCATGTGTCCGGTACTCCTTCTCTGGCTGTTTCATAGGGGCATACTATCGCAAAAATGAGGGAAAATCACCCTTTGAAATCAGGGGGCGACCACCTGCTCCTTCACCGTCTGACGACGCAAGGCAACAGGGAGCAATGACTGCAGACCCATGGCACTGCGGGTGGCACCATGGGGTAAGCCGCTTTCACTGACAAAACGCAGATCTTCTATGGTGTAACAGGCCCGAGGGTTAAACGTCTTGATGATTTCAAGTACCCGGGGCAGTTCACGTCTGCGTATGGTCGTGAAGATGACCTTGACATCGCCGAGCTCTCCTTCAGCGTCCACATGGGTGACATGATAGCGGGACTCCTTCAGGTAGTGCACCAGTTCTGTGGCATCGCGCCGGGTGATGACACGCACCAGGCTGTACCCCAGGCTGATACGCTCCTCAATGATAATGCCAAGGTAGTTTCCCACAGTAAAGCCAATGGCGTAGGCCATATAGTTGGCGATATTTCCCATGTTCGACATGACCTGAGTGATGGCGGCCAGCCAGATAATGACCTCGATAAACCCCACCAGTGGAGCCAGGTATTTCATTCCCCGGGAGACGAACATGATACGGATGGTCCCTACGGCTACCTCCACAACTTTCGCAATCATGATAAGCAGTGGCAGAAGCAGTGTCGAAAACCAGGAAAAGGTGAAGGAGAGTTCGTCCATGGAGGTGCCCCCGGCAGGGAAAATCCCAAGGGTTTAGTACCACCACCCAAGGGTTTGAGATTGGACGATATATGGCTTTTCGCTCTGAAAAATCAAGCAAAATCGGAGGGGGCGGGGAAATCCTTATGAATCAATGCCAAGAGGGTTTCCACCAGCTGATCCTCGGGAAACCAGCCCACCACCTCACCATGGTGCATGACCAGCCCCCGGCCCTTGCCCCCGGCAATGCCATAATCGGCTTCACGGGCTTCACCGGGGCCATTGACCGGACAGCCCATCACCGCGACGGTAATGGGGTGGGGGATATGCTGCAGCGCTTCTTCCACACGGTTTGCCAGGCTGACCAGATCAACCTCGACCCGACCGCAGGTCGGGCAGGAGACAAAGTTGACCCCCTCTCTGCGCAGACCCAGGGATTGCAGGATCTTCCGGGCCACACGGATTTCGCGGACGGGGTCAGCAGTCAGTGAGACGCGGATGGTATCGCCGATACCTTCAGACAGCAGGCCACCGATGCCAATGGCGCTTTTGACAGTACCGCCGAATTCCGTGCCGGCTTCGGTGACTCCCAGGTGGAGGGGATAGGGAACCTTTGACGCTATCAGCCGATATGCCTGCATGGTGGTGTAGACATCACTGGCTTTGAGGGAAATCTTCATATTGCGGTAGTTGAGCTTTTCCAGCAGCGCGATATGGCGCAGACCACTCTCCACCATGGCTTCTGGGCCAGGGTGCCCGTGGCGCTGCAGGATATCCTTCTCAAGGCTCCCCGCATTGACGCCAATGCGAATCGGCACATTGCGGCTGCGCGCCTTTTCCACAACACTGGCAATGCGCTCCGCAGAACCGATATTTCCAGGGTTGATGCGTAACCCGTGCACTCCAGCATCAAGCGCGCGCAGGGCAAAGGTATGGTTAAAGTGGATATCGGCAACTACGGGGAGAGGCGAAAGGGGAACCAGCTCCGCCAGACTGTGGGAGGACGCCTCGTCGGGAACGGCGACGCGTACGATATCGCAGCCGGCAGTGGCCAGCTCGCTGATCTGTGCCACTGTTGCACGGATATCCGTGGTCCTGGTTGTGGTCATACTTTGAATGGAAACGGGGGCAGAGCCCCCGACCTCAACCTTGCCGATCCACAGTGATGGTGTCTGACGTCTCTGAATCGACATCATCAGTGCCGGAAGTGACGCATGCCAGTCAAAACCATGGCGATGCCATGCTCATTGCAGGCAGCGATAACTTCTTCGTCCCTGACCGAGCCACCTGGTTGAATGATGGCCTTCACGCCAACAGCGGCTGCGGCGTCAATGCTGTCACGGAAGGGGAAAAAGGCGTCAGATGCCATCACCGTATCTTCGATCGGCATCTGCGCGCGCTGCACTCCCAGGCGGCTTGAGTCGACCCGGCTCATCTGGCCAGCGCCCACGCCGACCAGTTGACCATCATTGGCGTAGACAATGGCGTTGGACTTGACGTGTTTGCACACTTTCCAGGCAAAGATGAGAGCGCGGTACTGCTCGGCCGTCGGCTTGATTTCAGTGGCGACCCGACAGGTTTCAATATTGTCGATCATGCCGAGGTCGCGATCCTGCACCAGGAATCCGCCGGTAACCTTGCGCACGAATTTCTCACGATCACGTTTCGCGTCAAGGGTGCCAGTCTCCAGCAGACGGATGTTTTTCTTGCGAGTGAGTATTTCCAGAGCCTGCGGGGTAAAGGAAGGTGCGATAATAATCTCCACAAAGAGCTGAGCCATTTCGCCGGCAGCTGTCTCGTCTATGGGGCGATTGGCGGCGATCACACCACCAAAGGCGCTGACGGGGTCAGTTGCGAGCGCTTTTGCATATGCCTCGGCTATGGTCCCAGCGGAAGCAACACCGCTGGGGTTGGTGTGTTTGATAATGACGACAGTGGGCAGTTGGAACTCTTTAACCAGTTCCAGAGCCGCGTCAGCGTCAATGATGTTATTGTAGCTGAGTTCCTTGCCATGCAGCTGCCTGGCGGTCGCCACACTGGCCTCACTACGGAAGGGATCGCCATAAAAAGCGGCCTGCTGGTGTGGATTTTCGCCATAACGCAGGTCCTGCAGTTTCGCCCCGCTCATTACCCAGGTGTCTGGAAAGTCCACAGACTGCTCTTCATTGAAATATCCGCTGATGATGGCGTCATAGCTGGCAGTGTGCAGGTAGACCTTACGGGCAAGATTCCTGCGCGTATCAAAGCTTACCACTCCAGTGGATTCAACTTCAGCCTGCAGGGCAGTATAGTCGCTTGGGTCCACCACGACTACCACATCCTGATGATTCTTGGCGGCACTGCGCAGCATGGTCGGCCCACCGATGTCGATGTTTTCAACGGCTTCCTCGTAGGTGCAGCCCTTTCTGACTGTCTGTTCAAAGGGATACAGATTGACCACCACCAGGTCGATGGGGTCGATGCCGTGGTCCTTCATCTGCTGACGATGCTCAGCGTTATCGCGCATGCCCAGAATGCCGCCATGTACCTTCGGATGAAGGGTTTTCACACGACCATCAAGCATTTCACGGGTTCCAGTATAATCGCCAACTTCCACTACGGGAATTTCGCTCTGCTGCAGCAGTCTGGCAGTGCCGCCTGTGGAAAGTATCTGTACTCCTCGACTATGGAGAAACCGGGCCAGCTCAACAATGCCGGTTTTGTCGGAGACACTGATGAGGGCACGGGAAATCTGAACATTTTTCTGCATTGCGTTTCTACTCCTGAATTTTTCTATGGGGAGACCTTGCGGCCCTGATATGCCTATGGTATGTTGCACGCGACCTGTAGGGAAGATCCCCTGCGGCGCAAGACTCTGAACCTCGTCAGGTCCGGGAGGAAGCAGCGATAAGGGGTAATTTGCGGGTGCCAGGGGTCAATCTTCCCTCAGGTCACTGCTGTTTTGAGCCACCAGGGCCCAGAAATTCGTTAAGACGACTGTCAAATGTCCCGTAGTCATCCTGAAAACGGAACTCACCATCGGGGCTCTCCTGTGACTCCACCACCGTGGAAAGTTCCTGCAGTTTTTTTTCTATTTCCGCGCTCAGACGTGAAGCCAACTCCAGGTAGTCTGCGCTCATATTGAGCTTTCTGCCAACCTTGATGTCACCATCCCTAAGCTGCTCACGCAGATTCTGGGACTCATCACGGAGAAAAACTACTGTCTGCAGCAGTCCATGGATCTGTTTCTGGAGTTCTGCACGGGTCATGTCTTGGACACCAGTATGGCCATCAGCAGCAGGATCCCCACCACATAGCCCACCAGGACGATATTGCGGAACTTTTCCCGACGCTTGACTTCCTTTTCCTTCTCTTCCAGGTACTCCACCAGCTCCTTGTTCACCGCCGTCAGCTCATTATCAAGTTTCGTGATATTGGCACGATAGTCTTCAATGTCCTCCAAGGGTTCCTCGTAGAGCGTTCCCGTGACCAGCAGGATGACGTTTTCCAGCACCCGTTCCGCCATATCACGACTGAGTTGCGCCACATCGGGCACCTTGTACTTCATGAGGTCGAAGTAGAGGCCTTCAAGTTTTGTGGTCAGGGACTTCAGGCGCTCGGAATCATTCTTGTCCACGGATTCCGGGTCGATTTTCAGGGCGGTGGCCAGAATAACTTCGATTTCCGACTTGATGCGCAGCCAGACATTGAGCCATTCCTTCACTGTAACCGGTGCGAGATCAATAGTGTATTCAGTTTCAAGTTTAAGTATCAGGGTGCGTCCATAGGGCACATTTGGGCGCTTGCGGCGCTTCTTGATGCTTTCCTGCTCTTTTTTGCGCCTTTCATCTTCTTCGGCGATCTCATTGGCGAGTCGAACGATTTCATCGGCTCCTATCAGTTCGACTTCCGAGTTATCGGCGTGAAACTGCAGTTCTTCCGAGAAGTTACAGTTACTGACAATAAGAACCTTGTTGGTGGCTTCGCGGATCGTCCAATGGGATGTCCCGTTCAGGAACTCCATATCGAGAACGTCATCTTCCCCGGTATTGCGCTTGTACCGTATGACAAACTTCCCCATATAGGGTTTTTTGCGTCCCTGGGCGATGTAGATACGCTCGTTGTTGCCAAAATCAAGGCTTTCATTGATGGAAAAGCCAATATGTCGCAGCAGACGACTGATCAGGAACTCAAATTCGCCTTCGCTCATCATTATCAGACTGTCAGAGGTTACGCGCTTAACCATGAGTGCTCCATGTTACCGATACCATTGTCGATCCTTGGCCAATCTGCCTTTGCCTCGATTTTGCGCTTGCCCGGGATCAAGGGGAAGGTAATTGGCCGGGCCGAGGCCCTCTTGCTCCACCAGTTGCTGAAAGGTTGACAGGTTATTGTTGGGAGCCTGGATCGAGTAAAGAGGGTATACATTGATAAAGGCGCTTTCACCACCATAATGATGAAAGTATGACATGGGAGGAAGGTGTGAGAGAGTGCGAAAGGGTACACCCTCCACCGGATAAACTTCCAGAAGAAAATATTTCGTGGTTCGATAGGCACTGGCTTCGTGAAAGCTGCCGCCGCCAACCAGAAGCACGGCCAGGACAGCACAGAGCTTCAGCATGTCACGGCGCTTCAGCGATTTCATGATGCGGCACCTTCCGCTGCCATCTCAATCATGGAGGCCACATCGACGATGAGATTCACCCTACCATCACCCATGATGGTAGCACCGGTTATGCCAGGGGTCCCCTTGAGATAGTCGCCGAGGGTCTTAATGACGATTTCCTCCTGCCCCAGCAGTGTATCGACAATCAAACCAATACGCCGCTCCGCGAGCCCGAGGATGACAATATAGACGTCGTTTTTTTCTTCTGTAGGCACATCGAAAATGCCGGACAGCTTTACCAGGGGGACCACTTCATCACGTAATCGCAGCACTTGTTTACGTTCGATGGTTTTAATTTCTCCTCTGGTGACTTTGACCGTTTCAACCACCGACACCAGGGGAATCGCATAGCTTTCGTCGGATACACCCACCAGAAGCACTTGAATGATGGCCAGGGTAAGGGGGATTTTGATCGTAAAGGTGGAACCTTTGCCAAGGTCTGTATCGATGACAATCAGACCATTGAGTTTTTCAATATTGGTACGCACCACATCCATACCAACACCGCGTCCACTGACATCTGTAACCTTGGCGGCGGTAGAGAAACCCGGCGCAAAGATCAGGTTCAGCGCCTCGGTCTTGCCCATGCGACTGGCTTCGGCTTCGGTGATGACGCCTTTTTCAACAGCCTTGGCCTTGATGACATCGGCATCTATACCCTTGCCATCATCCTTGATTTCGATGACGATATGGTTCCCTTCATGGAAAGCTGAAAGGTGTACTTTCCCCGTTGCGGGTTTGCCAACCGCCTTGCGCTCTTCCGGTGTTTCCACCCCATGGTCGCAGGAGTTGCGGATCAGGTGAACCAGAGGGTCTCCGATCTCTTCAACCACAGACTTGTCAAGTTCGGTATCTTCGCCAGTGATGATGAGTTCGATGTCTTTTTTCAATTCGCGGGAGAGATCGCGCACCATCCGCGGAAACCGATTGAACACTTTACCAACAGGCAGCATGCGTGTCTTCATGACCGCCATCTGAAGCTCGGTGGTGATCAGGCTCAACTGGGCACTGGTCTCACTGAGGGCTTCCACATGCTCGTTATCACGATCAGACTCCATCTGGCTGGTAAGCTGAAGTATGCGGTTACGTCCAAGAACCAGCTCTCCAACCAGATTCATAAGCGCGTCCAGGCGGTCTACATCGACACGGATCGTCTGTTCACCTTTTTTTCGATCATCGGCAGCTGCCTGCTTGGGAGCGTTCTTGGCAGCGGGAGCCGGGGGTGGAGTTTTTTTGGTGGGTTCAGACGCTGGGGCAATGGGGTGGGGATCAGCAACCGGAGCAGTTGCGGCAACTGCCGCAGCAGGGCGGGGCGACACAGCGGGTGGAACTGCAGCCGTTTCTTCGGCTGGCAGAGTCTGGGGCGCTGGCGGCGTCTCATGGTCCAGAACGACTTCGCCTTCTTTGCCTTCGGTAATCAGGTGCAATCGCTCGACAACCCCGCTGATATCCTGCTGGGAGTCGCCACGGCCAGAGCGAATATCCTCAGTGATGCTCTTCACCAGATCAAAGGCTTCCAGCAGAATATCCATGGTATGGGGATTCATGACAAGATCGCCCTTGCGCAGTTTATTCAAAACATCTTCAGCATGGTGAGTCAGCTCCGCCATGGTGGTAAAACCCAGAAATCCGCTGGTGCCCTTTACCGTATGGGCGCAGCGGAAAATGGCGTTCAGGAGGTCGTAATTATCCGGACTGTTTTCAAGCTCGATAAGATCCTGGTCAAGCTTTTCCAGCAGTTCGTCTGTCTCGACCAGAAAGTCCTCGATAATTTCTGTATCTTCGTGTCCCATTGCTCCCCCTGTCAGAGTCCGAATTCAGCGAGAAGTTTATCGACCAACCCCTGGTCATCTGCTGATGTTTCTTCTTCACGTTTCAACAGTTGAGGTGCGGCCCCATGGCTTTGCCTCAACGAAAGTACGGCTGCCAGCTCGTCAACACGGGTCTGCATGTCACCGACAAGTTTGCTGAGCCTGTCAACCTTCTGATGAGTAATATCCTGGAATTCCAGGGAACTCATCATGTCATATATTTCGTCCTGATTCTGCTGGTTCAGTTCCTCTATTTTCTGAAAATGAATACCATAATCACTCTCAGAAGCCACCGTCCGTTCCAGCAGATCCTTGACGCTGTTAAAGCGATCAAGCAATTGCTCACTGGATGACATAAGGTGCACTACTGAGTCTTCCGTGATGGAAACGATCTCTTCAAGGGATTTCTCCATCACTGGTATATCGTGTAAACAGGATGACATCACCGGCGCTATAGGGTTGAGCTTCTGACAAAGCCTGTTCAGCTTCTCAACTATGTGTGGCTGCAGGTGGGTGGTGTCCCTGGTGACGTGTTTCAAGTCTCCATCAACCATCCGTTGCAGAATAGACACCAGCTCCCGTCGTGTTTCGCTATCCATGGGAGGCATCCTGAACGTGGGTCATTTTACAGTCCCAGTACCTTGGATATTTTCTCTTCCAGGGTCTCAGGAGTAAAGGGTTTGACAATGTAATTATTCACGCCTGAGCGCAGAGCTTCGAGAATATCTTCCTTGGCGGCTTCCGTCGTGATCATAAGAATAGGCAGGTGTTTGTACTCTTCATTGGTACGGATCGCCTTGACAAACTGAAGCCCGTCCATTTCCGGCATATTCCAGTCGGTAATCACGAGATCCACCTTGTTTTCGCCCAGTGCTGCAAGGCCAGTCACACCATTGTCAGCTTCAATGATATCCTTGAAGCCAAGGCGGGTAAGCGTATTCTTGATGATACGCCTCATAGTGGAAGAATCATCTACGGTGATGATCTTTATATCCTTGCGATCCATCTAATCCTCCATTACTATAATTTCGAAACATTTTGATGCATTTTTTTAAGAGGATACTATAATAAACTCTTCAGAAAAAGGCAATTATTGTGCATTTCGCAGCACCTTTTTTTCTATGAAACGGACCTGTGATCGCATCTGAATCTCAGATATCCGATTAAAATCCTTGATGTTAATCTCCTGCCGGTTGCGCGTATCCAGATCTATGGCGGAAACAGACACGATACCGTCGACATCAATATTAAAGGTCACTTCAATGCGAGGCTCCCCCTTGGCTGCCATGCGTATGCCTGTCAGTTGAAATTTTCCCAGGGAGATATTATTGGAGGCACGTTCACTTTCACCCTGCAGAATATGCACCTCCACCACATTCTGATTATCGCTGATGGTAGTGAAGACTTTGGAGTTTGAGCAGGGAAGAGCGGTATTGCGGTTGATGATGGGGATAAATCTGTCACCCTCGGTTTCAATCCCCAGGGTCAGCGGAGTGATATCAACCAGTATAAGATCCTTGACATCACCTTCTATGATACCTGCCTGCACCGCAGCGCCCAATGCAACGCACTCGACGGGGTTGACATTTTTTGAGACAGGCTTCCCGGTAAATTTTTCTATGGTTTTCTGCACCAGTGGCACGCGCGTGGTACCTCCGACCAGTAATGCCCGCGAAATATCTTCGGGTTTGAGACCAGCATCATTGAGAGCCGCTTCGGCGGGAGGGATGAGCTGCGCCACGATGGGTTTGATGATCTCATCAAACTGTGCCCTGTTTATGGTGACTTCCAGGTGCTTCGGTCCGGTATTGTCAGCAGTGATAAAGGGTATGTTAATAGTGACTTCCGAAACTTCCGAGAGCATGATTTTTGCTTTTTCAGCGTCCTCGCGAAGTTTCTGCATGGCCATTTTATCCTCGGTGAGGTCAATGGAGTGCTGACGATAAAACTGCTGTGCGATGTGCTGTATCAGGGCGCTGTCCAGATCATCACCACCAAGGTGGTTGTTTCCGGAGGTGGCCAGCACTTCCACAACACCATCGCACACTTCAAGGATAGAAATATCGTATGTTCCTCCACCCAGGTCAAAAACAGCGATGATTTCATGGTTCCCACGATCAATACCGTAGGCCAGTGCTGCCGCTGTAGGCTCGTTAATAATACGCGCCACTTCCAGCCCGGCAAGGCGTCCGGCATCCTTCACCGATTGCCGCTGCTGATCACTGAAGTAGGCGGGGACGGTAATGACAGCGCGCTGAATTGGCATACCAAGGGCTTCTTCCGCTTCACTGCGCAGTTGGCGTATGATCATGGCGGCTATCATCTCAGGACGATAGCGTATGCCATCTATGGTTGAAGTGAAGCTTGTCCCCATATGGCGTTTGATGGAGAGAAAGGTTCGTTCACTGTTGATCACGGCCTGATTCTTTGCAGTATTGCCGATCAGAGCACTGCCATCTTTCTGAAATGCCACAGCACTCGGGGTCAGGGCCTCCCCGGAACTGTTGGGGATAACCACTGGTCTGCCACTGTCTATATAGGCCACCACCGAGTTGGTCGTGCCAAAATCTATGCCGATAATTTTTGACATCAGTATTCCCCGCTAGCCCCGCAGACTTTCCAGTCGATCACGCTTGCTGAGAATCTCGTTGATGCGCAGGCCGAAATTCGCGTCGATGACCACCACTTCCCCGCGGGCAATGACTTTCTTGTTTACGACAAGTTCCACGGGATCACCCGCTTTTTTATCCAGTTCCACAATAGAGCCGGAGCCCAGTTTCAGCAGGTCTTTCAGGTATATCTTGGTTGAACCGATGCGAATGATAACTGCCAGATCAATATCCAGCAGCATTTCGATGTTCCGCATCTGCTCCTTGTTGAGGCTGGAGGAACCGGCGCCTCCACCACCGCCACCACTGTCAAAACCACCGAAATCAGCTGAACTGTCATCTGCAGCCAGATTCTCCAGGTCCACATCACTGAAGTCAAACAGATCATCACCATCACTGGCGCTTTCCTGCTCGCTAAATGCGGATGAAATTTCTTGGGCCAGAGTCTGGGGTATCAAAAGCTGCAGAGTACCATCCACTTTGCCGGGAGCATTCACACTGATCTCCAGGCGATACAGACTCTCATCCCCGAGTGCGCTGGCAAGTGAGTCCTGGTCAAAGACCGACGAACTCACTGAGGCAAAACGGAACTTTACCCCCTGAGCTGCTTCATTCAGAGGGACAACACAACTGGAAAAGGACGTATTAAGCAGATCACTGTAGGCATCAAGATCATCCTCCTCCATGCTGTCCTTCGCCGTGCCCTCACCCATCATCATGAGATCGACAAAGATACTGGCCATGGAAATCGGTGCCACGAGGAACATGGTTCCAGTGGCTCCCTCTTCAAAGGGAACTCGTGACAGTATCACCTGTGGTTCAGCTCCCAGCGCATCACCACTTACCATGCCTTCACCGGCAACCTGCATCTCCAAAGGATTGTTGATACTGGTACCCATGGACGACGACAGATTACTCACCACAATGCGGGAGAAATCGCTCAGATCAGGCCCATCATCTTCACTGTCTCCAACCATATTAAGCATCGCGTTAATTTCTTCTTGACTCAATCCTTCTGGTGTCATGGCTACACATCTTCTTTCACAATTTTACGGTGGATTTTGAATGCCTTGTTATTGTCGATGATGCCGATTTCGCCGTAATACTTCTTCATATCGCCAACCTGCAGAACCATGGGATCTCGAACCTTGGTGCTTAACGTCAGTATGTCGCCAATTTCAAGGTCAAGAATTTCACGCAGCGTCATGGTGGATTCCCCCAGTACCGCCTGCAGATTCGTCCTGGATTTTGACACGATACTGGTAATCTGCTGAACATTGGCCGTGGCATGCATTTTCTTTGCGCCGATAAGCCAGTCCTGCGAGTCGATTTTCTGCATGATCGGCTCAAGGACAATGGCAGGGATGCAGATATTCATCATACCACTGACATCACCAACTTTAATTTCAAAAACAAGCAGAATAACCACTTCGTTCTGGCTGACAATCTGGATGACATGGGGGCTGGTTTCACGAAGCTCTATCTTGAAGCGGATATTTATGATGGGTTGCCAGACCTCTGCCAGCTCACGCAAAGCGATGGCCAGCACGCCACCGATGACGTTCTGCTCAATATCAGTGATTTCTCGCACTTCATCTATGGGCTCGCCCTGCCCCCCCAGAAGTTTGTCGATAATTGGAAAAACCAGAGACGGGTTGACCTCAAGGACAGCATTGCCATCCAGGGGTAACATGCTGATGATATTGAAGCTGGTGGGGTTGGGAAGGCTCATCAGAAACTCACCATAGGTCATCTGATCGACACTGATGAGGTTCATGTCGGTAATGGAACGCAGGTACCCTGAGAGGCTGGAAGAAAAGTTGCGGGCGAACTTGTCGTGCAGGTTCTTGATAGACCGCATCTGATCTTTGCTGACCCGATCAGGGCGCTTGAAATCATAGAGGGAAACCTTCTTCTTGGTAACCGTAAGGGTTTCTACGGCTGCCTCCGGCTCATCATCGGCACTGACCGATGAGAGCAGCTGGTCTATTTCCTCCTGGGAGAGAATATCAGCCATGGTGTTCTCCCTTCTCCTTCTCTAGAGTGATATACATACTCTTCGACCGTTCTCGATATCTTCATTACCAGTAGGTCTGTATTCGCGCGGCAATGTCCTGGAGATCTGCAATTTCCGTGTAAACACCATGTTCCACGACGGCCCTTGGCATGCCATATACCACGCAGGTTTCAGCGCTCTGGGCGATAACCGATCCACCCATTTCATAGAGCATCCTGAATGCCTGCAACCCGTCATTACCCATTCCCGTCATGATCACCCCAAGAGTCGAGGCGCCAAACTCCTGACACACACTCTGTGCCATAACATCAACACTTGGCTTATGCAAGGTATTGTCAGGCAGGTCAGAAAGCTGAATGCGACCTGCCTTGATTGTCATATGCTTTGCTCCGGGGGCCAGCAGAGCCAGCCCAGGTTGCAACACATCCCCGTGCTGGGCTTCACGTACCTCGATGGCGCACAGTGAATTCAGACGTTTGGCCAGGGGACCGGTAAAGGCAGGTGGCATATGTTGCACAATAACGATGGGCACCGGTGTGGCAGCAGGCAACCTGGTAAGTACCGCCTGGAGCGCTGGGGGACCACCAGTCGAGGTGCCAATGGCGATGATACGTGCCTTTCCTGCGCGTCTTGGGGTCGTTCTTGGCGGCTGTTGAGGAACTGATGCCGGTGGGGGTGCAGGCACCCGTTTTGAAACGCGCTGCTCGGTAAGCGGACGGTGAATGCGGAAACGCTGGGTCGGCTGTTTGCGCGCAAACAGCTTCACTTTATGAATCAGCTCTTTTTCTATCTTCACGATATCGGTGCTGACAAAGCTGGTCTGTTTGGCAATAAAGTCCAGCGCACCCAGATCAAGGGCCTTCAGGGTAGCTTCCGCCCCCTCAGTGGTGAGTGAACTGACCATGATAACCGGAACAGGAGTCCTCTCCATGATCTGCTCCAGAGCTGTCAGGCCATCCATAATCGGCATTTCTATGTCCATGGTCACCAGATCGGGCTGCAAGGCACTGATCTGCTCCAGGGCATCCTGACCATTTTTGGCAGTACCCACCACCTTGATGGCTGGATCTTTCTCCATCATGGTCGTGAGCATTTTTCGCATGAAAGCTGAATCATCAACTACCAGCACTCGGATCTGCTGCATGGAAGTCATCCTTTACCGAAATATTCTCTGCGAGTCCTAGAGGCGCCCCATGGCTTTCTTTAACTTAAAAAGGGCCTGTGAGTGAATCTGAGAAACCCGGGATTCCGTTATCCCCAGCACAGTCCCAATTTCCTTCATGGTCAACTCTTCGTAATAATAGAGGGCCAGCATCTGCTGTTCCTTCTCCGAAAGCAAGCGTATATGTTTTTTTAGAAATTCCTGGTTCTGAGTAATCTCCAGGTGCTCCTCCGGACCAGCGTTTTCGCGATCAGGAATCAGGTCGCTCAGCGTCCCTGATTCGCTGCCATCACGGTCATACATCTGTTCATCCAGACTCAGCATGGTGTACCCACCGGCCTGGGAGATATACTGCTGAACTTCTGCCTCATCAATGCCCAGTTCCGCAGCCAGCTCTCCGTCAGAGACTTCCCTGCCCTCATTGATGCCCAGCTTACTGTAGGCACGATCCAGTGCCTTGTTTTTTTGTCGCAATCCACGGGGCAACCAGTCAAGCTTACGCAGTTCGTCGAGTATCTTGCCACGAATTCGCGATTCAGCATAGGTTTTGAAGAGCACGCCGCGATTCATATCAAATTTATCAATGGCATCAATAAGCCCCAGCGCTCCAATACTGATAAGGTCATCGAGTTCGATATTCGAAGGGAGACCTGCGTGTATGCGTGTAGCTATGTACTTTATCAAAGGAGCGTACTCCTCGATAATCTGGTTACGAATGGCAGGAGTATTTTTGAGTTCTGCCCTGGGGCAAAATTCCTCAAATTTCCTCATCTCGAACACCTCCTGATACCAGCATCACACCAATTAGCCCCTGCTCTCACTGACAGCCTCCTCGTAGGAAGATTCCGCCATGGTGTCTTCATCAAAATCCTGCTGCTCACGCGCATAATCAATATTCAGATCCAATGTGCTCTCATCGTCATCGTGATCCTGAAAGTCACGATGCACGGGAACTTTCTGCGCCATAGGAACTTTCAGCGCATGCTTTTTCAACAGTACACCCTTAAAGTTGAGGTACTCTTCATGCAGCTCTCTGATTAACACCCCCACGATATAGCCAAGCAAAGAAAGTATGATAAGGGATACCGCCGCGACTTTAAAGAAAAAGGAGAATTCCTCTGTCAGCAGCAGAGCGACTCCTGCGACAAGGGAAGTGCCCACCAGACCCATGGCAATGGCAACGCGGGCAGGATCAATCTTGATGTTCACGATCGCCTCCCGCTGAGTATGCGCTCAAAAAAACTGGAGAAAAAACCAGCCTGTGCGGTACTGATAATATTCGTGCTGCCGTCGAAAAGGCGTTGTGCCAGGTTCTGGAAGTTCTTCGAAGCCGGGCTGGCCGGGTACAGGTCGCAGACCAGCTTCTGCTTGCGCACACATTTGCGCAGCATGGCGTCATCACTGACACTGCCGAGATAGGCTATTTCACTTTGAATAAAGCGCTTCAGCATGATGTTCATCTTCATGTGAATCTGCTGCCCTTCGGAAGAGCTCTTCACCATATTCACCAGCAATTTGAGATTCTGCTTCTGATATTTTGTCGTCAAATGCTTGATAACAGCATAGGCATCACTGAATGCCGTGGGCTCAGGTGTTGTCACAATCACAATCTCATGGGCGACCAGCAGAAAATTCAGCACCAGTTCGGATATTCCCGCCCCGGTGTCGATAATGACGATATCAAAGTCATCAAGTTCCTGTGATTGTCCAAGGATACTGAGCATCTGCTGCTCTTCAACGCGCGCCACCTCATCAAGTCCACTGCCCCCGGGAATGACCCACATGCCATTGGGGCCTGGAATGATGACCTCTTTCAGGGTGCAGGTGCCGCGTAGAACATCGCCCATATGGTATTTCGGCGTTATACCCAAGGTAATGTCGAGGTTTGCCAGGCCAATATCCGCATCTATAACCAGAACTTTTTTACCCGTTCCGGCAGCGACAAAGGCAAGGTTTGCTGACGTATTGGTTTTGCCGACACCGCCCTTGCCGCTGGTGACCGCGATAACGCGGGTATTGCGACCTGGGCCTGGCGCTGCCTTGGGTGATGTGAGTTTACTGGTAGCAAGGCTCCGCAATGATGCGGCCTGATCTGTACTCATCGTTTCTCCTCAGCCGGCGTACCGGTCAGCAGCTCAAAAAAAGCATGATTACTGGCAGGTATCAGGTCATTGGGCACATCCTGACCATTGGCGAAGTAGGAGACCGGAAGACCCCGCTTGGCCAGGCAGTTGAATACCCCGCCAAAACTGCTTGATTCATCAAGTTTGGTAATAATTGCCCGGTCAATACCTACCTTTTCAAAGCTCTGCATGATGTCATTGAGATCTGCTTCTTTGGTGGAGGCACTCAGGACAATATGTACTTCCACCTTTATCTTCTCCTCCCTCAGAAAACGCATCAGGTCTTCTATCTGCTGAGTATCGCGGTGGGAGCGGCCCGCCGTATCAACCAGCACCAGGTCTTTATCAAGATTTTTGCGCAGCGCCAGCAGAAGCGACTCGTTCTGGTTGACCACCTCGACCGGTATCTTGATGATATTGGCATAGGTTTTCAGTTGTTCAACTGCCGCGATCCGGTAGGTATCCAGCGTGATAAGCCCTACCGAAACCCCCTGGCGCAGCAGATGATCTGCTGCTATCTTGGCAATGGTAGTCGTCTTCCCAACTCCGGTCGGCCCGATCAGCGCCACGATTTTCGGATGAATACCATCGACCTCAATACCGTCACCCATGGGAACAATGCGCGACACCAACTGCCGCGCATTGCGCATGACCAGCTCAGTGTCGTCAACAGATCCAAGCTTTGCCTTCAGGGCATCAACCATTTTATGGCAGATATACCGGTCCACTCCAGCGCGCAGCAGCATGGTGTAGAGATCATTCAGAGGCTTTTCCTCGAAAACCGGTCTGGCGGAATATTTTTCCGTAGCCAGACTGAGCAGGATACCCTTCAACTCGGCGATCTGCTCTTGCTGCTGACGAAACATCTGATCCGTTGCGTGCTGCTGCAGCATGGACTCACGCAACGCCTTCAATTCCTGCAAAATTGTCTGAATCTGTTCCTGTTGCGGTGTTGTCGTGGTCTTCACTCCTGCCGTGGCGGATCGGCGCCCTGCGCCCGCAGCGTTTTGTCGTGCGGAGGGGATACTCCCACGCCCCTCATCGGAGGTGGCATCCTTGAAGGCACTGAGAATGCGTTGCACATCGGCATCACTGTCAACATCTTCCACTGTGCTCAACGCTCCCCGACTGTTATAGGCTGCATGCAGGTTTTTTGCCATTCCAGCGACAGGTCTCTCCTGCTGCGTGAGTTTCTGGCTTTCAACATCTACGGCAGCCGTCACTTCCATTAGAGGACGTGAAAACATACCAAAGGAGCCCGACTTGCTTATGGTCTTGGTGGAGAGGATCACGGCTTCCGGGCCAAGGTCCTGCTTGATCTTCTCCATGGCCTCTTTCATGTCGAATACTTCGTAGCGTTTTACCTGCATGGTTACTCTCTCTTTTCTTCAAGTCCGACGGTGCCGAGGGCTTCAATATTCACACTGTCAGCAAGTTCGGTATGTGCCAGAATAACAAGCTTGGGCGCATAACGCATCACCAGGCGTTTCAGTGGCGCGCGCACTACGGGGGAAACCATGAGCACCGGCGTAACCCCCTGTTCGCTGATCCGGTCAGCGGTGTGAATGAGATTTACCAGGAAACGCTGTGCCTTGTGGGGCTCCATCACCACCACACGCCCCTGATCGGACTTCTGGATAGACTCGGAGATCATCTGTTCCAGGTGCGGATCGAGTGTCAGAACCCGTATGGTATTGGTTTCATCAGCATACATCTTGGTAATCTGGCGACTGAGTCGCCCGCGCACATAGTCCGTGAGGATATCCGGATCCTTGGTGGCAGCAGCGTAATCACCAAGGGTCTCAAGTATTGTCAGCATATTACGGATGGATATACGTTCACTCAGAAGATTCTGCAGCACATGCTGTACCGCTCCCAGGGGAAGCTGACCCGGAACCAGATCACCCACCACACTGGGATGGGATTTCTGAATATTATCAAGCAGGCTCTGGGTTTCCTGCTTTCCGAGAATATCCTTGGAGTGCTGCTTGATCAGTTCGCCAATATGGGTGGAAATGACCGTACCAGCATCGACAACCGTATAGCCAAGCATCTCTGCTTCATCACTGTAATTATCCGTAACCCACATCGCTTTCAGGCCAAAAGCCGGCTCGACCGTCGGCGTCCCGGGCAGGGTGATATCGTCGCCAACCGGGTTCATGGCAAGAAGCTGACCAGGATAGACATCACCGGAGCCCACCTCAATCCCCTTGACTTTGAAGACATAGTCGTTGGGCTTGAGCTGCAGATTGTCCCGAATGCGAATGGGCGGCACAATAAAGCCTAGCTCCAGTGCAATATTCTTGCGCAGGGACTTGATGCGGTTCAGCAGGTCACCACCCTGGGAACTGTCCACCAAAGGGATGACGCCATATCCCACTTCGAGCTCCAGGGAATCCATCTGGAGGAGCTCTTCCACCTCTTCCTCGTGGGATTTCGGCGCTTCGTCCTGGGCGGCATCACTGTCGGATTCAGACGCACCCAGGCCCTCTTCCAGTATCTTGCCTATCTTCCCTGTTTGAATGAAGTACGCCAGTGTCGCCAGTAAAGCTGCCAGAGTCATAAAGGGGATAAAGGGCATGCCGGGAATAATGCCGAAGATGAAGAGGATCACGCTGGCAACCCAGATGACTTTCGGGCTCACGATAAACTGTTGGGCGATGTCCTCACCAAGGTTTGACTCACTGGCCGCACGGGTCACTACGATACCCACCGCGGTAGAGACAATCAGCGCCGGTATCTGACTCACCAGGCCGTCACCGATGGTCAACAGGGTATAGACCTGGGCCGCCTCGCTGAAGCCCATGCCCCCCTGGGCCATGCCGATGATCAATCCACCCACGATATTGATGATCGTGATAATAATCCCGGCAACGGCGTCACCCTTCACAAACTTGGAAGCACCATCCATGGCGCCATGGAAGTCCGCTTCACGGCGAATATGCTCACGCCGTACTTTTGCTTCCTTGTCGTCAATGAAGCCGGCATTCAGATCGGCATCAATGGCCATCTGTTTACCGGGCATGGCGTCAAGGGTAAAGCGCGCAGCAACTTCAGCCACGCGACTGGCACCATTGGTGATAACCTTAAAGTTAATGATGACAAGAATAATGAAGACAATGATACCGACCACGTAGTTACCACCGACGACAAACTGGCCGAAAGCCTGGA
This sequence comes from Desulfurispirillum alkaliphilum, assembly GCF_055378285.1. Classification (NCBI taxonomy): domain Bacteria; kingdom Pseudomonadati; phylum Chrysiogenota; class Chrysiogenia; order Chrysiogenales; family Chrysiogenaceae; genus Desulfurispirillum; species Desulfurispirillum alkaliphilum. The sequence goes on along the minus strand of NZ_AP042405.1, from coordinate 2,237,333 downwards.
TAACCTGACCAGCGGCTGCTTCGCCCTCATGGCCATGCAGCAGGATTGTCCTCGTGGTTGCAACGTTCAGGGAAAGCCGAAAGAGTGTGACAATCAGGAGTACCGAAGGAAATATGGAGAAATCCAGCGGCTCACGAATATAGAGTGAAACCAGGATAACCAGGACACCCAAAGTTATACTGATCGTGAGCAGAATATCCAGCAGCGGAGCTGGAACAGGAAGCACCATTATGGCAATAACCGATAAAATGCCAAAAGCTGCTATTATATCAGGACTTGTAGACATCTTGATCGCTTTGCCGGCAGTGAATCCAGGAGCTTTTGGCGCCAAGTGTTTGCTCCTCACGGGAAGGATATTGAAAGGCTTGGCAAAAGCCTTTATCCGAAAAATAATACCTATATTTTTCCTTTTTGTCTATAAATCTCAGCCAGGATTTCCGCCACCGCCTGGTAGAGTTCATGGGTAATCTCATCGCCTGGTTCAAGGGAGTCGTACAACTGTCGAGCCAGCAGGGGGTCCTGTTGAATGGGAATCTCATGTTCAAGGGCCAGATCCCGTATACGCTGAGCCACCAGTTCCTGTCCTTTTGCAACAAGATAGGGGGCGGCCTTGACCTCAGTATCGTATTTGAGCGCCACCGCCAGGAACAGGGGGTTGGTGATGACGACATCCGACTTGGGCACATCGCCCATCATGCGCTTCATGGCCATCTCCCTCTGCAGGGAGCGTATACGCTGCTTGACTTCGGGATTCCCATCCATCTGCTTGCGTTCTTCCTTTACCTCCTGTTTACTCATCTTGAGTTTTTCATGGTGCTGGTACTTCTGAAAGTAAAAATCCACCGCCGAAACTATCAGCATAATGAGAATAATAGTGATCCAGATCTTAAAAATTATCATGAGCGCTGTGGCAAAGATCTCTATGGGGGGCAGATGCATCATCATTAAAATTGAGCCAAACTCATCCTTGGCAATAAAATACGCCACTGGACCAAAGACCGAGACCTTCAGCAGACTTTTTGTGACCTCTATGAGGTTCTTCAGAGAAAACTTCTGGGCTATTCCCTTGATAGGGTTGAGCTTGGACCATTTTGGCGCAACCGCTTTGCTCGACCACAGCAGACCGATCTGCCCAATATTGATTGCCAGCGCAAAGAGAGTGAGGGCAAGGAAGAGGGGCCAGAGAATATGTAGCATCTGCAGCAGAATGGTAATGCCGAAGGAGGGCATTTCATTAATAGTCGGAAAGGTGTTGCGCGTCAGATCGAGATAATTGCGCATAATGGCAAAAAAACCCTCTAACATGCGCTCGTGGAGAAAATACAAAGTCATGACTCCGGCAAAGAGAACCGCCGTGTCACTCATATCCTTGCTTTTGGCAACGTTCCCCTCTTCCCTGGCTTTCTCAAGCTTTTTCGGGGTCGGTTCCTCGGTTTTCTCCTGATCTGATTCGGGAGGCATGGTTCACCTGTACGTATCCACCAAGGATTTATGCGGCAAATATCCGCAGAATAATAAAGATATTGCGATAAAATTGGGAGAAAATACCCTCCAGCACCACCCGCAATGCCGGAATAACCAGTGCCAGCGTCAGTAGACCAAAAAATATCTGCACCGGCAGACCAACGGTGAGCAGGTTAATCTGGGGCACCATTTTCCCGAGTATGCCGTTAATGGACTGTGAGATGAGAACAACCACAAATACAGGCCCGGTAATCTTGAAGCCAACATAGAATATCGTCGCGGCGAGTTCAATCACCAATTGGGCAAATCCACCCAGGTTCCCGAAGCTGAGCATACCTAAGGGGATGAGGGTGTAACTCTCATACAGCCCCATAAACACATAGTGGTGTCCATTGGCCAGCAGGAAGAGCAGTACCACGAAAATAGTCAGAAACTGACCAATAATGGGAACCTGTATATTGGTCATGGGATCAAGGACGTTGGACATGCTCAGCCCCACCTGAAAACCCATGATCTGACCGGCAAACTGAATGATGCCCAAAATGATCTGACCAGCAAAACCAATGGCCAGGCCAATGAATATCTCCTTGAAGATCACGATCATGAGTTCAAAGATATTCGGCGGAATAACAGCACCATGTGCTGAAACCATGGGAAAGAGCAGGGCGCTGACCAGCAGACTCAGGCCGATTTTCACCTGCATTTTGACCTGTTCTCCGCCGAGAACCGGCATACTTACCACAATGGAGAGGGTGCGAATGAATGAGAGGATAAACGTATTGATTTCCTGCAGATTCAAGAGTGCGGGATCAAAGGGCATGAAAGATCACCCTACCCGATCGCCTGGGGCATATTGGTGATGAGGTTGATGGTGAAAGCGGTCAGTTTCGCGATCATCCAGGGCAGAAAATACATAAGCCCTAAAACGACAATCACAATTTTCGGGATAAAGGTAAGTGTCATTTCCTGTACGGAAGTTGCCGCCTGCACAATGGAAATAGCCACCCCTACAATCAGGCCGAGAACCAGCATGGGCGACGCGATCATCAGCGCGAGAATCAGGGAGTTGACCAGCAGTTCCGTGACAAATTCCGGCGACATGGCTAGCGCTCCACAAAGCTGCGCAGCAAGCTGGACATCACCAGATTCCAGCCATCCACGAGGACAAAGAGAATGACCTTGAAGGGCATACTGATCATGGCTGGCGGCAGCATCATCATCCCCATGCTCATCAGGGTGCTGGCCACCACCATATCAATGATCAGAAAGGGAATAAAGATCATGAAACCCATCTGAAACGCCGTCTTCAGCTCACTGATGACGAATGCGGGTACCAGGGTAAAAAATGACACGTCCTCTTTGGTCGCGGGACGCTCATCACCACTGAAGTGCACAAAGAGTGCCAGATCCTTTTCTCGGGTGTGCTTGAGCATGAATTCCGACAGGGGCCTGGCCGCGTTATCCAGTGCTTCCTGAGTACCGATCTCCTGATTCAGGTAGGGCTGCAGGGCCACGTCGTTAATCTGTTGGAAAGTCGGCATCATGATGTAAAAGGTGAGAAAAAGCGCCAGACTCACCAGCACCTGGTTTGGTGGCGACTGCATCGTGCCCATGGCCTGACGCAGAAAGCTCAGCACGATGAGAATGCGCACAAATGACGTCATCAGCACCAGAATAGAGGGCGCCAGTGTCAGTATGGTGAGCAGAAATAGAACCTGCAGCGTTACCGCCACATTGGAGGGATCACTGGAAGATTCAACGCCGAAAGTAATGACGGGAAGCGGAATCTGCTCCTGGGCAAAAACACCCTGGGCCAGGCCAAGAAGCCCCAGAAGAGCCAGACCCTTAAGGATTTTTTTCATCACGTTGCTCACTCCGCAGATTATCCATTCGGCTCCGTATGCTGTGGGTCAGGCCACTGACATTGTTGCGGGTCACCGCACGCTTGAGATAAGATGAAAAGTTCGCATGCACTTTCTTGTCATGAAGGCGTATCCGGCTCAGGGTCTTCTCGTTTTCTATGGTTTTCATAAAGCACAGACCATCGTCCCACTCCCCAATCAACAGGGTCTCCTCGAAAACCTCAACCACAACCAAGTTTTTCTTGTTGCCAATGGGAGTACGGGAAATCACCCGGATATCGCTGGTCTCCAGCAGTACCTGTTTCCCTGAGAGTCGCCGCATGAACCAGACGACAACGGCAAAGAGCACCAGCACCACCAGAAGCGAAACGATCATGGTGTAGGCGCCCTCGAAGAGGTCTATATCCTCCATGGTCTGCAGGGTTTCACCAGGGACATAGTCACTGATGCCACCACCCGGGGGGGAAAAATGCAGTTCAAGTCCATGGCCCGACTCCCGCGGAGCAACGCGGAAATATACCTGATCCAGCTCCTGGCGCAGCTCCACCTGCACGGTGGCCTCATCTTTTACCGATGCCAGCTTCAACGTATGGAAATAGCTGTCCTCCACCTGGTAACGCACAGGCAACTCAGAGCTCACCCCAAGGCCACTCAACGTAAGCACCAGAACCTTGCCCGTCTTATCCTGGTGCAGGCGATAATCGGCAACGGGCGCGTCGGTTGAAACGATCACCCGCGAAATACCATTCTTGCGATCATAGTTCAAAGCATGAATATGTGCGTTCAGGCTGAATGGCAGCAGCAAAAGACAAACAGCCGCTGCTGTGAGCAACAGCAGCGGTCGACAATGAATTGGTCGTCTGAAACCTGAACCAAAACGGGAAAAGCACGTGGTCATAGACGCCCCATCATTCCTGATAAGCTCCCTGGAGGTATTTCTGCAGAACCGTGTCATCGTCGATTATATCCGTTATCCGGATCGCAAAATTGTCCTCAATTACCACAATTTCCGCTGTTGCCAGCAGGCACTGGTTCACCATGACATCCACCGACTCGCCCGCCGTCTTCTTCAGCTCGACGATTGAGCCTTCTTTGAGCTCCAGCACTTCCCTCAGCGTCATGGCGATACGGCCAAGTTCAACATCGAGGTTGAACATGATATCTCCATACCACTCCAGCTTCTTGAGGAGCTCCTCATTTTCGATCTGGAGCTGGTTTTTCTTCTGGGGAACGGCCACGTCACTGCACCACGAACTCAGTAAAGTAAACCCTGCGGATACTGCCACTGGTCAGAAAGGCGTTTACCCTGGATACAATTTCACTGCGCAGCCGTAACTTGCCCTGGGCAGTGGAGATATCCTCATATTTCTTACTGGAGAGGATTGTCAGGACCGCATCGCGAAGCTGGGGGGAGCGCCGATCAAGTTCGCGGGCCAGACGGGGATTATCCATCTCAAGCTGAATGGTCACCCGCAGATAGCGCTTGCCGAGGACGTCAGCCAGGTTCACGATAAACGTATCCATGGGGTACATGGTGCCGATTTCCGTCGTCTCTGTTGGCGCGCCCGGAACATCAGCTCCCCCGCCAGGAGCCGCAGCAGGCGCTGGACTGCGCAACAGGAAATACGCGCCTGCACCAGCCAGCAGCAGCACAAGAACGAGTATGAGTATAATGATAAGAAGCTTTTTCGATCCACCACCCTTCGCCGGCGAGTTGGACGACTCCTTCTCTTCCTTGTCTTCAATGGCCATATGTGTTCTCCTTATACGGTTCTGAGTCCATTTTTTAGCATAAATTTCCGACTGAGGTAAGTGAAATAGGGCTAGGGCGTCAACATTTCACGCAGTCGCTGCAGCTCCTGTGACTCTTCATCAAGGCCTTCAAAGTATATCTCGACCCGTCGGTTTTTGGCGCGGTTGCTTTCCGTAATATTGGGAACCACTGGACTGAACTCGCCATAGCCTGCCGCCACAAATATCCGTGGATCAAGGTTGCGGGCCTGTACAAAGTACTTCACCACATTCACAGAGCGCGCCGTGGAGAGCTCCCAGTTTGTGGGGTAACGCGATGCCGGCACCTGCACATTGTCCGTATGTCCTTCTATGCGCACTTTACGCTTTGACTGGTGGATAATGGCGGCCAGCTGATCGAGAATCGGAAACGCCGCAGGCTTGATCTCAGCGCGGCCACGATCGAAGAGAATCTCCTCGGCCAGGGTCACCTTGATTCCCTCGGTGTCCTGCTGGCTGTCCACCTCAACACTGTCTTCAAGTCCCGTGGCCTGCACCAGTGCCTGTATGGCGTTGATAACCTCTTCCATCTGTATCTGCTCGACTTCCTGGATCTGGGCCGTCACCACCACCGGAACGGGTGAAACTTCCGTCTGTCGTCCAAGGTTCAGGACACCGAGGGAGTCGCGCAGAGTCCCCAGGGATTGGACAATCTTGATTTTATCCAGGGTTGCCATGGAGAGCAGCAGAATAAAGAACGTAAGCAGCAGGATCGCGAGATCCGAAAAGGTAACCAGAAAGAAAGGGGCACTTGGCTGCGCACGCTTCTTGCGGGGCTGACGTTTCTTCATGAGTCAAACTGTGTTTTGCGTTGGGAAGGTGGCAGGAAAGCATTGAGCTTCTGCTCAACAATGCGCGGGTTGTCTCCCGCCTGTATGGACATAATACCCATGATGACGATCTCCTTCACCAGCAGCTCTTCCTGGGAGCGCTCAGCGAGCTTCCCGGCCACCGGCAGGGCAAACATATTGGCGATCATGGAACCGTACAGGGTTGTCAGCAGAGCGATGGCCATGGCAGGACCGATGGTGGAGGGGTCATCCATGGTCTGCAGCATGGCAACCAGACCGATCAGGGTACCGATCATACCCATGGAAGGCGCGAACATGCCGATGGAGTTGAGTATACCCATTCCCGACTGGTGTCGCTGGGCAATATACTGCAGCTTTGTCTCCATAATGGCGTTGACGAGTTCAGGGTCAGTGCCGTCGACTGCCAGTTTTATCCCTTCACGCAGGAATTCGTCATCAACCTCTTCGGCGGCTGTCTCCAGTGCGAGAATACCATCGCGACGTGCCCGCGTGGCAAAATCCACCAGCCGATTAATGACCTCTGTGGGGTCTTCTGATTTATGAAAAAACGATTTTTTCACTACGCCCATCACACTGGTTACCTGTGAAAGGGAGAAGTTGATGAGGATAACCCCCATGGTTCCGCCGAAGACGATCAAAACTGACGGAATGCTGACAAACCAGCCCAGGGAGCCGGCAAGGGCCATGGCCATGATTACGAGACTAAAGGCAAGTATTATACCTACAAGTGTTGCAATATCCATAGACCCCTCTTCGCGATGAAAACATAACCACTGACATTAATTAGCAAATGCTCAATACTCCGTCAACAAGTGAAATCACAGGTATCGGGAACTGAAGTATCCTGATATCACCTATCGTCGTGACAACGAAATTACTTTACTGTTTCGTTGCGCCGATCTCCTGAAGCTTTTGTGACTTCCGCATCATGTCCCGAATATATGAGAGCGCAACCTCTGCAAATTCATGACTTTCAATGAGGACAGATGCCTCCCGATTATGGCGTAAGGCGCTCACCGTGTAATTGTGGCTGCCCATGAGGGTCAGGTGCTCGTCCACCACCAGTAGCTTGGTGTGCATGCGCGCCGCCGAGTAGAAGTAGCAGTTGATACCGAAGTATGCCAACCCCCTGGCCGTATCCATATTGGCTTCCATCAGGAAATGGTCAGACTCGTCGGTCTCTTCAAACAGCACATGCACTTCAACACCTCGCTTTGCCGCGAGAATCAGTGCTTCCTGCAGGTCGGCGGCAGAATTCTGAAATGGACTGTCTGTTTTGAAGATGTATATGGAGAGGTAAATGGAATCTGTGGAACGGGAAACCACATCCAGAAATACCTGACGGAAATCGCGGTCAAATACCGGCGTCACCTGGGTGGCACAGGCGCCGAAGAGATACGGGGGGAGCAGAAGCAGCAGGATCAGCCCAAACAGAACATGGCGTGCACGAGGAAAGCCCAGGTGCCCTGTTCGTATTGCAGCCGTCCCTGTTCTGCGCATACCTACTCCTTTTTCCGGCGGCACATGCCCATATTGATTTCGTAATCCTGAATCTTTTTGCGTACCGTATTGCGGTTCACCCCCAGGATCGCGGCCGCGCTGACCTGATTCCCACCGGTATACTCCAGCACAATTTCATACAGGCTCTTCTCGGCACTACCGATGATGAGTTCGTGCAGATTCCCGGTGCCATGATCCATCATCTGATGCAGGTAGGGCAGTGCGGTGGAACGGATCATCTGGTGCAGAGTCTGGGTCGATTCCGACGCGTTGAAGGGCACCCCGTCACCGTCAGTCAGGGGGAAATCCTCAGGAGTCAGATAAGGGAGGTTCGAGAGCAGCAGCGCTCTGCGCACCACATTCTCCAGCTCACGGACATTTCCCGGCCACTCGTACTGGCGAAGCTTGGCCAGCGCCTCGGGAGTCGGCTGCTTCTGGGGAACACGATACTCCTGGGAGTAGCGATAAATAAAGTAGTCGAGAATCTCCTTCAGATCCTCCATGCGCTCACGCAGTGGCGGCAGACGAAGACTGAAAACATTGAGCCGATAGTAGAGATCCTCGCGGAAGAGGTTCTTCTTGACCATCTCCAGCAGGTTGCGATTGGTGGCGGCGATAATACGCACATCAACGTGATAGATACGGGAGCTGCCCACCGGGGAAACTTCACCCTCCTGCAGAACCCGCAGCAGCTTTGCCTGCAGGTCAAGGGGCATATGACCCAGCTCGTCAAGAAAGAGAGTGCCACCCTGGGCCTCGCGAAAAAGCCCCATGCGCTGATCAGTGGCGCCGGTGAACGAGCCTTTTTCATGGCCGAAGAATTCACTTTCCATAAGCTCACGGGGTATGGCGGCAAGATTGACGGGAATAAAAGGCTTATCAGCACACAGGGAGTTCTGATGAATCACCCGCGCTACCAGCTCCTTGCCCGTACCGGACTCTCCCTCTATCAGCACCGTCACCCGCGTGGGAGCCACCTTACCGATAAGCTTGAAGACTTCGCGCATGGCCATGGAGGAGCCGATGATCTTTTCAAAACGGCGCGGGGCCCCATCTGTGCTCTCACGCAGGAAAGCACCCACCTGCAGGCTGGTGGCCTGGGACGCCAGCTCACGGATCTGGCTGATCTCAAATGGTTTGGTCACAAAATCATAGGCCGAGAGTTTCATGGCATCAATAACACTCTGCATGCTGGTGCGCGCTGTCATGATGATAACGGGAATACCATAGAGGGCATGAATCTTCTCAAGGGCCTCCAGACCACTCATACCCGGCATATTAATGTCCATGAACACCAGGTCCACAGGCGTATTTTCCAGCATTGTCAGCGCCTCTGCAGCGTTTGATGCCACATGAACCCGGAATTGGGCATCCAGGGCCCTGCGCATGACTATCTGAATATTTTTTTCGTCATCAACGATCAGAACCGATTTAGGAGTCAACGTCATGGAAAGCCTCTTGGCGGGCAGGCCGCTGCTTCAGTGGGAGAAATACGGTTACGCTGGTGCCGATTCCGACGGTGCTTTCGATCTCAATTTTTCCGCCATGGGCCCGCACGATCTTCATGCTGATAGGCAATCCGAGGCCACTACCCTGAGTCTTGGTGGTGAAAAAAGGCATAAAGAGCTTGTCTTTCGCATCAGGAACCACACCGCTCCCCTGATCCTGAAAACGGATGAATATCCAGGTATTATACCCAGTACCAGGTGAATCACCCAGGGATACTCCCGTGATAATAGCGATACTCGAATGCAGCGTGCTCGCCTCCATGGCATTTTTGAAGAGATTCAGAAAGACCTGGTAGAGCTTCTCCTCATCGGCATAGATTTCGGGAATACTTGGGTCGTAATACTCCCGCACCTCAATGTGCTTTTCATCCAGCATCGGTAACTGCCGCTGCACCAGATTTTTCAGAATACGGTGAATATTGACCGCTGCTGGCTCCAGCTGAGGGGGACGCGCAAATGACTGGATACTGGAGAGCATGTTTTCCAGGCGCAGCGCCTCTTCGGAAATAATGCCCGCCAGGGGCACCACAGAACTGTCCTCACTCTCCTGAATCAAACGTGAAGCCCCCAGGATGGCACTCAACGGATTTTTGATTTCATGGGCCACTTCACTGAGAATCCGCTCAATATAATGGTAGTCAAAGAGCAGCGCATTATTCTTGGCAATGTCCAGACGTTTGGAAATATCCCGAATGAGCATGATCACATACTGCTCATCGTAATAGGAGTAGCTGACCTCCACGGAAACCGGTTTACTGAGGGAAGAGCGCAGCTGGGATATTTCGTCAAGGCTGATGGTTCTGCCCGAAGTAAGGCACTGCCGGATCTGCTCCTGAAGAAGCCCCTCATTGTCAAAATACCGCTGCACCGGCGTTCCGATCAGCCGGTTGCGGGAGATTCCCAGGATATTCTCCCCTTCATGGTTGATATCACCAACCCGGCCATCAGCCCCCACCAGCAACACACCGACAGGCAGGCTGTTGGCAATGGATTTCCAGCGACTCATTGGCCTCCACCACGGAGGCGATACATCTCGTCGATGTTCTGACGTTCTGAGCGCACGGAGTATTCCGTAGGTTCAGTGCCAGCGATAAACACCTCATAGACCGCGCCTTCACGGCTGTGAGCCAGCTTGCCGGTTTTCGGATCGACGAGGCGGAAGACCAGATCCTCTGGAACGGTGAAGTTGCGCACCGGTTTGCCCACAAAATAGCGCTCCATATAATCAACCCATACCGGTGCGGCAGCCCGGGAGCCGGTCTCCTGGTTGCCCAGGGTACGGGGGGAGTCAAAACCTGTCCAGACGCCAGTAGTTATCTCAGGGCTGAAGCCGATAAACCAGGCATCCACAAAATTGTTGGTACTCCCCGTCTTACCGGCAACAGGTCTGTTCAGACGCTTGGCCCGGAAGCCCGTGCCATCCTGTACCGCACTCTCCAGCATGGATGTCATGATATAGGCATCCTGGGGAGAGATTACGCGTACACTGGAAGGCGCTCGCTCCTCAAGGACATTGCCATCGCGGTCTTCCACACGCCGAATCAGAAAGAGGTCGTGCAGTTTGCCACCAGAAGGAAAGGCCGCATAGGCGCGGGTCAACTCCAGCAAAGAGACACTGGTACTGCCAAGGGCGATGGAAAGATCCTGACTGATCGTACTGCTGATTCCCATTTTCTGGATAAATTCTGTGGCATAGGGTATTCCCACTTCACGCAGAAGCTTTACGGTCACAATATTGCGCGACATGGCCAGTGCCTCGCGCAGGGTAGTTGGTCCGTAAAACCGCTCGCTGTAGTTCTCCGGTTTCCATACCAGCTCGTCAGAAGCGAAGATGATGGGAGAATCGATAATTATCGAAGCTGCCGTAAAACCCCGTGAAAGTCCGGCGGCAAAGATCAGGGGCTTGAACGCGGAGCCTGACTGCCGCAGACTTGCAGTTGCACGGTTAAACTGACTGGTATGGAAGCTTGTGCCACCAACCAGGGCCACAATACTGCCATCATGGTTATCAATACTCAGCAGAGCGAACTGGACATCTTCGGGTGGGGTATCATGGGGCAGACCTTTGGCATGGCGTTGAGCGTACTCTTCATGACCCTTGCGTATAGCCTCCTGGGCAGCCAGCTGTGCCGGCAGATCAATGGTGGTGTAAATATTCAGACCATGATGGTAGAGGGCATCGGAACCGTAACGTTCCAGGACATGGTTACGCACCATCTCGTTGACATAGGGAGCCAGGTTCAACTGGCGATGGGTTCCGGTTATGCTCAGTTGTTCATTGACAGCGGAATCGTACTGACTGGCCGTGATAACCAGATCCTCCCGCATACGACTGAGTACATGCAAATGACGGTTGCGGGTCATGGTGGAGTGAATATCACGGGAATAACGGGAAGGCGCCTGGGGCATACCCGCCAAGAGAGCTGCCTCGCTGATGGAAAGCTCATGGGCCGACTTATTGAAGAAATTCTGGGCCGCCGCCTCAATACCATAGGCCCCTCTGCCGTAGTAGATCTGATTGAGGTAAAGCTCCAGAATACGCATCTTGTCCAGAGACTTGTCAATCTTGTAGGCCAGCATGGCTTCGCGGATTTTCCGCGTCAGCTTACGCTCCGGAGTCAGAAACATCGTCTTGGCAAGCTGCTGTGTGATGGTACTGCCGCCCTCGACGACCCGTCCTGCCTGCAGGTTGGTGTAGAAGGCTCGGGTGATACCCTGGAAGTCCAGTCCCGCATGTTCAAAGAAGGTGGAGTCCTCCACGGCGACACTGGCCATATAGACGTACGGGGGCAGGTCTTCAATGGACACCGGAATCCGCTTTTCCTGGAAGAACTCCGCAATCAATTCGTCATTGCGGTCATAGACGCGGGTAATGGAGCCGGGACGGAAGTTCTCAAGTTCAGCGAAATCCGGCAGGCTCTTGGTAAAGAAATAGAGCGCATAGGAGCCCGCTCCGGCACCAAAGACAAAAAAGGAGAGAAAGAGAAAGAGGAAGAAACGGCCAACCAGCTTCCATTTGGAAGCCTTGACCTGGCGGGGTTTTTCCGGCTTGCTGTCGTCATCGCTTTTCTGCAGTGAGTTCAGAAACGCGTCTGCATCCTGTGCAGGAACGGTGGAGTACGGCTGCTTATCATCACGGTCTGTCATAACTTCTACCAATCACTTTTCAAGGCATTTTGTTTATAAAGAAAGGCCAGTACTTCTGCAACGGCCTGATACAGTTCCTCGGGAATTTCCTGATCAATTTCCAGCGCGCTCAGAGCCACGACCAGATCCGGATCTTCATGAATCGCCACCCCATGCTCGCGGGCCTTATCAATAATGGCCTCGGCAACATGCCCCTGTCCTTTGGCACTGACAAGGGGCGCACGGCTCTTGTCCTGATACTTCAGGGCAACGGCTTTTTTCCACCTGGTATCGGAATCCTTCTGCAGGGCACCCTCCCGAGTATGTGGACTCAATGCACTTCAGCGACTCAAGAGCAGAGCTACTCGACGACGAGCTTACTGAAATCCGCTACCCCGGTGAAAAGCTGTCCAACCTGCTGCAGGAGCGCCAATCGGTTGTTACGCACAGTCACATCCTTATCCATGACCATCACATTATCAAAAAGTTTATCAACATGGGGTTTCAGTTGCAAAGCTATACCAAACACCCCATCGAAGTCATTCTTTTTCACGCAGTCCAACGCTTGGGGAAGAACTTCATTAAGCCGTCCGAGGAGCTCGCCTTCACTGGCGTGCTGAAACAGAGCGGCATTGACGCTGCCGCTGAAACCCTCGGGAATAATATTCACCGCACGACGGAATGTTTCCACGACACTGCGGTAATCCTGGCGGCTTTTCAGGGACTGCAGTGCCTGCAGCTTCCGGCTGACCGTGATCACATCGCTGAACCTTCCGCTGAACACGGACTCCACGACATCGTGGTCGAATCCCTCAGTGGTGGTGAAGAATACCTTGGAGCGCTGGATGATGAAATTCGCGATCTCTTCGGCCACCTGCCGGGACTCGCGGCTGATCACCTTTGCCAGTCGCTGCAGTGCCATATGAATAACCGCGTCCAGGCTTACGGAAAGTTTCCAGTGGGACAGGGTGTGCAAAATCCCCAGAGCCTGCCGACGCAGGGCATAGGGATCATTGGAGCTGGAGGGCAGCAGACCTATACCGAAACAGCCGGCAATGGTATCCATCTTGTCAGCAATACTCACCATGGCCGCTTCCATTGAGGAAGGCAGAGTATCACCAGCGTGACGCGGGAACCAGTGTTCCATGATGCCACGGGAAACCGTCTCTGAATATCCCTCCTGGGCGGCATACTCCTTACCCATGACCCCCTGGAGCTCAGGGAACTCATAGACCATGCCACTGACCAGATCACACTTGCTCAGGAGCGCCAGCGTGGCGATATCGGCACGCTGCGACTCAGAAAGGCCTGCGGCCTGCGCCAGAGCGTCAGCAATCCCGGCGATGCGTTCCACTTTCTGACCGATGGAGCCCAGCTGCTCCTGGAAGACAACCTTGTCCAGCTGCGCCTTGCGACTGGCCAGGGGAATCTTGAGATCTTCATCGTAATAGAATTCCGCATCGGAGAGGCGGGCACGCAGCACCCGCTCATTGCCACGCTTGATGCTGGACATATCGTCAATGGGCATATTGGATATGGTGATAAAGTGGGGCAGCAGTCTGCCGCCCGCGTCCTCAAGGGCAAAGTACTTCTGGTGCTCACGCATGGTCACAATCAGCAGCTCCCGTGGCAGACGCAGAAAGCGCTCGTCAAAATCGCCCACCACGGCCACGGGATATTCCACCAGATGCGATGTCAGATTCACCAGGGACTCTCCCCCGATAACACGGCCACCATGCTGTTTCGCCACGGCATCACAGGCCTCCTGGATCATGGCGCGCCGCCTGGAGATATCCACAATGACCTGCTGGGCTTCCAATTGCGCCTGATAGCTGGACGCCCCTTGCAGGGCAATCTCACGGCTGCCCAGAAAACGGTGTCCATAGGTGGTTCCACCAGAACGCAGTCCTTCCATGGCGAAATCCACCGACTGAGTGCCGAAAAAAGCGGCGATATGGCGCAGGGGGCGGGCGAAACGGAAAGTGCCACTGCCCCACTGCATGCTCTTGCGACAGGAGAGCGAGCGAATCAGCTCCTCAAAGAACTGCGGCAGCACCGCCATGGTCTGCACCGCCTCCTGGCGCTGCATCACCGCGAGATACTCACCCTTGGACGTTTCTTTGACATAGGCATCGGAAGCAGCGAATCCCTTGCTGCGCAGAAAGCCTTCGCCAGCACGGGTCAGTTGACCATTCGCGTCGAAGGCGATATTGCGGGCCGGTCCGAGCAGTTCCTGGGTGGTGGCGTGGCCACTGACGGCAACGCCTTCCAGAATGAGTGTCAGCCTGCGCGGTGTTCCCATGGTGCGCGCTGTGGCGAAAGATATGTTACGCTCACCAAACCACTTCGCACTGAATCGCTCCATCTGCAGCAGCAGATCATCGATAAATCCAGCCGGAATCTCTTCGGTTCCCAGTTCAAGCAGTATATCCTGTGTGCTCATGAAAACTTCCCTTCCTTGCAGAGTGGATAACCAAGATCCGCGCGCAGCTTCACATAGCCTTCGGCGCACAGTTTTGCCAGATGGCGCACCCGGGCGATATAGGATGTGCGCTCGGTGACGCTGATCGCCCCGCGGGCATCCAGCATATTGAAGGCGTGGGAGCACTTCAGCGTATAGTCATAGGCTGGCAGCACCAGCTGCGCATCCATGAGGCGCAGCGCCTCCTTTTCGTACATGTCAAAAAGGCTGAACTGCATATTCACATCGGCCTGCTCAAAGTTGTACCGCGAGAACTCTACTTCATTGCGATGGTAGACATCGCCGTAGGTGACCCCGCGCGACCACTCCAGGTCATACACATTGTCCACCTGCTGAATGTACATGGCAATGCGCTCAATCCCATAGGTGATTTCGCCACTGACCGGTGACAGGTCGATGCCGCCACACTGCTGAAAATACGTGAACTGGGTGATCTCCATACCGTCCAGCCACACTTCCCAGCCGAGGCCCCAGGCGCCCAGGGTCGGAGATTCCCAGTCGTCCTCAACGAAACGTATATCGTGCTTCAGTGGGTCGATACCAAAGGCCTTCAGGCTCTCAAGGTAGAGCTCCACGATATTATCGGGTGAAGGTTTAAGCAGAACCTGAAACTGATAGTAGTGCTGCAGGCGATTGGGGTTCTCGCCATACCGCCCATCGGTAGGGCGACGGGAAGGCTCAACATAGGCCACGTTCCAGGGCTCCGGCCCCAAAGATCTCAGAAAGGTCGCCGGATTGAAGGTTCCTGCGCCCACCTCAATATCATAGGGCTGCACAACCAGGCAGCCTTGTTTGCTCCAATAATCCTGCAAAGCAAGTATGAGTTCCTGAAAAGTCAAAAGAGCCTCCTTGAAGTATAGGCAGAATTAATCCATCAGGGCGCTGCAGCTGCCATGTCAAGCCATGACAGGGTTCGCAGCGTCCCGGTATGCATGCTGAAGTGGGAGAATATCTTGCGACACAGCGCTTCGGACACCGCTGAAGACGTGCTGTCAAAGGAGGAAAGTCCGCTCAGCAAGGCAGATTCCACCGGACTGAAGCAGATGCCCTCGGATGGCACAGCACACTGATCGCATTGCACTCCCAAATCAGTCACTATATAGGAAATCACTCCTCGCTGGCAATAACTGCATGCCGCAACCAGCTCCCCGGTACCGAGAAACTGCAGGAAGCGCCGATAGAAGACAGGCAGTCGATCCTGGAAGCTCGGCGAATGCCCAAGCACCTCCCAGGCCGGCTCAAAGAGTTCGCTGATATCAGCATCGCGGCCAAGTTTATTGAGAAATTCACAGAGGGCCTGCCCATAGAGCATCTGCTCCAGAGCCAGAGGAACCTCGCAGACAGGGCTGAAGGAGCGTAGCAGTTTCCCCTGGAAGATGAAATCATAGCGTCCCCCAAACACCGGCGCGCCATGGCTGCTGTCCGGCAGGATACATTCCCGCACCCCTTCGGCAGTCAGAAAGACCACCAGCAGTGAGCGAATGCGTATGGGGCTCGTATGCAGCACAATTCCCGATTCGCTCACACCTGCTCCGTATAGCCGAATTCACGCAGACGGGCACTGGTCTTGCGCCAGTCGCGGGAAACCTTCACGTGCAGCTCCAGAAACACCTTCGTGCCGAGCATTCGTTCAAGATCCACACGGGCCTGGCTGCCGATTTCCTTGATCATGGCACCGCGCTTGCCGATGATCATGCCCTTCTGGGAGTCCCGCTCCACGTAGATACAGGCACTGATGACCAGACGATTCTCTTCGGTCACAAACTGCTCCACCTGCACGGCGATGGAGTGGGGAATTTCGTCACGGGTCAGCACAAAGACCTTTTCGCGGATAAACTCCGCCACCAGGAAGCGTTCGCTCTGGTCAGTGATCATGTCCTCGGGGAAGTAGCGAGGGCCTTCCTCCATCTGTTCCACGATCAACGCCTTGAGTCGATCGAGGTTTTCGCCGTTCAGGGCACTGACGGGAATGATACCGGCAAAGTCAAACAGATCCTTCTGCCTCGCGATGGATTCGAGAATTTCGTGTTTGTCCTCAGCCAGATCGATCTTGTTGACCACCAGAAACACCGGTGGCAACTCCCGATGCCGGGAGCGCAGTTCGCCAAGCAGCAGGTTGAATTCCTGCCCTCCGGTCTCCCAGTACTCCACCACCAGCAGCAGGATATCCACCTCCGAAAGGACGGAAAACGCCGTGTTGAGCATGAAATCGTTGATGCCGTACTTGCCCTTGTGCACTCCCGGAGTGTCCAGAAAGACCACCTGAAAGTCGTCACCGTGCCAGACACCCATGATGCGATTGCGCGTGGTCTGGGGTTTATCGCTGATAATACTGATTTTCTCGCCGATGATCGCGCCCATGAGGGTCGACTTGCCCACATTGGGGCGTCCGACTATACCCACAAAACCGGAACGAAAACTCATTTCACCGCCTCCTGTTCGCGGTCGGATCCACTCTCTTCCGCGCCTTCACCGTTTTCCGATGGAGCCATGGCTTTTTTCAGCAACAGTTTTTTCAGCCGTCGCTCATCCACGTCTTCCACCGTGAAGACATAGTCACCGTATGCAAACACATCGCCCTTCAGGGGCAGCCCATCGTGGATAGCACACAGGAGCCCCCCTACGCTGTCAAAATCACCGTCCTCTTCCAGGGGATGCTCGAAATTCTCCATCTTGAAGTAATACTTGAAGTCGTCCAGATTAATGCGCGGATCAACACTCCAGCTCTCCTCAGAAAGGGGATGGATGAGATCCTTTTCCTTGCTGTCATACTCATCGCGGATTTCCCCAACGATTTCTTCCAGCAGATCCTCCATGGAAACCAGACCCGTCAGCGCGCCGTACTCATCCACCACGATGGCCATATGAATACGGCTGTTCTGCAGTTCCCGGAAAAGCGCGTCCACCTTTTTCACCTCGGGCACGTACATGGGCGCGCGCAGAAAAGCTTCGATATTAAATTCTTCCTTCAGGCCGCCGGTGCGCAGAATCTGCAACAGATCCTTGGCATAGAGAATCCCGATGATGTTATCCAGATCGCCCCGGAACACCGGGATGCGGGAGAATCCACCCTCGATGATCTTATCGACAATGACCGCCAGGGGCAGGTCAGCACTGAGAGCGTATATATGTGGCCGTGGAACCATGACTTCCTTGACAATGGTGTCGCTGAATTCGAAAATGGATGAGAGCATCTCCGTCTTCTCCTCCTCCATGACCCCTTCCTCTTTGCTGGTACTGATGATGTATTCAATCTCCTCGGAAGTCATCATGGGGCCACGGGTGTGGGCCTTGGCGCCCGTGGCCGCAATTATTTTGGTGGCAAAACGGGTCATGATGAACACAATGGGAAAAAGCAGCACATAGAACAGCGACAGAAAATTGATTACCGGCACAGCCAGCTTTTCCGCATTATGCTTGGCAAAGGTCTTGGGGATAATTTCACCGAAAGTGAGGATAATCAGGGTCATCACCCCTGTTGCCACCCCGATGCCAAGGTTGCCGAAAAGCCGCAGCGCAATACCGGTGGCGATGGCGGAACCAAGAATATTCACCAGGTTATTGCCGATGAGAATGGTCGTGATCGTGCGATTGGGGTAGTTCAGCCAAAGCTTCAGGCGCCGGGCCCGTGAACCACCGGACTCGTAAAGACGACGGCACTTGAGCTCCGAGAGTGATGTCAGGGTTGTCTCACTGGCGGAAAAAACACCTGAAAAAATGATACAGATAAACAGAATCGTCAATTCAAGATACAACGAAAACGGCTCGCCACTTTCCATTGTGTTCTCACCGCCCGCTCTGGATCAGCAGATCCAGAAGACGTAATTCTTGCTGTTGCATTTGCTGTGCATGCTCCTCTGAAATTTCGTGGTCATAACCACAGACATGAAGTATGCCATGAATTATCATAAAGGACAATTCTTCTTCAAAACTTACGCCACGGCTGACAGCGTTTTCGCGGATGACATCCAGGCACAGGGCCATATCGCCGATAACCTCGTCGGGATCGGTGTTTCCGGACAGCTCGGTGGACTCGTAGTACTGAAAGCTCAAGACATCGGTGGCATAGTCCCGGGACCGGAATTGGGCGTTCATCTGCTGCATGGCCTCGCGACCACACAGCAGCACATTGACCACCCCCACCACATCGCCGAATGCCTCCCGGGCAACCATATCCCAGGTATGCTGCGCAATGCGACAGGCCTCTTCGTCACCACACTCATCATTGAGGGACATCTGCACCACGGAACTCTCCCGATGCTCCATCACAGCAGGTCTGCCATGATGCGCAGTGCGGCGCGCCTGCCATCCAGGGCTGCCGTCACCACCAGGTCAGCTCCGCGCACACAGTCACCGCCCGCATACACCGAGGCTCCGGAAGTCACTCCGTGTTCATCAGCAAGCACCGTGCCCCAGCGGGAAGTCTTCAGTCCGCTGTCGCCAAGCATAGCCTGGTTCTCCATGTCAAAACCCAGGGAGAGGATGACCACATCGGCCGCAATCTCATGTTCACTGCCGGCAATCTCCTGCACCTGGCGTCGGCCATCGGCTCCGGGCTCACCCAGTTCGGTACGCACAAAGCGCACACCACGCAGTGCGCCATTGTCATGAAAGAGCAGCTCCGTGGGGCTTTCGTGAAAGAGAAAACGCGCCCCTTCTTCACGGGCATTCACGTACTCCTTGGTACTGCCAGGCATATTGGCTTCATCACGGCGATAGGCACAGGTGACACTGGCCGCTCCCTCCCGGATACTCGTACGCAGGCAATCCATGGCCGTATCGCCGCCACCGATCACCAGCACCTGCCGGCCACTGACATCATGACGGCTGTCCAGCTCCTCGCCAAAGAGCTTGCCCTGAACGGCTGTAAGAAAGTCCAGAGCCATCAGCACCTGCTGATGATCCTCGCCAGGCAGCCCCAGCCGCCGGCCACGGGTAGCACCTATACCCACAAAAACCGCGTCACAGGAACGCTGCAGTTCTTTCATGCTGATATCACGACCCACCTCTGTCTGCAGGTGCAGTCGCAATCCCGCCTGCTCCAGCAGCGCAAAGCGTCTCTGCACCACCTGCTTGTCGAGTTTGAAGCCGGGAATCCCATAGGTCAGCAGGCCACCGGGACGGCTGGCCCGCTCATACATATCCACACCAATACCGGCGCGCAGCAGGAAGTGGGCCGCGGACATGCCGGCAGGCCCGGAACCGATGACTGCCACCTTGCGTCCACGGGTGACGCCAGGGAAGGGCAGGGTCAGCCCCCGCTCAAAGGCCAGCTCGGTGATGGCCGTCTCTATGGCCCCGATGGTAATAGCACCCCAGCCATCGTTGAGGCTGCAGTCCCCTTCGCACAGGCGGTTCTGGGGGCAGACTCGGCCGAGAATTTCGGGAAAGGGCGAAGTCTCATTGGAAAGGGCGAAAGCCGTCGTCAGATCGTTTTCCGCCACCGCCTTGAGCCACTGGGGAATATTGTTGGCCAGGGGGCAGCCCGTGGCGGAGCAGAAGGGATCGCCACACTGGATGCAACGCTCTGCCTGCTGGGATGTCCGGCCACGGGTGAAGGTTTCGTAGATTTCCTGGTAATGCTGTATGCGATCCTTGGAAGAGGTCTTCTTCCCTTCAATGCGATTGGTTTCCACAAAAGTCTGCATATATACTCCGCGATCAGTTGCCGTCTTTGGGGTTCAGGGGAGCTTTCATATCCTTGGGCACCACCATCCAGAAGTACTCCAGCTCTTCCCGGTAGTTATCCAGAATCATCTTGGCCCGCGCGTTGCGGGTGTGGCTGTAGTAACTGAAGAGAATTTTCTTCAGGTAGAGCTTGCCTTCATTATCGGCATCCACGTCAATGCGCTTGGCCTCCACCAGCTCCTGGTTGAGTTTGTCGATAAAGCGATTCTTGCGGTCATAGACAAAGGCTGCGCCACCGGTCATGCCGGCGCCGAAATTGATGCCCGTGTCACCGAGGATAACCACCGTTCCTCCGGTCATGTATTCGCAGGCGTGGTCGCCGGTGCCCTCCACCACGGCCAGCGCGCCGGAGTTCCGCACGGCAAAACGCTCACCCGCTGTACCGCAGACAAAGAGCTTGCCACCGGTGGCACCGTAAAGACAGGTGTTCCCCACCGCCGAGTAGTTTTCCCACTGGTTGGTGGGTACGATGATGATTTTACCGCCATGCATCCCCTTCCCCACATAGTCGTTGGCCACGCCATTGAGGTTGATGGAAATACCATCGATGAGGAAAGCCCCCAGCGACTGCCCGGCGATCCCCTTGAGGTGAATGAGGATCTGATCCTTGTCGAGGCCAGCATCACCATAGTATTTGGCCACTTCTCCACTGATCATGGCGCCGAAGCTGCGGTGCACGTTCTGAATGGTTCGCTCCACCAGAATACTCTGCTGGGGATTGCGCAGTACCGTGGCGATCTCCTTGAGCACACCCTTCTCAAACTCATTATGGTCAAAGGGGGGATTGGAGGGAGCCGTAACCGTGTTCTGGCCAGGTATCTGGCGCAGCACAGCGCTGAAATCAAATTTCTTCGCCAGCGGCTGATCAACCACTTCCAGCAGGTCAACGCGACCCACGGCCTCCTGCAGCGAGCGCAGGCCCAGAGAAGCCAGAATCTCCCGTACATCCTCGGCCACATTGGTCAGGTAGGCGACCACCTTGTCCACCGTGCCCTGATAGTGTTCCCGCAGCTGGTCGCTCTGGGTGGCGATGCCCACACTGCAGCGGTTGAGGTGGCAGACCCGCAGCAACTTGCAGCCCAGAATGGCCAGCAAAGACGTTCCGAAACCATAGCTCTCGGCGCCCATCAGCGCTGCCTTGACCACATCACGCCCCGTCTTCAGGCCTCCGTCGGTCTGCAGCTCCACCATCTGGCGCAGGTTATTGGCCTTCAGGGCGTTGTGAGCTTCCGTCAGTCCGATCTCCCAGGGGTTGCCAGCAAACTTGATGGAGGCATACTGAGCCGCACCCGTGCCACCGTCGCTGCCGGAAATGATGATCTTATCGGCATAGGCTTTGGCAACACCAGCGGCAATAGTCCCTACCCCGGCAGAGGAGACCAGCTTGACACTGACGCGCGCATCGGGATTGACCTGTTTCATATCGAAGATCAGCTGGGCAAGATCCTCAATGGAGTAGATATCATGGTGGGGCGGCGGCGATATCAGTGTCACACCGGGAATGGTGAAGCGCAGGGAAGCGATCAGCGGCGTCACCTTCTCGCCGGGCAGCTGCCCCCCCTCGCCGGGCTTGGCACCCTGGGCGATCTTGATCTGAATCTCCTCGGCACTGCGCAGGTAGGCCGGCGTAACGCCAAAGCGGCCCGAAGCTATCTGCTTTATCTTGCTGTTCTTGACACTTTTGTAGCGTTCAGCGGCCTCACCACCCTCGCCGCAGTTGGACTTGCCTCCGAGGATATTCATGGCCTCGGCCAGGGCCTCGTGGGCCTCGGGCGAAAGGGCGCCCAGGGACATGGCGGCGGAGTCGAAGCGACTGCAGATGGCCTTGATATCCTCCACTTCTTCAATGGGCAGAGGGGTACCCGCCGGACGCAGGGTGAAAAAGTCCCGTATCATTTTCAGTCCGCGACTCTCTATGAGATCACGGAAAGCGATATAGTCCTCGCGCTTCTGGCTGGAAGCGAACCCATGGAGCAGCTGCACGGCACGGGGCGAGTAATCGTGATACTCACCACCCGTGTGGTGCTTGTAAAAGCCACCCATGGGCAGCGGATAAATCGGCTGCATGTGCTGTCGGCGGAAAACTTCGCCGTGAACTTTTTCGATACGCTCCTCAATGTCCTGATAATCCAGTCCAGGCAGGAGAATACTGGCACCGCGGAAGCAGTTTTCCACCACCTCACGGCTGAGGCCGATCACGTCAAAGAGCGCCGAGTTACGGTAGCTGGAAACGGCGCTGATCCCCATTTTTGACATGACCTTCAGAATGCCCTTGGTGATGGCATCGAACGTATGCTTCAGGGCGATGCGAATATCGCGCTGGCTCAGTCGCGACTCGCTGGAGAGTACAGAAAGCGTGGTAGCGTACAACAGGTAGGGGTAGATGGCCATGGCGCCAAAAGCCATCATCACTGCCGCCGAATGGGAGTCAAACACCTCGCCAGTGCAGACCACCAGCGTGGCGCGGTGGCGCAGGTTCGCCTCCACCAGCTGCTGATTGACGTACCCCACCGCCATGGCCATGGGAATAAGACGATTCTGGGCATCCAGTCCACGGTCATCCAGCAGCACGATGCGCACACCATGGTCGCGCACAGCCGCGATAACCTGCTGACTGAGGTTCTCCAGGGCCTCACGCAGGCAGACCCCATGGTAGGCGGTTCCAAAGAAACCATACTTGTAGCAGGGGTCAAAGCGTGGCCGATCGGGGTCACCGAAGGAGAGCAGAGCATCGAGGATATCCCTGGAGAGAATCGGGGAAATGGTCTTCAGTCGCTTGGCCCGATCCGGGGTTTCATCCAGCACATTATAGAGCTCGCCGAAACCCGTGGTGGTGGACATGACCACCTTCTCGCGAATGGGGTCGATGGGAGGATTGGTGACCTGGGCAAACTTCTGACGGAAAAAGTCGGTGAAGTTGCGCTGAACGTCGCTGAACGCGGCAACGGGGCAGTCATCACCCATGGAACCAGTGGGTTCCTGTCCGCTGATCAGCATGGGTTTTACCAGGAGTTCCACAGTCTCGTGGGTGACATTATGGTAACGCTGCATGGCCACGAGATTTTCGTAGCGGTAGTCATCGTGATTCTCAAACTGCCGATCCATGAACTCCTGCAGATAGTAGGTGTTCTCCGTGAGCCACTTGCTGTAGGGCTGGGAGTTCATGAGGTATTCGTCGATATCATCGGAGTAGAAGATGCGCCCGTTTTTCAGGTCGGCCGCAATCATCTGACCGCTCTGCAGACGACCTCGCTCCCGGATGTTCTCGGGCGCAATATCCAGGACGCCGAATTCGCTGGTGATGATAAAGCGACCATCACGGGTGACAATGTACTTGGCGGGGCGCAGACCATTGCGGTCCAGCACACAGCCAACATAGCGGCCATCGGTCACGCCCACGGCAGCCGGACCGTCCCAGGGCTCAAAGGAGCCGGAAGTGTATTCGTAGAAAGAGCGCAGCTTGGCCGGCATATTGGCCACGTTATGACGGGGTGGAGGAATCAGGGATCGAATTGCCTTGAAGAAATCAATGCCATTGGCAATCAGGAACTCGAACATGTTATCCAGATTGGCACTGTCACTGACCCCATCCTGCAGCACTGGCAGCAGGCTCTGCAGCTCGTCACGGCTGAATACGCGACTGCGGGCCGCGTTGAACTTGTAGAGGGAATTGAAGGCATTGGCGCGCAGCGAATTGATTTCACCATTGTGACAGATCATGCGGAAGGGCTGGGCCAGCTTCCACTTCGGCAGCGTGTTCGTGGAGAAACGCTGGTGGAAGAGCGCAAAGCTGATCTTGAAGTCCGGATCACTCAGGTCGGCATAGAGGGTCTGCAGGTGGAGGGGCATCACCAGACCCTTGTAGGAGACCACCGTACGGGAGAAGGACGCCACGTGAAAGTGATCATCGGAGGCAAAGTGCCGTTCCATCTGACGCCGACTCAGATAGAGCAGGGCATCCATCCGCTTGGTGGCAATCAGGGAATCCGGCACCACAAAGGCGTGTACGATGGAAGGTAACATGGAAGCGGCGTGCTCACCAAGGGCCTCGGTATTGACCGGCACTCCGCGGTATCCCAGCACTTTCAGGTCGTTGCGACCACAACACTCTTCAAAAACCTTCTTCTGCTGGTCCTCGTCGGTCAGAAACAGCACTGCCACGGCAAACTGCGCAGGCAGGGAAATTCCCATAGCCTGCGCCTGCTCCCGCATAAACTGGACGGGCATGGCACACAGAATACCGCTGCCATCACCGGTCTTGCCATCGGCTGCAATAGCCCCGCGGTGCATCATGCGGCTCAGGGCTGTTACCGCGTCGGTCAGCAGCTGGTGGCTGGGAGTATTCCGAATATTGGCGATAATCCCGAAACCACAGCTGTCTTTAAACTCTTCGGCCAGATTGGTCACTAACTCGCTCATGCAACTTCCCTTAAATACAGACAGGGGACCTGGTGTCCCCTGTTGTGAAATAGAAAAATAGTATAACCGTAAACAGACAGTGGCGCTGGTCAGTCAGCCTTGAAAGCCACACTGTGCGTCACCAGGGGCACAACCCCTTCCACATGAAAATTCACCAGCACCACAGAGTCAGCGCTTTCCCCAGCACTGAAACGGTACCCGCCCTTTTCCATGAGCTGGGCAATCAGCGCCGGATCTTCAATCACTTCGGTCCGTTTCAGGTAGATGCGACACCCTTTATGCTGGGACCCAGCCTCGGTAAACATATAGCACGCGTGGGGGTTGGCCTGGACATTCTCAAAGGTCATGCGTCGGGCCATCACAAAGGCCAGCTCTTCATCAGTCGCCGAGAGGAAAAAGGGCTTGGAGTACACCGCCATATTCACCTTCCCCTCAGCGGTAGCCGTCGCCAGAACTCCCTGGCCATCGTGGCCGGCGAAGTAATCCTTCATATCCATATCCATAGCAGGTATACTCCTTCTCCAAGAGATTGACTGCAGCAGGGCTCACGGAACCTGCCCTTTGTCTGCAAGGAGATGCAACTTGTCACGCCTGTATCATGCTGTAACTGCGCACCTGAAAACATTCTTACCACAATCCCTGTGCTATATCAATATGCCTTTCCACGGTGTACTCCCCGGCATTTCATACCATGAACACGTCATTACCGATCACTTCGGCCAGTTCACCGCCCTGCGCAGCGCCGGCTGTTCCGTCGACTTCGCCACCCCCTCCACCTGGGCCACACACTCTGATCAGCCCATCTTTGACGCGGTCGTCCTGGGCCTTCCCAAGGGAAAACTGCAGCAGCTGGCCTACCTGCATATGGCGTGGACGGCCTGCGCCATGGAAGGTCAGGTGATTCTCTGGGGGTATACCAATGAGGGAATCGGCAGCATACAGCGCCTGCTGCACAAGCGTGGCATCCCCTGCGCCAAAGTTGCCAACTGCGAAGGCGGCAAAGCCCTGCAGATACGCAGGACCACACCATCAAGCCCCTTCAGCGAGGACTTTGCCGCCTACAGCCAGCCCCTTACCCTGGAGGTGCCCTTCCGGGAGACGCTGGTGCCCTACACCTCCCTGGCCGGAACCTTTGCCCACGGAAAATCCGACCCCGGCACCATGCTCATGCTCACCACCATCAGCAGCATTGCCTTACGTGAACCGCTGCTGGACCTGGCCTGCGGCAGTGGACTGGTGTCAACCCTGCTGGCTTCCATGGGCTTCCGCGCCATCCACATGTGCGACGTCAGCGCACGCGCCATTGAAGCTGCCAGCGCAAACGCCAGGGCCAACTCCCTGCCACTGCCCTTTGCTTCCGACATCTACTCCCATGTTCAGCAGCGTTACGGCAGTATCCTGGTGAACCCCCCTTTTCACCAGGGAGTCAGCACCGACTACCATGTACCCCAGAGTATCATCGCTCAGGCACCAGGCTTTCTGCTGCCAGGCGGCAGTCTCTACATCGTGGCCAACCGCTTTTTGCCCTATGAAAAGCTGTGCCACCAGGCCGGAGCGCAATTCCATGTCATGCACCAGGATAATCAGTTTAAGATCCTGCAGCTGAACTGGTGAAAAGGAATCTGACAGCACGTGCCGTGCAGAAGGAACCGAACCCGACGTCAAGCACGGATCGGCGTCAGCGGGTTCGACCACTGCAGGGATGTTCTGGAATCAGTAAGGACAGGCAGCTCAGGAGACCATCTGCAGGATTGCCTGCATGTCACGGGCGAGCTGTGTCAGCTCTCGGGACTGCTGTTTGAGGGCCTGCTGACTCTGAGCCAGGGCCAGGGATGACACTTTCTGTTGGGAACTGATGCTGGAGAGCTCACGACTCGACTGCACCATATCAGCGATCTCCTGATTCTGGTGTACGATCTGCTGGCTGACTGAGGCAATGGTATCGCTGATTGCCGTAACCGAGCGCAGCACCTCCTGCAGGGTCTGCCGGGCTTTTCCCACAACACGCACGCCATTGTCTATATCGGCGATGCTGCGACTGAGCAGTTTGCGGATTTCATTGGCCGACTCATCGGAGCGCTGGGAGAGCTTGCGCACCTCATCGGCCACTACGGCGAACCCCTGCCCCGCATCCCCGGCACGCGCCGATTCGATAGCGGCATTGAGAGCCAGCAGGTTGGTCTGATCCGCAATATCGTTGATCAGACGCGTGGCCTCCTCGATGCGATCGTTATTTTCCTTGATCTTGCGGATACTCTCGACAACGGCTTCCATGGTGGCACCACTCTCCTGACTCAGGCAAGCTGCCTGGCGGGCAGTATCGTTCATCTGCTGTACCAGTTCACTGCCCTGATTCAGGGAGGTGGAGACCTGGCTCAGCCGCTCGGTAAAATAGACCGCCGCGTCGGCAAGGTGCTGGGAGTGCTCCTGGATATGCTGATTCTGCTCGTGCACCGTAGACTGCAGCTCCTCCAGGTTGTCACCCCCCCTTCGCAACTGGTCAACGCTCTGCTCCACCTGCACCAGAACATGCTGCAGCCGTTGGGCGTTGCGCGCGGAGTCACGGGTGCTGATCTGGGCGCTCTCCAGGGCCTCCTGGGAAATTCGCTGCGCCTCGGTGCGCACGCGACGGCTGATGCTCTGCGCCAGCCAGACGATGGCCAGGGGCAGCAGATAGCCCGACCAGGTGTCCACGCTGGCGGCCCTGCCCTCCAGCACTACAGGCACCATGGTTGCCCCGCTGGCATCCCGGTAGAGCAGCCAGACTGTCACCAGCGTCAGCAGCACAGACCAAAAGAAGGCGGAACGCCCGTCAGCCATGAAGTAGACCAGCACAATCAGCGCCACCAGCCAGAAGATATGGGGCGAGTTGATGCCGCCCAGCTGATAGACCATGTTCAGGGCGTGGATAATGAATCCCCCCAGGATCACATTGACGCTGAATGCAGTGGGCGCCTGCCAGCGCAGCAGCAGACCCGAGAACAGCACCAGCAGGAGCATGAGTGCCGAGGTAGCAGCCAGGCTGGTTCCCCCCAGGCCCGACCATTTAAAGAAGCTGTACAGAGCCACCAGGACGCCGTAGAAGCCAAAGAGAAGCGCCATCTTCTCCTGGGGATGGTGTCCATCATGGAAGCTCTGGCCAGCCGGGGTGAAGAGATTGACATAGAGGTTCAGGGGATTCATTTGCCAAATGCGCGCAGAAAGAGTTTGAGCATGTCGGGGTTGTTGGATTTGATCCTGCCGGTGAGAAAATCACTGAGGCTGGGCTGGTAGCAGTCATTCCAGACCTTCAGGAAAAATTCGGCGCTGGTCTTGCAGACACAGTCGGCGTTTTCCAGGGTCTTGCCCTCCTCCACCCGGCAGCCCTCCGGGCTCAGGAGCACCGTCTTTTTCTGATCATCAATGGAAAAATAGTAGCTCTGTGGTTTCTGCAGAGCCTGGGGCTGAAAGTGCTGATCCAGGCTGGCAAAGATATCGGCAATCATGGCGCTCACCAGGGAAGAACCCTGCGCCTAACGGCGCAGGGCCTCCGTCAACGCAGGGACAAACTGTTTCACATCAGCCACCACCAGCACATCGGCCACTTCGCCGATGGGCGCGTCCTTGTCGGTATTGATGGCAACCACATAGTCGGAATTCTTCATGCCCGCCAGGTGCTGAATGGCGCCGGAAATCCCGCAGGCCACATAGAGCTTGGGCGTGACCGTCTGCCCCGTGTTACCCACCTGACGGCTGTGATCGACCCAGCCAGCGTCCACCACCGGACGGCTCGCGCCCAGTTCGCCGCCCAGGGCCTGGGCCAGGGCCTGAACCATCTCCACGTTTTCAGCCTTGCCGATACCACGGCCAGCGCTGACGATGATTTCGGCGCGGCTGAGATCCACGCCGGTTGCTTCGGCGGCCTCATAGCCCACGAACTCCATTTTTCCCTGGCCGACGGCGTCCACTTTCCGCACATCGGGTGTACCCGCTGGTTCCGCCTGGGGATTGAACGCCCCCGCCTGCAGCGTCAGCACCGTCAGCTCGGTGGTGGCCTGGACGGTGCGTCGCAGTTTGGCATTACATGCCGGAACAATATAGCCGTCCTCCGCCACCTCCATGACTTCGGAAATCTGTCCGGCTCCCAGTCGGAACGCCACCCGTGGCGCCAGATCCCATCCAGAGGAGGAGTGAGAGAAGACCACCATCTGCGGCTTCAGCTGGTCAACAATCGCGGCTATGGCATCGGCGTGGGCATCTGGTTGAAATTCTCTGCCAGCTGGCGTCTCCAGCAGATGGAGGGTTCCATTCCAGGCGGGAAGCTGCTCAGCGCTGCCAGCCAGAAACATGGTGGCTTCGGCACCCAGCGCCTGGGCGAATGCCACCAGCTCGTATGTGGAGTCCTGTATCTTTCCTTCGCGAGATTCTCCTATCAGTAATACGTTCATGGCTGCCTCCTTACTTCACCAGGCCGGTTTTTTCTTTGAGTATGCCCACCAGCTGCGTTACCAGGACAGGAACTTCCCCTTCCAGCACGCGGGCGCCGCCCTTCTTCTGCGGAACGAAGAGGGCCCGGGTGCTCACAACCGCAGCAGGCTCAGGCAGAACCTGTGCCGCCGGAATGCTGGTCAGCTCCTTCTTTTTGGCTTTCATGATGTTGGGCAGGGTGGGGTAACGGGGAGTGTTCAACCCCAGCTGACAGGTGAACAGAGCCGGCGTGGGCACCTTGACCACCGCCTTGGTACCGCCCTCGAGTTCACGCTTCACCGTCACGGTGCCACCGTCGTAATGGAAGCTGACCACGGTGCTGACTGCGGGAATACCCAGCATCTGCGCCACCAGAATCCCCACCTGTGCTGAACCGCGATCCTGGGACTGCATTCCCGTGAAGATCAGATCAAACCCTTCATTCCGGGCAAAATTGGCAATCATGGTGGCAATTTCCCAGGGGTCGCGCTTGTGGCTGCTGTCATCCTGAATATGCAGCCCCTTATCCGCGCCCATGGCCAATGCCTTCTTCATGGCCTCCTTGACCCGGTCAGGGCCGATGGAAAGCACTGTGATTTCCGCGCCACCACCCTGGGACTGCAGCTGTACCGCCTGCTCCACGGCGTACTCATCGTACTCGTTCATGCGCCAGGCCAGATCGCTGTCCTCATACCAGGTGCCTTCGCCATTAACCTTGAAGCGCGATTCCATATCGGGAACCTGCTTGATACACACGAGAATTTTCATCATAGCCTCCCATTAACCTTCGGTTTCCTTATTCTACAGGTATACATCACAGGCGCTCGGCCAGGATTTCCGCGATATCCAGCGGTTTGAGGTCACCCTCCAGCTCGGCTCCCTTCACGCCATCTTCAAACATGGTCAGACAGAAAGGACAGTTGGAGATGAGCACCGGCGCGCCAGTCTGTGAAGCCATTTCCACCCGATGCTGGCTGATGCGGCTGCCCAGATTCTCCTCGGCCAGAATTCGCCCGCCTCCAGCTCCGCAGCAGAAGTTCTCCATACCACAGCGCTCCATCTCCACAATGCGGGCACCAGCAGCCTTGAGCAGCTGGCGGGGCGGGTCGAGTATCTCATTATGACGGCTGAGGTAGCAGGAGTCGTGGTAGGTGCACTCGAAATCGCGGGAGCTGAGCTTGAGTCGCCCCGCTTCCAGCAGTTTCTGCAGAAAGACAGTGGAGTGCTCCACCTCCACATTCAGTCCCAGGTCTTGGTAGTCCTTGGCCAGAGTATTGAAACAGTGGGGGCAGGTGGAAACGATCTTCTTCACACCATACCCCTCCATCAGCGCGATATTCTCCGCCGCCAGGGTCTGGTAGAGATATTCATTACCCAGCTTGCGCATCGGCTCACCACAGCACTTCTCCTCTTTACCCAGGATACCCACCCGTACGCCAGCCTGCTGACACAGCTTCACAAAGCTGCGGGCCACGTTCTGATTGCGTTTGTCAAAGGAAGCGTAACAGCCCACAAAGAACAGTATATCCACGTCAGCATCCTCAGCCAGAGTCCGGATGCCCAGATCCTGTGCCCAGTCGCCACGGGCAGCAAAGGGCATACCCAGGGGATTTCCATTTACCTCAGTATTTTCCATGGCCGCCATGACCTCTTCACCGGGAAACTCGCCCTCCATCAGCACCAGATTGCGACGCATGTCGAGAATCTTGCGCAGATGCTCAATGGAGGCGGGACAGATATCCTCACAGGCACGACAGGTGGTGCACGACCACAGGGCATCCCGCGACACGGTGTCGATGAGGTTCGCCTCACCACCAGCAAAGGCGACCTCACCCACCTGGTTGACAACCTTCATGGGCGAGAGGGGTTTGTCGGTAACATGGGCCGGACAGCGATCCTGGCAGCGTTTGCATTGTGTGCAGGCGTCCGCGTCAAAGATATCTTTCCATGTCAGATCCTTGACGGTGGCCGCACCGAAGCGCTCCGCGCTTTCATCTTCCAGGTTCAGGGTGGACATTTTCCCCATGGGCCCACGATAGGCCAGCAGGGAGTTGGCAGGCGTGGTGAAGAGGTGGCGCAGCTTGGTAAAGGGTATGGACACGATGAACAGCAGCGCCAGGGCAAAGTGCACCCACCACAGATACAGGTGGAGGTTCAGCAGTGTGGACTCACCCAGCCCCTTCAGACCATGGGCGAACACCAGGCCCACCGGCGACCAGATGGCCAGGGGGGTGCCCAGCTCGGTCACGGCCATACGCGCCCCTTCCAGCACAAATCCGCTGAACAGAATCAACAGCAGGAGTCCGTGCATGAAGGCGTTTTCCCAGCTGGTTTCAAGGCCCCGCGGGCGAACGAGATAGCGCCGCACCAGCAGGCCAAGCAGCATGAGCATGGCGACGAGTCCGGCAATATCGAGGCTGAGGGAAAAGACTTTATAGAAGTTCCCCTTCAGGAACTGTATGCCGAAAATGGGGTCAGTGATATCGGCCTGCAGCAGGATCAGGCAGGTGCCGATAAAGAGGATGGCAAAGCCCCAGAAGAACAATCCATGAGCCGTTCCGGCTCCCCGAACCCTCATGACCCTGGTCTGCAGCAGCATGTTCTTCAGCAGACTGATGATGCGTTCGCGCAGATTATCGGTGCGTGTCAACTCTCCACCCTGGCGATACACCTTTATACGGCGCCAGAAGCCCCAGGCCATGATGCCGATTGCCAGAAAGCTCAACAGGTACATGGGCACCAGCGTGAGTGCGCTGCCACCGACATTCCAGTAAATTTCCCGTGTAAACTCCATAATTCCCCCTTGGGTAAACTTCTCTTGCGGCTGTGAAGTTGTCATCAGTTCCGTAACAGCGCGGTACCGATCACCAGACGCTGAATTTCGCTGGTGCCTTCATAGATTTCCGTGATCTTGGCGTCGCGCATCATGCGCTCCACCGGGTACTCCCGCGTGTATCCATAGCCACCGTGAATCTGTACGGCTCTGGTGGTCACATCCATGGCAGTCTCCGACGCGAAGAGCTTGGCCATGGCGGCCTCCCGAGAGTAGGAACTGCCGCTGTCCGCCTGAACCGCCGCGCGGTATACCAGCATCCGGGCCGCATCGACCCGCGTCTGCATATCCGCCAGCGCAAACGTGATTGCCTGGAAATTGCCGATGGGCTGATCAAACTGCCTGCGTTCACGGGCATAGGCAACAGCATGATCCAGGGCCCCCTGGGCGATGCCCAGGGCCTGAGCGGCTATGCCGATACGGCCTCCATCAAGGGTCTTCATGGCCACCTTGAAGCCTTCGCTTTCACTGCCCAGGAGGTTTTCCAGCGGGATATGGCAGTTTTCAAAGACAAGTTCCGTGGTGGGCGACGAGCGGATGCCCATCTTGACCTCTTTCTTGCCAAAGGAAAAGCCAGGTGTCCCCTTTTCCACCAGAAAGGCACTGATACCATGGTGCTTGCGGGCCTGGGGATCGGTACGGGCGAACACCACATAGATGTCAGCTTCGCCGCCATTGGTGATGAAGTTCTTGCTGCCATTGAGGATCCAGCTCTCCCCATCCCGCACCGCCGTCGTACGGGTACCACCGGCATCGGAACCCGCCGAGGGTTCCGTCAGCCCGAAAGCGCCCATCTTCTCACCCGTTGCCAGGGGTCTCAGGTAACGCTCCTTCTGCTGTGGCGTACCGAACAGATTGATGGGGTTGGCCCCCAGGGAGACGTGGGCCGACAGGGTCACCCCGGTGGAGGCGCACACCCGGGAGAGCTCTTCCACCGTCAGTGCATAACTCAGATAGTCAGCACCGGCCCCGCCATAGGTTTCCGGAAAAAGAATGCCGGTCAGCCCCAGCTGCGCCAGGCGATCAAACATGAGCTCGCGGTCAAAGGTTTCTGTCTCGTCACGCTGGGCAGCTGTCGCCGCTACCTCCTGCGTGGCAAATTCGCGCACGGTATCACGGATCAATCGCTGCTCTTCGTTCAAGGTAAAGTGCATGGTCTACTCCCCACCTGGTATAAATTGAGGCGCTCGCTTCTGTAAAAAAGCCTGCATGCCTTCACGCTGGTCAGCACCGGCAAAGAGTCCTGCGAACAGCGCGCTTTCATAGGCCAGTCCATCGTCATGACCCATATCCAGGCCACGGGCAATGGCCTCCTTGGCACTGGCCACCGCATTGCGACTGTTTGCGGCTATCCGCCGGGCACACTCCCGGGTTCTCTCCAGCAGTTCAGCGGGCTCACACAGAGCGTTGGCAATGCCCCATTCACAGGCTTCACGGGCGCTTATCATGCGTCCGGTCATGATGAGTTCATTGGCACGGTTGCGCCCCACCAGCTGTGGCAGCCGCTGGGTTCCACCAAATCCCGGCATGATTCCCAGGGTCACTTCCGGCAGCCCCACTTTGGCCGTGGAGCTCATGTAAACGAAATCACAGGCCATGGCCAGTTCCAGACCTCCCCCCAGGGCAAACCCATTGACTGCCGCCAGCACCGGCGTCTTCATGGAGACAATGCGACGCAGGAGCTCCTGCCCCTGCCGCGCAAAGTTCAGTGCCTGGGCGGGTGTCATAGCAACCATGGCGGCAATATCCGCGCCCGCCACAAAGGCCTTCTCGCCAGCACCTGTCAGGATGATGGCACCTATGGCGCTGTTTGCTTCAAGCTCCTGCAGCGCCTGCTGCAGCTCCATGACAACCTCGGCGTTCAGGGCGTTCAGCGCCTTGGGCCGGTGAATGCTGACCAGGGCGGTGTGTTCGTCTCTTTCAAGAATCAGATGCCGGTATTGCACGTGAACCTCCTCACAGTGTGCGCAGATACATGAAATCAGGCCGGCAGCCAAAATAACTGCAGGCGCGTCCACTTGGTTTTTTCAGCAGCCTGCTAAGGGTATGAATAAAATCCCTGACCACTCTTGCGGCCCAGTCGCCCGGCGGCCACCATCTGGGTGAGCAGCGGACACGGGCGGTACTTGCTGTCCTTGAAGCCGTCAAAGAGCACCTCCATGATCGAAAGCACCGTGTCAAGACCAATCAGATCCGCCAGTGCCAGCGGGCCCATGGGCTGATTGGTGCCAAGGCGCATGGCCAGGTCTATATCTTCTGCAGTGGCCACCCCCTCATGGAGAGTGCAGATGGCCTCGTTGATCATGGGAATCAGGATGCGGTTTACGATAAATCCGGGGTAATCGGCGGAGATGGCCACTTCCTTGTCCATGGATTCCACCAGCTGACGGGCACGGGAAAAGGTCTCTTCGGAAGTCCCCAGGCCACGGATGATTTCCACAAGGCCCATGACCGGCACGGGATTCATGAAGTGCAGGCCGATAAATCGTTCGGGGCGCCTGGTGTTGCTGGCCAGGCGCGTGATGGAAATGGAAGAAGTGTTGGAAGCGATAATCGCTTCCGGCTTGAGAATGTCATCAAGGTGCTGCAGGGTTTCCAGCTTGGCCATGAACTTTTCTGTTACCGCTTCTATGGCCATATCACAGGACTGAAATTCCTTCAGGGAACGGGTGCACCCTATACGCCCGAGAATCGGTCGAATGGCGTTTTCTTCCAGCTTGCCCTTCTCCACCTGACGGATAAGGTTTTTTTCAATGCCCGCGACACACCGCTTCAACTGCTCTTCACTCATATCGTGAATGATAACCTTATATCCGTACTGAGCACACACCTGGGCGATTCCACTGCCCATCTGCCCCGCGCCGACAACTCCGATATACTGCATATCCTGCTCCTACACCCGTTCAAATATGGCGGCAACCGCCTCGCCCCCGCCAATGCACAGGGTAGTCAGTCCATAGCGAAGGCCTTCGCGTTTCATTTCATGGAGCAGGGTTCCGGCAATGCGGGCACCACTGGCACCGACAGGATGACCGATGGAAACCGCTCCCCCATTGACATTCATTTTTGCCAGATCTATGCCCAGGGACTTCATCACCATGAGTGGAACCGCAGAAAATGCTTCGTTGACCTCGAAGAGATCGATATCCCCTGTCTTCAACCCCGCCAGAGCGCAGGCCCTTTCGATAGCCCCTATGGGCGCCTCAGCAAAGCGATCGGGATGGGTACTGAAGGTGGTGTAGGCCACAAGGCGTCCAAGTGGCTGCAAAGCGTGCCGTTGCACCGAGTCCTCGTCAGCCAGCAGCGCCATGGCCGCACCATCATTGATCGTCGAGGCGTTGGCTGCCGTGATGGTGCCTTCTTTGGAAAAGACCGGTTTCAGCCCTTCAATCTTTTCGAAGACCACTTTGAAGGGTTCCTCGTCATCGGAGATCAGCTTTTCCCCCTTACGCACAGCCTTGAGAATGGGAACCATTTCCTCAAAAAAGCGGCCGTCGCGGGTCGCCGACTGGGATCGCTCATAGGAGCAGATGGCATACTTGTCCTGTTCCTGACGGGAGATACGATGGTGTTTTATGAGTTCTTCCGTCACCAGACCCATATGACGGCCGCTGTACGGGTCGATAAGGGCGTCATGGAGCATCAGATCAACGGATTGTACCGCGCCCATGCGCGCACCGAACCGCATGGATGGAAGAGCGTAAGGGCTCATGGACATATTCTCCATACCCCCGGCCATCACCAGTGACGAGTCACCCAGGCGAATGGCATCGGCCCCGAGCATGATCGCCTTCAAACCACTCCCGCAAACCTTGTTCACCGTCAGCGCCGGAACACTGTCAGGTACCTCCGCAGCGCGCATGGCCTGACGTGCCGGGGCCTGCCCGGCTCCACCGGTCAGCACCTGACCGATGATCACCTGGCTGACCTGCTCCCCCTCAAGGCCCGCCTCGGTCAGCATACAGCGCATGACCGTTGCCGCCAGTTCTGGAGCGGGCATATCCGACAACTGGCCGCCAAAACTGCCAAAGGGCGTCCTTCGTGCATCTACAACATATACTGTTTCGTTCATAGCACCACCACTCTTTTACGTTCACGTAATACACAGGGCATCATTTTCCAGCAACCTCCATCACTTACCGCTCTCGGTTTTTGCGAAAATACAGCGTTTTATTCACTACGGCATGCTCAACGTGGTCATGGTCACAGAGGCTGATCCGATAGACGCGATCCAGGGAGTGCGCTGACTCCAGCTCCCTGCGGATATACTCAAGCTCCGCGTCTTCAATGGAGAACTCAGCGTACAGCGTTGTCCTGCCAGGTTTAAGAAATGCGATTTCAGCAGACTTGTCCCACACCACATACGCTTTCCCGAGCAGGCGCATGAACATCACCATGTACACCGGGTCAACGGCGGCAAACATGGAACCGCCAAAAAGCGTTCCCACAGCATTGCGCGTCCAGATATTCAAAGGCAGCTTCACCCTCACCCGTTTCCAGTCGTGGGATATGAACACCACCCGCGCGCCGGTTCGGCGATAGGCAGGAAAGATATTGAAGGCCAGTCGCGCCAGTTTTGACTTCCATGATTCGCGCAGGTTTTCCATATGCATGCAGACCTGATTACATCATCTTTACGTTAATGTCAACTATAAACAAAACGCTATTATATTCCCAGTAAAGCAGCAGCTAACCAACCAGTTAACCATATTCGGCAATTGACAACTTCGCCATGGAGTGATAATTTGCAGAAAATCTTACGTAAAGGTAATTCAATGCCAACTCAGAAAAGTGCCCTCATCCCCATCGGCGAAGTCGCAAATCAATTGGGAATAACCACCAGGACCATCCGTTATTACGAGGAAATCGGCCTGATGGGCTGCCCTGAGCGACTCAGCGGCAACACTCGCATGTACGGTCGCCCCGACATACTGCGACTGAAATTCATCCTGAAGCTCAAGGAGCTCGGCATCACCCTGAAGGAAATGCAGGAACTGGCGGAGAACTTCGACGTCCACAATCAGGATTTTGCCACCATTACGCCGAAGCTGCTCGACATACTCGACAGCCATATCAACAAAGTCGATGAAAAGATCGCGAAACTCAGTTCACTGCGCAAGGAAGTCGTCGAGTATCGCGCGCGCATCGTGGACATTCTCAAAGGAAAAACGCAACCCATACAATAACCCGTGGATTCACCGGAGGATCATAATGTCTTTTCAGTACCCTGTGCAAATGCGGTTTTCTGATATTGACGCTTACGGTCATGTCAATAACGCTGTTTTCTTTACCTACCTGGAGACAGCCCGCACCAACTTCTTCCTTCAGTCGTTCCGCCACTTCCTTGACCAGGGGCTGCTCTTTCTGGTCGCCCATGCAGAATGTACCTACCGCAAGTCCATCCCGCTCTGTGAATCGGTGAACATCGACATGGATATCGCCCACATTGGCCGCAGCAGCTTTACGATCACCTACCGCATTCATGACGGAACCTCCCTCTACGCTGAAGCCAAAACCACAATGGTCTGCCTCGAAAAACAGTCGGGCAAACCCGTGTCCATTCCCGAAGAGCTGCGTACCCTGCTGACAGAGCACCTGACCGCACCAGCCTGAACACACTGCCCCTCAACGACATGGGAGGGGCATGTTTCGGCTGTTCTGCTTTTCCCCTCACTCCCCATTATCAGCACCGACCCACCTGCAGAAAAAAGGGAAGCCCGCAGGCTTCCCAAAACAAGGAGGTTCTCTTCAGCTTTTCTTGTTATCCAGGTGACTCTTCAAAGTGTTATCGTCCAATCTTCCATCGAAAAAGCGCACCGCGCGCGCAGCCATCAGAGACACAAAACAGGCGATCATGCTGTCCCGCCCTAACAGGTTGCTGAGATACCTTAAACACGCAGGCAATTGAAAATCCACAGGTGCAAGGCGCCTGCAGAGCAGCCTGCTAAAGTCCCAGCATTCCTCGCTTCAGGCTGGGGTCAGCCGGAGTATGGCCTAGGTAGATCCCCAGGATGCCTTTCGCCAGTTCAGGGTTTCGCAGGGAACCCAGTACGGTTCCATTCTGCAGGGCGGTGATGGTTCCATCGCGCAGCAACCGCAATTCCACCTG
This sequence comes from Desulfurispirillum alkaliphilum, assembly GCF_055378285.1. Classification (NCBI taxonomy): domain Bacteria; kingdom Pseudomonadati; phylum Chrysiogenota; class Chrysiogenia; order Chrysiogenales; family Chrysiogenaceae; genus Desulfurispirillum; species Desulfurispirillum alkaliphilum. Next base: position 2,199,293 of record NZ_AP042405.1, on the reverse strand, counting down.
ATCACCCCGGACAAAATCCTGAGTGAACCAATCAAGGAACGCGACCGTGTCTGCCTGTGCGGCCATTTCGGGTGAATTGTTTCGCAGCCCTGCCTCAAAGGCTTCCACGATATTCTGTTTGCCGACCCTGCGATGGAGGAAGTCCATGCGTATGATCTTGCCAGCTGGCTCGTTTACGGCTTCCTGGAAACTGCGCACGGGAGCAGCGGTGTACAGTGAGCCAATGTAGATATCGAAAATCATGCGTTTACGCACTCCATATCCGTTCAACTTCAACTCATCATTCTCCAGGGTCACCACCGCGGGCAGACGCACTCCGGCAACCTCCACAGCACCGGCACCTGTTCCGGTCAGCAGAATCAGCAGTACGATTGACAGAACTCTCATGACTCTCTCCCTCACATGTTCTTCAGTTTCACCATACATCAGACCCCTACTCAACCCGGGTTCTCACCAGCTCCCAGCTCTTGACCTGCCAGGTGATGAATCCCGTCGCCACCAGCCTGTCATCCTGGTCGTACACGCGTGTCTGCACCTGTCGCTGGACCACACCGTCTGTCTGAAGCGGTCTGAGAAATTCTTCGGCAATCTGCTGCTCCGTCAGATCGGTAACGGCCCGCAGACGACTTTTCGCCTGATAGGCATACTCCACTTCCAGACGCGCCATAATCAGGCGAAACCGGGAAGGGTCTATATGGCTCAGCAGGGTTATGCCCGAAGAAAATTCGGCGATGGTGGCAATGGCACAGGCGTGTATGCCACGGATATGGTTGAAATTACTGCGCCTATAGGGCGCTGTGGTCATAATGCCCTTCTCGTCAATACTGAGGATGCAGAAGCCGTGGGGCCGGTTAAAGGGGATCATCCTCCCAAGCACCAGGTTCAGCACCCACAACCAGAATTTCGAGTGCCGGGCGCGCCCCAGCAGTGTACGCAACAGAGCAAATCCTTTCATTACACTTTCCTCCCGGCTGCAAAGCCTTGATGTACAGCGTCAATAACCATGGCCGGTTCATGGGCGTCTCCCACCACATGGCAGGCAATGTGCTGCTGTGATGCCAGGGTCTGCAGACCGCGCACACTGCGACTGCCCACTGCCAGCACCACGGTATCCGCTGCCAGCAGCTGACTGCCCGAAGATCCACTGACGCGCACGCTGGCCTCTTCGATCTGCTCCACGTTCGTCTGGGTGAGGGTGCGAATGCCAAAGCGTTGCAGATCCTGCAGCATGGTCCAGCGGGTCGTCTTGCCAAAGTTGCGTCCGAGCTTGTCTGTGGCTTCAACGATGGTGATATCCTTCTCGCCTCGGGTCGCCATGCGCAGCAGTTCTGCGGGTTCCTCGGCGCGATGGGCCAGCAGGAATTTCAACTCCTCACCGCTGAGCGTGCCGGACTCGGCCAGCAGCAGGGCGGTTTCGATTCCCACCGCGCCACCGCCGATGATCACGACCCTTCGGCCCGCTTGGGCTTTACCACAGAGCACATCCCACGCCTGAACAACATGGGGTTTTTCGGCACCGGCGATTTTTGGCAGCACCGGCTGCGCACCGGTGGCCACGATCAGAACATCGGGGCGCTGGGCTTTCAGCAGTTCCTCATCCACTTCGCGGTTGAGGTGCACCTCCACCCGCTGGCGACTGAGTTGATGGGCAAGATCCTTCGCCAACTGTACAAACTCTTCGCGTCCCGGTGGAGCCCCGGCCAGGAGTAACTGTCCACCGAGCCGTGAGCCCTTCTCGCAGAGCAGTACCCGATGTCCACGGCGCCCGGCTGCCAGCGCGGCACTCATGCCCGCAGGGCCACCACCGGCCACCAGTACCCTGCGCGGGGTTTCCGCTGGCTCCAGCATGGTCTCCAGCTCATGGCCCGCCTCGGGATTGCACAGGCACTCCACCGATTTCATCTTGAAGAGATTGTCAAAACAGCCCTGACCGCAGGCCACACAGTGAATGATCTCCCGCTCGCGGCCGGTCGCCGCTTTGCGGGGCAGCCAGGGGTCGGCAATCAACGCGCGCCCCATGGCCACCATATCGCACATGCCCTGCCCAAGCAGCCTGCGCGCTGTCGCAGGATCGTTGATACGATGGCTGGCAATGACGGGAATCCCCACAAGGGTGCGTATTTCACGGGCCAAATAGGCGAAGGCACCCCGTGGCACCTTGGTAACTATCTGCGGAACCTGGGCTTCATGCCAGCCCACATTGACACAGATGGCATCGGCCCCGACGGCCTCGAGAGCCAGGGCGAAGGTCTGCAGGTCGCGGCGACCGATACCACCGGGCATAAAGTCGTTGCCGTTGAGACGCACCATCACCGGATAGGCATTTCCCGTGGCCTCCTTGACGGCACGCACCACCTCCAGGCCAAAGCGCATGCGATTCTCCAGGCTTCCTCCGTATTCATCCTGACGTTGATTGGTCAGGGGTGAGAGAAACTCGCTGATGAGATATCCGGTTCCCGCCAGAATCTCCACGGCATCAAAGCCCGCCTCACGGATCCGCGCGGCACTGCTGGCAAAGCGACCAACGATGTCCTGAATCTCCTGGGCGCTGAGTTCGCGGGGCGTCTCGCCGGTAAGCCGCGATGCCACTGGAGACGGAGCCACGGGTTTTTTGCCGCCCAGCAGCATGGAGTGGTTGTAACGTCCAGCATGGTTGATCTGCACGGCACTGCGGGCACCATGCTCCTGAATGGCCAGGGCCAGGCGACGCAGTCCTTCCACATACCGGTCATCGTGGGCACCTATATTACCGGGATTACCGGAAAGCTCGTCCACGGTGGCATATCCGACACAGATCAGGCCTGCCCCGCCCTTGGCACGCTCGGAATAGAAGGCCACCAGGGCATCAGTCACCTGGTAGTTGCGACACATGTTCATGTGCATGGCCGGCATGCAGATGCGATTGGGGATTTCCATGGTGCCAATCTGCACCGGCGTGAAGAGGATATCTTCAGCAGTATCTGTTTCCGTAAAGCACTGGGAGGCTTTGGGCGAGGGCCCGCTGGATTCGAAGAGGCTTGCGAACTCGGCGGCCACCGGCTCCAGCAGGCCACTGTTTTCCAGCGCGCGCCGCAGGGGTTCGGGCTCCTGCAGGAAGTCCTGCATGAAGACGACTTCCGAGGCCTTCAGATACTTGTGAAACGGGTCTTTGAGGGTGGAGCCGAAGAGCTCTTCGATGATGGCCACCACGCTGGGACGATCCATGAGGGGCAGCAGGCGACGCGCCCGTTCCAGCAGTTTGGAGACATAGAAGAGGATGGTGTCATCCACACCGCTGATGCGGGTGCGGTGGCCGGGGTAAATCTCCTTACCCCGCAGTGTCGCCAGTTTGCCGATGGTTTCGCTGTAGGCATGGTAGTTGTGGAAACGCCCTCCACTTTCCAGATCCACGTCCAGCAGGGGTGACTGGAAGATTCCCTGGAGGAGGGTATCGCCGGTGACAGCCCAGTCGCTTCCCACATACACCAGGTCACTCTGGGAGTGTCCCGGACAGGGGAGAACCTCGAACCCCAGACGCGCGGGCAGATCCGATTCCTCGAGAATACGGTACTCCTCAGGCACCCGGGGGAAAATGGTTCCCTCATCCATGGAGTCCCGGAACTGCTTCACATAGGCAGGGCTGAAACCCAGACTGCCCAGCAGGTCTCCCAGGCCATCCAGCCACTCGCCGTGGCGGGTAATCTTGAGGCTGTCGCGATAGGGGAGCCATATCTGGGCGGGACTGTTCTCCTGCAGCCACGAGGCCAGGCCATAGTGGTCGATATGGCAGTGGGTGATGATCACATGGCGCAGGCGCTCCAGATCCATATGTTCCTGGAAGTAGCGCTGAGCTGCCGGAGTAGGGGGACCGCTGTCGAAGAGAATGATCTCGCCATCGGTTTCCATACTGTAGCAGTGCACCTCACCGGCAATGTAGGGTGTGTCTATGGAGTGTTGTTGCATGGGTTTGTCCTTCCAGACGTAATGCTCTTTCTGCCCGGCAGCAGGGAAAGAAAAAGGACACCCGTTGCCGGGTGTCCTGCCGGAGTCGTTGCGGCTCAGAAGATATACTTTTCCTGTTCAATGGCAGTTGCCGCCAGGGCACGCTTGGCCTGCAGCAACCCGGTAGCGTCGTACTTGGCAAAGCGTCGGATACCGGAAAGGATCATGGTCAGCGTATCACCCTCCTCCGCATAGAAGGCACCGCGCTGCGCGGCTGCTCCCGCTGCTTCACAGGCGCTGAAGGCGCAGATCTTCAGGGTTGCCGCCATCAGTTCCTTCTTCTGGGCGCTGAGCTGGCTGGACTGGGCCTTCTCCACCCGCTTCAGCACGCTCTCCAGAGCGAAAATCTGAATGCAGAGGTCGGCGGCGGCCAGCAGAATCTCCTGCTCATCCTGAAGCTTGTCCATGTACTTCTGTACCGCCGCACCGGAGAGGATCAGGAAGAGGGTTTTCAGGTTCTTCACCAGCTGCTTCTCACGGGCAAAGGGGTCATTTTCGTCAAGCTCTTCGAAGGAAGGAGTCATCAGCTGTTCAAAGGCTTTCATGGCTTCACTCTGCAGGGGAAGCTCTCCCTTCATGGCTTTGCGCAGGATCATGCCGGGAACCAGCAGTCGGTTGATTTCGTTAGTTCCTTCAAATATCCTGTTAATTCGCTCATCTCGGTAAAAACGCTCTGCCGGATATTCACTGACAAACCCGTAACCACCGTGAATCTGCAGCACTTCGTCGACGGTTCGCGCCAGCACCTCGCTGCAGAAGACTTTGGCGATACCGCACTCGGGAGCATACTCCTCAATGCCCTTCTGATACTCTTCGTAATAATTGTCAATGCCCTTCTCAATGGTGGCCAGCTTGTTATCCAGCAGGCCGGCCAGACGATAGATCAGGCTTTCGGCGGCGAAGATATCAGCGGTCATATTTGCAATCTTTTCGCTGATGGCACCAAAGGAGCTGATGGGCCTGCCGAACTGCTTGCGCTCATTGGCATACTTGATGCCCTCCTGCAAAGCCATCTTGGCCGCGCCGCTCACGGCGGCACCCAGCTTGAAGCGACCCACATTGAGGACGTTAAAGGCAATCTTGTGACCCTTGCCGATCTCCCCCAGCAGGTTTTCCACGGGGACCCTGCAGTTATTGAGAATAACCTGAGTGGTGGAAGAGCCCTTGATGCCGAGTTTCTTTTCCTCGGCGCCAATCTCCAGCCCTTCAAAATCCTTTTCCACCAGGAACGCGGTGAAGTGCTCCTTGTCGATCTTGGCGAAGACCGTAAAGAGCTGGGCAAAACCGCCATTGGTGATGAACTGTTTGGTGCCGTTGAGGATGTAGTACTTGCCATCCTCGGACAGCACGGCCGTGGCCTGAGCGCCCAGGGCGTCGGAACCGGAACCAGGCTCGGTCAGGCAGTAGGCGGACATCCACTCGCCGGTGATGATTCGGGACAGGTAGCGCTCTTTCTGCTCCGCTGTGCCATAGTAGATGAGGGGCAGCGTGCCGATGCCGGTATGGGCGGCAAAGGCCACCGAAAAGCTGCCGGCGGGAGCAATTTTCTCCGCCACCAGCATGCTGGTGGCCTTGTCAAGCTCCAGTCCGCCCTCTTCCTCGGAGGCGTCGGTCATCAGGAGGCCAAGCTCACCAGCTTTGCCCATCAGCTCCACGACCAGATCAAAGTTCTGCTGTTCGATCTCGTCAATATGGGGAATGACATCGTTGGTGACAAACTGCTGCGTGGTATCGGCAATCTGTCGCTGCTCATCGGTAAAGTCTTCGGGAGTAAAGATATCTGCGGGATCCATCTCGGTGATCAGGTATTCGCCGCCTTTGAAAATTCGTGCCATGTCAACCTCGCCATTGTGTGATTTTCAGAAAGACACCTGCAGTGGTGCCAGAATCCAGCGTGTCAGTCAGCTGCCTACAGGCGCTCAAAGATACCTGCTGCGCCCATGCCGCCGCCAATACACATGGAAACCATGCCGAAGCGTTCCTTGCGGCGTCCCATTTCGGCCAGCAGTGTGGCGGTGAGCTTGGCGCCGGAACAGCCCAGGGGATGGCCCAGGGCAATGGCTCCACCATTGACGTTGATGATGTCCGGGTTCAGTCCGAGTTCGCGCACCACGGCCAGCGACTGGGCGGCAAAGGCCTCGTTGAGCTCAATGAGCCCCAGGTCGCTCTGTTTCAGGCCGGCCATTGCCAGGGCAGCGGGAATGGCCGCCACGGGGCCGATTCCCATGATCTCCGGTGCCACTCCCCGTACGGCAAAACTGACATAACGGGCAATGGGGTCCTTGGATATCTTCTTCAGGTACGCTTCGGAAACCACCAGGGCCACAGCGGCCCCATCGGTCATCTGCGAAGAGTTGCCGGCGGTAACCGATCCTCCCATGCGGAAGACGGGCTTCAGCTTTGCCAGGCCCTCCAGGGTAGTATCCGCCCGCACACCATCGTCAACACTGACCACTTCCTTCTTTCTCTGCACCTTGCTGCCAGCCAGGCTCACCTGCTCCACTTCCACGGGCAGAATCTCATCCGTGAAGCGCCCGGAGGCGATGGCATCGGCGGCCTTTCGATGGCTGGCCACCGCAAAGGTGTCCTGGTCTTCGCGGCCGATGTTGAACTGCTCGGCTACTTTCTCTGCGGTTATGCCCATGGAGGCGTAGGCTTCGGGCCAGTTGTTCACCAGATCGGGGTTGGCGCTGTACTTGTTTCCGCCCATGGGAACCATGGTCATGGACTCGGCACCCCCGGCGATAATGCAGTCACCAAAGCCGGCCATGATGCGCTCCGCTGCCTGAGCAATGGTCTGCAGGCCCGAAGAACAGAAACGGTTCACCGTCTGACCAGGCACCTGGTAGGGCAGCCCCGCCTTCATGGCAGCCACACGGGCAAAGTTCATGCCCTGTTCGCCCTCGGGAAAGGCGCAGCCGAGGATAATATCTTCCACATCGTTTCCATCAATACCCGTGCGCTCCACCAGCCCTTTGATAGCGGCGGCGGCCAGATCGTCGGGGCGCATGTCCTTGAACATGCCTTTTTTCGCGCGGCAGCCGGGAGTCCGGTAGGCCGCCAGTATGTATGCTGTCTTCATGTATCCCTCCTCATCAGTTGCGTAATGGCTTGCCTTTTTTCAACATGTGCTGAACACGTTCCACCGTCTTTTTATTGCCGCAGAGCTTCAGGAAGCCTTCACGCTCCAGATCCAGCAGATACTGTTCGCTGATGGGTGTTCCCGCAGGCACATCACCACCGCAGATGACATCGGCAATCACACTGCCCATGACGGCTTCGTATTCTGTGGCAAACCCACCCTGAGCCATATTCCACAGCTGGCTCTTGATGCTGGCGGCAACACTGCGGCCAGGCGCGGGGATATTCTCCAGTGGTTTAGCGGGACGGTAGGTGCGGGCCAGGCTCTGAACCTTGCTCTTGGCATCGGCCACCAGACGATCGATGTTCATGGAGATGGAGTCGCCCTGGCGCAGGTACCCCATGCCAAAAGCCTCTGCGGCTCCCATGGAAACTTTGGCCATGCCGATATTCTGGAAATTCTTGAAGATGAAGGGGGAGACATCCGTATCAAACTGCTGGGCCAGGCTTACAGCCCGCAGACACATCTCCTTGGTGCCGCCACCGGCGGGCAGCAGGCCGACACCCACTTCCACCAGGCCCATGTAGGTTTCGGCGTGGGCGTTTATGGCGTCGCCATGGAGGGCGAATTCACAGCCACCGCCCAGCGTCATCCCAAAGGGCGCCACCACCACGGGAACCCGCGAGTACTTGACGGCCATGGTGGCCTGCTGGAAGGCCTTGACGACCATGGCGACGTCATCGTAGGCACCTTCGGCCAGCGCCACGGCCAGCATCATCAGGTTGGCACCGACCGAGAAGTTGGCACCCTGGTTGGTGATCACCAGGCCAACCCCTTCGCTCTCAGCCCGTTTGATGGCCTTGTGGGTCATGGAGAGAATATCGCCGCTGAGGGCATTCATCTTGGAGTGGAACTCAAAGGCGAACACGCCATCACCCAGATCCACGATGGAGCAGTTGCTGTTCTTCTCCACCACCGCTCCGGCCCGTCGCAGGATATCAAAGTGGATATGCTCTGGGTCCATGGGAACTTCGCGGTACTGTCCGCTCTGGATGTCGTAGTAGAGGCGGGTGGCGCCTTCAAACCGGTAGAAGCTTTCGATCTTCTCCAGGGCAGCCGGCACGGCGACTCCGTCGGCCTTGGCCCGCTTGACAAATTCTGCCACGCCGATGGCGTCAAACATCTCAAAGGGACCGATCTCCCAGTTGAAGCCCCAGCGCATGGCATTGTCCACGTTGACAATATCATCGGCGATTTCAGGAATGCGGTTGAAGGTGTAGATCAGCGTGTCGCGCATGCTCTTCCAGGCGAACTCGGCGCCCTTATCACTGCCGTTGACCACCATTTTGAGGCGCTGCGCCGGGTCGTCAACCTGCTTGACCGCATCCACGGAACCAAAGCGGGGGCGCTCGGAGGGCTTGTATTCGCCACTGATGTAGTCATAGTAGAAGACCTTTGAACCGCCCTCTCCCTTTTCCTTGCGGTAGAAACCACCCTTGGTCTTGTTGCCCAGCAGCCCCTTGTCGATCATGGCGCGCAGGAAATCGGGCACCTGGAAGACATCCCGCTCTTCGTCATTCACCAGTACGTCATAGGAGTTGGAACCCACATGGGCCAGGGTGTCATTACCCACCAGATCAGCAGTACGGAATGCGGCACTTTTGGGCCGGGCGGTGGCGGTTCCGGCGACGGCGTCTACCTCTTCCACGCTCATGCCCATGTCCAGCATGTGACGCATGGATTTAAAGATGGCGTACACGCCAATGCGGTTGGCGATAAAATTCGGAGTATCCTTGGCCGAGACAATGCCCTTGCCGAGGCTCTTGCCCAGGAAAGTTGACATTGAGCTCAGCAGCTCGGGGTCCGTATCACTGCAGCCCACAATTTCCAGCAGGCGCATGTAACGGGGTGGGTTGAAGAAGTGGGTCACCAGGAAATTCCGGCGCACTTCCATGGGCAGTACACTGGCCAGCTCGTTGACGGAGAGGCCGCTGGTGTTGGTGGACAGAATGGCTCCCGCTGACAGATTCGGCACGACCTTTTCCGTGAAGAACTGCTTCTTGATCGCCATATTTTCGATAATCACCTCAATGATCCAGTCGCACTCCCGGAGTCGACCCATATCGTCTTCGAAGTTGCCGGTTTCGATGCGCCGGGCATCTTCCTTCAAATAGAACGGCGCGGGCTTCATCTTCAGCAGCCCTTCATAACCGCCACGGACGATGCGATTGCGCACTGTGGCGCTCTCCACGCTGAGGCCACTGGCTTTTTCAGCCTCGCTGGCTTCACGGGGCGCGATGTCAAGCAACAGCACATCGAACCCTCCATTGACCAAATGGGCAGCAATGGTGGCACCCATCACACCCGAACCGAGCACGGCTACCCTTCTGATTTGCCTCATGTTTTCCTCCATATACGCATAGTTTCTCTGTTCACTGGCCTGTATTCATTCAGTTTACTTCTGAGCGTTGCCATTGCCGTTACCGTTGGCGTCGAACATGCCCTCAATGCTGACCCGATACTTCTCGGCAATGACCTTGCGCTTGAGCTTCAGGGTCGGCGTGAGCTCGCCATCTTCGATGGAGAAGTCGCGGGGCAGAATGACGAATTTTTTGATGGTCTCGTAAGAGGGCAGCTTCGCGTTCACATCGCGCACCCGCTCTTCAAAGAGCTTATGAACTTTTTTATGGGTAACCAGGTCGCGAATTTCGATATAGTTCAGCTTTTTGTCCTGGGCGAATTCCAGCAGCCGCTCAACATTGGGCGTCAGGAGCGCTACCAGGTACGGCTTGCGATCGCCATACACAAACGCCTGGGAGATGTACTTGTCCAGCTTGAGTTCATCTTCAATCGGCTGGGGAGCCACATTCTTGCCACCAGCGGTGACAATGATCTCCTTTTTGCGATCGACGATATACACAAAGCCGTTTTCATCAATCCGCGCAATATCGCCGGTGTACAGCCAGCCATCGATGATCGTCTGGGCAGTGGCTTCAGGATTCTTGTAATACCCCTGCATCACCTGAGGGCCACGCACCAGCAGTTCACCGTCCTCGGCAGTTTTGACTTCCGTCTGATCCAGTACCTGACCCACAGAACCAAACCGGTTATCGGCAATGGTGTTCAGTGTCAGAGCCGGACTGGTTTCGGTGAGCCCATACCCTTCAAACACGGGAATCCCCACTGCCCACATAAATTCGTTGATGGTCTTGTCCAATGGAGCACCACCGGAAATAAAGAACCGCATGCGGCCGCCGAAGCGAGGCTTGATCTTGCTGAACACCAGGCGCTTCGCGAGCCCGTACTTCACGCCCAGCGAACCGACCGGCTGCTTTTCTATATAACGGCGATAGACGTACTGTTTGCCGACATCCACTGCCCAGTGGAACAGACTGCGTCGCACCGCCGGCGCCTGGTGCACATTTTCGTAAATCCGGGAATAGATCTTCTCAAAGAGCCTTGGCACACTGACCATGACCGTGGGACGAATCTCCAGAATATTCTCCACCACCTTGTCCACGTTTTCCGCAAAGGCCACATGGGCACCGTACATCAGCGGAGCATGGTAGCCCGCCGTGCGCTCAAGAACGTGGCTCAGGGGCAGAAAGCTGAGGAAGACCTCGTCTTCCGCCATGCCACCAAGCTTCTGCACACCGGCGCAGGCGTCAAAAAGCATGTTGGAGTGCGTAAGCATGACACCCTTGGGTACACCCGTAGTACCGGAAGTGTAGATAACCGTAATCAGATCTTCAGGTGTGATCTGTGCTATCTCCTCTTCGAGCTCAACACGCTCTTCATCGGTCAGGGGATGGGATACTTCCGAAAGCTGCTGAAGGGTATTCACCGGCAGATCATCGGAGCCGAGGAACTGCTCAAAAGAGACCACCCGCTCCACATGGGGAATATTCTGCCGGATCTGCAGGATCTTCTCGTACTGCAACCGCGTGGAGACGAACACAATGCGCGATTCGGAGTGGTTGATCACATACTCTGCCTGCTCAGCTGTATTGGTGGCGTAGATAGGCACCGTTATGGCCCGCGCCGCCTGGACACCAAAGTCCGCAATTGCCCAACCGGTACGATTTTCCGAGAAAATAGCCACCCGGTCACCAGGCTTGATACCAGCCTTGCGCAACCCCCTGGAGGCCATCAGAATGCGATCATAAAACTGCGCGTAGCTCAGCGTCACCCACTCACCACGCCGCTTGAAGGTCACCGCTGCCTTATGGGCATGGCGCTTCGCGTTCAATTGCAGGATTTTTAATATGGAACCATATGACATCATATCCATAGCACAGCCTCCTGGAGCATGGGTCGAAAATACATAACCTTTACGTGCAAGTCAACCAAAAAACAAACGTCTTTATAAATGCGAGAACGGGACGCACCTGAGGCGCGCCCCGTAAAAAAACTCAGAAGGAGTAGGTCAATGAAACACCGACAATGTTAATGGTGTTACTGTACTCACCCCGCAAAGAACCTTTCAGGGTATTCTCGGGAACACTCTGCTGCTGGTCAATTTTTGCGTCCTTCACCATGAGGTGAGCGTAGCCCACATCAATACCCATACGCTCATTCACCTGGTACCCAAGACCAACAGAAATCCAGGTGCGATCATTACCGGGGACCCGTGGCTGACGGGCCTGAGCATCGGGAATCGCCTCCTCGTCAAGGGCCAGGCCGGCGCGCAGAATCGTGCGTGGACTCAGGCGATACGTGGTTCCCACCGAATAGCGCATCTGATCTTCCCAGTCGAAGGTGGTGACACTGTCATCACGACCGTCACTGAACTGCACCCGCAGCTCATCAAAGGAGCTCCAGCCCATCCAGGTCACGTCAGCCATAACTGCCCAGTCGGGATTCACCTGATGATGCACACTCAAGGAGGCACTATCGGGAACCTTGATCTTGGCCTTGGCGCTGCCGTTGGCAAAATTGGGCGAAGCGGCAATGGCGCCATCAAGAGCTGGATTTCCCGATATGGTTTCCGGAACTGTGAACTTGGCACTGCCGCTGGCCGTATAGCTGATGGTGGAACGATAGGCAAAACCCATGCGGGTCTGATCGTTAAACTCATAGAGGAACCCGAAGTTAAACCCATAGCCGGTATCGTCCGCCTCCAGCACCACCTTGCCATCACGGTTATGCACCAGGGGAGCCAGTGCCTCGTTGTAACCAGATTGCGCATAGGCGATAGTCCCGAAATCTATGGCGTTGGAGAGCTCGGCATCCAGGTACTGCAGGCTCAGGCCGGCCCCGACACTGAACTGATCATTGACGCGCCACGCGATGGACGGATTGACGTTCACGGTCATGAAATCCGATTTAATGGCATAGTAACGGCCATACCAGTCTTCCTTGTAATCCGTGGCATTGCCAAATGGCGCGTTAATCCCCAGTCCGACGTACAGACCATTCTCCAGCTCAACCACAGAGTAAAAGTTCGGCACAATCGTGTTCTGCCCAAGCTGCCCGCCAGTGCTTCCACCCGTCGTCGAACCATCGTCCTTAAACTTCAGATCAGGAACAATCAGCGTCATGCCACCAACAACCTGCTTCCCCTTCAGCAGCGTCATAGCCGCAGGGTTAAAATGGCTCTTCCGTATTGAGGATACATTGACAAAAAAGTGAGCATGGTGCCATTTATCGGGATTACAACCAAATAATTCCGGGAGAAGCACCATGCCCACCAGTGTTCTTTACCATGCCTACGGCCTTGCTGGCTACGATTACATCCGTACACAGTATCGCGGCAATACCATCAATTTCCATGTCCGGCCCCGTAAAAAGCTGATTCGCTGCCCTGCGTGCCTTGGCCGTTCTGTCATATTGCGAGGCAGTAGCATTCGTCGGTTACGAGGTTTGCCTTTGGGGATCAAGTCCACTTGGTTGCACGTCCACGTTCCACGCATCCAGTGCCTTCAGTGCGGTAGCGTCAGGCGGGTGAGTCTGAAAATAGCCTCTCCACGGTGTTCCTACACCCATGCATTTGCTCGGTATGTGGTCTCCCTTGCCCAAGCTATGAGCCTCATTGATGTAGCACGGCTTCTTGGTATAGGCTGGGACCTGGTCAAGTCCATTTTCAAGCGGTATCTGCATCATCACTATAGTAGCCCTTCACTTGCTGGGCTTGAGTATATCGCCATTGATGAGAAATACACCGGACGCAAACATGGCTTCATTACTCTCGTCATTGACCTTGGTTCAGCCAGGGTCGTATACGTTGGAGCAGGCAAACAGGCAGAAGCGCTTGATGGTTTCTGGAAACGCCTTGGTCGTCGCAAGTCATCTATCAAAGCCGTTGCTGCTGACATGAGTCCGGCTTACCGGTCGGCAGTGCTCGAACACCTTCCATCTGCTGCGTTGGTGTTTGATCGTTTCCATGTCGTCAAGCTTATGAATGAACGCCTTACCGATATTCGCCGCGAGCTGTACCATGAGCTCACAAGTCAGCATGACAAGAGCATTCTCAAAGGCACTCGCTGGATGCTTCTCAAAAATCCGCAGAGCATTGGCGAGCAAACCAGCGATCATGAACGCCTTGAACTTGCCCTGCAGGCCAATCGACCATTGGCGGTTGCCTACTATATGAAAGAAGATCTCCGCCAGATATGGCAACAAACTGACAAGGTAGCTGCCACGGTATTCCTCGATGACTGGATCAACAGGGCTCAGGCATCAGCCATCAAAGGGTTGAAGAAAATGGCCAAAACGCTGGAGAAGCACCGAGAGGGAATCCTGAACTGGTATGATCACCCCATATCAACAGGACCACTTGAGGGGATCAACAACAAAATTGATACCCTCAAAAGGCAAGCCTATGGATACAGAGATATGGAATTCTTCGAGCTCAGAATAAAGGCCCTCCATAATTCAAAGTACGCTTTAACCGGATGAACCGTTAAAATAAACCGTCGTTGCATCAGCACCAATAGCGGCACCCCCGGAATACGCGTTCCCAAGCCCGCTCACCCCCTGGGTCGTTATACCAAAACCTGCGCCATAAGCGTGGGTAATTCCACTGCACAGCAGCGCACTTACCGCAAACGCCATTCTCTTTCCACTCATCTCTCCACCTCGCTGATAACGTTTTCAAAGATTATCACATGATACAGGCAAGCAACAGCATCAAGTTTATCGACCCTTTACGTTCATGTCAACATCAAAATAAAACGTATTTATAATCTTGACGCCTTCGATAATCCCCTACTCAATCAGATATATTTACCCTGTCAATCTTCTACAGGGAATACCACTGCATTTAAAGATCCTCAATGACCTTAAACGACTCGCTCACTTGCCCTGTCAATCATGACATGCGTTTACAATTAATTTATCCCCATAAGCGAACCCACCACCACAACAACCAGGAAATCTGCGGAAATCATATTTTCAAACAGCATTTCACGACATACGGCATCGTATTTCTGCGTTTTACCTGGCAAAGCATGAGAGAGAGCCAATCCAAAAATCCCCATACACACCAATGAGAAATCGGTATCTCCTGAGAGGCTGCTGAAAACCCCCATCTGCTGCGTTGCCGGGCATCGCTCGTCACTGCGACGTACAGGGAGTACGCCTCCTTTCTCGCTTTGCCCGCGCCTTGCACCTGGGCCTCTTTGCGTTGCCTGACCCCTGCTTCCCTGCAGTGCTGCCGGACCACTCACTTCCTGTGAGTGTCCCGTTCGGGTCTTGCCAGCCAGGCGTCGCACTCACCGGACGGGCTCAGGGGGGAATGGCCTGCTTCTGTCTCTCCCCGTGTACTTTCCCAGCCAGGACGCGCCGACTGTCAGGCTGCTGAAAAGCCCTCATCTGCGGCGTTGCTCACCAGTGCTCGTCGCTGCGACGTACAGGGAGTACGCCTCACTCCTCACCTTGCTCGCGCCTTGCACCTGAGAGCTTTTCAATTGCCTGCATAACGCTATGGACCCGCAGGGTTGACGCCATGACGGCGGCAACCGCAAACCAAAAGCCACGGAGGGCGGTTGTTTGCGGTCCCCAGTTCCAGGCAAGCGAACGGCTGATAAGGACAGCACTGGGGGCCGCTTCCCAGCCACTTTTTGCGGGTCCAAAGTGGCAAAAGAAACTCACGGGCAATGTCAAGAAATGCAATCTGTGCAGAGCTATTTCCGCCATTACTGCATGGCATAAGGGTCGGCGCCGACAACCTCCCGTTTCGGGGGTGCGAAAGTTGAGATCAAACAAGAAAAAATTTCATCCGATTGATCACATGATAAACAACAGAAAAAGCCCCTGAAACAAAGATTTCAGGGGCTTTCTTGAATTGTGTCATAATCAAAATGGCGGAAGAGGTAGGATTCGAACCCACGGAGCTTTCGCTCAACGGTTTTCAAGACCGCCGCCTTAAACCACTCGGCCACTCTTCCGTTTCAACGGGAGATGGTATACCATACCTTTTTCCGCGATAGCAAGTACATATACTCTGCCAAGGATGAATATTTATGGTGATTGATGATTTAAAATTTGATGATCGTGGTCTGTTGACGGTGATTGCTCAGGACTGGCGCACGGGCGAGGTCCTGATGGTGGCTTTTGCCAATCGCGAGGCGGTTCAGAAGACGTTTGAAACGGGCAGGGTGCACTACTATTCCCGCTCCCGTCAGTCACTGTGGCTCAAGGGGGAGTCCAGCGGGGCTTTCCAGCTGGTCAAGGAAATCCGCACGGATTGCGATCGCGACGCGCTGCTGATCAAGATTGAACAGCTGGGCGGTGGTGCCTGTCATACGGGTGAGCGTTCCTGTTTTTTCGAGGTGATGCGTGCGGGTGAGTCGGTTTTTGATGTTCTGGAGCGTCTGGAGGGGGTTATTGAAGAACGTCGTCTCTCCACCGGCGAGAAGTCCTATGTCAAGAGTCTGCTGGAAAAGGGCGAGGATACGCAACTGAAGAAGGTTGGCGAAGAGTCAATGGAATTTGCCTGTGCTGTGAAGGACAGGGACTCGGCCAGGGTGGTGGCGGAAGCGGCTGATGTGCTCTTTCACATGGCGGTGTGCATGGCCGACAAGGGTATTGGCCTGGGTCTGATCAAGGATGAGCTGGCACGGCGTTTCGGCACGGGTGGTCACGAGGAGAAGGCGGCCCGCTCGTAGCACTGGCCGATGAAAGCATTTTCCCGGTAGACTTCAACACCCCCGCTGTCTGGCAGCGGGGGTGTTCTGCGTTTAATCGGTTCTGCCCTGGTCGAGGGTGACGGGGAAGGGGCGCGTGACTTCACCGGTGTACAGTGAGAGGTGCGGGAAGGGGATTTCGATGCCATTGCGGTCGAAGGCTTCCTTGATCTCCTCGTAGAGGGCGTTGCGCGCATCCAGGAAGATTTCGCGCCTGGCCCAGACACAGAAGAGAATATCCATGGAAGAGCTGCCAAAGCCAGTGATGATAAAGACGGGCGCTGGCTCATCCAGGCAGTTGGGGTTGGCGTTGGCGACGGCCAGCAGGATTTCCTTTACCCGTCGCAGGTCTTCTTTGTAGGCGACGCCAACGGCTATTTCCATTCGTCTGATGGGGAATTTGGTCAGGGTGGTCACTTCTGATTTCAGGATGCTCTCATTGGGTATGCGCACGTAGAGGTTGTCAAAGGTGCGCATTTTCACGGAGAGCAGGTCTATGGCGATGACTTCCCCGGTGGTCCCTCCTATTTTCACCACATCGCCCACGGAAAAGGGACGTTCACCCAGCAGGAAGAGTCCGCTGATGAGGTTTGATGCCGAAGTCTGGGAGGCAAAGCCGATGGCCACGGTCAGGATGCCGGCGGCGCCCAGCAGAATACTGAGGCTGAAGCCGAGCTCGTTCAGGGCAGAGATGAAGAAGAGCAGGAGAATGGCGTAGCGGATGACCTTGCCAAGGATCAGCACCTGGTGTGAATCCAGTTTTCTGCTGGCCACTTTTCCCATCAGGCGCGAGACGATGCGCGCCACCACAAAGCCTGCCAGCAGGTACAGGGACGCCCGCAGCAGGTGCAGCAGCAGGTCAGCGTGTAAAAGTTTTTCCCATTCCATGTTACGAACCTCCTCCCGAGAATATGGAGCTGAATGCCTTGACGAGTACCTGACGATCCGGTTTACGGCGTGGCGGCGCTATCTCCACGCTTTGCCCGCATATGGAGGGGGCACCGGGCTGGATTTTCAGCTCGGCGGCCTGGTCGTCATCACCGCGTTTCACCAGGATTTCCTGGGTGGAGAGCTGACCGGTGGACTCGTCCTGATACAGGCTGACCATGGGAAGAGGCAGGCAGAATCGTTCGAAGTTCAATGGGGTGGACGCGTGATTTTCGATGGTCACGGGGGTGAGTGCCCGGTAGCGTTCAAAACTGATATCACCAGTCTGGGTGCGTCCACGGGTGCGCAGGAGGTAGCAGAGTTCGCCACTGCGGGTATTCGCTCCAAACCAGGTATCCGAGAGCGGCTGGGTAGGAATTTCCTGAAGAAGGTGATTCCCAGAGCCGGTCACCAGCTTCACCCACACCGGTGTGCCGACGTAGAGGGTCACTTTCTCCCCCGGATGGATGGTGCTTGGCTGGGCCGGACGGATAACCACAGAGCGATCCGGGAGACACGGCAGCAGGGAAAGCGTGTCTTCGGTTTCCCGGAAAAGGTGTCGCTGCAGCTTGCTACTGGTGGTTGTTCGCTCTTGAAAGCGAAGGGGGATATTCCCGGAATTTTCTTCAAGCTTGTACTGAAAAGACACCTGCCATTCCCGGGACAGACGGGTAAGCGAGAGCTGAAGCTGATGGATCAGCCAGTGGCACGACTGATGGCACGGGAAGGTAAATTCCCCCCAGTGCCCGTGGTCAGTGTATTCCTTCACAGGGCTTTCCATGAGGCCTCCTTAACGGGTTAGAGTGTGATGAGCGATGAACTGCGCCATTCGTTTGTCGGTAACAGCTATGTGATTCGTCAGCCAGTGCACGATCTGCCGGTTCAGATCCATCACCAGAGCCGATGAGGCGCCCTCGTCCAGGAGCTGCTGCTTCATCTGCTGCACCTGCGCGCGAAAGTGTTCATGCTGGGCGACATGCTGCTGATATTCCGGATAGCTGTTTTCGCGCATGTACCGTTCTTCGGTGGTAAAGTGTTCGTGAATATACTCTTCAAGAAACGCCATGGTCTGATAAATGGCGTCTTTGGCACGGCCAAGCAGCAGTGCGTCAAAGAGATTATTGATGCGGTTGATCAGTTCACGATGCTGCTGGTCGATTTGCGCAATGCCCACGGCAATATTTTCGCTCCACTGAATGTGCAGATGCCTGGCCGTCAGACCGCTGAACTGTTTATGAAATGACTGATCCACGGAGTCATAGGCGGCGTGTATTTCCATGAACTCCTGTTCGCATACCAGGAAGGCGTCTACAATATCGGGGTCGAAGTGGCCACCACGTTCACTGCGGATGATCTCACAGGTTCTTTCATGGCTGATGGGCTCTTTATAGGGGCGTCGTGAGCGCAG
Source organism: Desulfurispirillum alkaliphilum (assembly GCF_055378285.1). NCBI lineage: Bacteria > Pseudomonadati > Chrysiogenota > Chrysiogenia > Chrysiogenales > Chrysiogenaceae > Desulfurispirillum > Desulfurispirillum alkaliphilum. Next base: position 2,180,770 of record NZ_AP042405.1, on the reverse strand, counting down.
GGCATCATACACGTCGCACAGGGCGAAGATCCTCGCCTCCAGGGGAATCTCTTCGCCTTTGAGCTGATCGGGATATCCACGGCCATCGTAACGCTCATGGTGGTAGTGGGCGATATTGCGCCCGATCTCCAGAAAGGGGTCGTGGAGCCCGCACTGGTCGATGATGGACTGAATCACATTGCGACCGATGGTGGAGTGGGAGCGCATGATGGCAAACTCCTCATCGCTGAGCTTCCCCGGTTTCAGGAGCACGTGGTCGGGTACGCCCACCTTACCAATGTCATGGAGTAAGGAAGCGTCGGCCATGTCTTTAATAAATGTTTTGCGCAGCAGACGGGAAAATTTCGGGTTATGGCACAACTGCAGCGCCAGGAGCATCCCGTAGTTGCGGGTGCGTTCCAGGTGATCGCCGGTTTCGGGATCGCGCCACTCCGCCAGATTCGCCAGGGAAAAGACCGTCGCCTTCTTGGTTTTCAGGGATTCATGAAAACGCCGGAACTTGGCGTACCCAAGGCTTGCCAGCAAGCCATAGAGCAGACTCACCGCGAAGAGGATCAGCAGGGTCGACTTCAGGGTCTGATTCTCCGCGAAACGCTGATCAGCAGCCACCACAAAAACCAGGGGAGTCCCCATGAAATCATGGGCAAGATGCGGCAATGACTCGACATCAACCACAGCACCTTCACCATGGCTCGCGCTCAGGGGCAAGGCGCCCTGCATTTGCATGTCATGCTGCCAGAGAATCTCTCCGTAAATCGGATTGACGACAAGAACCTGGTGTGGCAGCACCCGAAAGAGGCGTTGCGGGCTGAAGGAAACGCTCATGGCTGAACCATCCCCCAGCGGTACCGACAGACGCATGGACTCACTTACCGGCACACCACCATGAAATTCTAGGCGTGGGCCACTCACCTGCCCTTTCCAGAAGGGTACCTGCTGATTCACGAGGATCGATCCATCGCGTGTCACTGCCAGGCGCAGGGCACCTTCTCTGTCCCACACCGCCAGGGCCTGGTAATTGCGTACGGTCAGAAATCCCTGGAATAGCTCAACCTGTCGCTCCTGCGCCCAGTCGTGTTGAAGCTGACCGAGAAACTGCGCACTTTGACTGAGGAAGTCCAGTTCGTGAACAAGCGCCTGGCGGGCATTTTCCAGGACTGCCCGAACTTCTGCCTCCTGCGCTGCCACCACATCACGGTGGGAACGCCAGCCCTCCGCTGCTATCACCAGTATAATGAGGAGAAAAGCGGCCAGGGAACCCAGCACCACCCCACGGTGATAGCCGAGGATACGTACAGCGAGTGGCTGCGCGTTGTGCCTGTCTGCGTCGGTGCCGAAACCATCTGCAATGCGTCGGAAAATATCAGGAGCCAATGACACACCATTCAGACGACATTGCGCCCACCCGTACGCTCCAGAGTCTGTCGCGCGGAACGCAGTAATTCTTCCGTTGTCGGCCAGTCAATACACTTGTCGGTGATGGAGACCCCGTAGCAGAGTTTGGAGGAACAAGGGGCCATGGGTTGATTGCCGGCCTGCAGGTTGCTTTCCATCATTACGCCGAAAATGGAGGTATTGCCACCCGTGATCTGCTCCAGAACAGAGTGCAGCACTTCAGCCTGGCGGTCGTGATCTTTGAAGGAATTGGCGTGGGAGCAATCCACCATGATGGAAGGAGCCAGGCCGGCCTTGTGGAGGACTTCCTCGGTGTCCCTGATATCAGCGGGTTCATAATTGGGCTTCTGACTGCCGCCCCGCAGCACGATGTGTACCGACTGATTGCCCGTGGTCTGCACAATGGCCGTGCGACCTTCCAGGTTGATACCGATAAAGCTGTGGGGGTGCTGAGCCGCCTTCATAGCGTCTATGGCAATCTGCAGGCTTCCGTCGGTGCCGTTTTTGAAACCAACGGGGAAGGAGAGGCCACTGGCCATTTCCCGGTGTGGCTGCGACTCCGTGGTGCGGGCGCCGATGGCACCCCAGCTGATCATGTCCGAGAGATACTGGGGCGTGATGGGGTCCAGCATTTCCGTGGCAATGGGCAGCTCCAGATCGGTAATGGCGCACAGCAGCTGACGGGCAACCCCCAGCCCTTTGGATATCTGGTGGCTGCCGTCCAGATCGGGATCGTTGATGAGACCTTTCCAGCCAATGGTGGTCCGAGGCTTTTCAAAGTAGACGCGCATGACGATGAACAGCTGATCGCTCACCTCGCGATTCAGCCTGGCCAGGCGCTGGGCATACTCAAGGGCGGCTTTCGGGTCGTGAATGGAGCAGGGGCCCACCACCACCATCAGGCGACTGTCCTTGCCCGAGAGGATATTGCGGATATGCTGCCGCGCCTGGGTGACAAAGGCAGCCCCTTCACTGGAGAGGGGGAAGACCTGCTTCAGACTGGCAGGGCTGATAATGGGGGTCAGACGACTGACGTTCAGATCACTGGTACGAATCATAAAACCTCCTGAAAAACAAACCTCTCCCCGGTGACCGATTCCGGAGAGAGGCATTCATGGTAACAAGGATCTGTGGCTTGGTTCCAGGGACGTCCTAAAACAGGCCGATGGCCCGCAGAAACACCAGGCCAATGGCAACTGGTGCCACAAAGCGCAGGATAAAGATCCAGGCATTGCCCCACAGGGTATCTCCAAAATCAGAGGATTCCAGCGCGTCGGACTTCTTCCATCCCCAGCCGATAAAGAGAGCGATGATCATGCCCCCCAGCGGCAGGAAGATATTCGAGGCGAGAAAATCCATGGAGTCCAGGATGTCCTTACCGAAAATGGTGACGTTGGAAAGCACTCCAAGACCAAGCGAAGATGGTATACCAACCAGGAAAATAATACCACCGATTACCACCGTCGTCATATGCCGACCCCACCCGAAAACACGCATGAAATAGGAGACGGCCACCTCAAGCAGTGACATGGCGGAAGAAAGGGCAGCCGCGGCCAGCAGGAAGAAGAAGGCGATTCCCACCACAACGCCGATTGCCAGATTCTGGAAGATATCGGGCAGGGTGATGAACACCAGTCCGGGGCCAGCTCCAGGTTCGCCTCCAAAGGCGAAAACAGCGGGAAAGATCACCAGACCTGCCACGATGGCAAACATCGTGTCGAGGGAGACAACACCCACGGCGGCTCCTGGCAGCTTTTCCTTTGGGGTGAGGTAGCTGCTGTAGGTAATCAGCGCCCCCATACCGAGACTCAGGGAGAAGAAGGCCTGTCCAAGTGCCGCCAGGTAGAGTTCCGGACGGGACAGAGCGCTCCAGTCAGGCGAGAACAGAAAAGAGATGGCTTCGCGGGCAGCGCCAAGGCTGAGGCTGTAGAGTGCCAGCACCAGCAGCAGGATAGCCAGCAGGGGCATGAGGATGCGGTTGGCGGTTTCAATGCCTTTCTTCACACCCAGGAAGACAATGCCAATGGTAAACGCCATGAAGACAAACTGCCAGAACAGAGGTTCATAGGCATTGGTGATAAAGCCGATGAAGAAGCCGTCATAACCGTTTTCCGGTGTACTCCACAGAGAACCCGTCAGATAACTGACCAGGTACTTGACGGTCCAGCCGCCAATAACACCGTAAAAGGAGAGAATGATAAAGGCCGAGGAGACACCCATGATCCCCGCAACCACCCAGGGCTTGCCGGGAGCCAGTGAGGTGAAGGCACCAACCACATCGCACTGGGATTTCCGACCGATGGTGAATTCCGCCATGACAATGGGCAGACCAATGAGCAGTACGCACAGAACATAGACCAGCAGAAAGGTTCCACCGCCATTTTCACCGGCCACATACGAGAAGCGCCAGATGTTGCCCAGACCCACGGCTGAGCCCATGGCGGCCAGAATAAAGCCCCAGCGCGAAGCCCAGTGTTCGCGGGGAGTAAGATCACAACGCTGCATACCAACTCTCCATAAATGAGTGAATAGCACACCTTCCCCAGGGAAAGTCCTCACCGAGCCTACGCAATCTTCAACATCTTTTGATACAAAAAGCCCATCACAGGAAGTATATACACGCTGAGGAACAAAAAAATGACAGTGAATTACTCCACACGAAGAGGAATCAGGGTGACGGCATTGCTGGCAAAGCCCGCCAGGTCGGGGGCACCGGCTTCAAGCAGGCCCACAAATGCTGCCGTGGCAAAAATATCGGGCTGGACCTCAGCGTCAAACTCCTTCTCCACCTGCTGCGCCAGGGCGGTGATTTCCGCCAGCACAGCGCTGCTGCGCTCCCTGACCAGAATAATGACACGCACCATGGCATCAGGTTCCGAGGAGGGCGGAAAGGCCAGAATATAGACCCCCTGAACCACTGGCAATGGCTCCAGTAAGGCGACAAAGGCGTCCAGCACTTCACGGTGTCTGCGGGACAGCACATCAAGAGAACTTCCCATGGCCTAACTCCTCGCCGTCACATAGAGCACGGGTACCTCTGCCTGACGGGCAACCTCATTGGCCACGCTGCCCAGAACCGCTTCACGGAGAAAACCCTTGCCCTGATTGCCCATGATGATCAGCGAGGTGTCGTGGGGATGGGCACGCTTCAGAATCTCCTGCAGGACAACGCCTTCCACCAGTTCATGGCTGACACTCAGGCCTTCCGCAATCAGAGCGTCCCTGAGTTTGCACAGGCGCTCTTCGTCAAAGGCGTCCTGTTCCTTCATGGCTTCGGCTGAAAGGTAGGTCAGTCGACGCTGGTTGTCATTGACGTGGAGAATTCTGATGGGACATCCGTGCACCATTGCGATATCACGGGCTTTCTGGAGAGCCAGGGCAGAGAGCGCCGAAAAGTCATAGGGCACCAGCAGGCTGGTGAAAAGTCGCTGACAGGGCGCAACACCCTCTCCTTCAGGGGAGTCCAGCAGCTTCACCCGCACCAGCAGAACCGGACAACGCGCTATCTGCAGCACTTTAAAAGAGACACTGCCAAGAGCTGCCGCCCGCAACAGGCTTTCACCCCGTGAACCGATGACAATGGCATCCACTTCATAGTTGGACGCTTCTTCTTCAATGGCATACACCGGCATGCCAAGGGGAATATCAATCTGCACCCGCAGACCAAGCTCCTCAAGTTGTTCTTTGTACTGGGTCAATTTCTTCGTCGCTTCCGCTCTCAGGGCATTCTCAAGGCCCGGCACCACAGCGGCGTACACCACATGCAGCAGAATAACCTCTTCAAGGCCAAGCTGCTGCAGGTCGCCGACGCAGGAAACCAGGGCATCAGATGCCGCTGAAAGATCACTGCAGAGGAGAATTTTACGAAACATGGGGCCTCCTTAGCTTGGGTGCATGGTGTAAAAACCAGACCAGTTCGAAGATCACACACCTGCGAAAGGCTGTCGCAGCCAGCATGTAACCAGGTTGCCATAGTAGCCGCGCTCCGGCTCAGCGTCAACGATTTTGCTCGGAGCGGCTCTGGTCATATTTTTATAGTGGACATACTTTTATTCTGTTATAATCCTCGGAAAAGTACAACAATCGTACAATAAGTAACATTTTTCGCATTATATCCTTGAAGGGGTCGCTTGTATGGGGACGTTTGCCGGTGTATCTGATATCATCAAAACCAATGACATACCCACCACCATAAAAGAGTTTGCTCGCGATAACGAACTCCCCCTGAAGGAGCTGGACTTTTCCATTGCCTTTGAAAGCGACCCCTACGAAAGCAAGCAAATGGGGAAGGTGACCAAAAACTGGCAGATCAAAATCATGCGCAAGGCTCTGCGCGAATACCAGCACCACCCTATCATGCGCGTCACTCCCAATCGAGAAAATCCCCTTATCTGCGAGCTGACCTTCCTGACCCAGAGCAAGTTTGACCTCAATGACCCCAACCTCCTGAAATCGGTGGTGGCGGAAATACGCAAGGTTCTGGCCTACAACCATATCGTCTTTGGCATCATCAGCTATCCGGAACTGGAAAAGATCGCGCAGCAGATCGTGGATATTGGCCGCATGAGCCACTCCTCCGTTAAGGAACCCGCCCTTATCTTCCCCATTGCCCGCGGCCGCCTGCGCAAAAACGGCAAGGATTCCAAGACGGAATACCACTTTGAGACCTATAACACGGCAGGGCAGATTGATGAAAAGGGCAATATCGATTACAGCAAAAAGAACTTTACCCAGCACGTGGAAGACGGCCAGTTGATTGTCACCTACTACCGCGCCCTCAAAGGCAGCCCCGGCGTACTACCCGACGGTAAGTTGACGCCCCAGTACGTGGGGCAGACCAAGGACACCTTCCCCTTCCACTCGGTCACCAGCCGCCTCAGCGTCGTGGACCGTCCCGACCGTATCGAAGTGTACGCGCGCCAGGAGGGCTTCTTCTGCGTCGACAACAACGGTAACGCCGACATCAAGGATAATGTCACCATTGATGGTGCCGTTGACCTGGCGGTTACCGGGGATATCTACTTCAAGGAAGATGCCCGCGATGTCATCATCAACCACCAGGGCGTCAGCAAGGATGCCGTAGGCGCTGGCCGCACGGTTCAGGGCAAAAATGTCCAGATCAAGGGCAATATCGCCTCCAACGCCAAGGTTGCCGGTGAGAATGTGGAGATTGAGGGAACCATTCACCGCTCTGCCACCATCGAGGCCGATGAAAAAGTCAGCCTGACCCTGGGCAGCGGCACGGTACGAGCCGATGTAGTCCACTGCGACTCCTTCCAGCAGGGCACCATCTACGCGCGCCAGGTCTTCATCAAACAGCATATCCTCAACGCCACTATTTATTGTGAAGAGATCAACCATCACGGAACCATGCGCAACGCCGAGGTATTCTTCTCCGGCAACAGCGCCCATCTGGGACATATGGTTGGCGATGAGAACAGCGTCCATGCCGATCCGACCCTGGTTCCCGCTGTCAACGAAGTTCTCGAAGGCTACAAGGCCACCATGGAAAAGGATCGCGAGCGCATGACCGAGCTGAGCAAGCAGGCGCGGCGCATATCCTCGGAACTGCAGAAGGATCGCTCCCGCCTGGAAATGGCCATGCGCACGGTCAAGGAGTGCAAGGCTGCGGGCAGAAAAATTCCTCCTTCCTCCATCGCCGTCATCCAGAGTGTCCGTGACAAAAAGACGGAGCTGGAAGCCATCGTAACCGAGACGGAAACACTGAAAGTCGATTTTGCCAAAACAGAAAAACTCTATGACCGCATCATCAAAACCAGCAAGGAAGCCAACCTCTTCATAGAGGCCGCCGAAGAAGGCAATCGCATTCGCTTCTATGGCATTACCCAGACGAAGCACTTGAATCGCTTCGAGATACCAATCATGATCTGCGTTGAAGAAGGCAAGGACGAAATCAAGGTCCAGCGTCAATAATCACAATGTTCCTCTCCTGTTTCCCCTGTAGTTCCCACCCTTGTTGTGCTAGTATTCACTCTGGAGAAAAAAGGGGGACGGATGGCATTTTACTATCAGTACCAGTACACTGACCACTTTATCCTGGAGTACCATACTCCTGAAAAAGCCCCCTGCATCTCCATTGAAAAGATAAATGATCAGCTCACCTTCTTTGCCCTGTCCAATGACACGCATTTGAGCGACCTGTTGCTGAAAAGCTTGCGCGCCTATGTCACGGAACACCGTTTTTTCACCAGCTATAACTTTGTCCCTTTTCTGCGCGAATACGCACGGGGCGAACTCACCCTGAAGCACCGTCTGCTGCTGGGAGTCCTGGACCAGGGCAGCCAGACCCTGCGCTTTATCAATTTCGGCATGTACTATGTGCTCTTCAAGGATACGGATGGACGGATTTTCACCGCCCGCGATCACGAAAACACCCTTTCCGAACAGCCTACGCCCTTTCGCGTCCAAGTATACCCCCTCAACGATATTCAGAGCGTCTTCTTTGCCAACAATTCCAGGCTGCTCAGCATGGCTGAAGCCAATATGGCCCTGCTGACCACAAAAAAACAGTTTCTGTATGTGCACAGTGCACTGGAGGATGTACAGCCGACTGCAGAGACCGGCTCCTTTCTCCTCATCAATCACCTGCCAGCCGGCTCCGTCACGATCCTCTCCCGCGAGACTGTCACGCAGCCGAATCTGGATGCCCTTTCCAACCTTGAAATACGATTCAAAGCCTCTTTGGCGGCTTCAGGCCTCCACGAGGAGCTGGCGGACAATGCCATGCTCATCTTCCATGAAATGCTGCTGAACGCCTTTGAACATGGTGTACTGCGCATGACATCGGAACAGAAGCAGGAGCTGATCCGCAGTGGACAATACGAAGGCTTTATCATTGAGCAGGAAAAGGCCTGTACCGGCCAGATTGATATCAGCTGTGAACTTTTTGCGAACCGGGTGCTGCGCATATCCATCTCCGACAGCGGTGACGGTTTTGAGTACGAAAGTTACCTGCGGACAAAGGCGACAGAAACCCAAAGCCTCTTCAATAACCGTGGAATCAAAATTACCCAGGAGCTCAGCGATGGCATGTATTACTCAGACCAGGGGCGACAGGTTCACCTGATCCTCTCCCTGACCAGTCTCTCCGCCATTACTCAGCACAGGAAAACGACCCCGGAGGAAGAACTGCAGAACTCACCGCTGCGGGATGTGTCCATACTCTATGTAGAGGATGACGAACTGACCCGGGAGCTCTATGTTCGCCTGCTCAAGCGCATGTCAAAATCCCTCTATGTGGCGGAAAACGGCCAGGAAGGCCTTGAGCTGTTCCATAAATTTCATCCGGACATCATCCTCAGCGACATCCAGATGCCCGTCATGAACGGCCTCGATATGGCACGGGAAATCCGCCAGCACAACCGCGACATCCCGATCCTCCTGATAACGGCCTTCTCCGACAAGGACCATATCCTGAGCGCCATCGACGCCGGCGTCGATCGTTTTATCAACAAGCCCGTCCAGCTTGGCAAGCTGCGCATGCACCTTGAACATTACGCACGCATCATCCAGATGCAGCAGCAGCTCCAGAAACGCCTGGAGGAGGAACAGCGGCACCGCGAAGAGGAGTTTTTCGCCCTCAAGGACAAGAGCAGACGCGAAGAGCAGCAGCAGAAGGAAGCCTTCGCCAAGGAGGAGCTGATCATCCATAACGACGCCGCAACGCTCGAAGGAATCAGAGCCGAGGTATTCTACAAGCCCCAGGATATCCTCAGCGGCGACATCTACGGAATTTTCAGAATCGATGAACGCCGCACCCTTTTCTATATCATCGACAGCATGGGCAAGGGGATCGGCGCCTCCGTCACCGCCATTCTGTCGGCATCATTCATCAACCAGTACCTCAAGACCACACCCAAAGCAACAGCTCCATCATTACAGGATATCGTCACCACCTATGCCGACTATATCAAGAGCTACCTGCTTGATGACGAGGTCATTTCCCTCGCCATGGCCTGCATCGACACACAGAGCCTGCTGATGGAGTACAGCTCGTTCGGCATGTACCCGATCTTCATCAAGGATATCGACAAGGACAGCCTCCATGAGTGCCGCACCAATAACCTGCCGCTTATGATCTACTCCCAGGATATCCGCATCGACCAGTTCACGCTTCCCCGCAACTTCCATATCCTCATCTACTCTGACGGACTGTGCGAAAACGACGATTTCAGCGGTACGGAACTGCGGAGATCCTTCGTCAAAAGCCACTGCCTGAATGACATCCTGCAGGACTTCTTCAAGGCCACCAATAATCAGGAGCCGGTACCTGGCTCCGATGACACCAGCATCCTCTACATCAGCAACCAGAGTGTCGCACACCCTTGACAACACGCGGCACCTGGGTCATATACATGCACAATCACACCGGATGGGGAAGACTGTGAAACACCGACTTTATCAGTTCTATATCGGCTTTCTCGTGAACTTCAGCCGAATGCTCTTCTTTGTTCTGAACAGACTGCAGGTGAAGGGGGATCAGTACATTCCCACTGACGCCAGGGCCGTCCTGTACGTTTCCAACCACGTCAGCTTCCTTGAGACCATGGCCATTCCCATGACCATAGTGGGACGACAAAAGGTGCACACCTTGCGTATCGCCGCCAAAGAAGAGCTTCTCCAAATACCCGTCATCGGCCGCGTCCTGCGCAGCATTCACATCATTCCCGTCAAACGGGGCAGCGGAGCGAAGGCCTATGCCGCCATCCTCCAGAACATCCGCCAGGGTAACTCCATTCTTGTCTTCCCCGAGGGCACCAGGGCCAAAGATGGCATCATGAAACGCCCCAAGCGCGCCATCGGGAAACTCATGCATGAATCGGGATTGCCCATCGTTCCCATCCGTGTTGATGGGCTGCATACCTGGAGGCTGTGGAAACTGGGGCAGAAAGGTGCTCTCACCTTCGGCGAACCCTTTGCCATTGATGAAATACTCCCCGTCAATCAGGACGAAGAAGCCATTGACTACCAGCTTGTCGCTGATAAAGTCATGGAAAAAATACGCTCACTTTGCTAGAGTACCTGCCATATTCACCCGAAACAGCACCACTTTGTATTGAGGGAACCATGAAAAAACTGCTGCTTCTGTTTATTTTCATACACACTCTGGTTCTTACGGCAATCGCCGACAATTATGTTGCCGTTACCGGCGACCGGGTCAATCTGCGCGCGCAACCCTCCACCAATGCCGAAGTCCTCTGGACCCTGGGCAAGTACTTCCCCTTGAAAGTGCTGAAGCAACAGGGCAACTGGTATCAGGTGGAAGACTTCGAGGGCGACAAGGGGTGGATTCACAACAGTGTTGCCAACAAGGAAAACCGTGGCGTCATCGTCATCCGCAACAATGTAAATGTGCGCAGCTCCAACTCCACCAACAGTGATATTCTCTTCCGCACCAGCTATGGCGTTGCCTTCCGCATCATTGGTCAGCGCAGTAACTGGTATCAGGTTGAACATCCCGATGGTCACCAGGGATGGATTCGCGGTGATCTGCTGTGGGGCGCCAAGTAATCTCCCGTCTCTGACTGGAACCATTGAGGGGACGAGGTACGCAAAGCCTGGCTTCCCATTTTCTCTGCGCCTGCAAAAGTACTCTTCCAGCTTTTGCCATTGTCTTTATGCCTGTACGTCCGCGTAATCTGCGGACACGTTTTTTCCCTCATTCCCCAAAATCCCCTCCATGCCTTCTGTTTTCCTCCCGCGCCTTTGCTGTGAACGAAAGTTTCGTATCCCAGAATTTTCATATAAAACATTAAAAATAACTCAACTTTCGCACCTTGTCGCGCTGGGCTAAGATGTTGCTACAATGAGATTTACCACGAGGAAACAGTGTTTATTTTGCGTACTTGACTCATCTGGCATCTCTTTTCGTTTCCGGATATTGCCCTTTTTGACCGCGCAAAAAGGGCGCAAAAACGCGCCCCCCGAACGCCCGTACTTCCGGCTCATTGCTCGCCTGTTCTGGAGATCCGGCAGACACTGCCTCCCTGCAGTGCTGCCGGACCACTCACTTCCTGTGAGTGTCCCGTTCGGGTCTTGCCAGTCAGGCGTCGCACTCACCGGACGGGCTCAGGGGGGAACGGCCTGTTTCTGCCTCCCCCCCGTGTGCTGACCCAGCCAGGACGCGAAGACTGGAACGCGATGGACCCGCAGGGTTGACGCCACGAGGGCGGCAACCGCAAACCAAAAGCCATGGAGGGCGGTTGTTTGCGGTCCCCAGTTGGCAAGCGGACGGCTGATAAGGACAGCACTGGGGGCCGCTTCCCAGCCACTTTTTGCGGGTAAAAAGTGGCAAAAGAAACTCGTATATATGGTGAGGATAATGTCAAGCAACGCAGTCTGTGCAGAACCACTTCCTCCATTCCAGCATGGCATCAGGGTCAGTGCCGATAACCTGCAGTTTCGGGGGTGAAACCTTGAGTTTGCAGAAAAAAAATTCCCGCCTGCGGTGCAGGCGGGAAAAACCAAATACGATGAGCGAAGAATATTGTCATGTCCACTTCCCTGACGGGAACCATGGATAGTGGCAATGTTTTTCTTCCTGTTCCACACAAAAGCCGCTCGAATCTTTTGGGTTTCACTTGCCTCTGGTGTATCCCAAGGGCCTGGTACGCCACGAGGGCAGAGGTACGGACGCGTGTCTGCCCGCGGAAGATCACTGCCGTGCCCCTCAAGGGGGCAACCCTGAGAGCCTGGTCACCTTGCCAGCGCTCCCCGGGTTGCCCCCCGAAGGGGGAATTGTTTAGCGTTTCATGTTCAGAACTTCCTGAATCATGCTGTCCGAGGTGGAGATGATGCGCGAGTTGGCCTGGAAGCCACGCTCGACGATGATCATCTGGGTGAACTCCATGGAAAGGTCAACGTTACTCATCTCCAGGGAGTTACTGATGATGGTTCCGAAACCGGCTGAGCCGGGGGCGGAATAACTGGGCTGACCACTGGCATTGGTGGCCACAAAGAGGGAGTTCCCTACCTTGGAAAGGCCCTGAGGGTTGGTGAAGTCCGCCAGACTCAGCTGCGCCAGTGGCCGGGAAAGCCCATTGCTGAACTGGCCGTAGACAATACCATTTTCGTCAATGGCGTAGTCTTCAAGTGTTCCTTCCTTATAGCCGTTCTGCCGCTGTTTGGTGGTGTCAGACTTGCTGGCGTACTGCGTAAAGCCGTCGAACCCGCCACCAGGTGTGCCCATGTCAATGACAACCTCCATTGGACTGGCACCATTGTTGGGAACGATGAACAGCGGTCCGCCGATCATCATTTCCAGGCCACCATCGGGGCTGAAGGTAATGCTTCCCTCCGGCAGGGAGAGCGACCCGGCGCCGCCGGTGATCTCAGCCGGTTTGGGAACGCTGGCCTTCCAGGTCCACTGGTTCACATTGCGTGGATCTGGGTCTTTATAGAACTCAAAGTTCACCGAGTGTTCAAAGCTTTCGGAGTCAATGATATTGACCGTGGTGGAGTGATAGCCTCCGGAAGCCCGCTGTTCCACACTCAGGGAGGTGGTGATGGCATTGAAAATGGCGTTGCCCGGTACCGAGAGCTTCAGGTCGAGAATGGAGAAGTGTTCACCATCGTCGCCGTTGATGACCAGTGAACCATTCTCATTGACATACACACCCTTGTTGTTCTTGAGGTTCAGGGACTGCTCCAGGGCGTAGGCCAGGTCTCCCAGGGTGGTGTCGCTCTGTCCCAGGTTATTGTTCACCGACATGGAGGAGCTGAACTGCTGCCCCATACCAAGGGTGGCACTCAGGGAAATGCGGTCGTTGGTACCCAGGCCAAGGCTCGTGCCATTACTGTTATAGAGACGTGCCAGCTTGGTGTTTTCGTTGGCACTGGTCAGGAATCGCTCCGACGTTGACATGGAACCGGTCAGCAGGGTCGCGGGCAGGTTCAGGGCCTGGTTCAGGCGCGCCGAAGAGGTAATGATTTCGGCACCGGTGATGTGGTGGTTAATGGGGCCACGCAGGATACCGGAAGTGCCGGCCGCACTGACATTCAGGTTGCTGAATGGACCACTTGCTGTGGTGTTCAGCTGGTGGCGCAGATTGATGTCCCGGCCCACATAGTTGATGGGACCTGTCATGCCGATCTGCATGGTGCGGGCCGAAACACCCGGTGAGAAGATGACGTTGCTCAGGGGTTCAAACAGGGGATTCAGCAGATCCTGATAGGCCGCATCAACGCCGGCATTGATGGAAACGCTCAGTTCGGCCAGTCCACCACTGCTGGGATTACGGAACTCAAAGTCTTTGCCGGTCCAGTTCACCGTAAATCCCGTAACACCTGCCGCCACAATCTGATCCTGAATATGGGCGGCGATATTGGCCATGGAGGTCATGGCGGTGGCATCGACGTTAATGGTGGTCAGGACCGTCTGTCCGGGGCGACGGAAGGTGATATCGAAGTTGGCTCCGTCAAAACCCAAGCCGTTAAAGCCGAAGTAGTCGGTGGCCTCAAAGTCAGCATTCACCGCGCCCGTTGCCGTGGCATCAATATTCAATCGACCGTCCTCTTCCAGGGTGATGTTCACATCGGCCAGGGCAGGGTTGGTATTGATGATGGTGATCAGTTCGTCCAGGGAGCTGAAGTAGTAGGCTCCCGCGTTGCTGTTATTGCCACGAATCCCTTCAGGGTCATAGACAAAGGTGGCGATCTGAGGGACATCGACACCGGCCACGTTTACCGTGCCCGTGACCACGGAGATGGCATCATTGGCGTCCTTAAAGCCCATCTTCTCGAGAGAGAATCCTCCATCGTGGTTATTGTCGTAGGTGATCTTGCCACCCAGCTGGTCTGACTTCTTGGGGTCGGCGCCGAAGATAAAGTCGCCGGTCAGGTTATCCAGGTACTCGTTGACGGCCTTGTCGTTACCCACATTGGTACCGCTGTAGCTCACCTGAATATTGCCCAGGTCAAACCCGGCTATATTGGCGAAAGACAGGCGACCACCATCATTGTAGGCGCGGATGAGGTTCATGGCATCGGTGGAAATGGAACCATCCTGGCTGTCACCAACGGTATAGGCGCTGAACGCGGTACTGACCGTGGCTCCAGCAGGGATCTTCACGCCAGGGGAGAAGCTGAAGCGAATCCAGTCACCGACACCGTTGACCTGCACCAGGTTAGGGTCGGTGGCGTGGATGGTGACAAAGTCACCGGCGGCAAGCTCAATGCTGCGGTAGAGACCATTGGGGTCCTTACTGCCATCAAAGAGGGTCATGGGAGCGCCACTGGTGTTGGTGACGATGGTGCCATTGACCAGACGCTCGGAAAGGCGCACACCATCAGCCTGCATGCCCGTATAGGGAGCATCGACGTTGACCTCGTAGCCGGCCGGGAAAGCGGTGGTGTGATTACCGGGGGCAAAGTCGGAGTTGATCTGCATGATCAGTTCATCCAGGGTCGAGAAGGGCTTGGCAAAGCTATCCACGCCGCCTATCCCGGTGGTATCCAGAGCCTGGGGGTTGGTGGCCGTGGAGTAGTAGTACTCCTGGGTCACCAGGTTGCCCTTGACTTCCATGGAAATGCGGATACGGTCATTGCCGTCCTGGAAGTTAAAGACGCTGATATCGCCGATATAGGCGCGGCTGGTGGCGCTGACATTCTGCATTGAGCCCTGGAGGCGGGCAGTCAGTTCTTCCAGGGTATTGAAGTCAAGCCCCTTGTTGTACTGCTCCTGGAAGAAGAATTCGCTGGATGTCTTGACGCCGTTGGCGTTGTACTGACCATTCAGGCTGGAAATGACGTTGTTGAATTTAGTGTTGGCGGGAACGCTGCTTGACTCCATGCTCAGGTCCATGCTCTCACGGGCCGTGACGCGCAGTTTTCCTTCTACAATATCAACGCTCTGGACATACCCGGCAAAGCGCTCTTCAATCTTGCGAGCCAGGCCACCGAGAGTACTGAAAACGTTGTCATTGGCATCAAAGTCCCGCGGAATGCCATTGGCACTGTATTCATTTGAGGCGCTGGGACGGTAGCGGAAGGTCACCGTCTCCTGGACACCGTCCTTGGTGATGGTCACCTTGAAGGTTTCGTTGTCCACGATGCTCAGCCCGGTGTCGGCGGAGTCGTAGAGCTGCCCCATGCTGGTAAGCGCCGTGGCGTGGGACTTGAAGGTCACCGCCTGGTCATCTAGGATGGAGAGGGCATTGCCCTGTTCGTTGAAGAGCGTGGAGAGATCCTTGTTGCCATCGGCGGTGGTACGTATGACTGGCGTACTGAGAATGGTTCCCGAAGCTTCAGCGTTCAGGTTGCCTCCCAGCTCCACGTTACTGGTGGCCTGGGCCGGGGATTTGATACCCACGGGAATCTGGATGTTGCCCACAACGGTGGTGGGGTTGATGGTAAACTCGCCGTACTGGTTCTGGGTTGCCATGCGGCCCTGCATGACCAGACCATCGGGGGTGACCATCATCCCTTCCTTATTGAAGATGAAGTTTCCGTTACGGGTAAAGAAGTTCTGGGCGCCGTTGGAGACGACGAAGAAGCCACGTCCGGCAATGGCCATGTCGGTAACTTTGTTGGACGCTTCAATACCGCCCTGGCTGAAGATAAGGTTGGTGGAGTTGACCCGCGTACCAATACCCACCTGCATGGGGTTGACGCCGGATCCGCCGATGCTGATACTCATGACATCAGCAAAACCGGCACGGGCTTTTTTGTAGCCGAAGGTGTTTACGTTGGAAATGTTGTTACCGATAATATCCATCGACCGCTGATGATTGACCAGACCGGATACACCGGCATACATGGATTGCAGCATGTTTGTGCTCCATAATAGTGTAGTATGCCTCCGTGCATTGTATTTTCCATCCCTGTTGTGTTCATGAAGTGCCCGGCTCCTTACCGGACACAGTCCTCTATGTCATATCGGACTCAGCGTCTTCCTCACCCCCTGAGCCCGGATCCGGCATGGCCCCTGCGATATTCGGCATATAGAAGCTCTCCAGCTCCTCCAGCAGGAATTCTTCATTGTTCATCATAAACAAGCTCACCCCTCCTTCATTGCGCACAGCGGTAATGAGTCCATAGGTATAGGTTTCCACATCCATGGGATTGCCATCATCACCAAACGCCACCACCCGGTAGGTATAGTGACCGTCCGGCAGGACCTGCCCGGAAGAATCATAGGCGTCCCAGGCAATGCTGTTGACACCTTTGCCAAGGGCTCCCACATCAAGGCGATCCACAAACGAACCCTGGGAGTTGTAGATCATTATCTGTACTTCATCGGAAGCTTTAGGCAGTTTAAACTCGATATTCTGGGTCATGCCCTGGTAGGCCTGAACTGTATTGCCAAGGGCGCGTGCTTCCAGGCCGATATAGGCAGCGGCGTTGAAGTTCATGGTCTGCTGCTGCATGGCCACCAGTCGATCCACAGCGGCCGTCATGTTGGTCAACTGCTCCAGCTGGGAGAACTGCGCCGTCTGGGCAATCATCTGAGAGTTGTCCTGGGGGTTGGTGGGATCCTGATTGCGCAGCTGCGTAATCATCAGATGCAGGAAAGCATCCTTGTCCATCTCCTTCTTGGGTAACTCGGGTTTCATGGTGCTCCAGTCATCAATGTTCCCGATGTTTCGAACTGGTGCTGATGTGTTCATTGGCATGAGAGCCTCCTTGTCAAACGGTTATATCCAGAGCGTCCGACGTAGCGATGGCATCGGTTTCACGAGTGTCATCGACATGTTCATGGTTTCCTTGGTTTTGGTGTGTTTCGGTATCATGATTCCGCGATCCTCCGTCGCGCTCACCTTGCTGATCATTGCGGGCGTGACGGAATTCCTCGGAAAACTGACTTTGGTTATCCTGAGCTGCGGATTGATGAGCTGGCTGAACTATTTCAAAACGCTCAACGCGCAGGCCCATGTTGGTCAGGGCCTCCCGCAACTGTGCAGCCGCGCGCTGCATGTTTTCGCGCAGACCACTGTCTTCCACCATCAGGCGACCCACCAGCTGGGCATTCTCAATGGAGAGGCGGATATGCACCTTGCCCAGATGCTGCGGATTCAACGCGACCGTAATGGTCTTCAATGAGCCGCTTTGATGGACACTGACTTTGCGCAGTATCTGGTCGATGACACTGTCCATGTCAACCCGGCGCCCGGCAGACTCCGGGGCAGACTCCGGTGTCAGTGAACTCTGGGTTGCACTGCTGCCCTGCTGTCCGACAAACGGCTGTCCTGCTGGCGTCGAGCTGGTGCTCCCTGCTGCCTGAAGAGTCACGGAGGACTCGGCATGTGCCGATACCGGTGTGGCTCCGGTGGCAGTTACGGTGTTTTCCCGCCCGGTGGCAGAAGTTTTTTCCGTGGGCAGCGTGCGCGTGGGCCGCTGCTCTTCCTGCAGGCTCTCATCTTCGGCTTCCAGAGCTTTGTTCATAACAGCCCTGGCAAGCTCGCTGTCGCGGCCCTGGGTTTCCTTTGCCATGGCCGCCTGGGCGACAACCGGTTGTCGTGCGACTGCCGCGCTCTGCCTGTCTACAGTTATTTCAGCAGCAGACCCATTGTGTCGGTTCGCATTCTGCTGTTTTCGGGAGAGCTCCTCCTCCAGGGATTCGCTGGAAGCGTCCGAAGCCACAACCCGATTCATGGCTTCCACCAGCTGGCGCAGGGGTGACTTCTCCAGCAGAGCTTCAAACCCCGCGTATTGACGTGGTGTAGCTATATTATCCGCCTGGGCTGTTCGTCCAGGATTCTGGTTCGCCTGAATCACCATGCCCATGGCGGCAAGGGATTGGCCAAGCTGACGGGCTGTCTCGGTCCCTTCAGCGGTTTCGCCCACAAGGCGCTGCAGTACCTGCTCCGTCGCTGGCTGCTTCTCATGCAGCCCCAGGCTTTCGATATCACGCATCAGCTGCACAAAATGCTGCATGCCTTCTTCACCATCAAGCACCTGGGCCAATATCAGCCCATCATGCTCTGGTGTCATGGATCGGCTCTGACGTACCTCTTCCATCATCGCGCTCATGGTCATCAGGCCCTGGAATACCTGGGCGATACCGGCCGGCAGATCATCGGGCTGCAGGCCCGCCTCATCCATCAGGCGCATGAAGAGCTCACCTGCCTGCTTCATGAAATGCACAAGAGTGCCGAGTTCTTCCGCCAGGTCAGTTCTGGCGAGAAGGTCTGCCGGGATATGGGTATCAGGATCTTCCACTGCAGGCTCATCGGGCGCCACTACGGTTTCCTGTTTCTGGAACAGGGCACCAAAGAGCAGGGAGCGCTCAAGGTGATGATATGCCTGTACATCCTGATCCTTGTCGTCTTTGCCCTTGCGGTGGGCAGAAAATTTTTCAATCAGGAGCGTCAGATCACGGAGCTGTTGGGGGGAGAGTTCAAAGGAACTTTTTTCCAGATTCATCACGGTGCTGTTGAAGTCCATAACTTCTGCAATCAGCGCACGTCCAATGGATTCGGGAGGAAGGACATTCTGATTGAGAATATCCTGCAGGGCATGGTTGAACTGGGGAGTCAGTACGTCCGACTGGGCCAGCTGGCGCAGGCTGCGGCCGGAAAGGGGCAGTGACTCAAGAGCTGTCTGCAGTTCCTGTTTCAGTCGCTCCATGGCCTTTTCGGCTTCAGGGACATCTGCAGGAAGCAAAGGAGAATTTTTTTCACTGGCTCCCTTGTCCATGGACTGGAAGAGGAGCTGCAGGAAACCACCTTGCTGGCCATCGGCCATGGCACTTCCTGTACCTTTATCTGCTTTTTTTAGAAGGGGAAAGTTCCCGATGTCGAGAATCTGGGTGATCAAGCTGCACCTCCTGTCGTACAGGAGTGTCTTGCATGTAGCGTGCCAGAAATGAAAACAGGGGAAGTGCCGACCACAGGCACAGAAGAGTTCGGCGCAGGCGAGGCAGAAGTGGTGGCCTCCAGAGCGCGCAGCACCACCGCTTCTTTTCGCGGGAAACTACAGGGGAACTATCTCGTAGTGCTCCTGATGAAAATGGGGGTTGGACTTGATGACCAGCTTGACGCAGCAGTCCTCTTCCAGCTTTTCCACATATTCGGCTTCTTCTGAGAACATGATATCAGCCACATCGGCATAGGCCTCGATATAGAGCTTCTTGCCTTTGTAAATACCGGCGATACGCTGAATCTCCCGGAAAATATCGTAGCAGACGGTGTGGGGCGACTTCAGGAATCCGCGTCCCTCACAGTAGTGGCAGGACTCATACAACACGCGCCCGATGCTGTCACGCACCCGCTTGCGGGTCATCTCCACCAGTCCCAGTTCGCTGACAGGTAATACGTTGGTTTTGGCCCGATCTTTCTTCAGGTTCACCTCAAGGGCCTGCAAAAGCTTCAGGCGGTTCTCCTCTTCCTCCATATCGATGAAGTCGATGATGATGATCCCACCGATATTGCGCAGTCTGAGCTGGTAGCAGATTTCGCGGGCGGCCTCCAGGTTGGTCTGCAAAATGGTGTCTTCCAGATTCTTCTTCCCCACATAGCGCCCGGTATTCACATCGATGGCCGTCAGGGCCTCAGCCTGGTCGATGACAATATAGCCACCCGACTTCAGCCAGACCTTCTTGTTACTGAGCTTGTTCAACTCCACTTCGATATTAAAGGCGTCGAAAAGGGGCTCTTTGCCGTGGTACAGCTCAATGCGATCAAAGAGGTGGGGCAGCAGCCGCGATGCGAACTCGCGACAGCGCAGGTACTCCGCTTCATCATCAATGTAGAGCGTCGCGACTTCCCGCGTGAACAGGTCACGCATGGTCTTCAGGATCAGATCAAGATCCTGATAGAGGAGTGCCGGGGCCTTCACCTCCCCGGCCTTCTTCATGATCACATCCCACAGGTTGGTCAGAAAACTCTGATCACTGGCAAAGTCCTCTTTTTGACGGTTCTCGGCAACAGTGCGCGCAATCAGCCCCATGCCCGCCGGTTTGAGATCATTAAGGATGCTGCGCAGACGGTGCCGTTCCTGTTCCGAAGCAATGCGACGTGATATGCCGATATGGTCGATGGTGGGCATCAGCACCAGGTGTCTGCCGGGAAGGGTGATGTAGCTGGTGATACGCGCGCCCTTGGTGGAAATGGGCTCCTTGGAAACCTGCACTATCAGCTCATCGCCAAGGCGCAGGATTTCGTCAATGGGAGGATATTCCGCGCTGCGGGCTTTTTCGCCGTTGGCATCGCCATCTTCAAGATCCGGCAGTGCGGCATCAACACCCAGCTGCTCGCGTCCAAGATCAGCGACATAGAGAAAGGCTGCCTTTTCCAGACCGATATCCACAAAAGCCGCCTGCATTCCGGGCAGTACCTTTGAGACGACCCCCTTGTAAATATTCCCCACAATGCCGCCTTCGCGCTTGCGTTCGATGAGAATTTCACTCAATTCACCATTTTCCATATAGGCGACGCGGGATTCATAACTGCGATGATTGATAAAGATAGTTGTTGACATGTATGTGTCAGATCCTTCCTGATTATTCGTACTGGGGAGCCCAGAGATAGTAAAAACCGCTCTTCAGGGATGCCATGTGGCCCACAAAGCCAAAATCGACCAGAGCTGGGCCCGGAGCACTGTTCGTCATGGTGTTATAGACGTTGTCATTTGCGTAGGCACTCCGGCGATAAACAACCACCCTGGCATCGGGGCTGGCACCGGAAATTTCTGCAGCCCGTGTGAGCACGCGGGGAAAGTGCAGAACCTCGTCTATCAGACCCACTTCAAGGGCCTGGCTGGCAGTATAGATTCTTGCGCTCGCGACATCGGCCATGTGTTCCGCCGAAAGCCTGCGGCGCTGCTGCACCAGTTCAAGAAAGAGGCCATTGACATCATCAACCATCTGCTGAATCAGCTCCTGCTCTGCAGGCAGCTCAGGGCGGAAGGGACTGCCCATATCCTTCAGGGAGCCAGACCTGGTAACCTGCGCCTCAAGCCCAAGTTTCTCCATGAGCCCATGCACCTTCGGACGGATGAAGATCGTGCCCACCGATCCCGTGATGGTTGCCGGGTGAGCCGTAATAAGATCTGAAGCCAGGCTGATGTAATAACCGCCTGAAGTTGCCATTCCCATCAGACTTACCACCACCGGAGTGCCCGTTTCAAGACGGAAACGCTCAATTTCATGATAGAGGATATCACTGTCAACGGTCGTCCCCCCAGGAGTGTCCACGGTCAGGATAACCGCCCGGATTAAAGGATCACGACGCGCCATATCCAGGTGGGCAACCACCTCCTGCACCAGACTGGGCTTGGTGGTCAACATTCCCTCCCGGGGAGTACTGGAAATAAAACCCTGGATGGGGATAACCAGAATCTTATCCTGGTGAGTCCCCTGCAGCACCTGCTCCTCCAGAGGATCGGAGTAGCGGGGGAAGAGGGTGATATTGGCAGGAGCACAGCCTGCAAGGAGAAGGGCGCAGGCCACATACAGTGAGAAAATCAAGTGTGTTATCTTCATAGGTGTTCCTCTTGTTTCTGGCATAATTTTTTCATAAGAATTCACTCAAGTTTCGCATCTTGTCGTCTTAGGCTAAGGTACTATTATTCTGACATTTATCGCGCGGAAACCGTATTGATTTTGCATGCTTGACTCATCTGTATCCCACTTTTCGTTTTCCGGGTATTATCCTTTTTGACCGCGCAAAAAGGACGCAAAAACGCGCCCCCCGAACGCCCGTTTTTCCGGATCATTACTCGCCTGTTCTGGAGATCCGACAGACACTGCCTCCCTGCAGTGCTGCCGGACCACTCACTTCCTGTGAGTGTCCCGTTCGGGTCTTGCCAGACAGGCGTCGCACTCACCGGACGGGCTCAGGGGGGAACGGCCTGCTTCTGTCTTTCCCCCGTGTGCTGGCCCAGCCAGGACGCGCCGACTGGAACGCTATGGACCCGCAGGGTTGACGCCACGACGGCGGCAACCGCAAACCAAAAGCCACGGAGGGCGGTTGTTTGCGGTCCCCAGTTCCAGGCAAGCGCACGGCTGAAAAGGACAGCACTGGGGGCCGCTTTTGCGCCACTTTTTGCGGGTAAAAAGTGGCAAAGAAACTCATAGACAAGGCGAGGGCAATGTCAAGAAACGCAGTCTGTGCAGAACCATTTTGGCCATCCCAGTATGGTATCCAGGTCGGCGCCGACAACCTGCCGCTTCGGGGTGCGAAACTTCAGTTTGAAGTTTTCGAATACAAAAAAGACAACTCCCTCTCGCAGATCCGCTGGGAACGCAGGGAAGACGACAGCCAGATACACTGTCCCCATGGTGTATTCGCCGCGTTCCCCGCGTCCCGTGTGAGCGCAGTGAACGGGCGAGAGACCGATTTCACTCTTCTGGATTTGTATTCATTCGCGTGTATTCGCGGTCAAATTTCCCCTTGAAATTATCGGAATTACTGCCATACTTGCAATACATTTTCCGTTGGGGGCGCTTCCGTAAGGAGGCTGAGAAGAACCCCATGAACCTGATCCAGGTAATGCTGGCGAAGGGAAACGGGTGCCGTGTTCACGACATACAACCGTTTCCCCTTCGTCGGGAAACGGTTTTTTATTTTCCACAAAGGAGCAAGCATGAATGTAACCCAGATGCACCGGGCCCGCAAAGGCGAAATCACCGAGGCCATGCAGACGGTAGCGGCCAGCGAACAGCTCGAACCGGAGTTCGTGCGCAGCGAAGTGGCCCGTGGCCGCATGGTCATCACCGCCAACATTAACCACAAGAACCTTGTCCCCATGGGCATCGGCATCAACGCCCGCTGTAAGGTAAACGCCAACATCGGCAACAGCAAGCTCTCCAGCGGCTGCCGTGAAGAGCTGGAAAAGCTGCACATGGCCATCAGGTATGGCGCCGACACGGTCATGGACCTTTCCACAGGCGAGGATATCAACCGCATCCGTACCGCCATCATTGAAAACTCTCCCGTGCCCATTGGCACCGTGCCCATGTACCAGGCCGTAGAGGAAGTGGAGGATCCCCTTGATCTGAGTGCCCGCAAAATTCTCGATGTCATAGAAGAGCAGGCCCGCCAGGGCGTGGATTACATGACCGTGCACTGCGGCATTCTGCGCCGCCACATTCCAATGGCCATTGGCCGCACCACAGGCATTGTCAGCCGTGGTGGCAGCCTGATGGCTCAGTGGATGCAGAAGCACCAGAAGGAAAACCCCATTTTCGACCACTACGATGAGCTGCTGGAAATCTGCAAAGCCTACGACGTCACCCTCTCCCTGGGAGACAGCCTGCGCCCCGGCTGCCTGGCCGACGCCTCCGACGAAGCCCAGCTCAGCGAGCTGGAAGTCCTGGGTCAATTATGCAAACGGGCCTGGGAGCAGGATGTTCAGGTAATGATCGAAGGCCCCGGCCATGTACCCATCGACCAGATCGAGTTCAACGTGCGTAAGCAACAGGAGCTGTGCCACGAAGCCCCCTTCTATGTCCTCGGCCCCCTGGTCACTGACATAGCCCCCGGCTACGACCACATCACCGGCGCCATCGGTGGCGCCCTGGCAGCCTACTACGGCGTGTCCATGCTCTGCTACGTCACCCCCAAGGAGCACCTGGGCCTGCCTAACGCCGAAGACGTGCGCAACGGCATCATCGCTTTCAAGATTGCCGCTCACAGCGCCAATATCGCCCGCAAGTTCCCCGGCGTCCGCGATCGCGACGACGAGATGAGCCGCGCCCGCTTCGCCTTCGACTGGCAGAAGCAGTTCGCCCTCTCCCTCGACCCCGAACGCGCCCGTCAGTACCGCATGGAATCCATGCCCGAAGAACTCAGGAACGACTGCAGCACCGAACACTGCTCCATGTGCGGACCCAAGTTCTGCTCCATGAATATCAGCCACCAGATCATGAACGCCGACGCTGCCAATGCAGCCAAGTAAAGGAGGAAACCATGGCACAAGTCAACGGACGCACCGTACCCATCCCCGAAACCATCTCCATTGAACAGCTGAAAGAACAGCTGGGCGTCAACGCCTGCCGCATGGCCGTGGAAGTCAACGGCGAGCTGATCGACCAGAACCGCTTCGGGGAAGCGATCATTAACGACCAGTGTACGGTGGAGATTATTACCCTGGCTGGAGGCGGTTGATACTGTTCCTTTTTGACCGGCCAAAAAGGAACCAAAAAGCCGCCCCCCGAACGCCCGTTTTCCCAGCTCGTTAGCTTGCCTGTCCTGGAGATCCGGCAGAAGCTGCATCCCTGCAGCTCTTCCGGACCACCTGCCTCCTGCAGGCGTCCCGTTCGGGTCTTGCCAACCAGGCTTCGCACTCACAGGACGGGCTCAGGGGGGGGTGAGAGAGTGAGATGCTTTGCTGCTCCCCCGTGTGCTTGCTTCTGCCAGGCAGCACCGACTGGAACGCTGGCAGCCCGCAGGGTCGCCGCCACGAAGGCGGCGACCGCAAACACAGTCAGGGATGACGGTTGTTTGCGGCCCCAGTTCCAGACAAGCTGACGGCAGAAATCTGCAAGCACTGGGGGCCGCTTTTGCGCACCTTTTGGCGGGTCAAAAGGTGCAACTGACTCAATTAACCATTTAACCCGATCGCAGCATGGTGACTGCATAAGGAAACTCATATGTCAACAGACCAACTGATCATAGCCGACCGTTCATTCACTTCCCGCCTGCTCATGGGCACCGGGAAATTCGCCAACAATCAGCTTATGGCCGAGGCTATCCGCGCTTCCGAGACGGAAGTGGTGACGGTGGCCCTGCGCCGGGTTGATCTGGATGCGCCCCAGGACGATATGCTGGCGGCCATTGACACGGAGCGCATTCTGCTGCTGCCCAATACGGCGGGGGCACGGGATGCGGAGGAGGCGGTGCGTCTGGCCCGCTACGCCCGCATGGCGGGTTGCCCTTCCTGGGTGAAGCTGGAGGTGACGCCCGATCCGCGCTACCTGTTGCCTGACCCGCTGGAGACCTACAAGGCGGCCCAGATCCTCATCAAGGAGGGCTTTACGGTGCTGCCCTATATCAACGCCGATCCGGTGCTGTGCAAGCACCTGGAGGAGATCGGCTGCGCCACGGTCATGCCCCTGGGCAGCCCCATAGGCAGCAACAAGGGGATCAAGACCCGCGAAAACCTGCGTATAATCATAGAGCAATCCCATGTGCCGGTGGTTGTGGATGCGGGGCTGGGCGCTCCTTCCCACGCGGCTGAGGCCATGGAGATGGGGGCTGACGCGGTGCTGGTAAATACGGCCATTGCCATTGCCAGCGATCCAGCTGCCATGGCCCGCGCCTTTGCCAAGGCCGTTCAGGCGGGCCGTGAGGGGTATCTGGCGGGACTTGGCCCCCAATCCAGTGTGGCTTCAGCTTCCAGCCCCCTCAAGGGCCTGATGTGGGAGTGAATATGTACAGTCAGCACTTTGCCAGCATTGATCAGACGGAACTGCGGCGCATGGTGGATGGGGTGGGTGAACAGGATGTGCGCATCGCCCTGGAGAAGGAGCACCTTGGCATCAAGGATTTTGCCGCCCTTATCAGTCCTGCCGCCGACCCGTACCTGGAACAGATTGCCAACAAGGCCCGCCAGCTCACCATCCAGCGTTTCGGACGCACCATCCTGATGTATGCTCCGCTCTATGTCAGCAACTACTGCACCAATGGCTGTCTCTACTGTGGTTTCAACCACGACAACCAGGTTGATCGGTTGCTGCTGACACCAGAACAGGTCATGCAGGATGCCCATATCATCGCCAGCGAGGGTTTTCGCCATCTGCTGCTGGTCTCCGGTGAGGACCGACGCTATGCTGACACGCCCTACCTGTGCCAGATCGCTCGCCAGCTCAAGGGCCAGTTCAGTTCCATTGGCGTCGAAGTACAACCCCTGGAAGAGGCTGAATACGCGCAGCTCAATACCTCCGGAGTGGACAGCCTGACCATCTACCAGGAGACCTATGACCGCGAGCTCTACGCCCACGTACACCCCAAGGGGCGCAAGCACGACTTTAACTACCGCATAGACACTCCTGACCGGGGTGCGCGGGGTGGCATGCGCAAGGTGGGGCTGGGAGTTCTGCTGGGCCTGGGCAACTGGGCCATGGATGCCTGCAACCTGGCCCTGCACGTGCAATACATGATGAAGACCTACTGGCGTACCCAGGTTTCCGTCTCCTTTCCCCGCCTGCGCGTGGCAGCTGGTGGTTTCCAGCCATCTGACCCAGTCAGCGACAAGCACCTGTTCAAGCTGATCTGCGCCTTTCGCCTCTTCACCCAGGATGGGGTACTGGTGCTTTCGACCCGCGAGTCGGCGCAGTTTCGCGACCTGGTTTTCCCTTATGGGGTTACCCAGATGTCGGCGGGCTCGAAGACGAACCCGGGCGGTTATTCAGACCATGACGCCTCCGAAGAGCAGTTTCATGTGGAAGACCCCCGCTCAGCAGGGGAAGTAGCCAGGGCAATAAAAGAACATGGTTATGAAGCAGTATGGAAAGATTGGGACGTGCACCTGGTGTAAGGAGCGCCATGAGAAAAGTTTCACACGTAAAATATTCCATATAAAGGTGTTGACAGCTCAAGTATATTACCGTATCCTCCAGCTCAATTAAAACGTTGTTCTGATTAACGCAGCGGAGGTGCACTTTGGAACCTGATTTCCCCATGCAGTTTTACTGGGACCTGTGTGCAGCATTGCGTGAAATCAAACACGCTGATCTGGAATTCCTGAAGAAATACGATGTAGGACCAGCACAGTTCCGCATCATGCGCTATACCCACGGCAAGCGCGGCGGCGTTAACCTTAAGGATATAGCAACCCTGATGGAGGTTTCTCCCAGCAATGCCAGTCGCCTGGTGGATAAACTGGTTCAGAAAGGGTGGATAGACAGGTCCATATCTCCCATCAGCAAGCGGGAAATACTGCTTCAGTTAACACCTGATGGCAAGAAAATGCTGAAAAGGATTGCGCCGGAACAGCGAAAAAATATTGGAAAGCTTCTGAACGCCAAGCTTTCCCAACACGACCTCGAACAGCTTCACGAACTGCTTCAAAAACTCCTGGGCGGCCAGCAGAGCCAGGAAGAGTACGCCGAAGAGTGTGACAGGGCCATATAGCAGATGAACTGAAGGAGCGATCAGCGGCGTTCCATGGAATACAGGCATCCACAGTAGTGTTGACGGTAAAAACCCATTTCGCGTGATATCTGGAGGCTTCGCTGGAAGCCTCCTTTTTTTTTGAAGTTCGCCTGCAGAAATCTGACACCAGAGCGGGAAGCGGCATCTTCTCCCAGCGCATTGATGCGCTCAGCGTCTTTGTGGGGAGATATACTCAGCGTCGTGGTGAAGATGTCATAGCCATGGGCAGCGGCATACTGTGCGCTCTTTTCCAGGCGCATACCATAGCATATGGTACAGCGCAGACCTTTTTCCGGCTCCTGCTCGTACCCTCGAATTATTTCAAACCACGTTCTACTGTCATCATCGGCAATGACTATATCGACTTCCGGATTGCGGTGTGCCCAGCGAACAAGTTCGTTTCGACGCTGGATATACTCATCCCGCGGGTGAATATTCGGGTTATAGAAGTAGAGAGTCACCTGATATTCTTGCACCAGCTGCTCTATGACCGGACCGGAGCAGGGCGCACAGCATGCGTGCAGCAGCATGCGCAGACGAGCGTCACTCATGGATCACCACCTGCTCCAGCCACAGGTCAAGGATATCCATCATCTCCCCGAAGCGGGGATTGTAGGTCAGCCGACGCATATACCCGCCCTCCTGACTGAAAGGCACGAACACTTCGCCAGACCAGACCTGCAGCGCCCTGCGGCACTGTTCTTCCTCTTCGGCAGCGCGGTAGTGGAGGCAGTTCACGTAACGGCCATCAACACCATAGTGTCTGTCATCGGGGTGGTAGGGCAGGCTGACGTGGGAGAAGTGATAGATGTTCCGCTGCGGCAGATAACTGTTCAGAATATGCGTTCTCTGCTGAGCGAGAAACTGATCGCCACTGGACTTCTGAAACAGCAGCAGACGACTCCCATCGTGGACGGCCTGCTCCTGAAAAAACCTGATCGCGGCAGGCGCGCTCACAGTGGCATCATCCATGGAGATGGCCAGGAAAACCGGCACATGACCCAAACTGCCGGAACTGCGCATGAGCCGGTCATTGTGCTGAATCAGTCGAAATACCTGCAATGCGCCATTCAGAGCAAAGGATTCATACTTTACCGCGTCAAGGTCTGCAGAAGTGCGCAGCCAGGGGCGAAACTGTACCGCCAGTGGCAGCAGATGAGAAAACGGACTGTCTATGGCGATGGCCGGTGCCAGCAGCACAATGCCCTGCAGGTCATGTCCGCCCTCCAGGGCCATGCGCACACTGAGGGTACCTCCGGTGGAAAAGCCCCCCATATACAGGGAGTGCACAGCGCGGGACAGATGGTGCAGGCCATACTCTACGGCTCTGACCCACTCATCGTGATGCACCGTGAGCAGATCACCGGGAATGGTTCCATGGCCGGGCATAAGGATGGTGCGCACCAGAAAACAGCGTTGTGAGAGGTGCTCGGCCAGCGCGCGCATGCTGTAAGGAGAATCCGTCAGTCCATGCACCAGCAGTATGCCCTGCCGGTGCATTCCGTCGTCATCCGCCTCCGGGCAGTGGGAAGCTGGCTGAAGTTCGTAGGGCGTATTGGCGTCAATGGAAAACTCCAGAATATCGGGAGCTATGTGTTCCTGCTGCTCGCGCACGGCACGCACCATCGCTTCTGTCAGCTGCAGGTATGCGGAGAACGGCGTCTCCAGAGCCACCGGGAATGTACGGTTCATGGAA
Source organism: Desulfurispirillum alkaliphilum (assembly GCF_055378285.1). Classification (NCBI taxonomy): domain Bacteria; kingdom Pseudomonadati; phylum Chrysiogenota; class Chrysiogenia; order Chrysiogenales; family Chrysiogenaceae; genus Desulfurispirillum; species Desulfurispirillum alkaliphilum. The sequence continues at coordinate 2,151,625 of NZ_AP042405.1, read as the reverse complement.
GAAGGCTGAAGGCGCTGCTCATGGGAAACAGGTATCAGCAACAGCAGAAGCAGGCTGACGAGAATCACCGCCGCTGCTGCCAGCAGGAAAAGGCGATCAGGCTTCATGGGCCCGTGCCGAGAAAATTGAGGGACAGGGAGTTGGTACAATACCGCTTGTGGGTGGGCGCAGGCCCGTCTTCAAAGACATGGCCCAGGTGGCAGCTGCACACTGCACAGACGATCTCGACTCTTTGCATTTCATGACTTGTGTCGACATGATACGCCAGCGCACCATCAATGGCTTCCCAAAAGCTTGGCCAGCCGGAGCCGGAATCGTATTTCCAGATGGAGTGAAACAGGGGAGCGCCACAACAGGCACAGGTATAGGTACCCTCTTCGTGATGGAGAAGATAGCGACCGCTCCCCGGTCGTTCTGTGCCCCTGCAGCGGCAGATATGATACTGCTCGGCAGTCAGGCGCTCGCGCCACTGTGCTTCTGTGAGTTCTTTCCACCGGGTCATGGTATGCCCCTCCACGGGAAAATATCCATCATTGTATGCATACACAGCATCTGGTCGTCAGGACAGACGCATCCGATAGTCTTCGTAACCGAATTTTCTGACGACATCAAGCCTGCCCGACTTCCTCCAGATGGCAATGGAGGGGAGGGGGACACCATTGAAGGTATTGTTCTTCACCATGGTATAGTGGGTCATATCCTCAAAGACAATGCGGTCTCCCGGCTGCAGGGGGCTGGCAAAGGAATAATCCCCGATCACATCGCCCGCCAGGCAGGTATTCCCGCCAAGGCGATAGGTGAAGGGCAACTCACCTGGCTCTGCAGCTCCACGAATAGCCGGCCGATAGGGCATTTCCAGCACATCGGGCATATGGGCAGCAGCCGAGGCGTCGAGAATGGCGATATCCATGCCATTGTGCAGAATATCCACCACGCTGGCCACCAGCGGGCCCGTCTGCCAGCCCACGGCTTCGCCGGGCTCCAGGTAGATCTCCAGGTTATAGCGGTGCCGGAACTGCTGAATAATGCGGATCAGGCGGTCCACATCGTAATCGGCCCGGGTGATATGGTGACCTCCACCGAAGTTCACCCATTTCAGCTGTGGGAAAAACTGGCTGAATTTGGCTTCGACCACTTCAAGGGTACGCTCCAGGGCATCGGAGTTCTGTTCGCAGTGGGTGTGAAAGTGAATCCCGTCAAGGCCGTCAAGGAGATCGGGACGGAACTGATCACGGGTAACCCCAAAGCGGGAAAAGGCTACGCAGGGGTTGTAGATAGGAGGCTCCACTTCGGAGTATTCGGGGTTCACCCGAATACCGCAGGAGACACCTTCTTTTTCCCGGATCACATGCTGCAGGCGCTCCCACTGACTGAAGGAGTTGAAGACGATATGATCACTGTACCCCAGGATCTCCCGCAGAGACTCCTCGGTAAAGGCCGGCGAAAAGGTGTGCACCTCGCGTCCCATCTCCTCACAGCCAAGGCGCGCCTCATGCAGTCCGCTGGCAGCGGTGCCGTGGAGTACCTCGCGGATCATGGGAAAAGTGCTCCACATGGCAAAGCCCTTCAGTGCCAGGAGAATCTTGGCCCCCGACTCGCGCTGAACCCGGTCCAGAATATTCAGGTTATGCTGCAGTTTCTCCTCTTCCAGCACGTAGCAGGGCGTGGGGACCTGGGCTATATCCAGAGACATCAGTACTCCTTGATGTGCCAGGGCAGGCCCTGCTGGTTGAGAAGCTCCATGAAGGGCTTGGCGTCAAATTCTTCCATGTTGAACACACCGGCACGGTGCCAGATCTTCTGCACCATGAGCATGGCGCCGATGACCGCCGGGACACCGGTGGTATAGGAGATGGCCTGGGAGCCCACTTCGCGGTAGGCATCCTGATGGTCGCACACGTTGTAGATGCGCACGCGCTTCACCTTGCCGTCCTTGATGCCCTCGATGTTGCAGCCAATGTTGGTCTTGCCTTTGGTCAGGGGCCCCAGGTCGCCGGGATCGGGCAGCACGGCCTTGAGAAACTGCAGGGGAACAATCTGCTGTCCCTGAAATTCGATGGGCTCAATACTGGTCATCCCCACATTCTGCAGAACACGCAGGTGGGTGAGATACTGCTCACCGAAGCTCATGAAGAAGCGGATGCGTTTCAGCCCCTTGATGTTGCGGCACAGGGATTCCAGCTCTTCGTGGTAGAGCAGGTACATGCGCTTGGGGCCGACCTCTTCAAAGTCATATTCAAAGGATTCGGAGAGGGGCGGGGTGATCTTCCACTCGCCATCCTCCCAGTAGCGGCCATTGGCCGTAATCTCGCGGATATTGATTTCTGGGTTGAAGTTGGTGGCAAAGGGCAGACCGTGGTCGCCACCGTTGCAGTCCAGGATGTCCACATAGTGGATTTCATCAAAGAGATACTGCTGGGCGTAGGCACAGAACACGTTGGTCACGCCGGGGTCAAAACCGGAACCCAGGAGCGCCATAATGCCTCGCTTCTCGTAGCGTTCCCGATAGGCCCACTGATACTTGTACTCAAAGACCGGGTTGTCCTTGGGTTCGTAGTTGGCGGTGTCCAGATAGTCCACACCCGTCTCCAGGCAGGCATCCATGATGGTCAGATCCTGATAGGGCAGGGCCACATTGAGCACCAGATCCGGCTGAACCTTGCGAATCAGGGCCACGAGCTCGGGAACATTGTCGGCATCCACCTGGGCGACTTCAAGTTTCTCCGTGCCAACGGCACGCTGTATTTCCTCACACTTGGAGAGGGTGCGACTGGCCAGTACCACCCGCGTGAATACCTGAGGATTCATGACACACTTGCGGGCAACCACATTTCCAACGCCACCGGCGCCAATAATCAAGACCGTGCTCATAGACTCTCCTTTTCTTTTGAGGATTTCCTTTGCTGCTCAGCGCGAAATTCCATGGTGAGGGCTACAGCATAACACGCTGCCCCGACCGTAATACATATGTCAGCCACGTTAAAGGCCGGCCAGTGATATGAACCAAGAAAAACGTCAAAAAAGTCGATGACATACCCCAGGCGTACGCGATCTATCATATTGCCGATGGCTCCGGCCGCGATGAGCAAGGCGCCCTGGCGATGAAACCAGGTACTGCCGTGGCGGTAGAGGTACACACAGACAGCCAGGGCCACACACCCTACCACCACAAAAAAACCAATGCGCAGGCTGGCGTCCAGACCACCAAGTAACCCGAAAGCCGCACCTGGGTTATATACCAGTGTCCACTGAAAAAAACCTGGTATTACCGGCACGCTCTGACCCAGGAAAAGCCATGTATCCATAAAAACCTTGCTCGCCTGATCCGCGACGACAAGCAGGACAACCAGTACGGCGAATTTCCTCATCGATCGCGAATCACTGCGGCACAGCGCGGGCACAGACCAGCTTCCTGCTTCCCGGTATCCACATCACTGATCCAGCAGCGCTCACACTTGGCGCCAAGCGCCTTGGACACCTCCACCAGCAGGCCGTTCTCCAGTTCCTCCAGGCCGCTGAGTGGTTCCACACTGAGCTGACTGACAATGCAGGAGTCGCGCAGCTCGGCGTTTGTGAAGCTTTCCAGGAAAGCAACGGTCTCGCGGTCGTTGGAGTATACCCTGACCCTGGCATCCAGGGAGTGACCGATGACTTTCTCATTGCGGGCCAGCTCAAGGGCCTTACTCACATCGGAGCGCAACTTCATCAGTCGATCCCAGCGAGCCATGAGAGCTTCATTGAAAAACTCGCCACGGGGCTCAGGGAAGTCCAGCAGGTGCACGCTGGCCAGTTTTTCCGGCTCATTGAGGTGCTGATAGACCTCTTCCATGGTGAAGCTGAGCACGGGAGCCAGCAGGCGCATCATGCCCGAAAGGATGAGGTGCAGCGCCGACTGGGCACTGCGCCGCTTGAATCCATCGGCATCCTCTGCGTAGAGGCGATCCTTGATGATATCCAGATACTGGGCCGACATATCCACACTGCAGAAGTTGTTGCAGGCATGGTAGATCACGTGGAACTCATAGTTTTCGTAGGCATCCAGTACCCTCTTCTCGAAGGCGTGGTACCTGGCCAGGGCGTAACGGTCAAACTCCAGCATATCCCCGTAGAGAATCGCGTCGGTCAACGGATTAAAGTCATACAGGTTTCCCAGCATGTAGCGCGCCGTATTGCGGATGCGGCGGTAGGATTCAGCCAGGCGATTGATGATCTCATCGGAGATGCGCAGGTCATCACGGTAGTCCTCGGCAGCCACCCACAGGCGCAGGATATCGGCACCGTATTTCTTGATAATCGCATCAGGGGCCACCACGTTGCCCATGGATTTGCTCATCTTGCGCCCCTTGCCATCCAGCACAAAGCCGTGGGTCAGCACGGTCTTATAGGGAGCCTGACCACGGGTAGCCACGGCAGTCAGCAGGGAAGAGTGGAACCAGCCACGGTGCTGGTCACTGCCCTCCAGGTACATATCAGCCGGCCAGGGCAGGCCGCGTTTGCGCAGCACTGCCGCATGGGTCACGCCGGAGTCGAACCAGACGTCCAGAATGTCCTTTTCCTTGTAAAACTCACCATGGCCGCAGTGGGTGCAGGTCGTCCCCGGCTGGAGAAAATCACTTACCGGCCGCTCATACCAGGCGTCCACGCCCTCGGACTCAATCAGGTTCGCGGCTTTCTCAAACACGGCGATATCCTGCAGGGGCTCTTCACACTGTGAGCAGTACAGAACCGTTATGGGCACTCCCCACAGGCGCTGACGGGAGACACACCAGTCGGGACGATTCTCTATCATGTTGTAAATGCGGTCACGTCCCCAGGCAGGCACCCAGGTGACCTCTTCCTTGATCTGCTGAAGGGACTTTTCGCGCAGGTCATTGTGTTCCATGGAGATAAACCACTGGGGCGTGGCGCGGTAGATAACCGGCTTCTTGCAGCGCCAGCAGTGGGGGTAGGAGTGTTCAATGCGACTGCCCGCCAGCAAGGAACCGCTCTGCTTCATGTGCTCGATAATGGCCGGGTTGGCCTTGTTGATATGCATGCCACCGAAGTGAGGCACCTCCGCACGGAAAACACCATGGTTATCCACGGGGTTATAGGGCTCAAGACCATATTTCAGGCCGACAATATAGTCCTCCATCCCGTGGCCTGGCGCAGTGTGCACCGCGCCGGTTCCGGCTTCGGTGGTCACGTGGTCACCCATGATCACCATGGAGTCGCGTTCGATAAAAGGATGACCACAGACGCTGTTTTCCAGCACAGCACCGGGGAAAGTGGCCAGAATGGAGAACTCATCAAAGCCAAAGATCTGCATCAGAGAACCCAGCAACTGACTGGCAACAATCAGGATGCCGCGGCTTGTCTCCACAGCGCTGTACTCCAGCTCAGGGTTCAGGCAGACAGCCAGGTTGGCGGGCAGGGTCCAGGGCGTGGTCGTCCAGATGACAATGGACACATCCGTCTTCCCCTGCAGTTCCGGTATAATGCCACCAAGGGCGGAGACAACGGGGAAGGCGACATAGACCGAATCTGAAGTGTGGTCATGGTACTCCACTTCGGCCTCAGCCAGGGCGGTAACACAGTCGCAGCACCAGTAAATGGGCTTCAGTCCGCGATAGAGGGAGCCCTTGGCCATAAAACTGCCCAGCTCGCGCACGATATCCGCCTCATAGGCGAAGTCCATGGTCAGATACGGCTCATCCCAGGCGCCGAAGACACCAAAGCGCTGGAATTCCTCGCGCTGGATCTCAATGTACCTGGCGGCGTGTTCACGGCACAGCTGACGTTTGTCAACGGCCGTGGTCGTATGCTTGTCCTTGCCCAGGGCCTTGTCAACACCCAATTCAATGGGTAGTCCATGGCAGTCCCAACCGGGCACATAGGGTGCCTGGAAACCCTGCATGGACTTCTGCTTGATGATAATGTCCTTGAGTATCTTGTTGAGTGCGTGACCTATGTGCAGATGCCCGTTCGCGTAGGGGGGGCCATCATGGAGTACGAAGAGGGACTTGCCCTGACGTGACTGCTGAATCGCGGAATAAATGTCCTCCTGTTTCCACTTTTCCAGAAACTGGGGTTCGCGCTGGGGCAGGTTGCCGCGCATGGGAAAGTCAGTGACAGGCAGATTCAGGGTATCTTTCAACTCCATAGGTATAGCTCCTTGTAAAATTCAGACGAACAGTCATCACGCAAAAGAGCGCACTGATACAGCAGGCCCACACGGAAAATCTTAAAGATAAATGATTATCACAGACTGAATCAAGCCAATAATAAAACCGAGCACGGCCCCCAGCAGCTCAATGTGGCGCAGCTCTTTTTTTGCCAGGCGAAGGATCATCGCCTCGAACTCATCGAGGTCAAACTGATCCAGTTTCTCCTCGACGATTTTGCCGATGTCCACTTCCCGGTGAATCTTATCCACCATATCCTGTTTCAGTTTCATGGCCTGGGCGTAAAAGTCCTCTACCACCACGGGGCGGATCTTGGGTATCAGGCTGTCGATAACCGATGCCATCATGGGTATCTTCTCGGTTATCTTGTTGCGCAGTTTCTCGCGAATCAGCTCATCGACAGCGGCCTCAATCTGTGTGCGGATATCGAAACCGTGAAAGATGCGAGTGATCTCCTCTACGCTCAGGAGCTCGTCCTGCACGGTTCCGGCGATTTTGCGGGCGATCTCGCCGCGCCGCTTCGGAAGGATACCCTGAAAATTCAGGCCCAGAAAATACACCGGACGGTGAGGGCGAAAGAGCATTCTGATCGCCAGCATATTGGTACCCCAGCCAATGAATAGGCCTATAAACGGCATAAGAATGATCTTTATATCCACAAGAGGTCCTCACGGTATGGAATGGGCGCCAAGGATAACAAAAAAATCGTTTTCTGTCACGGGACAGAAAACGATCAGTATATCTCCAGAAAACGGGATCACCATCAAAGGTCCCCCTGCTGCCCGGTCAGACCTGTTTAATCAGGTCACGGCTGCCAGGCTTCACCAGGTCGATCTTTCCTTCACGGCACATGGGGCATTCCTCGGGGGCATAGGCGGGAACACTCATGACCAGCAGACTGGTATAGGGCACGCCCAGCTGCGCCGTGCCGTTGCTGCGGTCAACCAGCGACGCAGCCCGCACCACTTCAGCCCCATGGGCCTGAGCCAGCTTGATGACTTCCTTGACACTGCCGCCAGTCGTAATGACATCTTCCACGATCAGGACGCGCTCGCCGGGCTGCAGCACAAAACCGCGACGCAGGGTAAACTTGCCGTGCTCGCGCTCAGCATAGATCGACCGCGCTCCCAGGGCCCGAGCCACTTCATGTCCGGCACGAATACCTCCCAGTGCCGGAGCCAGCACCACATCGATCGCGTCTTCTATCTTGGATGCCAGTTCAGAGCACAGCAGCTCGCCCTTTTTCGGATACTGCATCACCCGCGCGCACTGCAGATAGCTGTCGGAGTGCTTGCCACTGGTGAGCAGAAAGTGTCCTTTCAAGAGGGCTCCGGTCTCCCTGAAAACATCCAAAACCTGTTCATTGCTCATCATAACTCATCTCTCCATCCAGTAATTTTATCACCCGCTCACCTGGCATCATCATACCCAGCTCACGGCGGGCAAGACGAATGAGGTGCTCTTTGTCATCGGTCAGGCGGCTGATCTGATCTTCCACCAGGCTGATCTCATAGGCCAGGTCGCGCAGGCGCGTATCCAGCTCTGTTTTATTCTTCACAATCTCTTGGTAACGCAGGAACCCCATGTCACTGAAGAGAAATGACAGAAAGAAACCGATGGCAAAACACAGGAGGGTTACGGGTACAAACAGGTTTTTTCCCATGTTTCTACTGGCCAAGTAAATAGTTTTTTCCAGCTTCCAACAGCTGTTCTACTTCGACGGCATCACCAGATTCCGCGTAAACCCTTGCCACAGGCTCGGTTCCAGACAGTCGAACCAGAATCCAACGGTCGTCTCCAAAAAGGAATTTTATTCCATCAGCCCGATTCACTTCCTGCACAGAAAATGAACCAACACGCTCAGTGTCATGGCTGAGCCGAGCTTTCAGCTGCGCCATATCAACACCTTCCAGAGCCACATTGATGCGCTTGCAGGTAAGTGAACCCACGGTTTCGTGTATATCCGCCAGAACGCGAAAAAAATCCTTTTCGTAAAAAGCCAACGCCTCAGCCACGAGCAGCACGGCAATAATCCCATCCTTTTCCGGAACATGGCCAAAGACGGAGAGCCCCGCGCTCTCCTCTGCACCGAGGGCGATCTTGTCCTGGGTAATCAGTTCCCCCAGCCACTTGAAACCAACCGGAGTTTCGAAATACTCCCGTCCGTTATGAGCCGCGACCCGATCCAGCATATGGGTGGTGGCCACGCTGCGACCCGTGCCACCGGGGAACTGCTTTTCCCGGATCAGGTACCACGCCAGAACGGTGGCAACATCATTGGGGTTAAGCACGGTGCCATCATTGGTCAGGATGCCGAAACGGTCGCCATCGCCATCGCACATCAGGCCAAGGGTGTGTTCCGGCTGGATAAAATCGATGAAATCCTGAATATACTCCGGTGCCGGCTCAGGCGGATAGCCACCGAAAGCAGCATCCCGATAGTCGTTAATAATGTCGTAGTCCACCCCATTGCGCTCCAGCAGGGCATCCAGAACCCCCCCCGCCGTTCCGTAGAGCGGATTGACCGCGTACTTGTGGTTGCGCAGCAGGCTGAAGTCTATGATGCGCTCGATAGAGTCGAAGTAGGCCTCCAAGGGGTCCATGGTACGATAGTCTTCACTGAACCGGGGCTTCCAGCCAGAGTTCAGCAGCTGATTGGCCAGGTCGGCTATTTCTCTGGTAACATGGGGCAGCGCCGGACCTCCGGTGGACATGCTGAATTTAATCCCGCCATAATCACTGGGGTTGTGGCTGGCCGTAAAATTGATGGCGCCAGCCAGTTCGTTATGAATGACCGCATGGGCCAGTACCGGGGTGGGAACATCACGCTCGACCAGGTACGCCGTCACGCCTTCAGCGGCGAGGATGCGGGCCGTATCCCGGGCGAACTTGTCGCCCAGAAAGCGGGGGTCGCGCCCGATGATGACACCATTGGCGCCCCTGGGGTCTTTCTTCACCACCTCCGCGATAGCCTTCACCACACAGGATACACCTTCAAAGGTAAAGTCATAGGCCAGATGTCCCCTCCAGCCACTGGTGCCAAATGCGATCATACCACCATCCCTCCGATGTACGAGTCAAGGTCAATGGAGTTTTCGGAAAAGTACCGTTCAAGATCTTCGAGGATATTCAGGGAAGCACAGGGATCGGTGAAGTTCACCGTACCGACCTGTACCGCGCTGGCTCCGGCCAGGAAATACTCCAGAGCATCCCGGTAGTTCATGATGCCGCCCATGCCAATCACCGGAACATCGGTGACACCGCAGACCTGATAGACCATACGCACTCCCACCGGCTTGATGGCGGGGCCACTGAGCCCGCCAGTCAGATTGCCGATGCGCGGCTTGCGAGTCTCCACGTCAATGGCCATGCCGATCAGGGTATTGATGAGGCTCAGGGAATCGGCTCCGGCCGCCACAGCGGTCTCGGCAAAAGGGCGGATATCGGCCACATTCGGACTGAGCTTGACGATCAGGGGCTTTTCGGTGGCGGCACGCACGGCCTGCACCACCGCTGCCGTCATGCTCACGTCGGAGCCAAAGGCAATGCCACCGCTTTTGACATTAGGGCAGGAGATATTCATCTCCAGTGCCTGGATACCTTCCACAGAAAGGGCTTTGGCGCATTCCACGTACTCTTCCACGGTATTCCCATAGAAATTGGCGATCACGCTGGCACCGATTTCGCGCAGACGGGGCAGCTTCTCTTCCACAAAGCTGCGCACGCCGATATTCTGCAGCCCGATGGCATTGAGCATGCCGCCATAGGTCTCCGCGATACGCGGCATTCTGTTCCCCTGGCTGCCCGCGAGGCTCAGGCCCTTGACGCTGATACCGCCCAGGCGCGCCACGGGGAAATACTCATTGAACTCAAGGCCATAACCAAAGGTTCCGCTGGCCACCATGACACGATTGGGAAAAGTCGCGTTGCCGATCTTCAGTGGTTTCATTTTCGCTTCCTGGTAAGTTTTTCTCGTTTCAGCTTCTCGAAGTACTCAATCTCCCAGGCTTCAGCCCTGCGATACTTGCCGACGCCGACTCCCCCCAGCAGAATTTCACCCAGACTGACCCGCTTGAGCTTGCGCACATCATACTTCAGGGCTTCAAACATCTTGCGGATTTGCCGGTTACGACCTTCGGTGATGGTAACTTCGTACCAGAGGTTGGGCGTGGCCGTCTGTTTGCCGGTGTTCACGCGACGTACCCGGGCGGGTTTGGTCTTGCCATCTTCAAGGAGAATGCCCTTCTCAAAAACCTGCATATGCTCAGCCGTCATGGGCTTGTCAAGGCGCACCAGATAGGTTTTCGAAACATGGAAGGCGGGGTGCGTCAGCACATAGGCCAGGTCGCCGTCATTGGTGAGCAGCAGCAGTCCCGAGGTATCCCAGTCAAGGCGCCCCACCGGAATCAGTGGCTCCCGGATATTGGGCAGCAGATCCATGACCACAGGACGTTCCTTGTCATCAGAGCGGGAAGTGATATAGCCCGTCGGCTTATGGAGAATGATATAGGCGTGGTTGTGGAATATCTGAATCCGTTTGCCGTCAACGGCCACAAAGTCTTCATCGGGATCGGCCTGGGTGCCGAGTTCTGTCACCACCTTGCCGTTGACCATGACCCGACCCTGCCGTATGTACTCTTCCGCTTTACGGCGTGAAGCGACACCGGCCTGGGCCAGAATTTTCTGTAAACGCATATGCATGTATACTTCCTGTCTGTAGTCTCTTACCAGTGCCGCACACGTATCAAGGCGACTGTGATGAAAATTCTATCATAAGCGTCCCCCGTTGCACATGACTAACTGGCAGCCACTCAAAACGGATACGCTGCGCGTAGCCCATGCCCTGGCGATCCAGCTCCTCGTTACCGGTACGGCGCAATACATTCACCTGGGATACGGTACCCGAGGGCTCCACAAAGAGCATCATCTCCATGGTTACGGCATAGGCGACACTGATGCGGGGAAAGGCCGGCATAAAAGTAATCTTGCGTTGGGAAAGGTCACCGGTAATCTGAACGCGCTCGTCCAGCTGTTCGCCACTGACCTCTGGCACCACGCGCTGGACCTGGGCCTCGCGGCGCTGGGCGAAAAGTTCCTGGATATGCTCATCCACATAGCCAAGCTCCGCTGGCGGGGTGGGGCGAGACATGCGTCGATTGCGTTCCAGGGAGGAGTCGCGCATCTCCCGCTGCCCGAAGACACCCGATGCCAGCGGTATCGAAAATTCGCGCACCTGCCCATCGGGTTGCTCCGTTCGGGGGAGAGCCACCGTGCGCCCGGAAATCTGATCGATATTTTCGCCAGCCAACTCAAGGCGACGCGGAAGTTCCCGCGCGACGGGAACCGGCGCAACGGGGTGACGCATGCGCCGTTCAAACTCCACCGCCACCGGTTGTGGCGCAGATATTTCCTGAGACTGATAACGGGGAAAGAGCGCGAAGAAAACCCCGTGAATCAGCAGCGAAAGGCAGACCAGCAAAGGCAGTCGTAACATATATCATCCATCAGGACAGAGTGCGCGGTCGAAGACGCTTGCTCGCCCGCTCAGTTTCCATCCACTACCGTGGCAATGGATATTTTTTCGATACCATGGGTCTTTGCCGCATCCATCACCGCTACGACCCTGCCGTGCTGGACATGCTCATCGGCCATGATAACGATTGAGGGGTACTGGTTGCCCCGCAGCACTTCCACTACTTCCTGCAGGGTCTTGCGCTGACCGCCATGGAAGTATTCCCCCTCGGCGGTGATGGTGATCTCCAGCGGTGTCGTGACCGTGGATGTCGCCTCACCGCGGGGCAGGCTCACCTCAACTCCACCCGTGGGGTTAAAGGTCGTCGTCACCATGAAGAATATCAGCAGCAGGAACACCACATCAATCATGGGCGTTAGATTGATAATCAGCTGGGACGGTCGTTTGGGAATGAAATTCATAGCATCCCCGCGATATCCGATGCGTGTTTTTCCATATGGGTGACCAGGTTCTGGGCCTTGGCTTCAAAGTAGTTGTGGGCAGCCAGGGCGGGAATCGCCACGATGAGTCCGAATGCCGTGGTCATAAGCGCCTCGGAGATACCACCGGCCATGGCCTGTGAGTGGCCAAGCCCCTGCTGCTGTATGGTGAAAAAAACCTTGATCATGCCACTGACCGTACCCAGCAGGCCAAAGAGCGGCGAAATATTGGCTATGGTTCCAAGCGTTGTCAGGTAACGTTCCAGGCGCAGAGCTTCCAGTTTCCCCGCGTCAAGAATGCGGTTGCGGGCCTGCTCGCCACCGGACTCAAGGCCCGCCAGAATGATGCGTGTCATGGGAGTGTTATGCTCAGCACAGAACTTCGCAGCATCATCAATATTGCCAGAGGCCAGTGAGCGTTTAACCTTTGCCACCAGCTGCGGATTGATCACCACGCTGGCGCGCAGGGTGATGGCCTTCTCCAGAATGATGGCAACGGAGAGGACGCTGAACAGAAATATGGGGGTCATGATGTAGTAACCACCGAGGGAGAAGTAGTGCAAAAGCGTGTCGATCATCGATTTACTCCTTGGTTCATTCGCTCTTCAAGTGCTTGAGCCCTTTCAGGCTGATTGGTCAATATATAGAGTTCATGGAGCCTTTGGAAGGCTTTCTGCACATAGGGGGAGCTTTCGTGCAGATAGGTCACCTTGAGGTATTCCACAATGGCCCGCTGCGGGTCGGTTTTTTCAAAGGACCACGCAAAGGCGTAGCCCGCCAGATCCCGGTGTGCCGTATAGGTGAACAGCAGGGCACGGCTGATAGACTGCGCGCCCTGGGCGTTGCCCTGCTCCATGAGAATCGGCAGCGCTTCCGCCAGGTTGCGGGTACTGCCGGTGGACTCCGCCTGCTGCAGCAGCAGGGTGACATCGGGGGTGCCCAGGGCCATGGACGCCTCAATGGCGTGATGGCGGGCCTGTTCGCGATAGTTGGGGTTCTCAAGCATCTGCTGCAGAAAGAGGTAGGCATCACGGTAGTTACCCTGGCGCAGATATGCCATACCCAGGTAGTAGCGCAGCTGTGGGTGCTGCTCACGATGCTGAGCGGCAAAACGCACCACAAGGTCATATTCACCGCGCTCCAGCAGCACACGGGCAAAACCCACAAAGGCGTCCCGGTCACCAATACGCTCCACATGACTCTGGGCCCGCTGATAGTCACCCAGCTCCACATACTTGCGGCTGAGGTAGGCATAGGCGCTGCTGAGTGTGGCGCGATCCATGGAAGCCTGGTGTTCGCTGACATAGGTTTCCACCTCGCGGAAGCGATCCTGCATGATCAGACTGTTGAAATATCCGCTGTGGAAGCTGTCGCTGGACACCCTGGCGTAGTACCGCTGCGCCCGATCATAGCGCCCGGCGTTATAGTGAGCGTCCCCCATGAGGCGCAGGGCACGCTCTCGGTAGTAGGCGTCGGCTTCAAAACGCTCCTGAAAGCGCTCCAGCACCATGAGCGTCCGGTCATAATCCTGGGCATGGAACATGGACAGTGCCTGAAAGAAGGTGCACTCCAGATAGTCGGCCGACGGCTCGTCAAAACGCTGGCGGCACAGGAAGTAGGAGCGGGTGGCCTCCTGGTAGTGCCCAAGCTTCAGGAAAGCATGTCCGCGCTGGCGCACGGCGGCGCCACTGCTCTCCGTCACGGTATCAAGGGCCTGCTGATAGCGGCCCCAGTTGTTATAGAGGATCGCCAGCGAAATGCGCACGTCATCTTCACGATACTGGCGGCGCAGAAGGTCACGATAGATTCTCTCGGCCTCTTCATAACGCTCACGCTGGGTATGGAGGTTTGCCAGGTGAAAGCGGGCACTGGTGTAGTAGGCCGACGAAGAGGGGATCTCGGCATAGAGCTGGGCAGCCCGCTCAAGATTTCCAATCAACAGCGAGGCCTTGGCACTTTCAAAGAGCCACAGGTCATAGTAATCCACCCCTGGCCGAAAGTGCTGATGCCCTGCCGTTATAACCCGCTGAGATTCGGCAAAGTGTTCCATCTGCGTACGGTTGATCAGGGAGAACAGGAAGAAGGCGCGTTTGTTTTCGCTGCTCAGGGCGTCCACGACAATCTGCTCGAGGGAGTCGAACATGGACTGGGCAAAGCGCCCGGTATTGATAAAGTGTTCCGCCTGGAGGAGGTACGCCTCATTGCGCACATCAAAGGGCGAATACTCGACCAGCACACGGGCAAAGTAATCGCGCATGCGGATATCCGGCTGGACCATATAGGCCTCGTAGGCGGCGCTGGATTTCATGGTGGAAGAGCCGATACGCTCAAGCCAGAAACGCCCTGCCTCCATATCACCAAGCCGCGCAGCGCTGACCACCGCCCGGCGGGCTACACCATCATCAGCCAGGTCAAGGCGATCCGCGGCCATGCCCAGCACACGACGATCATCTTCCTGGCTGGCGTAGTGCTCAAGCACCCGCGTAAATGCCAGGGACATTCCCTGTTCAAAGGCCTTTTCAAAGGATTCAACGGCCTTCTCGTGCTCGCGCAGCTGCTCGTAGGCATGGCCCCTGAAGTAGAGGGAGTGGGCCGAGAAGGGCGTCCCTTCGAGATTGCGGGCAACCCGCACGGATTCTTCAAACTCCCCTGCATCGAAGAGGGCTATCTGCTGCAACAGCCAGGGTGCCGGCTGGATATTCTGCGTTGGCGTGCGCTCGTGGTAACGCCTGACAAAGGAAGCGTACTCCATGTCGCCACGATTGTAGAGCAGGGTCGCCAGGGCCAGGGAGGATTCCGCCGCCACTTCCGGTGAGGCGGAGCGTGCTGCGCGGCGGAAGAACTCGATACTCTGCTGCTCATCCCCGATCCCTTTCCAGGACAGGGCGCGTAAATAGAGGGAAATAGGGTAATGGGGCGAGGATTCCCCGATCCCTTCAAGGGTGGCAAGGGCCTGTTGATAGTCCTGGGCTGCATAGTGAAAGCGGGCCGCTCGCACTTTGCCATCGTCACTCATGGCCGCTGCGACGGAAGCGCCAAAGCGCGAAGTGAACAGACAGCCGCCGGGTTTTTCCACCAGAACCTGATACTCCAGGGGGCGACGCAACATCTCAGGACTTTCCGTATACTCCTCCACCTGCAGACGCATCAGGGCCGTCTGGGGTGCCTCGCCACCAGGCTTGAACAAAGGTGCGGTTATCGTATCTGGTTTAATAAGGACGTTCACCTGAAGGGGATCCAGTTGAACCGGCGGCAGATCGGTGACAGCCTGGGCATCCCAGACACCTATTCCCAATACCATGAACAGGAGAATCGCGCTTTTTCTCATTTTTGCCCCGCCATGTAGTCCCAAAAGGTTTTCATAGTGCTCATGGTATGATAATTTAGCCGCCGTTGCAACTTCCCCAAGAAGGACTGTTTCCCATGAGCACACGATCAGCCACCGGCCTGAAACTCTACACACTGGAAGAGATCGAAAGCATCTCCCAGGCCGCCCGCATAGCCGCCACCGTCCTGCGCGACATTGAACAGCAGATCAAACCCGGCATTGACACCGAGACCATAGACGCGCTGTGCGCGCAGATGATTGCCGACCATGGAGCTACAGCGGCACCCCTGAACTACAAGGGTTTTCCAAAAAGCGTCTGCACCTCCATCAACAACGTCATCTGTCACGGCATCCCCTCAACGGGTGAGGTTCTCAAGGATGGTGATATCATCAACGTCGACATCACCGCCATCTACCGCGGCTACTACGGCGACACCTCACGCACCTTCTGCGTCGGCGAAGTACCAAATCCGGTACGCCTCTTTGTGGAGCGCGTCGAGAAGGCCATGGACAAAGGTATAGAGGCTGTAATGGCCGGCAAGCCTTTTACGGTGATTGGTGATGCCATCGAGAAATATGTTCGTCGCTTCGGCTATTCGGTGGTGCGCGATTACTGCGGACACGGAATTGGCGAATCCTTCCATGAAGAACCGGCCGTGCTGCACTACAGCAGCAACAGCCCCTCCCATATCCTGGAGAATGGCATGGTCTTCACCATCGAGCCCATGGTCAATCAGAGTAAAAACTGGCGCAGCGTGCTCGACAAAAATGATGGCTGGACCGCCAGAACAGCCGATGGCGCACTGTCTGCACAGTTTGAACACACCATAGCCGTCGTCGATGGACGGGCAAAGGTTCTCAGTCACGCCCATTAACCGCTTGCTGAAACACCTCAGGACAGACAGGCAATTGAAAAACACGCGAAGCGCCGCTGATGAGACTTTTTCAGCAGCCTGTCAACCCAAACCCCTGATAATCCGAAATTCCTCACCGGTAACCGGCTGAACAGAAAGCCGTTGCCCCGCTTTGCTCAACAGCACCATGGAAGCCAGTTCCGGTACCGTCTTCAGGAAACCCAGCTCAAGCACCCGGGGAAAGATCTCCACCAGCTGCAGGTCCACCTGGTACCAGCGGGGATTCGCACGGTCACTGCGCGGATCAAAAGAGGCAGAGCCAGGGTCAAGGGCCGTTTCATCGGGATAGGCTTCGCGCACTACCGTTGCCAGACCGACAATGCCGCGCTCCTTTACATTGGAGTGATAGAGAAAAACCTCATCCCCCAGCGACATGGCCCGCAGGTTATTGCGGGCCTGATAGTTGCGTACACCATCCCATCCACTGACCCTGTCCGGCATCCGCAGAAAATCTTGAATTGCAAATACGTGAGGTTCTGTTTTTACTAACCAGAAAGCCATTATCGCTCCCATGGCCGGGCAAAGGTAAAAAACGCAGGCATATGGGCGTGCAACCTCTCAACGAGCTGCTCCAGCGCCGCCTCATCATAGGCTGCAGCGGGAAGATTTCCCCATACCGGGCCAGGCCAGGCGGGATCGCTCTCATAACGGGCGATATGGTGAAGGTGAAGCTGAGGAACCATATTCCCCAGGGCGGCAATATTGAGTTTCGACGGTGAATGAAGTTGCTGCATGAGCATGGCAAGCTGTGAGGATTCATCTACGAGCTGGTGCTGATGAGCGCGGCTCAAGTCGTGAATTTCCCGCAATCCGGGCAGCATGGGCACCAGAATGTACCAGGGCAGGGTGGCATTCTTCAGAAGCAACAGCTGGCACAGGGGAAAATCCCCAAGATGAATGGTATCTTCATGCAATTGGGGGTGCAGCCTGAAGGCTGTTGATGGTACGCTACTCATAGCCACTGCCCCTGCCTGCAGAAGCTGCGAATCCCAATATCCATAGGGAATGACAGCTGGTCAAATCTCCTGTACCTTTCATGGACAAGACTCCCCCTCCCGTGAAATATGGTCATAGAGCCGGACGATAAAACAGGCCCCCTGACCACGATTTTCCGCTTCAAGCGACCCGCAGTAACTATCCTCCACCATGCGCCTGAGGTAGTACAGGCCCATGCCCTTGTCACGCTTTCTGAACTGGCTGGTGGTATAGGGAACAAAGAGCATGGGCAGGATCTCCTGGTCAATACCGCCGGCATTATCACGACAGACGATCTGGACAGCACCGTCATCAGTGGTAACCACTGTCATTGCCACCGCCACCTGACTGCGTTTGCGAGCACGGGCAATGGAGATGGCATTGGCAAGCAGCTCGACAAATATCTCAACCACATCGCTCTGCACCGCCTGCAGGGTGATGTGCGGGCAGATATCCTGTTCCAGGCACAGCATACCACGCTGTTCCTGGGTCAGGTACCCCAGACTCTGACGGAATGTCGCGGCAAGATGTACCGCAACCACCTCGCCCTGGGTTTCGTAGAGATGCGTCAGGCTGGAGATGGTGCCTGAAAGGTCAACAAGCTGCTCCATGGCCTGAGCAATCGACTGGCGTATGTGTTTATGGTCAACATCCTCAGCCAGGAAGCACTCCTCAATCTCCTGAATCAGCAAACCGGCCACATTCAAAGGCTGGCGCCACTGATGGGCCAGATTCAACAGCAGACGGGACATCGACTGACGGCGGCTCTGCTCATAAATTATGCGATCCTGCTGTCGCGAGCGGGTAACGGCATCGTCGATCTGCTGCTGCAGGCTGGCCAGGGTTGCCTGAAGCTCCTGCTGCGCCTGTTTACGTTCGGTGATATCAATGAGGCTGAACTGCAGCATTCTCCTGCCCGCATGCTCAAAACGCATCAAGTGGACATCGGCAAGCCACTGGTTGCCATCGGCACGCTGATGCCACCATTCAAATCGAGCATTCCCTTCTTTCAGAGCATGTTGAATTTTTTCCACCGCCAGCGTTGCTGAGTCACTTCCATCCTCCTGGGTTGCCGCCGAGACATCGGCTGGCGTGGAACCAAGCAACTCCTGGCGATTTGACATTCCATAGATCGCAACCGCTGCGTCATTACAATCGGTATAATGAAAGTCTTCCGCATCCATGACAATCAGCGGAATGCGCGAGTGGCGGAAGAGCACCCGATTATATTCCTGACTCTGGCGCAGCTCTTCCATTAACTTTTTGCGGCTCACGATGACTTTGAGCAGGGCAAAGATGATGATGAACTGCACCAGCAAGGCACCGGAAAGGGCAGTCACAAACCAGCCAGTGCGCGTGCGCAGCTCAGAGGTCCGCTGTTCAACGGTCTGTTCCAGATGCTGCTGATACATATGCAGCTCCTCACGGGCCTGCAACTCTTCGGTGATATCCTGTATTATAGAAAAAAGTACTATCCGGCCACTGTGTTCAACGGGCCAGGAGTAAACCTCAACAGTGCGGACTTCGCCGCTGGCGAGGCGGTGGGGAAAGACAAAGAAATTTCGCTCTTCTGCGGCAGCGGCTTGCCGTTCCGACTCCACTTCGACAGAACTGAGCATATTGAGATCCTGAATGTGAAAGCTGCGCAGCTCTTCTGAAGTGTAGCCATAGAAATCTTCCGCCGCCTGATTGGCGTCGAGAATCGCTCCGCTCACCGGATCAATGAGCAGCATAATGGCCCCGTGGCGCTGAAACATCTCATAACCGAAGGTAGGCGTCTCCTCAGTCTCAGTGGCCTGTGCGGGGAACCAGAGCGCCACTATGAAAAACACAATGAGAAGCTTCATGGTCTTGTGGCAGCAGACTGCAGAGCATCAATAAGCTGTGTTTTCAGCAGAGGCTTCACGAGAAAGAAGTCGGCCTCAGGAACCAGGTGATCTTCGTCGGCAAAAGCCGTGACCACGATAACCGGCAGATCAGGGTGCAGCTGCTTCAGGTGTGACACCATCTCCATACCACTCATGACAGGCATCTCCAGATCAGTCAGGACGATATCCGGCCCCAACTGCTCGCACACATCAAGGCCATCCTGACCATGAACGGCCTCATAGACCTTTTTCACGCGGTACTTTATCAGGCGCGCGAGACTGCTGCGAGTCATGGGGTCGTCTTCTACGATCAATACGGTTTTGGTTTTCAGCTGTTCTTCAGGCGTCATCCTTTTCTCCTGGGTATTCTCACAGGCGCACCCTGAAACAGGTGCCTTGCGCTGTATTAACTGCATCGGATGAATTTGCCATTCTGGCTCTGCCTCGAATAGTATCACAATGCCCCGGAAACTGCCCAGCAGCAAAGTTCATCCATGCTCCGTTTCCGGGAAGCCTTCAGTAACCACGCCACCCTCTTCTGGAAATTCTATCCGAAAACAGGCCCCCGGCGCATTGCTGGTGACACGAAGCGTTCCACCCATCTTTTTCATGATCAGACGACTCAGGGAAAGACCAATCCCGGTGCCATGCTCACCCCTGGTGGAAGTAAAGGGCTGGAAAAGTTTTTCCGGCAAAAGATCAGGGTGAATACCTCCGGCATTATCGCTGAAAAGGAGGACGGGCTTCCCCCGTGACCATTCCAGCTGAATGTTCACATAGGGGTCATTGGTTCCATGGACACCATGGGCATCACGGGCATTTGACAGAAGGTTGAGAATGACCTGTTTAAATTCGCTGGCATATCCCATGACCTTCACGCCCCTGTCACCACCGATCTCAACACGCAGCCCCTGCTTTTGCAGCTGTGGTTTCATGAGATCCACCACCTCTTCGACACACTGCACAATGGAAAAGGACTCCACTTGCCTTGATGGCTTGAAGAAATTACGAAAATCATCCAGCGTGCGGCTCATGAACTGGAACTGTTTCAGAATTCTCTCCACTGTTTCATCCAGGATATCGGCATCAAGTTCGTCACTGTGATAGCGATCCTGCATATCCTGAATCAGCAGTGATACGTTGTTGAGGGGCTGATGCCACTGGTGGACAATGGCACCCATCATACTGCCCAGTTCAGCCATCTTGGCCTGCTGGACAACAATGGCCTGCTGCAGGTCTCGCTCCTGCTGCAGCTGTTTGAGTTCAGTAATATCGCGCCAGATGCAGAGCAGCTGTGGCTTTCCATCGTAATGAAAAGGAACCATCTGCACGTCCACGAGCACTTCCCGGCCACTGCGGGCGACCAGCAGCCATTCAAACCGGGCGGGTTCGGCAGCATGTACAGGCCGCGCCAGGCCAGCAGCCTGGAGAGGGCTCAATGGAGCACGTACACTTTGCAAGGACCAGATAAGCGTTCCGATCATTTCGTCGGGTTCATACTCCAGCATCCGCGCAGCCGCTGGATTACACTTCACGAAGGCACCGTCGTCATTGAGAATCAGAATGCCTTCAGGGTTCTGCTCAAACAGTACCTGAAACTGCTTCTGACTCTCCAGATTGCGCGCCACTTCCACCTCAACCTGGAGAGCCAGCTCCTGACGGAAATTCTGCTGCATCTGCTCGTGGGCCTTGCGAATGGTGATATCTTCCTTGATCCCCACATAATGCGTAATGGCACCTTTAGCATCGCGGATGGAGGATATGGTCGCCTGTTCCCAGTACAGCTCTCCGTTTTTGCGCCGATTGCGTATTTCACCACTCCACTGACTGCCACTGGCAATGGTCTGCCACATCTGACGATAGAACGTGTCGGGGTGTGACTGTGACTGGAGAATACGCGGATTTCTGCCGAGAACGTCACTGGCACTGAAACCCGTCACCTCTTCAAATTTCGGATTCACATATTCAATCTGCCCGACAGCATTGGTAATGATAATGGAAACCGGCGCCTGTTCCACCGCCAGGGAGAGCTTACGCAGGTTGTCCTCAGT
The DNA here is from genome assembly GCF_055378285.1 of Desulfurispirillum alkaliphilum. Classification (NCBI taxonomy): domain Bacteria; kingdom Pseudomonadati; phylum Chrysiogenota; class Chrysiogenia; order Chrysiogenales; family Chrysiogenaceae; genus Desulfurispirillum; species Desulfurispirillum alkaliphilum. Next base: position 2,130,373 of record NZ_AP042405.1, on the reverse strand, counting down.
GCGTTTACGTTGCGTTATGTCACGGGAGACCCCCAGAATGCCCACAGCCTTCGCGTTGGCATCGTACATGAGGTGGGCAAGCACTTCGGTCCAGACCGTGGAACCATCACGACACGGCTGTTCCACATACTCATAAACCGGGTGACGCTCCTGGCCACTGGCCGCCAGCTCATTGGCGAGCATCAGACCACGCAGCACCACTTCACGGGATCCCGCACAGACCACCTCGTCAAAACTCTGAGCCATGACCTCGTCTGGAGTATAACCGCGAAGCTGGAATACCGAAGGACTGATATAGGTGAACTTTCCCTGCATATCCATCACCCAGATCACGTCAGTGGCGTTTTCCGCCAGCAGGCGATACTGTTCTTCGCTCCTTTCCAGGCGCTGCGTGATCAGTTTCATTCGGCGCAGCAGCAGCACCAGCGCCGTCGCCAGCAACAGCAGCAACCCGATAATCCCCCACATGAGCGCGAACTGCTGACGGTAACGCTCCATGCGCTCTGCCAGGAGATTTGGCCCAGTAAAGAGAAAGCCATCCAGGTCAAACTCGCCATCGGAAAGGCCGGCTTCTACAAAGGTCTGAGCCATATACTGAATACGACCGGGATTGATGTGGCCTATGGGGATCAACTCCGGCATGATCAGCGCGCGCATGGCCTCGGCTTCAAATGCAAGGTGCTCCCGTGTCTTCTCCACGCCATACACCTGCTGCAGCCAATCAATCACCTGATCGGGATTGGCCATGGCATACTTCCAGCCCCGCAGGGAAGCATTGCGGAAGCGCTCCACAGTATCGGGACGTTGCCGCAGCATCTCTTCGGAAGTGAAGAGAAAATCCGAGTAGAAATCCACTCCATAGGTGCGCGGGTTGAGCACATGATAGTCGACGCCCCGCTGCCCCAGAGAAAACGGCTCGTTGGTGAGATAGGCGTGATACGCGTCGACCTGGCCACTGACGAGGTCGCCAAGGTTGAACGAACTGGTGATGATCTCAACCTTCTCAAGGGGAACCCCCTCCCGGATTATCATGGCAAGGAGATCCGCTTCGGCAAGGGGATCGGTGATCATGACCTTTCTGCCGGCGAGCTGGTGAGGGGAAAGGATATGGCTCTGCGCCCTGGTGAGGAGTACTGAAGGGGAGTGCTGAAAGAGGGCCGCCAGCACCACGGTGGGCATGCCCTGCATGCGGGCGTACAGGACACCGCTGTTGTCGACACCGAAATCTGCCTTGCCCTCCAGAACCTGCCGTGTGGCATTCAGTCCGGGTGAAGCAGCGTGAATGCGCACATCAAGTCCGGCGTCAGTGTAATAGCCCATCTGCTCTGCCGCGTAGTATCCAGCAAACTGAAACTGATGATACCAACGCAGCTGAAGGTTAACAACTTCCAGGGAAAAGGCGTGCGTGACGAGCCCCAGGACAAGAAGCATTGCGATGAGTTGCCGTGTGCAGTGGCGCAGGCGTTGACATCTCGAGACTAAACGGACAGACAGCGGCCCCCGCTGCACTGGGGATGGACAGGCACGGCTCATGACTGAACTGCTGACATCAGAGTTTTTGTGCAACGGCGGCCAGCACGCCGAGCAACTCTTTTTTGAAAATAGGCTTTACCAGGACACAATCAGCCTCGCACGCGAGATGCTCATCATCGTCAAAGGCCGTTATCACCACAATCGGCTTATCAGGGCTCACCTGCCTGATGGCCCGGATCATATCGGCCCCATTCATCACCGGCATTTCCAGATCAGAGAGAATAATATCAGGATTGCGGGAATGAAACAGCTCAAGTCCTTCCTTGCCGTTGGCTGCCACGATCACTTCACCCACGCGAAAACTCAGGATTCGAGCCAGCATCTGTCGGGTCAGGGGCTCGTCTTCGACAATCAGAACTGATTTGTTTCTGAGTATTTCTTCAACTTCCAACGAAAAAATCCTTGCCCACCACGCCCCTGGAGGGACAAATGATGCCATTCATAATACAGCTTTTGTATTGCAGCAAATATTACCATTACAGGACCATGTTGTATGCACTTTTTTCTGCCACGCAGCGGAGATCACCGGAGCAAGACTGCGCAAAGTGGCGCGAAAGCTCAGTGGTCACCAAAGGCACCAGCCTGGTTGCGGCTCTCCTTTTCCTGGGCATCGGTGATCACAATGGTGATCGTGAATCCTTTCCCGGTATCGGAGTCAACAGCAAACGCCAGGCGTGAGCCATAGAGGTTGCGCAGCCGCTCATACACATTACTGAGCCCCACACCGGAGCCCTTCCCCACACCCATCTGCATGATATTCCTCAGCTGCTCACGGGCTACGCCATGACCATTGTCGCAGATCTTCAGGGAAAATCTCCCCTCCTCATAGTGCGCCTTGATATCGATAAGCCATTTGCCGGTACGACCCTTGAAACCATGGGCGAAGCTGTTTTCCACCAGTGGCTGCACAATCAGCTGGGGGAGATGGTACTTCATGGCCGGAGGGCTGATGTCCAGCTGCACACTGATATTGTCGCCAAAGCGGGCTTTTTCCAGCTCCAGGTACCCCTGAACAATCTCCAGTTCCGTGCTCAGCGGCACCGTTTCTGCCGTGCTCTTGAAAGTGACCCGGAATATCTCACTCATCTTCAGCAGCAGGCGGCGGGCCTTGGGCGGATCGATGCGAATAAGGCTCATAATGGTATTGAGGGAGTTAAAGAAAAAATGCGGATTGATCTGCCGCTGCAAAGCCAGCAGCTCCGCCTGAATAGAGAGTTCCTTATGCTTCTGCAGTTTGGCGAACTCAATCTGCACGCCAATCAGCTGTTGCAGTCCTGAGATGAGTTCCATGACATAGGGGGAGAAACTGCGACTGCCCCAGTTGCGCAGCACGAGCAGGCCTGTCACCTCATCGGAGGCCTTGAGGGGGACATAGAGCCCATGGTACGGCAACCGGTTGCCCTTGCGACGGCGTTCACGCTTGCTGTACACAATCTCCCCCGTACGGATTGCCTTGCGGGCATCGCGGTCGAAGAGTCGCGCTCCGTCTCCGTGAACCTCGTCATCAATGGCTCCATAAGCGGAGAGCACCTGTTCATGGTCAGTAATCGCCACCACATCCACGGGAATACTGCGGTGGATGATACTGCACACCTGGCGCGCGCCATCGGCAGTAAATCCGCCCTTAAAGAAAACGATGGTCTTGCTGGCAATCTGCAGCGCGTTTGAGGTGGCAAAACTGTGCTCCTTTTCCTGTTCCGAGTTCATGAAGTTCAGCATGAACAGCAGCAGCAACCCACCGAAAAAATCACTGGCAAAGGTGGCCACACCGCTCTTGATCAGCAGAAAGAGCGCCACCGGATAGTCGGAAAGCATCACATAAAAGATGAGAACCTTCAGAAATGCCAGGAAGAAGACGAAAGGAATCAGCTTCAGATTGAAGCGAAAGGCGTTACGGCCGAAGTAGCCCGCGAGAAAACCGACGATGGCCGACGCGGTGAACTGGGCCGTCCCGGCCCAGTCTCCAAGGATGAAGTGGTAGAGCCCGGCGATAGCCCCCAGGACAAGGCCCCAGAACATGCTGCCCAGAAGGTAACCGGCGGCAATGACCACCGCCGAAGTGGAATAGAGACGCGTTCCATGGTAGGCGGTGGCCAGAAATTCCCCCACCGTAATAATCAGCAGGAAAAAGACAAGCAGCCGGGCCTGGCATTTGATATCGGTGCGATCATAGAAGCAATGACGCACCCAGGTGTGTTTTCCCAGCAGCAGAATAATAATGCCATACACACCGATCTGCTGAAAAAGCTGGATGAACAGATGGAAGTTGGACTTGATATCCACATCAAGCACAAGGGAGAAAAACACCGGCTGACTCCTCGCAGATCAGATATGACGCCCATGGGGGGAGTCGAGATCCAGAACCGGCCCCAGGGGCACAATGCGTGCCGGATTCATATGACCGTGGCTGAAAAAGTAGTGCTGCTTGATGTGCTCGAAATTCACCGTCTCCCGCACTCCCGGATACTGATAGAGCTCCTTGAGATATCCCTGGAGGTGGGCATAGGATGAGATCATCCGCTGGTTTGTCTTGAAATGACAGAAATAGACTGCGTCAAAACGCACCAGGGTTGTGAAAAGACGCCAATCCGCTTCGGTCAGGCGATCTCCCACCAGGTAGCGACTCTTTCCCAGCAGCAGTTCCAGTTCATCCAGGGCCCCAAACAGCTCATGAAAGGCCTCTTCGTAGGCATCCTGCGTAGTAGCGAACCCACAGCGATAGACGCCGTTATTCACACGGTGATAGACAAACTCATTGATGCGGTCTATCTCCGGCAGAAGCCCTATGGGGCAGAAGTCTTCAGAATTTGCGGTAAGATGATCAAAGGCGCCGTTGAACATGCGAATGATTTCAGCAGACTCATTGCTCACAATGGTCTGCTGCTTCTTGTCCCACAGTACCGGCACCGTAACCCGTCCCGTGTAGGTGTCATCTGCACGGGTATAGAGTTCGTGCAGGAAACGGCTGCCATGGAGGGGTTCCGGATCGGGGGCGAACTCCCAGCCGCTGGCGAGCATATGGGGGTGCACCACGCTGACCGGTATCAGTTCCTGCAGGCCCTTCAGAGCACGAAAAATCAGAGTACGATGAGCCCAGGGGCAGGCAAGGCTGACGTACAGGTGATAGCGATCCGCTTCAGCGGTAAACCCAGCTGAGCCACCTGGCCCAGCACTGCCATCAGCGGTGATCCAGTTGCGAAAGCGGGCATCTTCGCGCACAAATCGTCCACCGTGCTTGGCGGTGTCATACCACTTGTCATGCCATTTTCCATCGACGAGTAAACCCACGGAGACCTCGACCTTACTTATTCTGCTGGGAGTACAGGTACTGGGCTACAGATTCCATCTGCGCGTTGTCCAGGGCCGCTCCATTAATAACCATATTCAGGACGGTTTCACGCCACTGATCCAGTGACTTTGGCGGTGCATTGTAGATGCGTTCAGTGGTATGGCACATGGTACAGCGCTGGTCGATGAGTGCCTTCATGTTGTCGGAGGCCAGAGCTGTAGTACTGAGGGCAAACAGGATCCCCAGACCAAAGAGCACGAGTGCTGATTTTTTCATGGTATCACCTCCAGAAAGTTTCAGGGCAGTATAGCGAAACGGGAAGCAAAATCATAGGGGCACGCGCAGCAAGTCAATTTCCCTGGCCCAGCCTTCCATTCCCGCCGGAGTTTCCAGAATCATGGGCAGACCGCGCAATCGCGGATGGTGCACCACCTGCCGCATGGCCACAAGGCCGATTTCACCCTCGCCGATGCGGGCGTGCCGATCGCGACGTGAAGCCAAGACAGCCTGGGAATCATTGAGATGGAGCATGCTCAGCCGTGAAAAGCCAACGGCATCCTGAACCTCGGCCAGTAATCCCTCCAGGCCATCAGCGTGGCGAAGATCATAGCCAGCGGCAAAGGCGTGGGCCGTATCAATGCAGATTCCAAGCTCGGCACCGTGGGCACACCGCTCAAGAATCATGCCCAGTTCAGCCACGGTCGAGCCTATGGTGGTACCCTGGCCGGCCACGTTCTCCAGCACCAGTCGGGGACCAACATTGTGGTCAACCTGCTCCAGTACCGCATCCAGGGTCTGGGCAATGTGCCCGATTCCCACATCCAACCCCGATTGCAGATGCGCCCCCGGATGCAGCACCAGTTGTTCGATTCCCAGCAGGGTACAGCGCTCGTATTCAGCCACCAGCGCGTCCACGCAGAGCTGTCGCTTCCCGGAGTCTGGATTAGCCAGATTCAGCAGGTAAGAGGCATGGGAGATGACCTGCGCCAATCCCACCCTCTCCCGGGTGCGCCGGAAAAGGGTGACTTCTTCCGCTGTAACCGGTCGGGCCTTCCACTGTCGCTGGTTGCGGGTGAATATCTGCACTGCCGTGGCACCGATCTCCTGGGCACGCTCGAAACAGAGGTGCAGCCCTTTCGCGGTGCTGGTATGGGCGCCCAGCAGAAGCGGTGTCGCCATTATCTGGGCCGCACCATATCAGCGGGAACCACATAGCGATCGAACTCTTCAGCGCTGAGAATACCCAGTTTGACGGCCGTCTCTTTCAGGGTGGCACCTTCCTTATGCGCTGTCTTGGCGATTCTGGCGGCATTATCATAGCCAATATGCGGGTTCAAAGCTGTCACCAGCATCAGGGAGTTGTGCAGGTTGCGCTCAATCACTTCGCGATCCGGCTCGATTCCCACGGCACAATGGTCGTTGAAAGAGTGCATGGCATCGCTGAGCAGCTGAACACTCTGCAGAAAATTATAAATGATCAGGGGTTTGAATACATTGAGCTCAAAGTTTCCCTGACTGGCGCCAAAGGCGATGGCGCTGTCATTGCCGAACACCTGGCAGGCCACCATGGTCAGCGCCTCTGATTGGGTGGGGTTGACCTTGCCCGGCATGATAGAACTGCCCGGCTCATTCTCGGGAATGGTGATTTCGCCAATACCACAGCGCGGACCACTGGCAAGCCAGCGGATATCATTGGCGATTTTCATAAGGTTGGCCGCCAGCCCCTTGGTGGCCCCACTGGCAAAGACCAGGGCATCGTGGGAGGTCAACGCGTGAAACTTGTTGGGAGCGCTGTGGAAGGCGGTGCCCGTCAGCGCCGTCAGTTTGCCCGCCACCTTCTCGCTCAGCTGGGGATGAGCGTTCAGTCCGGTTCCCACGGCGGTACCGCCGATGGCCAGCTCCCGCAGGCTCTCGACACTCTGCACAATATGCTGACGACTTTGCTCCAGCATGGCCACATAGCCGCTGAACTCCTGCCCCAGGGTCAGAGGAGTGGCGTCCTGCAGATGGGTGCGACCGATTTTCACAATCCCGGCAAAAGCCTCTGACTTGGCTTTCAGGGTGGAGTGCAGAGCATCCAGGGCGGGAAGCAACTGCTTCTCCACAGCGATGACCGCCGCGATATGCATGGCCGAAGGAAAAGTGTCGTTGGAGCTTTGGGACATGTTCACATGATCGTTGGGATGAATGGGTTTTTCCGTACGGAAGTCGGCGCCCAGAATCTCACTGGCACGGTTGGCGATGACTTCATTGAGGTTCATGTTTGTCTGGGTGCCGCTGCCCGTCTGCCACACCGAGAGGGGAAACTGCGCATCCAGGCTGCCGGCCAGGATCTCATCACAGGCTGCCGTAATGGCATCGCACTTTTTGCGGTCCAGCTTTTCCAGGTCATGGTTCACCAGAGCCACCGCTTTTTTCAGCAGCGCAAAGCCCTCAATAAGGCCATGGGGCATCTTCTCCCAGCCGATGGCGAAATTCTGCAGGCTGCGCTGGGTCTGGGCGCCCCAGTACTTCTCGGCGGGTACTTCAATTTCACCCATGGTGTCCTTTTCAATGCGGTATGACATGTTGCCCTCCTTCGAAGCAGATAGGCTTGTTGTAGCAAGTATGCTAGTATTTTTCATCCAATTTTCCCATGGAGTGTCACATGGCCAAAGTCAGAAGTGTCTACCAGTGCAATCAGTGCGGCAGCAGTTTCCCCCGCTGGAACGGCAAGTGCCCCGACTGCGGAACCTGGGGTTCCATCAGCGAGGAAAAGGTTCCCCTGGTACAGAAGACCTCCGGCGCCCCGGCCGCGACACCCCAGCAGACCATCAGCCTGGAGCAGGTGACTTCCTGCGCCACCTCCCGCATTCCCACCTCCATGGAGGAGCTTGAGCCCGTTCTGGGAGGAGGCCTGGTTCCCGGCAGCATGGTCCTGCTGGGCGGCGATCCCGGTATCGGGAAATCCACCCTGACCATGCAGCTGGCCGGCAACCTCTGCAAGGATGGCCTGAGCATTCTCTATATCTCCGGCGAAGAATCGCTGCAGCAGCTCAAGATGCGCGCGGATCGCCTTGGCACTGCCCAGGGGAAAATCTTTGTCTGCACCTCCACCTCCCTGGAAGAGGTGCTGGCCCTGCTGCAGCAAACCACACCCCAGCTGCTGATCATCGATTCCATTCAGACCCTCAGCTCCCAGGAGCTGGATTCAGCCGCCGGCACCGTCTCCCAGATACGCCACTGCACCGCTGCGCTCATGGAACAGGCCAAAGCCAACAGCACGGCCACCATCCTGGTGGGCCATGTCACCAAGGAAGGCGTGCTGGCGGGGCCACGGGTGCTGGAGCACCTGGTGGACGTGGTACTCTACTTCGAAGGGGACCGCTTCCAGAATTTCCGCATCCTGCGCAGTGTCAAGAACCGCTTCGGTTCCACCAACGAAGTGGGGATTTTTGAGATGACCGCCCAGGGGCTGGTTTCCGTCGACAATCCCAGCCAGATGCTGCTGGCAGAGAAGCCGGAGATGGCTTCGGGATCAGTGGCCACCGCCACCATGGAGGGAACGCGCCCGCTGATTGTGGAGATTCAGTCCCTCGTCAGCAGCTCGTTCTTCGGCAACCCGGTACGCAGCACCATCGGCATAGACCACTCGCGGGTGAACATGATCCTCGCCGTACTGGAAAAGAAACTTGGAATGAATATCAGCAACAATGACGTCTACACCAATATCATCGGCGGCATCAAAATCAATGAAACTTCCGGCGACCTCGCCGTTGCGGCTGCCCTGGTCAGCAGTTTCCGCAATATCCCCCTGGACAAACAGCTGCTGATCTTCGGCGAAATCGGCCTGTGCGGTGAAGTGCGCAGCGTCTCCCAGGCCCAGCTGCGCATACAGGAAGGACGCAAGCTGGGATTCCATCACTTCATCGTCCCCGAACAAAGCGCAAAAAAAATTCCCCTCCGTGAACGGAAGGGAATAACCGGGGTCAGTTCAGTCGAAGAGGTAATGGATCACCTTTTTCGATAACGCAAGTAATAGCGCAACGCGTCATCCCAGTTGTAATCCTGGGCCTGGCGCAGCAGACTGTAGCGCCGGTTCAGCTGACGCCGATACTCCAGCTCCCACTTGATACGCTCTTCAGACCAGTGATCTGGGGGAGAGTTGGCGGTCTGCGCTTCCCGTTCGATGTCTTCTTCGATGGAATTCTGAATTGACTGGCAAAAACGATAGGCATGTTGAAGCATAACTTCCTTGTTATCCACGAGCGCACCTCCCTGTGCAAAAGCTTCGTCTGCTCTTTTTTCGGATTTCCCCGACACTTTCTTGAGGGGAAAAACCGCGTCAGACTGAGAAATCTGACACAAAATTCACAACTGCTGAAATTTTGAAGTTTTCACCACCATCCTGCGGCGCGACAGGTGCTGCGGACAGCAGGAAACACTCGCCTCTATCCAAAACGCAATGCGAAATACCTCGTCACTACGACGTACAGGAAGTACGCCTTGCACCTGGGGCTCTTTGCGTTGCCTGACCCCTGTTTCCATGCAGGTGTCCCGTTCGGCTCTTGCCAGCCAGGCGTCGCACTCACCGGACGGGCTCAGGGGGAGCGGCCTGCTTCTGCCTCTCCCCCGTGTGCTGGCCCAGCCAGGACGCGCCAACTGGAACGCTATGGACCCGCAGGGTTGCCGCCACGAGGGCGGCAACCGCAAACCAAAAGCCACGGAGGGCGGTTGTTTGCGGTCCCCAGTTCCAGGCAAGCGGACGGCTGAAAAGGGCAGCACTGGGGGCCGCTTTTGCGCCACTTTTTGCGGGTAAAAAGTGGCAAGGGAAATTCCTGAGCAATGGAATCGGAATGTCAAAAGACTCAGTCTGTGAAAAACCATTTCCGCCATTCCAGCATAGCATCAGGGGAGACGTCGAAAATTTGACGTTTCGTGGGTGAAAGCCTAATTACTGGCTCTCTATATCCCATTTCCCGTGCCTCCGCCGGGCATACTCGCGGGAGACCCGTCCGCTGAACATGGAGGGGAACAGAGGCCAGTTGGCCTTGACCAGAAACGCTGCCAGGTGAGCCAGCAGCAGCAGGACAAAGGGGATGGCGGCGATGGTATGCACGTAGGTCACCACCTGCAGAAACATGGGGTCGAGGATGATATTACCCATGTTCTTATAGGTTTTGATCAGGCCCGTGAGTACCAGAATCAGCGAAACTGACCCCATGGCGGCGTAGGCCAGGCGCTGCTCCGCCAGGAACTTTCCGTGCTGCGGCTCTTCCTTGCCCCGTATCATGGCCCAGATGATATGCACACTCTCGGTGACATCGCCTTTCCTGGGCAGCGCCGCAAACTCACGGCGCATGGCATGGTAGATCATATGGAAGACCACTGCTGCGGTGAAAAAGAACGCGGCAATGTAATGCAGAATCAGGTTGATCTCGTAGTTCCCACTCCAGCGGAATCCCGGCACCTGGGTCAGTCCGTAACGGTCATACATGGGCATTTCACCAAAGCCGGAGAAAATCAACAGCAGCGCGCTCAGGGCGATGGTCCAGTGGGTGGCGCGCACCACCCGGTTATGGCGGACAACCAGAGCAGACTTACTCATGGGTGGACTCTCCTTGGGAAGGGGTAGTGTCGGTGGCAGGTGGCTTCTGCTGTTTGGCGTCAGGTTTTCTGCCAGCCGCCATGGCACCAGCGAAAGCACCAACGGCACCGATTACCGGGGCGGTCAGGGTCATGCCCGCCCAGCCCGATGTGCGATCCAGCATATTGGTAGGGCGATGCAGCTGGGTGACCTGACGAGGATCTTTGGCCTCGGCCATCAGAGCCTGCTGCATCTTTTCAAAAGATACCCGGGAAACATACACCGTCGAGGTTCCGCCGTTCTCGGCCTGGCCATAGATATACCCGGAGTATTCCTGTGCCAGTTTTTCTGCCAAAGCGTCAATTTCACTGCGGGCGCCGAAGGTCATGGCATCTTTTGGGCAGGCAGGTATACAGGCAGGCTGTTCGCCACGATCCAGACGATCCTTGCACAGATCACACTTGAACATGACTCCGCCTCCGGCAGGAAGGGGATCCAGATGCGTGTAAATCCCCACTCCAGCCTGCCGCTGGGGAATATGCCACGGGCACACACTCTTGCACTTGGAGCCGCCAAAGCAGAGGAAGGGGTCGATGGTCACCATACCTTCAGGATGCTTGTGTTTGACGCCAAAAGGGCACAGCTTGGCACAGGGAGGGTTATCACAGTGCATGCAGCGGCGAGGCACGTGCACCACTTCGGTATGGCCATTCTCGGTGACAGCAATGTGCTGGACGAAGATCCAGTTATAGGGAGTCAGGCGATCATGAACATCCCTCCTGTCGCTCCAGTCATCATAAAAGTTCTGGGGCCAGTAGGGCTTGAGCATTGCCGGGTCGGGTTCGGGAAACTTATGAACATTGGCAGTGCGACAGGCGCTGACACAAGCTGCCATGTCTTTGCCGGGACAGCCGTCGCACTTGGTGAGATCAATCAGGGTGGCGTAGGAATCTGGTGATATGTCGCCGGAATAGCGCCGCGCCGCCTTGGCCTTGGTCGGCACAGCGGTGGCCGTGGCCGCGGCAGCCATCCCCGCCAGAAATGAGCGTCGAGAAAACTGCATAGGTAAACTCCCCGGTAATTATTAACTACATGGCTATATAGTAAACAATCATGGTGGGGTCAAGGAAAAACTCAGGGTTCCACTCCCAGCAATTTCCCCACCTGGGCACCGGAAATATGCTGATGCAGCCGCTGCGCAAATCCGGAATCCCCTTCACGCTCCTGCACCTGTCGCGCAATCTGCTCAAGAACTTCACGGGCCTCAAACAGATGACGCAGTGGAGGTTCCGACTGAGGGAGGGGGGAGAGCGAAAGCTCGCGCAGATCGCCTTCGATTCTGGCTCCCAGACGATCCATTTCCCCCAGCCCCGCGACACGGGCCTCAGCCGCCAATACCCTGGAGTCAGTAGCGGTTTGCGGAGCTTCAGGCGCAAGGGTAACTTCAGCGTCCCGTTCTGGCGGAAGCGGCTCCCGACCTCCCACATCGGTACTTTCCGGTGGAGCCTGAGGTGTCTGCGCCTCAACGCTCACCGCTGCACCTTCGGAATACCATTCCCCTGCTTCGTGTCTTTGGACAGTTTCCCGGGTCTGCTGCTCCACAAGCCGCACCTGCTGCTGGCTCGCCTCTTCCGCCTGGCGCTGTTCATGACGTTGCCGGACGGTGTATTCATGTTCCTGTCGCTGTACCTGCAGACGGGTCATGATCTCCTGTTCCTGCTGCACCTGCTGCCACAGTTCCGTTCGGATCTGCGGGTGAAAGTGACGGGTATAGTCATCGGCCGGCGGCTGTACCGACCTGGCGCCAGGGGATGAAGGCAGCGCATGTACTGGCTCGCCGTGAAGAGGAGAGATGGGATAGTGTGTCCGTGGGTGAGCTTCTGACAGGGAGATGGCTTCGCTCATAAAAATGGCTCCGGATAAAAGTGGTCAGTTTATTGCAAGAGTTCCGGGAAAGCCCGCGTATTCGTCGACCTTACCTGTGAAGGAATAGTGTCATGGGCAGAAAAAGTAAACGAAAATTTTCCGATATTCTGCAGGAGCACCTGCGCAACACATCATCTTCCGGAGGCACTTTCATGGGATTGCAGACCTATAGTAACGCAACCGCATTGGGTTCAATGAACGCGCTGAACATGCATGGCTCACCCCTGAAAAACGCACTGGAAAGAATTTCCTCAGGCATACGTATCAACCAGGCATCCGATGATGCCTCAGGTATGGCTATATCAGAAAAGATGCGCAACCAGATCCAGGGGATCAACCGGGCCATTCGCAACTCCCAGGATGGCATATCTCTGATTCAGACCGCTGAAGGAGCTCTGCAGGAGACCACCGCCATCCTGCAGCGCATGCGGGAGCTCTCGGTCCAGGCCGCCACCAGCAGTATTAACGCCAGCGATCGTCAGGAGATCCAGCGGGAAGTGGATCAGCTCATCGCTGAAGTGGATCGCATATCCTCCTCAACTGAATTCAACACAAAAAAACTCCTCAGCGGTGAAGGCACTGCCACATGGCGCAGCACAGATCCCGACCGTATCTCCGCCATCATCCGCGATCGGGTTGTCTCCGGAAATTATCGCATTGATGTCGAAGCCAAAGTCGGCAAGAATCAGGTGCTCAAATCCAACATCATGGTTCTGCAGCCTGGCGCCTATGCCGGGGATATCATCACATCGGGAACCCTTCTGGGTGATGTGGCCAACAACTCGGGTGTGGTCGGCATCTATGAAGCCGATAACCTGCGTACTGGCACTGCTGATCAGCGAATTTACAAGGTGAACGTCGCAGCGGCCAGCGCTGGTGCACCACTGATCCAGGGCATGCCACCGGAAATATTTTCCACCGTCGGCGATCTGGGCAGTATTATGGGAACCTATCAGCAGCCCGGTTCGCAGTTTATGATCACGGGAACCGAGTTTTCCGATACCGCCGTTCTGAGCAGTGGTGAAATGGTTTTCAGTTCCGGCATCAACCTCCAGGCAGGCGTCCATGGCTACCTGGAAATTGAGTTCATGGCCGGCGTTACCATAGAAAGTGGCGCCACCGATGTTGACCCCCAGGGTGTGCGCATACGCTTTATCGATGTCAAAACCGGCAATATGGGTGACTGGGCCATGGGGACTCTGGATCGCAGTGGTTTCATTGATCTGGACACCAATAATGTCAATGGATGGCGGACACTGACCTCGGGTGGGCAGGTACCTCTTGCCAACATCTTCGACAACACCGACCCACTGGACAACCGCCTCTACTTCGGCGATGGCAGCACCATAAAGACAGGAGACAAGATCCTGCTTTCCATAGACGCGGCGGAACACCTGGATGGCACCCTCACCGTGGGAGGTGGTGCCATCAAAATCGACGAACGTTTCATGGACAATGGTGTGGAGCGGGAAATCCGCGGCGCCTACTATGTTTCCTATACCGCCAATGGGCTGCAGCACACCGCCCTTTCCAGCGGCAACAAGCAGATTCTCTACCATCTGCCCCAGCTGGACGAATCCACTGGTGCCATATCCATCGGCTCCATCACCCTGGACATGCGTCCAAGCTCCACCGGCACCATGACTGACTCGAACCTGGCCATCGAACTGCGCGGTGAAGGCGGTATCGCATCCACTTACACCAGGCTCAAGGATATTCAGGCCTTCCAGACTGCCGAAGGCATTAACACCTTTGAACTGCCACAGCGCATTATGCTCTACGGAAATTCCAAGCGCACAGAGCTTGTCCTCAACGGCAACGACACCATTGCCATGATGGTGGATAAATTCGCCCGCGCCATCACCCACAAGACCGAAGGGCTGGGCATCAACCTGGAAAGCGTGACCATAAACAAACACGTAGCCGATTTTATCTCACGGGGTGAAGCGATCAGCGAAAGTCAGGCCTCTATAGAGGGGACATTTTTCCTGCGCTCACTCTTCAATGGCCTTCAGGGCGAGATCTCCATGGTTGCCGATCAACGCGTCATCGACGCCTTTAATTTCCATGAACTGCAGCAGTCCCAGGAGAACGAATATACCGTTGAGGTCTTTGACGCTCACCGGGGCACTCTGATTGGGAGCGCCCTGGTGGCCAATGGCATCATGGAGGGAGTCCTGCAGGGAGCTGATATCCTGATCGAAGGCAATATCGGCGTCACTGCCAGCTGGAACTCCCGCCAGCAGTTACTGGAGTTTGAAGCGAACCAGGAAAAGAGCACCACCTATCTCAACCTGGTGGATACCGCGCTGGTCTTCCAGGTTGGTCCCAATGAAGAACAGGATATTGTCGCCAACATTTCTCAACTCGACGCCCGGGCACTGGGTATTGCCAACCTGGTCCTGGTCACTGAAGAGAGCGCCGCCAAGGCCATCACTCAGGTTGATCGGGCCATTGAGCTGGTGAATACCGAGCGTTCGCGACTGGGAGCTATTGGCAACCGTCTCGACCACACCGTAAACAACCTCAGTGTCGCGGAACAGAGTCTGCAGCACTCTGAATCGCGCATACGGGATACGGACATGGCCAACGAAATATCCACCCTGACCTCCAAGCAAGTGCTCAGCGAAGCTGCCAGGGCCATGCTGGCCCAGGCCAATCAGATGCCGCGCGGACTGATACAGCTGCTCAACAACCAGTAGCACCATCGACAATCAGCCCCATGACACCAGCGAAGCGGTGACGGATACCACGATCCCCTTCAGACCTTCGGGGAGCAGCCGCTCCCACGAAGTTGGTCATTGCGCTTCAGTCGAACACAACTTGCAAGCAGATTTGATGACGATTTAAGTCAACCGAATGAGTTATTCGCGTTTTGGAACCTACACAAGTCAGCGCGTCTTGAAACTTTTCCATACACCGCGACTTCCCTGTCAGGTTTTTATCCGAACCAGTTTCGATATCAAACATGCAGTTTGCAAAACCGTCCTCCTGAAGCGAAGCATTGTCGCGTCAATTGAATCAGTCTACATGGCATCACAGTAAATTTTGCAAAAATTCTGTTAACCGGTATGGAAAAGGTAGATGTGTGACTTTCCCCTTGGAGCGGCTCATGGAAATGCTTTGCGTTAAGATCGTCTGACTGACTAACCCCCCCATCTGCGGCCTTGTCTGCTGTTGTTTTCGCCCCATGTGCTTTCCCATTCGCGTGTATTCGCGTTCATTCGTGGCAAAATCCCCTGCCTTTCCTTTGCGAGCTTGGCGTGAAACCTGCTTCCTGTATTTATCTGCGTTCATTCGCGGTCACGTCCGTGCTTTCTGCTCCTCCTGCATGAGTGGCGTGGCTTTCCGTGAAGAATATGCGCGTAATTCTCAATATGCACAGTACGCAGAATACGGTTGCAATATTTACTTGAGCGCTATTCGACCGTATGTTTTTCAAACATCGTTTATTTCCAGTGACGATCCGGACGTCGCTGGGAATGTGTTGCAAAAGTGATGATTGCATGAACAGCTTATTGACAATGCGTAATTTCAAGGAGAGTCGAGATGAGAAAGATAATGATATCTGTAAAAGCGTTCTGTTTGATTGCTTTGATTCTGCCGGCGCTGGCGGTTGCCCAGGGGAGCTGGCAGCCTACGCGAACGGTTGAATACATTGCTCCTGCGAATCCTGGTGGCGGTTGGGATACTCTGGTACGCACCACGGCCAATGTTATCCGGGCCGAGGGGCTTGCCAATCAGAATTTTGCTCCTATCAATATTCCCGGTGGTGGTGGTTCTGTGGCCTGGGCGCAGATTGCGCGTGACAGCCGCAACCCCCACAAGATTTTCGCCACCAGCCCGCCGATTATCCTGGTTCCCCTGATGGGCACTTCCCGTTTTAATCACCAGGATTTCACTCCCATTGCGCGCCTGATCACGGACTACTCCATTGTGCTTGTCAGGTCGGATTCCCCCTATCAGTCGATTAACGATCTGTTTGACGCCCTGAAGAAGAACCCTGGCATGAGTATCGGCGGCGGTTCGGCGGCGGGTTCAATGGATCATATTTCCATTGCGGGGGCGGCTTCGGCGGCGGGTATCGCTCCTGCCAGTGTGAACTACATCGCCTTTTCCGGTGGTGGCGAAGCGATGATCAGTCTGATGGGGAATCATATTGACGCGGTGATTACCGGTGCGGGCGAGGCCAGTGGACAGCTGGCGGGAAATCGCATGCGCGCCCTGGCTATTTCTGCCCCTGAGCGTCTGGAGGGTCCGCTTTCCCATGTGCCCACGTACCGAGAGCAGGGAGTGGACTATACCTTTGATATCTGGCGGGGGGTCATGGGCCCCAAGGATATGCCCAAGGAAGCCCAGCGCTACTACGAAGACCTCTTCGCCAGGATGATGGCGACAGAAGGCTGGGAGAAGGCGCGTACCCAGCTGGGCTGGATTAATGCCTACCAGAGCAGCGAGGAGTTCGGTGAATTCCTTGACGGGCAGCTGGAAATGTTCCGCACGGTCCTGAACGATATGGGGCTGCTGAGGAAATAACGCAGAGAATGCTTGACAGTGCACTGCCGGACTCCGGTGGTGCACTGGTGTGTCTGGAAATACGGGTAAAGGAGGCTGACGTGCAGAGCGTGAATGTCAATCGTGTATTAGCGGTGGTAATAGGAGGGGTTGCGGTTCTCTATATCTGGATGGCCTATCAGATTCCCGCGTTCCCGCTTCCCCGTCCCATCGACTCAGATCTTTTCCCCAAGGTGCTGGGGTTTGTGCTGTTGGGTCTGTCAGTGCTGTTGTTTTTTGAAAAGAACAATGTCGATGAACAAGCGGGTGTCGTGTCAGACGAGGAAGCCTCGGCAGTTCCTTTGCTGGTGAGGCCGCCCATGAAGGTGGTGGTCACTTCCCTTGCCATCGTGCTCTACACCTTTCTGCTGAAGCCTCTGGGGTTTGTGCTGGCGTCTTTTCTCCTGTGTTACGGGCTGGCCTGGTACTACGGGTATCGTCAGCATGTGGTGAACTTCATGACGTCTGCGGGAGTGGTTGTCGCTCCCTATCTCTTGATGACAAGGGTTATGGATGTCTATCTGCCGCGTGGCATTCTGCCTTTCTAGCAGAGTGTTGAATGCCGCTCATCTGCGGTGTTACCGGCAGGCGTTTGTGGTTGCCGGACATGGTTTTCCTTGGCTTTGCGGGTGCCGTGTGCACGGGATGCTGCAATGGTCTGCACAGGGTAAGGCGTTTGTACGCGTTGCCGGAGATATTGAAAACACTGAATGATTCTCTATGAGGACCGCTTTATGGAAGCACTCACAAATTTACTGTATGGTTTTCAGATTGCCCTTGATCCCATGAATATTTTTTATGTATTTCTCGGGGTGCTTGCTGGGACCGTTATCGGCATGCTGCCGGGACTCGGCCCTATCAGCGCGCTTGCGCTGATGATTCCCATCGCTTTTACCATGGACCCTTCTTCCGGCCTGATTCTGATGGCTGGTGTCTACTACGGTGCGATTTTTGGTGGTTCCACCTCTTCCATTCTTCTGAATGCTCCGGGTGTGGCCGGTACGGTGGCAACTTCGTTCGATGGATACCCGCTGGCCAAAAAGGGGTTTGCCGGGAAGGCGCTTGCCATCGCGGCCTATGCTTCCTTTATCGGTGGAACCATTTCGGTAGTGGGATTGATGCTGGTAGCACCTCTGCTTTCACAGGTGGCGGTGAGTTTTGGCCCCGCTGAATACTTTTCCCTGATGGTTCTTGGTCTGACGGCGGTGGTGAGCCTGTCGGACAAGTCGCTGGTAAAGGGGCTGATTGCGGCGGTGGTCGGAATGATGATCTCCATCGTCGGCATGGATCTGCAGACGGGTACGGAGCGCTATATCTTTGGCAGTATTGAGCTGCTTGACGGCATTGACTTTCTGGTGGTGGCCCTGGGCATATTTGCTCTGGCTGAAGTCTTCTATATGCTGCTGCGAGGGAGCACCAAGTCGCAGCCCCGCAATACCATCGGTTCACTGAAGCTCAGCGGGAGCGAGGTGAAGGAGATTGCGGCTCCCATCGCGCGGAGTTCACTGCTCGGGTTTTTCACCGGCGTTCTTCCCGGTGCTGGGGCCACGATCGGGTCTTTCCTCGGGTACAGTATGGAAAAGCGCCTGGCCAAGGACAGCAGTACCTTCGGGCAGGGGAATATCAAGGGGATTGCCGCGCCGGAGTCGGCAAATAACGCGGCTTGTGGTGGCTCCTTTGTGCCGCTGCTGACCCTGGGGGTGCCCGGTTCCGGTACCACGGCTATTCTGCTGGGGGCTCTGCTGGTGATGGGGGTGACCCCTGGCCCACTGATGCTTGAACAGCGGCCCGATGTGTTCTGGGGAGTTATTGCCAGCATGTATATCGGCAATATCTTTCTGTTGATTCTGAATCTGCCACTCATCCCTCTGTTCGCCCGCCTGCTGGATGTTCCCCGCGCGCTTCTGCTCTCCATGATCCTCATCTTCTGCATGCTTGGTGTCTATGGCATGAGTTTCAGCGAATTCGACCTGTTGCTGCTGCTGGCTTTTGGGGTTATCGGCCTGATCATGCGCCTGTACGGTTTTCCGGCAGCGCCTCTGATTCTGGCGCTGATTCTGGGTGCCCTGATGGAGGAGTCCATGCGAAGGGCGTTGCAGATTTCAGGGGGCGACTGGAGCATCTTTGTGAATAAACCCATCTCCATGTGGCTGTTGATTCTCGCGGCCGTGTCGCTCCTGGCGCCAGTGCTGAAAAAACTCTATCGCAGCTACCGGACGCGCAAAGCCGCAGCATAACCGGAGGAGGAACTGAGTGGAGGGTGATGTGGTAAGAATCGGGATCATTATCTGTGTCGGGATTCTGTCTGGTCTTCTGGCGAAAAGCGTGCACTTCCCCGGGGGTGCTGTTGTGGGCTCCATGGTGGGTGCCAGCCTCACCGCCATAGCGATTCCCGGAACCTTTGCGGTGCCGGGTTCGGTGTCCGTGGCCATTCAGATCATCCTTGGGGTGTCCCTGGGGATGAGCTTTGACAGAACCATCCTGCCCCTGCTGGGCAGTATTTTTCCGGTGGCTATCATGAGTACGGTTGTGCTGCTGGCGGTTTCCATTGCCATGGCGTATGTGGCGCAGCGCATGGGCATTGTGGATTTCAGCACCGCCCTGTTCGGCTTCGCGCCCGGCGGGATGTCGGGCATGAGCCTGCTGGCGCAGGCTGAGGGCTTTCAGGCATCGGTTGTCGCGTTTTTCCACACGATCAGGGTATTTACCCTTTTCCTGATCGTTCCCATTGTCAGCCGTCTCGTCCTCATGAAGATCCAGGGGCAGTAGCACTCAGGAACGAAAATACTTGCGCTCCGGGCGCCCCACGGTTCCATAGACAAGGTCGGCTTTCAGCCAGCCGCTTTCCGCAAGGTATTCGAGGTAGCGCCTTGCGGTAGAGCGGCTTATGCCTGTTTTGGCAGAGACCTCCTCGGAGGTGAGGCCACGGGGGATATCGGCGGTGGTGAAGGCGCCGCGCACCCGTGCCAGGGTTATGGCGTCTATGCCCTTGGGCAGGAACTCCGCTTCCGGCACAGCTCCCAGTGGCTGCTTCAGGAGGGCGTCCACATGGTGCTGGTCAAGGGAGGTCTCCTCGTTCAGCTTGTCACGGGCTTGCTGGTAGCGCAGGAGGGTCTCTTTGAAGCGCGCGAAGGCCACCGGTTTGAGGATATAATCAAAGACGCCCCCGCGCATGGCTTCGCGCAGGGGTTCGATTTCCGTTGCGGCGGTGATGAGGATGATATCAACATCGTGCTTGCTTCTGCGGAGCTCCCAGAGCAGGTCAATGCCATTGCCATCGGGAAAGTAGATGTCCAGGAGAATGAGGTTGGGGGCGTAGACTTCGTTGAGCATGCGACCATCGGCGATGGTATTGGCTACATCCACCACGCTGAATCCGGCAATCTGCTCGGTAAAGCGCTTGTGGAGTTCGGATATTTTCCTGTCGTCCTCAATGATCAGCACGCTGATGGTTTTCACAGGCTCTCCTTTCCCGGAATCGGCAGCGCGATGGTAAAGCGGGCGCCACCAAGGCTTGCCTGTCCTACCCTGATGGTTCCTCCCAGATCGTGGACGGTTTCCTTTACCAAGTAAAGGCCAATTCCGCGATTTTGTCCACTCTTCGTGGAAACTCCCTTATCAAAGAGGGTGTGCTGGATCTCTTCTCCAATACCCGTGCCAGTGTCTTCCACCTCGAGAATCAGGTATCTGCCAACTTCCTTCATGAGGAGCTGTACCTGACGTTTCCCTTCTTCGCACAAAGAGGCGGCTTCAAAGGCATTGTCGAGCAGGTTGCCCATTATGGTGATCAGTTTGCTGCTTTCAATGGTCTTGCAGGCGGCGCACTTCTCTGAAGCTGTGTTCAGGCTGAAATCAACCTTCAGTTCCTGGGCATAGGTGAATTTCCCCAGGATCATAGCCGAAAGGAGCGGGTCGGGGACAACCTGTACGATTTTGCTGACGATGTCCTGCAGGTGGCTGCCTTCCTTCACGATGAAATCCAGTGCTTCGTCGTATGCTCCCGTCTGAATAAGGCCGGAAATGGTGTGCAGCTTGTTGGAATATTCATGGGACTGCACCCGGAGAAGGTCGGCGTACTGTTTCAGGGAGGAGAGCTCGCGGGAGAGAATGTCCACTTCGTCCTTGGGGCGGAAGCTGGCGACAGCCCCGGTAATAACCGCTTCCTGGCGGGAGGGGATGATGTTGAATATCAGGGCGTTGCCGTTGATAGTTATTTCCTGGCCTAATATGCGTTCTCCATTATGCAGAACCTGGGACA
Source organism: Desulfurispirillum alkaliphilum (assembly GCF_055378285.1). NCBI lineage: Bacteria > Pseudomonadati > Chrysiogenota > Chrysiogenia > Chrysiogenales > Chrysiogenaceae > Desulfurispirillum > Desulfurispirillum alkaliphilum. The sequence goes on along the minus strand of NZ_AP042405.1, from coordinate 2,109,247 downwards.
CGATTTTGCCATGCAGGGGGTTGCTGGTCAGCAGGCGCTCCAGCTCGGCCATATCCTCTGCCTGGGCGTGACGCAGTGCTGAGCGGTTGGCCATGGTCAGAGAGGCAAACCGGTCACAGGCAATAACCCCTTCGCGGATGGATTCGAGTATGGCGGTGCGTTCCTGCAGGAGTTTGGCAATTTCAGCCGGTTCAAGCCCGTGAATCTGGCGCTTGATATTCCGGGCGATGACAATGGCACCGTATGCCCCCAGAAACAGGACTGACGCCACAAGAGGAAGCAGCTGCAGGCGTGATCGCAGGATGCTCTGCCGCACCTCTTCCAGCAGAAAGCCCACTGACACCACCCCGATAATTTCGCCATCATCGGAGAAAACAGGGGTTTTGCCCCGAATGGAAGGCCCCAGGGTGCCAGTTGCCACCGAAACATAGGATCGGCCTTCTTCCAGGGCGGGTTGATTATCATCTCCAACCATGAATCTGCCGATATTTTCCGGATTCGGATGGGAAAGTCGACGCCCCTCATGGTTCCCCACCACCACAAACTCTGCCCCCACTCTGCCTCGAATGTTTTCCGTAATTCGCTGGATCTCTCCCGTTGGATCGTCGGTGGGGATACCCGTGCGAACTGCGGGAATCTGGGCCACGCTCTGAGCGACCAGCAGAGCCTTTGAGCCAATCTGCTGCTCAATAATGCTGCCGAGTTGATAGACATAAATAGCACTGAGAATAAGAATAAGGACAGCCAGCAGGCCAGTGACCAGGAGAATCAGCTTGTGCTGGAGTCGCATGGGTGCGCTGGGTTTTGTGGCTTGGGGCTCGTTCATGACGAGACTTCCTCCATGGCTTTATCGTCAACCATGGTCAGCGGTTCAAAGCGGCACAGGTGGGAATTGATGCGTTCCAGGTTGGCCACCAGGTCGGTGTGCACGGTGGTGGTGGCGACGGAGGCCTGCAGGCCCTGCTGCAGGCGCTGAATATGGGATTGCATCAGCTGGTTTTCTTTTTTGCGCACCTTCTGGTGGTTATCCTGCAGCTGCACATGGAGGGAGCGCTGACTGGTCAGGTAGAGCTGGTGGCACAGGTCGAAGTTTTCCAGGGTCATGGCTTCCAGTTCCTGCAGTTCCCGGTAGCCTTCTTCGCTGAGGCGGATTTTTTCGCGATTCAATTTGCGGGAAAGCTTGATGACGTTCTTCACCAGGACATCGCCCACATATTCCAGGGTGGTGGCGTAGTTGATGGTGTCAAAGAGCAGGTTGGATTCTGCCGGGTTCATTTCGCGGTGGGAGAGGCTGGTGAGGTAGAGGCGGATGTCCAGGTTCATGGCGTCCAGGCGGTCGTCCATGTTCTGGATTTTCCAGGAGCGGTCGATTTCGTAGCGATCTATCAGGGCAAAGCTGCTGGTGAGCATTTCACGGCACATGCCCGTCATGTTGATGGTGAGTTTGCGGGCTTCCTGGATCGCCAGGTCCGGCGAGGACTGGAGGGAACGGTCAAGGAAATATTCGGCGGGAGCGGTGGTCACTTTGCGTGGCTTGATCAGGCGGTCAATCATGGCGGCTACCAGTCCGATCAGCGGAAAAAAAACGATGGTCAGGGCGATATTGAACAGGGTGTGGAAGTTGGCGATATTGCGGGCAATATCCCCTTCCGTAAAGAAGTTGGCGTGAATGTAGGGCAGGAAGGGGATGATGGCCAGGGCGCCGAGGGTATTGAATATGATATTGGCCAGGGCTGTCTTGCGGGCCTGGAGGTTGGAGCCGAAGCTGGCCAGCAGAGCGGTGACCCCGGTGCCGATATTGGAGCCGACGACGATATACATGGCGGAGTGAAAGTCGATCAGGCCGCTGGCGGCGAAGGAGAGGGTCAGGGCGATGGTGGCTGCCGATGCCTGCACCATGGCGGTAAAGAGAAAGGCGCCCAGTACCAGGAAGATTTTCGGCACGCCCCCTTCAACGAAATAGGAGAGGAACTGGGCGTTGTGGCGCAGGGGATCAACACTGGCGCCCATGAATTTCATACCCAGGAATATAAGTCCAAAACCCAGGATCAGGCGGCCGAAATAGATGGTGCGGTCTTTCTTGCCGAAAAAACGGATGCCGGCACCGACCCCCGTCATGAACAGGGCATAATCCTGGAGGCTGAAGGAGATGAGCTGTACGGTGAGGGTGGTGCCGATATTGGCACCCAGCAGCACTCCCAGCGAAGCGGTAAAGGATATCAGACCGCTGCCGACAAGGGTTACGGTGATCACGGTCGTGGCCGATGAACTCTGCAGCAGAGCTGTGGCAAAGGTGCCGGTGATAATGCCTGTCAGGCGGTTGCGGGTGAGGGTGGAAAGATAGGTGCGCAACCTGGCACCGGCTATGATCTGCATATTGGCACTGACCTGGGAGATGCCGTAGAGCAGGAGCATCAGGCCGCTGAGGAGGTTGATGTAGTCAAGTGGTTGCAAGGGTACCATCCGCTGGAGTATTTGTGACTTCTGTGAGAAAATGCTATCAGAGACTGAGGGTTTTCATTACCGTTTGTCTGGACAGTTCGTCAACAAAAAGATGCTTGAGAAAAGAACGGGAGTTCCATGCAGAAAAGAAAATCTCTTGCTCGTCACATCCTCCTGCCGGTTCTGGCTCTCAGCGCACTCTCCATCATCGCGGTAAATGTCCTGATGTATGCCTCTTTGTTTTCCGCTGTGGAGAAAAATTTGCGCGATGGCATGGCATCGGTGATCAACAGCCACCTCCATGTCCATTTTGATTATTATATTGACCAGATAGTCACGGATATGCGCTTTACCACTCAGCGGTTCTTTCTGGATGAGCAGTGGCGTGACAGTGATGCCTTCTCTGAGCATATCGAACAATTAAAAGACAGATACCATGCCGCAGAGGTTTTTATGTACTGCCCTGCCAGTGGAACCTCTTATGTGAACCCGCAAGGGCTTTCCCGTTCTTCATGGGAGCTTTCTTCGCCGGCGCGCCCAGTATTTTCCATTCACTCCGATCAGCGTAAGGCGCGGTTGTCGGTTCCTGCTGAAAATGGAAGCAATGATTGCGGTTTTATGGGTATGGATTTTTCTCTGGAGACGGTGTTGGAACAGGTTGATTTTGATGTCCTGGGCCAGGTCTCCCGCTACGTGATTTTTGACCAGGGGCAGGCGTGGTTCAGTGGGGAGCACTCCGACAACCGGCGCTGGCTGGAACTGGTTCGGCAAAAAAGGGTTGCCGGAACGCATTTTTTTCCATCGCTCAACGGACGCGACAAAGCCTTTACCTTCATAACTCCCCTGCAGGATATCGGCTGGTACCTGGCGGTGGAAATCCCCCGCTCCCAGTTTACCCGCAATTACTATCCGACCTTTCAGTGGATTTCCCTCATCATCGTCCTGTTTATTGTGCTGTTGGTCATCGCCATTCTGGCGATCCTCTACCTGCGCGTCAAAAAACCCCTCAGTTCCATCGTTGCAGCACTGCGGAGTTATGATCCGGCTGCCCCCTTTGACTTCAAGGCTCTTTCCAGCTTCAGCCGTGAGTATCACGATATCGCCTTTGCCTTTTCGTTCATGGATGGGCGCCTGAAAAACACCTATGCCCAGCTCCAGCGTTCGCAGCAGCATCTGCGGCAAGTCAACCAGAGTCTTGAGCAGCTGGTGGCCAGTAAGACCTGGGAGCTTGAAGAGAAGATCCGCGAGATCCAGGTTATCAACCAGGATCTCAGCCAGGCCAAGGAAGACGCTATTCAGAGCCTGAATATCCGCTCGGAGTTCATGGCCAATGTCTCCCATGAGCTGAAGACACCGCTGAACTCCATCATCAACTTTACGGATCAGATCCTTGAAGACTTTGATGAGATGCTCAGCGACGACGAACTGCAGGCGGAGTACCATGGCTACCTGGAGCGCGTCCTCTCCAACGCCAGGCATCTGCTGGCCCTGATCAATGATCTCCTGCTCTATTCGAAAGCCGACTCCAGCAAGCTGGACTACGAGATGGAGTGGCAGAATGTGGTGCCTCTCCTGGGGGACTGCCTGGAGGATTTCCACCCCATGGCCCAGCAGAAGCATATTCAGCTGCACCTTGAAGTGCCGAAAAAGCTGTACGTCTGTATTGATGAACTGCGTTTTCTGCAGGTACTGCAGAACCTGATTTCCAACGCCATCAAGTTCACCGACAGTGGTAGCGTCAACGTGCGTGCCAGCGACGAAACGGGCCGCGTCGTGGTGGAGGTCGCCGATACCGGACGTGGTATTCCCACCGAGAAAATGCCGGTGATTTTCGACCCGTTCTCCCAGCTCAACCGCTTCGATCAGGGCACCGGGCTGGGGCTTGGCCTGGTGAAGAAAATGTGCGAGGGAATGGATATCCGTATCGAAATAGACTCAGAAGTAGGGCGCGGAACCACATTCCGACTTCTCTTTGACAGAACGCCTCCAGCACAGTAGCATAGGTTAACCAGAGAAGGATGGGAACCATGGGGCAGGAGTCGTATCGCATATTGATCGTCGATGATATAGAAGATAACCGGCTTGCCATCAAAGCCGCTCTGCGCAAGCAGGAGTACACCTTTCTGGATGCCCACAACGGCCAGGAGGGCTTTGACCAGGCAGTTGCGCATATGCCCGATCTCATCATCACCGACGCCATGATGCCCCAGGTGGACGGCTTCGAGATGACCCGCCAGCTGCGCGAACAGGAAAAGACCCGCCGCATTCCCGTCCTCATGATCTCGGCCCTGGACGAAAAACGGGACAAGCTGCGGGCGCTGGAAACCGGCGTGGACGATTTCATCTCCAAGCCCTTTGATAAAACGGAGCTGCGCGTACGCTGCCGGGCCTTTATCAAGAGCTCCCTGCTGAATCGCCAGTACGTCCTGGCAACCAAGAATCCCCTCTCAGGATTTGCCAACCGCACCGCCTTGCTGGAAGACCTGCGCAGTCAGCGGCACACCGCCCTTTTTATCCTGGCCATAGACAGTTACGAAGAGTTCCATGAAATACACGCCAGGGAAATGGTGGACTCCATTGAACTGGAGTTCGCCCAGCGGCTTTACAGTGCGGTACCGCACTCCTTTGACATGCCCCTGAGCCTCTACCATTTTGGCGACGGAGAGTTTGCCCTGCTGCTGAAAAATGGTACCAGCGAAGTGGGGCCTGAAAGGGCTTCGGACATCTGTCAGCAGCTGCACGACCTGGTGCAGCGCGGCTCCATCACCATCAATCAGAATGACTTTGAAATCAGCGTCACCATCGGTTACTCCATCAGCTCGCGCAACACCTATGAAAATGCCCGTATGGCACTGCGCTACGCCCAGAAAACACGGAGACCCCATGTCCTGGCCGAAGAAATACAGGAGCAGGTGCACCAGAGCGTGCAGCACAACTTCAACTGGCTGCGTAAACTCAAGGAAGCCATCCAGGACGACAACATTGTCGCCTACTACCAGCCCCTGCTCAATAACGCCACCAATACCATTGAGCGCTATGAGTCGCTGGTGCGCCTGATCGACGAAGATGGCACCGTGCACTCACCCTTCCACTTCCTGCCCGTGGCCAAATCGTCGCGCTACTACTTTTTCCTCACCCAGAGTGTCGTGGAACAGTCATTTGATATCTTTGCAGACAGCGAGGCCGGCTTTTCCATCAACCTCACCAAAGATGACATCGAACAGGATTTTATCCGCGGCTTCCTGCTCAAAAAAATCATGGAAAACCCCGAAACCGCAAAGAGACTGACCTTCGAATTCGTCGAAGATGAGTCCCTGCAGAATTTCGGACAGGTGAAGAAGTTTATCGATCAGATTAAACAGTACGGCGTGAAAATCGCCATAGACGACTTCGGCAGCGGCTACTCAAACTTTGAACGCCTGCTGGAGCTGCAGGCCGACGTACTGAAAATCGACGGCAGCCTGGTCAAGGACATCGACCACAACCCCGTCAAGCGACATATCGTCGAAACCATCAAGACCTTCGCTGACAAGACAAACATGCAGACCGTCGCCGAGTTTGTCTCAAGCGAGGAGATCTTCCGCATCGTCCGGGAAATCGGCATCGACTATTCCCAGGGCTACTACGTCTCTCCCCCCCAGCCACGCATCAAGTGAGACCTCAGGGAATATCCTGGAAATCCTCCAGGGCGCTGACCTCCTCAATCTCCTGGTAGTCACTGAGCTCCACCTTGTCAAACTGCTCGCCGCAGAAATTGCACACCCAGTGGTAAATCAGCCAGTAATCGCTATCGACCTCAAGCATAGAGCTTTCAATCTCGTTCAGTTCGCCCTGGGTTCCGCAGAAAGGGCAGAAATCCGGTTCAGCTTTCATACAACTCCGTCCTGTGTTGAATACCCGCTTGCTGAAACACCGCAAATCAGACAAGAGAAAAAACTCATGGTGCAGAGCGCCCCGCTGTGAGAGAAGGAGCGAACGCGAGAGAACGGTTTTCAGCAGCCAGGCTATGGTAGCTGAAAGGTGAGGGCATTTCCAGTGCTGAAAGGCGGGGAGATTTTACCGCAAATGAACACAAATTGACGCGAATAGGGAATGGAACCTTAGTGAATTATCCGCAGATTACGCAGATTTCCGCAGATAAAGGCAGGGAGCAGGAAGGCAATACGCTCACTTGAGGCGCTGGCCCGCCAAGGAAAGGAAAAAATCTTGGTATGCTCATCAGGAAAAGATTTATACGCAGCAGGTGGAGTAATCATTTTGGTTTGCCAGAGAAACTTTGCTAAACTGAACCCATTAAACATAATGCAGGTTTCCTGTCCGGTCAGCAAATTGGATTTGCACCCAACATTGGAGATCCTAGGCATGCCAAATGTAAAAGAGAAAATGACAGAAGTGATTCAATCCCATTCAAATGATGCAAGTTATGAGGAAATCATTCGCAAGCTTGCCTTTGATCTTATGATTGAGCGCGGTTTGCAGGACTCTCGCAGTGGACGTGTTATTTCTGATGAGGACATGAGACAGCAGATTTTGTCATGGCGGGAGTCCCAAAGTCCCACGCCTTGTTGAGATGGACGGCGAAGAAGAGTGCAGATTTCAAAATCCGTCCGCTCGGAGCAAAACCATGCAAAATATACCCTCTGAAGATATAACTTCTATCTCGCCCTTAAAAATAGACCTGGACACGATCGTCTGCCAGGCAATTGGGATACACCAAGAAGCTTTAGTGACCAGCCGGGCATGAGGGTAGCGCTTGTGCAAGGTTCTCGCAGTCACGAGAAAGTCACAGAAGAACTGCGATTTATGAAAAGTATCGCTCGTGGAATATTAGATATCTGTGATGGCAATGTGCTGACCATGGCGGAAACAAAAATACTGCTGAGTGTGGAGTCGCTAAAAGTTGTCGTCACTCGCTCATCTCCTAGTGATACCCCTATAGAGTAAATTGTTGCTTATGCATTGATGAATATAGCCAAGCAAGGAGGAGCCATGAGCACCAGTCGCCTCTACTCTGATCTTGCCTGGCTGTGGCCCTTATGGGGCGATGCCACGGTGGAGTATGCCGATTACTGTCAGCATGTGGCGGGATTGATCCGCCAGTACGCCCGGCGTCCGGTGGTGTCACTGCTGGATTTGGGATGCGGGGGTGGGAAGAATGTTCTGAATCTGAAGCAGGAGTTTGATGTCACGGGACTGGATCTGAGTCCGGCAATGCTGGCCCAGGCGCGGGAGCTGAACCCGGAATGCACCTTTGTGCAGGGTGATATGCGTACAAGCCGCTTGGGGCGGACGTTTGACGCGGTGCTGATGGACGACGCCATTTCCCACATGACCTGTCGGCAGGATTTTGAGGCGGCTTTTCGCACGGCCTCTGCCCACCTGCACCCTGGCGGTGTACTGATCGCCACGCCCGATGTGGCGACGGAAAATTTCTGCCAGAACCGCACCACAACTACGACGGGCTCCCGTGACGGTCTGGATGTGGTTTTTGTCGAAAATGTCTACGACCCCGACCCCAGCGATGAGCAGTATGAAACCACCATTCTGTACCTGATTCGTGAGCAGGGGAAGCTGCGCGTGGAATCAGACCACTGGACCATGGGGATATTTCCACTGGATACGTGGCGGGAGGTTCTGGGCGCATCGGGTTTTGAGGTGCATGAGGTGCGATATGTGCTGGATGGTGATGAATACTGGGTGTTTGCCGGGGTGAAGCAAGGATTATGATTGGGGCAAAAACGGTGCCCGGTTCTGTCCATGGATACTTCATAATAATCGTGGATACATTATGAATCCGGTAATTTGCACGTGGAATATAAATCTGGCGAAGGGGCATCTGGGAGTCTGGCCTGATGGCTGCCGGGATGTGATCGCGATTTTCCCGAAAGGTGAAACGCCAAAAGTGATTTGCAGCGGGCTTGATGCTGCGCCACGATTGGTCGTCTGTGATGGCGATACGCAGTATTTCGGTATCCGCTTTGCTCCTTGGGTTGCCTTTCCCTGGGACAAGGCTGAGGTTGGTTCAAAGTGTATTGATGTGGACGTGTCGCAATATTTTCCTACAGTGGGGCAGTCTCTGGATTTTTTCGCTGAAGGTGAAAGTGTTTTCGCTGAGCTCTTCTGCTATGAGGATTTATGGAGTTTTCCAGCCCCGCAGTGGCTCATGGAATACTTTGAAGCCTTGCGGGCCGGTATGCCTGAGCGCTGTTCTTCGTTGAGTGAGCGCAGTGTCAGGAGGAAGATGGTCCAGATGACCGGAGCTGCGCCGCGCTACTGGCAAGGTCTGGTTCGCGCGCGGAAGGCTGGTCTAGAAATTTGCGAATCAGATATTCCACTGGCGTCACTTGCCGCTGATCACGGTTTTTCCGATCAGGCGCATATGAGTCGCGAGATTCAGCGCTGGTTTGGCTGCACGCCCATGAGTCTCCGCGTGCATCGAGAGCAGGCTCTGAGGCAGCTGGCTGCTCCCGATGTACTGCAGAGGGGCTGAAAGGTGTTCAGGGGTTGATTATGAAGTATTTCTGAAACTCTGCGGCTGGAGCAATCGACTGGTAGCAGTAGACGATGAGACCAGCTGGGTCAAGGACGCCAAAACCGCGGTCTCCCCACGGATGGTCCTCTAAGGGGACAACGGGCGACAGTCCTGCGGCACTCAACCTGGCGTGTAATTGGTCAACATCCTTTACCTGAAGATTCAAAAAAGCTCCCCCGGCGAATACATTCATGCCTGATTGTGGCTCTATCAGACAAATTTCCTGTCCAGAAGAGGATTTGAAGCGGAGCACAACATACCAGGCGCAATCAAAAACCGAGTATGCCCCAAAGTGGGCTTCATAGAAAAGGCGGGTTTGTGGAAGATGGTTCGTGACTACGGTCAGACTCGCAGACTCAATGCTCATTGTGTCCTCCATGGATTGGCTTGCTATTCAAGGATTATGCGCCAATGTAGTAGTCGTGGGGGCACATGTCTTGAAGAATTCGGTCACGGGAAATATATTCAACCTATTGCAGAGTTCCTGAAAGTCCCAGTTGCAGTTTCGATATGACCAGTGAAATCCACAGCTCTTGCGGGATTTGCGGGGGACTTTGCCTCTGGTCAGCCTTTCCGTAAGCTGGGGGACGTATGGCGATTGTCACCCCTGTTGTTGAACACTTTGGTTTTTTTTTACCCGCAAATGGTGGTGTGTGGTTTAGCATGATAAAGTTTCCAGAATGCAACCCCATACGACATTATTTGCCAAAGGAGTACACCATGTTAGAGTTCAAAAAAATCCTTGTTCCGGTGGACATGAGCGATTTTTCCCTGAAAGCTTTGGAGGAGGCGATTTCCCTGGCCAAGAAATGTGATGCCAGTATTACCATCCTGAATGTGCTGGGGGATTCATTCTACACCAGCAATTACATCCGCATTCTTGAGCTGGAGGATATTACGGCTTCGGTGACTCGCCAGATGGATGAGCAGCTGCAGCAGCTGGCTCAGAAGTACGCTTCTTCTGGTGTCGCCATTGACGCGGTGCTCAAGCAGGGCAATGCTTCCCAGGTTATCTGTGATTTTGCCAGGGATGGAAATTACGATCTGATTGTGATTGCCACTCACGGTTACTCTGGCTTGAACAGCATTCTGATTGGCAGTGTGACGGAAAAAGTGGTTCGCATGGCCACCTGTCCGGTGCTGACCCTGCGCATAGAGAACAGCTGATAACACACAGTCGCGTCCCGCCTGAATCCTTCAGGCGGGCTTTTTTTTGTCTGTATTGCCGGGAGTGACAATGCCCGCGCTGACCACCAGTTTTATTCCCTCTTCCACACTCATGTCCAGGTGCATGACGTTCTGCCGGGGAACGGCGATGAGCAGTCCGCTGGTGGGGTTGGGGGTGGTGGGAATGAAGACGTAGACCATCTCTGTTCCGGCAATTTTCTCTGCCAGTTGATTTTCCACATTGGTGCTCAGGAATCCGATGGAATAGATGCCCTCTTTGGGGTACTCCACGCAGACGACCTGCTTGAAGGCGCGTCCGTTGGCGGTGCCAAAGGCGTTCAACAGCTGTCGCATGGCGCTGTGAATGGAGCCGGCAAAGGGAAGGCGGCCCATAAGGTCTTCGGTGTAGTGGAACAGGCTGCGTCCCACATAGTGTTTCGTAAGCATGCCGGTAACAAAGAGCAGCAGCAGCAGACCGACCATTCCGATGCCCGGGATGCGGTAACTGTGAGGAAGTTTGATGCCCAGTGATATGAGGGCATGGGTGACCAGTGGGGAAAAGGAACTGTCGATTTTCTGGAACAGAAAGTGCGCGACGAGAATGGTGACGGTGGCGGGCAGGATGACGATCAGGCCCGTCACCATAGTCTGGCGGCAGTAGCGATAGATTTTCATGGGTCAGGGCAGCAGCGTGCTGGCGTGTTCGGTGCGCGCACTGATGTACGTACTGCTGATGCGTTTGTGCAGGTTGTCTGACAACTCCTTGCGTCTGGTGCCCGAAGCACTGTATACGGGCTCCATGAAAATCATGGAGGCATGTACGGATCGGGTCTGGAGCAGTCGCCTGACATGGGCCAGGAATTCCATATCCCCATAATAGCAGATGACATCAAGTTCAGCCTGGTTGGCCTGCCTGGAGTTGATGGTGTGATAACAGAGGCAAAGAGGCTGGATGGTGAAATGTCGCTGACAGGCGATCTCCAGCAGTCCACTGCGAAAGGGGAGAACATTGCTGCCATCGGAGGTTGTGGCTTCCGGAAAAATACAGACGCGCAGGCCCTGCTCTACCCATGACGCAATAATCTGCTGCTCCTGGTGGATATTGCGGGGATTGCGCCGATCCACAAAGATGGTGCCACCGCAGCGAGCCAGAAAACCCAGCAGGGGTGAGCGTTCCACTTCCGTTGATGATACGAAGAGTGTGGGGTGTTGAGCCGCGATAACGAGGATGTCAACATAAGAGAGATGGTTACTGACAACGATACAGGCAGACGCGGCTGTGCCTGGCTGGGGGGCGCCATGGTGGCTGACGTGGATGCCCAGCAGGCGCAGCCCCCACCGGCAGTATCTGGTGGTGGTTTCAGCGCACAGTCGCTTGCGCCTGTGCGCCTGAAGGGGGAGATTCTGCACTATCCACCCCGTCAGGGCATAGGCGACCAGAGAGAGCACTACCAGGGGGTATTTCAGCAGGGGGTTCATACTCCGGAGAATTTCTCCTCAATGCGGTTATTGAGTTTTGTGGTGTCCAGCAGGGTGAAGAAGTCCACACAGGCGAATTTGCGATCCAGTGCAGGCTCGCCGCAGATGACCGCGCCCGATTTCAGATAGAATTTCAACAGGGTCGGAATCTGCTTTCTGGCATCTTCGGCAAAGCTGTCCTGGATGGCCCCGACAAATTCAGCGTAGGCGTCCAATCCGCTGATGCGGAATTTTCGGCGGGGGAGAACTTTTTCGTTGGCGCTGCAGCGATGCTTCCACTTCAGGTAGAGGTGCAATGAGGCGATTTCATCCAGGGCAGTGGTCTGAATGCTTGAGCAGCCGAAGATATAAGTGCTTTTGGTGAGCTGGATATAGTGCCCGACGGCTTTCCAGAGCAGGGCGATCATGTAGCTGTTGCGGTAGTCGCGGTGGATGCAGGCACGACCCAGTTCAAGCTTGTGGCCGGGCAGGGCCAGGATGTTGCCGATGGAGAATTCTGTGGCAGAGTAGAAGGAGCTGCTGAAGCGAGATGAGTTGACCCGATAGGTGCCGATACAGCTCCCGGTCGCCTTATCGATGATCATCAGGTGGTCGCAGATGAAGTCGAAGTTGTCGATATCGATCTGCAGGGGCCTGTTTTTCTTGAGCATCTCGCTGTAGAAGACGTCGTGTCTGAGGGTCAGTACCTTTTCCAGGTCTTCGCCGTCAAGGGCAGTTCGTACCAGGTACTTGCTGTTTTCAATGACGAAGGGATATTTGGGTGTGAACTTGCGCATTTTTGTGTGAACCAGATAGTTCACCAGTTTTTCGGTTTTGATGGTCTTGTGCAGTGAGGTAAGGCCAGGAGCTTCAAGAATGCTTTCGATGATCATATCGTACTCCTTGGGAAGCGTATGCCAGGAGTATGGGGGAGTGAGGCGTGAAGTGTGTGAAGTCATTGTAAAATAGCAGTAAATGAATAAAAAAACCGCAGCCGATGGGGGCTGCGGTGGGAATGGTGTCCTGATTGGATCAGATGTCCAGGGTCTGGGTCTTTTCCTCCAGGATGTAAAACTCCAGGGTATCGCCTTCCTCGATGGGATCGTTGTAGCCGTCGAGGCCTATGCCGCACTCGTAACCCTTGACCACTTCCTTGACATCGTCCTTGAAGCGTTTGAGGGAGGCCAGTTTGCCCTTGAAGAGCACGTTGCCGTTGCGGATCAGGCGGGCAAAGCTGTTGCGCGTGGCTTTGCCTTCAGTCATCATGCAGCCGGCGATTTCGCCCTGTTTGGGAACGCGGAAGACCTGACGAACGTTGGCCTGACCGATGACCAGTTCCTCAACCTGCTTATCGAGCAGGCCTTCCATGGCTTTTTTGATGTCTTCCACCACCTCATAGATGATGTTGTAGAGGCGGACGTCAACGCCTTCACGCTGAGCCAGTTCGGCAGCCTTCGGCTCGGCGCGGACACTGAAGCCAATAATGATGGCGTTGGAGGCGCTGGCCAGGTTCACGTCGGTCTCGGTGATGCCACCGGCACCCTTGTGGATAATGCGCAGCTTGACCTGATCGCTGGGGAATTTCTCCAGGGACGTGGCGATTGCCTCGGCGGAGCCATGCACGTCGGCCTTGATGATGATACCCAGTTCCTTGATGGTGCCACTCTGCATATGGCTGAACAGGTCGTCCAGGGTCATTTTCCCCTTGCTGGTCTGCTCGGTGTTTTTTACTTTTTCTTCGCGGCTGGTGCATATCTGGCGGGCGGTTTTTTCATCCGCCACAACGGCAGCCAGATCGCCGGCTTCGGGGACGCCGTTGATGCCAAGCACCTCGACAGGAGTAGAGGGGCCCGCTTCGTTGATAGGTTTGCCGCGGTCATCGAACATGGCGCGCACACGGCCATAGCAGGTGCCGGCGATGACAATATCCCCTTTGCGCAGGGTACCGTTCTGGACGAGTATAGTGGAAACGGCGCCGCGCTGTTTGTCCAGCTTGGACTCCACCACGGTTCCACGCGCTTCCCGTTCGGGGTTGGCTTTCAGATCGAGGATCTCCGCCTGCAGCATGATCATTTCCATCAGGTTATCAATGCCGATGCGCTCTTTTGCGGAGATGTTACAGTAGATGGTCGTGCCGCCCCACTCTTCGGGGAGCAGGTCGCGCTCAGCCAGCTCCTGCATGACGCGCTGGGGGTTGGCGTCGGGCTTGTCTATCTTGTTGACCGCAACGATGATCGGTACGCCGGCGGCCTTGGCGTGGTTGATGGCTTCGATGGTCTGGGGCATGACGCCGTCATCAGCGGCAACGACGAGGATAACGATATCCGTTACCTTGGCTCCACGGGCACGCATCTGGGTAAAGGCTTCGTGTCCTGGGGTATCCAGGAAGGCGATTTTTTTACCGCTGCCAAGGTCCACGTTATAAGCACCGATATGCTGGGTGATGCCGCCTGCTTCGCCGGTTACTACGGCACTGGAACGGATGCTGTCCAGCAGACTTGTTTTCCCGTGGTCAACGTGACCCATGATGGTCACAATGGGGGAGCGTGACTGCAGGTTTTCCTGGATGTCGTCCTCGGTGCTCAGCAGGTGCTCGTGGTCGAGCTTGCGAATTTCAACCATGGCGCCGTATTCATCGGCCAGTAACTCGGCGGTTTCGGCATCGATGACCTGATTTATGTTCGCCATGACGCCAAGTTTTATGAGTTTGGCGACAATTTCTGTGGCTTTTTTTGATACGGCTTTGGCGAAGTCAGCAACGCTGATGGCTTCGTGAACGATAATTTTCAACTGCTTTTTCGACTCGACAGTTGATACCTGCTGTTGCGAGCCTTTGTCCTTGCGCTTTTTCTTTTTGCCGCCACGCTTGCGTCCCAGGGCGATTTCATCGGCATCCCAGCTGTCCATTTTGCGGATTTTATTGGGGTCGATTTCGACGGTCTCGGCTTTCTTTATGGGTTTTTTTACCGGTACATCGTCTGCCTTGACGCGCTCTTTGGCTTTGTCGCGCTCTTTTTCCTTCACCTTGTCCTTTTTGCGGGTTTCCTTGGGGTCGAGTTCCTCAAGGACCGTGCGTCCATCGGCGGGTGCCGGTTTGCGGACAGGACGTGGGCCGAATGCGGGCTTGCTGTCCTTGTCGAAGGCGTCCTTGCCGCCCGTGAAGGAACGATCGGGGGCCTTGCGGGGAGGTCCAGCCGGCTTGGCAGGCGCCGCAGCTGGTGGCGTGGCATTGGCCTTGGAATACATTGGCGAGCGCTCAGCCCGTGATGGAGATTCCGGACGGGAGGGGCGCTCGGCCTGACGTTCTGTTGAAGGTGTACTTGAGCGCTGCTCCTGGAAGCGGATCGCGCCCTTTTTATTGTCGCGGGAGAAACTGAACTGGCGAGGTTTCGCCGCGCTTTCTTTATTGTACAGCGGTTCGGCAGGAGTCGAAGCTCCACTGCCTTTTGGTGAGCTGCTCTTTGCTTCGGAAGGTTTTTGGGAATCTGCTGGTGAAGTGTCAGCTGCAGATGCTTTGGGCTGTGGCGTCGGCGCTTCACTGTCTTGCTGGTGCTGACGCATCTTTGAAACCATTTCCGGTTCAACGCTCTGCAAGGGGCTTGTAACCCGGTATCCCATGTTCTCCAGTTCCGACATGGTTTCTTTGGTGTTCATACCCAGTTCTTTTGCCAGTTCGTGAACTCTCAGTTTTGCCATCTACATCCCTTCCTTCTTCATGGTTCTATATCTTTCAAAATTGTGAATAAACGTTGACGCCAGCCCGGTATCAGTAATGACCAGGCAACTGCGCTGTGCCGTTGCGAACAGGGAGCCCATCTCCTCCTGGCTGAGCAGGAAGACACAGGGGATCTGCAGTCGTGCAGCATCTGCGCTCAGTTCGTTGCGGCGATCCAAACTTATATCATCTGCGAGGACGAGTACCTTGGCAAGTCCTTTTTTCATTCCCTGCTGCACCTGGGTGTAGCCGGAAAGAACCTTGCGGGCTTTTACTCCGATCTTCAGGCTGTTCAGTGCCTGGTTGCGCAGAAGTATCTGCAGTTCGGTCAACTTCTCTTGTACACTGAAAGGGCTCAGCTCTTCAACCCGCAGGGCATGCATAAGCTTCTTCTTTTCCAGACCTTTGCTGACGCACCTGGTCTGTGGACACACATGGGCTCCCCGTCCGGGAAGCTTTTGTTTCAGATCCCAGATGATGGTGTTGTCAGGGGTTGCCACAATCCGCAGGAACTCCCTGGGGCTCCCTTTGGCGCGGCAGGCTATGCACATGCGTTCGGGTTGCGGCAACTCAGCTCTCCTCCTGCTCTTCAGCCAGGCTGCTCTTTGCAACAGGTTGAATCTGAACCGACTGTGTGGGGTCGGAAGATCGGCGTGCCTGTGGTGTCTCACCGCGCAGATATGCTTCGTACTCCTCTTCGGAGTAAATGTCTATCTTCCAGTTGGTGAGTTTGGCAGCCAGGCGGGCGTTCTGACCCTTGCGACCTATGGCCAGGGAGAGCTGACGCTCCGGGACAACGACCACAGCCACACCTTCTTCATCATAAATATCCATTTTGACGACTTCAGCCGGATTCAGGGCATTGCAGATAAACAGGGCGGGCTCGTCGCTCCACTCGATGATGTCGATCTTTTCGCCACCGATCTCTTCCACCACCGCGCTGACACGACTGCCTTTGACGCCAACACAGGCGCCGACAGGGTCCATGCCCGACTTCAGGGCTTTGACGGCAATCTTGCTGCGGGAGCCTCCCTCCCTGGCAACGGCTTTGATGACGACGTTACTGGAGGAGATTTCGGGCACTTCCTCGCGGAAAAGCTGGAGCAGGAACTGTTCGCTGGTGCGGCTCAGGAGAATCTGCACGTCGCCGCGACGGCTCAACTGTACGTCGCGGATTACAGCCTTGACGACGTCTCCCTGTTTGTAGGTATCGGTGGGGAGGATGTCTGACTGCAGCAGAACACCATCGCACTCGCCCATGCTCAGGACGACGCGCCTTGCTTCCACGCGTTCAACAGGCGCCAGGATGAGTTCGCCAATGCGCTCGCGGTATTCGTCCATCAGGGACGCTTTTTCAACATCGCGTACCCGCTGCATGATAATCTGTTTGGCAGTCTGGGCGGTAATTCGCGCGATGGTCTGGATGTCAATGGGGACGTGGATTCGCTGTCCCACCTTGGCGTCTTCCTGAATTTTGATTGCGTCGGTCAGGGAAATTTCCAGGCTTTTATCGCGAACCTTTTCCACAACTTCCTTTTCAAAGGAGACGTCAAAGACTCCCGTCTCGTCGTCTATGCGGAAGAATATTTCGCATTCCTGGCTGTATTTGCGCTTGAGTGCGGCAACCACAGCAGTTTCAATGGCTTCAAGCAGGGTAGTTTTATCGAGGTTCTTTTCGCGGCACAATTGCTCGATGGAGCTGATGAATTCATTTTTCATAGGTTGTTACTCCCATTCGTATTCCAGATTGGCTTTTTCTATAATGGCAAGGGGTACCGGTATGAGAATACCCCGGTCTTTTTCCCGTATGGTCAGCTCGGTATCGCTGATATCAGCAAGATAGCCAATGTGCAGTTTTGTGTTCAGGAGGACTTCGCTGGTACGAATACGTGCCAGACGACCCAGGTATTTTTCGAAATCTGCACGGTGGCGCAGTTTGCGGTTTACGCCAGGGCTTGATACTTCCAGGGTATAGCGGAAGCCGATGATATCCTCCACATCGAGAAGGGTGCCGAGCTCAATGCTGACCCGTTCGCATTCATCCAGAGATACCCCGCCCTCCTTGTCCAGGTAGACCCGCAGGATCCAACCGCTGGCGTTGATGAGCTCCACATCGAACAGCTCAAGTGCGAGTTCCTGTACAATGGGTTGCAGGAGTTCGCTGACGCCGCGAAGTATGCGCTCTTTATCCATCCTCTCACCTCAGATTTCACAATAAAAAAAGTGGGCGATAAAAACCCACTTGTTAAAGGTTTATCCTGTTTTCTCTCGCAAAACGCCCGTACTATACCATGAGTGGAGCATGCGCGCAAGTGGAATTATTCCAGGGCTCTGCGGGCATAGTTGGCGGCGTCGGAGTCGGGGAATTCACTCAGTACCCGCTGGTAGAAGAGTTTTGCCGTGCCCGTGTCGCCGAGAGCGCGAAAGGCGTGGCCTTGCTTAAGGATGGCGAAGGCGGTACTCCAGTGTCGGGGATATTTTTTCGCCTGCTCTTCAAAGATCAGTATGGCATTGCGCTCGTCACCAAGGCGCTGCACCGCACTACCGTACCAGTACATAATACCTGCCCGTTCATTGTCGGACTCTGCTCCGGCCAGGATCTGAGGATACTGGTCACGGACCTGGGTGTACTTTTCTTCGCGGAAGAGCCGGCGGATGTAGTCGTAATTATTTTCGCCAGCCTGTTTGTCCAGGGTCGCGGTGGCGCGGGTTGCTGGCTGCTTGCTGCTTTCCGTGAGGGTTTCTGCCAGGGTTGCGGCGGTGGCTGAGCTTTCAGCCTTGACTTCGCCGAGGGTTCGCTCGAGGGCGCTGATTTCCCGGGCTATACTCTGCAGTTGTTGCTGGATGCGGGTGAGTTCTTCCTGGTTTTTCTTTTCGTTGGCCGCAACGGTGCCGCTGATGGTTTCCAGGGAGCTCTGGGTTCGCTGCTGGTTGCTTTCGAGTTGCTCCTGCAGTGAGCGCTGGCCGGTGTCATGTCGTCGCGATGAAGTTTCCAGCTGGTTGCGCAGGGTGGCTATCTCCCGCTCCACTTCCTCGAGGCGAAAGGAGACATCCATCTGCGAGCGCTGAATGGTCGGGCGCAGGCGCTCCTGGTCGGTGGCCAGTTCGCTGACCCGTGTCGAGGCTGCGGTAACTCCGGATTCCACACGGTTCAGCTCTTCGTTCAGATAGTGAATCTGTACCTGCAGAGCTTCAAGGTCAGCCTGCTTGGCGCATCCGGTGAGCAGGATGAGCGAAAAGACCGCGATCCAGGTATGGCGATGTGTCCACAGTTTCATTGTATCCATCCATAGCAAATTGCCTGCTCATGGTGAGCAGGCAATTTGTCAGTTTGCTTTGGGCTGTTTCCTGGGCACGTGGTCAGCGTTTGTTGACAAACTCGCCACGGCGGTTTTTCTGCCAGGCCCACTCGTTGCTGCGTGGGTCGACGGGACGCTCTTTGCCATAGGAGATCGTTGTCAGACGGGAGGCGTCAATACCGCCAGTCACCAGGTAGTCCTTTACGGACTGGGCACGGCGATCGCCGAGGGCAAGGTTGTAGTCGCTGCTGCCGCGCTCATCACAGTGGCCCTCAATGACGATGCGTGCATTGGGGTTTTTCTTCAGGTACGCGATATTGTTGTCCAGCACTTTGCGTGCATCAGGGCGAATGCTGGAGCGATCAAAGTCGAAATGTACGGTGTAGAGTTCTGTTCCGTCGAGGTAGATCTTCCCGAGCACGGGGCTGGTGAAGGCATACTGTTCGCGGTCTTCGATCTGCATTTCAGGGGCTGTTGTGGTTTCCGTCGGCGTGGTCGTTTCACTGACCGTGGGTTCACTTACAGCGCCATCTTCAATCACTACCTGCTGTGGCGCACAACCCACAGCAACGAGAAAAATCATGCCCGCCAACAGGGCAAATAGACCTTTAAACTTCGCCATTTTTCCTCCTCATTTTTCCTTCTCTGGAAATACCCAGTCGGGCATATTATTGTTTCCCGGCCCGTCTTTCAGGCGTTTCTGAAAGGTTCCCGTCCGGTCCATGACGTACAGCTTGAATTCTCCGGTCCGATTTGAAGTGAACAGGAGATAATTGCCGTCCCGTGACCAGCGGGGGGTTTCATTATGCCCAGAGTTATACGTAAGACGCTGAGGATTATAGCCGTCCTTTTCGACAATGTAAATATTAAACTTATTCTCTTCCAGCGAGGTGTACGCAATGTAATTGCCGTCGGGACTCCAGACTGGCGAGACATTGTAACGTCCTTCATAGGTGACCCGTGTAATCTCATCGGTACGCAGGTTTATCTTGTATACCTGCGGCGAGCCGGGTCGGTCGGAGACAAAGGCGATGAAATTGCCGTCGGGACTCCAGGCGGGTGAAACGTCAATGGACCAGTGGCGAGTCAGCTGGCGATACATGCGGCCATCGCTGTGCAGCAGGTAGATGTTGGAAATTCCGTTATGGGACGCGGTGACAGCAATGTACTTGCCGTCGGGGCTGGGGATGCCGCCGGTATTGGTGCCGCCGAAAGCGGCCAGCAGTGCTGTGCGTCCCGACTGCAGATCCCGCAGGAGTATTTCGGGTCGTTGGCGGATGTAGGAGGTGAATGCCACCTTGCTCATGGAGTGCCAGAAGGGATTGATGTTGATGCTGTCGTTGGTGGTAACGGGCTGCAGATTGCTGCCGTCAAAATCCATGGCGTAGATATTTTTACTGACGGCATTTGCCGAGCTGGTCCGGTCGGAGACAAAGGCGATGCGCGCTTCAAAGAAGCCTTGGACGCCGCTGACTTCGTAGAGAATGTGATCGGCGAGGCGATGGGCCAGCGTGACATACCGATCAAAGGCGATCTCAAAGCTCTGTTTGGACTTCTTGCGCTTCATGGCCATGTCATAGACTGCCACTTCCGCGCGCAGGTGGGTTCCCGTGGAGAACAGGCTTACGCTTGCCATGAATTCGGCACCGATAAAGAGCCAGTCTTCATAATTGACATCGGGTCTGCCGGGTTCGGCCAGGTACGCTTCACGGGGCAGCACTTTGATGATCCCCGCATAGCTGAGATCCTCCAGGATGAGGGCGCGCATGTTTTCGCGGAACTCGGCGGAGAGGCTGGTGTCCGAGGTGAATGTGGGTATGGCTATGGGGATACTGGTGATGCCGGTGGGTCGTACTTCAATGGCAAAGGCTTCGCTCTCTGCAACGTCAGCTGTGGCGGCACCAGTCAGGATGAGTGCGGTGGCCAGGGCGCAAAGGATACGGTTGATGTGGCCCATGGCGGAGCAGAAAGATGGACGGGGGTCAGTCATGAATGTTTCCTCGAACGTCGATGGTGATGGCCTGGCGC
The DNA here is from genome assembly GCF_055378285.1 of Desulfurispirillum alkaliphilum. Taxonomy (NCBI): domain Bacteria; kingdom Pseudomonadati; phylum Chrysiogenota; class Chrysiogenia; order Chrysiogenales; family Chrysiogenaceae; genus Desulfurispirillum; species Desulfurispirillum alkaliphilum. Next base: position 2,088,606 of record NZ_AP042405.1, on the reverse strand, counting down.
GGGATGCTGGCGGGGAAGGGCATGTAGGGGTTGCCTCGCTGGACAGCCAGTATGAGCGCACGGTCTATGATCTGGGAACCGCTGGAGGTTCTGATGCTCACAGATTCGGGGATGATGTGGCCATCACGGCTCAGGCTGAAGCGCACCACCGGGTCGCGGGTGGCTTCCACACTGAGGTCAATGCGATTTTTGAAATGTTCCGTGATGATAGCAGTGATGGCCTCCAGATAGCTGATGGCTTCGCGATCACCGCTCATATCCCAGGCAGTCTGCGCTTCAGTCTCTGCCCCCGAATTTCCGGTAATGGTTACCTGGGGAGGTGCGACCGGGACTTCCTGCCGGGTGGCAGGCGGTGCTGGCGGTGTCGGTGCGGTCTGCGCCTGCTGGCGGGCCAGGCGGTCAATGGCCTGCTGGGTCTGCTGCTGCAGTCGCTGGCCCTCCTGTTCCCGGCGCAGACGATCAACGGCAGCCTGGGCCTGCTGGCGTACGTCAGGGGCTGGAGCCGGTGGCTGCACACTGGTGGGGGGCGTGGTGGAAGCCTGTTTGCTGGAGGTGGCGATCACCGGCGCTTCCTGGGGTGTCGCCTGGGTTGTGGTGGTGCGGTCAGCCACTTCGGGGATGAGGTGAACACGGATATTCGGCGTAACCGGCGGGCTTACGCTGCTGCTCAGGCTGAGCAGGGCATAGATGAGTATGAAGACGCCGTGCAGTGCCACGGAGGCGGCAGTGGAGTTACGCAGGCAGAGCAGTGGGGTTATCCATTGAAGCATCAGTTTCAGCAACCAGTCTTTTATTGAGTTACCAGGCCGATATTAAAAAAACCTTCAGACTGAAGAATATCCATAACCGCCACGACGGCACCATAGTTGACCTTGCGATCACCCTCGATGATGACGTCGTACTCCTGTCCCAGCTGTTTGAGGCCCTGGAGACGAACCGGGAGATCAGCCACGGTGATGGCATTCTGATTGATGAATACCTGACCCTGTTCGTCAACGGTGATGATGATCTGCTGCTTTGCGTCATCAACCTTGAGCTCAGCCTGGGATTCGGGCAGGTCGACATTCATACCGTGCTGGAGCATGGGCGCGGTGATCATGAAGATAATCAGCAGAACCAGCACCACATCCACCAGCGGAATGACGTTGATGTCCGGCATGGCCGGGTAAAGATTGCGCTGAATCTTCATTGCTTCCTCATGAGAATAGCCATGAGTTCATCGGCGAAGCTCTCCATGATGCTGACCTGCTGTTTGATGCGGGCGGCAAAGACATTGTAGAACATAACGGCGGGGATGGCGGCGAAAAGGCCCAGGGCCGTAGCCACCAGCGCTTCGGAGAGCCCTGGCGCCACAACCGCCAGCGACGCGCTGCGCATGGCACCGATGGTGTGGAAGGATTGGATGATGCCCCAGACGGTCCCCAGCAGGCCGATATAGGGGGCCGACGAGGCGATGATGGCCAGGGTGCTGAGGGACGATTCCATGTCGCGCACCTTGGCCATGGATTCCGCGCGCACGATGCGTTCCACATAGGCCACTTTTTCATCGCTGGCGGTTTCCTGGGGGAGTGCCTGGAAGTTCTTGTGGGTGACCCGGAAGACATCAAGCAGGGGCGCGCTCATGCTTCCGGCGGAGGAAGTGACCTTGGAAAGGGACTGGTTGGACCAGAATATATCGAGAAAGCGGTCATTCATCTGGCTGACGTTACGCAGGTACAGGAATTTCTGGATGATGACTCCCCAGCTCACAATCGACATGCCCAGCAGGAAAATCATAATGAACTTACCGAAGAAGTCGGCGTGGGAGAAGACATTGGCGATGCTGAATTCCATTCTGTATCCTCACAGGCAGAAAATGATTTTGGGGTAAAATAAAGCAATGCAGCGGGAAAGCCAAGGGATTTCGGTGATGCGAACATGTGGGTTTTGATTCTTGAAGCCATCTATAGTAAAAGGGTACTGGGAGTCGCAGACTTTTGGAAATGACCATTGCCCGCGCAGGAGGCACAGAATGAAATCCTTTCTCTTTGGTGGTCTGATCAGCATTGCTCTTTCCGCAGCCCTCTTCTGGCTTTTTTTTCAGTGGTATGTGCCTGAGAACTTCATCAGCAAGGACGAAAGTCGTCTGATTGCCGACCGCAACAATATGCTGCTGATGGAAATTGACAGCCTGCGCGAGGACTACGATCGCATGCGTCTGGAGCTGGCTGAGGCACCGGTTGTCCAGGAAACCCAGGATGTCACGGAACAGTGGATTCAGCGGCGGCTTGAAGTGCACCGCGACCTCAAGGTGCGCCGTGTTGAGCAGCTGTCCTATGAGTACTTCAGCATGCCCGTCGGTGAGGCGATTCTTCCGGAAGCGGAGCGCCAGGCTATTCTCAATGAAATTGCCATGCCGTCGGAGCAGACCGTCTATCTCATCGTGGGTATCACCGATGAGCTGGCCTATGCTCCTCCCCTGGCAGATCTGAAGCAACAGGGCCTGGCGGTGAAACGCGCCCGCTACGTGGAGAACCTCATTGAAAACTTTTATGGCGAGCGCACTGACCTGTTTATCGACGTGCTGATGGATCAGCCCGATCGCCGCGGCATCATGATCTCGCGCATCACCTTCGAGGTGCGCCAGCCGTGACCCTTTCCACAGAAGCCTGCCTGCAGGCGCGCAAGGAAAAGCTCTGTCAGCGCTATCCCTTGCCGGACAGCGAAGCGCTGCTGATTACCAAGCGCTCGAACCTCGCCTATTTCAATGATTTCCAGGGGACCAGCGGCTCCTGCCTGCTGTGGCGTCAGCGGCTGATTTTCTTTACCGACCCCCGCTATTACAGCGCTGCCTGCGGGCAGTGCTATTACGATGAAATCGTCTGCTTTGAGGGAGCCTTTGATCCCTTCCTGACGGACTTTCTGAAGAGTCGCCCCATCAGGGTGCTTCACGTTGAACCCAGTCTGACCCTTGAACAGTGGCAGCTCTGGAAGGAAAATCTCTCTTTTCTGGAAATTCGACCTCTGGTGAAGCCACTGGCAGAGCTGCGCATGATCAAGGACGAGCTGGAACTCGAGGAGATCCGCCAGAGCTGCGCCATTTCCATCAATGCCTTTGAGCAGCTCCGTCCGCTGCTGGCTCCTGGTATGCGCGAAGAAGAGATTGCCGCTGAACTGGAGTACCGCTGCCGCAGGCTGGGCGCGCGCAAGATGTCCTTTGACACCATTGTCGCGGCAGGGCCGTCCAGCGCCGTCCCTCACCACCAGACCGGGAGTGCTGTGGTGGAGCAGGGGGATGCCCTGCTTCTGGACTGGGGTGCCCGCAAGCGCTACTGCTCCGATATGACGCGCACCTTTTTCCTGGGAGAGCCGGACGAGGAGCTGTCCCGCATCTATCGTACTGTACTTGAAGCCCAATTGAGCGCCATCGAACAGTTAAAACCGGGAGTTAAACTTCTGGATGTGGATAATGCTGCCAGAAGTGTGATAAAGTCCTCCGGTTATGCGGAATTCTTTGGCCATGGAACCGGTCACAGCCTGGGTATCGATATCCACGAATTCCCGGCCATTTCGCCCCGGAGCGCGGAGGTCACAGCCCAACCGGGAATGGTTTTGACCATCGAACCGGGAATCTACCTGCCCGGCAAAGGTGGGGTGCGCATTGAAGATCTGATCGTCGTCCACGCGGACCGCCTGGAGATCCTGACCGCTGCAATGCCGAAAGACTATGAAAGTGCGCTTCTTGGTTGAGTCAAACAGGATGAAATCTTTTGAATAAACGTCATGCGGAGGAATCATGATCACCACCAGCGATTTTCGCAAAGGAATGAAAATCGAACATGAAGGCGAACCCTATAGCATTATCGACTTTGTCCACTATAAGCCCGGCAAGGGTGGAGCCTTTGTCAGGGCAACCGTGCGCAACCTGCTCAGCAACAAGATTATTGAAATCACCTGGCGCAGTGGCGAAAAGGTCAAGAAGCCGGACCTGGATGAGCGCATGTACCAGTACCTGTACAGTGACGGCGATGACGCTTACCACTTCATGGATAACGGCACCTATGAGCAGATAACCCTGAACGGCAGCCAGATTGAGAACGCCAAGGACTTCATGAAGGAGAACGAGAACTACCAGATCATGATGTTCAACGGCAAGGCCATCAGCGTTGAGCCCCCCACCTTCATGGAACTGCTTATCGCCAAAGCGGAGCCCGGCCTGCGCGGTGATACCGCTACCGCCGGCACGAAACCGGCAATACTGGAAACCGGCAAGAAAATTCAGGTACCCCTCTTCGTCAACGAAGGGGAGGTGGTCAAAGTGGACACACGAACTGCAGAATATTTGGAAAGGGTATAACCTATGGACATTAAAGACATTCAGGCCCTGGTGGCACAAGTTGACTCATCCAGTGTAAATGAGCTGTGTATCGAACAGGATAGCTTTAAACTCCAGATCCGCAAGCTGGCACCCAATGTCACCGTGGCGGCAGCCCCGGTTCAGGTGGCCGCTCCCGTTGCTGCCGCGCCCGCGCCCGCACCTGCATCGGCAGCGCCAGTATCCGCCGCCGACGCGCCCTCCCATAACTACGCGGAGCTCAAATCCCCCATTGTGGGAACCTTCTATTCGGCACCCTCCCCCGACAGCCCTCCCTATGCCCGTCCCGGTGAAAAAGTCAAAAAGGGCCAGGTACTGTGCATCGTGGAAGCCATGAAAATCATGAATGAAATCGAATCAGAGTTTTCCGGCACCATCGTGAAGGTGCTGGTGGAAAACGGCAAACCTGTGGAATTCGGCCAGACCCTCTTCCTGATCGAAGAAGAGTAGCCCATGTTTCGCAAAGTTCTTATTGCCAACCGCGGCGAAATCGCCGTGCGCATCATACGCGCCTGTCGTGAGCTGGGCATCAGCACCGTGGCCGTCTACTCAGAAGGCGATCGCGACTCCATGCACGTGCGCATGGCCGATGAGGCCGTATGCATCGGCCCGCACCCGAGCTCCCAGTCCTATCTGAATATCAAGAATATCATTGCCACAGCGGAACTGACCAATGTGGACGCCATCCATCCCGGATATGGCTTTCTGGCCGAAAACGCCAACTTTGCCAACATCTGCAACGACTGTACCATCAAGTTCATCGGGCCAACCGCCAATCACATCACCCTGATGGGTGACAAGGCCAGGGCACGCCAGACCATGATGGAAGCCGGAGTTCCCGTCATCCAGGGCAGCTACGGCACCATCACCGACGAACGCGACGCCCTGGAAACCGCGCGGGAAATCGGCTATCCGGTCATCATCAAAGCCTCTGCCGGCGGTGGTGGCAAAGGAATGCGCATTGCCCGCAATGACGCTTCGCTGCAGTCGAGCTTCAACATGGCACAGAACGAAGCCCGCAACGCCTTCAACGACGCTTCCGTCTATATCGAAAAGTATATCGAAGAGCCCAAGCACATTGAATTTCAGGTGTTCGGCGACTCCCAGGGGAACGCCGTACACCTGGGCGAGCGGGACTGCTCCATCCAGCGCCGCCACCAGAAGCTCCTGGAGGAAGCCCCCAGCCCCTTTCTGACCCCCGACCTGCGCAAGCGCATGGGTGAAGCCGCCGTGAAGGCCCTGAAGCATATCGGCTATGAGAATGCCGGCACCGTGGAATTCCTGGTGGACAAGCACGGAGAGTTCTTCTTTATCGAGATGAACACCCGCATCCAGGTGGAGCATCCGGTCACGGAGATGATCACCGGCATCGACCTGATCAAGGAACAGATCCGGGTAGCCGCTGGCCACCCCCTCTCCTTTACCCAGGAGGATATCACCTTCACCGGCCACGCCATAGAATGCCGCATTAACGCCGAAGATCCGGTGAAGTTCACCCCGTGTCCGGGGACGATCGAACAGTACATCGTGCCCGGTGGCTTCGGAGTGCGCGTGGACTCCGGCGCCTATGCCGGTTACCGCGTTCCGCCCTATTACGATTCCATGGTGGGGAAACTCATCGTGCACGGAAAGGATCGTGAAGAGGCCATCTGGCGCATGCGTCGTGCCCTCTCGGAATTCGAGATCACCGGTATCAAGACCACCATTGACTTCCATAAACGAGTCCTGCGGGAGAACAGCTTTATCAAAGGCGACATCTCAACCAACTTCATCGACCTGATGGAACAGCAGGTATAATAAACACAAACTGAAATCGCCCCACATGGGGCGATTTTTTTTAGGTATGCACATGTACAAGCTTTCATACTACGTGCCCGTCAGCTATCTGGAATCCACCAAACAGGCGCTCTTCGACGCCGGTGCCGGCAGGGTGGGCAATTATGACTCCTGTTGCTGGCAGACACCAGGCCAGGGGCAGTTCCGTCCCCTGGCGGGCAGCACCCCCTACCGTGGCGTGCCCGGACAGCTGGAACTGGTGGATGAGTACAAAGTGGAGATGATCTGCGTGCAGAGCAGCCTGGAAAACGCTCTGGGCGCCCTGCGGGCGGCCCATCCCTACGAGGAGCCCGCCATTGATGTGGTGCGCCTCGAGTCAGTTCCCTGAGGATCAGAACCTTCTGCCAAAGCCCATGAGCACCTGAACGGGGTGAATGCTGTGGACCTGGTGCCGTTGCCACTCCACAAAAAACGTGCTGCTGGCGTTCAGCAGTACTTCCACACCCACGCCCACATAGAGGCCTTCGCCGCTGCTGCTGCGCTCGCCACTGAACCAGTCGGCACGCAGGCTGTTTTCGTAGATGCCCAGCCCCACCCGTCCAATGACGCGTATGGGCACCTCCTCATCGTATTGCCAGGCTCCTCTGGCTCCCAGCATGAACGTTGCCGTTTCATAGCGATACCTTCCGGCAGCGCTGCTGTTCACTGATTTTCCCATGTGCATGTATCCGACTTCCGCCTGCAGCCCCGGCTGCAGCTCGCTGCCGACGCGAAGCCCAAAGGGGTAACTGCTGTCCATGCCCTTGTCGTAGGCATTGTAGCCGCTGAAAACTTCGATCTGGCCGGTATCTGCTTGCGCCATGGCACTCATGGACACAAGGCACAGGATGGGGAGCAGCAGCCTGAGAGGAAGATTCACGGATTCCTCCGAGGTCGCAGGAGATAGATACCGGCCAGGGAAAAGGCCGCCGGCAGGGTGGCGTCGGAAGAACTCCCCGCGCCGCAGCCGCCACTGGACGATGAACCTGACGATCCCAGCAGCCGTTTTTCAATACGCTCCTGCTGGGACTGCTGCAGCTGCTCCTGCTCCAGAATCTGCTGCTGCAGCTGCTCGTACTGCGCCTGCAGGTGTTCATATTGAACGAGAAGATTGGTGTAGTCTGTGTTTTTGACCAGACGGGCATAATTCTGCAGCAGGCTGCGCAGATGCTCGTCATAGGTGCTGGCAAACTCCAGGGCGCGGTGGGCGTTGAGAATTCCGGCGCCACAGCCTTTGGAGTGGCAGTCGGAATCTGCCGGATACAGGGTGGCACTGCCGATGAGGATCAGTTCAATATCCTCCTGAGTGAGCAGGGGGTTCGCCGCCAGCATCAGGGAGATGACCCCGGCCACATGGGGCGCGGCCATGCTCGTGCCGGAAAGGTAGCCATAATTATTATTTGACATGGTGGATAAGATTTTATAGTTGCCTACGATAGCGCCACCTGGAGCACTTAGAGTCACCATATTGCCATAATTGCTATAGCTAGCACGGTTGCCATCATATGTGGTTGCTCCGACAGAAATTACGTTTTTACAGTTAGCTGGCGAAGTACCTGTTGAATCTAAATTAAAATTTCCAGCAGCAGCAACAACAATTATGTCATTCGCAACAGCAAAATTGATAGCATCCTGAAGAGTTCTTGAGCACTCACGATCACCATCTGTTTGAACGCTTAGGTTAATTACATTGGCAACATTTAAGTTTACTGTTGAGTTATAGACTGAATCATCCCCTGCCGCCCATCGAATCCCCTCAGAGAGTGTTGTTATACTTCCAAAATTAAATCCAATAGCTCTGACTGGTAATATTTGAGCATTCCAGTCTATACCGGCAATACCTATACCATTGTCACTTTGCGCTGCAATTATCCCTGTAACATGGGTGCCATGTACGTCACCACCATCTGGGTCAATAGGAGCAAGTAGCTTGTTTTGAAGGTTTAATCCTGGCAGTATTCTGTTATCTTCAATGTCCTCATGTGACACAATTCCCGTGTCGATAACTGCGACCGTAATTTCTGCACTGCCCGTGGTGATCGCCCATGCTCCGGGCATGTCGATACCGTAGTTGGAAGTGTTTGGGGAATGCAGATTCCATTGCTCATGCTGGTAGTAAGAATCATTGGGTATCACCGCCGGATACACCCGCCAGTCCGGCTCGGCATATTCCAGGTCAAGGTGGCTGTGCAGGCTCAGCACATACGCTTCGGCTTCGGCTGGCGACATGGCATAGGGCAGGCGCAGCCGGTAGGCTCCGCCGGCAAGGGCGCTGTCAAATTCCAGGGAGGGGGCAGCGGCTTTCAGGGATTCGTCCTGATGGATGGCCGACAGGGATGTGGCCAGTGCTCCTGGAGTCGGCTTGATGATAATATGTTCTATGGGAGCCTGGGCCGCTGCCCATTGGCAGAATATGGCGATCAGGCAACTCAGGCGAATGGGAAATTTCATGGCGAAGGATCACCGGCAGGGCTGGGGAGGTTGAGGCGCACCGGGGCATCCTCTTCGGCATAGTCCAACTGGGGGAGGCTGTTCAGCTCCGAAAGCAATTGACGCAGCTGCAGGCTGTTCAGGGCTTCCTGGGTGCGCAGCAGGTGCGCGCCACCGGAGGTGGGACGCACATAGCGCAGGCGGGTTTCGGTTATCTCTTCAAGCTGTTGCACCAGTGAGGCATCCTGACGCGGGTCCAGGTTGTCACTCCACTTGATGATCAGGGTGACCTGCTGCGCCGTGGAGGCCAGGAGGCCCGTGCCAAGCAGGCCAAGGAGCAGCAGCGTGCCGCAGAAAAGGCGCACGATACTCACTGGTCTGCCCCGCCATTGGAAGATTCGGGCATGGTGTCCTGGAAGGTGTCCCGGATTTCAAGAATATCCTTGAGGTTCTCGAAGAAGGCATCCACCACATTGGGGTCAAAGTGCTGGCTTCGCTCCTCCTTGAAGAGGTTGAGGATGCGCTCCAGTGGCCAGGCGGCCTTGTATACCCGGTCGCTGCCAAGGGCGTCGAAGACGTCGGCCAGGGCGGTGATGCGCCCGAAGAGGTGGATCTCCTCGCCGGCCAGACCGCGGGGATAGCCACGGCCATTGAACTTCTCGTGGTGTTCGTGGGCCACGGTGGCGGCGGCCTTGAGGATGGAGCGGCGCGATTTCCTGAGCATTTCGTAGCCCATGGTGGAGTGGCTCTTGATGACGTCGAATTCCTCATCGGTAAGTTTGCCGGGTTTTTTCAGAATGGCGTCGGGAATGCCGATCTTGCCGATATCGTGCATGGGGGAGGCCATGCGCAGGATCTCGCGTTCCCGTTCATCCATATTCAGGCCACGGGCGAGCACATAGGAATATTCCGCCACCCGCTTGACGTGGTTGCCGGTCTCCTTGGAGCGGCTTTCGCCCACTTCGGCCATGGTGAAGATGATCTCCTTCTGGGTGTCTTCGATTTCCTGGTAGAGCAGGGCCGACTCCAGGGCTTTGCCAGAGTAGGAGGCCGCCAGGCCCAGGTGCTCGCGGTCCTTGTCGGTGAAATATCCCTGGGAGGTGAGTTTGTTGATGGCCTGGTAGGCGCCGATGATATCGCCATCGTTATTACGGATGGGCAGGGCGATGATATTGCGGGTGCGGTAGCCGGTCTGCTTGTCCACTTCCTGGTTGAAGCGGGCGTCGGCGTAGGCGTCGTTGATGATGATATCCTCACCACTGCTCATGGAGTGTCCAACCACGCCAGTGCCGGCCGGAATACGGATCGGCGGAATGCCGTGGGCGACTTTAGTCCAGAGTTCACCGCTCTGTTCGTCCAGGAGCCACAGGGTGCAGCGGTCGGCAACCACCAGTTGGCGGCCCATATCTGCCATCAGCATCAGGATGCGGTCAACCTGCTTTTCATTGGAGATTTTCGCCACATACTCGAAGATGACTTTCAGCATCTGATCGGGTGAGAGTTCACGCTTCATGCCTGGCTCGCGGTCAAACTGGTTGTGATAGTCGTGCATAAGTCTCATGGGTATTTACCGCATATCCTGTTTATGGGAGCTGTGTGCAAACAAATAATCGACGGGTTCCCAGACAACACATATCACTCTTCGTTGCGATTGGCATCAGTTTTTTTGTCTTCAGCGGGAGTTTCCGGCAGGGGCTGCACAGTGGACTGCGGGTCGGCGGCGTTCACGCTTTCAGCACCGGTGTGATTTTTGACATAGTCCAGCGCGGCCAGCACTTCTTCCTTGAGGAAACGTTTCATGACCTTGCCAGCCGCATTCAGCGGGATTTCGTCGATAAAGTGAATCTGCTTTGGCACCTTGTAATTGGCCATATGCTGGCGCAGGTATTTTTTGAGGATCAGCTCATCGATCTTGCCGGGATACTCTGAGTTGAGAACCACATAGGCCACGGCAATTTCATCCAGGTGTTCATCGGGAATACCGATCACGGCAGCGTGCTCCACGGCTCCATGCTGGTAGAGGACTTCTTCGATTTCACGGGGGTAGATATTCATTCCCTTGGTGATAATGAGATCCTTGAGGCGGTCGACAATGTAGATATAGCCATCTTCATCGATTCTGGCAATATCGCCGGTGCGCAGCCAGCCGTTGATGATGGTGGAGGCGGTCTCCTCCGGTCGGTTGTAGTATCCCTTCATGACGTTCGGTCCCCGCACGATCAGCTCGCCATCCACATTCCGTGGCAGCTCGCAAAGGTCCTCGTCCACTACCTTGACTTCCACATCGGGCAGGGCTGGTCCGACGGAGCGGACCTTGGGCTTGCCCGGCGGTGTGAAGGCGACCACGGGCGAGCACTCGCTCAGGCCGTACCCTTCCAGTACCATCCCCGGCAGCTTTGCCTGCAGGGTGGTCCAGGTATCTTCGTGCAGTGGGCTGCCTCCTGATATATACAGCTTCTTGCCCAGCAGCATGCGCACGTACCAGGGGATTTTCGTGCGCGCGAGCACGGAATAGATGGCAGGTACGGCAATGAAGACGTCCATGCGCTCTGTCAGCAGGCTGCGGAAAATCGGCGAAAAGGGGCGCAGGCTGGCAAACATGCGGATGGTACAGCCGAAGTAGAGCGGCAGCAGGAGGTTCGCCGTCAGGGGGAAGGTGTGGAACAGGGGCAGGAAGAGCAGGAACCGACGCCTGGAATTGACAACCGGCGAAAATGCGCGGTCGATGGAGGCCAGGTTGGCGCTGAGGTTGGCATGGGTCAGCATGACCCCTTTGGGCTGTCCTGTCGTGCCGGAGGTGTAGAGCAGGAAAGCCACATCCTGGGACGCCTCCTGCACATCCAGGGCTGGCAGTTCAGCGGTTGTTGGTGTGCCAAGGATATGGGGGGTGCGCGATTCGCTCTCCTTGCCACCATAGAGTACGGGAATGCCTTTGTTGGAAGCATGGGCTCCGATGCGGGAAAAGCGGCCCCCGCAAATCAGCAGCCTGGGCGTGGCGTCGTCGAGGATATGCTCCACCTCCTCGTGCTTGAGGAAAGTGTTTATGGGGATGAAGATGGCCTGGAGGCGGACTATGGCGAAAAGGCTGATGACAAAGTGGGGGTGATTCTCCATGAGAAGCGCGACGCGGTCGCCGGGTTGGACGCCGTGCTGGCGCAGCAGGCTGGCCAGGCGCTCTGTTTCCCTGTGGAACTGGCGAAAGGATATGCGCTCCTTTTCAAATTTGAGGAAAGTTTTGCTCGGACTTGTCTGGGCAGCCCGCTCAACATAGTGAAAAATATGCATTGTTGCTCCTGATTATGGCATTTCCACGAAAAACTCGGCACCGCCATCGCGATTGCGGGCCCAGATTTTTCCACCCATATTGCGTTCAATAATCATCTTGGACATGTAGAGGCCAAGGCCGGTGCCATGCCCTTCCTGCTTGGTGGAAAAGTAGGGGTAGTACATCTTTTCGATGATCTCGTCCGGAATGCCGCCGCCATTGTCGTGGATGGACACGACCGCTTTGCCATGGTCAGTGTAGACGCGGATGTGAATCCGTGGGTCGGCGACCTTATTGTCAATGATGGCATCGCGGGCATTGTTGATGATATTGAGGAGCACCTGGGCGTACTCTTTTGGATAGCCTTCCACCTCGGGGGTGGCGTCGCACTGTACCTGCACCCGGATATTGTTTTTTTCCATGGCGGCACCTACCAGTGACAGGGTGGTTTCAATGGCGTGCCGAATGGAAAAGCGGGATTTGGACTTGTCGGGACGGAAGAAGTCGCGGAAGTCGTCGATGGTCTGAGACATGAATTCCAGCTGATCGAGTATCTTTGTGGTTCCACTTTCCATAATATCCCGGGAGAGTTCACCATTGCAGTAGTGATCGTAGTGCTCCTGGCACAGCAGTCCCACCACATTCAGGGGCTGCCGCCACTGGTGGGCAATGTAACCGATCATCTCGCCCATTTCTGCCAGCCGGGCCTGGTGAAGCATGACCTGATCCTTCTGACGATTCTTTTCCACCTCGGCCTGAACCCGCTCTTCCAGCTCCTGATTCAGCTTTCGCAGCTGCTCCTCCCCCTGTCGGCGCAGCTGGAGCTCCAGCTGGGTGTTGAGCAGGTTACGCACGCGGGCCAGCAATTCAATGCTGTTGACCAGGGGTTTGCGCACATAGTCACTGGCGCCCAGGTCAAAGGCCGACTGCAGGGTCTCAAGATCCGTCTTGGCGGTGGCTATCAGTATGGGGATGTCCTGGAGTGGCGCCTGGGATTTGATATAACGGCAGGCTTCCAGTCCATCGATATCGGGCATGATGATGTCCAGAACCACCAGGGCGATGTCATCGTGCCTTGCCAGAAGCTCATAGGCGCTGGTCGCATTGAGCGCCGTGGAAATGCGGGTGTAGCCGTCGTCCATCAGCATGGTTTCGAAGAGGGCCAGATTGTAGGTGGAATCATCTACCAGCAGGATGTGCATGTCGCGTATGCGCTCATCAGTTCCCATGGGTAACCTCAAAGTACAGAGTTGGGTGAGATTGCGAAAAAGATAACATCTTTATAACATAGTGCATCAAATGGCGTTGAAAAAAATCCTGGGTGGCAGAGAAGCAGGGTTGGTGGCTGTCAGAGGGAGAGGTTGCGGCGGCCTACGGACCACAGGCGCCACCCCTGCAGCAGGGCGGCACAACTCAAGCCCGCCACCAGGCCTGTCCAGAAGCCCTGGGCGCCCATGTGAATTCCGGCCCATGACGATATGCCCAGCAGAACGCCAAGGGGGAGTCCGATGACCCAGAAGGCGATAAAGGTGATCACCATGGGGACGCGGGTATCCTTGTAGCCCCTGAGGCCGCCGGCCGCGCTGACCTGGACGGCGTCTGATATCTGAAAGAGGGCCGCGAAAAACAGCAGGCTGACGGCTATGCTCTGTACCCGGGGATCGGGCGAGTAGAGGGCCGCTATCTGGGGTGAAAAGAGCATGATCATCGTGGAGAAGAGCAGCGCCGTGACCAGGGTCGTCAGCACGCCGGCAAAGGCGCTGAAGCGGGCAGCCTGTCCCTGCCGTGCCCCAAGTGCCTGGCCGACCCGTATGGTGATGGCCATGGAAATACTCAGGGGCACCATAAAGAGCAAAGAAGTGAAGTTCAGGGCGATCTGATGTCCCGCCACCACTTCGGCGCCCAGGGAGGCCACCAGCAGCGCAATGACGGCGAACATGCTGGTTTCAATGAAAATGGACATGCCGATGGGAAAGCCCAGCAGGATGATTCTCCACAGTGAACGGAGGTTGGGGTACTCCCAGAGCAGAAGTGATGGCAGAAAACGGTACCCGCGGCTTCGCCAGACGAACCAGGTCATGGTGGCAAGCATGACCCACATGACCAGGGCACTGGCCCAGCCACACCCGACGCCACCCATGGCGGGGAAACCCAGTTTGCCGTAAATCAAAATATAGTTTGCCGGGACATTGAAGGCCAGGCCGATGAATCCGATGACCATGATGGGACGTGTTATGGAGACTCCCTCGCTGAAGGAACGCAGTGCCTGGTAGAGTGCCAGCGCCGGCAGACCCCAGGCAATGGCATTCAGATAGCCTACCGCCAGGCGCTGGACATCCTCTTCAAGTTCCAGCAGGTCGAGAATCCACTCCACATGGCGCAGCAGGAAGAAGCCTCCGATGCCAAGCAGCAGAGCTATCCACAAGCCCTGACGCAGGGCTGAGGGAATAGCGGAAACGTTTCCTGCCCCGAAGTGCTGGGCGACAATAGGGGTGACGGCCATCAGTACCCCTCCGGCAAAGAGAAAGACGGGGAACCAGATGCTGCTGCCAATGGCTACCGCCGCCAGGTCGGCCGGGCTGACTCGCCCCGCCATGACGGTATCCACAAAGCCCATGGCCATATGGGCCACCTGGGCCAGAATGAGGGGAAGGCTCAGGCGTGTCAGATGTCTGAGTTCAGTACAGTAGCGGTGGAAAAAGACCATGGCGGTGACAGGGCTCCCGTCGTTGACATCATCCCCGCGGAACACTACCATGCAGGGCCGACGGATTATGAGCCCTCGGGCTCTGACAGTCAATGCGCAATGACCATTCCATGGAGGAAAACATGACCCCTTCTCAGTTACAGCAAGCCTATAGTGAACTTGATCCGCAGCAGCAGGTGGAATGCCTGAAGGCCATTATGCCTCAGGCCCTTGAAATGATGCGTACCAGCCCACTGGTCGCCCTGGAGATTTTTGCCGCCTGCCAGGAGCAGATGGCGGGCATGGATATGTCCCAGCTGATGGCCATGATGTCCATGCTGGGCAAAAAAGAAGATGGCTGCTGCTCAAGCGGAACCTGCTGCTGAGGCACGCCGCAGTGTTACTCTCCCCCGGGGTGGGCTTTCTGTGGTCCTGGGGGAAAGAGTCTGGTGGGAACCCACCAGAGGTAGAGAACCATCCCGAAGAGCTCAATGAGCGACTGCAGGACGACAATACTGACCGCCAGTTCATAGCCCTGGGGTAAGGCCAGTGCCAGGGGCAGCACCACAAAGGAATTGCGGGTGCCGTAGCTGAAAGCCAGCACTCGGCCCTGCTGCACGGGCAGGCGAAAGCAGTGCGCCATCAGGCGCGCCGCCAGTGCAGCCACCACCAGGAAGGCGATGAAGGCCAGGGCCGCTGGCAGCAGTAGCGCTCCGGCCTCCAGAACCACATGCACCTGGGTGATGGCGATCAGACAGACCACAATGCTGAGCAGGGGTACCGGCAGCCATCCGAGCCCTTCCAGGAGTGTCTGGCGCTTGCGGCTCTGGTGGGCGTTTTTGCGTGTCAGGTATGCCAGCGCCAGGGGCAGGAGGATCAGCCCGCCGAAGGCGAGCAGCATATTGTGGCCGGTACTGGCGAGCATGGCGCTCTCCCCGGAAAAGAACCAGAGGTAGGCGGGCAGGCAGAGCATCTGCAGCAGCAGGCTCACCGGCGCAAAGGCAATGGCGCGTCTGGTGTCGCCTCCGCCAAGCTGAGTAAAGGTGATAAACCAGTCGGTGCAGGGCACCAGCAGCACCAGCAGGACGCCCAGGCGCAGTCCCGGGGAGTCCGGCAGCAGGGACGTCATGAGCAGCACCAGCAGGGGCAGAAGGAGAAAGTTTCCGGTTACAGCGGCCCAGAGAAAGCGTCGGTCAGCCAGCCCCTGCTTCCAGAGGCCCTCAAGGGGGACCTGGGTGAAAGTGCTGTAGAGCAGAAGGCCAAGTAGTGGCCACAGAAGGGCGTCAAGCACCTGGGGTGTCGTGTGCGCCAGCGAGCCGATGCCGAGGCCCAGGGCGATGGCGGACAGGTAAAACAGAATCTGGAACTTCTCCAGTATCAATCGTGACATGCCAGGTATCCTTTGCGGTATCAGAGCCGCCTACTTGCCGATACAGAACTCACTGAAGATGGTGTCAAGGATATCGTCGGTGACCACTTCCCCAAGAATTTCCCCCAGATAGCTGAAGGCGTGCTGGATATCCATGCTGACCAGCTCGTACCCGAGCCCCCGGATCAAAGTGTCCTGGGCATGGCCCAGGGATTCAAGAGCATTTGCCATGCTTTCGCGTTGCCGGGCGCGACTGAGCAGCGGGTTGCTGTGGCTTTCGTGATGCGCGCCGCTGAGCTTCCGGAAGAGCGTATCCATGAGCTTTTCCAGTCCGTCTCCCGTCTGCAGACTGGTGGTGAGAATGGTGTCGTGGTCCATGGCGTGGAGGATGCTTTCATCCATGGCGCGGGGCAGATCCGACTTGTTGAGGAGCACCAGGCAGGGTTTGCCCTGGACGAGACGGGCGATTTCATGGTCTTCCTCATCGGCGGGCCTGGAGGTGTCCAGCAGCCACAGGATAATATCCGCCTGCTGAATGGCGCTGCGGGTGCGTTCGATGCCGATCTGCTCCACGGCATCCTGGGACTGGCGAATGCCCGCGGTGTCCAGCAGACGAATGGGCAGGCCGTGGACACTGATATACTGTTCGACAATATCGCGTGTGGTGCCGGGGATGGCGGTGACGATGGAGCGTTCACTGCGGCTCAGGGCGTTGAGCAGGCTCGACTTGCCGACATTGGGCTTGCCGACGATGGCGACGGCGGCGCCATCACGCATGAGCATGCCCGTACGGGAGTGGGCGAGCAGGGTTTCCAGCTGCTGCCGGACGCCGGTCAAACGCTGCGCCAGCGCCGTTGTGCTGGCGGGGGCGATGTCCTCATCGCTGAACTCCATGGTGGCTTCCAGGTTGCCCTGAATGGCAATCAGCTCCCCACGAAGTTCCTGGAGGGTGTCGCGCAGTCTCCCCTGCATGACATCGCTGGCGATGCGGGCGGCTTCGGGGGTTTTGGAGCGGATGACATCGATGATGGCTTCAGCCTGGGTGAGGTCGAGTTTTCCGTTGAGAAAGGCGCGCCGGGAAAATTCACCGGGCTGGGCCAGGCGACAGCGGGTGCTGCACAGCTCCAGGATGCGGCTGATAATGGTGCTGCCTCCATGGCAGTGGAACTCCACCACATCCTCTCCGGTAAAGGAGTGGGGGCCGGGCATATGCACTGCCAGCACCTGGTCTAGGGGGTGTCCACCCTCATCGAGAAACAGACCGAAGTACAGGTGGCGTGGTTTGGGCTGTTGAACTGGCTGCAGGTTTCTGGAACGAAAGAATTGCTGAAAGAGGGTCGGGGCAGCAGGGCCGCTGACCCGGACAATGCCTACGGCACCCTCACCGGGTGCCGTAGCCACGGCCGTTATGGTTTCCTGACAGATCACGCTTGCTGGGCCTCTTCTTCATCGTCAGTTTTGGCAACGGCGACGCTGATAATGCGATCGTCCCTGGAGAGGTCGACCAGCTTGACGCCCTGGGTGTTGCGTCCGGTAATGCGAATGTGTTTGGAGTCAAGGCGGATGATCTTGCCTTCCTTGGAGAGCAGCAGGATCTCATCGCCGTCGACCACCTGCAGGCCCCGTACGACCAGGCCGTTTTTGGTGGTGGTCTTGATGGTCAGATTGCCTTTGCCGCCACGGCTCTGCAGGCGGTACTCATCGGTGATGGTCCGTTTGCCGTAACCCAGGTCGGTGACCGTGAGGATATAGGAAGGGTCGATGTCCTTGGAGATGGTCTCGGCGCTCACCACATAGTCGTTATTGACGAGGGTGATGCCCTTGACGCCACGGCTGACCCGTCCCACAGCGCGCACTTCCTGCTCCTCGAAGTGGATGCTGGCGCCAAAGCGGGTGGTGACCATGACGCTGTTGCTGCCATTGGTGTGCATGACCTGGATCAGCTCATCGTCGTCATCGAGGTTGATGGCGTTGACCCCTTTCTTGCGGATATTGGCGTACTCCGAGAGGGGCGTCTTCTTGGCGATGCCGTTTTTGGTGATGAAGAGCAGGAATTTGTCTTCAGAGAATTCGCGCACCGGGAACACCGTGCTGATCTTTTCATCCTTCTCGAGATCGACAAAATTGACGATGGCCTTTCCGCGACTGTTACGTCCCTGCTCGGGGATATTGTAGGCCTTGATCCAGTAGACGCGGCCGCGATCGGTGAAGATCATCAGGTATTCGTGGGTGCTGCAGACAAAGATATCGGTGACGAAATCACCTTCCTTGATATCGAGGCCCACTTTGCCCTTGCCGCCACGGTGCTGGCTTTTGTAGGTGTCAGCGGGCGTGCGCTTGACGTAGCCGTCATTGGTGAGGGTGATGACCGTGGGCTCATCGGCGATGAGGTCTTCCAGGTCGATCTCCTCGTGGTCGTCGATGATGATGGTGCGACGGGGGTCGGCGTATTTTTCGCGGATCTCATGGAGTTCGGTGCGGATAATGTCAATGACACGGCTGTCGTTGGCGAGGATATCCTGCAGGTCATCGATGAGGGCGAGCACTTCCTCGTAATCGCGGATGATCTTTTCAATTTCCAGGCCAGTCAGGCGCTGCAGACGCATATCCAGGATGGCCTGGGCCTGCTCGTCGGAGAACTGGAAGCGCGCGATGAGGTCCTCTTTGGCCTCCTTGCCGGTGGCGCTGGCGCGAATGCGCTCAATGACTTCATCCAGGTTTTCGATGGCCACCTTGAGACCTTCGAGGATATGGGCTTTTTTGATGGCATTGGCCAGTTCGAACTTGATGCGGGCGATAACGATCTCGCGGCGGTGCTCGATGAAGTATTCGAGGATCTCCTTGAGGTTGAGGACACGGGGAGAGTTGTTCACCAGCGCCAGGTTGATGACGCCGAAGGTCCCTTCCATGGGTGTGAACTTGTAGAGGCGGTTGAGGATGCTTTCGGCGTGCTCGCCCCTTTTGATCTCAACCACAATGCGCATGCCCTCGCGGTCGGACTCATCGCGCAGGTCGGCTATGCCTTCTATACGTTTTTCCTTGACCAGTTCGACGATCTTCTCCAGCAGGCGGGATTTGTTGACCTGGTAGGGAATTTCCGTGACGATGATGGTTTCGCGGCCGGACTTGCTGGTTTCGATCTGGGCGCGGGCGCGCATGCGAATGCGGCCACGACCCGTGCGGTAGGCGTCAATGATGCCCTGTTTGCCGGTAATGAAGCCCGCGGTGGGAAAATCCGGCCCCTTGATGAGCTGCATGATCTCAGCAATATCCGCTTCCGGTTTGTCCAGCAGCAGGAGCAGGCCATCCACCACTTCGCCCAGGTTGTGGGGAGGGATGTTGGTGGCCATGCCCACGGCAATCCCGCTGGAGCCATTGATGAGCAGGTTGGGGATGCGGGCGGGCAGGAGTTTGGGCTCCTGGATGGTATCGTCGTAGTTGCTTTGGAATTCAACGGTGTTTTTTTCCAGGTCTGTCAGCAGCTCGTCGCTGATGCGCTTGAGGCGGACTTCCGTATAACGCATGGCCGCTGCACTGTCGCCGTCCACGGAGCCAAAGTTTCCCTGTCCGTCAATGAGCGGGTAGCGCAGGCTGAAGTCCTGAACCATGCGCACGATGGTGTCATAGACCGCGCTGTCGCCGTGGGGGTGGTATTTACCGATCACGTCACCCACGATGCGGGCCGATTTCTTGTAGGGCTTATTGTAGGCAACCCCCAGCTCGTGCATGGCGAAAAGCACCCGGCGGTGAACGGGTTTAAGGCCGTCACGCACATCGGGGAGTGCCCGACCGACGATAACGCTCATGGCGTAGTCGATATAGGCGCTTTCCATCTCCCGCTTGATATCGACGACCTGAATATCCTCAGGGAACAGTGTTTCTTCACTCACGGGGGTCTTCCTCCCAGCAAACTTTTTTGTGCAGAACAATACTCTATACCACTTTTTGCCGCCGATGGCAAAGTTTCGTCGCCGGCTTCAAGTGTCGGTTGCTTCCCGGCAAGAGCCGTATTATTCTGCACAGGCAAGCGTAAAGAAGGAGTGCACACGTGTCCGATACCCTGACCCCCATGATGCGTCAGTTCATGGAAATCAAAGATCAGTACCCCGATGCCATGCTCTTTTTCCGCATGGGGGATTTCTATGAACTTTTCGGCGAGGATGCCGTCCTGGCATCGGAAATACTGAAGATCACCCTCACCTCCCGGGACAAGGGAGAGAAGAAGACGCCCATGGCGGGTGTGCCACACCACGCTCTGGAAGGGTACCTGTACAAGCTGGTCAAAGCCGGGCATAAGGCGGTTATCTGTGATCAGCTGGAAGATCCGCGCCAGGCCAAAGGTATTGTCAAACGCGGTGTTACCCGCATTGTGACTCCCTCGACGATCATTCACCATGACGGGGTCGACCCGTCACAGCATAATTTTCTGGCGGCACTCCATGGCGACGACGATGACATCTGTATCGCCCTGTGGGATCTCTCCACGGCCAGTGTGAAACTGCTGCGTTCAAACCGCGAGCAGCTGGCCGATGACCTGCGCCGTTACCCCGTCTCCGAGTATCTGGTATGTCGCGATGGCCTGCTGGAGCAGGGCCAGCTGGTGCAGGCGCCCCAGCAGAGCGCCGCAGACTTTGCCCGCTTTGAGCACGGCCATGCCATGGCACTGACCATGGCCAGCGCTTATCTGGAAGGGACGCAGCTGCGCACGGTGCGTCCGCGCAGTATTGAAGATCTCAGCGCCCGTGAACTCCTGCTCATGGATGAAAATACCTGTGTGAATCTCGAACTGCTGCGCAATATGGGGGGTGGTCGTGAACACACCCTGCTGTGGGTGCTGGATCGCACCCGCACTGCCATGGGGGGACGCCTGCTGCGGGACTGGATGCGCCATCCGCTCTATCAGCAGCATGCCATCGAGCAGCGCCTGGACGCGGTTGAACTCCTGGCCGGACAGTACACCCTCACCGGCAGTATTCGCGATACCCTGGGCCGCATTCACGACCTTGAGCGGCTCATCAACCGCATATCCCTTGATCAGCATAAACCACGCGATCTGGTGGCTCTGCGTCAGTCTCTGCGCTTTACTCAGGAGTTGCGCCTGCAGGCTCCCCACTGCGCGGACTCTCCTTTGCTGCAGAGTCAGTTTGGCAATATGGAGGACTTTACCTCCCTGCTTGATCTGCTGGATCGAGCCATGTGCGATGAACCGCCAGTGACCGTCAAAAACGGGCAGGTGATCCGGTCCGGTTATGACGCGCACCTCGACCAGCTGCGGGATGTGCGGGGCAACGCCCGTGACAGGATTCTGCACATGGAGGCCAGAGAGAAGCAGGCTACGGGAATCAGCAGCCTGAAGATCCGCTATAACAGAGTATTCGGTTATTACATTGAGGTTCCGAAAACCCACCAGAACCGGGTGCCTGCCGAATACATACGCAAGCAGACCCTGGTCAACGCCGAACGCTATGTGACCGAGGCCATTAAAGAGCTGGAAACCAGTATTCTGGAGGCAGAAGAACAGCTGATTCCCTACGAGGAAAGCATCTATGCCGATATCTGCCAGCAGGTGCTCCAGTGGTTTGATCCGATTATCAGCGCTGCCCGATCCATCGCCTGCATTGATGTGCTGAGCACCTTCGCGGAAGTGGCAGTCGCCTATGACTACCGCAAGCCCCGCATCAGCCCGGACCCGGTGCTGCATGTCCAGGGTCTGCGCCATCCGGTCATTGAAAAGCTCTCTGTCGAACCCTTTGTGGCAAATGACCTCGTACTGAATACCGATGACCAGCAGCTGATGATTATCACCGGCCCCAATATGGCGGGGAAGTCAACCTATATGCGTCAGGCCGCCCTGGCCGTGATCATGGCCCAGATGGGCTGCTTTGTGCCGGCCACGGAAGCCCTGATAGGCCTGTGCGACCGCATCTTCACCCGTGTCGGGGCCAGCGACAACCTGGCCGAAGGCAAGTCCACCTTCATGGTGGAGATGAGCGAAACGGCCAACATCCTCCACCATGCCACCCGCAACTCGCTGATCGTCATTGATGAAGTCGGGCGGGGAACCAGTACTTTTGATGGTATTTCCATCGCCTGGAGCGTGGCGGAACACCTGAGTTCCCAGGGGCCCATTGGCGCGCGAACCCTTTTCGCCACGCACTTCCACGAGTTGACGGACCTGGAGCGCGAATTGCGCGGGGTGGTGAATTTTCATATTCTTATCCGCGAGAACCACGGTACCCTGCACTTTCTGCGCAAGGTGGCACCCGGGGCAGCCCCCAAATCCTATGGCATAGAGGTGGCGCGCCTGGCCCAGATTCCCCTGTCAGTCATCGAGCGCGCCCATGAGATTCTGCAGAACCTGGAAGCGCGGGAGTACTCCCCCGAGGGTCGCAGTTCCGTGGTGCATTCCCAGGATCCTCCCTTTCTCTTCGGTGCCGTGGAAGATCCGCTCGTGGAGAAAATTCGAGGCTTGAATCTGGATGAGTGCACACCGCGACAGGCGCTGCAGATTCTCTACGAGCTCAAGTCGGAAGCGGGCGGCAGCGACACTTCCGGGGGAGAGTAAGCTGTTCGGGCGCAGATGTCGCGGGTGCTTTGACTTTGTTCAAGCAGAGCACTCAGGGCTCAGGAAGGCACAAAAACGATCTCACCAGTTTTTCCTGTGACCTTCTGCGCTTTTATTGTACACTCTGTGAAATATTTCCAGTATCGTATCGCGCAGGAAAGAAGAACCCACCGCACGAGAGTGCACGGCTGGGCCAGGGAAGTCACACTGCCCATGCCGGGTTTCAACGCAGAGGAGTGATAATGGCCAAAACAGTTATACTTGTGGATGACTCCCGCACCATACTGGCATCAGCGGAACTGGCCCTGGAGGATATCATCCAGGCAGGGCAGATACATTTTCTCACCTACAGCAATCCGCAGCAGTTTCTGGATGAAGTCTTCGCCGGTTCGGTGGACTACGACCTGCTGATATCCGATATCAACATGCCCCAGGTCAGCGGGTTGGAGGTATCGGCCAGACTCAAACAGGATCCACGCTTCAAGAGTAAGCCTATCCTTATTCTTACAACGGAGAGTTCCGCCGAGATGAAGGAAAAAGGCAAAGCCATCGGGGTAACCGGCTGGATGGTAAAGCCGTTCAGTGACGAGAAACTTGTAAAATCCATAAAACTCGTACTGGGGTTGTGAAATGAATCAAAAGAAAAACAATGCCAATCTTTCCCACCGAAGTCGCTACCTTATCTTTCACCTGGAAGATGAAGTTTTTGCCGTGGATATCATGAGTGTACGCGAGATCATCGCCATGATGAAAACCACACCGATCCCCAAGACACCCCGTTACATCAAGGGCGTTATGAATCTGCGGGGGAATATCATTCCCGTTATCGACCTGCGCCTGAAATTTCAGATGCCCGAGAAAGAGCCGGAGATGGATACCGCGATTATCATTCTTCAGGTTGGCGAAGCGGATATCGGCTTTATTGTTGATCACGTGGAAGAGGTCGCCACCATTGGCGATGAGCAGCTTTCCGATGCGCCTGCTTTCGGCACCACCGTGAATACAGACTTTATCCACAAAATTGCCCGTTACGATGATCGGGTCATCATGATTCTTGATGTGGACAAGGCCTTCAACCTCGATGAACTCAGGGATCTGGAAAATCTCGCCAAAACCTCATAGGAAGAGTGACACTATGCAATGGTTCCGCCAGCTGAAGTTTCGCACCCGCATCATCGCCCTGACCGCAATACTCCTGTGCGGCACTGTCTGGATAGGGGGCATGGGGTACTGGGGTCTTGATATCCTGAAGGATCGCATCGCCAATACCAGTGAGGTGCGAATACCGACCCTGATCGCCCTGTCCACCCTGAATGGCGAGCGTATGGCTATCCGCGCCCAGACCCTTGATGTGCTGCAGTATGAGTATAATATGGCAGCACAGCAGCGCTTTCGCTCCATAGCCGAACAGCGGCAGCACTCCTGGCAGATCATAGAGCGACACTGGCAGACCCTGGAACAGACACCCCGCCAGTCAGAAGCCGGTCGCCGGGCATGGGAGCAGCTGCAGACACAGTATGACGCCTGGCGTGCCATCTATGTCGATCTTGATCGCATTATCGATCAGCTGGCCGCCAATCGCGACTCCGCCACCCAGCGTGAGCTCTTTGCCCGCTATCGCGAAACCGTCGAGCGCATGGTTCCCATCTCCGACGCCATGGGCAGTACCATGCAGCAGATGGTGGACAACAACATGGCGGTGACGCGTCAGCAGGTGGATGGAGCCGTTGAGTTCGGCATTTTCCTCGAGAAAACCATTGTGGCGGCGATACTCTGGACCCTGCTTATTTCCCTGGTCATCGCCTTCTTTATCATACGCTCTTCATCCAGACTTCTCACCGCCGCGATCCGCAATATATCAGAAGCAAACTCACAGGTGGTAAGCGCCTCTGACCAGATTGCGTCGTCGTCGAGTTCACTTGCAGAAGGCGCCTCTGAGCAGGCCAACAGTGTAGAGGAAGTGACGGCGACCGTTGAGGAAGCGACATCGATTAACAATCAGAATGCGGAGAACACGCGTCAGGCAGACATTCTTGCCGGTCAGGCGACGCAGGCCGCCAATGAGGGCTATGAGAAGGTCCAGCAGCTGATGAGCTCCATGGAGGAAGTGACCGCGTCCTCGGAGCGCATATCGCAGATCATCAAGACCATCGACGAAATCGCCTTCCAGACGAACCTTCTCGCGCTGAACGCGGCCGTTGAAGCGGCGCGCGCCGGCGAGCACGGACTTGGTTTTGCAGTGGTGGCGGAGGAAGTGAAGAGCCTTGCGCAGCGCAGTGCCAACGCAGCGCGTGAGACCGCCGACATCATCCAGCGCACCATCAGTCAGATTCGTCAGGGCAACAGCGTGGCCGAAGAGACCAACAGCGCCTTTGATGAAATCCGTCAGCAGATCAAGAAGACCTCGGACCTGATCGGCGAGATCACCGTTTCGGTGAAAGAGCAGTCCGAAGGCATGAACCAGATCTCGACAGCCATGAGCCAGATAGATAAAGTGACCCAGCAGAACGCCGCCAACTCTGAAGAAGCCGCTGCCGCGGCTGAAGAACTGAACGCTCAGGCCGTGGCCATGCTCAACAGCGTCTCCACCGTGGCGAACTTCGTAGGTTTTCGCATGGAGAGCGAAAGCGGCAGCCGTGTGAGTGCTCCGCTTCCGCCCGCCGGTAATCGTGTGCGCGTCAGCGCCCCGGGCAGCCCGGCGAAGCCCTCAGGCTCCAAGCAGCTTGCCCCGGCCTTCCATGATCCCCGTGGCAGCAGCGGCAGTGGCAGGGGCAGCAAGAAAGCGCGCAACGAGAACGACGATATCTTTCCCCTGGATGAAGACGACCTGAAGGAATTCTAAGCAGGCCGCTAAAGATCGCTCGGGCATAAAGAAAAGCCAGAAAAAAAGCCATTTCTCTCGCAAAGACGCGAAGGACGCCAAGGGAAGAAAAAACTGAGCATACAGGCGCAAACAGTTTGGCGTATTTCGTGGTTTGCTTCTCTTCTCCAGAAAGGACAGCGATGTTTGAAATAGACGGCGAAACCCTGAATATCAGCCTTGGCATGGACGCCGAGGACGTGGAGCAGCTTCGGCAGTTTCTGCTGAGCCGCATCGAGTACATCGAGCACATCGGCATCCAGGACCCCCGTGAAAGCCTTGGCAGCTCCAGCCTTCTGCAGCTGCTCGGGGCGATCCGCCGCAGCCATCGTGACATCGTGATCGACCTCTTTGACATGCCCCTTGAGCATCCCGAGCTTGGTCGTCAGTACTGGAGCGTGCCATGAGCCGCGAGCGCCTGCGCCAGATTTTCATAGAGGAAGCCAGCGAAATCATCGAAAAGCTCGACAGCGATGTGATGGACCTTGAGAGCGACCCGGGCAACAGCGACACCCTGAACGAACTCTTCCGTGGCGTGCACACCCTGAAGGGCAGCGCCAACTCCATCGGTTTCACCCGTCTTGGCACCTTTGTGCACAGCTTTGAAGACGCGCTTGACTACTACCGCGCGGGCCAGGGCACCGTGAACACCGCCGTGATCGACACCTTCCTTGACGCGGTGGACGTGATCAAGGACGTCTTTGACGACGAAGTGCAGGAACGCTCAGAACTGACCCATCCTGCCCGCTATGAACAGAGCCTTGAGCACATCCGCCAGCTGCTGGTGCGCGTCAGCCCCACCGAGGAAACCGGGAGTGCCGCCGCAGAAGACACCAGCGACCAACGACCCAGTCAGACCGCCTACCGCGAAGTGCTGCGTGACCTTGCCGAAGAGTTTGCCAGCGTGCCCGAAGAGCATGACGACAGCACCGACAGTGCCAGCGCCGTTGGAGGGCGCGCGCCGTCAGAACCCGGCAGCCGTGAGGGCGCAGACCACATTGACCTTGGTGAACTGCAGAGCCGCAAAGGCCCCGGCGAGCACCTGTATCACATCCAGCTGACCCTTGACAGCGACATCTACATCCGCGGCTACGACCACGCCATCTTCCTGCGCCTGCTGCGCGAACAGGGCAGCATCCTGAGTGTCCGCTGGGACCTCAGCCGGGTGAGCCACCTGAGCGACATCGACCCGCTGCGCTGCGACATCGGCATCGTGGACATCTATATGGCCAGCGACCATCCCCAGGGGGAAATCGAAGAGATCTTCGAATTCCTTGACGACTTTGAATACCGCGTTCGCGTCGTAGACGACGAAACGAGCGAGCCGGCATCCATAGCCCAGAGCGACAGCGCACCCGCGCCGACTCCGGCACCTTCACCGGCAGCTCCTGTTACCGCTGCAGCTACAAGCCCTGATGAGGGGCACCGTGAACCGCCAGCACCGGACACTGCCGCCAGCGCACCACCCACCGCCCCGGCAGAGGCATCCACAGAGCTCCCCACAGAGCCACCCACCGCCCCGGAGAGTGCAGACGCCATTGCCGCAGCACCCACTGCTCTTGCCGCAGAGTCCGAGGTCGAAGCGGACCGTGCCGCAGAGCGCAGCGCCCCCGCCAATCGCGGTCGCGACGAGAAACGCTCCTTCGTGCGCATCGACACGAAGAAACTGGACGAACTCTTTGACTCCGTCGGCGAACTGGTGATCGCCCAGAGCTTCCTGACCCAGAACCCCACCATTCAGGACATCGCCGACGAACACGTGAAGAAGACCCTGGACGTGCTGTCGAAGATCACGCGCCTGATCCAGAACCGGGTCATGTCCCTGCGCATGGTCCCCATCCGGGATACCTTCGAGAAGATGCGCCGGGTGGTGCGCGACGCCTCGCGCAAAATCGACAAGGACATCGTGCTGCACATCAGCGGCGAAGACACGGAAATCGACAAGAACATGGTTGACGCCCTTGGCGACCCGCTGATCCACCTGATCCGCAATGCCATCGACCACGGCATCGAATCCGACCCCGCCGAACGCACCCTCCATGGCAAGCCGATCCAGGGGAATATCTTCCTGCGGGCCTTCCACAAAGGCGGCTCCATCGTGATCGAAATCAGTGACGACGGCCGTGGGATCAACCGTGAGAAAGTACTGCACAAAGCCATCAGGCAGGGCCTGGTGAGCGCCGAAGAGGAACTCAGCGACACCCAGGTGTACAGCCTGATCATGCAGGCAGGCTTCTCCACCGCCGAAGCCATCAGCGACCTCTCTGGCCGTGGTGTTGGCCTTGATGTGGTGCGCAGCTCCGTAGAACAGCTGCGCGGGAAAGTGGAAATCCAGTCCATGGCCCAGCAGGGCACGACCTTCAGCCTGCAGCTTCCGCTGACGCTGGCGATTATCGATGGCATGCTGGTGCGCTGCGCGCACGAGACCTTTATCATCCCGACGCTGTCGATTCTGGAGTCCTTCCAGCCCAGCAATGACAGCGTGTTCACCTACCAGGGCAAGGGCGAGTTTGTGAAGCTGCGCGAAGAGATCCTGCCCATCGTTCGCCTTGATGAAGTGCTGAATATCAGGGCTGCAAAACGCCTGAAAGCCGCAGAGGCCACGCTGGTGCACGTAGAGAACGACAACGGCCACTTCGCGCTGCTGGTTGACGAACTGATCAGCCGTCAGCAGGTGGTGATCAAGCCCATCGGTGAAGGGAGCATCCGGGTGCCCCAGGTCTCCGGTGCGGCAGTGATGGGCAATGGAATGGTTTCCCTTATCCTCAATGTGGAAGGACTCTACTGAAATGGTTGATGAGAAGGCTCTCACGAAGCGGGAATTTGACTTGCTGCGCAAGTTTGTCTATACCAATGCCGGAATTTCCCTTTCTGACCAGAAGATGGCTCTGGTGCAGGGGAGGCTTTCCAAGCGTCTGCGCACACTGGGCATGAACTCCTATAAGCAGTATTACGATCATCTGGTCTCTGATGATACGGGTGATGAACTGATACATCTGATTGATGCTATTTCGACCAATGTGACCTCATTTTTTCGGGAACGGGGACAGTGGGAGTACCTGAAGATCCATGTTGAGGATATCTTCGCCAAGCGATCGAACTCGGCTTTCCGTATCTGGTCGGCAGGGTGCTCCAGTGGTGAGGAACCTTACTCCATCGCCATGTTCCTGCTGGAAAATCTGCCAGCGGTCAGTGTCCGTCAGTGCAAGATACTGGCGACAGATATCTCCGCTGATATCCTGCGTCGCGCCACCAGCGGGCGGTATGTGGCGAAGAACGTTGAACCTCTTCCCAAAAACTATGTGAGTAAGTACTTTGATCGGGATCGCAAAAGCGAGTCTTATCAGATCAAGGCCTTTGTGCGCGAGATGGTGCTGTTTCGCCTTTTCAATCTGGTGTACGGGAACTTCTCCCTCTTCACTAATCCCTTTGATATGATTTTCTGCCGCAATGTCATGATTTACTTTGATACGCCCACCCGTGATAAGCTTATCGCGGAGTTTGCTCGTGTTTTGCCGCCGGGTGGTCTGCTGTTTATCGGGCACTCGGAATCTCTGACCCGCAACAACAAGCTTTTTCGCATGATTCAACCATCAATTTATGAACGCATAGGATAAGGAGAAGGGCCATGGCACAGGAACTGAACCAGCTTGAAGATGCTTCCATTGTCAAGGAGCTGCAGCGGCGCCTCAATGAAAAGAGTGCCTCACTGCTGGAAATGGAGCAGATGACTCGGCGTCTGCTGAGTCTCAATGAGCAGATTCGCCATACCGAAACCATCAAGAGTGAGTTTATCTCCCTTATCAAAACGGAATTTCGTACTCCGATCAGTTCGCTGCTCCAGGAGTCCCAGCAGCTTGTGGAGAATATCGGGAATACCGATGTGGTGGCGACTGGAAGCCACCTGCACCAGCAGCTTCTGCGCATAGATTTCCATATGAAAAACATATTTGCCGCCGCTGAACTTGAGGCTGGCGAGACCCGGAATGCATACGTGAAGGTGCGTCTTGAGAGTCTGATAGAAGATGCCCTGGCTATTTTGCAGTACGTTGTCAAGCAGAAGCAGCTGCGCATTGAAAGTACCATAGACCTGCCGGAGGGGACCCTGGTCACGGATGCCGGGAAAATGCAGCTGGTGCTGATGAACCTGCTGTCCAATGCGTGTGAGTACTCCTATGGTGGCGACACGATCCGCATTCGCGGCACGGTGGAAGGCGACAGGATTCTGGTCAGCGTGGAAGATCCCGGCGAGGGGATCCCCGAGGAGCACCTTGAGCATATATTTCAGAAATTCTACCAGTATCACTCTGGGAAAACCCGTTTACAGAAAGGCCTTGGCCTCGGGTTGAATGTGGCCAGGGGCCTGGTCGATCTGCTTGGCGGAAGTGTTCACTGTACTTCCGCCCCCGGTGGCAAGAGTACCGTGTTCACGGTGAGCCTGCCCCTGAAGGACGATCGTGAGGTGAAAGACACCTCCGACGGTGGCAATGACTTCATGTTCGAGGCGTTCTGAATGAAAATGCAAAAACCCCCGTCCGGAAGGGCGGGGGTTTTTTTTGATGGATTTCAGCGATAGCGCCAGCTTGTTCCTTCTTTTGAGTCCTTGATTTCCACGCCATTTTCCAGCAGTTCGTCACGGATGCGATCAGCGGTAGCGAAATCCTTATCGCGGCGCGCGGCATTGCGTGCTTCAATGCGGGCGGCAATTTCATCAGCGCTGAGCTGTGAAGTGCTCTGCCTGGCAAACCACTGTGATGGCAGAGACTGGAAGATTCCCAGTACGTCGCCCAAGCGGCAGTAGGTGTCATAGATGCCCTTGGCATCAGCGCTGGAGGGATTGAGTTTATTGAGGGTGTGGACCCCTTCAAAGAGGCTCGCCAGGGCCAGGGCGCTGTTGAAGTCGTCATCCATGGCCTCCTCGAATTTCCGCGTGATGTCACTGAGGACAGGGGCGATGGAACCCGAGGTGCGGGTGTCTTCGTGGTTTTCAAAGTTCTCCAGGAAGCGGTAGAGCTTCTCCAGTGCCTGGCGCGCCATGGTCATGTTCTCTTCACAGAAGTCGATGGGGCTGCGGTAATGGGTCTGGGCCAGGAAGAGGCGCAGGACTTCCGGGTCATAGTGCTGCAGGATCTCTTTGATGGTAAAGAAGTTCCCCAGGGACTTTGACATCTTTTCGTTATTGATGTTGACGAAGCCGTTGTGAATCCAGTAGCGGGCTGGGGCGCAGCCGTAACCGGCCTGGGACTGGGCTATCTCGTTTTCATGGTGGGGGAAGATGAGGTCCTTGCCACCGCCGTGGATGTCAAAGACGCGGCCCAGGTGTTTGTGGCCCATGGCGGAGCACTCAATGTGCCAGCCGGGACGCCCGGCGCCAAAAGAGGCCTCCCATGAGGGTTCACCTGTTTTTTTGCCTTTCCAGAGGACGAAGTCAAGGGGGTTTTCCTTGAGGGGATTAACCTCGACCCGTGAGCCGCTCTGCAGGTCTTCCAGGGCCTTGTGGCTGAGTTTGCCATATTCGGTGAAGCGGTGAACCCGGAAGAAGATATCATCACCACCCTTGTAGGCGTAGCCGTTGTCCAGAAGCTTTTCAATCAGGGCAATCATTTCAGGAAGGTGCTCAGTGGCCCGTGGTGCGATGGTGGGCGGAAGCACATAGAGCGCCGCCATATCGCGGTCGTGCTCGCTGATAAAGCGCTCGGCCAGCGCTTTCCACTCTTCGCCATTTTCGCGGGCTCGGTTAATGATTTTGTCGTCTATATCCGTGTAGTTCTTGACAAAGGTGACTTCGAATCCGCGATAGCTCAGATAGCGGCGGATACTGTCAAAGGCGACCGCGCTGCGGGCGTGACCGATGTGGCAGTGGTCATAGGTGGTGACTCCGCACACATAGATGCGGGCTTTGCCGGGCTCTATGGGGATAAAGTCTTCCTTGCTGCTGCTCTGGGTGTTGTAGAGGCGTATCATGGCTGCTCCTGTGCTGGTTTATGGCTGATTGGCGCGCTGGGAGCGTATGAAGTCCCAGTATCGCTGGACATGGCGATTGTGCTCGGCAAGGGTGGTGCTGAATACATGGCCCGATTCCCCCGGGGCCGCGACAAAATACAGGTAGTTCGTCTGCGCGGGATTGGCGGCGCTGGCAATGGCGGCTTCGGAGGGCGAACAGATGGGCGTGGGCGGGAGCCCATGGCGGGTATAGGTGTTATAGGGGGTATCCTGCTCCAGGTGCCTGCGGCGCAGGCGATCCTCCAGGACGTCGTCATCCCCCAGACCGTAGATAACGGTTGGGTCTGCCTGCAGCCGCATTCTCCGCTCCAGACGGTTATGGAAGACCGAGGAGATCAGGGGCATTTCATCACGGTTGCCCGCTTCCTTTTCGATGATGGAAGCGAGGATCAGGATGTCCATCTTGCTCCATCCGGGGCGCTGGTAGCGCTCAAGGTGCTGGAGCGTCGTGTTGCTCATGCGCTGCACCAGTTGTGTCTCCGCGCTGTGCCGCGAGTAGGCGTAGGTTTCGGGGAAAAGCAGGCCTTCCGGGGTGGAGAAGAGCGCTGATGCTTCCACGGCATCCTGGACAAGCTGGTGGAAGAGGGTGGCGTCGAGGATGGGGTTCTGGTCAACGCTCATGAGGATATCGCGATAGGTTGTTCCTTCGGTGACCGTGAATGAACGCTGATAGGGGATGCCCTGCATGAGTATCGCCGACGCGCCTGCCAGTGATATTTCAGCGGGGAACAGGTACTCTCCGCTTTTCAGGGTGTTGCGGTGCAGGCGATTGTACAGCACAAAGGGGAGCTTTGACGGCAGCACTCCATCCTCTTCGAGGATGGAAGCGATCCGGTTGAGGGACGCGCCACGGGGTATTTCTGTGATAACGGGCTCTGCCAGCGGCAATGGCCTGTGAATGATGGAGGTATAGGCATAATAGCTTAGTGGGGCCCCCAGAAGCAGCAGGGCCAGCACTGTCAGTACAAGGGCTTTCATGTGGGTTTCACCTGATCAGGGGTTCTCTGTGGTTGCCGCAGAAGACGGCGGTCACAGGGGGAACTGGTGGAGTAACCGGCAGGGCGATGATATCTCCGGGGTAAAAAGTATACGCACTTCCCATCTGTCCTGCCAGAGGAAAAAGCATCCCGGAGTCGAAGGGAAGCACTTGTCTGCCTGCTGTCGTCTCCACTTCCAGGGCTTTGGGAGCCGAACACAGAAGGAAGCTCGAAAGCTGTAGCGTCTGCGCAGCATAACAGGGCGAGGCTGCGCACTGGTGGTCTGCCAGCCATGTGAACCCCAGGATACGCATCTGGCTGCTTGAGCCATAGCCGCATCGATTGCCGCAAACCAGGGCAATATGGAGAACTGGTTCACCCATGGAGGGCGCGAGGATATCCGTCCGGAAGTGGGCCGCGGATTTATGGTGGGTGACCTGTCCGTCGCTCTGAAGAAAGTAGATGTTTTCGCTGTAACAGAAGGGAATGCCTTCCAGTGAGGAAATGTCAGAGGTTTCGGGAGTTCTTATCCATTCATGGAAGAGGCTTCCCGCAATGGCCTGGACTCCGGTATGCTCCACCAGTCCGTAGCGCTCAACTTTGCTGCCCTGGCTTCGGAAGTGGAGGAATACCTGGTTGGTATGGTTCATGGGTGCAATTTTCATCGCGCCAAGATACGGGAAATATCGGGGAAAATGCAAGTAATGAGGTAAGCTTTCCCGTCAAGAGGACAGTTTAAAACGAGAACACTACTATAAAAGGACACCCACTTTTGGTGCCGCCTTCCGTGGTTAATCTCCCTTGCCTTACCTTGGCGGGCTTTGCGACCCCCGTGAGCGCAGCGAACGGGGGTGAGACCCTGCCTTTCCATTCGCGGTTCCTTTCGTGCCCTCCGTGCTTTCCATGGTTCACTTCTCCGGTTTCCCTGCCGCCCGCACTCAAGCGCCATGTGTGATGAGCACTTGACATCCCCCCGCTGCACTCTTTAAGCTGTTCGAGCTTTTTTCCGGTGTCCACAGGTGTGGATGAAAAGGGAAGAGGGGTGTAAATCCCCCGCGGACCCGCCACTGTAAGCGACGACAAGGGATCACATGCCACTGGCCACGGGCCGGGAAGGCGATCCGGAGGACGAATCGTGAGCCAGGAGACCTGCCGGAAAGGGTCACTACACTATCCTTCCCGGGTATGGAAGGTGGGTGCTGCAGGTCTATTGCTGAACACAGCCATAACGCCTCCTGCGTCCTCCCCACAACCGGGATACACAGGAGGCATTTTCATGCGTATTGGTTCCTTGTTGTATCCCGCTGCCATCAGTGCATCACTGATGTCCTTTGCAGCGGTATCCGTCCTTGCCGAAGAGGCAGCCCCCGTCAGACTGGAGACCACCGTCGTCACCGCCACCCGCACGGCCCAGACCGTGGATGAAACCCTGGCTTCGGTCACGGTTATCACCCGCGAGGAGATTGAGCGTGGCCAGTACCAGAGCCTGCCCGATTTGCTGGCGACCATTCCGGGGGTGCAGGTGAATCAGGATGGTGGTCTGGGGACAAACACCAGTATCTATCTGCGGGGTACGAGCACCAACCAGACCCTGGTGCTGGTTGACGGTATCCGCATTCGTTCGGCTACTACGGGAGCCGCTTCCCTCCAGTATATTCCCCTCAGTCAGATTGACCGCGTCGAGGTGGTACGCGGTCCCCGCTCCACCCTCTATGGGGCCGATGCCGTGGGTGGGGTTATTCAGGTGTTCACCCGCAGCGGCGAGGCCGGTACGCGGGGCGAGGTCACGGTGGGCGGTGGCAGCCACGGCACTGCTGAAGGGCGGGCCTTTTTTGCCACGGCCAGCGGCAACAGCCACTACAGCCTGGGTATCGGGCACCTGCGCAGTGACGGCATTGATGCCCAGAAGAACGATGTCCCCGACGCTTTTGGCTGGGGCAATACCCCCGATGAACCGGACAAGGATGGCTACCGGGAGGATTCCCTGAGTGTGCGCTTCGGCCATGAGTTTTCACCGGGCAATTCCCTGCAATTCACCGGGTTGCATGCCGAGGGTGAGAGCGAGTATGACGGCACAAGTCAGAACTCTGCCGACTTTATTCAGCAGGCCCTGGGCCTCACCCTGCACCTGCTGCCCACAGATACGCTCAGTGTGACTGCTCAGGCCAGCCAGAGCCAGGATCGTTCAGAAAACTTTCTGGATGGCACTTTCTCCAGCCTCTTTGACACCAAACAACAGCAGTTCAGCGTGCAGGGCGACCTCTTCCTGCGCGACAGCGACGTGCTTACCATCGGTAACGACTACACGAAGGACAAGGTGCGCAGCGACACGGACTACGACGAGCGCAGCCGCGATAACAGCGCCCTTTTCACCCAGTACCAGCTGGAGCATATGAACCACAGCATCCTGGTGGGTGTGCGCTACGACGATAATGAACAGTTCGGCAGCCACACCACGTACAACGCTGGCTATGGCCTGCGCCTTCCCCACGATCTGAAGCTGGACCTGAACTATGGTACGGCCTTCCGCGCCCCCACCTTTAACGAGCTGTACTACCCCGATCCCTGGGGTTGGGGCGGTGGAAACCCCGACCTGAAACCTGAGGAATCAACCAGTTACGAGATTTCGCTGCAGCAGTCCCTGCCGAATGCCTACTGGCGCACCAGTATTTTCCGCACGGAAATTGACAATATGATCAGCGGCTGGCCAGCGGAGAACATCAGTCGCGCCCGCATTGACGGGGTGGAACTGGATGGGGGCTACCGGCTGACCAGCCAGTGGAACATCAGCGCCGCCATTACCCTGCAGGATCCCAAAGACCGGGATTCGGGCAATCTTCTGGCCCGCCGCGCGGAGCAGATGGCGACGGTGAACCTGGATGGCGACTTCGGCAAGGCCCGCGTGGGCGTTACGGCCCAGGGCTTCAGCGAGCGCTACGACGATGGGGCCAACACGGTGCGCCTGCCCGGCTATGGGCTGCTGCACCTGCGGGGCGAGTATGACATTGCCCCCAACTGGCTCTTGCAGGCCCGTATAGAAAACGTTCTGGACAAGGAGTACGAAGAAGTGGCGACCTATAACACCCCCGGCCGCAGCGCCTATCTGTACGCCAGCTACCGCTTCTGATGAACGGCCGGACTGTCACCATACGGGCCCTGCTGGTCCTGCTGTGCCTCACCACCCTCCACTGGTCTGCCGTTGCGGGCCAGTGGACAGATGATATGGGGCGCAGCGTACGGCTGGACAGCCCACCCCAGCGCATTGTCTCCCTGGTGCCCAGTGTGACGGAAATCCTCTTCGCCATCGGGGCCGATGGGCAATTGGTCGGCGTAACTGACTTCTGCGACTATCCCGCCGAGGCGCGCCGCAAACCCCAGATGGGGGCCTACTCGGACCCCAGCCTGGAGGCCATTGTGGCCGCCCGCCCCAACCTGGTCTTCGCTTCGGCGGAGATGCACCGGCCCGGTTTTGTGGAGCGCCTGCAGCGCATGGGCATTGCGGTCTATGTGGTCAATCCCGGCACCATGGCGGAAGTGGTTGCTTCCCTGCGCGGCGTGGGCCGTGTGGCGGGCAGGGCTGCCCAGGCGGAAGAGCTGGCAACGTCCATGGAACAGCGCATCCGCGCGGTGGAGGAGCGGGCTGCCGGTAAGGTGCCGCCCCGTGTGCTCTTCAGCGTTATGGTCAATCCCCTGGTGGTGGCCGGACCCGGCACCATGACCGACGACCTGCTGCGGGTGGCGGGTGGCATCAATGTGGTGCCCGACGGCCCTTCCCGCTATCCCACCTGGGGCATCGAGGGGTTGCTGGCCATCGATCCCGAGGTGATTGTCGCCACGCCCCACACCGCCTATTCCACTTCCCACGAATACTTCCTGGCCTGGCCCCAGCTGCAGGCCGTACAGCAGAACCGCATTGTCAGCATTCACTCCGACTGGGTGCATCGCCCCGGCCCCCGCCTGGTTCAGGGTCTGGAAGCCCTGCACCAGGCCCTGCACGGGAAGGAGTAGGCATATGCTGCGCGCCACCCTGTCCCTCGCGATTCTGTCCCTGGCTCTGCTGCTGAGCCTGGGTATATCCCTGACCACCGGCCCCTACGACATCGGGCCGGGGCAGGTGTGGAGCGCCCTGTTCAGCACGGGTACAGAGGATATTCATCGCACCATCGTGCAGGAAATCCGCCTGCCCCGCAGCCTTTTAGCCCTCCTGGTGGGGGCCGCCCTCTCTGTGGCGGGGGCAGCATTCCAGGCGGTTCTGCGCAATCCTCTGGCCGATCCGTATATTCTGGGAGTTTCCGGTGGTGCCGCCCTGGGAGCCGTCAGCGCCTTTGCCCTCGGCATGTGGCTCACCTTCAGCGTGCCAGCCCTGGCCTTTGGCGGTGCCCTGCTGGCGCTGCTGGTGGTCTATCTGGTGGGGGGCACCCAGCGCACGGCGGCCCCGACCCTGATTCTGGCGGGTGTCATGGTGGGCAGCCTGGCGGCGGCCCTGTTGCTGTTTGTGCTGTGGAGCATGCCCGCCGACAGTGTGCGCGGGGCCATCTTCTGGCTGGCGGGCGACCTGAGCGCCGAAAACACCCGCTGGCTGCTGCCGGGTGCTGTGGGTGTACTGCTGGCCTGTGGTGGATTGTGGCTGATGGCTCCCGCTCTGGATATCTTCACCCAGGGGGAGGAGAGCGCGGCTGACCTGGGCCTGAGTGTGGCCTGGGCGCGGCTGGGGATCTTCTTTGCGGCGGGGCTGCTGACAGCCACGGCGGTGGCACTGGCGGGACTGATCGGCTTTGTGGGGCTGGTGATTCCCCATGTGGTGCGCCTGCTGTGGGGGCCGAACCATCGCTTCCTGCTGCCCGCTTCGGCCCTGCTGGGGGCGACCTTTCTGCTGCTGGCCGACACCATCGCACGCACCATCTTCGCCCCGGCCCAGTTGCCCGTGGGCGTGATCACCGCCATCATCGGCGCTCCCTGCTTCCTCTACCTGCTGCGGCGGCGGGAGGTGCACCTGTGATTCACCTTGAAAACCTGCACTTTGCCTATGGCCCGAACCCGGTGCTGCGGGACATCACCATGACCATCAGCCAGGGGGAGATCGTCAGCATCCTTGGCCCCAACGGCTGCGGCAAATCCACCCTGCTGAAGCTGCTGCGCGGCGTGCTGAAACCCCAGCAGGGCACGGTGAGCTGGCAGGGGCAGCCGCCCCATGCCATCAAGCGCCGGGAAATGGCCCGCCGCTGCGCCGTGGTTTCCCAGTCGGAACAGCCCCTCTTTGGCTATACGGTGGAGGAGATGGTCAGCATGGCCCGCTTCGCCCGCCTGGGGCTGACGGGCACTATGGGAGCCAGTGACCAGCAGGCCATTGAAGAGGCCCTGCAGGCCACCGACATCGTCCACCTGCGCCACAAGTCCATCATGCGCATCAGTGGCGGCGAACGCCAGCGGGTCTACCTGGCCCGTGCCCTGGCCCAGCAGGCCACGGTGCTGCTGCTGGATGAAGCCACCAGCTCCCTGGATCTGGACCACCGCTGGGATACGGCCCGGCTGCTGCAACACATGAACCGCCAGCAGTCCACCACCATCGTGCAGGTTTCCCACGACCTGGACCTGGCCGCCGCCACCTCCCACCGCATCATCCTGCTGAACGCCACCGGGCAGATCGTGGCCAGCGGCACTCCCACCCAGGTCTATACCCCCGAACACCTGGCCAGCGCCCTGCGGGTGCACGTGGCCGTCGATATCAACCCCCACAGCGGCACGCCCCGGGTCACCCCCCTGGGGAGCCTGCGCAGCCATGGGAGCAGCTGAAATGGACCGCCTGCTGAGCCCGACCATGAAGTGGTGGATGGCACTCTCCCTGGGCCTGCACAGCGTGGCACTGCTGCTGGCAGCCAACAGCTGGCAGCTGCCCTCGACGCTGACACTCGGGCAGACAGAGAACCAGGTGATGGTACACCTGCTGAAGCGCCCCCAGCCACCGGCTGAAACAGCAATGGCTGGGACACCACCCCAGCCCGAACCACCGACAACCATTGCCGAACCCGCCAAACAGACCGCGCCCCAAGTGACGCGGGAACCGACACCTGAGCCCCTCACAATCAGCGCGCCCCCACGGAAGCCCCAGAAGGCGGTTGCTTCTGAGAGCGTGCCAATGAATGTGGCAGGCACCGAGCAGCCAAGGCAGGCGGCCCCAGTGAGCACCCCGACCCTGGTGGCACCCCCACAGGCATCAGCCGCCCCAGCACCCGTGGCAGCCACCTTCGGCAGCCCCAGCGGCCCCGACTACCACCGACAGGTTCAGCCCGTCTATCCAGCCCTGGCCCGCCGCCAGGGCTGGCAGGGCACCGTCATCCTGCAGGCCATCATTGACGAGGCGGGCCAGATCTCTGACCTGGAAATCGTTCAGACCTCCGGCTACCAGGTGCTGGACCGCAGTGCCATGGAAGCCACTCTCGCCTCCAGCTATCGCCCGGCAGTGCTGGGTGGCCGCACCATGTCCAGTCTGGTTGAAATCCCCGTGCGCTTTGTATTACGCTGATACCGGCTCCCTGGAGCCCACTCTTTCACCTGCCTGGGGCAACCTATGAAAACCGTGAATATGGAATACCTGCGCAGCTGGATTGGCAGGCAGCAACACGATGAAGACACCCTGGATATTCGCCAGGCACAGCTGATGGCTGCCACCATCGACCATGGGAATGCCATACGACCAGGCGAACCCCTGCCTCCGTTGTGGCACTGGATCTACTTTCGCGAAGGAGCTCACGCTGCTGACCTTGGCCCCGATGGACATGGCCCCCGTGGCGACTTTCTGCCTCCGGTGCCCCTGCGCAACCGCATGTGGGCTGGTGGCCGGGTGGAGTTCCTCCGCCCCCTGATCATCGGCGACAGCGTACACAAGCATTCCCGCGTACTGGATGTGCAGCACAAGCAGAGCCGCAGCTGGGGCGAGCTGGTCTTCGTCACCGTGCTTCATGAACTGCGCTGCCGCGAGGACCAGCTGCTGCTGCGCGAAGAGCATGACATCGTCTACCGCCAGCCCCGACCTGTGGGTCAGCGTGACCCGTTGCCGGAAACACCGTACACCCCCTCATCCGGGGCAAAAACCTTCACCCCCGCTGCGACCACGCTGTTTCGCTACTCCGCCCTCACCTTCAACGGCCATCGCATCCACTACGATGCCGACTACTGCCGGCGCGAAGAGGGTTATCCCGACCTGGTCATCCACGGGCCCCTTATTGCCACGCTGCTGGCAGGGCTGGCCCGCCAGTGCCTTCAGGGAGATATGCAATCGTTCCACTACCGCGCCCTCAATCCAGCATTTCTGGGCGACACCATCTCCATGGAGACACGGCTGACCAATGGCGCAGCGACCCTGCTGGCCGTTCTGCCCGACGGACGCGTCGCCATGGAAGCCCAGGCAACCAAGGAGACACCATGAAGCCATCACTTCCAGCTTTACATGCCATGGAACAGGCGGCGTCCGTCGTCTACCGCTCCATGCCGCCCACACCCCAGTACCGCTGGCCGCTGCTGTGCCGGGAGTTTGGCGCCGACATCTGGGTAAAACACGAAAACCACACGCCCGTGGGTGCCTTCAAGGTGCGGGGTGGCCTGGTCTATTTTGCCGATCTGGCTGCCAGCAAAGCTCGCCCCCATGGCGTGATTGCCGCCACCAGGGGCAATCATGGGCAGTCGGTGGGTCTGGCTGCGCGCCTGGCGGGAATTGCGGCCACCATTGTCGTGCCCCATGGCAACAGCCGGGAAAAGAATGCCGCCATGGGAGCCCAGGGGGTCACGCTCATCGAACATGGCGCAGACTTCCAGGCGTCCCTGGAGTACGCGCGGCAGCTGGCCGCAGAGCGCGATCTGCACTTGGTTCCCTCCTACCATCCCCTGCTGGTGGCCGGAGTGGCAACGGGCGCGCTGGAACTGCTGCGCGCTGTCCCTGACCTGCAGCGCGTCTATGTGCCGATTGGACTTGGATCGGGGATATGCGCCATGGTGGCGGCGCGGGAGGCTTTGGGGCTTGCCACGGAAATTGTCGGCGTGGTGTCATCCCACGCCCGGGCCTACAGCGAGTCTTTTACCCGCAAGCAGATGACGGAAGCTGCCGTTTCAACAGTACTGGCCGACGGCATGGCGTGCCGGACGCCGGAGCCAATGGCCCTTGAGGTTATCTGCAAGGCAGTGGAGCGCATTGTGGAAGTCTCCGACCAGGAGGTTGCCGCGGCCATACGCATGCTCTACGAATGCACCCACAATGTGGCGGAAGGGGCGGGAGCCGCCGCTCTGGCGGCAGCTCTGCAGGAGAGGCCCCGCAATCAGGGCAGGCGCGTTGCCGTGCTCCTGACCGGGGGAAATATCGATCGAGAACTGCTGATGCGGGCACTGGACCAATGGTGATCCACCGACCGCAGGCCGCAGTGGCGCTCAGACCACCAGCAGCCTTTCAAGACGCTGCTCTTCCACAGGATCGGCCGGGAACATGGTGGTCTGCCCCCGGTACTCCATGAGCACACGGCTGCCACGTTCCACACTGCGCGCCGAATAGCGGGCCAGGATGCGCGCAGCCAGTTCGTGGTTGGCAGGGCTCTGCTTGCCGCGCAGGATAGCGACGGCGCCGCGCTCATCTTCCATGCGCAGGAAGGCGTCCCCCTCCCGGAGCAGATGCGGCAGGTAGCGGCACTCGGTTTCATTGCGGCCGATGGCCAGGCGGGCTTCATCCAGGATAAGCTGGCGACCGATCATGCTCAGGCGCACGGTGGCCTCATCCATCTCTTCAAAGGGGCTCTCCATCAGGTGGCGAATGCGTCGCGCCATGCCTGGATCGGTAAGGAAGCATCCTCCGGCGGGACTGGCGTATTCGGTGATCCCCAGCTCCTTTGCCAGCTGCATCTGCGGCTTGCGACTGCGATTTTTGAAGGCGTAGAGTTTTTCCCGGTCCAGCAGTCCCAGGGTTTCCAGCTCCACCTCGGGCATCAGCTGCTGGCTCAGGGGGCGCACGATTTTCCCCTCCAGTCCCGCGAGCTTTTCAATGCGACGCAGGGACTTCGGCATCTGGCTCATGGGGCGCTGGCCCATCACCTCGCCGGTCACTATGGCCAGGGCACCCTCTTCCTCCATCATGCGGCGCAGGGTGCTGAAAAAGAGAACCTTGCAGTCAATACAGGGGTTCACCTGGGAACCGTAGCCATACTGGGGATTCCTGACGATGCCGATATGGGGGATGGCCATATCCACCAGGCGCAGGGTACAGCCGATGGTGGCCTCCTTGGCGCGAATATAATCTTCGGGGCTTTCTTTCAGGTAGCTGCGCCCGAGAAAGGGTGAAGTAAACTGGATGGCAAGCACTTCGAAGCCCAGCTCCACCATGACACGGGCCGCCAGGGTTGAGTCGAGGCCACCGCTGTACGCTGCCAGTACTTTCGGTTTTTTCATGGATATACACCTTGATTCGTTAGAGTGTTGTGAGGTATTCCTGATATGGTCGCCAGGCACGGGGAGAAAACTGCCAGCATTTCTCCTGACAACGTCCGGATACCCGGAAACGGGACGCCGGAAACATAACAAATTCGATAGACATTCGCCATATTTTTTTCCGGGGGGTTTGATGCCCATCGATCTGCACGCACACTCCACGGCTTCCGACGGCTCCGATTCGCCAGCAATGCTGGCCAGCCGCGCTGCCGAGGCCCATCTGTCGGCCCTGGCCCTCACCGACCACGACACGGTGGCGGGGGTTGAGCCCTTCATGCAGGCGTGCGCGCTCTGTGGCGTTGAGGGGATCGCCGGAGTGGAAATTTCGGCACTGCACATTCTGCGCGGCACCATACCGCTGGGCGTGCATATCCTCGGCTACTTCTTCGATGGCGTTTCCGATGGCTTTGAAGAGGCGCTCAGCTGCATGATGGAGGCCCGGGAGGAACGCAACCTGGCCATGATCACCAAACTGCAGCGTCTGGGCATTGCCATTGAGCTTGAGGACGTCAGCGCCCTGGCACAGGGCGATGTGGTGGGCAGGGTCCACATGGCCCAGGCCCTGATGGCTGCCGGTCATTGCCGATCCATCAACGAAGCCTTCAGCCGCTATCTGGGTCCGGGTGGCAAGGCCTATGTGCCCAAGGAGCGTCTCAATCCCCAGCAGGCCATCGACCTGATCCGCAGCCACCAGGGGTATGCCGTGCTGGCCCATCCGGGTACTCTGCCGCTGCGGGGACACAGCGAATATTATCCCTTCATTGAAAATCTTGTGAGCAAGGGGCTCGGCGGCGTTGAAGCCCACTATCCGTTCCATAGCCCATCCCAGCGCACCCTGTTTTGTCGGATCGCCAGAAGTCTTCAGGTTGTCGTCACCGGCGGCTCCGACTATCACGGACAAAACCGGCCAGGCATAGAGCTTGGTCGTGGCGACGGCAGTCTGCAGCTTGAGTACGCAATGCTGGAACAGATGCGTCAGTGGTACCGTGAACATCAATAAAAGTGCATATGGAAAGAATTCCCGGCGGAAGTGTTTTGAACGGTCCTGCCATGAGAAAAGACTTTTCTCGTGGTGCGCAATTGGCTATGATACGTTTTACCCCGAATACGGGAACTGAGTTCAAGGCATAGGTGATTGAATATGTGTGCGTTTCCCCAGACCAAGGCATCACTCGACTGGAGCAATCTCTCGTTCAGTTACATGGACACCGGCAGCCGCTACCGTGCCTGTTACCGCAATGGTTCCTGGGATGCCCATATGTCAGCGGACAAGAACATCACCCTGCCGGAGGGCTCACAGGCCCTCAACTACGGGCAACAGTGTTTTGAAGGGCTAAAGGCCTACACCACTGCCAGCGGTGACGTGGTGCTCTTCCGCCCGGACATGAACCTAGCCCGCATCAACCGCTCTGCCCGCCGCCTGCTGATGCAGGAGATTCCGGCTGATATTTTCATGGAGGGACTGGAGCGTGTTGTCCGTGAAAATTACGCCTTTGTGCCCCCCTATGGCCATGGAGCTTCACTGTATCTGCGCCCACTCTATCTGGGCATCGGCGACAACCTGGGGCTGAAATCGGCTTCGGAGTTTCTCTTCACGGTTTACTGCAGCCCCGTTGGCCCCTACTATAAAGATGGCTTCAAGCCCATTCACCTGATGGTTTCCGACTATGACCGCGCGGCTCCCCACGGAACCGGCAACGTCAAGGTGGGCGGTAACTATGCTGCAGGCCTGCTGGCCAGTCAGGAAGCCCGCCAGAAGGGTTTTGCCGAAGCCATATTCCTGGACGCCACCACCCGCACCTATATTGACGAAGTGGGAACTTCAAATTTCTTCGGCATTACCGCTGACAATACCCTGATCACACCGGTGTCCTCATCGATTCTGGAGAGCATCACCCGCCTCTCGCTGGTTGAGGTGGCCCAGAGTATGGGCATGAAGGTGGAACAGCGGCCAGTGGCCCTCAGCGAGCTGGAAAACTTCGTGGAGGCCGGCTGCTGCGGCACTGCTGCTGTCATCACTCCCATCAGCCACGTGACCAGTGGCGAGCGCACGTAC
The DNA here is from genome assembly GCF_055378285.1 of Desulfurispirillum alkaliphilum. NCBI lineage: Bacteria > Pseudomonadati > Chrysiogenota > Chrysiogenia > Chrysiogenales > Chrysiogenaceae > Desulfurispirillum > Desulfurispirillum alkaliphilum. Next base: position 2,044,761 of record NZ_AP042405.1, on the reverse strand, counting down.
CAGTTTGGTGATGGAGTTTCCGCCGGTCAGATGACGACCCGCCTCTATGAACGTCTGCTTGACATTCAGCTGGGCAAAGACGAAGAATTCTCCCACTGGCTGCACAAGGTCATATAACCCGGGAAGGATGTGCCCCCTTGGACGATTTCCAGTACATGAGCCGTATCTCCATTCTCTATGTGGAAGACGAAGACGAAATACGCCATACCCTGACCCGCTTTCTGCAGAAGCGGGCCAGAGAGGTTCATGTGGCATCCAATGGGCAGGAAGGACTTGAGCTGTTCCGCAAACACCGCCCCCATGTCGTGGTGACCGACATTCAAATGCCGGTCATGGATGGTCTGGAACTGGCCAGGCACATCAAGGCCATCGACATCACCACCCCCATCATAATCACCACGGCCTACGATGATTCCAGTTTCATGATGGAGTCCATCGACCTGGGCATTGAAAAGTACATCAAAAAGCCCCTGCGCACCCAGATGCTCTTCACGGCCATCGACCGCGCTGCCCAGACCCTGCTGCAAAAACGCGAGCTGGAGCAGCAGAACCGCATTATCCAAGCCATTCTGGACAACAGCCCCGGTTTCATTGCCACCTTTGTGAATAACCAGATCACCTACATGAATAAATCGTTCCTGCAGTATCTGGGCTACACCTGCCTGCCTGACCTGATGGCGGAGCACAGCCAGCTCAGTGACTTCTTTGTGGAAAAAGATGGCGTCTTCTACGCCCAGGAAGGCCGTGAAACCTGGCTGCAACAGGTTCAGCAGAACCCGGATCAGGAGCACATTGTCTTTGTCAAAAGCCCTGAACAGCTGAAACTTGACGCCCAGGCCTACATCGTGAGGGCGAATCTCATTTCCGCTTCCGCCAACCCTGATGTAGCCCACCAGATCTGTGTAGTGACCTTTGCCAATGTAACTGAGCTGGAAATGGAGAAGCAGCGCTTCCAGGAACTGGCCATGCGCGACCCCCTCACTGATATCCTCAACCGCAAGTTCTTTGTCCAGGAGCTGGAGCGTGAAATCGCCCGTTCGGTGCGCTACAACCACACCTTCTCCCTGGTCATGTTCGACATCGACCGATTCAAGCCGGTGAACGATACCTATGGCCACCAGGTGGGTGACTATGTGCTCAAGGAAGTCGTCACCCTGGTGAGTTTCCACATGCGCCGCACCGATGTCTTTGGCCGCTACGGTGGCGAGGAGTTCATCATTCTCCTGCCGGAGACCGGCCTTGAAGGGGCCTGCGCTCTGGCAGAGAAGATTCGCGAGACCATCGACAGCCACATCTTCGACTTCATTGAACACCTGACCTGCAGCTTCGGCGTTGCGGAGTTCAACAACGAGCTGACCTCCTTCGAGCTGATCAAGCGCACCGACGATGCCCTCTACAAAGCCAAGAACAACGGCCGCAACCGCATCGAGCACTCCTGAGTCAGGTTTGGCATCTTGTCGTCCTGGGTTCAGACATTATTGCTCTGATGTTGACCACGCGGAAACCGTATTGCTTTTGCATGCTTGACTCATCGGGTATTTCTCTTTTCGTGAGACGCCGTCTGTACAGAGCCACTCCCTCATTTCAGCAGTTCATCAGAGCAGACGCCGACAACCCGCTTTTGCGGGAGTGCGAACGGTACGTCCTGAGATATCACCGGCCCTCAACTGCCGGTGACGATTTCCCCTTCCATGGACTGACCATCGTCCGCCAGGCCACTCAGTCGCACCAGCTGCTTTGAGCGGCCAGTGGGGTTCTCCCTCAAACGGACGCTGATATAGTTGTCCGTCTCACCCTTGAGGTACCCCGCTCCCTTCTCCAGAAGAACCCATCGCTGCTGGCCAAGGCAGGATCGATGAAATCGTTCCTGCAGGTGCGCGGCAACCGCCTGCAGCCGCTGCACGCGCGCGTGTTTCTCATGGTCCGGGCACTGGTCGGGCAGATCCACTGCCTGGGTGCCGGGACGCCCGCTGAAGGGAAAGATATGGAGATAGTCCAGCGGGGAGCTTTCAATGCGCTGGCAGATGCTTTCGAAGGTGGCTGGACTCTCACCGGGAAACCCCGCGATGATATCGGTGCCAATTTTCAGGAACGGGTCAATGGATTTCACCTGTTCCATGACCTTCAGAGCCTCCGACCAGCGGTAATGACGATTCATCAGGGCCAGGATACGATCATCGGCACTCTGCAGGGAAATATGGAGGTGGCGGCAGAGTTTGGGGTGGTTCAGCAGCCCGAGGATAGTCTCGTCGATTTCCGCAGGCTCAATGCTGGACAGGCGCAGCCGTCCCAGGTGGGGTATCTCCAGCAGGCGCTCCATCAGGCGCCCCAGGCTGGATGGCTCCGCCAGATCCTTCCCGTAGCTGCCGATGTGTACGCCGGTCAGGATAATCTCGTCGAAGGTGTGAGCCAGCTCCGCCGCTGTTTCCAAGACGTGCTCCATTTCGATACTGCGGCTGGGGCCACGGGCAATGGTCACCAGGCAGTAGCTGCAGGTATTATCACAGCCGTCCTGTATCTTCAGGTTCACCCGTTCATCGCCACTGGCCTGGGCGATGAGCTTCAGGGGAGCACTGTGCTCCGAAAGCACCCCGACACTGTGGGGAACCTGACGCAGCAGCGTGGTGACCAGGGCATTTTTCTCCTGGTTCCCGAAGACCATATCCACGTAGGGCAGTGCCAACAGATCTTCCATGGCCGTCTGGGCCATGCAGCCGATGATGGCGATGGTGGCAGCGGGATTTTCGCGGCGGGCCCGGCGGGCGTAGGCAAGGGTCTTGCTATCGGCCCGTGCGGTTACGGTACAGGAGTTGACCAGCACAAAATCCGCCTGACCGGGATGCTCTGCCTGGCGCATTCCGCTGAGGATAAGTTCTTCTTTCATCATGGCTGATTCCGCCTGGTTGAGTCGACATCCCAGGGTCTTTATGTAAAATGCCTGCATGTTTCGTGCTCCACAAAAAGTTTGCCCTTTATATCACGGTTTACACAGCTATGGGAAAGATGATATAAGGGCCCACGATTTTTTGTTGGAGGGATCTGTGCTGAAGCATTTCCATACATTTCTGCTTGTATTTCTTGCCTGTGTCACATTCTCCCTCTCTGCTCTGGCCGCTCCTCCCATAGACCGCATAGAAACCGAAGGCCTGACCACCATGAGTCACCGTGCCTTCCTGGATCGCATCCGCATTTCGCCTGGCCAGGCCCTTGACCCGACCATTCTGACCGAAGATATCAAGAGCCTCTACCAGCTCGGAAATTTCGAGGATATCCGTGTCTACCGCACCAGTGTTGATGGCGACGAGGTGCTGCGCTTTGTATTTGTCGAACGCCCCCGTGTTGGCTCTTTCAGCGTAGAGGGAAACAGACGCATTCGAACCGACCAGATTGAAGAGGCGCTCTCTGTGGAGCCCAATGCCATCTACAGCCCCGAACTGGTCGCCCGACTGCGCGAAGGGCTGAGACAGATCTATGACAGCCGGGGAATGCAGGATGTGGTCATCACCGATGAGTCCACATTCCGCGCCAGCACCCGCACCTATGACATCGTCTTCCGCGTACAGGAGGGCACCCGCGCGCGTATCACCGACTTTATCTTTGAAGGTGCTTCCTACAAGCGCAAGGATTTCTACCGCTATATGGAGAACCGGGAAGAGCGCTGGTACTCCTGGCTCACCGGGCGCGGAAACCTCTCGCGGGTCAAGGCGGAAATGGATGTTCAGCGTCTCCAGCAGTTCTACTTCGACCGAGGCTACCTGGATGTCGCCATCAGCGGCCCCGAATATCTGCTCCAGGATAACGGCAACTATATCATCCGCTACCAGATTCAAGAGGGAGATCGCTACCGCCTGCGCACAGTGCAGTTCCGCGGTGCCCGCGATCTCGTCACCCAGGAGCAGCTGCAGGAGGCCATGAAGGTCAAGGAAGGTGAATACTTCAACTCGTCCAGGGTGCACGAGAGCATCGTTGCCATCACCCGACTCTTCGCGAATCAGGGTTATGCCGATGCCAGCGTTCGCCCCATGGATGCCATGGATTCCAATAACCTGGTCGTCGACCTGACCTTCCAGATAACGCCAGGTGAACCCTATACTATCGGTTTTGTGGATATCACTGGCAACAACAAGACCCGTGACAAGGTCATCCGACGCCAGATGCAACTGCTGGAGGGCGATGAGTACAGCGCCGCTGCCGTCGATGAGTCCAGGCGCCGTCTGAACAACCTGCGTTTCTTTGAAGAGCTGCGTCTGCAGGAACGCAAGACCGATCAGCCGGGCGAAATGGATATTGTCGTCGATGTACGCGAGGCCCCTACCGGCATGTTCAACCTGGGTATCGGCTACAGCACCGTGGACAAGATTGTCGGCACCACCAGTGTCAGCCAGGGGAACCTCTTCGGGCGTGGCCAGGTGCTGAACTTCAGTCTGGAAAAAAGCTCCGAGCGCACCTACTACTCCGTGAGTTTTACGGAGCCCTACCTGTTTGACCGCGACATCAACTTCTCGCTCTCCTTCTATGATCAGGTGCGGCAGTACACCTACTACGACGACCATCGTCGTGGGTTCTCCGTCACCCTCGGTCGCCCCCTCTTTGAAGAAGTGCGGGGGAACATCCGCGTCAAGCACGAGGAGATCAATATTCGCGATGTGGACAGTCAGGCTGCCGATGTCATCAAAGAGATGGAAGGCAGCGCCACCACCCGCAGCATCATGCCCTCCCTCAGCCGCAATACCCTCGACAACCGCTGGCTGCCCACGCGTGGCACCCGCTCAACCCTCTTCGTCGAGTATGCCGGTGGCGATATCGGCGGAGACAATAACTTCATCAAGTACGGCCTGACTCACAGTATCTACCACCCGCTCTGGGCCAGACTCATCGGCGCGGTCAACGTGGAGATGCGTTTTGCCGAGGGGCACTCCGGCAGTACCTCGATCCCCCCCTACGAACGGCTCTACATGGGCGGCATCAACTCCATGCGCGGCTATCGCTTCCGCGAAGTGGGGCCCAAGGATAAGACAGGCGAAGCCCAGGGCGGCTACAAAAGCTTCCTGACGAACCTGGAAATGCTCTACCCCCTGAACGAAGACGGCTCCCTGCGCTTTGTGCTCTTCTACGACATCGGGAACGTCTACGACCGCGGAGAGAACTACCTGGACGACGTGCTGCGCAGTTACGGCTATGGTATCCGCTGGCTGACTCCCGTTGGCCCCCTGCGCCTGGAGTATGGCTATAAGGTCGACCCTGAGCCGGGTGAAAGCCGAAGCCGCCTTGATTTCACCATCGGAACCATGTTCTGATGTAACTATTCACATCCAACCTGCGATTTTTACGCATGAGCGCCAGCGTTCCGAGAGCGAGCCTGGATGGCGAGCGGCAGAGACTCGAACCATGGATGAAAGTGAGCGTCTCTGGGAGGAATGCTGGCACGATTGCCAATGTACCGTGAATAATTACGTTCTGATAAGATATCCCAAGGCAGACCGCGAAGAGTCTCCTTATCTTTTCCGAATTTCTGGTGTACTATAGGCAACAAAGGAAAACGGCCGACCAGGAGTTTCTCTATGGCAACAGAGCACCGCACCATACAGATCTTGATCGTCTTTCTGATGCTGGCCCTTATGATCCCGGCCACCGTCATGGCGCAGCAGGGGGGGGACTGCCGTTACGGCTATATCGACGTACAGCGCGCCATCGACAGCTCCCGCTCCGGCAGTCAGGCCATCGAAAAGGTCAAGCAGGAGTTTGAACAGAAACGCAAGGTCATTGAGGAGCGTAAAGCCGAACTGGCGCGCGTCAAGGAGCGTCTTGACAGTAACCTTGGCACCATGTCCGAGTCAGAGCGCAAGCGCTCGGTGGATATGTACAACGTGGACCTGCTCAATCTGCGCAACTTCGTGGAAGATGCCAACCGGCAGCTGGAAGCCCAGGAGCGCACTCTCACCAGCCGTATTGTCAGCGAAATCAGCGCCCTGGTTCATCAGTATGGCCAGGAAAACAATTACTGCTATATTTTCGAGCTGAAGACCAGCGGCATCCTCTATGCCAATGAGGCCCAGGATATCACCAGCATTATAGTCAGACTCTATGATCAGCAGCAAAACGGAAGGAACTCACGTCGGTGAACACGATACTCCTCAGTGAAATCGCGGCCCATGTACAGGGGGAGCTGGTCGGTTATGACCGCCCCGTCAGCGGAGTGCGGGAAATACAGCACGCCGGGCCGGAGCACATCACCTTTTTTCTTAACAGCAAATACCAGAAATACCTGACCACAACCCAGGCGGCAGCCGTGCTGGTGGATCGCCACCATCCCCAGTGCCCGGCGGCTCAGATTATCGTCAGCGACACCTATTACGCCTACTCCCGGGTGCTGTGGCTCTTTCATCCCCCCAGAAAACCAGTGGATATTCTGCCCTCCCATATCCACCCCGAAGCCCACGTGGCGGAAGACGCCATTGTCAGTGGAGCCCTTGTCGCACGGGGGGCCACCATTGAAAGTGGCTGCGTGATCCACCCCGGCGTGCATGTGGGCGAGGGCGTCACCATCGGAAAAAACTGCCTGCTCTACCCCGGTGTCGTGATCTATGCGGGCTGCCACATTGGCAGTAATGTCATTGTTCACGCCAACAGCGTCCTGGGCTGTGATGGCTACGGTTATGCAACCCACCAGGGCGTTCACCATAAGATCCCCCATGTGGGCACCCTGGTCATTGAAGATGATGTGGAAATCGGCGGTTCAACGGTGATCGACCGGGCTGTGCTCGGCGAAGCCCGCATCGGCCGCGGAACAAAAATCGACAACCTGGTGCATATCGGGCACAATGCCAGGATCGGGGCCCACTGCTTCATTACGGCCCAGTGTGGATTTGCCGGCTCAGCCACCATCGGCGACTATGTGGCCCTGGGAGGCCAGTGTGGCGTCAGTGGCCATCTCAGTGTCGCCAGCCGCACCATGTTCGCCGCCAAGAGCGGCATCACAAAATCCATCGATGAACCGGGAACTTACGCGGGATATCCCGCAGTCCCTCAAAAACAATGGCAGCGGGAAGTCGCCGGCATACGGCGCCTGGACGCTTTGCAAAAAAAAGTACAGCAGCTGGAGAGCACTCTGGCTGCCCTGCTCGAAAGGAATGCCCATGAACGTGACTGAGATTATGCAATACCTGCCCCACCGCTACCCCTTCCTCCTCATCGACCGGGTTCTGGATATTGACCTGGAAGGCCAGAAGATCACGGCCATGAAGAACGTCACCTTTAACGAACCTTTTTTCCAGGGGCACTTTCCCGGCCACCCCATCATGCCCGGCGTGATGATTGTTGAGGCCATGGCCCAGGTGGGCGGAATACTGGGCCTGAAGCTGCTGCAACATGAAGGACACAGCACGGATAACTGCCTCATCTACTTCATGACCGTGGACAAAACCAAATTTCGCGTTCCCGTGGTTCCCGGCGATACCCTGACCTTCAAGATACACATGACCAGACGCAAGGGAGCCATCTGCCAGCTGGAAGCCCAAGCCTTTGTGGACGATGAGATGGTCTGCGAATCCCAGCTCAAAGCCATGATCAAAGTCAACGGGGATACCTGAGATGTCCATCCACCCTACGGCTCTTGTATCACCGGACGCCGCCATTGAAGACGGCGCCTCCATCGGCCCTTACTGCATCATAGACGGCAATGTCACCATTGGTGCCGGCACTGTCATCCACGCCCATGTGTGCGTGCGCTCAGGCACGACCATCGGCAGGGACAATGAGATCTTCTCCTTCGCCAGCATCGGTGAGATTCCCCAGGATCTGAAATTCAAACGCGATGAGGACACGCGCCTGATCATCGGCGACAACAACACCATCCGCGAATTCGTGACCATGAACCGGGGCACCACCCATGGAGGCGGCGTGACTTCCGTCGGCAACCGCAATCTCTTCATGGCCTACTCCCACCTGGCCCACGACTGTGTTGTCGGCAGTGGCAATGTCTTCGCCAATAACGCGATTCTGGCTGGTCACGTCACCGTACAGGACAATGCTATCCTTGGGGGTATGAGTGCCGTGCACCAGTTCTGCACCATCGGCGAAGGTGCCATGCTCGGCGGCGGCTCCATTGTGGTGCAGGATATCACCCCTTTTGTCATCGCCCAGGGCAACCACGCCCGGGTGATCACCATCAACAAGATCGGCATGCAGCGCCGTGGATTCAGTGCCGATGAAATCAGCGCCACCAAGAAGGCCTTCCGGATCCTCTTCCGCACCACCATGACCAAAGAAAGTCGCGAAGCGGCTCTGGAGGAGCTGGCTGCCAGCGCTCCTCCAGTGGCAAAAATGCTGCAGTTTTACCGTAACTCACAACGAGGATTGGCCCATTGCAGGAACCGTCAGTAGGAATCATCTGCGGGCAGGGGGATTTTGCCCGGCTCGCCATAGACGCGTACCGGAAAAAGGGCTATCGCACTTTTGCCATTGTGCTGCGCGAAGAGAACACCATGGAAGTGGCAGACAAGGCCGACCGTTCCATGGAGCTGCCCATTGAGAAGATCGGACGCATTATCCGGTTTTTCCGTGATCATGGTGTCACGGATCTGCTCTTTGCCGGCAAGGTGCACAAGAAGGTGGTTTACCGCACCATCTTCACTGATATCACCGCCATGCGCCTTTTGCGCCGCTTCAAGGATCACCGTGACGCCTCCATGATGAATGTCATCATGTACTTTCTCGAGGAGGAGGGATTCCGTATCCTCCCACAGACACAGTACCTCGAAGAGCTTCTGGCTCCCAAGGGCGTGATCTGGGGAAAGATAGAACCGGATCTGGCCCGCGATATTCAGTACGGCTATCGCATCGCGCGGATGCTGGCTGATGAGGAGATCGGCCAGACAGTTGCCGTGCTGCGGGAAGCCGTGGTAGCGGCAGAGGCGCTGGAGGGAACTGACCGCACCATCGTGCGCGCTGGTGAACTGGCCAGGGATACCACCATTGTCAAGGTGGAGAGAACCCGCCAGGATCTGCGCTTTGATGTTCCCGTGGTAGGCCTGGAGACGGTCACCTGGGCCGTTCAGGCACGCTGTCGCTGCCTGGCCATGGAAGCGGAAAAGGTCTTCTTCTTTCAGCGCGAAGAGTCCATCGCCCTGGCTCGGAAACACAACCTCGTACTCTATGGGATCTGATATGAACTTTGAAGAGAAGCTCAAGACCATTGAAGCTATTGTCACGGAGATGGAGTCCGATTCCATTACGCTGGACAGCTCCATGGAGCTCTATGAAAAGGGGCGCAGGCTCCTGCAGGAGTGTCAGGACTACCTGGCCCAGGCACGGGGGAAAATCCAGGTGCTGCGTGATGGGCAACTGCACCCCTATGCTCCCGAAACCACCACGACCGCACAGGAGGAGCGCCATGAATAGCCTTGAGCAGTCCCTTCAACACGCCATCCCGCTGATCAATCAGCGCCTGGAAGAGCTTCTGTCGCCTTCAGACGAGCCATTGCTCACCACCATCCACGAAGCCATGCTCTATTCGGTGCGTGCTGGAGGCAAACGCCTGCGGCCCCTGCTCTGCCTGTTGACTGCCGGAGCATTGCGCCAGGATGAATCCCGCGTCCTGGATATTGCCTGCGCCATAGAGATGATCCACACCTATAGCCTGATTCACGATGACCTGCCCGCCCTTGACAATGACGACCTGCGCCGTGGCAAGCCCACGAATCACCGTGTCTATGGCGAGGCCATGGCTATTCTGGCCGGTGATGCCCTGCTCAATCGCGCCTTTGAAGTGCTTTGCCAGCTCCCCCTGGCTCCGGAGCTGGTCATCAGGGTTATTGCAGAGATCGCCAGTTCCAGCGGCACCGCCGGAATGATCGGTGGCCAGGTCGTGGATATCCAGTCAGAAGGGAAATCCATCGACATGCCCACCATGCGCTATATCCACGAAAACAAGACCGGCAGGATCATCCGCAGCTGTCTGGTCAGCTCCGCCATTGCCTGTCAGGCCACGGCGGAGCAAATTGAACTGTTTGACCGCTATGGATATAATATCGGCCTGGCCTTCCAGATCGCCGATGATATCCTCGATATAGAAGGCGATGAGGCGACGATGGGCAAACCCGTTGGCAGTGACCTGCAGAATCGCAAATCCACCTGGCCCGCCCTGGTGGGCATGAACGGTGCCCGCAAGGCCATGCAAGAAATGATCGATGAAGCCAACCGCGCCCTTGATCCACTGGGAGATTCACCCGCCGTTACGGCGCTCCGGGATCTGGCACGCTTTATCATCGAAAGGAAGAACTGATGTCAGTGCTGGATCGCATAGAAGAACCCGGGGATGTCAAAACCCTGGACGGACAGGAGATGACACAGCTGTGCGCTGAGCTTCGTGAAACCATCATCGACACCACCAGTCGCGTCGGTGGACATGTGGCAAGCAATCTAGGAATTGTCGAGCTCACAGTAGCCCTGCACCGGGTTTTTGAGTCTCCCCGCGACAAGATCATCTGGGATGTCGGCCACCAGTGCTATCCCCACAAGCTCCTGACCGGACGCCGCCAACAGTTTGGTACCATTCGCCAGCTCGGTGGACTGAGCGGCTTCCCCAAGCGCCATGAAAGCCCCCATGACCACCTGGATGTCGGCCACTCCAGCACCTCCATTTCCGCCGCCCTGGGCATGCGGGTTGGCCGCGATATCCAGCAGATCCCCGGCAAGGTCATCGCCGTGATCGGCGATGGTTCCATCGGGGCCGGCATGGCCTTTGAGGGGCTGAACCACGCTGGCCACCTGGACAAGGATCTCATCATTATTCTCAATGATAACGAGATGAGCATTGCCGAAAACGTGGGGGCACTCTCCAACTATTTTTCCAAAATCATCACCGGCCAGGTCTATAACCGCTTCCGCAAGGATCTGGAAAACATGCTCCACATTCTGCCACGGGGCGAGCGGCTGGTGCGGGCCGCCAAGAAGGTGGAAGAGGGTATCAAGGGATTCATGACTCCGGGAATTCTCTTTGAAGAGCTGAACATCAAATACTTCGGACCCGTGGACGGACACGACCTGGAGAGCCTGATTCCCTTTCTGGAAAACATTAAGCGCATCGAGGGCCCCCTGCTGCTCCACGTCATCACCAAAAAAGGCACCGGCTACGCGCCGGCGGAAACCAACCCCGAGAAATTCCATGGAGTCGGCCCCTTTGACCGTGAAAGCGGCGTGATTCACGGCGCCACTGCGACTCCCAGCTACACGGCCATTGCCGGGCAGGCCATCGTCGAGCTGGGCAGGCGTGATCAGCGCACCATCGCCATCACAGCCGCCATGCCAGAAGGAACCGGCATTCAGAATTTCAAGACGGCGTATCCTGAGCGTTTTTTTGACGTGGGTATTGCCGAACAGCATGCCGTAACCTTTGCGGCCGGACTCGCCCTGGAAGGCCTGAGGCCCCATGTCTTTATCTATTCCACGTTTTTCCAGCGGGCTTATGACCAGATCATCCACGATGTGTGCCTGCAGAACCTGCCGGTAGTCTTCTGCATTGATCGCGCTGGCATAGTCGGTAACGACGGCGAGACACACAACGGTTCCTTCGACCTTTCTTTCCTGCGCTGCATTCCCAACATGCGGATTTTTTCTCCCAGGGATGAGAATGAACTCTACAACATGCTGCTCCAGGCCAATACCCTGGACGGCCCTGTAACCATCCGCTACGCCCGTGGCAATGGTTTTGGCGTACCGATAGTGGAGTCCCCCATCAACATGGAATCCTGGGAGATTCTCCACCACTCAAAGAAAAAACGCATCGCGCTCATTGCCACCGGATACCTGGTCACCGAGTCCCTGAACCTCTGCCAGGAGCACGATATCACCCTGGTGAACGGTCGCAGCATCAAGCCCCTGGATGGCCCATGCCTGCAGGGAATTCTCCAGGAATATCCCCATGTCATTACCATTGAGGAAAACAGTGCCATGGGCGGTTTTGGCTCTGCCATTGCCGAATTCCACTGCAGTGGAAATTTCCCTGCCCATCTCCACCTGATGGGACTGCCCGATGTTTTTGTGGAACACGGTGACCAGAAGTCCATTCGCCAGAAATGTGGCATCAGCCTGGATGCCCTGAAACAGAAAGTCGAGGAACTTCAATGAGCATACGTACGGAAAAAGTCAACAGCCTCGTCCTGCAAACGCTTTCTCAGATCATCCAGAAGGAGATTCCGCTGGATTACGGACTGGTGAATGTCAACTCGGTGCAGACATCGGGGGATCTTTCCATGGCCAAAGTCTACTACGGTGTTCTGGGCAGTGAGGATCAGGTGGCTATGGCCATCGACTATATTGACCAGCACAGCCGTTCCCTGCAGCACCTGCTGAACCAGCAGCTGCGCCATATGAAGACCGTACCGAAACTGCGCTTTATCTTTGACCAGGGCTCTGAGCACAGCGTGCGCATTGCCAGGATACTGGATGAGCTCAAAAACAAAGAGGAGGACTGATGTCGGTGACACTCTTTGATGACCGCGAGGAGATCCTCTCCCTGATGAGCTCCTGCCAGCGCCCAGGTATTTTCTCCCATGTGAACCCCGATGGAGACACCATCGGTTGCGCCCTGGCCCTTTACCATAGGTTCACCGCCATGGGCAAGGATCCGGTGGTGCTGTGCGAAAGCAGTATTCCCCGCGAATATGCCTTTCTCCCTGGCGCCAGAAACTATCGCAAACAGATCCCCGCAGATGTGGATGCTCTGTTCATCGTGGATACCTCAACCGTTGACCGCTTCGGTAACTTTGAACTCCCCCCGGGTGTCCCCACGGTCAACATCGATCACCATATCACCAACCGTGGCTACGCTGACTATAACTACGTCATCGGTGAAGCACCCGCCACGGCAACCCTCATCTATGAACTGCTGGAGAAGCTTGGCCCTCTTGTCTTTGACGAGGCTCTGTGCCTCTACACCGCACTGTTCACCGATACGGGAGGCTTCCGCTACGCTTCCTCCAATGTGCAGAGCCATCTGATAGCCGCCAAGCTCCTGGCCAAGGGAATTGACCCCTGGCAGGTCACCGTGGAGATATACGAGTCCATGACCTGGGAGAAGGTGCAGCTGTACAAGCGCTGCCTGGATCGGGTGGTCTTCGACAGAAAGAAAGCGATAGCCTGGAGCTACCTCACCCTCTCGGATCTTCAGGAGACGGGCACGGTGGCAAGCGATACCGACGGGTTCATCAACAGTCTGCGGGCCATTGACGGTGTCGAGGTTGCGGTCTTCGTACGCCAGGACACCGCCGACTCCTTTAAAGTCTCCTTTCGCTCCAAGGGCAATATCGATGTTTCAGCGATCAGCGAAGCTTTTGGCGGCGGCGGTCACCGCAATGCCGGCGGTTTCCAGATTCAGTGCACCGATGTGAACCGCGTCATGGAACAGATCTGTGAGAAACTCTAATGGCAGGTGCCATTCTCGCCGTCAATAAGCCGGTTGGCCCCACCAGCCACGATATCACGCACCGGATCAAAAAACTTCTCAAGCTCCCCAAGGTCGGTCATGGCGGGACCCTGGATCCCTTCGCCAGTGGCGTCCTTATTGTAGTCACGGGTTCCTGCACCAAGCTCATGTCCTACCTGAGCCACTCTCACAAGCAGTACCGGGCCACCCTGCGCCTGGGAACCCGCACTGAAACTGCGGATACAGAAGGCCAGGTGGTGGAGACGCAGCCAGTTCCAACCCTGAGTCCACAGCTGCTGGAGCAGCTGAGCCGGGAGCTGACCGGTACCGTAACCCTGCAGGTTCCCGCCTATTCGGCAGTCAAGATAGGCGGCAAAAAAGCCTATGAGTACGCGCGCCGCGGTGAGTCGGTCGAGATGCCAACGCGTACCACGACACTCCACTCGCTGCGCCTGTGGCAGGAAAAGCCCGACGGCATCGAAATCGATGTTGATGTTTCCGGCGGAACCTATATCCGCGCCCTGGGTGAAGAGATCGCGCGACGACTGGGCACTGTCGGCCATCTGTGCATGCTGCAGCGTACACGCTGCTGCGGAATCAGCGTCCAGGAGTGTGTCAGCCTCACGGATTTCGACCCTGACACGCCATGGCAGCACTGGAGCATCCCGCCAGCCCGCGTCCTGGCCGATCACGATATGTACACCGCCGATGCCGCTGTCATTACCCATCTGCGGCAGGGCAGACCATTGGACATGTCAGCATTGAGCCTCTTGCAAAAAGGAGACTTGCAGGATAATCCAACGGCTGTTATCCTTGACGAGTCACAAAATGTTATTTCCATCATTGATGTCCGTGAAAACCGGGTATTACGCAACATATAACGATAAGGAGTACAATGTGCTGCACGAAGCTTTGAAGCAAACCAATCTCACAGCCGAGGAAACGCGAGCCCTGGAAAAGGCTCTGAAACAGGTTAAGACAAAGTTTGCAAAAGTGGTGACCAATGCGGTGATTTACGGAAGCACCATTAAACAAAGCGAACCCGTCAAGCGCAAGGACCTCAATGTGCTGGTGATCATGAACCAGAAGGATAACGATGTGGCACGCTCACTGGAGGAAGTGCTTGAACAGGTAGATAAGAAGATTAAGCTCGACCTGAAAATCCTCTCCCTGGAAGAATATGTGGCCGAAGCGCACCTGGAGAGCAGCTTTTACCGCAAGGTCACCCAGGAGGGTGTGGAAATCTACAAAAACGATGAACTGCTGGAACCTGTCAGCAGCTGACACTCCTGAGGATTCTTGATGCGGGAGCAGCCCGTGTCTGGTATGCTCATGGAGATATGGCAGAACGGATAGTCGCTGGTGGAGAAATCCACGGGAGGAAAGTCCGGGCACCACAGAGCAGGGTGGTTCGTAACGCGAACCGGGGGCAACCCCAGTGCAAGTGCAACAGAGAGCAGACCGCCGGGCATCGGCCCGGTAAGGGTGAAAGGGTGGTGTAAGAGACCACCGGTTCCCCTGGTGACAGGGGAAGCCAGGTAAACCACACCCGGTGCAAGACCATATAGGAAGGCAGATGGAGTGGCTCGCTTCGCCTTCGGGTAGGTTGCTTGAGCTGTCGGGTGACTGACAGCCTAGAGAAATGACTATCACCCCCCTGTGGGGGGTACAGAACCCGGCTTACAGTTCTGCCATATCACTTTCCCGGGCGGGAACACGCACAGCGCGTCTTCGCCCGGGAGTTTTTGTTTCAGGACTTGTCTGGATTCGCCGTCTGCAGTATCCTCGTCCTATCATTTTTCCGGAAACTTTCCGATCAGGAGTGCCCTTTGCATACCTTCACCATTCTCCGCAACACACACCTCAGTGGTTCCAATTTCCTGCTGGAAGTCGCCATCCCCCAAGACTTCACCGTAGCCCCGGGACAATTCTGCATGCTGCAGGCCAGTGTCAGTGGCTATGATCCCCTGCTGAAGCGTCCCCTTTCCATCGCCTCTGCCGGTGACGGCGTCATGGGATTCGCCTACAAGGTGGTCGGTCGTGGTACCCACATCCTCAGTACCTTCCGCGAAGGGCAGCCCATAGATATCCTCGGCCCGCTGGGCAATGGTTTTACCCTGCAGTCGGGCGACGCGCTGCTCATCGGAGGCGGGATCGGCATAGCACCGCTGCTCATGCTGGCTGAACACCTCAAATCAGCTGGAAATACCGTCAACGCCATTATCGGCGCCTCTTCAGCCGAGAACCTGCTCTTTGAAAAAGAGCTGGATCGCGTGTGCGACTCACTGATCGTCACCACCGACGACGGCACCCGAGGCCATAAGGGTTTTGTCACCCAGGCCATCGGCGGCGATCTCACTTCCCGGCACGTCTACTGCTGTGGTCCCGATGTGATGATGAACGCCGTGGGCGCGCTGGCCCTCAAGGCTGGCGCAGCCTCATGTCAGCTCTCCCTGGAAACGCACATGGCCTGTGGCATCGGCGTCTGTCTGGGATGCGTCACCGACACCTATGATTCTGGTCAGATGCAGCGCAAAACTGTCTGCAAAGAGGGGCCTGTCTTCTCTGCCGCGCAGCTGGAGTGCGGACAAGCGAAACCATGACACTCCTCCTTCCCGCCCTTCTGTTTTCCCTGGGCATTGTCATTCTCTACTTTGGAGCAGAGTTCCTGGTTCGCGGCTCCGTAGCCCTCGCCCTGACCCGTGGCATACGGCCACTGGTGATCGGCCTGACCATCGTGGCGCTGGGAACCAGTCTGCCTGAGTTTCTGGTCAGCTTCACCGGTTTACTTCAAGGCTCAAGCGATATAGCCATCGGCAACATCGTCGGCAGCAATATCGCCAATATCGCTCTGGTGCTGGCCCTGTGTGCCCTCATCAGTCCGGTGCGCATGGATGGCTCCATTACCCGCATTGAGCTTCCCATCGTACTGGTCACCAGCGTGGTCTTCTTCCTCATGTGCCTGGATGGCACCATCACTCGCCTTGATGGCATCATCATGCTCTGCGCCCTGATAGCATTTCTCGTCTACTGTCTGCGCTCGGGACGCACGGTCAGTGATGATGTGGAAACGGAACACATACTGCGCGGCTCGGGCTCATGGAAACATGTGGGCCTCATCGTGGCCGGCGGCATCGGACTGCTGCTGGGCGCGAGATTCATGGTCATCTACGGCATAGAGATCGCAAGGTTTCTTGGGGTAAGCGAGCTGGTCATCGGCATCACCATCATCGCCGTCGGCACCAGCCTGCCAGAACTGGTAACCAGTATCATCGCCTCTATGAAACAGCGTGCGGACATCAGTATCGGGAACATTCTCGGCAGCAATATTTTTAACATTCTTTTCGTCTGTGGATTCATCGCCCTGTTTGCCCCCATCAGCGTTGAACACACGCTGATCCAGTTCGATATCCCCTTTATGCTGCTCATAACCGCGGTCCTCTACCCCATCGCCCGCAAGAAGCAGGCACTGGGACGGATTGAGGGCCTGCTGTTTCTTGTGGCATATGTGTGGTATATGTATTATATTTTCACCCGCTAAAAACTTCCGGGACAGCATGAACGGCCATCGTCCTGAATCAGAAATTTCACCATGAGGTATATAGATGATCCACAAGTTTCGTAACGTCAGCGCTCCCGTCAAGATTCTCCTCTGGTTTGTCATCGCCACCTTTGTCGGCTCAATTTTCGTGGTCTGGGGCATTCAGAGTGGTGACCAGCGCTCCCGTGGGTACGTCATAAAGGTCAACGACATTGAAATCGGCCCCAATGAGTTCAACCGCACTTACAATCAGGTTCACCAGAATATCAGTGCCCTTTTCGGCAATCAGGGTGACGCGGAAATCAATCGCCAGATCCGCGAAATCGTCATTGACAACCTCATATCAAAAGCGCTGCTCCTGCAGGAAGCGCAGCGTCGCAATCTGCGCGTCTCCGACCAGGAGCTTTTCAACAGCATTGCCGCCATTGAGGCGTTCCAGGAAGAAGGCGTATTCAGCCGCACCCTGTATCGCAATGTTCTCGAAGCCAACAAGCTCTCCCCCGCCATTTTCGAGGAAATGCAGAAAGAGTCACTGCTGGTTGAAAAAATTCAGAACCAGATCGTTGCCGAAGTGCGCATAACCGAGGACGATCTGCAGGAGGAATTCCAGTGGCAGCAGGGCAGAGTGGCCTTTGATTACATCATCCTCTTCCCCGAGCTGTTCGCTGACAGCGTAGAGACCAATGAGCGGGTACTGCGCGCCTACCATGAGACCAACGCCAAACAGTATGAAACGCCCAAGAGCATCCAGATATCCTACGCCTTTGTTCCCTACGACCCGCAGGACAGCTCAACCCAGGAGACGGCCTCAGAAGTGCTGCAAAGCCTGCGCGAAGCCGTCGTTCAGCAACAGAAGGATTTCGCCACTACTGCCGAAGAGATGGAGGTGGAATTTGTCACCTCGTATATCTTCGACCAGAACTCCATCCCCGAAGACCTTCTGCGTGAGACCCGCCTGATACGCGAGGCGTTCCTGATGCCCCAGGGACGCTACACCAATGTCATACGCGGGCAGGACAAGCTCTACCTCGTGAAGAAGGAACAGGATATTCCGCCCATGGTGGTTCCCTATGAAGAGATCCAGGATCAGGTGCTGGCCGACTACATCCAGCACCAGTCCTACGTAATCGCCATGGAAAAGGCTGAATCCTTCCGTGGCATGGAGCTCTTCGCCATAGCCGCCGAGGTGAATGCCCAGCCCGAAAGTACTGACCTGATCTCCTACATGGACACCAATGGCGGGCCCGGTTTCAACGAAGATGTCATGTACCTTGCCTTTTTGACAGAGGTTGGACAGACTGCAGGCCCTGCGGAGATCATCAATATCCCCTTCTTCCTGCAGGTAACAGAAAAAGAAACGCCCGATATGGAGCTCTTTGAATCCCTGCGCCCTCTGCTCATGGAAGAAGTGCGTGAGCGACGCCGCAACGAAATGCTTTCGGACTGGATTGTTGAGGCCCGCAGCCGTGCTACCATCAACGTGAATCAATCCCTGTTCGTGGACTGATATGAAGCTGCTGCTGGTTGACGGCAACTCTTTTATCTACAAGGCATTTTATGCAATCCGCGGCCTGAGCAACCGAGCAGGCCTTCCCACCAACGCGATCTACGGGTTTCGCAATATTCTGGAAAAGTGCCACAATGCCATCGAACCCGATGGCATTGTGGTAGTTTTTGATGCGCCCGGACCCACCTTCCGTCACGAATCCTACCCCCAGTACAAAGCGCAGCGCCAGAAGGCGCCCGAGGATCTCATCGCCCAGATCCCCTGGATTCACCGCCTGGTGGAGGCTCAGGGCCTGAAACGCCTCTGTATTGAAGACTTTGAAGCGGACGACGTCATCGGCACCATCACCTGTCAGGCTCAGGACGCCGGCTACCGGGAAGTCTACATTGCCACCTCCGACAAGGATCTGGGGCAGCTCCTGACCAAGCCGGGAGTTTTCCTGTACGATACCTCCAAGGAACGCATCCTGGACGCCGCCGCCTTTCACGACAAAATGGGCGTCACTCCAGCCCAGGTCATCGACTACCTGGCCCTGGTAGGCGACGCCTCAGACAATATCCCCGGCGTCAAGGGCATTGGTCCCAAATCTGCCCAGAAGCTCCTTGAACAGTACGGTACCCTTGATGATATCTACGCCCATGTGGATGAGATCAGCGGCGCGGTCGGTAAACGCCTGCAGGAGTTCCGTGACGACGCCTTTCTCTCTCGCCGGCTGCTTGAACTGCACACCAGCGTTCCGCTTGATGACCGCGATTTCCGCCCCGGCGTCCCCAATGTCCCGGAGCTCTACGAAATCTACAGCGAACTCGGTTTTCAGGGTCTGCGGGACAAACTGAACTACCAGGTTGACGCCCCCCCTGCCGCCGCCGTTGCCACAGATATTGATGTGCGTATCGCCGATACTGCGGAAGCTTTTGCAGAGCTTCTCCATGAAGCCGCCACCGCTGCCGTCATCGCCATTGATACGGAAACCACTTCAGAACATGCTGTCGAAGCAGACCTGGTCGGCATCAGCATCGCCATCGGCGAACAGGCGTGGTATGTACCCGTCGACCATGCCCACACCGATATCCACCGCAACATGCCCACTGCCGATGTACAGAAGCTGATAACTGCCCTTGACCGAAGTGACCTCCTGCTCGTCGGTCAGAATATCAAATACGACCTGATCGTCCTGCAGCGTCACGACATGGCGCTGCCACAGCCACGCCTGTTTGATACCATGATCGCCTCGTATCTGCTGGATGCCAATCGCCGATCCCATGGACTGGATCAGCTGGCCGTTGAATTCCTCTCCCACGAGATGATTGCCTTCAAGGATGTGGTACCCAAGGGCTCCACCTTCCGCGATGTGGATATCCCCACCGCCGCCCGCTACGCCGGCGAAGACGCCGCCATAACCCTCGCCCTGTACAACCTCTTCGCCCCCCGCATAGAGCAGGAGTACCACGAGCTGTTCCACGCCATAGAAATGCCCCTGGTGCGGGTGCTCTGCCATATGGAAATGCTGGGCATCGCCGTGGATCGTGAAATGCTGGGCAATCTTCACGAATCCTTTACCCGACGCCTTCATGAGCTTGAAGAAAAGATATACGAGCTGGCAGGCGAAGCCTTCAACATCAATTCGCCCAAGCAGCTGGCAACCCTGCTCTTCGAGAAGATGGGCATTCCCCCGGTAAAGAAGACGAAAACCGGCTACTCCACCGATGTCTCGGTCCTGGAGGCCCTGGCTCCGCAGTATGAAATTGCCAATGTCCTGACCCAGTACCGTATGGTGTCCAAACTGCTTTCCACCTATGTCAACGCGCTTTCAGAACTTATCAATCCCTGGACAGGGCGTATCCACACCAGCTTCAATCAGACAGTCGCCAACACAGGGCGTCTCTCCAGTTCCGATCCCAACCTGCAGAACATCCCCATTCGCACCGAAGAGGGGCGCGAGGTGCGCAAGGCTTTTGTCCCGGCACCTGGTTTCTGCTTCGTGGCAGCGGATTATTCTCAGATTGAACTGCGCATTGCCGCGCACCTGAGCGGTGACGAGTCGATGCTGAAAAGCTTCGCCGAAGAGAAGGATATTCACGCCCAGACCGCCGATGCCATTTTCGGCTCCAGTGAACCCAACTACCGCCGCATGGCCAAGGCAGTCAACTTCGGCATTCTCTATGGCATCTCCGCCTTCAAACTCAGCCGTGACCTGGGCATGACTCCCAAGGAAGGCCAGGCGCTCATAGACAGTTATTTCCTGCGCTATCCCGGAGTGAAGGCCTACATTGACCATCAGATCGCCTTTGCCAGAGAGCACGGATACGCCCAGACGCTGTACGGACGCCGCCGCTATCTGCCCGACATCAACAGCCGCAACCGCAACATCCGCGAGGCAGCAGAGCGCAATGCCGTGAACATGCCCATTCAGGGAACCTCCGCTGATATCATTAAAATCGCCATGAACCGCATTCACCAGCAGCTCGCCCCCTATCAGGCCCGTATGCTGCTGCAGATCCACGATGAATTGCTCTTCGAGGTGCCCTTTGAGCAGGCGGAACCTTTCAGCGCTTTTTTACAGGAGCAGATGGAGTCCGCGGCCCAGCTGAAGGTGAAGCTTACGGTCACGGTCAGCAGCGGGAATAACTGGAATGACGTGCACTGACATCAGGACGCCAGCACACAGGCCGGTATCAGCACCGGCATCGCCCCAGACTCCCCCGCCCCATACCCTCTGCCAGCAGGGACGCGAGCAGGTCCGCCTGAAGCTCAACGCCCTGGGGCAGCAGCGTATACCCTGTTTTTTCCTGATCTCCTTTGACTTTTCCCGCCACCTTCTGTGCCCTCTGGCAGCCATGGATGAGCGGGTTCAGTTTGTCTTACCCGGCTTCCGTCATACGCGCACCGACCACCACCCCTTGCCTCAAGGGGTACGACAGTGGTCAGCGGCTCCCATGGAGCTTGCCCACTACGCTCGGGCCTTCAGAACCGTGCAAGAGCATATGGCTGCCGGTGACACCTACCTGCTCAATTTGACGGCCTCCACACCGGTAGCCTGCGACTGGAGTCTCGAGCAGATTTTCCACCGCGCCCAGGCGCCCTTTCGCCTGTACCTGCAGGACGAGTTCACCTGCTTTTCCCCCGAGCGATTTGTCCGCATTCAGGATACGACCATAGAGACCTTCCCCATGAAGGGAACCGCCGATGCGACGATCCCCGGTGCGGCGGCGGCGCTTCTCGCCAACCCCAAGGAGATCAGCGAGCACACGATGATCGTGGATCTCCTGCGCAACGACCTTTCCTGTGTGGCTCGCAGAGTGCGTGTTGAACGCTTCCGTTACCTGGAAAGCATCTCCAGTGGCCGGGGAAGGCTGCTGCAGACCAGCTCCCATATTTGCGGCGACCTGCCCGCCTCCTGGCCCGATCAGCTGGGGGATATTCTCTGCAACATGCTACCTGCCGGTTCCGTCAGTGGAACGCCCAAGCTGAAAACCATGGAGATCATCAAGGCCGTTGAGCTCCATGAGCGTGGCTACTTCACCGGAGTCTTCGGCTACTTTGACGGCAGCAGTGTTGACAGTGCCGTGCTCATTCGCTTTCTGGAGCGCACTCCCAGTGGACTGGTCTTCAAGAGTGGCGGTGGCCTGACGGCAGAGAGCGACCTTGTGGATGAGTACACGGAAATGTGCAGAAAAGTCTATGTCCCTGTTACTTGAGACCATCCGCATCGAAAATGGCGCGCCTCAGCACCTCCAGTGGCACCAGCGCCGGGTTACTCTCAGCTCGCAGGCGCTCTGGGGCCAGCGTGTACCCATAGATCTGCACGCCCTCCTGACGGAGTGTCCACAACACAAAGGCATTTTGCGCTGCCGTATCCTCTATCACCGGCACGGACTGCACTCCCTGGAATTCCTGCCCTTTCAACCGCGTCAGATTCACCGCCTGGGCCTGGTCGATGGCTCGTCCATCGACTACCCATGGAAGTTTGCCGATCGCCACTCCATTGAGCAGCTGCGCGCAGAGCACCCCGCTGCCGATGAAATTCTTCTGGTCCGCGACGGCCTGCTCAGTGATACGTCCATAGCCAATATCGCCCTGCGCATCCATGGACGCTGGCTGACTCCCCGTCGCCCCCTTCTGCATGGCACCACGCGGGAACGAATGCTGACATGTGGACTGCTTTTCCCCGCTGACCTCAGACCAGGCGACCTGCAACAGGCAACGGGCCTGGCTGTGCTCAATGCCATGGTGGGCTTTCAGGAACTGGTCGACTGGCATATCTGCCATGGGGAGTTGAATCACCGATTGCGTCTGAAGTGAAACATGGTACTCTGTACCTCGAATACCTCCTGCTTCATATAACTGATGCTTCGCATCCTGTCGTCCTGGTTTCAGGCATTCTTGTGCTGATGTTGCCATGGGGGAACGGACTGTTTCTGTCTCTCCCCCGTGTGCTGGCCCAGCCAGAACGCGCCGACTGGAACGCGATGGACCCACAGGGTTGCCGCCACGACGGCGGCAACCGCAAACCAAAAGCCATGGAGGGCGGTTGTTTGCGGTCCCCAGTTCCAGGCAAGCGGGCGGCTGAAAAGGACAGCACTGGGGGTCGCTTTTGCGCCACTTTTGGCGACCCAAAAGTGGCAAAAGAAACTCGTATATATGGTGAGGATAATGTCAAGCGACGCAGTCTGTGCAGAACCATTTTCTCTATTCCAGCATGGTATCAGTGTCGGTGTCGACAATCTGCCGTTTCGGATGTACGAAAACTGAACAGCATTATATTATAGCAACCTGCGAACGAACAGGAGTTCAAATAGTAAACTTACCCCTTGATTTTCCAGAAGCTCAATGATAAACGAGAATAATTACCAATATATAGAGGTGCGACCCATGAGTGGAGAAAAGGTGTATGACGTTATTATTGCAGGACTTGGCCCCGCAGGTGAAAGTGCTGCCATCTATACGGCCCGCAAGAATCTTTCAACCCTGATCGTGGCCTATGATTCCGGTGGACAGCTCACCAAGACCTTTGACGTGGAGAACTACCTGGGCATACCCTACTCCACCGGCTGGGAAATGGCCATGAAGTTTGAGGAGCATGTGCGCAAATACTCCAATGTGGAAATTGAGCTCATGCAGGAGGTCGTGGCCATTGAGGATCACGGCACGACCAAGAAGTTCATCACGGCAGAGGGTCGCGAGTTTCAGGGGCGTTCAGCCATTATCGCCACTGGCGCCAAACCCAAGACCGTCGGGGTCAAGAATGAAGAAAAGTTCAACGGCAAAGGGCTGACCTACTGCACCACCTGCGACGGCCCCCTCTACCGCAACAAGATCGTCACCATTATCGGTGGCGGCACTTCCGGGGTGGAAGCAGCCCTGGAGATGGTGAAAATCGCCTCGAAAGTGCAGCTTATCGTGCGCAGCCAGCTCAGGGCCGAGCCCATTCTCATGGATCGCCTCAAGGAAGTCAGCGTGGATATCTACGAAAACACTATCCCAGTGGAGATCCTGGGCGATGAGTATGTGACGGGTCTGCGTATCCGCGACCGCAACAGTTCCGTGGAACAGGAACTGACCACTGACGGCATCTTTGTGGAAATCGGCCGCGCGCCCAACGCCGATGGCCTGAAAAATCTCCTGCAGACCAATGACAACGGTGAGATTGTCATCTCCACCTATAACGAAACCAACATTCCCGGTGTCTTTGCCGCCGGCGATGTTACGGATGTCAAGTTCAAGCAGGTGATCATCGCTGCTGGCGAAGGGGCCAAGGCGGCCATGAAGGTCTCCGAGTACCTCATCAAGCAGGGTCAGAAATAGGTGCGAAACTGGCAGCAACCCCTGGCTCTCTGTGCCGCCGATGCCTTTGACTTCCTCCGGGATCCTTTGCTGATTCCGGAGTGGTCGAGCCTGATGGAGGATGTGGGGAGCCGGGGAGCCAACGCCTATGCAGGCCTGAGCCTGATGGGCGAAATCCCCTTCACCTGGGATCCCGACCCGATCCACCTGGGTGTCCATGCCACCTACACCTTCATGGGGGTTCGCTTTCTGGTGGAGTACACCCTTGAACCCTGTGGGGAGCAATCCACACTCCACACGCGCATTACCCCCGCCGACGGCCTGGAAATGGGCTCTCTCTATCGCATTGTGCTGCACCAGTTCCAGGGCCATCTCCACCACGACACGGAAAATTTCGCCCAGTGGGCCGGCCTGTGCTGAAGCTCCTATCCCGCTGAGACAGATCCCGTCAGTTTCTGCCAGGGCTTCCGGGCGAGAAAACTCCCATCGGCCTCCTCTTCCATGCGCACAAAGAGCGAGTAAGGAACACTGAAGCTCAGCAGGTTCTCCCCAAGACTCCCCTTAAGCGTATTGCGGGCAGTGATGTCAAAGAGCCCGATAATCGCCTTGGGCCGTTCCGCAGCCAGCTGATGATACGCCAGCAGTCCCATGGACTGGCAACCGGCACCAAAGGGAGACATGACATTGTCTATGCCCTCCTGGAAGGAGTTGCACAGCACCACCAGCGCGGAAAGCTGATCGGCATTACAGAAAATCGTAACCACAACAGGCTCTTCACCGGGTTCTACCCTGTCCAGGGGTTTGAAAACCGTCACCTTGCCGATATCCATGAATCCCAGTCGCCCCATGAAGTCTTCCACCAGTTCCGGCGTCTTGATATACCCTTCACCATTCAGATACTCATGGATAAAGTGCTGCGGAGCCTTACCCTCAAGGGCACTGGCCACAGCTTCTCCCTTGGGATACCCCTTGTTGCCGCTAGAGAGAAAGCGCGCGAAACAGTCTATGCCGCCGGGGAAATTTTCATACTGGTTGCCATACCCCATGCCCACACCGCCGCCTGGACAACCAAAACTTTCGTGATCAAGCGCGCTCACCCGTCCCTTGGCACTGGCGGCAATCAACGAAAGGATGCAACCCCGGCGCCCCTTTTCAAACTGCAGTCGCTCTTCAGGAGCGCGGTCGAGCCACAGGGTGGCCACGGGCTGCGTTTCCAGTTTCAGGTACTCTCGAATTTTACTGTGCATGTCTGCCTCCCCTGCTGTGAAATTCCTGCCGATTGTGCCACACCCGAAGGGAAATGGAAATTCCCCTCTGCCCGGTAAGACGGTTCCTCAAGGACTGCGGCAGCGCTCTTCCAATCCCAAAAAGCGACACTCCAAGTTTTGCGGTTTACAAGGCAAAAGGGGCGTGCGTATAATCACATGCAGCAGCCACCGGTTTCCGACTTCCGGTGGAGCCTCGTTCTTTCTTATTATGAAAAGGGGTGTTATGTCTGCGCACTACGTCTCCCTCGAAAGCCTCAGAGAGCTCATGGACACCCTCAACGGCCCCGATGGATGTCCATGGGACAGGGAACAGACCCACGAAAGCCTGCGCCAGTACCTCATTGAAGAGGCCTACGAAGTGGTGGACAGCATAGATGCCGGTGATGACGAAGAACTGATGGAAGAACTGGGCGACGTCTTGCTGCAGGTCTTTTTCCACAGCGATATCGCCAGCCGCCGCGGGGCGTTTACCATTGACGACGTGGCCCGTACGCTGCACGAAAAGATGGTGCGCCGCCACCCTCATATATTCGGTTCGAACGCGCTGGAAAGTGCCGACGAAGTGCTGCAGCAGTGGGGCGAAATCAAGGCCGCTGAAAAACGCGAACGCACCAGCGTCCTCGATGGCGTACCCCGTCATCTGCCCGCCCTGGCCAGGGCCTACAAATTCCAGAAGCGTGCCGCGAAGACTGGCTTTGACTGGCCGGACGCCGAGGGCACTCTTGTCAAGCTGGAGGAGGAGATCGGCGAGCTGCGTGATGCGATTCAGCAGGGAAAACTCGCCGAAATTGAGGCCGAGATGGGTGATGTCCTTTTCAGCGTCGTTAATTGCGCCCGCAAGCTGGGAGTTGAGCCGGAAACGGCCCTCAATCGCACGAATCAGAAATTTGCGCGCCGCTTTCGCCAGGTTGAAGAACGCCTGGCGCAGGCCGGTGGCAAAGCCGATATTGAAGAGCTGGATCGTTTCTGGAACGAAATCAAGGAGCAGGAGAGGTCATTATGAGAGAGATCATGAGTGCCCGGGATGTAGATCACGCTCTGACCCGCGTCGCCAGTCAGATTATCGAAAAACACAAGGATATCAGCGCCACCATGGTCGTCGGCCTGCGCACGCGGGGCGAACACCTTGGACGCCGGCTGGTGGAAAAACTGAAACAGATGACCGGCCATGAAGTTCCCTTTGGCGTCATGGACAGTACCCTCTACCGCGATGACCTCTCCATGGCACAATCAGCGCCTGTGCTGAAAGGCCCCCTCGCCGCCTTTGACTTTGACGGGAAAAAAGTGATTATCGTCGACGACGTCCTTTACACCGCCCGAACCATTCGCAGCGCACTGTACTGCGTCATGGACCAGGGACGTCCAGCCCTGGTGGAAATTTTTGTCCTCATTGATCGTGGCCACAATGAGCTGCCCCTGTACGCCGAGTATGTAGGCATGAAGGTGCCCACCTTCCGCGACGAGCGCGTCAAGGTGTGTCTGCAGGAAATAGATGATGAGGACCGCGTATACATACTGCAAAGCAAAGACGGAGAGTAAAGCATGGAGTTCAAACAGAATCATATCCTGGGCCTCTACCATCTCAGCGCTGAAGAAATTACCCTCCTGCTGGATACGGCCAGGGAGTTCAAGGGGATCAATACCAGAGCCGTGAAGAAGGTCCCCCCTCTCAAGGGCAAAACACAGATCAACATGTTCTTTGAAAACTCCACCCGTACCCGCACGTCCTTTGAAATCGCCGGAAAGCGGCTGAGTGCGGATACCATCAACTTTTCTTCTTCCACATCATCCACCACCAAAGGGGAAACTCTCCTGGATACGGCCAGGAATATCATGGCCATGCATCCTGACGTCATCGTCATTCGCCACAGCGTCTCCGGCTCTCCCAAGCTGCTGGCGGATAACATCGAAGCCAGCGTTATCAATGCCGGTGATGGCGCCCATGAACACCCATCTCAGGCTCTTTTGGACATATTCACCATTCAGGAACATATCGGAAAGCTGGCAGGCGTGAACGTCCTGATCGTGGGCGACGTGGCCCACAGCCGCGTGGTGCGGTCCAATATCATCGGCTTGCATAAACTGGGAGCCAATGTCCGGCTGTGCGCCCCCCGAACCATGATGCCGCGCAATTTTCACATCGACAATGTTCCCATCACCTCCAACTTTGAAGAAGTGCTCCCCTGGGCAGATGTGGTTATTATGCTGCGCATCCAGATGGAACGTCAGCACGGCCCCGCCCTCTTTCCCAATACCGCGGAGTACTCCCGCATCTGGGGGCTGAATAAGCGACGTCAGCAGATGATGCGCAAAGATGCCGTTATCCTTCACCCTGGACCGGTCAACCGTGGTCTGGAACTTTCGCCGGAAGTGGCCGACGGAGAGCGCAGCCTGATCCTGCAACAGGTGGAAAACGGCGTGGCCGTACGCATGAGCATGCTCTTCCACGTTCTGCACGTAGGCTGACCGTGGCCTGCTCCCTGCGCCCAAAAGACGTCAGAAAGCTGATAGACCTGCTGGAAGAGCAGTACCCCGATGCCGCCCCCGAGCTTGACTTCGACAACGCCTTCGAGCTGCTGGTGGCGGTCGTGCTTTCAGCCCAGTGCACCGATGTCCGGGTCAACCAGGTGACAAAGGTTCTCTTTATGCACTACCCGGACGCCAAAGCACTGGCAGCCGCCAATCAGGCCGAGCTGGAAGGTATCATCAAGTCCTGCGGACTTTTCCGCAGTAAAGCCAGAAACCTGATTGCCGCCGCAAAAATGCTGGTGGAAACGTTTGGAGGAGAGGTACCTTCAACGCGTCAGGAGCTGATGTCACTGCCCGGCGTGGGCCGCAAGAGTGCCAACGTCATCACCAGTTGCGCCATGGGCAGCGATGCCATTGCCGTTGACACCCACGTGTTTCGTGTCAGCCGGCGCATCGGTCTGTCCGACGGAGAAACGGTCCTGGCTGTGGAGCAGGATCTGATGGCCTATACCCCGCAGCCAAAATGGTCGCAGCTGCACCACCTGCTGATCTTTCACGGCAGGCGCTGCTGCAAAGCAAGAAAGCCACAATGCGACGAGTGCACTGTGGCTTCATTCTGTTTGTATGAACGCAAAAAGAAAAAGAACTGATCAGCTCTCTACCAGAACCTTTTTGGCGGCCTGAGCCAGGCGGGAAACTTTTCTGCTGGCGGTGTTCTTGTGAATCACGCCTTTGGCAGCTGCCTGGGAAAACTTTTTCTGGCACTGACGGAACAGGGTCTGAACCTGCTCTTTATCGCCAGCTTCAACGGCCTTGTTGAATTTTTTATTGAAAGTTCGCAGCGTGGTCTTCACGTAACTGTTGCGAGCATGCTTCTTTTGTGACTGTCTGATGCGCTTGCGCGCGGAGCTTGTATGAGCCAAAATAGCCTCCTGTGTGAATTGTACAGCCGGGGAATGTATCACGTCCCAGCTGGCATGGTCAAGCACTAAAAGCCCGCAGCATGAACAGCTTGCTGAAACAGCCCGAACCGGCAGGCGCCAAAAACACC
Source organism: Desulfurispirillum alkaliphilum (assembly GCF_055378285.1). Taxonomy (NCBI): domain Bacteria; kingdom Pseudomonadati; phylum Chrysiogenota; class Chrysiogenia; order Chrysiogenales; family Chrysiogenaceae; genus Desulfurispirillum; species Desulfurispirillum alkaliphilum. The sequence continues at coordinate 2,015,718 of NZ_AP042405.1, read as the reverse complement.
AGGATGCAGGCTGTCAACGCGCGGATAAGAATCTCGGCAGCCCGCTAACTCCCGTCAGCGGGGCAACACTGCTCACAGTAACCGTATATCTCCAGCTTATGCCCGGTAATCTGAAAATTTCCCGGCAGGGCCATCGCCTTCACCGGACAGTTGCCGGGCAACACCAGGGAACTACCGCAGCCAAGGCAGATCACGTAGTGCTGATGATCATCGTGAGCCTGGCCGCAGCTTCTGCCGAGGCGGAAGCGTCGCTCTCCCTCAAGGTTTGTGGTTTCCAGGATGCCTGCTTTCACGAACATCCCCATATTGCGGTAAATGGTATCAAAACTTATGGAAGGGTACTCAGGCGCCAGGGCCTCGTAAAGCTCCTTGGCAGAAAGAAAACGGTAATCGGCACCAAGGACCTCCAGCAAGGCACGCCTTTTCCCTGTGGTTTTGATGCCCTGCTTGCGCAGCGACTCAAGGGCACGCTCAATCTGCATGACTACTCCCTCACCCGGATGCGTTTATACCCCATGCACAGCAGGAGGATGGCCACGGCCACCAGCACAATGGTACCCCCCGAAGCCCAGTCCAGGTAGAAGGCCGCGATGAGCCCACTGATTATGGCAAGCTGTGCAAAGAAAACGGCATAGAGAAACGTCTGAAAAAAACTGCGGGCCACATGCAGACTGGCGGCAACGGGAAGCGTGATCATGGAAGAGATCAGCAGTATCCCCACCACCCGCATGCCAACGGCAATCACCAGCGCTACCATCAGAATAAAGCAGAAGTTCAGCGCCCGCTGGGGAATACCCGCCACCCGCGCCCCTTCTTCGTCAAAGGAGAGGGCAAACATGGGACGATAGGTGAACAGGGTAAAGCCGAAGACCAGTCCGGTCGTCATGACGATAAGCCACAGGTCGGTGACTGAAACCGCCACGACACTGCCAAAGAGGTAGCCGAAAAGCTCAGCGTTAAAGCCATCGGCCATACTGATCAACACCACCCCCAGCCCGACGCCGGCGGCGAGGATAATGGGAATGGACAGCTCCTGATAGTGACGATACGCCCTGCGCAACTGTTCAATACAAAGCGCTCCGACTGTGGACGCCCCCATGCCGCTTAGTACAGGATTGACGGGAAAAAACGGAAAGAGCTTATTCCACAGCATTCCCGCCGCTATGCCTGTCAGAGTCACATGGGAAAGGGCGTCGGCAATCAACGAAAGGCGCCGCATTACCAGATAGACGCCAATCAGCGGAGCAATAACGCCGACCAGGAGACCCGCAGCGAAAGCCCGCTGCATAAAACTGTAGTGGATCAGTGCATCAATCACGCCGTTGCCCTCATCGTTCAGTGTCCATGGCTGATCACCTGGACAGAATGACGGTATGCGCGATCCAGAATGCTCTCCTGCTGCGCGATAAAATCCAGGTTGTCGCCGTGAAAATACAGCTCCCGGTTCAGGCAGGCCACCTTGTTGACCCGGGTGGTGATGACTCCTATATCATGGCTGACCAGGATCATGGTCTTTCCGTGGTGGCAATGCAGATCCTCGAGCAGCTGATAAAAACGCTCCATGGATTCGCCGTCCACGCCCGCCGTGGGTTCGTCAAAGATCATCAGTTCGGGCTCACTCACCAGCGCCCGCGCAATAAAGACACGCTGCTGCTGACCACCGGAGAGCTTCCCGAGCATCTGGTCGCTGTGGGGAGCAAGCCCGACCATCCTGATGGCAGCCTGGATGCTTTCCTTATGAACCTGCTTCAGGCGCCCCAGAAAATGCTGGCGCGAAAGCAGACCCGATGCCACGATCTCGCTGACCGTGGCCGGAAAGCCAAGGTTGACACTGCTGGCACGCTGGGCGATATAGCCGATGCGGTGACGCTGGGTAAACGAGAGGGAGTCCTCACCAAAAAGGGTGATGGAGCCTTCTCCGGGACGCAGAAGCCCCAGGATAAGCTTCAGCAGCGTTGACTTTCCCGAACCATTGGGACCAACAATGCCCAGAAAGTCGCCCTCGTGTACCTGCAGATTAATGTCGTGGAGAACCTGGCGCTCTTCATAGGTAAAACTGAGATTGCGTATGTCGATGGCGATGGTCACGATCCTGCCTGTCTGAAAATGAATGACGGCATGGTAATCATTTCCGCAGGATGTGTAAATCGAAATCAGCACGATTCCGAAAAGCCCCCCTTCACGGCCCTGGACACTCGACCCATGTGTCGAATCCAGCAACCGTGCTCGCATGACAGGCCCGCTCACCCAGGGAACCTTCCCATGGAGAAGGGGGAGAAAAGTTCAGTTTCCTGTTGTTCCAGGGGCAGAGGTGTTGTAGATATACACTTTTAGTGAACCCTATTCAAAGCCATCCACCAGGAGCCCACAGCATGGAAATTACCTCCAAAGAGGCTTTTACACAGTATCACGCCCAGTATGGCCGCTACCTTCTGCGGTGTGATATTCCCGGCGACTTCTTTACACCCGTTTTCATAGGCCGCGTGCTGAGCGCTCCTTTTATATTTGAGTCAGTGGAAACCCGCGGTAAGTGGAGCCGCTATACTTTTATCGGCGTGGAGAAAGGGGACGAAATCCTGGTGAACCACCAGGGGCTGTTTGTCAATGGTCAGCCCCTTGACACGGAACCCCTGGAATATCTGGACGGGCTGCTGCGGGATCGGGGCTACCGTAAGGATCCCGCTCTCCCCGACTTCTCCGGAGGCTATGTGGGCCATATCGGATACGATGCCGCGCGACTCTTCGAAAAGCTGCCCTCCCATAAGCACGACCGGCTCAACCTCCCCCTCATTCACCTGTATGAGTTTCGCAAGCTGCTGATCATTGACAACTGGAACAATACCGTGACCCTGCTCTTTAACCTTGAGCAGGCTGACGACTATGATGAAGGCGTCCGGCAGATGACTGATGTGGTGCGCACGCTGCAGCATGCGGGAATCCGCTATGACAGACCGGCAGGCGGATCACTGCAGGTGGAGTACCTCTTTCCCGCCGAAGCGTATATGGAGAGCGTCCGACAGATCAAGGAGGATATTTTCCAGGGAGAAATCATCCAGGCCGTGCTCAGTCAGCGCATGCAGGTCTGTGCCGAGGTGGCGCCATTTACAGTTTACCGGGCCCTGCGCCGGGTAAACCCCTCTCCCTACACTTTCTTCCTGGATTTTGGAGACTATCGCCTCATCGGTTCATCACCGGAGATGCACCTGAAGATCAAAGACGACAAGGCGTTCCTGCGCCCCATCGCCGGAACCCGTCGCATTGCGGCCGACCCCTTGGAGAACCTGCGCCTGGAGCAGGAGCTGAAGGCGGACTCCAAGGAGATTTCCGAACACATCATGCTGGTGGATCTGGCACGCAACGATCTGGGACGCTTCTGTAAAACCGGCTCCGTGGAAGTGACCGAGCTGATGGTGGTGGAACACTACTCCCACGTCATGCATATGGTCTCCAATGTCAGCGGCACCATCGACCCAGCCCACAGCAAAGGGCTGCTCAGCATGCTGGGGGACACCTTTCCCGCCGGTACCGTTTCCGGCGCGCCCAAAATACGCGCCATGGAGATTATCGCCCAGCACGAGGAGCTGGCACGGGGGATCTACAGCGGTGTTGTAGGCTACTTTGACTACGCCGGCAACATGGATACCTGCATCGCCATACGCACCCTTGTCAACAAAGGACAGAACCAGTATTCGGTGCAGGCTGGCGCAGGTATTGTCGCCGAAAGCGATCCCCTGAAGGAACATGAAGAGTGTCAGAACAAGGCCGCTGCCCTGATGCGCGCCCTGGAAATGGCCCTGCAAATGGAGGAAGCCCATGCTGCTTATGATCGATAATTACGACTCCTTCACCTATAACATCGTGCAGATTGTGGACAAATATATACCCACAAAGGTCGTTCGCCCCGACGAAGTGACCCTGGAAGAGGTCATGGCGCTGAAACCGGCCAGAATCATCCTCTCACCCGGCCCCTCCAGCCCCGACCCCAATGGGCTGTGCGCCCAGCTGGTGCGCCATGCCAGCGTGCCCCTGCTGGGCGTATGCCTTGGCCACCAGACCATCATCGCAGCCCTGGGCGGCCAGGTGGTTCCATCGGGCAATGTTTTCCACGGCAAGAGCAGCGTCATTACCCATGACAGCAGCCACCTGTTTCGCAATATCCCGCAACATATCCGGGTTGCCCGCTACCACTCCCTGATCGGGCTGCGTCCCCTGCCCGCAGAATTGCGCATCACCGCCCAGACCGAAGATGGCACCATCATGGCCGTGGAACATGTCAGTCGGCCGCTGTATGGCATTCAGTTTCACCCTGAAAGCATTCTCTGTCAGCATGGTGAGGACATCCTCTGCAATTTCCTTGAAGTTCCCAGACAACAGGGGCGCGATCACCATATTTCCGTGGCAGTATGACTGGAGGCCAGGGGTTGGTCCATGAATAGCGATAGAACCTATTTTGCATCACCAGAGCGCTCCTCGCACCAGAATGTACTGGATCAGCAGCAGCTGCTGCTGGACTACCACAGCACGGTGCAGCTGCTTGACAGCATTGCGCAGCCTATCATGATTCTCAACGGGAATCGGCAGATTGCCCTGTGCAACCGGGCACTGATGGCAATGCTGCTGGTAAAGAATCGTGACGATATACTGGGAAAACGACCAGGCGAAGTAGTGGGGTGCGTCAATGCCTTTCTCGAGGCCGGTGGCTGCGGAACCGCCGAGGCCTGCCGCAACTGCGGAGCGGTGCTGGCCATTCTCGAGTCCCTGCAGGGCGAGGAATCCTACCGGGAGTGTCTGCTCAATGTGGAGTCCCAGGGGAAGTCCGATTCTCTGGAGCTGGGTATTAACGCCACGGCACTGCATGTCCAGAACCAGGTCTTCTCTATCCTGACCATCAGCAATCTCAGCCACGAAAAACGGCGGCAGAACCTGGAACGTATCTTCTTCCACGATATCATCAACACCGCCGGCAGCCTGCAAAGCTATGTGGAGTTGCTGGTGGATAACCTCCGCGAAAGTAATACGATCTCATCCGGTGGCCCTTTTTCCACCCGGCAGATGCTCAACTCACTGCAGCAGGCTTCGCGCCAGCTCACCGAAGAGATTCTTGAACAGCGAGATCTGCTTATGGCGGAGACCGACCAGCTGGAGGTACGCCGGGAGTACTGCGCCTCCCTGGAACTGCTCTCCGGCGTGGTGGGACAGTACCTGGGGAACCGCCTGGCAAAGGATATTGCCATCAATATCGACACCAGCTCGGAAAACATCACCTTCAACTCTTCGGGACTGCTGATTCGGCGTGTGCTGGGCAATATGCTGAAAAATGCCCTGGAGGCATCCGCGCCTGGACAGGTGGTGGATGTGGGTTGCCGTCGCAGCAGCGATGGCACTCAGATTGACTTCTGGGTACGCAACCAGACCGTCATGCCCCGCGACATCCAGCTCAAACTCTTTCAACGCTCCTTCTCCACCAAAGGGCGCGATCGCGGGCTGGGCACCTACAGCATGAAGCTGCTCACCGAACGCTACCTGGGTGGCACAGTGCGTTTTGAAGTGTGCCAGCGCGAAGGAACCACCTTTATCGCCAGCTACCCCCTCTGACGTCTGCGCTGAGCATCCTGCAGGCGCAGCAGCCGGTAGATCATCTCAAGTCGCGGCACGCTCAGGCCGTGCAGCCGCGCTTTGCGCACTGGATTTCCCGCGATCACCTCCACTTCCATGGGCCGGCGATTCTCATAATCCAGCAACATGCTGGTTTTATAGGGAGTCATCACCCGCGTGTGCTCAATCTGCTCATCAACAATTGAGGGTACCAGGCGGTGCCCCTCAGCCGCGGCCACCAGACATACTTCCTCCATGACCTGGCGTACCAGCTGGCAAGACTCCTCGTCAGCCAGCAACTGAGCGGTATCCACACCTCCACCCAGCACCGACAGGGTGTTAAAAGAGGCATTCCATACCAGCTTGCGCCAGCGCGCTTCCTGAACTCTGTCGGTAACTTCACAGGTGACACCACCAAGGCGCAGCAACTCCACCAGCGCCTCAAGGTATGGGGTTTTCCCCTCAGGATAATTCCCCAGTGCCAGCTTGCCATAGTCCTGGTGGAGTATCTTTCCGGGCGAAAGGCGACTGACGCACACAAAGGCCAGCACACTGATAATCTCGTGTTCAGGATAGGCCTGCCGATAGGGAACTTCAATATCAATACCATTCTGGATGAGTACGATAACCGTCTGTTCCCCCAGGTAGGGACGGATGATGTCGACGCCGCTGATGCCGGGCAGGACCTTGGTGGTGAGCACAATGTAATCCACGGGTTCCGGGCAGGGTTCACCGGCCATGAGAACACGCTGGGGATGGAAGTGGAAGCGCTCTTCGTGGAGCGAATCGATGGTGATTCCCGTTTCACGCAGCATATCCCCGCCAGAGCGGCAGAGAAAACTGACGCGTGCGCCCGCGCGGTGGAGTTTCGATCCATAATAGGAGCCGATGGCCCCTGCTCCGACAATCAGCATATGCGGTACGGCTCTGTGCAAGTCTGTCATCAGCAATCTCCTGAAAAAATTCGGTTCACGGAAGCCTCGGTGCGCCAGGATGTGCCTGGCGTAGCGAAACCCCTGCAATTTCCTGCGTGCAAAGAAGCACGCGCGGGAGTGTTCCCTCCCTGAGACACTCGCTTTCGTCCATGGCTCGAGTCTCTGCCGCTCACCATCCGGCTCGCTCCTGGAACACTGGCGCTTCTGCTGAAAAAGTCAACAGTGCCGCCATGCAGAGTTCCAAAAAATCTACGTGCATAAGAAAGGGGAATTTGCTACACCTTACGGGCACAGAATACCATCTATTGAGGCCTTTGCATGTTTAAACCTCATATTCAGGCGATGTCTGCATATACTCCCCCCCTGGAAGGAAGATCCACTTCCGGCTGCCTGCTGCTCGACTTTAACGAATCGACCCAGCCTCCACCAGCATTTGTCATCGACGCGCTGAGCCACTTTCTTGCCAGTGGCAGGCTCCAGGTATACCCGGAATATGCCGACCTCGCCGAAAAAATCGGTCACTACGTCCAGCTGTCGGCAAAGCACTGCCTCTTTACCAATGGTTCTGATCAGGCCATAGATGTTCTGATGCGCCTGCTGGTGAATCCCGGCGACCAGGTTGTGCTGCTGAGTCCTTCGTTCGCCATGTTTGAACAGGCTGCGGGCCTTGAGCATGCGGATATTGTGGAAATATCCTACTGCCAGGATTTCTCTTTCCCTTACCAGGAGGTCGAAGCGGCCATTGCCACTGGACTCCCCAAGGTGGTGGTACTGGTCAACCCCAACAACCCAACGGGAACCCCCATTGAGCGAAAGTTTCTGGAGCGCCTTATTCAGAGCTGGCCACAAACGTTCTTCATCGTGGACGAGGCATACTACGAGTTCCACGGCGAAACCGTCAAGGACATGGTCCCCGCCCACCGCAATATGGCCGTGCTGCGCACCTTCTCCAAAGCCTTCGCCCTTGCGGCACTGCGCATGGGCTACCTGCTGGCTCACGAGGACGTGGTGGAGCAGCTTCTGAAGGTGCGTGGCCCCTATGATGTCAACATGCTGGGCGCGGTTGCGGCAGCGGCGGCCCTGGACAGTCCAGGGTATATGCATGATTATGTCGCGGAGGTCATGAACCACGCCAAACCCATGCTGACAGAGTACCTCCGTCAACATTCCATCGACGTCTACGAGGGGCGGGCCAACTTTCTGCTGCTCAGGCCCGACGATCCCGACGCCCTTATGGCTTTTCTGAAAACCCGGGGTATCCTGGTTCGCCGAGGTCGCCGCGTGGCTTCCTCCATGGTACGAATGAGCATCGGAACCCGTCAGGATGTCCAGCGCTGTATCGCGGCGCTGGACGAATACCTGTCGCACCACGCGACCCAAGAGGAGTAATTAATGGATCTGACTCTTTGGACGGCATTCATTGCCGGAATCCTTTCCTTCATATCTCCCTGCCTGCTCCCCCTGGTGCCGGCCTATTTCTCCTTTATCACCGGTGGTGCCGCCCAGATGGACATGACCGGCTCCGACCGCCTGCGCCTCTTTATCCGCGCGCTCTGGTTCGTGCTCGGCTTCTCCCTGGTCTTCATCATCATGGGAGCTTCTGCATCGGCCCTGGGTATTCTTCTGATCCAGCAGCAGGTACTGCTGGCCAAAGTGGCAGGTGCCGTCATCTTCCTGTTTGGCCTGCACTACACGGGATTTCTGCCCATTAAATGGCTTTACCACGAAAAGCGCCTGCACCTGCAGAAAATCCCCACTGGCGCGCTGGGCTCCTTTATTATGGGATTTGCCTTCGGCTTTGGCTGGACACCGTGTATCGGCCCGATTCTGGCGGCGATTCTCACCATTGCGGCCTCCAAGGAGACCATCGCCGAAGGCATGATTCTACTCAGTGTCTACTCCGCGGGACTCGGCATTCCCTTCCTGGTTTCCACACTGCTGATCAGTCACTTCATGGGCTTTCTGCAGCGCATGAAATCCGGCATGCGCGTTGTGGAAATAGTCAGCGGAATCCTGCTGATGGTTATCGGCATCATGATTTTTTCCGGCTATATGGGATATATCGCCGCCTGGATGAATCAGGCTTTTCCTTTTACGGTAAACCTGTAATACTGATACATTATTCAGAGTCACAACCCCGAATCACAGCACCGGGAACGCCATGGTCCGGCACCTGACACATGTATGCTCGCCGGAACCTCCATCCCGATGCCGTGAACAGGGCGCAGCCTGCGAACGCGCCTCATACTGCACACACAAGGACATCCCATGGAAGAGCAACAGGAAAACCCCTCTGAGTTCGCCCAGCGCTTTGCCGGCGAAGACTGGAGTGAAGCATCCGTTGAGCTGCTTGAAAGCATGCACACAGCGGATATTGCCGCGGTGCTCTCCAAGGTCAGCCCAGAGGAGTGCCTGCGCATCTTTGGCCTGCTCTCACGCAAGCGCTGGGTGGAGCTCTTTGCCTACCTGAGCATTCCCCGCCAGACAGAGATCCTGGAGCTCCTCAGCGTCAAGGATGGCCGCTATATCCTGACACACCTCTTCCCCGACGACCGCACAGCCTTGCTGGAGCAGCTGCCAGCGGAAAAACTGGCCAACTTCCTGAAACTGCTCAGCCCCGACGACGTCAAGCAGGTTCTCAAGCAGCTTGGCTACCCAGAGGAGAGCGTGGGTCGCCTGATGAACACCCACTTCGTTGCGGTGAAGGCGCACTGGACCATCAAACACGCCCTGGAATACATCCGCGTGCACAGCCTGCAGGGCGAAACCATCAACACCATCTTCGTCATCGACCGCGAACGCAGACTCAAAGACGCCATTGAGCTGAAGCACTTCCTCCTGGGGCACCTCAATGACCGGGTGGAGACCATCATGCCCGGCAATGTCATCAGCATCGAAGCTGATCAGGATCGCGAAGAAGCCGCCAGGGTCATCAAACACTATGACATCGAAGTTCTGCCCGTCATCGACCATCAAGGGGTACTGCTGGGAATCATGACCGTTGACGACATCATGGACGTCGTGGAACAGGAAGCTACGGAAGACTTCCACAAGATGGGGAGTGTGGGTGTCGTTGACCTGAGCCTGCGTGACGCCACGCCTGCACTGCTGTACCGCAAGCGGGTCGGCTGGCTCGTGCTGCTCACCTTTGTCAACATCTTCAGTGGAGCGGGTATTGCCCACTTTGAGGCCACCATCGAGGCGGTCATCGTCCTGGTCTTCTTTTTGCCTCTGATTGTTGCCAGCAGCGGTAATGCCGGAGCCCAGTCCGCTACCCTGATGGTGCGTGCCCTGGCCACCGGTGATATCCAAAGGCGCGACTGGCTGCGCATGTGGGGCAAGGAACTGCTTGTCTCTTTAGGTCTGGGCGTTACCATGGCCCTGGCCATTGTCATGATTGGCGTCTGGCGGGGAGGCGTTGATGTTGGCATGGTAGTGGCCCTCTCCATGTTCCTGGTCGTCATCGTGGGCAGCATGGTAGGCATGCTGCTGCCCTTTGCCCTCAGTCGCTTCAACTTCGATCCGGCTGCGGCCAGTGCTCCACTGATCACCTCCATCGCGGATGTGACCGGCATTCTCATCTACTTTTCCATCGCCACGGCCTTCCTCCTGTAGCCCCTGATGCCGAGCGGGCAATTTGCCCCTGTAAACGGTGTTTTTTTGCCATTGAAAAAGAATGCTTGTTCCTTTGAGTGCTATTTCGTAAAGTACCGTTGCCTGTTTGCCCATACCTGAAATGAACACATAGATAATCAAAGGTGGAACCTATGACAGAAAAAACCAGTATCCCTGAAGGCATCTGGATAAAATGCAAGGAGTGCAAGGACACCATATACAGCAAGGACTTCCAGGAAAATCTCTACGTATGTCCAAAGTGCCAGCACCATGAGCGACTGGGTGCCGCCGAGCGCATTGCCACCCTGCTGGACGCCAACTCCTTTGTGGAGTTCGACGCGGACCTGAGACCTGTGGATGTCCTGGAATTCGTCGACTCCAAATCCTACGCGGCGCGCATTGTGGAGACAGAAAAGAAGCTCGGCACCAAGGATGCCATCGTCTGCGGACGTGGCACCATCCTTGGACACAGCGTGGAAATAAGTATTTTTGACTTCGCCTATATGGGTGGAAGCATGGGCAGTGTGGTCGGCGAGAAAATCACCCGTTCCATTGAGCGCGGCATTGCGGAAAAGCGCCCGGTCATTATCGTTTCCTGCTCGGGTGGAGCCAGAATGCAGGAATCAACCCTCAGTCTGATGCAGATGGCCAAGACCTCTGCGGCTCTCCATGAACTTGGCCGCCATGGCATTCCCTATATCAGCCTGCTGACTGACCCCACCACTGGTGGCGTCACCGCATCATTTGCCATGCTCGGCGATCTGAACATTGCCGAACCCAAAGCGCTGATCGGCTTTGCCGGTCCCCGCGTCATAGAGCAGACCATCCGCCAGAAACTCCCCAACGGCTTCCAGCGTTCGGAGTTTCTGCTGGAGCATGGCATGCTCGACATGGTCGTGCACCGCAAGGATCTGCGCGCGACCATCAGCCACTCCCTGGGTCTGCTGGGTTTCTGAGCCCACCTGCTGGCCAGTCACTCACCTCTGGCCAGCAGCTCCCACAGCCCGGTGACCTTCTCCATCCGATCATAAGCCATTTTGTGCAGTCGCCCCAGTGACAGGCCATGCTCCACAAAAGAGGTTCCCCCCTGGGTCAATTCGGCCATCATCATGCCGGACAGCGTCAGCTCGCTGTTTTCAATACGCTCGCGGGCACGCAGTACACATTGGGTATATTTCGGTTCTTCGCCGTGCTCATCAAGCAGCAGTGCGATCTTCTCCATATCTCCCAGAAACAGACGCGCCGCCTGCCGCATATCGCGTTTCTGGCCACAGAAAGCAATTTCGATACCCGGTTTGCGTCCCTCCAGCGCCACAAGACGCTCATTGCTGTTGATCTCCTCTTCCCGCTCGCGCCGTGAGCAGTGATCACTGTGGCGCAGCAGACAGTAGATGAGCAACATATGCAGGAAGTACAGGCGATCGCACTCCAACCCGAAGGGATTATAGGGATTGAGGTCAGAAGCCCTGACTTCAATATAACGCACACCAGATCGCTCCAGGGACTCCAGCTGCGTTTCCCCCGGCTCGGGACTGTTCTTGAGCCGTATGGGCGCATAGTATTCATTTTCGATCTGCAGCACATTGGCATTGAGCTGCACCTGCTGCCCGTCACGGTAAAGACCCAGGGCCTCGTAACGGCTGTCAGGCATGCTCATGGCCCGGCGCAGGTCGCTGATATACCGTTCAAGGGTATTGTAGCAGACGCGGAAATTGCGCTGCTCTTCATTGGAGTAGCCGAAATGGCTCATGCGCAGTGATGTGGCGTAGGGCAGACCATAGGTATCGGTGCCAACCAGCTGCAGAGCCTCCAGCGCTTTGGTGGTATAAGACGAATCCACCACAGGCGAGGCACCGTACAGGTAGACAAACAGCCAACGCAGGCGCAGGAAATTGCGAACCATGGCGCAGTAGCCTTCGTTGATGAAGTCCTGTAAATCCATATGGGACACTGGCAGCTTCCCGTGGAGAAACTCCCAGAAATCCTGACTGAACGAGAAATTATAGTGTATACCGCAGACCATCTGAATGACCTTGCCATAACGCAGGGCCAGGCCACGTCGGTAAATCTCCTTTGCCATCCCCGCTGCACCTTCGCCGTAGTGGGCAATGGGAATATCGGCTTCCGCGGGCAGACGGCACGGCATGCTCATGGGCCAGAGCAGTTCTCCATTGATATTCCGACTGACAAAGCCGTGTATCTGAGCCAGAAAACGGTAGCACTCCTCCAGGGTGGCAAAGGGCGGCGTTATGAACTCCAGCTGGCTTTCCGAAAAGTCTGTGGTAATAGCGGGGTGGGTAAGCTTGTCGCCAATGGCCCGAGGGTGCGGGCGCAGACTCAGGGTTCCATCGCCGAGCACCCGCAGGGCTTCACGCTCCAGGCCATGGTTGCCCTTGCCCAGCAGCGCCTTTCCTGAACCCTGGGAGAAAAGGCGAAGGTTGTCTTCAAAGTTCCAGTGGGCGGATTCTGTCCAGATCATATCAGGGCTGTTCTGTCAGACCAAGCGCTGCCAGGAGCATTCCCTTTGCGTGCAGGGCGCTGATTTCCGAGAATCCACCCAGGCACGTATCGCCGGCAAAAACCTGCGGAACCGTATTCATGCCGGAGCGTTGCTTGATGGTGGCGTAGAGCTGCGGGTCACGGGACACATCGTACTCGGTGTAGGGAACATCCAGACTGTCCAGTAAATCTTTAGCGCGATGGCAGTAGGGGCAGGTGGGCTTGGTGTAGACAGTGACGTTTGACATGGGGGCCTCCGCGGAGCATTGCTTTACGGCGGCTACTGTAGCAGAAAAGCACACATCCCGAAAGGAGACTTTCCTCGCGGGATGTGCGGATATCAGGAATTCCGTCAGCTGACCGGCTTGAGCTGCTTCGACGCTGAGGGGAGCACGGGACAGCTGGCACTGCCACCACGCACATCGTTACCATAACCACAACGCACCACACCCCAGTGCTTGCCACCGATAAAGACCGGGAAGGATACATCGGTGAGGATTTCTCCCGTATCACGCACATAGGTCTGCTGCAGTATTCCCTGATCATTACGGGCACACTTCTGCTCCATCTCTGTCGTGAAGAAGCGGCGTTTTGAGCGGTTACGCGTCACATCCACATCAGGGTTCCCGGTCATGGGCTGATTGAACTTGTCGTTATGCACCACATTCAGGCCGTCGCGATTCTCAAAAATAAAATAGGCCATCTGCCTTTCATCGAAGAACGTGCGCTGGATGAGGCTGAAAAGATTTTCCAGTTTCCCGGTAAAGGGGGCCTCGTACTTGGGCGGTTCAATGCCCGGGATTTTCTTGTAGTCGGTACTGAAGAGCTCCTGATGGGTCAGGACCCCTTGACTGAGCATGGTTTCCATCTCACGCTCCGCCTCAGCCGCCGCACTGCGCAACTTTTCCCTGATGCGACTGGAGAAGTCACCGGTGTCAAATGAGGTGGTAAACGACGACAGGGCTTCATTGCTCAGGGAAAGTGACTGGGCCTGATTGGAGAACTCAAGGCTGGCGGTCTTCATGTCTTCAACCTTGTGGGCAATCACCTCAAGACGCTCAGTGATATCCTGGACCGTGACGGTCTGCTGCTCAGCTGCCGAGGCAATGGAGAGCGTGTTTTCCGAAATCTGGTTGTTGAATTCCTTTATGCGATGGATAATCTGCGATATCTCCTCTATGGCACCGATTCCTTCATCCATGGAATCACTGGACTTGGCGGTGCTTTCAGCGGCCACGATGGAGTCGCGCCGAATAGTCTTGAGGCTTTCGGAAATACCGCTGGTGGCGTCGGTGGTCTTCTCGGCCAGTTTGCGCACCTCATCGGCGACAACCGCAAAACCACGGCCATGATCACCTGCCCGGGCAGCCTCAATGGCGGCATTGAGTGCCAGCAGATTGGTCTGATCGGCGATATCGTTGATAATGACGATGACATCCTCAATTTTCTCTGCCGACTCGCTGAGTTCGGCCAGCACATGGCTTGATTCCGCGATAATGGCAGAGATGTTGCGCATGATTTTCACGATATTGACGGCATGGGTATCAGCCGTATTGGCAAGCTCGCTGGCGGCACTGGTCTGCTGCTGCAGGTCGCTGATGGAACGACTCACGCTGGCAACGGTGCTGGACATCTCTTCAGTGGCGGCCGCTATGGCTGCGCTCTCGCGCGCGTTCTCCTCATTAGCCGCCACGGCGTCATTGGCACTTTTTGCCAGGCAGGCCGCCGCAATGGCGCTGACCGCGCTGTGCTCATTGATATGGGTCAGAATTTCGCGCAACTTGGAGTACATGGTATTGAGAGAGCCCCAGACATAGGACCAGTAGGGTGATGGAGATTCGGGCCAGGGGCTTTTCATGTCACCATCTTCAATAATGGGCCGCACCGTGTTCTGCAGTACGGAAAAGGGGTAATCCACCCGCAGGAGCCACAGGGAGACCACGCCACCCACCAGGATCAAGGCACCGACCAGAAAGAGTACCACGCCAAGCGTGACATTGCTGGCATAGAAAAAACCAGACAAAGGCAGCAGCACAATACCGCCCATAAGGGAAACGGCAAAGGGAATGACCTGACCTGCGGAACGGGAAGATGTCTTCAGAGTCATCAGGATCTTTGAGACGAGCATGATACTTTTCCCCTTCTGGAACGGATTTACGCCATATATTCAGAGAATTTACAGGCACTTGACATCAGAGTACACAATAGCGCTCGCAAGAATCAAACGTTTTTTTAGTTTGCCAAACGCACCTTTCCCCTGAAAAAACCTCAAATATCCATGTTACATGCTGTTCTTAAACCCGAAACACTTCCATGGAAAGTTTCTCGGCACGATTACGGCTTTCAGAATGTGACACGACGGCGATATGCCCGCGTCCGGGCTGCAGGTAAGCAGCAGCAACCCGCTGCAGGTCGGCCAGAGTGACATTCAACACCCGCTGACGCAGCAGGAGCCTGTGTTCTGGTGTACGCCCGTAAAGCGCGTCAAAGAAGCTCTTGTGGGCCTCACCAGCTGGGGAAGCGGGCTTGTCCATGCCGGAAATAACGCCGAGAATGGCCTCCTCCACTTTCTGCCAGGGATGATCCTTTTCCAGCAGCCACTGGACCGACCGGTCAAAGTCCGCCAGGGTCTCTTCCAGACGCGGATCGCGATAGGAAAAGAAGCGAAAGGCCCCCGTCGTGGAGTCCTGGGAGGCACCACCGCCATAGGCTCCGCCCTGCTCCCGAATGGCACGATGCAGATAGCCGTTGCGCAGAAAGCCACCGAGAACCGCCAGCGCAGCCGCGTCGGGGTGGCCGGAGGCCACCGTGGGGTACGCTTTGGCGCAGAAGTGCACCTGCGTATTGGTGATCCACATCTGATGGGCCAACTCCCCCTGCGCGGCGGTAAAGGCCAGGGGCTGGTGGTGGCCCGCCGCCTGGGGTCTGCCGAAGGTATCCACAAGCGCCTGAGCGGCTTCAGCGGCAACCTCCGGCCTGCCCACACAGAGAAACTGCAGGGGTGCCTCGGTGAGAATGGCGTGGATACGCGAAAAATCCAGCAGAAGCTTCTGCAGATTTGCCTCATCACCCAGCTGAGTATCCAGCTGCTTCAGTCGGGATATCCCCATCAGGCCACGCAACCGGTGCGAGAGCGCCGATACCGGACTGATTCTGCTGGTGGCGGCTGTCATGGCCAGCTGATGTCCGCTGCCAGTAATACTCTGCTCGCGGGCCGCCCGCTTCTGGGAGACCAGCTCGCGGATGCGACGTTTTTCGTCAAAGCGACTGCGGTGATAGAAGTCCGCTATCAGCTCAACCATCGGCCTGGTATTGCGATCCAGCGCCTTGCCCCCCAGGCTGAAGAAACCGCGAAAGCGTGCGGGATCATCCACATTGCCGCGCATGGAAGCCGAGGCGCCAATGCCGCCAGTGCTTCTGGACATACGTCTTTGCGTCTCCAGATAGTCGTCGCCTGCGCAGCCAAGTTCCGTGACAAATGAGGTATAGAGCGAAAAGGAATCCAGAAGATCATCGGGCAGCTGCGGAAGCTCTGCCACCGCCTGCAGGTAGACCAGGCCGTTGGTCTCCTGGTGGTAGACGCCCGCCGGCCAGGGCCCAAGCTCGCGTCCAGCCGGTTGCGGCACATGGATATCCGCCGGCACGTCTTCCAGGGTGACACAGGGCAGAATACTCTCGTCCTGTACCGCCTGCTGGCGAGACTGCAGAAGAGCAGCACGTTCCACCAGCTGCTCCCGCTCAGCTTCGCTCAACGACTCCAGAATCCGCTGCAGCTGCTGCTGCTCCCTGGCTTCGCGCTCCTGACCCAGGTTGGCATCAGGCGCCATGACCAGTCGCACGCGATGGGGATTGTCGAGGAAGAAGCGGCGCACGAGGCCGGGGATAAAGGCAGGATTCTGTATCTGCTCCCTGAGATGGTTCAGCACAGGATCAATATCCAGCATGGCCACGGGATCACCATCATGGATAGCGGCCGGCAAAGCCTGCAGGATGATCTGCAGGCCAAAGGGCAGGCTGTCCCCCCCGATCTCACGATACTCAAGCTCCAGCTGGTGCAGCGCCGCTTCAGCGACTTCACGGGGAACACCCTCTGTGGCCACCTGGTTCAGGATCTCCATGATCAGCGCCTCCACCTCATCCGCCCGCTGGGGTTCACTCCCCTCCAGGCCGCAGACAAAGCACATCTCCCGGCTGGACTCTTCCAGCCCGCACAGTGGCGAAGGGGAGCTGCCCAGCGCTGTGGTTTCCAGGGCGTGACGCAGAGGAGACGCGCTGTTGTCCAGCAGGATGCTGGCAAGCAGTTCGGCGTTGAACAGTTCCTGCAGATCCGTATTCTTCCCCAGCAGCCAGCCCATGACAATATGCGTCTTCTCCGTCAGCGACTCCTCATCCAGGGCGTAGACTTCATTGACCCGCAGCGGAGCATCAAAGCGCTGCTCGTCGCCCACCAGTACCGGTGTCATGCTGTCCGCAAAGCGGTGCAGCGCCTTTTCCTCCAGTTGCTGCTGGATATCCTGCGGATCCATGTCGCCGTAGGTGGTGAAGATGGCATTCCCGGGATGGTAGTGCGTGCGGTAGAAGTCCAGCAGCTGTTCGTAGGTGAGCTGGGGAATGCACTCGGGGTCCCCACCGCTGTTGTAGTGGTAGGTCGTCGTGGGGTAGAGGTGGTGGCTCAGCTTCTGCCACAGCTCACTGACCGGAGAGCTCATGGCGCCTTTCATCTCATTGTACACAATGCCCCGGTACGTCAGACCGGAATGGCAATCTGCGGGCTCCTGAAATTCCAGACGGTGCCCCTCCTGGAGAAAGTCGTACCTATCGAGGCTGGCAAAAAAGACCGCGTCCAGGTAGACCTCAAGCAGGTTCATGAAATCCTTGCGGTTTTTGCTGGCAAAGGGGTACGCCGTCCAGTCGCTGCCCGTAAAGGCGTTCATGAAGGTGTTCAGGGAGCGGCGGGTCATCATGAAAAACGGATCCCGCACGGGAAAACGCTCGCTGCCACACAGCACAGTGTGCTCGAGGATATGGGCAACGCCGGTGGAATCGGCAGGGACGGTGCGAAAGGCGACACTGAAGACATTCTCTTCATTATCGGCAGCTATATGGTAGTGGCGGGCTCCGGTGCGGATATGCACATATTCTTCCACTGTGATTTGCAGAGAGTCGATGAAGCGCGAACCTTTGAGTTGAAATGTGGGATATGGCATAGGGCTGATGTGTTCTCCTTCTCCGGGAAGTCTCTGGGGAATCCTAACCAATTCAGCTCCTCCCGTAAACGGGAAATGGCAGACGGGTCTTATTTGGCCGCAGGTGTCCGGTTTTCCGCAGCTTCAGGGCGAATTTCCTGTTTACCTTTTCCATTTTTGGTATAAAATTTTCACCTCTTACCTGGAGGGCACTCATGGAGCAGCAACTATCCCTTACCATTCTCCCTCAGCCCGATGACACCACCTGTGGACCAACGTGTCTGCACAGCATTTACGAATACTACCACGACCCGCTGCCCCTGTCGCAGATCATTGCCGAAGTTCCCACCCTCGTGGAGGGTGGGACCCTGACGTCACTGCTGGGAGCCCACGCTCTGGGGCGCGGCTACAGCGCGCAAATGTACTCCTACGACCTGAATATGTTCGACCCCACCTGGTACGGCCTGAGCTCTGCCCAGCTGCAGCAGAAGCTGCAAGCGCGCATGGAATTCAAGGCCGACAGCAAGTTCACTGTCGCCACCAGGGCCAATATGGATTTCCTCGACCTGGGGGGAAAGTTTATCTTCGAGGATCTCACGCCGGAGCTTATCCGGCGTTTTCTTTCACGGAATATTCCGATCATCACCGAACTGAGCGCCACCTATCTCTACCGCAGCGCCCGCGAGTTCGGCTACGATATGATTTTCGATGATGTCAGGGGCGAGCCATCGGGACACTTTGTCGTCATGAGCGGCTACAGCCGGCCCGGCAAAACCGTTCATATTTCCGACCCTCTGATTCCCAACTTTTACGCACCGTCAACACCCTACGCGGTCCCCATCAGTCGACTCATCTGCGCCATTCTCCTTGGCGTCCAGACTTACGGGGGAACACTGCTGATCATTCAACCCAAGCCAGAACAAGGAAAAACCCATGCACGCACTCATCGTAGTGAATGATCCCGCTGACTGGGAACTGGACATACCCGGAGTGGAGATGGTCTCCGCCTGGAGCTATCTTACCTGTGACAGCTACAGTAAAATGCGGCGACTGAGGATCTACAACCTCTGCCGTTCCTACAGCTACCAGAGCTTCGGCTACTACGTCTCCCTGCTGGCAGCGGCGCGTGGACACAAGCCATTTCCCACCGTCAAGGCCATCCAGGACATGGAATCCAGCTCCATTGTGCGACTGATGTCCAGCGAAATGGACAAGCTGATTCAGAAGAACCTGGGCTACCTGCAGTCGGACAGTTTCGAGCTGAGCATCTACTTCGGCAGAAACCTGGCAAAACGCTACGATCGCCTCTCTGCGTACCTCTACCGCTTCTTTGAAGCTCCTTTCCTGCGCGCCTACTTCCAGAAGGTGGGCAACCGCTGGCAACTGGAGACCGTTACTCCCATCGCCGCCAACGACATTCCCGACGACCACAAGGAGTTCATCGCCGCAACCGCCAAGGAATTCTTTCCCCGGCAGCGCACCCTGGCTCCGCGCCGTGCGGCCCGGCGCTACGACCTGGCGATACTGGTCAATCGCGATGAAACCCTGCCGCCATCGGACGAAAAGGCCCTCAATCGCTTTGTGAAAGCGGCCAATGGCCTGGGCCTGGCGGTGGAATTTATCGGACTGGAAGACTTTGCCAGGCTGCCCGAATTCGACGCGCTGTTCATCCGCGAAACCACCAATGTGAACCACCACACCTACCGATTTGCCCGCAAGGCCGAAGCCGAAGGCCTGGTGGTGGTGGATGACTCCCTGTCCATTCTGAAGTGCAGCAACAAGGTGTACCTCAACGAACTGCTGGAGAGCAAAAAGCTCCCCACACCCCGCACCATCGTCATTCACCGCGACAACCTCGACGTGGTGGTGGAGCAGCTGACCTTCCCCGTCATCATCAAACAGCCGGACAGCTCCTTCTCCCAGGGGGTGCTCAAGGCAGAGAATATCGAGCGCTACCACGAGATCACTTCACGCATGCTGGAGGATTCGGCGCTGCTGATCGTGCAGGAATTTATCCCCACATCATTTGACTGGCGTGTGGTAGTCTTTGATGGTCACCCGCTGTGTGTGTGCAAATATTACATGGCCGCGCGTCACTGGCAGATACTGCGCAAAGATGCCAAAACCGGCCGTTTCAGCGCCGGCAAGGCGGAGACCTTCGCCGTGGAACACGCTCCGCGCCAGGTGGTGGAGCTGGCCCTCAAGGCCGCCAATCTCATCGGTGACGGTCTTTACGGAGTCGATATCAAGCAGCGTGACAAAGAGCTCTATGTCATTGAAGTCAACGACAATCCCAATATTGACTCGGGAGTCGAAGACCTGGTGCTGAAGGACGAACTCTACGAAAGAATCATGCGGGTATTTCTCAAACGTATTGAAAGACGCAAGGAAGTCGGATACTGACATGACCTCCCAAACCGAACTGCACCTGTTCGAAGGCTACGGCATCGAACTGGAATATATGGTGGTGGATCTCAGGCGGCTGAACGTTCTGCCCATCGTGGATCGCCTTCTGCAGGCTGTCTCGCGTCAGGAGGAGTGCTCCACCGTACAGCGGGGCAAGTTCGCCTGGTCCAATGAACTGGCCCGCCATGTCATCGAGATCAAAACCCATGAACCGACCCGCAAGCTGATGACCGTTCCCGAAGGCTTTCAGAAGGAGATACAGTTCATCAACAAGGTGCTGGAATCCATGGGCGGAGTACTGCTGCCCACCTCCATGCACCCCTGGATGAACCCCGAGCGGGAGATGCAGCTGTGGCCCTATGGCAACCGCGCCATCTATCAGGCCTATGACCGCATATTCAACTGCCACGGGCACGGGTGGGCCAATATCCAGAGCGCCCACATGAACCTCCCCTTCAGTGGCGACCAGGAGTTCCGCGCTCTGCATGCGGCCATCCGCATGGTACTGCCACTCATACCGGCCCTCTCCTCCAGCTCGCCGATCATGGATGGCAAGCTGACGGGAATCAGCAATAACCGCCTGACCATGTACCGCCAGAATCAGCACAAGATTCCCCTGATTGCCGGTGGCATCATTCCGGAAATCGTCAACTCACAGGCAGACTATGAAGAGCGCATCCTCAAGCCGATGTACAATCAGATCGCGCCCCACGATCCCGACGGCATCCTCCAACACGAATGGCTGAATTCGCGGGGAGCCATCGCCCGCTTTGACCGCAACAGCATTGAGCTGCGCCTGTTGGATATCCAGGAGTGCCCCCTGGCGGATATCAGCATCATGCACTTTATCGCTGAACTCGTCCGCTCCTTCATCGAAGAGCGCTGGTGCCCCGCTGATACCATCACCACCTTTCCCGGCGAAGCGCTTGGCACCATCCTCGACCACACCATCGCCAGGGCCGAGAACGCCATCATCGACTCCCGCGAGTACCTGGAAATATTCGGGCACAAGGGTGCCACCTGCTCAGCCCAGGAGCTTCTGGGCATCATCATGGATGAAATCATCATGCCCACGTCACCCTTTTACGAAACCCTTTCAACCATTATCGGCGAAGGCAGCCTCTCCACACGCATCGCGCGCTCCCTGGGTACGGAGCTGCCAAAAAAGAAGATGCTGACCATCTACGAAGAACTCTTCCACTGTCTGCATAACGGCATCATTTTCCATGGCTAGACCCGTTCGCGTTCTTCTGAGCTGCGAGCATGGCGGCAACCAGATTCCCGACGAATACACCGCGCTCTTCGCACCACACTGCGATATCCTCAACAGCCATCGTGGCTACGACATGGGCGCGCTTGAAATGGCCCGTGCCATAGCCGATGCCACGACAGCTCCCCTCTTCGCCTGCGAAACTTCGCGACTGCTGGTGGATCCCAATCGCAGCCCCTGGCACCATCAGCTCTTTTCCCGCTATACCCGTGCACTTTCCCGTGAACAGCGCCATGCCATCGTGCAGCAGTACTACGCCCCCTATCGCGCTGCCATAGAGCAGTTCATCCGCCGCAGCATCGAGGAGAACAAGGCCGTACTGCACCTGAGCATTCACAGCTTCACCCCGGTGCTGGACAACGAAGAGCGGCAAGCCGATATCGGCGTCCTCTACGACCCACGCCGCAAGCGGGAGGTTCACTTCGCCCAGCGCATTACCCAGGCATTCCGGGAGTCTCATCCTGAATTGCGCTGCCGAAAAAACTACCCCTATCGTGGCATCAGTGACGGACTCCCCAGCTTCCTGCGAAAAGTTTTTGACTACGAAGTCTACATGGGAATAGAATTGGAGTTCAATCAGGCGCTCTTTGAACACGACCGGCCCCAGTGGGATGAACTCGCGGCCACACTGACGCGAACGCTGTCCACGGACTTTCCCGCCAGGCGCTGAACTCTGGCATTCATGCAACACGGACTTTTACCATATTCAATGAAGGACACCCACCATCATGCCTATCCGCAAGCGATCCCTTCAATTTCCAGTGCTGGCTCTCGCGCTGACACTGCTTCTCACGGCACCAGCATCCAGCTACACCTTTCTCTTTCACACCATAGACCGCGCCAAACCCCTGGAACTCACCTTCATCGCCCGCAAGGATCCGGGAGGGCTGCACAGCCTCAACACGGAGACTGGCGGTATCCTGCGCCAGCGTCACGCCCAGCGCTTCGCGGTAATTCCAGCTGGCAGCGTTGTCGCCCGCCTGGAAAACACCAGCCTGGAATATGAACTGGAACAGTCGCGTCTGCTGCACACCCAGCGTGAACGGGAGCTGCAGCGCGCTACCCGCCTGCGTCAGCAGGGACTGATCTCTTCCGAAGCCTTTGACGACATCGAACTCGCCTATCAGACCGAACGGCTGCGCCGCCAGTTTCTGCAGCGCCAGGTGGACAAGACCACGGTGCGCGCACAGAGTGAGTTCTATGTCACCCAGACCTTCGGCAGCATCGGCGAGTATATGGCACCCGGTACCCCACTGGTGGAGGGCTACGATACGGCAAACTTCTCCCTGAGCATCACCCTGCCGCCATTCTACGCCGAGCTCTTCCCACACATGGACTTCTTCAGGCGCAAGCGCGACGGCAGCCTGAGTGTTCTGGAGCAGGCAGGCATATCGCCAGTGCGCGAAAGTTCCGGCGCCCTGCGCATCACCTTCCCCGACACCTTTGACGAAGTGGATCTCAATGAAACCGTGCGCATTGTCGGCAGACTGCACTCCGACTATGCCACCATACCCTTTGCCGCCGTTTTCCTGGACGAAGGGCAGTACGCCGTCTACACCCACCGTGACGGGCATATCGAAAAGGTGATCCTCGATGATGTGGTCATTTTCAGCGACCGCATCAGCTTTCACAACCAGCGGCAGCTGACCAATTACCTGCGCTCGGTCACCGGTGTCACCCGCCACAGTGAGATCGAGGATATTCTCAACCACCAGCCCGACGCCATAGAAATCCAGGTGCGCTAGATGTTCGAGCTTATTCAGCGCAAGCGCCTCGGGGTGCTGTTTATTGCCTTCGCCATTGTCATTTCCGGCATCACCAGCTACATCAAGCTCCCCAAGGAATCCATACCCGACATCACCATCCCCGTGGTCAATATCGTGGTGACCCACACCGGTGTCGACGCCCTGGGCATGGAAAAAAACGTCACCCAGAAGATCGAGAACTCCGTGCGCAGCGTCTCGGGCATCAAGCGCATGACCTCCACCTCATCGGAAGGGCTCAGCTCCATCTCCATCGAATTCATGACCCATGTGAATATCCGCACCGCGCTGCAGGACGTGAAGGACAAGGTCGATCAGATCCAGTCGGAGCTGCCCGCCGATGCCGACACCCCGATCGTCTCGGAGATCAACCTCTCGGAATTCCCCATCATGTTCCTCAACCTCTCGGGCAATGACCAGGGACTTCTCGAATATCTGGCCGATATGCTTGACGACGAACTCTCCGCCATCCCCGGCGTTCTGGGTATCGACATCTACGGCAAGCGTGATCTGGAGATATTCGTTTCCCTTGATCTGGACCGCATTGAAGCCCTGGGAGTAGACCCGATCCAGGTCGGCCAGCAGATTCTGCGCGAAAGCATCACCGTCAACAACGGCAAACTCTACGTGGACGGCAACGTCTTCCATGTCAAGACCGACGGAGAGTTCAACAGCCCCGATCCCATCCTGAATCTGAAAATCCCGACCTCTGCCGGGTTCACCTACCTGCGCGACCTGGGCACCGTGGACTTTGTGGAAAAGGAGGACCGCACCCTCTCACGCCTGGATGGCAAGCCCTCGGTCAGCCTCAGCATCAAGAAGCAGGCCGGCAGCAACCTGCTGGGCATCGCCGCCCAGGTCTACGCCATCGTGGACTACTTTAACGAACACCGCCCCGACGGCGTGGAGGAAATCGCCATCACCGGCGATCAGGCCGTGGAGATCCAGATGATGCTCGAAGACCTGGAAAACAGCGTCCTGACAGCCCTGCTGGCGGTCTTTCTGGTAACCTGCTTCATCCTGGGCGGGCGCAATACGGTGATCGTCTCCCTGGTTATTCCCTTTTCCATGCTCTGCGCCTTTGCCATTCTCAGCGCCATGAATGTCACCCTGAACATGATCGTGCTTTTCAGCCTGATCCTGGCCCTGGGCATGCTGGTAGACAACGCCATTGTCGTGGTGGAAAACATCTATCGCCTCTCCACCACCATGCCCCTGAGCCACGCCGTCATTCGCGGGGTGCGCGAAGTCGCCGTGCCCATCACCACCTCGACCCTGACCACCCTGTGCGCCTTCATCCCCCTGCTCTTCTGGGACGGCGTGATCGGCGACTTCATGAAGTACCTGCCCATCACCCTGATCATTACCCTCAGCGCTTCGCTGGCAACGGCCATCATCCTGACCCCTATTATTTCGCGAATATTTCTGCATCCTCACAAGCGGGTCTTCCGCAAACCGCCACTGCTCAAAGTGTATGAAAAATCCCTGCTGTGGTCGCTGCACCACCGCAAGACCGTCATCACAACCGCCTTCGGCCTGTTTGTGGCAACCCTCATCCTCTATGGCACGTTCAATACCGGCATGGAACTCTTCCCCGCCGTTGAAACCCGTAACGCCGTCATAAAACTCGACATGTCCAAGAACACCGACCGCGACACCACCGACCAAGCCGTGCGAACCATTGAAGGCATAGTGGAAGGTTTCGCCGATGTGGAATCCTACGTCTCCACGGTGTTCCAGGGCAGGGCTCAGATAAACATTCAGTTTTATGAGCAGGAGCTGCGCACCCAGAGCAGTTTCAAAACCATCGACGATATCCGTGACGCGCTGCCCGCCTTTGCCATGGGCACCACCGAGGTACTGGCCCGGCAGGACTCCCCCACCTCCGCCTACGACCTCACCATTGAGATAACCGGCGATGACTACGGCCCCATGGAGCAGGTGTTTGAGCAGCTTGTCAGCCGTATGGAGCGCGATGAACGCATTGTGGAAATCCAGGATAACTACGACAAGGAGAACTTCTACCTGCGCGTGCTCCCCGACCGTGACATGCTCTACCACCACGGCCTGACCACCCGCGATGTGTCCAGTGCCATCGACCTCTTTTTCAAGCGCCAGAAGGTCATCACCATCTATGATGACCGCAACGAGGAGTTTGATATCGTCCTGGGAGTGCAACCGGAGTACTCCTCCATTCCCCGCATGCTCGCGCACACCATACCCAATCCCCAGGGACAGCAGGTCGCCCTGGGGGAACTGATTGCCATTGAGTACAGCAACATGCTCTATCAGGTGAACCGCAAGAACAACCAGCGGGCCATCACCATAGAGTCACAGGTACGCGACGGCATCAACGCCTTCACGGTTCAGCAGGATCTCGACGCCTTTATCAGAACGCTGGAGCTGCCTGCCGGTGTTTATGTGAACTTCGCCGGGCAGGCCGAAGACCAGCAGGAAACCATGGAATTTCTCGTCTGGGCCTTCTTCACGGCGCTGTTTCTGATCTTCACTGTGCTGATCTTCCAGTTCCACTCCTTCATGATCCCCCTTATCATCGGCATGACCGTGATATTCAGCATCATGGGCGTGCTGCTGGGCCTGTTGATCATGGGCATGCCTTTTGGCATTGTCATGGTGGGAATCGGAGTGGTGAGCCTGGCGGGCATAGTGGTCAACAACGCCATCGTGCTCTTCGATTATATTCTGCGCCGCTACGAGAAAACCGGCGACATGTACAAAAGTATTGTCAACGCCGGCAAAATCCGCCTGCGTCCCGTACTGCTGACCGCCACGACCACCATGATGGGCCTGATGCCCATGTTCTTCGCCATCAGCATCAATTTCACCGGGCTCAGCATTGCCCACGGCACAGAAAGCTCCCAGTGGTGGCAGTCCATGTCCGTCACCATTGTCTTTGGCCTCATGGTCTCTACCGTGCTGACCCTGATCGTCGTGCCGACGATGTTCTACCACCACCATCTGATGAAGACCGCGGCGTTGCAGTGGATTCAGCAGAAGCGTCAGCAAAGGGAGTCAGCACTCCCGATGGCAACCCCCACTCCCCGCTCCCTGCGAAAGTGGTACCACCGCAGAAAATAAAAAAAGCACCCTGCCAGGCAGGGTGCTTTTTTGCTGTAACAACGATGTGAACTTGTGGTTTCAGGGCAGACCGATAGCCGCCAGGGAAAGGTGAGCCGGCTCGGTCAGGTACTGGGAGACCAGCCCGCGACACAGACGGTTGTTCAGTTCGTGGCCAGACTTCATGGCCACCACCTTCCCGCGCAGTCTCACACCACACAGGGCCAGGTCGCCAACACAGTCCAGAATCTTGTGGCGCACAAACTCATCCTTGTAGCGCAGACCATGGGGATTCATGACCTTGTAGTCGTCTATCACCACCGCATTGTCGAGGCTGCCGCCTTTGGCCAGGCCAATGGAGCGCAGGTAATCCACATCCTTCTTGAAGGTGAAGGTTCGCGAGCGTGAGATTTCGCGCTCGAAAATCTCCTGGTTGATGGCGTAGCTGGCGCGCTGAGACGTCAGCAGTTTATGGTCAAACTCAATGGTAAAGTCGATCTCGTACTCCGAAGCGGGAAGGATCTTGATAAAGCGATCGCCATCCACAATGGAAAAAGGGCGATTGATGACGATCTCCCGACGGGGGCTGTCCTGTTTCACAATACCGGCTTCCTTGATCAGCAGGATGAAAGAAGCCGAAGAGCCGTCAAGGACGGGGACTTCGGGGCCGTCAATATCGACACGGGCATTGTCGATGCCCAGTGCGTACAGGGCAGCCATCAGGTGCTCCACCGTGCTGACCGTCACATTGTCACGTCCGAGGGTCGTCGCGAGCTGGGTATTGACAACATACTCACAGGCGGCGGGAATAACCACAGGGGGCGCCATGTCTGTGCGCACAAAATATATGCCGGTATTCTCCTTTTCCGGATAGATCGTCATACGGACCTGTGCACCGCTGTGCAGGCCTATTCCGTAAATGGATACCGGGCTGAAGAGAGTCTGTTGCTGTGTCTTCATCGCTACTGTTACTCCAGGTATGCTTTGCGCGTTCAGGGTACGGCTTCTCAATCACCCCTAAGACTCTGCAATATCCTTGCCCAAAAGAGAAAACCTGCATAAGCAGCAGGTTACACCCAATAAACACGACAGAGCCAAGGCTTCTGTAGGCATTTGACTACAGGTAATCGTGGTGTAGCCGCAACACAAAGTCACAGCGCGAAGCGCCAGTCACGAAAGTCGAATTTTCACCCAGATGGGGCAATGATCCGACGGTTTTTCCAGAGCGCGAATCTCGTAATCGATGCCACCATCGAGGAGTTTTTCTTCAAGGGGAGTGGTAACCAGCATGTGATCGATGCGCAGCCCCCGCTTGGGTTCGCGCTCAAACCCACGGCTGCGGTAGTCAAACCAGCTGAGTTCCTGCATGTCGGGAAAGAGCAGCCGATGTGCGTCGCGCAATCCCCAGTCGGTTAAGCTCTGGTACCACAGGCGCTCTTCGGGGAGGAAGCAGCACTTCCCGCTGCGCAGCCAGCGGCGCGCGTTGTCTTCGCCAATACCCACATCGGAATCGGCCGGAGCTATGTTCATGTCCCCCATCAGCAGCAGCTGCTGCACGGGTTGATGGTGCTGCTGCAGATAAGCAGTAAGGTCCGCGTAGAACTTCTCCTTGGCGGGAAATTTCTGGGGGTGGTCGCGACTCTCTCCCTGGGGAAAGTATCCATTGAGCACGGTGATGCGGCTGCCATCGGAAAGTGCATAATCAGCGCCGATAAAGCGGCGCTGGACATCAGGGCCATCGCCGGGAAATGACTTGCGCACACTGAGAGGCTGCGCGCGTGAAAGCAGAGCCACGCCATAGTGCCCTGGTTGCCCGTGAAATTCACTGCAATAGCCAAGTTCCCTGATGGCGTCCACAGGAAAGAGCTCATCGCTGACCTTGGTCTCCTGCAGGCCGATGACATCTGGCTGATACTTCTGGATAATGGCTTCGAGCTGGTGAAAGTGGGCGCGGATTCCATTGATATTGAAACAGATAAAGGTTTGCATAATTCACCATGAAAAAAAATACGCAGGACGGGGCGGGGTGCCTGAGCCAATCGTCCTGCGTTAAGGTAAAAGAATCACGCCAGAATATCAATGTGAAAACCGGAGAAAGCGCCCGCCGGCGCGTCGGTTTCCCTTTCCCTCTCCCGCTCAAGGCGCACAAGCTCCTGACGTGCTTCACGCTCGGCAGCGGAGGCCTGCGCAGCCACCTTCACATCCTGGGGAGATGGTTCCGCCGGGGCCAGAGCAGCCCGTCGCACCACCTCCATCTTGCGGATAGTGGCCTCTGGATCTCCCGCGACCGGCGACGTGTCAATGGACACCTCACCACCCACCGCATAGCGCTGTCCATCGGGGCCAACCACAAAGTCATAGCTGATGCCACTGGTAACATAGGGGCCACCCACGGCCGCGTGAGCCTGCTCGTGGGCCCGGACTTCCTGGTCCCGCTTTCTGAGCTCCTGAACCTGGCGCTCTTCACGGGTATCCAGCTCGTCCGGCTGCTGTTGTCTGCGGCTCTGCGCCTCAACCTGGCCATGGCCTTTGTGAAACTCTGAGCCCTGGGAACGAGAGAAGGAGGAAGACACCATCCACGGGTCTGTACCGATGCTGGATATTTCCATAATCGCCTCCTCCTGGCAACAGGCACCACAGCCGTCCCCTTTTCCCTTCGGCAGGGTGCCGGGCAAACTTGAGAGGCTCGCCTGACCCCCTGACACACCCGTGGAAACTTCCAACACTTTTCCCTTTTCTTTCCCGTCCGGGAAGGCCAATATGGCAGAAAAATCAGCACCTTTTCCCAGGAGGACACCATGAATCCCGTTGCACTGGTTACCGGGGCCGCCCAGTCCATCGGCCGGGTCATTGTCGAACACCTCTGCCGTGAAGGCTGGCACGTGGCAGCTCTGGACGCAGATTCTCCGGCCATAGAGTCGGCCCGCCACACATGGTCAGCGGGCAATGACAGCATCCACTGGATCTGCGCTGATGTCTCCAGAGAGGCGGAAGTGTCGCAGGCTATTGAGGAGGTGCGTGAACGCTGGCAGCGCCTTGATGGCGTCGTCAATAATGCTGCCATCAGCAGCGCGCACTCCGGGCCACCGGAGACACTGCCCCTGGAACAGTGGCAACGCGTGCTTGAGGTCAACCTCACGGGAACCTTTCTGGTCAGCCGATGTGCGCTGCCCCTGTTGCGAAGTTCCAGGGGAGCCGTAGTCAACATTGCCTCTACACGGGCCCTGCAGTCAGAACCCTTCAGCGAAGCCTATGCCGCCAGTAAAGGCGGTGTCCTGAGCCTTACCCACGCGCTGGCGGCTTCAACGGCAGGAGAAGTTCGCGTCAACGCCATCAGCCCCGGCTGGATAGATACCGGCCCCTGGCTGCCGGCGGAGCGCCGGCAGCCCCTGTGGGAAAACCCGTCCGACCACCAGTGGCACTGGTCGGGGAGAATCGGCCTGCCACAGGATATCGCATCCATGACCGCCTATCTCCTGTCATCCGCAGCCCAGTTCATTACTGGACAGAACTTCACCATAGACGGCGGCGTTTCGCGCAGGATGACCTATCCTCCGAGCCCCTGAAGCACAAACGTGCTTTCTCCATGAGACACGCAGTCACGATTTTCAGAGAAGCACGGATAAAACGGCTGCAGTGGACTTCACCCAGGGGAACCCTTCCGGACTTTCATTCGCTGCTGACAGCCATCAGAGTGAAAGCAGTTTCACGCTCTCACTGTTTTGGCAGGAAAATATGCGCTTCAGGATATTGCGCCACAGGGAGGATGAGGCTACAGTGACCTGCGAAGGCAGAGTCACCATCTGACCTTCCGGTACGAGATCAGCCAAGGAGGCACCATGAAACCTTCACGAGCATACCCCATCGCCATGGTGGTTTTCTTCACTCTTTTTCTGAGCGCCTGCGGAACCAAACTTCCGCTCGGCATGGATGAGGCCGAATGGAATACCCTGTCATCACAGCAGCGCCTGGACGCGCGGGCAAAGCAGGCAGAGCTTGACCAGGCCAGGGAGCAGCGGCGCACGGCGGAAGCCCAGCAGCAGGCAGCACAAACCCGGCTGCGGGAACTGGAAGCTGCCCGTCAGCTGGCCGAACTCGAAAAATTCCGCTGCGAAGCCCGCTACGGAGATCGGGTACAGTGTGTCCTCCATGAGGCGCAGATATACCGTTCCCGCCAATGGCAGTCGGTACAGCCCATTGCCCTTGACGTCGTGCGCGGCACTGAGGTTGAAGCTGCGGTTCACCAGCAATCGGAGCGTGCCCTTCGCGCCATCGACTCCGTCTTCGGCACTTTTGACGGTCAGACATTCACCATCTGCCGTGACAGCGTCTCCCGCTCCCCGTCACAGCACAACTGCATCCGTCTTGTCGGTACCTTTGAGGACTTCCGGCGCGGAATCAACCGACCTGTGGAAGCTCCGGAGTTCTTACGGGGAAAACTGCGCTGCTCCCTGGCTCCTGCTGAGGGAATGCCAAGCGAAATCATCATAAGGCGGTGATCCTATGCGTCACAAGATTCTGCGGTTCGTCCCTATACTCATGGCCATTTCCGCGCTTGCCTTCGGCTGCTCGGCACCCCGCGTCATCGAACCCCCCGAAGTACAGGAAGTGCAGCCAGAACCTCCCGTCCATGAGCTGGTTTTCATGCGCTGCGGTACCCTTGACATCCTGATTGAGCCTGTTTCAGCGCACCGGCTGATCCTGAGCACCAACACCCTCACCCTGGAGATGACAGCGGTGCCAAGCGCTTCCGGCGCGAAATACGAGGCTGCCGATGATGGTTTCTCTTCCTTCTGGAGCAAGGGGGAGACGGCCACACTGGTACTGCGCAACCAGGTGTACCCCGAATGCCGCACCACCGAACCCATACACCTGCCCTACCGGGCAACCGGAAACGAACCGGGCTGGCGTCTGGACATAACCGAGCACCAGCTCATCCTCTCATACCACTACGGGGCTGGCCGCCTGAGCGCGCCAAAACCGCCCGCCCAGGTTCAGCGTGGCGCCAACGTGCGTTACGAGGTCACGGAAAAGCCGCACTCCCTGCGCGTCGACATAGAACCGCAGATCTGCACCGACACCATGACGGGCATGCCCTATCCCCACAGGGTATCGCTGGATCTTGACGGCGAAGCGCTGCGCGGCTGCGGTGGCGATCCGCACCATCTCCTGCAGGACAGACAGTGGCGTGTTCGGGAAATTGGAGGCGAAAGCGTGCCTGAGAATCTCCAGGTGACCCTTGCCTTCGGACCTGAGCGCAGACTGCAGGGCAGGGCTCCCTGCAACCGCTTTGCCGGCACCTACCATCTCAGTGCCGAGGGCCTGCTGATCCAGCAGGTCGCCGCGACAAAGGTCGCCTGTCCACCAGCCACCATGCAGCTGGAGCAGCTCTTCTTCTCTTTGCTGGAAGGAGTCTCCCGCTTTGAAATGGGCAGTGACGCACGGTTGACACTGCACTCCGCCCAGGGGAGCATCATAGCCGACTAACCGGTACGGTCTCTCACAAACCGTGTTTTCAGGAGCCCGCTCCCCACACCTGCACGTGTTTCAGGGTAAAATGGAAGCAGGCTCCCTGATCGCTGTTCTCAACACCCATATCACCACTGTACCGGTCTTCAACAATCCGCCGGCACAGATACAATCCCATCCCTTTATGGCGGGACTTGAAAGCAGTGGTGACATACGGCTCAAATATGCGGGGCAGCAGTTCGTTGTCTATACCCCCAGCGTTATCAGCCACGCTGACGCTCAGGTTGCCGGAAGCAGGGTCGAGCTCGGCCCGCACCAGCACATGCACCTCACTCAAACCACGCTGCTGCATGGCATCCAGAATATTTCGGAAGAGGACGATGAAGATTTCCACCACATCCTTGCGGTACACATTGACATGCAGGTCGGGATCAATGTGACAACGCAGCTCCGGCAACGGCGCGCGCCCTGAAGAGGCCAGCTTGAATGCCTGCTCACACAGGGAGCGCAGTCCATAGTCCTCCCGTGAGCTTTGCTGCGATCCATAGAAGTCCGTAAACTGGGTAATGGTCTCGGAAAGACGGAATATCTCCGCAAGAGCCTGTTCAATGCGCTCTGACATGACTTCCTTCGTCAGTAAACCCATCTGCTCCAGCTCTTCCAGCTCCTGCATGCACATTGCCGCCACATTCAACGGCTGCCGCCAGTGGTGCGCCAGGTCAACCAGCAGGCGATTCATGGCCTGCTGACGGTTCTGATCGGCAATGACCTGCTCCTGCTGACGAGTCGTCTGGACCGCCTCACTGATGATGCTGGCCTGTCGCTCCAGAGTATCGTGGAGTTTCTCGCGCTGTTCATGGTTGCGCTCAATCCAGCGCACCAGCATCTGAAAGGCAACGAAGAGCCCCACAAGGCCAACCAGAAATATGAGCCCATGGGTCAGGATCAGGTAGGTAATGGTATTGCTTTCCAGCGCATAGTAAGGCGCCAGCGGCACCGAGATACTGACGCCACCGCGCACCTGACCAACAACATAACCCTGATGCGCGTGACACTTCAGGCACCCCTCCACCGTCATCATGGGCCGCATCAGGCGAAAATACGCCTCGCCTTCAATGGTGCTGAATTCAAAAGACTCCCGCGAGCCTGCTTCAAAGCTCAGCAACGCACTGCGCTCCCACTCATCGGGAGTGTTGGAAGGCCGCAGGGGATCAAGACTGGTGATGCGCCCTTTGATGCCATAGAGCTCGCTGAACTCATCGACAACCTGGCGCAGCATATAGGCCGGATTCATCAGGGTAAGGGGCTGACCGGATGGCGTTGCGATGTCCCTCTCGGGAATATGGTACAGATAGGGATTCGGTGGCGTGCGTTCATTGGAGGGAACATAGATACCGCCATGCTCCGTGGCCCAGGCGCGAAACGCCTGATCCTTATTGAAGTTGGCAATGGCGGTATTTTTCACCAGTTTATGGGTAATGGAGCGCATGTGGTGGAGGTTCCAGGCCAGGGAACTGGAGATAAGCACAAGCCACACCAGCAGACCCGACAAGGCGATGCGGCGCACCAGCGCCATATCCTGGGTGAGCGTGCGCCTGTCGTTTTCTGTCCGGGATCCATTGCGCTCACCGCTCATAAACACACCCGCACTCCGTGGGATAGAGCAGGCTGCTGATTGTTTTGCGGCATTTCAGCGGGCTGATAGAGAACATCATGCGCAAACCACACCTCCTCCCTGCCGGCAACTGGGGAAGCGCAGGAAGGTATCAGATCAAACAGTAGAGACCACTTCAAATTTCTTACCACTGCAGCTTAACAGCTCGTGAGCCATACTTCAAATCAACAGTGCATCGCAACCGGGAACAGCCATATGGAAGACCAAACTGACAGGCGTTCATGGCCCGCGAAGAACTCAGTCGGTCTCCCCCTGTCTGACCAGCGCCACCAGGACATTCAGGTTCGTAATATACTGCTTCAGTTTCTCTTCGCTTTCCGGATTGAAGATGTTTCCGATAATTTTGCGATACGACTTCTCCAGCCTGGCATATTCCGTCTGACCCTTCTCCGTGAGGGCGACATACTGGGCCCGTGAGTCTTTCGCGTCCTGGGTACGACTCACCAGTCCCGCCCGCTCCAGCCGATTGACGACACCCGTCAGGGTCCCTTTGGTGATCAGGGTTATCTCACTGACATCCTTGTGCTTCATGGGGCCTTTTTCATCAAGGGCCTTGAGGACCTTGTACTGCGAAGGGGTCACGCCCAGCTTGCTGGTTCTTGAGTCCACGGCGTGCTTGTACGCCTTTTCAAATTCAGTAATCTTCATTATCAGCTTGTTAATGGTATCTCGTTTTGACATGGTACTTCTCCCTGTAAATAGTGCTCACTTCATCCTCGGGGAAAATCCTCCCCATGACTGCCATGCAGCCTGATCATAAGAGAAGTTACCATGCCAATGTCACCCGAAAGTCACAGGAGGAGAATTAATTGTGAATCTTCGCGCTTTGACATTTCAGGGTTCAGTTGCTGTGTTTTCCAGCAGCAACTCCATTTCGTTCAGGTGTCGCACCAGTATGGAGTAGTAGTTGCGAATGCGCTCCACATAGATTACGGGCTCGCTGCCCCTGGCGCGACCAAAGGAGAGGTTTTCGTAGTACTGGGGATGAGAGAGTTTCGGCAGCACGTCCCTGAGCCCGGCCCAGGTGTCAGGATCGTACCCCAGCTCACCGGCCAGGGTTCGGGCATCATAGACATGCCCCATGCCAACATTATACGCCGCCATGGCTATCCAGGTTCGGTCAGGTTCACGGATACTTTCGGGCAGGCGGCTGCGCAGGCTGGCCACATAACGGGCACCGCCGTCAATGCTCTGGGCCGCATTCAGACGGCTGGATATTCCCAGGTCGCTGGCCGTACGCAGGGTCAGCATCATTATTCCCCGCACCCCGGTGGGGCTGCGGGCAGCCGGATTCCAGTGGGATTCCTGATACGCCTGGGCGGCCAGCAGGCGCCAGTCAATGCCATAGGCCTCACCGGCGCGCTCAAACATGGCGCGAAAGCGTGGCAGCCGTTCTTCTATACTGTGAAGGAAACGCCGCGTGTCGACGTAATCAAAATTTTCCACAGGAGCATAGTGCCGCGCAATAATTGCCTGCAGGCGCGAAGAGAGCACCATTTCTCCGTGCCAGGCGGACAGGGCTTCCACCAGATCACCGGAGCCACGGGGCAGCAGCCAGACCCGGTCAAAGGCCAGAGGCAGGGTGAACTCCACAGTCAGCTCCGGAAAAAAGCGGCGATTCATGGCCACCACATGGGACTGGGCAATAGTGCAGTCGGCTTCCTGCTCCCAGATCCGTCGCAAGTGGACTTCTTCGCTGGAAAACGGTTCAATGGTCCAGCGCGGAGTCGGCACATGGGACTTGCGCAGTTCGCCGAGGAGAAACTTATAGGAGGTGTGGCTGCTGAGCAGCAAGGACGTGCCCAGCAAGTCTTCGTGAGACATGGCCCTCGTGCCGCCACGGCGGCAGACGACCTGCTTGTGCACTTCATAGAAGGGGGGGCTGAAGTCAAAGCGACCTTCCCAGCGTGGGGTACGGGTAAAACCCGCTGCGGCCAGGTGGCCCTCCCCGGCCTCAAGGGCCGCGACAATCTCGTCCACAGAGCCTCGCTGATCAAAGCGCACCGGTATGCCGAGAAAGCTGGCGAACTCACGGGCCAGGTCGTATTCAATGAGATCGGGTTCCTCAAAGGCGTACTGAACCACGGGCTGCAGGGTCAGAATCACCAGCTCGCCCTGTTCCCTGATCAGCTCAAGCTGGCTGGGCCCCTGGCTGAGCCATTCCGTAAAGCGGATGACGCCGCCAGCGAACAGAAGTGTTATCAGAAGGGCAAACAGGAGAAGCTCATTACGGATGGAGCCAGGCGCAGTCATGGGAATCCCTCTTTTGTCACGTTCTGGCCATCTTACATTTCACCGTGACCATCGTCCACCGTGAATACACCCAGATGCCACAGACTCTCTGAAAAGGGCCTACAGCAGTGCTTCATTCGCCTCCTGGATAATTTCGATCTGCCGCCTCGCGATATACTCCTTCAGAGACTCCTGATTCTGACGATCGCACTGAAGCAGCAAGGCCACAATGCTCATGCGCCCAATACCCTCAACCCGCTGCAAGGTTCCCCGGGCCTGGATGGTTTCATATCCGGCCGCCCGGGCTCCGGTCACCAGGGTCACTTCCACTTCCATGCCTTCACGCAGCCAGTCCGCCGCCATGGTATGGAAGGTGGCGGACTGCAGTGACAAGTCGAACAGGCGCTCCTGCAGGACATTCCCTTCCGACGCCACGATAATTTTCACGGTGTCAGGTACCTGCAGTCGGACATAGCGGCGCTGCCGGGTACGATTTTCCTTGAAGGAAAACTCCTTGAGGGTGACCCGCATCTGATCTTTATCGAAACTTCTCAACCGTGCCAGAACAGATTGCCCCAGCAGTTCGCTCTCAAGGTAGACTTTCTTCTCCAGCAGCAACGTGTAAAACTGTTTGCGGGGCAGTATCAGATCCACGCTGTCCACCCCCAGGCCAGCGATGGAAACACTGGCCTGGACGCACATTCCCTTGAGGCAATTACTCAGATGCACCTGCTGCCGACGCTGGTGCACCTCGCGAAAACGCGCGAGGATCGACTCACTTTCGCGGATCGCCTCCAGATCCGAGCTCACCACCTCCATGCTGCGGGCATCGATAATCAGGTTCCGCCCCAGGGTCTGGCCATGGCGTAACGCCTCCAGGGCACTGCGGGCAAACGCCATCTCATCTTCACCCTCCACGGCCTCGGCGATACTGAAACTGCAGGTAATACTGCCCACAAAGGGGAATTCGTGCTGCGCCACGATGCCACGCAAGCGGTGCACGAGATTCTGAATAACGACGTGGTCACTGTTGGGAGCGATGATCATCAGCTCCTCATCGTCCCAACGCCCCAGAATATCAAAATTGCGGATATTTTCCTTCAGCAGGGTGGCCAGACTCAGCAGCACTTCATCGGAACACTCCTGTCCCAGGGAAACATCAATATCATCACGATAGTCCACCGCCAGCATCACCACCGACAGCGGCGAACGGTAACGCCGGGCATACTGAATCTCGCGGTTGAGCAGAAACGAACACTTGGCGCGGTTGTGCAGGCCCGTCAGCGGGTCGACGGTCGCCAGTTTTTCCAGCTCCTGCTGCTGGTGCTCCAGGTCTGTCATATCGGTCAGCGTGATAATGGAAATATTCTCCCCCATGGGGAACTTTTTGACCCGCATGACAAAGTACCGCCCCTGATGGGTACGGCTGTCCAGCATCTTGATCTTGCACGAACCATGGGCTTCCTGGTGCCAGTTCTCGGTCCGCGGAAAAAAGCACCCGTCCTCATCCAGGAAAAACGGGCGGATACAGCTGTAATTCTGCGCCATCACCTGCAGGCTGGAGCACTGGAAGTAGTCCAGGGCTGCGCGATTGGCACCGATAATGCTGCTGCGATCCGCCACCACGATCAGGCTGTCCTGACTGTCGAGAATCTTCTGAATCAGCCGGATCTGCTGATGTTCCTTCTCGCGCAACAGCACATCGCGCATGGTGCGCCCGATACTCTCCAGCAACTTCTCGCGGCTGATGGGCTTCAGGACAAACTGGCTGACGCCGATATCAATCGCCTGAATCATCAGGTCCGTCTCACTGTGGGCCGTGGTGAGAATAATATGGGCGTCGGGCTGAAGCCTGCGGATCTCGCGGCTCATCTGCAGGCCATCCATAACTGGCATCCGCACATCGCTGATCACCATGTGCGGCTTGTGTTCCCGGAATAATTTCAGACCTGCCCGCCCATCTTCCGCCACATAGACTTTCTTGAAGCGTCGCTGCAGAAACTTGGCAATATTCTCGCGTACGCCTGGCTCATCCTCCACATAGAGTACCGTCAGCCGGGCAAGCCATTTTTCACTGTTATCCATGGAAAATCCTCCGGTTGATGGGGTGAATCAACCTGCCTCGGTGTACACACCCGAAGCAGAGCACAGGTCCGTGCGACTGTCCTGCGATAGCTGGCGGGCTCATTTGCGCAGGGTGATCATGAACATGGCACCCTCCCGGGTATTCGCCACACTCAGTGTCCCGCCCATATTTTTTTCGATGATTTCCTTGGCCATATAGAGGCCGATTCCGGTGCCATGTCCAGGGCCCTTGGTGCTGAAGTACGGCTCAAAAACCCGGTCGATGGGGTCCGTGGAAATACCGCCCGCATTGTCTTCGATACTCAGCATACACTCGGCATCCCGTCCCTCAATCCTCACGCGGATGGCGGGATGCGCAACGTGCCTTTCAACCAGCACATCCCTGGCATTATTGATGATATTGATCAGCACCTGGGCGTACTCATTGGGATATCCGGAAACCCGGCCATGCTGACAGGGGAGGTGCTCAATGCTGACCGTTATGCCATGACTTTTCAGGCTGGCATCGATCAAAGCCAGGGAGCGCTTCAGCACCCCTTCGGGGCAGAAGGGCACCTTCTCGCGGTCGGGCTTGAAGAAGTTGCGGAAGTCGTCGATGGTGCGTGACATGTAATCGATGGCCTCCATGGACTTGCTCACCATGCTGTCAAAATACGCATCGGTGAGTTCGCCGAATTCGCGGGCGTCCTGAATCTCCTCCAGGGTGGTGGACAGCGAGGTGAGGGGCTGGCGCCACTGGTGGGCAATATTGCCGATCATCTCGCCCATGGCAGCCTGACGTGACTGGATCAGCAGCAGCTTGTCCTTTTCCCGCAGCCGTTCCTCGGCGCGGAAGCGCTCGCTGATGTCATAACAGGTGCCGATAAACCCAGCGAAAACATCATCAAGGTCGTAGATGGGCCGTCCAACGTCGAGAATTTCCCGGTATTCGCCGCTGTGGTGGCGCAGCCGGTATTCCAGTTCAAAGTTTTCCCGGGCATGGAAGGCCTTCCAGAAAGCCTCGGTGTAGCGGTCGTAGTCATCGGGGTGAATGAGCTGATTGATGTTGCCCTCAAAGGGAGTGCTGACATCGGTGGGAATAAACGCCAGCCAGGTGCTGTTGAAGTAGTCGTAGTGGCCCGCAGGCCCAGTACGCCAGACCATGGTGGGAAAGTTGTCCAGCAGCGAGAGGAAAAAGCTGTGGGAGCGTCTGATGCCGTCCTCGTTGCGCTTGCGGGCGGTGATATCACGACACACCGCCAGCACCGTATCAAAGCACAGGGCCGTCTCAGAATCGAAGACGATGTCACACTCCAGATCGATTTCCGGCGTAATCTGGCACTCAAAGTACTGCAGCTCCACCATACCCATATAGCTGAACTCAATGACTTTGGGGATGCCACTGGTAAAAACATCCTCAATGGAAAGACGCAGCAGCTTCTCGATATCATCGGCGAAGCTGATCTGCTGCAGGGTCTTTCCGCTGAAATCCTCTCGGGCAAAACCCGTTGTCATTTCAAAGGCGATATTGGCAAAGAGAATACGCCCGTCGCGGTCAAAGCGGAGAACCAGGTCCTGGGTGTTTTCCACCAGCGCGCGGAACTGCTTTTCCTGCAGAGCCAGCAGGTGGCGGGACTGCTCCTGAGTGGTGACATCGCGAACCACCGCCAGATAGCCGCAGCTGCCACTGGCACTGCCGCGCATCTGGCTTACCAGCGCCAGGTAGTGGCGTTTCTGACCATGGAGGTCAAGGCTGTAGGAAAACTGACTGGGAAGGCCGGTGGCATTGACCTCATCCAGGGCCTGCTCCAGCTTGCAGGATACTGCCGCTGGGAGAACCGACTGAAAGTGTTTCCCCAGGAACTTTTTCGGCGAGCTGAGCAACGACTCGGGATCGGGAGCATGAAAGCTGCGGATGTGTCCATCCTGGTCAAAGACAAAGAGAATATCCTGCATGGATGCCACCAGCGAGGAGAGTTCCGTCTCCCGCTCCTGCAGGTTGCTCTCCGCCCGCTTCCGCAGTTTGCGAAAATGCATCAGCAGGTTAATGATAACAAACTGGCCGACGACCAGAACGCCAAGGACGATGATAAACAGCGTCGCCTGGTGCTGCTGACGATCCAGGGTCCGGGTGTGTTCCGTGATATCGTTGATCACGCCGGTGAGCACGTTGGTAAAGGGATCATAACTGGCAAAGATACGCACGAAAGCGCTTTTGCCATCAGCCCGGGTAATTTGCAGCGTCTGTTCACTGCGCATACCAAATTCCAGCAGGTTCTGGTGAAAGTGGTCCAGGGTGATGCGATCCTCGGGCACCACCATGGCGTGAAATTCGTCATAGGAGATCTGCTTGTCCCCAATGCCCAGTATGGCCGCCGCCCCCTCGGTGAGGAAAATCCGCATGGAGTTTCGATCCAGTGTCCAGTGCCCGAATCCCGCAATCTGCTCGGCAAAGCGATCCTGGGTGTAGACTCGATCCAGCAGGTAGATCAGGTCACTGCCAGCGGAGAGATCCCTGACCGTCGAAAGCCGAACCTTTCGGCCCTGTCGCTCAAACAGCCAGGTAAAAACCTCCACCTGCCGGATTTCCCCCGAAGCCAGGCGGTGCTGAAAGTGCGCGTACTGCGTAGGCGCTTCACGATGCAGCTGCAGTGCCCGCTGCGCCGAGGCATCGGGCAGAATATTGATCTGTCCCATGTGCATCCGGCGCAGGGTATCAATATCATAACCGTAGAAATCCACAGCCGCCTGATTGGCATCCAGAATAGTGCGCGTCTGTTCATCAATCAGCAGCATGGCAGAGCCATGGTCGCGGAAGGCACCATAGGAGAAAATGGCCTCAGCAGAAGCCACCGACACGGACATGCAGAGCACGATACAGATCACAGGTATACGCATGTTCCTCTCACCACTTTCATTTTCAGTGAGCCCGAACCTGTGTTGTACCTGTTCCGAGAAAGTCTCTGCAATATCTTTTTATCAACTTATTCCATGGCAAATTATCCATTCTTTACCCATGCTTCCAGTAGGAATGCAGAATATATTCAGCGTACCGTTTTCCAGGCCATTCAGGCATGCAGCCATTTTTTTATTTTCCCCGTGCCATTCCCCGCCTGGTGTGCGAGAATTCCCGGAACTCCTCACGATGGCAACAGCTTGCTGAAATACTTAAAAATACGCAGGCAATTGAAAAATGCTCAGGGGCAAGGCGCTCGCGGAGCGTGGAATGAAGCGTACTTCCCGTACGTTGCAATGACGCGCGACGGCGGGCAACACCGCAGATGAGGGTTTTTCAGCAGCCTGCTGAACCTTTTCCCGCCATTCCGGGAGCACACCAAGTGGCCGGGGAAGTTCATGGATACGCTTACGAATGGCATCACACCTCCAACACGCAAGAGTACCGGAAAGCACCATGCGGAAACTGAGCCAAGCCATCTGCCTCAAACCAGCCGAGGCCCTTATCGGTGAACATCCTCAGACCATCTACACCATCCTTGGCTCCTGCGTCTGCGTGATCATGCACAGCCCGCGCCTGAAGATCACCGGCATCACCCATGCCCTGATGCCCTCCATCGGCCAGGCCAGCACCACCACTCCCCTGAAGTACGCCGATGGCTGTGTGCGCTTTCTCCATGACGCCTTCCGCTCCCGTGGCGTCAAACCCCACGAACTCACCGTCAGCGTCTTTGGCGGCAGCCGCATGGCAAACCAGCCAAGGCGTCACGCCTGGATAAGCGTCGGAGAGCTCAATGTGGAAGTTACCCTCACCCTGCTGCGCGAACTTGGCTACCCCATCAGCCACCAGGAAACCGGAGGCATCAATGGCCGTAAAGTCTTCATCAACTGCGCCAGCGGAGAGGTTCTGCTCAAACGCCTGCCCACGCTTCCCGAGTGCCTGTGACAGGAGAGTTGCCGATGCAGACACTTTTCTTCCGCCCCCACTGAATGGCTTTGACAGTAACGCCCGCTTTCGGTAAAAGAAACAGCAACAGATTCCGGTGTCTGGCACTGCCCGTGTCAGATGAAAAGGGAAGCGGGGTGCAACTCCCCCACGGACCCGCCACTGTGAGCGACGACGACGGATCACTTTGCCACTGGCCTCTCAGGTTGGGAAGGCGATCGGGAGGATGAATCGCAAGTCAGGAGACCTGCCGGAATCACACAGGCTGCACGGCAGACCTGTGTACTCAACCCTTCCCGGGTATGGAAGGTGGGTGCCGGTTCGGACATTTTCGGGTTTTGCTCGCAACGTGTACCTCCTGTGTTCCCCTGCTTGCCCGGGATACAACGCAGGAGGCTTTTTCATGCCAGCTTTTTTTGCTTGTATCCCGCTGTCAGCCTTGCCATGGCAGCGGATGTTTCCCTCGAATTCCCCTGGTGCCACCCGAACCGCCCCGGACACCACGGGAGGCAACCCGTGCTGAAGCCCATCATCGACACCATCACCGCCCCCAGCGCTGAAATCCGCGCTGCCGCCCAGGCCCGCATCGACAGCCTGGCCAAACCCCTGGGCAGCCTGGGCAGGCTGGAATCCATCGCCGCCCAGGTGGCCGCCATCAGTGGCACCATCACCCCCGCCCCCCGCAGAAAGTGCACCATCGTCATGTCCGCTGACCACGGCATCGTGGAAGAGGGCATCGCCTGCGCTCCCCAGGAAGTCACCGCCATTCAGACCATCAACATGCTCAAAAACCTGACGGGCATCTGCGTGCTCAGTAACGCCAATGGAGCCGATGTGCGCGTGGTGGATATCGGCATCAAACCAAACATATCCCACCCCGGCCTGATTGCGCGCAAAGTGCGCCCCGGCACCGCCAACTTCGCCAAAGAAGCGGCCATGGAGCGCCACGAGGCCGAACAGGCCGTCCTCACCGGCATCCAGGTGGTTCAGGAACTGGCACACGAAGGCTATAACCTGATCGGCACTGGCGAAATGGGCATCGGCAACACCAGCTGCAGCAGCGCCATCTTC
This sequence comes from Desulfurispirillum alkaliphilum, assembly GCF_055378285.1. Lineage (NCBI taxonomy): Bacteria > Pseudomonadati > Chrysiogenota > Chrysiogenia > Chrysiogenales > Chrysiogenaceae > Desulfurispirillum > Desulfurispirillum alkaliphilum. The sequence goes on along the minus strand of NZ_AP042405.1, from coordinate 1,972,959 downwards.
ATGGCCCTGACCGGAGCCAGCGCCGACGAGGCCGTGGGCAAAGGGGGCGGTATCACCGACGAAGCGCTGGCCCGCAAAAAACAGGTCATCAGCGCCGCCCTGGCCCTGCACCAGCCGGACCCCGCCGACCCCCTGGATGTACTGTCCAAAGTGGGCGGACTGGACGTGGCGGGCATGGTGGGCTGCTTTCTGGGCGCTGCCCACAGTAAAGTCCCCGTGGTGATCGACGGCTTTATCTCCGCCGCCGCCGCCCTGGTGGCCTGCCGCCTCAATCCGCTGGTGCGGGAGTACCTGATCCCCTCCCACCGCTCGGCGGAGCCCGGCTACGTCCGCATTATGGCGGAACTGCAGCTGGAGCCCCTGCTGCACCTGGACATGCGCCTCGGCGAAGGCACCGGCTGCCCCCTGGCCTTCGGCATTGTGGATGCGGCCCTCAGTATGCTGAGCACCATGGCCACCTTCGATGAAGCCATGATCAACCGCGACTACCTGGTGGATATACGACCATGAAACACCCCGAATCCGTTCCCCAAAACGCCATTGTTCTGGCGGCCTTCGGCACCACCTACCCCGCCACCCTGGAACCCATCCTGGCCATGCTGCTGGACATCGAGCAGCGCTATCCCGGCATCCCCGTCCGCCTGGCCTTCACCTCCAACTTCATCCGCCGCAAGTGGCATGAGCGCGCCGCCGACGCGGCATATCGCCGTGACCACCCGAACATTCCCCAGCAGATCTTTGCCGTCAAAAACGTGCTGGGCGCCATGGCCGATCTGCAGCATGAAGGCTGCCGCAACATCGTGGTGCAGCCCGTGCTGATCGTCGATGGCGAGGAATACCGCGACCTGGCGGCCTGCGTGGAAGCCCTGGGCGCCATCAGGGCCCATAAACCCCACCTGCAGCCCTTCGCCAAAGTCGCCATCGGCAAGCCCCTGCTGGGTTCCTTTCACCACCGTGAGCAGCTTGACGCCCTGGTAGCGGCCCTCAAACCCGATATCGACGCCGCCCGCGCCGCCGGAGCCGCCCTGGTCTACATGGGCCACGGCAACGAACACATGGCCCAGGGCGCCTACTACGAGCTGGAAATTCTGCTGCGCCGCCAGTATGGCATCCCCGTCTGCATTGGCCTGGTGGAAGGCCTGCCCGACTTTGAAACCGTACAGGAAAAGCTGGTCGCCGCCGGAACGCGCTCCGTGCTCCTGAAACCCCTGATGTACGTTGCCGGAGACCACGCCCGCAACGACATGGCCGGCGACGAAGAGGACTCGTGGCTCACCATGCTGCAGGGCGACGGCTATACCGTGACTCCGGTGCTGGAGGGCCTGGGACAGAACCCCGCCGTGCGCCGCATCTTCCTGGATTGCCTGGAGCAGGCCGCGCAGGAAGCCGGAATCGCACTGGAGGGCACCCATGGGTGAACTCATCATCGTGGGCGCCGGTCTGGGCGGCCAGTCCATAACCCTTGCCGGCATCGAGGCCATTCGCAACGCCGAAGTGGTCCTCTACGACCGGCTTATCCATCCCGACATCCAGCAGTACATCGCCTGCGAAGGCCGGGATGTGGGCAAGCGGCCCTACCACGCCCACTGCATGACCCAGGCCCAGATCAACGCCATGATCGTGGATGAACTGCAGCAGGGAAAACGCGTCGTGCGCCTCAAGGGCGGCGACACCTCCGTCTTCGCCCGCACCATCGAAGAGGTGGAAGCCGCCCGCGCCGTGGGTGCCCGCATCACCATCATTCCCGGCGTCACCTCGGCCTCATCCCTGGCCGCCAGAGTGCAGAGCGCCCTGACCGACCGGCGCAGCGTGCCGGGAGTGGTCTTCATCACCGGTCACACCAAGGCCGACACCCTGGAAACCAGCTACCGCTGGGACGCCCTGTGCGCCCTGGGCTTTACCATTGTCGTCTACATGGGCGTCAAAAACATGCCCACCATCCGCCAGCAGCTGCTGGCACACGGCATGGCCCCCTCCACGCCCATCCTGATCGGCCAGAGCCTGGAAACCGCACAGGAACGCATCTTCACCACCACCCTGGACGACGTGCTCACCTGCATCGACAGCCAGCGCATCAGCCACCCGGCCACCATCATTATCGGTGATGTGGCCATGTTTTCGGCACTCTAGATGCTCCCCCAGGGGTACGTGCAGATCTATACCGGCAACGGCAAGGGCAAAACCACCGCCGCCCTCGGCCTGGCGCTGCGCTGCGCCGGGGCCGGAGGCAGGGTCTTCTTCTGCCAGTTCCTCAAGAAGGGCGATTCATCGGAGTGGGCCGCCCTGCAGCAGCTGCAGCAGCGCATCACCCACCGCGCCTTTGGCAGCGGGAAGTTCATCCGTGGGGAACCTGCGGAAGAAGATCGCCAGCTGGCACGCGCTGGCCTGGAGGAAGCCCGCCGCGCCCTGCAGTCGGCAACCTATGATCTGGTCGTCCTCGATGAACTCATCGCCGCCCTCAACAGGCAGCTGGTGAGCCGCGCGGAGATACAGGAGCTGCTGGCTCTGCGGCCAGCGCACACCGAGCTGGTGCTGACCGGCCGCAATGCCCCGGACTTTCTGCTGCAGCAGGCCGATCTGGTGAGCGAAATGCGCGAAGTGAAGCACTACTTTCAGCAGGGCGTGGCAGCGCGCAGGGGAATGGAAAAGTAAGGACAAAAACATGCAGCAAGGCAACCATGGCGGCAATATCTTCCAGGCAGCGGCCTTCATCGGGTGCGACCCCGGAGATATTCGCGACTACAGCTCCAATGTGGCCGACTGGCAGCCCGAAGGCATCGCGGACATTGACCTGCCCGGCCTGTTGGCCCGCCTTCCCGAACCCCACAGCCAGACCCTGAAGGCCGCCTGCGCCGCAGCCTCTGGCCTCAGTTCACAGCAGGTGTGGGTCACCGCTGGAACCACCGAGGCCATAGAACGCATCTGCCAGCTTTACGGCGGCAAGCGCGTCACTATCCTGGGGCCAACCTACAGCGACTACGCCCATGCCGCGCGCCAGTACAACCTCGACATCCACATGCTCCTGGCAGAGCCGCAGCACGCCTTTCGTCACGACTTCGCCACCCTGAACGTGGACGGCGACCTGTGCTTTCTGTGCAACCCCAATAACCCCACCGCCACCACAGCCTCCCGTCAGGAAGTGCTCTCCCTGGTGCAGCGCCACCCCCGAACCCTGTTTGTGGTGGATGAGTCCTACCTGCCCTTCCACTGCGACGAAGCCGCGCTGACCCTGGTGCCCCACCTGACACCCAACCTGCTGGTGCTGCGCTCATTCTCCAAAATCCATGGCATTCCCGGCCTGCGCCTGGGCTTTGCCATGGGTGGCAGCGCCGATCTGCTGGAAAAACTTGAAAGCCGGTGCTCCCTGTGGAGTGTCAACAGCATCGCCCAGGAGATGGGAATGCGCCTGCTGAGCGTAGACAGCACCCGCGTCGCCCGAACCATGGCCAAGCGTCGGGACTCCATCTACCGGGAACTTGCCGCCTTCCCCTGGCTCACCCCCCTGCCCTCGGCGGTGAACTTCCTCCTCTGCCAGCTCCACGGACGCGACGCCAGCCACCTCTTCCGGCACTGCCTGCAGCAGCGGGTGCTGATCCGCGACTGCAGCAACTTTGCCGGACTGGACAGCTCCTGCATCCGCTTCAGCATCAAGGAAGATATGCGGCCTCTCTCCCACGCATTTGCGAGTTTCTGAATCCTGGCAGGCCTTGCACATACCGCCAATCAGGCTGACAATGGAAAACCCCGTGTGACAGGCACCCATATGAAGGAGCGTGTATGAATCTGATGCTTTTTGTAAGCCTGAACCTGTTGAGCCTGGTGCTGGCCTTCATGCTGGACCAGTGGCTGGGCGACCCCCGCTCCAGCCTCCACCCCGTCTGCCTGATGGGCCGCCTCAACCGCTGGCTGGAAACATTTCTGCACCCGTGGGGCTTTTTCGGCGGCCTCCTGCTGACCCTCTTCTCCGTCACCATGGCCAGCCTCCTGCCCGCCATAGCGCTGTACCTCAGCTGGCAGTGGCACCTGCTGGCCTATGTGGTCGTCAATACCCTTATCATCGCCATCTGCATCAGCAGCAAATCCATGGAAGAACACGCCCTGGCAGTCCACACACCCCTCGCCGCCGGAGAGCTGGAAAATGCCCGCCACGCCCTCTCCATGATCGTCAGCCGCCATACCAGCGAACTGGACGAAACGGAAGTGGCACGCTCCACCGTGGAATCCGTCGCCGAAAACTTCACCGACGGCGTGCTCTCCCCCGCACTCTACGCCGCCCTGGGGGGAGGAACCGCCGCCATGTTCTTCAAAGCCATCAGCACCCTGGACTCCATGGTCGGCTACCGCAACGAACGCTACCAGCACTTCGGCACATTCGCCGCCCGCTCCGACGACCTGCTGAACTTCCTGCCCGCCCGCCTCAGCATTCCCATCATCGCCCTGGCCACCCTGTTTACCCCCAGAGCCTCGGCAGCCGGAGCCCTCCGCGCAGCAGCCCGGTACCGCAAAGCCCACCCCAGCCCCAACTCCGCCCACAGCATGGCCGCCTTCGCCGGAGCCCTCGGCGTGCAGCTGGGAGGCCCCGCCACCTACCACGGCCAACGCAAGGAAAAACCCTGGGTCGGCGATGGCACAGAACCCCTGAACGCCCAGACCATCCAAAACGCCACGCGCCTGTTCAGCGCCGCCACCACCGTGGTGATGTTTCTCGCCGTCGCCATATTCGGCATCACATGGCACCTGGCACCCTGCCCACTGCTGTAGGGGGAAACTGCGAATAGGGGAGATATCACGCAAAGACTGTGGGGAGGGGAAACCCGAGAAGTGAACCACGGAAATCACGGAAGGCACAGAAGTTACCTCGAATGGGCGCGAATAAACACGAATGGAAAGGCAGGTTCTCACGCCCGTTCGCTGCGCTCACTCAAGACGCAAAGCACGCAAAGGATTAAAGAGGATTTGTCCGCAGATGAATACCTATTTACGCTGATGAATACAGGGAGACTGTAAAGGCAGGTTTCTCGCAGGGCACGCAGGGACGCAGAGGGGAAACTGGAAAAGCTTAACCACGGAAAACACGGAAAGCACGGAAGTTACCGCGAATGGACGCGAATAAACGTGAATGGAAAGGCAGGACCTCACGCCCGTTCGCTGCGCTCACTCAAGTCGCAAAGCCCGCGAAGGAAAGGCAATAAGAAATTGGCCACGGAAAGCTGCATAGAAAGTGAGTGTCCAGAAGGAGTGCGGGTTTTGTCCAATTCATGCGTTATTTATTGCTGACAACGCCACTTATTCAATATTGCGCTGCGCTTCAGAAAATCGTGCTCATACTTAAGCTCATGGCAGGTTTCGACGTACTCGTGTCTTAGGGCCTCGTATGGTTGACTGTTGTACTCCTTCCTAAACCATTCCCGTTCTTCTGCCGTTGGTTCATCCAAATATTCCTCGACTTCCCAAAGATAATCTTGTTGGTCTCTATTTGATGAGTGCCAAATATCCAGTTCTTCAATTGGTTCTTGAAACAAGAATGGCAGCATATATAAATTGCTAAGCATTGCAATTTGCAGTCGATGCCTGGCTTGTTCTTCGTGACCCGCCCTGAATTCTGCAAGCGCCCAATACAAATCAAATATTGGCTCGCCTATATCATCAGGAAATTCTGATTCAAACCAAGAATAGAAATCTAATGCCTTTTCGTTGGCACCAGCTATAACGTAAAAAACTGCTACCCTGTATCGCTTACCGGAGCCGTCGTTAATATACCCTTGCTGCTCTTTTTCCTTCAATAGATCGCGTCGAGCCCTATTTGCCCGATCTCGGAACCTCTTTTTCTCTTCTAGAGTCATCCTAATGTCCTTACATGGCAAATGCGCGGCACGCGCAGATTATTTATGGAGAGGCAGCCGCAACGAAAAGACCGTCACTGTGCGTGCACTTATTAAGAGACGATCTGCTTGCACATAACATCGACAGTCACTCCCTTATACTCACATCGCTCGAGATGGTGCCAGCCAAGCTTCTCATAAAGTTTCGAGGCGAACTCAGTGTAGAGGTACCAAGTATCAGCATTGGAGCGAACTGCCTCAGCTTCGCACCGAGCAATCAATTCAGTTGCTACCCCTTGATGCCGGAAGATCTCTTTTACATAAACAGCAGCCAGCCAAGGGGATAAATTCGGCTTAGAACTTGTCCATAAATAATCATTGACCCGAGCAATGTTTCGCTGTAGAATGATCCACAAAAGATCATTCATGGCGGTGATTTATGTCTAAAGTGCAATCATGGGAAGTTTCAGATGCCTTCTGGCAAAGAGTTGAGCCTTTACTGCCAATCCAGCAAAGAGATCCTGACAAGATCTACAAGCGCAAGCCTGGTGGTGGGCGCAAGCGACTTGACCCCAGGAAGGCGTTTTCCGGCATTGTCTATGTGCTGCGCACCGGTTGTCAGTGGAAAGCGATACCCAAGGAGCAGTTTGGTTGCGCCAGTGCAGTGCACAAGTACTTCATTGAATGGAGTAAGGCCGGTGTATTCGAAGCTATTTGGCGTCAGGGGCTGGCTGAGTATGACGAGATGGAGGGGATAGCTTGGGAGTGGCAAAGCATAGATGGCGGAATGTACAAAGCTCCAATGGCTCTTGAAACCGTAGGGAAGAACCCGACGGATCGGGGAAAAAAACGGGAGCAAGCGTCATGTCCTGGTGGACGGTCGTGGCGTCCCGTTGTCCATCGTCGTAACCGGAGCGAACCGGCATGATGTGAGCCAGCTTGAAGCCGTTCTTGATGGCGTAGTCTTCGAGAAGCCTGCAGAGCAGGAGCAGCATCTTTGCGCAGATTGTGGCTACAAGGGAAAGCCGGCGCTCAGCAGCATTCTTCAGCGCGGATACATACCCCATGTAAAGCAGCGAAAAGAAGAGATCGAGGACAAGAAGCGTGACCCATCAAAGAAGGCGAGGCGCTGGATAGTGGAAGCATCTATTTCCTGGTTCAACCGTTTCAGGAAGATTCATGTGCGCTTTGAGAAGCTTGAGGTCACTCACTACGGATTGACGTGTCTCGCGGCGGCGATAATCACATACAGGAAAATCGGCGTAATTTATGGATAAGTCCTTAGTGTCCATGTCGTTCTGTACTAGAGCAGCTGAACCAATAAGCTGACTCCCTGAAACAGCAACAAAGATTGAAGGAATACCCTCTCGTCCTGCAGCTTTGAAGATTGCTTCGGTTCGACCTTCCAGTGTAAGCGAGGGGTTCAAATGCTTCCACTCTGAATGGTGGAGCTCCGCTAACTCCGCAATGAACTCTTTTTTGTCAGCCAGAGGAACGATTTCCACAGTCTTTGCCTCTTAACATCTGCAGCTGCGGCAAATTGCGAACGCAGCAAGTATTACGTACAACCTGCACTTGACAAGCGCTGCACTATAGGCCACGTTCTATAGCCTCTTTAATTACCGAAGCCACGGTTTCTGGTGTAATACCACGATCTCGGCAATACTTGCTTTGGAGCCAAATAGATAGCTGCTTTTGCCCCTTGCTGGCATTACAGCCGCAACAGCAAAGAGCGATGTTTTCTCGAGTAATGATGCTGGCATCGTTGATGATGTGCTCCCAGCTTGCCGCAGATTTTCTTGAGACTTTCACGGAGGTAAATTCACTGCGGCAATAGACGCACTCCGTATCTCGAGCTCGAACCTCTGTTTCCAGCCAGTTCGGAATATTCCAATTATTTGCCATTACTCGAGCTCACCTCTTTTACCGCTTAACGCCAAGCATAACCGGACACAAAAACGGAGCACAGTGCAAGCCTGACACCTCTCTCGCATCGCAACGGCTCGAAAACCTGACTAAACAACCATGAGATAAAAAAAGCTATTTTCTATAACCGGGCCTGTCCAACAAACGGTTCAGATCGTGGCTCGCTTCGCGAGCACAATCTAACCTTATCCGCTGTACAGGGACCGCCAATCAGCGTTTATAACTGGTTGATTCATGAATTACTTTCAACGTTCCACTTGAATCTATTGAAACTGTACATGGCCTGCCTTCTTCGTCACACTCTTGGAAATAGATCACTGAACAAGGTACGCTCAAGTTGTATGTCACATTAAGTGACACACTCTTCTTATCAGTTTCCTCCAAGAGATTGCCGTAGATGCTAACTGCCCAGCCGTTCCAATTGACCCTGTGGACCGCTATGTTGTGCGGTCGGCAACAAGCGATAACCTTATGCTCGGTTTCCGGCGGACAATCGGCGCCAAGCAGCACAGCCTGCAAAGCACCTAGAATTGGAACAAAATCCGGCGTTCCTTCCTCTTCAGCACGCACTACCCATCTCCGTTCGCTCTCATGTTCCCAATCTTTATGCTTTGTGAAGAATAGGGAGTCGCTAAATTTAGCGATAAGGGGCTCAAGTACACTCGACAAACCCCGTTGTTTGACATCCTCCAAATATACCAATCCGTAAGGGTCGGCATCTTGGTGCATAGGGCCAAACGATGAATCCAAGTACTCTACTTCCCCGGAGAACTGTTGTCGGCCGTTTGCCATACGGGTAACTGCGTGACCCAGCTCTTCCTCATCAAAAACTAAGCACACACCCCTATGTTTATCGCCATATTGATCCCACATTCTCGGGCGCGCATACCCTTTCCGCAGTGAATCATCGCCACCCTCAGGGTGGTCCCGAGAGCAACACAGGACCAATGACTTATCTCTTACATATCTTGTCGCGTCTGAAAACAACGCCGGGTCGAAACTTTCTTCCAAGGACCTTGCATAGAATCTGAAAGGCCAATGCTTTGACTCACGCGGGTCATTAACATCAGCGAAAGGGCTCATGCGCAAGGAAAACGACGGAAGAATGTAATCGGTGGCTGTTTTCCCGTTCGTGTAGTGGTAAACATACTTTCCAGAGTCAAACATACGATACGCTACTTTCTGTACAACGCCGCCATCACGCGCTTGTCGCGTGCATGGCATTGTTTGGACGAAGCCGCTACGCGGCAGACAAATACCGATCAAACCCATTTCACCGCGATGAACCACTTGTAATCTCACCGTATTCGGTAATGGTAGCAGCGGAGCGTCTAGCGCTCTCTATCAAGTATCGAGGAGATTACAATGAACACCACCATGCCGCAAGATCCGAGTTTCAACAAACTGTACCAGAAGGGTTTCTCGCGGAGCACGCAGGGACGCGGAGGGGAAATCGGAAGAGCTGAACCACGGAAAACACGGAAAGCACGGAAAGCACGGAAAGCACGGAAGTTACCACGAATAGATACCAATAAACGCGAATGAAAGGAAGGATCTCACGCCCGTTCGCTGCGCTCACTCAAGTCGCAAAGCCCGCGAAGGAAAGGCAGTAAGAAATTGGCCACGTAAAGCGTGGACCGTTCATTCTTCTTGTGTATCTATTCCGAGGCATCCGGCCTGATTATGAAAACGTCAGCTGGTCTCTTGCCAGCTTTTCCCTGGCCTAAAATCAAAGTGTTTCGATAGAAAGAGGAGCAACCATATCTTTAGACGGTAATTACTCACTTTTTCTTCAAGTAGATAAGATGCAATGGTATCGTAACGATCAAAAAAACAAATCCAAATAAAATTGCCATAACATGCAAAACTATAAAAATAATATTACCCATAAAGCCACCTCCTACCTGATGTATTTCAACAATTTCCAATTCTGAATACTTTCCAAATGAAGCGTTTCACGTCAAATCTCTACGCTCAAATCAAGCCCAAAAGCTCACAATATAGAAGATAAATATCTTTTCAAATTAATCGAAGGCGCAATCATCTAAGTTACCAAAAGCTACCCCGAAAACATTTTGTATTCGAGCTGTACATCTTACAGTCTTGTTGCATGGAACCCATATTTGACGCCCAGGATTTTTCATCATAACTATCTCGCCAGACATCGGGTAAAGACTCCAATATATGTCACATTTATCTTTAGGTATGTTGATTGTAGCTGAGTTTTGCGGAGCTATAGGCGGGGTAAAATTAAAAACTATATCCACATCACCAATTGAATTGCTTCCTTCTACTCTCGCCATGTTAACCCCATCAATAACACGAACAGATGTCGACATATAATTAAGAATTGTAATTTTAGCACCTGGCTCACTACTTCCGTCACTTCCGCCACATCCAATAACAATATTCATAAACACAAGAACAATCACAATTTTTGAAATAACACTCATTGTATTCATAAACAATAACCTCCATCACACATAAAGTTGATCGGCGGGTAATGCCTGATATATCTATCAGCATCTCCGTTGTAGGTAACTGAGCTGATGTCGCAGCCAATTACTGGTTGCTCAAGTTGTTGCTTCATCATTACCCTGTTGTCATGTGCGGCAAGCGCAGTGCTATTGCGTGAGCGCAATACATTTATATTGCATTCGCACAATGGAGTCAAGGTGTTTTGCATTGTAAAGTTGCAATAAATCTCCATTGAGGATAAGCAATGCTCACACAAGAGGATTTCATTAGTTTGCTTGCAACTACTTTGCGGCAGGCTAGGCAGGATAAAAAATTTACTCTTGAAAAGCTGGCTGAAAAGAGCGAGACGGATTATTCTACGGTGAGTCTGATTGAAAATGGCAGACAAAATCCCAAAATATATACGGTTTACCGACTGCTCTACGCTCTCGATATTGATATAGCGGAATTAATTGCTGGAAGAAGTCGTGAAATGCTGGATGGCAGGTTTGCTGCTCTGAGCAAGCTGGAGAAGTTGGAGCTTCAGGAGCTTGAGGCACTTTGTGAGTTTGTTGATTCTTTTGAGATTACCCAAAAGCACTGAATATAAAATTAGTCCTATCGTGGCGTTCTCATGCAAATTCCCCTTCAGGTTCAAGCTCAATCAAGCTTAACGCCCAAGTTCAGCGCGTTTGAGGCGCTGACTATCTTGCGACAGCAAAATGGACTGCGGGTCAAAACCACGGAAAGCACGGAGGGAACGGAAGTTACCGCGAATGAAAAGGCAGGATCTCACGCCCGTCCGCAACGCTCACTCAAGACGCAGAGCACGCGAAGGATTAAAGAGGATTTTTGTCCGCAGATGAATACCGATTTACACTGATGAATGGGGAAATTGCGAGCGAAGCGAGTAACTTCTCCGTGTGTGCAGCGGTTAAGTATTTAGAACGATGAAAGTATAGCAAACTGATCTTCCATGGCCTCATAAAGATCATCAAATGTGTAGCAAGTAATGTGCTTACTGTCGACAAGGGATTTTCGTGCCCTTTGATCGAACCTCTCGCTACAGTCTCCTCTATTCAAGGAAATCTTTCTGCCAATTATCAGTGCACCCGAGTAAGTTATTTGAAAAGCCCCAAATTCTGACTTCATGTTTTGAGTTTGATTATTTACGGACAGATGGAGATACCAGTCTATTACTTGGCTATAACCTTTCTCAAACCTCGACGACTGGATCAACAGGGCGCAGGCATCAGCTATCAAAGGATTGAAGAAAATGGCTAAAACGCTGGAGAAGCATCGCGAGGGAATTCTGAACTGGTATGATCACCCCATATCGACAGGACCACTTGAGGGAATCAACAACAAAATTGATACACTCAAAAGACAAGCCTATGGATACAGGGATATGGAATTCTTCGAGCTCAGAATAAAGGCCCTCCACAACTCAAAGTACGCTTTAACCGGATGAACCCCTTATCTGTTATAATTGTATACCATGCTCGCTAAATGCAATATTAAAATAAGGGTTTAAAATTAAATTTTCAAATAATTTTAATTCATTTTCGGGAATACGTACGAAAGTTGAGTTATGATTAGGTGCCCACCATTTTTGCTCACCTTTATACGTATCTTGGTGTTTTGCTCTTGCAATAATTCTAAATGGACGATCTAACCAACCGTCGCCGTAGCTTGAAATATAATTAGCAGGACCGGCAAGCTGACCAAGAAGATATATACCGCCAGCATTACCATGAGTTAAATAAAAATAATCACCGATGGAAGCTGAAATAAAATACTCGCCTTGACTGACTGAAGATTGCCCTAACGCTCCTGTATCTTTGTGCACATATACTAATCTATCTTCAATAGACTTTAATAAGTCTTCAAAAGAAAAAAGACCAAATCCCTGAGATAGTTTCCAAAATGTGGGCTTCATTAATAATCTCCAAATTATAACGCCGCATTCAGCGGCTTGTCCGCTGCAATGCAGCGTTAGCACTCTTTATAACGTCTTGAATTTCTGCCCTACCAAGTAGGGTAACCTCCCTTTCATACCAATCTCCAACTCTACTTTTAATCTCACTCTTGATTTCATTGCTTAATCTAAATGGACGTGTATAACGTTTTTTCCTGTAAGAATAAATATAGTTAAACCCATCCTTATAGAGAATCCTATCGAATGAATAGAAATCTGCATATGAGCCTTTGCTATTCATACAAAGCACAAGATCACCTTGGTTATATGGAAGATCTGATTCTTCGCATTCGTACGTAAAAAAATCCAGTAATACAGAAGTCGGCTCTTTGTCTTCGTAATCTTTCAACAAGTTATGCGCCTCATCAATGGTTTCTCTGGTATGCATGGAGTCCCAAATAAAAATAGTTATTAGCTGATTTTCCTCTGCGGAAAGCCACTCATTCCCATCACCCACCTGTACTACTCTAACTCTTCCGACCTGCATACGGCGATGGTTTTCTCTGTATTTCTGGAGATAATCATCAAAACGCGGGTCTTGGCTACCAACCACATTGCTTGAGAGTTTAATTGCAGCCAACGCCTGTATGTAGCGTTCGAACAGAGTCTTATTTTCTATTACGACGCAAGTGTCACGTGTCATGCTCAAACCGGTACTGGTAAAGTTTGCACTTCCGATTATTATCGTTTCCGGTTCTATCAAATATAGCTTCCAATGAATGCTATGTTGATAACCAAAATCGACAAACATAGAGAAATGCTCACTTTCTATGCTCTTACAATAACCAAAGAAATCTGGAGACGAAAAAGAGTTTATGGTTCCAACCAATAACTCCAACCTATTCCCATGTTTTAGCAGCAGGTCAACAACGCCTTCTGTTCCGCTAGCGAATGCGGAGACAATGGTAACAACTCGCTCATGCACCCCATCAAGGAAAGAGGCTAGATTTTCTTCGTTATCAAGTATTCTCATGTAGTATCACAGGCTAGTTGGTTTAAGGTGCGTTTGAATTCACCGGCCGCCGAAGGTGGTCCGGTGGAATGAGGGGTTAGACGTCACTGCCAAAGGTGCCATGAATCTTCCACGTGGTTGCCATATGGTCTTCGAAGTTCCCGCCGAGATCGAGTCCAGCCTTCTGAACGCGAACCTTCAGTCCGGCATTGATACCAAAGTCATCCTCGTAGTTGACGGTTAGTGAGAACTGAGAAAGTCCATACTGGGTTCGGCCCACTGCGATTGCCTGCCAAGTTGGTTCGTGAGGATACCAAGCAAGGTTCGTGGGAACCGCAGGACTTTGCTTGTTGTTTAGAGTGGCCTCAAAAAGTAGAGAAGAGTCACCAGATGAGGTGCGCGAGGCACCGAGCTTTGCGTCGGCTTTTGGAATTGGGGCTGACAGTTTTGCAGAGAACTCTCGGGACCAACCTTTTACATGTTCGACTGTGACCTTTGTTGCCCCTAGGCTCATGAGCAAGTAGATGGCTTCAGAAAACTTGTGCTCGAATGCCACCCTGTGAAAAGTGGCCGTCGTGTAGTACACCGATGGGAGCGCTGGGTGAGCAACGTAGAGGGCCTGCTCCCTCGGGTGCCCAGGTGGAAATTGCAGTCTTGCTGCATCCGAGCGGGAAATCTGGAGGACATTCAGGCCACTCTCCCGGGCCTTGGCCCAGGCGGACAATGCCTCTATCGTTACTTCGGCCATCCCAAAAATCGTCAGCTTCCATGCCTCTTTGCCCACGCGAAGCGCGATAGCCTTCCAGTCAGTCGGAACTTCGTCGACATTTGCGGTGGTTTGCGCCTTTCGTGTGGCTTCCACCACTTCATCCGGCTGCACAACTATGAGTTGCCGTTCTGAGTACGGTAATTGAAGTAGGTTCGTAGTCATGGGATCCTTTTATTGAGGCATACAGAGTAGCTGTACTTGCAACGTCTAACGCCGCCATAACCGGCCCCAAAAGGCAGAGCGACGGAGGAGCGGCGCTTTTTGGGGTCCGAGTTCATGGCCTTGTTATGTTTTTACCCTGTATGGCATTTGAACGAAGGGTGGCTCCTACTGTAGACTCGATGATCTTATCTTTTATTTGATCCACCTTATCTTGCTTGAGAACAAGCACATCAAGGTATCTAGCAAAATGCTCAAGTTCACTCTTATTTTTGAGTGCATCAGAAATAACCGCATGCCCTTCTTCACGCGAATTACATTCATTCAAGCGAGATAAGATTTTGGCGCTCTCGACCGCTGAAAGCTCTTTTCCTCCTGCTTGGCCGGACTTCCTACTGACTACTTTTACTGATATTTCGTGGCTGCCATTCTCTATTTTCTGAATATCTGACGCGGGTAGCTGTGAAATCTGTTTAGCCAATTCCTCAAGAATTATTTTAATAACTTTTGCCGAATTCATATCTACACTCCCGCTTCCGCAATGAACTCATCGACAAAGCTTTCAATTTCAGAAACAACATCTGAATGAGTGTTGTTGGAGTATTCATTCAATACGACTGGCATTCCATTTTGAGGCGCTTCGGCGAATATTGATTTGTTCTCCCTGAAGTTAGTTTTCATTACCGGGACACCCAAGCGTTTTGTTTGTGCTATGTACTGCCTCTGGGCTGATATTGGTTCACCGCCATACATTTGAATCATAGTAAATACAACACCTAAAAACTCCGGAAATACTTCTTCAGTATCAGAATCCAGGGCGGCATACTCATTAAACTCATTCACAAGCCCTTCAACACTTCGATGTAGATAATCGATTCCAAGCGTGGAAAGATAGTCTGGTTTTGCCGGAATCAATATCTTATCAGACGCGATGAGCGCATTTTTTGTAACAATATTGAAATTTGGTGGACAATCAATAAGAACAACATCATATTCTTCAGATGCAACATCCTGAATTTCAGCCCTCAACTTACCATGAACCTTAATATAGTTCTTCTTGGTTTGCGTCATGTTTGCGCCACCAAGAAGAGTAGCCAACTCGAGATCAACATTTATCAACCCGAGATGAGAACTGATTAAGTCAACAACTCCGCCATTTTCTCGTTCCCGCAGGAAACCATTGATTTTCGACGGGTGAGTAATCAAGTTAGACAGGGGCATTGTTGAAACGCCTTCACTGATACAATCAAACCAGTTCTTTATTGTCTTAGATTCTTTCAAGTTATTATCCCAGTAATCAGGAGTGACAAATGAAAAAGTTAAACTTGCCTGTGCATCCATATCCAACAAAAGAACTCTTTTTCCTCTGAATGCAAGCTCACCGGCAAGATTGGCTGTGACAGTGGTTTTGCCAACCCCACCTTTGTAATTGATTACTGATATAATTTGCATATCATCGATCCTTTGTTTTTAAACATAACGCCCCAAGCAGGGGCAGATTTTGCGCTTTGAGCGAAGCAAAATATGTTCCGCTGCCTTGGTTTGTTAGGGCTCACTCGAACAAAACACCAGGGAACGCGCTTCGGGACAGCAAGTGCTCGGTGAGCTTCGTTTTTCGAACCCCAGGGGCATTCATGTATGCCCTCAGCTTCTTGCCTTTGGGGCAAACGACTAGAACCGTATATACACTTTCTTTAGACCCTTTTTGTTCCTTACGCTCGTTAATCATTGCCTGTAGATCATCCCATGAAATGCAGCCAATTTGCCGGTCTTTGACGCAAACCAAGGCAATATACACTCTCTTAGATTTGTTCTGTATCGCCGCTATTTCCTTCAGATGTGAAGATGTGAACGTAAACTGATACTCAGAGAAAGGAGCCTTTGTTTTTGTAGCGTACTTTAAGAACACGCCCACATCATGGTTAATGAGGAATGCACTCCTAGAAATGCCTTGACCCGACTCAAAAGCATTGATCGCGGTAAACTGCGGGTGCTCGGCAACCTGGGTAAGTACTGCTCCGTGATACAGGTGATCATCGTTTATTTTCATGGTCTCTCCTATGTCTGCGTGTAGCTCTAACTACTATTATGCGTTAAAATTGACGCTATACACTTTCTCAAAAACCGTACAAATTGACGGATAAAAATCACTATAACTCAGCGCACCCTGTAACTCTTTCATAAGCTGCGCCTTTCCCATCAGGCTTTCACCTGAGCCAGTTTCGCCATCAAACATGCAATTTGAAAAACCGTACTCCTGGAGGGAAGCATTGCCGCGCTAGTCGATTCAGTCTGCATAATACCACAGCAAGTATTACAGAGAAACCATTAACCTCCATAAAAATGACAGATGTGTGATTTTGTTCCTGAAGCGGCTTATGGAAATGCTCTGCGTTCAGATCGGCCTTCAGTGTTTTTAAACTACCTTAAACATCTACCTTTGGTGGATGCGCTAACGCTTATCCACCCTACATGCTTTTCCATTCGCGTTTATTCGTGCCCATTTGTGGTTAAATCCTCTTTTCTCCCTGCCTTCCCTGGCGAGCTTCGCGGCTTGGCGAGAGGTATGTCTTTCCCTCTTTAGCTTGAATAAACAAATCAGCGTCCATATCTCACCACATAACACTGCGAGCAGCGGCGCGCATTTTGCGTCCGCTGCCTTGCTTTTATATAGGTATTCTGGCAGAATATACCAATATTTGGTACAGGAGACACCCTATGGCCAGAAACACCAGCATTACCCTTGGCCCCCACTTTGACAAGTTCATTGCTGAACAGCTTGAAAATGGCCGCTATGGCTCGGCAAGCGAAGTGGTACGAGCAGGATTGCGCTTGCTTGAAGAGACTGAGAGTAAACTTGAAAGACTGCGGCGGCTCTTGGATGAAGGCGAGCAAAGCGGGATAGCAGAGTATTCGCTTCAAAGTGTTATTGCAGAACTGGATAACGAAGCTCACTAATGCCTCCATTCTTGCTCACCTCCGCCGCCCGAAAAGACGTAATTGATATTGGCCGTTTTACCACTGAGAAGTGGGGAAGACGTCAGCGCGACAAATACCTCAAGCAACTTGACGATGCTTTCAGGCTCCTTGCTCGACAGCCGGAGATTGACCGCGATGCAGAAGATATAAAACCAGGATACAAAAAGTTTAGCCAAGGTAGCCATATCATTTTTTACCGAGCCGGCACTGAATCCAAGATTGTTGTGATCCGCATACTCCACAACAGCATGGGTGTAGAGCAGCACCTCTAAAACCCATAACGCCCGCAATAAACGGCGCGAGGAACGAGCGTCAGGCGACCGAAGGGAGCGAATTTAATTGCTTTGTTAGAAGCCATTAGCCACCGACCTTGTTGTACGCCATAGCAATAAACTCCTTAACTTGCTCAAACTCAGTTTCAGATGACACGGTGAATTCAACATCGCCGGTACCATAATGACCGATTGAGGTTACATCTCGGTAGTTTGGTGTACCACCAGGGATATCCGAAGGTTTCAGTTTGAGGAACAGTTTTATGTTCTTGCCTTTGACTTCCAAGCAGGCAATATTCTGGGAGATTTTATAGGCGACATAAAACTTTTTCGGCACTTCTTCAATAGACTCATCCAATCCAAGGATGAACTCACGGATCGTTGCTGTTAACTCCCGAATATCTTCACTTTTGCCTTCAAGTCTTTCATCAAATGTATAGGTCGCAGTGGCGCGAGTAAGGGCTGCCTTCTTACCTGCCTCGACCATAACAGGGTTTTTATATCCGTTCTCAGTTGGCATGGTCGCGACAGAGGAAGCCGCTGACCTTGAAGAGTGGAAAACCTCCTCAAGATATATTGAGTCGTTGGAGAACAAGCGATATTTCCACAACTCGATATTTGCACCCATGACTTGCACAGCGTGCAAGTCATACTTTTTATAGTTGGGAGCTATACAGATTACCCTGACATCTGACCAATCAACTTTGACACCACTACCAAGCCGCTTTTGTACCGCAATCTCGAAATCACCTTTGTGATCTTGAATCCAGTGCAGATAGAAGAGGCTCTGGTTGATAAGCTCAGATGACTCGACTTTCTTGTATTCGATGATGACAGGATTATCTTCTTCCGACAAAGCAAGGCTATCAATCCGGCCAGCGTGCTGGGCGCCTGTTGAGAACTCACTGGCAACAAACCGGCAATTGAAAACTGTTTCGAGATTCTTCTCAATCAGCGTTTGCAAGTCCTTTTCCAGGGCAAAGTTCTTCTGCTCCACGGCAGACAACTTATCCCCTGAAATATCAAATATCGGCACTTGATGATTACTCCGTAGTTTCTTTGGCTTCTAACGACGCGCGCAGCGCCAGTCGATTCAGTCTGCATAATACCACAGCAAGTGTTACAGAGATACCGTTAACCTCCATAAAAATGACAGATGTGTGATTATGCTCCTGAAGCGGCTCATGGAAATACTCTACGTTCAGATCGGCCTTCAGTGTTTTTAGACTACCTTAAACATCTACCTTTGATGGATGCGCTAACGCTTATCCATCCTACATGCCTTTCCATTCGCGTATATTCGTGTCCATTCGTGGTTAATCCCTCTATTTCCCGTGCCTTCCCTGGCGAGCTTCGCGGCTTGGCGAGAGGAACTGCCTTTCTGTATTTGCCGTTATCTGCGTTCATCTGCGAAATCTGCGGATAATATGCCTTTCCTCTTTCCGTGCCCTCCGTGCTTTCCGTGGTTAATCTCCCCGCTTTTCCTTTGTGCCTTTGCGAGCTTTGTGTGAGATATGCCTTTATGGTTTCCTGCATTTATTCGCGTTTATTCGTGCCCATTCGTGGTTAAGCCCTCTTTTTTCCCTGCCTTCCCTGGCGAGCTTCGCGGCTTGGCGAGAGGTATGTCTTTCCCTCTTTTTCCGTGCCCTCCGTGCTTTCCGTGGTTAATCTCCCCGCCTTTCCTTTGTGACTTTGCGAGCTTGGTGTGAGATATGCCTTTATGGTTCTTTGCTTTTATTGGCGTTTATTCGTGCCCATTCGTGGTTAAGCCCTCTTTTTTCCCTGCCTTCCTTGGCGAGCTTCGCGGCTTGGCGAGAGTAAGTTCTTCCCCTCTTTTTCCGTGCTTTCCGTGTTTTCCGTGGTTAATCTCTCCCCGCCTTTCCTTTGTGACTTTGCGAGCTTGGTGTGAGATATGCCTTTATGGTTCTCTGCATTTATCCGCGTCCATTCGTGGTGAACCCTCTTGCTGCCAGCTATCCCTCTCCCCTACCGAAACTCCCGGCGTTGCAGTATGGCTGTCGACAGATACCCCGCGTCCTGGGGAGGGGTCTGGGTCAACAGGTCGTACACCTGTTCTTCGGGCAGGGTGATGCGCTGGAACAGGGAGGCGTAGGCCAGGTCGGCCTGTCGCACAAACTGGCACAGGGCGGGCAGGCGCTTGTGGACTTTCATCAGCACGACGGAACTGAAGCGTTCCAGCAGGGCGGGGAGTTCGTCCAGGGTTTCGGGCATTTCGATGACGCAGAAGGAGCCGTCCTTTTCGCACAGGGGGAGGCTCTGGGAGTTGGCTGCGGCGGAGTAGGCGGAGACGCCGGGCACCATCTCGGTGGCGATTCCCTGGGCCAGCAGTTTGTCGCGCAGGTAATTGAAAGTGCTGTAAACGGGCGTGTCGCCTATGGTAACGTAGCAGACACGCTTTCCGGTTGCGGCCCAGCGGGCCATTTCGTCTGCCAGTGCGCTGTAACGGGTATCGAGATCGGCTTTATTGCCGGTCATGGGAAAGTGGTACATGTGAATTTTTTCGGCGGGAATGTAGCGGGAAACGATGTCGGCGGCGATGCTGCGTCCCGTGATGTCTGACTGTGGCACCACAACCATGTCGGCCTGTTCCATGGCGCGCACGGCCTTGATGGTGACCAGCTCCGGGTCGCCTGGCCCCAGGCCGATGCCGCATATCTTTGCTGTCATTTTCTACCTCTGTAAATGGAGTACGATATACTGTGCAGGATACCGTAAACCCTCGTAAAGTGCCATCCATCATGTTCCAGGGCACCGGCTCCGGTGTGGGCAAGAGCCTGATCACTGCCGGTTTCTGCCGCCTGCTGCGGCAGCGGGGGCTGCGGGTGGCACCCTTTAAGTCCCAGAATATGGCGCTCAATGCCGGAGTGACGGCCCATGGGCTGGAGATGGGGCGCGCCCAGATTCTGCAGGCGGAGGCGGCGAGCATTGCGCCCGATGTGCGCATGAACCCGATCCTCCTGAAGCCCCAGGGGCAGTCCTGCTCCCAGCTGGTGCGCATGGGAAAGGTGGCGGGAACCTGCAGCGCCCGCGAATACTACACCCTCTCCCGTGAGAATCTGGCCATTGCCACGGCGGCCTATGATTCCCTCTGCACCGAGTACGACATTATCGTCCTGGAGGGGGCGGGCAGTCCGGCGGAGATCAACCTGCAGGGCACGGATATTGTCAATATGCGCATGGCCCGTCACGCCGGGGCGCGGGTGTTCGTGGTGGGGGATATCGACCGTGGCGGCGTCTTCGCCTGGCTCAAGGGCACCTATGATCTGGTTCCCGCCGATGCCCGTCCCCTCATCCACGGTTTTCTCATCAACAAGTTCCGGGGCGATGTCAGCCTGCTGCAGCCGGGTATAGAGATGTTCGCCGACCTGGTGCCTGTACCGGTTCACGGGGTTCTCCCCTGGCTGCGCCTGAGCCTGGAGGAGGAGGACTCCCAGGATCTGGCTTCGGACCGGGGGAAGGCAGGCACCACAGTGCATGTTGGCGTGGTGCGTCTGCCCCACATCAGCAATTTCTCTGACTTTGCCCCCCTGAAGGCCATGGAGGAGGTGCGCCTGAGCTACCTGGAGCAGCCGTCGCAGCTGGCGGAGTGCGACCTCGTCATTGTGCCCGGCAGCAAGCACAGCCTGCACGATCTGGAATTCCTGCGACGCTCCGGTTTTGCTGCCGCCCTGCAGGAGTGTGTCGGCACGGTTCCCATCATGGGTATCTGCGGTGGACTGCAGATGCTGGGGCAGCACCTGGAAGACCCCCAGGGCGTGGAAGGGCTGGCGGGTGGAGCCGCCGGGCTGGGGCTGCTGCCCTTGACCACCGTCATGGCACGGGAGAAGACCCTGCGCCGGGGCAGCTGGGCGGGAGCGGGCCGCTGGCAGGGGCAGGCCCTCAGCGGCTACGAAATGCACGTGGGGCAGTCCCGCATCCACAGCGATGTGGAGCAGCTCTGCGCCGATGGCCTGTGCCTGTGGGATGGCTCCCGGCGCGTCTTCGGCACCTACCTGCACGGGATCTTTGAAAGCGCCGCCAATCTGCGCCTGCTGGCCGATCTGCTGCGTCTGCCCCTGCCCGTCGTGGACTATCAGAGCGAAAAGGAACGCCAGCTGGACCTGCTGGCCCATACCATCGCAGAGCACTGCGACATCGACGCCATGCTGGAGGGGCTGCTGTGAAACTCGTCTACTACCCCTTTCTGGTCAATATCAACGCCAAACGCCTGCTCTTTATCGGTGGCGGCACCGTGGCAGCCCGCAAGATCAATGCCCTGCTGCCCATGGAGCCCGCCATCCGGGTCGTCGCCCCGCGCGTCTGCGATGAGCTGCGCGCCCTGGCAGCCGCCCAAACCATTGAAGTTATCGAGCGCAAAGGGCTTGAGACCGATCTGGAGCAGTGCGACTACGCCTTTTTGTGTACCGACAACCGGGAGCGCAACGCCGCCCTGGCCGCCCATGCCAAAGGGTTGCGCGTGCCGGTCAACGTGGCCGACGACCCCTGGCTGTGCGATTTCCACCTGCCTGCGGTGCATATTGACGAGGATGCCTCGCTGGTTGTCTCCGTCTCCACCCAGGGCAAAAGCCCCTCCACCGCCCGCAAGCTGCGGGATCGCATCCGTGATCTGTTGAAGCGGGGGGAGCTGCCATGAGGGGCGTGCTGATTGCCGCCGAACGCAGCGGCTCCGGCAAAACCACCATCGCCACCGGCATCGCCCGCGCCCTGAGCCGCCGTGGCCTGCGGGTGGCACCCTTCAAGTGCGGCCCCGACTATATCGACAGCCAGCACCTGGCCCGCGCCGCTGGCAGCACGGTGGAGAATCTGGATGCGGTCATGCTGACGCAACGTGCCCTGGAGCAGGTCTTCGCCCGTGGCTGCCATGGCCGGGACATGGCCCTGGTGGAAGGGGTGATGGGCCTCTTTGACGGCATTGAACCGCGCCGCTTCGGTGGCAGCTCCTATGATGTGGCCGTGCAGCTGGGGCTGCCCGTGGTGGCCGTGCTGAACGCCTCTTCCTGCTCCTACACCATTGCCGCCCTGCTGCGGGGTCTGCAGAACCTGTGCCAGGCCACGCCCCTGGTGGGCGTCATCGTCAATCAGGTGGCGTCGAGCAACCACGAACGGCTGGTCCGCAGCGCCCTGGAACTGCATACGGATATTCCCCTGCTCGGCTGTGTGCCACGGCAGAGCAGCCCCCTGGCCCCCAGCCGCCACCTGGGCATTGCCACCGCGCCGGAAATGGACGAAAACTACTACGAAACCTGCGCCAACCTGGTGGAGCAACATATTGACCTGGACGCCCTGAGCGCCATCCACCTGACCACCGCACCCCAGTGGCAGCCGGAAAATACCCCGCCTGCCACCCGCCTCTGCGCCGTGGCCCGCGATGAAGCCTTCAGCTTTTACTACCAGGCCAATCTGCGGGAGCTGGAAGAGCGGGGTTGTGCCCTGCGCTTTTTCTCGCCCCTGGCCGGTGAGACGGTGCCCGAAGCCGACTGCATCTATGTGGGTGGCGGCTACCCCGAACTGCACGCCCCGCGCCTGTCAGCCCAGCATGACCTGCACCAGTGGCTGCGCCAGCACAGCGCCGCCGGACGCCCCCTGCTGGCTGAATGCGGCGGCATGATGCTGCTGACCAAAGGAATCTGGGACAGCCAGGGGCATTTCCACCCCATGGCCGGAATCTTCGACGCCTCCTGCCGCATGACCGACCGGCGCCAGGCCCTGGGCTATGTGCGGGTACAGGAACCGGCCGCCCTGGCAGGGCTGGTGGGCCATGAGTTCCACTACTCCGTTCTGGAAGACGTGCATGAACCCAGTGCCTTTGCGCTGGAAAAGGTGACCAATGGAAAACGCAGCCAGGACGGCTTCATCAGGAGCAGAACCGTGGCCGGATATGTGCACTTTCATTTTGGATCAGAGCCGTCGCTGCTGGACTGGCTGCTGGCAGGCAGCTGAACGCAGGAGGCTCTCACACAAAACCCGCAAAGCCCCCCAGGAAAGACAGAAGAAGTGTATTGTGAAAGGAAAAATAATGGATAAAGGCCTGCAGATAGAGCACGACAGCTTTGCCATCATCGACGCCAACACCGACCTCAGCCGCTTCACCAGCAACGAACAGGTCATCGCCCGCAAGCTCATCCACACCACCGGGGATCTGGAGTTTGCCCAGCTGACCAGCATCCTGCCCGGCGCTGTGGAGGCCGGGGTGGCGGCCCTGCGCCGTGGCGCGCCCATCATCTGCGATGTGGAAATGGTGCGCGTGGGCATCACCACCCGCTACCTGCAGCACTACGGTAATCCCGTGCTCTGCTTCATCAGCGAACCGGAAGTACTGGAGCGCGCCCGCGCCGAAAACCTGACCCGGGCCGAAACCGCCATGCTCTACGCCGCCGAACGCTACCCCGATGCCCTCTACGCCATCGGCAACGCCCCCACCGCCCTGCTGAAACTGCTGGAACTGACCGCTGCCGGCACCATGCAGCCCGCCTTTGTGGCGGGTTTGCCGGTGGGCTTTGTCAAGGCCGAGGAGTCCAAAGACCTGCTGCGACAGACCACCATCCCCCACGTCACCAACCTGGGCCCCAAGGGCGGCAGCCCCTGTGCAGCCACGGTTATCAATGGTTTACTGGTGGTGCTGGCGCAACCGTGAACGCCAATGGGCACAGGGAAAAGGCGTGTCTCACGCCAAACCCGCAAAGGCACTGTTTCACGCCCGTGCCGGGCTCACTCGGGACGCGCAGAGCGCGGACTTCAGGAGTCGCAGCGACTGTTTCGGGAGCTGTTCAGCTACTGAGTTCAGCGTGATTTTCCGCTGCCAAAGTATTGAGTTCCCAGAAAGTTCGCCCTTTGATTCTGGTTGTATTTTTCGTTTCCCCTCCTACTCTTATCACTGTGATATGCGTCCAGCTCGCAGTAACCCCGGAACGTACCTGGAAGTGTTTTCCGTCAGGCTTGTGCTGCCGATGAGAACGGCCCTGGCGGCTTTCAGGGTACGCTCCGCTCCAACCACCAGAGGAGGCTCAAATGAGCAGGAAAATTCTGATGATCACCGGGGACTTTACAGAAGATTACGAAACCATGGTGCCTTTCCAGGCGCTACAGGCCTTTGGCCATCAGGTGCACGCCGTGTGCCCCGGCAAGAAAAGCGGCGAGAGTGTGGCCACCGCCATTCACGATTTTGAAGGCGACCAGACGTACAGCGAGAAACCCGGCCACCGTTTTACCCTGAATGCCAGTTTCAGCGACATCCGGGTTGCCGACTACGATGCCCTGGTGCTGCCCGGTGGCCGCGCGCCGGAGTACCTGCGCCTCAACCAGGAGGTAATCGAGATGGTGCGCCATTTTTTTGCGGAAAACAAACCCGTTGCTGCCATCTGCCACGGCGCCCAGCTGCTGGCCGCAGCCAAAGTTCTGGAAGGAAGGCTCTGTTCCGCCTACCCGGCCTGTCGCCCGGAAGTTGAGCTCAGCGGAGCCCGTTACGCCGACATCAACGTTGACAAAGCCGTGACCGATGGCAACCTGGTCACCGCTCCGGCATGGCCTGCCCACCCCGACTGGCTGGCACAGTTCCAGAAACTGTTGCTGTAACTTCACACCAAAGGGGTGTCCGGTGACAGGACACCCCTTTTGCCATAAAGGCACAGAACCGCTTATCAGCCAGACCAGGCAATGGCTCCAGGGAATGGGACAGACTGTCCATCTTCCGCGCGTCCTCAGCGGCTCTGCGAGAGAGCATTGCTTTTCCGGCAGTCTGCTGACAGCCTACCCCACCACCACCATTTCAATCCCCAGTTCCAGGCACGCTTCCCGCTTCTCGTCAAATCCGCTGCCTGCCCCACTGTTTTTGGTGACCAGGCAGTCGATGCGGTATTCCCGGCACAGGGCCAGGTTAAAGTCAGTGGAGAACGGCCCCTGCAGGGCGATGATGCGGGAGCGTTCAAAGCCGGCGGCGACGCATTTGGCGATGGAATCCTCAAAGGGCAGGACGCGGGCGTAGCCGCGTGTTGCCAGGGGGGCAAAGTGTGGAATGGTGTTGCTGCCGGTGGTGAAGAGGATGCGCTGATGCGGGGAGCCCAGCAGGTAGGTGGCGGCTTCTGCAGCGCTTTGGCAGGTGATGATTCCCGGTTGGGCTGCCAGTTCGGCCACGGGGCGTATGCGGTCTTCGTAGGGGATGGACTGCTGTGCGGCCACGGTGCGAGCGATGGCGCTGATTTCCCGGGCGTGGGGGTGGGTGGTGTCAATAATGCGGGTGATGTCCTGCCCGGTGATGAAGTGGGCCAGGCTTTCGGCGCTGAAGCGGGTATGCAGGACGCGGCCGGGATAGCGGGCGCTGAATTCGCGCTGGCCGTAATCGGTGGCGACGCTGATGATCAGGGGCTGGTTTCCCAGCTCCGCCACGATCTGGTGGGTGGTGGAGGTTCCACCCAGCACGAGGATCATGGACGCTCCCCGTATTTGGCGGTGTAGCCGCGAGGGGTCACCAGCTTGCCGTTTTTGAGCCGGGTGCGCGTGCTGCCCACCATGACGACGGTGCTCATGTCGATGACTTCCAGGTCAAGTGCACTGAGGTGGCCGGTCCAGGTGCTTTCTCCTTCCCGGTAGCAGTGGCGCACGTATCCGCAGGCCAGGTCGCCCCTTTCTGCCATGAAGCGCTCCACGGTGTGGGCCAGCTGGGTGGTGCGCTTTTTGCTGCGGGGGTTGTAGATGGCGCACACGAAGTCGCCGCTGTTGACAGCTTCGACGCGCTTGCGGATCAGCTCCCATGGGGTGAGCAGGTCGGACATGGAGATGATGGCCAGGTCGTCGGCCACGGGGGCGCCCAGGCGTGCTGAAGCGGCCAGGGCGGCGGTGATGCCGGGGATGACTTCGATGGCATCGGTGTTGGTGGCCAGTTCATGGACCAGGGAAGCCAGGGAGTAGAGCGAGGCGTCGCCGCCGCAGACGAGGGCGACGCGGTTCCCCTGTTCCATGGCTTCGATGGCCTTTTCCACCCGCTCTTTTTCGCCGGTCATGCCATTGCTGAAAACCTGGGCTCCGGGAGGGATCAGGTGGGAGACCTGTTCTAGGTATGGTTTGTAGCCGCAGATATAGGTGGCGCTGGCTATGGCCGCGCGGGCGGCGGGGGCCATGTAGTCGCTGGTGCCGGGGCCGGTGCCGGCCACAAAAAGTATTCCCTCAGACATGGTCGAACTCCTCCTGGACGATGGCGATGGTAACGGAATCAATGACGGTGCGGGGCAGCAGCAGCCGTGGATTGGCGGCGGCCAGCAGGGCCGAGGGCTCGGCCACACCGGGGATGCCCAGATGGCGCATGGGCCCATCGTGGGCAATAAAGTGAAACAAGGGATTCTGGTAGGCGCTTTGGGGCAGAAAGCGCAAATAGAGCCCCAGGGAACTGGCGGCGGCCAGCAGACCGGCCTCGTCCTTTTTCACCCAGGCAGAGGCCAGCAGGCGCAGCTGCTCCAGAGTTATTCCCGCCTGCTGACAGCCGGTGGTGATGGCATGGAGGATGGTTTCCTGCGGGGTGCCCCGACGACAGCCAATGCCCAGCACATGGCGGCGGTTGGCTTCGGTGGCGGTGGTAATGACGGGGGTGGCGCCGGTGACGGATGCCACGGCGTGGGCCAGCAGGTTGGCTCCCCCTTCGTGGCCGGAAGCGGTGCTGATGGCAAAGCGTCCCACCTCGTCGCAGGTGACCACGGCGGGGTCCGTGTATTTGGAGCGCAGGTGGGGGGCGATCATGCGGGTGACGATGCCCTGGGCCATGACGGCCACGATGGCACGCCGGGTGCCGTCCATGAGCCGCGCAAACTGGTCGCCGAGACTGTCATAGGGTACGGCGTGAAAGCCTGCGGCCAGCGGGCGGGGCAGGTGCAGCTCAGCGCCAAGCTCGGTGGCAATCCGCTGCGCCAGCCGTGCTCCTGCTTCGGTCACGGCGATGACGGCCACTTCAGGGGCGGGTGCCATGGCTGAACTCCTGGTCGTAGAGCTTTGAATAGGCGCCAATGGCTCCCAGGGGCTTGCCGATGATGACGACGGCGTGTTTGTTGACGCCGCTGTCGGCTATCTGTGCGGCCATGTCGGCCAGGGTTCCGCGTCGGATCAGCTCATCGGGCCAGCTGGCGCGGTAAACCATGGCCACGGGCGTCTGGGGGCTCCAGCCCTGGTCGAGAAACTGGCGGGCGATGTCGCCGAAGCGATCCACCGAAAGGTAGAAGCAGAAGGTGCCGCCGTGGGAAGCCAGGCGCGCCACCGCTTCGTCCTGCGGCACCGGAGTGCGACCGGCAATGCGGCTGATGACCAGCGTCTGGGACTGCTCCGGCGATGTCAGTTCGGTGCGCAGCGCGGCAGCGGCGGCGAATACCGCCGTGACGCCGGGAATGACAGTGTAGGCGATTCCCAGCTTATCCAGCTCGGCCATCTGCTCCTGAATGGCGCCGTAGATGGAAGGGTCGCCCGTGTGCAGCCGTGCCACGCTCTGCCCCTGGCTGGTGGCCGCCGCCATGACGGCGAGAATTTCCTCCAGGTTCATGGAAGCGGAGTTGTGGATATGGGCGCCGGGAAGGCAGTGCTCCAGAATTTCCGGCGCCACCAGGCTGCCGGCGTAAATGACGGTCTGGCAGCGCTTGATGGCATTGATCCCCTTGAGGGTGATCAGCTCGGGATCACCGGGACCAGCACCGATGAAGTAAACGTGGGGAGTGGAAGCAGTCGTCATAGTATTCCTTTCGTAACATTCACGGTGCACTGGCACTCGCGCCAGTATTCCTCCCAGAGACACTTACTTTCGTCCGTGGCTCAAGTCTCTGCCGCTCGCTGCTCCGGCATACAATCACAGGATGGCCGTGAAGAGCTACTCCCTTTCCTGATTCCCACCAGGCAGCTGAGGGATTCCTCGGGCAGAGGCGCTTCGGCGGTCACCGGAACGATGATTTCGTTCTCCAGGCTGAGGTTGGCCATCACCCACAGGGCGAAATCGGCCCGCAGCTCTGGAAAGCGTTCCAGAAGCGCGCCTGGCGTGTGAGCCGTATCGCAGAGCAGCAGAAAGCGCTGGCTGGCCATGATTGCGGCCACATCCAGCCCCTGTCGCCCGTGGGCGGAAAAGAAGCGCGCATCCTGCCAGGGTTCGGCAATGGCGGCAAAGGCGGCCTGCACAATGCTGATGCCGGGGATGACCATAACCGACTCCCGGCCAAAAGCGTTCACCACCGCGCGACTGAGGCTATAGAAACCGGCATCGCCACTGACCAGCACGCCCACGTGCTGGCCCGGATGGTTGCGGATAAGTTCGATGGTTCCACTGACCAGCGGCACCGGCTCATGGGTGGGAATCCCCAGCCCCTGGGTCAGGCGCGGTGCGCCGATGGCCAGGTCAATCTCTTGCAGAGCGCGGCGGGCACGCTCCGTCAACAGATCAGGATGGCCGGGGCCCATGGAGATGATGGTTATACGCGGTTGATTCACGGTTATCCTCTTTCAGGCTTCAGGCTTCTGAAAAGCCCTCATCTGCGGCGTTGCTCGCGGTCGCTCGTCACTGCAGCGTACTCCATGTACGCCTCATTCCTCGCTCTGCGAGCGCCTTGCACCTGAGCATTTTTCAATTGCCTGCTTGATTTGAGGTGCTTCTGAAAAGGCTCGTGGTGGATGCGCTGCACTTATCCACCCGTAATCATTCACGGTACATTGGCAATCGCGCCAGCATTCCTCCCAGAGACGCTCACTTTCATCCATGGTTCGAGTCTCTGCCGCTCGCCATCCAGGCTCGCTCTCGGAACGCTGGCGCTCATGCGGAAAATCGCAGGTCGGGTGTGAATAGTTACATCCAACCTCTGCTTGAACACTCATGTAGGGCGGATAAACGGAGTGCATCCGCCAATTGTTTCTGATAACAGTGCACCCGGCATATCAAACAGCAGCACCTCTACTCTCGCAAACCCCCAGTCCTTTTCAACCTGCTCGGCAATCCGCGTTGCCAGAGGATCAAATGCTTCAGGGTGGGCCTGACAGATCTCTTCCACCGTATTATAGGTGCCGGTCAACCCCAGCACGTGGGCCACGAAATCCTGAGCCTGGGGCGAGGCGCTGGAGTGGGTATTATAGAAGCCCATGGCCAGTTTGGCCAGTTTTCCGGGATGTCCGGCAATGGTCAGCTGCCTGACGCCCCGGTGGCGCAGGTACTCCAGGGCTTCGCCAAAGGCGTTGCTGACCAGGATAGTCTGTGCTGCGGGGCGCTGTGCCTGCAGGTGCTTCTCGCCGATCTTGCCGGGAACCAGCGTGATGGGATGGCCTTCGGCCAGCTGTACGTCGATTTCGCAGTGGATGGCTTCCACCAGGGCCTGCAGGCTCATGGGTTCCACGATTCCCGTGGTGCCGATGATGGAGATGCCCCCTTCAATGCCCAGGCGCGGGTTAAAGGTCTGGGCTGCCAGGCGTCTGCCTTCCGGCACCCGGATGGTCACGGTGGCGCCCCGGTCGGTGCCGATTTCGGCGCGCACATTGGCTTCAATCATGGCGCGGGGAACGGGGTTGATGGCCGCTTCCCCCACGGGAACCTGCAGGCCGGGCCGGGTGACCACGCCGACGCCCTCACCTCCGACGATATGGATCACCGGATCATGTTCACACAGCGCCACCTGCGCCCAGAAGGCCGCGCCATGGGTGACGTCGGGATCATCGCCCGCGTCCTTGATGACCATGGCGCCATGGGGGTGGCACTCCACCGGCAGCTCCATGGTGCTTTTGTCCGGGAGGGTGATGGATACGTGGGTGACGGGTCCATGGCCCATCTGGAAACGGGCGTGGGCCCTGGCTGCGGCGGCCGCGGCGGCTCCGCTGGTGAATCCTTTTCGCATGGGATCTGATGTTGTGATGAAGCGGGGCGGGTGTCAAGAAGTTTGACGCTGACAGAACCACAAAATACCTGGCTCCATTTCAGCCCCAATGCGCTGGGAATCCGCACATATCGCAATATCCTGGCTCGGAAAGTTTACGGAAAATTTACAGCAGGTGAAGTTTATTGGTGTTACCTTCCCGGGGTGCGCGGCTATCGCCATCCGGGAATTCTATCTTTCGAGGGGGAGCAATGAGAATAGTCTCAAAGCAGATTCTTCTTGTCCTGTGTTTTCTGATTTTTTTAATCACTGTTGGACTGGTGGGCCTTCACGGTATCAGGCAGACCCAGGATGGGCTGGAGACAGTCTATCACGACCGTGTGGTGCCACTGCGCGACCTGAAACACATATCCGATCTGTATGCCTTCAATATTGTCAACGTCACCCACAAGGCCCGCAATGGCAACATCACCATGTTTACGGCCCTGCGCATGGTGCAGGAGGCTGAGCAGCAGATCGAGGAGTTCTGGTCGGAGTATCTCGGCCGCGATTTTACCGAGGCCGAGCGTGAGATCCTTCAGGAAGTCCTCCCCCTGAAGCCCATTGTCGCTGAGAGCGTGCAGAAATTAAAGGGCATCCTGCAGGAAAGCAACCAGCAGGCTTTGACCGCTTTTGCCCGGCACGAGCTCTATCAGGTCATTGAACCCCTGACCAATAAGCTCTCGGAGCTGGTGGATGCGCAGCTGGATATTGCCTTTGCGGAGTACCAGAGCGCGCATGACCGCTATGGGATGAATGTTGCGATCACGATGCTGATTCTGGGTCTGGCGATTCTGGTGAGCATGCTGTCCGGGTGGCTTATCACGCGCACCATCACACTGCCCCTGAATCAGGCGGTGCAATTTGCCCACGCCGTTGCCAGCGGAGATCTCACCCGCACCATCTCCAGCCGCAAGCGCGACGAGGTGGGGATGCTGCTCAACTCACTGAACAGGATGGTTACCAGCCTGTGCGCAACCGTGGGGCAGATCAACATGGCCTCGACCGAGGTTGCAACGGCAAGCGAGCAGCTGAGCAGCGCGTCAACGCAAATGAGCACCGGCATGGCGCTGCAGACTGAGCGCACTTCGCAGATTGCGGGTGCTTCGCTGGAAATGTCTCAGACGTCGGCGAGTATTTCCAGCAATATGGCTGATATACAGGGAAAAACACTCGCGGCCTTACGCCTGGCAAAGCAGGGCGAAGAGAAAGTGAAACTGTCGGCCACCGAAATGGTCACCATCGCCAGCCACGTGGATGAAGCTACCGCCTGTGCCCGTTCCCTGGAGGAAAAAGCAGGCCGGGTTCAGGAAGTTATTCGCATGATTAACGACATTGCCGATCAAACCAATCTGCTTGCCCTGAACGCGGCCATAGAGGCGGCAAGGGCCGGTGATGCCGGGCGCGGCTTCGCGGTCGTCGCCGATGAAATCCGCAAGCTCTCGGAGCGCAGCACCCTTTCCACCAGTGAAATCAGGACCATCGTCATGGGCATGCAACAGGGAGTTCATCAGGTCGTCCAATCCATGACCAAGGTCAATGACAGGGCGCAGAATGGCAATTCCCTCGCCCAGGAGGTGGACAGCGCATTTACGGAAATTATTGGGGGGATGGAGAGCCTGCAGCACCTTATTGATCAAAGTGCTGCCTCTGTGGAAGAGATGGCGGTTACCGCCGAGCAGATTACCGAGGATATCCAGACAATCGCCATAACTTCTGAGCAGACGGCAAAGGGAACGGAAGAAGTTTCGCGCTCCTCCAGTCAACTGGCCGTGCTGGCTTCCGACGTACAGACCAGCGTAGCTTTCTTTGAAATCAGGCAGAATGATGAAGAGACCAGGCAGCTGGCGTTTGTACCGACTCCGCTGTCAACAGACTTCGCGCAGCCTGCTGGTGGCTGCACCGAACAGGCGGGCAAACGGGCCGGATAAACGGCGGCCCGATGCAGAGGAAATGGAGTATTTTTTCTGGGATAATGAATATGGTGGAGGCGAGGGGAGTCGAACCCCTGTCCGAGACCATTTCCACAACCAACCCTACATGCTTGTCCGCTTGTTTGCTTTAGCCTTCCGGAGCCCGAGGCGGCACGGTATCCGAAAGCCGAGTTCTCCTGTTATCCTCGTCTTTGACCGGAGAGCACTGTCAAAGCAACAGCCTGCGATTTTCCACCATGGGGCCCTGCAGGCCGGGTCCCGTGGGGGTTAGTGCTGCTTACGCAGCAGCCAGAACGTTTTCGTCGTTGGCGTTTGTTGTTTTGCTGGTTTTTACAGGGCCACCAGCCCCCTGGCATGCGTCAATTGCTTCTGTGTTCCCGTCGAAACCAGTGCGCCCCCAGATTGAGGTGTTGGCAGGCAGCTGAAAAACCCTCATCTGCGGTGTTGCTCGCGGTCGCTCGTCACTGCAGCGTACGGGGAGTACGCTTCATTCCTTGCTTAGCGAGCGCCTTGCACCTGAGTATTTTTCAACTGCCTGCGTGTTAAGAGTTATTGGGAGTAACTAACTGTGGTTTTTCAAGGCCTGCTGCGCTTCGCGCTGGGCATCCTTCTGTTTCAGAGATTCTCGTTTATCGTGGAGTTTCTTGCCCTTGCCAAGAGCCACTTCCACTTTTACCTTACCGTTCTTAAAGTACATCTTTGTGGGGACAATGGCAAGCCCCCCCTGCTGGGCCTTGGCGGCCAGCTTGTCGATTTCCATCTTATGGGCCAGCAGTTTACGCACCCTGGTGGGATCGGGCGCCATGGGCCCCGCCTCTTCATAGGGAGAGATATGGCACTGAAAGAGAAAGAGCTCTCCTCGGTCGACGCGGCAGTAGGCGTCCTTGAGGTTGACTTTTCCCTGGCGGATGCTCTTGACCTCCGAGCCCTTCAGGACAACTCCGGTTTCCAGTGTCTCCAGGATTTCAAAGTGGTGACGGGCGGATCGGTTATCGGAGATAATCTTGATGCCCATATGCTCCTCCTTCCCGGAAAAACAAAAACCTGCCACTGATTCAGTAACAGGTTAACCGTTTGCTATTGCACCTTGATGAAGTTGAACCCTCAGTTTTGGCGCTGGCCAATAAAAAAATGGTGACCCGTGAAGGATTCGAACCTTCGACCCTCTGATTAAAAGTCAGATGCTCTACCAACTGAGCTAACGGGTCACGCTCAGGCCTTTTTTCTGAAAAAAGACAAAAAAAATGGCGGGAGCGACGGGACTCGAACCCGCGGCCTCCGGCGTGACAGGCCGGCGTTATAACCGACTTAACTACGCCCCCGCACTGAAAAATGGTGGGTGGTACAGGGATCGAACCTGTGACCCTCGGCTTGTAAGGCCGATGCTCTCCCAGCTGAGCTAACCACCCATTGGCATCCCGTAGGGGATTCGAACCCCTGTCGCCGCCGTGAAAGGGCGGTGTCCTAGACCGGGCTAGACGAACGGGACGCAATGTGATGAGGGAGATTCATATTGGCTTGTTACAAGACCTTGAATCGCTCAACGAGGCGGGATACTAACAAGCCGAGGGGCTGGTGTCAACTTTTTTTTACCATCCCCGACGATTTAATTTCCCTCCTGAATTGGAAAGGGCTTAGCGGGTGGCGGGAAACTTGCAAGTAGAGTTGTCATCTTGCAGTCCAGGAGCGCCCATGCTGATCAGTAATCAGAGTCATATCTCTTCGGCGTTAAGCACTTACCGTTCCGCGGCAACGGCGGCAGACGTCGTGAAAGCTGCCGGCACCAAGGAAAAAATTTCTCAACAGGATAATGTCACCATATCCAAAGAGGCCAAGAGCCTGGCGATATTTGCCGATGGCCAGAGCGGCAGCCGCGAGCTGGCACCTTTGCCACAATCTCTCTCCATCAGCGATATCAGGCAGGAGGCTGCCGAACTTTCCGATACCCTGACCACGCAGATGCGTGGACTTTTCCTGCGTGGCGGCATAGATATGTCGCAGCCCTTTGAGCTCACCACAGATCCGTCGGGCAATGTCCGGGTCTCGGGCGAGCATCCAGACAAGGATGCCATTGAGAAGCTGCTTCGGGAGAACCCAGATCTGTCCAATTCCTTCCGCAAGCTCTCTTCGCTGCAGACTCTGATCGCCAAAGCCAAACAGGCCCAGGAGTTCCAGGACGCCTATCGCAAGAACCCCACGGAAGCCCTGAACCGTTTCGCCTGGCTTTTTGAAGAGGGAGAGGCTCACTATTCCATGGAATTCGATGGCTTTGATGTCACCCAGCGGGTGAACTGGCAGGGGCAGAGCGGCTCCAGCAAGCTGCTGATGGCACAGGTCAGCTCAGCCCTCACCTGATGCTGTTGCCATGTCAAATGGGTGTGGTATCCTGAAGTCGAAATCATTGTATCGGAGGAATCGTGCTGGATATACACTCGTGTTTTCTGACGTGCCGTGGTCTGCTCTCCGCCGTCATGGAGGGGAATGAGTACACCGCCGCCCATGGCTATGAAATCCTGATGGATGCCAATACCATGGATGCCTATTCAGCTTCCTTTATGGCTCAGCGTCTGAAGGCGCTGAAGCGACGGTGCGGATTTCTGACGTTTCATGCTCCATTCTTTGACCTCAGCCCCGGTGGTCTGGATATGCGCATCCGGCAGGTCAGCCACGAGCGTCTGTTGCAGATGGCTGATGTGGCCAATCTGGTGGTGCCTGCCAATATAGTGGTACATACGGGCTATACCCGCGAGATGTATGGCCACGGCAAGATGTACCACCACTGGAAACACCATGTATGCGACATTCTGCACCGCCTGCTGGAACAACTGAACCCCTCGGTGACCATCAGCGTGGAAAACGTCTTTGAAGCGGACCCCGCCCCTCTGGTGGATGTGGTCAGCGCGGTAAATAACCCGCGTCTGGGATACTGCCTTGATGTGGGCCACAGTCGCCTTTTCGGACAGACCAGCCATGGGCAGTGGATTGAGGCCTTTGCCGAAAAGCTCTTCGAGGTGCATCTCCATGACAACCACGGCGTCGGGGATGACCATCTGCCCTGCGGCCAGGGAAACATTGATTTCTCCGCGATTCTGGAGGCACTTGATCAACATGACCTGCAGCCGATTCTCACCTTTGAGGTGTTGACTGAGGCAGCGTTCCAGGAGGCGGTACTATATCTGGAGCAGTTGAACAAAAGAGCTGCCAGCGGGGGCTGACCCTCATTGAGGTACTGCTGACCCTGCTGGTGCTTTCAGTTGTGGGTGCCATCACCATGGGGTTTTCCGCCTGGGTGGCGCAGTCCCATCAGGTGGGCAGCCAGACACGGCAGGCACTGGAAGAGATTCGCGTCTCCCTGGACTTTGTGACACGTCAGCTTGAGCGCGCTGTACCGGGCAGTCTTGTCATCAGCCCGGACGGCAGTGAGGTGGAATTCCTTCACAGCGCCTATCAGGGTATACTTGACCGAGTTGACGGATCGCAACTCTCTGATGGCACAGTCACCAGCGAAGGGAAAGCGCGATTTCGCATCTTCCACCTGGATAGCCCTGCCACTCTCGTCGCCCACGACTACGCTTTCACCGGAACGCCGGAATACAGCGCCAGCCTGACGAACCCCGGCCTGCAGTTTGTGGCCCCTGAATTCTGCAATGCTGTCATCAGTAGTGTATGTGCTGCGACGGTGACCGCCATGGAAGCGCTGCACTTCTCCATTGAAGACTCCTCTTTCACCCCTTACGGAGGCATGATCTACTTCCTGGCTGATTATCGGGCACGACTGCAGGTACGCGAGTACGGAGAAGGCCATGGGCTTTTCCTGGATCTCTGCAGAAGTTCGCACATGTTCAGCAACTGCTGGCAAAATGCCAGGGCATTTCTGGTGGTGGCGAACGTGCAGGACCTGCGCTTTCGGGATCACGGCGCAGGACGTGTGGAAGTGCGGCTGACGAGCAGCGCGCTGCCTGCCGCGCCCCAGGCACGACTGGTGGTCTCTCCATGACCGGCAGGCAGACGCACAGGGGATTCATGGTGGTTGTGGCGCTGTGGGTCATGCTGCTGCTGAGCATGGTCGCAGTTGTCGCCTACCAGGGATTACAGGCACACCAGTGGCGTTCGACCCACCATCACCATGGGGAGCAGGCCCGGCTGTCAGCGATTTCCGCATCACTGTCCATGGCAAAGATTGCCCGTGAGCGGATTTTCCCCCTGCACCCTTCGGAGCGCTCAGCGGCCCTGGCCGCCCTCGGCGACAACGATCTTGACGGAATCAGCCGAATTCTCACCATGGATGCTGAACGCAATATCCATGTCCTGGTGCACCTGACGCCCCTGAATACCGACACCAGCCTGATTCGCATTGTGGCCATTGCAGCCATGAGTGATCAGTTGCCCGACACTCCATCCCGCCACGAACTCCTTACACTCTTTCGACAGGAAAACCCGTTTTTCTCCGATCCGCACTATGTGCGCGCTGCCCATGAGGTTCTGGTACGCGACCCTGCCTATTTCCCCTGACGGCACGCCTCCATCATCCCCGCTTCACTCGTTTCACTACGCGCAAACGTTCGTTATATGTTACTGGTTGATTTCCCTTGATATTCACTATAAATATGGGCATATTCCACATTGCTCATATGTGAAGCCTATCACATTGCATTCCATGCATCGAAACCGGGAACACTACATACACTTGCCAGGAGGCCTGACATGAGTCGAACAGGAAGCAGCACCATGAAATTGCGGACGAGGATTATTCTGCTGACAGCACTTCTCATGGCGGGCATAATTATCGTGGGCATAAGCGGATACCGAGGTATCGACAACCTCTCCATGCGCACCCAGAATATTGGGGAAGTGCGCATACCCGGCATGATCGCCCTGGCCAACCTGAATACTGAGCGCATGGTTATACGCGCGCAAACCCTTGACGTGATGCAGCATGAGCGCAATTTCCAGGCCCAGGGACAATTCCAGGACATCTTCCGGCAAAGGCAGGCATCCTGGAAGAATATTGATGCCAACTGGCAGACGGTCGCCAACCTGCCCCGTCAGTCCGAAGCGGGCCGCCGGGCCTGGACTGAGCTTCAACAGCAGTATCAGGCCTGGCGAGCGGTGTATGTCGAGCTGGATGCCATTATTGAAAAACTGATTGCCCAGCGCACTCCAGCGGTGCAGCAGGAGCTCTTTGAGCAGTATCGTGTCACCGTGCAGCGCATGGTACCCCTCTCCGACGCCATGGGAGCCACGATGCAGGCCATGGTAGACAATAACATTGTGGTAACCAACAACGCTGCTCGCGATGCCGTTGAACATGGGCTTTTCCTGGAGCGATTCATTCTGCTGGTCGTCCTGACGGTCATCCTGGTGGCTTTGATCCTGGCGGGCTACATTATTCAGTCATCAAATCGCATAATCGTCAACGCCATTCGCGCCATATCCGATGCCAACAACCAGGTTGTCAGCGCTTCTGATCAGATCGCCTCGGCGTCCAGCTCCCTGGCCGAAGGGGCCTCTGAGCAGGCGAACAGTGTGGAGGAAGTGACCGCGACCACCGAAGAGGCTACATCCATCAACAATCAGAACGCCGAAAACATCCGCGAGGCTGACCAGCTGGCAAACCAGGCTACCGGTGCCGCGAATCTCGGTTATGAAAAGATTCAGATGCTCATGGCATCCATGGAAGAGGTCAGTGCTTCATCGGAGCGCATATCTCACATCATCAAGACCATCGACGAAATCGCCTTCCAGACAAATCTGCTGGCCCTGAATGCTGCTGTCGAAGCCGCCCGTGCCGGCGAGCACGGTCTGGGATTCGCCGTGGTGGCCGAAGAGGTAAAGAGCCTTGCCCAGCGCAGCGCCAATGCCGCCCGTGAAACTGCTGAGATCATCCAGCGCACCATCAGCCAGATACGCCAGGGCAATCACATGGCGGAGGAAACCAACACCGCTTTTGACGAAATACGCCAGCAGATCAAAAAAACCTCTGAGCTCATCAGCGAAATAACCGTATCGGTCAAAGAGCAGTCCGAGGGCATGAACCAGATTGCCACTGCAATGAGCCAGATCGACAAGGTCACCCAACAGAACGCTGCCAGTTCCGAGGAAGCCGCCGCCGGTGCCGAGCAACTGAATGCTCAGGCCGTAGCCATGCTGCAGAGCGTCGCGGAAGTTGCGGCGTTCGTCGGCTACTCCATGGGGAGTGCCTCAGCTCACCGCGCCCAGAGCAGTGGCACCCGGAAAAACCCTGTCCGCCAGCTTGCTCCGGCTTTTGCGCCCTCCGCCGCAAAGCCTGCCGAGCAAAAGGGAAAGGCCGTATCCCAGCGCCAGCGCAATAACAGCCGCGATGAAATATATCCGCTGGACGACGAAGACCTCAGGGAGTTCTAACAGGCTGCTGAAAAACCCCACCACTTTTTTTATCAGCGCAGTGGCTGAAGCCGCTGGCAGCTCCTTTCATTCCGAGGGAATATGGAATTTACGGCCTTTCTCCATGGCACAATATTTCTGATTTTCGCCGCCATCGCCCTCTGCCTGCATTTTTCGCGGGCAGGGCAGTTCTGGGCGTGGATCAGCGTTTTTGCCGCGCTCCATGGCACCGCCATATGGTTGCGGCTCATGGCCGAAGGGTTCGCCTTCACGGCACTTGAGCCCATACCCGTCCTGCTGCACGTCACAGCACTCTTCGCCCTCTTTGAGGCGGCGGTGAAGTGCCGAAACCAATTTCGGCGCTGGTGGCGCGTGGCCATGATCGCGGCGGCGGCTCTTGTGACCCTTGTACTGATGGTAGCCACTTCAGCAGCCGCGCTGAAAATCGCATTTCTCCTCCTCGGCCTGCCGGGGCTTTTGCGCAGCTCGTGGCACCTGGCCTTCAGGGCTGAGCGCAAGACACCACGTATTTTTTCACACACGCTGGCCATTTCCCTTGCCGTCGCGATCCTGACACTGTCCCTTTCCCCGGTTACGGGGCTTTTACCCTATGACTGGCTGGTGAACACAGGACTGATAGCCATGCTTCTCAGCTGCATTTTTGCATGGCTGCTGTTGCAGCGCGTCCAGGAAACCGACCTCTCCCGGGAGCGCGAAGCGCTCTTCCTCGTCGCCAGTGCTGTCAGCCCGGTAGCCCTGCTTTGCGTGACACTGGCAACCTGGTTTGCGGCAAACTGGTTCATGAATCATGAAAAAAACCTGCAGCTGCAGCAGATGGAAAAGCACTCACAGGTACTCACGGAAACCCTGAACCTGCGCCGCATCGCGGGGCTGACCTTCACGGAAGACATGGGGACAAGTCAGCTGTACCAGCGGGTATGTGATATGCTCGGCGCCTATCACTCCGTTGAAGAGCATGTCGTGTTCCTGCGCATGTACCGCATGGCCGAGGGGGAATTCCTGTTCGGTCCGGGCAGTTACGACTCCCGCCAACTGAGTTGCCAGAGCGCAGAGGCCATCGCCTTTGACAAGCAGGCGGCGCGAAAAGCTCTGGGTGAGAAGCGGATAGTGCTGGAAGAGGAAATACTGGCCGGGATTGAAGATGTGACCCAGTATATTCCCCTGGCGCATCCGGACAGCGGCACCGTGTTCGCTGGCCTGCAGATCCGCATTCACAGCCCCGATGTCGTGATGGCAGTCAGGGGAATGCAGATGATTCCCCTGGTGGCGGCCATGGCGCTGGTGGTATTGACCGCCGGGCTTAATGTGGCCCTCTTCCTGCGCAATGTACCCCGCCACCGCGATCTGTGCTGTGTACGCCACTTCGAGATAGTGTTTATCCTGCTGACAGGAGTGACCTTCACCTTCTTTGCTGCTGTTTCGGCCCATGTGTTCGAACGCCAGAATCGCCAGGTGCTCTTTCTGCACTGGAGCAGCAACAAGTCAGACCAGATCAAGAGCACCATGTTCTCCCTGCACGACTCCCTGGATATCCTAGGACACTATATGCGCAGTGGCGATGCCTCCGGCGAATCCTTTACCCTCCTGGCCAGGTCAATAGCGAACAATCTCGGCCTTGCATTTCTCGCCTGGGCGCCACAGGTGGACGATCGGTTTGCCGTCACGGCCATGACCTCGCCTCAGCACCATGTCATGCAGGTGGGTGATGAACTGCAGCTGCATCCAGCCGCGCGTCTGACCCTGAGTCGGGCCTGGCAAAGCGGACTCCCGCACATGAGCGCCCCATTCAGCGACCAGAGTACGACCACGCCACAGTGGACCCTGATTATCGTCCCGGTGCAGCAAAAAGGCGTCATTGTGGCCGCAATGGATATCCCGGCATTCTGGCAGAGGGCAATGGGCACCCAGGCCGAGGACGATATTCTGGTGGATATCCACCTGTTGTCACCTGACCTGGAAACGTCCATATTTATCAACACCAGCACCGATATACCGCACTCTTCGACCTCCCTGCAGTCGCGCTACCCTCTATTTCGCTACGGTTACTCCTGGGTGTTCGTGACCAGACCGGGGCCACTTTTCGAGCAGGCGTACCCCCACCGGGCTGCCTGGGTCATGCTCCTGGTAGGGCTTGGCCTTACGGCCAGCGCAACGGGCTTTGTCACCTACCTGACCCGGGTCAACCACCGTGTCTCCCGTATGGTCGAAGCGCGCACTGCGGAGCTGAAGGCCAACCTGGACTTCCAGCAGCTGCTGCTTCAGGTGCTGCCTGTCGGCATTGCCGTGCGCAACCTGCGCACAGGTCGCTATGAACATCACAATACCGCGTGGGAGGAGATCTTCTCCCACGTCAGTGAGCAGCAGGAAGCACAGCGGGAGGCAAACCTGATTTCGCAGATTGCCCAGGCCTGCCTGCGCTCCTCAACGGTTCACCTGCCTGATGATGCCATCACCCTCTCTGATGGTTCCAGAAAGTTCCTGCATACCTCCATTACCCCGGCACTGCTTGACGAGGGCCAGGTGTCAAGCGTACTGATCTGCGTGCAGGATATCACGGTGCGGCGAGAAGCCGAGGAAGCCCTGAAGGGTGTTCTGCAGGCGCAGCAGCGCGAAATCGATGAGGCGGTTCAAACCGTTCGTCAGCAGGATCAGGTCATTTTTGAACAGGTGCGCCGCCACGCGCTGCTGAGTCTGCTGATCAATCTGGCCCACCACTGGCGCCAGCCACTGAATATCGCCGCCCTCAGCATCCAGGAAATTGAAGAACTCTTCCACGAGGGAGCGCTGAATGATGAAACCGTGAACAATCGTGTTGAAACCGCTCTGGGGGAACTTTTCAAACTTTCCGAGACGATCAGCCAGTTCACAAACCTCTATGAATCGCCGGAAAGCACACGGGATCGCTACTTTTTGTTTCACCTGTGTGAGCATGCGCAGAAATTCCTGGTGCCCGACCGGGCGCATCGCCTGGAAATTGCCAATGAAGTGGCGCCTGACCTGCAGGTTCTCGTCAACCGCAATGATGTGGTGGAACTGTTCGTGGAATTTTTCCGCAACGTGCTGGAAGTCATGCAGCAACGCCACACAGATCATGGTCTGGTGACCGTACACGCACTGGCCCTGGAGGGAGGCAGCCTGGAAATCACCATCCAGGATAACGTGGGGGGTATTGACCTGGCGGTTCTGCCCCAGGTGTTTGATCCCTACGTGACGACCTCCTTCCGCACACGGGAAAAGGGCATGGGGCTCTATGTCTGCAGGCGCATTGTCGAGGATCGCTACCAGGGGACCATCCAGGCGGAAAATGTCAACGGCGGTGCCCGGTTCCGCGTGGTACTGCAGGGCGTCATCTGCTGAGTTTCCTCATCCTGCCCTTTCTGAATTCCCTTCCAATGTGATTGCATCACCATTTCGTTTTTTTTCATGGAATGTGACTACGGCGTGACATTGCAATGATACCATGATTAATGAAACCAAAGTCGCCATGAAGCTCCGCCGGGAAAGGTGATACTGAATCCCAAAGTATGCTGCTCCTCGGCTGTCATCGGTTCTCACAACAATGAGGAGTACCTTATGCATATGTTCCGCACCATTAAAGGAAAACTGTACTTTTTTATCGCACTGACTGTCGCTGGCCTGACGTTGTTGACTGGCCTGGCTTTGAATGCCCTCTACCAGAGCCTTCTTGAGTCCAAAGCCGATGCCGTGCGCCATATCACGGAGTCCCACTACCGCGTGGTGGAGGATTTCTGGCGCATGTCCAGCGAAGGCCTGATCAGTGATGAGCAGGCTCGCCTGGCTGCTTTACGGGCCCTGAAATCTGTGCGCTACGCTGACAACGACTACTTCTGGGTGAATGACATGCTGCCTCGCATGATCATGCATCCCACCAATCCGCAACTGGAGGGCCAGGATCTTCGCAACTTCACTGACCCGGATGGAAAACGATTTTTTGTCGAATTCACCCGCGTGGTGCGCGAACAGGGCCAGGGTCATGTGGACTATCGCTGGCCCAAGCCCGGCTTCACCAATCCGGTGCCGAAGACCTCCTATGTGATGGGCTTCGAACCATGGGAATGGGTGATCGGCACCGGCATCTACCTTGATGATGTCCAGGCGGTTTTCCGCAGCCAGGTTCGCAAGCTGGCTACGACCATCGTCCTCTTGATCGCCGCCCTGGTGGTGCCCATGTTCTTCATTATTCGCTCCATCATCGCGTCCTCCTCATCCATTGCCCAGGTGGCGCAGGACCTGGCGACCGGTGAAGGGGATCTGACCAGGCGCATTCCCATCAGCAACCGCGATGAACTCGCCCATGCTTCTGGCTATGTGAACCAGTTCCTCGATCGCGTCCACGACATTGTGGTCGGCGTGCGCATGTCAGCCCATGGGGTAGCATCCGCCAGCGAACAGCTCAGCAGCTCTTCCAGCCAGATGAGCGCCGCCATAAACTCTCAGGCGGAAGGCATCTCCCAGATCGCCACCGCGACACTGGAAATGACCCAGACCGTCAATGAGGTTACGCGAAATATCTCTTCCATTCAGGAAAGCTCCCATCAGGCCCTTGATCAGGCCCGCCAGGGAGGGAAGCTTGTCCAGCTCTCCACCCGTGAAATGGAAGCCATCGCCCGCGAGGCAGCCGAGGCCACGCGTTCCGCCCAATCCCTTGAGGAGAAAGCCGCACGGGTTGAGGAGGTCATTCAGGTCATTAACGACATCGCCGACCAGACCAACCTGCTGGCCCTCAATGCCGCCATAGAGGCCGCCCGCGCCGGTGATGCCGGCAGAGGCTTTGCGGTGGTGGCCGATGAAGTTCGCAAACTGGCCGAGCGCAGCACGGAATCCACCCAGGAGATCATCAGCATTGTGCAGAGTATTCAGGGGGGCGTTGACCAGGTCACAGGTGCCATGTCTTCGGTAAACGAAAAGACCCAGAAGGGCAATGAGCTTTCCCAGCAGGCCAACAGTGCCTTCGTGGAAATCCTCGGAGGAATGGAAAGCCTGCAGGAGCTGATTGAGCAGAACGTGGCTGCCATGGAGGAGATGTCAACCACGGCCGACCATATCAGCAGTGATATTCAGACGATTTCAGCTGCCGCCGAAGAATCCGCCCAGGCTTCAGAGGAAGTCGGGCACGCCTCTTCTGATCTGGCACGGCTGGCTGCTGATGTACAGGATCGCCTGAGTGCCTTCCATACGGAAGACGCGGAGCTTTCGACTCAGGTGCCCGGCTTGCCGCCGGCGCGGCGATGAAAGGACGGGAGTGGAGTTGACACGTGAATCAGGGTACCATATAGCCCAGGTCTTTGATGCTGACCACGGCGTCATTGCCGATTTTTCCGCGCAGGCGGTAGACGAGGGTGCGCAGGCTTCCGGGGGCCATGCCCCCTTCATCCTCAAGGTGAATGCAGATATCGGGGGCGTTGATGACCTGGGCGCGACGACGCAGCAGGTAGTCGAGCAGCAGTTTCTCATTGCGGGTCAGGATGCTGGTTCTGCCTTCGAAAAGTGCCTCACCGGTCACACTGTTATAACTGGCACCGCTTTTCAGGGTGGTAACCAGCCGGCCACGTTGATTCATCTCCTCGACACAGCGGCGCAGGGTCTCCTTGAGCTGCGACATGTTGACTGGCTTGACCAGGTACTCCATGAGCCGCAGTCGCACAGCTGCCGAGACATTCTCAAAATCGCTGTAGGCGGTCAGGATGATGATGGGGAGATCGGGATCATCGCGACGGATCTCGGCGGCAACCTCCAGTCCGCTGAACTGAGGCATCATGAGATCCAGGATGGCGACATCAACACAGTGGCGGGCGTACAGATCCAGGGCCTCACGGCCATCACTGGCAGTGATGGCCTCGCCAAAGAAAAGCTGCAGCGTTTTCTGCAAAGACGCGCGGGCCATGGCATCGTCCTCGGCAATCAGTACCGTCATTTCTTTGAGTGGCGCCAGACTCGCCTGAAACA
Source organism: Desulfurispirillum alkaliphilum (assembly GCF_055378285.1). NCBI lineage: Bacteria > Pseudomonadati > Chrysiogenota > Chrysiogenia > Chrysiogenales > Chrysiogenaceae > Desulfurispirillum > Desulfurispirillum alkaliphilum. The sequence goes on along the minus strand of NZ_AP042405.1, from coordinate 1,928,485 downwards.
TGCCAAGCTCCTTCGGAAACTGGTGATGGATAATCGTGAGAATACCATTCCCTGCCATGATTTCCAAGTGTCATAATGTGACAATCCCGTGACATGGGCAGGGTATGATCACGGCTGAAGAAAAATCATCATGAAAACGAATTCCACAAGGATGCCTATGTCAGTTCTGGACGACTCTTTCAAAGACAAAACGGTTCTCATAGTTGAAGATGATTCCATGGCACGGCTTGGCCTGCAGCGTTTGCTGCGATTCCGCTTTCAGGATATCCACCTGGCAGTCCATGGCCGCGATGGCCTGGAAAAAGTCGCACAGTTTCATCCCGATGTGGTGCTGACCGATCTGGAGATGCCAGTGATGAGCGGAAGTGATATGCTCAGGCAGCTCAAAAGCAACTCCCCTGAGCTCCCCGTCATCGTCATCACGGCATTTGCCGACGACGCCAGCCACGTACCTGAAGCCGATGCCGTGCTGACCAAGCCGATTCTCAAGGCAGAGCTGCTGCAGGCGCTGCGCAAGTGCCTGCGCTGAGAGCACACATGGGAGTGTACAGTACACGGACTTTTGATTCTCTGTGGGGTGACTGAATATGTTCTTTCTGCGCGCTTTTCTTCTGCCGTCAGCCCGCCGGGCGCTGAGCCTCATCGCGTTGCTGATGTGCACCGCCACCTCGGCGCTCGGCCAGTCATACACCCTGGGAGTACTGTCCTACCGCCCGGTGGAAATTACCCGGGAACGCTTTCAGCCCCTGGTTGACTATCTGAATCAGCATATTCCCCATTTCTCCATTGAGCTGCGCGCCCTGAGCTACGTGGACCTGGAGCGCGCGCTCACCAACGGAGAGATCGACTTTGTGCTGACAAATCCGGCGCACTATATTCTGCTGGCCCGCCAGAACAGTCTGTCCTCCCCGTTGGCGACAATCATCCCCATGGAACATGGCATACCGGTGCGGGGATTTGCCGGTGTCATCCTGGTTCCTGCTGAGCGCGATGAACTGCAGACAATAGCCGATCTGAAGGGAAAAACCGTTGCCGCGGTTACCACAAAATCCCTTGGCGGCTACCAGATGCAGGCGTTCGAGCTACTTGGTCACGGCGTGCAGCCACACCGGGATATCCGCATCAAGGAAACGGGAATGCCCCATGACTCTGCCATCCTGACCATGCTCCATGGCCAGACTGACGCCGCTTTTGTGCGCAGCGGTATCATGGAGTCCATGATACGGGAAGGCAGGCTGCAGGCCTCTGCAATACGGGTGCTCAACCCTGTCGAGGCGCGGGGAACCCCCTATGCTGCCTCCACTGCCGTCTACCCGGAGTGGCCTCTGGCCGCTCTTGCCCATACCAATGAACAGGTTGCGCTTCTGCTGGCATCGGCTCTCTACGCGCTGCCCCACGGCAGCAAGCTGGCGCGCCAGGTCGGAATTTACGGGTTTTCCGTTCCCGCTGACTACCACAGTGTTGAAAGACTGATGCGCGAACTGCGCCTGCCACCCTTTGACCTGGCTCCCGAATTCACCCTCAAGGACGCCTGGGAACGCTGGGAGCTGCCCATCGCGTTCTTGCTGCTGGTTGTCATTCTGATTCTCCTGCTCAGCGCAGCACTCTTCCTGGCTCGCCGCCAGGCGCTCCGGGAGCAGCAGCATGGCCAGATTCTCCTGCACCGGCTGGAGGAAGCCCAGCGCATAGCCCGCCTGGGCCACTGGGAAGCCAATCTGGTGAGCGGGCAGCTGTGGTGGTCAGATACTATCTACGCCATTTTCGGCTTTGATCAACAGACCTTCTCGCCAAGCATTCAGGCCTTCCATGACCGTGTTCATCCCGAAGACCTGCCGCTGGTACTGGCCAGCGAGGAGCGCGCCCGCCGCGATGGCATCCACGATGTGCAGCATCGCATCATTCGACCTGATGGTGAAGTACGCTGGGTTCACGAACTGGCACGGCTGGAACGTGATGAACAGGGAAACCTGGTTCGCCTCATCGGTACCGTTCAGGACATCAGCGCACAGAAGCGCGTGGAACAGGCGCTGACAGAGAGCGAACTGCGACTGCGCCAGTTTGCCGAAAACAGTGACACCATATTCTGGGTGCGCACCGCTGATATCATGCACTACATCAGCCCCGGCTACGAAAAGGTCTGGGGACGATCCTGCCAAAGCCTCTACGATGACCCAGCGTCTTTTCTCGCGTCTGTGTGGCACGAAGACAGGCGGCGAGTGCAGAAGTATTTTGACCTGGAGATTGCAGAGCACCTGCCCTTTGACCTGGTGTACCGTATCCAGCGGCCCGATGGCTCGCTGCGCTGGATACACGCACGCAGTTTTCCGGTGTACGACCAGGATGGCGCATTCTCCTGCTGGACCGGCGTTGCCGAGGATGTCACGACCCAGAAAGAGTATGAAGACACGCTGGAGCGATTCAATGACGAGTTGATCAAGCGGGTGGAGGAAGAAGTCTCGCGACGCATGGCCACTGAGCAAAGCTACCGGACCCTTTTTGAGCACTCACCGGAGGGCATTCTCCTGCTGGACCGTACCGGTCGTTTCTGCGAATGCAATCCTGCTGCCGCCAGGATGCTGGGACGTGAACCGGGTCAGATCATCGGCAAGCGTCCGCAAGACCTTTCCAGTCTCTCTGGGAATTTCTCGTCCCAAAACACCTCGGCGCACGTTGACGCCGTGATCAACCGCTCTTTCGCCGGTGATGTCCAGGTATTCGAGTGGAAAGCCACTACCGCCGATGGTGGCGAAATTCTGCTGGAAGTACTGCTCTCACCCCTTGGAGCGCATCGTCCCGATCACCTGCTGGTGATGTGGCGCGACATCGGCGAGGTCAGGAAACTGCAGCGGGAGAAACAATTACAGGAGATTGCCCTGATTCAACAGTCAAAAATGGCAGAGCTGGGCAGTATGATGGGGGCCATCGCCCACCAGTGGAAGCAGCCCCTCAACAACATTGCCCTCTACACGCAATTTCTGCCCGAACAGCTCAAGTCCGGCGAGCTTGATGCCGCCACCCTCAATGAGGCGACCTTCAATATCATGAAACTGGTGAACTTCATGGCGCGCACCATTGACGACTTCCGTGACTTCTTCAAGCCGTCAGAAGTCGAGACGACATTCAACCTGCTTGAAAGCATTCAGGGCGTCCTTGAGCTGATTGGCGGCCAACTGCTCCGGGACAGTGTCGACCTGCGCCTGTGCACCACATGCCGCAGCTACCATGTCCGGGGAGTGAAGAACGCATTCCAGCAGGTGATTCTCAATATAGTCAACAACGCCCGTGAAGCCCTTGTGGAACGCAGAACACCGGAACCTTTCATCAGAATCAGCTGCCAGAAGGTCGCAGGGCACATCCATGTCACCATCAGCGACAATGGCGGAGGAATTGCCGAACACCTGCTGCCTGACAAAATCTTTGAGGCCTTTGTCACCAGCAAGGGTGATGGAGGAACCGGCATCGGCCTGTCCCTGAGCCGAAGCATCCTGCACAAAATGAACGGCTCCATTGGAGCTGCCAACACCGCTGAAGGTGCCTGCTTCACCATCCATCTCCCCGACGCGGGAGGTGACGTTTTTCATTGAGAAAATGTCGGGGAATTCCCATTATTCAGATATTACCTGTTCACTTTCGGAAATCACGGAGCACTATGATGCGGACATCTCAAGGCCAGGATCTTCCCCTCCATGATTCTGCAGCAAACGCGACGGCGCCTTGGGGTCGGATCGTCCTGGGCAGGCGCGGAGTTGTCGCGTTTCACACAGAGTATTTCACCTGAACAACAGCTATTGCAGACGGTTTCCGAAAAACATCTCCGGAAATACTGTAACGAAACGTAATAAGCATACCAATTGATGTTGAATGTTCTTTTTGAAAAGGTGTATACTTTAGGAGTTTTTCTTATCTCCTTTCCGGGAGCGGCATACATGCCTGCTGCCCACACCTGTTGCCATCAACATGATGGAGACACGGGCACACAGGATGTGTGCTGAATCCACAACTGAAGGAGCTTCCCATTCGCTACCTTTTCATTACTGCTCTCATAGCCGGCTGTTTTCTGCAGGGTGTCGGGGCGCGTGAGTTGACCTACGCGCCCCTGCCCCTTGAAAATCCCCGTCAGGTCATGACCCAGAGCCAGCCCCTGGTCAAATACCTGGAAATGGGGATGGGCCAGGAGGTGACGGTACGCCTGCTGGCCCATCACGGACAGGTGGTCAGTGAGTTTGCCGAGGGCAACATTGACCTCGCCCTCCTGGGACCCCTGCCCGTAATGGCGCTGTGGCATATGGAGGTGGATGCCGTGCCACTGGTTTTCTTTCACGAAAGCGATGGAACCCCGGCCTACACCTGCGCCATTGCGGTCCCCTTTGACGGCCATGCCACTCTTGCTGAACTCACCGGTGAAACCGAGGGGCCTTTCGCTCTGACACACCCCCTCTCCACCTGTGGGTACTTCGCCACGTACTGGCAACTGCAAAAGGCTGGTGCAGAAATATCCGCTCTTCCCCACGCCTTCCTTGGGAACCACGAAGATGTTGCCCTGGCCCTGGCCCGTGGTCACTATGCTGCCGGCGGGTTGAAAACCACAGTTGCCAGACGCTATGCCCATATCGGAGTGCGCATTCTGGCGGAGTCTCCGCCGTTGCCCGGATTCTCACTGGTAGCCAATGCCCGCACCATGAACGCTGAGCAGATGGAGGCCATACGCCACTTACTGCTCGACATCCCCCCGGACACTCTTCACTCTTTTCTGCTCGGCCGCTTTGGCTTCAGCCCCAGTACAAGGGAGGATTTCCTGACCATGGAGCAGATGCTGCGGGAACTTGGGATGCCCATGGAGTACTACCTGGAGGTATCCCATGAGTAAACTCTCCCTGAAGCGCAGCCTGCGATTCAGTATCGTGATTTTCCTGGGAAGTCTGCTGGTGGTAACACTGTACCTGGACTATCGCCGCGACGAGGGTATTCGACACTATCTGGATATGACCACGGCAGCCCAGGACATAGCCTGGCAGGCGGCCATCAACCTTCACCGCAACAGTGTTGAAACTGAAGTTTCGCACCCCGAAGCGGCAGGTTGTCGGCGCCGACCTGGATACCATACTGGGATGGCCAAAATGGTTCTGCACAGACTGCGTTTCTTGACATTGCCCTCGCCTTGTCTATGAGTTTCTTTGCCACTTTTTACCCGCAAAAAGTGGCGCAAAAGCGGCCCCCAGTGCTGTCCTTTTCAGCCGTGCGCTTGCCTGGAACTGGGGACCGCAAACAACCGCCCTCCGTGGCTTTTGGTTTGCGGTTGCCGCCGTCGTGGCGTCAACCCTGCGGGTCCATAGCGTTCCAGTCGGCGCGTCCTGGCTGGGCCAGCACACGGGGGAAAGACAGAAGCAGGCCGTTCCCCCCTGAGCCCGTCCGGTGAGTGCGACGCCTGTCTGGCAAGACCCGAACGGGACACTCACAGGAAGTGAGTGGTCCGGCAGCACTGCAGGGAGGCAGTGTCTGTCGGATCTCCAGAACAGGCGAGTAATGATCCGGAAAAACGGGCGTTCGGGGGGCGCGTTTTTGCGTCCTTTTTGCGCGGTCAAAAAGGATAATACCCGGAAAACGAAAAGTGGGATACAGATGAGTCAAGCATGCAAAATCAATACGGTTTCCGCGCGATAAATGTCAGAATAATAGTACCTTAGCCTAAGACGACAAGATGCGAAACTTGAGTTGAAACCTATTTCACTGAATATGTCATGCGTGGGGATATTCTCGAAATTCTGCGCGCAGCCCAGGAGAGCGCCACCCGCGACCGGGCGCGCATGGAGCTGTACCGCAGCCTGTTTGCCATCAACGAACACCTGCAGAGCAAAGGCCTGCGTCAGCTGCACTTTCATCTGCCCGATGGCGAGAGCTTCCTGCGCTTTCACAAACTCGATCTCTACGGCGACAAGCTCTGGGATGTGCGCGAAGCAATCCGCATTGCCAATACCGAGCTGCGGCCTGTCTTTGGCTTTGAAACCGGTCGCATTGTTTCGGGTTTTCGCAATGTCTTTCCCATAATCACCCCTGAAGGCCAGCACCTTGGCAGCGTTGAACTCAGCATGCCCTTTGAAGCCGTGCGCCATGAGGTGGCCAGGCTCCTGCCCGAACGGGAATTCGAAATGCTCCTGTGGAGAGAGTATGTCGACTCCATCATCTTTGATGAACAGCAGCTTCTCTATGAGCCCTGGGTGGGACACCCCGAACTCATGGTGGAAGATCCTTACCGCCAGCTGCCCGACGCGCCACCCCCACTTTCAGAGGATGCTCAGCGCGTCGCGGCACTTCTCCCGGACAGCGCCGCTGCCATGAAAGTTCTGGCCAGGGGCCAGAGCAGCGCAGCGGCCATCAAGCTTGACGGACGCTACCATACGGTGACATTTACGGCCATTTACGATACCCGTCAGCGCCAGGTGGGTTATCTGGCCTCCTATGCCCCGGCCCCCCGCCTGTGCTCCTTAACCTATAATTTTTTCATCAGCCTTGGTTTTTCCACTCTGGTGCTGCTGATACTGAGCGGCGCGCTGTACTCTCTCATGAGGAGCAGGGCGATGCTGGCCCATGAACGGCGCCACCTGCAGGTCATCAACGACACCCTGGGCGAGGGGCTCTATGTAATGGACTCCCGCGGCGTGATCACCAATGTCAATCAACGGGCCACGGAACTCCTGGGGTATACCCGCGATGAGCTGCAAGGCGTCATAGCGCATGATCTCTTCCACTGCCATAACGAGAACGGGCGCATCACCCTTGAGAAATGCCCCATTTTCAATACGGTTCATCAGGGGGAAGAGTACGACAACAGAGAAGCCTTTCGACACTCCAGCGGGACTATTTTCACGGCGCGCGTCATCAGCCGCCCGGTAATGCATGAAGGACAGGTGGTCGGGTCGGTGACGTCCTTTGCCGATATTACGGAAAAGCTGCGCACGGAGCAGGAGCTGCGCGACAACGAGGAGCGGTTGCGGCTCACCATGGAGGCCGTTTCCATCGGCCTGTGGGATTGGAATCTGCTGGACGATCGGGTGCAGTGGGACGATGTGTGCTATGAGATGCTTGGATATGCTCCCGGCGCTTTCCCATTGCGATATGAAGACTGGCGCAGGCTGATCCATCCCGATGACGTGGACGCGGCAACCGACCAGGTACTGGAGCAACTGGAGTGCGGACGCTCCTTCGTCATCGAATTCCGCTATCGCAAAGCAGACGGAGAGTGGCTCTGGGTTCAGGGTCGGGGCAATGTGGTGCAGTGGGACGCCAATGGAGGCATTGTTCGCGTCCTGGGCACTCACACGAATATCCAGCAGCGCAAAGAAGCGGAACTGGCCCTGGCCCATTCGGAAATGCGTCAGAAAACCCTCATGCAGTCAAGCCCCGCTGTTCTGTACGCCATGCCACCTGGAAATTTCACCCAATTTACCTATATCAGTGAAAATGTGCATTCGGTGCTTGGCTATCGCCCTGCCGATATCGTTTCTGAACCTGGCTGGATGGCTGAGGTGGTCCATCCCGACGACATTGAAGGACTTCTGCAGAAAAACAGCCAGTGGCTGCGGGATGGCGCTGTCGGGCACTGCTCCCATGAATTTCGCGTAAAGACGATCGAGCACCACTCACTGTGGGATGGGCAGTGGATATGGATTGAGGACATCATGTCAGCGGTGCGCGATGAGCGAGGGCGAATTATTGAGCTGGTGGGGGCTTTCCTGGACATCAGCGACCGCGTGCAGTTTGAACAGCGCCTGAGCAAAATTGCCGGCCATGTTCCGGGAATGATCTTCCAGTATTGCCAGCTGCCCGACGGCACGTCCTATTTTCCGTACTCCAGCAACGGGATATGGGATATTTACGGCGTCGGACCGGAGGTTGTTTCCAGAAGCGCCGAGCCGGTCTTTGCCACCCTGCATCCCGACGACAGAGAGTATGTTGCCCACACCATCAGAGAGTCGGCACAGCACCTGAGCTCCTGGCAGTGCGAGTACCGGGTACAGCACCCCAGCGGCAGGACACTCTGGGTTCGCGGTGAGTCGACGCCCCAGCGCGGCGCAGATGGCAGCACAATCTGGCATGGCTATATCAGTGACATTACCCGTCGCAAGGAAGCGGAACGACTCCTGGCTGATCGCGAAGAGCGCTATCGGTCAATCCTGGCAGCCCTGGCGGAAGGTATTGTGATGCAAAGCGCCAGTGGCGAGATCATCTCCTGCAATGAAGCGGCGCAGCTGCTGCTTGGCCTCTCCACCGAGCAAATAGAGGGGCGCCGGTCCACAGATCCCCACTGGAAGGCCATACGTGAAGATGGCACCCCCTTTCCCGGAGAAGAACACCCGGCCATGCATACGCTGCGCACGGGAGAGCCACAGCGCAATGTCATCATGGGCGTGCATCGCCCCGATGGCTCGCTGGTGTGGATCCTCATCAACTCGGAACCGCTGTATGCTGGCGGGCAGGAGGCGCCCTACGCCGTGGTGACGTCTTTTGTGGATATCACCGAACGCAAAAAATACGAGGCTATGCTGGAAAGCTTTAACGACGCGCTTTCCTTACAGGTGGCAAAGGAGCTCAACCGCGCGCTGGAGCAGGAAACCCGTTTCCATCACCTGTTTAACGCCATCCCCGATGCTGTTGTCGCCCACGGCTACGAGCAGGACGGGCTGCCTGCGCATTTCAGTGAAGTAAACGACAATGCCTGCGCTCTCTTTGGCTACACCCGTGAACAGTTCCTGACACTGACCCCGATGAACCTGCACTGCCCCGAAGATCGGGATGGCGTACTGGCCAACGCGACCGCTCTCCATGAGCAGGGCCGCATTGAATTCGAATGCGACCTGCTCACGGCTGATGGGAGCGTCTTTGCGGCTGAAGTCACGGTGCACCGCCAGGAACTTTCCGGCCGCATCATGGCGCTGACCGTTATCCGCGATATCACCGAGAAAAAATACCTTGAGCGCGAACGCCAACTGGAACAGCAGACCATGATTCAGCAGGCCAAGATGGCCGAACTCGGCAGCATGATGGGTGCCATCGCCCACCAGTGGAAGCAGCCCCTGAACAACATCGCGCTGTTGCTGCAGTTTCTTCCCGAAATGTACGAAGCCGGTGAGCTCAACCAGGAGAACATAGACGAAACCGTGCGCGATATCATGAACCTGCTCGGATTCATGTCCAATACCATTGACGATTTCCGCCAGTTCTTCAAGCCCTCCACCGAGATCACGGCCTTTGACCTGTGTCGCTGTGTCGGAGATGTTCTGGAGCTCATCAAAGGCCAGCTGAGCAAGGATTCCATAACCGTTCAGCAGGAATCCTGCTCTCCCGTCATGGTATGCGGCTACCACAGCGAATTTAAACAGGTGGTGCTCAATGTCATCAACAACGCGCGGGAAGTCATGCTGGAGAAACATGTTCAGCCGGCAATCATAGAGATTTCCTTTGAAGTGACTGCCCGCAACGCCATACTGCGTATCGCCGATCATGGGGGCGGAATTCCACAGCATCTCCTGCCCGAAAAACTCTTTGAACCATTTGTGTCAACCAAAGGAGAGCAGGGAACAGGCATTGGCCTCTCCCTGGCGCGCAGAATCATGCTCAGGATGCATGGCTCCATCGAGGCCGGCAATACTGAAGGAGGAGCGGTATTCACCCTGATGCTGCCCTTGTGCGACCAATCTTCCAACCATCAAGGATACTGAACATGAGTGCCCACATTGTCAAAATTACCATTGCCCAACTTGAGCCGGGGATGTATGTGCATGATCTGAGCAGTGAGTGGACCGACGTCCCCTTTGGAAAACGCTTTCTGGTGACCGACCAGGGCATGGTGGAACGGATACGCGACTTTGGTATCCGTGAACTCTATGTGGATACTCTCAAGGGAAATTATCCCCAGGGAGTCTCTCACCCGCTGCCCCAGGTGGAGCAGAGACTTGATCACGAGCTGCAGCAGGTGGTCAGCGAACCGGAACCGGAACCACAGGTCAGCTACATGGAAGAAATTTCCATCGCCCGGCGGGTCCACGAGGAAGCTGCCGTCAAAGTCACCAGCATTCTCCACGATGCCCGCATGGGAAAGCGCATTGAGGCGGAACACCTTGAACCCGTGGTGGCCAACATGGCTCAGTCCATTTTCCGCAACCCCAGCGCCATGATGAGCCTTGGGCGCATCCGACATGTGGATCAGTACACCTTCGAGCACTCCGTCAGCGTAGGGACTTTTCTGATTGCTTTCGCGAAACACCTGAATTTTGACGAAAACATCATCCACCATATCGGCATGGGAGCCCTGCTGCACGACATCGGCAAGACCAGGGTTCCCGATACCATTCTCAACAAACCCGGCAAACTCAGTGATGAAGAGTTTGTGGTCATGAAACGCCACGCCCAGTACAGTGGCGAGATTCTCTCCCAGTCAAAATCCCTCTCTTCAATCGCCGTTGAAGTTGCGGTGCAGCATCACGAACGATTTGATGGCACCGGCTACCCCAAGGGCCTCAAAGGAGCACAGATCAGTCCCTATGGGCAGATGGCGGCCGTAGTGGACGTCTATGACGCCATTACTTCAGATCGCTGCTACCACAAAGGGGAGGCTCCTACGGCGGTGCTGCGCAAACTGCTGGAGTGGAGCAAGTTTCACTTCAACCCCACGGTGGTGCAGCAGTTCATCAAGTGCGTGGGGATCTACCCGTCGGGAACTCTGGTGAAGCTCAAGAACAAGCAGCTGGCCATTGTCCTGGACTCGGGGCCATCCAAAACACTGCAGCCGACCATCCGGGTTATCTTTGATACGGCTCAGCTCAAGTATGTCCGGCCCTTTACCGTGGATCTGCAATCTGATGAAGGCAAGTTCTACGGCGTGACGGGCTTTGAAGATCCTGCTGCCTGGAAAATTCGAGTGGAAGATTTTATTCCGCGCCAGTAGCGGTCATATTGCCACGGAGACGAAAAACGCTTGCCTGACAGCCCCCTCCATGATACTTCCATGGACAATACTGTTCGCGGGGGAATTATGGTTACACTTCTGCCCAGCTGCGCGCTGCATGGAATCGAAGCCCAGGCGGTTGAGATTCAGGTCTCATCATCCCAGGGCATGCTCCCTTCCATCGTCATCACCGGCCTGCCCGACACCAGTGTCAAGGAGAGCAAGGATCGCATTGATGCGGCCATCCGCAGTATCGGTGAACGTATTCCGCCCCGTCGAATCACCATCAACCTCTCTCCCGCCGACAGGAAAAAAAGCGGAACCCACTTTGACTTTGCCATCGCCGTTGCACTGCTTATGCAGACGGGCAAGATTCCCAAACAGCAGGATAACGTGAAAACCACGTTTCTCGGCGAACTGGGCCTTGATGGCAGCCTGCTGCTTGGCAGACAGGTAAACGGGCTGCTCATAGCCTGTCAGGAACTGGGAATTGAGCGGGTCTTTCTCCCCCGCAGCGCCAGCGAACACATCCACTTTGTACCGCAGATAGAGGTGCTGCTCGTGGACACGCTCTTTCACGCCCTTGAAGTACTCCGCGGCCAGGTTGCGCCTGAAGCCCTGGCCAGAGAGGAGTGTCAGGACTCCCTGCATGCTCCGGCAGATACCCGACTCGATTTCTGCCATATCCAGGGTCAGCACCTTGCCGTGCAGAGCGCGCTGATTGCGGCTGCCGGTCATCATAACCTGCTGCTGTGCGGTCCTCCCGGCATTGGCAAGAGCATGATTGCCGAAGCCCTTCCGGGTATCCTGCCGCCACTGACCTATGGGGAGTACCTTGAAGTACTCAAGGTTTATTCTGTAAGCGGCGAACACTACGCCAGCAGTCGTCCGCCCTACCGCAGCCCCCATGCGTCAACCAGTGAAGTGGCACTCATTGGCGGTGGAACCCACGCCACGCCCGGTGAAATATCCCTTGCCCACCGCGGCGTGCTGCTGCTGGATGAAATGCCGGAGTTTCGCCGCAAGAGCCTTGAGGCTCTGCGTCAGCCACTGGAAAGCGGAACCGTCCAGATTTCCCGCGCTGCCCAGAAACAGTCGTATCCAGCGGGATTTCTGCTGATAGGAACCATGAACCTGTGCCCCTGTGGCAAAAGCGGTCACGATGATGACAGCTGCACCTGTTCAGAGTATGACAAGGAGCGCTACCTGGCCAAACTCAGCGCTCCGGTGCTTGATCGCATTGACCTGCACGTTACGATGCAGCGCGAGCATGGAGCCAGGGCACACGCATCCACTGCCATCATGGCTGAACATGTGTTACTATGCCGGCAAAGACAGATGCACAGGCAACAGTGCCTGAATGGCAGACTTCAGGGAGAAGCCCTCTCGGAACACTGCCAGCTGCGCGGTGAACTCGCGCAGACGCTGCAGACCGCGGCACGCACCTATGACCTTTCCCTGCGAGGACAGGATCGGGTGCTGAGAGTGGCGCGAACCATAGCTGACCTGAGCGGCGCTCCCCATATCGACCGCTCTGCACTGTTGCAGGCTCTGCATTATCGACCCAAGGTGAAAATATGAACTCTGCTTATCCGATTCCCGGCGTCGCCGCAGTAATTTTCAACGAACGCAATGAAGTCTGCCTGGTGCAGCGCAATCAGCCTCCTTCAGCTGGGACCTGGACATTTCCCGGTGGAAAACTGGAGCTGGGTGAAGGCATTATTGAGGGACTGCAACGGGAAATACGCGAGGAGTGCAACCTGGAAATTCAGGTGCTCTCGCCTCACCAGCCCCTGTGTGTCGTTGAACGCATGGATCTGGAATGTCCGGAATTCCCCCACCATTACATTATCCTGGACTATCTGTGCGTCTATGCCGGTGGCAAACTGAAGGCTTCCAGTGACGTGTGTGATGCGCGTTGGGTTCCCTATGAGCAGATCCGCTCTTTCACATCCAACACCAAAACCCTGGACGTGGCCCAGATGGCCTGGAGGAAACTGCAGCGCCTCTAACAGCTTTGCCATAAACGGGAACAGCGAACACAAAAAAAGGCACCCTCAGTGAGGGTGCCTTGAAGTATTGCAGGAAATGAGCTCTTATTTTTGAGCGTCGGCGGCCCACTTCTCCAGCATGGCAGTGGTAACAGACTTGGGGCGCTCGATGGGGTAACCGAGGGCGCGGTCCCAGGTGATGTTGGCAAGCACGCCGATGGCGCGGCCGATACCGAAGAGCACGGTGTAGAAGTCATACTCGGTAACACCGTAGTACCACTGAATAACACCGGACTGGGCGTCAACGTTGGGCCAGGGGTTCTTGGCTTTGCCCTGCTTGGTGAGTACGCCAGGCGCTACTTTGTAGATCATGCTGACCAGCTTGAACAGGGGGTAGTCCTTCAGGCCTTCGGTGTTCAGACAGAACTCGCGCTGAGAAGTGTAGCGGGGATCCGTTTTGCGCAGTACGGCGTGTCCATATCCGGGGATAACCTGACCGCTGTTGAGGGTGTCCCACAGAGCTTTTTCGATGAGCTCTTCGGTGGGCTCGGCTCCACCCAGCTTCTCCATGAAGCCCTGGGTCCAGCGCAGTACTTCCTCGTTGGCCAGGCCGTGGAGGGGGCCAGCCAGGCCGTTGATACCGGCAGACAGTGAGTAGTAGGCGTCGGAGAGAGCGGAGGCAACCAGGTGGGTGGTGTGGGCGGATACGTTTCCTGACTCGTGGTCGGAGTGGAGGATGAAGTACATGCGGGCAACATCATCATAGGGAGCATCAACGCCCATCATGTGGGCAAAGTTTCCACCAAAGTCCAGGTCGGGATTTGATGGAATGTGCTGGTCACCCTTGTACTTCATGCGATAGATGTAAGCGCCGATAGCGGGCAGCTTGGCCAGCAGGTCAGTAGACTCTTCATACATGGGTTCCCATGCGTTCATCTTGTTGAATTTGCCGCTCTTGTAGTAGGCGGAGAATTTGGATTCACGCTGCATGGCAACAATGGCAGCCGAGAACATGGCCATGGGGTGAGAGTCGCGGGGCAGGGCGCGCAGTACATCGATAACGTACTGGGGAACCTGGGAGCGGGCCTTGAAGTCAGCAATAACCTCTTCAGCCTGCTGCGCTGTGGGAGCTTCACCGGTGAGGAGGAAATACCAGAAGGCTTCCACGGAAGGGTAACCTTTGCCAGGTACCTTGGGCAGGCAGGCGAAGGTTTCGTCGATGGTCTTTCCGCGGAAACGGATGCCTTCTTCGGGGTCAAGGTAGGAGATATCAGTTACCAGACACTTGACGGAGCGAGCACCACCAATAGCTTGTTCGATGGTAACTTCACCGATCTTTACGTCGCCGTGTTCTTTCATCAGTTTTGCGGTACGTGGACGATGCTCTTCAATTTTCTGCTTGAGCGTTTCTTTCAAACCCATAAAGGCCTCCTTGAAGTAGAATGAAATAAAATGCGGTTTTCACCTTTATAACAGCAGGGCCGCAGCCGACACTGCTTAACGAGCAACTTTACAGTCCTTGTGCTTGTGTATACAATAACGATAGTATACTCATATTCAGATGGGTTGCAAGAGATATTCGAGATTACGTTTTATTTTTTTCACAACCACCGGAAACCGCCGTCAAATAAGCTATCATGGGCATTTCAGAAGTTGCCCGGCCAACTTTACGCAAAGGAAGAACCGATGAGTATTACCAAATGGAATCCTTTACATAACCTGGTTTTTCTTTACGACAGAATGAATCTCTTCTATGAGGAGGTCAAGGAGAAATCCGGCCAGGAGCAGTGGCATTTCGAGGAACAGTGGCAACCAGTGGCGGACGTTGCCTGCACCGACAAAGAGTACGTGGTGGATATCGCCCTGCCAGGTGTGCCCTCCCAGGATATCCACCTGGAAATTGTCGACAATTCCCTCTGTGTTTCGGGAACCCGCCTGTCCCGCAGTCAACGCGACTCGGCCAGTTGTCTGCGCCTGGAGCGTGAGCACGGCGCCTTCTCCCGTGCAATCAAACTTGAGCGGGCAATATGTGAAGAGAGTGTAAGCGCTGATTACCGCGATGGCATACTGCGGGTAACCCTGCCATTTGCCGTACGCAAGAAGGTGAATATTGAAACCGGATAACGCGTTGGCGGATGGTGCATCAACGGCGATACTCATCTTAGTCGCCAGCGAGCTGGAGCTGCAGGGGTTGACCCTGACACTCCCCTCCCGGGTACAGATCGCCTGCACGGGGGTCGGCAAAATTGCCAGTGCCGTGGAAACGACGCTGCAGATCCGGCAATGGCGACCAGAATTGGTTATCAGCGCCGGCATCGGCGGCTACTACGGCAGCGCCCTGGAACTCGGCGACCTGGCCCTGATCACGCGAGAGCTGCTCATTGATGAAGGAGTCGCCACTGCTGGAGGCTTTCTTTCCATGGAGACCCTCGGCTTTCAGCGATGTACCATACACTCGCCGGCGGCAGTGCCACCGGTGTTTGACCAACTTCCCTTTGCGCAGCGCCATATCCCCGGCGCCACCGTCAGTACCGTCAGCGGCACCCAGAAAATGGCCGATGAGCGCTATGGAGCTTTTCTGCCCGCAGGCATATGTGAAAACATGGAGGGAGCCGCCGTTGCCTGGGCCTGCCAGCGGGCCGAAGTGCCATGGATTGGTATCCGCGCTCTCAGCAATTTTGTTGAAGAGCGCGATCTGGAGCGCTGGAACATCCCCCTGGCCCTGGCCAGCCTGAGCGCCTACCTTGAACTGTTTCTGCAGGAGTATTCACCCCAATGACCCCGCTGCGACTGGGCATCAGCCCCTGCCCCAATGACACCTATATCTTCTTCGCCCTCCTGCGGCACTTTCAGGATCAGTTGCCTGTGGAGGTGCATTTCCACGACATCGAGGAGCTCAACCAGCTGGCCCTTGAGGGCGCCTATGACGCGGTCAAGATCTCCTGCGCCCTGCTGGATTCCGTAAGCGCGGAATATGGCCTGCTGCGCAGTGGAGGCGCTCTGGGCCGAGGCTGCGGCCCCCTGCTGGTCAGCGCTGGCGCGAAGGCTCTTTTTCCGGGAGCCCGGGTGCTCTCGCCAGGGAGGCATACCACCGCCCAGCGACTTTTCCAGCGCTACTGCCCCCTCTCAGTCAACCTTGAATACCGGCTCTTCAGTGACATCATGGAAGCCCTTGCCGCCGGCAAAGCGGATTTCGGCATCCTGATTCACGAAAGCCGCTTCACCTATCAGGAGCATGGCCTGAGCCTGGTTCAGGATCTGGGTGTCTGGTGGGAGGAAACCACGGGAGCTCCCATCCCCCTGGGTGGCATTGTGCTGCGCCGCAGCTGTGACCCCGCGCTGGCCAGTCAGCTTGAGACGCTGATCCGCCAGAGCATCGCCTACGCCCGGAACCACCGCGCGGAGGTGCTGGATTTCTGTCGTCAGTACGCCCAGGAGATTGATGACGCGGTCATGGGCAGCCATATCGAACTCTATGTCAACCAGTACTCCCATGACATCGGCCCCGATGGCATCCGGGCCATTGCCTACCTGCTCTTTGGCGACCACACTGCCGAACTGAATTTCCTCTGGAGTCAAACATGAACATCAAGGGCGTGAACAGCGTACGCGAAGCCCTGCGCTGCGGCAGCAACATTGAAAAGATATTTCTCAGCCGTTCCCTGCCTGACATAGAAACGGCAGCCCGTGAACGCGATATCCCGATCAAAATCCTCAACCGCGACAAGATGGACAGCCAGTTCGGTCAGCATAACCAGGGTGTCGGCGCCATCGTCGGCGCTATCGCGACCCAGGACCCCCTGACGTTTCTGGTTGATGCCAGCTGCATTGTCCTGGCGGATCGCGTGCAGGACCCCGGAAACCTGGGAGCCATTATCCGCAGTGCCGCCGCCTTTGGCGCCGATGTGGTCATTACGGAGCATCAGAGTGCTCCCATCAGCGACACGGTCATCAAAGCCAGCGCCGGCAATATCTACCATACCCGCGTCGGACGCGTGGTCAACGCCGCCCGCTATGTGGAAAAGGCGAAGGAAAACGGCTTCTGGACTGTCGCCCTGGATGGAGAAGGCGAATCGCTCTTCCGCCTGAAGCTTGATGGCAAAATTCTGCTGATGGTCGGCAACGAAGGCAGTGGCCTCAAGGATATTCTCCTGCGCCACGCCGACTGGCGCGCCAGCATACCCATGCGTCCCGGTGTGGAAAGCCTGAACGCTTCCGCAGCCACCGCTATCGCCCTCTACGAAATTGCCCGCCAGAACCATGGGTAATCAGTATTTGACCGATTCGCTGCTCTTTCCCTTTGTGGAGCGTTTTATGGAAGACCTGGAGCCCTCTGCTGCCAGCACAGCCATGTTCCGTACCGTGGCCAGCAACCATGGTATACCGGCTGTACGCAGCAGTGTGGCACGCCTGCTGAGCTCCCTGACAGCGCTGTCACGGCCCCGTTCCATTCTGGAAATTGGCACAGGCGCCGGATTTTCCACCCATGCCCTCATGGAGGGCGCTGACAGGAAAACCCTTGAGCGCTTTGTTACTCTGGAATTTAATCACAAGCGCCTTGAAGTTGCCCGGCAGATGGCTGAGCGACTCGGTTGGGCCAACCGGGTGCAGATGCTTCACACCAATGCCCTGGAATTCATGGCGTGTAACAGAGATGATTTTGATTTTATCTTTGTAGATGCTATAAAAAGGCACTACCCGATCTATATGGAATATATCCGCCGCCTCAAGTGGAAGGTGGCGGTGTTCGATAATGTGCTGTACCGAGGCCTCGTGTCCATGCCCAGAGCTGAGGTTCCTCCGGCCCTGCGCAGTTCGCTGCAGGGCATGGAGAATTTCCTTCGCCAGATGCTGGAAGATCCCACTGTCCAGGCAACGCTGATCCCGGCCGGCGACGGAATACTGCTGATGCAAAACCGCCACGGGCAGTTGCGGCCGGAGAACACCTAACACGCTACCAGGGGTGCTTTCACTCAACCGGGGAAACAGACTATGACTCAGAACCGACAGGAAGAATTCAGCGAAGATCTCTCCATGCGCGAAGATGTGCTGAAACAGACGGCTACAGAAAACTACATTCCCTCCGGCGACAGTCTGAGGGATTACCTGCGACGCATCAGCCGCATCACCCTGCTGACTGCGGAAGAGGAAAAGGAGCTGGCCCGCAGGATAAGCGCCGGCGACGAACAGGCGTTCCGGGTTCTGGTGGAGTCCAACCTGCGCTTTGTGGTCAAGATTGCCATGAAGTACCGCGATATCGGCATCAACCTGCTGGATCTGATCAACGAAGGCAATATCGGCCTGCTGGAAGCCGCCCGCCGCTTTGATCCCGAACGAGGCAACCGGTTTATCACCTACGCGGTCTGGTGGATCAAGCAGTCCATCATCCAGGCGATTATCTCTTCCAGCAACACCGTGCGACTGCCTGGCAAGCAGGCCCGGTTTGCCAGCAAACTCAACAGCGCGCGGCGCGAATTCGCCCGCGATCACGATGGCCGCGAACCCACCGAACAGGAACTGCGCGACGAGTATGGCCTGGATATCAGCAATATCGAGGATATCCTGCGGGCGACCCGTTCCTACATCAGTCTTGATACGCCCATCGGCGAAGATGACGAGCGCACCCTCAAGGATGTGCTGGAAAGCCCCGAGGAAAGCTCCACCGAAGAGCAGTATGTCCGGCAGAAAATATCGACGGAAATCCGCTCCATCATCGCCGAACTGGAAAGCCGCGACGCCCTGGTGGTGGATCTGCGCTTTGGCATCAGCGAAGGCATTCCCCAGACCCTTGACGAGGTGGGAACGCGCCTGGGACTCTCCAAGGAACGGGTGCGCCAGATCGAGGAACGAGCCCTGAAGCGCCTGCAACGCAAGGCCATGAATCGTAAACTCTCGGAATACCTGCACTGAAGGGTTCTCCGCAAACCGCACCATCAGGGTGCACGTGAACCAGATCCATGCACTTTCTCCTGCTGATCATCATCCTGCTCATCGCCCTCGCCCTGCCCCAGTGGTGGGCCACCAGGGTCATCGGCCGTCACAGCACAACGCGAGACGACATCCCCGGCACAGGCGGTGAACTGGCCCGTCACCTGCTCGATATCCACCGTCTCGAAGGCGTCGCGGTGGAGTCCACGGAGCGCGGCGACCACTACGACCCCGAAGCCAAAGTGGTGCGCCTGCGTGGCGAAGTCATCCATGGGCGCTCCCTCAGCGCCGTGGCCATTGCCGCCCACGAAGTCAGCCACGCCCTCCAGGACGCGTCGGGGCACCACCTGCTGCGCTGGCGCACCACTTTGGTGAAATTCACGGCCAACGCAGGGAAATTTGCCATGGGGGGCCTGCTCCTTTCGCCGGGAGTACTGGTCATGAGCCCCCCCCTTGGACGCCTGCTGATCGTGGCAGCTGTCCTCAGCATGCTTCTGCCAACGCTGGTTCACCTGATTACCCTGCCCCTGGAACTGCACGCCAGCTTTTCCGTTGCCCTGCCCATGCTGGATCGCGGCGGGTACCTGGGCAGCGCCCGCGATTTCGCGGATGTGCGCTCCATCCTGCTGGCCTGCTCACTGACCTATGTGGCGGCCTCGGCGGCCAGCCTGCTGAACGTGTGGCGCTGGTTTGCCCTGCTGCGCCGCTGACCCTTGACTTCACCGGGGTGAGTCCGTAATATTTTGTCAGTTCGGAAGCTGCTGAAGAATTCCCGTCTGTCGTTTTCAGATTTTCCCATATGTACGAAAAACCGGAGGCTCACCATGATCAGCAAGAAGATGCAAAATGCCCTGAACGAGCAGATTAAACACGAAATCTACTCTGCTCACCTCTATCTGGCCATGTCGGCCCACTGTGAATCAAACGGCCTCAAGGGCTTCGCCCACTGGCTGCAGCTGCAGTACGATGAAGAGATGATGCACGCCATGAAGTTCTATCGCTACGTGCTTGATCAGGGAGCCACGATCGCCCTGCAGGAGATTCCCGCTCCGCCTTCGAAGTTTGAGTCGGTGCTGGAGATGTTTGAAGAAGTACTCAAGCACGAGCAGTTTGTCACGGCATCCATTCATAAACTGGTGGATCTGGCCCTGGCCGAGAAGGATCACGCCACCACTATCTTCCTGCAGTGGTTTGTGACTGAGCAGGTTGAGGAGGAGGCCTCCGCCCAGGATATTATCGATCAGCTGAAGCTGGTGGGTAAAGAAAAGAGCGGTCTGTTCATGATCAACCGCGAAATGGGCACCCGCACGGCAGCGACAGCTGACGCCTGATTCCTTCCACAGTCGAGGTTGCAGGCTGTCCTTCTCTGGGGCAGCCTGAATTTTTTCGGAGTACTTCCATGGCCTACACCCACTATGTATTTGATTTCGACGGCACCCTTGTCAACTCCCTGCCCGACCTGACCGCGGCCATCAACCACGTGGCAGCCTCAGCGCAGATCAACCATCAGTACAGTCGCGAGCAGGTTGGAACCATGGTTGGCGATGGCGTGACCGTGCTGCTGCAGCGGGCCTTTCCCGATGAAGCCCACCGCATGAAGCAGCTGCGCTCCATCTTCGATGAGTACTACGCCCGCAACTGTTCCCAAGGCACGCAGATATACGAAGGGGTCGTGGAAACCCTGAGCACGCTGCATGCCCAGGGCAAGACACTGATCCTGATGACCAACAAGCCCCAGCGCTTTACTCTCCCCATGCTGCAGGATCTCGGGCTGAGAGAGTTTTTCCCGGTGGTCTACTGCGGCGATACCCTGGACTGCAAAAAGCCCGATCCAGCCGTGATGCACCACCTGCTGGCCTCACTGCAGCTCAACCCTTCCGCCGTGCTGATGGTGGGCGACAGTGCCAATGATATCCTGTGTGCCGCTGGCGCGACGGTGGACAGCGCCCTGGTAACCTATGGGTACGGCAACCTCTCGCACCTTGAAGAGCTCAGTCCCACCTATACGCTTACCCGTATCCGCGAACTTCTGTTCCTCTGATGTACGCTTCCGTCGCCATTGCCGGTTTCCGGGAGACCTACACCTACGAAATACCCCAGGACATCTCCCCGGGAACCTTCGTCAGCGTTCCCTTCGGGCGTTCAAAACGCAAGGGCGTCATTATCGGCACTTCGACCCAGTGTTCCTTCCAGGGTAGCGTCAAGGCCGTTGCCGAGATCTACCATCACCTGAAGGCCTCGGACCTGCAGATGGAACTGGCCGCCTGGCTCAGCCAGTACTACCTCTATGATGTGGGAAGCTACATCAACCTGATGGTACCGTTCTTTGAGGATGACTTCAGCCTCTCCCCGCAGCTGCGCCTGCGGGAGGAGGTTCTGCTGCCATCCAATGCCCATCGCATGCGCGAGGTTGTGGCGCGTCTGCAGGCCGGAGAGCAGCTCTTCGCCCACCAGGTACCCGCCGATCTGCTGCGGCGCATGGTGCAGCGCTCAATTATCCGTCTCGATACTCAATGCGCCCAGACGCCTTATGTTGCGACAGGTTACTCCAGCCGCCTGAGCCCGGAACAGCAGGCTCTCTATGAACATTGCCTGGAGTCCAAAAAGCAGATCCTGCTGCAGGGGGTGACCGGCAGCGGCAAGACGGAGATCTACCTCTCCCTGATGGACCATGTACTGGCCCAGGGGCGGGGGGTCATCTATCTGGTGCCGGAGATCAACCTGACCCCCACTCTGGAAAAGCGATTGAAAGAGCTGTTTGGGCAACGGGTGGCGCTGATTCACTCCCAGGTCAGCTCCCGCGTCAAACTGGAGCAGTACAAGAAGATGCAGCGGGGCGATATCACCATTGTGGTTGGTGCCCGCAGCGCCATCTTCGCCCCGGTGCCCAACCTGGGGCTGATTATCGTGGATGAGGAGCACGATGGCTCCTACTACCAGACCGAGACCCCCGTTTACCACGGCCGTGATGTGGCCATGGTGCGTGGACAACTTGAAGGGGCACGGGTTATTCTCGGCAGCGCCACGCCCTCCTTCGAGAGCTATCACAATGCCCTGAACGGCAAGTATGAGCTGCTGAGGCTGGATGTGCGTTACCAGGGAGTTCTGCCTGAAGTGCACCTGACCCCCAATCCTCCGTCGCCCCACGATCCCCTGTCACAGAAGCTGCACGATGAACTGCAGGCGCATCTGGCGGCGGGCCATCAGGCCATTGTGCTGCTGAACCGCCGTGGCTTTGCTCCCTATGCCGTCTGCACTGGCTGCCAGCAAACCCTGCGCTGCCCCCATTGCGATATCCCCCTGACTTACCATAAAGCCTATGGCAAACTGGTCTGTCACTCCTGCCAGTATGCCTGCGCTTTTCCATTGTCCAGGCCACACTGCACCAATGCCGAGATTCAGCTGAAGGGATTTGGCACCGAGAAACTGGAAGAGGGCCTGGAGCAGGATTTTGCCAGCTATGGCGTGCTGCGTATGGATCGCGACAGTGCCGGCCGGCGCTCCAGGGCGGAGGCCCTGCTGAACAAATTCAGCGCCGGCAGCCACCGATTACTGGTGGGAACCCAGATGGTGGCTAAAGGACACCACTTTCCCGACGTGGAGCTGGTGGGCATTGTGGGTATTGACAACATGATCAACCTGCCCGACTTTCGCTGCGGTGAGCGGGTTTTCCAGCTGCTGATGCAGGTGGCCGGGCGGGCGGGCCGCAATGAGCGCCAGCGCGGCCACGTGTATATCCAGACTGACTGCCCGGAGTTCCCTGCGATTCAGCATGTGCTGAATCGCGATCAGGATACCTTTTACCGCCAGGAGCTGGAGGAACGCAGCCAGATGGGCTATCCACCCTATACTCGAATGGCGCTGATGGCCATTTCCGGCAGCCAGCGCGAAGTGGTGCAGCAGTCCATCGAGAGCCTGGCCGCCGCTGTCGCTACCCGTGGCGTTCAGACCATGGGGCCGGCGCCCTTTCTGGTGGAAATGACCCGGAAACGCTATCAATGGAAACTGATTCTGAAGAGCCCTTCGTCAAAAACCCTTCACATTGCCCTTTGCAAGGCGCTGGAGCACTCATTACCCTCATCGGTTCATCTCAAACTGTACGTTGATCCGGTGGGAGTGTTATGATGCGCTGCCATAATGAATCAGAAAAGGAGTCCGCTATGTTCATGGAAACTCTGCGCAGTCGCCGCAGCATACGCAAATTCACCCCTGCAGCCGTGGAAAAGGACAAAATCGACCTGATTATGGAAGCCGCCCTGCGCGCTCCCTCTTCCCGCGGAAAACAGCCATGGCAATTCTACTGTGTACAGAACAAAGCCATTATCGACAAACTCTCCCGTTCCAAAGAGCACGGGGCTGCCTTTCTCGCCGGTGCCCCTCTGGCGGTGGTGATCTGCGCTGACCCATCCATCAGCGATGTCTGGATTGAGGATACCTCCATCGCCGCTATCTGCATTCAGCTGGCGGCACAGTCGATCGGACTCGGCAGCACCTGGGTGCAGATCCGCGAACGCTTCGGCGCCGACAAGGTTCCTTCCGAAGAGCTCGCGCGCGCGGCAGCGGGTATTCCGGAAAACCTGAAGGTCACCTGCATCATCGGCATCGGGTACCCCGCTGAAACTCCCGCACCCTGGCCCTTCAGCGCCTTGCCAGCCTCCAAGGTCCAGTACCTCTGAGCGCCTGCACACGTGCAGGCTCCGGAAAAAAACCAGGGAAAACTAAAACAATGTTTTAATCCTGCGTCAATACTGCTTGCCTGATACCCCCATTCATACTATTCTGAAAACCGGGCGGCATTACGGGCAAGGGCGTCTCTTTTGCCGTGCCATGTTCGCCGCCTGGCTCATGGACGGTGACTCAAGGTGGCCGGTGAGTGCGATAGCCTCTGTATCTCAGAAAATCCTCAAGAGGGGGAATCACCCTTGTCTTTTCACCTTCTGGACAAAAGCGTAAACGTTATCAGCATTATCTTTGACGCCTATACGGGGCAAATCCTCAGTGCCAACCCGGCAGCCTGCCAGTTCTGTGGCTACAGCAGTCAGCAGATGCTGCAGTTGACCGTCGCCCAGACCCCCCTGCTGCCCCAGGACCAGATTCTGCCCCTTATCGAACGTACGCTCTATGGTGAGCCTTTCTACTGCCTGCTGAGTCTTGATGCCCTTGATGGCAAACAGGATGTGACCCTCTATTCCATCAAGACGCTGTGGAAGGGCCGGGCTGCTATTCGCGTCATCGCCATAGACGTCAGCCTTTCCCTCAAGCGTGAAAAACGGCTGCTGCTTTACGGCAGCGCCTTTGCCAACACCGGTGAGGCCATTGTCATCGCCGATCGCCATGGGCGTATCGAGGAAATTAACCCGGCGTTTACGCAAATCAGCGGATACCAGCAACACGAAGTCATCGGCTCCAACATGCGCATGTTGCAGTCAGGTCGCCATGACGCAGCATTTTACCGTCAGATCTGGTCGTCGATAGAGGAATATGGCACCTGGCATGGTGAGGTGTGGAACCGCCGCAAAAGTGGTGAGATATACCCTGTATGGCTTTCCATCGCCCGTATCAGCGATGCAGAGACGGGCGGCACTCACTATGTGGGAATCATGCATGATCTCAGCGAGCTGACAAAAACCCGCCAGCAGCTGGAGTATCAGGGGCTTTATGACGGTCTGACCGGCCTGCCCAACAAGGTTCTCTTCATGCAGCATATCAACCAGGCCATCCCCCGCGCCAATTTCGGCAGCGTGGGTTTCTCACTGCTGTGTATACATGTGGATAACTACAAGGATATCTGCAATCGCGGAGGAACAGAGATGGGAGATCTCTTCCTGCAGTCCTTCAGCCTGCGCCTGCAGAAGTATTTTTCCGCTCCGGCGATCATGGGACGCATTCGCACCAATACGCTGGCACTGCTGCTGCCGGTGATGGAGAACCACTGGGATGTGATGGGGGCCATGCGCATTATCTTTACCTGTGCTTCCCAGCCCGTTGGACTGGGAGAGGGGCGCTTCAGCTCTACGGTCAGTGTTGGCGTCACCGACTACCCTGGTGGAGGAGAAAACGGCTCAGCTCTTATGCGCAACGCGTTAATGGCCATGCACAAGGTGCAGGAAGAATGCGCCGACAATGGCTACCTGCACTATAGCCATCGCATGCGCCGTGAGATCCTTGAACAGGCTGCCCTGAAGTCTGCTCTGGCCAGTGCCGTGCAAAATCAGGAGCTTGAGATTTTCTACCAGCCCAAGGTCTGCCTGAATACGGGCACCATTTCCGGGGTGGAGGCATTACTGCGCTGGCGCAAAGCTGACGGCAGCTTTATTTCACCAGCTGAGTTTATTCCCGTAGCTGAGCGCAGCGATCTGATTCTGGAGATTGGTGCCTGGGTGCTGAAGTCCGCCTGTCGCCAGCTGAAAAAGTGGCATGACGAGGGTCACGGGCACCTGAGCGTAGCCATCAATCTTTCAGGCAAACAGTTTCACGACGAGCAGCTCCCTGCCATGATCGGGGATATTCTCCGCGAAACCGCTCTACCGCCGCAATCCCTGAACCTGGAAATTACCGAGAACATCCTCATAGATAACGTGGAGAATGCCATCCGCATCATGGAGCAGATTTCCGCCATGGGGGTGCACCTGTCCATTGACGACTTCGGTCGCGGCTACTCCTCGCTTACCTATCTCAAGCGCTTTCCCATCAACGTACTCAAGGTGGATCAGTCATTTGTGCGGGATCTGCCCCATGGACACAAGGACGTTGCCATCGCCATGTCGATCATCTCCCTGGGCAGTCGCCTGAATCTGAAAGTGGTGGCGGAAGGGGTGGAGACACCGGAGCAGCTTGCCTTCATGCAGCAGCATAAGTGCACGGAAATGCAGGGATTTCTCTTCAGCAAAGCCATAGACGCCGAGGAGCTGGGGGCAATGCTGCGCAGTGGCAAACACCTCTCCTGCGCCTATCGCCCCTGAAGCACCACGCTGACCCGATCTCGCAGACGGGGCAGCAATTGCGCTTCAAACCAGGGATTCTGGCGGAGCCAGCGATGGTTGCGCGGGCTGGGGTGGGGCAGGGCAATCAGGTGCGGCCACCGCTCCTGCCAGTTTGCCACGGCTGCTGTCACGGAATCCGGCCGGGGCAACATGTGATACTCCTGGGCATACTTGCCGATGACCAGGGTAAGTTGAATATGAGGCAGCAAAGACAGCAGAGCCGCGCGCCAGGTGGCAGCGCACTGTGGCCGCGGTGGCAGATCGCCGTGGGGACCGGTGCCGGGATAACAGAAGCCCATAGGCACAATGGCTATGCGACATTCATCGTAAAAAATCTCACGCGCTACCCCCATCCACTGACGTAAGCGATCCCCGCTGGCATCATCAAAGGGGATTCCGGAAGCATGGACCCGGCGACCCGGTGCCTGTCCCGCGATCAGAATGGACGCATCACGGTGGACCTGCACCACCGGACGGGCACCAAGGGGCAGATAGGGTTCGCAAAGGGTGCAGCGGCGAATATCCACCAGAAGTGCATCAAGATTCACGTTTTCCACAGAATCTCCCTACGCCTGAGCATTTTCCTCTCCCTGCCTGGTACAGTACATTTCAGCGCGCTCCACCAGCAAGGGGAATAGTGAAAGACAGGAGCACATAGTCGCTATTCCCTCGAACCACAAACCCGCCGCCATAGGTAATGGCATAGTAAGTCCCTTCAAGGCTGCCCCCCAGGCGATATCCAGCACCAACTCCCACGGGAGCTCCAATCAGGTGGTTGAGGAAAATGCCCGTCTCCAGCATGGCGGAATACTCTTCCTCGCTGAAAAAACGGCAGCGTCGGTCATCAACCTCACGCTCCCTTCGCCTGTCCCAGCAGATGCGCTCACCGTCCTCGTTGCGCTGACGTTCAAAATTTTCAGCATCACTGCTGTTGGAAAAAAAAGTCACGCGGGGTTCCACCGATGCGTAGAAAAGCGGCTCAGGTATCTTTGACAGCATCTGCCAGACCCCGCCGAGCTCAAAACCCAAGGGATCTCGCCCCCCAAAGGGCTCGTGCTCGTAAATCATGTTCAGCTGCAGCCCGATAAGCATTCCCGGGCCAGTGCTTTCACGGGTTTGCGCTGTGGAAGGCTGTGTCAGTGCGGAAAACATCAGTACCACAAAGACCAGTCGCATGACGCGCCTGATCACAATTGATTTTTGCCGAAACACCATCATCTCCGGAACCTGTTTGGTGGATTTACAAGAAAAGTTGCATAGAAAGCCACCGTACGCCAATCATGCAACAACGGCCGTGCCACAGCGCGAACATTCCGTGGGCTGCCACCTCCATGCTTCTGCGCGGCACCGATTCTGGAAAAGTATAAAAGCCGAAACAATGAAAAGCAAAACTTAAATTTGATACTTTTCGTCAGACTGCGCGCTGATGGGGCTCAATGACACAATCAGGTGAGAACCATAACTGACTACGCTGGTCCCGATCTTCCCGGCCACCCAGGAAACATTCAGGGCTAAGGAATCAGGATTCTCTGCACAGGACGTTTGCCGGGGAGGATTGGGGCTCCAGGCACCTGAGGATATCCTGGGGCGAGCGGTGACACGCACGGCACACATCCAGCACCTCCAGAAAGTCAAGATTCCGATCGCCATTTTCGTATTTGGCCACAAAGCTCTGGGGCTTGCCCAGCCGCACAGCTAATTGTGCCTGGGTAAGCTCGGCATCCAGGCGCATCTGTTTCAGGGCCTGTCGAAGAACATGATACTGGGGGTTCCACGTATTTCTTTTCATCAGAAAATTATAGGGGGTATTGAGGCATATCCCATTTTAGGATATATTGTATTTTACAAAACGAAAATTTGGTGAAATACCATGCGCCATACCGCATCAGATCAGAGAGAAAAATAGACCACTCCAGAGTGTTACAGAATTTTAACCAGACAAAAGAAAGCATTTTCCTGCAGCATTCTGTCTGAAAATGAGAAAAGAATTGGCCCATGATATCAGGGGAAACAAACAACAGTCGATTGCGCAAGTATCTGCCAGAGCATGCATGGCAAGCTCTGGGCCGTTTCTTCAGCAAAGGAAAGCAGCGTATCCGAGAGCGCAACCACGCCCTTGCGGGCCTCCTGGAAGCCCTCCCCGAGGCGTCCTTTGCCTACATTGCCCAAAACTGCCATAAGCCGGGAAATCTTGTCGCCATCAACGGTCCGGCCTGTGAACTTTTCGCCAGTTCACAGGAGCAGCTTCTGTCCCTCAGTCCTCTTGACTTGTGCCATCCGCACTACTCGGCGCGTTTCCATGTAGATATCACTGAGTGCCCATGCGCCACACGCGATTTCGAAGCCGAATTGCGACGTGCCGACGGCAACAGCTTCCGGGGAGCTGTTCGCATACGACGCATCCGCATGGATGGACAATCCATCGCGATTGCCATAGTGAAAACCCTCCATGACAGCGTTCCGTGGGAACAGCAGCAAGGAGTTCTCCAGCAAAGCAAAATGGCACAGATCGGCAGCATGATGGGCGCTGTTGCCCATCAGTGGAAACAGCCCCTGAATAATCTGGCGATTCTCGCGCAGTGCCTGCCCAGGGACGCAGAGCGCGTCAGCTGGGATGGCAGAAGCATTGAAAGCACTGTCGCCGATATCCTGAAACACGTAGAATTCATGAACAGAACCCTCGACGACTTTCGTGATTTTTTCAGGCCGCAGGCCCAAAGCGAATATTTTGAAGTCGGGGAAAGTATCACCGCAGTCATAGCACTTATGCGTGAGCAGCTGCGCTACGATGATGTAGATGTATTACTGGAGCCCAGCCAGCCGTTTCACGTTGCCGGAGTGCGCAACCACTTCCAGCAGGTTATTCTGAATATCCTCAACAATGCCCGCCAGGCATTCCTGGAAAGGGGAATTCCTGCCAGACGTCGGATCACCGTGAGTATCAACTCAGGTGAGCAGCATGCGCTGATCACCCTGCGCGATAACGCCGGTGGCATTCCCCGCCATCTCCTTCCCGATGCCCTCTTTCAGCCCTATGTGACCACCAAGGAACATGACGGGACCGGCATCGGACTCTCCCTGAGCCGCACGATCATTGAGCAGATGGGCGGCACCATCAGTGCCTGCAACAGTGGACATGGCGCCTGCTTTCACCTGCGACTGCCACTTCGCCGGAAAGATGCTGCGGAGCTGTCAGCCTCAACCCTCTTCCGGTGACACCAGCGCTTCACCCTCCAAGAGTCGGTTCCACCGCGCGCCAGATGCGCTCCATGGCCTCAGCCGCTCCCAGGGGCAGGAAGTGATCCACCACATCGGAAAGCACTGTCGGCTGGGGGTTAATTTCCACCGTGACGCCTCCGCGCCTTTTCACCTGCAAAACCGGTTCGGTGATATAGGGGAACTGGTTGCTGGTGCCGATGGTGATGACCATATCAAAGCCCAGGCGCAGCTGGTGCTGGATGGTGACAATGTCGCCCATGGGCAGGGTCTCGCCATAGAGTACCACACCGGGACGCAGAATGCCCTCGTGGCACTGGGGACAGCGGGGCGGGAAGTCGGTGAAGTGAGCGTAGTTTTCCACGCTCTGCTTGAAGTCACAGTCCATGCAGCGCAGATCAGTGTAGCGACCATGAATTTCCACCAGATTGTGGCTGCCCGCCTGGCGGTGGAAGCCATCAATATTCTGGGTCAGCACCCAGGTGTCCGGCTTGTGCTGCTCCAGCAGCGCGATGACCTCATGGGCCCGGTTGAAGGTGGCGTGGCGACAGCTCTCCTCAATGCGCATGAGATACTTCCAGCTCACTGACGGATCGATCTTCAGCATTTTGGCTGCCAGAGCCTGCTCCACGGGAATGCCATCCTCGGTGAGGTTGTCATTATACATGCCCCCCTGGCCGCGATAGGTAGGCAGGCCAGAGTCGGCGGAAATGCCCGCGCCAGTGATAAAGAGTATGCGCCGGGACTCGCTGATGTGGCGCGCGATGGTGTTGATGGAAGTGGTGTGTTCCATAAGTTTCTCCTGCAGGCAGTTGGCAAAAGGACAGGCGGCTACCATCTGCGGCGTTTCTCAGCCGCCTGTCACAACACCGAATTCGCCAGGGGCTTCATCTCATCCAGCGGGGTAAAATCGCTCCTGGCATAGCGATACACGGCGGCTGCTCCGATCATGGCGGCATTGTCGGTGCAGTAGCGAGGAGAGGGGAAGAAAGTATGGATATGGTGCTTTTCCCCTTGCTCACGGGCCAGTGCGCGGATGGTGGAATTGACGCTGACGCCGCCGGAGAAGGCGAGGCGATTGATGCCTTCGCGCTGGCACAGCTCCATAACCCGTTCGACGATATAGCGGGCAATGGTGTGCTGGAACGATGCGGCCACG
The DNA here is from genome assembly GCF_055378285.1 of Desulfurispirillum alkaliphilum. NCBI lineage: Bacteria > Pseudomonadati > Chrysiogenota > Chrysiogenia > Chrysiogenales > Chrysiogenaceae > Desulfurispirillum > Desulfurispirillum alkaliphilum. Next base: position 1,898,266 of record NZ_AP042405.1, on the reverse strand, counting down.
TTAGCGGGCTCATAGTCGGGATTCTGCTGGATATGATTCAGCACGGCGGTTTTCATGCCGCTGAAGGAGAAGTCCACGGGGTTATTTTTGATGCGGGGGATAGTGAACCTGATGGTGGGTTCGCCCTGCTGGGCCAGTTTGTCGATGACGGGGCCACCGGGGTAAGCGAAGCCCATCATCTTGGAGACTTTGTCAAAGGCTTCACCGGCGGCGTCGTCAATGGTGCGGGCCAGCAGGTGGTAGTCGCCGAAGCCGTCTGCGCGGTAGATGCTGGTGTGGCCGCCGCTCATGACGCAGCACACAAAGGGGAACTCCAGGGGATGCTCCAGCAGGGGGGCCAGCAGGTGGCCTTCGATATGGTGGATATCGATGAGGGGTTTGCCGGACTGCCAGGCCAGCCCTTTGGCAAAGTTGACGCCCACCAGCAGGCTGCCCAGCAGGCCGGGGCAGCGGGTGCAGGCGATGGCGTCGATGCTGTCGAGGGCGATATGGGATTGCTCCAGCGCCCGCGCGACAATGGTGTCAATGGCTTCGTAGTGCAGGCGCGAGGCAATTTCCGGTACCACGCCGCCATAGATACTGTGGGTCTTCTCCTGGGAGCTGACCACGTTGGAGAGCACCTGGTAGCTGGTGTCCACCACGGCGGCGGAGGTGTCGTCGCAGGAGGTTTCAATGGCGAGTATGAGGGCCAAGGCTATTTCCCGAACACGGCTTTCTGCAGGGCGTCGATGTCCCGTTTCGACCCCAGGTAGACGGGGATTTTCTGGTGCAGGTCGCGGGGGATGATGCCCAGAATGTCGCCTTCGCCGTAGATGGCCCGCCCGCCGGCCTGTTCGATGATCATGGCCATGGGATTGGCTTCGTACATGAGGCGCAGTTTGCCGCTGGTGTTGATGCGGTCGGAGGGGTAGGCGAAGAATCCACCACCCAGCAGGGTGCGGTGCACGTCGGCCACCATGGAGCCGATATAGCGACCCGACAGTACTTTGCCATAGATATTGTCCGTGGTTTTCAGGCTGTCCACATAGGCGGCCAGTTTCTCGTCCCAGTTTGCGGAGTTGCCTTCGTTAATGGAATAGTATCTTGTGGTGTCGGGAATGCGGATATCGGGGTGGGTCAGGATAAATTCACCGATCTGGGGGTCCAGGGTGAACATGTTGACGCCCTGGCCGGTGGTAAAGGTCATCATGGTGCTGGAGCCGTAGAGCACGTATCCGGCGGCAACCTGTTTGTAGCCGGGCTGCAGCAGATCCTGCAGGGTTCCATCGCCACCTTCGGGGGTCACGCGACGGTAGACGGAGAAGATGGTGCCGATACTGACGTTGAAGTCGATATTGCTGGAGCCATCCAGGGGGTCAAAGAGGATGGCGTAGCGGCCTTTTTTGTATTGGGCGGGCAGCTTGACCGGTTGTTCATTCTCCTCGGAGCCCATGATGCAGAATTTTTCGATATGTTCCAGGGCATTGAAAAAGACGTTGTCAGCGATGACGTCGAGCTTCTTCTGGGCGTCACCGGAGGCGTTGACTTCTCCCTGATAGCCCAGGACATCTTCCATGATACCGGCGCGGTTGACTTCCAAAGACACGATTTTGGCCGCCAGGGCAATCTGGTTGAGGATGGCGGAGAAATCACCGGTGGCGGTGGGAAAGGCCTTCTGGGTTTCGTAGATAAAGCGGGTAAGGTTCATGGGTCCTTGCATATTCTCTTCTCCTGAAAAAAATCATTTTTGTCTGCGCCAGGGCGCGGCTCCTGTTCAGCGCAGCAGGCTGGCGATCAGCGGTATGCCCACAAAGGTGCCGATGCTGCTGCCCACGTTGGCGAACACCACCACCAGCAGGATCTTGGTTATGCGATTCTTCCAGAACCCCTTCAGGGAGATGGCATCCTGGGAGAGGTTCATCAGGTCCGAGACCTTGGGCTTGCGCAGCCAGGCTTCCATGAGGCCCGCCACCCAGCCGGCGGCTATGGTGGGGTTGAGGCTGGTGAGGGGAGCAGCCACAAAAGCGGTCAGTATGGTTATGGGGTGGGGCAGGGCAAAGCTGACAAACAGAGCAGCCAGGACGCCATTCGCCAATACCCACAACTGAATCATGGTCCAGGAGACTTCAGCCGATGAAGAAAAAAAACCATAGGCGATGATGCCGATGACAATGGCGGGAATCAGGTACTTGATGGACTTCCACACCGGCGATGGTTTCGGAACGGTGTTCAGCTGACTTAATGAGAGTTCCTCCACCTGCTGGCTTTCGATGAGTCGACGCATGCCCTGGCGATGGCCGGCGCCCACAACCGCCAGTATGACACTCCCGGGAGCTTCAACCACTTTTTTGGCAAGATACTGGTCCCGTTCATCGATGAGGGTGGTTTTCAGGCGGGGGAAGTGACGGGCAAACTCTTCCAGCATCTCGCTGAGCATATCCTGATTGCGCATCTTTTCCAGATCCCGCTCGGTCAGTTCCTCCTGGGCAAAGAGGCTGGCAATGAGGGTGCTGATGAGCTTCATGCGACCCCAGATGCCCGCGCTGCCCCAAGCGCGCTTGAGGGTCAGCTGCACTTCGCGGTCAGCCAGAATATACCGGGCATCGTTATCCTGGGCACTGCGAATGGCCTCAACCATCTCCTGGCCGGGTTTCACGCCCAGCTGGGCTCCCATGCGTTTCTGGAAGGACGAGAGGATGAGGTTTGCCAGCAGGACAGTGGCTTTGCCCTCCCGCAGCACCTGGAAGATATTCATATTCTGCCAGTGATCTTCTTCAAAGAGGGCGCGATAGCGGGAGGGGCAGAGCTCCACGGCCACGGTATCCGGCTTGATGGCGGCAATGACGGCGCGCACCGTATCAACACTCTGCTGCGAGACATGGGCGGTTCCCAGCAGAAAGAGCGTCTTCCCCTGGTATGTCAGGACTTCCAGATCTGAGTATTGTCGTAAGGCGTCTTGCTGGGCTTCGGAGAGCTGCTGATTCTCAGGGTTGTCGGACGTGTGTTCCATGAAATTCGTTTTTCACCTTTATAGACTGTGTAGGCGACATGATACCCATTGAGGGCGCTTTTGCCGAGCTTTTTTTCAAAAAAACGCCGAACGGAATATGGGGAATTCTTTGCGGAAAGTGCATCGGCGGGTTTAATTCTGTCTGCGCTTCATGTATAGTGCCGCCATCATTCCCAGTGGCTTTTCTGCACAGACTTTAGAAGTCTGCTGGGTAATTCCCCGTTATTCCCACTATACAGGAGATTCCATGAGCGCGGCAGATTTTTCTTCCCTGAGCGAACCCCAGAAAGAGCAACAACTCACCAATTACATCAAGGGCCTGATAATGGATGGCGTGCGCAATGCCAATTCGGGCCATACGGGTGGTGCTTTTTCCTCGGTGGACTTTGCTTACACCCTCTTTCAGAAACACCTGAATTACGATCCCGACGACTGCCGCTGGTATAATCGCGACCGCTTCGTTCTCTCTGCCGGCCATGAGTCCATGCTGCTGTACAGTCTGCTGCACCTGCAGGGTTACCTGGACATGGACGAGCTCAAGCGCTTCCGCCAGCTGGGCAGCAAGACTCCCGGCCACCCCGAATCCCACCTGACCCCCGGCGTCGAAGCCACCACCGGCCCCCTGGGACAGGGAATTTCCATGGCGGTGGGCATGGCTCTGGCCTCTAATATCGCTGCCGCCTATCTGGGGGAAAAGGTCGTCAATAACTACACCTACGTCATCTGTGGTGACGGCGACATCCAGGAACCAGTGGCCCTGGGCTCCTGCCAGCTGGCCGGCCACTACGGTCTTGATCGGCTGATCGTCTTCTACGACTTCAACAAGATCCAGATCTCCGGCGAAGTGTCCCGCAATGACAGCACCGATATCGCCCAGATGTTCCGCGCCTTCCAGTGGAATGTCCTGGAGATTGACGGCAACGACCAGGTGGCTGTCGACCAGGCTATCCGCCAGGCCAAGTCAAACAGCGGTCGCCCCACCATTATCATCGGCCATACCATCATGGCCCGTGGTTGCGCCACCATGGAGGGCTCCGAAGAGACCCACGGTTCGCCCCTGCCCCATGAGGAAATTGCCGCCACCAAGGAGAAGCTGAGCATTCCGGCCGATCAGGCCTTCTTCCTGCCCACCGAAGCGCTGGAGTTTTTCCGTCGCCGCTTCGACGCACTGCGCCAGGGCCGTAAGTCCTGGGAACAGGAAGTGCAGCAGGCGTCCGGCAACGCGCAGTTCGCCAGCCTCTTCGATCAGTTCGCCCGTGGCGTGGTACCCGCCATCAACTTCCCCGACCTCAATCAGAAAATGGCCACCCGCAAGGCCTTCGGCAAGCTGCTGGAAGCCGCTGCCGACAGCTTTGTCGCCTTCGCCGGCGGCTCCGCCGACCTTGAGCCCAGCAACAACACCACCGGCTTTCTGGACAAGGTGGGCGACTATACCCGGGAGAATCACCGTGGCCGCAGCATTCCCTTTGGCGTGCGTGAATTCCCCATGGGGGCCATCACCAATGGCATGCAGCTCTTCGGCATCAAGTCCTTTGGCGCCACCTTCCTGAGCTTTGCCGACTACCAGCGGGCCGCCATCCGCCTCGCCGCCCTGCAGCAGATCGGTACCATGTTTATCTACACCCACGACTCCATCTATCTGGGTGAAGACGGCCCAACCCACCAGCCCGTGGAGCATATCCCCTCGCTGCGCCTGATCCCCAACCTGCTGGTACTGCGCCCCGCCGATGGCGGTGAGACCGCCAGGGCCTTCCAGTTTGCCCTGCAGTCCCAGCGGCCCACGGCCCTGTGCCTGACCCGCCAGGATCTGGAACCTGTAACGACCACCTACTACGGCAGCGGGGGCGATTTCGCCCGTGGCGGGTATATCCTGCGCCGCGAGAACGGCACTCTGGGAATTATTCTGATCGCCACTGGCTCGGAAGTGAAGCTGGCCCTGGATGTGGCTGCTGAACTGGAGAACAGCAAAGGCTGTGGGGTGCGCGTGGTCAATATGCCTTGCTGTGAACTGTTCGATGAACAGCCCGCCTCCTATCGTGACGAAGTACTGCCCCCCTCTGTGGCGCGCCGCGCTTCAATCGAGGCCGCTTCCACCTCCGGCTGGTATAAGTATATCGGCCTGCAGGGTGTGGCCATCGGCGTTGACACCTTTGGTGAAAGCGCGCCAGCCAAGGATCTGGAAAAACATTTCGGATTGACTACTGAAATGGTTGCCAAATCGCTCGCGTCATTGTAAGCTCCCGCTTATTTTGCGAATAACTCTCAATGGAGGTTCTGTTATGGCCCAGATCGCACTTAAAGGTAACGCCGTTGAAACCAAAGGGAATCTGCCCGCTGCAGGCAGCATAGCCCCTGACTTCTGCCTGACGCAAAAGGACCTCAGTGACGCCAGCCTGAAGAGCTTTGCTGGCAAGCGCCTGGTTCTGAATATCTTCCCCAGTGTCGACACCGGGGTGTGTGCCGCATCGGTACGCCGCTTCAACCAGGAAGCCTCCTCCCTGGAAAACACCCTGGTCCTGTGCATCTCCCGTGACCTCCCCTTCGCCCTGAACCGCTTCTGCGGCGCGGAAGGACTGGAAAATGTGGTGACCCTCTCCGAAATGCGTGATTTTTCTTTTGGTGAAGCCTATGGAGTGCGCATGACCAGTGGTCCACTGGCCGGACTGCTCTCCCGCGCAGTCGTCGTGGTTGGCGCTGACGGCAAGGTTCTCTACACCGAGCAGGTTCCTGAGATCACCCAGGAACCCGACTACGACAAGGCGCTGGCGACCCTGAAGTAACCCGATTGATATGAAAAGGGGCTGCGGAATTTTCCGCAGCCCCTTTTTTTGTTGGCACTTTAGCGAGACCAAATAACGGCAGGTTGTCGGCACCAACCCTTATGCCATGCTGGAATGACGGGAAAGACAAAAGCAGACCGTTCCCCCCTGAGCCCGTCCGGTGAGTGCGACGCCTGGCTGGCAAGACCCGAACGGGACACTCACAGGAAGTGAGTGGTCCGGCAGCACTGCAGGGAGGCAGGGGTCAGGCAACGCAAAGATGGGGCTCTTTGAGCAGCCTGCTGCCGGATCTCCAGAACAGGCGAGCGCTCTGGGTACTTCCCGTTGACCAACGCAAAAAGGCCGCGGCAGAAACCGCGGCCTTTTTGCGTCCATGAGATGCGTGCGTCAGCTGACCTTATTCAGGGTGCGAATGCAGGAGGTGCAGATCTTCACCCTTTTGGTCAAGCCGTTCACTGTCAGTTCCTGTGACTTCAGGTTGGGCAGTGAGCGCTTTTTGGTTTTGTTGTTGGCGTGGCTGACATTGTTGTTTACTTGAGGCTGCTTGCCGCAGATCTCACACCTTCTGGCCATGATGTATATCCTCCGCAATAAGATAACTGTTATGATTCCCTGAGTTTTTACAAAACGCAGAATACTACCACGCTCCTCCTGAAAATCCAATGGGAAATTGCAGACAGCATACTTTTTCATGGCAACGACACCTCGAAGCTGGCGTCTTTCGCATTTATCGTATAAGTTAGTCTTAAATATTCTTCACAAGAATGGAGGACTGGCCGTGAAAGATCTGGAGAGCGTTGACAGGCCACGTGAAAAGCTTCTGGCGCGGGGAGCCCGCTCCCTTGACACCCATGAACTGGTGGCCATTCTCCTGGGCAGCGGCACGCGGGAAATGGATGTCATGAAACTTTCCCGCCTTGTTGCCAGGGCCATGGAGAAAAACGGCATGACCGTCAGCCAGGATGACTTTCTGGCAATTAACGGCATCGGTCAGGCCAAAGCCTGCCAGCTGCTGGCAGCCATTGAGATGGGCAGACGCCTCTACAGCGCCACCGGCGCCACGGTTCGCAGTTATCGCGACGTCATCCACCTGCTGGAGGAGTTTCGCCATAAAAAGCAGGAGTACTTCCTTTCTATCACCCTTGATGGTGCCGGCTGCGTTCTGCAGCGCCGCATTGTCACCATCGGCACCCTCAACGCCAGTCTCGTTCATCCCCGTGAAGTGTTCAGTGATGCCTTGACGGATCGGGCGGCCTCCATTATCGTCGCCCATAATCACCCCTCGGGAAGTGTCGAGCCAAGCCAGGAGGATCACAACATCACCCGACGTCTGCGCCAGTCCGGTGAACTGTTGGGCATTCCCCTGCTGGATCACATCATCATCTCGCCCAAGGGTGAAGTCAGCTTTAAGGAGTGTAATTACCTCTGATGCTCACCTATTCGCAACCCCTCTATCGCCCCCCCAGTGAGGCCCGCTCCCTGATTTTCCAGATCACCCATGGCTGCTCCCATAACGCCTGCACCTTCTGCGGCATGTATACGGACAAGCGTTTTCGCATGAAGCCCCTGGAGACGGTGCTGGAGGAAATCCGAAGCATTCCCGCAGCTTACGCAGCTACGGTTCGCCGCGTTTTCCTGGCTGATGGCGATGCGACCATATACCCCGCTGAAAAACTTACCCCGATCCTGGATGCCCTCAACGCCCATTTCCCCGCACTTCAGCGGATCAGCGCCTATGTGGGGCGCAAGGCCCTGCGCGCCAAGACGCCTGAGCAGTGGCGCGAGCTGCGCCAGCGTAAACTTTCACTTCTGTATTTCGGTCTGGAGAGCGGCAATGAGGAAGTGCTGAAGCTCATGAACAAAGGTGGCAGCGCTGCCGAGGCCGCCAGCCTCTGTCAGGTGGTTCAACAACAGGAAATCGCCCTGAGCGTCATGGTGGTGCTGGGCGGCGGCGGCCGACGCCTTGCGCGCGAACACGCCCTGGATACGGCCCGCTGGGTCAATCAGGTCAATCCTCGCTACCTCAGCCTGCTGACCCTTTTCCTGCGACGCAACACCAGCCTGTTTGAGCAGCTGGAACAGCCCACCTGGGGTTCCCTGGCCGAAGAGACCATCGCCCTGATCCAGCATATTGAGGGGAAGAACATCATCTTCCGCGCCAATCACATCTCCAATCTGGTTGACCTTTCCGGCACCCTCCCCCGTGATCGCGAACGGCTTTTGAGCGGACTTGAAGCGCATCGGCAGAAACTGCTGAAGAGCAGAGCCTACGACACGGTGCCCGAGTTCTACGAGGAACTCTGACACCATTTCATGCACCTTTACTCCTGTTCTCTCCGCAGCATTGCCCTGTTAGCAGCTTGCTGAAGTACTTCAAAACACGCAGGCAATTGAAAATGCTCAGGTGCAAGGCGCTCGCGGAGCCTGGAATGAAGCGTACTCCCCGTACGCTGCAATGACACGCGACAGCGGGCAACGCCGCAGATGAGGGTTTTCCAGCAGCCTGTTAGCTGCCATGAATATGCATTGACCCGATTATTGCGCTCAGCTATAACTCACATCTCAGCACTCGCCTTACGGGCTTTCCTTTCTCCACCAAGCCTTTGAGAGCATGAGTCAGGCTGCACTTCTTTCACATGCGGGTGTTTCATGTCACAGCAAGTAATGAATCTTCGTCAGATGCAGGTCAGACAGAGGGGGAAAATCGTGCGGGTCACCGCCAGTGGAGAACTTGGCCGCAGAATCCGCGACATGGGCCTGGTCAGCGGAACTGAGTTTGAAGTGGTAGGGCGGGCTCCCTTGAAGGATCCCGTCGCGCTGCGCCTGCGCGACTTCACCCTGACCCTGCGCAACCGCGAGGCGGATTTTATCCAGGTGGAGCTCTGCGACGGGGGTGATCTGTGAAGCGATCACCGGTTTTTGCCCTGGCCGGCAATCCCAATGCCGGAAAATCCACTCTGTTCAATACAATAACCGGCGCCAGGCAGCATGTGGCCAACTATCCCGGCGTAACGGTTGATACCCTCGAGGGTGTCATTGACTTTCAAAAGAACACATTGCGCATCGTTGATCTTCCCGGAACCTACTCCCTGAGCGCCTACTCCCAGGAGGAGCTGGTGGCACGTCGTTTCCTGGTGCGCCAGAAACCCGATGCTGTCCTCAATGTTCTTGATGCCGGCAGCCTGGAGCGTCATCTCTACCTGACAGTACAGTTTCTCGAACTGGGTGTGCCCGTTGTACTGGCACTGAACATGATGGATGAAGTGCGCAAACGCGGCATCTCCATTGATATTGAGCGTCTCTCTTCGCTGCTGGGCATGCCGGTGGTTGCCACGGTAGCACGCACCGGAGAAGGCAAGGATCAGTTGCTCCAGGAGGCACTGGCCCTTCAGAATCGCGCATGGGAGCCGCTGGTATTTTCCTATGGCCCCGACATAGATCCCGTGCTGGAAGTCATGATCAGCATTATCGAGGAAAATGCCTTTCTCACCTCCCATTATCCCGCGCGATGGGTAGCCCTGAAATACCTGGAGTCTGACAGCGCACTGATGGATGAAGGCCTGCGGATCAACTCTGCCATTGATACCCAACTGAAATCTCTGGTTGCCCAGCTGGCGCATCACTGCCAAAAGACCCTGCTGGCTTCACCGGAAGAACTCATCGCTGACTACCGTTACGGATACATCACCGGCCTGCTCAAAGGTGGTGTCATTAACCGCGACGCATCGCGGCGTGAGCGTATGGACATCTCCCAGCGCATTGATACCGTTCTGACCCACGCTCTTCTCGGCCCGATAATCATGCTGGGTGTTCTCTACGGCTTATACAAGGCGACTTTTGCGCTGGGAGAAATTCCCATGGGCTGGATTGAAGACATTTTTGGCTGGCTGGGAGAAACCGTGGGCGCCAGTGTACCCGATGGACTGCTGCAGTCCCTGCTGGTTTCCGGAATTATCGACGGCGTGGGCGGCGTGCTGGTCTTCGTTCCTCTTATCCTGATTATCTTTTTGCTGCTCTCCTTCCTGGAGGACTCGGGCTATGTGGCACGCATGGCCTATATGCTTGATCGCGTATTTCAGTATTTTGGCCTTCACGGATGCTCCGTGCTCCCTCTGATCATATCCGGCGGCATCGCCGGAGGGTGCGCTGTTCCCGGCATCATGGCCACCCGTGCCCTGCGCAGCCCCAAAGAGAAACTGGCAACCCTTGCCGTTGCACCGTTTATGACTTGCGGCGCTAAGATTCCCGTCATGTTGATGGTGGTGGCAGCCTTTTTCCCTCAGCATGGAGCCGCCGTCATGTTTGGCGTTACCCTTTTTGCCTGGGTAATGGCGCTGCTGGTGGCCCGTCTGCTGCGCTCAACTATCATTGCCGGTGATCCTACGCCATTCGTCATGGAGCTGCCCCCCTATCGCATGCCAACACTGCAAGGCGTTCTCATTCACACCCTGGATCGCGTCTGGGCCTATGTGAAAAAAGCTGGAACCGTGATCCTGGCTGTGGCTATTCTCCTGTGGGCTGCCATGACCTTTCCGCTGCTGCCCAAGGAGGTTACAGCAGATTTTGAGATGCAGCGCTCCAGTGTGGAACAGACATTTGCCAACCACTCGTCCCTCAGTGATCTGCTGCTGGAAATTGACAATGTCGAGGCGGAGGCAGCTTTGCGCAACTCCCTGGCAGGGCGTATGGGCACCGCACTTGAGCCGCTGACCTCCCTGGCTGGTTTTGAATGGCGCAGCAATATTGCCCTTATCGGCGGCTTTGCTGCCAAGGAAGTCATTGTCTCCACCATGGGCACTGCTTACTCCCTGGGTGATGTGGATCCTGATTCCGCTGCGTCACTTTCGGGGCGTCTGGCCAGCGATCCCCACTGGGGGACGGCCAACGCCATCAGCCTGATGATATTTGTCCTGCTCTATGCCCCCTGCATGGTTACCGTCATCGTCATGGCCCGTGAATCCTCGTGGCGCTGGGCGCTCTTTGTCCTGGCCTTCAATACGATTCTGGCCTTCAGCCTGGCCATAGCCTTTTACCAGGTAGCCTCACGGCTCTTCTGATCTCACGCGGGAGCGCTGAAAACGGTGCTCCCGCGTGTCCTCTTTCTTCACCTGCAAGAATTCCTCTTCATCCCTTGCATTTGCGGCGAAACCTGTGTATAAATTGTTGGTTTGCCAAAAACGCACGCACTTCAGATATCGCCGTGCCCTTATGGGTACAGGAGTGCGGAGGAAAAAACGGAGGATTTTATGCCGACTATTACCATGAAAGAACTGCTTGAAGCCGGTGTCCACTTTGGTCACCAGACCCGCCGCTGGAACCCGAAGATGAAACGCTACATCTTCAGCTCACGTAACGGTATCCACATCATTGACCTGCAGAAGACCCTGAAGCTTTTCAAGCGCGCCTATGACGAAGCTCGCCTGGACGCCCGTGGCGGAGCGAAGTTTCTCTTTGTCGGCACCAAGAAGCAGGCCCAGGATTCCATCAAGGAAGAGGCTCTGCGCTGTGGCATGTACTTCATCAACCACCGCTGGCTCGGCGGACTGCTCACCAACTTCGGCACCATTCGGAAGCGCGTTGAGCGTTTGAAGAACCTGAGTGCCCTGGCTGAAGAAGGCTATCCTGGCTACTCCAAGCTGGAAGCCAGCCGTATGGAGAAAGAGCGCGAGAAGCTTGAGCGCAACCTGGGCGGTATCCGTGACATGGAAAAGATTCCCGATGTCATGGTGATCATTGACCCCAAAAATGAGCATAATGCTGTTCTGGAGGCTCGCAACCTGGGCATCAAGACCATTGCCATCGTCGACTCCAACTGCGACCCCGACTACATCGATTTCCCCATCCCCGGTAACGACGACGCCATCCGCGCTATCCGCCTGATCTGCACCAAGATTGCCGACGCTATCCTGGAAGGCAACTCCCAGCTGGATCAGCAGGATGTTTCTGATTCCGGTGATGCCGCCTACGAGCAGGAAGCAGAAGAAGTCGCTGAGGAAACGGAAACAGAAAACGCCTGAGGTGTTTCCCCGGAAATATCTCACGCTGTCCCCAATACTACCATTGATTACGTCTTACACAGGAGAAGAATATGACCGCGATCACAGCGAGCATGGTGAAAGAGCTTCGTGAAAAGACCGGAGCCGGAATGATGGACTGCAAAAAGGCACTGGGGGAGACCAACGGTGACCTGGAGGCTGCAATAGACTACCTGCGCACCAAAGGACTGGCTGCAGCCGCCAAAAAGGCTGGCCGCGTTGCCGCTGAAGGCATGGTGGCGGATTATGTTGGCAACGGTGTGGGAGTTATCGCCGAAATCAATTCGGAAACCGACTTTGTTGCCAAAAACGAAGAGTTCCAGCAGTTCACCACTGACATCGCCCGTATCATCGCCAGTGAAAATCCTGCCGACGTGGATGACCTGCTGCAGAAGCCATTCGGCGATGGCAATACCGTAGCCGAAACGCTGACCCAGAAGATCGCCAAGATTGGCGAAAACATGAGCATCCGCCGCTTTAACCGCATGCAGGGACAAAATGTTGCCACCTATATCCACATGGGTGGAAAAATCGGTGTCATCGTCAATCTCAATGGTGGAGACGGCGAGCTGGCCAAGGATCTCTGCCTGCATATCGCGGCCTCGAATCCCCAGTTCCTGGATCAGTCTTCGGTAGACCCGGAGTTTATCGCCCGTGAAGAAGCGGTCTTTACCGCCAAAGCCCAGGAAGAGGGCAAGCCCGAGAAGATTATCGCCAATATCGTCAAGGGCCAGGTGTCCAAGCGCCTCAAGGACGTCTGCCTCCTGAATCAGCCCTTTGTCAAGAACCCCGACCTGTCCATTGAGCAGCTGCTCAAGGAAAAAGGCGCATCCATCGTGGCTTTCAGTCGCTTCCAGTTGGGCGAAGGGATAGAGAAGAAGGAATGCAACTTTGCTGAAGAAGTTCAGCAACAGGTTCAGGGCTTGCGCTGAACACATCATAACCGCTCAGAGCCTCCGGCTCTGAGCTTTTTTTTGGTTCATATCAATCCAGGGGAGAAACCAAATGGCAAAATACAAGCGAGTACTACTGAAAGTCAGTGGCGAAGCACTGATGGGCAACCTTGGCTATGGCATCGATCCGGCTGTAGCCAATGAGATAGCGGAAGAGATCCGTGACGCAGTGCGGGCCGGTATTGAGGTGGCCATCGTGGTTGGTGGTGGCAATATTTTCCGTGGAGTAGCTGCCAGTGCCAAGGGTATGGACCGCTCAACAGCAGACCACATGGGCATGCTGGCGACCATGATTAACTCTCTGGCCCTGCAGGATGCCCTGGAGCAGATAGGGGTGTTCACCCGCGTCCTTTCAGCCATCGATATGAAAGCCATCTCGGAGCCCTACATTCGCCGTCGCGCCGAACGGCACCTGGAAAAGGGGCGAGTGGTCATCTTTGGGGCGGGCACCGGGAATCCGTACTTTTCCACCGATACCGCCGCGGCCCTGCGCGCCAATGAAATCAATGCGGAAATCATACTCAAAGCCACTTCCGTGGATGGCGTCTATGATGCCGATCCCCGCACAAATCCCAACGCTGTGAAATTCGAAAGCCTCACTCACATGGAGATGCTCACCAGGGAACTGAAGGTTATGGACAGTACGGCTGCCAGCTTATGTATGGACAACAATATTCCCATTGTGGTATTCAGTCTGAAAACCAAGGGCAACATCTTTAAAGCCATCTGTGGTGAGAAAATTGGAACAATCATTGAGGAATAAACATGGTGAATGACGTCTACAGTGAAGTAAAAGAAAAAATGCAGAAAGCCGTGGAAGCCACACGCAAAGACTTTTCCACGCTGCGCACCGGACGGGCGTCAACAGCGCTCCTGGATAATGTCAAAGTGGACTATTACGGCACGCCCACTCCCCTCAAGCAGGCAGGCAGCGTTACGATTCCCGATGCCACGACTATTTCCATTCAACCCTGGGAGCCCCATATGCTGCCGGCCATCGAGAAGGCCATTGTAGCCGCAAACCTTGGCGTCACGCCATCCAATGACGGTCAGATGATCCGCATCTCCATCCCGCCGCTCACAGAGGATCGCCGCAAGGAGCTGACCCGCCAGGTCAAGAAATTCGCCGAGGATGGCCGCATTGCCGTACGCAATATTCGCCGCTTTGGTAATGACTCTGTCAAGGCACTGGAAAAGGATAAGCTGATCACTGAAGACGAGGCCAAACGCGCCCAGGAAGAAGTTCAGAAAATCACTGACGGTTTCGTCAAAACCATTGATGAGATGGCAGAAGCAAAAGAGAAAGAATTGATGACCGTCTGATACCAACATTGCGGAACCTATGCTATGATCGGCCACAGAGTCACGATTCTGTGGCCTTTTCCTTAGCCCCCGACCGGTGAGTACTTCTATTATGAAAAAACGCATTCTGACCGCTGCCATCGCTATTCCCATCGTATTGTGGCTTGTGATTGGCTCCCCATTTTATGTTTTTGGCTTTGCCTGTGCCCTGGCGGCCGCCATAACCGCATATGAGTATTTCGGATTTACCGGCCACCGTGGCCTGCTGGTACTGTTGTGCCTCTTTCTCGCCGTCTTCACCATGAGTTTCGGCATTCATTTCGGGATGGCAGTATGGGTTGCTTCTGCCTTTATCTGCGTGGCACTGGGCATGATGCGCGCCGATGGCATTGAGGGATACCTGGCGGCAACGGCTCGCTACAGCTTTGCCTTTCTCTACATCGGCATTGGCTACAGTGCCATTATCGTCCTGCGCGAGCACGGTTATGAATTTCTGCTGGCAATGATGCTGAGTGTGTGGGCTGCCGACACCTTTGCCTACTTTGGTGGCAAGCTGCTGGGCAGACACCCCATGTCGCCGAAAATCAGCCCCAACAAAACCCTCGAAGGGCTGGCATTCGGCATAGCCGGAGCAACCATCACCTACTCCGTGGTGATGGCGTTTTTCCCCGTCGCGTTCCTCATTCATCCAGCCTTTATCGGTCTCGCCGTCGGTGCGATCTCCGTGGTGGGCGACCTGGTGGAATCTGCGCTGAAGCGCTCCGCAGACGTCAAGGACTCCGGCAGTATTCTGGCGGGACATGGTGGCATGTTTGATCGCATGGACAGTATGATTTTCACCGCGCCGCTCTACCTTATTCTGATCATTCTCCTGATGGCCAACGTCTCTCAGTAAGGTTTCCTCGCATGCACAGTACACGCCAGTCCCTTTCCATTCTCGGCTCAACGGGTTCCATTGGCTGCAGCGCTCTGGAAGTGGCTCGCCAGCATCGCGACAAGATCCGTATCGTCTCGCTGGCTGCCGGCAATAATCGCGAAGCCCTGTTAGGTCAGATCCGGGAGTTTCGCCCTGCGCTGGCCAGTATTGCCAGCCGTGAAGATGCTCTCTGGCTGAGTCAGCAGGTTGATATTCCCGTTTTCTGGGGCCCGCAAGGCCTGCGGGAGTGCGTCCACCACCCCGATGTTTCCATGGTTCTGGCAGCCATGGTGGGCAGCGCTGGTCTCGCGCCGGTGATTGAGGCTATTCAGGCTGGCCGTGACATTGCTCTGGCCAACAAGGAGATCCTGGTGGCTGGCGGTGAACTGGTCATGAAACTGGTCAAACAACACGGCGTTCGACTTCTGCCCGTGGACAGTGAGCACAGCGCCATTATGCAGTGCCTTGAGGGTCATCGCCACGCGGAGATATCCAGCATCATCCTCACCGCCAGTGGCGGTGCCTTCCGCGACTGGAGCCTGGAGAAAATGCAGAGTGCCACGGTCAACGACGCCCTGCGTCATCCCAACTGGAACATGGGACGCAAAATCACCATTGACTCTGCCACCATGATGAACAAAGGACTTGAACTTATCGAAGCACGCTGGCTTTTCGATGTCCCACCTGCCAGACTTGATGTGGTGATCCACCCGGAAAGTATCGTGCATTCCATGGTGGAGTATGTGGATGGCTCCATGATAGCCCAGCTTGGTACCCCTGACATGCAGGCTCCCATCGCCTACGCGCTGTTCTATCCCCATCGCTATGCCCTGGATATCCCCCCTTTGAAGTTACATGAAATCGGAGCTCTGCACTTCCAGCAGCCCGATCTGCTGAAATATCCCTGCCTGCGCATGGCTCAGTGGGCCATGGAACAGCAGAGCAGTGCCTCGGTTGTGCTCAATGGATCCAATGAGGTGGCGGTACAGCTCTTTCTCAACGGAAAAATCCCTTTTGCCGGCATCAGCTCCATGGTGGAGCGTACGCTGGAACAACACACCCCGTGCACTCTGAACTGCGTGGAGGATGTACTGGAAATCGATAAATGGAGCCGCCGGAAGGCGCAGGAAGGTATAGTCGCATGAGTTTTGCTGTCGCCATTCTTCTCTTAGGTCTGCTGATTTTCTTCCACGAACTGGGGCACTTCCTGGTTGCCAAGGCATGCAAGGTCGGCGTGGAAGTTTTTTCCATAGGATTTGGTCGCAAGCTGCTCAGCTTTCGCCATGGGGAAACCGAATACCGCCTCTCCATGATTCCCCTGGGAGGCTACGTGAAAATGATGGGCGAAAGCCTGGAGGGTGCCGATGAGCAGGCTGCGGTACCCCATGAAAAATCCTTTGCCCATAAGAGCGTCTGGCAACGCATGGCCATTGTGGCCGCTGGTCCCCTCTTCAACTTTCTGCTGGCCATCGTCCTGCTGAGCCTTGTACATATCAACGGAGTTCCCAGGCTTGAGCCGATCATCGGCACTGTCCAGCCCGATTCGGCCGCCTATGCTGCCGGCCTGCAGCCAGGCGATCGTATCATCACCATCAATGACATGGAGATACACTTCTGGGATGACATCACCCGCCAGATCCACCTGCTGCCTGGCGTCGAAGTCAGAGTGGTCGTCGAGCGCAACGACCAACTCGCCAGCTTTCAGATAACACCGCGCCAGCGCACGGTTCAGAATATCTTCGGCGAGGACAGGGAAGTCGGCTTTATCGGCATCACAGCATCGGAGCAAACCGTGAACGTCCGGTATGGCCCTCTGCAGTCCCTCGGCATGGGCGTGGTGCGCACCTGGGAACTGACCAGCCTCACCTTTCAGTCCATTGTCAAGCTGATCCAGCGAATCATTCCAGCGGACAATATCGGCGGACCCATCATGATCGTCCAGGTCGCCTCAGAGCAAGTCTCCCACGGATTCAACTCCGTGCTCTTCTTCGCGGCACTGATCTCCGTCAACCTGGCAATTCTCAATTTGCTGCCCATACCCATTTTGGATGGTGGGCACCTGATGTTCTACATATATGAGGCAATCCGCGGCAAAGCGCCAAGCCTCAAAGCCAGGGAGATTGCCGCGCGCATCGGCATGGCGCTGTTGCTGTGTCTGATGTTCTTCGCCTTTTACAACGATATCAGGCGAATTATCGTCGGTGGCTAGCACGTGCCGCCAGCCGGTCATGGAGAGCGGTTGTACACCGCCCTCCATTCAGCCCCTGTGATTTTCCCGCTTCTACCCCCTTCGCTATTCTATTCCGTGACATGTTCCTACCCCAGTATCAGCATTCCAAGCGAGTATCCCACCAGGCAGGCGCTGATGACGCCGATCAGCCCAGGTGCCATGAAGCTGTGATTGAAGTACCACTTGCCGATTTTCGTGGTTCCGGAAGTGTCAAAATTCACGGTTGCAATATCGGAAGGATAGTTGGGAATAAAAAAGTAACCGTAACTGGCTGGCATGATCCCCACCAGCAGCGCTGGGGGAAGTCCCAGGCCAAGGCCGACAGGCAGCATCATGCGGCAGGTGGCAGCCTGACTGTTGACGACCACGGACACGATGAACATCGCCAGGGCAAAGGTCCAGGGGTAGGCGGTCACCATTTCCGTAATACCTCCCTGAAAGCTGGGCAATGCGTACTTAAAATACGTGTCGCTCATCCAGGCTATACCGAAAATCGCAATGGCTGCCACCATTCCTGATTTAAAGACCACCCCTTCGGGTACCAGCGATGGACGGGTTCTGGTCACCAGCAGAATCAGTCCACCGAAGGCCAGCATCATCATCTGGATAACCAGTGACATGCTGATGGGACGATCTCCTTCGTTCAGGGTGCGCAACTCAGGATACATGGCGATGATAACGATGACCACCAGTGCCAGAAGGAAGAGCAGCACCGCATTACGGGACGACTTGGGGAGTTCTTCCCCGAGAGTGGTTGCCGTGGTCTCTTCGATGCGCTTTCTCCACAATGGATCCTGCAGACGACGCTGATACTCTTTATCATCCTTGAGCTCAACTCCGCGCCTGATACTGTAGAGCGACATCAGAACCGTGCCGATGAAAGTCGCCGGAACGGTGACGGCCAGAATGGACAGCAGGGTGATGTTCGGGGCTATTCCACTGAGCTGCGACAGATAGTAGACAACCGCTGCTGAAATCGGACTGGCGGTAATGCCGAGCTGGGACGCCACAGAGGCAGCTGCCATGGGACGCTCAGGGCGAATGTTGTTTTTCAGGGCCACGTCTCCGATGATCGGCATGATGGAATATACCGCGTGACCGGTTCCCAGCAGAAACGTCATGGTATAGGTGACCATGGGTGCCAGAAGGGTGACATTTCTGGGCCGCGAACGCAGCAGGCGTTCAGCGACCTGCAGCATGTACTTCAAGCCGCCGGCTGCCTCAAGGATGGCGGCGCAGGTCACCACCGCGATGATGATCAGCATCACATCAATGGGAGGACTGGTTGGCGGCATCTTGAAGAGGAACACCTCAATAACGAGGCCGATACCGGAGACAACACCCAGCCCGATACCGCCGTAACGACTCCCCAGGTAAAGCATGAGCAGGAGAAAGAGAAATTGAATGTACAACATGATGGACTCCTTTCGCATCTCAGGATCACGATATGTGAATCATTGCACATTCCATGGTGCGTCACGGATAACATAAAGTAAATAAAGGGGAAATTAAGAATATTAATTCTCTTTCGGCGATTGTGCTGATTATGCTCACGGGCGACGGGCTGGAAAAAAATCCTTTCAGCGGCGCAGATAGCGGCGTTCCGGCCTCCCCACAGCGCCATAGATGAGATCAGCTTTGAGAAATCCCTCGGCAACCAGAAACTCCAGGTAACGACGGGCAGTAGAACGACTGGTACCGATGGCACGACCCATTTCCTCGGCATTGATATCCGTCAGGGCAGAGTCGTCGAATACTTTCCGAACTTTGCTCAAGGTCAGAGGGTCGATGCCTTTGGGCATGGTGCCACTTGAAGGGTCCGGCGTATGCTGGATGTGCAGAAATCGATCCACATCCTGCTGATCCAGGAGGTTGCCGGATTGCAGGTGCTGAAAATAGGTGTGGTAATTCAGCAGCGACTCCTGGAAGCGCGGAAAGGAGACTGGCTTGATGATGTAGTCGAAAACTCCTCCACGCAAGGCTTCCTGGAGAGAGGCGATCTCTCGGGCAGCGGTAATGAGGATGATGTCACATGGTTGCTTCCTGGATCTGATATGAAAAAGCAGCTCCATGCCATTGCCCTCGGGAAAAAAGAGATCCAGCAGCACCACATCGGGCTGCAGGATTTCGACCATTTCCATCGCATCCACGATGCGGTTGGCGATGCCGACAGTTTCAAAGTGCTCAAGTTTTTCAACAAATCGCTGGTGCAAGTTGGCAATGCGAAGGTCATCATCTACGATGAGAATGCGGATTTCTGGGATCATTGGCCTTCTCCTGTTGGTGTACTTTTGGAATTATGACGGTGAAGAGAGCTCCCCCCAGCTCTCCCGCGCCAAAGATGATCTCTCCTCCCAACTGTTCAACAGCCTGCTTCACCAGAACCAGGCCAACGCCGCGACCACGTCCGCTCTTTGTGGTCACACCCCGCTGAAAAAGAGTGCGGGCAATGGATTCAGCAACACCGCTCCCCGAGTCCTCCACCTCAATAACCAGATCCGGCCCCAGATCGGTGAGATAGAGGCTGACCCGTGCGGGATGGCCCTGTTGGTCACGGGCGGCGTCAAAGGCGTTGTCCAGGAGGTTGCCAATGATGGTCACCAGGGATTCCCGGTTCACCTGGGACGGGACATCGGAAAATGAATTCTGCGGGTCAAAGGCCAGGGAAACCTTGAGCTCACATGCGCGGTTGTATTTCCCCAGAATGAGACCGGCAATGACCGGATCCGGTACAGCGCAAACCAGGGAGCGCACCAGATTTTCGTATCCGCTGGCCTCATTGATGACCAGGTCGAGGGCTTCCTGGTACGCTTCCAGCTGTATAAGCCCTGCGATGGTGTGCATCTTGTTGGAATATTCATGGGTCTGTGAACGCAGCAGCTCTGAATAGGCATGCATATGGGTGAGTTCCTGCGCCAGCCGGTCCAGCTCATCCTTTGGACGGAAGCTGATCACCATTCCGGTGCGTGGGTCCTCAAGGGGAAGAATATTCACCACCATGACCCGATTTGCCAGGATCATTTCACGGTCAAGCTGCTGCTCGCGATTTTTGACGATTTGCCGGAGCTCGGAGCAGGAGTGCACATCATCCAGGGGCAGACCATGAAAGGATGTCTGCTGATCCATACCCAGGTAGGCATAAGCAGCCCGGTTGGCATAGGTAATGGTTCCCGCGCCATTGATGGCAATGATCCCTTCGCGGATCGCGCTGATGATCGCGTTGCGCTCATGGAACAGCGCGGCGATTTCGTAGACCTCAAGGCCCATGATGGCGGCCTTGAGACCACTGGAAATTACCGCTGCTCCCACAAGGCCAAAGAGCAGGACCACAAGGATATAGCCCAGTATCTCCATCTGCTGGCGACGGACCATAAGATCCATGTCACTGGTCAGGTAACCCACCGCCACAAATCCGATGATCTGTTCCTGCGCATCGCGAACGGGGACAATACCCCGCAGCGAAGGACCAAGGCTTCCTATGGCGCTGGACACGTACGCCTGCCCTTCATTCAGGGCAGGACCAAGGTCACCACCAAGAAAGCGCTGACCGATTCTCTGCGGATTCGGATGTGACAGACGAATTTCGTTGCGATCACCAACGACGATATACTCGGCACCAACGGTCACTCGCAGAGATTCGGCAAAATCCTGCACAGAACGGGAATCTCCCTGCTCAATTCCCTGGCGAATCAGAGGATTCTTGGCCACCGAGTGGGCAAGGTCCAGCGCTTTACTCGACATCTGGTCATGGAGCAGGTTCTTGGTGAAATCAGAAAACAAGGCACCTATCAGGCCGACCAGGATGATAAGCAACACGGTCACCAGCAGGCTGAGTTTCGCTTGTAAACGGCGTGGCAGAAAGCGGTCAATGCGCAGGAAGAGGTTGTTCAGACAGCACCCCCGTTTCGATAAATACCGGCAGCAGATGGAGAGGTTTCAATTTCCGGAAACCACATTACAGGGAAAAAGTACCAGACCACGACACAGAACATGACCCATAAAGATACGAGCACCGTGGTTGCGGCCCTGAACCGGCACACAGGATCCTGGATGGTCTGATCATTCCCAGCACGGGCCCCGGTTTTCCTGGCGCGGACAGGTGGTGTTCAACACGTACAACAAAAAAAGCCCGACCAGTAAAGGCCGGGCTCTGCGACTGCAGGTGTATCTTATGCGTTATCAACGCGCTCGCGCAGTTCTTTTCCAGGTTTAAAGTAGGGAACTCTTTTGGAGGGAACGCTGACTTTGTCACCAGTCTTGGGGTTTCTTCCTTCACGTGGTCCGCGCTCACGGGTCTTGAAACTTCCAAAACCGCGCAGTTCAACCTTATCGCCCTCCTCAAGGGCGTCAATAATACACTCGAAAAGACCGTTGACGACCGCCTCTGCCTGCTTCTTATTGACCGAGTCAGTTTTTTCACAAATACGTTCTACAAGATCAGCCTTAGTCATCATTCCTCCTTAAATATATACTCGACAGGCTAAATACTGAAATGGCAACGCATTAACTTATTCATCGCTTGCCAGAACACAGGATAGTTACCATACTCCCCATACCATGTCAAGGCTTACAAATTCTTTTCCTAAAAGGAATTGCTGCACAAACGGTTCTAGAAAACCATACGTCAAAGTGACGCACCTTAACGCCGCCTCCAAACAAGTATGTCATTATGACGCACCTCTCGTTTTGTTATATTTTCGCAGCAGCACGCCAATTTGACACTTATGGCCCGCATAATTTCCTCCTGAAGTTCAGCAAACGCTGCACAGACGGCAAAACAGGAAACTGGCACATAATATGCAAACAGAATTACGCACCTGGAGAGTTTCCTCTCCTCCTTTCCTCTCCGGGTATGGGATGTTCGTGGAAAAATATTTACGGAAGAAGAGTCTGCACCATGCAGGCTCTTTTTTCGTTTCAGGGTGCTTTACACCTCGTCCATGATAGTTATAATGCAGGGAAAAAGACTTTTTTACTTCTGGAGGTACCTGAAATGAACATATACCGTCTGCTCACTGGTATTCTGCTCAGCACGCTGGCGATCCTGCTCCTCTTTGCCCCCGTGGGCGCCCAGCAGTTTCCTGACCTCACCCAACTGGTAAAAAAGGTTGAACCCTCTGTGGTGAACGTCTCCACCAGCAAGCAAGTGGAAGTTGGCCAACGCGAGCTGCCATTGCCTGAGGAATTCTTCAACCGTTTCTTTGGCGATGAGTTTCGCCGCTTCTTCGGCGACCCGGGGCACCCGAATGGCCAGCAGCGTCGTTCCAGCAGTCTGGGCTCTGGCTTTATCGTGTCCAGTGATGGTTACATTGTAACCAACAACCATGTGGTGGAAGGTGCCGACGAAATCACGATTATCCTCAGCGATGAGCGGGAGTTCAAAGCGGAGGTGGTGGGAACCGACGCCACCTACGACTTGGCCCTGCTCAAGATCAACGCCAGTAATCTTCCCGCCCTGCCCCTGGGGAATTCCGACACCATCGAAGTGGGACAGTGGGTCTTTGCGGTGGGGAATCCCTTCGGCCTCAGCGGAACGGTCACTGTCGGTGTCATCAGCGCCAAGGATCGCTACATCGGCCAGTCCGTCTTTGACAGCTTCCTGCAGACCGATGCCTCCATTAACCCCGGCAACAGCGGTGGCCCGCTGCTGAACCTCAAGGGCGAGGTCATCGGCATCAATACTGCCATTGTCTCCAGTGGCCAGGGCCTTGGCTTTGCCATCCCCATCAATACCCTCAAGTCATCCTATGAACAGCTCAAGGAGAAGGGTCGCGTGTCGCGAGGTTGGCTCGGAGTATCCCTGCAGCGCCTGACCCCTGAGCTGGCACGCTCCATGGGTGCGGGAGCCGAGACCACCGGAGTGCTTGTCACTTCCGTTGAGCCGGATCAGCCCGCCCAGCGTGGGGGGCTGCGCGAAGGCGATATCATCACTTCCTTTGATAACCAGCGAATTGATCGCTACCAGGACATCTTCCGTTTTGTTGCGCGCGCAACTCCCGGCAGTACAGTCCCCATGGAAATCCTTCGTGAAGGCCGCCGGCAGACACTGCGCGTTACCCTTGGAGAAAGGCCCGACGAGCGCAGGGCGCAGGTGCGACCACGGCAGGCGGAACCTGCCCCATCTGCCGCCTCCTGGCAGTTCCAGGGAATTCACTTTGAGATGCGTGACAACCGCGTCGTGGTACAGCAGGTGGAAGCGGGCTCCAAAGCCTATGAGGCGGGAGTTCGCCGTGATATGATTATCCTGCGCGCCAACAATGTGGTGGTGAGCGACCTGGCGACACTGGAAAAGGCTATCAAGGAGCGCTCCCGCAACGGCTTCGTGAATCTGCTGGTTCAGCACCAGGGCGCGAACCGCTTTATTCCATTTCAGATTCAGCAATAATACTGCATTCAGCGAGTGAAAGGATATTCTATGCGCTTCATGGTTACCGGCGGCGCCGGCTTTATTGGTTCCAACCTGGCTTTTGCCCTGAAACAGCAGGGCCACGATGTGGTCGTGGTGGACGACTTCTCCAGCGGCCACTACAAAAACCTGATCGGTTTCACTGGTGAAGTGGTCACCATGGACATGGCGCGCATTGAGGAGCTGGCCGAGGTGGAGAGCCTTCTGCCTCTGGATGGCATCTTCCACCAGGCCGCCATCACCGACACCACTGTCATGGATCAGAAGCGCATGATGAAGGTCAACAACGACGCCTTTCGGCATCTTCTGGAATGGGCAGTGGAAAAAGAGATTCCCGTCGTCTACGCCTCCAGTGCCGGAGTATATGGCAACTCACCCGCTCCGAACCGCGTTGACCAGGGGCTGCTGCCGGAAAATATCTACGGATTCTCCAAGTACGCCATGGATATGACCGCCAGGTCGTTTATGGAGCGTCACCCGGAGCAGCGTATCGTCGGACTGCGCTACTTCAACGTTTACGGGCCCGGCGAATCCCACAAGGGTCACGCCGCCAGCATGGTCTACCAGCTCTATCACCAGATTCTGGCCGGCAAACGCCCCCGCCTGTTCAAACATGGGGAACAGAAGCGCGACTTTATCTATGTCACCGATATTGTCCAGGCCAACCTCCGGGCCATGTTCAGTGAAGGAGATGTTTCCGGAGTCTATAATGTGGGAACGGGCACGGCGCGCACCTTCAACGATATGATCGCCATTATCTGCCGCGAACTGGCCACAGAGAATACCGTCGAGTACATCGACAACCCCTACGCCTTCTATCAGAACCACACAGAAGCCGATATCAGCGCCACACATGGCAGGCTGGGGTACCGCCCCGAATACACCTTTGAAGCGGGCATCGCCGCCTACCTCAAGGCCCTGCAATCGGCCCGATGAAAATCCTGGGGGTGGTGCTGGCGGGGGGACTGAGCAGCCGCATGGGCCAGGACAAGGCGTCCCTTCCCTGGAACGACAACCAGGATCTGCTGCATCGTGCCATCGAGATTCTGAAAGTGAGCCAGCAGGAGGTGTGGATTTCCGGACGCGAGGTGGCGGGGTTTCACTGTGTGCTGGACATCGTCCCCAGGCAGGGCCCTCTGGGTGCCATGCACGCCCTCTCCCACGCCCTTGTCGCCACAGACTGGGACGCGATTGCCGTGCTCCCCTGTGACATGCCTCTGGTGGAAGGAGACTGGTATGGCGAAATGGCCGACTTCCTGCAACTCCATCCGGAGCACGAAGCCGCGGTGCTCGCCCATGCCGGCAAGGTATTCCCCCTGACCGGCATATACCGTGTCAGCGGACTCACCACCATGGCGTGCTCCTTTGAAAGTGGCAACCGCAAGGTCATAACGGCCTTGCAAGGTTTATCCCATGGGACTATACTGAAACCTGAACACAGACTCATGAACATGAACCAGCCCGAGGACTACCAACGGCTGCTGCGCGAAGGAAAACAAGGAGGAGAACATGGCATCTGATCATCATGACGAAATCCAGGAAGAACCCCTCAAGCCCGAGGATATTGCTCCACTGACCATGGGCTTTATCGGCACCATCGTCTTCGCAGTCGTCACATACTTGCTGGTCATCAGCTTCGGCTGACACCTTCACAGGCGGAGGGAAACCTCCGCTTTTTACATTCAGGCGACAGCGTCCGGCATGGCTCAGCCCATGACTGCTGATTTGCTTGCATGTTTACCATCTGTTGCCCTACTATGCCAACGGAGCTTCAGCTCTCTTTATTACCCTTCGTAAAGCAGTGAGATGTACAGAACCATGCTCATATTTGCAGCCCTCGTCCTGCTGGGAGGCTGTGCCGCAAAACAACCCAAAAACATTGACAATATCTGCGCCATTTTTGACCAGAAACCCCACTGGTATGACTACGCCAAAAGGGCTGAAAGTCGATGGGGCACTCCGGCACATGTACAGATGGCTATCATGTATCAGGAATCAAGTTTTCGCCATAATGTGCGCCCCGCTGAGCGCACACAGATTCTCGGAGTCATTCCGGGTCCGCGACGCTCCTCAGCTTTCGGTTATCCCCAGGCCAAGGATGAAGTCTGGCGCGAATTCGCAAGGGATACCAACAACCGCTTTGCCGACCGGCGCAGCATGAAGGACGCGCTGGATTTCATCGGCTACTATAACGATATCAGCCACCGCCGCCTCCGCATTTCAAAAAGCAATGCCGAACACCTCTATCTGGCCTATCATGAAGGCCATGGCGGTTACCAGCGCCGCACCTACCAGCAGAAACCCTGGCTTATGCGTACAGCCAAAATCGTCGGCGACCGTGCCAAAACCTATGAACGGCAACTTGCTTCGTGTGAATCCCGCTTCAAGTGCCGCCGTTTCTACCAGATCTGGCCCTTCTGCCGGTGAAGCCCATGCAGGCACCTTTCTTTCCCGTACTTGGTTTCGCCTCGCTGGCACACATCCTGCTGATCGCGCTCAGTGCCTACCTCTACACCGACAGCTACCGTATTGCCCCTGGCGTTCACGCCCACGGACTTATCGGCATCGCGGGATTCTGCTACTGCATGTTTCTCTCTTTCCTGATCACCCGCCAGCGCTATGGTAACCGCACCATGCCCCTGCAGATCCTCTTTGCACTCTTTTCACTGATAATGGCGACTGGTGCACTTCTGTCCGAGTTTTTCCTGCTGAATCTGGCCGCCTCGGCCTCTCTGTTTGGCTGCCTCATGTTGTGGCACTTCTTCCGCAATACCTCCAATCAGCGCGAAAATGTCTTCCTGCGCGCCGCTGTCATTATCTCTGTACTGTGCTGGGTCTACTTTCTCTATTCCCTGAATTTCGAATATTTCTTCATGTTTGAAACGCGATTCTCATACGTTCTCCTGGCCCTCTCCTTTCCCATGTCGCTTCTGCTCTTCTCGCGCTACGTGGATATGCTGAATATCTCCACGCCGCTGGTGAACCTGACCATTGCCACACTGGTGGGAGGAGTGCTGAGCATGTTCTTCGGTATGCTCCTGCAGTGGTACTGGGTGGAGAAAATCAGTGCCGGGGTACTTCTCCTGCTTATAAGCCTCTATCTGATCCGTGCTTTCAGACTTGGCAATATCGCCCTGATCGTCGCCTTCACTGGCCTGTTACTCACAGGGCTCAGTGGTGTCTGGTACGTTCTGGTTGCCGAAAGCGGCACGGTCGCCATGGATGTTCTGCGCACCCACGCCCACCTGGCGCACTTCGCCTGGGCCACATTCGGCATCTATCTCCTGCTGATGCTCCGTCACTCATTTTCCAGCATGCAGCAGGCCCTCTTCCTCAGCCTGCTGCTGCTCTCCCTGACAGCGCTGGTCCCTCACTTGCTCTTTGATGTTCCCATACTGCTGCATATCAGCACGACACTCTTCCTGGCAGCGGGCCTGTGCCTGCCCCTTGCCCTCTGGCACCAGATCAGGCACAACCTCGGGATTGCCGACTGAAACAGGCCAGGAATCTGCCGACCCACAGATACAGGCACAGTGCAATCAACACAAACGAAAACAGCCGTGGCAGCCATCTCACTGGTGACTGCTCTGCCGATGGCAACAGCTGCAGGGGAATCTCAATCGCCATGCCATCAATTACGGCGGCAAAGACAATACTTCCCACCGCCAGACAGGCGAGGAAAATCAACAAATTGCGCAATCCCACCACACGCAGCAGTACACTCAGACTGACCATACTGACTGCCGGTGCCGCTGTCAGAAAGATAAAGGCCGCACCCAGGGAGAACCCGGCAGCATAGAGGGAGATGGCCACGGGAATCACAGAAATAGAGCAGACGTACAGGGGCAGGCCCAGCAGAAGTGCAAGACCATAGGAGAGCAGAACATGCTGACTGACAAAGTCGCCATACTGCTCCGGCCAGACGCTCAACAGCAGAGCTGCCAGTACCAGCCCAATGACAAGGGGCTTGGCAATATCACCCATCAGATCCAGAAAGTTCTGCCCAAAGGCCTGCGACTTCGGGGGATTTTGCCGCGAAGACTCAGCTGCCGCCGTGCACTGACAGCCACCGGAACAGGCTCCAACAGAAGCTTCCGATGGCTGGACTAAAACCCTTTCCCCCCGCAGGCGTTCAACAAAACCCACAATGATACCGGCAAGCAATCCAATGATCAGCGATACCAGCACCCGCAAGACGGTAATCAGTCCACCAAAGACCCCGTACGTGGGGATAATGGAGTCAACTCCGGTCATGGGCGTTGTGCTCAGAAAACTCACTACCGGGCCATTTCCCGCACCGCTTTTCTTCAGGGAGGTGGCTATGGGCAAAACACTGCAGGAGCAAAGGGGGAGTGGCAAGCCCAGCAAGGACGCTTTCAGCACAGCGCCAAGGGTGTTCCCTCCCATGTGACTGACAATAAAGCGATCGGAGATGTATATCCTCAGAATACTCGCAATCACCAGCCCCAGAAGCATATACATTGCAATAGCGTCAAGCAGCACCCAGAAATGGTGCCAGAATTCCAGACCATAGGCCATCATCACTCACTCCTCTGCGTATAAAGCATCATGAAACTGAAGTTCCGTACCCTGCCACCATGGCCAAAAGCGTTTAGATTCTGCATATTTGACGCACTTGCCATTGTAAATTTCGTTTGCGCATATTGATCCTTTCTGACGATGCATTGCACCGTGAATCGGAAAACATCATACAGAAAAAAGAACCTAAGAGAAATCGCATTATCTAACAAAAAGACTTTCTCAAATTGCGCGCCTTCACGGCCGTTCTATGCAGAGAACAGCGCCCGGTGCTCTTTCTGAAAAGAGCAGCCGGGCGCTTTGATGAATCCGCAGCGGGAAGAAACAGTGACGGAGCACAAAACCTGGGGTGGGAATTCCGTGAAAGGTTTCAGCGGCTGGCAGCGTCGATAAGGGCCCCTTCACGCAGCCCATAATCGCTGACCATAAAGTGGTCCTGACAGAAGCAGGAGTTGATATTCAACGCAAGACAGAGCCCGGCAATAATGAGATCCTCGCGCCCCTTTTCTATGGGAAAAGCTTCGAGGCGCTGAGCCAGGGTCATATCCGAGAGCTTATCCAGGAACATCTTCGTGTCCTTGACAGTACAGGTCATGCCATTGATAAGCCTGGGACTGTACTCCTGCTGCCCGGAAAGCACATGGGCTGCCGTGGTGTAGGTGCCAGCAGTACCGACGATCTTCAGGTGGGTCAGGTCAAAGCGGGCAAACTCCTCATGGACGGTATCGAGCTTCTCCAGGACGAACTCCTGCATATTCAGGTACTCCTCTATACTTAAAGGAGCACGGGTAATAAACTTCTCCGTCAGACGCACGACACCCATTTCCACAGACCGACTGTGGAGCAGGTTGGTGTCACGATCCACCAGAATAAACTCAACACTGCCGCCACCGATATCCACGATCAGCTTATTGCCGGCTGCCTTTACGGCGGCGCAGACACCCAGGGCCGCCAGGCGGGCTTCTTCAGCACCATCAACCACCCGCACTTCCAGGCCGGTGTCCTGCTGCACCGTTTCAATGAACTCAAGGCGATTGCTGGCACTGCGTACCGCACTGGTGGCAATGATATTCAAGTGCTGCGGCAGCAGCGCAAAGTCATCAAAGCACCGCTTGTATTCGGCCAGAACTTCAACACTGCGCTGAATGGCCTCGGGCAGGAGGAAACCATTTTCCATCTGCTTGCCAAGGCGGGTAACATGACGCCTGGAGTCGTGAATAACGAGTCCCCTGGCGGGGGAGTATTCACCAATGAGCATGCGAATGGTGTTACTGCCAATATCGACAGCTCCCCGCAAGCGGCTTTCAACTGTCATGGAGATATTCCTCAGCCAGATCCGTATAGGTTTTCGACGATTTCAGCAAAAATGCCCGTTCCTGCTCTGAAAGCTGGCGTTTGATAACTGCAGGATTGCCCACCACCATGGAGCCAGCGGGTATATCCATACCCTGCTTCACCACGGCTCCCGCACCGATGACGCAGTCATCGCCAATGGTCGCTCCATTGAGCACTATAGCTCCCATGCCCACCAGCACACGGTCACCAATATGGCACCCGTGCAGGGTCACATTATGCCCCACCGTCACGTCTTCACCGATGACAGTCGGGTGGGATGGGTTTCCATTGACATGGACAACGGCACCATCCTGGATATTGGTACGCGCGCCGACGCGAATGAAGTTCACATCGGCGCGAAGAATGGCCCCATACCAGATACTGGCCTGGGGAGCCAGCACCAGGTCACCGATCAGCACTGCCGTGGGCGCCACAAAACAGCTCTCATGAACGGTGGGCGTAACGCCACGGTATGGGCGGGAGAGAAAACTCATCGTTTGTCCATCAGGCTGCGGAAGAATTCTGACTCCTCGTTAAGAATGATAGTGCTGTTTTCTTTCAGTGACGCGCGATAGAGATCCAGCTCACGCATGAAGCGATAGAACTGGGGATTTCTACTGAGGGCTTCCGCATAGATGTTGGCAGCTTCCGCATCACCTTCACCGCGCAGCTGTTCCTGCTCGCGGTAGGCTTCCGCCAGGATGATGGCACGCTGACGATCACTGTCTGCACGGATGCGGGCAGCTGCTTCCTCACCCTCCGAGCGATACTGGGTGGCGATCTTTTCACGCTCCGTGGCCATACGGTCAAATACCGCCCGCTCGTTTTCCGTGGGCAGATCGGCTCGCTTGATACGCATATCGACTATTTCAATTCCAAGGGGCTGAGCCTTCTCATTGGCACTGCTGGTGATGCTGCGCATGATTTCCAGACGGTTGTAGTTGATGACGTCGATGAAATCAAAGGAACCAATTTCCAGGCGCGCCTCTGCATAGATCAGATCGGCAATGCGGCGACGGGCGCCCTCTTCGTTGTGTACAGAAGTCATGAAGAGCAGGGGGTCAGTGATACGCCACTGTACGAAGTTATCCACCACCAGGGTCTTCTTGTCACGGGAGAGCATTTCAAAAGTGGAACCATCGTAGGTGAGCAGTCGGCGATCAAAATAGAATACCTCCTGAATGAAGGGAATCTTGACGTACAGCCCTGGCTCCATGATGGTACGCACCGGTTTGCCCAGCTGGGTAACCACGGCGCTCTGGGTAAAGGTAACTATATACAGAGACATATAGGCCAGCAGGCCAAAAACGATGATAATGGGGAATATGAAAAATTTTACAGGTTTCACGCCATGGCCTCCTTAATTGCGTGCCGATGGAGTGCGAACTCCATCAAGTGGCAGATAGGGCAGAACTCCGCTGCCGGCATCGCTGTCGATCAGGAAGAGCTTCGTCTTGGGAAGCGTCTCCTGCAGCGTGTCGAACATGAGGCGGTCGCGGGTTACCGCGGGGGCCAGCCTGTATTCACTTTCCATAGCCAGGAAACGGGCCACGTCACCACGGGCGCGCAGAATGCGCTCTTCACGGTAGGCGCTGGCAGCTTCCATAATCTGAGCGGCTTCACCACGCGCCTGGGGCAGGATCTGGTTGCGGTACCCCTGGGCCTGGTTGATAAACCGTTCGCGATCCTCACGGGCGCTGACAACTTCGCGGAAGGCGCCAGCAACCTGCTGGGGCGGCTGAACGTCATAGAGTTCAACGGACAGAATCTCCAGGCCAGCGCGATACTCATTCAGGGCCTTTTGCAGCTGCTCGCGAATATTCATCTGTATTTCAAATTTCCCCACGGTCAGGGCGTTGTCTATGGATTCACCACCCATAACTTCACGCACTGAGGAGGCTGCCGTGTTCTGCAGCGTCTGCAGGGAGTCGCGCACTTCAAACATATAGTCAATGATATCGCGGATGCGGAACTGAACAATGACTTTGACGTCGAGAATATTTTCATCGCCAGTCAGCATCAGGGACTCCTGCCCCACCGAAATAATGCGATCATCGCGCTGGCTGGCTGCGCTGCGGAAACCGATTTCCAGGCGCTGCACCGTGGTGACACTGGCCACATAGCGCCGCTCTATGGGATAGGGCAGGGTAATGTGAGGACCGGGACCCAGAGTACGGTCGTACTTTCCGAAGCGCAAAATCGCCGCCTGCTCCTCGGGCTTGAGTATCAGAATGCCTGTGGAAAGCCAGGCCAGCAGGATAACCACCAGCAGAATCACGGGCACTTTTTTGTCAAAATTGCCGGGAAACTTAAAGTCTTTGGGAAGGTTTACCTTGAAATTCCCGGGATTGAAACCTCCACCTCCGCCACCAGGGCCGGAGCCGCCGCCACCAAAGGGCGACTTGCGGTGCTTTTCCCACGGGTTGTTGTATTGGGAAAATACTTTTGAAAGAGCGAATTTAGACATGTTTCTCCTCAATGGTGTTATTCACTTCCGTCAGGAAGGTGGCCATCATTCTGGCCGTCGCGCCCCAAATGCGCTCCGAGCGGTACTGGAACACAGGGGAAATGATGCATTCCGAACCGTGCTCGAAATATTCCACAGGTACAGTATCAAGGTACAGGAAAAAATTCAATGGAACCCGGATAATGTACTCCACTTCTCGTGGATTCGGAGCAAAAGTCAGCGGTTCCTCCACAACGGCGAGATAGCAGTTGATGCGCGAGCAGGAGACATGGGCGAAGCCGATATCCACCAGGCCAGCCACACTGTCCTGGGGCACCGCGGCACCCATTTCCTCTTCGAACTCGCGCAGCGCGCACTGCAGCGGGTCCTCACCCGGCTCCAGGCGTCCTCCGGGAAAGGATATCTGCCGTGAGTGGTGATAGCCGTCAGCGGCGCGACGGATGAAAAGGACCTCGGAGGAAGTTCCATGGGCCAGCACGGGCAGAATGACCGATGCCACATTGCACTCCTGACTGTAAAAGCGAGGGCGCAATGGTCTGTTTTGTATTTTTCTCTGCAGGCGACTCAAAAGCGGTTTTTCGGAATATGCGCTAACGCAGGGAATATTCACGGATTGTACCCTGCCTCAAGAATATGCTGGTAGGCACGGGAATAGTGTCTTTGCAGGGCTGGCGTGGTTTTCAGCTGAATATTCTTGCGCCACAGATCCCGCACCCCCGGCGGGAGCGTGACTATCTGCACCCGTTCGTCCTGCTCGAGCAGAGAGACAAAGCGCTGCTCACGGGTGCCCACCAGGTAGTTGATATACTCAGTGGTTCTGGCTGCTGCCACATCAATGGCCTCCTGCATTTCCGGTGAGAGTGACTGGTAGTAGGATTCGCTCATGAGGAAGGTGTAGATCATCAGGCTGTGATAGCTGAGGGTCAGGTACGGCTGAATACCCATCAGATTTTCATCGTAATAATTGATAACGGTATTCTCAGCACCATTCACCACGCCAAGACGCAGCATCTGGGGCATCTGTAAAAAAGAGATCACCTTGGGATGAGCACCGAAATGCTCGTAGAGCAGCCCGGTGTTTTCCCCCGACATGACCCGGATGGAAAGGCCTTTGAGATCTTCTGGATAAACCACTTCGCGGATAGCGTTGGAAAAATGACGAAAGCCGTTGTCCCAGAATGCCAGCAGCCGCAGATCGTGCTCACGCAGCTTCTCCCGTACATAATCGCCATAGGGGCCTTCCAGCAGGCGATAGTAGGATTCGCGGTCCTCAAAGAGGAAAGGAAAATCCAGCACCGCCAGTTCCGGCACAAAGACGGAGAGCTTGGATGTGGTGGGCGCGATGAAGTGTATGGCATCGCGATTCAGCGCCTCAATTGCCTCCACATCGATATAGCGCGTCGACGAAGGATAGATTTCAATATTCACATCCTCGCCACCAGCGGTCTCACGCAATATCTGAGCGAAATAGGTGAAAGCTTCACCCTTGGGCGACTCCGGGTGCAGCACATGGGAGATGATCATGGGATACTTGCGGCTCTGCGCAGAAGGCTGGGGAGCGATAAACAGCCACATGAACAGCAGCATCAGGCACAGCGCCACCAGCGGCGTGCCCATGCGAGTGATCGGCTTCTGGCCGGAAAAAAGGGGCATATCTAATAATTGAGTATGTTTTTCAGGATTTTGACTTTGTCACGCCCTACCGCCAGGTTGGTCTTGGCCTTGTCGTCCATGCCCACCTGGAAGGAGCCGCTGAACCAGGGAATCAGCTCACGTACCCGATTGAGATTGATGATATGGGAGCGGTGAATGCGCAGGAAAAGCTTGTCGTCCAGAATTTTCTCGAGATTCTGCAGGGTGTGATTTGAGTAGTACATCTCCTCATGGGTATGGAACTCCGTCTTACCTACGGAAGCGCCGATCCAGTAAATTTCCTCCTGATCAATGACCTTGAGCTTGCCGCGGGACTCCACCACGATTTTGCGAATGCGGTTACCCGTCAGTTCACTCATGGCGCTGCGCAGCTGCTCGTGATAGATTTTTTTCTCCTCAAGGCGCCCCTTGGCGCGCTCCAGCGCCTGAAGGATACGCTCGTCATTATAGGGCTTCAGGATGTAATCGACAGCATTTACCTCAAAGGCTTTTATGGCATATTCGTCGTAGGCGGTGCAGAAAATGATCAGGGGGCGGTGAGCGTACTCCAGCAGCTCGGTAGCCACCTCAAAACCATTCATATCCGGAAGCTCTATGTCCAGAAAGACCACATCGGGTTTGAGCTTTTTGATGACATCAAGGCTTTTGAGACCATTCTGAACATCCGCCACCACCTCGACATTCTCGGCCTGCCGCAGGATATATTTAAGCTCGTCAACTGCGGGAGCTTCATCCTCCACTATAACCACTCTCATAGGAGACTCCTTTGCCAAAGCAATAGAATATGGATTTAAAAAAACTTATAACTCAAGTTTCGCATCTTGTTGTCTTAGGTTAAGGTGTTATCATTCTAACATTTATCGCGCGGAAACTGTATTGATTTTGAATGCTTGACTTATCTGGTATTCCACTTTTTGTTTCCGGATATTGCCCTTTTTGACCGCGCAAAAAGGGCGCAAAAACGCGCCCCCCGAACGCCCGTTTTTCCGGCTCGTTGGCTTGCCTGTTCTGGAGATCCGGCAGCAGGCTGCCCAAAGAGGCCCATCTGCTGCGTTGCCGGGCATCGCTCGTCACTGCGACGTACAGGGAGTACGCCTCCCTTCTCGCTTTGCCCGCGCCTTGCACCTGGGCCTCTTTGCGTTGCCTGACCGCTGCCTCCCTGCAGTGCTGCCGGACCACTCACTTCCTGTGAGTGTCCCTTCGGGTCTTGCCAGCCAGGCGTCGCACTCACCGGACGGGCTCAGGGGGGAACGGCCTGCTTCTGTCCCTCCCCCGTGTGCTGGCCCAGCCAGGACGCGCTGACTGTCAGGCTGCTGAAAAGCCTCACCTGCGGCGTTGCTCACCAATGCTCGTCGCTGCGACGTACAGGAAGTACGCCTCACTCCTCACCTTGCGTGCGCCTTGCACCTGAGAGCTTTTCAATTGCCTGCATAACGCGATGGACCCGCAGGGTTGACGCCACGAGGGCGGCAACCGCAAACCAAAAGCCACGGAGGGCGGTTGTTTGCGGTCCCCAGTTCCAGGCGAGCGGACGGCTGAAAAGGACAGCACTGGGGGTCGCTTCCCAGCCACTTTTGGCGACCCAAAAGTGGCAAAAGAAACTCATAAACAGGGTGAGGGCAATGTCAAGCGACGCAGTCTGTGCAGAACCATTTCCTCCATTTCAGCATGGCATGTGGGTCGGCGCCGACAACCTGCCGTTTCGGGGGTGCGAAACTTCAATTATAATATATATCAACTTTCCTCTTTTCAAGTTTCAATTCCATTTTTCTCCCCCTACGCCAGGATTCCTTTTTCCACTGAATGTGTTACACTGTCCCCCATGAGCTACTATTTCCTCACCTATCTTGGCGTCGTCGGCCTCAGCGGTGCCATTATCCTGTGGTGGGTTCGCAGTCGTGTACGCGCCATTGAAGATCAGCGCGCCACCCGCGTCGAAGACTTCCACCGTTTTGACGCCGTGCGCACCACCTCCCCCCATAAAAACCCTGTGCAGAAGGCGCGCAGCCGCGCCCTGGAAAGCATCGCCAACCGCTTTACCATCATCCGGCGCGTCCTGGTCGTCGGTATCTTCCTGGTATGGATCCTGGCGCTCATACTCCCCTTCCTGGGGCTGGTACCCGCCGCGGTTGTCTCCACCTTTGCCGCTGCCTTTGCCGTCATCCTTGGTATCGCCGCCAAGACCTTCGTGCAGAACTTCATCGCCGGCGTCGTCATCTCCTTTTCCAACCAGCTGCGCATCGGTGACACCGTCATTATGGACGGCAACTACGGCACCGTGGAAGATATCTCCATCACCCACACCGTCGTCAAAATCTGGGACTGGCGCCGCTACATTATCCCCAACAGCCGCATGCTGGAAAAAGAGTTCATCAACTACACCATCACCGACAGCTATATCTGGGCCCACATTGAATTCTGGGTCTCCTACGAAGCCGACCTGGAAGTGGTGGAAAAGGTGGCCCTGGAAATCGCCGAGCACAACCCCTACTCCTGCAAGGTGGAGCCGCCGAGCTTCTGGTACATGGGCCTTGACAAAGAGGGCGTCAAGTGCTGGCTGGCGGCCTGGGCCTCCCACCCTTCCGACGCCTGGAACCTGCGCTCCAACATGCGCTCTCAGCTGAAAAAAGAGCTGGAAGTTCTGGGTATTCACACCCACTTCCACCGTCACATGTGGGTGCCGGATGCCGGCCCGCAAACTGATCCCGCAGGCCAGCCGCATGGCAGTTCAGCATCAGTGGAAAAACCTATAATTTACACGGGATAGCCAGAGTTCATGCCATGGGCAAAACCCAGTGAACCTCCAGCGAAATCCATTGAGCCCGTGAGAGTTTCGTGGTAAAAATCCCTCTTCATTCCATCACCAGGATTTCCCGGAATAACCGTACAGTACATCAAATGGAGACAGCACCATGGAAAAGCGCGAAAAGCTCTACGAAGGCAAAGCCAAGATTCTCTACGCCACCGATGACCCCAACCTGATCATCCAGTACTTCAAGGATGACGCCACCGCATTCAATGCCGAAAAAAAGGGCACCATCATCAACAAGGGAATCATGAACAACCGCACCAGTGAAATCATCTTCAATTTCCTGGAGAACCATGGCGTCCCCACCCATTTTGTCAAAAAGCTCAACGACCGCGAAATGCTCTGCAAGAAGGTGCAGATCATCCCTGTGGAAGTCATCACCCGTAATATCGTGGCCGGTTCCCTGGCCAAGCGCCTGGGAAGCGAAGAGGGAGTCCCCCTGGCCAAGCCCGTGGTGGAACATTGCTACAAAAGTGATGAACTGGGCGACCCCTTCATCAACATCTACCACATCGACGCCATGGGCTGGGCCACCCGCGAACAGATGGCCACCATCGACGAGCTGTCCCTGAAAATCAACGCTCTGCTGGTCAACTACTACCGCGACATCAATATTAAGCTGGTGGACATGAAGCTGGAGTTTGGCGTGCACAAAGGCCAGATCATCCTGGCTGACGAAATGTGCCCCGACACCAGTCGCCTGTGGGACGCCACCACCAACGAGAAGATGGATAAAGACCGCTTTCGCCGCGACCTGGGTAAAATCGAGGAATCCTACGCTGAAGTGGTGCGCCGCATCGAAAGCCGGGGTGACAAGTAATGCTGGCTCGCGTCTATGTTACCCTGAAAAATGGCGTCCTGGATCCCCAGGGCAAGGCTATTCTCGGCTCCCTGCAGGATCTGGGATTTGAAGACGCCTCCGACGTTCGCGTCGGCAAATACATTGAAGTCAAGGTGAACGCCACCAGCGCCAGCGCCGCCAAAGAGCGGGTGGCCCAGATGTGCCAGAAGCTGCTGGCCAACACTGTCATTGAAAACTACCGCATTGAAGTGACGGAGGAATCATGAATGTTGGCGTAGTGGTCTTCCCCGGCTCCAACTGCGACCACGACTGTGACTATGCCGCCACCCTGGCCGGTGCCAACACCCGCTTTATCTGGCACAAGGAAGGCTCGGTGGGCAACGTGGACGCCATCATCCTGCCCGGTGGCTTCAGCTACGGCGACTACCTGCGCTGTGGCGCCATCGCCAAAAACAGCCCTGTTATGGCCGACGTCATCCGCTTCGCCTCGGAAGGACGCCCCGTCATCGGCATCTGCAACGGTTTCCAGATTCTGCTGGAAAGTGGCCTGCTGCCCGGAGCCCTCATGTGCAACAACACCCTCAAATTTCTTTGCAGAAACACCAGCCTGCGGGTGGAAACCACTCGCACCCCTTTCACCCGCAAGTATCGCCAGAGCCAGGTGATCAACGTGCCCGTGGCCCATCACGACGGCAGCTACTACGCCGATGAGCATACCCTGCAGTACCTGGACGCCCACGACATGGTGGTCTTCCGCTACCAGGACAATCCCAACGGCTCCCTGGGCGACATCGCCGGCATCTGCAACGAAAAAGGCAATGTGCTGGGCATGATGCCCCACCCCGAGCGCGTCGTCACCCCCGAGCTGGGTGGCACCGATGGCGCGCCCCTCTTTGAATCCCTCCGTGAATATGTGGTGAGCCTATGAGTGCCCAGGAAAAAACCGTCAGCGTTGAGCTGGCCATGGAATTCGGCCTGAGCCGCGAAGAGTACGACAAGATACTCCAGATCATGGGACGCACACCCACCCTCACCGAGCTGGGTATCTTCAGCGTCATGTGGAGCGAGCACTGCTCCTATAAATCCAGCCGCATCCACCTCAAGGGCTTCCCCACCGAAGCTCCCTGGGTGGTACAGGGCCCCGGCGAAAACGCCGGCGTCATTGACATCGGCGACGACGAGTGCGTGGCCTTCAAAATCGAGTCCCACAACCATCCCTCGTTCATCGAACCCCTGCAGGGCGCGGCCACCGGCGTGGGCGGCATTCTGCGCGACGTCTTCACCATGGGTGCGCGCCCCATCGCCGCCATGAACTCCCTGCGCTTTGGCGAGCTGGATAACCCCAAAAACCGTTACCTCTTCAGCGGCGTGGTCAAGGGTATCGGCTGGTACGGCAACTGTTTCGGCGTTCCCACCGTGGGCGGCGAAGTATACTTTGACGACCAGTACAGCACCAACCCCCTGGTCAACGCCTTTGCCCTGGGGTACGTGAAAAAGGACAAAATCTTCCTGGGCCGCGCCGACGGCGTGGGCAACCCCGTCATGTACGTGGGCGCCAAAACCGGTCGCGATGGCATCCATGGCGCCACCATGGCCTCCGCCGACTTTGACGAGAACTCCGAGGAGAAGCGCCCCACGGTTCAGGTGGGTGACCCCTTCACGGAAAAACTCCTGCTGGAAGCCTGCCTGGAGCTGATGCAGACCGATCATATTATCGGCATCCAGGACATGGGCGCCGCCGGACTCACCTCCAGCTCCTTTGAAATGGCCGACCGCGCCGGTATGGGCATTGAAATGTGGCTCGACAACATCCCCTGCCGCGAAGAGGGTATGACCCCCTACGAGATGATGCTCTCCGAGTCCCAGGAGCGCATGCTCATGGTGGTGCGCCAGGGCAGCGAAGACGCCGTCAAGGCCATCTTCGCCAAGTGGGATCTGGACGCCGAAGTGGTGGGCCGCGTCACCGACGATGGCCGCATGCGCATCATCTGGCAGGGCCAGACCATGGCCGACCTGGAAATCAAACCCCTGGTGGAAGCTGCCCCCATCTACGACCGCCCCTACAAGCGCGGGGCCTATCTGGATGAGGTGCAGAGCTTCGACTTTAACACCATCCACGCTCCCGCTGACCTCTCCGATACCCTGCTGCGCCTGCTGGGCTCTCCCACCATCGCCTCCAAGGAGTGGGTCTACCAGCAGTACGACCACCAGGTTCGCACCAACACCGTCATTCTGCCCGGCTCCGATGCCGCCCTCGTGCGCATCAAGGGCGGCAAGAAGGGCGTAGCCATGACCACCGACTGCAACAGCCGCTTCTGCTACCTCAACCCCTATGAGGGCGGCAAGGCCACGGTCGCCGAAGGCGCGCGCAATATCGCCTGCTCCGGTGCCAAACCACTGGCCATCTCCGACTGCCTCAACTTCGGCAACCCCCAGAAGCCCGAAACCATGTACCAGTTTGTGGAGTGCGTGCGGGGCATCAAGGACGCCTGCCGCGAGCTGAACATTCCCGTCATCAGCGGCAACGTCTCCCTCTACAACGAAACTTCCGGAAAGGGAGCCGTCTACCCCACCCCCACCGTCTCCACCGTAGGACTGATCGAAGACATTGACCTGCGCCTTACCCAGGACTTCAAACAGGCCGGTGACCACATCTTCCTGCTGGGAGCCACCCGCGAGGAGCTGGGCGGCAGCGAATACCTGAAGGTCATCCACGGCCTTATCACCGGTGACGCGCCCCATGTGGATCTGAAAGAAGCCCGCGCCCTGGTGGAAGTGCTGCAGCAGCTGGCCAGGCTTCGACTCCTGCAAAGCGCCCACGACTGCAGCGAGGGTGGACTGGCCGTAGCCCTGGCGGAGTGTTCCCTGAGCTCCCGGCAGCGCATTGGTTTCAGCGCCAGCCTGAGCCCCAGCATGCGCACTGACGCCCTGCTCTTCGGGGAAAGCCACTCCCGCGCCGTCGTCAGCGTCAGCCCTGAAAAACTCACCGCCTTCCGCGAAACCGTGGGCAAGCAGATTGCGTGCGTCCATATCGGCGTCGTTGGCGGCGACTCCATGAATATCCGCGTCGGCGAAGTTCCCATGATAAGTGTT
Organism: Desulfurispirillum alkaliphilum; assembly: GCF_055378285.1. Lineage (NCBI taxonomy): Bacteria > Pseudomonadati > Chrysiogenota > Chrysiogenia > Chrysiogenales > Chrysiogenaceae > Desulfurispirillum > Desulfurispirillum alkaliphilum. Next base: position 1,857,957 of record NZ_AP042405.1, on the reverse strand, counting down.
CCCATGGAAAAAGCCTTGTACGCTTACAAGTACGCCATCCGCGATCTGATGGAGCAGTAAAAACGTTCCATTGCGCATAACATCCACAGCACCTCCCGGGTAATCACGGGAGGTGCTGTTTTTTTTTGCCACGTTCTCCTTTAACCCCTTGATGGGGGAAGCCGATTTGAGTTGAGAAAATTTCTTTCCCTTGCGAGAATGGCACAAAGGTAACACTGCGCTGGTATCAATCATGTTGTCACTCATTAGCCTGTTTTCAGGAGAGATCTTCGACAATACCGCCTGAATCCTACAGAGCAAGAGTTTGCAATGCGCTTTTCCTCCCTCCGACAGCCCTTTACACGGAGACGCCTGGTGCTGCTATGAATCCTCAAAACAACCCACACTCACCCATATCGCGTCAACCTGACGCCGTGATAATCCCGGAAACCAACTACCAGGCTTTCCTGAAAGTTTTGCTGCAGGGGGATCGCTCTTCCTGCCACACCCAGGTAGAGAGCATGCTGAGACAGGACACACCTATACGAGCCATCTATGTTGAGCTCTTTCAGCGTGCGCTTTATGAGGTCGGTGCCCTGTGGGAAGCCAACCGCATTTCCGTTGCCGTTGAGCATCTGGCTACTGCAATTGTGGAAAGCCTTCTCGGCACCATATACCCACGCCTCTTCGCAGCAGAGCGCACCGGCAGAAAAGCCGTCATTTCCTGCGTAGCTGGCGAATATCATCAAATCGGCGGGCGCATGGTTGCAGATACCTTTGAAATGTGTGGATGGGATGGATACTTCCTTGGAGCCAACACCCCCATGGAGGAGCTCTGCCACATCCTTCTTGAAAAAAAACCAAACATGCTGGCACTCTCCCTGAGTGTCTTCTTCAACCTGCATCACCTGCACACGGCCATTGCGAGGATCCGCACAGACATGCCCGAAATCCCCATCATTGTCGGCGGCCAGGCATTTCGCTGGGGCGGACGGGATATCGGGAGCACCTATTCCGGAGTGCGCTATATTCCCACCCTGCAGCATCTCGAAAGAGTACTGCACCAGGAGTACGCCCCATGAAACATGACATAGGCACCCCGCTGCTCCATCACATCATGGAGCGCAGCGCCATGGCAGTGCTGGTACTGGACCGCGAAGGACGTATTCTGGAAACAAATAGCTACGCGAAAAGCCTGGTAGGCCGTGACATCCTTCGCCTCTTCCTCTCGGAAGTCATACTGGACTTCTCCAGCACCTTCTGCCTGAAAAGCTGCCTCCAGAACAGTAAAGATTCTTACCTCCTCAACCTTCCTTCAATAGACGGTTTGGCCCACACTCTGTACTTTCGCTTTTACGAAGAAGCTGAATACATTCTTGCCATAGGTGAGCAGCATCACGAAGAAATCAACCTGCTGCGCAAAAACATGATTGACCTGAACCACGAGCTCGGCAATGCCAACCGGGACCTGCAAAAAAAACACGCTGAACTGGAAAAGCTCAATGAGTTAAAAAATCAGTTCCTCGGCATGGCGGCTCACGACTTGCGCAACCCCATCGGCACCATCATGACCTTGAGCGATTTTCTGTTGGAAGAGGCCTTTGAGCATCTGAGCAGCGAGCACATCCATTTCCTGACGATGATTCGTTCCTCAAGCGGCTTTATGCTGAATCTCCTCAATGACCTTCTTGACATAGCAAAGATTGAAGCAGGCAGGATGGGACTGAATATCACGCCCGTCAACCTGGAGACCCTTATTGAAAAAACCCTGGCTTTCCAGCGATTTCAGGCCCGTAAGAAGCGTGTCGAACTGGTTTTTTCCTGCTACGAACAGCACCCAATGGTACTCGCCGACAGCCTCAAGATTGAGCAGGTACTCCAGAATCTGCTGACCAACGCCATCAAGTTTTCTCCCCCGGAAGGGAAGGTCGCCGTCAATCTCTTTGGCAGCCAGGGACACCTGACGGTTGCAGTAACAGACCAAGGGCCAGGAATACCCGCAGATCAACTATCCAATATATTCAAGCCTTTTTCCCGCGATGTCCCCCCCGCTCCTGAAGGAGAAAAGGGTACGGGACTTGGACTCTCGATAGTACAGAAAATTATCCTGGCGCATCGGGGCAGTATCTGGGTGGAAAGCAAACCGGGAGAAGGAACGTCATTCCTTTTCGCACTGCAGGCGCAACCACACGAAGATGCCCCGACAACCCAATAGCCTGCTTGCCGGAATACCCTCCAGCAGCTGGCTCAAAATCAATTACCGCCGCATACGAGGTCATTGTGAAAAACCAGATGAACGCGCACGACTTACTGCAAGCAGCCAGACATATTCCGCCCCCATCGCAAGCCAGCGCTGAAGAGTACGCCAGTCTCTGCGAGATTCTTTCAGCCAGCGTGACCCGCTCCATGCTGAACTCTCCTCACATCGCGGAGCTGATCGGAGGCTCGGCACATCAGGATATGATGGCTGAAAACCATCGCAATCATGGGCTGTTTCTCTGTGTTCTCTTACGCCACTATCAGGCAGAGTACCTGGTAGACACTGTACTCTGGGTATACCGCGCTTATATGAGCCATGGATTCCAGCGCCTCTACTGGCAGGTGCAGCTGGAAACCTGGCAGAACATCCTACAGGAACACCTCAGCGACAAGGCATATCAAGAGATTTCCCCCATATACCAGTTCCTGCTGCATCACCAGGACGATTTCGCCCGACTGAGCCAGGAAGTGCATCAGGAAAGTACCAACTTCCACCGGGAGTTTCCAATCTGACACCCTCCTGTCTACCACCCCAGGGTGAATTGTCACTGCCTGGGCAAACACGCAACCATGAACACTCAAGGAGTACACCTGATGCCCGCAATACCTGAACCCGGAGACAGCACACTGCCTGCACTGTTCTCCATACTGTACGTGGAAGACGACCCATCCATTACCGTTCTCTATGAGCGCATGCTTCAGCACCTGGGCTTTCAGCGCATCCTGAGCGCGGCAGATGGAGAAGCCGGTCTGCACCTCTTTGAGCAGGCACGCCCCGATATTGTGCTTTCCGATATCATGATGCCCAAGATGGACGGCCTCGACATGGTGCAGCGCATCAAACACATCAGCCCTGAAACTCCCATCATCATGGCCACTGCCTTTAGTGAAAAAAACTTCCTTATGCGCTCCATTGAAATCGGCGTCGATCGCTATATCGTCAAGCCCATTGACCGTAAACAATTCGACTCCACCCTCCTGGGCGTATGCCGCACGCTTTATCAACAACGCGAAGCGGAAGAGTACGCGAAACGCAAGATTCAGATGCGTATCAACAAAGCCACCGCAAACACCCTGAGCGAAGTGGCGAATATCTTCCCCAACCCCACCATCATCTACGGAAGCAACGGTGAAATACACTTCATCAACGACGCCTTCACCATGATGTTCGAAAACACTGATCTGGAAATGCTGAGCAGCCGAAAAACAACCCTCGACCAGTTATTCCTGAAACGCCCTGGCTTCCTGAACAGCCTTGAAAGCTTCCACCCCGAAGATACCCTTGCAAATCGCGTCCTGGTGCGAAAAAATCACATAAACACCATTTACCAGGTCAACCGTCGTACCATCGTTCTGGGCGAAAACCAGGAGCACTGCCAGGTATTCAGTTTCACCAATGTCACCCGCCTTGAGTATGAAAAACATAAAAGCCAGAACCTGGCCCGCCTGCTGCGAGAGGCCATTAAAGTCCGTATGCCCGCCCAGAAGACCACCGCCACAGAAACCACACCCGCCAGCTCTGCCACACCCCTGCTCAGCAACGCTGAACTGGCGGTCCTGCGACGCAGCCACCTGCATAAAACCCCTGCCAGTGAATACATCAACGGCCTTGATGAAATTGTCATTGGTCAAGTGGAAGAGCTGGCGGAAGTAGACTTTGAATTAGAGGAGCACCTTATTGAGCTGGCGCGAACCCCCAATCGAGAATACCGGGAACTGATCGCAGCAGATATGGAAAAGTACGCCCGGGCCATGCGGCAGCTTGTGGACTTCAACGACCTGGCCTTCGCCCTTGAGCAACTGGGAGAACTCATTCGCTCCATTGCCCCCGAAGCCATCAACATCAACAAGTTTATCGTCCTTATGGACAGCGTCCGTAAAGATCTTGCCGACTGGCGACAGATGATCTTCATCACCCGTGAAGCCCTGGATATCCACTACCTTGACAGTTCGCTTTTCAGCTCCTGCCTGCAGATTCAACTGGATTTCGCGCCAGGTGACAGCGATGGCAATGACGGAACCGGCGACCTGGAGCTTTTTTAGCAGCATACGGAAATCATCGCCCTGACAGTACAGCTGCCTTCCCCTTGACGAAAAAATATTTACGGGTACTATCAGAGCAGTAGCCCAGGCGGTCAGAATGCACTTCCCTGCAACGGACCTCCCTTAGTGGCTGCGCCAATCACGTTCCCGGAGATGAGAAATTGCATGTCTGTTCATTTCACCAAGAGCCCCGCAAAGTGAATACGATTTAAAATGAGCAGATGGAGATGATCAAATAGATACAACCGTGATAATCGTGCTTGTCATGGCCATTATATGGTTTGACAGCATTGCCTCTTTGGTGGCCAGACACCTTTTTCGCCGCAACAACCGGAAAAAAGAAGACAAATAGGAATAAAGCGGCGGGAAGAACCCGCCGCTTTTTCTTTGGAGACACTGAGATCATTGACAGGGGCGACCGATTCCCCTAACTTCAGGCATGGCCAATCAAGCATATACCACAAGGAGAGCCTATGCCTCGCGTCCTTCTCATTTTCCTGACCATGGGTCTGTTTCTGCTCGCCAGTGCTGCCAGCGCCATGGCGCAGAACATACCTGAGCTCAACGCAGACGACATAAGAAAACGCCTTGGCGAGCCCGGTTTTGTCGTGGTGGACACCCGCACCAACCAGGAGTACCTCCGCGGACACATCACTGGCGCCATCAACATCAGCTCCCAGGAATCCCGAATGTACCGCGATATCGCCCGTTTCCTGCCCCAGGACAAAAACACGAGCCTCGTCTTCTACTGCCGTGGCGAAACCTGCAGCCTGGCACCCGACGCTGCCATGGCCGCCTTTCGCGCAGGTTACCGCCACGTCTACACCTATCGCGGCGGCTACCCCGACTGGCAGAGCAAAGGGTATCCGGTCAGCACCGCTGACAACAACACGATCCGCAACTGAAGTTTTCTTGCGTGGAGAGGCCACCTTCGACCCCTGATGGAGACTCGAAGGTGGCATTCAGTTTGCGCGCGTCACAGCTCCTGGAATCAGCCAGACCGTTCAGCACTCAATCCTTCCACGCGTTTGCTCTAATGAGGCAGCTGTCAAGAAACTGCCCCGTTTCCACAATGCGAAATGACCAATCAAAGTAATAGGCGTTTGGGTTGGGACCGGAACCAACGTATGACGCATACTGGTCACCCTCCGGCGGGGCGGGAATCCAGAAGCGCACAGCTGTGCCGGCCTCGGTGATGGTGTCGCCATTCTGGACACCCAGAATGCTCGGAGACGGGATAACCGCTGCCAGCTCTTCGTTCCTCACCACCAGCTGCAGGTCTGCGATGGTATAAGCCTGGCCCTGGCCGGCGGTCAAGCGGATATGCTCATCAATCGTCCAACCGCCTGCCTGATTCATCTCGATCAGGGTTGGAGTATTCTCTCTGCTCTGGCTTGCACAGGTGCCGCCGGTAGCACTTCCAACCGTTCCTTCGGGCAGGCTGTGGTTGTTCCATTGGTCATCTGCCAGTCGTAATACTATCTGCTCCCCATCAGCTTCTATTCTTTCCATCAGAACGCCGGGCCAGTTACCGTCCTCACGACTGTGAACGGTAAAGCTGAGGTACTGAGGCAAAGCTTCCTCCAGGCCATCGCTGGCCTCAACCTTGATGCGATACAAACCTGGTTGGTTAATGTTCTCCAAAGACGCCGCAGAATCTGGTTCAGTTCCTGATTCCAGTCTGCCCCACAAACTCAGCTCCGCGGTACTGGCCGCAGGCTGCTCCACAAGGGTCCAGTTGTAGTACAGCCGGTCACCATCCGGATCAAAGCCCCCCGCCAGCATGTTCACCGCCGGGAGAATCCCTCCCTCGGCAAGCACCACGGGTGAGTAGAGGCCCTGCTGACGAACTCGCCCCAATTGATGTAATTGAACACCACCATTGTGTGTAAAGCCAGGATTCAGCACGGGCGCATGGTTCTGTTCTTTCGCCAGAATCGTGGCGGTCTTCAATGAGGTGGCGTGATTCTGACGGCTTACCTGCCAGGGAACCGAGACGGCACCCTGGCTGTCGGTCACTGACAAGGCGGCAATGTAGGCACCGGGCACATCCGGGATAAATTCCGCCCGCGACATGGTGGCCGTACCATCAAGAAAGTCGGTGTTGCTGCCTACCGGCCTTTCAATCCAGCTCCACTGCCAGAAAATCTGGTCATCATCGGGGTCATATGAGTTGGTACCATCAAGCAGGACAACCTGTCCGGTCAAAGCAGTCGAAACGGGCACCACGACCTCTGCAACGGGCCTGGTATTTGCCAGACCGCCCACTGACGCCTGGAGGGTGATTTCCAGAGGTTCGCTGTCCTCGTGACCATCGTTGGCAACGATGCTGACCGTATAGGTACCAGGCGCCGCAATGATAATGCCCTGGGGGTTCCAGTTTAAGGGATCCGTATTGCCAGAAGGTTTTTCCAGCCAGGTGTAGGTGAAGGTCAGAGTATCGCCGTCGATATCATAGGCATCAAACCAGTCCACGAGGCGATGGATAACGTTTGCTTCCACATAAGTCGGTTTCGTATTGGCGACGAGAACTGGTCTGGTGTTGGGCGCATCCTCTGGTTTCGTGACAATGACCTTGGCAGTGGCTGGCTGGGAACGGGAGAGGCCATCATGGACGTGCAATTCAACATACCAGGTTCCAGCCATATCGGGAATAAAACTCGGAGTGGCGCTGCGAGCGTCGGTCAGTTCCATGACCTGCGACCCGGTTGGCACAATAGGAAAAGTCTCATATTCACCGACAAAGCGCCAGGAGTACGCAAGGTCGTCACCGTCGGCATCGGTACTGCCCGTGCCATCCAGGGTGACGGTTTCACCGCGATTGACACGATATACACGATCACTGCCTTCCTGTGTACCGCCCACATCGGCGACCGGGATAGCATTCACTGCGGATATGTCTATCTCGACATGTGCTGGCGCGCTGTAGGTATCGCCATGCCGTACAACCAGCGAAACGGTATAGGTGCCTTCGGCATCGGCCAGAAAGCGGGGGTTGACTGCGGTAAAATTATCCAGACTGGTGTCACTGGCAGCAGGCACTGTCAGGCTCCACGCATAGGTTAATTCGGCGGCATCACCGTCGGTAGGCGCTGCGCTGTGGCTGCCGTCCAGCTGCACCCAACCCAGGTAAGCGGTGGATGGAACCGGGGTGATGACCGCAACCGGTTCGGTATTCGTCGCATTGATGGTCTGGCGGGCATGGGTGCTGGCTCTGCTGTCCGCAACCTGTACATTGACCTCATAGGCTCCAGGCAGATCGGTGTACAGTTTGCGTATGGCATCATTCATACAGTCTGCGCTTTCGGCAGGCTGTTGCTCTTCTTCTCCTTCGCCGTCTTGCGATTCCTGCGCACTGTGCAGCTCAGACTCTTCGCACACCAGGGTGACGGTGCTGCCAACAGGCTGACTGAGCAGGGTCCAACTGTAGCTCAGGCTGTTGCCAACACCTGGCGTGCTGCCGCTGGCATCAAACAGGACGCTTTCGCCCATGGGCAGACTGGTGCGGTCGCTTGAGAGCACGGCGACAGGGTCTTCAGGAGTACTGCTGCTACTGCTGCCACAGGCACTCAGGAGCAGCAGACACAGGGTGGTGAGTACTATAAGGCCGGCAGACGCAGAATGATTCATGACATTGTCCTTTTTCGTTTGGGGTTATCAATAAACAGGAGCGGCTGGCTAAAAATGCAGGGTCATGCTCAGGCGGGCGGTGCGGCCTGGAGCAGGCACCAGACCCAGGCTGAGAGCATCGAGGTAATACTGGTCGGTGAGGTTGTCTATATTGAAATCCAGCGTTACCCACTCATTGGGCTGATAGCTGGCGAACAGGTCGTATACCTGATAGCTGTGCCACTGCACGGGGGCGGCAAACACCCCTCGAGTATCATTGTTATACTGCGGCTCCTGGTTGCGCTTTCCCATGAAGGTGCCACGCGCACCCAACTCCAGCTTTTCTGCAAACAGTCGAACTCCAAGCTCGGCGCTGGCATTGTGATTCGGGGGGATCATATTATTGACATAGCTGGCGCCAAGGCCATAGTCGGTGCACTTTTCGCGGCGACCTGTGCCCTCATGGCAGAGCTCGATTTCGGTATACCGGGTGGCGCTTACACCAGCAAAAAGCCATCTCAGATCGTATTTTGCCGATACCTCAAAACCATGAAAGCTCGCACTCTCGATATTGCGCAGACGGAACTCTTCACTCAGAGCGTATGGATTGCCCTCCCCGGCATTAATCATGGTGCGGGTAATGTAATCTTTCGTTGTGTTCTGAAAAGCGGCAAACTTCAGACGCACTCTATCTGAGCCGACGAAAACCCCGTCACGCAGCAGATTCACCCCCAGTTCCCTGCTTTCGGTTCGCTCAGGCTTGATGGGAATATCCGTTGCGGGCTGCACAGAGAAGCCGAGGCTGCTTTCAAACAGGCTGGGCATTCGCACACCACGGGCATAGCGCCCATAAAGCTGCAGGCCTGTGACAGGCTCCCAGGTCAGGCTGGCAAGTGGTGCTGTACCATGGTGGCTGTTCTCGAACTGGATATAGGTGGTCTCCGGATTGGACCTCTCCAGACACACTCCGTCTTCGTCAAACTCCAGACAGGTCACATTATCCCTGTAATGGCCGTCCCCCTCATGGGTCGCCAGAAGATTGCGGTCTTTGGATGTGAATGCGATGGAGCGAATTCCGGCATCAAGGGTCAGTGTTGGTGCAAACTGCCATTTGGTGGCGACAAAGGCACTGTACTCTTCGCGCCTGGCATCGCGCCCGTAGCGCACGTCCTCACTCTGCCAGGCACCGCCATAGCGCAACTGAAGATCATTCGCGCCATAAAAATCCATCGTGTTGGTGATATCAGCACCCCAGCGCTGGTACTCTTCAGGAATAGCCCAGCTTGTCAACGTCTCACCGATACTGCCCATCTCGTCATCTTCAAACTGATAGAGGCGATTGAGTGTCTCGGATCTGGTGAGCCAGATATTCAGCTTCATGTTGAGCCAGTCATGGTCGGGATCCCAGTGATAGCGACTGCTGTAGGTATCCGTTGTGACAACCGAGCCAACGGTCTGACGCACCGTGCCGAGCAATTGTGATGGCATGATTTCCCCGTGCGCACTCTCGTAACGCATGTAGCCAAGCTCCCAGCTTTGCGTTTCATCGATATGAAACAGGGCTTTGAAAAGCCAGGTCTGGTTTTCGAAGTTACTGTTCACGATCAGTTCTTCGCCCCGAAAACGTGTCAAGCCATGAACCTCTGCCTTTACCTCGGTTTCAAATGGATAACGGACGCTTGAAGTTTCCACCCAGGGAACAGGCCCGTGCTTGCCAGCATAATAGTTTCCCTGGCTGCGCTCGGCATAGGCTGCCACAAGGCTGCCCCAGTCAAAACGTCGGGCCAGGGCGACACTGCCGGCCCGACTGCGCAGGTCCAGCAAATCAGGGCGATTCATGCTTTCATCACTGGCAAAACTGTCACGCAGCTCCTGAATGCCGCCTGCACAGTCCGAGGTGTCACATTCATTGTTTTTGAGTGTAAACTCCCCCGAACCCACAAAGTACCCTGATGGCGTGCCGAGCTTTGCCGGGCTGCCAGAATTATTTCCCAGCAGACTGCCGCGCAGGCGAATGCCCCACACATTCCCGGGCTTGATAATGTCAGTCGCGTCAATGGTTCGCATAGTGACTGTCCCACCAGTAGCCCCAGCACCCTGAGCGTCCATGGTGGGTCCTTTATCAATGCGAATGCCTCCGATAAGATCAGGGTCCACATAACTGCGGCTGGAAACGCCAGCATAACCACGATAGACGGTGGTTTCCTGGCGCGCACCATCGACGATAACCGGAACGCGCCCCTGTCCCTGCATGCCGCGAATGTTGACGTCCAGACCCCCGCTGTTACGGTTTTCCCCGATAAGCACGCCGGTTTCTCCCTGGAAGATGTCACCGACAGAGGTGCCACGAAAGCGCTCAATATCGCGTCTGGTAATCACACTGACCGATGCCGGGGTGAGGTATGCCGCATCTTCCTCACGGGTGCCGCGCACATGCACCGGCTCCAGAGCGAAGCTTTCACGGTTGGGTGGCGACTGCAGCATGTCCGGTGTCGAAAGGACTTCATCAAAGGGAACTGCCGGAACCACAGGCTCAGCGGCAAACTCGAGGGTGACGACATTGCCGCCGTTGAGGCGCCAGTACAGCCCCGTCCCATCCAGCAGCTGCTCCAGAGCTTCACCGGCAGTGTGCAATCCACTGACTCCAGGTGAACGAAGACCCTCGACCATGCCGTCTTCCATGAAAATATCCATGCCCGTCGCCAGGGAGTACTGCAAAAGAGCGCTGCCCAGGGGCTGGGCAGCTATGGAGAAATGGAGGAAGGAGTCAAGGGGACTGTCCTGGGACCAGACGACGGTATTCAGGGTGATACCGATCAGGGCAATGACGCACATGCGCCGGATCACTGGTTGTAAAAAATGCATCTGCAGTTCTCTCCTGTCTGTTCGCTCACAGCTTGCTGAAATACCTCGAAAGATGCAGGCAATTGAAAAGTACTCAGATCCACAGCGCTCACGAAGCGCGGAATAAAGCGTACTCCCCGTACGTTGCCACCGCAGGTATCGCAGCAGGTGAGGGGTTTTCAAGAGCCTGAAAAAGGGCGCCGAACTGTCCCCTCTACCTGGTAAGACGGATGAGTGCCGTGGATGCATTACAGGCATGGAAAATTTATTTATTATTCCTCATTAATTTATATTGGCCAAACAATCAGCTGACTCGACGCCAATCGCCTTTTGCAACACATATTGCACCGATCCGGCATCAGCGACACCCCAAGCTACCAGCTGAAACACATGCACCCTTGACAAGAAATCACAAGAGTGCAATAAAGTTCACCAGATCTAACTCTATTGAAATGCAGCCAGACTGTGCCACTACCAGAACCCAGGGAAATTCAATGTCAGACCAGAGCCCCCAGGGGCTTTTCCGCGATTATCAGAAAGAGGTGTTCCGCTATTTCAACCTACGGGTTCGTGCAGCCGGAATCGCCGACGACCTGACCCAGGAAACCTTCCTGCGGTTGCTGCGCAGTTCCATACGAATTCTCAATCCCCAGGCGTATCTTCTGAAAATCGCCCGTAATGTTCTCATTGACTATTACCGGTCCAGCCGTACTCTTTCCCAGGAGGACATCAGCGAGGAGGAATGGGAAAATGCTGTGGGCAAAGCCCCCTCACCAGAGGAAGCCTATCTGACCCGCGAGGAACTGGAGACGGTGTTGCAGGCTATTGAGGAACTCCCACCCCGTGGGAAGCAGATTTTCGAGATGCATCGCCTGCAGGGGCTGAGCTACCAGGAAATAGCCCTGAGGACCGGCATTTCGCGCAATACCGTCATGGTCCATATCACCCGTGCCCTGGCACACTGCAAAAAACGACTGAACGCATACCGATCGCAGCGGGAGGAATCTTGAGAAACAGCACCTACTCTGAATCGCGGCTGACGCCGCACTCCCCGGCCATGGACTTTAGTGACACCGCCCATGGGCGTGAGGCGCTGGATGAAGAGGCCATTGCCTGGTTTGTACGACTGCGGGATGAAGGCACCACACATGAGGAGATCGTGGCCTGGAAATCCTGGATGAAAGAAGACCCCCGCCACGTGCGGGCGTGGCAGGAGACACTGCAGCTCTGGCAGGGCCTGGAGCCCGGGCACATCAGCCGTGGCACCCCGCTTTCCACGAACAGGCGGCGGTGGCAGGCGCGGAAACTTCTGCTGAGCGCCGCCGCCATCCTCATCCTCCTGACAGGCACAACATGTATCAGCCTGCTGCACCACCCCGGAGGGCTGGGATGCCTGACGGCAAGCCACTGTACCAGTGCCGGCGAAACTCGACAGGTACAGCTGGAGGATGGCTCCCTGGTGACCCTGGGCGCCGCCTCCGCCCTCAGGGTGCACTATGACTCCGGTAAACGCCTGGTACACCTGCGCCACGGCGAAGCCTACTTCGATGTTCAGCACGACCCGTTGCGACCTTTTGAGGTTCAGGCGTCACAGGGGAGCGTCCGTGTCGTGGGAACCAGCTTCAACCTTCGGCTCAAGCCACAGGGAGCCCAGGTCAGTGTTGCCAGCGGAAAGGTTGAGCTGAGTACCCACGGGCAGCAACTTGAGCTCACAACAGGACAGAGCGCCCAGTACACGGGCGCCCATCTGAGCAGGCTGCCCGAGAGTGATCCGGCCACCATCGGCCTGTGGCGTCAGGAACGGCTGCTGTTCCAGAGTACCCCGCTGGGAGAAGTACTGCGCGACCTGGATCGCTATCACCCAGCTCGTATCCTGGTTGATCCTGCAGTGGCATCCATGCCCGTCAGCGGGATCTTCAGCACCCGCAACCCCGAAGCCGCGCTGGAAACTATCATCAGCTCGCTTGCCCTGCGCGAAACCCGTTTTGGGAACCTGATTATCCGCATCGCACCAGCGGGATAATTCACCGTTGCACGGAAAGGAAAGTGCAGGACACTGCGCCGAAAAAGCAAAAAAACATGCTGATGCCAGCAGAGTGCGGGCAAGGAACCGGTTGATTTTCCGGGATCAGATGGCTCGCATTATCAACTGAGCCAGAAGCAGCAGAATCAGCAGCAGGAAGATAATGTCCACCGTTCTTTGAATGCTCATATTGCTGCCAGGAAAACGCGTTCGGTGGCGCGTCGATGAGATTCCCGGCACTCCATAGAGCCGTTCGATGGCAGAGAGTACGCGCCTTGCGGCTGCGGCCGTATTCGCCAGACGCTTATAGAGATACCAGAACAGCACCACCAGCACGACACTGACAAGGGTGCTGACGTACCCGAAGCCACCGCTTTGCGGAAAGCTCCCGAGAGCCAGATAGCCGAACAGAAAAAAGGCGCCCGCGATGGCCAGGTAAGAGATGTTATCGTAGTGCCGCAACTCATACCCAAGGCCCTCATACGAAGCAGTGGGGAAATTCCCAAGATCGAAATTCGCAACATCGACCCACTCGCGTCGAATTTTCTCAAGGGCCTTTTTTTCGTGGGCCTGCAACCTGACACGTTTTGCGGAATCAGTCGGATCACAGGCTTCCTGGTAGCTCAGCTCGTAGTCCTGGAGCACTCTGCCAAAGATAAACCTGGTCCTTGGCATATGAAATGCGGACGTGATGATGTGCACCCTTTCAATACCAGCAAGTGAAGTGAGGGCCCGGAGCACTCCGAAGGCATCCTCAAGGGTATTGGAGGATTTTGTGGAAGGCAGGATTCTGTCCGGGCTGACCCCCTGCCCGAGAAGGTACAGCGCCAGCAGCTTTCCATGGGGTGTTGCCGAGGTGTTGAAATGATCGCCAAATGCCCCTGTGGGAAGAACCAGGCAGTCAGCATGCGCTTTTACGTACTCTGCAGCTGCCTGGGCACGCAGAATCGCTGTTTCAGACAGCTCTCCCGCCTCATCATTTTCATTGCCCAGGAGTACCACAAGGGTTCGGAACTTTTCCATGACAGCGCCTCTTCAATGTTTTCTCTCTGAACCTGAGGTCTACTCGGTCGTCACGCGTAAAAGAAGTATGAAATCGGCAAGCAGAGCCGCGCGCAGCCATGATCGCATACGACGGTGAGAAATCATGGCGTTCAGGGTCCAGACCACCATGGCTCCTGTGATGGTTACCAGAAGACTCTCAGCAAGCGGCATGACTCCCCCTGCCACATCAAAGCGCGTTCACATGCGACGCAATACCCTGAGATTAATGATGTTATCAGAAAATACCGGCACGTCCTGCAGACGTCAAGGGGTTTCCGGGGAGTCGCCACTTTCCTGTGGTATTACCCTCTGCCCGCGTGAGCACGAACACCCCCAGGCTCCCTCGGACGTACATCTGGGACTTGTGTCTTATCCCTTTTCTGTGTCATGGTAAGAGCCAGCAAGGCAAAGCACCTGGTGCTGAAGAAATACCGTGGGACCACTATGAACGAAGAATATGGTTCATCCAGTGAATTCATACAGCATCTCCGCGAGGAGTTTCTCCAGGAGCTTCCAGAGCGGCTTCTCGTCATGGAGCAGCTGGCACTGCAGCTGGAAAAACAACCTGACGACCAGCAGAGCTTCACGGAACTCTACCGGCAGGTGCATAGCCTCAAGGGCATCGGAGCCACCCTCTACATTTCCCTGATGACAGCGGCCTGCCATCAGTGGGAAACCCTTTTCCAGGAAGGCGAAAGATACCGGGACAGCGCTTTTGCTGACCTGGCGTTCCGGTATATTGATGTGCTCGCGCAGATCGGTCAGGCGGTGCAGGAAGGTCTGTTTGAATGCCCCGGCTGCCAGAGCCAACTGGAGCAGTTGCGCCAGTTCCATCTACAGGAGCGCTACGCAGTTCTGATCGCCGACTCATCCCGGATGATGAGGAGCCTCTACCGCATGACTCTGGAGCCTTTTCCTCTGCAGATCACCACGGCAGACAATGGGCTTGAGGCCTTGGAGAAGCTGCTCCATAATCCCTTTCACATGGCGATTCTGGGCGGAGAGCTCAAGGAGCTGTGCGCCCAGTCCATCATAGCGGCGCTGCGTCTGAACCCAGGACGCAACCGACGCATTCCGATTTTCCTGGTCACCAGCAGCGAAAAACCCTTCTTCGAAAAGATCACCATTGACCAGGTTCTCCGGCGCGACAAAGACCTGCAGGAAAACCTGACGAAGGCGATAGAGTCCATTCTCCACCAGCGTGACGGGTAACTCTGCGCGACGCATTGAACGGCTGAAAAACACCTTGCGCAAAGCTCTCACGACACCGGAGACTGTAAGTCCGCCCCCAGGATCACCTCAGCATTTTGCCACAAACCGAGTGAACAGCGGGCAAAGGGGTGCTGGCCAAACGCAGATCATGAAAGGAATCCCATGTCCTGCTCACAGTGCACAACAACCCCAAAACTGCCAACCGGACCCCAGGCACAGCATATCAATGCTGCTCATCGGTATATTCTGAAAAAAATTAATTCCCCGTTACACACAAGCGGCATAGCCCCAGAACTCTTTGATGCACAACTGGCAGCCAATACCGACGATTTTGCCGCCACCATCCAGATGCTCGGCAGCAGCGCATCACTGACCGAGCTTGAGTGTCAGCACATCAACATACTCCCCCTGGCCCCCGGCGAACCTATGGACTTCGGCAAACCCTCCGCTGAACCGCTGCGCCAGCTCCCAGGCAGCTGAGGAGGAAACATGCACGAGCTTTATCGCGAAATTGAACTGGACGCCCCCTGTGAAGCTATCTGGGACTTTATTGCCACGCCCCGTAACCTCAATGCGCTCACACCACCAGAGCTGCAGTTCAGGATTATCACGGATCTGCCAGATACCATGCACAACGGGCTGACCATCCTCTACCACATCCAGGTCCCCATTTTCGGTTCCCATCGCTGGCTGACAGAAATTAAGCATATCCGCGAGGGAATATCCTTTGTCGATGAACAGCGACAAGGGCCTTACCGTTTCTGGTACCATTACCACGAAATACAGCGCCTGGGGCCAAGGCGCTGTCGCATGGTGGATCGAGTCACTTATGCCCTGCCATTGGGTCCACTGGGAACATTCGTCCATCGCCTGATTGTCAGAAACATGCTGGGCACGATCTTCGACTACCGACATCAGAAACTGCTGGAGCTGTATCCACCGACAGATGAGTCGGCGCCAGAGCAGCCTCCCGTCATAGCTGCAGCCAGAGATGGTTAGAGAGCCTGAGGCTGCGGCGCTCCCAGGTAATACCCTTGGGCGTAATGTATTCCCAGTTTGCGAACGGTTTCGAATACTTCTTGTGAGTGGACGAATTCTGCCACGGTGTAAATCCCAAGCCTGCGTGCCATAAGCGCAATACTCTCGACTGCAGCCGCATGTACCGGATTGGTATGAACATCGCGGATGAGCGATCCGTCGATTTTAATACACTCTGGCCGAATTCCGATGATGTGGTCAAAGTTGGAGAATCCACTGCCAAAGTCGTCAATAGCGATAGTGGCACCATGACCTCGAGCCGCTTCTGCAAATGACTCCAGCATAGCCCTGTCCCGCATGTGCTCAGACTCCACAAGCTCAAGGATGATTTGACCGCTGAAAGGAGCAAAGAGGCGCAACTGCTCCAGAATATACTCACGCTGTGAGCGATCCAGGATATCTTCGTAGTCAAGGTTAATGGCAAAGCGATGCGCAGTTGCGCGAAACCGATTGAAAGCAGCATCAATCAGACTACGCGAGAGGGAGAGATAGGTGCGATAGCGCTTCGCGATATCGAGAAAGCCCATGGGTGAGAGAATTCCTGCGACGGGATGATCTATGCGCATAAGGCACTCGTAGTGGCTGACTTCCAGGCTTTCGGTATGGAAAATCGGCTGAAGCCAGGGGAGTACGCGCTGCTCGCGCATGCCATCGCGAATCAGCTGGATGGTTGTCAGAACATTGGTTTCATCATGTTTGTTGTAGCTGCTGGTCAGGATATCCAGATTGATGTCGATGATTTTTTCTGCGGCGTCCATCAGATCAAAAAGGCCTTCTTGCATAAGCAGATTGCGGACATAGCGCCGCACATAACTCATACCCACGTTCACATAGTGGTTTGGCAAGCCAATGCGCACGTGGGCGTCACTGATCTCATCAAGATAATTACCATATCCGTCGTCGTAAACGCCATTAAACAGAGCTACAAACCATTCTCCCATTTTACTGTGGTGGATTGATACCTGTGATTCATTTTCGATAAAGGCACGGGCGTGGGCAAAAGTGAAAATGAACTCGTGGAAGTCGTGCGCAAACCGATCCCTGTTAAGTTTTGCCAAATCCCGCAGCTCAACAAGCGAGGCCTGCTCCCCACGGCTGAAGTTATAGTGCTCAAAGGTATCCTGAATATTCCTCACTGGCAGTTGCTCCCTGGCATAGTTCATGTGCTTCTCACTATCCGACAGAGGAGGAGGTTGTGTCAACGTATGCTTTCTGCGCCAGGAGCTCCCGATCACCTCATCCACTATCCACTGTCGCCTGAACACTTTCTTGAGCTTTTCATGATTATTTCCCGATAAAAAATGCCTATTTTGCCATATAATTACAAACGAGTACGCATGCCCCTGGTGTTGCGCACCCTGTCACGATAACTCAAGAGTTGCCATGTAAACATTTGCCCCACGGGGGGCTATTGATACTACATGATCGGCACACCTGGTATTGACATGTGCTCGAATCGAAAGGCTGGCGCCAACAACCTGCCGTCTTGGGTGGGGGAGAGAAATCTGCGCTATGATGCCTGCCACAGGAGCGATTTATGGGTCGTTTACGAATTCCCTCCATACTCATCGTGGAAGATGATCTTCTCGCCTGTGAACTGCTGAGCTGCATTTTGAGCAGCCTGGCGGAGACAGTGTATGTTGCCAATGATGGTGAGCAGGGATTGGCTGTCTTCCAGATGCATCGTCCAAGCCTGATCATTACCGACCTGCACATGCCCGTGATGACAGGCAAGGAGATGATTCAAAAAATTCGCCAATACGATTCCGAGGTGCCTATCGTTGTCATATCTGCCTATGCGGACACATCAAACGTGGTTGAACAAGCCAGTGCAACCATGACCAAACCAGTACGCAAAGAGGCTATCCAGGAAGTTGTCCGACAACTTTTCCCCTGCCCTTCGTACAAAGCATAGGGAAATGGAGGTGAAAATGGCTGAGACGACACGTGAGCAGCACCCTGTTGAGGTGTCCCGCCCTGTCACGGCTACCCCCTTTCCCCTGATTGCCGTCTTCTGGACTCTGACTATCTTCGCGATGGCAGGCTGGTCATTCTTTGAGACATACCGATCAGCTCTGTCCAATGCGGCATCAGCGGCTCGTATCGGTTTTTCCAAAGATGTACACTATCGCCAGTGGAATACCCGGCATGGCTCCGTCTATGTACCCATCAGTGAATATGGCACTCCCAACCCCTATCTGGCCCATCTCCAAGAGCGGGATGTCATGACCAGTGATGGTCTCCCATTAACCCTTATCAACCCTGGCTATATGACCCGCCAGGCCCATGAAATCACCGACGCCATTACGGGTATACGCAGCAATATAACCAGCCTGAAGACACTACGGCCGGAAAATGCCCCGGACAACTGGGAGCAAAGGGCACTGCGCGCTTTTGAACTGGGGGTGCCTGAATACAGTTCCCTGGATAGTATAGAAGGGAAAGTATATCTGCGCCTGATGCAACCGTTATTGGTCGATAACAGCTGTCTGCGCTGCCATGCCCATCAGGGATACCAGATCGGCGATGTTCGTGGGGGTATCAGTGTTTCTATTCCCTGGGTACCGTATCGAGAGAGTATCCTGTCAAAACTTCCTTTTTTTATAATCAGCTTTGGCGGCATATGGGTAGTGGGTTTGGCAGCGGCACGCTATGGCTTTGATCGCATGCAACAGCAGATCCAGCGAGAACACCACCTGGAGCGAAAGCGTTTTGAAACATTGCTTCATGCTGAGCAGGATCGCAAAAATGCCCAGATACGCCTATTGGTTGACCTGGCCCACCAATGGCGGCAGCCGCTGAATGTGATCGGACTCTCCATGCAGAATCTCGAAATGATTGCCCTGGATGCAAAAGCTGACAAAGCCAAAATCCCTGAAATAGTTGGCAGCGCCATGGAGCGCCTGGAAGGCCTCTCGCACACCATTACCCGGATGACGGGACTTTACGAGTCAGCAGATACCATTGCTCCGGTATCCATCGCTGAGGCCTGCGACACGGCCAGCAGTCAGATACGCTCGCAGTGTGGAGCGCCTGGCCTGACTGTTTCCAACTGTATTCCACCCAACCTCACCCAGCTCGCCTCAAGCTTTGACCTGGTGGAAATGTTCATCAGCCTGTTTTCCAATGTGCTCACCATCGCCGAGAAACGGAATATTGCCACCCCGACTCTGACCATTAAAGCAAGGGATATCAGTAAAGGGAAGGTTGAGGTGAGCGTGTGCGATAATGTTGGAGGCATTGAGGATTCTCAACTGAGTGATCTCTTCAGCCCTTACACCACAAGCCATTTTCGCAGTGAAGGTAAGGGACTGGGACTTTACTTTCTCTCACGGAAGGTGGAGGAAATCTACCAAGGCCATGTGCAAGCGCGAAACTGTGGCAGCGGAGCCTGTATAGTCATCATTCTTGGTGCCCATAAAGACGCTGACCACCCTGCTCTGATGAAGTCGAGTGGCGGGGCTCACTCATGATATGCTGACGAGCTTCATTGTGCTTCGTATTAACCGCGATCAAGCACATTTATGAGATACGAGCAGCTGAAGTTTCGCGTATTATCGCCTTGACTTAAGGCACTTTCCATTGATGCTTACCACACTGGAACAGTATTGATTTTACCTGCTTGACTCATCACAGAATGGACACAAAAGCGCGCTCCGAACGCCCGTTCTTCCGGGTCGTCGGCTCGCCTGTTCCAGAGATCCGGCAGCAGGCTGCTCAAAGAGCTCCATCTGCTGCGTTGCCGGGCATCGCTCGTCACTGCAGCGTACAGGGAGTCTGCCTCACTCGCGCCTTGCACCTGAGAACTTTTCAATTGCCTGCCTGATTTGAAAATATCTCCAGCAATCCGCTAAAACCTTAAAAGCATGAAGCATAATCCCATAATCACCGTTGGTACGAGAGCCGCCTTCAGCAAACCTAAGGGCGAAACAGCACCGTGCTTGAAATGTCTCCCAAGTATTGACTGACCTGCAGGGTTCGGAGCATTGGCAATGACCGTTAAGCCACCACCCGTTACAGCGCCGGCAACCACGGCGTATTTCATCGTATCGGTAATGCCGGGCACAAACGTGCTCAGATACGTTATTGCGGCATTATCGTTAAACGCGGTTAAAAGAGTCGCTCCAAGCATCAACGGAGTCTCAGTCAGGCTCCCGAGCACGGGAGCAATCCACCAGGCCTGAACTCCCCCATGGATGACAAGACCCGCCAGGAAAAAACCAACCAGTAAGGCCGGCTTTAAGTCAATTCGATTCTGATAAGGCGTTGTCACCTGAACAAAACCAAGCAGAAATAAAAATCCCGCGATAAAAAGGGCTGGATAATGGGCTGTGGCAACGGTCCAGACCAGGAAAAGCATATGCACCACCATAATCCAGGCAGGCACCCAGTCTTCGCGATTATCCCAATAGGGGTCACGATAGGGCGGTTGCTTATCGGCCGGCAACAGACCGGGCAGTTTCTGGCGCATCACTTTGAGCTTAATATCGTAGAAGCGAACATCAAAAGCTTCTTCAACACTCGCCTTGTCAACCGACTGGCTGGCAACTCGCTCCATGAGCTCCTTTTTTAATCGACTTCGTATCTCATCACATCTTTCGTCAAAAATTCTGATAAAACCCAGATCATCGGTAACATCGTACTTAATCTTGGCAAATTCGTCTTCCAGCTGTTCACGCTTTACATATTTCCTTTCGATCTCCCGCTTCATACGAACGAGAGCATATCTTTTTTCCAGTTCGCGCATTTCATTGCGATGCAGATAGAAATAGAGCGCATTTGCAATGACAATACCGATAACAGCTTTCCAGCCGAAGTTGAGAAACATAAACCCAAATCCCCAATCCCAGGTGGAGGCAACCATCAGCACAGGTGGGGCAGCAAAGTGTGATAAGGTTCCGCCTACGGAAATATTGACAAACAACAAACCTATGGTGGCGTACTTGAATGATTCACTCGGCTTTAAATTGTAAAATTTCGTCGACAGCAACAGAGCCGAAATCGTCATGGCTGCCGGCTCCGTTATAAAGGAGCCGAGTAACGGACCAATTGTCAAAATAGTGAGCCACCAGGCCGAAAGGGTACCGCCGAGAAAGTTGGCGACTTTCCACATCATCAGCTCAGAAAACTTCAGAATAGGTCGCGTTGCTGCCAGCGTCATAATAATAACGACAAACAATGGCTCGGTATAGTCAACCTTCTGACCAATATAATAGACGAAGGTGCCAAAGTCATAGAAGACCCCTATGGCTACCGCTAAAGCGATTGCCCATATACCAAAAACAGCCTCAACTTCGCCCAGAAAGTGGAAGACCCCTGCGCCGAAATGAATAGAATTCCTGGGAACCTTCCCGGCCTGTTTTTTGTGTTCATGCTCATGTTCCCACTTATGGGCAACAGCAAGGAATTTGCTCGTCATAAACGTATGGATAATGGCGCAGAGAAATATCAGCGTAGCGACAAGATTAAAGGGCTCTTGAGCGATACGGCCCGCCAGAACGGCCAGAACGCTGGAATTGTCCGCATCACCATAACTCTCAAGGCTGCGAGGAAAAACGAGAGGTTCAGCAGGGCTGCTGCTTGCAGCACTGGCAACCACCACCAGGCCCGCAACGCTCAGGAGAATAAAAAACATTTTTGCATGTGATTTGCTGAACCTCGTCATGCCGATCACCTCGAGCAATTTTCAGGAACCGTGAAACTCTCTCCAGCTTTTAACGCCTACGCTGAAAGAAACACTGAAGTTTCGCACCCCGAAACGGCAGGTTGTCGGCGCCGACCCACATGCCATGCTGAAATGGAGGGAATGGTTCTGCACAGACTGCGTCGCTTGACATTCCCTCACCCTGTTTATGAGTTTCTTTTGCCACTTTTTACCCGCAAAAAGTGGCGCAAAAGCGGCCCCCAGTGCTGTCCTTTTCAGCCGTCCGCTTGCCTGGAACTGGGGACCGCAAACAACCGCCCTCCGTGGCTTTTGGTTTGCGGTTGCCGCCCTCGTGGCGGCAACCCTGCGGGTCCATAGCGTTCCAGTCTGCACGTCCTGGCTGGGCCAGCCCACGGGGGAAAGACAGAAGCAGGCCGTTCCCCCCTGAGCCCGTCCGTTGAGTGCGAAGCCTGGCTGGCAAGACCCGAACGGGACACTCACAGGAAGTGAGTGGTCCGGCAGCACTGCAGGGAGGCAGGGGTCAGGCAACGCAAAGAGGCTCAGGTGCAAGGCGCGGGCGAAGCGAAGGAGTGAGGCGTACTCCCTGTACGTCGCAGTGACGAACGATGCCCGGCAACACAGCAGATGGGCCTCTTTGATCAGCCTGCTGTCGGATCTCCAGAACAGGCGAGCCAACGAACCGGAAAAACGGGCGTTCGGGGGGCGCGTTTTTGCGTCCTTTTTGCGCGGTCAAAAAGGACAATATCCGGAAACAAAAAGCGGAATACCAGATACGTCAAGCATTCAAAATCAATACAGTTTCCGCACGATAAATGTCAGAATAATAACACCTCAACCTAAAACAACAAGATGCGAAGCTTGAGTTTATACTCTTTACATGAAAAGAAAAGGGGAAAAAGGGCACCATATGGCTTCACGAATTCCGCACCCTTGAACCATGTGCAGAAAACCCCATTGGCCCTGCTTCCCATTGGATGCGCGAGTGTTGCAAGGTACGGAGAGTACGCTTTTTCTCCGCTTCGCCAGGCGGTTACAGGTTGCCGTGTTTGCCAAAAAAAATCCGCACTCCCTGCTGGAAGTGCGGATGTACTCGTAAAAGTGGGGTGGCTGACGGGACTCGAACCCGCAACACCAGGAGCCACAATCCTGTGCTCTACCGTTGAACTACAGCCACCATAATTGCCAGTTTGCTGAAAAATGCCCACCTGCTGCCGTATACGCATTTTTCAACAAACTGTGAATATGTAAAAATTCCGATTCCCATTGGCGCGCCCGAGAGGATTCGAACCTCTGACCTACTGATTAGAAGTCAGTTGCTCTATCCAGCTGAGCTACGGGCGCCCCGTGAATGGTCGGGGTGAGAGGATTCGAACCTCCGACCCCCTGTTCCCAAGACAGGTACGCTAACCAAGCTGCGCTACACCCCGCGACCAATTACGAAGTTGGCTTTATACAAAAAAGGAGCGCCGGTGTCAACGGGAGATTCGCTTTTCCGGCATGTCCGCAGAAAATAATCAGGCCCCGCCAAAGGTCTCCATGGCGTAACTCACCCGCTCACTGACGGTTTTATGGTGACGGGCCATGCTCTCTATCCTGCGCAGACGGGGGAGGATTCCGCTGCCATTGGCCACCTGAATGGACAGGCCGGGTCGGGCGTTGAGCTCCAGCAGCAGCGGGCCGCGATATTTGTCCAGCACAATATCAGTGCCGATATAGCCCAGGCCGGTAATATCGTGGCAGCGGGCTGCCAGGTGGAGCATTGCGGGCCAGTCGGGAATACTGATATCCTGAAAGTGTCTGCCGGTATCGGGGTGGGTTTCGATGGGCATGGAGTGCTGCACCGCCTGCAGGCACCGGCCAGTGGCGATGTCCAGCCCCACACCCACGGCTCCCTGGTGCAGGTTGGCTTTCCCATCGGACTCATGGGTCGCCAGGCGCAGCATGGCCATAACGGGATAGCCCTGAAAGACAATAATGCGGATGTCGGGTACGCCTTCGTGGGAGTAGCCTTCAAAGAGATCATCAAAGTGGATCAGCTCCTCGACAATTACGGCATCAGGGGTGCCGGCCAGGGAGTAGAGGCCCGCCAGGATATTGGACATGTGGCGTTTAACATCGCGAATGCCGAGTACCGCTCCCGAGGACTTCACAAAAGCACCCCGCTCGCGCCCGGTGACCACCAGAATACCTTTGCCGCCGGAGCCTTTGGCGGGCTTGACGGCAAAGCCCGACAGTTCCCTCAGCTGCTGGTCAATCCGGTTGATTTTGTACTGTTCACGAACCATGAAGCACAGTCGGGGAACGGGGATATCGTGACGCTGGGCCAGGTATTTGGTCTTGAGTTTATCGTCCACCAAGGGATAGAGATGACGGGGATTATAGCGTCCGATGAAGTCGATATTACGGCAGTTCATGCCGAGAATGCCCATGCGGCGCAGCTCACCAGCGCTGACAAACCACCTCATGGCCGCCACTTCAGGCGCATGGCCCGGAACCGGCGCAACTCCAGAAGTTTGTAGCCGGTATAGTTCCCCATCATCAGGATCAGCGCCACGAGAATCAGATTGATTTCGGGGAAATGAAAACTCAGGTGCTCCATGAGCGGCCACTGCATGAGCAGAAAGGCCAGGATAGCTACCAGCAGGCTGCCACCGCCCTGCATGAGCACTTCGCGGGGACCTTCATCCTCCCAGAGGATGGACATGCGCTCAATGGTCCAGGCGATGATGATGATGGGGAAGAAGGCAACGGTCATACCGGTATTGAAGCCCAGCTGATAGCCAAAGAGGCTGGAGAAGATGATGATGAAAATGACGATGACGACAATGGTGGCAATGCGCGCCACCAGCAGGAGGTTCAGGTAAGAGAGGTAGCTGCGCAGGAGCAGGCCGATGGCGACAATGGCGATAAAGCTGATCAGGCCGGGCAACAGAGTGGTCTGCAGAAACGACAGGGCAATGAGTATGGGCATGAAAGTACCTGATGTCTGCACGCCCACCATAATGCGCATGAACACCACCACCAGGGCACCAAGAGGCAGCAGAAGCAGCATTTTGAGCATACTCTGCTCCTCCACCGGCAGCTTGTGCACCCCGAAGAAGGAAAAGCCGGAGTCATCCATGGTCAGCCGTGCCAGCTGCACAGCGGAAATACTCTGGCGCATCATGGCAAAACGCACCTGTGAACCATGGCCTCCACTGACATCCAGCAACGAGAGACTGTCCTGGCTCCACAGGAGAAAGTCTTCGGGAATACCCTGCTGCGCCGTACGGGGGTTGAAGAGCACCCAGCGATCGCGGGCAAATATTTCCAGCATGGGTATGAGCTGCTGGTTGCGGCGCCCGTCCTCCAGCTGCAGGCCCATAACCACGCGGGAGGGAATCTGGGCGTAGTTGAGCAGCTTTTCCAGCAGGGGAATCAGGGGCGTGGAAGAGAGCAGCAGCGCGGCGTTCTGCCCAGGTGTAGGAGTTGCCAGCAGCTTGATAAGCTCGCGGGTCATGCTCTCAGGAGTGCTGGACATGGCCCGTGCCGTTTCCAGAATCTGGCGGGCAGCCAGTGCCTCGGACTCATCCCAGTGCACACTGGCAATGGATGGCGCACTGGCAGGCGCTTCGGATCCAGCACCCTGTCCGGGGATGACCTGTGCTTTGTAGTAGAGGGTCTGCGCTCCGCTGACAGCGCGAACAGACCATTCTCCACGGCGATTGCCATTATTTTCCAGGATGGAAAATCCATACCCAGGCGAGGCAGTTTGCTCAGAAAAGAGGGCAAAGCCCGGCGGGCTGTCGGGGATATCCAGACTTACCGTCACCGGCCCGCCAGTGGCAGTAAAATCAATACGAGCCTCAACGAGCCACACGGGAGTCTGGGCTCCCGGCAGAAAGGGAATCCCCATATGTTCGTGACGCAGCCAGGCAATGCTGAGGCCCGTCACTATAAGGGCGGCGACGATGAGGTACAGGGAGATGCGCGAAATCATGGAGCTTCGCCAGGCACAGTGAGCTCAACGGGGAGCACAGGTGGAGCTATATTGGTCTGGGCAACATCCACCACCATGATATCCATCAGAATATTGCGCCCGATGAGAATGGGGAACTCCAGATGCTGACGGTCTGAAAGGGTAAACTGGGCTGTCTGGGTGGTTTTGCCAACGGTCACCCCCAGCTCAACGACGGGTCGCCGCTCGGCCTCATCCTGGATGGCCTGTATGATGCGCACATTGCGCACAATCTTGCGCTCAAGGACGATTTCACTGTCATCATCAGGGTTGACAATCGTAAAACGAACCCAACGTTCTCCATTGCGCTCAAAACGCTGCACATGGCGAGCATCCAGGGACGATGTGGTGGCTCCAGTATCAATGCGGGCAGGGAGCACAATGCCTGGTGGGGCCAGATACACGTTTTCAATGGAGCCGACAACCTGTTTGTCGGCATTGACGGTGGCAAATGGCTCCAGCTGCACTTCAAACAGCTCCGTGTTCTCACCGTCCTTGACCTGCAGCCGAGTGGAGCGAATGAAACTTTCCCACTCCCGCTGACGCGTATAGAGCTCAGCCTGTTGAGTGGAAACAGCCTGCAGCGCGCGCAGCACTTCCTCCTGCGACGCCAGTAACGCGCTTTGCATGGACGCCTGTTCATTCGCCAGCAGTTCCATACGCTGCTCCTGCTCATCTATACGCTGTTCCAGAGCCCGCAGGTCACCCTCTCGAACCATCAGGTGACCAGGCGCGCAACCGCTCAGGAAAAAGGCAAATGTCATCATAGATGCAAATACTCTCACAGCAGATCTCCAGTATTTGTTTACGGCAGGGTTAACTTTCCGGCTCACTGTATTGCGATGCCACAGGAGTGTCAAGACACCGTGCAGCCTTTTCGCGGTGCGACACCGGTTGCGGTTGAACAATTCAGCGCAACACAGTAAAGTATCTTCAGACTCAACTTTCGAACCTTACCGTCTTGAGTTAAGTCATTATCATACTGGCGTTTATATCGCGGAAACCGTATTGGTTTTGAATACTTGACTTATCTGGTATTCCATTTTTCGTCTCCGGATATTGTCCTTTTTGACCGCGCAAAAAGGACACAAAAACGCGCCCCCCGAACGCCCGTTTTTCCGGATCGTTGGCTCGCCTGTTCTGGAGATCCAGCAGACACTGCATCCTTGCAGTGCTGCCGGACCACTCACTTCCTGTGAGTGTCCCGTTCGGGTCTTGCCAGCCAGGCGTCGCACTCACCGGACGGGCTCAGGGGGGAACGGCCTGCTTCTGTCTCTCCCCCGTGTGCTGGCCCAGCCAGGACGCGCCGACTGTCAGGCTGCTGAAAAGCTCTCATCTGCGGCGTTGCTCACAAGTGCTCGTCGCTGCGACGTACAGGAAGTACGCCTCACTTCTCACCTTGCGTGCGCCTTGCACCTGAGAGCTTTTCAATTGCCTGAATAACGCGATAGACTCGTAGGGTTGCCGCCACGAGGGCGGCAACCGCAAACCAAAAGCCACGGAGGGCGGTTGTTTGCGGTCCCCAGTTCCAGGTAAGCGGACGGCTGAAAAGGACAGCACTGGGGGGCCGCTTCCCAGCCACTTTTTGCGGGTAAAAAGTGGCAAAAGAAACTCTTATATATGGTGAGGATAATGTCAAGCGACGCAATCTGTGCAGAACCATTTTTGCCATTCCAATATGGCATCAGTGTCGACGCCGACATCCTGCCGTTTCGGGGGGGGGTACGAAACTTCAGTTCAGAGTTCTGGAGTCACGGAAAAACAGACTTCTGACGCCTCCCTGCCTTTTTGCCGGAGAGTGTCAGCGGGATTTCCGAGAGCGGTGGCACGTGTCGGGCAACGCCGCAGATGGCCTCCCCCTGCAGCCCGTTACAGAAATATTACAGGAATTTTACCATCGAAATTCCTCCAATACCCTATGATAGTGCCTTTCCACCTCACCAAGGAGCACTTGCATGCGTAATGATCCCGTATTCCCTTATATCAACCGCGAAATCAGCTGGCTCTCCTTCAACGCCAGGGTACTGCAGGAAGCTACCAATCCGGAAGTTCCCCTGCTGGAGCGGCTGAAATTCCTGGGAATCTTCTCTTCCAACATGGATGAGTACTTTCGGGTGCGGGTTGCGACCATCAAGCGCTTCATTGATATCGGCGAAAAAGCCCTGGATATTCTTGGCGATGATCCGCGCAAAATTCTACTGGCCATCAAGCGCATGGTGGCCACACAGCAGGACGCCTTCGAACAGGCCTATACCCGTATCCGCCACGAGCTGGAGCTTGAGGGTATTTTCATCATCGATGAAACCCAGCTTGACGAGCGCCAGGCGGCTTTCGTGGAGAGCTATTTCCACAACCGGGTGCGGCCCGCCCTCTTCCCCATCATGCTCGACCACATCAAGAGCTTTCCCAACCTCTATGACGGTAATGTCTACTTCGCCATCGAGATGAGTCGCAGCGATGACCCCAGCCAGGAGAAACACGCCCTGCTGAAAATTCCCTCGGACGTCATGTCCCGCTTCCTGACCCTGCCACCCCAGGGGAAAAATCAGTACATCATCCTCCTTGACGACGTGATCCGCCACTGCCTCAAGGATATTTTCAGTATCTTCGACTTTGACGTCTTCCGCGCTTTCACCATCAAGGTCACCCGCGATGCCGAACTGGATATTGAAGACAATATGATCGAAAGCTACATCGACGCGGTCAGCCGCAGCCTGAAAAAACGCAAACAGGGCCGCCCGGTGCGCATGGTCTTTGATCGCACTATATCCGCAGATCTTTTGCAGTTTCTGACCCGCCGACTGCGCCTGAGTCGCCAGGACTCACTCATCGCCGCTGGTCGCTATCATAACTTCAAAGACTTCATGAACTTCCCCGACGTGGGGCCACTGAGCTTCCGCTACGAGCCCCTGCCGCCGCTGCCCCATCCGGTACTGGCCGGACAAAAGCGCCTGCTGAGCATCATCCGCCAGCAGGACATCCTGCTGCACTTCCCCTACCAGTCCTTCCACTATATCCTCGACCTGCTGCGGGAAGCGGCCATCGACCCCGACGTCATCAGCATCAACATGACCCTCTACCGCCTTGCCCAGAACTCCATGGTTATCAACGCCCTGAAAAATGCCGTCCGCAACGGCAAGAGTGTCACAGTGGTCATTGAGTTGCAGGCGCGCTTTGACGAAAAAGCCAACATCTACTGGGCCCAGAAGCTGGAAGAAAACCGCGTGCGGGTCATTTACGGCGTACCCGGCCTGAAGGTTCACTCCAAGCTCTGCCATATCACGCGGCGCGAGGAAGGGAAACTGGTGCACTACTGCACCATAGGTACCGGCAACTTCAACGAGTCCACTGCCCGGATTTACTGCGACGATACCCTGCTGACAGCCGACCCACGCATTACCCGCGATGTGGACAAGGTCTTCGCCTTCCTCAAGGACAACAGCCGGGTGCCCCGCTTCAAGCACCTGCTGGTAGCCCCCTTCCAGATGCGCCAGCACTTCGAACAGATGCTTGACCGGGAAATTGAAGCGGCGCGAGCCGGCCAGGAGGCATGGATATTCATCAAGGTCAACAGCCTGGTGGACCGGGCCATTATCGCCAAGCTCTATGACGCGAGCCGGGCGGGGGTGAAAATCCGCATGATCATCCGGGGAATCTGCTCCCTGGTCAAACGCAAGGGCTTCAGTGACAATATCGAGATTATCAGCATTGTAGACCGCTTTTTGGAGCATTCACGGATATTCTTTTTCCACAATGGCGGCAAGCGACTATGCTTCATGGGCTCGGCGGACTGGATGCGCCGCAACCTCAGCAACCGGGTGGAGGTCATTACGCCCGTTTACAGTGAAGCGCTGCAGCAGGAACTGTGGGATATGCTGAGTATTCAGTGGCAGGATAACTGCCGTGCCCGGATCATCGACAGTCGCCAGAGCAATCCCATGCGTACCCCCGGAGCCACGTCTCCCAGAATTCGAGCCCAATACGAAATCTATGACTACCTGCAAAGGAGTGTGACCCCATCATGATGAAACTGGCCGCCATTGATATCGGATCAAACGCCGTGCGACTCCTGATATCCCATGTATATGAAAATGGCGACAGCAGCCCCCTCATCAAAAAGGCATCCCTTTACCGCGTCCCCGTACGCCTTGGCGAAGACGCCTTTACCAGGGGCCATATTTCCGAGAAAAAAGCCCAGCATCTCGTCAAGACCATGGTCGCCTTCAGAAACCTGCTGGACGTCATAGAACCAGCAGCCTGCATGGCCTGCGCCACTTCAGCCATGCGCGAAGCCGACAATGGCCAGGAAGTCATGGAGCGCGTCCTCAATGAAAGCGGCATTCAGATCCACATCATCGATGGTGGCATGGAAGCCGATATGATCTGCTCCAACGCCATCGCCGAAAAACTCAATCACTCCAAATCCTACCTCTATATTGACATCGGCGGCGGCAGCACCGAGCTGAGCTTTTTCTCCCGTGGCAAACGCCTGGAATCACGCTCCTTTGACATTGGCACCATCCGGATTCTGGAGGGGCTGGTGAGCACCGAACGCTGGAAGGAGATGGGCAGCTGGATCAAAAGTACAACCAAGGGGCACAGCCCCATCCTCGGCATTGGCTCCGGCGGCAATATCAATAAAATCGCCAAAATCGCCGAAAAGGACTCCACCTCACCCCTCAGCCTTGCCAGAATGCAGAAAGTTCATCAGCATATTCAATCGCACACCTATGAAGAACGCATGCGCAAACTCGGCCTCCGCCCGGACCGGGCTGATGTCATCGTGCCCGCTGGCGAAATCATCCTCTTTGTGATGGAAGCCGCTCGCATGAGCAAGCTGCTGGTACCCAAAATCGGACTATCCGACGGCATCATTCACCACCTCTACCAGCAGCAGAAACCTTCCTGACCGCTTTCTGGCAACCATACGCGTCACAATACCCTGCTCAATAGCGACACCACGAAAAGCCAAACAGCAAAGCTGATAGCTTTCGCGTCCACATTCCCCTTGAAATTAATTAATCGATCATTTAATATCTGACCACCATTCAGGAGCACCCCATGCACAAGCAGTTGAACAGAAAACCTGGCAGGCCAAAGGGAACCAATACCGAGCAGCGCGAGCAGTTACTCGACATCACCGTGGAGCACTACGCTCGTCACGGCATTGGCGCAACCAGCCTGCGCGCCATTGCCAATGCAGGTGGAGTCACCCCTGCCATGATCAGCTACTACTTCGGCTCCAAGGATCAACTGCTGGACGCCGTTATCAATGAGCGTCTGATACCTGCCTTTGACGGGCTGCGCCAGGAGCTGCTGTCGGCTGGCGACAATACGCGTACACTCGTGCGCACTTTTGTGACAGCCGTCCACGCCATGGTGCGGCGCCATCCATGGCTGCCGGGTCTCTGGATACGGGAAGTTGTCAATGAAGATGGTGCCCTGCGCCAGTTTCTGCTGAGTTATGTGGTCAAGAACCTGAAACTCCCCAGTAAACTGGCCCAAGCCTTCCAGAACGCTCGGGAGCAGGGCAGTGTGAATCCCCATGTGGAACCACACCTGTTGCCCGTCTCCCTCATAGGCCTGACAATGTTTCCCCTGGCAACCACCTCCCTCTGGCAGCAGCACTTTAGCCCTGAAACGCTGAACATCAGCCAGGAACGCTTGCAAGATCACACCATCGCCCTGCTGGAGCACGGACTCTTTCCCGCTGCAGACAACTGATAACAAAAGGAGCCTCCCATGCCATCCGTCCGCCGGAAACTCGCAATCTTTCTCCCCATGGCTGCAGGCATTCTCCTGGTCGTCATCCTGGTTGCCAGTCGCAGTGGCCCACAGCACAACGCCCAGGGAACAGAAATTCCAGTGGTCTCCACCATTCAGGTGAAGGAGGTTGACTTCCTCCCCAGAGTCCGCGCCACAGGTACGGTTACTGCCGGGCGCAGCTGGCGGGCTGTGGCCGAGGTCGGGGGACGGGTTGAACTGGTCACAGATCTGCTGCAAACGGGCAAGGCAGTAGAGGGCAACCGTCTGCTGCTGCGCATAGAGTCCACCGACTACGACAATGCCCTGGCCGATGCCCACGCGGTCTGGCTGGCGGCGAAAGCCCAGGTTGCCGAGCTGGAGAGTCGCCGGGAAAGCATGAAAACATCACTTCTGCTGGAAGCGCGGGCTCTGGAGCTGGCGGAACGTGAATTGACCCGACAGCAGGGTCTGGCAGCCACGGGAACCATCTCCCAGACACAACTGGAGCGTGAGGAGCGCAGTTTCCTGCAGCAGCGCCAGAGCGTGCAGCAGTTGCGCAATACGCTGAATCAACTCCCCCACGAACGCGAACGGCTGCTGGCCCAGCAGGAAAGCGCCCGCGCCCGCATGGAGCGCGCCAGGCGCGATATGGAACGCACCAGGGTGCAATCCCCCTATGCCGTCGTTATCGGGCCGGTACATGTGAATACGGGGCAGGTCGTGTCCCCGGGAACCCTGTTATTCGAAGCCCATGACCACCAATCCATGGAGGTTGTGGCCCACCTGCCCCTTGGTCGTCTTGCGACGCTCACCAGCAGCACGCCCACGGAGAGTTCTCTGCCTCCACGCCAGGATTTAACCAATCTCGGTGCCCGTCTTCTGCTGCCCGGCATCCCTGAACCCGTATCCGCTGAAGTGCTGCGTTTTACCGACGCCCTGGATCAACGCACCCGCACTCTGGGTATCGTCCTGCGCATCAACGCCTGGCAATGGCAACAATCCTTTCCGGCGCGCCCCTTCCCCTTACTTCCCGGTATGTTTGTCGAGGTGGAACTGACCGGTGCTCCACGTTCTGCGGCTATCCTGCTGCCCCGCTCCAGTGTTCGCCAGGATAGCGTGGTGCTGGTTGTCGACAGCGAGCAGCGCCTAGAGCGCCGCCAGGTTTCCATCGGCCATAGGTACGGTGAACTGGTGCAGATTCTGGATGGAGTAAAGCCAGGCGAGGCGGTCGTGGCGGGCGACCTGATGCCCGCCATCGAGGGCCGCACGGTCGAGCCCCGCTTCAGTGCAGCTTCCCAGCAGCTCATTGAAGGTGCGGGTGCGCCATGATCCGCTACTTTGCCGAGCATCCCACAGCAGCCAACATTCTGGCCATCATCTTGCTGCTGGCCGGCGTACTTTCCATTGGCTCATTGCTGCGCGAGACCTTTCCCGACTTTCGCCCCGTGGAAGCTTCCGTCGAGGTGGAGTATCGGGGTGCCAGTGCCCACGAGGTGGAAGAAGCGATTTGCCAGCGCCTGGAAGATGCGGTTGACGGCATTACTGACCTGGCGGAGTTTCGCTGTGATGCCCGCGAAAATTTCGCGCTGGCCATTGCCAAGATGTCGGGAAACGGCGACGCCCAGCGTTTTCTGAGCACCATAGCCACCGAAGTAGACGCCATCGACGACCTCCCCGCCCAGGCAGGCAAACCCATTGTGCGCGAACTGCATCGCACCGATCTGGTGGCAGCCCTGGCCATAACGGGGCCCATGGATGAAACCGATCTGAAGGTCTATGCCGAAAAGCTGCGGGAGCGCCTGCTGCGCAACCCGCATATTGCCCAGGTCAACCTGAAAGGATTCTCTGAACGCCAGATACAGGTGGAAATCGCGGCTGATGTGCTGCATCAGCACGGAGTCAGCGTGAACGCCATTGCCGCCATTTTGGCCCGCCAGAATATCGAATTGCCCGCCGGAACCCTGGAGAGCCCCCTGGGCGATACGGTGATCCGCTTCACCGATGAACGCAAAGCACCTCAAGCCTTTGAAGATATTATCATCATTGGCACAGCCGATGGCCACGAGTTGCGACTGGGCGACCTGGCCACCATCACTGACACCTTTCGCCTGCCCGAGGTGCGCACCGAGCTGGATGGTACACGGGCCGCCGTACTGGAAGTGTATAAAGGACGAGATCATGACAGTCTGGACGTATATGCCGATCTGCAGGAATTCATCACAAACGAGCGCCTGCGCGCGCCGGAGTCGGTGCAACTGGTACTGACCCAGGATATCACCTCCATCCTGCAGGATCGCCTGCAAATGCTGACGCGCAATGGCATTCAGGGATTGTTTCTGGTGGTGGCAGCCATCTGGCTCTTCTTCAGCCTGCGCACTTCGCTGCTGGTGGGGCTGGGCCTGCCCATCTCGTTTCTGGGTGCCTTTGCCCTCATGGCCATGCTGGGCGTCTCCATTAACATGGTCTCCATGGTTGCCCTGATGCTGGCCATCGGTCTGATGATGGACAGCGCCATCGTCATTGCTGAAAATATCGCCGCCCACAGCGAGCGGGGAAAAAATCCCCTCTCAGCCGCCGTGGAAGGCGTACGTGAAGTGGCACCCGCCATCCTGTCCTCATTCCTGACCACCGCTGCTATCTTTGTGCCCCTGGCCTTTATCTCCGGCGACATTGGCAAAGTGCTGCGCGTCATGCCTTTTGCCGCCCTGCTGACCCTGATCGTCAGCCTCGTGCACGCCTATCTGATCCTGCCCCACCACATGTGCCACAGTACCCGCAGACTGCAGAATCGTACTCCGAACCGCTTTCGCCAGCGCTTCGAGCACGGCTTTGCCACCCTGCGGGACGAGTACCTGAACCGGGCAGTGCACTGGGCCGTACACCAGCGCTCCCTGTTTGCGGGCCTGTTGATTTTCTTCTTTCTCTCCACCATTGGCCTGCTGGCGGGTGGTCTGGTGAAGTTCGAAGCCTTTCCCGATCTGGAGGGTGACGTGGTGGAAGCGCGCCTGATCATGCCCCAGGGGACACCCCTGGAGCGTACCCGCCAGGTGGTGGAACAAGTGGTGAGCGCCCTTGAGCAGGCCAATGCCGAACTCAGCCCCCAGCAGCCGGGTCAGCAACCACTGGTGCGGCATATTCTGGTACGCTACGGGGAAAACACCGACGCCTTTGAGCGTGGCCCACACGTCGCCACCATAACTGCCGATCTGCTGACGGCAGAGAGGCGCTCCACTCGACTGGATGAACTCTTCTCCCTGTGGCGCGAGCACACGGGGTCGCCAGCCGATGTACTCAGCCTGAACCTGAAAGAGCCGGTTATTGGCCCGGCGGGAAAGGCCCTGGAGATCCGCTTGAAAGGTGAAGACCTGCACACCCTGGAAGCGGCCGCCTACGACCTCTCCCAGTGGCTGAAAGGCTATACCGGTGCCACTGATATACTCAGCGACCTGCGCACCGGCAAACCCGAATACCACCTGCAGCTGAAAGCCGGAGCCGCCAGCCTGGGAGTAGACGCAGCCGAAATCGCCCGCCAGCTGCGCGCAGCCTGGCTGGGGGAAACTGTCAGTCAGATTCAGGTGGGAAGGGAGACATTTGAAATCATGGTGCGGCAGCGCGACCGCCACAGCCTGCTGGAGCTGGAGCGCTTTCTGGTCACTCTGCCCGACGGCACCCTGATTCCCCTGAGTGAAGTGGCTTCCATGGAGCCTGCCCGTGGATGGGGCCGCATATTGCGCATTGATCGGCAGCGCACGGTCACGGTGAGCGGCGACGTGGATACCCGCATCGCCAACGCCATGGAGATAATCACCGATCTGCAAAAGCGTTTCCTGCCCGAACTGCAGGCCCGCTATCCTGAAGTGCAGGTCCACTTTGAAGGGCAAATTGCCGAATCCCGCCAAACGGGCGCATCCATGCGCAACGCCCTGCTGCTTGGCCTGCTGGGGATCTTCTGCATCCTCAGCTACCAGTTCCGCAGCTTCATCGAACCAGCCGTCGTCATGGTCGCCATCCCCCTCGCCTTCATGGGGGCCGTGTGGGGACACCTGATTACCGGATACAACCTCTCCATGCCCTCGGTCATTGGCGCCGCATCCCTGGCCGGAATCGTGGTCAATAATTCCATCCTGCTGGTCGCCTTTGTCAAGATGCACGCCTCAGGCGGAGCCACTATTCTGCAGGCTGCTCTCAGTGCCAGCCGGGATCGCTTTCGCGCCCTCACCATCACGACGATCACCACCGCCCTGGGCCTTATGCCCCTCATGCTGGAGCGCAGCCTTCAGGCCCAGTTTCTCAAACCGCTGGTCATCAGCATCATCTTTGGCCTGATCACATCAGCTATCCTGGTACTGCTGGCCATACCCTGCCTCTACAGTTTCCTGGATGACTGGCGAAGAAAACCTCAATAGTCAAAGCCTTCAAAGGGTAATCATCCCCTGGGAGAAAAATACGCAGTGTCCCCCGATCAGAACGCGGTCGATGAGATTTTCGCAGAAGAGCTCACCGCTGCGGGGCGATATCTGCCGGGCATGTAACGTTGTGCGGCCAAGGCGATCGGCCCAGAAGGGGATAAGGGTGCTGTGGGCGGAGCCGGTCACCGGATCTTCGGCGATGCCGGCTCCGGGAGCGAAGAAACGGGAGACAAAGTCCACGGTATCTCCAGGCGCCGTGGCGATAAAACCCAGAGTATCGGGGATGCGCTTGAGGGCATCAAAATCCGGCTGCAGGCTGCGGATAGTCTCTTCGTCTTCAAAGAGCAGCAAATAGTCCCGGGACTTCCAGGTCTCCCGTGGTTCTCTGCCCAGGGCCTGTCCAAGCAGAGGTGAGAGGGCGGCCGGATGGGGCCTGCGCGAGGGAAAATCCATCACCAGCAGCGTACCGCGGCGCTCCACCTTCAGCACGCCGCTGGCAGTTTCAAAGGTGATCCGGTCAAGCTGTGGCGCCATACTGGAAAAAATCACAAAGGCACTGGCCAGGGTGGCATGGCCGCACAGGTCCACCTCAACCTGGGGAGTGAACCAGCGCAACTGGTAGTGTCCGGGAGCCGTGGCAACAAAAAAAGCGGTTTCAGAGAGGTTGTGCTCGGCGGCGATGGCCTGCATGGTTTCCACGCTCAGCCAGGATTCCAGGGGGCAGACGGCAGCGGGATTGCCGCCGAAAACCTGCTGAGTAAAGGCATCGACGTGATAGACAGGGAACTTCATGGCATCCTCCCATGGGCGGGATGAAAAATCACGGATATTATCTGCGCACCATTCGCAGCAGCTGAAAAAGCCCTGCCTGGACGGCGCGTTGCCGGATCAGTTCACGGTTGCCGCTGTGCAGGTAGCGTTGCACCTCCACGCAATCCTTCACCCGCGTGCCTATATACACTGTGCCCACCGGTTTCTCTTCAGTCCCCCCTTCGGGACCGGCAATACCGGTGACGGAGATTCCGCAGTGGGTACGGGCAATGCGACAGACACCATCGACCATTTCACGGGCTGTGGGTTCACTGACAGCGCCGTGATCCACGAGGGTCTGCTCCGCGACCCCAAGCAGCTCCACCTTGGACTGGTTGGAGTAGAAGACGCCGCCGAAGAGCAGGATGGCTGAAGCGCCGGGAACGGCGATAAGCTGATCGGCAATCTTTCCGCCGGTGCAGGATTCCGCCAGAGCCAGGCTCAGCTGCTGGCGCTGAAGCTCTTTGAGCAGGACGACTTCCAGCGCTTCGTTTTCCATGGAGAAGATATCATCCGGCGCGAAACAGGGCAGAATCAGCTCCATAACCGACGCAGCAATGCGGTCAGCTTCCTGCTGGCCTGCGCGCGTTCGGCTGGCCACGCGGATGCGTACAGCAGCATCATTGGGCAGCAGGCCGATGCGGTAATTCTCGCCCTCCAGCAGGTGGGCGATGCGGCGGGCCACTTCTGACTCGGGGATACCGCAGAGGGAGATGATGGCCTGGCCATTATAGAAGCGTTCCTGGGGATACTGCAGGAAATGCTCCATGAAGTTGCCACTGACGGCGCGCATCTCCGCCGGCACACCAGGCATACAGAGAAACTGGCAACCGCTGAGCATAAAGGTGAAACCATCGGCGGCACCCACGGGGTTAGGTACAACGGTGGCACCGACAGGAAAAGTCGCCATGCGCTTATGTATGTCTTTCATGGGACGCTTGCGCCGAGTGAAAAACTCCTGCAGGCGACTGAGTGATGCCTCATCGATGCGCGATTCCACTCCCAGGGCGCGGGCGCTTGCCTCCTGGGTCTTGTCATCGTGGGTCGGCCCAAGGCCGCCAGTGACCAGTACCAGCTGATTGTCGGCGGCCAGCTCATGGTAGGCTGCAACAATGTCATCTGTTTCGTCACCCACCGTCAGGTGAGTACGCACATCGAAACCCTGTTGGGTCAGCATCTGGGCCAGATAGCGGGCGTTGGAGTTGAGGATAAAGCCACTGAGCAGCTCATCGCCTATACTGAGAAGTGATGCGCGCATATGTCTTCCTTTGCGTGAAAAGTGGAAGGGCACAGATCAGAGCAGCAGGCTCACCGCCACAAGCACCAGCGCGGCGGCGGCACCGGCCGCCATATCATCTGCCATGACACCCCAGCCGTCCCTCAAGGTTTCCAGTCGGCGGATAGGCCAGGGTTTGAGAATATCAAAAAAGCGGAAAAGTACAAAGACAGCCAGCAGCATGGGCCAGCTGACCGCAAACCACATGCCGGCAAAGAACACACCGGCGATCTCGTCGATCACCACGCAAGAGGGGTCCTTGCGGCCATAGAGCTCCTGGGCGCGATGGCACACCAGCACTCCACCAAAAAACAGCAGCCCGGCAATGAGCAGCTTGCTCCACAGGGGAAAATCTGCCATCAGCCACAGCAGCGCTATGCCGGGCAGGGTTCCCCAGGTGCCAGGGGCAAAGGGTATCTTGCCGAAATAGAGTCCAGTGGCAATAAAATCAAGAGGAATACGCTGAGCCGCTCTCATGTGCGCTTCCCGGCGGCCATGGCCTGATCCGCTCTGCGGGTGGCGCTCATCAGGAGCTCCCCCAGCAGCTTGTTGCCGGTTTCAAGGTCATCATAGTGTTCAGCCAGGAGGGGTTTTTCCACCACAAAGTGCATGCGGCCAAAGGGCAGGGGGAAGACAAAGGAGTCCCAGCTGGAGAGAATTTTTACGGGACTGCCACTGTAGGAAACCGGCAGAATGGTGGTGCCGGTGGCCTTGGCGGCACCGACCGCACCTGGTTTGACCACCAGCGGTGGCCCTTTGGGACCATCGGGGGTGATGCCGATGTCGTATCCCTGACGAAGCTTGGCGATCATCTGACGCAGCGCGCCAACGCCGCCACGGGTGGAAGAGCCGCGCACGGTATCGTGGCCAAAGTAGCGCAGAACGCGGGCGAGAATCTCGGCATCGGTGTGCTGGCTGAGCACGCCACAGGCGTTGCCTCTGCCGTACAACCAGATCAGTGCAATAAAACGACCATGCCAGGTGGCAATAGTGTAGGGCTTGGGGTCATCTTCCACCGCCTGCAGGATCTCCCGCCCCTCATAGGTTTTGCGGCAGGTCAGGAAGCAGATTTTCAGATACATCTGGGCGATAAAGGGCAGGATCCGGAACAGGAGCAGAGATTTCATCAGGAGACGATATCAAGCAGTGTCCCTATCATTTCGTCCTGGGAGCGGATCACTCCGGTATTGGCGCTGACAGAGTACTGGTTTACGGAGCTGTTGACGATCTCGCGGGTGATATCGGTGTTGGATCCTTCCACAAGGCCCGCCATGGCAATGGCGTCGGCACTGAAGGACACCGTGTCCGCCGGAAATTCGCTGGGCCGGAAAGGACCGTGGCTCTTGTCGATGCTGACGCCGGTGGGGCGCACTCCTCCAGAGACACCTTCTGCAGTATCCACCCGCTGGGACTTGAAGCCATCGGTGTTGACATTGGCCACATTGTGGGCCGATGCGGATTGTCGAAAGCCATAGGTTTTTATGGCGGAAGCGGCATTATAGAATGCATCTACCATGGGGCTGACTCCTTACATCCTGTTCCGGGATCCTTCCCGTTCTTTCCTATCGGCAAAGAAGCGTCACTTCTGAAGTTCTTTTAAACGTCGATACTGCTGCTGAATCACCGGTGTGGCAAAAAAATCGGGATCATCCCGCTCTATGCGCTCAAGCCGTGTCTTCGCAGCGGTAATTTTTTTCGTCCGCAGGTAAAAATCGAGAATATACGCCTCGTGTTCGGCAATAATTTCAAAGGCCTGCTGCTCCATTACCTGAACCTCACCGGTGCGTGGCGAACTCTGATATTCACGGTAGAAGCGTTGGGCCAGAGAGTACGCCTTGCGGGCTGGATTCACATCGCGATCAATGGTGCGAATCTGCTCCATGTACATTTCCATCAGGCGGATCATGGTATCGTCGGCAGCGGAATGGTCGGGAAAGCGCAGCAGATAGTGTTCATACTCAATGGACGCGTCCAGCCACTCGCCTTCCTTCTCGTAGGTGTGGGCGATATAGAGCATGATCCGGGCGACGGCTTCTGAATTATCCGCCAGGTTCATCACACCACGGTACTCCTGGCGCGCCTCATCGTACTGCCCGCGTTCTGCCAGCCGGTGGGCGGTTTCCAGATCCGGAACGCGGTCGGGATCCGCTTTCTTGGCGCATCCGGAGCCCAGAATGAGAAGTGCCAGCAGAAGAAATATATATCTGTGCATGAATGTCCTTTGTCTCTGAGAATTGTTTCGCTTCCCGCCATCGGCACACACGATGCCATGGTCAGTTTCAGGCAAAAATACTACCTGAGAAGCGGTCCTTTGTAAATGTGGTTTTGCGCTGATTTTGTTTTCCAGGACAAATTTCCACCCCCACGACTCAGCTCCAGTGCTCGGCCTTGAGGTCGCGGTTCATGAGATCGCGAATTCCCTGACAGACGTCCTTGTCCTCAAAGAGAATACGGTAAGCTTCCGCCGTTATGGGCATATCCACACCCTTCTGCAGCGCCAGCTCGTGGGTGGACTGGCAGGTCTGAACGCCTTCCGCCACCATGTTCATACCCGCCGTGATATCGCCAAGGGTTTCCCCCCTGGCCAGCCGCTCTCCCACAGTGCGATTGCGACTGAGGCCACCGGTACAGGTGAGCACCAGATCGCCCACTCCGGCAAGGCCGCTGGCAGTCTGACTGTGGCCTCCGCACTTGACCACCAGGCGGGTGATTTCGGCCAGACCACGGGTAATCAGGGCGGCAGTGGCGTTGTGGCCAAGCCCGAGGCCATGGCAGATACCGCTGGCAATGGCGATGACGTTTTTCACGGCGGCGCAGATCTCCACGCCCATGACATCCTTGGTGGTATAGGCACGGAAGGACGCGTTACTGAAAATATCCTGCAGGCCGCTTCCGGTGCGAGTCTTCGGACTGGCAATGGTCACTGCCGTCGGCACCCCCTGCACCACCTCGCGGGCAAAGGAAGGCCCTGAAAGCGTGGATACGTTGGCGTGGGGCCCCAGGATATCGGCAAAAATCTGGTGGGGCAGAAGCAGGGTCTCGTTTTCGATGCCCTTGCTGGCATTGACGATGGGCGTGCCAAGTTCCAGGTACGATCCGATATCCTGGAGCAGCCGGCGGGACTTCTGCACAGGCACCGCCCACAGGTAGAGCTCATAGGGACTGAACAGCCGCCCGTAGTCCGTGGTGGCTTCCATGGCATGCAGTTCCATGTCCGGCAGGTAAAGACTGTTGCGGCGCGAGCCGTTGATCTCCTCTGCCACTTCCTCCTCACGGGCAAATATCAATACTTCCCGACCAGTGGAAGCGAGGTGATGGGCCAGGGCGGTGCCCCAGCTGCCGGCACCGATGACCGCGCATTTCATTGTATTTCCTCCTGTATGGTGCTCAGTACAGCCGGCGAGTGCACACAGTCGGCCACCGCATCGGCGTTCCTGCTGCTCAGGGGCAGCAGGTGCCCGGCAATATCCCGGATAATTTCATCTATATCTCCCATCAGGGAGTGATCGCCCGCTTCATAGAGCTTCAGGGTTGCGAGGGGCTGCTCGGATGCCATGGCGACCGACTGTTCAAAACTGACCGTCTCATCACGTTTGCCGTGTATCAGCAGAAAGGGCAACCGTGTCCGCAGCCGATAGGGCATATAGCTTTCCACATCTTCCAGAAATGCAGTTCCCAGTTGAATGGTGTCATTGACCCCGTAATGGTAGAACAGGGCGAACCCTTTCTCCTTCCACACCTGCAGTCCATCTGCCCCCATGCCCTCCAGCCGGTTGGCGTAAAAATCAAAAGAGCCCGCCAGGGTCGTCAGAGATGCCACCGCCGGCGAAGCTCCTTGCTCGCAGTAGCGGGCAAGCACCATGGCGCCAAGGGACGAGCCGATCAGGTGAATGCGCTCATAGGCTCCCGCCAGGGTATCCACGATGCGTCGAAGCTGATCCACCATCTTCGGCACCGTGAGGTGAAAGAAGCGATCCGCCTGCATATCGTCAAAGGTGAAGCGCAAAAAAGAGTAGCCACGCTGGAAAAGTGCGTCCTCAATGGCACACGCCTTGGCCGAGAGCATGGATGATCCGAAACCATGAAGATAGACCACAATGTGTTGAGGATTGTTGTGGCGCAGACTCCAGTGGCGGGGAAGCTCAGAAATACTGAGGGTTGCTGCCATTTTTCTCTCCCTTGTCTTTGGCGTCAGCTTCCGGTGTGCCCGGAATATCCACATCCTGGTGGGTGAAGTGGCGTATGGAGGCGGGAACTTTCTTCGTGGGAATAGGCGGGTTGCCACTGCCGGGGCGGGAGCGGGTATCCAGCTCAGCGTCAGGAGCTTTCTCAGGCTTCTCTTTGGGAACCTGAACTTCCTTCTTGTCCTCTGGGTATTCGATGCGCTGGTGATAGATTCCCGTCAGGGTCTTGGTGAAGCTGGCAGCAATCATGCCGATATCCTTCAGGGTCAACTCACACTCATCCAGCTGCCCATCCACGAAGATATTATTGATGATCTTCTGCACCAGGTTCTGAATGCGCGTATGCGATGGCTCCGAAAGGGCCCGGGTCGCGGCCTCGCAGCTGTCTCCCAGCATAACCAGTGCGGCGGCGCGGGTCTGTGGTTTGGGGCCGGCATAGCG
Organism: Desulfurispirillum alkaliphilum; assembly: GCF_055378285.1. Taxonomy (NCBI): domain Bacteria; kingdom Pseudomonadati; phylum Chrysiogenota; class Chrysiogenia; order Chrysiogenales; family Chrysiogenaceae; genus Desulfurispirillum; species Desulfurispirillum alkaliphilum. The sequence continues at coordinate 1,815,379 of NZ_AP042405.1, read as the reverse complement.
GAATTTCTCGTCATCAACCTTCTCGCCACCCTCCAGCGCTTTCTTGTAGAAGTACTGGATGAGCGTCCGGCCATGGTGCTGCTGAATAATCTCCCGTATGGATTTGGGCAAACTGTACTCTTCGGCCAGCTCCATGCCGTGTTTGACGTGGTTGGTGATTACCAGGCTGGACATGGCGGGCGACAGGGTATCGTGGCGGTTGATCCCCCGCTGATTCTCAATGAAGTACTCGGGCTTCTTCATCTTTCCGATATCGTGATAGTAAGCCCCTACCCTTGCCAGCAGGGGATTGACGCCAATTTCTTCGGCCGCTGCCTCAACCAGGCTGCCCACGATGATGCTGTGGTGATAGGTACCGGGCGCCCGCAGAATCAGCTGCTTCAGCAGAGGATGTCCCATATTGCTCAGTTCCAGCAGCCGCAGGTCACTGGTGACATGGAATCCCGACTCAAAGATGGGCAGCAGGCCCATCACCAGCAGCATGGATATCTGCCCGGAGATAAAGACAAAGGCAAAGGCCCAGAGGGCGCCCCAGGAAAAGAGATCGCCGTTGAAGAGCAGGATGGAGACCATGACCAAAGCGCCTGCGGCACTGGACCACAGGGCGGCGAAGGTCAGATCCATGCGGTTGCGGAACGAGAAACTGCTGTAGGCCGCCACAAGCCCGCTGACGAAGGTATAGAGGGCGAAGCTGATATCGTGACCCACCATCACGCCACAGATGATGGAAAAGACCGTGGTGTAGATCATGGCGATGTGCAGATCCAGCAGGATCGCCACCAGCATGGCCCCGGCCGCGATAGGCACAGCGTAGATCAGGTAGTCATAACTCACGTAGGGCAGGTTGAAGGAGAGCCCGGCAGCAATAATGGAGAACAGCTTCACCAGGGCAATGGAGCCAAGCAGGATCGTGAAGAAAATATAGAGGCGGTCACTGCTGTTGAAAATCTTCTTGCGCGCCTTTTCGAAATATTTCCAGGGAATCAGAATCAGAATACTGGCCATGATCAGGGTGGCCATAAAGGAGAACCAGTGTTCCAGGGAGCTTTTAACCCGTAGCAGGGTATTCAGTTTCTGACGGGTCATGGCGTCGACAATTTCGCCTTCCCGCACGATCATCTCACCCTGGCGCACCACAATGTAGACTGGCTTGACCTGCTGGGAGAGCTCCTCGCGCCGGGTGATGGTTGCCCGCTCGTTGAAAGTGATATCGGGGGAGAGGTTGGCCATGGTGAACATGACCACGGCAGACTCCTGACAGTGCTGATCGATGACCGCGGCCACCTCGGAGGGAGTGCGGGGAGGGCGCTCGGGTACAATACGCTGAACACCGCCGGTGCTGATATCCCGCACAAAGGCGTTGTCAAAGACATGGGAGCGGCTCCCGGGCAAGTAAACTCCCTGGCCGTAGGCCGTGCCGACACACTGCTTGATGCGCTGCTCCAAAGCTTCCGAGAACTGACGTTCCTGAAAGTGTGCCAGCACCTCCGGCTGCAGATGAAAGCGCCCCAGCATCGCCTCAAGCTCTTTGACTTCACCGGAGCCTTCCGGCGCCGAAGCAGCGCGCCGCGCTGCCTGAAAAGTCTCTTCGATGGCAATGACAAAGCTGCGCTCCACTGAGCGGTCATGGTCGAAGAGCAGCCCGGCGTGTTCATGGGCCTCCCGCCGTTTCTGTATGGTGGCGGCTTCGTCAATGACCAGCAGTTCCCGATCAGATTTGATATTGCGGCTGGCAATATCTCCGACCTCATAAATATCTCCGGTGAACCGTTCTTCGGGGATGGCAAAAAAGGCGACCAGAACCACGGTGACCATGGCGATCACCTTGACCCCCAGAGGCTGTTTGATGGTGTGGGCCAGAAAGTACTGGTGCCAGCGACCGATGAGATTACTCATTGCTTGTTTCCTGATTCATAGTGCTCGTAAGCCTGAACGATAGCGCTGACCAGCGGATGGCGCACCACGTCGGCATTGGAAAAAAAGGTCATGCCCACTTCGGGAATGTGGCGCAGGATATCGATGGCCTGCTGCAGGCCCTGGGAGACACCAGCGGGAAGGTCCGTCTGCGTAGGATCGCCGTTGATCGCCATGGTCGAACCGTTGCCGAGGCGGGTAAGAAACATCTTCATCTGGGACGGCGTGGCATTCTGCGCTTCGTCCAGGAGAATAAAGGCACTGGAAAGGGTACGGCCACGCATGAAGGCGATGGGCGCAACTTCGATGGTTTTTTTCTCCATCAGCTTCTCCACTTTCTCGACACCGAGAAAGTCGTGCAGGGCATCGTAAATCGGTCGCAGGTAAGGATCGACTTTTTCCTCAAGGTCGCCGGGTAGAAAACCCAGCTTTTCGCCGGCTTCAACAGCGGGCCGGGTGATGATGATCCTGTCGACCGCGCCGCGCTGAAGGCGTTCCACGGCGCAGGCAACCGCCATATAGGTCTTGCCGGTTCCCGCAGGGCCAATGCCGAACGTCAGCTCCCGCTCCTGCAGGTTGCGCACGTAGGACTGCTGGGAAGCGTTGCGGGGCCGCACAAATTTGCGACCGGCACGCACGACATCCCCGTCGGCATCACTGCGAAAACTGGGGATTTCACGGGGCACAAAGGTTTCCCCGTGACGCACGCGCTGATTCACCTGCTGCAGAAGCTCCACCGCCTGCTCCACCTGCCGGTCAGAGCCGCCACGAACGAGGAGCCGGTTCCCACTGCCGGAGATTGTGACATCACAGACACGCTCCACCTCGCGAAGGTTTCCGTCACCTATGCCCATAACCTGGGCCAGGGTATCAACATCAAGCTCTATTTCCTGTGTATGCAACTATGTACTCCAGAATTGCGGTTTTGCGATCTGCCACCGATTCTTCAGCAGCCTGTCGGAAATATATCACACTTTGCCGCGGCAGATGCAAGGGAAGAGGGGAGATTGCAGCCGAAGGCGCACGGGAAAAGCATCTGCACACTGGCCACACTGGCCCCACCCTCCCCTGGCGGGTCGGCGGACAAACCTGCGGCAACGACATCGCAAAAGCCCGCACCAGTGCTTGTTTCCACGAAAATTCCCGGTTGACTGAAATACTCCATGCGCTATACTTGCAGAAAATTTCTGCGGAGTCACCTGTCATGAAAATACAACAAGCGGAAGTCCTGCACATTGCCCGACTCTCCAGGCTCTCCCTGAGTGAGGCCGAAGTGGAACAATACGGCGAGGATCTCAACAGCATCCTGGGCTACATGGATGCCCTCAACGCCCTGAACACCGATGACATCCCCCCCACTTCCCACGCCGTCACCAATGGAACCGTCATGCGCGATGACGCGGTACTTCCCTCCCTGCCCCTTGAGCTGGTCATGGCCAATGCGCCGGATCACGACATGGATCACTTCCGGGTTCCACCGGTTATCGAGTAGGCCGTCGCACATTCTGCCTCAACACTCTCTTCGCCAGGAGCATTCATGCCGCTGCATAAAACACTGACCCAACTGCAACACGCCCTCGCCACTTCGGAGATCACCAGCCAGCAACTGGTGGAAGCCTGCCTGGAAAACATCCGCACCAAAGATGATCAGCTTCAGGTTTTCAACCAGGTCAATGAACAGGCCCTGGCAGAAGCCACCAGCGCCGACAAACGCCGCAGCCTGGGCGAAAAACTGCCCCTGCTGGGCATTCCCATTGCCGTCAAGGACAACATCAACGTCAAGGGCCTTGCCACCACCTGCTCATCGCGCATGCTCGCCAACTATACCGCCATCTATGACGCCACCGTGGCCACCCGCCTGCGCGAAGCCGGCGCCATCGTCATCGGCAAGGCCTCCATGGACGAATTCGCCATGGGCTCTTCAAACCAGACCGCCTTCCAGAAGCAGACCCGCAACCCCTGGGATCCTACCCGCGTTCCGGGCGGCTCCTCCGGTGGCAGCGCCGCTGCCGTCGCCGCGCGCATGGCCCCCGCCGCCCTGGGAAGCGACACCGGCGGTTCCATCCGCCAGCCGGCAGCCTTCTGCGGCGTCGTTGGACTGAAGCCAACCTATGGCACCGTCTCCCGCTTCGGCCTGGTGGCCTTTGCCTCCAGCCTCGACCAGATCGGTCCCATCACCCACAGCGTAGCGGACGCTGCGCTGATGCTGAACGTCATCGCCGGACACGACCAAAACGACTCCACCAGCCTCGCCTTCGACAAGCCCGACTACACCTCCTGCGTGGGCAAAAATATCGCCGGGCTGCGCGTTGGACTGCCCCGTGAGTATTTCATCGAAGGCCTGAATCCGACCATCCGTCGCCAGGTCATGGCCGGGGTCGAAGCGCTCAAGGAGCAGGGAGCCATTGTCAAGGAGATATCCCTGCCCCATACCGACTACGCGGTGGCTACCTATTACATCATCGCCACTGCCGAAGCCAGCTCCAACCTGGCTCGCTACGATGGCGTACGCTATACCCATCGCAGCGAAGGAGCAACGGATCTGATCGACATGTACACCACGACCCGCAGCCAGGGCTTCGGCCCCGAGGTGAAACGGCGCATCATGCTGGGAACCTATGTGCTCTCCAGCGGCTACTACGACGCCTATTACCGCAAGGCCCAGAAGGTGCGCACCCTGATCGCCCGCGATTTCCAGCAGGCTTTCAGCGATGTGGATGTCATCGTCACGCCAACCACACCAAGCACCGCTTTTGCCTGCGGAGAGAAAAATACCAGCCCCCTGGACATGTACCTGGAGGACATCTTCACCCTCTCCTGCAACCTGGCAGGTATCCCCGGCATGAGCATCCCCTGCGGGCTGGATGAAAAGGGACTGCCCATCGGACTGCAGCTTTACGGCCGGCACTTCGGTGAAGGTGACCTGATCCGCGCCGGATCTGCCATTGAACATTCCATCGGATTTCAGGGTCTCAGCTGAGCGCGTCAGCCTCCTGAGGCTCCACAAAGGAGCTCCATGCACATACTGCTGGTCGATGACTCCAGGACCATAATCGCCATTATCGAGGAGATGGTCAGCGAACTCGGTGAACCCACGGTGTTTCACGGGCACCTGGATCCCCTTGAGGCGCTTCAGTGGTGCCAGAACCATGACGTGGATCTGCTGCTGGTGGATTACATGATGCCCGCTATGAATGGCCTGGAGTTCCTGCGCCATTTTCGCCAGCTGCCTGCCAAGGAGCAGATTCCCGCACTGATGATTACGGCCAATCTCGACCCGCAGGTGCGCTATGAAGCGCTGCAGGACGGCGTAAACGACTTCCTCAACAAGCCCCTGGATGAGATAGAGTTCAAGGCCCGCATCCGCAACATGCTGCAGCTGCGACGCCACCAGATATTCATGGCCGATCAGCAGGAGAAGGAGATCCGACGTGAGCGCGAACGTCTGCGGGTTGCACAGCGGGTCGCCCAGCTTGGAAGCTGGGAGATGGATGCCTCCAGCGGTGACATCTGGCTCAGCGCCGAACACGGTCACCTTCTGGGACACTGCGACTGCCAGAGCAGTGGCTGCTCCATGCCCCTGAACGATTACATTGACCGCTACGTGGACCCCCTTGACCAGAGCATGGTCCGCGAAACCTGCCGCAACGCCCTGAGCCAGCTCTCCTGCCAGAGCCTCTCCAGCCTATCCTTTGAGTTCCGCGTCAACACGGCCAATGATACCAGGCGTACTTTCTGGCTCTATGCCACACCAATGGAGCAGCAGGAAGGCGAAAACCTCACCCGCCTCTTCGGCATTGTCCAGGACATCAGCCAGCGCAAAGAACGCGAATCCCAGCTGCGCAAACTCTCCCTGGCAGTGGAGCAGAGTGCCAGCACGGTGATGATCACCGACACCGATGGTAACATTGAATATGTCAACCCCCGCTTCACCGAGGCCACTGGGTACACCTTTGCCGAAGTGCAGGGCAAAAATCCACGACTGCTCAAACCTGAGGGCGTGTGCAGCAGCCACTACAAAGCCCTGTGGGAGAACATCACCGCCGGCCGTCAGTGGCTTGGCGAGCTGCGCAACCGCCGCAAAGACGGCAGCTGTTACTGGCAGCTGGCCTCGATTTTCCCTCTGCTGGACGATAATGGAACCATAACCCACTATGTTGGCATCGGCGAAGATATCACTGCCCAGAAGTCCCTGGAGGAAAGCCTGCGTGCCCTGAACCGCGACCTGGAGGAAAAGGTTCAGGAAGAGACCCGGAAGCGCCTGCAGCAACAGGCACTGCTCCTGCAGGAGTCCCGGGTTCTGGCCATGGGGGAAATGATCGGCGCCATTGCCCACCACTGGCGACAGCCCCTGAATACCGTCGGCCTGATGGTTCAGAAGATGCAGATCGACTACGAGTCCAGCGAACTCAGCTCCGAAACCATGGCAAGATTCGTACGGGAGACCATGATGACCCTCCAGACCATGTCGCGGGTCATTGATGAGTTTCGCGATATTTTTGAACCCGACTGCTCCCTGGAGCAGTTCTCACTTGAAAGCACTCTGTCAAGCGCCCTGAAAGTGGTTCGGGCCCAGATGGACAACAACCACATTCAGGTGGGCGTGGACAAACCCTCCCAGGACATCTGGATCAGAGGTTATCCCAAAGAGTTTCAGCAGGTGCTGCTGAGTGTGCTTGGGAACGCCAAGGATGCCATTGTCCTCTCAGGAGCCACCAGGGGTCGCATCCACATCCAGGTAAACCTGCAGAATCAGCAGGTGGTGCTGTCGATCCACGACAATGGTGGCGGCATTAACCCCGCCATCATGGACAGAATTTTTGAGCCCTACTTCACCACCAAGGAGCGGGGACGTGGCAGCGGTATCATTACCGGTACCGGCATCGGCCTGTTCATGTCAAAAATGATCATCGAAGAGAAAATGCAGGGAAAACTCAGCGCATCCAACATCGACGGCGGCGCCTGTTTTGAGATTGTCCTTCCCCTACCGACACCACCTCGCGAGGAGCACACATGAGCAATCTGGTACGCTTTGGCATCTCCCTGGATCGTGACCTGCTGGAAACCTTTGACGAACGCATCCGCAAGAAAAAATACACCAATCGATCCGAAGCGATCCGGGATCTCATCCGCGAAGACCTGCTGCGCCAGGACTGGCGGGAAGGTGAAACCGTAGCCGCCGCCATCACCATGGTGTACGATCACCACCAGCGAGGCCTGGTCGCCAGCCTCATGGACATTCAGCACGACTACCACCACGCCATCATCTCCAGCCAGCATGTTCACCTCGACCACCACAACTGCCTGGAAATTATCGTCGCCAAAGGCACCGCGGAAGTTCTGGAAGAGCTCCATGGACGCCTGAAAGCGCAAAAGGGCGTTTTCCACGTGGGGCTGGCCATCGCTTCTGCCATGGACGACGAAGGCGAGCATCACCACTGACCGCAGCCCTTGCCCTGTTTGCCCTGCGGGGGAATGGGCGGCTCTCGCTTCGGTTCTGCAATACAGCAAGCTTTGCGTAAGATCCTGCCTTGCTCTTTTCCCCTTCACTTTCGTGTTTTTGATGCGTTTTGTGGTCTTCGCTCTTCCTGCATTGTCTTGGACTCTTGCACGGCCTGCCTGTTGCGCCTACCGCCAGCAGCCGCTCAGACAATATTGCGGTGGCGGCTGTAAAGAAAGACAAAGAGTCCCAGGAAGACGCCGTTGGCGATAAACGGTGCGATGTAGGGAGAGATGGCATCGCCTTTGCCGAGGGTCATGGCCAGTGAATCCACTATGAAGTACACCATGGCCACCAGCAGGCCCACGGTCACCGAAAAGATCTTACCCGACTTGCGTTCGCCCGTGACGCCCAGGGGTATGGCCACCAGGCTCAGGACAATGATGGCCAGTGAGTAGGAGACCCGCCGCAGCAATTCTGAGACATAGAGATGGGAGGGGTGACCGGCTTCGCGCAGGATGGCAATATCGCTGGCCAGCTCACGGGAGCTGTACTCCTCCAGGGGCTTGATGGATGCCTTGGTGCTCTCCATGATACCGGTAAACTCAACCTGATGCTCCGGCAGGCGGCTCACCTGCTGGGTCATGAAGTTGCGTATCACCACACCCTCCAGATGAATGCGCCCCTCCTGCAGGCTGCCGTGGTCGGCACTGACATACTCCTGAATCATCCCTTCCCGCACCGTGTAAATCTCCACCCCCAGCAGCAGGTTGTTCTCCATGTTAAAACGGCGGATGCGCGCAAAACTCGTTCCGTCATAGTTGCGTACCCACAGGTTCCCGGCAATGATCGCCGAGGGAGGTCTCTGCTGGCGCGCTTCGTACTTCTGCAGGGCATCCACTTCCGGCTTGATATGCTGGAAGACCTGTTCGCCCAGCAGAAAATGCGCGCCAGCAGCGCAGGAGACAAAGACGAGAACCGGCAGGGAGATTTTCTTCAGGGAAATCCCAGCCGAAAGCATGATTTTCATCTCGTTATTCACGCCAATGGTGGTGATATACATGACCGTGGCAATCAGCATGATTGCCGGCGTGAGGTGATACAGGCCTATCAGCAGCGTCGCCCCCACGTAGTAGGCAATCTGCAGGCTTGAAAGGTGCGCAAAATCATCAAGGTTACCGATGATATCCACCACACCGTACAGAGCCACCAGCACCGCCATGGCCAGAAAGATGATGTGCAGGTACTGGCGGAAGGTATAGAGAAGCAGGGTCACAGGATATTCCTCCGGAAACGGAAATAGACGAAAACGGTAACGGCTGCCATGACCCCCGGGCCGATCCACTCTACCTGCTGGGGCGCGATCAGGCCGGCATCCATACTGTGCACGCCAATGGCCCGGATAAGGTAAAAGGCCAGCACCACCATGAGGCTGGTCAGTACGCTGGCTCCCTTGCCGGAGCGCCCTCCGCGTGCTCCCAGCATGAACCCGAGGACACCGAACAGCAGGGTGGACACTGAGAGCGCGTAGCGTTTGTGTATTTCCAGGATGGCTTTGGAACCCTTGAGCTGGCGCAGCTGCTCCACCGACATCATGGAGTAGCTCAGGCGCAGCGAGTCCACTGCGGTTTCCAGTGGAATTTCGTGTACGGCGAAGCGAGTGAAACTCTGGCCCTGACGCGCATCGACAATGGTACCATCGCGCAGCAGCAGCACCATGGACTCATCCCCCTGCACCAGCGAGCCACTGCGGGCACTGAGCACCAGGTCGCCCTGGGCAACCATGACGTCGTGGAATCCCTCACGGCCAAGGTGATAATAGAAGAGTGTCGTGTCCCCCAGCTTATTAAAGACACCGGGCAGAATCACGCGGTAGGAGACATTCTCCGCCATATCCGCATAGACATGCTGAATCTGTTTGGAGGCCAGAGGGGCCAGAACAAAGCTGTTGGCTATGGCGATTCCGGTGATGACGGTCGAGGCGAAGAGGATCACCTTCATGATGCCAAAAGGGGAGATGCCCGCTGAATAGAGAATCACCATCTCATTGGAGCGGTTCAGGGCCGAGGAGAGGGCCATGGCGGCGATCAGTGCGCTGACCGGAATGGTGATAAAAGCAGTGGAAGGCAGGGAGAGAAGAGTCAGCTGCGCCAGGCTCATCAGGCTGATACCCTTTTCCAGGGTGGAGCTTCCCATACGGATAAGGGAGTTGGAAGCCATGATCAGGGAGAGCGAGGCCAGAGCGGCAAAAAAGTAAAAAAAACACTCCCGCAGGAGGTAACGCTGCCAGGTGGAAAGCATAGGGTTCAGTATGTCCTGTGTCGGGATTTCCGTGTTCCGGTCAAAGGATATTTGCGTTGCCCGAAACCGCGCCTTATGTAAAAATAGAGAAAAACCGAGCAAATGAGAAGGAAAATCTATGCGCTATATCACCGCCGGCGAATCCCATGGTCGCGGCCTCTTTGCCATCGTGGAGAATTTCCCCGCAGGGCTTTCCATCGACGCCGAATATATCAACACGGACCTCAGAAGACGCCAGATGGGATACGGGCGCGGTGGTCGCATGAAAATCGAAACCGATGCCGTGGAGTTTCTCAGTGGCGTCCGGTGGGGAAAAACCTTCGGATCTCCCATTACCATGGCTGTCTGGAACCGTGACAACAAGAACTGGCAATCCATGATGTCTCCACTGGCCTCCGAAGAGAACCCCGAAGCCAGAGTACGCCATCCGCGCCCTGGCCACGCCGATCTTGGTGGCTGCCTCAAGCGCAACATGCACGACGTACGCAATATCCTGGAGCGCTCCAGTGCCCGTGAAACCGCCATCCGGGTTGCCCTGGGCGGACTGTGCCGCAGACTGCTGGAACACTTCGGCGTAAGCATCCAGAGCCATGTATGCTCCATCGGCGCCATTGAGTCACAGGTGAAGGCCACGGATATCGACGACCTCACCAGCATCAGCGCCCGCGCCGATCAGAGCATCGTTCGCTTCCTCCACACCTCCCAGGATGACGAAGCCCGCGAATACATCGACACCATCCGCCGCCAGGGCAACACACTGGGTGGCGTCATCGAAATCATTGTCACCGGAGTGGTTCCCGGCCTGGGCGACTATGCCTCCTATGGCGACAAGCTGGATGGACGCATCGGACAGGCCCTGCTGGGCATGCAGGCCATCAAGGGCGTGGAAATCGGCATCGGCTTCGAGGCAGCCCGCCGTCCGGGCTCGGAAGTCCATGACGAAATTTTTTTCGATCAACAGCAGCACCGCTTCTATCGCGGCACCAATCGCGCCGGGGGCATTGAAGGGGGGATGAGTAACGGAATGCCCATGGTCATCCGCGTGGCCAAAAAACCCATTCCCACCCTCTATACGCCCCTGAAAAGCATTGACATTGACACAAAAGAGCCCTACGAAGCTACCATTGAACGTTCTGACACCACGGCAGTGCCGGCGGCTTCTGTCATCACCGAAGCGATCTGCGCCACCGTCATCGCCCAGGCGTATATGGAAAAATTCGGCCACGACAGCCTGGAGGAGATGCTGCGCAACTTCAACGGCTACCAGGAACAGCTTCGCCACTTTTAGCAGACAACAGACGAGGGCTTTTGAGGCCTGCCAGAGGAGCATCAATGCAGCGACATATCATTCTCAGCGGCTTTATGGGTTCGGGCAAGAGCACCGTGGGACGTATCCTCTCGCGCAGACTTTCCCTGCCATTTCATGACGTTGATGATGTGATCGAAAAGCAAACGGGCATGAAAATCATGGACATTTTCAGCCAGCACTCCGAAGCCTACTTCCGTGAGCTGGAGACCCGCGTACTCCGGGATATCCTGGCCACGCCTCCCTCGGTAATCGCCACGGGAGGAGGGACGCTGATGGAACCGGAAAACCTCACCCTCTCCAAGCAGCAGGGCGTGCTCTTCTACCTCAGCGCTTCCGCAAAAACCCTCCATGAACGGGTACGTCACTCCCAGCACCGCCCGCTGGTGAAAAAGCACTCCTCCCTTGAAGCGTTCGCCCGCCTGCTGGAAGCCCGCATCCCCTTCTACAAGAAGTGCGACTACATCATTGATGCCGACAACATGAGCCCCGATGAAGTGGCCACCTACATCCAGGAGATACTGACCCCATGAAGCAGATCACGCTGCAGGTCCCCATCGGCGCCACTGCGGCCACCTCCTATCCCATTCGCATTGATGACCGATTCTGTCTGCCCGAGGGCATCGGCAAGCGCCGCACCTACATCATCACGCAGCCACGGATACTGGAGCTCTGGGGCAATCAGCTGCTTGAACACAGCGGTCTGCAGCCCACAGCCACCTACTGTATGGGCGACGGCGAAGAGCACAAATCCCTGGACACCTTCGCAGCCATCCAGGAGTGGCTGCTGGAAAACGGTGCCAATCGCTCATCGCTGCTTATCGCCTTCGGCGGCGGTGTGGTGGGCGATATGACCGGCTTTGTGGCAGCCACCTTCATGCGTGGCATCGACTTCATCCAGATACCCACAACGCTGCTCAGTCAGGTGGACTCCAGTGTCGGCGGCAAAACCGGTGTCAACCTGACAGGGGGAAAGAACATGGTAGGGGCCTTCCACCAGCCCGTCCATGTCGCTATCAACACCGACACTCTCACCACCCTCGACAGCCGCAACTACGCTGCCGGCATAGCCGAAGTGATCAAGTACGGCTTCGCCATGGATGCAGAACTCTTTGACAGCCTGTGCCGCCAACGTGCCGCTTTGAAGGCACGCAATCCGGAAGTGCTCTCAGAAATCATCCGCCACTGCTGCCTCATAAAATCCCACATCGTCTCCCAGGATGAACGGGAAACCGGCCTGCGGGCGGTCCTCAATTTTGGCCATACCATCGGCCATATTGTGGAAAAGTGGGGCAACTACCAGAGCCATCTCCACGGCGAAGCCGTTGCTATCGGCATGGTGGCCGCCGCCCGCCTGTCAGAGCAACTCCTTGGGCTTGATCCCAAAAGCACCCGTCGTCTGGTGGAACTGCTGGAATTTTTTGATCTGCCCGTATCACTGCCCTTGCCTTTTGATATTATAAATCAGTACATTGGTTCCGATAAGAAAAGCACCGACACCGCAATACGGTTTGTTCTCGTGCCCGCCACCGGGCAATGGGAATTCGTGGACATCCCTCTGCCCTTCGCCCTCCAGGAGTACATCAGTGAGTGAAAAGCCAAAAAAAAAGCAGCTGGAAGAAAAGGTAAGAATTCTCACCAAGGCTCTCTCCAAAGATCCCAAGTCGCGGCTCTTTGTGCCCCTGGCGGTCGCGTACCTTGACCTGGAAAGGCCGAAGGAAGCGGAAGAAGTCTGCCGCGAAGGCATCAACCACTATCGGGACTACTACCAGGCCTATACCGTCCTGGCCCTGTCACTGATTCGGCAGAACCGTAACGAAGAGGCAAAAAAGGCTTTACAGGAGACAGTGGGACACACCCGCGGCAATATCAAGGCCACCCGGCTGCTCTCTTCGCTCTACGAAGAAGAAGGCGACTACGACCAGGCCATTGAGTGCCTGCAGCAGATTTTACCGTACTGCACCGCTGAAGAGCGCACAAAACTTGAAGATAAAATTCGTCTGATGAAGACCAACCGGGAACAGCAGAAAAACGCTGCTGCCGAAGCGGAGGCGGAAGCCGACGACGTCCTGGACTTCCTGGAGTCAGATGACGAGCCCGGCGCCGGGGAACCCGCAGACGAAGATTCCGCGGCAGAAACAGCCCAGGCATTCAACGAAGAGACTCCGGAAGAAGCGCCCGCCTACAGCGCTGACGAGGCTTCCCGGGAGGAATATGAAAACCTCGGCGACCAGATCACCGATGCGGAACTGGAGCAACAGGAACGCGAAGCCGAGGCAGAGGGCAACACCATCGTCCTCGAAGATGAGGACAGTGACTTCTCATCGGCCTTTGGCGCAGACGCCCTCATGGGCGACATGGATGCCCCCGTGGAAGACGAGGAGGAGACCGACGAAGACCTCGAGGATATCCTGGGCGATCTGGACAGCGATTCCGTCCAGCCAACCCTGCCCACGGAGCCAGTCGAAGTCGAAGTCCCCGAGCCCGCTGAACCCACCGGCAGCCTGGAAGAGGAGCTGAGCGCCCTGGACACGGAAGAAATCAGCGCGGCTGAAAGCCCTGACGATGAACCTGAAAGCTTTGAACTGGACGAAGAGGTGCCCCTCACAGGTGACGACTTCGACGTTGAGGGAGAAGATCTTGAGGATATTCTCTCCCTGCAGCCTGAACAGGAGGCAGTGGAGGAGCACCAGCCTGACATACCTGCATCTGAGCCAGAGCCGGAACCCGAGTCCATGGCACCCCACAGCAGCATGCCGATTCCACCGGCCACTCCCCCCGCTGAAGGCGTTGAAAAGTATCTGGGCATTCCCGACGACATCTGGAACAGTTCCCTGGAAGAAGTTGCCCGGGATATGGATGATATTATCGACCTGGGACGGGAAGTCCTCGATGTCAAGGATATTCGGGCCGATGAGCAGCTCTACAAGGAGTACGCCCAATCACTGGGTCTCGACGAGGAAACAGACACTCAGCAGGCCAGGCAGCACGGCGAGCATATCACCATCGATGGTGTTGACTACATGCCCACGGCTACCCTGGCGCGGGTTTTTGAAGGGCAGGGCTTTCCCGAGAAGGCGCTGCAGGTCTACCGCCACATGGATGCCGATCAGTACGCCGAGGAAATTGCCGCCCTGGAACAGCTGATCGCCAGAAATGAGAATGACCTCAAGCGCTACGACCTGCATCGCTCCATGGAAGCCATCCAGGCTTTCCGAAAAAAACTGCAGGTGCTGGAACAGGAAGGAAAGTGACCATGCATATCGCCGTGATCCATGGCCCGAATTTGAATATGCTCGGAATCCGTGAGCCGCAGACCTACGGAACCATGACCATCGCCGACATCAACGCCATGATCGCCACCAAAGCCACCGAGCTCGGCATCAGTACCCAGTGCTTCCAGAGCAACCACGAAGGGGAGCTGATCGATTTTATTCACCGCCAGCATGGCACCGCTGACGCCATTATCATCAATCCCGGCGGGCTGACCCACACCTCTGTCGCGTTGCGGGACGCCCTGCTCAGCGTCAGCATTCCCTATGTGGAAGTCCACCTCTCCAACGTCTACAGCCGGGAGCCCTTCCGCCACCACTCCTACCTCAGCGACAAGGCCAAAGCCGTCATCAGTGGAGCTGGCCATCGCGGCTACCTCTACGCCCTGGACGCTCTTTCAGTGACACAGAGCAGCTGAACGGCACCTCAACACTGCCACCCTTACACTGCCAGAGGTACTCCCGGGTATTTTACACAGTGTGCCGGCGCAGTGGCTCGTAGAAAACATTGCGTTCCAGCGCCACATAACCGGCGCTGCTGATGGTATGCACCAGCTCCTCCAGGCTCATGCGGAAAGAGACACCCGCACTCTTGACCACATTCTCCTCCAGCATCAGGCTGCCGAAGTCATTGGCCCCGAAGCGCAGGGCCACCTGGGCCACCTTGGCACCCTGGGTCACCCAGCTCACCTGCAGATTGTCAAAATTATCAAGGTAAATACGGCACAGAGCCAGCACCCGAAGGTAGTCATAGCTGGTCAGTTTCCTGAGGCTGGCCCCCTGGGTACGGGCCAGCTCGGTGTGATCCGGCTGATATGTCCAGGGAATAAAAGCGGTGAAACCACCCGTCTCATCCTGGGCTTCCCGCAACATATCCAGGTGCTCGACCAACTCCTCGGGGCTCTCGCCGGCACCGAACATCATGGTGGCGGTGGTACGCAGCCCCTCGCGGTGAGCCTCTTTCATGATATCAATCCACTGCCTGCCGCGTATCTTGTTGGGAGAGATGCGCTGGCGCACGCGATCGGCCAGAATTTCCGCACCACCACCGGGAATGGAACCAAGGCCGGCGACAATCAGGCGCCGCAGGCACTCCTGCACACTGAGAGCACTGAGGGTGGCGATATGGTGGATTTCGGGAGCGCCAAAGGCATGGATATTGACTTCGGGGAAGTCCTCCTTGATCTGTCGCAGCATCAGTTCATAATCTTCGATGGTCTTCGAGGGATGCAGCCCTCCCTGCAGCAGGATCTGCCGCCCCCCCACCTCGACCGTCTGGCGGATCTTCTCCCGGAAGGCTTCACGGTCAAGCCAGTAGGCATCCGCGCTGTCCTCATCGCGGTAGAAGGCGCAGAAGGTGCACTTGCAGGTGCAGATATTGGAGTAGTTGATATTGCGGTCGATGATAAAGGTCACGACGCCGGGATCGGTCTTGCGGTTGCGCAGACTGTTGGCGACGGCTCCCAGCTCCAGCAGATCGCCGTGCTGGAGAAGCTCCAGGGCCTCAGTGCGGCTGACGCGCTGTCCATTCAATACGTTGGCATATATGGCATCCAGTGACATGGGGAATTCCTCGGAGTAATGTTCCGGCGAAGCGCCAACGCTTATGCTACTGGGAATACGTCGGGAATTCAAGCCAATGACTGCCACAGGTGCTTTTTCATCAACATTTCTTGACACGGCAACGCGAATCATTGTATGCAGCACCTGTGAAACCTCAGTAACAAGGAGCGCACTATGTCTGAAACCATTTGCCACTGCATGGACGTTGATCGTGATACCATCGTCGAAGCCATCAAGAGCCAGAGCCTGAGCACTGTTGAAGATGTCCAGGAAGCCACATCGGCCGGAACAGGCTGCGGAGGCTGCATTCCTGAAATCGAAGCCATTCTGGATGAAATCAACGGCTAAACATGTACAGGTCGGCAAGGCTGGTTTATTATAAACCAGCCTTTTTTTTATTGTTTCCTCTGGCAGGTGAGTGGTGGATCTGGCACGCAAACTGGAAGTTCTCAGTAACTCGGCGAAGTATGACGCCTCCTGCTCATCCAGTGGCAGCTCGCGGCAGTCACCCCGCCATGGCACTGGCGCCGCCGTGCCCAGCGGCGTCTGCCACTCCTGGAGTGCCGATGGACGCTGCGTTTCCCTGCTCAAGGTTCTCTACACCAATCTGTGCATCTACGACTGCGCCTACTGCCTGAGCCGTCGCAGCAACGACATTGAGCGCGCCTCCTTTACCCCCAATGAGCTGGCCCGCCTCACCATGGATTTCTACCGCCGCAACTTTATCGAGGGCCTCTTCCTCAGTTCGGCGGTTGCCGTCAGCCCCGATCACACCATGGAGCGCATGCTGCGTGTCCTGGAACTGCTGCGCTGGCGACACCACTTCGGAGGCTACATTCACCTCAAACTCATCCCCGGAGCCAGTGAGACGCTGATACAGAAGGCCTCACTGCTGGCCGACCGCCTCAGCTCCAATATCGAACTGCCCAGCAGCGGAAGCCTGGCCCGTCTGGCTCCCCAGAAAGACAAGGCACGACTTCTCGCTCCCATGCGTCAGGTGAAACAGCTGGTTCAGCAGGGGCAGGACGAAGCCCGGCACCTGCGCCATGCCCCCCGGCACCACCGCGCTGGCATGACCACCCAGATGATCGTAGGTGCCAGCGATGACTCCGACCACACTATACTGACCCTTTCCGAAAACCTCTATGGCTCCATGGGTCTGAAGCGGGTTTACTACTCCGCCTATGTGCCACTCAACCAGGACAGCCTCCTGCCTCCCCTCACTCAGGAGCCGCCCCTGCTGCGTGAACACCGCCTCTATCAGGCCGACTGGCTGCTGCGCTTCTACGGGTTCCGCGCCGCTGAACTCCTCTCCAGGGATATCCCCAACCTGGACACCCGCTTTGACCCTAAACTCTTCTGGGCCCTGCATCACCTGGAGTCCTTTCCACTGCATGTGGAGAGTGCCAGCTACGAGGAGCTGCTGCGGGTGCCGGGAATCGGCGTGCGCGGCGCCAGACAGTTGGTAACCGCCCGACGACAGTGCCGGCTGCGCGAGGAGGATTTAAAGAAGCTGGGGATTGTGATGAAGCGCGCGCGCTTCTTCCTCTGCCTTGGCGGGCGTTACCTGGGAAACAGTGCCGACCTGACCCGCGAATCCCTGCTGGAAAGTCTGCTGAGCCGGAAACAGCAGCGCGCACGGGCAAAGTTCGCCGGCGCTCCAGCCCTCTTTGATGAACCGGATCTGTTCGACCCGTCCACGGACATTCGCCTCAGCGCCCTGAGTGGTGAGCTGTGAATATACTGCAGTATGATGGCACCTTTGAAGGGCTGCTGAGTATAGTGGCTGCGAGTATGGAAGAAAGCGATGCGCCCGACGCCATTGAGGCCCGACGCCCCTGGCAGGCAGAAGCTGCGCCCGTGCTTTTCGGTGAAGTACGGTACGTGGAAACCGATGATGAACGCGCGCAAAACCTCATCGGACAGTTGCGCCTGCAGCCGGACGGTTTGCTGCGCTCCATCGGCTGCGCCTTTCTCAGCGAAGATGATGGTATAGAACTGAGCATACTGCGCCTGATCCGACAGCGCCTCTTCCAGGCAAAGGCGCCAGCTCACCGTCTGCGAGACCCCAACCTGGCCGCCATCGAAGAGAGCGCCCGCCGTACCATACGCGAGCGCCACCGCATGCTGGGGCTGGTACGCTTTCAAAAACTCAGGAATGGAATCTTCTGGAGCCGGATCAGGCCGCGTCACAACATCCTGCCCCTGCTGGGGGAGCACTTTCGAAGGCGCATGGGCAATGACGAGTGGGTAATTACCGATCAGCAGCGCACCAGCGCGCTGTGGTTTCAGCAGGGCAGGCTGGAGTATGCTCCGCTCACGGAGCTGGAGCACCTTCCGCAGATGCACCGTGAAGAGGAATTCATTCAGGATCTGTGGCGTCGATACTTCGACCAGATAGCCATCGCCGAACGGGCCAACCCCAGCCTGCAGCGCTCCTTCCTGCCCCGGCGTTACCGCAGCGCCCTGGTGGAGCTGGGATTCACGTGACCGTCTGGCCAGTGTTCTCGTCAAACCATCTGCTACCACACCATGGGAAGTTCCATTTCAAAAAGAGATGCCTTGTCCCTTTTGAGCAGCAGTAAGTCCCCCAAAATGCTCACGGAAAAGTCCGGGATTACTCGCTGGTGAACTTCAGGGTCAGCACCGGGCAGGTGGCCTTGCGCACGACTTTTTCCGTCACGCTGCCGATAAGGATGCTGTCCAGGCCACTGTAGCCGTGGGAAGCCATGATGATCAGATCTATATGCTTCTTTTTGGCGTACTCGCAGATAGCCAGGTAGGGATTGCCCTCTTCCACCACGGTCTTGATGGTGACAGGGGACTGGTCGTACTTCTGCACCACTTCCCTGAGGTTTTTCTCCACCTGCTGGTGCACGGAGTCCACGATGTTCTCCAGATCCAGCACGTTCATATAGGTATTGGTATAGAAGGAGCCATTGACGACGCTGAGGACCGTCAGTTCGGCGCCGTACTTCTGGGCCATCTCCACTGCGTAGTCCAGTGCCTGCAGGGAAAAGTCACTCATGTCCACGGGGGCGAGAATGCGCTTGAAATCTACCATGGGATCCTCCAGTTACAGTATTTCTTTCAGTATCACAGCGGGTATGCCCTCAGGAGAGTTCGCCGTTTCTCACGGCGTGCCCCTTGCCCGAATGCAGTTTGCCCTGGGCGTAGGCCAGCACGGAAGGAGCGTCCACTCCCGTGCTGCCACGGGCGATGGTCATGCGGAAGAAGACCTGAAACTTCTTGCCATCTGCCTCCAGTGCCTCATCGGAAAGCTGTTCCGCGACGCCATCCATATACTGTTGGGCCTCTACGGTGGAGTATTCGGTGGGGATGAGCACACCGAAGTGCCCCGGAGTAAAGGCGGCGACGATCATGCCCGGCCCGGCAATACGCTCCAGGCAGGAGGCCACTTTGCGCAGCAGTTTTTCAATGGTGGCAAAGCCAAACTTGTTCATGAGCTTATCCACCCGCTCCAGCTCAATATAGACAATGTAAGCCTCGCCGGCCTTTTTGACAATACTGTCGTAGGTCTGCACGAAAAAGCGCTCGTTGTAGAGCCTGGTCAGGGGGTCTATCTCGCTGAACTTGTGGCGCAGAATCATGCATTCGCGGGTAATGGCCAGGTAATTGACCAGCAGCTGAAAAATCGCCTGGTCATTGGCGGCAAAGAACTCCTCGCGCTCGCTGAGCAGGGCGATAACCGCCACCACATTTCCCTCGCTGATGATGGGATAGCCCAGAAAAGAGCGGAATTGGAAGGGTTCATTGAAGGAGTAGGCGCAGGTGTTGCCGCCATCCTTGCGCACATTTCCCAGGATAAGCGGTTTTTTGTTATAGCAGATCCAGCCCATGAGGCCCGTGCCAAAGTCCGCCGCCGGGCGCTCGGAGCTGCGAAAGGTCTGCCCGGTGACAAACTGGATGCGGTACTTCTTCTGGGTCGGATCCACCGTAGCCATCAGGCCTGTATCCACATGCAGGCGCGCGCACAGAAGTTTCACCATCTGACAGAGGATGATATTGAACTCGTAGCCCTCCTGGATGATGCGGTTGAAGCCGTGCACGATGTCCAGGTAACCGG
The DNA here is from genome assembly GCF_055378285.1 of Desulfurispirillum alkaliphilum. NCBI lineage: Bacteria > Pseudomonadati > Chrysiogenota > Chrysiogenia > Chrysiogenales > Chrysiogenaceae > Desulfurispirillum > Desulfurispirillum alkaliphilum. Next base: position 1,795,496 of record NZ_AP042405.1, on the reverse strand, counting down.
CCTTCTCCTCGTAATATTTGTAGTGCTGATAGGTGTTGAGGATCGTCTTGATCTGCAGGGAGAACATGCTGAGGATCTTCTTGTCGCGGTCATTGAAGCCGAACTGGCGCTTGGTATCGACCACCAGAATACCCTGCCCCTCGATGGGAACCCCGATGAAGGACTTGATGTCCTCGTCCTTGGCGTAGTAGGGAAAATTGTGGATCTCCCGCTCGGTGCGGGAGACGTCGTAGACCTTACCATGCTTGTAGATCACCCCGAGCAGGGAGTTCTCCAGGGGGACACTGAAGTCCTCGACGATATTGCGACTCAAGGTCTGGCAGGCCACCAGCTTCAGGCTGGTGTGGGAAGAGTTCAGAATGAAAAACGCGGCGGTGAATGCGTCGGTCACCGAGGCCACCAGTTGCATCAGATTCTGCAGATCCCTGTTGATATCCATACTCTATCCTTTGGCGGGGGCGTATTGGGTGTGCTGCTCCACATGGGCCAGGTCAACGCCGACAATCTTGCTGACTCCCGGCTCCTGCATGGTAATGCCGTAGAGGCGGTCGGCCGACTCCATGGTGCGCTGGTTGTGGGTGATGATGATAAACTGGGTATCCTGGGCCAGCTCTTTGATCATGGAGCTGAAGCGTACCACGTTTGAGTCGTCCAGGGGAGCGTCCACTTCATCCATGAAGCAAAAAGGGCTCGGCTTGACCAGGAAAATGGCGAAAATCAACGCCGCTGCGGTCAGGGTCTTCTGGCCCCCGCTGAGCAGGTTGAGGGTCTTGGGACGTGCACCGGGAGGCTCGGCGATGATTTCCAGCCCCGCTTCCAGGGGGTCGGAGTCCGTAAGCTTCAGGTAGGCCGTGCCCCCCTGAAAGAGACGGGGGAAGACCAGCTGGAACTTCTCGTTGACCTGATTGAAGGTCTCCATGAAGCGCGTCTTGGTGGTCTGGTCTATCTTGTCAATACCGGCGCGGATGGAATCCACACTCTTCTGCAGGTCTTCCTGCTGCTGGCTGAGAAACTCATAGCGCTCCCGCACCTCTTCATAGGTATCTATGGCTTCCATATTCACACTGCCAAGGGCGCTGAGGGAAGCCCGCAACATCTTGAGCTGATCCAGGACTTCCTGTTCATCCATGAGCAGCGCTGAGCCTGAAGGATTTTTCAGGCTGGCCAGTTCGATATTTTTCTCATCGGCCTGCCTGGTCACGTTTTCCATGGTCAGCTTATTCTTTTCGATGACCAGGTAGAGGTTTTTTTCCTTTTCTTCCAGCTTTTCAATGGAATCGCGGTAGCTGGCCAGCCTGTCCTTGAACTGCCGAGCCTCGCCGCCCATCTCATCGAGCTCGCGGCTGGTGCGGGCAATAATCTCCTCGTTTTCAATGGCCTGGGTGTCAATCTCCTCCAGGCGCTTCTCAATACTCTGCAGTTCGGTCTTCGAGGTGCTCTCACGCTGGCGGTGTTCCTCCAGGCGCTGCAGCATATCCTGGCTGCGCTGTTTCACCTCCGCCAGTTTCCGGTGCTTTTCCTCCAGCACATTGCGGTCGGACTGCAGTACCTCTTCGGCCCGCGCCAGGCGCACCCGTTCCTCACCCAGGGCAGCCTGGTCATCTTCCAGCTGCGGTTCCAGGTGCTCAATACTGTGGGTCAGGTCTTCAATTTCCTCTTCCAGATCCTGCTTGCGGTTACCATGCTCCTTGAGCTCCTCGTTCAGCGACTGGATCTGCTGACGCGACTCTTCCTGGCGCTGCTCTATGCGCTGGCGCTCGCGATTCATCAGTTCCAGGTGCTTCTCCACCCGGGAGATAATGGCCTTCTGCTCCTGTATGGCGGCGGCTTTGGCTTCCACCAGCGGAGCCAGGCGCGCGCACTCGGTCTGCTGTTCCTGCACAGCGGCAAAGACCTGCTGCATCTGCTCCTGGGAGAGATCCAGCCGACGGGTCAGGTCATCCTCCTGCTTCAGCAGCGCCTGCTCCTGCTCCTCCAGGTGCGCGATATTGTCCAGCACATCCAGGGCCTGGGCTGCGGAGAGGTCGGCACTGCCAATGCAGCAGCTGTCGCGGTACACGGTGCCACTGGCGTCGGCAAAAATCTGCCCCGGATAACGGCGGCAAAGCTCAGACGCCTGCTCTGCGTAGTAGAGATTGCCGGGCAGAGCGATGTGGTGTCCCGGTGCGGCCTGGCAAAGCTGCGCCACCGGCACGGCCCCCTCAATGGGAGCCGCTGGCTGCTGCCGGGTGAGGATCTGAGGAGTGGTTCCGTCAAACTCTTCCACCAGGTACCCCAGAGCCAGGGTTCCCAGCAGGCTCAGGACGGGAACGCGAAAAGCGGGATCGGGAATGTGCAGCGCCTCGATCATGCGCTCCTGAAAATCTGCCGGCGGGTTGGCCTGCAGGGACTGCAGAATTTTGCGGGCACTCTCGATCTGATAGGCGACTTCATACTTTCTGCCGCGCACCTCGCCAAGCTCCTTGCGCAGGCCATCCATGGTGCTCTCCAGCTCCTGCTTGCGCTCCTGGGCTTCCTGCAGGCGCTGACGCGCCACTTCCTGCCGCGCCACCAGAGCGTCGTACTCGCCATGCACCACACTGTGCTGATGCTGGGCAGTGCCCAGTTCCTGCTCCAGCTCCTGCTGATCACGACGGCAGTTCTCCAGCTCCTGCTGGGCCTCCTTGATATTGTTTTCCATATCGATGAGGCGATTGCGGCAGTTGGTGATGCGGGTCAGGGTTTCAAAGGAGTCCTGACGAGCCAGTTCCAGCTCTTCTTTATAGCTCTCGATTTTTTCCTTTTTGCGCTGCAGGGCCTCCGATGCCTCGGCGATGGTTGCCCTGAGCTGCTCCATGCGGTTGGTGGCACTGTCGATGCGGGAGCTGAAGTGACGGACTTCGTCCTGCAGGGCATCCTGCAGGCGTGAAAGCTCGGTGAGCTCCCCCGCTTCGCGGGAAGAAAAGTCCTCAAACTGACGCATGGACTCCTGAATCGACTGCTGCTTCTGCTCCAGCAGGGCTTTTTCCTGCAGAAAGCTCTCCCGCTGGCGAGTGTGGTAGGTCAGCTTGGCTTCCATCTGGGCAATATGCTGATGCTCACGCTGCAGCTGCTCCTGCAGCTCAGCCATATGCTTCTTCTGCTCCTCCAGCTGCTCCTGAACGTGGCGGGACTGCTCCAGCGCCTCGGTCAGCAGATTGCTGGCCTCGAAGTACTGCTTGGAGAGCACCTGCACCTCCAGCTCGTAAATCCTGCTGGTGAGCTCCCGGTGCTGCAGTGCCTTGGCGGCCTGCTTCTTCAGGTAGTGGTACTGCTTCTCCACTTCCTGGGTGACATCCTGCACCCGCAGCAGGTTATTGTTGACATCCTCCAGCTTGGCCAGAGCCTCTTTCTTGCTCTCCTTGAACTTGTTGATGCCGGCGGCCTCCTCAATGACCCCCCGGCGGTCTTCGGGTCTGGAGGTAACGATCTGGTGAATTTTCCCCTGCTCGATGATACTCATGGCGCGGGTGCCCACGCCAGAGTCCATGAAGAGACCGCGCACATCCTTGAGGCGGCTGGCGGCCCCATTGATGCGGTATTCGGAAACGCCGTTCATGGTGAGACGGCGGATGACTTCAACTTCGTGAAATTCTGAATAGGGGTAGGGGAAGCTGTCGGACTCCAGCTTCAGCTTGACTTCGGCCATCTGGGCCGGAGAGCGGCGCTGGGTCCCGGCAAATATCACGTCGGCCATGCTGGCACCGCGCAGATCCTTGGCCCGCTGCTCGCCCATCACCCAGCGAATGGCGTCACTGATGTTGCTCTTGCCGCATCCGTTGGGGCCCACGATGGCGGTGATGCCATCGCGGAAATCCAGGACGCTGCGCTCGCTGAAGGACTTGAAGCCTGATATCTCAAGGCGCTTGAATTTCAAAAAAACACCATTTCCCGTGAAACGAACCGCGATAAGGTCGTTTTCCGTAAAGCATTGGTATATATGAACTGAAGCGCCATAACATAGCATAAGGTGACAATGAAAAAAAGCGGAAAAATTGCCCGAAAGGGCATGGGAAAAAGATCAGGCAGAACAGCGCGCACCGAAAACAGTTGCGTCGTCAAGAAAGCACCACTTTCCTGACGACGCAACACGGAGAGAACCAGGAGAAGATATTACCCTCGCAGCGAAGCCTGCAGACGATCCAGGCGAACCATCAGCTCGGCGAACTGGGGCGGATTCAAACTCTGGGGACCGTCACACAGCGCCATATCGGGATTGGGGTGAACCTCGATCATCAGGCCGTCAGCTCCAGCCGCCATGGCCGCCAGGGAGAGACTGGGAACCAGGGAAGCGAATCCCGTGGCGTGACTGGGGTCAATGATAATGGGCAAGTGGGTGCGCTGGTGCAGCACGGGAATAGCGCTGATATCCAGGGTGTTACGGGTGGCTGTCTCAAAGGTGCGGATACCCCGCTCGCACAGAATAACATCGCGATTACCCTCGCTGAGAATGTACTCAGCGCTCATGAGAAATTCCTCAATGGTGGTGCTCATGCCGCGCTTCAGCAGTACCGGCTTGCGGGTTTCGCCCACCAGCTTGAGCAGCGAGAAGTTCTGAATATTGCGGGCACCGATCTGCAGTACATCGGCGTAGCGCTCCACCAGATCAAGATCACGGGGATTCATGACCTCGGTCACGATGGGCAGCCCCACCTCATCGCCAGCAGCGCGCAACCACTTCAGGCCATCCTCACCCATTCCCTGGAAAGAGTAGGGGCTGGTGCGCGGCTTGAAGGCACCGCCACGCAACGCCTTCGCACCGGCCTGTTTGACAGCGACGGCAGCTTCCAGAACCTGCTCAGGAGTCTCCACGCTGCACGGTCCCGCGATAACCGAGGTGTAGCCTCCACCAAAGCGGGCCGGGCCGACTTCCACAATGGTCGGAGTGGGCTTGGTTTCCAGACTGGCCAGTTTGTAGGGCTTCTGAATGGGAACCACCGAGTCCACACACGCGATTTTGTGCAGATCCAGCAGGCTTTCGCGATTTCCACCGACGCCCACCGCGCCGATAATGGTCCGCTCTTCTCCCACGATCACATGGGGACGAAAGCCGAAAGCCACCACCCGTTCACAGACATGTTCGCGATCTTCCTCTGTTGCCGTTGCCTTGAGTACAATAACCATAGTGTTCTCCTTCAGTACTGAGGTTGTTGCTGGTGAATAAAAAAAAGCCGCCGGAAAAGGGGGTCTCCCTTCTCCTGCGGCCTTTGGCTTCTGAATATAGACAAAAGACCGCAAACAGAACCATGTCCTGCTTGCGGTCCGTTGTGTCGGTTACCCAAACAGGCAGCTACCTAAAAAAGTAATACTGCCAAAAATATACTGTCTGAAGCGTTTGCACGGTATTGACATCCTTATGATGCGGTTGTTTTCAGCTGGAATTTATGCATAATATGGACCTCTGTTACCCGTGTCAATAAAAAAATCTGGAGCATACCGCATGCAGGAACTCATCCGCCGCCCCCGAAGACTTCGCACCTCGCCAACGCTGCGCCGCATGGTGCAGGAAACCACCCTGACCCCCAGCGACTTTGTCATGCCGCTGTTCATCTGCCATGGTGAAAAGATCAGTCAGCCCGTGGGCTCCATGCCCGGCGTGAACCGCGTCAGCATTGACGTGGCCGTGGCCGAATGTCGCGAGCTGCAGCAGCTGGGCATTCCAGCCGTGATCCTCTTCGGCATACCCGCAGCCAAGGACCCCCTCGGCAAGGAAGGCTATGACGACAACGGCATCATTCAGCAGGCCGTGCGCGCCATCAAGCAGGCGGTGCCCGAGCTGCTGGTCATCACCGATGTCTGCCTGTGCGAATACACGGATCACGGCCACTGCGGCGTTATCGTCGACGGCGACGTCCATAACGACACCACCGTTGAGCTGCTGGTGAAGGAAGCGATCTCACACGCCCGCGCGGGTGCCGATATCGTGGCCCCTTCTGACATGATGGATGGCCGCATCGGCTCCATCCGTGAAGGCCTCGACGAAGCAGGCTTCAGCCAGATCCCCGTCATGAGCTACTCCGTGAAATACTGCTCGGCATTCTATGGACCCTTCCGCGACGCGGCCGACTCCACCCCCCAGTTCGGCGACCGCAAAACCTATCAGATGGATCCCGCCAACAGCCGCGAAGCCATCGTGGAGGCCTCCCTCGACGTGGAAGAGGGCGCGGACTTCCTGATGGTGAAACCCGCCCTGCCCTACCTGGACATCATCGCCTCCCTCAAGGAGAACTTCTCCCTGCCCCTGGCGGCCTATCACGTCAGCGGTGAATACGCCATGATCAAGGCAGCAGGCCGCAACGGCTGGCTGGACGAAGCCAAGGCCATGGAGGAGTCGCTGCTCTCCATCAAGCGCGCCGGCGCCGACATCATCATATCCTACTACGCCAAAGAGTTCGCTCAGCGCTATCAGGGGAAATAACGACCCATGCAGGATACCATCGTCATCGGCCACAAAAATCCCGATACGGATTCCATCTGCTCGGCCATCGCCTACGCGCAGCTGAAGTCGCAGCTTGCTCCGAACACCAGCTTCGTGGCCGGGCGCTGTGGGCAGCTCAACAAGCAGACCCGCTACATTCTTGAGCGCTTCGGCGTTCCCGCTCCCCGCTTTCTGCGCGACGTGCATCCCCGGGTGCGCGACGCCCTGCAGGAGGAGGCCGTCTGGGCCCACTGCAACACGCCCATTTTTCAGGTCATGCGCAATATCGATGAAAAACGCATTCGCATAACCCCCATAGTGGACGACCACGGCATCTTCAATGGAGTCGTCAGTATTCTGGAGGTGGCGGAATTCTTCCTGGAGAAAGACACTGTCCACCACCCCAACTTCCTGATCCGCCCGGAGAACTTTCCCGCCGTGCTCCCCGGAACCTTCCACCGTGAAGGGGAGCTGGAGGAATTCCCCGCGCGTATCTTTGCCGCAGCCATGCCTTCCGAACGCGCAGTGGAGCGTTTTGAGCGCATGCAGAGTGATGACATCCTGCTCATCACCGGCAAGCGCCGCGACATTCTCGAATACGCGATCCGTAAACAGTTCCCCGCCATTATCCTTACCGGCATTGAAGGCCCCGATGACCTGGATATCGACTTCAGCAGCTATCGTGGCTGGGTCTACATCTCCCAGTGGGACACAGCGGAAACCCTGCGCCGCTGTACCCTGGCCGTACCCTGCAAATCCATCATGAACCGGGATGTGCCGGTGGCAACCCCGGAGATGCTCTTTGAAGAGGCCCGGGACATCGTGGCCAGTTCTGAGCATAAAGGCCTGCCGGTTCTGGACGAACAGCGGCGGCTGCTGGGTATGGTGACGCGCACCAACTTCCTGCATCGCCCCCAGCCCCGACTGGTGCTCATGGATCACAATGAGCTGGCCCAGGCCGTGGATGGCGCGGAAAATGCCCGCATCGTCGAGATCGTGGATCACCACCGGCTCGGTTCCCTCAAAACCACCCACCCGATCCACGTTCTGGCCAAACCCGTGGGCAGCACCTGCACCCTGGTTTATCAGCAGTACCGCTTCCACGGCGTCACCCCTGACCCGGTGACGGCAGGCCTGCTGCTGTGCGGTATTCTCAGCGACACCGTCATCACCAAATCCCCCACCACCACCGTGGAGGACACCGATGCCCTGGAACGCCTGGCCACCCTGGCGGGAGTTGACTCCCAGAAGCTCGGCCTGGAAATATTCTCAGCTTCCGACAGCCTGGCCAATGCGGAACCCCGTGCTGTGGTGAACGGTGACCTGAAGATCTACAGCGAATTCGGCGTCAGCGTCGGTATTGCCCAGGTGGAAGTGGTGACCCTCTCCGAACCAGCCGAAATCTATCAGCAGCTGCAGGCGGCCCTGGATGACCTGCGTTCCAGCCGCAAGCTGGACTGGACCATGCTGCTGATCACCGATATCATCAAGGAAGAGAGCATTCTGCTCACCAGCGCCTACCCCTGCGGCGAGCAACGACTCAGTTATGGGCGCCGCGATGACCATGTGTACCACCTGCCCGGAGTGCTCTCCCGCAAGAAGCAGCTGCTGCCGGAAATACTGCGCATACTCGAAGAGTGTGGCAACGAAACCCTGAGGAAATAATCATGGCTGCCAAGAATGATGCCGCCCGCCCCAACCGCATCACCATCCGCAACCCCAACATCGACGATCTGGCCCCCGTCTTTCACCTGGGCGAGAAGATCTTCACCTACCGCATGTCCCCGACCCTCTACCGTACCTGGGACGAATTCGAAGTGGTGGAATTCTTCCTCAGCAGCCAGGAATGCTGCTTTGTGGCGGAAAGTGACGAGGAGATTGTCGGCTTCCTGCTCGGCTACATCATCGACCGCAAAAACGCCACCCGTAAGGTGGGTTACCTGACCTGGATCGGCGTTGATCCTGACTTTGAGAGTAAGGGCCTGGCAGGAAAGCTCTTTGCCAAATTCCGCAAGGTCATGCATGAAAATGAAGTGGAGCTGCTGCTGGTGGACACCGAAGCCAATAACCACCGCGCCCTGAAATTCTTTCAGCGGGTGGGCTTCAAATCCCCGCGCGACCACCTCTACCTGACCCTGAAGATGGATGAGGAAGAGTGATCCGCGCAAAACTGCACGCTGAGAGCTTACTGAAAGGGAACTCTTTACGGTGTGTTGGTACTCGCGCCAGCATTCCTCCCAGAGACGCTCACTTTCGTCCGAGGACCTCCGCCTCTGCCGCTCGCCATCCGGGCTCGCTCTCGGAGTACTGGCGCTCCTGCTGAAAAAAACGCAGGGGAGCCGTGAATGGTTACGCTGAAAGTACATTGAATGAATCGGGCAATGGAAAAATCCTCGGACGCAAGGCGCCTGCCACCGTGCGTCACAGGTGTTTTTTCAGCAGCCTGCCAAAGGAATTCCTATGATCAACTCCGCCCGCCTGCGCCAGCTCCTGCTGGACATGATTGACATCTACAGCCCTTCCGGCAAGGAAGAGGAGGTCGTCAACTATCTGGAAGCTCACCTTACCCGCATGGGTCTGCCTTTTGTGCGTCAGGAGGTGGAGGAGGGCCGCTTCAACCTGATCGTAATGCCCGACGATGCCGAACCGGAAGTGGTCTTCGTGGGCCATGTGGACACCGTGGTGCCCGCCCACATCGACGCCTACCGCCCTGAGGAGGACGGCGACACCATCTACGGCCTCGGATCAGCGGATATGAAAGGCGGGGTTGCCGCCATGGTGGAAGCGTTCGCGGCCTACCTGCAGCAGCACGGTACACTTCCCCATGCCGCCCTGGCCCTGGTGGTGGGAGAAGAGGCCGCCCAGGACGGGGCCGCCAGACTGGTGGACGAATACTCCTTCGACTGGGCCATTGTGGGGGAACCCACCCACCTTGACCCCTGCTTCTCCCACTACGGCTACCTGGAAATGGAACTGGCCACCACCGGGCGGCGGGTGCATGCCTCCATGGCCGGCATGCAGACCCACGCCGTCAAGGATATGCTGCAGGTGCTGCTGGGATTCGGCAACTTCATGGATGCCCGCTACCCGGAAATCGTCTATAACATCCGCGACCTCAACAGCACCCGCTGCGGCTTTGCCGCGCCCGAACGCTGTGAAACCGCCATAGACATGCACTTTCCACCGCGCTTTCCCGCCGGGGAACTCATGGCGGAAATCGAAGAACAGCTGGCCCGCCATGAGGGAGTGGAAATGGAGCTGTCCTTCATCACCGTGCGACCCGGCTACGACATTCCCGTCAAGGGCAGTTTTCCAGGGATTCTGCAAAGCGTCTACGAACAGCTGGCCCTCCCCTGGAACCCCAAGGCCTTTGTCAGCGACTCCGACGCCGCCATTTTGTGGCGCGAAGGCATCCGCCCCGTGGTACTCGGCCCTGGCAGGCTCGAAGAGGCCCATACCCAGGACGAATCGGTAAGCTTTAACTCCGTGGCTCAGGCTGCCGCCATCTACCTGTGCATGCTCGGGGAGCTTGGGACCACACAAGGCCCCGGGAAAGACCAGGGGACATAACCCATGGCCCGGAAGATCACCATTATCCTCGGACACCCCGATGCAGCAAGTTTCTGCAGTGCCCTCGCCGAGGCCTACGCCGCTTCGGCCACCGCAGCCGGCCACGAGATCCGGCTCTTCCGACTTGGCGAAATCGACTTTGACCCCGTACTGCGCCATGGCTACCAAAGCGATCAGGAGCTGGAACCAGGGCTGCGGGAGATACAGGAAGCCATCACCTGGGCATCACACCTGGTACTGGTATACCCCAACTGGTGGGGAGCCCTGCCCGCCCTGCTCAAAGGCATGTTCGACCGCATATTCCTGCCCGGCTACGCCTTTCGCTACCGTGAAGACTCCCCCTTCTGGGATCGACTGCTGACCGGACGCAGCGCCCAGGTCATCGTCACCATGGACACCCCTCCCTGGTATTACCGCCTGGCCTATACCATGCCGGGCCACCATCAGATCCGCAAAACCATCCTGGAGTTCTGCGGTATCCGCCCGGTGAAGATCACCTCCTTCGGCCCGGTGCGCAGCGCGACAGCACAGAAGCGCGAGCTGTGGCTGCAGAAGGTGCGTGAGCTGGCGCAGTCCCTCTGACACCCGGCTCCTGTACGACACAGGCTATCCCCTACTCTTCCATGGGTAAAATCAATGGATTAAACGCCTTGGAGGCAATCATCACCCGCTGGCCCACCTGCAGCTCCCGGCGCTCCTGCCCGCTGGCCACCACCTGCACAATGTCACTGCCCACCAGGATATGCACAATACTCACCACGCCGCTGGGCACCATGTGGACCACTTCGCCCGTGAAGCGGAACTTGTTGCTGATGCCGGAGCTGGCGAAGACCTCCGCCGGGCTGCCGCTGCGCGCCACCTGACCCCGCTCCAGTACAAAGACCCGGCTGCTGAGGCGAAAGACTTCGCTCATATCGTGGCTGACCAGCAACGTGGTGGGCTGGTAGCGCCTGTGCAGACTCAAAAGCTCCTCCTGCAGCTTCAGGCGCATCTGCAGGTCCAGCGCACTCAGGGGCTCATCCAGCAGCAGCAGGCTTGGCCGCAGGGCCAGGGCGCGGGCCAGGGCCACCCGCTGGCGCTGGCCACCGGAGAGCTGATCGGGCTTCCGATTGGCCAGCTCCTGCAGGCCCGCCACTTCCAGCAGTTCGTGTACCACACTGTGTCGCTTTGTTCTGGGCAGGGCTGCGCTGATATTCTGGGCCACACTCATATGGGGAAAGAGGGCGTAGTCCTGAAAGACCATGCCGATGGAGCGCTGACGGGGACTCAGGTTGATCCGTCGATTGGAGTCAAACCAGGTCTGGCCGTTAACCTCGATCGTCCCTTGATCGGGCGCTGTCAATCCCGCCACCATGCGCAGCAGGGTCGTCTTGCCCGCCCCCGAGGGGCCGAAGAGGGTGACAAACTGTCCATCTTCCACCGTGGCCTGAAACTCCAGCTCCATGGGGCCATCGGCAGTGTGCAGGCGCTTGGTGACGTTTATGCTGATCATGACAGCTCCATACGGGCAAAGCGCCGGTTCACCACATAGACAATCAGCAGAATGGCAAAGGTGATGGCAAAGAGCACAAAGGCGTACTGGTGGGCCGTGGCGTAATCCAGGGCCTCCACCCGGTCATAGATGGCGATGGAAGCCATGCGGGTTTCACCGGGAATATTGCCCCCCACCATCAGCACCACCCCGAACTCCCCCACCGTGTGGGCAAAGCTCAGGATGCACCCGGCCAGAATCCCCGGCTTCATGTTGGGCAGCAGGATGGTAAACAGGGTTCTGATACGGGAGATGCCCAAGGTGGCCGCCGCCTCCCGCAGATTGGCCGGAATAGCGGTAAAAGCACTCTGCAGCGGATGGATCATAAAGGGCAGGCTGAAGAGCACCGAACCCACAATCACCCCCTCAAAGCTGAACACCAGCCGCAGATTGAACCAGGAGTCCAGGAAGCCACCCACCGGATTGACCGGACTGAAAAAGACCAGCAGATAGAAACCCAGCACCGTGGGCGGCAGCACCAGCGGCATGCTCACCAGCGTCTCCACCACCGACTTTGCCCGACTGCGGGTATAGGCCAGCCAGTACGCCAGGGGAATCCCCAGCACCAGCAGGATGATGGTGGTGATGAGCGCCACCTGGAAGGTGAGGGTCATGGTCTGGATGAAATCGGGATTCATGTACAGCTCCTCGAAAATGGCGTTCTCTGTCTCTCAGGAAAAAGGTCTCACACCGCGACATAAAGAAAGGCAATGCCTCTCGCCCGTTCGCTGCGCTCACTTAAGGCGCGAAGTCGCCAAGGAAGAACAAGGAGGGTAAGTGTTTCTGGCGTTATATCTTGCGTCTTGGCGGCTTTGCGAGAGAATTCTGCCTTTATTGCTTTTGGTGTCGCAGATGAGGGTTTTTCAGCAGCCTGCAAGTGAGATTTCATTGGCCTTCACAAGCCACTCCACCCCATCCCCCACCTTCAACTCCATACGCCTGGCCGAGCGGCTGGTGATGATGGAGACGATCTGCTGGTCGGCAAAGTCCAGGCTGATTTCCGCCAGCATCCCTTCGCTGCGCACGGCGGCGACGGTGGCTGGCAGGCGATTACGCAGGCTGATGTCTCCGCTGAGGTTTCTGGCGATGGAGACCTCTGTCTCCTTGAACAGCACCTGTATTCTGTTGCCCTGGCGCAGCCAGGGGCACTGTCCCGGGGTTTCCACCACGAGGGCGCTCATGGTGTGCGTGCCCGCCACGGCGATATCCACCAGGCTGAGGTTGCCATCGCTATCAATGGCGCTGATGATTCCGGTCAGGGTGTTCATCAGAATCCATACCGCGCGAGAATTTCCTTGCCATCTGAACCCACTATAAACGCGGCAAAATCCTGGGCCAGAGCGTTGCCTTCGGCCCTTTTTAAGATCACAAATCCCAGAGGCATGGGGCTATGCATGGACTCATCTATCAAGACGAATTCGCCAATGCGCTGCATGTCATCAGAAAGAGCCAGGGAGTAGGCAGTAATACCCGCCTGAGCGGCTCCACTGGCAGCAAAGTGTGATGCCTGGGAAATATTCTCTCCCATGACCAAACGACGCGACAACTTTCCCCATAAACCCGCCGTTTCCAGCGCTTCCTGTGCGGCAAAACCATAGGGTGCCAGCTCGGGATTCGCAATGGCAAGACGGCGAACGGCGGGAATATCCAGTCCAGCTATTCCCTTGTTCAGGTCCACTGCCCCCCCTTTACGCTGCCACAGCACAATGCGGCCAACAGCGTACTCATGGGCTTCGCCCATGGTATGTCCTTCCCTGTGCAGCGTCTGGGGATAGTGCATATCAGCTGAAAAGAACATGTCAAACGGAGCGCCATTGATAATCTGGGCATAGGCCTTACCACTGGAACTATATACGACTTCCACGGAACTGCCCGGATGTGCCCTTTCAAAGCTTCTGGCAGCATCCTCCATGGCAAAACGCATGCTGGCAGCTGCAACCACGGTCAGGGATTGAGCCAGAGCACTGCTTATGCACATTGAAACCAGAATCATAACCAACAGAAAACGCTTCATCATCTTTCTCTCCTTTGGCAGAACCTTTGATACTGCTAAAATCTTTCGCTATATACATAACTATATAGCGGGTGCGAAAAAAATTTACACCCCGAGTATCACACTGGAAGCCTTAAACACCGCCCAGGCAGGCTGTCCGGCCTTCAATTCCATGCGCTCCAGGGATTCGCGGGTGATGACTGCGGCCAAACGCGCCTGGCCGGGCAGCTCAAGGACCACTTCGGCGTTCACTTCGCCCCCGGTCACCCGCTCCACTGTACCGCCCAGCACATTGCGGGCACTGATGTTCTCCGGCTTCTGTGTCGCCAGCAAAATTGAGCTGGCTTTGACGAGGGCGTACACTTCCCTGCCCTCGGCCAGCTCCATGGCCTCGGCGCTGTCGCGGGTGACGATGGCCGTGATCTCGTCGCCACCACTGAGGCCTACCACCACCTCGTCATTGACGGCTCCACGGCGCAGCCTTGATACCCGCCCACTGAACTGATTTCTGGCACTGGTCTTCATACCGATCCTCCGGAAAAAATTCTCCATACTCTGGGCAGAGCCCCCATGGCGGGCAATTTCCGCCATAAAGTGCCGCTGTGCTTCGGCGTAGAGATCGTACATGCGCAGCATCCGCTTGCCTTCCTCGGTAAGAAGGCTGCCACCGCCACCACGACCACCACTGATGCGCTCAACGAGAACCTTCTCGGCAAGGTTGTTGATGGCGTCAACGGCGTCCCAGGCCCCCTTGTAACTCATACCCGCCGCCTTGGCGGCAGCGCTGAGGGAGCCGCAGCGGTCGATCTGGCGCAAGAGCTCAATGCGCTTTTCGCTCAGCACAAAAGGCTGATTGTCGGTCATCCCCATGGCACCCTCCTGAAAACACTTCTCGTCGCTATATAGTGCACTATATAGCGATAGTCAAGAAGCAAAGTGCGTGCCACTTCCCTGGATCTGCCCGCAATGAGGGCACGGGAAGAGGCAGCACAGAAAATGTCATGTTTATGCCGATGATATTTCTGTCAAGTGAAGGAAAACCGACAGGAAAAATCTCAGCGCCGCCCCTTGTCTGCCAGGTGCTTGCGCAGGGCCTTGCTGCTGGATTTTTCCCGCTGCTTGCGCTCGGTGATACCCCGCAGAGTGCGGCGCTGCTGCAGCTCCCGGGTCTGTTCCACCAGCTTCAGATAGGCTTCATAGCGATTGGCATCCAGAGTTTCGTCATCCACAGCGGCCAGTACAGCGCAGCCTGGTTCCGCGGTATGGGTACAGTCGCCAAAACGGCACTGGGCTGCCAGCTCCTCAAGGTCATCAAAGGCCAGGCTCACCTGGCTTTCGTCCATGATCCAGGGGGCAAACTCGCGCATGCCTGGTGTATCAATCACCGTGATGCCACCGGGCAGAAAGAGCATCTGGCGCATGGTGGTAGTATGGCGACCCTTGCCATCCCAGTGGCGGTTGTGGGAAGTGGCCATGACCTCTTCACCGGCCAGGGCGTTTACCAGGCTCGACTTGCCGACACCCGACGAACCGATGAAACATATGGTCTGGCCGCTGGTGGCATAGGCGCCAAGACCGTCCATACCACGACCCGTATGGGCACTGACAGCATGGATGGGGACATTACCGAGGATACCGCGTATCTCTTCCAGCAGCTCATCGATTTCGGCGGGTTCCACCAGGTCAGCCTTGTTGATGAGGATCGTGCATTCAATGCCACAGGCCCGCACGGCCAGCACATAGCGTTCCAGCCGTCGCAGGTTGAAGTCGGGGCCAAAACAGGTGATGACAAAAACCACGTCCACATTGGCGGCAATGGCCTGAGCCTGCAGATCCTTGACAACGGATTTGCGCAGCAGAATATTCCTGCGGGGCAGAACCTCCACCACCATGGTCTTTTCGCCGCGACTATCGGCCAGTACCATATCACCCACCACGGGCAGGTCGATGGCTTCGCGGGCGCTGTGCTGCAGGGCTCCCGCCACCACGGCATCCAGCTCCGTGTCGGGACGCACCAGGGTCAGCAGATTTTTGGCCATAACGCAGCTGACACGGGCCATCACCATGCCGGGTTCCGCTGGCTCAAGGTGGTGGTACGCGGCAAACAGGGAGGCGTGTTCACTGTGCATTGGCGGAGTTTCCTTGTGTCTGTTGAAGCTGACGGGCGTGGTGCTGGCGTGCCTGGTACATGAAGGTCTGCAGGGCGACTTCCCGACCAGGGGGTGTGGAGTCGTCGCAGCTGATATCCAGGTAGGGAATATGGCGATCGTGCAGCAGGGGTTTGAGGATGGATGAGGCCACGGTGCTGGGCATACAGGTAAAGGGATAGAGGTTCACGACACCGTTGAACCCTTCGGCAATATACTCCAGCGCCCCACCGATGCTCAGGGGTGCTTCGGTGCCGATGGCAAAGTCAAAGAGTCCCTGGCTTTCCACCAGGTGGCGCACTTCATCCACGGAGTGATCGCGCTGGATATCCAGGTGCTGCAGGGCACTGGCATAGAGCTGGTGCTGGCGACGCGCCAGGTAGCGTATCTCCACTTCGCCCAGCAGCCACCGTTTCAGGTGCCGGGGAACCTGGGAAAACCTGCGGGTCTTCCAGCTGTCCCTGAGGGATTTGCGATGGTTCTGGGTGGTCTCATAGGAGACAAACTGCACCCACTCCCCCAAAGAGGCGTTGACCACTTCCGCCCCGAAATACTCCAGCTGGGCGATGACATCGCGGTTGGATTCAGGGTGGCTGCGGATATAGATTTCACCGACAATGCCAATGCGTGGCCGCCGCTCCAGCGTTCGATCCATCAGCTCAGCGGCACCACGGGCGATGCGGGCCACTTCCTGGCGCAACGCGCCCAGATCGAGATCCGCACCGCGCTGTTCAATCAGCTGCTCCATGGACTGCAGCCCCTGGGTGATCCAGGTGTTCACGCTGCCGGGCTCCTGCTCGTAAGGTCGGGTGCGCCAGGTGATGCGTCCCAGAATATCGGCGATGATGGTCGCCATGTAGGCCAGCTTGCGAAAGCTCTTCGTCCTGCCGTCCGGCAGAATGCCCGAGGAAGAGTAACCATCCTTGGTGGAGAGATAGAGAATGGGCACATCCCGGAAGTGGGGAAAACGATCCAGCACCAGGCGCTGCATTTTATTGTACATGCCGAAGCGGCAGGGACCATCGGCCTCCGGCATGAAGTAGACGTACTCTTCGGCGCGAAAGTCCTCCCCAAGGCGTTTGCGCTCACCTTCCAGGTGGTGGAGCACATCCCCCAGGGTCACCTGACAGGGAAAGCACTCCTTGCCCGAGGTGAACTCCTTACCGAGGGCCAGGCCGGTGTAGGTTTCCATCACGCGGGCGTTGACGCCAAAGGCGCGGAAGGAGGCCGCCAGCAGGCGGGCACCGAAGGGTTCCATATCGGGAATCAGCAGGGTCTTGGCCGATACATCAAAACGCGCCACACTGCGCAGGTTATCAAAAAAAACACGGGGTTCTGGTTGTTGCTCCATTTGATCCTTTCCTGTGATCGGGGAAGCGTGCGTCATCAGCCGGAAGTGGTCGCACGCTGACGCATCATAATATTATTCACGACATTACGGAAGGCCTCCACCCGGGTCAGGGTTCCGGCCACGCCGCTGTGTTCATCCAGCTCCAGCATCAGCGACGGTTTTTCCTGGAGAATATGCTGGTAGAAATGCTCCAGGAAGGAGTCAGCACCACAGGAGAAGTTGCTGATATGCAGACCGAACCAGTTGGGGTGGCGGGCAATGGCCTTGGCCGTCTTCAGGATGCGTCCGCCCAGGCCCCAGTACATGCCGGGAAAGTCACTGAGGTCTTCGCCATCCAGGTGGAGGAAGTCCATGGGCAGCGCGGCTATGCCAAGCTTTGACAGATGTTTGCCAATCTGCAGATTCAGTCCTTCGTCATAGAGATTATAGGGACGGCCCGTCACCACCCACAAGGGTTCGTCAGGGTCAGCGTCACGCAGAATCTCCTCGCCCCGCTGCCTGATGGCGCGGGTGAACTCCTGCTGGACCTGCCAGGCGCTTTCCACGGCGCGGCGGAAGGTCTTGCGATCGGCGCGCAGTACTGCCGGAAAACCCTCCCACAGGGCCTCTGTCACCAGTTGCACACCATCCTTGAGGTGCACGGTGGGGCTGATCACCTGCTGCTCTTTCAGCCGCAGGGCCGCTTTGGTCATAAAATGGGAGCTTTCCACCAGGGGACACAGATACCCCCGTTCATCGGATTCCGCGATGGGCACATTGATGACATTGGGCAGGAAGAGCCACTCCACCTGATCCACAAGGGCCGCCACATGGCCATGGAACACCTTGACGGGATAGCAGGTTTCGGCGGTCATGGACTCGGTGCCAAGCAGGGCAAGCGCCCCGTTGGTAGGTGGTGTCAGGACCACCTGGAGTCCAAGGCCGGACAGAAAGTGAGTCCAGAATATACCCCAGTCAAGGACATGCAGGGAAGCCGGCAGCCCAACGGTGCCGGGCTGCCGGGACAGGGATGGTGTGGCGAAAATGACCGGCTGCCGCTCCAGGTACTCTCGGAAGAGCTGCTGACGCTCCAGGAAATAGTTGGACGCGGCCCTGCCTTCGTGGTGGGAGACTTCAAAACGTCCGCAGTCGCCACCCCAGATGCTTTTGCGCTGGCCAAACTGGTAGATCTTCAGCTTACACTCGTTGTGACAGTCTTTCTCCGCCCGGCAAATGCTTTCGCGGGCCTCCACAGTGGCCTCGCACAACTGGGAAAGGTCGCGCTGGCGCACACTCAGGCCCTGGTTGCGAGAGGAGCGCATCAGAGTCAGAGCCGCGCCAAAGGCTCCCATGACCTCGCGGTGCTTCGGCACCAGCACCGGCCGATCCAGCACCCGTTCGAATGCCGCCACAATACCTTTATTGAGGGAGGGGCCACCCAGGAACATGACCTTTTTCCCGATGGGGCGGC
This sequence comes from Desulfurispirillum alkaliphilum, assembly GCF_055378285.1. Classification (NCBI taxonomy): domain Bacteria; kingdom Pseudomonadati; phylum Chrysiogenota; class Chrysiogenia; order Chrysiogenales; family Chrysiogenaceae; genus Desulfurispirillum; species Desulfurispirillum alkaliphilum. The sequence continues at coordinate 1,777,018 of NZ_AP042405.1, read as the reverse complement.
TCTCCACCACGCGATGCAGGTAGTTGTGCACAATGGCGTAACACAGCCCGGCGATCAGCTCGTCGCGGCCGGCACCCTTCTGTGCGTAACCGGCCATATCCGACTCCATAAAGACCGTACAGCGTTCCGCCAGGTGTACCGGTGCCGGCGACGAGAGGGCGATCTCCTGAAACTCGCCGAAGATATTGATCTTCATCTTGTTGGCCAGCTCGTGAATAAAGCTGCCGGTACCCGCCGCACAGACCTTGTTCATGACAAAGTCCACTGGATAGGCACCATCGATGGCGATATATTTGGAATCCTGACCACCGATTTCAAAGATGGTGTCGATGGAGGGGTCAACGGCGACTGCCCCGGTGGCATGGGCGGTGATCTCGTCGAGAATCAGGTCGGCGCTGACAAAATCCCCCACCACATTGCGCCCCGAGCCGGTGGTGGCAATACCCAGCAGCTCCACCTGCGACCCGGAGTGTTCCAGCATGTGGCGCAGCAGCTTCTGGCTGACCTCAATAGGCTTGCCCTGGGTGGGACGGTAACACTTGCCGATCAGAGTGCCCTGTTCATCGATGAGGGCGTATTTGGTGGAGGTGGAACCAATGTCAATCCCCAGAAACGCCCTGACCGGTTTGTCGCTGACAAAGGGTTCCAGGGAGTTATCGGTCTCAAAGTGCGTATAGCGCAGCTCCAGTGGGGCCGTGCGGGGGAAATCGCTGCTGTGCTGATGGTTCTGGCGCAGGGCTTCCACATCAATGCCTGCGGTTCCGGCGCCACGGTTGCGAACGCGCAGGGCCGCGCCCAGAGCGCCCAGTGAGGTATGGTGCAAGGGCACCTGCAGGTCAGGAAAATAACGGCGGAAAGCCTCCACCTGCAGCGCATTGGAAGCCATGCCGCCAATGAAAATCACCGGGGAAACCACTTCGCGATTGGCCACGATGGTACTCATGTAATTTGCGGCGTTGCCGCTGTGCAGGCCGGCAATGATATTACTCAGGGACTCGCCCTTGTTCTGCAGGTGGATCATGTCGGATTTGGTGAAGACGGTGCAACGGCAAGCCACCGCCGCTGGCGACGTACTCTGCTGGCCCAGGTTGATAAAGTCCTGCAGCAGGCTGTCCAGGCGTTCGTGGCTGAGCTGAAAGTCATCGCCATAGAGGGCGCAGGCCAGACGCTCCGCCTGCTGGTCGATAAAGGAGCCCGTCCCTGAGGCACAGGGCCCGTTCATGTGAAAGGCGTCCAGATACCAGGAGCCGTCCCCGTTGTGTCCGATCTGGAACAGCGACGCATCCTGTCCGCCCATACTGATGATGGAGCGCGTCGACGGGGCAATGTGCAGCGCACCGGAAACCTGGGCGATGGTCTCCACCTCAAAGGGAGCGCCCACCACAGAAGCCACGCGCTGTCCCTGGATTCCCGTAAAGCAGATGCCACCAATCTCATTGGTGGCAAAGCGCTCCAGGACACCCTGCAGGGAGGTGGCAACCTCCTCGTTCACCAGGCCGAAGTGGCGTCGGTAAGGCTCCTCGTGAACAATATGGCCGTGGCTGTCGATAACAACCGCGTTAATACTGACAGAGCCTACATCAAGGCCAATAAAATACACAGGCAGCTCCTCAACACCGGCAATGCTCACTGGCAACCGCAGTAACGGTAACAATTGCCAACCAGTGTTTGAATTTTACCACTTTGTAACTATTGCTACAACGAAAAGGCGCCACCACTGCCGTGAAAATACCCCTACGCACCGAACTGCTGCGGCCGCAGAATTTGCCATATAAAAGAATTCCAATTGACATTGTCATCTTTAGCGGGCAGGATATCACCACTATAATCCACAGGAGAGTGATCTATGGCAAAGAAACCCTATCGCTTTGAAACCCTGGCCCTGCACGGCGGACAGGAACCCGACCCGGTCACCCTCTCCCGTGGGGTGCCCGTATACCGCACCAGTTCCTATGTTTTCAAGAACACCGAACATGCCGCCAACCTCTTCGGCCTCAAGGAACTTGGCAACATCTACTCGCGACTGATGAACCCCACCAATGACATGCTGGAGCAGCGGGTCAGCCTGCTGGAAGGCGGAGCAGCCTCGGTCGCCCTGGCTTCCGGCACCAGCGCCATCCACTATACCGTCATCAACATCGCCCGTGCCGGGGATGAAATCGTCGCCGCCAACAACCTCTACGGTGGCACCTACACTATGTTTGACGCCATTCTGCCCCAGCTTGGCATCAACACGAAATTCGTCGACGCAAAAAATCCGGCTGCCTTCGCCGAAGCCATTACCGACAAGACACGGCTCATCTTCATTGAAACCATCGGCAACCCGGTTCTCGACTTCACCGACATTGCCGCCATAGCGAAAATCGCCCGCGAACACCAGCTGCCCCTGGTGGTGGACGGCACCTTCACCACCCCCTACCTCCTGCGGGCCATCGACCACGGCGCCGACATTGTCATCAACTCCCTCACCAAGTGGATGGGGGGCCACGGCAATGCCATCGGCGGCATTGTGACTGATTCGGGCACATTCAACTGGCAGAACCCGCGCTTCGCTCTTTTCAATGAACCGGACCCCAACTACCACGGCCTGCGCTGGGCCCATGATCTGCCCGAAGCCCTGGCCCCCATCGCCTTTGCCCTGCGCCTGCGCACCGTTCCCCTGCGCAACCTGGGCGCCTGCCTCTCCCCCGACAACGCCTGGATGTTCCTGCAGGGCATTGAAACCCTGCCCTTCCGCATGGATAGACACTGCGAGAACGCCGTGGCCGTAGCACAGTTCCTGAAAAAGCACCCCAAGGTGGAGTGGGTTCGCTACCCGGGACTGGAAGGCGATCGCACCTACCCCATCGCCAGCAGGTATCTGAAAAACGGCTTTGGCGCCATGGTGGTCTTCGGTGTGCAAGGTGGCGCGCAAGCCGGAGCGCGCTTTATCGACAACCTGCAGCTCTTCTCCCACCTGGCCAATGTGGGTGACGCCAAATCCCTGGCGCTGCATCCCGCCAGCACCTCCCACTCTCAGCTGAACCCTGAGCAGCAGAAGGCCAGTGGACTCACCCCTGAGCTGGTGCGCCTCTCTGTTGGACTGGAGCACATTGACGACATCCTGGAAGACATCGACCAGGCCCTGCTGAAGGCCTGACCAGCAGCATCACAACTCCCCCTGGCAACAATTCACCAGTTCACTGTTGAGGAGTTCCGCTTTCTATTGTACTATCCCCCACGGTTCCAATTCGGAAACGTGGGGGTGTTTTCATGAACCAGAGCCGAAAAAGCTGGCAGCTCTTCTTTCTCAGGATTGCCTTTCCTGCTGCCATCGCCATCCTTCTTTTCCTTTTCAGCATTCTCTTTCTGGTCATTCCCGCTACCGAAAACGCCCTGATCAGCGAGCGCCAGGAGACGACGCGCCAGCTGACCGAAACCGCCTGGAGTGTGCTCAAGGACATGCACATGGAGTACGAAAGGGGGGCTGTCAGTGAAGCGTCGGCCAAAGAGATTGCCAGTAACGTCATACGAACCATGCGCTATGGCGAGGATGGCAAGGATTACTTCTGGCTGCTGGATCAGCAGCCGCGCATGCTGGCCCACCCCCACCGTCCCGATCTGGAAGGCCAGGATGTCAGCGACTTCGAGGACTGCCAGGGTAAACGGCTCTTTGCAGAGTTTGCCGAGCTGACCCGCAGCCAGCACAGCGGTTTTGTGGACTACCACTGGCAGACACGGGATCAGGATGGCATCGCCCCAAAGATCTCTTATGTCAAACTCTTCGAACCCTGGGGCTGGATCGTGGGAACGGGCATCTATGTGGATGATGTGCGCCATGACATTCAGAAAATGACCGAAAACACCCTGCTGATCTCCCTGGGAATCACCTTCGTCATCGCGGGCATCGTGCTCTTTGTCGTGGTCCAGGGCATCACCATCGAACGCGCCCGACAGCGCGCCGAAACCGACCTGGCCCATTCCAAGGAGAAATACCACGCCCTGGTGGAAGCCTCCACCGACGGCTTCATCCTGCTGCTTGGCAACTGGGATATGGTGACCAACAGGAGCCTGGCACTGATGCTGGGATATACCGATGAAGAACTCAGGCTCCTGAGTATTTTCGACCTCTTCGCCAGAGCCGATGTCAATCAGCATCCGGCACTGGAACACATCAAGGCGCTCATGGCCGGTCACAAGGCCGCCGAAAAATTCGAAGCCCAGCTGCTGACGCGCACAGGAGCAGCCCTGGATGCGCTTATCACCTGCTCGGCCATCGAGGTTGCCGGCCAGCGCGCCCTGACCCTGATCATCCGGGACATCAGCGCCATATCGCGCATGGAGAACCGCCGCGCCGAAGAGGAGCGCGACGCCCTGGTGGCAGAACTGCAGGCGGCACTGCAGTTCTTTCATCACGGCATCAAGGACTTTATCCGGCCCCTGCTCTCCTGCGACATGAACACCAGCATCCGACGCGCCGCCAGACTCATGGGTCGGAAAGGTACCGGCGCCCTCATGGTAACCAGCGACCGCGACCAGTACCTGGGCATCCTCACCGATTACGATATCCGTGAACGGGTCGTCGCCCGCAAAGTCGACCCGGAGCTTCCGGTGCTCAGCATCATGACCGCCCCCATCATCTCCATTTCCGACCGCGCCCTCGTCTTTGAGGCGGCGCTGGTCATGCAGGATGAGGATATCCCCTGGCTGGCGGTGGAAGACAGCAATGGAGTGCTGTGCGGAATGATCAACCGCGCCGACCTGCTGAAAATCCAGGGCTACTCCGCCGTATCGCTGGTGCAGTCCATCCAGAGCGCCGAATCCCCCGAAGAGATCCGCCAGCGCCGCGAAAAACTCCCCATGCTCATCAAGGCGGTTCTCGACAGCGGAACCCGCCCCCGCAACGTCACCCGCATCATCTCCAACCTCTCCGACGCCATCATCCGCAAGCTGCTGCACTTTGCCATGGCCGAACTGGGCGACCCACCCACCCGCTTTGCCTTTATCACCCTGGGCAGCGTTGGACGCGAAGAACAGACCCTGTGCACGGATCAGGACAACGCTATTCTCTTTGATGACACGGTTCCCGAGTCACAGATGGACGAGGTGCGCCAGTACTTCCTGGCCATGGCCGAGAAGGTCTGCGCCTGGCTGGACGACATCGGCTACAGCTACTGCCCGGGAAAAATCATGGCCCAGAACCCCGACTGGTGCCAGCCCCTGAGTATATGGAAGCGCTACTTCACCACCTGGGTCCACACCGCTGAACCCCAGGATATGCTGGAAATCAATATTTTCTTCGACTTCCGCTGCGTGTACGGCGAACGGAGCATGGTGGAAGAGCTTCGCGAGCACATCCAGGGCGAATGGCAGCAGAATCCGCTGTTTATCTACCTGCTTGCGGAGAATGCCTTCCGCTACAAACCGCCCATCGGACTCTTCGGCAACATCATGACCAGCTCCCCCAAAGACGAGCAGCAGGGCAGCTTTGACATCAAGGACGCCATGATGCCCGTGGTGAACATCGCCCGCGCCCAGGCACTGCGCTATGGTGTCGGCGAAACCCACACCCTCGACCGCATCCAGCGACTGCACGAACGGGGCATCTTCAAGGAAAGCGAGTACAGTGAGATGCTGCTGGTGTACGACTTCCTGATGCAGCTGCGCCTGAAATATCAGGCCCTGGAAGCCAAAGAGGGTCTGCCCATCGACAATCTGATTCAGCTGAAATCTCTGACCCATATCGAACAGATGACGCTGAAGAATGTCTTCAACAAGATCAACGATTTCCTGGCGAAACTCCGGCAGGATTTCACCGGGAGGTCCCAGTGATGGTTCCATCATCCTGGGCCGGCACCGGAGCGGCCAACCGGCGAACGCTGCAGGCGCAGGTTCTTTCCGATCTGCACTTCGAATGCGGCACTCCCTTCGATGTCCCCGCAGCACAGGCAGATATCCTCATTCTGGCCGGCGACATCCACGAAGGGCTCAGGGGTGTGGAGTGGGCCATTGCCCAGGCCAGGCGGCTGGAGATTCCGGTACTCTACGTCTTCGGTAACCATGAATTTTACGGCCAGCGCTTCCCCTCGCTCTTTACCGAGGCGCGTCTGCGCTGCCATGGCACCGGCGTCCACATCCTGGAGCGGGACACCTTCACCTTCGGTGACGTACGCTTCCTGGGCTGCACCCTCTGGAGTGACTTTCAGCTCTATGGCGCCGGGCACGCCGACTTCTGCCGTGAGTACGCGCGAATACACATGCCCGATTACGAAGCCATCCTGACTCGGGACGGCCACCCCCTGCAGCCCGAAGACACCATCTGGGTCTTCCAGCAGTCTCTGCAGTGGCTTGAACAGCAGCTGAAGAGCCCGTGGAAGGGACGAACCGTTGTCATCACCCACCACGCGCCCATTTACTACGCCAGCGAGCCGGAAAACGACAACAGCCCACTGGCAGCAGCCATGATCAGCAACCACCCCTCCCTTCTGCAACACACTTCCATTGATACCTGGATCCACGGACACACTCACCACAACATCAATGCCCGCATTCTGAATACCTGTTTCATCAGCCACCAGCAGGGCTACCCCCATGAAGAGGTCTGTGGTGAGCCCTTTGCCCCCGAACGCACCTTTGCCCTCTGAAAGGCTGTGGCAACGCTCCCGTATCATAAACCGGGAATCGCGCACACCCCTATCGATAAATCAAAACATGGTTTTACATTTTATTTGACCGGGAAACATATACCCATTACAATATTCGCATCTGCACAAAAGACCATGTTTTACAAAGGAGAGCATTATGGCTAAAGCCCCGGAATTTCAGCAACCACACATGCCCCATCCCGTCATCAACCGTCCCTACACGGCCAAGGACCTTCCCTCGGTGAACTTCGGCCCCCTGGGACTCATGGCATTTGGCATGACGACCATTCTGCTGAATATTCACAATGCCGGATTTTACCCCGTCAGCGTCATGATTATCGCCATGGGGATTTTCTATGGCGGTCTCGCCCAGATCGTAGCGGGCATTCTCGGTTCACGAACCGGGAACACCTTTGCCACCACCGCATTTATTTCCTATGGTTTTTTCTGGCTGTCCCTGTCGGCTATCTGGATTTTTCCCGAAATGGGAATCGCGGAGAAGACACCTGCGGGATACCTGGGCTGGTACCTCTTCATGTGGGGGCTTTTCTCATTCTTCATGTTTGTGGGCACCCTCAAAGCCAACCGGGTTCTGCAGCTCATCTTCTTCCTGCTCTTTATCCTCTTTTTCCTGCTGGCCGTACGTGACTGGACAGGCTCGGAACTCATCGGGAAAATCGCCGGCTGGGAAGGCATCCTCTGCGGTGCCTGCGCCTTTTACCTGGCCATAGCAGAGATCCTGAACGAGCAATTCGGGCGCGATGTCCTGCCCATCTAAACAGGGTGCCTGATACATTCAGATGAAAGCATTATCGGGGCAAAGCCATTCCGGCTTCGCCCCGTTTCAGTTTCCGGCTACGAAAAGCGCCACCAGGCCGAGCAGCAGGAGCAGCACCGCGATCCCAACCAGCGGGGTGCGGCACAGGTACGCCTCAAGGCGAATCAGGAGTTTTTCCAGAGGCATGGGGCCGGATTGCGGCAGAGACTTCTCTTTGGGAAAGAGCCACTGACTGCGTTCCAGAATCAGCCAGAAGAGCAGCCGATTGAGCCATCCGGTCACCGGATTCAGCAGATCCCCTTCGCGAATACGCGCCCAGCGGGGCAGCGTGCCAACAAAACGCCACAGCAGCCAGGCAAAGGCAGCGGCGGCCAGAATCGTAAGGGCGCCCTCCAGCAGGGAACCGAGGGAGAACTGGCTGAGCACCGGCCTGCTGACAAAGTGAGCAGCGAAAAAAGGCAGCAGGAGCAGCAGCCAGATATTCAGAAGCCAGGGCAGGGTGCACCAGCGCAAAAGTGATGCCTGAAATGTACCGGCTCTCGCGCGCTCAGGCCAGGCCAGAAAGACAAAGCGCGCCAGCAGAAGCGTGGTCAGAACCGTGCTCAGGCTGAGCAGCACTGGTCCGTACAGGCTGATGGCTTCATGGGGCAGGGCAGAGACCACCTCCTTGAAGCCACCCTTTGCCAGGAATCCGCTGGTGAAGGGGAAACCCGCCAGAGCCAGGGCGGGAATCAACAGCAGGGGGCCGCTGTATCTGGCATGATGGCTGGTCATACCGACCCCCAGGAAGAGGGCCGATTTGGCCAGGCCATGGTGCAGGATAAAGATGAGAAGAACGGCGAATATGATCTCCCAGGAGTGGGGAAAGAGCAGTCCCAGGCCGACCAGGCACGTCACCAGGCCCATCTGACTGATACTGGAGTAGGCCAGCACCGTCTTTGGCTTGCGCTGCACCATGCCCACCACCGCCCCAAAGATGGCAGACACCACCCCCATGATCACCATGGCGACCCCCAGTCCATCCATGACCAGAAAGGTGCCGAGGGGCAAAAAGCGCAGCCAGCCCAGCAGACCCGTCTTGATGATAACACCACTGAGCACCGCGCTGGCGGGCACGGGGGCGCTGGGGTGCGCCAGCGCAAGCCAGACATGCACGGGCACCGCGCCCATTTTCACGGCAAAACCCGCCATCAGCAGACCAGCAGTCACGGTGGGGTTGGCGAGCTGATCATACACCAAGGGCAGCTGCTGCAGATCCACATTGCCAAACTGACGCCCGATGGTGAACATGCCGGCCAGCAGCAGCGCTTCCCCCATGATGGCCAGCACCAGATACACCTTTCCCGCCCGCAGTGAGCTGTCACGGCCATCCTGAATAATCATGCCGTAGGCGCAGAAGGTCATCATGGCGAAAAACGTGTAAAAGCTCACCAGATCCAGAGCCAGTATGGCTCCGAGGTTCCCCGCCATACTCAGCAGAAAAAACAGATAGAAGCGCTTGAGATTCACCTTGTCGGCCATATAACCACGGGCGAAGAGCGCACTGATGCTCCACAGAACCCCAGCCAGCAGCAAAAAGACCACATTGACCGCGTCGGTACCAATACGACTCCCCAGCAGCAGCCAGGGCATTGAAAGCTGCTGATAGGGCAGCAGGGCCACCCCAATGGCCACCAGGGCGCTGGCGGGAATCAGCAGCAGCACGTAGCGCCGGGCTTTGGTTCCCAGCAGCAGCGCTACGCCCAGGGGAAAGACGATGGTGAGCCACAGCAGCGCATCCATCACATCACCAGGCCGCGCACGATAAACTCCACCCAGCTTTTCGGACTGTAGGCCACGCCGGCGAAAAGTCCGGCGCTCAAAGCCAGGAGAGCCGTAATCAGAGTCGGAATCAACAGGCCAAGATGCGTCTCATGGCGAAACCCCAGCTCCGAAGGACGGGGCCATTCAATGGTGGGCTGCCTGAACCAGGCGCGATAGATCAGGGGCAGGAAGTAGGCGGCATTGAGGATGGTGCTGGCCAGTAGCACAGCGATAACCCAGTAGTGGCGGGACTCCACCGCGCCAAGCCCCAGGTACCACTTGCTGATGAAACCAGCCATGGGCGGAATGCCGATCATGGCCAGTGCCGCCAGGCTGAAGGCGCCCATGGTCCAGGGCATGCGCCGGGCGATGCCGTTCATCTGATCAACACGACTGATGTCATACGTCTCCGCCAGATTTCCGGCACAGAAGAAGAGGGTGATTTTCATCAGTCCCTGGTGCATCAGGTGCACAATCCCCCCCATGGCCGCCAGTGGGCTGCCCATGGCGATACCCAGGGTAATATAGGAGACCTGACTGACCGTGGAGTAGGCCAGCCGTTTCTTGATATCCGTCTGCATCAGGGCGCGCACCGAGCCGTAGACAATGGTCGCGGCGGCAAAGATCAGCAGGATCTGTGCCATACCCAGAAGTTTGACCAGGGGCACCCCGAAGACATCGTGGACGATGCGCACAATGCCGAAGGCTCCCGCTTTCACCACCGCAACCGCATGCAGCAGGGCGCTGACCGGCGCGGGGGCCACCATGGCTTCAGGCAGCCAGCCATGGAAGGGAATCAGAGCGGACTTGACCCCCACACCGATGATCATGAGCACGAATATCGCCTGCAGCTGCCAGCGATATTCCGCCAGCAGAAACCCGATGGTCCCCCCCTCCACAAAGTGCTGTCCGCCACCCAGGCTCTGCAGCCAGACCATGCCCAGCAGCAGCAGCGCCCCGCCGCCAAGGGTATAGGCCAGGTAGACTTTCCCGCCACGCAGTGCCTTGGCTGTGCCGCGATGCACAACCAGCGGATAGGTGGACAGGGTGAGCAGTTCGTAGAAGATGAAGAAGGTGAACATGTTGGCCGCCGTGGCAATCCCCATGGTGGCTGCCATGCACAGGCTGAAGAAGCCGAAGAAACGGCAGCGGTTCGGGGCGTGTTCCAGGTAGGCAATGGCGTAGATGGTGGTAATCAGCCACAGCAGCGCTGAGAGCACCAGAAAGAGCATGGTGAAGCCATCGGCGAAGAACGCCAGAGAGATGCCCGGCACCACCTCAAAGGTGAGGCCAAAGAAGTGACCACGCTCCACCCCCCAGAGCATGATCCCCACCAGCACCATCTTGAGCACCGCTGCCAGGATATTGACCACGATCCGCAGGAACTGGCGTTCTTCCCCAAGGGCAAAGATAATCAGGGCTGCCGTCAGGGGCGTCAGGAGAATCCACAGGGGCAGCAGGCTGTAGATCATGGCGTACCTCCCGGCATGTTCACCGGAAAAGACGCCGTCAGCATATCAAAGACCGGCATTCCCAGAAAACCCATGGCTATGGCCCCCAGAGCCAGAATCAGTGGAGCCGCGTTCATGGCAAAGGGGATTCGCACAACAGGCGTGGCCGTGGAGCGGGATATGGCGCTGCCATCGGCTTCCCGCATAAAAATGGCACGCAGAACCTTAAAGAGGTAAGCCGCCGCCAGCAGTCCTCCCACCAGGGCAACCAGGGCCCACCACCACTGGCCCAGGTTCATGGCTGCCCGCAGCAGCAGCCATTTGGCCAGAAAGCCGCCACTGGGCGGCAGGCCCATAATACTGATGGCCCCCAGGGCAAAGGCAAAGAGGCTCACCGCCAGGTGGGAGTGGGGCATACGCAGCCCCTCCAGGCGATCATGACCGTTGACGAGGATCACATTGCCCGCCACCAGAAAGAGCGCCGACTTGGCCAGGCCATGGGCCAGCAGCTGGTACATGGCTCCGTGCCATGCCACAAGGGTTGCCAGGGGAAACAGCAGCAGCATATAGCCAAGCTGAGCCACCGTGGAATAGGCGATAATCAGCTTCAGGCGCTCCTGCCGCAGGGCCTGCAGCGAGCCGTAGAGGATGGCACAGGCTCCCAGCAGACCGATCAGCTGCCCGGTCAGAACCGAATTCAGCTCGGCAAAGGGCCAGAACCACAGGCGTATCAGCAGGTACAACGAGCCCTTCACCACCAGAGCCGAGAGCAGGGCGCTCACCGGTGCCGGCGCGCTGGAGTGGGCAGGGGGAAGCCAGAAATGCAGCGGAAAGAGGGCGGATTTGATAAACAATCCGCAGGACATGAGTCCCAGCGCCGCAAAGGCGTAGGGTTGCGACATATCCAGATTCTGACCCAGGGCATACAGGTTGAGGGTTCCCGCGCCCGCATAGGCCAGCGCCACCCCCAGCAGGTAGACAAGAGATCCCACCATGGCGGCAATCAGATAGCGCATACTGGCATGAAAAGCCGGAGTGGTGGCCGCCAGCGTGATCAGGGCAATGGAGGCGAAGGTGAGCAGCTCCAGGGTGATATAGAGATTAAAAATATCCGCCGACAGGTAGAGGGCGTTCAGAGCCGCGATCAACACGAAAAACGCGCTCCAGAAGAGGTGTTGCCGCGCCGTGCGCTCCCGCCAGTAGCCAAGAGCGTACAGGCCGATGCAGACACCGCAGAACCAGGTCAGCCACAGCAGCAGCAGGCTGAAGCCATCGGCGGCAAAGGCAATGCCCAGGGGTGGCTCCCACCCTCCCATGGCGTAGTGCACCACTCTGGTCCGGGCAACCCCGCTGCTGAGCTGCAACAGCGCCAGCAGAAGCGATGAAAAAACCGCCAGCCACAGTATCCACAACGAGGAGCGCAGACTGGCCAGAAAGCAGAACATCGCCCCCAGCAGGGGAACAAAAACCAGCAAAACCATGGACGAAGCGGCATCCAGAGACAGGAAGGCACTCATGTCTCCTCCCCGGTTTTGGTCACCGCGCGCGCGTCGGCTTCGGGCTCGACACAGACATCGAGATAGGGCGGAATCTGACGACGATTCAGGCGGCGCAGCAGCGACAGGCCGAAGGCGGTGGCACTGACGGAAACCACGATCCCCGTCAGCACCATGGCGTGGGGAACCGGGTCCGCCAGCTCGGGATTGCGCTGGGCAATGGTGATCAGCAGCAGGAAAACCGATACGGCCATGATATTGGCGGCCAGAATCTTGCGAAAGAGATGGGGACGCGTGAATATGCCATACAGCCCCATGGCAAAGAGGATAATGGACGTGGTTCCGAAAATGGCAAACTGACTCATCGTCGCCTCATCCCCGCTGCGTTGTTGAAGAGCAGCACCAGGATCAAGGCAATGGAGATCATCAGGGAGAACTCTATGGTGAGAATCAGCGCGCCGGCCCAGGCATGGGGAAAATCCAGAAAGCCTTCATGGAAGATCATGGTACCAAAGCCAACCCCGATAAAGACCAGCAGCCCGAGAATGATGAAGAAGCGAACTCCCGGCGTCGATTCCGCCGCCGGTGCCAGATTTCCGGTCAGGCTGAAGATAATGCCGATGGAAGCCAGGATGACCCCCGCCTGAAAGGCGCCGCCAGGCCCATGGGCCCCTACCCAGAGCAGGTATCCGGAAACGATGATAATCAGGGGAACCAGGCGATGCACCAGGGCCACCACCAGCTCGGAGTAGTCCAGGGGAAGCTGTCGGCCATCATCGATGGGAGAGAGGACGTGGAAACTCCAGACGCCGATAATAGCCAGAAACAGCACCACGATTTCCAGCAGGGTATCGTAGCCGCGAAAGTTCAGCAGAACCGCCGTTACCGGATGGGAAGCGCCGCTGTGGGCAAGGTTCTGCTGCACCGCGCCGGCAATCAGCAGCTCCGAGTCGGGCAGACGCCACAGACTCCAGCCCAGCAGGGCCAGCAGCACCAGGGCACCCGCCGAAAGAAACAATGTGGAAGGATTGAGGCGGGAAGCCTCCAGCTCATCGTGCAGCTCGCTCCAGTGGCCCGGCTTCCCCTTTTCCAGATCGCGATAGGTATTGAGGAGCATGGCTCCGGTCAGGCCCGCCCCCACCGCCGCTTCCACCAGGGCCAGGTCGGGCGCCTGGAGGCGGGCCCAGGAGATCGCCATCACCAGGCCAAAGACCACGAAGAACACCAGTGAGCGAAAGAGCTGGGGATGCACCAGCGTCCGCCAGGCCAGCCACAGCAGGCCGATTGCCAGCAGCAGGTCAAACAGGGAACCAAGAGCGGTCATGACCCACCATCCCGCTTCTCACCACCGCGCAGCATGCTGTAGAGGCCGTAGCGGGCCAGCAGATAGCAGGAAACCGTGGAAGCGAAGAGGGCCAGCAGCCAGATCAGAAAAATTTTGAGGGCAACCCAGATGGAAGCCGCATTGACCACCAGGCCCAGGCATACAAAACCCAGTCCCACGTTGTCGGCTTTGGTCAGGGCATGCAGGCGAGTGAAGACGTCAGGAAAGCGCAGCAGGCCCACCGTGCCAGCGAAAAAAAAGATGCAGCCGATGATGATCAGGATGATGGACAGAATTTCCAGCACAGCATGCACCTCCTCAGGGTTCGCAAAAGCATACCAAAAGATGGCTCCTGCACCAAGCACACAAAGATCTGAAGTTTCGCATCCCCGAAACGGCAGGTTGTCAGCGCTGACCCTGATGTCACGCTGCAATGGCCGAAATGGTTCTACACAGACGGCGTCGCTTGACATTATCCTCACCATATATACGAGTTTCTTTTGCCACTTTTTACCCGCAAAAAGTGGCTGGGAAGCGGCCCCCAGTGCTGTCCTTTTCAGCCGTCCGCTTGCCTGGAACTGGGGACCGCAAACAACCGCCTTCCCTGGCTTTTGGTTTGCGGTTGCCGCCGTCGTGGCGGCAACCCTGCGGGTCCATCGCGTTATGCAGGCAATTGAAAAGCTCTCAGGTGCAAGGCGCGAGCAAGGTGAGAAGTGAGACGTACTTCCTGTACGTCGCAGCGACGAGCACTGGTGAGCAACGCCGCAGATGAGAGCTTTTCAGCAGCCTGACAGTCGGCGCGTCCTGGCTGGGCCAGCACACGGGGGAGATGCAGAAGCAGGCCGTTCCCCCCTGAGCCCGTCCGGTAAGTGCGACGCCTGGCTGGCAAGACCTGAACAGGACACTCACAGGAAGTGAGTGATCCGGCAGCACTGCAGGGAGGCAGGGGTCAGGCAACGCAAAGAGGCCCAGGTGCAAGGCGCGGGCAAAGCGAGGAGGGAGGCGTACTCCCTGTACGTCGCAGTGACGAGCGATGCCCGGCAACGCAGCAGATGGGCCTCTTTGAGCAGCCTGCTGCCGGATCTCCAGAACAGGTGAGCCAACGATCCGGAAAAACGGGCGTTCGGGGGGCGCGTTTTTGTGTCCTTTTTGCGCGGTCAAAAAGGACAACGGAGACAGAAAATGGAATACCAGTGAAGTCAAGCATTCAAAATCAATACGGTTTCCGTGAGATAAACGCCAGTACAATAACAGCGTAACTCAAAACAACAAGGTGCGAAAGTTGAGAAAGATGACTCTGAAAGGGAAACGCCTCTCGGCACACAGGGGCAGAGGCCGCTCAGCGGAAGAACTTCCCGGTACCCCGCACAAAGGCGATGGTGGCCACCACTGCCAGCAGTACCAGCAGCAAGGCCACGTCCAGCAGGGCGGTCATATCCATGGCGTAGGCCAGCAGCAGGAGCATGGCAACGGTAGTGGTACCGAAGAGCTCCACCGAGAGCATGCGGTCGGCATGGGTGGGGCCGCGAAAGACACGCAGCAGCCCCGCGAAGAGGTTCAGCAATAAAAAGAGAGCTGCTCCCAGATACCAGGCGCTCATAGGCCATACTCCTGTTCTATGGATTGCTGATCGGCGTCAAGCTTCTCACCGAAAGTTGCGGCCACATGCTCCTCAAGGTCAAAAAGTTGTTTCGCGAGGCGCTCGCGGGTGGCAGTACTGTCGGCCCCCACGGTGTGGATACGCACGAAATCCTCTTCCATGTCGGCGCTGAGTGTTCCCGGCAGCAGACTGATGATGGCCACAAAGAGGGTACGGGCCGGCCCTGGCGGCAGGTGAAAGCGGTAACGCATCCAGAACGGGTAGAGGGGCAGCGCGGGATGGAAGGCGATACGCGCGACGGAAATACCGCTTTGCAGGGAATTGGTGACAAAATAGAAAAAGAAACCCAGAGCCTTGCGGGGATGAAAGTTCAGCAGGGGAACCGGGAACAGGGTGACGCTTACCATGGCACCGGCAATGGCAATCAGGCCGATACCCCAGCCCTGGTTACCGGAGACAATCGCCCACAGGAAGCAGAAGAACAGCAGGTAGTAGACATAGAGCAGCAGGCGCAGACGTGGCGAACGAAACAAGGGCACAGGCGCCTCCTTAACCCGGCCCGTGCTGACTGGGCACCGGCCACAGGAAAGCACCGTGCAGCAGGAAGTGCTCCACCTGCTCCACACTCTGGCGGGATTTGCGCTGCACCGATTCGGTGGTATTGAAGGCATTATGGGGCGTCAGGATGACATTCTGCCGCTTCGCCAGTTCCATGGTCCAGCGGGCACTGTCACTGGCGGCACTGCCACCTTCGCGCAGGCTGACGGCCAGCTCCTTTTCCTCCTCATACACATCCAGCGCGACACCGGAGAGCACGCCCATATCCAGCGCCTCAACCAGATCAATGGCCGGCGAGAGCTCGCCCCTGGCGATATTGACAAACACCGCACCCCGTTTGGCCTGCTGAAAGCGAGTGGAGTTGAAGTAGTGGCGGTTGCCGTGGTTAAGGGACATGGAACAGACGATCACATCAGCCCGGCCGATGGCCTCATCGGGGCCCAGGTAGTAGACGTCGCGGTGACGCTCATCGATATCGACACCGATCACCTCCATGTCCAGGCCGCGACCGATGCGACAGACCTCGTAGCCGATATTGCCGACGCCCGCCACCATGAGGGTGCGCCCCGCCGCCTCACAACCCGTGATGCCGTCGCGGTGAAACCTGTTGAACTGATCCATCTGCCGGGGCAGACGGCGCAGCAGAGCCATCCACAGGAGCATGGCCTGCTCCGCGACGGAGCGATGACAGTAGAGGGGCAGGTAGCCGGCATGCACCGGGTGGCCGGTTTCCCAACGATAGCGCTGAATATGATCAAAGCCCGTACTGCGGCTGAGTACTCCTTTGAGCGCCGTTGCCCAGTGTCCGGGAATCGCCGACTGAGTACGGATGCTGATGATATCCGCGGGAGGGTGAACGTGGCGTTCCTCCTGAATGGTATGGGCAGTGAACCCGGCCCGAATCCCGGCAGGCAGGAAACGGCGCAGCGCCTCAGCTTCTTCTTCAAAGGCTTCATAGAAAAAAACGTCCAGCATAGACTCTCCTCACGAAGGGCAGGTTTTGATCCCACCGCGTCATTTTTGTACCACAGCAGCGGCTGGCTGAAAATAATCATTCACCCAGGGGACGGCTCCCGTTCCCACACTCAAATGGCGGCTGAAGCAGAAGCTCCGGCTCTGGCCTGCCGATGGCATACCCCTGGGCATAGGCGATACCCAGACGCCGGACTATTTCCACCAGCTCCTGTTCGCTGACAAACTCGGCCACGATGTGAATGCCCACCTTCCCGGCGAAAAAGACAATACTTTCCACTATATGGAGATTCCTGGGGTCGTCGCGCAGACCATGCACCAGTGAGCCATCGAGCTTGATATAGTCAACCTGCAGCTTCATGATGTGTTCAAAGTTGGAGTATCCGCTGCCGAAATCGTCAATGGCAACCTTGCACCCCAGCTCCTTGACCTGCTGAATAAGGACTTATCCATAAATTACGCCGATTTTCCTGTATGTGATTATCGCCGCCGCGAGACACGTCAATCCGTAGTGAGTGACCTCAAGCTTCTCAAAGCGCACATGAATCTTCCTGAAACGGTTGAACCAGGAAATAGATGCTTCCACTATCCAGCGCCTCGCCTTCTTTGATGGGTCACGCTTCTTGTCCTCGATCTCTTCTTTTCGCTGCTTTACATGGGGTATGTATCCGCGCTGAAGAATGCTGCTGAGCGCCGGCTTTCCCTTGTAGCCACAATCTGCGCAAAGATGCTGCTCCTGCTCTGCAGGCTTCTCGAAGACTACGCCATCAAGAACGGCTTCAAGCTGGCTCACATCATGCCGGTTCGCTCCGGTTACGACGATGGACAACGGGACGCCACGACCGTCCACCAGGACATGACGCTTGCTCCCGTTTTTTTCCCCGATCCGTCGGGTTCTTCCCTACGGTTTCAAGAGCCATTGGAGCTTTGTACATTCCGCCATCTATGCTTTGCCACTCCCAAGCTATCCCCTCCATCTCGTCATACTCAGCCAGCCCCTGACGCCAAATAGCTTCGAATACACCGGCCTTACTCCATTCAATGAAGTACTTGTGCACTGCACTGGCGCAACCAAACTGCTCCTTGGGTATCGCTTTCCACTGACAACCGGTGCGCAGCACATAGACAATGCCGGAAAACGCCTTCCTGGGGTCAAGTCGCTTGCGCCCACCACCAGGCTTGCGCTTGTAGATCTTGTCAGGATCTCTTTGCTGGATTGGCAGTAAAGGCTCAACTCTTTGCCAGAAGGCATCTGAAACTTCCCATGATTGCACTTTAGACATAAATCACCGCCATGAATGATCTTTTGTGGATCATTCTACAGCGAAACATTGCTCGGGTCAATGATTATTTATGGACAAGTTCTAAAGCGCGAAACCTCCCCGTAGTTGTCGATACCTTCTGACTCCAGGATCTCGAAAATCACGCGCGATGCGTTGTGGGGCGTCAGCAGTTCCATAATGGATTGGCGGATATCCTCGTTGACGATGTCGGCGTAGGAGAGATTGATGCTGAACATGTAATGGTTGTTGGCAAAGGCTGCAAAGGATTTGCGCAGCATGATCCCCACCAGGCGCGGGTAGAGTTTGGAGCGCTGAGCCACACTGAGAAACTCTCCGGGACTCAGGACCTCGTCGCCATGGCGGATGCGCATCAGACACTCATATTTGGTGATCTCGCAGCTCTGCAGGTCGCAGATAGGCTGAAACACCGGAAAGACACTATCCTCATCAATCGCCTGCCGGATCTTCTGCGTGATGGCGATATTCTGGCGATAGCGCTGCACCGCGTTAAACTCCTCGGAATAACACAAGGTATTGCGGCGCTGCGCCTTGGCGTGATGCATGGTCATCTCCAGGCGTCCAAGGGGATTGGAAGCCTCGTTGGTGCCCACTACCGTCACATTGAACTGCACATCGGCAATAGCGGGAGGTGTGTGGGAATTATCCACCAGGCAGTCGTGGAGAGTTTCCAGGTAGCGGCTCAGCGCTGAATCCTCAACCCGGGGACAGAGAACCACAAAGTTGTCGCCGGAAAATCGGTAGACCACCCCGCCCTCACAGCACTCCTGAATGCGGCGAGCCAGCTCCTGCAGCAGAATATCGCCACTGCTGATGCCGAATATTTCGTTAATCTCCCGAAAACCATCCACATCCACCAGGCAGAAGGTACGTGGACTGCGCACAAAAGCCAGATCCCTGGCCAGACGAGCGCGGTTGCCCATGCCCGTCAGCGCATCCACCAGATACTGACGCTCCAGCTCGACAGCCGCCTGGTCCACCCGGTTCTGCAGACTGTTATTCAGGGCAACCAGCTTCTCTTCGCGATCCTGGATCTGCTTGCGCAGACTCCTCAGCAGGGACATCAGGTTCAGATTATAATTCCAGGCAAAGTACAACGCCGCCACAATAAAGACCGCCGTGATCAGCACCGAGAAGACAAAGCTGGCCAGCAGACGCTGGCGCTGCTGGTGGGTATGGGAGGCAATAACCTCTTCAATGTCATCAAGATAGAGACCTGCACCAATAATCCAGTCCAGCTCAGGCAGAAGCACCAGATAACTGGTCTTTTCGCTGACGGTTCGCTCGGCATCCGGCTTTTCGTACCAGTAGGTAACCCGCGCCGTACCCGTTTCCCGCAGCTGCTGCAGATAGACTTCGCGGTAGGCAAAACCATGCTTGTCCAGCAATGACGAGTCCATGGGGACACCGACCTGGGAAGGATCTATCGGCAACAGCAGATGCCGGGCAAAATCCGGGCCGCCACGCATACTCCTCACCTCCAGGGCAAAGAAGTAGCCATTGAGCCTCGGACCGATGCGATGCTGGCGCAGGCGCTCCAGAGTCATGGCAGGATCGAACGTGCCCTGGAGCAGCTCTGAGCGGATTATCGTCACCTCGCGCTGCAGGTGCTCGCGCAGGAGAACAAACTGACTGTCGATATAGGAATCTTTGAAATCGTTGCTGTACTGCTTCAGAAGCTGAAGCTGCTGATAGGAGTAAAATCCGCTGAGACCGAAAGCCAGAAAGGCAATCAGCAGAACAAACCCCCTCAGAATACGCCTGAAAAGACGCCGCTCGGTTCTGGCCAAAAATTCCGCAGGCATAGGACACCACCTGTGTCTGTATGGAAACGGTTATTGGAGAAAGCGGTACTGACGCATCGTCTGATACACAGGCATGTCAGGAAAATCCTGTCCATGGGAACCACTCTCTTATACCACACCCGACCAGTTCCCACGATACCCTTCTTTGATCCAGGGGAAAACAATCAAAGACAGCACCTCGCACACAGCCCCAAAGCATCGGGGGAAGAGAGCAACAGCCAGGTTTACCGCAAATGGACACGGAGAAACGCGCAGAGAAAGACAACTGCAGAAAGGCACTTTCTCACACCAAGCTCACAAAGACGCCAAGGAAAGGCAGGGAATTAACCACGAAAGGCAGGGCAGTTACCGCAAATGGACGCAAATACCCGCGAATGAGGAAATGTCATACAAGGTCTATGGGAAGAGAAGGCGGTACTGCCCGCAGATGGACGCAGATTTGCGCAGATAAATGCAGTGGAACATGAAGACAGGTTTCTCGCGGAGCACGCAGGGACGCAGTGAAAAGGCAGGGAAAGATTTGACCACGGAAAACACGGAGGGCACGGAAAAAGAGGGGAAGACATACCTCGCGCCGCAAAGCTCGCTAAGGAAAGCGCGGAAGTAACCGCGAATGGGAAAGCACATGGAGTGCAAACGACAACGGCAACACCGCAGATGGGGGGAGTAGCTTGTTAAGTCGATCTAAACGCAGAGCATTTCCATGAGCCGATTCAGGAGCAAAATCACATATCTGTCATTTTCATGGATGTTAACGGTGTCCCGTAACATTTACCATGATATCATGCAGACTGAATCGACTGGCGCGACAATGCTTCGCTTCAGAAGTACGCTTTTTCAAATTGCATGTTTAATGGAGAAACTGGCTCAGGTGAAAGCCTGATTTCATTCGCGTTCATTCGCGTTTATTCGCGTCCATTCGCGGTTGTCATCGGCTGTTCCGTTTTTCCACATCCGTCTTTATCCGAGTCCATCCGTGGTTACAAACGGCTGCTAGGATTTCCCCTGGCGTCTTTGCGCCTTGGCGTGAGAAACTGCCTTCCTGCATTTGCCTTTATCTGCGCAAATCTGCGTCCATCTGCGGATAATATCTCTTGTTTTACAGCTCCCCATTCGCGTTTATTCGCGTCCATTCGCGGTTGTCATCGGCTGTTCTGTACCCGTGTCCATCCGGGTTTCTTCACTCCCCTGCCAGCTCAATAGCCTCGCGCAGGTCGATGGCCCCGGTATAGATCGCTTTGCCCGCGATGACTCCGCAGATGCCTTCATGTTCATGCTCCTTGAGGCGACGGATGTCGTCCAGGGAGGTCAGGCCGCCGCTGGCGATGACGGGGATGCTGATGCTGCGGGCCAGGTTGGCGCACTCTTCCACGTTCATGCCCTGCATCAGGCCATCGCGGGAGATGTCGGTGTAGATGATGGCTTCCACTCCGGCGTCTTCCAGGGATTTGGCCAGTTCGGTGGCGCGTACGTCGGTGATTTCTGCCCAGCCGTTGACGGCGACCATGCCGTTCTGGGCGTCTATGCCCACGCGAACGCGGCCGGGGTAGGCGGCGCAGGCCTGGCGCACGAATTCGGGGTCGGAGACGGCCACGGTGCCCAGGATGGGGTTGGTAATGCCGAGCTCCATGACGGTGTGCAGGGTTTCCATGTTGCGGATGCCGCCGCCCAGCTCTGTTGGTATGTTGATGGCCGAGACTATCTGCTTGATGGCTTCCTGGTTGACGGGTTTGCGGGCGAAGGCGCCGTTGAGGTCGACGATGTGGAGCATGGCGGCTCCGGCGCTGGCCCAGCGAGTGGCCATTGCGGCGGGGTTGTCGCCAAATACGGTTGCCTGCTGCATGTCGCCCTGTACGAGGCGTACGCAATTTCCGTCTTTGAGGTCTATGGCGGGTATTACCATCATGGGGATTTATCCTTTTTCTGCGAAATTTTTGAGTATCTGGAGTCCGGCGGCGGAGGATTTTTCGGGGTGGAACTGGGTGCCGTAGAGGCGGCCTTTCTGCAGGGCGGTGCAGTAGGTGATGCCGTATTCGGTCTGGCCCAGGATGGCTCCGGGTTCCTGCACGTCGCAGTAGAAGGAGTGGACGAAGTAGAAGTGCTCCTGCTCTGCCAGGCCCTGGGTCAGGACACTGGGCTGCAGAAAGCGCACGGTGTTCCAGCCCATCTGGGGAATTTTCAGTTCGGAGGGGACGGCGCCGCGAAAGGGTTTGACTTCGCCTTTGATGACTCCCAGCCCTTGGTGGGTGCCAAATTCGTGGGAGCGCTCCAGCAGCATCTGAAAACCGACGCAGATGCCGAGCAGGGGCTTGCCGTCGGCGATCCACTGCTCAGCCAGGGGGCGCAGGCCGGAGGCTTCCAGGCCCTTCATGCAGTCGCCGAAGGCGCCGACTCCGGGCAGCACCAGTTTGTCGCACTGCTGCAGCTGTTCGGCGGTGGTGTAGAGGTGGGCTTCGACGCCCTGAACTTCAAAGGCTTTCTGGACGCTGCGCAGGTTGCCGATGCCGTAGTCGAAGATGCCAACGCGGGGGGTGCTGCCCATCAGAGGACTCCCTTGGTGGAGAGCACACCGTCGCGGTTGCGGGCCAGGGCCTGCCGGCAGGCGTGGGCAAAGGCTTTGAAGCAGGCTTCGATGATGTGGTGCTTGTTGGTGCCATAACGCACGTTGATGTGCAGGTTCATGTCGGCACTGGCGGCCACGGCGGCGAAGAATTCGCGCACCAGCTCCACGTCAAAGCTGCCCACCTTGCCGGTGATTTCAAAGCCGTTCATGACGAAGCAGGGGCGTCCGCCAAAGTCCACACTCACTTCCACCAGGCTTTCGTCCATGGGGATGACGGCCCAGCCAAAGCGGGCCATGCCCGACTTGTCAGCGGCGGCTTCCTGAAAGGCCTGGCCGAGGCAGATGCCCGTGTCTTCCACGCTGTGGTGGTCGTCCACGTGCACATCCCCTTCAACGCTGAGTGTGAGGCCAAAGCCGGAGTGTTTGGCAAAGGCTTCCATCATATGGGTGAAAAAGCCGACGGGGGTGCGAATTGACGCGGCTTCAGGCGCGGTATCAAGATCCAGCTGCAGGTGGATTTCCGTTTCGCGGGTCTTTCTTTCAATGGACGCGGTGCGTGTCATGGGAACTCCTTCAAGGGGTGCGGTTTCATACAGGCGGCAGTTCCCCGTCTACCACAGGGGAATGGGTTGCCTGGGAGGCTGCGTGTCGAGGGCATTGAGCATCAGGGTGTCGCCAACCCGGCACAGCCCCTGGGACAGCTCGACGTTATTCAGGGCTCGCCAGAAGAGGGTCGTATCGTCACCGCCACGGTGGTGCGGACTGAGTACCACCACCACATCGGGTGCCAGTGGGGAGCTGTCTTCCACGGCTTGCCTGGCATCGGCAAAAGATGACGCGAAGCAGAAGGCGATCCGCCTCTGCTGCCCGTGCCAGGCAAAGGCGAATTCTACACTTTTTTGTCGCATTTGCTCAAGGAGCTTTTGCCTCTGCGTGGACAAAGCCCGCCCATTGCTGGCAGAACCGGTGGCATTCACCACCAGACACCCGTCATGCAGAGAAATTCCCCGCTGACAGTCCAGACCGGCAAGCGCCGTCTGCCATGGTGGCCAATGAAGACCGTCATGGCTGACCACAAAGACCAGCAGCCGCGAGCGGACGAAGGGCTTCAGCCTGCGCAGCAGGGGAAGGATATCCGCGACATCGGTGCCGGGTTTCAGCAGGATCAGGGCGGCACCGTGGTACATGCCCCACGGGAGAAAGCGAAAATCCACAATGCCTGGCAGCCTGTGATTCAGCAGCGGTGCAAGCATGCGCTCCACCACGCCGCCCAGCACATGGCTCTCGGTGGGCGGCCTGCCGGTGACAATGCCCTGACACACGGGCCGCGCCTTCAGCCACATGCGTTCCAGGTGAAAAACCGGGCAGGGTCGGGGTTCGGTATAGTAGCCGGTATGGTTTCCGAAGGGGCTTTCCCGTTGCTGTTCGGTGGGATGAAGAAAGCCGCTGAGCACGATCTGCGCATCGGCGGGAATCTCTGCTCCTGCCATGGAGACCAGGGGCAAGGGACCACCCAGCCACTGGGCGAAGCTGATCTCATCCAACTGGGGTGGCAGGGGAGCGGCGGCGGCCACCAGCAGGGATGCCGGCACCCCCAGAGCAATATGCACGGGCAGGGGCTCTTCGCGCTGGCGATACTGCTGAAAGATCCGCTCGCCATCGCTGCCGGGCAGGAAATGCACTGTGGCCGTTCGCGGGCCGAGAATACCGATCCGGTAGATGCCGGCGTGGGTGATGCCATTGGCCTCGTCGCGGGCGAAGAGCACTGCGGCGGTCAGGAAGCTGCCCGTCTCGGCGGGGAAATTGCGCTGGGCGGGCAGCAGCGCCAGGGAGGCGGATTGACCAAGGCTATGGGGAAACGCGGCACTCCTGTCCTGATACTGTCGCCGGGGCTCCTGCAGGGCGCTCCAGGCGGTACGCCAATCCGCTGACGGCTGGAGCAGGGTATCCAGGGCCTGACGCACCCTGCGGCTCAGGTCATCGGCGCAACCGATGCCCAGCGCCCTGAGCAGGCGCGCTTCGGTGGAGTAGGTGTTGAGCACCAGTGAGATGGGCAGCGCGGCTGAAGCTGGCGCATGCAGCTGCAAGGCGCAGCCCTGGTCGCCGAGTCGCAGCTGCTCCAGGGCCATCCGCGCTGCCAGTGTCGGGGCATACTCACCCTGGACAGCGTGTATGATTTTGTGTTCTGAATCCAGGCGCGTGAGGTAGTCGTCCAGTCGCAAAAGGTTCTCCAGGAGCATCAGCAGGTGGGTGTTCAGAATTTTTTTTTTGAGGAAACAGCATTTTATAGTATGGTGAGTTCGTTTTCCAGGCAACAATTCTGCGTTGGCACGGACATGAACCTGGAGCTTGAAGCAGATTTCTGGGCAGGTTGTAGAAAAAAATGCGTGAACATATTGTGGATATTGGCTCTTATCTCCTCTCCAGCCATCTGGACGATGTGCTGGCAACGCGCTCACTGGTGTCCAATGTGGCCATCTGCGTTCACGACCAGCAACGACGCCTCGGTGGCCTCTTTCACTTTGCCCTGCCTGAATGCACCATCTCCGACAACAACCCATATCTCTACGGAATTCCTGGGCTGGCCCTCTTTTTTGAAGCCTGTTATGGCGCCGGCATGGACCCTGGAAGAATCCGCATCGGCCTTGCCGGTGGCGGCGGACTGCCGGGAAACCCGGTTTCATCGGGACTGGGAAGCCATAACCGTCGGGTACTGCTGGATTTTCTGAAAAAAGAGCGACTCCCCATAGCCGCCGCCAGCCTCGGTCAGGCCGCTGATGCCTGCTCCCTGCGCCTGCATATCGGTACGGGAAAAATCATGACCTTTCGCATTGGATGTTCTGAGGAGGAACCCCTATGAAGCCCTTGACCCTGGAAGAGTTACTGCAGAATATCAACACCCTTCCTCCCATCCCCAGCCTGGTCATCCATGTGCTTGAGCTGCTGGACGACAAAAACTCCGACACGCGGCTTATTTCCGACCAGCTGGCCTGCGACCCGGCGCTGACGGCGTCCATCCTGGCGGTGTGCAATTCCGGCTACTACTCCGTGCGCCAGGAGATTACCAGCATCCAGATGGCCATCTCCTACCTGGGACGCAATACCATCAAGCGGATTCTCATCACTTCCCTGGTCAGTCGTTACTATCAGAATCTGCCCAAAGGGTACGAGGCATATCCCGGCCAGCTCTGGGAGCACTGCATCGCGGTGGCGATTTTCGCCGAACTGCTGGGCGAGCACTCGGCTCAGCTCAACCGCGACACGCTCTTCACCGTGGGTCTGCTCCACGATGTGGGGAAAATCGTCCTCAACAGCCTGCTCCATGAGGAGTATCAGAAAGTTCTGGAAATAACCCGGCAGAACTCACGGCCCTTTGAGGAGGTGGAAAGGGAATTGTTCGGATTCACCCACGGCGAGGCGGGTGCCTACCTGCTGGAAAAGTGGAAAATGCCTTCGGTTTTTATCGATGTGGCGCGTCACCACTGCTCGCCAGCGCCATCACACGCCCCCGAGGTGCACGTGGTGGCAGCCGCCAACACCATGGCACGTTCCATGGGCCTTGGCACCGATATATATATCGTCGAGTGCGCACCCGATCACCCGCTGCTGGACAAAATCTCCCAGCAAGAAGGGCTGATGGAAGATCTCATCGCCCGCTTCCAGCAATCGTTCCAGCGTACCAGCGAGCTCTATCGCAACGCGGTGAAATAACCCTGGAGCACTGCGTGCAACGCCGCAGATAAGGGCTTCCCAGCCTGTCAGAGGTGACGGGGAGACGGTTTGTGCGCAACCCCGGACTGACTCCAGCTGGCAATGCGCCGATCATCATACTTGATGTGATTCACCAGCCACTCCACGATCTCCCGGTGAAAGACTTCAGCGAGCCCTTCATTGAAGCCTTCCTGTTTAAAGCGGTTCTTGAATTCCACCAGACGCGTGATGTAGTAGCTGTGAGCTATGCGGTGGGAGAGGAAATCGGGAAAATCACTCTCAATCATAATGCGCTCTTCATGGGAAAAGTGCGCAATCACGTAATCCAGCAGAAACACCACAAGATCCAGAATTTCCAGCTCTTCTTCAAAGGAAAACTCATGGGGCGCGTTCAGGGAGGCAATGCACTGCCCCATCCGCTTCACCAGTTCCCGGTGCTGCGCGTCAATACTCTCATTGTGGGTCAGCAGCTCATCGCTCCACTGACATTCGGGGATATTCCATCGTGCCATAATAACTCCTTGTCTGGGTTCGCGCGCATGCGCGTGTCGTGAGAAAACTTCAGCTGGTTACGGGTGTTCCGGATGCGCGGCAATGGTGGTGCGATTCCTGCCAGCGCGTTTTGAGGCATACATGGCCTGGTCGGCCCGGGC
This sequence comes from Desulfurispirillum alkaliphilum, assembly GCF_055378285.1. Classification (NCBI taxonomy): domain Bacteria; kingdom Pseudomonadati; phylum Chrysiogenota; class Chrysiogenia; order Chrysiogenales; family Chrysiogenaceae; genus Desulfurispirillum; species Desulfurispirillum alkaliphilum. The sequence continues at coordinate 1,750,380 of NZ_AP042405.1, read as the reverse complement.
CAGGAGAGATTCGTGGCTCTCGCCGGCAACATGACTCGCGGCGCCAAAACTGGCTGTCAGGCGCAGTGAGATGTCAGCGCTGAGCTGACCGCCTGCTTCCAAGTGGAAGACATGCTCCGCAATATGACGGCGAATGTGCTCGGCAAGCTGATAGGTCGCCGCCAGGTTGGTCTGCGGCAGGATGACGATAAATTCCTCGCCCCCGAAGCGGAATACCAGGTCATCACGACGCACGTATTCGCCGAGTTTCCGGGCAAAGAGCTTCAGGACACTGTCCCCACAGAGGTGCCCGTAGGTATCGTTGATCTCCTTGAAGTTGTCTATATCCATGGCTACCAGACCCAGGGGATGACGGTGCTCTCCAAGGCAGAGCTCCTGAAGCATCTCCTCCAGCACCTGGCGGTTGAGCAGGCCCGTCAGGAAATCCCGTCTGGCACGCTGTCCCAGTTCCTCATAGCGTTGTCGCAGGGCTTCCATACGGTGTAATGACTCCTGCAGGGAGCTGCGCATCTTGCCGTACTCCCGGGCCACGGCGCCGATCTCATCGCCCAGGATGTGAACAGCTGTTTCCAGGCTGACATGACCCTGGCTGACCTGTTCCTTTAGTGATTCCAGCTTCTGCTGGCGATCGTCACCAAACTGGTCAAGGGTAGCGGAAAGGCGCTCAAGTATGAGCGCCACCATCTTCTGGCTCTCCTCCTGGAGTTTGAGACTCTGTCCATCGACGGCGGGAAAGTGCCGCTGGTACAGAACATCCAGCGAAGTCTCGTCGATGGATTCCAGCGCGTGAATATCGCGGGAAAGCGCAGGGTTCACCCCGGCATAATGCTCGAAAAAAATCTGAAAGTAGTCGGGGGTAGCAGGCAGACCCTCTTCGCGCAGACGGGTCAGTGCCTGGCGCGAAAGGCCGGATATCTCCCCTTTCAGGTGGGCATACTTACCCATAGTACGCCTTTCTGCGCACCCAGATAATCCAGGCGCCGAGGACAAACATAATGGCACTGGCGAGGTAGGGCACGGCAATGCCGGCCAGCAGCAGATCGTCGGCGCGGAATGTGGAGGTGAAGCTGCGAATCAGCGCGTAGCTGATCAGGTACCAGCCAAACAGCTCGCCCTTGACCAAATGGCGACGCAGGGCAAAGAGCACCGTGAAGACAAAGAGGTTGAGCAGCATCTCATAGAGCATGACGGGATGAATGGGGATGCCGGGGAATTCGTTACCGGCGATGGAACCAGGGGGGAATACCACTCCCCATGGCATGGCAGTGGGAATGCCGTGGGCATCGCCGTTCATGAAATTGCCAAAGCGTCCGAAGGCCTGGCCCAGCAGCACGCACAGGCCGGCGATATCGGCAATATGCCACAGGTCAAACTTCTGGCGTTTGCCGTACCACCAGGCAGCCATGGCGCCACCGATCAGACCGCCGTGAATCGCCAGCCCACCCTGCCATACAGCCACCATGGCCAGCAGGTCGCCAGCATAGTACTCCCAGTTGAATGCCACATAGTAGACACGGGATCCGATAATGCCACCGATAAACGCAAAGGAGACCATATCGAGGATCTTCTCGGTGGGAATTCCCAGCTGTCGCTCCCGGACAAGCTTCTTCATGATCAGAAAGCCACTGAAGGCGGCAAGAATATACATGAGGCTGTAGTAGCGCAGCGAAAAGCCGAATATTTCCACAATAACTGGTTGCATGGGTACTCCGTTGAAGTGCCTTTGAAATGTATGCAGAAGAGGTTTCGAAAGTTCCGTCAAGGCAAGTCGAGTATATGTTTTCCATTGGTTTTTATCAACGGATTAATGTATATACTAAGGTTCGCCAACTGGCGTCCGCAGACGGATGCGATCCTCGGAAAACACCTGTTTTCCCGGATTTCCCGTCCCATCAGGGAGGTTTTTTTGCAGTATCATGTTTTTGCCGTTGGTCCGCTTGAAGCAAACTGTGCCGTTCTCTTCGAAAGCCCTTCCGGGGATGCCGTTGTCATTGACCCCGGCGGCGATGCCAACACCATAACCCGCTTTCTTGACGAACACCACCTCACCCCCCGCTACTTTCTCCATACCCATGGACACTTTGACCATGTCGGCGCCCTGAGCGCTCTGAAAAAGAAATATCCCGACGCCACCTACCTGATCCACCAGCAGGACGAGACGCTGGCCATGCACGCCGACAAGACCGCGCAGCTCTACGGGCTGCAGGCCCTGCCCGCCACGGCAGCCGACGTCTACCTCTCTGCGGAGACATCGCTGCAGCTGGGAGCCAGTCAGATCACCGTCATTGAAACCCCCGGCCACACCCCCGGCGGCGTCTGCTTCTACCTCAACGAGGAAAATCTGCTGTTCTCCGGCGACACGCTCTTCCAGGGCAGCATCGGGCGCACTGACCTGCCCGGCGGAAACTACGACCAGCTGATCCACTCCATCAGAACCAAGCTCTTTGGGCTGCCCGATGAGGTAGTGGTGATCCCCGGCCACGGCCCCCGCACCTCCATCGGCGCGGAAAAGAAGCATAACCCTTTTTTCCGATACATGTAATACGGCACAGGAGGAATTGTGCGCTACTCACAAGCATTTCTGTTTACAGCCAAGGAGACCCCATCCGACGCCGAAGTCATCAGCCACCAGCTCATGCTGCGCGGCGGCTACATAAAGAAGACGGCCGCCGGCATCTACTCCTACCTGCCCCTTGCCTGGCGGGTGCTGCGCAAGATAGAAAACATCATCCGCGAGGAGATGACACGGGAAGGCGCTGAAGAGCTGATGATGCCCGCCGCCCTGCCCGCCGAGCTGTGGATGGAAAGCGGGCGCTGGCAGAAATACGGGCCAGAGCTGCTGCGCTTTCAGGATCGCCACGGCCGCGACTTCTGCATCGGCCCGACCCACGAGGAGGCCATTACCGACATCGTGCGCCACGCCGTCAGCTCCTACCGCCACCTGCCCAAAAACCTCTACCAGATCCAGACCAAATTCCGTGACGAGATACGTCCGCGCTTCGGCCTGATGCGCGGGCGCGAGTTCATCATGAAAGACGGATACAGCTTTGATGTGGACGATGAGGCTTCCGCCACTACCTACGAAAAGATGTACCGCGCCTACTCCAGTATCTTCCGGCGCTGCGGTCTCTCCTTCAAGGCCGTCGAGGCTGACTCGGGGCAGATCGGCGGCTCATTCTCCCATGAGTTCATGGTGCTGGCCAACTCGGGCGAAGACGGCATCGCCAGCTGCAGCAAGTGTTCGTACGCTGCCAACCTGGAAAAAGCCTTCAATGGCAATACCTATCAGTGCACTCCCCGTGGCAGCACCACCGGAGAAAGAGTCTCCACGCCGGGCCTGAGCTCCATGGAGCAGCTCTCAGAGTTCTTCGGCCTGCCAGCGGCAGCCCTGGTGAAGTCCGTCGCTTTCATGGACGAGGAGGGCACGCTCTGCCTCGGCTTTGTACGCGGCGACCGCGAGGTCAACCAGGTGAAGCTGGAGCGGCTCAGCGGCAAGGCCCTCTATGCCGCCGATGGCGAAGCCCTGGCCAAAGCCGGCGTCGTGGCTGGTTACATGGGGCCCATCAATCTGCCCGCCGATACCCGCTACTGGCTTGACCCGAGCCTGCGCTCACTGGATGAGATCATCTGCGGCGCTGGCGAAGCGGATTTCCATCTGCGCGGCCTCAGCCCCGCTGTCCTGGACGAAAAGCGCTTTGCCGATATCAGTACCGTCATCGAAGGCGACTGCTGCCCGCGCTGCCACAGCGAACTCAATATCCTGCGCGGCATCGAAGTCGGCCATGTTTTCCGCCTCGGTACGGTCTACTCCCAGTCCATGAAGGCAACCTACCTGGACCGCAACGGCAAGGAGCAACCCATGGTGATGGGCTGCTATGGCATCGGCGTCGGTCGCACGGCCGCAGCCGCCATTGAACAGAATCACGACGACAAGGGCATCATCTGGCCCATGTCCATTGCCCCCTATCAGGTGGTCATATGCACAGTGAACCCATCCCGCGATGAACAGAGCCGCGCCACGGCCGACAGCCTGTACGAGCGTCTGGCAGCCACCTGCGATGTTCTCTATGACGACCGCGACGAGCGGCCAGGCGTGAAGTTCATCGACAGTGAGCTCATCGGCATCCCCCTGCGCCTGACCATCAGCCAGAAAACCCTGGAGCAGTCCAGCGTTGAAATCACCATCCGCAAAAGTGGCGAAAAATACCTGCACCCCCTGGAAACCATCAGCGAGGAAGTGGCTCGACTGATCCAGCAACAGATGGAGGCATGCCTGTGAGTATTCTCAAAAACCTTGTGCGCTTTGCGTTACTGGCGTACCTGATTGTTTTCGCCTACCTGAACAGCGGCTCCGTGCACATCGCCCTCTACCCCGGCGAAGAGCGCGACGTGCCTGCCGTACTGCTGGTCATTGCCGCTATTGCCATTGGAGCGGCGGTTATGTATCTTACCATGATCATAGACCAGCTCCACCTGAAGGCCGCAATCAAGAGGAAGCAAAAACGCCTGCACCAACTGGAAGACGAGAACCGCAAACTCAAAGAAGTCACCGTTGAAAAAATTCCTGTGGAAATACCAAAAGGACATTCGGAGCATGCTGACACGACTCAAGACTAAAGGCTCCTCCGGTGACGAGAGTCACCGCAAGGACTACGTCTTTGAGGGCATCCAGAAGGCCCTCAGCCTGAACAGCGAGGACAAGTACGCCTACCTGGCGCTTGGCCAGCTCCTGCGCGAGCGCGGCGAACTGGAACAGGCCATCAAAATCCACAAGACCCTCCAGATCAGCGCGGATCAGGATATCTTCATGCGTTCCCTGCTGGAGCTGGCCAAGGACTACAAGGCCGCCGGCCTGCACGATCGCGCCAAGGAATCCCTCAAGGAGTTCCTCTCCCTGAAAGACTCCATCGAAGGCTATGCGCTGCTCATCGAAGTGTGCATCCAGCTGGTTGAATACGAAGCGGTGGTTGACGCCTACAAGAAGCTCTCCCGCCTGACCGGAGAGAACTATCAGTACGAGATCTCCCTCTTCCTCTACCTCCTCTACGAGCAGACAGAAGACCAGAGCTTCCTGAAATCGTCCCACAAGCAGTACCAGCGCAACTTCTTTTCGAACCTGGCCTTTGCCCGCGAACATCGCGACAGGCCCGAAAAGGGGCTGCCCTACCTGGATGTGGCCCTGGAGGCCCCCCACGCCGTGGGGAGCATGATCTACCCGTTCATGGAGAGCGCCTACCATGACTACCTGGGCAAGGATGGCATCCGCCAGCGCTACCAGAAGCGCCTGGACACTTTCGGATTCGAGGTCTCCACGGTGCAGCACTTCAGCCACTACCTGTATATCAGCGGCTACAAGCAGGACGCCTTTGATCTGCTGGAAGAGGTCATCGCCCGCGGTGAAACCTCGGTGCACATCTTTCACATGCTGGCCATGCTGCACTACCAGGAGGGCAACACCGAAGAAGCCAGTCGCGTCTTCATCCACCGCTACCCGCTGAACCAGGAGAGTTTCCGCTGCTCTCACTGCGGTTTCGTCTCCCGCAAGTACCAGCTGCTCTGCCCAGGCTGCTCCTCCATCGGAACCATGGACGAACAGTTCTCCCACTTTACCCTGGCAGCACTGACCCAGAGCCTGCAGGAGAAGACATTCCTGAAGCTCTTCCCCCTCAAGCGCCGGGAAGACAGCACCTGAACATGACCCCAAAGCTTCCATGCTTTACTATACGGGAACAAAATTGTCTCAAGGAGTACACATGTCCAGAACCTTTGCCATGATTAAACCCGATGCCGTAGAACGCGCCATTTCCGGGAAAATTATCGCGAAAATTGAAGAAGCCGGCTTTAACATCGTCGCCATGAAAAAAGTTCAGCTGAGTCTTGCGGACGCCCAGGCGTTCTATGCCGTCCATAAAGAGCGTCCCTTCTTCGGTGAACTGACCGAGTTCATGAGCCGCTCTCCCATCATCGCCCTGGCGATGGAAAAACCCGACGCTGTCGCCGCCTGGCGCAAGCTCATGGGAGCCACAAACCCCGCTGAAGCGGAACCCGGCACCATTCGCAAGGAGTTCGCCCTCAGCATTGGCGAAAACGCGGTGCATGGTTCTGACAGCGATGAAAACGCCGCCATAGAGATCAGCTTCTTCTTCAACCACTTCGAACAGGTGTAAGGTCTGCGCAACCCGATGAAAAAAACCGCACTGTTTGTCATCCTGTGCATAACCTCAGCAGCGCTCCTGGCCTCACCGGCCGCCGCGCTGACCATTGAGGCGCGGGGAGTCACCCTGCCAAGCCAGCAGGTCAACTACAAGACCCAGGCCATTGACCGCAGCCGCGCCAAAGCCATACTGCGAATGGTAGCCACGGCCTCCGAAGGCGTCGGCGAACAGTACCTCACCGGCATAACCGCCAAGGAGGCGCTGGCCGCGTCCCAAAGCTTTGTGCGGGGCTACACGATACTGGAAGTGGCTGAGCGCGATCTGCTCTACCAGGTGAACATCGCCTGGGATATCGATATGGATGCACTGGAAGCCCTGCTCTTCTCACGCCTGCTGGATGAGGCCATCACCTGCACGGTACTGCTCTATCAGGTCAAGGAGAGCCACAGCCTCTGGGATACCCTGGATACCCTGGGGTCCCAGGATCATGTACACCTGGACAAGATCCTGCTGATGGATGACAACAAGGCACTTTTCTCTTTGCGCACACAGGTGAACCCCTCTCAGATGCTGGCTCCTCTGCTTGCCACCTACCAGGTGAGTCAGGACGAGAACTGCTATATCATCATTGAGGCCAAGAAAGAGGAAGAATCATGAGCATAAAACTATTCACATCTGAGTCGGTTACCGAGGGACACCCCGACAAGATTTCCGATCAGATATCCGACGCCATCCTCGATGGCATCCTCTCCCAGGACAGCCATGGCCGGGTTGCCTGTGAAACCATGGTCTCCACAGGGCTGGTGATCGTGGCCGGGGAAATCACCACCAGCTGCTATGTGGATGTTCCCGAGGTAGTCCGCCAGACGATCCGCGAGATTGGTTACACACGTGCCAAATACGGGTTCGACTATGAAACCTGCGGCGTCATCAGTGCCATCAACAAGCAATCCCCCGATATCGCCATGGGCGTTGATGTGGGTGGCGCCGGTGACCAGGGCATGATGTTCGGCTTCGCCTGCCGGGAAACCGAAGAGCTCATGCCTCTGCCCATCACCCTGGCCCACAAGCTGACCATGCGCCTGGCAGCGGTACGCAAAAACGGGACCCTGAGCTACCTGCGCCCCGACGGCAAAGCCCAGGTGACGATCGCCTACGAGGGCAATCGCCCGGTATATGTGGACACGGTGGTCGTCTCGACTCAGCACTCGGAGTCCGTGACCCAGGACATCATCCATCATGACATCATTGAGCAGGTGATCAAGCCGATTATCCCCGCCGAGCTCTTTGACGAAAGCAGGATCACCTACCATATCAATCCCACTGGAAAGTTCGTCATCGGCGGGCCCATGGGAGACTGCGGCCTGACAGGACGCAAAATCATCGTCGACACGTACGGGGGCATGGGCCGCCACGGCGGCGGCGCTTTCAGTGGCAAGGATCCCTCCAAAGTGGATCGTTCCGCTGCCTATGCCGCCCGCTGGGTTGCCAAGAACGTCGTCGCCGCAGGCTATGCCGACCGCTGCGAAGTCCAGCTGGCCTACGCCATCGGCGTGGTTAAACCTGTTTCCATCAACGTCAACACCTACGGGACAGCCACCGTTGATGAGGATCGCATTGCCCGTGCCATCCAGGAAGTGTTCGACCTGACGCCCAAGGGAATTATCACCAGCCTTGACCTGTTGCGTCCCATTTACCGGCCCACTGCCGCGTATGGACACTTCGGACGGGGCGAATTCTCCTGGGAGCAGACGAACCGCGTGGACATGCTGCGCAACCAGCTGGGATAAGCTTCCCCCGCATCTGAGCATCCGGCGGCATGGATATCCATGCCGCCGTTTCTTATCGGATCCAACTCCCCCGCCGCAAAGCGCTCCATCGCTCCCTGCGCCATAAGAGGCCAACATGCTGACGGTCGCCGACTTCTATGAACATAACCGCAATATCCTGGGTCTCAGGATTCTGGTGGCAGCGAATTTTTCCGCCACGATACCCCAGCCACGTATCCAGAAAAGCGGCCTGGCACTGACCGGGTACACCGAATTCGTTCACGAAGACCGCATCCAGATCTTCGGCCAGACCGAGATGGGCTACCTGGGCTCAATAGGCCGCGCCGAAGCGACCCGCAAACTGGAGTCCTTCCTGACCTTCCCCTTTCCGGCGGTGCTCATCACACACCATCCCCAGCCTATCGAACCCTGGATGCTGGAACTTTTCACCAGACATGGAGTCGCCCTGCTGCAGACCGTGCAGACCTCCAGTCACGTCATCGCCACGGTCACTCGCTATCTTGAGTTTGAGCTGGCGGAGCAGACAACCCTCCACGGTGGCATGATGGATATATTCGGCGTCGGGATGCTGATTACCGGGGAGAGCGGCATCGGCAAAAGCGAATGCTGCCTGGACCTGATCACCAGTGGTCACCGCCTGGTGGCCGACGATGTGGTTCTGGTAAAAAATATCTCCGGCGAACTGGTGGCTTTTTCCAACAATGAGCTGGAGCACCATATGGAGGTTCGTGGACTGGGCATCATCAATATCAAGGATATTTTCGGTGCGGCCAGCGTGCGTCGGCGCAAAAAAGTGGAGCTGATCATTGAGCTGCAAAGCTGGGAGCGCCAGAATGTCGCTCAACTGGAGCGACTGGGAGATACCAGGAGTTTTCGCCATGTTCTCGACATCGACATTCCCGTGGTCTGCCTTCCGGTGACTCCGGGAAGGAACATCGCCAAAATTCTTGAGGTGCTGGCACGGAACACCATTCTGCAAAACATGGGATATCAGACGGTTGAAACTTTCATGAGCAAACTGCATAATCGAATCCAGTCCAAAACCGCAGACGGCAGTACGGGAGGCGCGTAGCCATGGAGCTTGTATTTATTGCCGGACAGAGTGGCGCGGGGAAAACCGCTGCCGCCGCTGTCCTTGAGGATCTGGGGTACTACCGTGTCGACAATATTCCCCTGACCATGGTGGAATCCCTCATCGATGAGCTGCGCAAGAGCTCCTTCGAACGGATCTGCGTTGTCATCGGCGGCTACCAGCTCACTTCACGCCAGCTGGATCTGCAGCAGTACTTCATGGAGCTCTCCCGCAAAGGCATCCGCGTCCGCTCGCTCTTCCTGTGTGCCGACGACGAGGAACTGATTCGCCGCTTCAACATCACCAGACGCGCCCACCCCTTTTCCGGAGAGCTGGCCAGTGCTTTGAAGGAGGAAAAGGACAGCATTTACCGCTGGTCAGAGTTCTTTGAACTGGTCATCGACACCACCAGCCTGAGCATTCACCAGCTTAAGGAGAAGCTCGTGGTGCTCTTTGCCAAAGGGCAAACCCCGCGGCGCCTGACCATATCCTTTGTTTCCTTTGGTTTTAAATATGGTATATACAAAGGAGCAGATAATGTGGTGGACGTCCGTTTTCTTCCCAACCCGCACTTTGTGGCGGCACTCAAAGAAAAAACGGGCCTGCAGCAGGATGTCTACGATTACGTCATGGAGGCGCCCCTGACCGGAGAGTTCCTGACCCTCTGGCAACAGGTCTTTGACTCTCTTTTCCGCTGGTATATCCAGGAAGGAAAGTCCTACGCCACCATCGCCTTTGGCTGTACCGGCGGCAAACACCGCAGTGTTTCCCTGGCCCGCTACTGGTCGGAGTACTACCAGCAGCGCGACGATTACCATGTTTTCGTTTACCACAGGGATATTTCTCACCCCTGAAACTCTCTCCCATTGAGGCACAGCGCATGATAGGTATTATTCTCGCCACCCACGGCAACCTGGCCCACGAGCTCCTGGAAACGGCCCAGTCAATCATCGGCCCCCAGGAGCATGTCAAGCTCCTGAGCATTGACTTCCAGCACGATGTAGACACCATTTTCACCCAGTACGAAGATTGCCTCAAAGATGTCAATCAGGGTGAAGGCGTCCTGATACTCACGGACATGTTTGGCGGCACTCCATCCAATATATCTCTTTCGTATCTGAATACTGCCAATATTGAAGTGCTGACCGGAGTGAATCTGCCCATGCTGATCAAGGTTCTCACCTCCCGCGCCGAGGCTCCCACCCCTACCGCCCTGGCAAAGATGGCAAAAACCGATGCCATCGACGGCATTGTCATTGCGTCGGAAGTCATGAGGCAAAAAGTTGAAGAAATCTAGTTTTATCCGCCTTGATGAACGGCTGGTCCATGGCCAGGTCGTACACGGCTGGCTGAGGCACCTGAAAGCCCGCACTATTGTTGTCGTGGACAGCCGGGTTGCGGTGGATCCTCTGCGGCAGCAGATTTACCGCAGCGCGGTACCACGGGGCATTGACGTACAGTTCATGACACCGCCGCAGTGCGAAGAGGTCATCGACACCCTCGACGAAACCCTCTTTCTCTTCTCTTCCGTGGAGCAGATGGAAGAAGTGCTGCAGCAGCACCCCGTCCAGGAAATAAATATCGGCTGCATGCAGAAGAAGAGCAGCCGTCAACAGGAGTTTAACTCCATCTATATCTCGGACGACGAACTCGACCGTCTGCGCAACCTCAAGGCAACGGGCGCGGTGATTGTCTTCCAGAAAGTTCCAGGAGAGAAAAAATTTATACTCTGAGCCAGCTCCTTCTGCTGACAGGCGCCTTCGCCCTTATAGAATCAGACCGCTATGCCTTCGGACAGTTTGGCATATGCCAGCCCCTGATCGCCTGCACCCTTACCGGCTGGATCATGGGCGACTGGGCCACCGGGCTGCTGTTGGGTGCCGCCTTTCAGCTCCTGTGGATAACCTTTATCCCCGTGGGCGCCAGCATGTACACCAACGAGTCCGTGGTGACAGCCGCCATCGCTGCTTTTGCAGCCTCCGTGGGAGAGGTGCGGCCAGAGGTACTGATGATCCTCTTTCTCCTGTGCATTCCCGTTACCGTAGTTGCCATGAAAATGGACTACCTGGCCCGCAGCGCCAATGGAGTCTTTGCCAACTACGCCAAGCAGGGAATCCTCAGCGCCCACTACTCCATGGCCCAACGCTTTCACCTGGTGGGAATCCCCCTGAACTGGCTCAATGGAATTCTGATTGGCTGGACTGTTTTGATCGGCCTGTCCCTGATCCACGATATGGCGGGACACCTGCTCCTGAAGCATGGCCTGGAAAGCGGATTGGCCCTGCAGTGGAAGCTGCTGCCACTGATAGGCATTCTCTTCCTGGCCCATGACAGCTTCCGCGACTACCGCTCCTATATCTACTTCCTGGCCGGCTGCCTCATCGGCGGCGGCATCATCGCCCTGGGGCTGATGGCATGAAGGCGCTGTCACTGCTGCGGGTTGCCTGGCGCCTGCTCTTCATCCAGAGCTCGTGGAATTTCAATAACATGCAGGGCATCGGGGTTTTCTACGCCGCCTACCCTGAGCTTTCACGTCTGAAAATGCCCGTCAAGGGCATGCGCCACTTCGCCCGCTACTTCAATACCAACCCGTACATGGCAGGGGTCGTCATCGGCGTGGCGCTGAACTACGAAATCCAGCGCGGCGAACACCTCAGCAGTGAGTACAAAAACACCCTGGCCAGCTTCTTCGGCGCCATTGGAGACGCCTTTTTCTGGGCCACCTTCCGCCCGGCCGTCTTTGCCCTGGGGGTCACCATGTACTTCATTGAGCCCCTGCGCCCCCTCTGCCTGTGGGTTCCCATAATTCTCTACCTGGCGGTAACACTCACCGCGCGCTTTTACGGTTTTTACCTGGGCTATGTCCACGGCATGTCCGTGGTGCAGAAAATCCAGCCAGGCCTGCTGCATCTCTGTATCGACGGACTCAAGAACAGTCATTATATCCTTGCCGGAATCCTGTTCACGCTCATCATGTACCAGGTGTTTCTGCACTTTGCACCCTTCTACATGGGAATTGCCATAGTGTTTCTTATCTGCAATCTGATTTTTTTTCACTTCATGCGGGTAAATGTTTTTATTATTCTGATTTCCATTTTTATGTTTATAATCGAATTTTTCAGGCAGAGCGTATGAGTATGCAAGCAAAAAAGACACTGAAAATCCAGAACCGGCTGGGTCTGCACGCTCGTGCGGCCGCCAAACTGGTGCGAGTCACAACCGCTTATGAGTGCAGCATCAATCTGACCTACCAGGACAAGAGCGTAAACGCCAAAAGTATCCTCGGCCTTCTTATGCTGGCGGCGCCCTTGGGCAGCGAAGTGCTCATCGAAGCTGACGGAAGCGATGCTCACCAGGCGGTGGATGCTCTGGAGGACCTCTTTACAAGACGATTCGACGAGGAGTAACTGGTGGAGACCTACTACGGCCACAGCGTCAGCAGCGGCATTGCCCTGGGGCGGCTGGTGCGGCTGCACGAGACGGACAACCGCATCAAGTCCATCTATATCGCTTCTGCTGACCAGCAGGGCGAGTGGCAGCGTTTTGAACAGGCGCGCCATCTGGCCCGGGCGGAACTGCAGCACAGCGCCGAAGTGATCAGCGATCTGCTGGGGGAAGCTCAGCGCCTGATCATTGAGCCCCAGATCATGATGCTTGATGACAACTCCTTCGTGACATCGGTCAGACAGTCCATCTTCCAGGAAAGTTACTCCCTGGAATACGCCGTGGAGAAATTCAGACAGGAGGTCTCAGCCTCCTTTGCCAGCGTGGAAGACACCTATCTGCGTGAGCGCATGAATGACATTTTCACCGTCACCCGCCTTGTGGTGAAATACGCCCAGCAGCAAAACAGCAACCCCAAAGAGCCCGAGGACTTCTCCTACGGCAGTGAAATCCAGGGAGCCATCGTCTACGCCAACGACATCACCCCCAGTGAAATCACCCTGCTGATCTCATCGGGCATTGTCGGCGCCGTCACGGCCAAGACATCGGCCCTCAGCCATACGGCCATTCTCTGCAAGAGCATGGAAATCCCCATGCTCACCGGCATTGAGTTCGGCGAAGTGCAGGACTGCCCCGTTATCGTCGACTCCTACCGGGGACAGTTCATCGTCAATCCCACGCCAGAGGTGGAAGATGACTTTCGCCAGCGGCAGCTGCGCATTATCCAGTACAAAACCATCATGGTCTCTTCGTCCTTTCAGCGTAAAGACACCGACGTGCAGATTTACGGAAACGTGGAGATCCCGGCTGAAGCCATCCACCTCGCCCAGTATCAGGCCCACGGAATCGGCCTGCTGCGCAGCGAGTTCATGATCCTCCAGATGGAGCGCTTTCCCCGCTTTGAGGAGCAGCTGGCCTTTTATCAGTCCATCCTGGAAAAGTGCAACTACCTCCCCACCACCGTGCGTACCGTGGACATAGGGTCTGATAAGGTCGCCTCATTCCTGCATATGGAGCACGAAGACAACCCGGCCATGGGCCGTCGCGGTATCCGCTACAGCCTCAGCAGGCCCGAGGAATTCGCCACCCACCTCAGGGCGATTCTCTCGCTGGCCCAGTGGACTGACCTCAGAGTCATGTTCCCCATGGTCACCATCCCCGATGAAGTCATCCGCGCACGGGCCCTGACAGAACAGGTGCTGGCGGAACTGCGCCGGGAGAATCCCGCCCTGCCCGCCTCCGTGCCCATCGGCATCATGGTGGAGACCCCCGCCAGCGCCATGAGCATTGGTGCCTTTGTCAAGTACATCGACTTTATCAGCGTCGGCACCAACGACCTCACCCAGTATGTCATGGCCAGCGATCGCACCAGCAAAGGGGTGGGGCACCTGTGCAATCCCTACCACCCCCCCATACTGCGGGTGCTGCACCACATTGCCCAGACCGCAAAAAAATTCAACATACCCGTCAACATTTGCGGCGAAACCGCTTCTGATATATTTTACTTGCCTATTCTCCACGGAATGGGGTACAGGTCTTTCAGCGTTCGCACCCCCTCTATTCCCGAAGTGCGTGTCGTGCTCTCGGATCTCGACCCCGCCCGCAGCGAGCACCTGGCGACCCGTGTCATGGAGAGCTGGAACGTGGAACAGGTCACTGAACAATGTGTTGAATTTATTCAGGATATACTGCCAACAGAACTTCTCGAATACGTCATGGTGAACAAAACATGCTAGAAACTCATCTCATCAACAACTACAAGCGTATGGACATTGCCTTTGAACAGGGAAGCAATTACACCCTCACGGACACCAGCGGTAAGTCCTATATCGACCTGCTGGCCGGCATTGCTGTTGTCAACGTAGGTCACAGCAACCCCCACGTCATACGCAGCGTCCAGGAACAGCTTCCACGACTGGTACACACCTCCAATATATTCAGGATTCCCCTCCAGGAAGCCCTGGCCACACGCATCACCGAGCTGAGCTTCCCCTGCAAGGGTTTTTTCTGCAACTCCGGCGCCGAGGCCAATGAGGCCGCCGTCAAGCTGGCGCGCCTGTACTCCTTCAACAAGCGCGGAGCTGATAACTTCAAGATCATCACCCTGCTGCGCTCTTTTCACGGCCGCACCATGGCAGGCATCTCGGCCACGGGCCAGGAAAAGGTCAAACTGGGATTCAACCCTCTGCTCAACGGCTTTGAACACGTGGAGCCCAACGACATGGAAGCCATGGCCAAAGCGGCCCGTGGTGCCGCCGCCATACTGGTGGAACTGGTGCAGGGTGAAAGCGGAGTCCACCCCCTCGACAGAGGCTATGTTCGAGAGCTGCGCCAGTTCTGCTCTGACAATGATATCCTGCTGATGCTCGACGAAGTGCAGACCGGCATCGGTCGTACCGGAAAAATGTTTGCTTTTCAGAACTACGACATCGAACCCGATGTCTTCACCATCGCCAAAGGTCTTGGCAATGGCTTTCCCATCGGCGCCATGTTTGCCAAAGAACCCTTTGCCTCCCACATGGTTCCCGGAACCCACGGCTCCACCTTCGGCGGCAATCCCCTGTGCTGCAGCGCTGCCATGGGAGTGCTGGACGCCTTTGAAACCGACGGCATTCTGGAGCATGTGCAGCACATGGAAGCCCACCTGCGCGAACTTTGCGAAGCCATGCTCGGACGCGGCACCATTATGTCCTATCGCGGCCTCGGCCTGATGTACGCCCTGGAACTGCCCGGCGAAATGCCTGATCTGGTCAAGGCATGCCTGCAAAACGGCCTGATCATCAACCAGACCTCACCCTCCACCATCCGACTGCTGCCCCCCCTGACCATTGACCGGCAAGGTCTTTCCCAGGGGCTTGAAATCCTGGAAAACACCATAAGGAACCTTACATGAAGCACTTTCTGGCACTGCGGGACTACCACAAGGATGAGCTCACCCATATTCTCAACCTGGCCTTCACCCTGAAACGCGAGCTGAAGCAGAATATTGCCCACCCGAAGCTTGCAGGGAAAACCTTGGCCATGATCTTTGAGAAGTCCTCCACCCGCACCAGAGTGTCCTTTGAAACCGGCATATTCCAGTTGGGAGGCGTTGGGCTCTTCCTGAGCTCCAATGACCTGCAGATGGGACGCGGCGAACCGATCCGCGATACCGCTGCAGTGCTTTCGCGCTATGTGGATGGCATCATGATCCGCACCTTTGCCCACTCCACGGTGGAAGAGCTGGCCAGACACTCGAGCGTCCCCGTCATAAACGGTCTCAGTGACCTCCTGCACCCCTGCCAGGCCATGGCCGATGTCATGACCATGCTGGAACACAGTGACAAGCCCCTCGAGGAAATCAAACTGGCCTATGTCGGCGACGGCAACAACGTCGCCAACTCTCTTATTTACGGTGCCGCCAGTTTGGGTTACAGTATCAGCATCGCCTCACCAAAAGGCTACGAAGTGGCTGATCATGTGGCACAGCAAGCCAGCACCATTGCCCGGTCAACGGGAGCGCCCATACACTATACCCACGATCCGGCTGAAGCGATCCGAGGTGCTGACTTCGTCTACACCGACGTGTGGGCCAGCATGGGACAGGAGGACCAACAGCAGGAGCGTCTGCGCGCCTTTGAAGGCTTCACGGTCACGGAAAAGCTCATGCAGCTTGGCACCCCCAACTGCAAGTTTCTCCATTGCCTGCCCGCCTATCGCGACAAGGAAGTCAGCGCCGAAGTCTGTGACGGACCCCGCAGCATTATCTATGACCAGGCGGAAAATCGACTCCACGCCCAGAAAGCCATCATGGTTCACCTGATGGCCTAGCAGGCGTTCCGGACTGGGCTGACCGCCATTCCAAGCTCGTTCTTTCTTAACGATATGCCTTTAACTCCCTGGAGGAACCTATGTCGAAAAAAACCAGCGTGAACAAAGTTGTCCTGGCATACAGCGGCGGCCTTGACACCAGTGTCATTCTCAAATGGCTCATCAAGGAATACGACTGCGAGGTCATCGCCTTTACCGCCGACCTCGGCCAGGAAGAGGAGCTGGACTCCGTCAAGCCCAAGGCCCTGAAGACAGGCGCGTCCAAGGTGTACATCGAAGACCTGCGCGACGAGTTCGCCCGCGACTTCATCTACCCCATGATGCGCTCCAGCTGTGTCTATGAAGGCCGCTATCTGCTGGGAACATCCATCGCCCGTCCCCTGATCACCAAGGGCATGATGGATATTGTCGCCCGCGAAAGCGCCGATGCCATCAGCCATGGCGCCACCGGCAAGGGCAATGACCAGGTACGCTTCGAGCTGGCCGCCTACCACTACGACCCGTCCATCAAGGTCATCGCCCCCTGGCGCGAATGGGATCTCAACTCCCGCGACGCCCTGGTGAAATTCGCCAAAGACAATGATATCGAAATACCACCAGCCAAGAAATCCCCCTACTCGCGGGACCGCAACCTGATGCATATCTCCCACGAGGGTAATAATCTGGAAGATCCATGGTGGGAACCCGACGAGGATGTCTACGTCCTGACCGTCTCCCCGGAAAAAGCCCCTGACAAGCCAACCTGGCTGGAGATTGACTTCCAGCACGGCAACGCGGTGGCCATTAACGGCAAAGCCATGTCACCCCTGGAGATATTCCAGTACCTCAACAAAGTCGGCGGCGCCAACGGTGTGGGACGGCTGGATCTGCTGGAAAACCGCTATGTGGGCATGAAGTCCCGTGGCGTCTATGAAACTCCCGGCGGCACCATCTACCACGCAGCCCATCGCGGCATGGAAGAACTCACCATGGACCGCGAAGTCATGAACCTGCGCGACTCCCTGATCCCCCGCTATGCCGCCATGGTCTATAACGGCTACTGGTTCTCCCCAGAGCGCGAAGCGCTGCAGGCGCTCATCGACGAGACCCAGAAGACCGTCAACGGCACCGTCCGCATGAAAATCTATAAGGGCAACGTCAGCGTCACCGGCCGCAAGTCGGCCACAGATTCCCTGTTTGACGCCAACATCTCCACCTTCGAAGAAGACCATCAGGTCTACAATCAGGCTGACGCAGAGGGCTTTATCAAGCTTAACGCCCTGCGCCTGAAAATCCGCAGCAAGCTGTACGGGAAAAAGAAGTAATATGTCTTCACACCTTGGCAGTCTGCCCCACCACCAGCAGCAGGAGATGCTGCAGCTGGTGCGCGACACCATCGGCCAGGAGCTCAAACTCGTGAGCCCAAAGGCACACTATGATATCCCGGCCATGGAAAGCGGTCTCTTCGTGACCCTCACCCTGGAGGGTCAGCTGCGCGGCTGCATAGGTACTTTTCTGCCGCAGCCACTGCGGGAGAACCTCACCTCCATGGCCTGCGCGGCGGCTTTCGGCGACTATCGCTTCAAGCCGCTCCAGGCTACGGAATTTGAGATGATCGCCATTGAAGTAACGGTTCTGGCTCCACCAAAGCCCGTAGGCATTGATGACATCGTTGTCGGTCGCCACGGCCTCATGGTGTCCCTTGGCTCTCAGCGCGGGGTTCTGCTGCCCCAGGTCGCCATAGAGCACCAGTGGAGCCGTGAGGAGTTCCTCAGCTTTACCTGCATCAAGGCCGGACTGCCCAAGGAGGCCTACCGCAGTCCCGACTGCACCATTGAAGCCTTTGAAGCCTTTATTATAAAGGATGTAACGGGGTGATACCCCGCAGAATACACATTGAAGGAGAACCCTCATGACGTCTGTGTTATTTGCCTTGGTCTGTTCAATCCTGGGAATTGCGATGGGACTGGTGTTTACCAGAAAAATTTCCGCCATGCCCGCTGGTGACGAGAAAATGACCTCCATCGCTGCCGCGATTCAGGAAGGCGCATCGGCCTACCTGACGCGCCAGTACAAGGCAATCGCCATTGTCGGCATCATTGTAACTATCGCTATTTTCGTATTCATCGGACTTGTTGAAGACTTTGCCCATGGCGCCTTCCAGGCCATCGGCTTTATCATTGGTGCCGTGCTCAGCGCCCTGGCTGGTTTTATCGGCATGAACGTCAGCGTCCGCGCCAACGTTCGCGTAGCTGCCGCGGCCCGCGAGGGACTGCAAAGCGCCCATAAGGTTGCCTTCATGGGTGGCGCCGTTACTGGTCTGCTGGTTGTGGGCCTGGGTCTGCTGGGTGTTGCCGGTTACTATTTCATCCTGACCCTTGTCATGCCTGCCAGCAGCCACGGCCATGAAGCCGCTGTCGTCTCCCTGATCGGCCTGGCTTTCGGTTCCAGCCTTATCTCCATGTTCGCCCGCCTTGGCGGTGGTATTTACACCAAAGCTGCCGATGTTGGCGCTGACCTGGTGGGAAAAGTGGAAGCAGGCATTCCTGAAGACGATCCCCGCAACCCGGCCGTCATTGCCGACAACGTGGGCGACAACGTGGGCGACTGCGCCGGTATGGCGGCTGACCTCTTCGAAACCTATGCCGTAACCGCCATCGCGGCCATGCTGATTGCCGCCTTCATGGTAAGCGACAGCTTCAGCGTCGTCACCTACCCCCTGGTTCTCGGTGGTATCAGCATCCTGGGCTCCATCATCGGCAGCTTCTACACCAAGCTCACCAATGACAATGTCATGGGCTCCCTCTATAAATCACTGGCCATCAGCGCCATCATCAGCGCCATCCTCTTTTATCCCGCCACCACCATGATGCTGGAAGGCTTTGTGGAGAACCCGCTGAATGTCTTCTTCTGTGCCATCATCGGCCTGGCGGTCACCGGACTGATCTTCTACATCACGGAATACTATACCTCCACAGCCTATGGCCCCGTGAAGAAAATTGCCGCCGCCAGTGAATCCGGCAGCGCCACCAACATCATCGCCGGACTGGCCATTGGATTGCAATCCACAGCGCCCGTGGTCATGGTCATCGTCATGGGCATCATCTTCTCCTACATGCTGGCTGGCGTCTTCGGAGTGGCCATTGCCGCCATGAGTCTGCTGTCCATGGCCGGCATGATCGTCACCCTCGACGCCTACGGCCCCATCACCGACAATGCCGGTGGTATCGCTGAAATGAGCGAGCTGGACGCCAACGTGCGCAATGTCACCGATAAACTGGACGCCGTGGGCAACACCACCAAAGCCGTAACCAAAGGCTACGCTATCGGCTCCGCCGGACTGGCCAGTATCGTACTTTTCTCCGCCTACAAGGTCGACCTGGAGCGCATCAAGGGCATTACCATGGAGTTCCTGCTCTCTGATCCCTTCGTCATCGCTGGTCTCTTCATCGGTGGTATGGTCCCCTTCCTCGTAGGCGCTTACGCCATGGAAGCTGTTGGCAAAGCTGCCGGCGCCGTTATCGAAGAAGTCCGCCGTCAGTTCCGCAACAATCCGAAAATCATGCAAGGCACCGAAAAGCCCGACTACTACCAGTGCGTGAATATCGTTACCGGTGAAGCCATCAAGCAGATGATCATTCCCGCTCTGCTGCCCGTGCTGGTGCCTATCCTGGCGGTTATTATCGGAACAATGATCGCGCCCGACGCTGCCCCCAAGATTCTGGCTGGCGTCCTCATCGGCTGCATCGTAACTGGTATCTTTGTGGCGGTCTCCCTGTGCAACAGTGGTGGCGCCTGGGATAACGCCAAGAAGTACATTGAAGACGGCCACCATGGAGGCAAAGGCTCCGAAGCCCACAAAGCTGCGGTAACCGGCGACACCGTCGGTGACCCCTACAAGGACACCGCCGGCCCCGCCATCAATCCCGTCATCAAAGTTATCAACGTCGTGGCCCTGCTGCTGATTCCCTTCCTCTGATCGCCAGCACAGTACGCACATAAACAGCCGCCCCGCTCACACACGTGAGCGGGGCGTTTTCTGTACAGTACAAATCCAAAACCCTGTCAAGCAGAAGAGATCCTCTCACCCGTTGCTGCGCCTGCGCAGATACTGTCTGAAAAGGTTCAAGTTCTCCCATTCGCGTTTATTGGCGTTCATTTGCGGCTAATGCTCAGCCTTTTGCCCGTCAGGAATCTCCCTCCTGAATCACCACCCGATCCCCTTCACGCATAAGCTTGTACAGCTGCTCAGCCACATCATTATGGGTGCGGATGCAACCGCTGCTCATGCGTTGGCCGATGCTGTCCAGATTGCGAGTGCCGTGGATTGCGTAGGTCTTGCCGATATTGAGGGCAAAATTGCCCAGCACGCCGGGAAAACAGCGTTGTCCAGCGGCAATATCCGCCGCATAACGCTCCTCCTTTTCCATGGAGGGAGGAATGCACCATTCGATGCCATCGGGCTCATAGATCTTCCAGCGAACGGCATACTCACCGGGCTCGGTGAAGTAGCAGTTGCCCCCCTGCTCCCGTGGCATGCACTCATCGCGCCCAAGCCCAACGAGCGCGGTATAGATGATGCGCTCCTGTCCCCGTGAGTCCACTTCATGGACATTGAGCAGAAAGCTCTCCTTGTTGATGACAATATACCGGCTGTGCCCCGGCTTCAATGGAACCAGCGGTACCGTCGGGCGGGTGATATCCCGCACTCCGCTGCGGTGTACCCACCAGGATTCACGGTTGGGAGTCCAGGCATCACCGGGAAAATAGCCGGTAACGCGAATCCAGTCGCCGGCCTGCCGGTTGGAGGTAAAGCGACTGCCCACCTCCCATGTGTCCAGAACCGTCTCTCCCCCGGCCTCATCACGCACATAGAGCAGTTGCACCGCCTCATAGGTGCGTGCTTCCACGCTTCGTTCCTGTGGAATATCCTGGAAGACATGTTCCTTGTGCACCCACCAGATCCCGGGCGCGGCCTTCCAGCTCCCTTCAGGGAAATATCCGGTAATGCGCAGCCACGGGCCAGACTCCTCATTGGACGTAAAGGGCGTACCCGCGTACCAGGTTCCGATGGCGTCTCCATCGGGGCGGTTAAAAATCGGCGCGTCGGCGGTAATCGTCAGGGCGCTGGTGCCCGCAGAAGCTACCACCACACGGGAATCGGGCTGGGAAAGAGCGGAAAGGGGAGAAAGCAGGAGGAAAAGGCACAGCAGCATACGGGAAGAATATTTCGTGAACATGGTCGTGTTGTTTCTCGCTTTTGATGATAAAATGCATTTTCCTGTGAAGGGTTTTATAGAAATACGTGGCATATTGCACTGCTGTCAAGATCTTTCCGGTAAATGTACCAGGAAGAGCTGAAAGGATACTTCTTGTTTGACCGATATCAACGTGGCGAGCAGGCCATCATCGTCCATGTCAATTTCTCCCGACAGACCATGGACACAGAAGATCTCAATGAGTGCATGGAGCTGGCGCAATCCGCCGGCGCTTCAGTACTCAGCGTGTTTCAGTGCAACCGCGACGAGCCCGACTCGCGCCTGTACATCGGCAGCGGCAAAGCCCAGGAGATCGCCCAATACGTGGAAGAGCAGGCCGTTGAAATCGCCATCTTCAACCATACCCTCAGCCCCACCCAGGAGCGCAACCTGGAGAAACTGTTTCAGTGCCGGGTCATCGACCGTACTGGCCTGATCCTCGATATTTTCGCCCAGCGCGCCCGCACCTTTGAGGGCAAACTCCAGGTGGAGCTTGCCCAGCTGCGCTATATGTCCACCCGCCTGGTACGGGGCTGGACACACCTGGAACGCCAGAAGGGCGGCATCGGCATGCGTGGCCCCGGTGAAACCCAGCTGGAAACAGACCGTCGCCTGATCCGCAAACGCATCGAGTACATTCAGCAGCGGCTGGAAAAAGTCACCCGCCAGCGCCAGCAGGTCCGGCAGCACCGCACCCGCCACGAGAAGGCCACCATCTCGCTGGTCGGCTACACCAACGCCGGCAAATCCACCCTCTTCAACGCCCTGACCACCTCCACCGTCTATGCCCACGATCAGCTCTTCGCCACCCTGGACCCCACTATCCGCTCCCTCAGCCTGCCCGGCATGCCCGACGCCTTCCTGGCCGATACCGTGGGATTCATCCGCCACCTGCCGCACACCCTGGTGGCCGCCTTTCGCTCCACCCTGCAGGAGACCCGTGAAAGCACGCTGCTGCTCCACGTCATGGACGCCTCCCACGAAGAGCTGGAACGCAACCGGGAATCCGTGCTGAAAGTTCTGGAAGATATTGAAGCCATCGAAGTGGCACAGCTGGAGGTGATGAACAAGATTGACCGCATCCCCGAAGGCATTGAGCCCCATATCGACTACGACGACGAAGGAAAGCCCCGGCGGGTATGGATCAGCGCCCTGCGGGGACAGGGGCTTGACCTGCTGCGCCAGGCCGTCGCCCAGCTTTTGGAACCACAGCTGAAAAGAAGCCACATCGTCCTTGGCCCCGCCCAGGGAAAACTGCGCGCGCTGCTCTACGAACGCAACGCCATTGTCAACGAAACCCTCGACGATGACGGCAACTGGATACTCGAGGTCTTCCTCGCCCGGGAGCACCTCGAGCGCCTGCTGGAGAGCCATCCCCCGTGCTGAATCTGCTGAAGTACCTGGTACTGCCTCCCGTCATCAATGCCCTGCTCATCGCAGTCGGCAGCCTGCTGTGCATAAGGAGCCACCGTCGTCTGGGCATAACACTGTGGAGCATCGGCCTCCTGAGCCTGCTGCTGCTCAGCCTGCCCGTCACCAGTGCCTGGCTGCACAGTGGCCTGCAGCAGCACCCCCCACCCACCGGGAAAGACATACGCCGCGCCCAGGCGATCGTCATCCTGGGCGGTGGACGCGATTACGGCGCACCGGAATTTGGCGCGGAAGACGCCCCCGGCAACGCCACCTGGCGACGCCTGGCCTATGGAGCACACCTGGCCAGACAAAGTGGTCTGCCCATCCTGGTCAGCGGCGGACGCGTACACGGCGAACTCCACAGTGAAGCCTGGCTGATGGATCAGGCCCTGCGACACTCCTTTGGTCTCGAAGCCCAGTGGAGAGAAGAGCACAGCCGCACCACCAGAGAAAACGCTCGCTACAGCGCCTCCATCCTCCAAAACGCAGACATCACGCATATTCTGCTGGTCACCCAGGCCTGGCACCTGCCCCGCGCCCTGCCTGAATTTCGCCGCCAGGGCCTTGAAGTCATCCCCGCTCCCACCGACTTCGCCAGCCCGCCACCAGGAGGCATTATCGCCTGGATACCTCGCGCCCATCATCTCGAGCGCAGCACCCAGGCCATCCACGAGTGGCTCGGCAAAGCCGTTTACCGCCTCCTCGGCAGCTCCTGACACTCCTCACAGTAGTACACTTCGATAATCGGATGGTGGATGCCCGCCATATCCGCCAACTGCTCCTTGTACACCTCCGGAGAAACCGGATGGTGGCTGACCACCGAAGCCATCAGCGTCCACGCCCCCTGGCCCACCGACCACAGGTGCAGATCCGTCACACGGCTGTCGGCAACCCCCTCCAGACGGCTGCGAATCCGGTTACGCAGCTGCTTCGGCCCCTCGGCATCCAGCAGCACCGCACTGGTCTGGCGCAGCAAGCCATAAGACCAGCGCAGAATCACCAGCGAAGCCACCAGGGCAATCACCGGATCTAGCCAGTTCCAACCCCAGAGCCAGGCCGCCAGCAAGCCGACAATAGCCGCCACCGAGGTCACCGCGTCGGCGATGACATGCACCAGGGCCGCCCGCAGATTATTATCCTGATGGTGGTGGTGAGATTCATGGGAGTCCCCATGGTGATGGTGATGGCCGTGATCATGATCGTGGCCGTGATGGTGATCGTGACTTCCCGCCAGCAGCCAGGCGGAAACCAGATTGACCAGCAGGCCGATCACCGCCACCATCAGAGCCTCCATGGCGTAGAGCGTCTGAGGATTGAGCAGACGGTTCACCGATTCGTACACCAGCCAGAGAATGGAAGCTCCCAGGAAAAGGGCGCTGGTGTAGGCCGCCAGATCCGCAATCTTGCCACTGCCCAGACTCAAGCGACGATCATGGGCGTGGCGCCGCGCCAGGTAGTACGCCAGCGTCGCCAGCCCCAGCGCCACCGTGTGACCACCCATGTGAATTCCGTCCGCCAGCAGGGCCATTGACCCCGTCAGCCAGCCACCGGCAATCTCGCCAATCATGGTCACCAGCGTCAGTATGGTGACGATCAGCGTGCGCCGTTCCGCGCTGCGCTTCGTCCCCTGACCGAAATCGTGTTCACTGTTTATGCGCGCCACCAGGGTACAGGTGTCCATGGATGGCACAGAAGAAGCGTGTGTTGCCATTCAAAGTGCTCCCAAAGAGAATATCCGGCCAAAACGACCGGTGAGCGCTCAGGCCCATTCATTAGAAGAAGCATGATAGACCCGGCTAACCGGAAAATCAACTGGGCGCGTACGTCATTGGCAGCGGATTCTGAAAACGCCTTTCACGAAGACAACCTGTTTCGGTACAGAACCACAGCAGAAGCAGCAAAAAACAGGGCAAACATGATATTGAACCTGCCACCTTCCAGGAGAATCAGCAGGGGTGATGGCAGGTAAACAAAAAATGAAGTCCACAGCCACACCACCAGGGGATGAAAAAACAGTATCCATTTTGGAAACGGCGTACGCCCACGCAGAACCAGAACCATCAGATACAGCAATCCAGCGGCCATAAAAAACGCATAGAAATAAAACATGGAAAACGCCGTGACCATGAGTTGCTCCAGAAGAACCGCATGGTCATCCGTACGCGAGACAAAACCAAAGGGCGCAAACATCGCGTGAAATACAGCGCCAAAAACAATAGCGACCGCCAGCATGACAAAAATCACTGTTCCGCTGAGCGGAGCCGTTTTTGCCAGTGCCCTTTTGATGTGGTAGAAACCCGCTATGTAAAAAACCGTGGCCAGTGGCCCACACAGTGCTCCCAGGTGAAGGCGCCAGTCAGAAACACCGGACATGATCCGGAAAATATCCTCTTCAAGGCTGGTTACAGGGGTGGGCGTGTAGTAAAAAAGCATATCCCCGGCATACATAATCACCGCCCCCAATAACCCCAGGAGTGCATAAACCCATGTTCGCATATGTCAGTGCTCCTTTGCATTTTTGACATCAACCACTTATCCAGGAAACCTGCGCCGCATCGCCAGCCCGCCAGAGAGGGCCAGAACCAGCAGCAGCACCGCACACACGCCATAGGGAAGTGTTGGGTTCATGCCGTACAGCGCCGCACTGGCCAGTGGCGCAATCACGATGGCGAGCCCCTGGACGGCTGAAACCGAACCAGCCGCATGGCCCTGTTCCGTGGCGCTCACCGCATTGGCTGCCAGGGCCTGAAACGCCGGAAAAACCAGTCCCATGCCCGCCGCAGCAATACCGTAACTCACGATCAGACCCAAAGACGCGGATACCTGGGTTACCGCACCAAAACCTGTAGCCGCAACCAGAGCTCCGCCGGTGAGCCATACTTCAGGTGCAACGGAACGAAACCGCATGACGGCAACCTGAACCGCTATCAACATGACCCCGACACAGGCCATGGCAGAGCCCGCTACTCTGGCCGCACCGGCTCCGTCGAGATTCAGGCGGTCAAGGGCAAAAAAACCGATACACGTCTGAGCGGTCACCACGGTACCCATGGCAAGCAGGGCACTCGCCAGTGGCAGGCGCAGACGCGGATCGAAAAGTCGCGGCGGAGCCGCTGAAGCGGCACTACGAGGTTCCGTAGCGGGCAGAAAACGCCACAGCAGCACCACCGCCAGCAGCGGCAGCACCGCCGCCATATACAGTGGCAACGTCAGGCTCCAGCTGGCCAGAATACCTCCGAGGAGCGGACCCAGCACCATGCCGATGGCATTGGCGGCGCCCAGGGACGCCATGGCTGAGGTCCGGGTTTCACGGGGAAAACGATCGGCGATCAAGGCCGCGCTGGCAGGGGGAACAGCCGCATAGAAGGCTCCGATCAGGCTGCGGCTCAGTGACAGGAGGGTCACGGTTACGACGACGCCCAGGGAGAGGTACAGGGCGATATCCAGCACCACCGCCAGCAGCAGATAGGCCAGGGCAAATCCGCCCATGCTCAGCAGCAGTATCGGCTTGCGTCCATACCTGTCGCTGGCCCTTCCCCAGGGGCGGGCCAGCAGCATCCACAATACGCCAGCCAGGGTAACTGCCAGCCCGCCATGCCACTCCGCCAATCCCAGAGCCCGTACCAGCGGGCCGACCACCGCGACAAAAGCCATCATCGCCGATACGCACAGGGCGTTGGCAATCAGCAGCGGGCGCAGTTCAGTCACGGGAGTCACCTCCCGCAGCCACGGCCAGATGCCAGCTTTTGGCGCTCTGCTGGGCATTCCACATGGCCCGGTAGCGTCCACCGGCATCCAGCAGATGTTCATGGGTTCCCTGCTCCACCAGTTTCCCGTCTTCAAGAACCAGGATGCGCTCAGCCCCCACGATGGTGGAAAGTCGATGGGCTATGACAATAACGGTACGATCCTGCACCAGCGTATCAATAGCCTGCTGGACAGAAAGCTCACTTTCGGTATCCAGCGCTGCCGTTGGCTCGTCCAGCATGACAATGGGCGCATCCTTGAGGAGAGCGCGGGCAATACTGATGCGTTGCCGCTCACCTCCCGAGAGGCTGCCACCGATATCGCCAACCCGGGTCTGATACCCAAGGGGCAGACGGCTGATGAATTCATGGCAGCAGGCTGCCCGGGCAGCGGCTTCCACTTCAGCATCCGTGGCACTGCAACGGCCCATGCGGATGTTGGCGAGAATGGTATCGTCAAAGAGGTACACATCCTGGAAAACCACGGAAATACAGGCCATAAGCTCTTCGGGCTCCATGGCCCGGATATCGTTTCCTCCGATCATGATGCGACCCTGCTGGGGATCAGCATAGCGCATCAGCAGGCGCGTGATCGTCGTCTTGCCGGAACCCGACGGTCCCACCAGCGCGGTCAGGGATCGCTCCGGCAGATGGAGATCAAGGCCACTGAGCACTGCGCCCTCCGTACCGGCATACTGGAAGCTCACCCCTTCAAAGCGCACGTCAAAACGCGTGGGCAGTGAAGAGGGCTGCAGGCATGGCAGCGGTTTCACCGCCAGCAGCTTTTCCACCTGTTCAAAACCCGCCTCCATATAGTCAAAAACCGCCGACAGGTTCGTCATGATCGCCAGGGGCTCGGAAATTCGCACCGTAATAATCAGCAGCGCCGCCAGCATGGCAATGGAAAGGCTGCCACCAGCGACCAGGACAACTCCCAGTGCCAGGATCAGGATAAGCCCGCCCTCAATCAGGGTCCATATAACCAGACTCGGCCAGAGGCCGGACCACTGGTTTCTGGCCTGGACATCCTGCAGGTGCACCAGGGACTCCTGCAGGCGACGAGCCTTCACTCCTGTGGCATTGGCAGAGCGCAGCACCGCCAGGCCCTGGGTATACTCGATAATTTCAGCCGAAGTACGGGCATGGGCAGCCGCCAGCGTGCGCATGCTTCCCCCCGAGAGACGCTTGCGCCACCGATAGAGGGGCACCGTCACCGGAAACAGCAGGAGCATGGCCAGAGCCAGGCGCCATTCAATCAGAGCCGTCGTCAGGACCACTACCAGTGGAACCAGGGCACTGCGCAAAAAGGTATCGGCCAGCATTCCCATGGGGGTGACCACTTCGTCCACATTGCCGGCAATCACGGCGGAAAGCTCTCCGGTCCGGCTCTGATAGAGTTCTTCCAGGGGCATGAGACGCAGCTGGTTCCCCAGGCGCACCCGAATGGCATGGGTAACGTCAGCCAGACAGCGGGAGTACCCGAAGGTGTGTCCGTGCCAGCGCAACACCCAGTCGAGCAGCGCAAAAAGCAGCATCATTCCACCGGGAACCCACAGGGCATGAACATCAAAAGGCTCACGCAGCACCGCTGACAGAATCGGATACAGGCACGCCAGGGCCAGACCCTGAAAAATAGCCGAGAGCGCGGAACTGATCAACGATGAACGCAGCTGGGGCGCCCGTTCATCGGCTATCTGGATCATGCGCCCATAGGTTTGCCAGAGCGTGGGTATGCCAATGCGCGGCATGGCGTCAGTGGGTGTCATGGGTGCCTCCTGTGGGCCGGATTTTTTGCAGGGACCAGCCCTGAGCCTGCTCATAGGTATTCCAGAGCCGCCGATAGAGGCCCTTAAGAGCCAGGAGCTCTCCGTGACAGCCCCGCTCGACGACACAGCCGCCCTCAAGGACGAGAATCTGATCGGCATCCTGGACCGTGGGCAGGCGATGGGCGATAAGGATAACCGTCCGTCCGCGCATCAGGTGTGCCAGAGCGCTGACCAGGGCTACTTCATTTTCGGGGTCCGCAAAAGCCGTAGCCTCGTCGAGCACCACGATGGGACGATCCTGCAAGATGGCACGGGCAATGGTGATACGCTGACGCTGCCCACCGGAAAGGCGACCACCACGGTCTCCCGCCCTGGTTTCATAGCCTTCCGGCAGCTGCACATCGTGAAACAGGAACGTATCCTGGAAGACAAATGCCACATGGGACATCAGGGTCTGGGCGCTCATGTGGCGCACATCCACACCACCGATCCTGATCGCACCCGCGCGCACATCCCAGAAGCGTGGCAGAAGACGTGCCACGGTGCTCTTGCCGGAGCCCGAAGGGCCCACCAGCGCCGTCACCGTGCCGGCAGGCACACAAAAACTCACCTCGTGCAGAACATCACCGGATCGCTCTCCATAGGCAAAGCTCACCGAATCAAAGACAATATCGCTGCCCACAGGCTGCTGCGCGGACAGCGGCTCCGGCAGAGGCGGCTCGGATCGCAGCGACTGGATACGCAAGGCACTGCCATTGGCTTTGCGGATAAAGCTACTCAGCCACATCAACGGAATCAGCGCCTCCGCCATACCTGTACCGATCAGCAGCACCCCCACCCAGACCGCAAAATTCAGACTGCCGGAAGCGAAGAGCAGGCTGCCTGCCACCAGCAGGGCTATGAGTGTGGGCAGCGGACTCAGCACGATCATGGCAAGACGTCCGCTGGTGCTTGACGCCTCCACCCAGTGCGCCAGGACACCATGGAAGGCGCTCAGGGCCTGATGATAGCGTCGAAACGAGGTACTGCCGTCATCGAACGTCCTCACCACCGGCATGGCCTGCACAAACTCGATAACCGCCCCGTTGATGCGTTCCCGTTCCGCGTCATAGCGTTCGGAAAGCTCTCTGTGGTCCCGCATGGCCAGGCGCAGCACCAGGACACCAGCCAGCAGCACCCCCAGCGCCACCAGAGCCAGCCGCCAGTCGATGACCAACAGCACCACCAGGGTGACAACGGGAGCGGTAACCGAGCGCCCCAGCAGAGGGGTGCTGTCTGCCACGAAACCATGCAGGTCTTTCACATCATCCTGAATGACTTTGGTCAAAGCACCGGAGCCGCTGGAGAGAAGAAATCCCAGTGGAACACGGCCCAGGTGTTCCGCCAGCTCAGTGCGCAGCATTGTCTCCAGCCGGAATGCCACCAGGTGAGACAGGGTAAAGCTCGCCCCACGCAGGATGAGCGCCACCACCGTCAGCAGCAGCGCCAGCACCATCCACCGTGCCGGCTGGGGATCACTTTGCAGCAGTTCATGCACCACCAGCGCCAGGACCACGACAGCACCGATGGTTGCCATGGAACCCAGCGACGCCAGGGCCATGGCACCGCGAATTCCCCCCATGACGGGTGCCATCACTCCCCAGATACCGGGTTTGCTCAGCATTCCATGGGCCAAAGGCGATTTCATATCAGACCTCCGGACAACAGCCGCATCAGCGACACTCCGGTGACGATGCGCGCCACAGATTATCAACGGGAGCCCGCTCATAGGCGAAGCGTCCATCCAGGTACAGGGCGTCACAGGCATCAGTGGCATGGCTCTCCAGGCCACTCACCGGTTCCCCCCGGAGCTTTCCGTCCCGGATCACATAGCGCCAGGGCTCCAGAGGCGTCTCTTCCGTCTGCCAGCCACCCGCATGCCATATCCAGCGCTCTCCGGTAATCTGAAGTTCACTGCCACCACCCAGGCGCACATCCGAAGCCAGCGGGGGACCAAGCAGCCGTTCCGCGCTGGACGCTCCCACCTTCGCCCGCAGTGCGCTGACCGCATCGCCCTGGCGTACATCTGCCAGCAGAGCGTTCAACTCACCGGAAGATTGAGTTACTACCAGATTCAGAAGCGTCAGCGGCGCATAGTCCACCGCCCAGCCCGATTCCGTCGGAGCACTCCGCAGCGTCGTCACCGGTATGGTGCTGGCTGCCAGGGAACGCGCCACCTGATCCGTGCCGTGAGAGAGCAGGGCCGACAGGGCACTGAGGCCATCTGCTTCCGCCACACATGCCAGGCCAAGGGCACCGGAGAGTCCGGGATTCAGCCACAGGGAACCCTCACCTTCGCGCACATCGCCGTCATCCAGAATCACCCGTTCCGCCAGGGCCCTGGCAATGGCCGAACGTCGCAGCCATCGCCCCACGCCACTCTCCTGGACATCCCAGTGGGGCGCTTCGGCCAGCAGCAGCCTCTCGCCCGACAGGCGGGTTTCGCCCAGTTCACGGGGCCACTGGAGAATGTGGGAAACTGGCGGAACGCGTCCCATGCGTTGACCAATACAGGCTCCCATGGCGTCAAGATCCTCGACCACCGACGCCGCCATGCCCCTGCGGCTGCGATCATGCAGCAGCGTTACCGCACCATGATCATGCGCCTCCAGACCAGCCACCCAGGCATCGGCAAAATCCAGCAGGCCATGGGTTGCTCCGCGCTGGACATGAACGATCTCCTGCCCACGGTGTACCTGCACCTCCCAACTCCAGTCACCCGCCGCAGCCGCGGCACCAGCGGCCAGCGTGGAGGCGTAGGGAGGCAGAACCACGGGGTTCGGCAGGCCAAAGTGCTCCCGTTCTGCGGGAGTACGCAGCACATGGTTGGCATCAAAGCCCAGCCGAGGCATCAGGTCCGGCGCGTGCAGCCAGTATGCATCGGCGACCAGCCAGGGTGGCCGATGCTCAGGGTCCCAGCCCCGCGCCGACAGTGTCCACTCCAGAGTCACCTGGCAACCCGTGGGAGGACAGTTCTCCAAAGGCACAGCCACATGGTGATGACGCACCTCGGCAACGACTTCGCGTCCCTCCACCATCGCTTTCTGAAAACGCAGCAGATCGGGCAGTGCAGCGTGCAGGTGTCCATTGTCGGAGCTGACCCCTTCCATGCGCCACTGCCCTGCAAGCTGCCGCTGCTGCGGATATACCTGCAGCAGCACATGCCCGCCAGCCACCGTGAAAGGAGCGGCCTGTCCAAGCCAGTGACGCTCCCAGGCGGCATCGTGGGCAAGC
The DNA here is from genome assembly GCF_055378285.1 of Desulfurispirillum alkaliphilum. NCBI lineage: Bacteria > Pseudomonadati > Chrysiogenota > Chrysiogenia > Chrysiogenales > Chrysiogenaceae > Desulfurispirillum > Desulfurispirillum alkaliphilum. The sequence continues at coordinate 1,718,674 of NZ_AP042405.1, read as the reverse complement.
TCCGTGGCACGGCTCTCGTAATGACCCTGCGCCACATAGCGCTCAAACATCACCACACTGAACAGGGCCAGGCAGATTGTCGCCGCCAGGGCACCAATACCAGCCCGGCCACGCAGAGAGCGGCGAAATGTTTTCCAGCGCACTTTCCAGTGGTCATCGGTGCCCCGTACGACCAGCATGGCACTCAGGGCCAGCAGCAGGGCTGCCAGAGCCAGTTTGAAACCGCCGCTGACCAGCAGTTTCTCCATCCAGGGGCCAAGTCCCGTCAGCCCGGAAATATGCACGGGTATCTGCAATCCTATTTCCAGGGGTGGATAGGTCACCAGGTGGGCCTCATGGTTCACGATCATGATAAACACCGCCAGGATAGAGGCGGCATAGGCCGGCCCCGGACGGCGGATCAGAATGTGCAGTAACAGGGTGAACGCGCAGATTTCCAGTAACGCGGGCAGAAGCACGAAGAACTGGTGCGCAAAGGGAAAGACCAGGCGCACACTTTCCGGTGCCACGAACAACGCCGTGAGAAGGCTGGCCAGAGCCGGAACCATGACCAGGACCAGGGCAATGCCTGCCATACCGGCAACCAGTCCGGCCAGGCGCACAGAGTTCGGCGCCGGTGCCGCGTCCAGCATCTGCTCAATACCACCCCGGCCATCCCGGCGGATGGCGAGGCCCACCAGGCCAGCCAGCATAAACACGATGATGAGATAGAAATTTTTGGAGAGCAGAGGGGTGACCAGCTCGGGGCGAGGCACCATGGGACCGTAGGCGTGCTGCACGCCATGGACAAACCCTGCCGCAAACCCCAGCAGCACCAGCATGCCCAGGGTCAGCCACATCCAGCGACGGTTGAGCACCTGGCGCACCTGCCACCAGGATTCACTGGCTGCGGCACGGCTCCACGAAACCGCCCCGGCGACAGGCCCCGGCAACACCTGTGGCCCTGGCCCCAGCTCATTACCCGACGCAACCGCCATGACTGCGCGTCCGCGCTCCAGCACCAGCCACTCCCGGCGGACGCGCAGCAGGGAAACCGCCAGCAGCAGTGGTGGCAGACCGCACCAGATCAGACGATTCCAGATCAGGCCAGGGGTCAGGGCCAGCAGAGCCGTGCTTTTCTGGTGGGGTGTCCAGTTGTCGACAACCTGATACTCCGTCTCGGCAAAGCCGGAAGGATCGAGAATCGCAAAATAAAAGGGATCCACATACCCGTCCTTGAGGATGATCATGGAGACCATCCAGAAACCCATCAGGGCAGCCGCCACCGCGAAAGGCGCGCCGAGACTGCGGCCGCGCAGGGCGGCCACGAAATACAGAGAACCGCTTCCCAGGGCCAGGGGAATAATAAACAGCAGCATTCCCCAACCAAAGGCAAGCCAGGGGGTCGGAGCAAAGGAATTCTCCGGCACAGCGCCCATCCACTCCAGAACGGGTGCAATGGCAAAGCCGACAACCTGGGAACTGCCAATCACAATGGCAACAGCCAGGGCTCCCACAAAGCGCGCCCCCAGCAGCTGGCGCAGGGAAACAGGAGAAGCCAGCACCACCTCATGCAGGCCAGCGGCCTGATCACGCAGAATGGGCTGAGCGAACACCCAGGCCCAGATAAAGAAGAGGAAAAACGACATCCCCGAAGACATGAGATAGACCAGAGCCGGCGCATTGCGGGGTACGTCCACCGCCCCCATATCGCGCAGATAATCCGCGTTACTGAGCACCAGCAGGAGATACCCCACCAGCACCAGATAGACCAGAATCACGACACCGCTGCTCATGCCAAAGCGAAATTCATGCCAGGCTTCCTTCAGAAAGAACTTCATTCCTCTGCCCCCGTCAGACCTGCCTGGGCCAGCGCCAGGTGGTAGACATCTTCCAGACAGGCGGTGTGACGCCGGAAGCCCTTCCCCGGCGAAGCCTCTGCCTGCACCACAGCCAGAGTGCCATCGGGTACCGCACTGTAATGGAGGGCTTCGGGTAATTCGTCGCCCCGTGGCACCACCCGTGACCACAGGCGATTTTCCAGACTGCTGATCAGTTCAGAAGGCGAGCCCTCCATCAGGATGCGGCCGTGGGCCAGAATGGCCAGGCGACCGCACAGGCTCTCCACATCCTCCACGATATGGGTTGAAAGCAGAACCACCGCATCGGCCGCCACATCAGCCAGAACCCGGTGGAAGCGATTGCGCTCGGCCGGATCAAGCCCAGCAGTGGGTTCATCCACTATCAGCAGGCGCGGCGAACCGATCAGGGCCATGGCAATACCGAAGCGGCGCAGCATGCCACCGGAATAGGTGGAGACAGCGCGATGGGCAGCTTCGTTAAGATTCACCCGCTCCAGGAGGATACTCACCTCAGCCTGACGCTCCCGGCGATCCGTGCGACCCTTAAGCCAGGCAAATCGAGTCAGCAGGTCACGCCCGCTGACACCAGGATAGGCCCCGATATGCTGGGGCAGATACCCGAGCCGCTTTCGCAGGTGATCAGGCTGCGCCAGCACATCTATTTCATCCAGATAAATCTCACCCGCATCCGGGGCCTGCAGGGTCGCCAGTGTCCGCATAAGGGTGCTCTTGCCCGCCCCGTTGGGGCCCAGCAGTCCATACAGGCCGGGCCCCACTTCGAGATCCACGCCATCAAGGGCGCAGACACCGTTGGCGTAGGTTTTTTTCAGCCCCTGTACTCTCAGACTCGTCTCTTTTCGCATCGTAATGTGCTCCTGCGGGAAGGCTTCCCGCGATATTTTTTCAGCCGATATCTTCGGACACCGGCAGTGCCTGGGGTGACAGTATTGTCCCTCCGGCATGGTTTTCAGGGTGCTCTGCCCGGCTGATGTACTCAGCCGGGCAGAGCGGAAAAGGAGTGAAGAAAGGAAAGAGTATGCCTAACACAGCCTCAGGATGAGGACCGTGGGAGGACCATCAGAAAATATAGCGCGCTCCGACGCCAAAGGTGCGGGGGTCGCCGTAGGCAATAACGCGCATACCCGAGTACATGCTGATATATTTTTCATCGGTAAGGTTACGTCCGTAAAGATAGAAGTCCCAGTCAGCAACCCGATACCCGAACTTCGCATCTGCGAGGGTATAGGCGTCCTGTTTCGGAAATGGCTCAAGGGCAGTTGCATCATCGTAGAAGTAATGTCTGCCTGTGCTGGACACATCAATACGCCCATAGAACCCGTGAGGATGTGTATAGGCAACGCCTGCCCTTACACTGTGTGCAGGGGTCTGCTCAATGGTCTGCCCGTCAAAATTGCCACCACCCCAGTCATAATCGCGATATTTTGCCTTCACGAGCCCCACTGAAGAGTTCATCTCCAGCCCATGCACAGGGCGGAAGGTCACCTCGACTTCTGCACCCTGAGAGTAGGCTTTTTTTGCATTATCCGTGACGTACATCGCGCCGATGGATTTAGATATATGGATATCTTCTATATCCATATAAAATAACGATGCCGCAATGGAGCCCTGCCCGAAGTTTCCCTTCACGCCCAACTCATAGTTTGTAGAGGTCTGAGGTTCAAATCGATTATCATCGGCGCTGCCTGCCATGGCGAAATAGTTAAACCCTCCAGGCATATACCCCTTTGACCACAGCGCATATGTGTTCCATGCATCCGCAAACTGCCAGGATATGGCTGCCTTCGGCAGAAATGCGTTCCAGGTCTTTTCCGCCTCCAGCTCATACATGGCTGGACCTGGCACGCCCACGGGCAAGTAGTACATGGAGAGGTCAATTTCTTTTGTAATACGCTGGTAACGTCCACCAAAGGTCAACTCAAACTGTTCTGCAAAAGGGATAATTACCTGACCAAAGGCAGCAAGAGTGTCTGAATCGGTTCGTGAGACGGCACTCATCTCCGAGTTTCCAAGGTATGCGTAACTTACCGGGTCAAAATCGGGGAATTGCATGCCCATACGCCCTTGTTTGTGACGCTCGGCTTCAAAATAGAAACCACCCACCCAACGCAAACCCTGTCCAGCGTTGCTTGACAAGCGCAATTCCTGAGTCCAGCTGTCCACATCAAAATCACTGAACTGAACCAGACCTGCGTATAGCGGATCATTGCCAAAATCCGAGTCGTACTCACCATTGAACTGAACCGTTTTATTGGTCGTCACCGCATTCAGGGACACGGCATCAAATTCATAGGTCAAACCCATGCTTTGGGCATTACTTTCCGTGACCTGTTTGGTCGGCATATCCACTTCCTGTTTCTTGGCATCATCTCTGGAAAAATCGCCAATAACAGCGCTGCCGGGTATGCCGATACCATTGATCCCATACTGCTGCGTGTATTCATTCGTCAACGAAAGCCTCGCGGTGAAACGATCAGTAGGAGTCATGGTCAGGTTAAGGTTCAGTCGCCGATCATTTTCCTTATTGAAATCACTGTCCATGCCGGCGGCTGTATTTTCGATCCATCCGTCATCCTGCCGGTACTGGACATTCAAGCCCAGAAAAAGCCTGTCATCGATCAGCGCACCCCCTGCGTTCAGGGCGCTTCGCATTGAGTTGAAACTGCCGTATTCGGTCTCCACCTTCCCTTGCCAGGTATTTGATGGTCTTTTGGTCACAATATTGATGACCCCGCCAATGGCATCTTTACCGTAAAGAGTACCTTGAGGCCCCCGCAGCACTTCGACCCGCTCGGCATTCATGAGCGACGCATCAAACCCTTCGATCCCACTGTGAGCAACCCCATCAATATAGATCACCACAGGATTGTTGTTCGTGAATATAGAGGGATTCAGGCCCCGAAAATTTACCGCACTGGCCATCGGACCTGAGCTGGCCTTCATATTCGGAATCTCCCTGATAACGTCAGCCACGGATTTGATGCCTTTATCCTCAAGCATTATCTCGTTGATAACAGTAATGCTCTGAGGGACATCAATGATGTCCTCTTCAATTTTATTGGCCGTCACCGTGATAGTCTGCAGGACGCTTACCTGCCCGGACGCTTCAGCATCCCCTTCGTTCGCCCAGGCAGCCCCTCCACTGAACCACACTACCAGTGCCAGAACCATGGGGATCTGGCCCCATTTTCCGCTCCGCAATTGATTCGCACACCACACCTGCACATCATGTCTCATCCACAACCTCCATGAAGTCTCCGGGAAGAAAATACGTTACAGCTAACTCTTTTCCCACAGCTCATAGAAGTCTGCTACTCGACACGGGAAAACGACTGCTCCAATCGGGAAACCTTTCAGCCTGCGACGGCAATGTCCTTCCATTCCGACTCTCTATGACAGCGGAAAAAGAATACAGGGAAGTGAAAGAGCATGGATGAGTGATCTACTCAAGGCATTACCAGGAGAGGAAAACGGGGGAGGGGGAACCTGAACTCTCATTAGACACAGAGCAGGGAAGAGCGCTACCTGATGCAGTTGGAGGGAAGCCGGCCATGGAACTGTCTGAAGGCACCGCTGAAATGCCCCGGACAGGAGTATCCCACCATCAGGGCCACCTCCAGCACCGAGTGCTCACCGGTCTCCAGCAATTCCAGGGCCTTCTGCATGCGCAGCTTGCGCACATACTCGCCAATGGTCATGCCAAGGCGCTGGCGGAAGCCGGTTTTCAGGTAACATTCATTGAGGGCAACCCGGCGGGCAAGGGCCGCGATGGTTGGCGGATCAACCCATTCGCTGCACAGGATATCCACCGCCTCGTCAATGGCGACACTGCGACGACTGCCACCACAGTGACGGCGGGTTTCTTCCGCAGAGATATCAAGCCCCAGAAAGACGGCCAGGATATCCAGAGCCTGGGACTCAAGACGCAATTCGTCACAAACATCACTGCAGGATTGTGCAAGCAGACGAGTGGCCAACCGGCTGATGGTCGGACGATGGTGTGTCAGGCGCATGCAGACGGCAGGATCACGGGAAAGCAAGGCGTCCAGGTTGCGACTGAAACGCTGCGGAAGTTGCTCACGCCATTGATCAAGCACATGAACAGGTATATCCAGTGAGAGCCCGCGCATGGTAGTGTGAGGCTGGTGGCGGTAACGGACTTCCTCAACACGGCCACTGCACAGCCACAGGTCACCAGCCTGCACCTGTTCTGAGAGCCCAAGCTCGGGGATACCCAGCTGAAAGCCGCCACAGAGCAGCATATTAAAACCAAGGTTGCAGCTGAAATTTGGATAGCTGTACTCATGAGGAGAGTGGATGACGCAATCACAACGCCCAAGGGAAATCCCATCACGCAGCTCACGTATATCCATCCAGCCACGCCCGACTTGGGGCGATACGCCAGCGCGCAGACAGGTACCCCGAGACTCCCGTCGATCGTGCTGCACCACAAAAAAACCCCGATCTTCGTAGAGTGTTCGGCATTGGTCCAGAATCGTCACATCCGGCGGGTCTTTTTCCACAACGGCCCTCCTGTACTCAGGGTTCATCGAAGTCCGCACGTATTCACGCTGACATGGGGTGCTGACAGCATCAGCCTCCACAGAACATCCCGAAGTGGTGGCGCACTGCCAGCACCCCATGACACCATCGACTTTACTCTTACCGCGATAAAGCTAAAGAGGCAACACAAAAATAGCAGCAACTAAGTTCAACTTCACCCTTCCCGGAATATCCCGGTACCGCAAGTACACTGAAAAGCCTCGAATCCCAGGCGCACATGAAACCAGAAATGCCCCGCCGCTCAACACGAGTCGGTGGGGCATCTGGGCTCAGATTCGATGGCAATCAGTGGATACTGAAGGTAAGGGTGGCGGCGTAGGTATGATAATCACAGACCCGCTTATCGGGATAATCCTCTTTATGGCTGACTTTGATGAGAAATTCTCCGGCACTCCCCGGGACAAGAGCCAACCGGCCCGACGGATCGGCTTTGATTTTACGGGATTCCAGTTCGCCTTCACCCTTGCGAAAGAAGATTTCGGCTTCCGCTGCCGCCAGGGGCTCGCCATTGAAGAGGACCACAATCTCAATGGACTGGTCAGAGCTATACGGAACGGCGGTATGGGGTATCAGTTCAAGCTGGTGCCCTACGGGAGAGGTCATCTGCGTTTCATCCAGCACGGCATCGCCCGCAATCAGCAGTCGCTTGCCGAACATCTGGGCCTGTGAGCAGTAAAGAGCGCCCAGTACATCACGTTTTGTGGCCTGACGCCATCCAGCCGGGTTTCGCGTCCAGTAGGTCGGGCGATAGGTGGCAGCCACATAGTAGGTTCCCGGCGCCACACCCTCAGGGAGCACGTAGCGATAGTTTTCCCCTTCCTGAATCATCTCCACGCTTTCCCCACTGCCGAAAACCTTCATGGGCGGGAAAATATGGACCCGGTCCTCCGCGATGGCCTCAGCCACGGGGAAGTCGTGACCATAGCCCAGTTCCGCCGTGAGTGATGTGCCGGACTCGCTGGCATTGACCCACAGATCATGGGCACAGACTCCGGTAGCAAGCAGGCCCGCCAGCAGTACGGGTGCCGTAAATGTGTTCAGCAGACGCATAAGAACTCCTTATTCAAAATTGGTAGGTTAGCTGGAGGGTATAGTTACGCGGCGCTCCCGGGGTAACCCAGTGCTCCCAGTAGGAGGCCGTGTAATACTCCTTGTCCAGGAGGTTGTCGATGATAAAGGCGACTTCCATATCAGGTCGCGGTTTATAGGCGGCGCGAACGTGCACCGTGGAATACGAGGGCAGAGTAAAGTCGGTATTGCTCTGGTTGCCCACCCGCGAATCCACATACACAATACCACCGCCGATGCTGGCATCCCTGTCGGCCAGTTTCCATCCGTAATTGGTCAGCAGACTGGCCTGATTGCGGGGCACATTATTCAGGCGGGTATCCTGGCTGAAGGTAACCCCGTCAGCCACTATATGGGCATCGGTATAGCTGTAGCTGAAGCTGGCACTGAGGCTTTCGGTGATTTTCCCGTTCACATCCAGCTCAATTCCCCTGCTTCTGACCTCGCCGGCGGCCACCGAGAAGGCGGCGTCAACGGGGTCGCGGGTAAGCACGTTCTCTTTGGTAATCTGAAAGAGACTGGCGTCCAGGGAGAGTCCACCGGGCAGTGTGGTCTTCAGGCCAATGTCGTAGGAAGTGGAGGTTTCGGGATCAAACTGGTCACCATGACGATCCGCACCAGAGTTGGGATTGAATGCCCGTGATGCATTGGCAAAAACCGTCACCAGGGAGGTGAGATCGTGACTGACACCGACTCGCGGATTGACGGCATTGTCCCTTTGGGATGCCTTCACCCCCGTCTGGAGATTTTTCGTCTCCTGCTCAAAGCGGTCGAAGCGTCCGCCCACCAGCACACGGGTCGCATAGTTCACATGAATGAGATCCTGCACGTAGAAGGCAAGGGTATCCTCAGCATCCTCGCGCTGATTGGTCCGCGAATCGTCGAAGGGTATGGGCCCGCTTCCGTAAACCGGATTGTAAATATTGAACGCGTAGGGATCAGACGCGTTGGCCTGCGTGCGGGCACTGCGCCGCATGAGAAAGTCCTGTTCGTATCGGCTCAGCTCGGCCCCCAGCAGCAGGTCATGGCGCAGTCCGGAAAGCTCCACACTGCCACGGATCTCCGCTGAAGCCACCAGATCATCGCTCTCATAATCGCGGTGACGCCGTTCGCGAATCAGGTAGCCATCGCTTTGGCCCATGGCCTCAGTGGAATCGCCCTTCATCGTGCTGTGCATATGGGCCAGAGTCAGTTGGCTGGACCAGTTCTCGCTGAGATCAGTCTGAAAACGCAGACGATTTGCCTGGGTCCTGAGAGTGATGTCGCCATCATCGGGCTCATTGAGAAAGCGCGTCACCGGTACCACACCGAGCCTGTTATCCACCGCCATGACCCCACGGTCAAGGGGGCGCTTCTGTTGGGAAAATTCGCCATCATAGTGCACGCGCGCGTTGTCGGAAAGAATCCATGAGAAAGCTGGTGCCACCACAAAGCGATTTTCACTGACATGATCCCGGAAGGTATCGCCATCCTCAACCGCCACACTGATCCGGCCGGCGATGGAATCACTCAGAGGCCCAGTGTAATCGAAGGTCGCCCGATGGGGCTTGTCACTGGAGGCAGCCAGCGTTACCTCGCCGGATGGTTCGAAGCTGGGGCGCTTGGTCACAATATTCACCGCTCCACCGGGATCAGCTCTGCCGATCAATGCCGAAGACGACCCCCGCAGAATTTCAATACGCTCAAGGTTGACAGCATCCTGCTTGCCTGTATACCCGCGGTTAGCCCGTACACCATCCCGCAGAAAAACCGGCCCCCGGTTGATATCACCTTCGAAACCCCGGATGGAATAGTTGTCCCACATTCCGCCGAAATCGTTTTGAGAAGACACCCCGCTGACAAAGGGCAAAGCATCGCCCATGCGCGTGGCACCCAGGTGTTCAAGCATCTGTGGCGTCACGATAGTCACCGCCTGGGGCACCAGTGTCGGATCAATGGGCATGCCGGTTGCCCCACTCACTTCACTGGCCCGGTATCCGGTACTTTCATGCGCCGTTCCGGTAACGCGCACAGGCTCAAGCTGTACTGATACCTTGGGATCATCCGCCTGTGCCGCCGTCACGGCAAGCAATGCCACTGCGAAGCCTGCCCTCCAACCTTCCAAGAACCTTCTTAACATAACCACTCCTCATGAAATACGACGAAACTCACTCCAAGTGGCACAATTTACATATTCGTAACACGATCGTCAAGACCCAATTCTGACTGGAATGAGCAACGACAGAGCGGAACTCTGCTGTAAGTACGGTGCGAGATCATCATCTACGAGGAGGTGAGGAAGTGTTCAACTGCAGGAAGGTGGGCGTGGGGAAGCGCTTTTCAGTACCTCGACGGTGTATATGTCAGCAGATGGATCAATGCTGACCTGAAAGTTCATGATAGTCTCACAATAGAGGACATAGAAACCACCCGAGTCGCCATCATGAAAGCCATAGGGGGAAACTCAGGTTTTGCACCCCCGAAATAGCGGGTTCTCGGCGTTTCTCCTTATGGCATGCAGAAATGACACTCTGACGTGTTTCGTGGCAGTCGTGGAAAAATGTCGGGATTTATGGCTACGTCCTGAGTGCTTTTCTCCCTACTGTAAATAATCATACTGCGATAGCGGCAGTATTCCCTCGGCCACACTGGGCAAGGCACTCCACACCGCTATCGCAGTACAAGCATCTCAGTTCAAAACGCTTCTCACATCCCGGCGTATTGCCACCCACCCCCCAGAACTTTATACAGCTCAAGCGCGCCATTCAGGCGGGTCAGCTGCAGCTGCACCATCTGATCCTGGGCACTGAAGAGGCTGCGCTGGGCATCCAGCACGCTGAGCAGGTCATCGGCTCCTTCGCGGTAGCGCAGTTCCGCCAGCTGCAGGCTCCTTCTGGTTTCCGCCAGGATGTCTGTCTGCAGCTGTTCCTGCTGTGTGCTGAAGTGGACCGTGTTCAGGGCGTCCTCCACTTCCTTGAGGGCGGTCAGAATGGCCTTGCGGTAGGTTTCCAACAGCTCGCGCTGGCGGGATTCGGCACTGGCAATCTGACTCTGGCGGCGCCCGCCATCAAAGATGCTCTGGGTGATGGAGGCACCCAGGCTCAGGGTGCTGGTAGGGCTTGAGAGGGAGAGAAGCCCGCTGCTGGCGGCTCCCGCCGAAGCCGACAGGGAGACTGAGGGGAAGAGGGCAGTACGAGCCGCCACAATGCTGGCGTCGGCGGCAACGAGCTGGGCTTCGGCCCGCGCCAGATCGGGTCGCCGCAAGAGCAGGTCTGAAGGCATTCCGGGGTCGACGGTGGGAACGCGCAACTGGCTGAAGGGCTCAGGGTTGATGGCAAATTCCTGGGGCGCAACGCCCAGGAGAATGGCCAGGGCCGAGCGGGTCTGGCGCTGCTGCTGTTCCAGGCTCAGCAGGGTGGAGCGCTGGCTGAGCACAGTGGACTGCTGACGGGCCAGGTCAAGCGCAGAGGCGGTGCCGTGGCGCTGGCGCGCCTCGACGATGCCCAGCACCCGTTCACTGATGGCGAGATTTTCGCGGGAATAGGCCAGGCGTTCCTCCAGGGCCAGCAGCTGAAAATAGCCGCTGGCTACGCCGGCGATCAGGCTCAGGCGCACACTTTCATAGTCAAAGTGGCTGGCCGCGAGATTGGCTTCGGAGGCCCGCACATCCGCCGCAATGCGTCCCCACACATCCACTTCGTAGCTGGCTCCCAGGGAGAGGTTGGTGGATTCGCTGCTGGTGCTGCTGCCACCGGAAACGCTGCGGCGTTGGGCGGATGTTCCGCCACTGAGGTTCACGGCGGGAAAGAGGGAAGAGCCCGTGCTGCGCAGCTGAGCTTCTGCCTGAATCACTCTTTCCACCGCGCCGGCAAGGTCGGGACTGCCTTCCATGCCCATGAGCACCAGCTCCTCAAGACGCGGGGAGCCAAAACGCTGCCACCAGTCGCCTTCGGGTACCTGGGCTTCAGTGGGCAGCTGGGCCTGCCAGGCTTCGGGCAGCACGGGTTCAGGACGCGTGGGAGGGGCAAACTGGCTGGCACAGCCACTGAGGACAATACAGCAGCAGCCGATGAACAGCCGCTGCAGAGGCCATATGGGAAACGGTATTTTCATAGAACACTTCCATTCAGGCCCTTATCAAGGCCGTAAATCTGCATTGCAATGCGATTGCACAAGACAAAAACCGAGTTCACACCATGGGAATCAAGCCGCCAAGAGGGGAGGCCTTTATAGTAAAGAGGATAAACCACGGAATACACGGAAAGTCCGGACAAACAGCCAGGAGTGGGAAAGAGTTTTTTGGAAAAAAAATATCCTCTCGTTCCGTGTTCTCCGTGTTTTCCGTGCCTTCCGTGGTTTCTTTCTTCTGCCTTACCCCTTATATCTTTTGCCTCATTCCGACGCCAGCGCCACCACCGGGTCCAGCCGCGCCGCTTTGCGGGCGGGCAGATAGCCGAACACCAGCCCCGTGGCAAAGGCGCAGCCAAAGGCCAGCACCACCGGGGTCAGAGAGTAGTGGATGGCGGTTCCCAGGGAACCGACGATGGCGGCAACGCTGAGGCCCACCGCCACACCGATCAGCCCGCCCATGGCGGAGACCACCAGCGCTTCAATGAGAAACTGCTGGAGAATATTGCGCATGCGCGCTCCAGTGGCCATGCGGATGCCGATTTCACGGGTGCGTTCGGTGACGCTGACCAGCATGATGTTCATGACGCCAATGCCACCCACCAGCAGGGAGATGGCGGCGATGGAACCCAGCAGGATGGTCATGGTGTTCTGGGTTTCGGTCACATTGTCAATCAGGGCGGCCATATTGCGGATCTGGAAATCTTCCACACCGCCGTGCCGCATGAGCAACAGGGTGTGCACCTCTTCCTGGGTCTGGTCAATCTGCCGTACGTCCTCGACGGCAATAATCATATTGCGCAGGAAGCGCTGTCCGGTCAGGCGCAGGCTGCTGGTGGTAAAGGGCACCAGGACCACATCATCCTGATCCTGCCCCCCCAGTCCGGCGCCCCGTTCGTCCATGATGCCGATTATCTGAAAGGGAATATTGTTGATGAGAATAAATTGTCCCAGGGCATCACCAGAGGGAAAGAGCGCACTGGAAACCGTTTGACCCACGACGGCCACGGTGGCGTAGCTGCGTTCATCGTCAGCGCTGAAGAAGGTTCCCTCCGCCGGATGCCAGGCCCGCGCCACGGGGAAATCGGCAGAAGTGCCGTTGACTTCGGTGCGATGGTCAAAGTTGCCAAAGCGCACCGTAACCGAGCTGCTCTGCTCCGGCACAGCTGCCAGCACATTGGAGAGCTCCCGCACGGCCACCACGTCATCGGGCACCAGGGTGGCAATTCCACCCCGCCCCCGCATATTGGGGGCTCCCGGCCGCACCGTCAGCAGGTTACTGCCCAGGGAGCTGATGCGCTCCACCACCTCCTGCTTGGCGCCATCGCCAATGGCCAGCATGGTGATAACCGATGCCACACCGATGACAATCCCCAGCAGAGTCAGGATCGTGCGGAAAATATTGCTGCGCAGGGCGCGTACCGCCGTGCGGGTCGCCTCCAGCAGCTCACCGAAGAAAGAGTCCTTCTGATGCTGAGCATCAAAACCCTCTTTTCCCGAAGACACTGGCTGCGGTCCGGGGTCGGAAAGGATATCTCCATCGCGGATCTCGATAACGCGGCTGGCGTGCTCAGCCACCTCCCGCTCATGGGTAATCAGAATGATCGTGTGGCCGCGGGCGGAGAGTTCGCGCAGCAGCCGCATGACTTCGGCACCACTCTTGCTGTCCAGGGCGCCCGTGGGTTCGTCGGCCAGAATGATACGACCGCCATTCATCAGGGCTCGAGCTATGGACACCCGCTGCTGCTGCCCACCGGAGAGCTGCCCCGGACGATGGGTCAGGCGATCTTCCAGGCCCAGCTCAGCCAGCAGGGCATGGGCACGTTCGCGTCGCATGGCAGGAATCATACCGGCATAGACCGCTGGCACCTCCACATTTTCCACCGCCGTAGCCACACTGATGAGGTTGTAGCTCTGGAAGACAAAACCGAACTCTTCCCGGCGCAGGCGAGCCAGTTCATCGCGCTCCAGATCCGAGACATCCTGTCCCATGAACAGGTACTGCCCTGAAGTGGGCCGATCCAGGCAACCAAGGATATTCATGAGTGTCGACTTGCCGGAACCGGAAGCGCCCATGATGGCCACAAATTCGCCGGGGTAGATTTTCAGGTCGACACCGTGGAGTACCTCCACGGAGAGCTCACCATTAAAATAGGTCTTGGTGACCTGCCGCAGTTCAATAAGGGGTTGGGATGCTGCCATCAGCGCACCCTGGGCATGCCCGTGCCCGGACCCCCAGCAGCCAGAGGGCTGCCGGCAGTCGCAGTGCGCGCCGCGCCGGAATTGCCCGCCTGGGCAACGCCCACGGCAACCCGTTCACCTTCCACCAGGCCGGAAAGCACCTGCGCCTGAATGCGGTTGCTGACTCCAACCTCAACTTCGCGGGGTTCCAGGGTGCCATCGGCCAGAACGACCTGAACGGTGGCGCGGGAAGTGGCACTGGCAGTAGCGGCTGCGCGACTGCGCTCACCGGATTCACCACCGGGCATGCGCGCGCGATCGCCCGATTCTGCCCCCGCAGGCCGTTCACGGCGCTGCGCGGTATTCGTGTTCGTTGCGGAGCTCATGCTCAGGGCTGCCACCGGCACCAGCAAAGCGTCGCGGGCCGAGGACACCACAAAGAAGACCTGGGCGGTCATCTGGGGCAGCAGTTCGCGATTGGCATTGGTGACATCGAACAGGGCATTATAGAGCACCACGTTGTTTTCCACGGTGGGTGTGGGTTCCACCCGGTGGAGCCTGCCGTACCAGCGCCGGCCCTGACTGCCCAAGGTGGTAAAGTACGCTTCCATATCCATGCGCAGTTTACTGACATCGGCTTCGGAAACCTGGGTCTGCACGGTCATGGTGGAAAGATCGGCAATGCGCAGAATGGTCGGCGCCTGCTGGCTGGCATTGATGGTCTGCCCCTGGCGCACGCTGACGGAAACCACCGTGCCGTCCATGGGAGCATAGATCATGGCGTAGTTGAGGCTGGCTTCATCGGAGCGCAGGGTCGATTCCGTCTGGTCGATCTGTGCCCTGAGCATTTCGATCTGAGCCCTGGCAGAAAGCAGCGATGCTTCGGCATTCTGAACATTTTCCTCGGTGGTGGCATCTTCCGCCAGCAGATTTTTCTGCCGCCGGTAATGGTTTTCCGCCAGGATCAGCTGCGCCTCGCGATCGCGTAGCTGGGCCAGCTGGTAACGCAGCTGGGCCCGCGTGGCATCCACTTTGGCCACAAAGAGCGTCGGGTCGATCTCCGCCAGCAGTTCACCCTGCTGCACCTGGGTGCCCACCTCCACATGGATCTTCTGCATCTGGCCCGACACCTGGGCTCCCACATCCACGTAATTGCGTGGCTGCAGGGTACCCGTGGCCGTTACCAGGTTTTCGATATTGCCTTTCTGGACCTGGGCAATGCTCCAGGCCTGCTGGCCTTTCTGGTTGCTGAACATATGCTGCCAGCTGAAATAGCCTGCCCCGGCCAGCAGCACAAGCCCTGGCAACACAAGAAACAGTGCGCGCCTTGAGGGACGCCATCGACGTGATTGCATTTCGCGATTCATGATTCCATCCTGTCCTGAAGATTCTTAAAGGCAGCACACACATCACACAAGTGCCTTTACGCATCAAACAAGGGCAGAACCTGCAACGGGAAAACTGGCCAGCTGCTGCTGCCAGCGGGCAATGGCCTCGGGATCACCGTTATCCACCTCTACCATGGGGTACAGGGACACGGCGCCGTGGTCACGCAGCCAGGCATCCAGTTCATGGCCAAATTTGCAGTACAGCTCGTACTGGCGGTCTCCAACCGCCAGCAGGGCATATTCAAAACCATTCAGGGCAAGATCTCCCTCCGCCATCAGCCGCACAAAGGGGCGGGCGCTGACCGGGGGCTCACCGTCACCGAATGTTGATACCAGAAACAGCGCGCGGGAATAACTGCCAAGATCGGAAGCGCTCAGGCTGCCAAGTTCCTTCACACTGATATTGTAACCGTGTTTCTGGAGTGCCGCCGCACTCTGCCACGCCAGGCTTTCACTATAGCCGGTCTGGCTGGCATAGGCAATCAGCAGCGGTTCGGCATTTTCGTCAGCATCTGCCTGCCGGGCCTCGGAAGCGATTGCCAGGGCGGCTTTTTTATGGCGACGGCGCTCAAAGTAGAGCATGAAACCAGTAATGGTGAACAATGGCATGAGGATACTGGCCACCATGAAGATG
This sequence comes from Desulfurispirillum alkaliphilum, assembly GCF_055378285.1. Taxonomy (NCBI): domain Bacteria; kingdom Pseudomonadati; phylum Chrysiogenota; class Chrysiogenia; order Chrysiogenales; family Chrysiogenaceae; genus Desulfurispirillum; species Desulfurispirillum alkaliphilum. Next base: position 1,702,874 of record NZ_AP042405.1, on the reverse strand, counting down.
ATCTTGCCCGGCAGGCCCCAGTAACTTCCCGCGTGCAGCGGCAGCATGCTGCCCATGAGACGGACATTGAGGGGCCGGTCGGCGTACCGGTCGTGCAGGGTGACTTCACCCGACACTGGGTGAATGGTCATACGATTATTGGCCCGCTCATGCTGCGGTCTGGCATCCTGATAGGTAACGCTGACCTCCTGGCCATTGCCCTGGGGAATACGCAGCTGAACCTGGCTGAAGTTGCCCTGGGAAGCTTCCTGAAACGACGTCCATACCACGCCCAGTTCGCGGGCGATGGCAGCGCTGGATGGCGCAGCAGATTCTCTTCCAGCGCCGCTGCCTCGCTCGCCGGATCGCCCTTCGGGCCGTGTCCGCTCGGAGCCTTCACCACCACGCTGGGCCGGTGCAACTCCTTCCGGTGTCGCTTCAGGTGCCGCCGGAGGAGGCATGACCCGGGCAGCCGGGCGCGGCACTCCGCTGATATCAAAAAGCATATTGCGATACCAGCCATAGGACCAGTACAGCCCGGTCAGTGACATAATCAGAAAGGGTATGAGTACCCAGGTTCCCAGCACCGCGTGCATATCCCAGACAAAGCCGCGTCCGCGACGCTTCAGGTCAAAGGTCAACCACACCTTCAGGCTTCTCACCTGGCGGGGCCAGCGCAGGTAGATCCCCGTAATGCTGAGCAGGATGCACAGCACCGTGGAGGCTCCCACGATCTGTTTGCCAAGGGTGCGGTTATGAAAAAATTCATCGGTCAGCAGCCAGCGGTGCAGGCGCATGGTCGCGGAGAAGAAGCTCTGCCCCTTCACCTCTCCCAGCAGTTCACCGGTGTAAGGATTGACATAACGCGTCTCACCCCGCCGCATCCTGGGATCAGCACTGGCCAGATTTACCGACGCCGAGCGATTGGCTCCGGTATGGAGCGTCAGGGAGTTGACGGTACGATCCGGGAACTCCCGCTGAAGCTTGCGCAGAAGCTCCGTTGGGTCGAGCTTTTCAGCACCTGCAGGAACCGTGACCGTCAGCACACCGGGATTCATGAGGCGTAGAATCTCCGACTGAAACGAAAGCATACCGCCGGTAACCCCGACGATAATCAGGATAACCCCGGCGGTAATGCCAAAGAACCAGTGAAGCTGAAACCAGATATTTCGAAACATCAATAAACTCCTTTATGGAAGAGAACGAACTCACGCGAACGTGTGCGTTCCTGGCGAACTGACGCCTTAAAAAGCCAGCGCCATCACTTCATGGATTGCTGAACGTGAGCGTCAGGCCGTAGCGGGTTCGGTCATAATGCTCACCCTCAGCGGTTTCGCCAGGCTGCTCATGGGTATGGGAAGCTCGCACCAGATACTGCCCCGCCTTGGGAGTGAGAATCTGCACCTGCCCCAGGGCATTGGTAGTCAGCTTCTGCTCCTGGCGATCCGGGTCGTAAACGGTAATCTCGGTGTCGGCCAGGGGACTGCCCTGAAACTGCAGGGCAAAGCGGTTTCCGTCGGGGACCATGGGCACGAGATCCAGATCCACCAGGGAGTTGGCCTGGGAGCGTCCGGCACGGGCCAGCGCCACTGCGCGGGTCACTTCCGTGCCGATACGGGCGCGGCGCAGTCCGGTTTCTTCCACCAGCGCCACATCGCCAGGAGCCTTGATGGTGATCTCGATATGATCGTCGCGGCGGTAACTGGCTCCCGCAATATCTGCGGGAAGAATCCCGGTGGCCTTGATATCGTCAAGCTTGTCACCGGTCTTTTCGTGAATACCGCGATGCCAGTAACCGAAGTAGGCCCTGGCGGAAGTTTCATCAGCACGTTCAAGCCAGATATAGTGAGCGCTGGCGGAACTTATCAGCACAGCGATCAAAAGCAATGTCAGCAGGGTACGCATGGGATCTCCTGAAAAGAGCCCTGCAGGCTCATGACGAACCTGCAGGGCGTGAAGTGGTCAGCGATTAAAAGACAACGTTCACGCCAACCCAGAAGTTGCGGGCTTTGTCTTTGTTGTTGTAGTCGTCGGTAAAGGTCGCACTGTAGGTACCGTCATTATTGTCGGTAAAGCTGGTCTGATAACTGGTGAAGTCTTCATCCAGCAGGTTATTGATGCGCGCGTTAATCGTGACAGCATCGCTCAGCTTAAAGGATGTCCCAAGATGCAACACTTCGTAGCTCTTATAGTAGCGAGCCTTATCCGCATCACTATCCCAGCCCCGGTAGCGATCAGACTCCGCCTGCATGGTCAGAAAGAGGTTAAGGCGCTGCGTGACGCCCCAGTCAAGGGTGGCATTCATCATATGCTCAGCGGTATTGTTGAGGGGACGACCCTTGTTAGCGCCACTCTTCTGCTCCGAGTCCGTATAGGTGTAGTTGGCGCGCAGAGAGAGATTGTGCAGAATCTGGTAGCGACCAGCCATTTCATACCCTCTGATCTCTACCTTATCGATATTGATGTTCTGACTGTACGTATCAAAGCCCAGTTGCTCATAAGCGCCCAGATTGACGCAGGGGCGTTGACCACCGGTGGCGGCACAAGTCTGGGTCGCTTCACCACGGGCGATCTTGTCTTTGAAGTCGTTCTGGAAGTAGGTGAAATTGAAACCGTGTCGATCAGGGTGGTTCCAGTACACCGCAACCTCTGTGTTAACACTGGTTTCGGGCTCAAGATCCGGATTTCCGGCCCAGGGGCTGGTGCCCTGTCCACCAAATCCGACAATACCATCGTAGAGATCAGTGGTTTTTGGTGTCTTATAGCCCGTGCTCACGCCACCCTTGAAGGTCCATTGGCTGTCCAGGGCATAGACCGCATAGAGGCGCGGTGAAACCTGGCTGCCGAACATATCGTGGTCGTCAAAACGCACACCACCAGTAATGGTCAGTGGATCAACGGGGCTCCAGTTGTCCTCGACGAACAGGGAGTACATTTTGTGCTCCTGGACGGCGCTGGTTTTATTGTCTTCCATGCCGAAAACCCCATCTTCAAGCTCCCCGTCAATCATCTGTCCACCCACTACCAGCATATGGTTCCCGGCCATATCGTAGAGGGGGATATCCAGACGCGCGTCCAGCGTGTACTGGCTGCTTTCCAGGGTGCGGCGCGGACGCGGCAGGAAGGTTTCTTCAGCCAATGCCCTGCGCTCTGCCTCTGTCATTCCCGCATAGGCACCGGTGCCATTATACATTTCCTGCAGTAACTGTCGCTCTGCCACCGTAAAGGGCATGCTGCGACCTTTGTTATTGGTGGCAATGTGGGAAAGCGCCACCATGCTGCGGCCAAAGTCCCACTGCCCTTCGTGGGCCAGGCTCCACTGGTCGCGGGTAAACTCCTGCTCACTGGAGTAGCCAACGCGGGGAGCCACCTGTCCCCCCTGCTGACGCCAGATGGAATCAATGCCATCCAGCGTTCCCAGAGGGTAGGAGACTGACTGGGTAGCTACGTTATAGGTGGGGGTATTGTCATAAACCTGCCTGGAGATGTCATAGTCAAAACTTATTCTCTGGCGATCGTCGGGAGTCCAGTCAAGGCTGAAGCCAAAGCTTTCATTGGCATTATTCACCGTCCTGCCACCACCACCAAAACCAAGACCACGGGTATGAAGCTCCCCTGCAGGGTCTCTTACCGGCGCGTATTCGGGATTTGAAGCCAGCCGATTATACATGCTGCCGCGAACAGACATGCCCAGAACGCCGGGAATCAACGGGCCCATGATGTTAAAATCGGTGGTGATATCATTGCCAAAGTCATCATTGGTCTGATAGGTGCGTCCGTGGGAAATAGAGCCACTCCAGGTGTCCATACCCTTACGGGTGATGATGTTGATAACCCCACCCATGGCGTCGGCACCATAGAGGGTTGAAGCCGGGCCGCGGATAATCTCAATGCGCTCAATGGCATCCAGAGGCGGAATATGATTGAACTGATTCCCACCGAAGTTGTTGGGATAGATATCCCCGTGGTTACTCTGACGACGGCCATTAATCAGGATCAGGGTATAATCCGAACCCATGCCCCGCATACTGATGGTACGCTGACCGGTTTTGTCCGACGTTTCACCCACATCCACACCTTCGACATCGCGCACCGCGTCAATCAGGGTGGTGTAAGGCCGCCGCATGAGTTCTTCACGGGTAATCACCGTGATACTGGCCGGAGCGTCAGTGATCTTCTGCTCAAAGCCGGCAGCGGTGACAACCATGGGAGCAAGCTCCTGGGCGTTTTCGGCTGCCTGGGCCACCAGACTGGCCGTCAGCATGGCCATGGCGCTGAAGCCAAGCGACGTGAGAGTTCCTTTCCTCATTCCTTCCTCCAAAAAAAAATTTCCGGACCTCTCACGGGTCTCTCTGTATGTGAACTCCGAATGGAGTTGCACGCAGAAGATGTTCAACCACGGAACACACGGAAAGGCACGGAAGAAAGCCAGAAACATCAAAACAATTTCTCCCAAAATGCTTATTCATCTCCCTTCCCCTTTCCGTGTCCTTCCGCGTATTCCGTGGTTGTGAGTGAAGCTGTCTTACTCCAGGGTCAGCCTGGATGCTTCAGATACTCCAGCCAGTTTTCCGCCTGCCTGCGCACTTCCTCATAGGCTCGCGCTTCGACAAAGGCGTGCTGGGCTTCCTCCACGGCGCCATGCGAGTAGGCGGCCATGCCCAGGAGCAGCAGAGCTTCCGCCCGGGTGCGGCCTTTGTCACTTTTCGCGGCGGTTTTGAGGTGGGGCAGGGCCGCGTGGTGGTCCTCGTTCTGCAGCAGCAGGCGGCCCAGGCGCAGGCTTACATCGTGGTCTGCACCGGCTTTCAACGCCTGTTCGTAGGTATGAATGGCCAGCCCGATCTCCCGGGAGCGCAGCCAGATTTCCGCCAGCATTTCGTAGTGACGGGCAGTGTCTTCCACGGTGCCCTTGTGCATGGCTTCGCGCAGAACCCGCGCCGCCTTGTGGGGAACGCCGGCGTGCAGGAAGAGCTGGGCCATGTAGGTCAGGTCGCTGGAGTCCTCCAGCAGTCCGTTATGGTAGGCAGCGGCCAGGGTGGCTGTGGCGCGACGGTGCCGCTCCTGCTGCAGGTGGACAGATGCCAGCTGCATCCAGAAGGTCTTCTGTTCGGGGTAGTCTTTGATGGCGCGGGGCAGCCACTGTTCCAGGGCACGGAAGTCATCGGTGGCCTGCAGGGCCGCCACCAGTATCTGATACCAGCTCTGCTGTGGCTCATCCACGCGGGAAATGGCGCCCTGCATAAGGGTGGCGGCATCGCGATGGTTCCCGGCACTCAGGTAGATCCAGGCGGCTTGTACCTGCTGTGTCGGCGTGGGGTCGGCATACTCGGCGAGCCACTTTCCAATGCGTTCCACCGCCTCGCTGGAGCGCTCCAGCACCAGCAGCAGCTGGGCGGTGTTATAGAGCACCTGCTGGCTGCTCTCGGCGTCCAGGGCTTCGGTGTCCAGGGCCTTCTCGTAGGCATGCAGGGCTTTATCATGCTGATCCAGTTCACTGAAGACATAGCCGCGCATCTGCCAGGCGGTGGCCTGGGCATAGGGTTCACGGCCAAAACGCTGGATCATGCGATCCAGGCGCTCACCGGCTTCCAGCCACTGGGACTCCTGCAGCAGCTCATGGACTTCGGTAAGGGCTTCATAGGCCATGGGAGAAATGGTGCTGGCCTGCACCGGCAACACACTGGCCAGTGTCAGCAGCAGGCACGCCAGAAGGCTCTGGGAGATTTTCCGTCTGCACATACTCATCACCTCACTGATCGAGACTGAAGTTAATGGTTATGGTGGCGTGGGCGGCCACGGCTTCACCGGCTATGGTCTGGGGAGCAAAGCGCCAGCGGCTCAGGGCCCGCCGGGCTTCGTGATCAAAAATGCCCCGGCGCGGGCTGGCCTCCAGCACCTGAATATCACGCACACTGCCGTCGGGATTGATGACAAAGCTCAGTCGAACCCAGCCGGAGATGCCCTCCATCAGGGCGCGGCGCGGATACATGGGCTGCACCTGGGAGAGGGGGGTCATGGGCTGGGAGTAGGCCACCAGTCCGTCCATGCCGGTGGCCATCACGGGGATGCCGGTCATGGAGAGATTGGGGCGAAAATCCGGGGTGGGGGTCTTCATCTGTGGTGCGCGCAGCATCGGCGATGGTGCCTGCATGGACTCCATGCGCGGGGTGGGCTTCGGCGGCTCCGGCGGTCGCGGGCGACGGCGCTCCCGTTGCTGCACCGGGGTCGGGGCTTCGTCAATCCGGATGAAGTTCATCACCATGCGCTGACGGGCAGCATCCAGTTCACCGGCACTGCCACTGATCATGGCGTTCATGAGCCAGAACAGCCCAAGGGCCACGGCACCACCACAGGCAATGGCTACCAGATGCCGTACCAGCGCGGGACTCATGAAAAAATGGCTCATGGACGGCTCGCTGCTATGGCGACGTCAAGGACTCCGGCTAGGCGAACCTGATCCATCACTTCCACCAGAATACCGGTGCGGGAGGATGCATCGGCCTGAATCACCACGGCCCCTTCGGGATTTTCGGCCCGCAGGCGCTCCACATTGGCGCGCACGGCCCGCAGATCCACCTGGCGCTGATCGATCCAGATATCTCCGTTTTCAGAGACGGCGATCATGATATTGGCCCGTTCCTGGCGCTCTGCGGTGGCGGCGGCGGGACGGCTTACCTCAATGCCGGCTTCCTTGACAAAGGAGGTGGTCACGATAAAGAAGATGAGCATGATGAAGACCACATCCATCATGGAAGTCATATCGATTTCGGCTGAACTGTTTTCGGTTATCCGCTGTCGGCGTCGTCTCATGGTGTTTCCTGCTCCGGCAGCCCGGCAGCTGCCTTGCGTGTTTTCCATCGGTTCCAGAGGGTGGTTATCCAGTGGGGCTGAAGATCGGGCATGGCGCAGGTACGCCCGAGGCAGCGTGAAAGCACGTCGGCGGCCTGGCGGGCCCGGGATTCACTGCTGCGTCCCAGGTCAATGCTGAAAAAGAGCCCGGAAAGCGCCACCACCAAGCCACTCATGGTGGGCAGCGTTGCCATGGAAACCCCGGTGGCAATGGCCCGGGGGTTGCCGGTGCCGCTGTATTCCAGGACTTCAAAGACCTGAATCATGCCAACAACCGTGCCAAGCAGCCCCAACAAGGGGCACATGGCAATAAAGGTGCGGATGAGGAACAGCGAGGCACCCAACTGCTGGCGCAGGCGCGAGATCTCCATCTGCTGAAGCTTCCTGGCCAGCCAGAGGTCGCTGACCGGCGGGTGCTCCCAGCGCTGCAGCAGGGTGGCGAACTCACGGGGGAAAACCCGCCAGTGGTACCAGTAGCGCTCAATGATGAGCGCCCACATGGCAATGGCAACGATGAGTATGGCCCAGAGCACCTGACCTCCGGCGTGGAAGAAATTGCCGATATCGTAAAGGATCTCAGGCATGGGCCTCTCCGCGACCTCTGGCCATATGCATGGCCAGAAGTCCGGCACCCTGTTCTTCCATGGTGTTGATCAGGGCGCGGCTTTTGGCCGTGGCCAGGTTATGCAGGAAGAGCAGGGGTATCGCCACCACCAGGCCAAGGGCGGTGGTCACCAGGGCCTGGGAGATACCACCGGCCATCAGCTGGGGATCGCCCGTACCGAAGAGGGTGATGGCCTGGAAGGTCTCAATCATGCCCACCACGGTACCCAGCAGCCCCAGAAGCGGGGCAACGGCCGCGAGGATTTTGATGGTGGTCAGCCCCCACTCCAGGCGGGGTACTTCCCGCAGAATCTCCTCGTCCAGGCGCAGTTCCATGGTTTCCACGTCGGTTTCACGGTTCTCTTCATAGAGGGCCAGGATGCGGCCCAGGGGATTGTTGGGATGGATATCGTCGCGGTGTTCCATCTGGTGGCTGATGCGTCGTCCCATGATGTGCAGCCAGGTATAACGCAGCGCGAACATACCCAGGCCGAAAGCGCCCAGTACCAGGATGATCACCCCGATAGCCCGACCCTGGCGAACGCGTTCGGTCAGGGAGGGTGACTGCACCAGCTGGGAGAGGATGGCCCCCCGGGAAGGGTCAACGGCAAAGGCGAAGGTCTGGCCGGGCTGGCCGTTTTCCAGGCGGCTGGCCATGCGAAGGTAACGGTTCTGTGGCTGACGGGGCAGCTCCACAAACTGGTTCCGCCCCTCCACATGGGTCAGGTACCTGCCATTGGCAATGGCGTTAAAGGCACCAACACGCAGTACTTCGCCGGGCTGACGATGACCGTCGGGACTGACGATTTCGCTGGCAAAGGAGACCACTTTGCCGGAGTCGGCCATCTCCTGCAGCATCAGCAGCCACATGCGCTCTATCTGGGCGATGGAGGGCAGGGTACGGCTGTTGCTCAGGCGTCGCAGATACTCCAGATCATCGTGACGATTGGCCATGGCCAGGGACGAGAGGAACTGAGCGTGGAAATCGCCGGCATTCTGGCGCACCACACCGAAGATCTCACCCAGATTCCCCTGCTGCTCCCGCAGCGCTTCTTCCAGGGTGATCAGCCGGGCTTCATTGGCGTCATACACGCCTGCCAAGCGCTCCTGTCGTTGCTGTTCACGGGCCAGGCGTTCCCTGGCCTGGGCCACCTGCTGCCGGGCAGCGTTCAGATCGCGGGAGAATTCCTGCTCGCGCTCGCGGTTGATGTCTCGTTCAGAAAGGGACTGCTGCTGCACCTGGCGCAGAAAATCATCGATGCTGGTACGCACAACAGCTTCCTCAGCGCTGGATACGCCCATCAGCAGCATCACGATCAACACAAGTATTCCATACCTCATGGCTGCACCTCGCTCAACAGAACTGGCAGCTCAATGAGCTGGGGAGCGCTCTGACGGCTGGCCATACGGATGCCCTGGCGGATGGCGCGATGGTAGTCGCGGTCCAGCGGCACCCATTCATGGCGCTGGGGGTGCCAATAGCCGCTTTCGCGCCGGTCGATGGTCTGATAGACCAGGGCCAGACGGCCGACACGCAAAAATTCTACGCTGCGCACAGACCCATCAAGCTCCAGTTCTCCCTGATAGCTTTCAATGGTACGCCCGTACTCGGACTCTTTCTGGTAGGCTTCCATGATCTGACGGAATTTGGAGGGAGTCTCCACATTGGCGCGCTTCATGAGGGCGTGCAGCCCCAGCACCCGCTCGCGGCGCTCCGCCAGCAGAAAGGGGAGATCGCGCTCCACATAACCATCAAGCGCGTCAAGCATGCGCAGCATGAGGGGCACAATCTCCCGCTGGGTCACCTGTATGTCTTCAATCTGACGCTCCAGGGAGGCAATCTCCTCCTCCTGGGAGCCAATCATCTGCTCAAGGTTCTCATTATAGGCCTGCAGGCTGTCGGCCTGACGCTGCAGGTCGCGATACTCCCGCAGAAGACGGGTTGCCTCGTCATCCATGGCTTCAACACGCACCTGGGATTCCTGGCCCTGCTGCAGGCTCCGCTCCTCGACTTCCACGACGGAGTCGGCAGCCAACAGGGGCAACGACAGCAGCAACACGGGAAAACAGACTCTGATCATCTGGGAAATGCTTTTTTGATGACTCCGGACAACTTGCTGGAATGACACACTCAATCCCTTCCTCTTCCAGAAATGCGAAAAATCCGAACTCACGTGACCACCTCACGGCAGCACAGTCCGGTTCCGCAGATATTCGGTGTTACAGGTCAGGGATTTGAAATCCTCGCAAAAAAAGGCGCTTGAAGCGCTCGGAGCCCAGGGACTACTTACTGTCGGCAGCGTTTATGGAGTAATCGAAATGCTGTACTGATCGGCACTTCGGACACTTCACCTCGACAGAGATAACACTGCCTTTAAAGAGCAGGCGATTACAACGCTTACAGCGTACTTCATGCAAAGCCTGCCCTTCCCGACAACAGGACGGAACAACATCAGCTGGTGCTGCTTTACTCATGGGAACCCCACAGACAATGCGGTAAGCGATAATAAAGATTCTTAAAATGCCCTGATTTTTACTGTACCTTCGCAAAGATGTCAAGAATTAACTTACTTCAGCCTAACTCTTATCTCACAGGTTAACAATAGGAGGTCGGCACGGAAGGCTACTTGGCCTGGGCTTTCGGAATGTCAGCCCAGCGGGTGGTGCTGGCGGGAGAGACGTGTTCGCGACGCATGTGCCGATCCATGCCCGCACCCTTGGCGGCAAACCAGATATGCTCGCCGCGACGGTTGATGTGATCCAGGGCTGCCATGAGCGACTGGCTTCTGCTGCGCGCCTCGGCATCTTCAAAGAGGCCGTGCTGATAGCTTGCCTGGGGTTGTAGTTCCGCCAGCCACACCCCGGCTTTCACATACTGGTACCTGTCTTTCCAGATGGCACGCAGCAGCGCCAGCGAACGCTCAAGGATATGACGGGTATCAGCGGTGGGATGGAGCAGCTCTCCTGTAGCGCTGTTACTGTACTGGGGTACGTGTGAATTATGGTGATTGGTGCGAACGAATACACTGACAACGCCAGCCAGCAGCCCCTCTTCCCGCAGCTTTTCTGCGGCGCGACTGGCGTATTCCGACACAGCCAGTTCCAGCGACTCCAGATTGGTCACCGGTGAACCAAATGATCGCGAACAGAGTACCTGCCTGCGGGTAGCGCGAACATCGGTCAGCTCGTAGCAGCTGACACCATTGAGTTCATGAACCGCGCGGGAAACCGTAATGGAAAAGCGTTTACGCATCTGAACGGGATCGGCACAGGCCAGCTGCCAGGCTGTCTCTATTCCCGTCACTTCCAGTTTGCGGCTGGTACGCCGTCCCACATTCCACACATCCGAAGCCGCTACCAGTTTCAGCAGTTTATGTTGACGCTCAGGATCGCGCAGGTCGACTACTCCACCAGTCGCCGGATACTTCTTGGCGGCAAGGTTAGCCAGCTTGGCAAGGGTTTTCGTGGGCGCGATACCGATACTGACCTGAATACCCGTATGCCTGGCAACCGTCTGCTGAATATGCCGGGCAAACGCTTCGCCCCGGGCGCCTGCGCCCATGGAGGAAAAGTCGAGAAACGCTTCGTCGATGGAGTAGATCTCCATGGCATCGGCAAAGGACTCAAGTGTCGCCATCACCCGTGAGGAGATATCGGCATAGAGGGTGTAGTTCGAGGAGAAAACCACCACATTTTCCCGCTCGATAATGTGGCGGATCTGATAGGCAGGCACGGCCATGCCTATGCCCAGCGCCTTGGCCTCGGCACTGCGGGAAACCACACAGCCATCATTGTTGGAGAGAACAATCACCGGTCGCTGCCGCAGATCAGGGCGAAAGAGGCGCTCGCAGCTGACATAGAAGTTATTGCAGTCGACAAGGGCAAAGGTGTGGGGAGCCGTCATCGAAAACAGCGGATGGAGTGAATGACCACGCCGAAAACCTCCAGCTCCGACTCGTCATGCAGCTCCAGGGGAGGGTAATCGGGATTCATGGCTTCCAGGCGGACCTGACCCTGCAGGCGCAGTCTCTTGACCAGAAGCTCACCGTGCAGGCAGGCGATGATGATATCGCCATCCGCCGCTTCCAGGGATCGGTCAACAATGAGAATATCGCCGGAAAAAATCCCCGCGCCAATCATGGAATCGCCATCGGCCCGTACAAAATAGGTGGCGGCAGGGTGACGAATACACAGTTCGTTGAGATCCAGGCTGCGATCCACATAGTCACGGGCCGGGGAGGGGAAGCCGGCAGAAACCCCTTCGACAAACAAAGGGATGGGAGGCGGAGCACCTCGTTCCGGGCACGCGCCGAGCACGGTAACTGACATGGGTTCCTTCCTTGCAAACAGGCATAGAGAGGCAGCATCGTACCACATTCTTCCATATCCGGCACCCATACGAAAACTCCTGCCAGTTTTCGATACAAGTCACTCAACTTTCGCATCTTGTTGTCTTGAGTTAAGCTGTTATTATAATGGTGTTTATCTCGCGGAAACCGTATTGATTTTGAATGCTTGACTTATCTGGTATTCCATTTTTCGTCTCCGGATATTGTCCTTTTTGACCGCGGTAGAGTAGAGAGCAGGTTTCACCCTGCTCCCCCTCCTCAAACCGGACGTGCGGATTTCCCGCATCCGGCTTTCCTGCTGTCTTCACATCAAAGCACACACAGGCAGTTCAGCGTCTGAGCTGCAGTAATCCCAGATCATTATAGATATGGTCATACAGGCTCTTACCTGCCGGTGGACGGTAGGCTCGCTGGCTGCGACGTCTGAAGTGTCTGGCGAGTGTACGCTGCACATACCAGTTCATGCTCCTGAATTTCTCTGTCGGATATCCATACCGGAAGTAGTTCAACCAGCCCAGCAGTGAGCGGTTCAGCTCTCCTATCAGGATCGGTGCGGGTATCCATGAGGTCTTCTTGCTTAGTTTCCCCTTGACGCTCTCACGCATGCGCTGACACGACTTCTTGCTCGGCTCAATGTGGACGTAGCGTTTGCCGCTGCCAAAGAAGCGATCAAGGTTACGTCTGACAGTGAAGCCAAGGAAGTCGAAGCTCTCACTGGGCCTGATGAGGTCAGTTATTTTGGTCTTTGCCCGATTGAGGGTCAGTCCAAAACGTCCTTCAAGCATCTGCTCTACCCAGTTGATAAGGCGGCGTTCCTGATGGCGGGCAAGGATGACAAGATCGTCAGCATACCGTACCAGTGTCGCCTTGGCAAAGCTGCCAGGGCCACTGCTGCCATAGAAAGCACGGTCGAACCAGTGCAGGTAGATGTTGGCAAGCAGGGGGGAGATGACTCCTCCCTGCGGGGTGCCTTTGTCTGGCTTGCGGTTGCGCGGCGGATTGTGTTTGTCGCCAGGCTCCTGGATAGGGGCTCTGAGCCACTGCCGGATCAGGCGCAGCACACTGCCATCGCTGATGCGTTGTTCCACGGCTTTCATCAGCTTGTCGTGGGGGATACTGTCGAAGTAACCCTGCAAATCAGCTTCGTAGACTTCCAGCTTTCCTTCGCTGAGGCCTTTGCGCACTTGGTCCATGGCTCCATGGGCGCTGCGCCCGGGACGATATCCATGGGAGCAGTCGAGAAAATCGGCTTCGAAGATGGGTTCAAGAATCAGTTTGGCGGCAGTTTGTACAACTCGATCTCTGACGGTGGGAATGCCAAGGGGACGGGTTTTCCCGTTCGATTTGGGGATTTCCACTCGTCGCACGGCTTGGGGTTTGTAGGTGCGATTTATCAGGCTTTGACGGATTTCCTCCACAAAGCCTTCCGCGCCTTCTGGGCGGCGGAGTATATCTTCTATACTCACACCATCCACCCCTGGTGCTCCGGCGTTAGCGCGCACCAAGGCCCAGGCGGCCCCAAGGACGTCGGCCCGGTAGATTCGGTCATACAGAGCATAGAACCGAAAACCAGGCTCCTGTTTCGCTTTGGCGTAGAGCTGCTTCTTCAGAGCAAAGACTTTGACTGGCAGGTTGTGGCGGTTTTCCATTACGGGTACTCCCGCTTCTGCCAGGTTTGTAGTGGAATGAGATTCACTCAAGCAAACGTCTCCTTTCTGAAAACTCAGCGTGACAACAGTAAGGCCCCTTCGCTCCACCAGCATTACCCGGCTTCAACACTATTATGGGCCTCTCCGACTCCCGCACAGCAGGGATACAGGGTTATGTATTTCCATGCACCCTTGCGGTTACGATCCGCAGCTGGGCGGGTCTCCCAGGTTCCTGACCAATCTGTCGGTACGCGCTGCCTCCAACCACCCCGAAGAGTCCAGTGCATGCATCTGTCTGTTGCTTCTGCACCGATTATAGGCTTCACCCTTTTTGGGAGGTTGACCACTCTCACTTATGCCTAACGAGGCCGAATCGAGTTCACTTGCGTTGCGGCTCGCACCTTCGCAGTTACGGGGCTTCGTGCAGAAGATTACTCCGATACACGCCCGGCTGCTACAGAGTCAAACAGACAATTACTCTGGTAAACTCCTCTCAGCTTACAAGATTGGCCAGACTTAGCCTGGCGCACCAAAAAGGACACAAAAACGCGCCCCCCGAACGCCCGTTTTTCCGGCTCGTTTGCTCACCTGTTCTGGAGATCCGGCAGCAGGCTGCTCAAAGAGGCCCATCTGCTGCGTTGCCGGTCATCGCTCGTCACTGCGACGTACAGGGAGTACGCCTTGCTCCTCGCTTTGCCCGCGCCTTGCACCTGGGCCTCTTTGCGTTGCCTGACCCCTGCATCCCTGCAGTGCTGCCGGACCACCTGCTTCCTGCAGGTGTCCCGTTCGGGTCTTGCCAGCCAGGCGTCGCACTTACCGGACGGGCTCAGGGGGGAACGGTCTGCTTCTGCATCTCCCCCGTGTTCTTTCCCAGCCAGGACGCACCAACTGTCAGGCTGCTGAAAAGCCTCATCTGCGGCGTTGCTCACAAGTGCTCGTCGCTGCGACGTACAGGAAGTACGCCTCACTCCTCACCTTGCTTGCGCCTTGCACCTGAGAGCTTTTCAATTGCCTGTATAACGCTATGGACCCGCAGGGTTGCCGCCACGACGGCGGCAACCGCAAACCAAAAGCCAGGGAAGGCGGTTGTTTGCGGTCCCCAGTTCCAGGCAAGCGGACGGCTGAAAAGGACAGCACTGGGGGCCGCTTCCCAGCCACTTTTTGCGGGTAAAAAGTGGCAAAAGAAACTCGTATATATGGTGAGGATAATGTCAAGCGACGCAGTCTGTGTAGAACAATTTCGGCCATTGCAGCGTGACATCAGGGTCAGCGCTGACAACCTGCCGTTTCGGGGATGCGAAACTTCAGAAGTCACTTATCGGACAAAGCGTATCCGGAAAGCCTGCTCTCCAGATACGCTTGTAAAGTACCATAGCGACATGTGTCAGCTGATATCAATACGGCGGGGAAGTTTGTTCTGATCCACCGGGATGCTGATCCTGAGAACCCCATTCTCAAGGGAAGCGCTCAGTTTCTCCTCATCCACCTCGGGTGGCAGCACAAAGCTGCGCTGAATCTGGCCAAAGTAACTTTCCATGCGGTAGTAGTCCTTCTCCAGATGCTCACGGCTCATGGAGCGCTCTGCCTTGAGCAGGAGCACTCCGCTGTCGACGCTCAGGGTAATGTCGTCTTTCCTGACTCCGGGCAGATCAACACTGATGGTGTAGGCTGCCTGGTCTTCGCGGGTATTTGCTGGCGGAGTATGCCCCAGAAAAGAGCTCACCGCCGGGCGTATTTTCTGCATGCCTTTGCGAACAAAGTCCTCAACGCGGGTTTCCAGTTCGCGGGCTTTTTCAATCCATCCCATGGCGACTCCTCACTGAATGGGTACCTGTCTGGGTTGACTGCTCCCGGTCAGGGCGCGTTTCGGAATAGTGACATTCAGCACTCCGTCATGGTAGCTGGCCTGCACGTTCTCCACATCAATGTCACCGGGAAGGGTGAAGCTGCGCTGAAACTTCCCGAAGGAGCTTTCCTGATGGATGTACCCTTCAGATTCCTCGCGCTTCTCTTCACGGCGTTCACCGCTGATGCGCAGCACATTTCCCGCCACATCGATGGTGACATCTTCTTTGGGAACTCCCGGCAGGTCTACCTCTACGACGTAACCCTGCTCATCCTCACGGGTGTTGACAGACGGGGCAAAGAATGGCGATTCTTTGCTGCCTGAACCGGCTTTCCCCGAAAAGCGATCCAGGAGCTCGCCAAACTGCCGCTCAAACTCGCGCAGGGGGCGCAGGGGATCAAGTGGTGATGGCAACATGGTTCACACCTCCTCTTGCACTATGGTTGATCTAAGAGCTTGCTCAAATACCTCACAACACGCAGGCAAAGGTAAGTATAAGCGCCCACCCCTGAAATTCAAGGGCCACCTGGTGTCAAAAAAAATCCCGGTTCTGCCAGAGCAGAACCGGGATAAAAAGGGAATTTCCCATAAGGATCAGAGCAGTGGATGCTCGTTCATGGCAATCAGGCGCTCCCAGCGACGATCAACTTCCTTCTGAACCTCTTCAACAACCGGCTTGGCCTCCGGTTTATTGAGGTGGCTGGTGGCTTTCCCCATCAGTTTGAGGGCGTCGCCAACGGGGATCTTTTTGTCCTTGGGATCGTAGTTGAGCTTGGTGATCCCATGGTCAATTTCATAGAGGGGGAAGAGGCAACTGTCCAGCATGGCCTGGGTAATGGCAGGTCCGCTGTCATCGGCAGTAACCCAGTTCAGAGGGCATACGGAGAATGCCTTGATAAAGGCCATTCCGCCATCGCGAACTGTCTGCTGTGCCTTGCGGGCCTTCTGGACGGCATCGACGGGGTTGGTTTCCGCGATGGTCGCCATGTAAGGCATATGGGTACCGCGCATGATTTCGACGATGTCCTTGTGGTGAAACTGCTTGCCAATATACTTTTTACCCACCTGGGAAGTGGTGGAGAGCATACCCTTGAAGCCGGTGTAGCACATCTGGGCACCGGTGTTGGCGTATACCTTGTTATCATACTCGATGTAGATAAAGGGCGTGTTGCGCAGAGCCGCGCCCAGGATCTGATCCATACCGATGTCGGAAGCTCCGTCACCACCAACGGCGATAACCGTGATTTCACGATCCTGCAGACCTTTTTCCTTGAGCCAGCGGTAGTGCTCAACAATACCGGTGGCCGTGGATGCCGCGTTGTGGAAGAGAGAGTGGACATAGGGAACCTTGAAGGAGGTACCGGGATAGCCGGTGGTAACAACCATGCCGCAGCCGGTGGCAAAGGTCAGGATCACGGCGCCGTCAATGCCCTTGAGGAACATCTCCAGGTTGGTGAATATACCGCAGCCAGGGCAGCTGGACATCTTCTCGATACGGGTAGGCATATCGGAGGCCAGCTTCTTCAGGGTGTTGATATCAACTTTTTCGTATTTTTCATTCTGGGTGTACTGCTCCAGAGCGGGCAGTTTCACCTTTTCCGCTGCAGGAGGTGTGGCTTCGCCATCCCAGTGCTGGTAGTAGTCAAACACGGGAACGCTGGCGTCACCGGCATTGGCTTTTTCCAGCTGATCCATAACCGCCAGGGCGTCACGGTGAATGAAATTCAAGCCGCCCAATCCGAAAACGCGGTTGAGAATTTTCACCTGATTGCCCGCCTGCTGAGCAGTGGCGGCAACTTCTGTGGCCAGGTAGGACATGGTGGCGCCGTACATATGGGCGCGCTCTGCAACCAGCAGGGTCTTGATGTTCTTCAGGGCTCCGACCACTTCCTTCACGGGGAAGGGGCGCAGAACGTTGAAGCTGATCAGACCGATGTTTTCCTTGCCCTCTTTCTTGCGCAGTTCAATGGCGTCCTTGGTGGACTCAGCGGCGCTGTTGAGGAGCATCATGGCGCTGTCGGCCTTTTCCAGGCCCATGGTGTCCAGGAAGCCGTACTTGCGGCCAAACTTGGCTTCAAACTCGGCGAAGAGGCCGGGAAGCGCTTCGTAGGCTTCCTGCATGGCCAGGTGCAGCTGGTATTTGTTGTTGATGATGTCGTCGTTCATGTAAGGGCCGAAGGTGCGGGGCTCTTCCACGTCCAGACAGGTGGGGCGCTTGGGCTTGGGACCGATGAAGCTGGTGACATCCTTTTTGTCCTTGGCAATCAGCACGCGACGGTTGCCGTGGGAAGTGTGAAAGCCGTCATAGGCAACGCACACAGGCAGGTTGACTTTTTCAGCCAGTTTCAGGGCTATGATGTTCATGTCATAGACTTCCTGAACGTTCTTGGCCATCAGGATCAGCCAGCCCATGCCCAGCATGGTGGCCAGGTCAGTGTGGTCGTTCTTGATGTTCAGCGGGCCGGATACACAACGAGTGGACAGGTTCAGAACCATGGGAGTACGCGTACCGGAGATAACGGGAATCTGCTCAAGCTTCAGCAGAAGACCATTGGCCGAAGTGACATCAACGGTGCGGGCGCCAGCCAGGGCCGCGCCGTAGCAGATGCCGATGGCGGCAAGCTCTGAGGTGCCGACAACAAAGGAAAGATCCGCTTCACCATTGGCCAGGCGCGTATTGACTTCCTGTCCGGCGTCAGATGAAGGAGTGATGGGATAGTAGCCTTCGAATTCGTATCCGATATGAATAATGGCTTCGGCGACGGCTTCGTTGCCGTTAATTACCTTGGAGATTTGTTCTATCATGCTGTCATTTCCTCCTTAATTTCCGCTCAGAACCAGGTGTGCTTGGTAACGAGATCATGGTGCTCAGCTTCCATACCCTTACTGAGGGCTTTGCCCTTCTTATGGGTAGGACATACCTCAACGCAGCGCAGGCAGCCTTTGCAGTGAGCATAGTTGTAACCAACCATCTTGCTGTCCTTAAAGATGATAGATCCGGGGTCGGCACAGGTGTAGAAGCACTTGGCGCAGTGGATACAGGCCTCGGCGTTGAAGAGGGGAATCAGGCCCTGACGGGTGATCTTCATGTCTTTGCCGTGCAGGGAGAACAGGCGGGTTTCCATGTAGCCACCCTTGTTCTGGTTGCGCCAGCCAATGGGGGTCTCATAGGTCCACTTGCCAGGAACCAGCGGGAATTTGCCGTCAGCGGGGAAGTGCGCCTCCTGCTTGTTGCCCAGAGTCTGCTCGAACGCTTCGATGTTGGACTTCTGAACCTCAGGCTTGGGCCAGGTTTCCTTGATGGTTTTCTCGAAAATATCTTCAGGCAGCTTCAGGGCGTATACCAGTGCGGAGAGCAGTGGCATGTTCAGGCGTGAGCGGGTTTTGGACGCGATGTCCAGCGCGTCGACACAGATGATGGTTCCGCTGTGCAGCTTGAGCTCTTCACGGATCTGGGCGGGGGTGCGCTCCGTGTTGACGATCACGATGGCATTTTCCTGCACACCCTGTATCAGGTTCAGAGGACCGATGAGGTCTTCACGGAATATTACCAGAACGTGAGGACTGTCCGTTGGTCCGGTTTGACGGATGGGAACACCACGCTCACACAGCTTGACGCTGACATCCGTGGGTGTTCCTTTTTTCTCGGAGCCGTATTTGGCGTCAAAAGCGCCGTCCAGCCCCATGTACTCAAGGGCGATTTTAAACAGCATTTTTCCGGCCATATTGGCGCCATCGCCCCCAACTGCCGACATCTTGATGTTACAAAAACCCAATTCGTCGGAATAAGGGAGTGTGAAGTCTTGGCTCATGGTCAGCCCTCCTTAACTTTGTAAATTCACAATGCCATCGTATACGAAGAAATTGTGTTTTGAAACGGATTCCCTTTCACAAGTCGTTTTTCCCCCCTGAACGGAAAAACTCTCCTTTTTTACATGGCATTCAACTGATCGTCAATGGCATTTTTTCTGGCATGAAACGCTTTTTTCAGGATATCAACTGCACAAATGCTCAGTGGAGCGCCTACCGGCAACAGTGAGGAGAAAAAAGTGACCTGCGTGTTTGTTTTTGCACTCAGCACACTTCTTTTCACAAGCTCCATGGTGATGCGAGACTCCGGGGTGTGGGAGGCGGCAATAATCACTTCCGCGACACCCAGCTCCTGAATGCGCTGCGGAAGTGTCTGCAGAAAAAGGTCCTGGGGAGAGCAGTGGGCTACGGGGGACACTTTGCCACCCAGGACGTGGTAGAGGCCTTCATAGACGCCGGCATTCTCAATGGCCACGAGATCGTGGAAGGTCTCCACCACACACAGCTGCCGTCGGTTGCGGGAAGTGTTCCGACAGAGCGGGCAGGGCGAGCTCTCGGCCAGGGTATGACACTCATCACATGCCATCAGACGGTTTTCCAGTTCTTCAAAAGCCCGGACAATGGCCTGTCGCTTCGCGGGGGCCATGGCGGCCACCTCAAGGGCAAATCGCTCAGCGGTCTTCTGACCAATACCCGGAATCTGCGCCAGCCCCTGCGCCAGCAACTCTACACTGGGAAGTGCGTACATGGCGCTTACATGAAGCCGGGCAGCTTCATTCCTCCGGTTACCTTGGACATCTGCTCCTGGGTGTGGGCCGCTGCCTTTTCCTGGGCTTCATTGACTGCGGAGATAATAATATCCTGCAGCATTTCGGGATCCGAGGGATCGATGATATCCGGCGAAATTTCCATGGAGATGATCTTTCCCTTGCCATTGGCGACTACCCGCACCACATCTCCACCAACAGAGACCTCCACGGTCTGCTGTTCCACTTCTTCCTGCAGTTTCATGATCTTCTCCTGCATGGCCTGAGCCTGCTTCATCATGGCCTGCATATTCATACCGCCGCCAAAACCTTTCATGTGATTCTCCTGTGTATCATAGGTATTCAAGTACCTTCGCCGTGAAGGTCCGTTTGCGAGTCGTTCTCATCTTCAATATCCGGTGGCGTGGCGTCATCCAGAACCCGCAGGTCCATGAGTGATCCCTGAAAGCGCTCCACCAGGCCCTGGTAGATTTCATCGCCCATCAGCTCCCGCCGGAAGTGCTCCTGCAGATCGGTACGCTGGCGCTCTTCCTGCCTGGCAAGCGTATCCGGAGCGGCTTCAACCTGAACTTCCAGCTGACAGGGCCTGCCCAGCAACTGCGCAATATGCTGTGCCAGCAGTCCGCGTTTGTCCTGCCCCATGAGGTCGTGGTTACATGGAGCCGTTTTCAGAATATAGGTGTCGGGCTGTGAGCCCTTCTGTTCCAGACGACTGTGGCGCAGAAAAGCGGCCACATGGGGATGGGTTTCATCAAGAATCCCGACAAGCTCACGGTGCAGTGCTTCCGTGGTCTGCGGGGGTTGCTGAGCTGGTTTTAGAGTTTTTTTTTCCGTGGAAGGTGCGGCCGGGGCTGGCACCACTGATGGTTCAGGAGCCTGCAGAGCGCCGATCAGCCGCTCAACCTCCACACTGGGCAGCAGGCGCGCACTCTTGAGCAGACAGAATTCCAGATCGTACTGGGGAAAAGGAGAGTGGGTGATCTCCACAAAACATTCGCGGAGCATGGAGTAGATGGCATCGAGCTGCAGGGTATCAAAGGCTTTCCCCAGCTGCTGCAGCTGCTCCACCGACTCCTCATCACTCACGGGTATAATGCCCTGGGTCGCCAGGTAGACGAGGCGGGTTGTCTCCAGCAGCTGCCGGCAAAGCTGGCGCATATCGGCGCCGGTCTCATTGGCCTGTTCAATCAGCGTCAGTATGCGTGGCAGGTCGCCAGCGGCAATGGCCTGGAAGACTCCAAACACCATGCCATGGGTCGCAATGCCGACCAGCTCCATGACATCGGCGGCGCTGATACGTTCACCACAGTAACTGACGACGCGATCAAGGATGGATTCCGCGTCGCGCATGCAGCCCTCGCTGGTGGTGGCGATGATCTGCAGGGCGTCGGTCTCAAATGCAATACCCTCGTTACCCAGGATGTGGGCCAGAGCCTGAACCATCTCATCCCGTGGTATGCGCCGGAAATCGTGACGCTGGCAGCGTGAGAGTATGGTGGGATTAACCTTGTGCAGATCCGTGGTCGCCAGCACAAACACGGTATGGGGGGGCGGCTCTTCGAGGGTTTTCAGAAAAGCGTTGAAAGCCTCACGGGTGAGCATGTGAAATTCGTCGATGATATAGACCTTGACCTGCCCCATGGCGGGGGCATAATCGACCTCTTCAATGAGGGTCTTCATGGAATCAATGCCGCGATTGGAAGCAGCATCAATCTCCACCACGTCAAGAAATGCTCCCTGATCAATGGCGACGCAGTTTTCACACGTGCCGCAGGGCTCCCCCTCAGCCGGCGCCATGCAGTTGAGGCTCTTGGCCAGAATGCGCGCCATGGAGGTCTTCCCCACACCACGGGGACCGTTGAAAATCAGCGCATGGGCCAGCCGCCCGCCGCGAATGGAATTGAGCAGGGTGCGCGAGATATGCTGCTGACCGACAACTTCAGCGAAGGTGCGCGGCCGGTATTTTCTGGCATACACTAAATAAGACAAGAACTCAGCTCCTTGCGCGCGTCATGCGCGTAGCGCAATTTTCCTGCAGCAATGAGGATACCACACTCTGCGGCTGCCGCCAAACAGCCGGCACTTCTGTCAGGAAATCGAAGGAAGATGGCCGACTTCCGGACAGGTACCGTCGTTGTAGGGGGATTTGCGCCAGTAGACTTTGCCCCAGTGCATATAGAGTTCCTCATCCACAAACATGCGCACAGCCCGTGACAGAATGCGCTTCTCCAGATCCTGGCCGCGACGCACCACATCCTGGAGCGTATCGCTGGACTTGTCGATGTAGAAGGCCTCCTGGTAGATGATCGGGCCACGATCGAGATCCATGGTCACAAAGTGGGCGGTGGCTCCGGCCACCGTTGAGCCATTGTCATAGGCCTGACGGTACGCACGGGCTCCTGGATAGGCGGGCAGCAGCGAGGGGTGAATATTGATGATTTTCCCTTCATAGCGGAAGGTGAACTCCGGTGAGAGAATTTGCATATAGCGGGCCAGCACGATCAGATCCACGTTGTATTCGGGCTGTCGCAGCAGCTCGATAATGTTGTGCTCGTTCTCTTCCTTGATCTTGGAGCTGAAGCAGAAGAAAGGGATTCCCTCGCGCTCGGCGAGCGGTCGCAGCTCTTCGCGGTTGCCGATCATCACGGCCACCTCTGCCTGGATGCGCCCTGCCTTGATTTCCGCGAGAATGGCTTCGGGAGCATGGGCTTCCTTGGTGACCATCAGCGCCATGCGCTTGATGCCGGAGGACTGCCGGGTGTTGAGGGACACTTCCATGTCCAGCTTTTTGGCTGCCTCGCTCAGGAGCCCTTCGAGGCCGGTCAGACTGACCGTCAGACCGCTGATATCGCCCTTGATACGCATCAGGAAGAAGTCTTCCCGTACCGTCTGTTCAAGGTCTTCAATATTGACGCCACAGTCAAAAAGCAGCGATGTGAAGGTGGCGATAACGCCCTTTTTATCCTTACCGATTACTGATACTTCAACAATTTTCTTCGGTGTCACACGTAACCTCTCTCAAAGGTATTCTGGTCACTGGTGCCTGCCTTTGACACTGCGCGCCCCTGGTTGAAAAAACAAGCGGGCATCTCCCGAAAGGAGAGCCCGCTGTTTTCCTTGTCAACCACAGACCCGTCAGCAGGACTTAGGATGTTTTACTGTACGTAAACCGTTTATTTGACTTCACCCCGGTGCCAGCAGGAATCAGTCGTCCCATGATGACGTTTTCCTTCAGGCCGTTGAGGTGGTCGATCTTACCGGAGATACTGGCCTCTGTCAGAACCCGCGTCGTCTCCTGGAAGGAAGCTGCCGAGATAAACGACTCCGTGGACAGACTGGCTTTGGTTATGCCCAGCAGCATGCGATCGTACTTGGCCGGCAGCTTTCCGGCAAGCTCAAGCTCGCGGTTCTTGTTCTCAACGTTCAACCACTCAAGCTCTTCGTCAACCATGAAGTCGGAATCACCGGAATCGGTAATGCGCACCTTCTTGAGCATCTGACGGATAATCACTTCGATGTGCTTGTCATTGATGCCAACGCCCTGGGATCGGTACACTTCCTGGATCTCATTGGTCAGGTACTCCTGCACCGCGTCGACGCCCTTGATACTCAGGATGTCATGGGGATCCATGGCACCGTCAACGATCATGTCACCGGCGCGGACCATATCACCGTCAAGGTAGTTGATATAACGGTTACGGGGGATGGAGTAGGTCTTCAGTTCGCCGGTATCATCGTTGCGAACCGTGACCTTGCGCATGCCGCGCACCAGTCCACCAATATTCAGAATACCATCTATTTCACTGACGATCGCCTGATCCTTGGGCTTGCGGGCTTCAAAGAGCTCGGCAACCCGTGGCAGACCACCCGTGATATCCTTGGCCTTGGTGGCCGCTTTCGGAATCTTGGCGATAATATCACCGGGAAGCACTTCCGTGCCTTCAGCCACCTGAATGGTACTGCCACCGGGCAGGAAGTAACGACGCAGCGTCTCATCGCCGCTGCCCTTGATGGACACCCGGGGCTGTCGTCGCTCTTCGGAGTGCTCAAGTACGGTACGGCGGCTGATGCCCGTCACCGCATCCACATCTTCCTTAACGGTCTGACCGTCGACAATGTCACCGAATTTGGCAATACCGCTGACTTCGGTGATAATCACCGCAGCAAATGGATCCCATTCCAGCAGCTTTTCCCCCTGGGATACCGCGGCACCGTCAGCAACGAGTACGTGGGCACCGTAGGTCACCTTGTGGGAGTCAATTTCATTGCCGCCTTCATCCAGGATCAGCATAAGTCCGTTACGGCTCATGGCAACTGTCTTGCCAGCACGATTGGTCACGGTCATCAGGTCAATGTATTTTACGGTACCGGAAGCCTTGGCGTGAGCCATGGATTCTTCGGCCTTCTGACTGGTAGCACCACCAACGTGGAACGTACGCATGGTCAGCTGCGTACCGGGTTCACCGATGGATTGGCCTGCCACTACGCCGACAGCCTCGCCGATGCTGACCAGGCTGCCACGGGAGAGGTCACGGCCATAGCACTGGGCACATACGCCGGACTGGGCCTGGCAGTTCATGACAGAGCGCACGCGGATTTTCTCAATTCCGGCTTCTTCAACACGCTGCACATCGTCTTCGTCAATCAGGTGGCCCTTGGGCAGGATGACATCGCCATGGATATCCACCACCTCGTCGAGGGTGACCCGTCCGAGCACACGCTCGCCGATGCTTTCGATAATGGTGCTGCCTTCCATGAAGGCGGTGATCACCATGCCACGGTTGCTGCCACAATCGGCTTCGGTGATGATTACATCCTGGGCCACATCCACCAGACGACGGGTCAGATAACCGGAGTTGGCTGTCTTCAGAGCCGTATCCGCCAGACCCTTCCGGGCGCCGTGGGTGGAGATGAAGTATTCCAGAACGCTCAACCCTTCGCGGAAGTTCGCCATGATGGGCGTCTCGATAATAGAGCCATCCGGCTTGGCCATCAGACCACGCATTCCGGCCAGCTGACGCATCTGCTGTCTGGAGCCACGGGCACCGGAGTCAGCCATCACGTAGATGGAGTTGAAGTTGCGCTCACGGGGGTTGGATGAGGAGGCATCCCCACCTTCGCTGCCCAGAGCCTTCATCATCTCGTCTGCGATTTTCTCGGTGATATCGGACCAGATACCAATGGTGCGGTTGTACTTCTCGCCGAAGGTACTGATACCCTCCTGGTACTTGATGTTGGCTTCGGCAACTTCATTGATGCCCTTTTCCACCAGGGCCTGCTTGTTATCGGGAATACGCATGTCGTCAAGGCAGACAGAAATACCGGCCTTGGTGGCATAGCGGTAGCCCATTTCCTTGAGGCGATCAAGGAAGAGAACGGTCTGAGCATTGCCGTTTTCACGGTAGCAACGCTCGACGATGGCAAGCAGTACCTTCTTGTTGAGGGTTTTATTGATCAGTTCAAAGCCCATGTTCTCCGGCAGGCACTGGGAAAAGAGAACGCGCCCGACGGTGGTTTCAAAGCGACCGCCATTCAGACGGCAGGTAATCTTGGCGTGCAGATCAATCTTGTTCAGGGAGTAAGCGGTTTCCACTTCCTCAACAGAACCAAAGGCCATGCCTTCGCCACGGGCATTACGCTTTTCACGGGTCATGTAATAGCACCCCAGAACAATGTCCTGTGTGGGTACGGTAATCGGTTTGCCGCTCGCCGGAGACAGAATGTTGTTGGAGGCGAGCATCAGAATACGCGCTTCCAGGATCGCCTCGGTGGAGAGGGGCACGTGAACCGCCATCTGGTCACCGTCAAAGTCGGCGTTGAAGGCGGTACATACCAGCGGGTGCAGCTGGATGGCCTTGCCCTCGATCAGCACCGGCTCAAAAGCCTGGATACCAAGGCGGTGCAGGGTTGGTGCACGGTTGAGCATCACGGGATGCTCGCGGATAACCTCTTCCAGGATATCCCATACTTCGGGGCGATTCTTTTCCACCATCTTCTTGGCACTTTTGATGGTGGCTGCATAGCCTTTCTGCTCCAGCTTCTGGAAGATAAATGGCTTGAAAAGCTCCAACGCCATCTTCTTGGGCAGACCGCACTGCCACATCTTCAGCTCGGGACCAGCAACGATAACGGAGCGGCCCGAGTAGTCAACCCGCTTACCCAGAAGGTTCTGACGGAAACGGCCCTGCTTGCCCTTGAGCATATCGGACAGGGATTTCAGGGGACGCTTGTTGGGGCCGCGCAGAACGCGTCCACGCTTGCCATTGTCAAAGAGGGCGTCTACTGCTTCCTGCAGCATGCGCTTTTCGTTGCGGATAATGATATCCGGTGCCTGCAGCTCCATCAGGCGCTTGAGGCGGTTGTTACGATTGATGACGCGCCGGTAGAGATCGTTCAGATCACTGGTGGCAAAACGTCCGCCATCCAGGGGAACCAGGGGGCGCAGCTCGGGGGGGATGACCGGAATGACTTCCAGGATCATCCACTCGGGCTTGTTGCCGCTTTTGCGGAATGCCTCCACCACTTTCAGGCGCTTGGTCAGTTTTTTGATTTTCTGCACGGACGTGGCATCCTGCAGATCCTGGCGCAGCTCAATGGCCAGCAGGTCCAGATCCAGCTTGCGCAGCATCTCGCGAATGGCCTCCGCTCCCATGTCGGCGACAAAGGAACCATAGCCGAACTCTTCGACGGCATTGTAGTAGGCCTCTTCCGAGAGGAGCTGCTTCTCTTCGAGGGGTGTCTGCATGGGATCGAGGACAATGTACTCCTCAAAGTACAGAACCTTTTCCAGATCACGCAGGGTCATATCCAGGATGGTACCGATACGGCTGGGCAAGCCCTTGAAAAGCCATACGTGGCTGACTGGGCACGCCAGCTCAATGTGGCCGAGGCGCTCGCGACGAACTTTGGACTGGATTACTTCCACGCCACACTTTTCGCACACAATGCCACGGTGCTTCATACGCTTGTATTTTCCGCAGTTACACTCCCAGTCCTTCACAGGGCCGAAGATTTTCGCACAGAAAAGGCCATCCTTCTCCGGCTTGAACGTGCGGTAGTTGATCGTCTCAGGCTTGGTCACCTCACCGTGGGACCAGGAGCGGATCTTCTCCGGCGATGCCAGGCGTATCTGTATGGCATCGAAAAAGGGCAAGGCTTTCTTTTCATTCATGGCTCGGATATCCAAGGTTTCCTCCAGCATATCCTGGTTCGGCGTCGCTACGCCAACCGCTGTATAAGGTCTTTAAAAGGACTTACTCGCCTGACTCTTCCGTCAGCACTTCACTGCTTTCGCCGGCTTCAACTTCCACCGCCTCGTCCGTGGAGATAAGCTCCACATCAAGGCACAGAGACTGCAGTTCCTTCACCAGTACGTTAAAGGACTCAGGCAGGCCAGGTGTCAGGGTGTTTTCCCCTTTGACGATAGCCTCGTACATCTTGGTACGTCCGTTGACATCATCCGACTTCACGGTGAGCAGCTCCTGCAGACAGTGGGAGGCTCCATAGGCCTCAAGGGCCCAGACTTCCATTTCCCCGAATCGCTGTCCGCCGAACTGCGCTTTACCGCCCAGGGGCTGCTGGGTAACCAGCGAGTACGGCCCTGTGCTGCGGGCGTGAATTTTGGTGTCAACCAGGTGGTGCAGCTTCAGCATGTAGATGACGCCGACGGTCACCGGCTGGTCAAATTTCTCGCCGGTACGTCCGTCGTAGAGATCGGTCTGACCGGTGTCATTGCCATCATAGGCCTTGCGCAGGAGTTCCTTGATATCGCCTTCATTGGCGCCATCGAACACGTTGGTGGCAACGTGCATACCCAGAGCCTTGGCAGCCCAGCCCAGGTGGGTTTCAAGAATCTGCCCCACGTTCATACGGGAGGGAACACCCAGGGGGTTGAGCACGATGTCAACGGGAGTTCCGTCTGGCAGATAGGGCAAGTCTTCCTGGGGCAGGATGCGGGAAACAACACCCTTGTTGCCGTGGCGCCCGGCCATCTTGTCGCCGACTTTCAGCTTACGCTTGACGGCAACATAGACCTTGACCATTTTAAAGACCCCGGGAGGCAGATCGTCGCCCATGTTGACACGGGATTTTTTCTCCGTGTACATCTCGTGGGTTTTTTCCAGCTGCTCTTCCGTAATTTCACGGATGGACTCGGCCTTGCGGATAAATCCTTCGCTGTCTTCAACGGGGGTTTCCAGCAGCTCGTTGAGGGTGAGCTTTTCCACCATTTCCATGGTGATGGCTTCCCCTTCGCGTCCAAGTATCTTGCCACGCAGCACCAGGTCGTCTGCGAGCTTTTTGCCGACCAGCAGGCGACGTATCTTGTTGAGGCGCTCCTTGCGGATAAGGGTGCACTCATCCTGATAGTCGACTTCCAGCTTCTTGATTTCTTCTTCCTCGATATCCTTGACGCGGTCGTCTTTTTCCGTACCGCGACGGGTGAAGACCTTCACGTCGACGATGGTCCCCTCAATACCGGGGGGTACGGTCAGGGATGCGTCGCGGAACTCGCCAGCCTTCTCGCCGAAGATCGCCCGCAGGAGCTTTTCTTCAGGTGTTGGCTGCGTCTCCCCCTTGGGAGTTACTTTCCCAACCATGATATCGCCGGCTTTCACTTCCGCGCCTATGCGGATGATACCGGAGTCATCAATATCCTTGAGGGCGTCTTCACCCACGTTGGGAATATCGCGGGTGATATCTTCCGGACCCAGTTTGGTGTCACGGGCTTCCACGTCAAATTCCTCGATGTGAATGGAAGTATAGACATCTTCCAGCACCACGCGTTCGGAGATGAGGATGGAGTCCTCGAAGTTGTAGCCCATCCACGGCATGAAGGCGACAACCACGTTCTTGCCCAGGGCCAGATCACCAGACTCGGTGGCCGGACCATCGGCGATGACATCGCCCGCCTTGACCTGATCGCCCGGAAATACGATGGGCGTCTGGTTGATGCAGGTATTCTGGTTGGAGCGTCGGAACTTGATGAGGTTGTAGATATCAACGCGACCTTCGCCGGGAGCGATTTCGCTCTCATTGACGTGGACAATGATCTTGTCCGCTTCAACGCTGACAATGGTTCCGCCACGGGTAGCCGTTATGGCAGCGCCGCTGTCAACAGCCACCTTGCGCTCAAGGCCGGTTCCGACCAGAGGCGACTGGGTGCGCAGCAGGGGAACTGCCTGACGCTGCATGTTTGATCCCATCAGAGCGCGGTTGGCGTCATCGTTCTCCAGGAAGGGAATCAGGCCGGCGGCCACAGACACCATCTGTACCGGTGCAACGTCCATGTAGGTGATATTCTCCGCTTCAGTCATAACGAATTCACCCTCATCACGGGCGGAAACCAGCTCGTTGACAAAGCAGTTGCCCTTGTCGAGGGGCTCATTGGCCTGGGCGATGATCTGACCATACTCGTCAATGGCGCTGAGATAATCGATCTGCGTGGTTACCTTTTTCTTCTCAACCTTCCGGTAAGGCGTTTCGATAAAGCCATACTCGTTGATACGTCCATGGGTTGCCAGAGAGGTTATCAGACCGATGTTCGGGCCTTCCGGAGTTTCGATGGGGCAGATACGTCCGTAGTGCGTGGTGTGAACGTCACGCACCTCAAAACCCGCCCGTTCACGGGTCAGACCACCAGGACCAAGGGCCGAGAGCCGGCGCTTGTGCGTGATTTCGGCCAGGGGATTTGTCTGATCCATAAACTGACTGAGCTGGGAAGAACCGAAAAATTCCTTAATGGAAGCCACGATGGGCTTGGAGTTCAGGAGTTCCTGGGGCGAAAGCTCCGAAAGATCCTGAATGCTCATGCGCTCCTTCACCGTGCGCTCCATGCGGACCAGGCCGATGCGGAACTGGTTTTCCAGCAGCTCGCCCACGCTGCGGATGCGTCGGTTGCTGAGGTGGTCGATATCGTCGACGGAACCTTTTCCGTTCTTGATATCGGAGAGGGTCTTGACGACCTGCAGAATATCCTCACGGGTCAGGGTAGTGACATCCATGGGAACTTCAAGGCCGAGGCGACGGTTGATTTTCAGACGCCCGACGCGGCTGAGGTCATACCGCTTGGCGACAAAGAACAGGTTGTCAAACAGCTGTGTAGCCGCTTCTACCGTGGGAGGCTCACCTGGACGCATCTTGCGGAATATCTCGATAAGAGCTTCTTCCGCCGAAGTCACCTTGCTGTCAGCCGCCAGGGTGTCGCGTATGGAGGTATCACTTTTGATATTGTCGATAAAGAGAATGGCGAATTCGCGCACCCCTCGTTCAAGCAGCAGGTCGTAGATATCATCGGTGACAGGCTGGTTAATGGAGGCAAGCAGTTCGCCACTGGAGGGATCGTAAATATCTTCGGCGAAGTAGGACGTGTCACGCACTACCTCCATGCGATCGAGCCGGATACTCTGCACATTGGCGTTGGTGAGCTTACGAATATTGCCGCGGGTTATCTTGTGTCCAGCCTTTACCAGCACCTCACCACTTTCAGGGTGAAGGATATCCTGCATCAGTTTCTGATTATAAAGATTTGCCAGGTCGGTCAGTTTCTCAACCGAACCATCCTCACCGACGCGGATGGTTTCATTGGTGTAGAAGTGGCTGAGAATATCGCGTTCGCTGTACCCCAGTGCCTTGAGCACAACCGTGGCCGGAAACTTGCGTTTCTTGTCGATGCGGACATAGAGGATATCCTTGGCATCAAATTCAAAATCCATCCAGGAGCCACGATAGGGTATGATACGCGCAGAGTAGATCACCTTGGCATTGGCACCGCCCTTGCCACCATCGTCTTCAAAAAAGACACCAGGTGAACGGTGAAGCTGGCTGACAATAACCCGCTCAATGCCGTTGATAATAAAGGTCCCCTTGTCGGTCATCAGGGGGAGTTCTCCCAGATAGACTTCCTGCTCCTTGACATCCTTGACCGGACGCTCGCCGGGAGCAGCTGACCCTTCCCGCTCAAAGAGTACCAGGCGGACCTTGATCCTGACAGGAGCCGCGAAGGTGGCACCACGATCCTGACACTCATTGACATTATATTTCGGCTCTCCCAGGGAGTAGCTGATATATTCCAACTGGGCGGTTTCATTGTAGTCCTGAATAGGGAACACGCTGCGAAAGACCGCCTCGAGACCCATGTCACTGCGCTGCTGGAAATCCTTGCCCATTTGAAGAAATTTTACATATGATTCTTTTTGAATGGCATTCAGATCCGGTATATCCAGAATATTGGGGATACGGGAAAAGTTGTGCCGTTTCCGAAAGGTCACTTTGCGATTTTGCTGTTGAGCAAACGCCATGGTAACTCCCTGCTGTTACGGTATGGGGTTGGGGGAATCACATCAGGAACAACGTTCCCTGTCACATTATGCGCCAACCTGTGAGTATGAACAGTTTGGGCAAATTTTACAAGCACAAACAAGCACAGGGGGAGCGACGGCTTCCGCCGCATCCCCTGTGCCGCATAAGGCATTCAACTTAAAAGTGCAGTAACACTTATTTTACTTCTACCTTGGCACCGGCTTCTTCAAGTTTCGCCTTCAGTTCGTTGGCCTGATCCTTGCTCACGCCTTCTTTAACTGCCTTGGGAGCGCCTTCTACCAGATCCTTGGCTTCTTTGAGGCCCAGACCGGTCACTTCGCGCACAACTTTGATAACGTTAATTTTCTTCTCACCGGCGTTGGCCAGGATAACGTCGAACTCAGTCTTTTCCTCTTCAGCAGCAGCGGGTCCGGCAGCGGGTCCGGCAGCAGCGACAGCCACAGGAGCAGCAGCGGAAACACCGAACTTCTCTTCAAGTTCCTTTACCAGTTCAGCCAGTTCCAGAACGCTCATGTTTTCGAGGTAAGAAATGAAATCTTCTTTGCTGATAGCCATGAATATCCTCCAGGGTATATTATCTTATCAATAAACGCTTATGCAGCGATTAAGGCATTTGACTCACAAAATCGTTTATTCCTGCTCTTTTTTCTCTTTGACCGCGTTAAGCGCATAGAGAAACTTGCGAGGCACGCCAGCCAGAACGCCGACGAAGTTTGTGATAGGTGCGTTGAGCGTTCCGAGCAGTTTTGCCAGCAGCACTTCGCGGGAAGGAAGCTTACTGATAGCGACGACATCAGCCTGGCTGAGCACCGCGCCATCCATCACACCACACTTGATGGTAATAACTTCCTTGGACTTGGTGGAAAACTCGCTGACGTACTTGGCAGCAGCGGCAAAGTCGTCACCGGTATACACCACGCCAGTGGTCCCATGCAGATGCTCATCGAGTCCTTCCACATCCGGCAGCGCCCGACGCAGCATGGTATTTTTCACAACACCGTAGCCAGCACCCAGCTTGCGCAGCTCACTCCGAAATTCATCAGCACCCTTAACGGTCAATCCGGAATAATTACACAGAATAACACCAGCGCTCTGCTCAATTTTCTGAGCCACAAGGCTGACGACGTTCTGCTTCTTTTCCAAAGTTTCTGTTTTCAAGTAACACACTCCATAAGAAATGCCTCCTATGCATACGCATGGAGGCATCAATGTTATATTGATGACATCTCCCCAGGCAGCTTACGCTATTAAGAACTGCGCACCTGGTTCTGCGATATCAGATTATCGATTCTGGAGCACCGCGTTCACATCAAGCCGGATCCCTGGACCCATGGTACTTGAAAGGGTGATCCCGCGAACATAGGTTCCTTTCGCGGTAGCGGGCTTCGCCTTAATCAAGGCATCCACAATAGCTAACACGTTTTCACGCAGCATGTCAAGCTCAAAGCTCACTTTCCCGACAGGAGCATGGATAATTCCGGCTTTATCGGTGCGATACTCGATCATACCACTTTTCAGGTCTTTGACGGCCTTCGCCACGTCAAAGGTAACCGTTCCCAGCTTGGGGTTCGGCATCAGGCTGCGCGGCCCCAGGATACGACCCAGTTTCCCCACAAGACCCATCAGGTCAGGCGTGGCCACTGCCTTGTCAAACTCCAGCCAGCCACCCGTGATCTTCTGGGCCAGGTCATCAGAACCCACGTAATCCGCTCCGGCATCACGCGCTTCCTTTTCTTTTTCCCCTTTGGCAAAAACCAGAACGCGAACGTCCTTGCCGGTGCCGTGGGGCAGGCTCACGCTGCCGCGAACAATCTGATCGGCGTGACGGGGATTGACCCCAAGGTTAACTGCCACGTCCACGCTCTCGGAAAACCCGGCAAATGCCAGCGACTTACAGAGCTCCAGGGCTTCTTCCAGGGTATAGCGCTTGTCTTTATCTACTTTCGCAACAGCTGCGTTAAATTTCTTTCCCATTGATTACTCCTCCACCACCAGGCCCATGCTGCGCGCTGAGCCTTCGATTGTTGCGATTGCCGCTTCAAGCGTGTGAGCGTTCAGGTCAGGCATCTTCAGCTGAGCGATTTCCTGTACCTGAGCCTTGGTCACCTTGCCAACCTTGTTCTTGTTGGGCTCCGCTGAACCCTTGTCAAGTCCGGCAGCCTTCATGAGCAGAATCGCGGCGGGAGGAGTCTTGGTGATAAAGGTGAATGAGCGATCTTCAAAAACCGTGATGACAACGGGGATAATCATCCCCTTCTGGCTTTCTGTCTTGGCGTTGAATTCCTTACAGAATGCCATGATGTTCACGCCCTTCTGACCGAGGGCGGGACCTACGGGAGGGGCAGGATTTGCTCCACCGGCAGGAATTTGCAGCTTGATTTCGCCAATTACTTTTTTGGCCATAATTTTGCCTCCGTGTAGCCCCCTGGGACTACCTGTATGTCAATTTATATCTTCTGAATTTGCGTGTACTCGAACTCAACGGGGGTTTCGCGGCCAAATATGCTCACGTTCACCTTCACCCGCTTGCGCTCGTGATCGACGTGTGTAACCACGCCATTAAACCCGTGGAATGGCCCTTCGACCACTTCCACTGGATCCCGTTCAACAAACTCCACCTTCGGTTCCACCAGTCGCTTGTCAGACTCGATCAGCTTCTGCACTTCAGAGTCGTGAATAGCCACAGGCTTGTTCCCGCCAATAAAGCCGGTCACCTTGGGAATGTTTTTCACCACGTGCCAGGTGGTCTTATCCATCTCCATCTGCACATACACGTACCCGGGGTATCGCTTGCGGGTG
The DNA here is from genome assembly GCF_055378285.1 of Desulfurispirillum alkaliphilum. Classification (NCBI taxonomy): domain Bacteria; kingdom Pseudomonadati; phylum Chrysiogenota; class Chrysiogenia; order Chrysiogenales; family Chrysiogenaceae; genus Desulfurispirillum; species Desulfurispirillum alkaliphilum. Next base: position 1,668,904 of record NZ_AP042405.1, on the reverse strand, counting down.
ACAATTTTCTTCTTGCCCCCCTTGTACTCGGCAACATTTTCCGTGGGAATCAGGATCTGAGTGATCTTATCCTGAAGCCCAAGGCTGCTGACCCGCTCCTCGAGAGCTTCCTGTACCTTGTTCTCGTACCCGGAATATGCATGTATCACGTACCAAGAAAGTGCCATTGAGCGTGTCTCCTTGAGGAATTATCCGATAAGCAGTGAAATCATCCGGGAAAACACGGCATCCAGCGCACCGAAGTACACTGTCATAAAGGCCACCAGCACCAGTACCACCAGTGTCATGCCCTTGACTTCATCCTTCTTCGGCCAGACAACTTTCCCGAACTCACTTTTGACGCTTTTGAGAAATTCCACTGTTTTCATTGTACCGCTCTTTTCCACTTCATAAAAAACAGATCAATTACTTCGTTTCACGATGCAGCGTATGCTTCCGGTCAAACTTGCAGTACTTCTTGAGTTCCAGCTTGTCTGTCATGGTACGCTTGTTTTTGGTGGTTGTGTAGTTGCGGTTCTTGCAGACCTCACAAGCCAGGGTAATAATATCTCGCATGGTGTTTTCTCCACAAAAAGAAGGAGTGCGTTCTCCACGGAGCACCGCACCCCTGTTATCAGAATAGTTTATCCGTCAGGTTTACTTGAGGATCTTGGTTACAACACCGGCACCAACTGTTCTTCCGCCTTCACGGATAGCGAAGCGCAGGCCTTCTTCCATCGCGATGGGGTTGATCAGCTCGCCAGTAACCTTGAGGTTATCACCGGGCATAACCATCTCAGTGCCTTCAGGCAGCGTTACGATACCAGTGATGTCAGTGGTTCTGAAGTAGAACTGAGGACGGTATCCACTGAAGAATGGAGTGTGACGTCCGCCTTCTTCCTTGGTCAGAACGTAGATTTCGCCTTCAAACTGGGTGTGAGGAGTAATGGAACCTGGCTTGGCGATAACCTGACCACGTTCAACATCGTCACGCTTCACGCCGCGCAGCAGGATACCAACGTTATCGCCGGCCTGACCTTGATCCAGCAGCTTGCGGAACATTTCTACGCCCGTAACTACGGTCTTCTGGGTGTCGCGGATACCAACGATTTCGATCTCCTCGCCAACCTTGACAATACCGCGCTCAATACGACCGGTAACAACGGTACCACGGCCGGAAATGGAGAACACGTCTTCCACAGGCATCAGCAGGGGCTTGTCAGTTTCACGCTCAGGAGTCGGGATGTATTCATCAACCGCAGCCATCAGGTCAAGGATTTTCTGAGCCCAGTCGCCCTCAGGGTCTTCCAGGGCACGCAGAGCAGAACCCGTAACGATAGGGGTATCGTCGCCAGGGAAATCGTACTCGGAGAGGAGTTCGCGAACTTCCATTTCAACCAGCTCAAGCAGCTCCTCGTCATCGACCATGTCAGCCTTGTTCAGGAAAACAACGATCTTGGGAACGCCAACCTGACGGGCCAGCAGGATGTGTTCACGAGTCTGAGGCATGGGGCCATCAGCTGCGGAAACAACCAGAATAGCGCCGTCCATCTGAGCGGCACCGGTGATCATGTTCTTTACGTAGTCGGCGTGACCGGGGCAGTCAACGTGGGCATAGTGACGGTTTGCCGTCTCATACTCAACGTGTGACGTGGAAATGGTGATGCCGCGCTCTTTTTCCTCAGGAGCTTTGTCAATCTGGTCATAAGCTATGGCCTGAGCGCCGCCAGCTTTAGCCAAGACCGTTGTAATCGCAGCAGTGAGCGTGGTCTTTCCGTGGTCAACGTGTCCGATGGTACCTATGTTGACGTGCGGTTTTGTGCGCTCAAACTTTGCTTTTGCCATCTGTAAATCCTCCTCGAATGTTCAAGTACATAATCGTTCCATATATCGCGAATCTGATATAGCAGCGTTGTGGAGCCCAAGAGCGGATTCGAACCGCCGACCTCGTCCTTACCAAGGACGTACTCTAACCTACTGAGCTACTTGGGCCCAAAAACAAAACAGACAAGGTATATACCAGGGAGTTTCCCGCTGTCAATCCTTTTTTGGAACCTGCGCAGCCTTTCATACCCAGCCCCGTTCAGGCTGGTGCGACACGGTCTGCACTGTTATCCAACAACTTGCCCAAAGTGTCAACTAAATTACCTGAAATAAAGGGCCACCTTGTGCCGCCAGCTCTTCAACCCGTCTGGTCACAGCAGGGTCTTCCTCCAGACCAGGCGCATGTCCCGCCTTGGTACGCGCGTCAATAATCAATGGGCCGGTGCACCCCCAGTGCTTGTTTTCGGTGAAGGCGCCCACTCCATAGATATCCGTGGCCGGATTTGAGCGGGTAAAGGTAACCCAGAGGAAATTCTCTTCGGTACGGGCGGCAAACTCACTGTCATCAACCACGACAACCATGGCGCAGGCTTCGGGCAGCGGGTGCTCCCGCAGCACGCGGCAGAGCTCCTTGATATCAGGATCACCTCCCTGCTTCTTTCGAGCAGTGCAGGCAGGCCCACTGATCACGAGAATGCCCGGCATGGCCACGGTAGGGCGCCTGAACCCTGCCGGAAGCTCCATCTGGGCGGGCAGCGTGCCCTCAAGACAGCGCCGTGGCGCTCCAGCAGCCGCGATAACCACCTTTGAACCGCGATTGAGTCCGTGACCGGTATAGTCGAGGGTATCAATAGTCGTCATGGTCTGGAAGTGCACGTCCCGACGCCAGTCGACGCGCTCCAGGACATGGGTGAAGTACTCGCGGATATTGTGGGTATCAAGGTCGGCATTATCCTCGCGGGCTGCGATAAACAGAAACTTCGCCAGCGACAGCTGGCCATGGCCGAGAATGGCATTGGCCTGCGTAAGCAACTCCTGGGGTTCACTCAGGGGATTATAGGGAGTATAGCGCTCGCTGCCTATGGCCAGCAGCAGCGGATGTACTCCCGCCGCGTCAACGGCATGGACCTCGCAGATACCCGGGAGCACCGTCGGGATCAACTCACCGGTGAGTTCGTGGATAAAGGTACCGAAGGAGGTGTCCTCCTGGGGAGGGCGCCCTACCGTCGTAAAGGGCCAGATGGCATCGCGACGGCAGAAGATCTCCTTGATATCAAGAACCGGAAAGTCGTGCACAAGGCTGTAGTAGCCCAGGTGGTCGCCAAAGGGGCCTTCAGGCTTTACCTTGGCCGGATCAATGGTCCCTCGGATCACAAAATCCGCCTGGGCGGGAAAGGGCAGGCCTCCAGCCCGCGTAACCATTGGTACGCGGTGGCCACCGAGCAGCCCGGCAAAGGAGAGTTCCGGCATACCTTCCGGAAGAGGCATAACCGCAGCCATGGTCATGGAAGGCGCTCCCCCCACGAATATATTGACCGGCAGAGGCACGCCACGCTCTATGGCTTCACGGTGGTGCACTCCGATACCGCGGTGTATCTGGTAGTGCACTCCCATTTCACGATCGGGGGAATACTCATTGCCGGAGATCTGCACCCGGTACATCCCCAGGTTGCCACCCCGCAGGCCAGGGCTCTGCAGGCTCTCCGAGTAGACCTGGGGCAGCGTGATAAACGCTCCGCCATCACGGGGCCAGGAAACCAGCTGCGGCAGCTCGGAAGAGGAAATGGTGCGATCAAGCACCGGCCCCCCGGATACACGGCGGGGCAGAAGATGCAGCGCCCCCATGGGCGCGCCACGAAATTTCAGCGGATGCCGCAGAGCCTCCATGGGGTGAAGCTTCAACCGCACCAGGCTCTCTATGACATCCAGCGTATCCCGAAAAATCCAGCGGGTACGCTCCAGGGTACCAAAGAGGTTGCCCAGAAGGGGAAACGCCGTCTCCTTTACATTGGTGAAAAGCAAGGCCGGACCGCCAGCGGCATAGACCCGACGCTGCACAGCACCAACCTCCATATTCAGGCTGAGAGGCTCATCAATGCGAATCAGCATTCCATGGCGTTCCAGATCCGCCACACACGACTGGAGATTTTTATACCCCATGGCTCATCCACCGGAGCCCATCAGGAGCACTTGCTGTAGCCACAGCTGTGGCAGGTTTCGCAGCCCTCTTCAAAGGCCAGCATGCCGCCGCAATCGGGGCACTTGCTGTGGAAACCATTCTGGGTTCCCGCCATAAACGACTTCAGCAGCTTGCCCAGCTGAGCAGGCAGATCCAGCATATGACCGCTGGAGCGGTCCAGCTGCTTGATGATCTCTTCCATGGGAATGTTGTAGCGCAGCGCCAGGGAGACCAGGCGGCAGGTGGTGGTCCACATGGTGGACTTGTCCTTGAGGTCAATGCGATTCTCAAAGGGGAACTTGGCGAAGACCTCCATGGGCTTCTCGTTCTCATCGAAGCATATAATAATGTAGACATTATTATGGTCGGGGTCCTTGAGGCGGTAGCGCTTGGCGCTCAGTTCGTCAGGCAGGCCCTGCTTGCCGATAAGGCCCTGGGAGTTGACCATGGCCTCCTTCTGGGACGCCTCCGAAGCGGACTTCGTATTGAGCACCTGCCCATCGCGCGAACCATCACGATAGACCGTCAGGCCCTTGCAGCCCATTTCATAGCCCATGAGGTACGCCAGGCGCACATCTTCCTTGGTGGCCGTGTTGGGCATATTGATGGTCTTGCTGATGGAGCTGTCCACTCCGCTCTGCTGCAGGATTCCCTGCATCTGAATGTGATCGGAAGGCGTGATATCCTGGGCCGTGCAGAAGATCTCCTGCCACTTCACCGGAATCTCTTCATGCCCCACCACGGTGCCACTGTCGGCCACGCGGGCCATGAGCTCGGTGGAGTAGAAGCCCTCCGCGCGGGCAATTTCCTCAAAATGCTTGTTGACCATCAACAGCTTGTCGCCATCCATGACGTGCTTGACCATGACAATGGAGAAGTAAGGCTCGCAGCCACTGGCGCAGTCAGCGATCATGGAAACCGTTCCCGTAGGCTGAATGGACGTAAGGGCGGCATTGCGTCGGGGCGTATAGGTATTGATTGCCGGGTCGAATGCCGGAAAAGGCCCCTTGACCTTGGCCAGCTCAATGGAAGTCTCCTCGGAGATGGTGCGAATATACTTCATCACCTCGGCGCACAGCTTGCGCCCTTCATTGGAAGCATAGGAAAGCCCCATCTGAATCAGCATATCATGCATGCCCATGATACCCAGGCCGATCTTGCGGGTCTTCATGGTCATCTCTTTGATCTCGGGAATCGGGAAGACATTGCAGTCAATCACATTATCCAGAAAGCGCGTCGCCAGACGGGTTGTCCTGGCCAGGCGATCGTAGTCAACACGGCCACCCTCCACGAAGTTCCCCAGGTTGATGGAGCCCAGGTTACAGCTCTCATAGGGCAGCAGCCACTGCTCACCACAGGGGTTGGTGGCCTCAAACTCGCCCAGCTGGGGAGTCGGGTTGGCACGGTTGGCCGCGTCGATGAAGAGTACCCCCGGCTCACCATTGTGCCAGGCCAGGTCTACAATCTTGTCGAAGACCGTGCGGGCATTGAGGGAACTGACGATCTCCTTGGTGACCGGATCAACCAGCGCGTACTCCCGCTCGTCATAGAGGGCCTGCATGAACTCATCGGTAATGGCCACACTGAAATTGAAGTTATTAAAGCGCGTCTGATCTTCCTTGGCGCAGATAAAATCCATGATATCGGGATGGTCAACGCGCATGACCCCCATGTTGGCACCACGGCGCTTGCCACCCTGCTTGATGGTTTCCGTCGCCACGTCAAACACCGCCGCGAAGCTCAGGGGACCGCTGGCCACACCCTGGGTGGAGCTGACTGTGGCGTTCCTGGGGCGCAGACGCGAGAAGGAGTAGCCAGTGCCACCACCGGTTTTGTGCACGAGAGCGCCGTTCTTGACCGCCGTAAAAATCCCCTCCATGGAATCTTCCACAGGCAGAACAAAGCAGGCCGAGAGCTGGCCGATGCCGGTCCCGGCATTCATCAGGCACGGAGAGTTGGGCAGAAAATCCAGACTGTATATAAGGGAGAAGAAATGATCGCGAACTTCCTCGTAATCATCCAGTTCGCGATCAGGCAGCGCTACCGCGTTGGCCACCCGGCGGCAGAGTTTTTCCCAGTTTTCCACGGGATGACCCTGGGCATCCTTGAGGTAATAGCGTCGCTGCAGAACTGTTTCCGCCGTCTCCGTCAGTGATACTTTCCGCGTCTCTACCGTCATGACTTCTCTCCTCCGTGGTGAATTCCCTGCCCAGTAGCAGAAGATAAGGTAAATAAAGGGGCAAGCCCATCGGCCTGCCCCTTGTTCCCTCAAAGGAAGGAAATACTATCATCTTGCCTGCTACCGGACAACCAAAAAAACGCCACATTCCGTGGCCAAGAATCCATGGGGATTTGCGAAGAATCGAAGTATAACTCATTAAAAACACAGGCACTTGTGAATAACCGAAAGTCTCAGGCGCGTCTCAAAATCACGCCACATTACCACTACAACAGACAATCGCCCTGCGATATTCCTTTGCGGGCCATGGAGTTGTCGATGGCGTCAAGCACCCGCTGTTTTTTTTCAATCCAGGCTGGAGCCACCAGTTGCTCCCGCGACGAAGCATCACCCGTCAGACGGTGGAGAATGCAGCCCGGAGGCAGAGCACCAATAGCCTGCGCAACCGCATCGGCATACTCCTCAAGAGACGGCAAGAGAAAAGGATGCTGACGATACATACGGGCCAGCTCCGTACCCTCCATAATATGCAGCATATGGATCTTGATTCCGTCGATGCCCAGCTCTCCCAGCCGCCTCACCCCCTCGACACTCTCCTGCAGGCTCTCCGTGGGCAGGCCAAAGATGACATGAGCACACACCTTGATTCCCCGCCGGCGAGTCGCCTCGATAGCCCGCAGAGCCGTATCCACATCGTGGCCCCGGCGAATAAACTCCAGGGACTCCTCCTTCAGGCTCTGCACCCCGTACTCCACCCACAGCTCGCAGCCCCGGCGCTGGTAGGACTCCAGCAGATCAAGGCGCTCATGGTCCATGCAGTCGGGACGGGTACCGATGGACAGGCCGATGAAGTCCTCACTCAGAGACAGCACCCGGTCATAGAGCAGGCGCAGCTCATCCACCGGCGCGTGAGTATTGGAATAAGCCTGAAAGTAGGCCAGGAATTTGCGCGCCTTGTGGCGGCGACGCAGAGAGGCAATGGACCGCTGCACCTGTTCGGTGATGGAATCATGCTCGGCAGCAATGGCCGCCGCACTGCCGGAAGGGGAACAGTAGACACAGCCGCCCTGCTGGCGGCTTTCGCGATTGGGACAGGAAAAACCCGCATCCACCGGCACCTTGTAGACCCTGGTGCCGAAGTGGAAACGGAAGTATTCATTCAGGCCAATGTAGCGTTTGCCCTCTATGCGCCACATGGACGAGGCAGACGCACGGGAATGCCACGGCGATCAAGATACTCCTTGGCCTCGCCGATGGTGTACATGCCGAAGTGGAAGATGGAAGCCGCCAGGGCCGCATCGGCCTTACCCTCCACAAAGCCATCATAGATATGCTCCAGGTTACCCACGCCACCACTGGCAATGACGGGAATACCCACCGCCGTGGAAACCGCCCGGGTAAACTCCAGGTCGTAGCCATTCTTGGTACCGTCACAGTCCATGCTGGTCAGCAGAATCTCGCCGCAGCCGTAGGACTCCATGCGCTGACACCACTCCACCGCGTCGATACCCGTGGCATTGCGCCCACCGTGGGTAAAAATCTCCCAGTGGTCTCCCACCCGCTTGCCATCGACAGCCACCACAATACACTGGCTGCCGAAACGCTCACTGGCAGCGCGCACGAATTCGGGATTTTTCACCGCCGCCGTGTTGATACTCACCTTGTCGGCACCGGCGTTGAGCAGCTGGCGGATATCCTCCAGCTCCCGCACGCCACCACCCACCGTCAAAGGGATGAAGACCTGATCCGCCGTGCGGCGCACCACATCCAGCAGAATGCCACGGGCATCGCTGGAAGCCGTGATATCGAGAAACGTCACCTCATCAGCCCCCGCCAGATCGTAGCGACGGGCCACCTCCACCGGATCACCGGCATCCACCAGGTTGACGAAGTTTATACCCTTGACCACCCGCCCCTTGTCCACATCGAGGCAGGGGATGATTCGTTTAGTTAGCATGGTAGCCCTTTCGAAAAAGTTCTGCATCTTCACCACAGGTGCTTCCGCATCAGAAAAATACTTTACCTCTAATATAAGCTTTTCTGTCAAGAGAAGAGTTGCAAATGGGAGCACCGTCAGCAAATTCTCCCTCATGAGCCTCCTGGGGAATTCCAGAATACTCTCATTTCTCCCTGTCGGGTATAGGGGGAAGCTTACACCTGAAAGTTGTTTCATTTCAAGAGCTTAGAGATTTACCGGAACCAAAACCGACCCACAGATTCTACTGAGGAGCCCAAAAGATAGCATTTCCCTTCTTTCTATGTATCATTTCCCACACAAATTAGCGTCATAAAAATAAACAGGTCTTGAATTAGTTAAATCACTTATTGATAAAAAACAATTTGATGAGTTAAGCGATGCCTTTACTTCATAATCATGACCAGCTAACGGAACAAATGTTACATAAATATTGCAATCATAAATTTTTCCACGATAAAATCCGTGAACATAAGCTAAAGTAAATGGTAAATTTGCAAGAACATAAAGCTCACCTGATGAAATACTATCTCCCTTTACGGATGCATCAGGCATCCCTATTCTTTTGCTATGATAAGCACGCCCGCCAAATGTTCTACCGAAGACAACAGATCCTGAATCTGGATCAGATCTATCAAAGCAATTCTTATTTGGCGTTGCCATTATTAACCCAGGGTACTCTGCAATGACTCGCAACCTTGCTCTTTCTGAGTTATCAGAGGCTTCAGCAAGCATTCTAAGATGCGTAAATGAAGAACATCCGGAAATAAGAACAATAAAAAGCATCAAGACATTCTTAATAGAGAATTTTGCCATATAGCTTGACCTCCGATCAAGGGCATTGCTAAGGATTCGCAATTGAAGAGACTTCCCCACGATGCGGAGCGATTAATTGGCTATCGAAATGCTTGCATGATGGCAAATTTTCATACCTTTCAAAACTACACCTACCACCTAATCCACCAGGCAAATTATCATAATAAACAAAACCATGATTCATCATACATTGCTCAAAATTAGAAACTCGTTTTTCTGATATTAACCATCGTATATTTTCATCATCAGGAATTTCATCGCCACTACGCGGAAATATATCATTATAACCACAATAATCATCGACATATATAAGTTGAAAAGTCTGCTTCCTATTATAATCTTCGTGAATCCAGTGATCATGGGCAAAGGTATGATAATAAGTGGAGTCATAGTAGGGCTTTCCTTTTCTCAATCTAGTCCAGCTTGACTTCGGATGAGATATCCACTTTTCATACTGAATTATCTTTTCTTTATAAAACCCATCATGACGATGAGGATCATCAAGAGGATCAACAATTACTTTTCCATAAACATCTGGGAAGGTGGGAGTGTCATGGCGACCCTGCTTAACATACCGATCAATCGTATTTTTCATCAAAATATCTATCTCAGGAATATACTCACTCCAATCACCTAATGATAACTCTCCTCTAAGGGATCTACAGCCAACACTATGATACGAAAATCCTTTATAAAAATAGGGGCATTCTACAGAATACCCTTCTGGGTGTCTGATATATTGATACCCTAATCTTAGCATACACAGGCTTGAGATATCTGATACAACCATGGGCACATCTGCTTCATCAAGAACCTCAACAGCTGCCCATTTCAAACAATATAGCTGTAAGCTTCCCCCTATACCCGACAGGTAGAAATTAGAGTATTCTGGAATTCTCCAGGAGGCTCATGATGAAGAAGTCCCGTTTCAGTGAATCGCAGATAGTGTCTATTCTCAAGGAAGTGGAAGCTGGCTTGCCGGTGAAGGAGGTATGTCGCAAGCACGGCATATCAGATGCCACGTACTATAACTGGAAATCCAAGTATGGTGGCATGCAGGCGTCAGATCTTCGTCGTATGAAGGAGCTTGAGCGAGAACTTTCCAAGCTTAAGCGAATGTATGCGGATATGGCTCTTGAGAATCACGCTCTTCGTGACTTGATCGAAAAAAAGCTCTGAGGCCGAGCGCGCAGCGTGATGCTGTAGAGCACCTTATCAGCGAACACCGTCTTTCTGTGCAGCGCAGCTGTCAGTGTGTCGGTCTGTCGCGCTCGGCCTGGTATTACAAGCCCAAAGAGAAGCCTTCTGATGATGCTGTGATCGAAGCTATTCATAAGGTACTGGAAAGCAAACAACAGTGGGGGTTCTGGAAAGTATGCCAGAGTCTTCGTAGAGAACACCCCTGGAACCATAAGCGCATTTACCGCGTATATCGCCTCCTGAAGCTGAACTTTCGAAACAAGGGGAAAAAGCGCCTGCCCGCTCGGGTGAAGATGCCACTGCTTGCTCCGCCACAGCCAAATCAGACCTGGTCTGCTGATTTCATGAGCGATGCGCTGTGCTCTGGACGGCGTTTTCGGACATTGAATGTCCTTGACGACTGTAACCGCGAAGTGGTTCACATCGAAATTGATACCTCAATAACTGGCAAACGGCTGATCCAGGTCTTTGAGCGCCTGCGCCAGGAACGAGGACTGCCGCAGGTACTGCGGACCGACAATGGCCCCGAATTTTTGCAGCATGAATTTGTGAACTGGGCGCAGGCCATGGGAATGAAGATGCAATACACACAACCGGGAAAACCAACCCAAAACGCTTACATTGAGAGGTTTAATCGCACCTACCGTAATGAATTACTCGACCTGTACATGTTCCGTAATCTCAACGAAGTGCGTGAAGCGACCTACTGGTGGATGATTGGCTATAACGAGGAGCGGCCTCATGACGCTTTAAATGGCATGACACCAGTGGAATACCTTGAAAAAATCAAAAAACAGGACTCTAATTTTAAACTGTCCTCTTGACAGGGAAGCTTACATAGCGAATCAGCATAAACCTGGGATATAGGCGCATCTCTTTTCTCCCAGGTCAGTTCTCTTGGAGCACCCAATATAAATATGTCACCAAACCTATATACTGCCTCGATAGATTGACATCCCGACAAGAAAATAAAACAAAAAACAGCATAACTTACACTGCGAAATTTATTCATGGCTATTGCCTCCGGTTACTTTATTAACATACTCGCCTGACCACTGCCCCATGCACTATCTGATCTTATTCTTCCTTCATAATTCTCAGGTATTAAATCTTAACTATTGCTACCATGAGAATTTCCAAATAGCGAATCACGGGCAATTGGAGTCTGGAGTCAGCGGCAATACCCGGCTCTACCACATCAACAAAATGCAGGCGGAGAGCAGAATTCTTTTCATCATAGGCCTTATGCAGTCAGTCATGTATTTCCAAGTTATTGCAGAATATCCTCGTATTTGTCTGTCGCGCATAGGGGAAGTTTGAATTCCACTATACACATGAAACATCAAGCATCTAAGCAAAGTTCACGTAGTGCCGATAAGTCTATTTCATCACCTGAATACTTCATCAGAACAACCAGTTTTTCACATATATCAACTACCAAATATGGAATTTGTTTTTTTTCTTCCAAAACTAGCTCCACGATTAGCTCAAAGGCAAGCCCATACTCTGCAAAACCAATAAAATGGTGAATTAATGTCAATGACTCACCATCTGAAGGGATGTCTTCTATAATACGCAAAAGTTCACAAAGTAGCGACTCTACAGAGTCATAATCGTGAACAAAAGAATTATTCATTAAGGATTCCTTAGTAAATTTGTTGGATAGCCAGTAACAATATTACCATCGCTCCCCACAATAACGCGTACCTCAATACCGTCTCTTACGCCCTCCACAATAGCTCTACCATTTGCAAGATTCGTGTGTCGAGAATTAGGATCAGTAGCAATATCTGCAATTACATGTATCACTTTGTCATCAGACCAATCCGAAGGAAATTCACTTTTTCCCGGAACATTTCGGCCTGCTCTATGCCCACCTCCTCTATCATCACCATCCAAAATATGTATTCTACCCTGCGGAGTTGTTAAATCAACAAAATCACCTTCCCCACCCTCCGCCAACACATTCCCCAGCCCCTGGGAGTCAGGAATGGGGGTCGTAACGCTCCCCAAACCCTCATCATTGACGACATACCCAGGCGTACCGGATACATCTTCAGCGTTCGTTGCAGGTTTTCCGCCAAGGCCAAGGCGAAGAGATTCGTAAACATCCGCCATGAGCAGGATGGTGCTCCAGGTTTCCTGGGGGCTCAAACCTTCACCAAATCCAGGAACCTGCATCTGTCCCAACTCATCCTCTGGCAGCAGCAATACCATCGCCTCGACGGCAACTGCGCCGCCAACCATAATCACGGCTTTCACGCAGGCTGGCGAGCTCAGGCACATTTTGGCAGCTACAGGTCCACCGGCAGGCATCATAAACTGCACCGCATTATTGCTGGCTTCGTTGTAACCCGCCACGGCGCCTTCACCGTCACCCAGCAGCGCTCCCGCGCCAAGGGCAGTAAGTTCAGTCAGCGCGGCGGCAGCTTCGGCGGGCAAGCCCTGCTTAATGAAGAATGCTTGCACGTGAGGAGCACTCACGCTGGAAAAGCCTGCACCCAGGGCACCATCCAGGCCACCAGTGGCACCACCAACCAGCATGTGACCAGCGGCGCGGCAGCTCCCGTCGGGCGCCCAGCAGGTTGCGCTCTGCTCATCACCATGAGTGACCGCATCCAGAAACTGCTGGTTCGCGTAGTCGCCCCAGGCGGTGGATGCCTGCTGACCAAATTGGGCGGTAATTGCGGCGTGGGCGTCCAGTTCCTTCTGAACTTTACTGGCATCAAAGGTGTTTGCCAGCCCGCTGCCTGCATCGCCGCTGCGAACTTCCGCATTACCTGCCACTCCACTGATGCCGGCCTGGCTGGTGGATTGCTGGCTGGCGCTCTCACTGCCATAGCCGGCGCCGCCGGTGCCCACGCTGATGGATTTGGCTGAGTACTGCATGTGGTTCTGGATATCTGAGGTGTGCAGTTCTCCGCCGGTTTCAAACTGGTTCACTCCACTTTCCACGGCTTCCTGGGTACTGCTGATCACCCCGCCGATCAGACTGGTGTCACCCACCACATTGATCTGGAAGCCGCCGTCGCCAGCCTGGATGCCGCTTTGTTCGTTCACGCTGGCATAGCTGGCGTCGATGTTGCCCTGGCCGTAGTTGGCGCTGACGCCACTTACACAAAATTATTGACAGACCCCTTGGCAGGCCAACAGAAACAACCTGCGGGCAAAGATAAACTGGCAATTCAGAACCGAAGCTTCAATATCCAATCCAAGCATTCGCATGATGCAATGTTTTTTTTCCAAACATCCTCACCATAGATTCCCAAGATTCCCTATTACTATATTCTTTATTATTGAGTTTTTCAGATATTATTGCTTCAATCAACCCGGTTGCAACTGCAGTTTCTAAATCATCATCTCCACTGTTCATAGCCTTCTCAATTTCTTCAAAAATATATTTTTTGACATCTATGCTCATTGAAATATAATCCTTAGCAATCCTATAACCTAAAGACGAAAAGAGTGTTGTCAATGGCGGACTATCTGGTAGCCAGTAAAGTATACAGTTCTGTTTTTCTAGCATTAGGCCTTCCGATATTGAAGTAATGTTATTTACAAATTCATTACATTGCTTATTCATCTCTTAAGCCCAATGCATTTCGCATGTCTTTTATCAAATTCTCTGCTGCTGCCCTATCATTAGGAGAAGCAGTTTGATTCCCTTTTAACCACTTACTTAGTTCGGCAATTTCGCTAACTGCTTTGTAGAAAGTTAGCATATCTATAATTTCTTAAGAATAGCATAGGCAACATCCTCTATATTTGAAGAACAATTATCTCTAAAGTAAAAAACATATTTTTCTGTTTCAATTTTCCTACTAACAAAAGCCCCATCCTGCATTCGATAAAACGCAGACTCCAGTACATTACAGCACTCACTATCAACCCATTTTTTAATATACCCATACCTAAAATCAAACAAGTTAACTATAAAGCCAGCAGGAGGGCTTGCTTGAGAATTATCATCTTCTTCTATACACATAAAAATAGCTCTTTTAGCAGCTCCATCACTCACTGCCCAAAGAATTGAAACTATATAAAAATCATCTTTATTCTTTAATCCAGAACTCCCAATCCTAGAGAGAATGAAATAAAAAAAATCCTCGTATTTATAGATATTTTTGCCAACGAAATGATCCTTATCGAGGCTTTTCACGATATCATTCAATAAAGAGTATTTTTTCACATTACTACGCACAACACCTCCTATAAGTCATCTCGACCAGCGTGATATTTCTGGACGCACACTATTGTTCTCCAATGCTTCTTTTGCGTTTTCTTTCAACACCCCATCCGGCAAATCATTTACTGCATCAACTATATCAGAAATCCAAGAATTCAATTTTGATACCGGAATGGAAGATGGATAGTTTCCCCTTCGCCTCTATATCTAGAATCTCAAATATAAAATATTCTCGTCTCTGTCTGCCGTATATAAAGGAAAATTACAATAAGACTCCAATCATAAACCGTCCCTTTGACCGGGAAGCTTACACATTTGTAGATCCTTCAAATGGACGTATCGAATGGAAGCATAGCTGATTTAAGCTGATCCCAACGACCGTAAGAAAAGCAAGTTGCAGCTCTCTGAAAATAATCCTCATCATGAAACCCGGTAAGCGTCAAACCAAGATTAAAAAAAACAATAAACCCAAGATACTCACGAACATCCCCATCTAAAGCAATTAGACTTTCTAACGAGTTATCTTCATTGAAAATATCAATATTATTAAAAATCAAATTCGAAGAAGCAAGAAATCCAACCTCTACCAAATCATGGCCATCAGAAGAAAATCGAATAAAAATATCACTATACCTTGCCTCAATCTCATTCCTTCTATTTTTTGTTCTTGATATAGGCATTCCCAAAAGACTTAGTACATCATCTTCCAACATACCAAATCGCAAAGGACCAATTCCAGAATAAGGCTTCAATTCAAAAATCATTTTTCACCTATTTATCAATAAGGCCTTGCTCGCGAGCATAGTTTAACATTTCACGCAATGCTTGGTTATATTTTGTTTGATCCCCCGATACCTCATTAGACGCTCTACGAACATCTCGAATCTCAATAGCCATTGCATCACGCATTCTGCCCTGCTCAATGAGATCACCAATCTCTGCTCGATATTCTGCTCCAGCCAAACCTTGACTTCCATGACTAGAAGTTACCCTGTGATCAGCAGGGTCCATTTGAATTGCAGGTCCTTGTGCTCGTGGAACTGAAGTTACAGAGTCAGCAGGAAGATGGGTGATGTAAGCTTCCCTGTCAAGAGGACAGTTTAAAATTAGAGTCCTGTTTTTTGATTTTTTCAAGGTATTCCACTGGTGTCATGCCATTTAAAGCGTCATGAGGCCGCTCCTCGTTATAGCCAATCATCCACCAGTAGGTCGCTTCACGCACTTCGTTGAGATTACGGAACATGTACAGGTCGAGTAATTCATTACGGTAGGTGCGATTAAACCTCTCAATGTAAGCGTTTTGGGTTGGTTTTCCCGGTTGTGTGTATTGCATCTTCATTCCCATGGCCTGCGCCCAGTTCACAAATTCATGCTGCAAAAATTCGGGGCCATTGTCGGTCCGCAGTACCTGCGGCAGTCCTCGTTCCTGGCGCAGGCGCTCAAAGACCTGGATCAGCCGTTTGCCAGTTATTGAGGTATCAATTTCGATGTGAACCACTTCGCGGTTACAGTCGTCAAGGACATTCAATGTCCGAAAACGCCGTCCAGAGCACAGCGCATCGCTCATGAAATCAGCAGACCAGGTCTGATTTGGCTGTGGCGGAGCAAGCAGTGGCATCTTCACCCGAGCGGGCAGGCGCTTTTTCCCCTTGTTTCGAAAGTTCAGCTTCAGGAGGCGATATACGCGGTAAATGCGCTTATGGTTCCAGGGGTGTTCTCTACGAAGACTCTGGCATACTTTCCAGAACCCCCACTGTTGTTTGCTTTCCAGTACCTTATGAATAGCTTCGATCACAGCATCATCAGAAGGCTTCTCTTTGGGCTTGTAATACCAGGCCGAGCGCGACAGACCGACACACTGACAGCTGCGCTGCACAGAAAGACGGTGTTCGCTGATAAGGTGCTCTACAGCATCACGCTGCGCGCTCGGCCTCAGAGCTTTTTTTCGATCAAGTCACGAAGAGCGTGATTCTCAAGAGCCATATCCGCATACATTCGCTTAAGCTTGGAAAGTTCTCGCTCAAGCTCCTTCATACGACGAAGATCTGACGCCTGCATGCCACCATACTTGGATTTCCAGTTATAGTACGTGGCATCTGATATGCCGTGCTTGCGACATACCTCCTTCACCGGCAAGCCAGCTTCCACTTCCTTGAGAATAGACACTATCTGCGATTCACTGAAACGGGACTTCTTCATCATGAGCCTCCTGGAGAATTCCAGAATACTCTAATTTCTACCTGTCGGGTATAGGGGGAAGCTTACAGTGAGACTCTAATCCATCACCGACTGGCAAACGGGTCTGTGAATGAGCTCCCCCATGGTATATGGAGCCATCTACTCCTGTTGATGGATTATTAGGTTCATCCGGTTAAAGCGTACTTTGAATTATGAAGGAGTTCACAACGTAATAACTGACACTATTATTACCAGTTGACTATTTCAAGGCGACGCCATGTCACTTTGAAATACTGTAGCGCTCACAAGCATCATTCTCAGTTATACGCTGAAGTGCTGGCGGTCCACCACCGTGCATATGGCTTCGAGGATAAATCAATTCCCAATAACTTCCATCATCAGGATCCCTATACAAAGTAGACCAATTCTTTCCATCCACTGCAACCTGCTCGAAGAAAAAATCGATTAACCACTGTATATGCTCGCCTACTGTGTCTTGAACCATAACGCCATCTTTCATTACCCAGCTTCCAACTAGGCAGCACTCATCTTAATTTGGTTTTTGATTCATTGCACGATCTTCGTGTTGGAGTCGAGAGGGATTAAACTATTGGGTGTCAGCATTAGCTGAAATAGAAAATAGCAACTCCATTATTTCTTTTCATCTCAGAAAGGGACAGCTGGCCCACGATACGATTGCAATCCTATAGGTTGACTACCAGCTTGATAATAAGTAGACTTAAGCTTTCTCATTAAGTTCTGATCCTTAGCCCAAACTGCCCACTCAGTACTGTCGAATGCCTCAATGATTATCTCACTATCAATAAAACTTTCCTTCATCAATTTATCACCAATAATTTTTGGGTCTGTTTTCCCAGCCACAATCAAACAATCAATAGTTTGCTCTAGTGAACAAGCAAATATTTGAATCTCTGACCATGTCATACTATACCCATCGGGTTTTGCTTCAACTAAAGCTTCAAATTCTTCCATTCGCAAATTTTCAGGAGCAGTTCCTATACCCTCAAAAAATATTATTTTCCATATATAATCGTTTTCTGGAATCATGCGCAGGAAGTCATTTAGTTGCACTAACGTACCATTATCTCTAAAGGATGGAAACGTGTAAAAACTCATCATGGTAACTCCAGAGGTTTAGGCTTACGACTACGCTGGAGTGTCCCACCAGTTGGGTTGGGCACATAGTCATGCTGATGAGGATTCACATGCTTTTGTGGCCTTCCATGATCTGTAAAGTCAATATCTCGTTTTGGCACTAGATTCCCATTCGTATCATAATTCCATTCACGTGCTTGTAAATAATCACCTTTTCTCCCTTCTTTGGTTCCTAATTGAGTATGCGGTAACTCAACATCAGGTATTGCTTTTCCATGTTCGTCTCTTGGCAAGGGACGATCTGGCAAAAATCTGTTTTCCCCACCCTCCGCCAACACATTCCCCAGCCCCTGGGAGTCAGGAATGGGGGTCGTAACGCTCCCCAAACCCTCATCATTGACGACATACCCAGGCGTACCGGATACATCTTCAGCGTTCGTTGCAGGTTTTCCGCCAAGGCCAAGGCGAAGAGATTCGTAAACATCCGCCATGAGCAGGATGGTGCTCCAGGTTTCCTGGGGGCTCAAACCTTCACCAAATCCAGGAACCTGCATCTGTCCCAACTCATCCTCTGGCAGCAGCAATACCATCGCCTCGACGGCAACTGCGCCGCCCCTGACATCATTCAGGATGGTGTCAGCCAGGGAGAGACTCGTGGTTTGCTGGGCGTCGTAGAAGGTGATGTCACTCAGATCGAGGCCGAATCTGGCCTGGGCCAGGTGCCCCAGGTCTTGCATGGCCTGAGCGTAAAGCTCTGGATCGCCACTGGTCAGGCCTTCCAGGATGTGATGGTTCTCCGGGTTGCGCAGCAGGTCGTTCTTGAGCTGGGTGCCTTTGGCAGTCTGGTCAAGGGCTTCGGCAAAGTTCAGGAACCCCAAGTTCTCGTCATGGTAGATGGTATAATGCTGCTGGATGCCGGCGTTGGCGTTTTGAGCAAGCGAATCACGAACGAGCTGAACCCTGGAAACAGCGGAAAACCCAGGCTCTGCCCACAGCAACAGGATGCAGGCAATGAACAGGACTTGCTTGATTACGGAATTTATGCGCTTAGTCATGTATTTCCATATTATTGCAGAATACCCTCGTTTCTATCTGTCGCGTATACGAAGGAGTTACATTCACCTTCTACAATAGCAGAAGGTTTCATCAGTCTCTTGACTACAGAACACCAGACAAAATGTACATGTCAGTATTTAGAATAAAAGAGGAAAAGCTTGCGGCATAGGCTGCAATAAGAAAACTTAAACTTCCTTGAAATATGTCTGGACAACTGGGCCCACTTTAATCCTCTGCTGCTGCCCTATCATTAGGAGAAGCAGTTTAATTCCCTTTTAACCACTTACTTGGTTCGGCAATTTCGCTAACTGCTTTGTAGAAAGTTAGCATATCTATAATTTCTTAAGAGTAGCATAGGCAACATCCTCTATATTTGAAGAACAATTATCTCTAAAGTAAAAAACATATTTTTCTGTTTCAATTTTCCTACTAACAAAAACCCCATCCTGCATTCGATAAAACGCAGACTCCAGTACATTACAGCACTCACTATCAACCCATTTTTCAATATACCCATACCTAAAATCAAACAAGTTAACTATAAAGCCAGCAGGAGGGCTTGCTTGAGAATTATCATCTTCTTCTATACACATAGAAATAGCTCTTTTAGCAGCTCCATCACTCACTGCCCAAAGAATTGAAACTATATAAAAATTATCTTTATTCTTTAATCCAGAACTCCCAATCCTAGAGAGAATGAAATAAAAAAATTCTCGTATTTATAGATATTTTTGCCAACGAAATGATCCTTATCGAGGCTTTTCACGATATCATTCAATAAAGAGTATTTTTTCACATTACTACGCACAACACCTCCTATAAGTCATCTCGGCCAGCGTGATATTTCTGGACGCACACTATTGCTCTCCAATGCTTCTTTTGCTTTTTCTTTCAACGCCCCATTCGTGCAAATCTCACAATAACAAACAACGCAAATATTCGCTTGAATGTATTGAAAGAATAGCCTCTTCTCGATACCCCTCAATATCATTACTCAGCCATGACTGCCCTTCTCTCACTAAGTGGATTTTCACTACAGAACCAAATCTATTTTTTGATATTACAGCGTTTAATACCTCATCTCTCCCTAATTTATTCCAATAATTAAAACATTTCTCGACAAATAAAAAAGCATATACAAGATAATCACCATTCACATAGTCATCAATATGTATGGAATTAACAAAACATTCATACCCAGTATGGTCATGGCACCTTTTTAAAGTAACATTTCCCGACTTTTTTTTTAGTGAAGCGAGAAAAAAACAACCCTCTTCTTCTAAAAATCCATGGCTCAATATATTCGCGAGTCTTTTTGGCATTGACCTACCATTTAGATTAATTGCAATAATCTCATCTCTCATCTTATTGTTCATTAAAACCATTTCACTCTCCAAGATATTTATGTAGCCCTTTTTCAATTGCACGCACAAAATCGGGGTTATGCAACAATTTATTCACTGATCGCGGCGCATCAGGAAAAGAATTTGTCACATGGTCATACATATATTTATTTCCTTTATTATCTTGATAATGAATCTGACCTGGACGTTGACCCGGGTTTGGATTTTCAACATCTATCCTTTCCTTCCCATTCCCATGCCAAAGCGTAATACTACCACCTATTTGAGTGCCATGCTGTCCAAGCATTCCAGAACCGCTTTCTTGGCGGTTTTCACTATACACATTCCCCAACCCCTGATCCCCGGCAAGAGGGGAAGAGAGATCGCCAAGGCTTGCATCCTGCACACCATATCCAGGCGTACCGGATACATCTTCAGCGTTCGTTGCAGGTTTTCCGCCAAGGCCAAGGCGAAGAGATTCGTAAACATCCGCCATGAGCAGGATGGTGCTCCAGGTTTCCTGCGGGCTCAAACCTTCACCAAATCCAGGAACCTGCATCTGTCCCAACTCATCCTCTGGCAGCAGCAATACCATCGCCTCGACGGCAACTGCGCCTCCAACCATAATCACGGCTTTCACGCAGGCTGGCGAGCTCAGGCACATTTTGGCAGCTACAGGTCCACCGGCAGGCATCATAAACTGCACCGCATTATTGCTGGCTTCGTTGTAACCCGCCACGGCGCCTTCACCGTCACCCAGCAGCGCTCCCGCGCCAAGGGCAGTAAGTTCAGTCAGCGCGGCGGCAGCTTCGGCGGGCAAGCCCTGCTTAATGAAGAATGCTTGCACGTGAGGAGCACTCACGCTGGAAAAGCCTGCACCCAGGGCACCATCCAGGCCACCAGTGGCACCACCAACCAGCATGTGACCAGCGGCGCGGCAGCTCCCGTCGGGCGCCCAGCAGGTTGCGCTCTGCTCATCACCATGAGTGACCGCATCCAGAAACTGCTGGTTCGCGTAGTCGCCCCAGGCGGTGGATGCCTGCTGACCAAATTGGGCGGTAATTGCGGCGTGGGCGTCCAGTTCCTTCTGAACTTTACTGGCATCAAAGGTGTTTGCCAGCCCGCTGCCTGCATCGCCGCTGCGAACTTCCGCATTACCTGCCACTCCACTGATGCCGGCCTGGCTGGTGGATTGCTGGCTGGCGCTCTCACTGCCATAGCCGGCGCCGCCGGTGCCCACGCTGATGGATTTGGCTGAGTACTGCATGTGGTTCTGGATATCTGAGGTGTGCAGTTCTCCGCCGGTTTCAAACTGGTTCACTCCACTTTCCACGGCTTCCTGGGTACTGCCGATCACCCCGCCGATCAGACTGGTGTCACCCACCACATTGATCTGGAAGCCGCCGTCGCCAGCCTGGATGCCGCTTTGTTCGTTCACGCTGGCATAGCTGGCGTCGATGTTGCCCTGGCCGTAGTTGGCGCTGACGCCACCTGCGGGACCGAAGGTGACAGAACCGCCAGCGCTCTGGCTTTTGCTGTCGTAGCGGCTCGTATCCTGCAAGCTTTCGATGGTGAGTACACCGCCGATGTCAGCCAATACCTGGTTGGCGCTGGCAACGCCGCCGACCAGGTTAGTGTCGCCACCGGAATGGATATGTAGCTGGTTGCCGGCACTGACATGGCTGTTGCTGTAGTACTGGTCTTCGCCATCAGTATTGCCACGGGCGGCACTGGCGCTGACGGTGATACCGCCCCGGAAGCCGTCACTGCCAAGGCTGATGCCTATGCCTATGCTGGCGCTGCTGCTTTTGCTGTCGCTTTCCTGACTGGCGTGGTTCGCGGCGGCCAGCAGGTCAATGGCGTTATCGGCAAAGAGCAGGGTATTATTGCCGGCCTGGATGTGGCTGCCCTGAATCAGCAGGTTGCTGTCCTCACCGGCTCCGCTGGCGATCAGGCTGATGTCGCCGCCCGAGGTGAGGCTGGAGCCTTTGGCTGTGTCGCTGGTCCGGGTCATGCTGCTGTTGCTGCGACTGCTGCCTACACTCAGGCTCAAGCTGATGGCGTTGCCCACGTCACCGGATGCCAGGGCCTGGCCGGCTTCGGACAGCTTGTCGGCGTTGTTGTGCAGGTTCAGGGCAACAGCGCCGGCGGCCAGGGCCTGCATACGGTCGCTGCTGGTGTTCTGGCTGGCCTGATACATCTGCTGACCGGTTTGTGCGGCATCAATGATCGGACTGCTCAGGGCCAGGGTCAGCCCGCTTTGTTTGAAACGGGTTTCCTGGGTGGTTTCACTGGTTTCCCGTGCTTCGCTGATGGCAATACTCTGGGCCAGAACACTGATATCGCCATCCAATGCAATCAGGTCACTACCCACCTGGATGTATTGTCCGCCGGCCTGAATATTGATGTCTCCATTGAGGCTGCCGATGGTGTTGCCAGCGGCGCTGGTATGTTGGCTGGTTTGTGCCTGGGTCAGCGCCTGGCTCCCAAGGGTGAGGCTCAGGCCACCGCTCAACAGGCCACTGCGTTTTTCTCCTCGCAGATTACTGGTGCTGTAGGTATTTTCTCCGGCCAGCAGCGAGACATCGCCTTCGAGAGCAGCCAAGGTGACGTTGTGGTCCGCGACCAGGCTACTGGCGGTAATGGTCAGATCCTGCCCGGCGATCAGGGTGATATTGGCTGCATCCAGGCTGCTGCCGATAGCGCTGGTACTCTCAAAGGCATTCAGGCTGGAACGGGTTCTGTTTTGCACTGTTCCACTGTGAGTATGCTGGCGAGCTTCTTCATAGCTCTGAGAATATTGGCCTGCACTTATGTAAATGTCACCTCCGGCAATACCTGTCAGATCGCCCTGCGCAGTGTTCACGCTGGCGGCTTGCAGGCTGATGTCCTGGCCAGCATGCAACAGGATATCACCCTGTGTTGATATCTGGGTGCCAATATCCTGGAGACTGGATTGCTGCAGACGGTTGTTGCTGTTCAGAATGCTGTTTTCTGCATAGCTCACCTGGAGGGTTTCTAAGTGTATATCCTGACCAGCCTTGAGTTGTGTGATGCTGTCCGAATTGTTGATGAGCTGAGCGGCAACCAGGGTCAGGTCGTTGCCGGCGCTGAGGTTCATGCCACCGGTAGCGTTACTGCCAAGGTACAGCCCGGCGATGCGGTCGATGTCGGTGCGCGAGAAACTGGAGCGGCCAACTTCATTCAGGCCGGAGTACGTGGTGCTTTCGATGATGATGTCGCGGCCGGCGCTCAGGTTCATACTGTTGTCGGCGCGGATCTGCCCGCCAAGGTTGTGGATGTCTTCCAGGGCGCTCAGGCTCAGGTCGTCGCCCTGGATCTGACCGCCGAGGTTCTGAATGGAGCTGGCGTCGATGGTGACGCTGGTGCGACCAGCCAGACTGGCGCTGTTGATCAGGTCGCCTTCTATGTTGAGGTTGACGCTGTGGCCGGCCAGCAGGGCGCCGCTGCCATCCAGGTCGCCTTCGCGCACCAGGGCGTACACCTGGGGTACCAGTACGCTCTGCATGCTGCCATCGCTGAGGGTAACCTGCTGCTCCACCAGCCACACGATGTCGCTGGTCAGCTGCGCCATCTGCGCGGCGCTCAGAGCAACGCCGGGGATCAGCTGGTGTTCCTGGGCGAAGGCGACGCCAGCGTTCATCAGGGCCTGATACTGGGCCTGTTCATTGCTGTGGTTACCCAGGAAGGAGGAGCCGGTCAGCTGGGTTATCTGTTCGCGGATCAGCCGCTGTTCATAGAAACCATCACCAAGCCGTTTCAGGGTCTGGTCCCCGTCGACTTTGAGTTTTTCCAGCATGTAGTCGGAGCCCAGCCAATCCTGGTAGCTGGCAAAGCGAGGGTCGGTTTCGATCAGGTAGCTGGCCGAGGGGTCGGGCTGCTGGCGGTACAGGCTCGCACTGGGTGGTGTGATGTTCGGCGGGGTGGTACGCACCTGCAGCTGGGTGCCAGGGCCGGACAAGCCCTGTATTGCCTGTGGAGCAGGTCGATCAATGCCGGTCAGGTTGATGTCTGTCGGATTTGACTGGAGGGAGTCGTGACCAATTGCTTCCAGATCGGGGCGGCCAGGATCATTGACGTGTACCTGTGACAATCCTTCCCATCCTGGCTGAGCAGCAACTGTGCCCACTGGGGTGATGTCGATGTTCCGGCCGGGCGCAACAAGATTGCCCGGGGTAATGTCCACTGTGGTAATGCCACCTGCCTGATAACCGGTACCGTTGTCATTGGCATTAGCCTGCTGCCTGGTCACGGGTAAAGTGATAGTCTGGATCTCATCCACGGGGTTGTAATCAACCCGTGAACCCCATTTGCGTTCATGATAGCGTTTGACTCCACCCCGCCAGTTGCTCCAGCTATCACGGCTGGTGCCACTTTCGCTGATGATACGCAAGCCCGTGGCATCAAGGTTTTCCAGTCGGCCAAGTTCGCCGGCCAGGGCACCACCGGCAATAATGTGGCTCTTGTCGTTCACCATACTGCCACTACTGATCAGGTGCATGTTGCCACCGGAGAGGATCTGGCCTGGTGCCGAAGATACCACCTGGTCTTCCCATTCGCTGCGGACGACTTCGTACTGGGTCCAGCTGCGGATTTTGTGGCTGGCAAAGCTTTCGTTATAGGTCTCGATCCTGGCGTCCAGTTGCTCGTAACGTTCGTCGGTTTCCATTGCCCAGGTGGCATAGGCGTTGAGATAGTCCTGCAAGTCACTCTGATATGTCTGGAGGTCTGCCGTGTACTGGGCCAGTGCCAGGGTGTAGTCGGCGCAGGCCTGCGCGTTGTAGCCGGCACCTTCCACACAGGCCTGTTGACCGGCAGAGTTGGGTTCAGCTGGCTGAGCTGGCGGTGTGGGCGCGGCGACAGGGGCGGCAATCTGAAAGTATTCCCAGGCAGGGTCATCGTGCGGGTATTCCGAGCCGGGGATCGGCCAGCAGACTTCGGTGGCTTCATCTTCGCCTTCACAGTCCTGTTCACCAACACGGGGGATGGCGGTGGCGCCGAGAATACCGCCATCGTCATCGTAGTTATCTGTTTTATAGCGATATTCCCCGGCCCGGCTCCAGCTCTTCCAGAACAGGTCTTCCAGGGGGATTTTATGAATTGAATTTTTGGGCTGGATAAAGACCATCGGCGTGTCTGACATGGTCTGTACGCGGTCAATGGCAAAATGCTCATTGGTGTTGCGCAGGGTATTGACTGAGATGCGCAGGTTACCGAGGGCTTCGATGGTGGCGCTGGCATTGTGCAGCTGGGTGCTTTCTCCGATGGCATTCAGGGCCGCGTCCAGCGCACCGCCGATATTCATGTGATTGCCGCTGAAGATCAGGGACTGCTCACGGTTGTAAAGGTTCTGTACTCCCAGCTCCAGGCGTTCCCTGGCGGCGATGGTGCCGGCTGTTGTCACGGAACCGTGGGTTTCCTCTCTGTTGGTAAGGCTGTTGGCGGCAATGGCCAGCAGGTTGCCGTAAATTCGTCCAGTACCGATATTCTCAAGGGTACTGGCCTGCAGGTGGGTAGTCTCTCCGTCAATCAGGCCACGGTTGGTCAGGGTCTCCTCAATTTCCAGAGTTGTCTTGTTGCCACTGGCTATTTCACTTTGCTGACTGCTGTTATCAAGTTCCCGAGCCCGGATATGCAGTTGTGAAGCAGCCAGCAATGTCCCATGGTTGGTCAGCTTATCCTGCAGGGTCACAGACAGGTTACCAGCGGTGATCTTCCCATTGGTGTCATTGAGCAGCGTCCTGGCGTTGAGTTCCAGATTACCGAAAGCCTGAATTTCGCCCTGGTTGGTGAGATTTTCCTGTATTTCCAACTGAGCATTGCCATTGGTGGTAATGTCTGCTTCAATTCGGTTGATCAGGGAATGTGTATGCAGGTACAGGGTGTTGAGCGCCTGTAGTGATCCCCGGTTATCCAGGGTTTGCTGGATGTTCAGGGTGGCAGAACCACCACTGGCGATTTCCGCGTTTGCTGCATTATTCAGCGTTCTGGCCTGTAACTGCAGGCTATTGGCTGCCAGTATCTGGCCAGAATTCTGCAGTCCCTGGCTGATCGTCACGGTTGCGCTGTCACCACTGGTTATTTCCGCTCCTGTGGTATTGATTAATGTTCCAGCCTGCAGTTGCAGGTTACTGGTAGTCAGCAGCTGGCCAGAATTCTGCAGTCCCTGGCTGATGGCAAGCGCGACCTGGCCACCACCGACAAGCAGGGCGCTGGACTGGTTATCCAGTGCTTCAGCGGTGAGGTGCAGTTCTTCCTCGGCCAGGATCTGCCCTTGATTCACCACGCCATTGTGAATACTCAACTGGGCTCTGCCTCCACTGGCTATTTCTCCACTGGCAGTGTTCTCCAGCGCTCTGGCCTGTATCAGCAGATCACCAGACGCCAGCAGCTGACCGAGGTTATCCAATCCATGCTGGATGATAAATGTGGCTTCGCTACCACTGGCAAGGGTCGCACTGGTGGCATTGCTCAGTGAATGGGTTTCCAGTTGCAGATCGCCTGAAGCAAGGATCTGTCCCTGATTCGTCAGGGTCTGGCTCAGTTGGATACTGGTGGTGCCGCCAGTGGTAAGAGTTGCGGCTGCACCCAGGTTGTTCAACTCCTGGGTTTCCAGCTGCAGATTTCCCACCACCTGGATCTTTCCTCGGTTGGTCAGGCTGTCCTGTAGGGTCAACCGGGTTTCTCCACCGCTGGCCAGTAAAGCGGTGGCCGCATTGTCAAATATCCGGGCTTCGAGTTGCAGGTCATCTGCGCTCAGAAGTTGGCCCTGATTTGCCAGTTCCTGCTGGATCGTCAGGGTCAGAGTACTGCCGCTAAGAATTTGGGCATCTGCTGTGTTTTCAAGTATTCGGGCATCCAGAAGCAGTTCACCTGCAGACTGAATCTGCCCCTGGTTCATCAGGGTCTGACCCAGCTGCATGCTGGTGATACCACTGCTGGTAAGAGTTGCGGCTGCACCCAGGTTAGACAGCGTCTGGGTATCCAGTTGCAGGTCACCCACTGCCTGAACCTGACCCCGATTGGTCAGGCTGTCCTGCAGGGTCAGCCGGATATCTCCACTGCTTATCAGCAAAGCAGTGGCTGTGTTGTCAAATGTCCGGGCATCGAGCTGTACGCCATCTAGAGCCTGAATCTGCCCATGATTGAGCAACTGTTCTCCAACATTCAACTGCACATTGCTGCCGCCCGCCAACAAAGCAGACACTGCGTTATCAAACGTTCTGGCATCTACCTGCATGCGATTGGCCGCCAGTATCTGGCCCTGATTCAACAGTCTTTGCTGCAAACGAATGTCTGCAGTATCACCGGCAACGATGGCAGCATCAGCACCCTGATTATCCAGAGATTGAGCATCCAGTCGCAGCTTACCTGCTGCCTGTATCTGCCCTTGGTTAGACAGGTGCTCCTGAATGTTCACCTGCACTTCACTCCCACTGATCAACAGGGCGGAAGCGGCATTTTCAAATGTCTGGACATCCAGGTGCACATCCCCCACTGCGTGAATCCGACCCTGGTTGGTCAGCCTGTCCTGCAGGCGAATATCTAGGGTTGAGCCGCTACTGATGGTGGCATCTTCACCAAGATTGTCCACGGAGGAAGCGTCCAGCTTCAGACTGCCCGCCGTCTGAAGCTGCCCCTGATTGAGGAGATGCGCCGTGGTATACAGCTGCAGGTTGCTCCCACTTATGATAGCTGCATCAGCACCACGGTTTTCCAGGGATTCACCCTGAAACTGCAGGTCTTCCACTGACTGGATCTGTCCGTAGTTGATCAGTTGTCCATGAACATTCAGATGCAGGGCATCGCCACTGAGTATTGAGGCAGTATTTGCCGTATTCTCGAGGTTTTTGGCTTCCAGGAGCATCGTGCCGGCAGCCAGGATATGGCCCTGGTTGACAAGGTCGCCCTGGCTGGTCAAGGTCGCCTGATCTCCAGCCTGCAGGAGGCCCTGTTGGTTCCTGAACTCCTGGGCCTGCACGACAAGTGTCTGGCCGGCGGTGAGTGTGGCCTGCTGCAGGGTGATCTGTCCGGTGGCATTCAGTTCCAGGTTTTCGGCATGAAGCTGCCCCGGACCCAGCTGTATATCAGTGGCGCTGATATACAGGGCATCCGGAGCCAGTAATTGCCCCTGGTGAGTCAGTCCTTCCTGGATACGAAGTTCCAGGCTTCCGCTTTCTGCAAGAAGGCCATCGGCCAGTAAACCGGCTACCATGGTACTGCCGGTGCTTCCAAGAAGCTCCTGTGCCGACAAGGCGATGTCCTGCCGGGCGGCAATCAGGCCAGAGTTCGTTGCCAGGCTAGTAACGTCAAGCTGGAGGTTCCCCTCAGATGTATAAAGATTGCCGCTGTTGTCCAGTTTTCCGACCTGAATACGGAGATCTTCTCTGGACTGGAGTTGCCCGCTGTTGTCGAACAGGCCGTCGACCTGGATGACAGCGCCTGCAGCCGTTGACTGGATAAGGCCGGTGTGGTTGATGAGCTCACCAGCACGGAGACTCAGTCCATGGTTGGCGGTAAGCTGGCCAGCCGAGTTATTAAGACGCTGCTGCGTGTGAAAGCTGGCCAGCTGAGTGGCAATGATCTGTCCATCGGTGTTGTTTAAGCTGTCAGCCTGGATGGTCAGCACATCGCTGTTGGTGGCCAGATAACCACTGATATTGGTCAGCTCCCCTGCCAGATCCAACTCCAGGTTTCTCTTACCGGTCTGGATTATGCTGCCTTCGGTGTTATCAAGGCTGTACGCCTGGATCAGTAATTCAGGGGCAATGATGTCAGCCTGATTGGTGTGGAACGTTTTCTGCGCCTGCACCTGCAGGTGCTCACTGGCTGTCAGTTGGGCGCGGGTAAAGCGGGCATCGCCAGTCAGGGCAGTGGCGGTAATCTGCTGGGCGCTGGTCTGGCTGTCTGTAAGGTTAAGGCTACCTGCCCGCAGGGTAATATTGCCGGTGGCAAGATTCTGCCCGGCAACATTAATGGATTGAGTAGCCTCGAGGCTGAGGTGACGCGGAGGGGATGCGCTGTCTAACTGACCTGAGCCAAGCAGGCCAGCAACCAGGGTTGAGTCGTCATCGCCCTGAATGCGACTGCTGCTTCCGCTTGCCTGCAACGCCACATAGCCCATGGCCGCAATCATACCACCATGGGCATTGTGGATATCTCCCCGAGTGCTCAGCTGCGTATTGCCTTCGGCGTAGAGGGTTCCACCATCATTGGTGATGCCGTCACGGGTGTCGATAACCACATGACCGGAAGTCGCTTCATGGGTCGCAGCCAGAAGGGTGCCACTGTTGAGCAGCTGACCTTCGGAGGTCAGGGTAATCTGGCCAGCACTGGCACCGATATGCCCGGCATTGCGTACGCCCAGGCCCGCCTCAGTGCCCACCAGGGTAATTTTACCGGCATACATGCCCCCAAGGTGAGCCACGTCCAGCGCAAAGCTGCCTGCAGGCTGTCCCGCTCCAGATGGCCGAACCTGGAGAACTTTACCCGTAGCGTGCGCAACATCATTGGTACCCGTCACTACCTGGAGATTCCTGGCCCAGACCCCCGCATTCAGTTCAATAGCACGGGCCAGCAGGTGGGTGTAATCAGATTGGCTGGTATCAAGACCTTTCCCGATGATACGGATCGTACCACCATGAACACGGTAATATTCCAGGTTGCCACCCTGCAGCACGGGTGTACCGGTTGTTAAAGTGGCCTGACTGGCGTTAATAAAGCCACCACCATCAACCTGAATACCGGCGGGATTGGCAATAATGACTTCTGCGTTGCGCCCTGCTACTTCAACATAACCTCTGAGATAACTGGGGTTGTTGCTGCTGACTTCATTCAATATGACTCGAGCTTCGCCTTGATTTAACCAGGGGTTACCTTGAACCCAGCCACCCAGCTGGCTCTGTACTGCCGTACGACTGTTATTAAGGATAACCCCTTGTTGCTGGACATCAAACTGGCGGTAGGTATTGCGGCTGACACCACCGGCACCGGGGGTCTGGATATTGATGAGAGGAGTGCCATTGGGGGCCTGGAGAATGGTGGGTTGCTGATTTCCAGGGGCAGCAGGATCTGCTATTACCTGCGCTTCGGCGACCAGAGTATAACTCAGCAGTAAGCTACTTATAGCGGCAAAAAGTCGGACACTCCAGTGATTCATATGGTTCTGCCCCATAGCAATGTACGTAAGATGAATGAATTCCTGCCGTTGCGCCGACTGTCACAATTCATTCCCGTTTTACTACGAACCTGAATCCATGTCAAAAGGTATAACGAAAATTAAATCCCGCTGCTGCGTCCGCTGTCTTAAAATTGTCTGGTTTATGCAGCGGCACGCCTGCAAAGAACTCATAATGCACTTCCCACAAAACCCCTCTGATTCCAAGGGCAGCGCCTGCCAGATCGCGTCCGCGTAAGTAGCGTGTAGTGTGACCGTCCACTCGGCCTGCATCCAGTCCAAGGTACACTTCCTGCTTTGACTGTCCGAGGGGTATGGACAGTTCATTACGAAGAAGGAGTCCACGTTCACCCATCAGGCTGGACTCCCCGTCAAAACCCCGTACAGTATGGCGCCCTCCAATAGAAAAGCGTTCCTGGGGCAACAGCCGTGACTGCTCACGTTGCATCCGGCCATACAGGCTGTAGCGCAGAGGCTGCTCTCCCAGCTGAAAGGGAATATTGAGGTGAAAATCCGCATGAACAATCCTGAAGTGTGAAGTACCTTCACCAAATTCTTCTTCCGGCGCACGTATGGCACCCAGTGCACCAGTGCCACGACGGTACGTCAGGTTGCCATCCAGTATGCCACTTCCCAGATGGACGCGGTGATTCAATCCAGCTTCCCAGCCACTGACAATACGCCTTTGTACTTCTACTTCCGTATCATCAATATAATTACGCGCTCTGCGGTGAAATCCGCGCAGGTGGAGAGTCAGCTTGTTATAGGTATTGCGCCAGACCAGCTTTGCGGCTTTCATTTCCGTCTGGTGGTTTTCACCGCTGTACACATAGGTCTGATTCAGACCAGCAACCGACTGGTGATAATCGCTGCTTGAGTGGGTTGTGGAAAAGAGCCAGTAACCAAAGGGTATTGAATAATGGAAGGTATTGCCCTGATGGCCACGACTTCCCGAAGCGCCGCCGCCGAGATCATGGTTGAAGCTGAAATACATCAGATCATTCAGCAGCAGCCAGTTATCATAGGCCAAAGTCGCGCTTCCCTGATACTTTCCGGTTGCATCCGAACCAGCGTCATCCAGCGACAGGGACAGGCGCCAGGGGCGAATTTGCTGGTAGTGTATCAAAAGGTCACTTTGGCCTGTTGCTCCGGTGGGGTCCGTACTGGCGGAAGGGGTTATCTGTATATCGGCATCTGCTGATGGCAAGCGCTTCAGGTTTTCCAGTCCCTGCTCAATGTCACGCAAATTCAGCACATCACCAGGTCGGATGGGCAAGGCATTTCTGAGAACGGTCTGATTCGGCGTTCTGATAGTAAACCGAATTTCGTGAACGTATCCAGGAATGACTGTCAGGGTGAGGATCCCCTGCGTCAGATCCTGCGGCGCCACAAGGACACGGGTAGTGATATAGCCTCGGCCAATGATCGCATTCTGAACACGCGACATCACCAGGGCAATGCCTTGCGCACCAAGACATCGCCCAACTGCAGGGTCATCTGGTCGATTAGCAGCTGCCAGCGCCCAAGAGAAGGCTTCATTTCCAGTGCCCTCAAGCAGAAGTTGAGTGATGAGAAAACAGGGGGACTCTTCGACAGGAATATACGCATCCATCGGCAATGGCTGTGGATCCAGGTAAATATCCTGCCGTGGTTCCTGCTGTTCCCTCAGCAAGCGCTCTCGCTCCTGCTGACGCAGATACTCCTGGGTACTCAGGTCTTCTGAAACTGCATTGGCACCCGTTATCCCAGATACAAAAAAACAATACAGCACAAAAAGCCAGGCGCTTTTCCTCACGACCTGCTACTCCTCCCTGAGTCCACGCAACCATGAATAAAGCACATTCCCCACACATCTCCGTAAGGTGAGTAACCACACGGGGCAGCTGACTGGAGCTCTTCAGCAGTCTGTTGCCGGGCTTTCAGATCCGGCAAACAGACAAGCTGGAATAAGAGGCACCGGAGGCGCAACTTCTGAGCTCCTTCCTGGTTGTTCAACAGGGTACTGCTTTACTTCCCAAGCGACTTGGCAATTTCGGCTTCGGGGTGTTCGTAGGCGATCAGCTCGCCCTGGAAGTACTTCTCATAGGAGGCGATGTCAAAGTGTCCATGGCCGCTGAGGTTGAAGAGGATGGTTTTCGAGGTGCCTTCCTCTTTGGCTTTGAGGGCCTGGACGATGGCGGCTTTGATGGCGTGGCTGGATTCGGGGGCGGGCAGGATGCCTTCGGTGCGCACGAACATGGCGGCGGCTTCAAAGCACTCCAGCTGATTATAGGCTTCGGCTTTCATGTAGCCTTCGTGGTAGAGCTGGCTGACCAGGGGGCTCATGCCATGGTAGCGCAGTCCTCCGGCGTGGATGCCGGCGGGCATGAATTTGGAGCCGAGGGTGTACATTTTCAGCTGGGGAGTGAGCTGGGCCACGTCGCCAAAGTCGTAGGTGTAGGTGCCTTTGGTCAGGGTGGGGCAGGCGGTGGGTTCAACGGCGATGATTTCGGTTTTCCTGGCGCTGAGCATATTCTCGCGGATATAGGGGAAGGCGATGCCCGCCAGGTTGGAGCCACCACCGGCGCAGCCAATGACGACATCAGGGTAGTCGCCGGCTTTTTCCATCTGCTTGATGGATTCTTCGCCCACGATGGTCTGGTGCAGGGCCACGTGGTTGAGCACGCTGCCGAGGCAGTAGCGGGTGTCCTCGCGGGAGAGGGTGTCTTCCAGGGCTTCGGAGATGGCGCCTCCCAGGCTGCCGTTGGAGTCGGGGTCTTCTGCCAGCATGGCCCGGCCACAGGCGGTGGTGGTTGAGGGCGAGGGGATCACCTTGCCGCCCCACATTTCCATCATGGCCTTGCGGTAGGGTTTCTGTTCATAGCTGACTTTCACCATGTAAATGATGGACTCCAGGCCGAAGCGCTGGGTGGCAAAGGCAATGGAGGTGCCCCACTGGCCCGCTCCGGTTTCGGTGGCGATGCGCTTGATGCCGTTGAGCTTATTGTAATAGACCTGGGGAATGGCGGTATTGGGTTTATGGGAGCCGGCTGGCGATACGCCTTCGTATTTGTAGTAAATTTTGGCGGGGGTATCCAGCAGTTTTTCCAGCTCGGTGGCACGGATCAGGGGTGCTGGACGCCAGATGCGGTAGGTGTCGAAGACTTCTTCAGGAATCTCAATGTACGCGCCGCCTTGCCCCATTTCCTGTTCCAGCAGCTGGGGGGCAAAAATCCGTGCCAGTTTTTCGGGAGCCGCTGGCTGACCGGTGGAGGGGTCCATGGGAGGTGCCGGCTGATTGGGCATGTGGGCAATGATGTTGTACCAATGGCGGGGCATTTCCGATTCGCTGAGCAGTATCTTCTTTTCCATACGCGGCTTCTCCTTGACAGTATCTTCATCCGGTCTTTTGAACGCGGGCATTATCATTATATATTTCCCATAATTTGACAAGCCGAGATTGGCCTGCAGCAGGGGACCCAAAGCCGGTACCTGCTCATCCGCTGGCTTATTTTATGCCGTACTGCTTGATTTTCTTGTGCAGGTGGACCCGGTCGATTTCCATCAGTTCCGCTGCCTTGGTGACGTTGCCTTCACACTCGCGCAGTTTCGCGGCGATAAAGAGTTTCTCGAAATCCTCCCTGGCCTGGCGGAAGTTGTCGATCCCTTCGACGGCTCCGGTCAGACTGCCCGCAGAGCGATCGCCTTCGGTCTGCCGATACTCTTCGGGCAGGTCCCCAATGTCGATGGTGCTGTCCTGAACCATGATGACCAGGCGTTCCACCAGGTTCTTGAGCTCGCGAACGTTGCCGGGCCAGGGGTAGCGCAGCAGCACTTCTATGGCCTGGGAACTTACGGTTTTGCGTGGCACTCCTTCGTCGGCACAGATGACTTCCAGGAAGTGGTTGAGCAGAAACTCTATGTCCTCATGGCGTTCGCGCAGGGGCGGAATCTCGATGGGGATGACGTTGAGCCGGTAATAGAGGTCCTCGCGAAACTCCCCCCGCTGCACCAGTTCGGTCAGCTTCTTGTTGGAAGCGCTGATGATGCGTACGTCAACGGGGAACACTTCGCTGCCGCCAAGGCGTACCACCATCTGGTCTTCCAGCACCCGCAGTACTTTGGCCTGGGTGTTCAGTGACATATCGGCAATTTCATCCAGGAAAAGGGTGCCGCCATCGGCCAGCTCAAACTTGCCCTGCCTTTTCTGGGCCGCTCCGGTGAATGCGCCTTTTTCGTGGCCAAAGAGTTCGCTTTCTATGAGATTCTCCGGAATCGCGGCGCAGTTGAC
The DNA here is from genome assembly GCF_055378285.1 of Desulfurispirillum alkaliphilum. Taxonomy (NCBI): domain Bacteria; kingdom Pseudomonadati; phylum Chrysiogenota; class Chrysiogenia; order Chrysiogenales; family Chrysiogenaceae; genus Desulfurispirillum; species Desulfurispirillum alkaliphilum. Next base: position 1,634,405 of record NZ_AP042405.1, on the reverse strand, counting down.
CGCCACAAAGGGGCCGGCGGCTCGGCGACTGCCGAAGTGAATATTGCGGGCGATCAGTTCCTTGCCGGTGCCGTTTTCTCCCTGAATGAGCACCCGCCCATTGGAGGGGGCGGCCCGTTTGATAACTTCCTGCATCTGCCGTATCGCCGGGCTGCTGCCCACGATACGGTACTTGCTGTTGAAGGTTTTGCGCAGAGAGGCATTTTCGTTGAGGGTATGGCGGTACTGCAGGAAATTTTTAACGCTGATGAGCACTTTCTCCATGGCGAATGGCTTTTCCACAAAGTCATAGGCGCCTTCGCGGGTGGCTTTGACGGCGGTGTGAATGGTGCCGTGCCCGCTCATCATGATCACGCCCAGGGTGTTGTCCATGGCCCGCAGTTTCTGCAGGGTGGTGATGCCGTCAATCCCGCCCAGCCACACATCCAGCAGCACCACATCGGGCGTGAACAGGGGAAAAAGCTCCAGGGCCTCTTCGCCGCTCTGGCAGGCGCGCACCTGGTAGCCTTCGTCGGCCAGGATATCGCTGAGGACTTCACAGATGGAGACTTCGTCATCCACGATCAGTACTTTATACTTCAAGGCCCTGCTCCTGTTCTGATGATGAAATGGGGAACTCGATGGTAAAGCAGGCTCCCCCCTGGGGTTCGTTGCTGACGCTGATGACTCCGGAATGGTCTTCCACAATGCGCTGTACGATGGCGAGCCCCAGTCCACTGCCCTTGGGGTTGGTGGAGAAGGTGGGTGAGAATATCTTCTCCGCCACTCCTTCGGGTATCCCGCCACCGGAATCGCATACCTTGAGTTCCACGGCATACTTCCGGCGTTCGATGAGAATATCCACCTGGCCGTTGTCAGCGGTGGCAAAGACGGCGTTTTCCAGCAGGTTCACCATAACCCGTGACACCTGCTCCTTGTCCAGCATCAGCAGCGGTATCTCACCATGGATGGTGAGTTTGAAGGTCATGGCGGGATGGGAATTGCGGTAGAGTTCGATGGAGCGCTCCACAATGGGCACTATGGATTCAGGTTTCCGGCTGGCCCTGGGCATGCGCGCGTACTGGGAGAACTCGTCCACCAGCATGCGCAGCGTATCCACCTGGTCGATAATGGCACCACAGCTTCGTTCCAGCACCTGGTGGAATTCGCCGGGATCCATGGTGTCGTACTTCTTCAGCAGCCGCTCGGCGTTGAGCTTAATGGGGGTCAGGGGGTTGCGGATCTCATGGGCAATGCGCTTGGCCACATCCCGCCAGGCCATGGCCTTCTGGGAGCGCACCACCGCGCTCATGTCGTCGAAGACGATAACTTCACCGATATAGCGTTTCTCTTCGGTGGTATAGAGGGCGATGGATTCGAAGATCAGGTTGCGCTTTTTTTCGTTGACCATGATTTCCACTTCCCCTTTGATGGAGGGTTCACCCTGGGTCTTCATGATGTCAACGGCACTGAGGAGCAGGTAGAGCGGGTAGTTCTCCTGCAGGATATCGTCGGCTATCTCCTCTTCCTTGCTGATGCCGAGCATCTGGCGGGCGGTGTCGTTGATGAAGGAGATTTCCCCTTTGCCATCGATGGAGACAACGCCGGTGGAGATGCTTTTCAGCAGCACGTCCTGAAAGCGACGCACCTCTTCCAGCACAATGTTGGTCTTGATCAGTTCGCGGTTATTGCTCTCCATGGCTTCCTTGTAGCGGCGCAGATCGCGGATCATGCGATTGAAGGAGTCCACCAGCACGGAAATTTCATCCTCGGCCCGTACGTTGATCTGGACGTTCATGTTGCCTTCGGCCACCTGGCGGGTTGCTTCCGCCAGCTCCTGAATCGGCACGGTAATACGGCGCGCGATAAACATGCCCGCCCACATGGAGCCAAAGAGCACCAGCATGGAAAAGAGTGCCAGGGCAAAGTAGTATCCCACTTTCATGGGATTTTTGTAGATGGTGAGTTCTTTGTAGTTCTTCAGGGTCTCCTGCAGGGCGAACCCCTGGCGCGAAAGCTCCTCGGGAGCGCGCATGGATGTCAGCAGAAACAGCGGGTGTTCAAGTCCGGGCAGCAGCAGACGGCGCACCGCGAATACCTCGGAAGCTCCTTCACTGGTAAAGGTATAGGGGTAGATCTCCTGGCTCCAGAAGTTGGGAATCTTGGCCAGGGGGTCTCCCATGAAGGTGATCATATCCCCCTGCCAGTTAAACAGCACCACGGAGGAGAGCCCCTCGCGAAAAATCGCCTGACGGAACTGTCCATCCAGCCTGGACAGATCCTCCAGGGCAGCCGCGTCCACATATCCCTCCACCTGCTGGCTCTTGGCAAGCACTTCGTACTCCAGTCGATCGTAGTACATCTGCACCACACTGATCCCGTATTCCAGGCTCTGCTCGACATTTTCGTTGATCAGCTTTTCGATGGAGGTGGAAACGATACCGCTGGACAGAAAAAAGAGAAAAACGGTGGGAAAGAGGGGCAATGCCGTGAATATAAGAACCAGGCGTGTCTGAAAACGGGCACCGAAGTAGCGGCTGCGACGCTCGATCAGCAGCTTCACAAAGTTGCGGAAGACCAGAAACGCCAGAACCAGGCAGAGAAAGAAGTTCACATACAGAAAGCTGAGAAAGGAGATGCTGGGAGTACTGCCCCGTTCACCCAGCACAAAAAAGGCATTGAATACCACCAGGGAAATCAGCAGCAGTCCTGTCAGCGTAAAAAAGGCAATGGTGCGCTTCTTCATCTTTGTCCCTGCCCTTGCGTATTCTGGATGGTGAGTGTGCCGGTGCTGAACTCCCAGTCGGCAAAGGTCCGTACGATCAGATTCAGGGGAAACCAGTGGGAAAACTCTTTCAGAAAGGCACGAGCCACAAGGAAGTGATTGGCGGTAAAGCCGTCAATACTGACCATGGAACTGTTCTGAAAGTAGCTGAACGCCCGCTGCTGATCGCGATACTCCCGTACATCCTCCATCCCGCTTTTGGCCGTGGTCACCGTGTACACCCGGCGCAGGGCGTCATAGGAAATGCCCTTGCGCACGGTCACCGTGCGTTCAGTAGCGTTGAACCACAGGGTGCGACGCCGGTGCAGCTGGATTTCAAACTGATAGTGCACCGGCAGCCCGGCCGTAATGGCGTCCACGATATCCTGGGTAAACAGGTGATCGACCCGCAGTTGCACGTAGGCCACTTCGTTTTCCACCCGGAAGGACTCCTGTACCAGTTCCCGGGACATGCCCGCCGCGACAGTGGCCCACAGCAGGATGAAAGCAGCGCAGAGAAACAGTTTCTTCATTGTACCCCCAGCAGGTGGTGCATCTGGGGAATAAGCCAGATGCGCAGTCCACGTTCGGTATAGGTTCTGACCAGCTTCATGGACTCTTCGACGCCTCGACAGCTTCCATCGGCTGCTGTCAAAGGCTGCAGCACCACGGGAAAGCGCGCTCCCCGCTCCACCATATGATCAAGCCAGTGGGAAGCACAGGCGAGAAAAGCGTCATCGCAGATGATCTTGCAGTAGTCCTGGCAGCTTTGCTGGCGGGATTGCAGAAAGTCCAGCAACTCGCCGGCGGTGTCCCGGTGCTGCTGCGCCCAGGGGAATTTCAGATCCGCGGAAACCAGCGAAAAGCTGTCGGTGTTTTCCTTCAGCCAGCCAGGAAAAGTCCCATTGGTTTCCAGGAGCACCTCCATGGCCATGTCCTGGCACAGCCAGCGGCCAAAAGCCGCCACAAAATCCCCCTGGCACAGGGGCTCACCGCCGGTGATGCTGACACTTTCCACAAAGGGGAGCTCCGGGGCAACCAGGGTCTGGAGAAACTCCAGGGGCACCGGATTGGGCACCGTCCTGCCATGCCAGGGGAAAGACTGCGGAGCCCGTGGGATCAGAGAAGCCGGAGTATCACAGTAGGAGCAGGTGAGGTTACAGCCATGCAGGCGCACAAAGAGCTGAGGGCGTCCGCACCGGGGCCCCTCACCCTGCACCGACCAGAACATCTCCTGGATCATGGCGTTCATGAGACCCCCCATACCTTGCAGCGAGCCTCCCAGCAGCTGCGCACCTCCCGGCTGAAGCGATCCAGAACATGCCGGGCGAATTCCCAGGGCTCTATGGCCAGATCGCCCAGGGCCACGGTGGGCAGCGGTGTGTTGCGGGATGAGATGTTCATTCCCACATGGATCAGTGTCGATACCCGCGAAGCCGTTGCAATGGAGACGGAGAATTTCCGGTGGTCAACAAAGATATCGTCACCGCGCCTGAGCGCCGGGACACCACGCCCAAGCAACTCTTCCAGCACGCAGACCATGAACAGGCGCTGCAGGTAGACGGTCGCCAGCAGATCGACGGAAAAGAACTCCATGATCACATGCAGCATATCATCGGAATGGATGGGCTGCTGTGCCAGGGCATCGGCACTGTCCACCAGGTGGGCCACATCCACATGACACGCCCCGCGAAAGACGATGGCGCTGTTCCCCGCGGGGCACCCCATGGTGCGGGCAAAGAGCTCCCGCAGCTGCGTGCCGTCGTAATCCAGCTGATTCTGGTGAAAAAGGCAGTGAATATCCACACATATCTCCGGGCGTTCTGGTTACATCTGGTCTTTCATCTGCTGGGCCTGCTGGCGCGCAATGTCATCGCATCGCTCGTTCATTTCATGCCCGCTGTGTCCTTTGACCCAGTGCCACTGGATCTGGTGCTGCGTTATCAGGGAATCCAGCTCTTCCCACAGCTCCCGGTTGGCAACGGGTTTTCTGCCCGCCGTCTTCCAACCATTGCGCTTCCACTGGAATATCCAGGCCGTGATCCCCTGGCGCACGTAGTTTGAGTCCGTATAAATATCGACGCAACATGGGGATTTCAGGGCGCGGAGCCCTTCGATTACCGCCATCAGTTCCATCTGATTATTCGTCGTATGCTCTGCAGATCCACAAATGATGCGCTCGTGTTCAGCACCGCGATTATCCTGATAGTGGAGAATAGCGGCATAGCCTCCCGGGCCTGGGTTCCCCAGACAGGAGCCGTCAGTATACATGGTAACGTGCTTCAACGGAATTCCTTCATTTTTGCTGGGTTTCTATGTAGCGGAAAAGAAAAAGCGGGGCAAGGAAATCCTCGCCCCGCGAAAAGGTTGGCTACCCACCTGAGTCTCTGCAAAGAGAAAATCAGATATAGTTCAGCAGGCTCAAACGCGAAGTGTTGCCATGCACTGCCAGAGCCGATTCATAGGCAATCCGGTTCTGTTCCAGCTTCGTGGCCACGGCGATCATGTCTTCCATAGTGCCGCCCAGAGCCTTGGTAGTGAATTCCTTCTGCATGACATTGGTATTTTCATAACGCTGATCCAGCAGCTCAATGCGGTGAGAGGTTGAGCCCACCGAAGCCAGCGCGTCCAGCACCTGATCCAGAGCCCGCTCCAGCTGACCCACTTCGCTGGCAGCGCCAGTTCCCATGGCCACCGTAAACTTGTCCTTGGCCACCAGGCTCCCTTCGGACAAGGAGAGGCTCACACCATCGCGCACAAAGACTTCGTCGTGCGCCGTGTTCACCGTGATGCGCCGCACATGGTCGCCCTTGAAATCGTAGACCACCATCTCCGCTGCGGCACCCGGCCTTCGCTTGCCGAACAAATCCAGATGGGTGTCGTCAAGGCCCTGCAGTGGCACTCCCCCATGATCAAGCTGCAGGCTGAAGGGGTCGGCATTGGTGCCCAGGCCCACTATCGAAGCTTCGATGGGGGATTTGCCTTCACCCCCAAAGTGCTCATCCAGCGCCATCTGCAGTGACGTGGCGATGGCGGCCTGAATCTCCGCTGTGGTGCGCATGGTGCCATCTTCATTGCGGGTGAAGTCCAGCTTCAGGGTAGCGGCAGCGGAAGAGGATTTGGTGTAGTCCTCCATGGCAATGCTGATCACTTCATCGCCAAAGGGAATACGCATGGTCCGCTGGTCCACCTCGAAGCCGTTGAAATTCAGCTCAAAATCAAATTTCGACGCGGTTCCCCCCGCCGAAGCATAGGAGCCACCAAAAAGACCATTGTCGTAGCCCAGGGTGCCATAGGCGGAAGCTGGTGAGCTGGTCGTCACACCCTGGATATTCGTATTCCCGTTCCCGGTCACACTGAACATGACATTATCGCCGGCCTGCGACCCCTTGAAGCTCACCTGGATATTGTTGGCAACCGCCGTGGAGTCCTTTTTGAGTTCGGAATTGATATAGTCCTCTATCTCCTGGAGGGAAGAGAATATCCCCCCCGAAGGACTGCTTGAGAGGTGAACCTGGGTCGTCACATAATTGCCGCCCCCATTTGCCGAGGGAGGATTGTAGTAGGTGATCTGCAGCGAACCCATGGCGCTCAGGTGGTAACGGCCGGTGGTGCTGTCGAAGGCGCTGATGGTGCCATCGGCACTGGAGAGATCAGAGCGCCTGGTGTATTCCACCTGGCGTTTGATATCTTCGGTGCTCTCGCTGCTGGCGTAGATCTTGTCAATATCGAACGTCCACTGGGTATTATAGTTCCCCGTGAAGTCCCCCATCATGGCCGGCACCGTCGTGGAGCCAAACGCCCATTCCGAAGGAGCCTTGATGCCCGGCTGACCGATATCCAGGTTCAGGGCGTCCTCAAGATTCGTCAGGCTGCGGAAGATGTCCACCCCATAGCCTTCATGGGTGGTAGCCGAGGAGCCGAATGCCAGGGAGCCATTGCCTTTGAGGGCTATCTCACTGGTGGTCAGGCCCTCTGTCACCGCCGTCCCCATGGGGATGCGAATATTCAGACCATTGGCCACACTGATCGGTTGCCCGTAGTAGGTACTGGGGTCAAGGGAATAGTTTTCCAGCAGTTTATTGCCGTACTTGTCTTCAATGGTCAGCAGAATGCCTTCATCCATACCCACTATACCAGCGGTTCCCGCGCCACTTGCCATATGCAGGCTGATATTCCAGCGATTGTCATCGCGGGCGGTATAGTTTCCGCTAATATAGTAGTCGTTGAACTGGCCTCCCAGGGGATTCAGTCGTGTCAGCGGAGTCACATGGCGCACACCTTCGTTATTGGTGCTCACATTGACCTCAAGGCGACTCGGACCAGCGTGCAGATCCACAAAAGCCAGCTTGCCGTTTTCCGTGATGTAGGCGTCTATGGTGTTGCCATAGAGGTTTTCCACAAAGCGCAGCATATCCTCAACGGGCTTTTCCGGATCGATGACGTAATTGATATTCGCCCCTTGCGCCGTAATGACGTTCTGGTCAAGCCCCAGCTTCGACATGGGGTCAGCGAAGATACTCATGGTGATATCCTCGCCCACATCACGGCTTTCAAAGAGGATATTGCTGCCATCGGAGCGTACATTCACCATATCCTGGGGAAGCACATTAAAGCTCAGGGTCTGACCAATCTCAAAGACCGAATTCGGGTCAAAGGATATCTGTACCCCATTGCTGAGGCTGGTGCGGCCATCACCGGAGATATAGACCGTCTCCTTGACATTGCCGAAGTTGTCCATCACATCGAAGAACCCACCACCCAGGCTGAAGTCAATAGTCCCGGCCGCAGAGTAGTTGCCCGGCTGGAAGGTGCCGCCCGAGGTGACCGCCGAACGGGCGCGCAGAATCAGCGTCTCGCCATCGCCGGTATAACCGCTGATATTGAGATTGGGACTGAGGGTGCGGGTGTTGTCGAAGACGTAGGTCGCCGTGGCACCGCCACTGAAGCTGAAGTTCCCCACCGACTGATCCAGACGGATAGTGGCCCCGGTACCGGGGATCTCCACCGGATATTGATACACATCGGGGCCGAGGGTCAGCGAACCCGAATAGGTTCCCGTATCGGTGGTGATAAAGTAGTTCAGGTTGCCGCCCGGAGGGATATCCAGATCGCCGGCGCTGCTGAAGACGATATCCTGAATGGCCGAACCATTGTAGCGCAGGTTGTCGTAACTGAGCAGCAAGCCATCGAGGTTGCCGCCACCGCCCGTGTAGGCGAAGCTGTCAACGGCTGGCTCCGTGGCTGCCGCAAAGTCAAAGGTCATGCCGGCACTGATTGTCTGCCCGCCCAGAAAGCCAATATTCAGACCAAAATCCGTACCACTGACAATACCATCATCCTTGATGCTGTACTTGAAGCCTACCTGGGGGTTGTCGATGGTCATCTCCCCCAGGAAGCTGGCAGACGCAGAGTTCAGGGCACCAGTGTCCGTATACTGGGTCTTCTCGTCAAAGCCGAAGATCTGGAAAGTGACCGGGCCGCCCGTGCCGATATCGGCATCATTGACGGCTTTGATAGTGATCTGCTTGTACTGGTCGTAGGCGATATTGCCCGTCGTGAAAAGCCGGTTATTGACCGTGCCGAGGCCATCATCATAGAGCGGCCCAACGGCAGCTCCTGCCGCGTTCATACCACCGCTGAAGTACACGGGATGGTTGTTCTGGGACGCAATGGCTTCATTGATGGCGGTCTGCATGGCAAACGCCAGACGATCGGTGCTGGCGTAGCCATTCTGAGGTATGGTGATGTTCTTGGTTACACCATCAAGCTGATTGTTGCCGTAGTATAAGGAAAAGCTGCGTTCTGCCGCGGTCGTCTTGGTGTGGTCAAGCAAAGCGGCTTTGGGCGACATGATGCGGGCAGCACCAATGCGGTTGCCCGAATGGTCAAAGCCGTTAAAGGAGATGGTGTCGCCCTTCTGCACGTTGGCGTTATCGATATCCTTAAAAAGGGTGATGTTCTTAATGGGCGCGCCATTGGCAAAGTTCACAAAGGTGGTCTCTATGCGCTTGGCGGTCTGGGAAAAGATATTATTGCCCGGCACATTGAGGTTCACCTGGTCGTTGACCCCTACCTGTGCCTTCATCAGGCCATCATCACCGAGATAGGAGAGGCTGTCACCGGGGCTGTAGCTGAACTGGATACGCTGCCCACCCGTGAAGCCCTTGGGTATTTCGATGGCAACTCCCCGACCGGTATCGATAAAATCACCCGGATTCACCTGGTAACGGGAAACCGTGGTCAGATTATTCATCTTGCCGTTGCCGCTGTTGTCCGAACCATTGGAATCCAGGGAAACCGCGCGCCCCTGGGAATCGGTCATGGACACGGTCGCTACCTTGGAGTTCTCGTCATAGCTGATCAGGATTTCATAGTCGCCCTTGGGGAGCTCAGGCAGATCAGAGAAAACTCCCTTGGTATATAACCCAGCGCCAGCGGTTCCAATATAGGAACCCTGGCGGATGATTTCGATTTCCTGTTTGCGCTCCTGGAATGGCTCATTGCGCGTCTGATAGCCGCCAAAGATATAGCGATCCAGGTGCTTGGTATTGCCAAGGCTGATCAGTTCGTTGCGCATGGCTTCCACATCATTGGCCAGCGCCTTGCGGGCATCGGGGGACATGGAGTCGGAGGCGCCAGCCAGGGCATAGTTGTTCTTGGCCATCTGCAGGATAGAGCTCATGGACTGCAGGCTGCCATCGGAAAGATTCAGCCACGTCTGAGCATTGGAGATATTGCGCTGGTACTGGGTAAAGAGATCAATGCTGTTCTGGAAGGAGAGAGCCTGGCTGATGCGCACCGGATCATTGTTGGGAGCCAGCAATGTGCGGTTTTTGGCGATCTGAAGATTATTCTCCAGCATCCGGTTCAGGCTCTGGTTTATCCCCCCCAGAAAATTGAGGGAGAGCATATTACTGGTGACTCGCATGTTTTCCCCTTTACCCGTTCTCTTTCACGGGTTTCTATACGCCCATTCGATTGACGATATTGTCAAGCAGGCGGTCAATGGTGGTAATAAAGCGTGATGATGCCTCAAAGGAGCGTTGAAATTTCAGCATATTGGTCAGTTCTTCGTTTTCATTGACGCCGGAGATACTTTCGCGTTTCACCTCGATCTGGAAGCGAATCAGCTGGGTGGTCTGGAGTGAATCAATATTGATTCGCACGTCCATGCCGATCTTGCTGACAAAATGATTATAGTTTTCGCCAATGGTCATGCCACCCATGACCTTGGCATTCCGTAACTCGGCAATCAGATTGGCATTGCGGTTGTCACCCGGCTCACCACTGAAGCTGGTGGCAAGGCGAGTCGTATCCTCTGCCACATAGCTGTTGACCCCGATGCTCTTGGCGTCGTGCCCCTTGAAGAAGGTGTTCAGCCCAATGGCTGTCAGCGCGTTGCTGGTGTCGTTGTACAGGACAAAGGTATTCCCGTTGTTACCACGGATTTCCAGCTGATTATCGGCATTAATGCTGGCACTGAAGAGCCCGCCTTCCGCCACCCCGTCGGCCTGATCCAGCTTCATGGCAATCTGGCGCAGGGAGTCGCCCTCGTTGATGCGGATCTCAAAGGTCTGCAGTTCGCCCCCCGCAGGGTCAAAGACCTTGAGCTGAAAACTGCCATTCTGAATCTGAAAGGGCGTATTGTCATTGAGCGGAGTGCGACTGTTCTCAACGCTGTACTGGGAAGATACCGCACCGAAAGGCTTGGTCACCATGCCATTGGCGTGAACCTTGTTGACCTCCTCGATAATCGTACGCGAAAGATCATCAAGTTTTTCGATGTAGCCAGGAATTGTCTTATCGCGCATTTCCATATACGCGCCGATCTGACCATTATTGGAAAAGTTCGTAATCTTGCTGGTGTAACCGGAAGGGCTTTCGAACAGAAGTTCGCTGCTGAACTCACCGGTGCGTTTATTAACCAGTTTCGCAGCGTGGTCACGATCCACCAGCGTCTTGCCGTCAAGGAAGACCGTCGCCTGCCCCTGGTCATTGATGTCCACTTTGACATCAAGGTACTCCGCCAGCTTGTTCAGGATCATATCTCGCTGATCCAGCAGATCATGGGCCGGATTACCCAGAGCCGTCGTCTTGCCGATCTGCACGTTCAGTGCAGCCAGCGACTGCAATTGCGAGTTGACATCGTTGACCATACTGTCGATCCGGCCGGTGTACTGGGCCTGCAGGTCATTGAGTTGCTGGTAGGTACCCTGGATGGTATTGATCAGAAAATTGGCTGACTCTATAACCGTGGAGCGTTTGGAGGCGGCTTCCTGGGAGGTGTCCGTGGGCGCATTGGCCAAATCGTGCCATGAGTCCCAGAACTGGGTCAGGGAGTATCCAAGTCCCATGCCTTCAGTCTCATTGAAGAGCATTTCAATTTCATTATAGGCCATGTAGTTGGCTTCGTACTGCCCACTCTTGGTGATGGCGGCCCGCAGGGACTGCTGCACATAATCATCGTGGACCCGCTGCACCTGGCTGAGATTGACTCCCTGACCGTACTGCAGACTTGAAATACGCAGTGGCTGGTTGGCCTGCAGCACAACTCTCTGTCGACTGAAGCCTTCGGTGTTCATATTACTGAGGTTGTGACCAACGGTCATCAGGGCGCTCTGGCTGGCGAGCACACCGGAAAGACCAACATTCAGGGATTGAAAGGTTCCCATAACCAGCTCCTTATACACAAAACCGCAGGCTGTAATCCTTCACGCGAAGGATCAGCAGCCCACGGTCATACTTTTTGGCTCATGAAAAGTGATTGACGCTTCTGTGTCACTGCGCCATCGGACGCATACTGCTTCGACGATTTCAGCTCGTTATCCACAAGGGAGAGAAAGTGTCCATTGACCTTCAAGGCACTGTGCAGAATCTGACGATTCATGTACGTCTGACGGTCAACATCCTTGACCAGCTCGCTCAGGCGAACCAGCTCATCGGTGAAATCTCCACCCTCCGGCTCCATGTGGGCTGCTATCGCCAGCAGCTTGCACTCCACATCGTGGGTTGAAGCGTAGTCCTTCATAAAGCTGTCAAGGGTATCCTCCAGCAGGCGGATTTTCAGCACCAGGGTCTCCATCAGGTTACTTACCCGATCAACGCCCTGCACATCCCCCTTGACAATATGCTCGCGGTTTTCCTGCAGCATATCGCGCAATTGTGCATAATAGGTATAGAGCTCCGCCAGTGTAGCCGAGCCAGTCTTGTGCGTACTCAAAGGTCACCTCCATATCGGTTGCACCTTTTACCCGCTACTTTTTGCCAAGTACCTCTGCCAGTTTCGCCGCCAGCATATCGAGATTATAGCGATAGTCTCCACGTTGAATGGCTGCCTTCAGGGTCTCAACCCGCTCATCACGCACCTCTGGCGCATCTGAAGCGACTTTGGTTGCCTTGGCGACATCCATATACGTGCCGGAAAAGTGAATTTTATCGGCATTTCCCCCAGCGCCTTCCTTACCCTGAACTGCCTCGTCCCCACGGGATTTCCCCTGGGTGCGATTGTTTTTCAGGTAGGCGTCAATAGAAGAAGAGCCGTAGCCATTGACTTTCATTGTGTGCCTCCTTTGTTGTATTCCTGCCTGTCTCTCTTATCGGAAGCCAGATAAAAAACTTTACCTGTTTTTTCAAAAAAATTCACTTCCGGAAAATCCGACAAACACAACACATCAAAAGCCAGCGGAATTCTTTTCCGGCTGACACACACAAATTGTTTTCAATGACCTGCCACCCAGGCACGGGGTTCAGGGAAAACCTCAACGAGCGAGGTAGAAGTCCTCCAGCATCTTCTGGTTCACCTTCAGGGGCTGGGACGCCCCAAAGCGCTCAGGCGCGCCGGAGAAGCCAAAACTCAGCCGCGAGTCAAACTGACTCACATCCCCCAGGGAAGGTGCGTGTTTCAGGGGTTCACCCGTCAGCTGCTCGTACATCATTCCCGCAAGCCCCATTCCCCCAGTAGTGCTGGTACTGGCTGTCTTGGAGAATTCGGTGTCCAGAAACGAGGTGAAGATCTCCTCAGCGTTGGACTTTTCAATCAGTCCACCATCTGCTATGGTCTTCCTCATCGTCGTGAACATGATGTTCACAAGCAGTGACTCAAAATGCTGGGCAGATCGCAGGATCTGTCCCCGCTCCTCGTCGGTCAGGTTCTCGTTTTTCTTGCTGTGGTGCGGCGAGACCACGGACATATCATTGACAGTAGCCGGTATCATGGTATCAACTCCTCCGGTTGTCAGAACATGCCCCTCACAGGTGCAAAACAGAGGCCAACATGAACAGGCAGCAGGTAATCCAGGACACCCTTAAAGCCATTGGTCAGAAAAACAAAGAGTTACAAAAAAAACGGGGCACCTATATCCGGGAAAAGTACCGCCATGTCCCCCTGCTGCTGAAACTGCTCTCCGATAAAAAGAGCCTTGAGCGCCCGGAACTGGCTGAGCTGGCCAAACACCGCTATATCATCATATCCCACGGCCAGATCATCCCCAGCATGAAAGGCTACCGCCATCTCTACGCCTACCTGATGTACCTTGAGTCCACAGGCGCCTCTTCCGGCAGTGACTACGGTCGCCTCATCTCAAGCCTCTTCGGCGCGGAACCAGGTTGAATCACCCTGCTTTCCGGAGCCCACCAGCAGAAATATTTTCAATCCATGGAAAGGTTTTCTGAGTCGCCCATAAGAAGAATGAAAAAACCCGCCCCCGGATGAGATACCGAAGGCGGGTTACAGGGTGGTCTGATCTCCACTCAGGGACAATACAGGCGAAAATCCATATCCTGGCTGAAAATCGAATTCTTATACTCCAGCTCTTCCAGGGCATCCATTTCCACCTGCCCGCCCTCAAGCATGTCCGCCAGACGGCGAAAATTTTCAATGTGCTCTACGGTACGCTTGGAAGCGTACTCGGCAGCGGTGCGGGTCGTCATCAGGAAAGCCCAGTCGCTGGCCTCTGCCAGCACCAGTTCACGGGCCATCTGATTGAGCAGACGGACCTGTGTCTGGTCAGAACTGTACTGGTACTTGTTGGCCAGTTCACTCAGGCGAATGCTGATATCATGCAGATACTTGTAAATCCAGTCGTTACTGTTATTGAGCCAGACTTCATTATAGCCCTTGTCGCCCCAAGTGGAGGCCGCCGGCTGCACCACCTGATGCTCAGGATACCTGTCCAGATAACCTGACAGGGTAATCGGCGCGATGGCATCCTGGTCGTAGTGGGCTTTTTTCAGCAGGTAGTAGATAAAATCAATACCCTCGTACCACCAGTGACCGAAAAGCTCGGCGTCATAGGGACAGACCACCAGAGGTTCCTTGCGCAGCACATCGTGCAGGTAGTTCACCTGAGCCCCGCGATTGAAAAGGAAGTTGCCGGCGTGCTCAGCCACCGCCTCCATGGCTTCAACGCGCACATAGGGTTCTTTGTGGTCGCCTTCACCAGTGATGCGATAGTACTTGAGCCCAACGAATATGCGCTGTCCGTCAGGGTTGATGTAAGGCTTGATATACTCGTAGGGCAGATCCCAGCCCACATCCCGGTAAAACTCGCGATAGCGGAAATCGCCGGGATATCCTTCCTTGCTGGACCACACCTGGCGGCTGGACTCCTGATCCCGTCCAAAGGCCGCAACGCCATTGGGCGTATACACGGGCGCGTAGTTTCCGTAAATACTGCGGGGCCGCGAAAACAGCACGCCATGGGTATCCATGAGAAAGTACTCGAGACCGTGCTCCTTCAGAACCTCTTCCAGGCCTTCGTAGTAGGCGCACTCCGGCAGCCAGATTCCCCTGGGGTGAACGCCGAAAATACGCTTGTGGGACTTGACCCCAAGGGCAATCTGAGCCTGAACGCTGCGCGGTGTCATGCGCAGATTCGGCAGAAAACCGTGGGTCGCCGCACAGGTTATGATCTCAATGGCACCCGTAGCCTGAAAGTGGCGGTAGCCATTGAGAATATTGCCCGCCAGATCGTGACGGTAGTAGTCGAGAATCGACTGAAAACGCTCACGGTAGAAGCGGACAACGTCCGACATTGCCGGGTCGTTAACCGTACGCAGACGCTCTTTTTCCAGCAGCTCGAGCATCAGCAGCATATGTTTTTCATAGCGACTGTTCAACAGCGGATCTTCCAGCATATTGGCAAGGGGTGGTGTCACTGAAAGGGTTATGGCCGTATGCACCCCATCGCGTTCCAGCCTGGCAAGGGCCATCAGCAGGGGAATATAGGTTTCCGTCATGGCCTCATAGAGCCAGTTCTCTTCAAGAAACCGCTCATGTTCGGGATGTTTCACAAAGGGCAGATGGGAGTGCAGCACCAGTCCAAGGTAGCCACGGTGGTTATTGGTTGCCATGTTCGCTCCCGTCGTCTTCAGCCCGTGAACTGAAGTTCATTGATGAGCCGGGAAAGCGCCGGTGGATAGCAATGGAGCTGTCATGGTAAAAGCCAAGTTCTGCGCCAACACCCACAGAGGCGCCATCACTGTCAACAACTTGTCGCGATCCGGTCTTACGGTTATAGAAGACCACCTGCTCCGCGTCATCGGAAAAGCCAACCGCCGGCATCTTGATGATATTGGAACGCACGAGCTCAAGAAAATCGCCATTGGTGAACGTGACACCCACCACCGCGTAAAACTCACGTTCCGGCGCATTGAGGTTCAGATACCAGCGCCCGACGCGCTCCACCTCGCCAATCTGCACGTGCTCCTGCCGGGTATGGTTGTCCATGATTTTCAGGGTGAAACTGTAGGAGTCGCCATCGGGTAGAATATCCCGAGTCATTTCCCAGTAGACATAGGCCCACAGTGGGTCACGATAGAGTAGACAGGCACGGTTACGGCCAATCTCCATGGGGAGATATATATTGTTGTATTCCACCCGCAGGTGGCTGTCATCAGAGCGGTGAAGAAAAAACGATGAAACGCCAACTTCCAGGGAAAGCCGATAAATGGCCTCGGCCAGCTCGCGGTTTGACATACGTGAACGTCCCGCGATGCTCAATCCCCTGGCTATCCTGATCAGATCCTCCCGCGGCAACTCCAGCAATTTATCCACATCACCCTCCTCAGCTCTCGAGGTAAACCCGGTACAACAATCCGTGAAACAGAACCAACAGTTTATCCAATGCCATTGTCATCGATCTGGTCATCAAAACCCTGGGCAGGGCGGCTCCCAGCCACCTTGACCACCTCCTCAGGAGTAACCGGATTCATATAGATTCCCGTCCCCTCCTGCAGCGCCGTCGCCGCAAACACCCGGGGCAGAATTTCCATGTGCCAGTGAAACCGGCTCCCCTCAGCAGGGACCGGACGATTGAACAGTATCATATGAAATGGCGGCTCAGCCAGTACTCTCTGCAACTTTTGCATAAGATCAGCTATGATGCGGCTGAACAGCACCTGCTCCTCAGGACTCATGGACTCGAAAAAACCCTGATGCCGGCGGGGGTAGACATGCATTTCGAAGGGATGGCGCGAAGCATAGGGAGCCATGGCCACAAAGGACTCATTTTCCGCAAGGATGCGTTTGCGCGCCGAGGTTTCGTGGTGCACGATATCGCACGCCAGGCATCGCCCCTTGTGCTCCTGATGGCGGTGAAAGGCCCGCAGCTTCTGCTGCACCTCCGGCGGCACCAGTGGCAGCGCCAGAATCTGGCTGTGGGGATGGGAGAGGGCGGCACCCGCCTGAACACCGAAATTGCGAAAAAAACTGACATACTGAAAGCGGCTGTCCTGGCGCAGATCCGTCAGACGGCGCGCTGTCATGGTAAAAATGTCGCACCACTGCGCCTGGGTAAAGGCAAAGGGCGTGAGCCCGTGTTCTGGACTTTCGATGATGACCTCATGGGCACCGGCACCACCATTGATATCATAGATACCGTCGGGGAAAGCCTCTTCGCCACCTTCAACGGAAAAAAACGGCAGGCGATTGGGAATCACCCGCAGCTTCCAGTCTTTTTTCTCCCCGAACTGATCAATGGAAAACTGGCAGTAGCGCTCATTTCCAGGACAAAAAGGGCAGGCCACGCTCTGCTCCCCGTCATCCGCACTGCCGTTACCAGGCCCTGAAAGCAGCGGCAGCCGGGCAAGACCAGGCTCGTAGACTACCGCAAAGCGTCCCATGGGATCCTGTCTGAGCTTGGTCGTCATCGCTTCACCCTCCGAAGCTGAGCAGAAAGCTCATTTTCTGGCGCTCTCCGGCGCGCAGTGTCAGGAGACGGCACCATAAGAAGGAGGTGCCCTGGTAGGTGGCATCGTACCCGGCTTCCGACTGTGACACCGTCATCACCGGAAAGCCCAACAGACGCTGGGCCGTGCAGGCATGCACCCTCAGGGGAGTGTGAAACAGCCCGTCCTCCAGGCAGAAATCCCGCACATCATCAAAGGTAAAAGTATGGTCTTTCGGGAATTTATTTCCATGAATTTCTATATGGCTTTGCTCAACACCCGAAGGAATATGGAAGTTCAACTCACAGCCGTAGAAAGTCTCAATATCACGATCCGATTCCACACACACATCCACCTGAACGCTCTGGCTGAGAAACTGGTAGCGCTTTTCAACAGTGATGCCCGCCAGTTTTTCCGCCCAGCGATAGAGGCCTCCAGAGCGCCGCAGCAGCACGTCACCACTATTCTGGTGAATTACGGCAAAAGGCTGATTGGCAAAGTCCCCCTGCTCCTTCAGATCAGCTGCCACAAAGGATTCATCCGTGGGCAGTTCCGCCATGAAGTGGTCCACAAAGGAGTACTTCTGATGCCAGTCATAGTGCAGCGGCGGCAGCTCCATCTGCTCGTCGGCAACCAGGTCATGGATGGAGGCGATACCATCGGCATCTTCCACCGTCTCCGGCACCTCACCGGCTGCCGGCTTGCCCAGCTTGTCGTGGTAGGCCTCATGGCGGCGGGTCAGGGTGTTGAGCACGTTCACCAGTGAACGCATGCAGCTCAGTTCGTAAAGCTGAGCGCCTTCGCGGCTGGAAAGAGACGCGAAGTATGCCTGGGTGCGTGCCAGCACCTCCGGGTAGCCATCACAGTTGAAGTCGCCCACGAAGACACCGGATCGCCCCGCCAGGCGCTCGCAGCGATTAAGCGCCTCATAGGCGTTGAATCGCAGGTTGGGCAGGTAGAGACCGCCAAAGACCCCATGCCACATGACATCGTTGCACTGCCCCTGATAGAGCGCTTCGCGGGCCTCCAGCCCCAGGGGCAGGGATGCCAGACGCAGCATTTTCTTGTGAATATTATTGGACTCGGGATACTTCACCAGGAAGTTCTTCCAGATACTCCCCTTGACGAAGGCCGTAGCCGTGGCCTCGTCCTCTTTTTTCACCCTGTGGTAAAACTCATCAAAGCGACTCGCCAGGCGTGAGGGCAATGTCCAGGCTCCCATCTCGTAATAGGAACACACTGGCAGATAGGCGATACCCCGTGGACGCTGATCAGACACATAGTCGGCAAAGCTTTCCACTCGCACGCGCGGATGGTCAAGAACGGTCTCGATGAACTCCTCCAGCCAGCGCCGCTCGCCGAAAACCCACTCATTGGTCTGGGGCCAGACACCAAACTTCTCGCCATCATCAAAGAAGGTCAGGGCCGATGAACCGTCCTCACGGGCGTGCTCCAGCAAGTGATCTATGGTCTGTCCGGGATTCTTGAAGGGAATGGTGTAGCGCAGTTTTTCACTGATGGGGAAAAGCTTGAGGCAGCGCCCCCCTTCCTCCGTCACATAGTGACCGTCCAGGGCACCCGGTTCAAAACCGGCGCTGATAAAATGATAGTCATCGACAATGGCATACTCCACACCAGCCTGCACCACTGCTGGCACAATGGAACTATCCCAGATACGCTCCGTCAGCCACAGGCCCTTGGGCGTCTGGCCGAAATTGCTCTGGATATAGCTGCTGAGCATCTCTATCTGACCCACCTGATCCTTGTGGGGAATGGAGGCGAGAATCGGCTCAAAAAAGCCCCCGGTGAATATCTCCACCTGCCCACGGGATGCCATCTCACCGATCAGGTCAAAGACCGCAGGTCGATTGGTCTGAATCCACTGCAGCAGCCAGCCGCTGTAGTGCAGGGCAAAGCGGAAATCGGGATAGCGCAGGCAGGTCTGCAGGAAAGGTTCATAGCTTTTGGTACAGGCATCTTCGAGAACCCAGGAAAAATTCTGGTAGGGCTGGTGGCAGTGAATGCCCATCAGGAGGCGTACGGGGGGAGCAGAAGAAAGGTGCGAAGCTGTTTGTTCCATATAACGCCCTTCAGGTTGATGTGTTTCAATTGTATCGTGTTTTACCAGAATGATCACCAATCGACAATCAGCTCACCGTTTCGCTGGATGATTCCAGAAACCCGCGGGCCGCGTCCATCTGTTCCCGCCCCACCAGCAGTGTCTTGAAGTGGGTATAGTACACCGTTCCCGGCGGTGTGCCCGCTGGTTTGCGCACGTGTTTGCGCTGGGTGTAATCGACGGAAACCTTATCCTCAGAACTGTTTCGACAGAAAAAGGCCGCCAGCGCCGCTGCCATGGCCATACTCTCCTCGTCGGGAGCAGGGCGGTTGTGACACGCCAGCACCACATGGGCACCGGGAATATCCTTGGCATGAAACCACCAGTCGTCGGGACGGGCACCAAAGGTCACCTTTTCGTTGGCCGCGCTGGAAAGCCCTACATATAACAGGTATCCACGAAAATCCAGTTTTTTTACCCGTTCACGTTCACGACTGACGGAACGCTTCCCCGGACGCTCGGTGACTCCCCGGCGGGGAAACAGCTCCCGCTCCTTGTGCAGCACTTCTTCCAGGCTCTGAAGATAGGATGCATAGTAACGCTCCTGCTCCAGATAGGTGACACTGTTTTTACATTTCTCCAACTGACGCTGCAGATGGGGCAGCGAAAGGTGATATTTGCGGATACGCCGGAAGAGCTTTTCCATATAGACGCGGGGCAGGATATCGCGGGGCAGCTCCAGCTCGACATCGGTATTGTGCGCGTAGTCATGGCAGCGTACCCGGCCACCACCCCGCAGGCGGTGCAGGTTATCCTTAATCAGCTGCGCCTCCCGCTGCAGCGCGCCAGTGTCACCATGCTGCTCCAGTTGACGCCGCAACAGCTCCATCTTCGCCTGCTGGGCCACTATGGCATCTTCCATGCGCCGCACAAGCCGGCGACGGCGGCGCTCCAGGGCACTTTCCTCGCGTTCCACCGCACTGCCAAGCACCATGGCGCTGACACTGTCAAAGGTCTCCACCGTCCGGGCGTGGGGCAGGGAAACCACACTGGCCCAGAGCTTCCCACCCGTATCCACCCGCGCAAAATCGAACTGCCGGCGCTCCAGGGCATCGCGGTAAGCGGGAAAATCTTCGGGATAGCGGCAGAAGTAATCGATCAGCCAGGGGGGGAAACACAGCTCACGCCTGGCCACGGCGCCATCGCGGAAGTCCTCCGGCGAATCCGGAAAACGGCGCCCCTGGGAAGGGGGAAACTGATAGGGCTGCCCCGTCAGCAGTGGCCGTGCGGTGGAGACATCCCAGTTCTCCTTGAGGGCTGCCAGTACCAGCTTGTCCTCATCCAGCAGAATCACATTGGAATGGCGACCCATGATTTCCACCACCAGGTGGAACTTGCGTTTGATCTGACCCTGCACCGAACCAAAGCTCAGGCGAAGAATCCGCTCATGCTCCCGCACACTGCAACGCAGCAGGTAGGTACCCTTCAGGTGTGTCTCAAGGGCACGGGCAAAGGGGTACTCACGGGAAGTCCGGGGGGAGTGGGGAACCAGAACCATAAAGTTGGGATGGGAGTGGGCGCTGATCTGCACATCCACGTCATCAAGGCGCAGGAAGAGCTGGTGCCAGTCCACCATAATGATATCGCGCACCCGTGTGCGGCCAGCCCTGGCAGCAATATCCTCCGCCAGGGCCACCAAAGAGGGATAGTCCATGTCCCCCTACTTTCTCACCCGGTAACTGACGCTGCGACCATGGGCATCCAGCCCTTCCATGGCGGTGAGAATTTCCACATCGCGGGCCACCTCTTCCAGGCCCATGGGCGTGTAGTACACCAGCGAGGATTTCTTGACAAAGTCATCCACATTGAGGGGGCTGAAAAAGCGCGCTGTTCCGCCAGTGGGCAGAACATGGTTGGGGCCGGCGATATAGTCACCCACCGCTTCGCTGGTGTGGTATCCCATGAAGATGGCGCCCGCATGCTTGATAGCGTGCAGCAGCCAGAAAGGATCGGCTACCGAGAGCTCCAGGTGCTCAGGCGCAATCTGATTACTGACCCGGGCAGCCTCCAGCAGATCGGGAACCACAATGATGGCGCCATAGCTCTCCAGGCTCTTGCGGGCAATATCACGACGCGGCAGAATGGCCAGCTCGTCCTCCAGGGCCTTGGCCGTTTTCTGGGCCAGCTCTTCGCAGTCGGTAATCAATACCGCCGAGGCCAGCTCATCGTGCTCCGCCTGGGAGAGCATATCAATGGCGATATGACGGGGATCCGCTCCCCTGTCGGCAATAATCAGTATTTCACTGGGCCCGGCAATCATATCAATATCCACGCGGCCAAAGACCATGCGTTTGGCCGTAGCCACATAGATATTGCCAGGGCCGACAATCTTGTCCACCGGAGCAATGGTCTGGGTACCATAGGCCAGGGCCCCCACCGCCTGGGCTCCGCCCACCCGGTAGATCTCCGACACCCCCGCGATATGGGCTGCCACCATCACCGCCGGATTCACATACCCATCGGGCGTTGGCACCACCATGACAATCCGCTCAACCCCGGCAACCTGAGCCGGAATGGCGTTCATCAGCACACTGCTGGGATAGGCGGCCTTGCCACCGGGAACATAGATCCCCACGGAGTCCAGCGGACGGTAACGCTGGCCCAGGATATTACCATTCACTGGATCCTGCTCCATCCAGCTGTTACGCTTCTGCCGCTCGTGGAAGGAGCGGATATTAGCTGCCGCCCTTTCCAGGGCCTGGTACTGCCGGGTGGAGATTTCGGAGCGGCAGGCCTCGATGGTGCCGCCGTTGAGGGCAAGGCCCGTGGCATTCAGATCCAGATTGTCAAAACGGCTGGTATACCGTATAAGGGCTTCGTCGCCATGTTGCTGAACATCTTCGAGTATAGTGCGAACCACCTCTTCCACAGCCTGGTCCTGCGACTGGCCCCGGGAGAGAATGTGAGATATCTTTGCATCAAACTGAGCATCGTTGCGTGAGAGTATGGAAAGCACTGACAACCCCCTGTCCTGAAATGCGCCAACAGTAAACCGAAACAGACCTTCTGTCCACGGGAAACCGTTGACCATTGTGAAAATATACCACAAACAGGAAATGATATGCCAACGGCTGCCCCCCTCAAGACCTACTATCTGGCCCGCCATGGGCAAGTGGAAGAAGCCTTCCACGGAATCTTTTACGGCTGGCTCGACCCCGGACTCTCAGACCTCGGACACCAGCAGGCCGGCAGGCTGGCCCACCACCTGAACACCCTGGAGCTCGCCTTTGACGCCTGCTACAGCTCCGATCTGCAGCGCTGCCACCACTCCCTGCAGACCATGGCCCTGCACGGCGCTCGCCTTCCCGATCCCCTGGTATTGCCGGGACTGCGCGAAAAGAACATGGGCAAAGCCGAAGGACTGCCATTCCATCAGGTGCTGCAGCAGTACCCGCACCTGCACCCCAAGGGACGCAACTGGCTGGAGGTGGAAGAGGGCGAAAGCCTGGCCCAGTTCACCGGACGGGTGCAGACCGCCTGGGAAGAAGTGCGCCGCAGCGCCCCGGCCGGCAACTCCTTGATCATGTGCCACGGAGGAGTGATCCGCGTCGTCGTGGCGCACCTGCTGCACTGCCCTCTGCGCGCCCTCTCCCATATGCGGGTGGACCACTGCTCCCTGACCATCATCGAGGAGTACGAGGACAGCCTGGCCCTGCGCAGCCTCAACCGACAAATCCACCTCTCATAGCCTGCTGAAATACATAAAACAAGCAGGCAGTTGAAAAATACTCAGGTGCAAGGCGCTCGCGGAGCGAGTTATGAAGCATACTCCCCGTACATTGCAATGACGAGTGACTACGAAAACACCGCAGATGAGGTTTTTCAGCAGCCTGCAAAAAAAGAATCCCCCGGCGACAATCGTCGGGGGATTCCTTCTGTATTCTCTTCACGGGAACATGTCGCGCCTTTGGCTACTTGTCCTTCAGGTACTCCCGCACCTGCTGAACGTACTCGCTGCCAATGCGGGGCTCCCACTGCTCATACACCGGCTTGGCCATACGCTCCAGGGTTTGCAGATCCTCCTCACCCAAGCGCACAAAGGTGACTCCGTTTGCCTTGGCTGCCGCGATCTGGTCTTCCTGCTGCTGACGACCCTTCTGGCGGGCAATGGCGCTTTCCTCGGCCACCACTTCCAGGAATATCTCACGGATATCCTCAGGCAGACGGTCCAGCCAGCGCTTGTTAGTCAGGTGCACATAGAGGCCCTGGGCGTAATCCACATGGGTGTAGTGCTTGGCGATATCAAACTTGCGCGAAATATTCAGCGTGGTGGGGGTGTGATCCAGCCCGTCAATAACGCCGGTCTGCAGGGCCTGGGGGACATCGGGCCAGGGCATGACGGTGAAGCGCAGGTTCCAGGCGCGGTAGATATCGATATTCACTGGAGCCTCGGCAATGCGGAAGTTTACCCGCCGCGCCTCTTCCAGCGTATTCACCGGCGTGCGGGACGCCCAGCCGTAGGTGCCGTAGGTGGTCACGTCGATAGCCAGCACCCCCTGCTGCAGAGGCGCTTCCTGAAAGGTACTGAACAGTTCCTCATTTTCCCGGAAGGCCTCCAGGCGGTCAAAGCTGTTGATGACGAAAGGCAGATTCACCAGGCCCAGACGGTCATTCAGGTTCGCCGCCGCCACCGATGAACAGAGCATACCGTGCACCGCACCCATGCGCAGTTTACTCAGCACATCGCGCTCGCCACCCAGTTGGGCCAGGGGGCGGAAATCCACATAAAGCTGACCATTGGTGCGCTCCCACACCCGGTCGCGAATGCGATAGCCCACCGCTACGCCTTCAATTGCAGGGTGGGAAACATTGGAGAGAATATAGGTGTATTTGGCGCCACTGGGGTCGAATTTAGGTTGCCAGGAAGCCGTCGGATCTTCGGAACCAATGGCCAGGAAGGGAAAAAACAACAGAGCAAACAGAATCAAAAGTATTTTGCGCATGGGCGAGGCCTCCTCCAGAGTGAACTATCCATGAATCATACCATGAAAATCGCGTTTTGCATGCACAAGTTCACCACCAGTCGAGAAAAAATGGAACAGCGTTTGACGGATAATGACCGGGGGCTTCCATTGAAAAAGGCCATTTTTCTGTGGTAATCTCGTACTGCCGACACCGAAATCTGAATGGTCCTATCTTCACTCTGCACAACCGTCCAAAGCACCGCACGGAGGGTTCTTCAGATGCTCAAAACCTTCGAGGACGTCGTCCTGGCACTGGCCCACTGCTATCCGGAAGTCAACGGCGCCTTCCGACTGTGGAACGGCAGAACCGTCACCATCGGCAACCATCCACCCTGCTTTACCCTGCACCTCCACTCCGAACAGGCGGCACGCCGCCTGCTGCGCGAAGGCTCACTGGGCTTCGGCGAAGAGTACATGGCTGGCACCATCGACATAGAGGGCGACATCCAGCAGCTGTTGCGCCTGGGGATGGACAGGCGCTTCCGGGACACCTGCATCCCCGTCAGCACCAAAGCCCGCATCTTCCTTGAACACCTGCGTTCCCTTAACACCATTCACCAGTCACGGACCAACATTTCCTCTCACTACGATCACGGCAATGACTTCTACCAGCTGTGGCTTGATACAAGCCTGGCTTACTCCTGTGCTTATTTCCGGACACCTCAGGACAGCCTGGAGGCGGCCCAGCAGCAGAAGTACGAGCTGATCTGCCGCAAGCTTCGCCTGCAGCCGGGAGAGACCCTGCTGGATATCGGCTGCGGTTGGGGTGGCATGATGGTATATGCCGCCCGCCACTACCAGGCGCACGTTCGGGGAATAACCCTTTCAGAGCAACAGTACGAGTACACCCGCGAACGTATCCAGCGCGAAGGACTGGGAAATCAACTTGAAGTGCGCCTGCAGGATTACCGCGATACTGAGGGCCAATTTGACAAATTTGTCTCCATCGGGATGTTCGAACACGTGGGGAAGAAATTCATACCAACCTACATGCAAAAGGTGCATGCGCTCCTGAAACCCGGAGGCCTGGGCCTGCTCCACACCATCGGCAAGGACAATGGTATCGGCAAAAACGACAGAGGCGACCCCTGGATATCCCGCTATATCTTTCCCGGCGGTTACATTCCCCTGCTGGACGAGATACTCAGAGCCATGGGCAACCGTGACCTGGTGGCCCTGGACATGGAAAACCTGCGCCTGCACTATGCCCTGACCCTGGGCCACTGGATTCACCGCTTTGAGCAACAGGTGGACAGAATCCAGGCCATGACCGATGAAAGCTTCGTGCGCATGTGGCGCATCTACTTCCACTACTGCCAGGCCACCTTCCAGTGGGGCCAGACCCGCCTCTACCAGATTCTCTTCAGTAAGGGCCTGCAGAATGACTATCCCCTGACCCGCAACCACATGCAGGTTGCGGGGAATATCACCGAAAACCCTTGAGAGAATATCCCAGAAGCCTATGCTTTTTTTGGAGAAAGACGAAAACTGAACGCATCAACGCCCCCACAACTCCGCAACCGCGACCCGGGTTTACAGGAGCAAAGAAACAGCACAAACAACCAGAACGCAAACCCTTTCCATGGAGGTCTGTTATGGTTTTCCCTCAGCGTATATTGTGGATTCTCTGCCTTTTGATGACACTGGCAACCGCCGCAAACGTTGCCTATGGGAACTACTGGAGCGGAGGTGTAGGGGAAGAGGAACGACTGAATGTCCCCGATGGCAACACCCTGATCATCTTTTCCCAGCGCAGCGGCCCCTACCTGGCGAACATGGCGTTTACTATCAGACGA
The DNA here is from genome assembly GCF_055378285.1 of Desulfurispirillum alkaliphilum. Lineage (NCBI taxonomy): Bacteria > Pseudomonadati > Chrysiogenota > Chrysiogenia > Chrysiogenales > Chrysiogenaceae > Desulfurispirillum > Desulfurispirillum alkaliphilum. The sequence continues at coordinate 1,608,614 of NZ_AP042405.1, read as the reverse complement.
TCCGATGGTGATGTGCAGCTTCAGGGAAAAGCTGACGGACCCTGGGTCATTACAGATCTGCCAAGCGGTGACTATTACGTGACAGCGACCCGCGCCAACGGTGATCGCCAGGGACTGGCTTTTAGCGTACGTGAGGGCAAACAGGCCCGGGTAATCCTGAGCTTCCCGTAGTTTTCGACTTTACCCGCCACGCCCCTGCTGTCACGAAGAGCAGGGGCCATGTTTTCCCCTTGCATTGACATGGCTATTTCGCCATATTTACACGCAGATTTCAATTTCACTGCCCCATTCTGCATTGCCGGAGGAATCCATGTCCGCTCAGGAAAACAATCTCTGCCTGGAAAATCTACCCATACCCCTCTACGGCTCCGTCATGGGCCTGACCGGCCTGGCCATGGCGCTGGCCCACTTCGAGCATCGCCATGGTGATCCCTTCTGGTCCCAGATACTCCTGTACGCCGTCAGCGCCTGGTTTGTGGTGCTCAGCATCGCCTACCTGGCCAAATGGGCCAGGTACCCCGCCGAAGTCAACAAGGAGTACCAGCACCCCGTGCGCATGAACTTCTTCCCCGCCATATCCATATCCCTGCTGCTGCTGTCCATCGGCTACCTGGAGAGCCACCACGGACTTTCAGCAATCCTGTGGTACACCGGAACCCTGCTGCACCTGTTTTTCCTGCTGCGCACCCTGCGGGTCTGGTTCTTCCGTGGCCTGCAGATGCAGACCTTCAACCCCGCCTGGTTTATCCCGGTGGTGGGCACCATCCTGGTGCCCGTGGCCGGTGTCAGCCACGCCCCCGTGGAAATCTCCTGGTTCTTCTTCAGCGTCGGCATCATCTTCTGGCTCGCCCTGCTGGGCATCACCCTCAACCGGGTGATCTTCCACAACGGCCTGCCGCCGAAGCTTCTGCCCACCCTCTTTATCCTGATCGCCCCACCCGCCGTGGGCTTTATCGCCTACATCAAGCTGACCGGCAGCCTGGACGCCTTCGCCCAGGTGCTCTACTTCCACGGCCTGTTCATGACCCTGCTGGTGCTCACCTTCACCGACCGCTTTGTGCGGCTGCCCTTCTTCCTCTCCTGGTGGGCCTACACCTTCCCCCTGGCCGCCGCGTCCCTCTCCAGCTTCCTCTACGCCAGCCTCACCAGCAGCGCCTTTTTCGCAACACTGGCAAGCACCCTGCTGATACTGCTGGCGCTGGTCATCGTCATCGTTGGCACCAGGACCATCAAGGCCGCTGCCCGCAAGGAATTGTGTGTGCCGGAGGAGTAACGTTTCTCCGGCCTCCCCGCGTGCCGCCCCTTTTCAAACGCAAAAGCCCAGCTCCTCTTTCCAATAAGAAGCTGGCCTCTTTTTGTAACTCAAGTTACGCACTCTAAAACAGTAAAATTTCGATGTAACCCTGATGGAATACAGGGTAGCTTGTTCTACTGCTCAAGGGGTTTCCTGCCACTTTTGACTCGCCAAAAGTGGCACAAAAGCGACCCCCAATGCTGTCCTTTTCAGCCGTCCGCTTGCCTGGAACTGGGGACCGCAAACAACCGCCATCCCTGGCTTGTGTTTGCGGTTGCCGCCCTCGTGGCGGCAACCCCTTGGGTCTACCGCGTTCCAGTCTGCGCATCCTGGCTGGGACAGCACACGGGGGAGAGGCAGAAGGAGCAAATCCCCCCTGAGCCCGTCCGGTGAGTGCGAAGCCTGGCTGGCAAGACCCGCACGGGACACCTGCAGGAGGCAGGTGGTCCGGCAGAGCTGCAGGGATGCAGCGTCTGCCGGATCTCCAGAACAGGCGAGCAAACGAGCCGGAAAAACGGGCGTTCGGGGGGCGCGTTTTTGTGTCCTTTTTGCGCGGTCAAAAAGGACAATACACAACTAAAGCGATTACACGCGATGTTAAGGGTGCGAAGCTTAGCTTATAATCCGCAAAAAACAAGCTCAGGAAAACATCCGTTTACAGAAAATTATCCAGATGCCAGACGCTCACCGAGCGAGCAGAATGTCAGCGGGTTACGTCCACAACAATTCGTCCACGCACTTTCCCCTGCAGCAGCTCCCCACTGACGGCCACGGCCTCTTCCAGGCTGATTTCCCGCGCTACCAGTTCCAGCAGTTTGGGGTCCAGTTCACGGGCCAGCAGATCCCACGCCTGCAGGCGTTTTTCACGGGGGCAGTAGACGCTGTCGATGCCTGCCAGGGTCACGCCGCGCAGGATAAACGGTGCCACGGTGGCGGAAAAATCCATGCCCTGGGCCAGGCCACAGGCGGTGACCACGCCGCCGTAACGGGTACTGGCGCAGGCATTGGCCAGGGTATGGCTGCCCACCGCGTCCACCACGCCCGCCCAGCGCTCCTTCTGCAAAGGCTTGCCGGGCTCCGACAGTATGGAGCGGTCGAGAACTTCCGCCGCCCCCAGGGTGCGCAGGTACTCCGCTTCTTCCGAACGCCCGCTGGAGGCCACTACCGTGAAGCCGCGCTTTGCCAGCAGGGCGATGGCCACACTGCCCACGCCACCGGCAGCCCCTGTCACCAGCACTTCGCCACGCTCAGGGGTCACTCCATGCTGCTCCAGCGCCATCACACACAGCATGGCCGTATAACCCGCCGTGCCAATCACCATGGCCTGACGGGCGCTGAAGGCCTTGGGCAGCGGAATCAGCCACTCGCTCTTCACGCGCGCCTTGCCCGCCAGGCCGCCCCAGTGCAGCTCCCCCACGCCAAAGCCGTTGAGAATCACCTCATCGCCAGGCTTGAAATCGGGGCTGTCGCTCTGGGTCACCCTTCCCGCCAGGTCTATCCCCGGCACCATGGGAAACTGGCGCACCACCGGCCCCTTGCCCGTAATCGCCAGGGCGTCCTTGTAGTTCAGGGTCGAGTACGCCACCTCCACCGTCACATCACCCGCTGGCAGGTTAGCCTCATCCACATTCTGCACCGCAGCGCGATATCCCTGGTCGTCCTTTTCGATAAGTAGTGCTCGCATGATTTCCTCCTTACACGATCACCTGATATGAAACATATGGGCCACCATACACAGCGGCCCCGATCGATATTTCCGGCATGAGCGCCAATGCTCCGAGAGCGAGCCTGGACGGCGAGCGGCAGACCGTCTCGCCATGGATGAAAGCGAGTTGGTCTGGGAGGAGCACTGGCGCTCATGCAACGTTACACATTCCTGCCACCTGCCACCATCCGCAAAAACATCCCGCTGAACTGCTCCATGGGCTGCACGCTGCGCACCAGCCGGGCGCGCAGCACCGCGCCCTCCCAGCCGATCCAGAAAAACTCCGCCCACTGCTCACAGTCGGCATCGGCTCCAATGGCTCCCTGCTGCTGCGCTTCCTCCAGGCAGCGGGCGACCCGCTGCTGCCACTGGGTGAAGACTTCCTCCAGGCGCGCCCGGTACGGCTCGGGCAGGGAACCCACCTCCTGGCCCAGGTTGCCGATGAGGCAGCCCCGGCGAAAGTCGTACTGCTCCATCCCGGCCATGGCATCGGCGGCGAAGTCCGCCATGCGCTGCAGGGGCGAGCGCTTTTCATTGCCCAGCCAGCGCTCCAGCTTGTGCAGGAAGAAGGCGGCATAGGCGTCAATCACCGCCAGGCCAAACTCCTCTTTGCTGGCGAAGTAGTAGTAAAATGACCCCTTGGGCACACCCACCCGCTTCAGGATTTCGTCCAGCCCGGCGGTGGCAAATCCCTTCTCGGTGAATATCTCCATGCCCGAGCGGATCAGAGCCTGGCGGACATCCCCACGGCTGGTGTCATCTTTGCGGGGGCGGCCCCGGCGTTTTGGTTCGTGTATAGTTTCCATGCAGGAAAAATAGACCAGTCGTCTATAAAAGTCAAACGCCGATCTGCGTTGACCCTTTCCACCGCCCATGGTAATTGTGTTACACATGAATTTCTTTTGGCGACCCGATTACAAAATGGTCAACGTCACGCGTCCTGCTTTCTGCAGAAGGAGAGCTCATGCCAGACACCGCCCCCTCCCCCGGTTCAGCCACCACCGATGATCCCCGTATACGCCTGGTGGAGCGCACCCTCAAGCGCTATGCCCGCCAGCCCGACGCCCTGATTGAAGTCCTCCATACCGCCCAGGAGGCCTACGGCTACCTGCCCGAGGAGATCCTCACCCACGTGGCCCGCGAGCTGGACCTGCCCGAAAGCCAGGTCATGGGCGTGGCCACCTTCTACCACTTCTTCTCCCTGCGCCCCCGTGGCGAACACAGCTGCATCGTCTGCACCGGCACCGCCTGCTACGTCAAAGGCGCGGGGGAGATCGTCAGCGCCGTGGAAAAGGAGTACGGCATCAATGCCGGACAAACCACCCCCGACGGCAAGCTGAGCCTGGGCGCGGCCCGCTGCCTGGGCAACTGCAGCCTGGCCCCCATGCTGACCCTGGATGACGAAGTGCTGGGCCGCGAAACCCCTGAAGGAACGCTGGAAAAGCTCCGCCAGCACATAGCCGCAGGCAGGGGAGAACCAACATGAACCGCCTGGAACTGCAGGAACGAGCCGAAGAGCTGGCCCAGAAACGCCAGCAGTGCCAGCTGCGCATCCTCGTCTGCTGCAGCACCCCCTGCCTCTCCTCGGGGGCAGCCGCCATCAAGAGCGCCCTGGAAAGTGCCGTGGCCGAACACCAGGCCGACATGGCCATTGAAGCCGTTGCCACTGGCTGCATGGGCCCCTGCAGTCGCGGACCCGTGCTCACCGTGCAACAGCCTGGCGCTGCTGACACCGTGTACGAGCACGTTACCGGCGAATTTGCCGTGGAGCTGGTGCAGCACTACGCCCGCACCGGCACCCTTCCCACCCAGCAGCAGGTCTCCACCGACCTGCCCTTTTTCCAGCGGCAGCACAAGCTGGTACTGGAGAACAGCGGCCTCATCGACCCCGAAAACATTGACGACTATATCGCCGCCGGAGGCTACAGCGCCCTGGCCCTCGCCCTCACCGAAATGACCCCCGAAGAAGTGTGCGACGCCATCACCAAAAGCGGCCTGCGGGGCCGGGGTGGCGGCGGCTATCCCACCGGCGTCAAGTGGCAGCTGGTGCGCAAGGCCCCCGGCGAACGCAAATTCGTCGTCGCCAACGGCGACGAAGGCGACCCCGGTGCCTACATGGATCGCACCCTCATGGAATCGGACCCCCACCGCCTGCTGGAAGGCATGGCCATCGCCGGTTACGCCAGCGGCGCCCAGCACGGCTACCTGTACGTGCGCGGCGAATACCCCGTTGCCGCCGAGCGCCTGCGCAAAGCCATCAAGGACGCCCAGAAAGCGGGAATCCTCGGCAATCAGGTGCTGGGCAGCCGCTTCTCCTTCACCCTGGAAGTGCGCATCGGAGCCGGAGCCTTCGTGTGCGGCGAAGAGACCGCCCTCATGGCCTCCATCACCGGCAAACGCGGCCAGCCCGTCCCCAGGCCGCCCTACCCCGCCCAGCGGGGCCTGTGGGGCTGCCCCACCCTCATCAACAACGTGGAAACCTTCGGTAGCGTCGCCAATATCGTCCGCGACGGCTGGGAAGCCTTCGCCGCCATCGGCACCCCCAAGAGCCGTGGCACCAAAATCTTCGCCCTGTGCGGCGAAGTGGAAAACACCGGCCTCATCGAAGTGCCCATGGGCATCTCCCTGCGCGAAGTGGTCTTTGACATCGGCGGCGGCCTGGGTGAAGGCAAAACCTTCAAAGCTGCCCAGACCGGCGGCCCCAGCGGCGGCTGCATCCCCATCCAGCACCTGGACACCCCCATGGACTACGAAAGCCTGCAGGAACTGGGCTCCATCATGGGCTCCGGCGGCCTGATCGTCATGGGCCAGAACACCTGCATGGTAGACGTCGCCAAATTCTTCATGGAATTCAGCCTCGACGAAAGCTGCGGCAAGTGCACCCCCTGCCGCGCCGGAACCGCCCAGCTCTACCGGCTGCTCACCAACATCGGCAACGGCAGCGCCACCATCGAGGACATGGACCACCTGGAAAACCTGTGCGCCATGGTGCGCGACACCTCCCTGTGCGGCCTGGGCATCACCGCCCCCAACCCCGTGCTGGGAACCCTGCAGTACTTCCGCGACGAATACCTGGCCCACATTGAAAAACGCCACTGCCCCGCCGGAATCTGCTCCATGAGCGAAGTCCCCCACCTGCACATGGCCGACGAACTCCTGCGGCGTATTGCCGCCGGACGACTGAACGGGGAGGCCCTCTGATGTCCGTTATCACCCTCACCATCAATAACGAACTCCTCAGCGCCCGCAGCGGCCAGAGCCTGCTGGAAGTCATCCGTGAACACAACATCGATCTGCCCACCCTCTGCCACGCCGAAGGACTGGAAGAGTGGGGCGGCTGCCGCCTGTGCGTCGTGGACATCCAGGGCTGGGGACGCCCCCAACCCGCCTGCACCACCGAAGCCCAGGAAGGCATGGTCATCACCACCCATAACGACCGCCTCAACGAATACCGCCGCATGATCATCGAACTGCTGCTGGCCGAACGCAACCACGCCTGCGCCGTCTGCGTCCTCAGCGGACACTGCGAACTGCAAAGCAACGCCGCCAGACTCGGCGTCGACCACGTGCGCTTCGACTACCTCTTCCCCCAACTCACCATGGACACCAGCCACAGCCGATTCGGCCTCGACCACAACCGCTGCATCCTCTGCACCCGCTGCGTGCGCGTCTGCCGCGACGTGGAAGGCGCCTGCACCTGGGAAATCGCCGGACGAGGCTTCACCAGCCGCGTCGTCGCCGACCTGGACCGCCCCTGGGGCAAAAGCACCACCTGCACCGACTGCGGCAAATGCGTCCAGCTCTGCCCCACCGGAGCCCTCTTCCGCAAAGGCGCCACCGTCAGTGAAATGCAGAAGGAAAAGTCGTTCCTGGAAAGGATTATGGGGAACAGGCAAAAAAAGAAATAACTGGACAACTCGCAACAACGCAAAGCCATGGAAGAGAAGAAATTCTCCGCAGATTTTCGCAGAAAGCGGAAAATCCGTTTTCACACAAAGCCCTCAAAGACACCAAGAAAGGCAGTCAAGCGAAAACCATATCTCTCGCCCGTTCGCTGCGCTCACTCAAGGCGCAGAGGGCGCGGAGGGAAGAAGGAAGAGATTTTTCGCTGCTTTACTCTGCGTTCTCTGCGGCTTTGCGAGAGAAAATTATCTTTTGCGTATTCGGAAATCCTGAATGATCACACGTTTTCGAGCATTCCGCAGGAGCCATACTTTCTGCCGATAACATGATTTGCTGAAATACTTCACACCAAGCAGGCAAAGGGGGAAGAGAAATGAACAAAAAACTGCGCCTCGCCACCGTCTGGTTCGGTGGCTGCTCCGGCTGCCACATGAGCTTTCTGGACCTCCACGAAAAACTGCTGGACCTCGCCCAGCACGTGGAAGTCGTCTACAGCCCCCTCGCCGACACCAAGGAATTCCCCAAGGCCGTGGACATCACCATCGCCGAAGGTGCCATCACCAACGTGGAAAACCTGGAACTGCTGGAACAAGTGCGCCAGCACACCACCACCCTCGTCAGCCTCGGCGACTGCGCCATCACCGGCAACGTCACCAGCCTGCGCAACTTCTTCCCCGTCAGCGACCTCCTCAACGCCGTCTACCACGCCGGACCCGGCACCGCCCCCCATGGCAGCGAAGCCGTAAAGGAACTCCCCGCCCTGCTGCCCAAAGTACTGCCCATCCATCAGGTGGTGAAAGTGGATGGATTTATCCCCGGCTGCCCACCAGAACCCCAGGCCATCTGGCAAGCTGTCGAAGCGTTGCTGGCTGGAAAGCCAGTGGAACTTGAGGTGGAGCAGAGGGTGTTTGGGTGAAAGGCAGGGGAAGATTTCTACCGCGAATGAACTCGAATGGACGCGAATAGCAGAGGAGCCCAATACTCTTTGATCCAGCAAGCATGGTTTTTCAACGGCCTGCAAGAGAGTTGACCACGGATGGGCACGGATAGGCACGGAAAGAGGAAAGGCGTTTCATCCGCAGATGAACGCAGATAGCGGCAAATACAGAAAGTCAGTTCCTCACGCCAAGGCGCAAAGACGCCAGGGGAAATCTGGGCAGCCGTTTGTAACCACGGATGGACTCGGATGAAGACGGATGCGGAAAAACGGAACAACCGATCACAACCGCGAATGGACGCGAATATACGCGAATGGGGATATGTCACACATCTGTCAATTCTGTCGTTGTTAACCGTTTCACTGTAACATTTATTCTGGTAATATACGGACTGAATCGACTGGCTGGGAAATCCAGCGCTTCAGCAATACGGTTTTTCTTGTTGTGGATTTGACCGAGAAACCTGCCTGGATGCAAGATTGACAGGAAAATCGAAGATTATAAAAGAGTTACAAGGCGCACAACCTGGCGGGAATTTTTATCCGTCACTTTGTACGGTTTTTGAGAAAGTGCATAGCGTCACTTTTGACGCCTAATTGTAGTTATGCCTACAAGGAGTACCAATGCAGCTAAGTTCAGATTTTTTTGGTGACTGGTTAAATATCCTTAAAGACATTCTTCAGAATCACTGGGGGTATGATATTTCTGGCGTCACGGAAGAGGAGTTGCCTTATGTGTACTTTAACGCTGAAAAACGTAGGCCCGATCAAAGAAAAAGAGGCTCTTCCGTATTGAGGATACATTGACAAAAAAGTGAGCATGGTGCCACTTATCGGGATTACAACCAAATAATTCCGGGAGAAGCACCATGCTCACCAGTGTTCTTTACCATGCATACGGCCTTGCTGGCTACGATTACATCCGCACAGAGTATTGCGGCAATACCATCAATTTCCATGTCCGGCCCCGTAAAAAGCTGATTCGCTGCCCTGCGTGCCTTGGCCGTTCTGTCATATTACGCGGCAGTAGCATTCGTCGGTTACGAGGTTTGCCTTTGGGGATCAAGTCCACTTGGTTGCACGTCCACGTTCCACGCATCCAGTGCCTTCAGTGCGGTAGCGTCAGGCGGGTGAGTCTGAAAATAGCCTCTCCACGGTGTTCCTACACCCATGCATTTGCTCGGTATGTGGTCTCCCTTGCCCAAGCTATGACCCTCATTGATGTAGCACGGCTTCTTGGTATAGGCTGGGACCTGGTCAAGTCCATTTTCAAGCAGTATCTGCATCATCACTACAGTAGCCCTTCACTTGCTGGGCTTGAGTATATCGCCATTGATGAGAAATACACCGGACGCAAACATGGCTTCATTACTCTCGTCATTGACCTTGGTTCAGCCAGGGTCGTATACGTTGGAGCAGGCAAACAGGCAGAAGCGCTTGATGGTTTCTGGAAACGCCTTGGTCGTCGCAAGTCATCTATCAAAGCCGTTGCTGCTGACATGAGTCCGGCTTACCGGTCGGCAGTGCTCGAACACCTTCCATCTGCTGCGTTGGTGTTTGATCGTTTCCATGTCGTCAAGCTTATGAATGAACGCCTTACCGATATTCGCCGCGAGCTGTACCATGAGCTCACAAGTCAGCATGACAGGAGCATTCTCAAAGGCACTCGCTGGATGCTTCTCAAAAATCCGCAGAGCATTGGCGAGCAAACCAGTGATCATGAACGCCTTGAACTTGCCCTGCAGGCCAATCGACCATTGGCGGTTGCCTATTACATGAAAGAAGATCTCCGCCAGATATGGCAACAAACTGACAAGGTAACTGCCACGGTATTCCTCGATGACTGGATCAACAGGGCTCAAGCATCAGCTATCAAAGGATTGAAGAAAATGGCCAAAACGCTGGAGAAGCACCGAGAGGGAATCCTGAACTGGTATGATCACCCCATATCAACAGGACCACTTGAGGGGATCAACAACAAAATTGATACCCTCAAAAGGCAAGCCTATGGATACAGAGATATGGAATTCTTCGAGCTCAGAATAAAGGCCCTCCACCACTCAAAGTACGCTTTAACCGGATGAACCGAAAAAGAAGCGTTGAAGTTTCTGATGCTTTTACGTGCCCGGTAGACCTTCAGGCTGGTTGGGAACGCTTGAGAGCCGTAGTTGAATCTGGTGGAGATGTCACTCCAAATTTGAGCAAGTTAGTCGGCAGGCTAAATAATAAAGATTCGTTCTGAAGTTTCGCATCCTTTGATTCTAGCGCAAGGTCTTTAAAAGCTAGCATTTAACTAGCGATGACCCCCGCAATTTGGTATACTTGAGTTAACACAAAACGAGTATCCAAGCCACAGGAGGTCATCAATGGCAAAAGTTACCCTGAGTGATGAAAAACTGCAAGCGCGTCTTCTTGAACAGTTCGAAGTATTACGGGTTTTGCGCATGCTGGACTTTCAGCGTTTGGCCAGGAAGTGTGGCATGAACAAGCAGCAGGGCGAAGATGGGGTGAAGGTCTTTGTCTCCCTGTTTATGGCAGTATTTACCTCCAGCACGATAGCCAGGTTTGTGCGTAAAGCACAGGGCTCCGTATTCAGCCTGAAGAAGGACACTGCCTACCGCTATGCACAGCGCCAGTGCATTCACTGGCGCAAACTGCTTTTGTGTGTTGCCATGCGCGCTGTTGGCATCCTGGGTAAATACTATCCGGATAGTGGACGCTACCTGACTATTGACGACTCCCAGCTGGAAAAGACCGGCAAGCGTATTGAGTACCTGAGCTGGATATTCGACAAGAGCAAGAAGCGCTCAACCATGGGTTTCGAAATACCGTGCCTGAGCTACACCGATGGAACTTCCACTATCCCCATGGACTTTGCCATCAAGTCTTCAGCGAACCGGGTCAGTGAGCATTTGGAACCTGCTGATCTTGATGGGCGCTCGTATGCAGCAAGACGTCGCATGGAAGTGGGAATGAAGAAAACCGACCTGGTGCTGGAAATGCTGAGAAGAGCCCGGAACCAGGGAGTTGAGGCCGATGCGGTACTCTTTGACAGCTGGTATTGCTATCCCAAACTGGTGGGCAAGATTTACCACGAGATCGGCTACAACGTCTGCGCTCAGCTCAAAGCGACAAGGACGATCATGGTGACCTGCCAAGGGAAACCTTACGCAACACAGCAGCTTTGGAATACGGTTGTTCCCAGCCTGCGCGCAAAAGTCATCACCGTGCGCAATGTGGAGGTGGAAGTTCGCTCCATAAGAGCAGACTTCGGCAATACTCCGGTAAAGCTGGTGTTCTGCCGTCCTGTAGACAAGCGCAGCCACTACAAGCCTATTATCCTGCTGAGCACCCTGACCCACCACAGCGAGCAGGAAGTTATAGATACCTATGCCAATCGCTGGTCCATAGAAACGCTTTTTAAGGAGCTCAAGCACACCTGGGACTTTGGCAAAAGCCAGTGCCGCAACTTTGAGTCAAATATCTGCTTTTTAACCATCAGCATGATCAGGAGCATCGTGTTCACCATCATGCAGCGACAAGAAGAAGACTATCGCTACAAAGGAACCCTATTCGAGAAAACCGAGTGCGAGCTGCAAACACTCAGTGTGCTTTTTAATCTCGATCAGTACATTGAGTTCGTCTATGAGCTCTGCGGCGAGATATTGAAGTCAAGCACTGCTGTCTTTGTAGAACAAATCGCTGCATTCCAGCAGAGAATCAAAGACTGCGTCGTCAGCATGCTCTTTCAAGGGTGCGAAACTTGAGTTCGTTGTTAAATGACTGGGGAGTCCACCATTTTCATTTGGGCGAGGCGCTAAACGGAAATTTCATTGAGAGAACCGGCCCTCTACTCTTTGCCCTTATTACGAAAGATAAATTTTATGCAATCAATGTATTTGGTCACGGTGCTTGGATGCGTTGGCCTTGATCTTCGTGCCATCAAGACTGACTACTCCTATCTTCAGCACACTCATCTGATGGGCAATTAACAGAACCTGCACAAACAACTGCTCTACTTCACGCAGAAAGCGACGGCGGAAGTTGCAGATGCTGGCGTGATCAGGGTGGTGGTTGCAGGCTATATAGCGGTAGGCGATATCCTCATAGGTCTTACGCTCTATCTGACGACTGCTATGGGTGCCCGTGGCATAGGCGTAAAAAAGCAGACCAAGCATCATGCGAGGCGGATAAGCTTTAGAGCCGCCCTTGCCGCCATATTGGTCTGTCAAGTTGCGCACATCAAGCTGATCCACTATTTCAACCACAAAGCGGGCAAGATGGCCCTCCGGGAGCCAGTCATCAACTGAAGGGGGCATGATAAACGGTGTACTGCGATCGGTATCAACGAAGTCTGTGCCCATGGGAGTGCCTCTGATATTGGAATAAGGATATGGGAGAATTATATCAAAACTATAGTTCATATCAAACTAAAGCACGTGAGTTCGACAGACTCCTAGGAAAGACCCGGTTTCAACCCTCCGGCGTATTCAACCGGAAAGAGGTCGACAATCCATGCCACGGATCGGGTGAAAATACAACGAAACGATGTCGGTGGGAGGCAATAAGACGGGCAAGTTGGAGCGCGATTTCCGGTGTCCGGCTGAACAGCAAACCCGTTACCGTCGTCCGGTGCTGGGAAGTCGGGGAAGAAAAACACTTCCTTTGACATGAATCGCCGCTGGATGTCGGCGAGCATTGTTTCTGATGTTACATCAATAGCTTACGGGGCAAGTCGAGGGCGGAGACTGTTTTGCGCCAAGTCGCCGCGCCCTCCACCATTTGAAAAAAAGACAAACCCGTCTCTCTGGGGTCATTCCCGGGGTGACGGGTTTTCTTTTTCCCCTTGTTTCTAAAGTGGTTGCGCCCGTTTCACATCTTTCCAGAGCACCTCTCCGCACCATCGATTTCCCCCATCCTCCAGCCTTTCTTTCTCTGTTTGGCCCCCTGATTCTCTGTTTTCTCCGGATCAAGTCCGAAGCTCGTCCGGAAAGCTGCATCATTGGCAGCCCATTAAGTTGACTCATAGTCGATTTTCCTGTAGGTTTAGCTCCTGGAGTGCAATCGATACGTGTATGATCCGTTAAGAACCCAAGCAGGGAAGGAGAAAACCCATGGAATCAAAAATCGCTAAAGCCATTGGACTCAAACACAACCCAGTGGCGATTCTGCTGACTGATGAAAAGCCGGAAGGTGCACCGCAGTTCAAGCCCGGCAAGTGGGGATGTGTGATGTCAATGTTTGCCAATGCGCTCAGAGGCAGAAGCACGGTTTTTGACGCACAGACCTACGGCTGCTGGGGTGGCGGCGTTGGCCTGGGATTCGGCAATGCCTATGAACAGTTTCCGGGGGGAGTCGATTGTTTTACCCGTTTTCTGTCATCTGGAAATAAGGAATGGGAAAAGGGGAAGCAAGTTGGAGAGGCTCTTGCCGACGCTGCGGGAAAAGAGTTTGCTGACGACTTCCTGGAAGGTGAAAGGTATGTGAAAACCCCGGAACTGGTTGATCAGTGGCTTGAAAATCTGCCTATGACGGAAGCAAAATCCCGCTATGTACTCTTTACGCCACTTTCCGATACAGATCCAGCGGCAGAGAAACCGGAGAACGTAGTGTTTGCCGTGGATGCCGATCAATTGTCCGCCCTGGTTATCCTTGCCAATTACGCCAGAAAAGGGATGGAAAACGTTGCTATTCCCTACGCTGCCGGGTGTCAGACCATCGGCATTCTTCCCTGGCGCGAAGCCGAGTCGGAGAACCCCCGGGCAATCGTGGGGCTGACCGACGTTTCAGCCAGAAAGTATGTTCGCAAACTCATGGGCGCGGAGTATCTGACGTTTGCCATGCCCTGGGAACTCTTTCTCGAGATGGAGAGCAACGTAGAAGGGAGTTTTCTGGAGCGTCCCATCTGGCAATCTCTTCAGGACTCCAGGCAATAAAGAAAACACTTCGGATGTCACCTCAAGCTTGCGCGGATCATCTGTCAAAGGGGATCCCCAGGTTTGAAGGTGGCACCTTCCCAGACAGCCTGATCCCATCCAGGCCGCTCCTCATCCTTTCACACGCAAAATTCTCAGAAACAGAACGTTGAGTTTTCTGGAGACGTCCTCGGCAGACTCTGCACCCATCATGGCCTCGTCGCAGGCGCCGCGAAAGGCGTAAAACATGACCACAGCAGTCCAGCGCTCGTCATCAACTTGCCACGCCCCTGCTTCGCCACCATCACGAATCAGCTCTGTAAGGTACCGTGTGATTCTGGCTTTGGCCATAGTGTGTCGAAACGGCATTCCCAGGCTGTAGATCACGACGTCATGAAGCTCTCTCAACTCGAAGTAAGCCTCGACCGTTGCCTCGATCCAGGCAATGACGCGTCCTCGCCAATCGCCGACCGGACAGCTTTCAACGCGTACCCTGACCCGCTCCATGACATCGTTTTCAAAAACCTCACGCAAAACCCGAAGTAGTTCAGCCTTGTTGGAGAAGTAATGATACAGCGTCCCCTTGGCAAAATTGGCGGCGGCAGCGATCTCATCCATTGTCGTTGCCTCGTAACCCTTTTCCACGAATAGTTTCCCTGCGACTTCAACCAAGGCTGCGCGTCTCAGGTCAGCCTTTCGAGGCCCAGGTGGTGCACCGCTGCGCCGCAGTCCGCTGTGACCTTTGCAATCTGAAGGTAAATGGTTTTTCTTGTTCTGGCTCATACAGTTGTCTCCAGGTATGGGCGCATGATTGTCGACATTCTGTCGACTCTGGTGGCTTCGACCTGTTCATCCATGGTGATCCTGCGCGAACGCCACGTCTCGCGGAGTGCTTTAATGGCGGCATCGAAGCCGATCTTGTTTCGGAGCTTGAAGCAATCAGCCACCGTCTTCGCAGGACTGCAGACTTTAACCGCAACACCGCTTATGAGATGTTTCTGAATACCTACAGCACTCTTCCCCAGGAAACCTTCTCCTTGTACAGGTATTTCGGGGAGTCCCCACTGCCTTGACGTCCTCGACCCGAATAATCCCTTTCCCTTTGGCAAGTTCCAGCACCTGTTGTTGCCGAATCCATAGAGCCTCTTTATCGCGAACCGTCTTCAAACATACACAGATGATGAGAATTTACAACAAATACCTGACGTTCAATCAATGCTCCTGCTTGCATCGATACTGGCCACAAAATCGAGCCGGGTTCCCAGCCCTCGAAGTGCTGACCGGGGCACTGCCGATCTACTGACCGATACCCGCAGACAGCAGGAGAGTGATACGCCACGCTTCGGTTGTTCGACCGGCTCCCGATTATTTCGCGATGGAGGCCATTTGACGCAAGTTTGTGATGTCCTTTAAAGGGGGTGCGCCGAATATGCGGCTGTATTCGCGGCTGAATTGCGAAGGACTCTCGTATCCGACCTGGAAGGCCGAAGTCGCTGCGTCCAGGCGCTCGGCGAGCATCAGCCGCCTGGCTTCTTGTAAGCGCAGATTTTTCTGAAACTGCAAAGGGCTTAACGCGGTCATGGATCGAAAATGGTGATGAAAGGTTGATGTGCTCATCCCGGCCTTGGCCGCAAGATCTTCAACTCGCAGCGGCTGTTTGAAGTTGCTTTTCAGCCAGTCGATTGCTTTTGCGATTTGCTGGCTCGGACTCCCCATCGATGCAATCTGGCGCAGACGCGCGCCTTGATCACCCACAAGCAACCGGTAAACGATTTCCCGCTGGATCGTTGGTGCAAGAATAGGGATGTCCTGTTCGTCTGCAAGCAAATCGACCAGCCGCTGGAATGCGTTAAGCAAGGGTAGGGTCACCTCACGGGCAAACTAAAGGACACCCACTTTGTCCTTGATGATTCCGCCATATATTCGATACACTCAACCACCAAATTCCCAGCAGGAGGTGCCACATGACCATTGCCAGAAGTCAGATTATTGCCCTGGATTCCACGCCCTACTATCACTGCGTCAGTCGCTGTGTGCGGAGGGCCTTTCTGTGTGGGGGCAAACTAAAGGACACCCACTTTGTCCTTGATGATTCCGCCATATATTCGATACACTCAACCACCAAATTCCCAGCAGGAGGTGCCACATGACCATTGCCAGAAGTCAGATTATTGCCCTGGATTCCACGCCCTACTATCACTGCGTCAGTCGCTGTGTGCGGAGGGCCTTTCTGTGTGGCACCGACAGCGTAACGGGGCAGAGTTTTGACCATCGCAAGCAGTGGATTCTGGATCGGCTGGGGATGCTGACTGAGGTCTTTGCCATTGATATCTGCGCTTATGCTTTGATGAGCAATCACTACCACCTGGTTCTGCGGGTTGACCGGGAGCGGGTGGAAGCGATGTCCGACCATGAGGTGCTTGGGCGCTGGAATGTGCTTTTTTCCGGTAATCCGCTGATCAGGATGTTCCTGGCGGGGCAGAAGCTCAGCACGGTGCAGGAGCAGATGCTGGCGGCTTTGATTCGGGATATTCGGCCCCGCCTGTATGATATTTCCTGGTTTATGCGCAGTCTCAATGAGTGGATTGCCCGGCAGGCCAACAAAGAGGATAATTGCAAGGGGCGTTTCTGGGAGGGAAGATTTCGCACCCAGGCGCTGCTGGATGAATACGGTTTGCTGACGTGCATGGCCTATGTGGATTTGAATGCCATTCGGGCGGGGATTGCCGATTCGCCAGAGCATTCCGACTTCTCCTCCATCCAGGCACGCATAGAGGCCTGGGGAAAGACTTTGGGTGAAGAGGCAGCGGCTCAGTGTCCGCCTCTGCTGGGTTTTAACGACAGTGGGACTGATGACGCTCTACTGCCCTTTACCACCGTGGATTATATGGAACTGGTTGACTGGACAGCGCGCAATGTGCGGGCTGACAAGGCCTGCGCCATGGATGAGGACGCGCCCCCGATTCTGGTGCGCATGGGCATAGACAGTGAGCGCTTTACCAGGCAGATGCGGGGTGAGGGCGGCAGTTTCCCCACCTTCATGGGAGCCTACCATTGCCTGCGTGATGCGGCCAGGGAGCGGGGGCTGCACTATGTGCGGGGCAGCGGCACGGCCAGGCGATTGTTCTGCGGCGACAGGGCGTCGTAAAAGAACTCCGCCCAATTGGTTTTAAGGCCACCTTCCAATTCACCAGTCCAATTCCTCGCTGCACTCTTCCACCGGGGTCTGCATGCCTTCGCGGATGGATTCGCGCATACCGGGAATGGAGAGCAGGTACAGGCTTTCCTGAATGGAATCCCAGTCTTCTTCGACAACAAGAACGGCTTTATTCCTTTTCCCGGTGATGGTTATAGGCTGATGGGAGTGTGCGTCCTCATCAGTAAGCCGATACACATTGGCACGGGCTTCACTGGCGCTCACTACCGGCATGGCATGATCTCCTGTCGATGTGCGGGTTTATTGCTCGGAAATATTCAGCGATTGGCAGCGCCTTTCATGAAAGTACGCTTTTTCGTCGCAATTCAATAAAAACGTGGCTTGCCGTTTGGCTACGCGTTTTTCCATAGAAATTTCCCCTGAACAGGCAATCTCCCTTTGCCCCCCTTGCGGCTTTGCGCCTTGAGTGAGCGCTGCGAACGGGCGTGAGACTCTGTCTTTCCATTCGCGTTCATTCGCGTTCATTCACGGTCAACATCCCTGGTTTTCACCTCGACCTCCTGCTTGGGTACGGGCCACAGAAAACGGAACTGGTCATTTGTCGCCAGATACCTTACCCTGCTTCATCATCACAATGCGCCAGTGGCGCTGCAGGGAGGGCATTATGAGCAGTCACTTTGACGCTGCCGCCAGCAAATGGGATCATGACCCCGCAAAAGTTGAGCGGGCAAGGGTAACAGCGGAAAGAATCCGGGAACTCCCCTTCGTCAATCGCAACAGCCTGGTGGATTTTGGCAGTGGCACCGGCCTGCTCGGCCTGCAGCTGAAGGATACCTTCGCCAGCGTTCTCCTGGTCGATTCTTCGCCGGAAATGCTGCGGGTGGCCCGCGAGAAGATCACCGAACAGGGTATAACCAATGTCGAAACCTGCCACGGGGACAGTCTGACCGATGTGGTTTCGCACCATTCAGCGATCGCCACGCTGATGGTTCTGCATCACATGGCCGATGTGAAAGCATTTTTTACTGAGGCCTACCAGGCCCTCGAACCGGAAGGCTTCCTGATTATTGCCGATCTGGCCAAGGAAGACGGTTCATTCCACAAGCACATGTCATCATTCAGTGGTCACAATGGATTTGATACTGAGGAGCTGTCCGAAATCGCAGCTGAAAGCGGCTTTCGCGTTCACAGCGCTGAGCGCTATCACGAAATAGTCAAAAAGGGTGCGAACGGAGAAAGGCGTGCCTATCCACTCTTCCTGTTTGCCGCCATAAAGCAGGTCCTCCCGTAAAAGAGTCACCCGGCAGCTTATTCACCCTGCCGGTTATTCTGCAGAACTTCACTGAATGCGGCAGCGAGAATACCTGTAGGCATCGCGAATGGAGAATCTCATATGAAAAAACTGTTACTGCTTTTCAGTGCTCTTCTGCTCAAAGGGTGTCTGGGGATGCCGAAAGCTGTCCAGCCTGTTACGGATTTTGAGCTGGAGCGCTATCTGGGAACCTGGTACGAGATCGCGCGTCTGGATCATTCGTTCGAACGGGGCTTAAGCGGGGTTACGGCTGAGTACTGTCTGCGGGACGATGGAGGTATACAGGTGCTCAATCGCGGGTTCTCGGAGTCGAAAAACCAGTGGAAAGAAGCTGTGGGCAAAGCCTATTTTGTGAACAGTGATTCGGAGGGTTTCCTGAAGGTTTCCTTCTTTGGCCCCTTTTACGGTTCCTATGTGATTTTCGAGCTGGATCACGAGAACTACCAGTACGCCTTTATCTCTGGTCCCAACACCGGGTATCTCTGGTTCCTGTCGCGCACGCCAACCGTGGAACAGGAAATGATGGAGAAGTTCCTGTCGGCGGCAAGGGCTCGCGGGTTTGATACGGACAACCTTATTTTTGTAGGGCACGGGCGGCAAGAGTAGCCTTCAGCAAAGCCCGTCGCTGCTGCAATCCAGGCGTCCATGTTTTTCACAGGAGACCTGGTTGCGCCCGGCGGCTTTCGAGGCGTACAGGGCCTTGTCGGCACGGGCCAGAAACCCGGCTTCATCGTCATCGGGCTGCCACGCGGTCACGCCGAAGCTGCAGGTCAGGTTCCCTATGATGGGAAACGGATGCCATTCTATCTGCTGCCGCAGTTTTTCCGCAACGATCCTGGCAGCTTTGCAGTCATTGTCCCTGAGCAGCAATACGAATTCTTCGCCACCCCAGCGGGCAAAGACGTCACTTGCGCGAATCCCCGCGCTGACAATCCTGGCAATTTCCTTCAGTACGGCATCCCCGGTGTTGTGACCCCAGGTGTCATTGACTCGCTTAAAGTGGTCTATGTCGAACATGATCAGCGCCATGGGGGTGGAGTTGCGTCGCTTTCTGGCGGCTTCGTCATCCAGCACCCGAGTGAACTGCAACCGGTTGGAGATGCCCGTAAGGGGATCGGTAATCGCCAGGGTTTCTTTCTCCTGTATCAGGGCCTCCGCCAGGGAAAGCAGGGTGTTGAAGGTGGTGGCAATATGGGTAATTTCATTCGGCCCACGGGTGGGTATGCGGCTGCTGAAGTCCTGGTTACGCACAATGCGGTCAATACTGGACAAGACGGCACTCAGTGCCCGTAAAAGACTGGTGGTGGCGGATATCGTCAGAAACAGCACCGCGAGGGCGGCAACAGACACAACTGCCATTCCCACATGCATTGACGACTGCAGCTGACTGAGTTCTTCATGGGTGTGCTGTCTGATGATTTCCAGGGAGAGCTCTTCCAGGGACTTCATGTTATTGATAACCATTGACGAAGTGGTCCACCAGCCCATGGTGGTCAGGGATGTGGGGACAACTCCATGGGCCATGATATGCTCCAGAGCCTGAAACATGCGCTCATTGGCCTGATCACGGCACTTGTCCTCAAAGGCATGGGAGAGCTCGGCAGACGCTTTGCCTCTCAGCCGTCGCACCTGCTCATCATAGAGCCCCTTCAGGCTGAACAGCGTGCGCAACGCAACGGGTTCCGGCTGTTCGCTTTCCAGAATCTGTCCCAGGGTGGCGCGGAGCTGACCAAGATACTCCTTGGCTTCAATCAGATGACGATGGGCATCGATGTCACTGGCGGCAATGGTCAGGCGTGGTTCATGGGTAAGGGTATCCATGGCGTCCAGCAGCTGGCGCAGAAGCTGTGTGTACTCCAGCCGTATGTCAGCGAAGCCCGCTGACTGCTGCAGCGTGCTGTGCCGAACCGCGTCAAGTCGTTCACGAAAACCGGGCAGCGGCACTGGTGTCTTCTCCAGGGTGTCGAGGGCGGCATCTGTGTGGCGAAATTGGCGATCCAGATTCTGGTATTGCCCTGTGACAGCCTGCCCTCGCTCTTTTTGCAGTTCGTGCACGGCTCCTGAAAGAGCGCTGACAGTCTGGACGTTCGCGCTGACCCGCTCCACAGCGCGGGTCTGAATGATAAAGTTACCGTATTGCAGCCAAATGGTAAGAAACATGCCGGTTATCGCCATGAAGCTCAAGAGCAGAATTTTCTGTCGCAGGCTCACAGATCCTCCTGTAAACACTATGGTCACGATGGATACAGTGTATCCTATCGGAATCCTGGTAACAATCCATTAGGAGACTACAGAAAATCTCCATCTGCGACATTACAAAACCACAGCGCCATCCCAAATCTTTCATGGGGCATGGTTGAAGGCCCTGGCCCTTGACACGATCCCGGAAACATTCCATATCTCCTTCTGAATCGACATTTCCCGAAAACACGGTGGTGGTGACATGAAGGATACTCCTGCTGGAAGCGTCTCTGAGTTGCTTGAACATCTGCACTCCCTGCTCGCGCAGCGGATCCGCTTTTCATCGTCCGCCTGGAAGGCTGCCGGGGCGCGGTTTTCGGCACGCCGCTTTGCTGCTGGTGAACATGTTATCGAGGCCGGGAAGCGCGTCTGCACCGTTGGTTTTCTCCTGCAGGGCTTTGCGCGCTATTACTATCTGACACCCTCAGGAGAGGAGTTCAATAAATCTTTTGCCAAAGAAGGGCAGGTGCTGAGCTGTATCAGTTCCCTGGTAGCCGGTGAACCATCCCCTTTTTTTATTCAGGCGCTTGAGCCCTGCCAGTGCCTGTTCCTGGAGTATCAGGATCTGCAGGAGCTCTGCCGTCTGCACCCGGAATGGGGGGAGCTGGTAAGATACCTGCTGGAGCAGCTGGCGCTGAAAAAGGAGCGCCGGGAAGCGGATTTTCTGCTGCTCTCTGCGCAGGAGCGTTACCAAAAATTCCTGCAGGAATATGCGGATATTGCCAGCCGCATCCCCAACTATCACATAGCTTCCTATATCGGCATCACCGAAGTCAGCCTTTCGCGCATCCGCAGACGCATGGGTTACACCGAAATTAACAAGGGATAATGTCCCCGTATCTCCTCAGCGTTATACTTCGGGTCAAACTCTCCCATGGAGGCTCCCGATGAAAATCTCTGGAAAAACCATTCTGCTTACCGGTGGCAGTGAAGGTATCGGCTTTGAGCTCGCCCGTTTACTCAAAGACGAGAACACGGTGATCATCTGTGGTCGAAACGCCGATAAGCTCGCTCAGGCAAAAAAAGCGTTGCCGGGAATTGTCACCATATCGGCTGACCTGAGCGTGGCAGCACAGCGGAACACCCTGGTTGACCGCGTTCTTTCCGACTTCCCCCAGACAAGTGTCCTGATCAACAACGCTGGCGGGCGACAGGTCATTGATCCGCAAAAGCGGTGTGGGGTCGAAGACGCGCTGTATTCCGACTTTGAACTGAATGTTCTTGCCCCTGTGCTCCTCTGTGAAAATTTCCTGCCACACTTTCGCAGCCAGGGTGCGGCAACTATCGTCAACATCACCACCGGGCTGATTTTTCTCCCCAAAGCCTCATATCCCTTCTACTGCGCTGCCAAGGCGGCACTTCACTCCTACACCCAGAGCCTGCGCTGGTCACTGCGCGCTACACCAATACGCGTTCACGAGGTTATACTGCCCCTGGTGAATACCCCTTTCCACAAGGGGCAGCTGCCCGGAACGGTTCGAGCCATGGATGCAGCGCAAGCCGCCAGCCTCTGTCTGAAGGAGCTCACCAGGGGAACTGAAGAAATTTCGATCGGGAAGGCCCGGCTCGCGCGTCAACTGGTATTTCTGTTCCCCCGCAAGGGTGTATCACTGATAAACCCTATTTAAAAAAGCAAGAAGGAGTTTCCATGGAAAGCGCACCCCCCAGGGTCTGTCCGGCACAGCGGGCTGGGAGTCTCGATAACCGTTTCCGCCGTTTGCTGCAGAATCCCCGCAGGATGCTGTCTCCCTATGTCCGGGAAGGAATGACCGTCCTTGACATCGGCTGCGGTCCCGGTTTTTTTACCACTGACCTGGCAGACATGGTTGGCGATCGCGGCCGGGTCATCGCCTGCGACATTCAGCCTGCCATGCTGGAGAAGCTGCGGCATAAGGTCAGGGGAACTGCCCTGGAAAGCCGCATTGTTTTCCACCAGTGCCGCGAAACAACCACAGGGCTCACCGAACCTGTGGATTTCATTCTGGCCTTCTATATGGTTCACGAAGCCGCAGACCAGACGCTGCTTTTGCGCGATCTGTGCACTCTGCTCAAGCCTCAGGGCCTTCTTTTTCTCGTGGAACCGCCCATACATGTCAGCAAAACCGCATTCGCCGAAACCCTCCGCAAAGCACAGGAAACCGGACTGACCATGATTGCGCAACCGGCAGTGCGGTTCAGCAAAACCGCTTTGCTGCAGAAGTAGTGTTTTTTCTTTTTTGGTAAGCTATGCTACTCTTTCACCCAACAACAGAGCCCACGCAAGAGCTCTGCCAAAAAAGACTTTAACAGATTGCTTGTTTGAGGCATTTCAGGAGGCTGTGAAAAGCCGTTTTTCCTTAACCGCACGTCACCCATTCGAGCGGAGGCACCATGCGCAGAACCATCACCATTGAACCCGTCACCCGCATTGAGGGTCACGCCAAGATCACCCTGCAGCTTGATGATGCCGGGGCAGTGGCCGATGCCCGCTTCCATGTCACCGAATTTCGCGGCTTTGAAAAGTTCTGCATCGGGCGCAGTTTCCAGGAGATGCCCGGCATCACGGCCCGTATCTGCGGCATCTGTCCCGTCAGCCACACCCTGGCTTCGGCCAAGGCGGGGGATGCCATTCTGGGGGTGCGCATACCGCCAGCGGCGAAGCTGCTGCGTCGCCTGATGAACTGGGCCCAGATTGTCCAGAGCCACGCCCTGAGCTTTTTTCACCTCAGTGGCCCCGACCTGCTGCTGGGAATGGAGAGTGATCCAGCCACGCGCAATATCTTCGGTCTGATGGAAAGTCATACCGACCTGGCCCGCGACGGCATTCGCCTGCGTCAGTTCGGGCAGGAGCTTATCCGCCTGCTGGGAGATCGCAGTGTTCACCCAGCCTGGGCGATTCCCGGCGGAGTACGCGAGCCTCTCTCCTCCAGCGGACGGGACACCATCGCCCGGGATCTGCCGGAAGCCCTGCTGATTGCCACCCGCGCTCTGGAACTTGGCAATAAAGTACTGGAACGGCACGGGCGCGAAGCGGCAGCCTATGGTAATTTTGACAGCATGTTTCTGGGAATGGTGGGTGAGAATGGCGCCCTGGAGCACTACGACGGCAACCTGCGACTGATTGACAGCAGTGGTAAAAACGTTGAGGAGTGCGACCCGGCGCGTTTCCTGCCCCTGATCGGTGAAGGGGAAGAGGTCTGGACCTACCTGAAATTTCCCTACTATAAACCGGCTGGCTATGAACAGGATCGGGGCATGTACCGGGTGGGCCCCCTGGCACGGCTGAATGTGGCCGACTTTGCCAGCACGCCCCTGGCAGACCGGGAACTGCGCCGTTTCCGCCAGTGGGGCAAAGGTGGCCGGCCGGTTCTGCAGAGCTTTCTCTACCACCAGGCCCGCCTGATCGAGATCCTTCACGCCCTGGAGTCCATCCAGCAGGCGCTGGAGAATCCCGTCCTCGGCGAGGAGCACGTGCGCAGCCATGCCAGTGTCAACCACGAAGAGGGCATCGGCGTCACCGAAGCCCCCCGCGGCACCCTCTTCCACCACTACAAGGTGGATGAAAACGGCCTGCTGACCCATGTGAACCTGATTATCGCCACGGGGCAGAACAACCGGGCCATGAACCGCACCGTCCTGCAGATCGCCCAGGCGGAGCTGCGGGGCCAGGAGATCACAGAGGGTCTGCTCAACCGCATTGAGCACGGTATTCGCGCCTACGACCCCTGCCTCTCCTGTTCCACCCACGCCACAGGCAGCATGCCCCTGGATGTGGAGCTGCTGGACAGCCAGGGCAGGCTCCTGCAGCATGTGCAGCGCTGATGAAGCTGCTGGTGGCCTGGGGAAATCCGCTGCGCCGCGACGATGGCGCGGCGCTGGAACTGGCACAGCGCCTGGAAGAGCACTACCCCGCCCATGAGCTGCGCATTGAGCGCAGCCACCAGCTCACCCCCGAGCTGGCCGTTCTGGTGGCAACACCCGGCACAGAGGCCATCATCTTTGCCGATGCCGCACTGGACACCGCCACTCCGCGCCTGGAACCCCTGGCAGCCGCCTCGGCTTCACCCGGCTCCTTCAGCCACCATATGAGCCCCCAGGAGATCCTGTCCCTGGCCTGTCAGCTGGGCGCTGCGCCTCCGCCAGCCTGGCTGGCGCGTATTCCCGCCTTTGACATGGGAATGGGCGAGGGGCTGAGTGCCAAGTGCCAAAGCGCTCTGGAAGACATGATACGGCTCTTTCGGGAGTCGTTTTAACAGCGTGCGATGCCTTCAGGTGAGATGGGCGTCCCAACCCGCAGCACATACTGACGGATCCAGACGTAATCGACGGTCAGCTTTTCCAGCGGTTTGCATGACCATCATGGCGCGCTCCTATCCGCCAGCTGCCACAATCATGTCCCGCAGGAACCAGGTGGCGATGGAGAAGTAAATCAATACGCCCCCGATGTCGGCAATGGAGGTAATCAGCGGAGCGCTGGCAGTGGCGGGGTCCATCTTCAGTCTGCTCAGAATGAAGGGCAGGGACATGCCCACCAGGGAGCCGAAGAGCACGGTACATACCATGGTCATGGCGACAACGGCGGCCACTTCAGGGCCTGCGCGGAAGATACCGATTGCTGATACAGCCACAGCCATGCCCACGCCCAGCACCAGAGCCACACCAACCTCTTTGCCCAGCAGCCGGAACCAGTCTTTCATATGGGCGCGGCCAGTGGCCAGGGCGCGGATCATCAGGGTGGAGGACTGGCTGCCCGCGTTGCCACCGCTGTCGATGAGCAGCGGCAGGAAGAAGACCAGGGCCACCACGGCCTCGATGGTATCCTCAAAATAGGCAATTCCCGCACCGGAAAAGATGTTCATAAACACCAGCACCAGCAGCCAGGGGATGCGTTTCTGCACGATCAGCCAGGTGCTGGCCTCCAGCATGTTCACATTGCTGAGTCCAGGAGATTTGTGGGAAACACCCCCCATGCGGTGGATATCCTCGGTGGCTTCGGCTTCGGCCACGTCCATGGCGTCGTCGTGGGTGACGATCCCGGCCAGCTTGTCGTCGCCATTAATGACGGGCAGGGCCAGCAGATCGTACTTGGCGATCTTGCGGGCAGCTTCGCTTTGGGGGTCACGGGCGTTGATGGAGATAACGTCCGTATTCATGAGCGCGGCCACCGGGGTTCCGGGCTTGCTCAGGATCAGATCCTTCAGTGACACCACCCCCAGCAGGCGTCGCTCGCCGTCAATGACAAAGGCGTGGTAGATGGTCTCCTTGTCTGGTGCTTCATGGCGCAGGCGCTCGATACATTGCGCGGCAGTCAGGTTCAGGGGAAGTGCCGCGTAATCGGAGGTCATGATGGCGCCGACCGTCCCCTCAGCATAGGAGGAGAGTTTGCGGATATCTTCGCGTTCCGCCTGGGCCAGGCCGGGGAGAATGGCCTGCTGGTGCTCGCTGTCCAGGTTGTTGTAGAAGTCGGCCCGGTCGTCGGCATCCATGGCGCTGATGATGCGGGTAATCTGGTGAATGTCCAGCTGATCCACCAGCGTCTGCTGGACACTGGCACTGAGGTAGCCGAAGACTTCCGCCTGCTTCACGGTCTGCATGCACCGCAGCACATGGGCAGCCTGGTCAGGCTCAAGCTGATCCATCACGCTGGCAAGGTCAGCGGCGTGGTGCTTTTCCACAAGCGCGAGAATGCTTTTTTCATCTTCAGGGGAAAACTGATTCTGGAAGAGTTCGAGAAAGGTGAGGTAGAGCGTTTCTTTGTGCATGGGCGCCTCCACGGTTGTTGCCCGGCAACAATCCGCTGCAGGCGGCGCACGCCCTTACCTTCGGGGCTGGTTGGAAATACCCCGTGCACGGCACACACCACCGCGGCAGCTGTGGCCGGGGAGGTTCATCGACTGGTCGCGAAAGCTCATGGAGCTTCGCAACGGCGGGTTGGAACTGCTACTGGAACTGTCCATTGCGGTTCGCTGCCTCCTGTGGTGTGTGAAATCCGATCGTCCCAGGACCATCGTTGCCGGTTCAAAAAAGCCTCCGGCGCAAAACCAGAGGCTTATAGCAAAAGGGGGAAGGAGTGTCAAGAAAAGTCAGAGGCTGTGACGCGAATCAGAGGCGAATCTGGACTCTGTGCAGCACCTGCTCCACCTCACTGACAAGAGCGGGACAGGCGTCCACCACCCGGCGCCCCTGGAAGTCGCAGGTGACAGCAGCCGGGGTATAGGGAATGGCTCCCACAAGCTCCAGTTCACTGCCCAATTGTCCCTGCAGGACATCCAGGGTCGTGTCCACCAGCTTGTTGGCAATGCCGTAGACGCGGGGTATGCCCAGATCCTCTGCCAGTTTCACTATGGTTCTGGCCGTGGTGAGGCTGCGTTGCCCCTGTTCCACCACAATCAGCAGAGCGTCAACGCTCTGGGCCGTACCCCGACCCAGGTGCTCAAGCCCCGCTTCCATATCGACGACCACCGCGTCCTGCTCATCCACGATCAGGTGGTTGAGCAGGGTTTTCAGCAGGGTGTTTTCAGGGCAGGCACAGCCGCTGCCCCCCGCTGAGACCGCGCCCATCTGCAGCAGCCGAATGCCATCCTGGCTGACCACGTAGCGCTCGGGAATATCTTCAACCGACGGATTCAGCGAAAACCACTGGCCGGCAGAGCCAGGTTCTGCACCGGTGCGCTCTCGAATAAGCTGACGATCGTGGGCGATGGTGACCACCTGTTGCAGCGCCTGTGGGGGAAACCCCAGGGCCATGCCCAGGTTGGCATCGGGGTCGGCGTCAATGGCGAAAACCTGTTTGCCCTGGCGGGCAAGAATATGGCACAGGGATGAGGCAATGGTGGTCTTGCCGACACCGCCTTTGCCGGAGATGGCAAGTTTCAATCCGCTTTTCATAGGTGCTCCACGGTATCTTCTGGTTGCGGGGCGTCTCCGGCGACGGACAGCCCCAGGGCGCGGCGCTTGAGGTCGATGCGATCAAGCATTTTCTGGGCTGCCAGAAAGGGATCGGTTTCGTAGATCAGTTTGCCACCGAACAGTTTGTCCAGATTGAGCTCTTCGTCTGTCCGGTCACCGGTCAGGGTTTGGGTCACCCACTCCGATCCTTTGACCTGGGGGGAAACGCCCACATGGACATCCACGCCGTGAGCCAGGAAGTAGGTTCCGATGGAGAGGGCCTTGGGGCTGTGGGTTTCGGGACAGGTTCCCACCACGGGCAGTTGTCCGATGGGGACGTCCAGGGTATCGGCGATGGCCGTCAGCAGATCGGCGGGACGGGAGTTGTCCACACAGCTGCCCATGTGCAGGGTGGGCGGCAGACTCTCCATGCCAACGGCATTGCCAACCGCTTTCAGCACGGTACGCAGGCCTTCGCCACAGTACTCCAGGCCCTTTTCATTCATCAGGTCGTGTTTGGCCAGGGAGTGGGCAGAGCAGCCGGTAGCCACTACCAGTACATTGTGTTTCAGCAGCTCGCGGGCCACGGCCACATTGCCCACGTTCTGCTGCTCGCGGGGATTGGTGCAGCCGACAATAGCCGCCACGCCACGAATCTGGCCAGAGACGATGGCATCCAGCAGTGGGGCCAGCGGGTTCTGTTCATTGAGGGCACTCAGGGCACCGACGATCTGCTCCACGGAAAATCCGGCGTAGGCTTCGGTTTTCACGGTGGGAATGGCAACCTTATCGGGATTGCGTTTGCCATAGTTGGCGATGGCGCGACGCACAATGGCCTGAGCCGCTTCATCGGCATTGTCGGGATGGAAGTCCACGTGGTGGGCACCGGGGATTTTCACATAGGGCAGGGTGGTGATGATTTCCGTGTGATAGCACTCCGCCACCTGCTGAATACCGGGCATGATGCACTGCACATCCACCACCATGGCCTCCAGCACGCCGGAGACAATCACCAGCTCCTGGCTGGAAAAGCTGGTGGCGACGGGGACACCCTGGCGCATCAGCAGCTCATTGCCCGTGCAGCAGACCCCAACCAGATTGATCCCTTCGGAACCGGCTGCCAGCGCTTCATGTCGCAGCTGCTTCGCCCAGGTGACAATCTTTTCCGACAGCAGGGGCAGGTGACCGTGCACGGCGATATTGATCTTCTTCGCGTCCAGGACACCCATATTGTACTCCGCCTTGACTGCCGTAGGGGTGCCGAACAGGATATCCTGCAGATCCGTGGACATGTGCAGACCGGAATACCCATCCACCAGTCCCATGCGCAGGCCACCCAGCAACAGGTTCAGCGGGTCGGCGTCACAGCCCATGGCCGTCCTGGTCACAGACTGGGCGATTTCCAGGTGCGCGTTGACGGGCAGCAGCCCAAGTTCCTCCCACTTGGCAACAGACTTCTTCTGTCCACGATACCGCAGCCAGTTGAGGACACCTGTCTGCTGCTGAAAGTCCTCCAGCGCCTTCAGGGCAACCGCCCTGGCAATTTCATTCACCTCGCGCCCATGGGTTTCAATGCCCAAACCATCGGCAACGCGCAGCAGCTTCTGGGGATCACGGATTTCGTAGGGCGCCTTGCCCTCTGCGGCTTCCAGCAGAGCCAGGGCAACTTCACGGCCATGTTCGGCATGGGGAGCCGCGCCTTCGGTCAGTTTCATCAGAAAATTGCGGGCCACGATGGTATCCAGGGAGGCTCCGCAAATTCCCCGCTGGGGGCCTTTTCCATTGGGCGCAATGCGGCAGGGGCCCTCCAGGCAGTGGTTACAGCAAACGCCTGTAGCGCCAAAACCGCAGGCGGTATGGGCATCGGCCCGATCAAAGGCCGTTTCCACACCTTCCTGGCGCGCTTTGGTCAGCAGCTGCTGCACGGCCGGATCCATACTCACTTCTTCGACGGTACGTGCTTTCTTCATGGCGTAACCTCCAGATTTTGAAGAGAAATCGAGTTACGCATCATCTAGCACAGACACCAAAGGGAAAAATGTCACCGGCACGACACTTGTGGGGATTTTTTGCAAGCGGCTACAGGGAGGGGGAATCCGCCGTGCTCTCCAGAAAATACGCGGGCTGAAGGATGAGGATTTTCCGGCTGCGGGTTCGCAGAATGCCTTTGTTCTCCAGCTGTCGCAGCTGGGAACTGACCGTCTGCCGCGTGCTGCCAATGGCCGTGGCAATCTGCTCCTGGGTCAGACCCATATCCAGGAGAATACCTTCGCGCACCGGCTCTCCACTGCGGCGAATGGCTTCAGCCAGGTAGTGCATGAGCCGCTTGTCCACCTCGCGGAATGCCAGGTTTTCAATAATATTTACCGTATTTTTCAGGGCATCACCCAGGATGGCCACCACACTGAGCATAAAGGCCGGGTTCTGCTCCATGATTTCGCGAAAATCGCTGACATGCACCAGGGCAATCTGGGTCTGCGCGGCCATGGCCATGCCGAACCCCCGCGCATGACCGCTGTAGACACCGCCGCGCTGCAAAACGGATATGGTGAATTCCTTGCCGTTGGGGCAGCTCAGGAAGATGCGCACACTGCCCTGCAACACCATGTAGATAAAGTCGGGAGCCTCGTGAGGGCCGAAGAGGATGCCATTTTTGTCAGCTGTTCGCCGTTGACATCGCTCCAGGTAAGTGTCAAGCAGATCGGCGGGCAGCTCCGCCATATTCTTCATGGTGTGAAAACCCGAGTCGCTTTTGCCGCCGCGCACACGAAACCTCCTGCCTCTGCCTTCAGAAGACCGTACAGTGACACAGGCCGCCGGAGGAATCAACCACGGAACACGCAGACACGTGCGGGCTATCTCCTCTGCATATTCTGGCAACAGCAGCCATACCGGCTCCCGGATGGGATATCTGGGTTCTGCAGGTTCGCAGAGCCTATGGCAGCTCCTCTGCTGGCACGAGGGCTTCATTCAGAAAATTCACCAGCTGCCGCACCAGTTCCGGTGCCAGCGGCACATCCGGATTTTCATAGGAAATCCGCTGCGCCTGCGGATCGTCTTCAACCAGCTTGAGAATATGATTCATGCCGGGAATCACATGAAGCCGCGCGTCGGGATTCGCCGCCTGAAGCGCCTGAGCCTCAGCGACCGGCACCTGCATGTCGGTCTGCCCATGGAAGATGGCAACGGGAGTACTCAGTTTCTGCAGCTCCTCGGCAGGCTGGTAAGGAAACCAGGAGATCAGGTATGGCTGCACACTCTCACGGAACAGAAGGGCCAGTTCCTGCGGCACAACCGGCACCGTCTCCCCCATTTCGAGGGACCGGATAATCGCCGCCGCTGCACGCTCAAGATCCGTCGGCAAAAGCCCGGAAACTGGTGGCGCAGCAGATCTGCGGCACTTCCTGACGGGCTGGCAAGGGTGACACGGGCGCAGTGTGGCTGCTGCTGAGCTGCCAATATGCCGATCAGGGCTCCCTCGCTGTGACCGATAACCACAACACAGTCAAAACGCGAATCGGCGACAAGCATTTCCATCCAGCTGGCGGCATCCTGAACATAGGTGTCCAGCCGTAGCTGCGACTCATCCAGTGCCGCCTGGTTGCTGGCCCCGATGCCCCGCTTGTCATAACGCACGGAAGCATAGCCCGCACGCGCCAACTCCTCAGCCAGCATCTTCAGACTGTTGTTTCGCCCCGGCAGCCCCACGGTGTTTCCGTCGCGATCCGTGGGACCGGAACCAGCAATAATCAGCGCCACCGCCGCCGTTTTCCCCGCCGCTTCCGGCAACTGCAGGGTACCGCGCAGCGTACCCGTGGCAGTCTGCAGGTGAATATCCACCGCGTGGCTCCCAGCGGACACTTCGGCGTAAACTCCCAGGATCACTGAGAACACCAACAGAAAACGCAACACTTGTACACGGCGACCTGAAAAACTCAGAGAGCCCATGACACCTCCAGGCAAACATGCCTCCTAAGAAAATTCACCATACCTTCCTCCGTTGAGAATGTCCATGCCCGCAGAAGGCAGAACCACCAAAGCGTGACTCCAGGAATGGCACGCCATTCCAATTGCATTTTACCGGTTGACCTGCCATGCCAGAGTGCGGTATCCATAGAGACAGATGAGGGCAGATCCCGTATTACTGGTGAAAACCCTCCCTCCCATTACAGATTCGAGAGCAGGAAACGGAAGACGGTGAAAATCCGTCGCGGACGCGCCGCTGTAACCGGACACATGCTGCATGGTCACTGGATAGTTATCTGGGAAGGCCATGGAGCGAAAAAAGCCGGAAGCCAGAAGACGCCCTGTTCTCAGGCCTGACAGCACCTCGCGCCAGGGTGTAGAGCAGGGGTACA
Organism: Desulfurispirillum alkaliphilum; assembly: GCF_055378285.1. Classification (NCBI taxonomy): domain Bacteria; kingdom Pseudomonadati; phylum Chrysiogenota; class Chrysiogenia; order Chrysiogenales; family Chrysiogenaceae; genus Desulfurispirillum; species Desulfurispirillum alkaliphilum. Next base: position 1,576,925 of record NZ_AP042405.1, on the reverse strand, counting down.
CGAATTCTGCTCATGGCTGAACACCGCTGCAGATTCGCGATAACTCTTCCTTACACCCATTTCCTGCCAGCAGGGGATGGGTTTTGCGTTTTCTGCGTGTATGTCCGTCATCGGGAATATGCACGCTGAGCGCTGTCAGTGCCTTTACTTTGGGTACCAATTCCAGAAAAGGAGCTGACTATGCTGACGCACACACTTGGATTTCCCCGTATGGGTTCACGCCGTGAACTGAAAACCATTCTTGAAGCCTACTGGAAGGGAACAGCCACCCTGGAGAGCCTTCAGGCCGATGGCCGCGTTCTGCGCCGTCTGCACTGGCAACTTCAGAGGCGCGCCGGTATTGACCTGGTGCCCGTAGGAGATTTCTCCTTTTACGACCACATGCTCGACATGATCGCCATGGTGGGTGCAGTACCTGAACGCTTCCGCCGGGAAGGTGAACAGGCAGACCTGGATACGCGCTTCTTTATGGCACGTGGAGTGAGGGGCAATGCGAGTGCTCCAGCCATGGAAATGACGAAATGGTTCAATACCAATTATCACTATATCGTGCCGGAGTTCTTTCCAAAGCAGCAGTTCCGGCTCTCCAGCAGTGATCTTTTTGATCACCTTGAAGAGGCGATCCAGGCAGGTTTTCCCGCCAAGCCCGTACTCCCCGGCCCCTTCACATTTCTGGCCCTGGGCAAGGAGACGGTGGAAGGTTTTGACCGCTGGCAGCATCTGGATGCCCTCGTCTCAGTGTACGAGACTATTCTCACCCGACTTGCCGCTTGCTGCCAGTGGATTCAACTGGATGAGCCCATCCTGGCCAGTGATCTCCCCAGGGCGGCCCGTGCTGAATTCACGGCCGTATACAAGCGCCTGCAAAACGCGGCAAACCCGGCGCGGATACTGGTAGCCACCTATTTTGGCGGCCTGGAAGAAAACCTGGAACTGGCTCTGGATCTGCCTGTCGCTGGCCTGCATGTCGACATGGTAAGCGCGCCGGATCAGCTGCCCGCCCTCCTGAGCCAGTGGCCAACATCCAGGTATCTCTCTCTGGGGCTGGTGGACGGCCGCAATGTGTGGCGCACCGATCTTGACCAGGCACGCGAGGTAGCCGAATACGCGTCACAGTGGATTGGCGAAGAGCAGGTCATGCTGGGAACCTCCTGCTCTTTACTCCATGTTCCCGTTGACCTTGAACTGGAGCATGAGCTGGATCCGGAAATTTTCAACTGGCTTGCCTTTGCCCGCCAGAAGTGCGGCGAACTGAATCTGCTGCGCTCCGCCCTTGCCGGCAAACCAGTCGCGGCATCCTTCGAGGAGAATCGCCAGGCGTTGGCGGCACGGGCAGGCAGCAAACGCGTCAGGCGTCAATCCGTACGACACCAGATGGAAGCCCTCACCCCCGAAATCTCTGTGCGTCAGGAGACCTCTGATCAGCGGCGCCTCGCCCAGAGTGAACGTTTCAACCTGCCCCTGCTGCCGACTACGACCATAGGATCTTTCCCGCAGACACCGGAAATCCGGGCAGTCCGTCATCGCTTCCGCCAGGGGCACATAACCGCGGAAGATTATCAACAGACGATCAAGGAATACATCTGTCAGGTCATTGACTTCCAGGAAGAGTCCGGCCTTGATGTTTTTGTGCATGGAGAATTCGAACGTACCGACATGGTGGAGTACTTTGCTGAGCACCTGGAGGGTTTCTGTTTTACCCGCCACGGCTGGGTACAGAGCTATGGCAGCCGCTGCGTCAAACCACCGGTTCTCTACGGCGACGTGGAGCGACCGCATCCCATCAGCGTACAATGGACCCAGTATGCTCAATCCCTGACAGGAAAACCGGTCAAAGGTATGCTTACCGGCCCGGTAACCCTGCTGAACTGGAGTTTTGTACGCGACGATCAACCACGCCGCGAGACGTGCCTGCAACTGGCTCTTGCCATGCGCGCTGAAGTGCTTGATCTGGAAGAGGCTGGTATAGGAATCATCCAGGTTGATGAAGCCGCTTTGCGCGAAGGACTTCCCCTGCGACGGGAACAGTGGCGCGACTCTCTTTCCTGGGCTGTTGATGCCTTTCGACTGACCACCTCAGGAGTCCGGAAGCACACACAGATTCACACCCATATGTGCTACAGCGATTTCAATCACATTGTGGAATGGCTGGCTTTCATGGATGCCGATGTCATAAGCATTGAAGCGAGCCGCAGCCACATGGAGCTCCTTCAGGCCTTCCAGAATGTCCGCTATCCCAATGACATCGGCCCCGGTATCTGGGACATCCACAGTCCACGCATTCCATCGGTGGAAGAGATATCCAGTCTCCTCTGCCGCGCGCTGCAGATCCTTCCCGCAGAACGCCTCTGGGTAAACCCGGACTGCGGACTGAAAACCCGCACCTGGCCAGAGGTTCGCGCCAGCATTCATAACATGGTCAGCGCCGCCACCGCCATGCGCTCAGCCCTGAGTCCTGCAATGGCCGCCAGCCAATCGTAATCGTGACGGCCTGAAGGAAAATGCTGAACCCACCGGAAAACAGGGCAGTCCACGCTTCTCACTCAAGCACATAGCGCAGGGGGAAGCGCAGGGACTCCGGTGATGACCCGGAAAGGTCGGCCACAAAGGAGCGGGCGACCCGCTCCAGGGTTTGTTCGGCGGCACGTCTGAGCAGGCGGTGGCTGCCCTGCTCTTCGATGAGAAACTCCACCAGGCGACCCTGTTCGTCGAGAGTGACCGTAATCATCAACTCCCCTTCCAGGCCCATGCGCCGCGCTGGCAGGGGGTAGAACTTCTCCGACTCCACGGCGCGCAGCAATTCATCCAGCAGGTCTGCCTGCCGGTGGGATTCATGCGCAGCCTGGCTGACGGGGGCATTCGCCTCAGCCACCGCTTCAAAATCCGCTGGTGGCACTTCGGCAATTTCCGGAATTACTTCGTCCGGAACCTGTTCCTGTTCAGCTTCCTGAACGACAGTTTCGGGTTCAGGCGCAACTTCCGGTATCGGCTCTGCGGGAACCGGCACGGGGTTCACCGGAACTCTTTCTGCCGGTGGTTCGGGCAGGGTCACGGGCTTGACGACCGGTGGCGGTGGGGGACTGGGAATCTCCGGCAACGCAGGTGGTGACGCGAAGGCCATGGTGAGTGGCTGCGCCGGTGGGCGCAGCGGCTCACGCGCCGCAGGCTCAGGGGCAGCCATGGCTGCCAGCAGGCTGATGCCAAGCAGGACGGTCAGCAGCAGGGCCAGACGGGAGCTGAGGCGTTCATACGACTCAGCGTCGGTCATGGGGAAGAGTCGTGACCACAAAGTCCACTCTTCCCTGGGCCTGAGCCTGATCCACCACATGGGCGAAAGATTCAAAAGGCGCATGTTTATCCACATAAAAGTTCAGAGGTTTGTCGGGGTGATGCTGAAGCAGTGCCGCCACTTCCGAGCGCGGTATCACGTCATCGCCATGGTAGATGTTCCCATCCCTGGCAATGGTGATTACCAGCCAATCGCGCTGCTCCAGGGTTGCCGCGCTCTCGCTGTCGGGCAGGCTGACTTCCAGGGCCGGGCGCAGAAAAGTGGTGGCCATGATAAAGAAGATAAGCAGCAGGAAAACCGCATCGATCAGCGGGGTCAGGTCGATGCGCTCATCCATGAGATCGTCGTCATGATCAAAGGGACAGTGCATCAGGATGCCTCCCGCTCCACCGGGCAGCGCACGTCCAGCAGCTCCACTGCCCGGTAGCTGTGCTCAATGGCTTCAATGCGAAAGCCTTTAAGTTTCAGGCTCAGCACATAGTAGAACACCAGGGTGGGCACAGCGATGCCCAGCCCCAGGATAGTGGTCAGAATGGCCTCCCAGATACCGGCGGCCAGCATATCCTGCTGGGGAACGGCACTGGCGGCAATCTCCTGAAACACCCGCACCATGCCCACCATGGTGCCCATGAGCCCCAGCAGCGGTGATATCACCGCAATCAACCGCAGGTAGGTCACGTGCTTGTTCACCCGCTCAAAGTTGCGGTGGAAGAGGTAAGCCACTTCCGCCCGCAGATCCTGGGAGTGCTCAGCGTGGGTTTTCACCACACTGGCCACAATCTGGGTCAGGGGATTCGTGGTGGTGCCGCACAGCTCGTCAATGTAGCCCTGCTGGCGATTGCCCAGATTGTCAAAGCGGCGGCAGAAATCCCGGCCCACCAGGTGCAGGTAGATGCCGTTGCGCAGGCACAGGTAGGTGGCGATGCCGCCCAGTACCACCAGGATAACGCCAATGGGGCCAATGAAGCCCGCCAGGGTCAGCAGAAATTCCATCAGGGGCGTCCCGCCAGCGCAAAGTACTCTTTCACGGCCGCAGAAAAGACCTTGGCGGCATTCATGGTATCGGTTTCATCGGGGTGTTTGGCAGCTTCCTCCAGACGCGCCTTGCGCTCCGGAGTCATGGGGTGGCGCTCCGGCGCGTAGCGGGCCATGGCCTCCACCACCTTGGGATCCACCTTGCCCTGGCACATGAAGCGGCAGATGACGCGGTTGTCATTCTCCTCCATCATGCGCACGGCACTCTCCATGCACTCACGGGCATGATCGGAGTCGGGCCAGGCCCCCAGGGTGCCGAACAGGCCAACCACCGTTCCCCGGAGACGCTTCATGAATTCCTGAGCCTGTTCATCGGGCACCCCTTTATCCACCCAGAAGCCGATGGCGACAAAATCATGGTCAAGGGTCTGAGGGGCGCACTCCACGGAGACGGTTTCCACGTCACCGGGCAAAACCGGAGCAATGGCGTCGGCAATCATGCGGGTATTGCCAGTGCGGCTGGAATAGGCAACCAGGGCTTTCATGAATGGTCTCCATATTTGGCTTTCAGCGTGAGGAAGTGGTTTTTTACCTCGTCGAGCAGTTGGCGGGTTTCGGGATCACGCCCCACATAGACGGCAAACATGGGCTTGCCCTCACGGGTGAAGAAGTGCACGCTGTGACTTTCCACCCCGAAGTGGGGCTTGGACAGCAGCCAGATGGAGCCCAGCTTGCCGATAAAGATATGTCCGCCCAGGGGATTGTCGGCCTCGTGCAGATTAAACATGCCATGCCCGCTGCTGCCCTGGGGCAGGGTGCCTTTCACCTCCACCACCATGCCTTCATTGACGACGATAAAGGTAATGCGTTTCCATTGCGATATTTCCTTCCACAGATCCATAAAATGGTCTGCGGGTACGGCAACTGCCATGTCCGGGGACAGCAGGGGCATGATCTGGCCTTCTTCCAGGCCATGCTCGCGGGCCAGCTGGGAAAGCATGATGCTGGGGTTCTTTTCAACAATGGCTCGTATTTCGTCTTGTAAGGTTTCTGGCACTGATGTCATTGACATGGCTCCTTATGGGATTTTTCAGGATACGTTCACGAGGTCTTTTTCTGCTGGTGCGCCCAGCTCCAGCTTGCAGGTGCAGGACCGCTGCAGCAGCTCCAGGTCGTGGCTGATGAGCAGGACACACCCCCCCAGCCCGGCAAAACGGGCCAGGTTGTCGGCGATAATGGCCATATTTTCCCCGTCGAGCCCGCTGGTGGGCTCGTCCAGGATAAAGATATAGGGTTGGCGGATCTGTCCGCAGGCGATGACCAGGCGCTGGCGCTCTCCGCCGGAGAGAGACTGGGGGTGGCGCTCGGCCAGGTGCTCCAGCCGATACTCCCGCAGCAGCTTTTCCACCTCTGCGGGACGGACACCGGCGTGGGAGCTGGCAGCGGCCGAGTGCAGTTCCGAACGCACGGTCTTCATATGCAGCTGGTGGTCGGTGTTCTGCAGCACAATGCTGGTGCGGCGCAGCAGCTCGCGGGCGCTGACCTTTTCCCCGCCAAGGGCAATACTGCCCCGATCCATCTTCTGCAGGCCAGTAAGCAGGCGGGCGAAAGTGGTTTTCCCCACGCCATTGGGACCGAGCAGGCCGATGATTTCGCCACGGGGCAGGCGGAAGGACTCGCCGTGAAACAGGGGCGGGTTACGGCGATAGGCAAAGTGAAGCTCCTGCACGTCTATAAACGGGTCGGTATCGGCCACACTGCCCAGGGAAGCGCGAACATCATCAACCCGGGTGCTGCGCAGCCCGTAGCGGGACTGCAGCGCGCGCTCGTCCAGGCGGCAGTAGTCGGTCACTTCGACGATACTCCCGCCTTCCATGACAATCACCCGGTCCACCACTTCGCGCAGCCAGTACAGGCGATGATCAACGATCAGGAGGGTCATTCCCGCCTGTTTCAGTTCCAGCAGGGTCTTGGCCAGTTCTGCTGTCGATTCAGGATCCAGGTTGGCACTGGGCTCATCCAGAATAAGAATCCGGGGAGCCAGGGACATGACCGAAGCCAGGGCCACTTTCTGCTTCTGTCCTTCCGAAAGGTGATGGACGCTGGCACCCGCCAGGCTCGTGATGCCAAACTGCTCCATGGCCACCTGTATATGGCGCTGCATCAGGCTGGGCTGGGTATTGCGCCACTCGTGGGCGAAGGCCATTTCGTCTTCCACGTTGAGGGCGAAGAACTGCTGCTCGGGATCCTGGAACAGGGTGCCCACATCCCGACTGATCCCGTGAATGGAGCGCTGGCGATTGTCGTGACCATTGACACTCACTGTGCCCTGCAGATCGCCCTGGAAGTACCAGGGCGCCAGGCCATTGAGCAGACGGATGATGGTGGACTTGCCCGAGCCCGAAGCTCCGGTGACCAGCACGGCTTCGCCGGGGGCCACGTGGAAGCTGAGGTCGCGCACAGCGGGGGTACTCTGAAAGGGATAGGTATAACTCACGGCGTCAAAGGTAATCATACATACTCCTTACATCCCCATGATGCTGCGGGAAGGCAGTTGTACATGGGCCACCAGGGAAGCAGTGATCATGGCAAAAAACAGCGCTCCGGCCACGGCGTCGCGCCAGGTGAGGGTGTTGGTGCGGTAACGACTCACGTCCCTGCTGTAGCCCACTCCTTTGAGTTCGGCCGCCATGCCCAGTTCATCGGACGTGCGCAGAGCCCGAAAGAGGATGGGAATAAAGAGCAGGCGCAGGCCCATCAGGGGATGGCGCAGCAGAAAGAGGGGGTTCAGACGGTATCCTTTGATTTTCAGGGATTCGGATATCTGTTTGATATCCTCGAGAAACGAAGGGATAAAGCGAATCATCACCGTGGCTGGGATATAGAGCCAGTAGGGCAGACGCAGGGTCTTCAGCGCCGTCATGATGCCCTGCACCCGTGACGAAAGCGCCATGGCCAGCAAGGTGTTCATGAGCACTGCGGAGCGCAGGAAGGGCACCAGCAGGCTATCAAGCCCTGACGCACCAAAGCGCGGCAGGAACAGGCCCATCAAGTAGAGAAAGCCGATGGCCATCAGCCACATGAGACCCAACACTCCGTAGGCAATGGCGATAACGCCAAAGCGCCGTGACAAAAAGGCGTAGATGGCACTGGCAATAGCCAGGGAAGCCAGAATCCAGGGGTTACTGAGAATGATGACCACAATGGCGGCCACCAGGCTGATCAGCATCTTGGTGCGCACATCCAGCTGGTGCAGCGGGGTTTCATCGCGGCGGATATCAGTGGCGGATAATGCCGGCATGGCGCAACTCCTTGACAAAATAGCGGCCCACAAAGAGACCGATAATGGAGCCGATGTACCCGATGGCCACGATAACGGCGACCATGGCGATGATGCGGGGCTCCTCCCGCATCATCAGCCAGGAAAACCCAAGGCCAATGGTCTTGGAGAGCAGGTCATAGATAGCCACCCCCACCATGATGCTCCAGGTGAAGCGATAGCCACCCAGCGCCATGATGACTCCCTCGGCAATCAGCCCCGCCAGAATGGAGGCGGGAATGAGCACCAGGCTGCCCCCCAGCATCAGGGCTGAGATAATGGCGCTGATGACGAGAAAGAGGGTCAGGGTACCGAACTTGCGCACCTTGTAGAGCATCACCACCAGCAAAGCCGTGAAGATCACATTTTTGAGGATCAGGGTCAGGGGGTTCATGCCGCCGCCCATCAGGGCCACCAGAATACTGGATACCTTGACCACAGCGGCAAATATCCCCACCACCACCAGATCCGGTACCTGCCAGTAGCGATTGAGGGTAAGAACCTGGGCATTGCTCATCAGAAGGCCCCACTGATACCGACGACGAAGTGTCGGCCAGCCATGGGAATGGACTCCTGGGAGACGGTATACTTCTCATCGGTGAGGTTGTTGAGGTTGAGATTCAGCTCATACTGCTGCCGACTGCCGAAGGTGAATCCCATGGTCAGATTCAGGGTCTGCCAGGAATCATCAGTGTCGATGGTACCATCGGAGTTTTCCCGCTCCGCCTTGCCTGCTGCCCGCACATAGGCGTCCAGATTGGCGTCCACACCAGCAGCGATGGCGCGCTCATGGCGCAGGCCGATGCGGCCCTGCAGCTCGGGATTCCCGGTTTTCCAGGTGTTCAGGTCTTCCGACTCGAACTTGCGCTTCAGCCAGGTGGCTGAGCCGTAGGGAGTCAGGTTCAAAGATTCCACCAGATAGGCTACCGCAACCTCCATACCGTGGGTGGAGGCCTTGTCCACATTGGCAAAGGTGTTGGCATTGTTTATGGTCGGGTGAGCCGCTGTGGTGATGTAGTCCTCGGTCTTGCTGGCAAAGAGGGCGGCGTCTACCAGCAGGTTCTGGCCAAAGTGGCGCAGGCCGATCTCAACGTTGTCGGAGGTCTCCGGCTCCAGATCCGGGTTGCTGTAGGTGGGATTCTGACTGCCGTGAACCGTGCCGATAAAGAGCTGCTGCAGGGTAGGCAGCCGGTAGCCCTGGGAATAGCTGGCCCGCAGAGCCGTGTCCTCCAGTCCCTGCCAGGTCAGGCCGATGGAATACACCAGTTTGCTGTCGCGGCTGGAGTCCTCTTCCAGTCCCGGCTCCTCGGCGGAGGTCAACTCATTGCGAGCCCAGGTCTGACGAAGGCCCAGGGTCAGAATGGTATCGGGATTGAGGCTCCACTCGTCCTGCACATACAGGGCGTAGAAGTCACTTTTGGCTTTATTGGTGTAGCTGGACTCCACAAATTCCTGCGGCTGCGCGTTGAACGGGGGCATAGGCGCCCATGGCCCCCGTTGGCGCCTGAACTCGTCTGCCTTCAGGCGATCCTGGATGAGCTCCACCCCGGCAATCACATAGTGATCATCGGCCACCAGCCAGTCGGTCTGTACCGCCAGGCCGTAGGTGTCCTGATCGTTTTCCGTGCGGTTACGCATCTGCAGGGGAATCTGTACCGCAGGCATGGGCCTGACATCCATATCCATGCGGAAATCCTTATAGGTGTTCTGGGCGTAGGCGTCGGTCCGCAGCTTCACCAGGGCGTCACTGAGATGCTCCGCTTCATAGAAGAACGACACTTTCTCCCGCGACCACTCGGGCAGATCCTGGGCAAAATGCTCCATGGTTCCGGAGATGGTGCCTTCCGGGACATAGGTGCGATAATCGCCATTGTAGGTGTCATAGCGGCCACCGACGATGAAGTCGTCACCCTGGTAATCGATGTAGGCAAAGATGCTGGATTCTTTATAGGCGGTTCCATCTGCTGTGCCACCGGGGGTGTCGCGGTCATCGTGGTCCGACCAGGCGCCTCCCACCCGGTACCCCATGCGGCCGCTCTTGCCATAGACCGAAAGGTGCTGGCGGGTTCCCTCGGTGGAGGAATCATAGGAGAGTCCCACATCAACCTGCACCGGGCGTTCACCGCCTTTTTTGGTGATAATATTCACCACGCCACCAATGGCTTCAGATCCGTAGAGCACCGATGACGGGCCCTTGATGATCTCGATGCGCTCAATCAGGGCCGGGTCCATCAGAAACACCGCACCGGTCATGGCCTTCTGCTCTGAAGTTTTCTGGCCATCAATCAGGATCAGAACCCGCGCTCCCGACTCGCCGCGGATAAAGACGCGCTTGGCACCACTGACGGAACCATCGTGCACCTCCACGCCGGGAATGTCCCGCAGGGCCTCAGCCACCACTGCGGCACCGCCGCGCCGGATCTCCTCGGAACTCACCGAGCTTACCGACGCGGGAACCTCCAGCAGCTCCCGTTCAGCGCGGGTAGCGGTCACCGTCACCCCACGCTGGCCTGTTTCCTCCTGTGCCTGAACCGGCAATGCTGCAGCGCTTATCAACCCCGCCATACACAGGGCACCGACTCGTTTGATACTCATATCCACACTCCACTCGTTTGAATTTCCATGCAACGGGCATGGCTCATGTTCACTGCCCCATTGCCGCTGGCATGGTCGGTTCTCGCAGACTGGCAAGGTATTCCAGCAGGTACTGGGCCATGGTCACATTCCAGAACTGCCCGGCCCGAGTCAGCACCACCCAGTGCCCACTTTGCTCAAGCAGGCCCGCCTTGCCCCACTGTTCAAACAGGGGCAGGCACCGCTCCAGAAGCTCCGTTCCCAGCAGGGCAGCCAGCTGCTGCAGATTCAGGGCGGCCACATCGAAGCCACCGGTGATCGCTCCCGTCACCTCCCGATCCGTATCGGGACGGGCGGTAACCATGGCCAGCGGCTTGCGGCCCTCCCGGATACTGTCCAGATAGCGTTCCAGGTCGCGTTCGACAAAATAGCCGTGACCGTGCAGACTGCCGCCGGCGCCACAGCCGAAGGCCAGGATATGGGCTTTGTTTTTGACCAGTTGATTGTAGAGATTACGCTCGCGGGTGGTGCGACCCCAGTGGCTGACGGAAAGGCGTCTCCAGCGATTGGCTTCCATGACGTCCAGCCCCTGTGCAAACATGCGGGCCTGGCGGGTCATGTCGGCGGCAGGCTCAATGGCACCCTGAGCCATACGCTTGGCCAGCTCACTGTGGGGCAATACGTTCAGCTGGTACAGGTCGGCACCATCAAGAGCCAGAGAAGCGGCAGTGCGCACGTCCTCCTCCCATATTTCCATGGTCTGCCCCGGAAACCCGTATACCAGGTCGATCACCACTGCCGCCTGATCGGTGGCCATGAGGCGCTCCAGTGCCTGCAGAACGGATTCCCGATCATCAATGCGAGCCATGCTGCGCCGCACATTGGTGTCAAAGCTCTGCACTCCGATGGAGAAACGGTTGGCACCCCCCTCAAGGCAGGCGTCAATTTTGTCTTGACCGAAACCGTGTATTCTCCCCTCCACCGTGATTTCACAGTCATTGGCCAGGGGCAGGTAACAGGTGGCCGCATCCAGCACCCGCCTGAGGTTCTCTGCACTCAGGGCGTTGGGCGTCCCTCCCCCCAGATAGAGGGCATGGACAGGACCGGAGGTCACGGCCGGATCACTGGAGCTCTGCTTCAGTTCGCCAATAAGGGCATCCACATAGGCGGCTTCCAGGTCATCCCGGTGAAAGCGGTTGAAAAAACCGCAATAGAGGCAACGGGTCTTGCAGAAGGGAATACTGATGTACGCTGCACTTTTGCCGGAACGGGGTCGGGCCATGAGCGCGCGGAATACCTCCTGAAACTTTGTGACATCCAGGTTGGGCATCTGCATGCCGGCGTGCACGGCAGCCTTTTTCTGAAAAGCGCCAGCAAGGGGGTCGCCATCGGTGCGCGCATAAAAACGTTCAATAACAGCTGATACTGGTGATACACCCGACATGGGTGACGCGTGAGAAGGTGGTTGCATAATCCAGACCCTGAAGCACCGGCTCAGCACAGGCTGAACAGATGACGCGTGGTAGTGGTTCGGGATTTACAATCCTCGGGAAAGAGGTGCTTGCAGCACTCAGGTCAGCAACGATAGTCAACTCGGATCCGGGTGACGCTCCCTGCACTGATAGGCGTAGTCAAAACGCTGTATGGCCCCGCACTTGGGGCACTTCATTTCAACTTCCACGACATACCCCTTAAAGAGCAGTCGTTTGCAGCGTTTACAGCGAACCTCAGGGAGCGCTGCGTCTGCTGCGCGGCCACACCGGCAGGGGGAAGTTTCCTGATGAGGGAACATACGCTTCTCCACAAGGAATTTCGGTGCATCTGGTGCCGCATGTCCAGAAATGAACATTCAACATACCATAACGTCGATTGACGTCAAGAATATATTTAGTCGCCCCTAATGATCATTTTCGCCACTATCACCCTGTGCATTCCTTCACTTTTCTGCAGTTGACCGGCAATCACTCCACGGATATACTCGATTGTTAATCGGGGCTAATAAATCATTCCCCATGTCACAAGGAGGTGTCACAACCATGAACCACGCAACGGACCTGGAAAAACAGCTGGCAGCACTACAGGCAGAAAATCAAAGACTCCGCTCCACCCTGGACGAGCAGGCCAGGCTGGCCAGCGTCGGCATGATGGTCAGCGCCATCGCACACCAGTGGCTGCAGCCCCTGAACGCCCTCTGGGTATCAGCGCAGCATCTGGCCTGTATCTGCGAAGAGGAATCGACTCCGGCAACCTGCATTCGTGGCAATGTTTCCCAGATTATGGAGTACCTGCGCTTTATGGCCCAGACCGTGGAGGACTTCCGCGACTTCACCAGTCCGGGTGCAGGGGGAGAGTGCTTCGCCCCGCAACAGGCTATCGAGATCACCCTGGGAATGCTGAAAAACCTGCTCCTGCAGCACCAGGTGGTCGTTCGCCTCCATGGAGAGCCGAACATGAATATCCGGGGCAGCGCCGGTGAATTTCGCCATGTGGTGATGATCCTGTTGAACAACGCCATCGATGTCTTCCGCGAACGGGCCACCCCGCACCCCGTCATCCACATCACCATCAGCGGGCAACAGCAGTTCATCTCCATTGAGTTTCGCGACAATGGCGGAGGCATCGACCCCGACCTGCTGCCATCGCGCCTGTTCGAACCATTCACTTCCACAAAGGAGCGGGGCATGGGTATCGGGCTGCACCTTGCCAGGCGCATCGTGGAAGAGAAGCTCCAGGGGACCCTGCGGGCCGAAAACATCCCTGGCACCGGAGCACGTCTTCTTCTCTGGATACCCCAGCCATCCACCACAACGGGCAACCTCAAGGACGAGCTTTAAATCTACACGCGCATGAATAGAGCTTGACAAGACTAACTTCGTGCAATTACTCTCTCAGAGATATACCCTTATAAGTCTCTCCCCCAGCACAAAAATGGCAAGGGGCATTGAGCACGATAATGGCACCACAGGTGAATTCATGTCTCTCCTCTCGGAAACCCGACGCGAAGAACTGCTGACCCTTTTTGAAAGGGTTCAGGTTGCCCACCATATACCGGGACGCATCCGCCTGAAAATCAAAGGACGCGCTCCACAATGGCTGACCAGCGACCCCGCCAGCACGCAGACCCAGATAGAGGCGCTGCGCGGCGTGCTTCAGGTAAAGCTCAACCCACTGGCCGGCTCGGCCACTATCACCTACGAACGTACCCCTGAGGCTTTTGAACACTTCGATGCTCTGCGCAGCGGCAATGTAGCCCCTCTGCTGGAGTACTTCACCAGGGAGGTGTCACCATCGTGAAAGATCCCGTCTTCTGCTTCTGCCCCGATCCGCTCGCCGAAAGCTCCCCGCAGCAACAGGCCCTGCAAAAAGCCCTGGAGAATACTCGGTTCCTCCTGGTTTTTTATGGGAACGCACTTCGTCGCTGGGGATCGGACGAGCTTCTGCGCTCCATTCAATACCGTCGCCAGCAACAGGAAGCCGCTTTGCTGTGGCTTCTGGAACAACATTCACCGCAGGCCCCGCCACCATACCCGGAGGCACTGGACGCACAGGAAAACCTGCTGGAGTGGGTGGAGAGCGCTGTCGTCGCTGAGTCCTGGACGATGCACCTCTATGACTGCCTTCTTCCCTGCACGGAAGATACGATTGTCCGTGACACTTTCTTTCGCATTCAGGCAAGCATCGCCGAGGAAAATCTGCCCTCCCTGCGCAGCGGGATCGATCACCTGCAGTCGCCCGACCCGCGGGCACTCATAGAAGAAGTTCATAAGCTGATCAGCGCTCCCGATCCCCAGCGTCTGACAGAGTTGTTTACCCGTCGAAATGGACCACTGCTGGGCGGAGCCCTTTTGGGTGCCGGTGCCCTGTGGCTGCTAAAACAGACCCTGATACGTCAGGAACAGGAAGAGGAGTAACCCGATGGCCTATCACTTTGTACTGGGCGCGGTCGTTGGAGCTGCAGCGGTTCTGCTGCTCAACAACCGGCGTACACGAGAGTACCTTGATCGTGGACAGCTTTTGTTGAAGGAAAACGTGGATGAGGGAATCAAAGCCGCCAGAGCCACGGCTGAATGCATTCGCGAAAAGATGCAGACCCCGGACGATGAGCACCAGGAGAGCAAAAGTGCTGCGGACGCCTCTGCCGCCTCGGAACTGCCCGCCACCACAGAGGAGCAGCCTCCAGCCAAGCGCAGCCGCCGTACCCGGAAACCCGCTGCCGATGAATAGACCATTTAACCCCGCTGCTGTCTTCTGGGCCGGTGTCATCAGCCATGGCCTCCTGGGAATTGCCCGCCATGACCCAACCCGCGACAAAAGCCTCCCTGAGCACGCCCTGCTCCACGGACTCCAGGGAGGCATAGCCCTTGGCAGCGGCGCCCTCGCCTACAACTGCTTTGCATCCCGTGAACCCATGGCGGGCGTAGCCGTGGTGCTGACCGGAGCTTCACTCATGGGACTCCTGCGCTCACCATCCGCATCGAACGCCAAGTCACCCCCTAAATCCATATCATCAGGAGAGCACCATGTCCGACCATAAACAGGAATATTCTTCAGCCTACGGCTACAACCCCGGAAACTCCACCATGCACAACCCTTACCTGCAGCACCACTCTGCTCAAGCCGGCGGCCTTATGGGTGGTGCCCGCTCAGCCCTTTTCGGCGGAAGCCAGAGCGACCGCTTCATCAAGGGCCTGCTGATCGGCGCAGCAGCCACTTTTCTGCTGACGAACGAAAAAGCGCAACAGACCATAATCAAAGCAGGCGTCGCCCTCTTCACCCAGGTGGCCTCCAGCGTCGAGGAACTCAAGGAAAAAGTCGAAGACGCACGGGCTGAAGCACAAGAGGAGAGGATGGCGCAAGAGGACTGATGCCACTGTTTCACTCCCTGGAAATCATCCACCAGACACGACAACGGGTTCGCCTGCGCTACCGAGAGCAGGTTGCCTTCGACAAGCACTCCCTGAAGCGCCTGCTGGAGCTGAAAGCCGGGGTGAATCGCGTTGAGCTCGGTCGGGTCAACCGCACCATCCGCATCGTCTTCGATCCCCAGGTTCACCAGGTACCGGATATTCTCACCCTCCTGAGGGAGATCCGCTCCGATACGTTCGCCGCTTTGGACACTGCCGCTCATCTGCAGAGTTCCGAGCAGGTGCACAGCGTCCTTAAAGGCCTGGTCGCCTTTGCCCTGACTCCGCTGCTCCCCCCTCCCCTGCGGGCGGCCTTCACCCTGATGGCCTGCAGTGCAGCGCTTCTGCAGGGAGGGCGTCACCTGCTCAAGGGCAAGATGACCTCGGAAGCCATGGAGGCCACGGCCATCGCCATTTCTGTCGGTCGTCGCGACTACACGGCTGCCCATGTGACCAACCTGTTGATCTCCCTGGCGGAATACATCGGCCACCGCATCGACCGCCAGTCCGATGAACTGCTGCTCTCCCTGGTTCAACCTGAAGCCGAAGAAGTCTGGATTCACCGCAACGGCGAAGACATCCTCGTCAATGCTACCCAGGTTACCAAGGGCACCATCGTCATCGCCCAGGCCGGGGAAACTGTGGCAGTGGACGGCACCGTCATGGAGGGGCAGGCCTCCATCAACGAGGTCTCCCTGACCGGCGAAGCCCTGCCGGTGGCCAAGGCGCGGGGAGACCGCGTGATTTCTGGAACCATCGTGGAGGAAGGCCGGGTTCATGTCTACGCCGAACAGGTTGGGCAGGAGCGGGTCTCCTTCCGCATCGCCCGTTACGTGGAAAACTCCCTGCAGTCAAAGTCCCAGGCGCAGCTTAACGCCATCCGGCTGGCTGATCGCCTGGTCCCCTTCTCCATTGGCCTGGCCTCGGCAAGTTATGTCCTCAGCCGCAACCTGGCAAAAGTGGCCGCCGTTCTGCAGGCCGATTACTCCTGCGCCCTGAAGCTGGCAACTCCTGTGGCATTCAAGTCTTCCATGTACCGCGCCGGCGCCCACCAGGTGCTGGTGAAGAGTGCCAGCGCCCTGGAAAGCCTGGCCCAGGCGGAGGTTTTTATTTTTGACAAGACTGGCACCCTGACCTCCGGCGACCTGGAAGTACTGCACACCGTCTCCCTGGACAGCCGCTGGAGCAGTGAGGAAGTCCTCAATCTGGCAGCCTCCATAGAGGAGCACTACTTCCACCCCATCGCCCAGGCAGTGGTCAAGGCCGCCCAGCAGAACTCCTCCAGCCGCAAGCACTTCCACCACAGCGAAGTGGAATTTATCGTAGCCCATGGAGTCATGGCCTATGTTGATGGCAAAAAAGTCGTCATCGGCAGCCGCCATTTCCTCGAAGACGATGAAGGCATTCGCTTCCCCGACAGCACTACCGGAATCCAGTGCCACTATGGCGAAAGCATAACGCCCCTCTATATCGGTTATGACGGCAAACTGCTGGGAATCATCTGCCTCAAGGATGAACTGCGCCCGGAAAGCCCCCGCCTGATGGCCAATCTGCGCGCCCTGGGAGTGCAGTATATGGTTCTGCTGACAGGGGATCGCCGGGAAAAGGCTCTGGAGATAGCCAGTGAACTGGGCTTTGACGAGTGCCACTATGAACTGCACCCCGAACAAAAGGCCACCATCGTGCAGGGTTACAAAGATCGTGGACTCCGTTGCGCCTTTGTCGGAGATGGCATCAACGACGCCCCGGCCCTGTCACTGGCCGATGTGGGAATCGCCATGCAGAAAGGGGCCGATATCGCCCGCATCAGCGCAGACATCGCCCTGCTGCACGACGACATTCTGCTGGTCAGCGATATCCGCGCCCTGGCAGCCTCCACGCTCAGAAGAGTCACCACCAACTACCGCCTCACCATTGGACTCAACAGCGCCATCATGCTGCTGGCCGCCATGGGGCGCATCTCACCCATGGCAACGGCAGTGCTCCATAACGGAACCACTATCGGCATCCTGCTGAATGCCGCCCTGGGTGGCCGCAATGCCATGCAGAGCCCCAGAAACAGCATCAAAGCACCATCCACAGGTGAACCCTATGAAGAAGCCTCCGAAACATTCCCAGCGTGAGCTGGCCAAACTTGCCATGACCGCAAGCCTCGGCCTGACGGTTATCACCGCATTGTTCATGAAAGGCAAAATGGCCAAACGCCTGCACACAGGTGCCGGTATCGCCCTGGTTGCCAGCTCCATCTGGCACCACCAGCTCTATCAGCCAGTCAAACCGTCCAAAGAGGTGAGAGAATTCCCTGTTAGGGAAGAGAACCGCCTCTGAAGCACTTATATCAATAACAGGAACCACTATCGGAATTAGTGAAACTTAACTCTTGCAGTCGAGAGTATTTTATGCAAAATGTTCAGATCAACTAAGAACTCTTCCCTTAATGAATAATGTCATCCAGGAGAAACATATGAAATCCTGCACTCTGTACACCGCTCCCAGAAAGAAACGCTGCATCCTTGAAAGTATCCCCGACGAAAAGCTCCTGCAGTCCCTCGGAATCCGCTCAGGTGTTGAACTCTCCATCGTCTCCCGCCAGCCCTTTGGCGGTCCGGTCACCATTAAGCTCGGTGACCGCTGTCTGGCCATCTCCAAGTCCATAGCTGAGCAGATCAGTATCCGGGAGGTAGGTTAAGTGGACTGCCACGGCAACCCGAAGCCCATTTCCCTGGCCCCCGGCGAAGAGGCCCTGAAAATCCTGCTCATGGGAAATCCCAATGTGGGGAAAAGTGTTATCTTCTCTCGGCTGACCGGCATGAACGTGCGTACCGCCAACTACGCTGGCACCACCGTCAATTACACCCATGGCATCGTCCAGTACCACGGCAAAAAGGCACTGCTCACGGATGTTCCCGGCACTTACTCCCTGGAAGCCACATCTCCCGCTGAAGAGGTTGCCACCAAACTCCTCGCAGAAGGAGCCCATGTGGTGCTCTGCGTCCTCGATGCCACCAACCTGGAGCGCAATCTGCCCCTGGCCCTGCAGATACGGCAGACCGGGCTGCCCGTGGTGTACGCCCTGAACCTCAGCGATGTGGCTCGCCGCAAGGGAATCACCATAGACACAGACGCCCTGGCCAGAGAGCTGGGCGCTCCCGTTATCGCCACTTCGGCCGTCAAGGGCGAAGGCCTGAAGACTCTCCTGGACACGACCCTGCAGGCTGCCCAAGGGCAGACCATCAAGGCAGTGACTCTTCCTGAGAGCTTTCAGAGCTTCTGGGACGAAGCATCCCGCATTGCCCGGATAGCCCAGCGTAACGAATCCCGCCCCATGACCCTGTGGGATCGCTTTGAAGAGATGACGATTCGCCCCCTGCCCGGACTCCCCATCGCCCTGATCGTCCTGATCATTGCCCTGGGCCTCGTGGTAGGCGGTGGAAAGGCTCTGCGGGCCGTAATCCTGCTGCCTCTGTTCAACAACTACGTGGCACCCGCCATTACCTCCGCCGTCTCCAGCGTGGTCTCGGAGGGCATCCTGCGCAATGTGCTCGTTGGCGAATACGGCATGCTCATTAAGGGTATCGAATGGCCTATCGCCCTGATCCTGCCCTACGTGGCCCTCTTTTACATCGTGCTCTCCTTCCTGGAGGACAGTGGTTACCTGCCACGCCTGGGTGTCCTGCTGGATAACGTCATGCGCGCCATGGGCCTGCAGGGCGGCAGCATAGTCCCCATGTTCATGGGGTACGGCTGTGCCGTGCCCGCCATTATCGGCACCAAGGCTGCTACCAGCAACAAAGAGCGCCTGATGATCACCGGACTCGTCGCCCTGGCCGTCCCCTGTACCGCCCAGACCGGAGCCTTCATCGTCCTGCTGGGTGACCATTCCATGGCGGCACTGCTGGGCGTTTATGCCATCTCCTTCGGAGCCATGTTTCTCGTGGGCAGCCTGATGACCAGAATGCTGCCGGGAACTGTAGCCCCCATGCTCATGGAAATCCCCAACCTGCTCATGCCCGATGGCAAATCGTTGCTGAAAAAAATCTGGATTCGCATCAAGCAGTTTCTGCTGGAGGCGGAAATCCCCATGATCCTGGGTATAGGCGCAGCTGCCCTGATTGCCGAAACCGGAGTCCTCGGCGTGGTATCAGGTTTCATGGCACCCATCGTGGTGGGCTGGCTTGGTCTGCCGGCCGAAGCGACCCTGGCACTGATGCTCGGCATTATCCGACGCGAACTGGCGGTACTGCCCCTGTTGGGACTCGACCTGAGCATACTCCAGCTGATGGTAGGCTCTGTCGTTGCCCTGTTCTACCTCCCCTGCCTGACAGTAACGGCAATCATCATTAAAGAATTCAGCCTGAAGATCGGCCTGCTGATCCTTCTCCTGACCACCCTGGCAGCCTTTGTCTTTGGCGGGCTCCTCAATAAGATCGGCCAGCTGCTGCTGGTACTGCTGTAACAGGAATCAGCCATGAAAGCGATGGTGCGCCTTACCAAAACGACAGAACGAATCCTTGTCCTCTGCCCATGGCTGATCAGACTGCAGCAGAAGTACTATCATCGCATCGTCAGCAAGGAAGTGCGCTCCGGGCTTATTTCAAGCGAAGACAACGTCCTGTGTATCGGAGGAGGCCCCCTCCCCTGCACCGCCATAGAGATCGCCCGCTGTACGGGCGCCCATGTGGTGGTCATAGACTGCGATCCGGCAGCAGTGCACACGGCGCAGCAGATTGTCCGGGTCATGGGAATGGAAAACTCTGTGGAGGTCTGCCTGGGTGACGGGTGCAGCTACGACGCCTCACACTTCCAGGTCATCCATATTGCGCGCCAGGCTGAACCTCAGGAGGCCATTCTGCGCAACATATGGACGGTCGCTCCCCGCGGCGCCCGTATATTGGTGCGCCATCCCAACGCCCTCCTGAAAAGCTGCTATTGCGGTCTCCCCCGCGCATATGCCTCCCAGTGCGACCGCAAGGGGAACGCAGTCGACGGCACCCTCCTGTTCACAAAAAACCGCAAGGAGTTTCCCGGTGAAATACATGCTGCTGGCGACAGGCATAGCGCTCACCGCACTGCTTATCTGGCAGGCTGACTCCCAGGAGTTTCTCACCAGCCTGTTGATGGCCAAGCCGGAATGGCTGGTCGCTGCCTTTACCCTGCAGCTGCTGACAGTAACAATGATATCCTGGCAGTGGAAACTGCTGGGTCACCATATCCACAGCGGCTGCCGCTTTCACCAGATGGTACATATCAACATGTCGGGCACGTTCTTTGAAAGTGTCACACCGGCCATGAAAACCGGTGGTGAGGTCGTCAAAGCCTATCTGCTCAAGCGCGCTTTCGGATGGACCACTGTCCAGTCAGTGGCACTGGTTGGACTGCAGAAAGTCGTCAGTATCGGCCCGCTGCTTTTCCTGGTAGGCGTCTCCCTCTCCCTCTATGTGATCGCCAATGGCATCTCCACACCCCAGGGCTGGCTGGTGGCCACCAGCGGCATGATCCTGCTCCCAGTTTTCCTGCTGATCTGTGCCGTATTCATCGCCCCTGCCGGCCTGGCGGTCTGGCTGGAAAAAGTGTTTCCCGCCAAATGGGTACACACCCTCAGCCAGAGTCTGCATTCCCTGGAAAACGCGCTGTCACAGGTAAAAAAAAGGGGCAGCCTGGGCAGACACTTTCTCCTGTCAGTTACCCTGTGGTTTCTCTTTCCAGCCAAAGCCGCCATCATTGCGCTGTCCATGGGCCTGGAAGCAGATCTGATCAACATTGCCACGGTCACCTTCCTGGCCTATATGGTGGCCATGATCCCCCTGACTCCAGGCGGACTGGGAACTTTTGAGGCCACGGTCGTCTTCCTGCTGCTACCCCTGGAAATTGCCATGCACCAGTCCATGGCATTTGCCATCATCCTGCGGCTGGTCACCTTCTGGTTGCCTTTTCTGATCAGCGCGCTCTACCTGCTCGCCCACTGGGGCCTGGGGCATGCTCGCGTGCCCGCCAGAACCCCATCCCCATAACAACCCTCTTCTACAAAGGACGCACCCATGAAGCAAAAACTCCTGCACCTTGGATTTCTGATCACCTTGCTCACCTCTTTGGTCTCCAGCGCCACAGCACACTGCACCTGGGTTGAGGCTCCTGCCAGCGTGGAAACCGGCCAAGAGGCCGCGATCACTCTGTTCTGGGCTGACCCTGAAGAACCGGTGGAAAAGCGTGACTCACCGGAGCTGACGCTGCGCATTCAGCAGCCTGACGGCCAGGTGCTCCCCGTAAATACTGACCACAAGGGAACATTTCAACAGGCGCAGTGGGAGTTTTCCCAGCAGGGCGTCCACACTCTGCTGGCCACCCGCGAACCGGCCCGCCATCGCATGAGCCAGTACCGTGATTTCGGCAAAACTCTCTTGCTGGCAGGCCCCGCATCCGAGGCACCGGCCCCCGCCGGCCTTGAACTGGAAATCACCCCCCTGGAACTCCCTGCTCCCGGAGTCACCGAAGTCCCCCTGCAGATTCACTACTTCGGCAAGCCACTGGCCGGAGCCGAACTGAAAATCATCACTCAGGTTGACCGTACCAAGGGAACCTATCAGTCACTCCATGATGACAAACAGTACCAGAGTGCCACCAGCGATCAGCAGGGCAGGGTCACCGTCACCCTTGATCCTTCCCGCAACACCATCATCAAAGTTCGGCACAGTGTCGGCGCAGCCGAAGTGGATGGCGACCACGGCCGCTGGGTGCGCACTATCATATTCCGCAGCACCCTGAGCATCGCCGAAATGCGCTGAATTCTCACACGGGGCCCAGGGCGCAGAAAATAATTTATTAGGTATCGCTAACTTAATGATTGACAACTAGCGAAAAGTGCACTACAAAAAGAATCAGCAAGGGAGTAACCTTTGCTGATTCTTTACACGTGGGGGTGCAGTATGGTTGCAAAGAATATGACCCTTCGCAAAGCACTTATGAAAAACACTGGAGTCAGGGGCGCGAACATGGATTGCCATCTGAACTGTGACGAGTGCCACAACTCTGTCATGCTCAACCTGCAGGATCTGTTTCCCATAGCGCGTTCCTGCAGCGATCAGGACAGTAAACTCTCATCGGACAAACAGGCTGTATTGCACCGGTAACAGGAGAAAAGCATGGAAATTCTTGATGTCGTGGTAACGCTTGCGGCAGTAGCACTTGCAGGCACCTATCTTTACTGGCGGGTTTTTCGACGCAAAACGGCAACTGGTGGCTGCGGATGCGCTTCAGGTGGAGGGTGCTGCTCCACTGGAAGCAGTGAACCCAAGAAGACTTCCTGCTGTCAGGGCGGCAGCCACAGCTGAGCAGCCCTCTATACTCTACACAGAAACCGACCTGTGGCCGTGGCAATAACATCGCCACGGCCACAGGTTATGGTACTTTCCCCTCGTCCTGTCTTCCATTTTCGGTGAGTGAAAGATCCCGTGACATACGCCTGCTGCAGTACCCGCAGTGGGCGCAAGAATTTTACCTGCAGATCACAGGTCACCATGGGATGCCCCAGTGAGGCTGGAATTTTCCCCATGGCCTCATCAAGCACCGTACTGAGGATGCCGCCATGAATAATGCCGTCGTAGGAGGCGAACGCTTTGGAAAGCCGCAGTCCTGCCTGTGACTGCAGTTCCTGGGCATCAACCTCAAACTGCAGCTGCAGTCCAACGGTATTGTGCTGACCGCAGGCAAAGCAGCCCACGGCGTCATCCAGTGCCCAGCGATTCAGGGGCAGCTCTATGCCCATTCCACCAAGCAGGCGCGCAATATAGCGTCGTACCTGGCCAGGCATCCCCTGGCTCTGGGAGTAGAACTCCGGCATAAACGGCTGAATGCCCACGCCCAGCTGGCTGAGTTTCAGCAGATTCTCCAGGTGAATTGAATTCAGGGGGGTTTCACGGGGTGCCACCACAATGGGACGCCGCTCTTTCAGGCATACGTCAAACACCCGCTCTGCCAGAGTCCCGGAAAGCCCCTGGCAGACCCGCGCGCAATAGCCCATACTGGCTGGCAGCACCACCAGGCCATCAGGTACTCCCGAGCCGCTGGCCAGGGGAGAAAAGAAACTGCTGTTATCATGGATGTGCACTCCGTCGGGCAACAGCTTCTGAACCAGCGTTTCACGCTCGCCCTGGCCAAGGGAGCGCGTCTGTTCTATGCTCATTCCCGCTTCAATGCAAAAATTCACCTGGGCCTGCTCCGTACAGATGACATGGCACTGGATATGCTGGGCAACCAGCGCATCCATGGCCTCCAGCGCCAGGGTGCCCCCTGAAGCTCCCGTGACGATAAGGGCGATTTGTTTCATTTCTGTCCTTCACTCAAAGAGCTTTTCCCTCATCTTAAGAGAAAAACGCCCCATTCATCAGTATTTTTTGGCTGGAATAGCCTTTTTTCACAACTTCGCGCTTTTTTCCCGTTATTGTATTATGTTACATTATGTCCACAAGGAGGACGAAAAGCAATGATAACCAATGCCCTTGAATTCGAACGCCCCATCGTGGAGCTGGAAAAGAAAATAGAAGATCTGGAAAAATTCGCATCCCAGGAAGGCCTGAACTTCTCCACCGAGATTGAAAAACTCAACCGCAAGATGGAATCCCTCAAAGAGGAAATATACGGCAATCTCACCGAATGGCAATGCACGCAGGTAGCCCGCCACTCAGCACGCCCCTACACTCTGGATTTCGCCGAACACGTTTTCACCGATTTCCAGGAGCTGCATGGCGACCGCGCTTTCGCCGACGACAAATCCATCGTTGGCGGACTGTGTCGCTTTGAAGGACAGAGCGTCATGCTTATCGGCCACCAGAAAGGGCGCAACACGGCAGAGAATATCCGTCGCAATTTCGCCATGCCCAATCCCGAGGGCTACCGTAAAGCCCTGCGATTCATGAAACTGGCGGAAAAATTCAATCTGCCTATCATCACCCT
Source organism: Desulfurispirillum alkaliphilum (assembly GCF_055378285.1). NCBI lineage: Bacteria > Pseudomonadati > Chrysiogenota > Chrysiogenia > Chrysiogenales > Chrysiogenaceae > Desulfurispirillum > Desulfurispirillum alkaliphilum. The sequence goes on along the minus strand of NZ_AP042405.1, from coordinate 1,552,915 downwards.
CGTTGACACTCCTGGCGCCTATCCCGGCATAGGGGCGGAAGAGCGCGGACAGGGCGAAGCCATCGCCCGCAACCTTCTGGAGATGTCTGGGCTCAAGGTTCCCATCATATCAGTCGTCACCGGCGAAGGCGGCAGCGGAGGCGCGCTGGCCCTGGCCGTGGGCAACCGCGTGCTGATGTTTGAGCACTCCATCTACTCTGTTATCAGCCCGGAAGGGTGCGCCGCCATTCTCTGGAAAGATGGCACCCAGGGCGAAAAGGCCGCCAAGGCGCTGAAGCTGACTGCTCCGAACCTCCTGAAGCTGGGTGTTATCGATGAGGTAATCCCGGAACCCATGGGTGGAGCCCACCGCGATCCTGCCGTCGTCTACGCCAACCTGAAAGAGGCCCTCAACCGTCATCTGCAGGAGCTGCAGAAGCTTTCCGCCGATGAATTGACACAAGATCGCTATGACCGGTTCCGCAAGATCGGCGTCTTCAGCGAATAGAACACCAGCAACGCGCATGACAGTTTCAAATCCGGGCACGGAAAATTTCTTGCTCTGCCCGGATTTTTGAGGCATATTGCTTCAAATCATTCAAAAGGGGAGTGGGGATGAGGTTTTCGAGGCAGCCGATCGTCGTACAAAGGGGACAGAGAAAGAATAAGCCACACATTCTTTTCAAGCTTTTCATGGTTATCGGAACCGGTCTTATCATAGGATTCGGCGCCAACATCATCATCTCCTCTGAAATGAACATCCGCAAATCCTTTGTCAGAGACAACCCCGTGCTCTCCGCCCTCGATAAACTCCACCGCCCGGCCCTGATTGATTATGAGGATGAACAGGGCTTCACCGAAGAGCCGGATTTCGTGGAGATTGAAAAAGGCGAAATCCCGGAAACCCTGCACACTACGGAAGGCACCGTGCAGCGCGGTGACTCTCTTTACAGCATCCTGGCAGCCCAGGGGCTCTCGCCTTTGGAAATTCACGGGATTACCACACAACTGGACGGGCTTTTCTCCACCCGCAGCTTCCGCGCCGGACAGAAGTACTCGGTAGCGCGGGATGATGAGGGAAATTTCCGCCGCTTCACCTATCACCAGAGCCGCTCCATCACCCTGCACGTGGAATGGGATGTGGTGTCCGAAGAATTTCACGTATCCAAGGAAGTCCAGGATTATGACACCCGCACGTCCAACCTGACAGGCATCATCACCAGCAATCTGGCCAATGAACTCCAGCGCAATGGTCGCTACGGACTGATTACGCAGCTGGAGAACGTGCTCTCCTGGCGCATCGACTTCAACCGCGACATCCAGCCGGGCTCCCAGTACCGGATCATTTTTGAAGAAAAATGGCTGAACGACCAGTATGTCGGCGTCGGCAACATACTGGCAACTGAAATAACCATTCGCAATAATACCTACACAGCCTATCGTTACCAGGATCCCCAGGGGGTAGTTGGCTATTATGACGAAAAGGGAGACTCCATGCAGCGCTTCTTCCTGAATCGTCCAGTCAACTACTCCCGTGTTTCCAGCCCCTACGGCTACCGTGTGCATCCCGTTTACGGAACGCGGCACTTCCATGGTGGCGTAGACCTGGTGGCCCCCACCGGCACTCCAGTCTACGCTGTGGCTGACGGGCAGGTGATCTTCCGCGGACGCAAGGGACCAGCGGGCAACATGATCACCCTTTCCCATGCCAACGGCTACCACACCCAGTACCTGCACCTCAGCCGCTATGCGGTCAACTACGGCAGCCGGGTTCGCCAGGGCGATATCATCGGCTACGTTGGCGCAACCGGAGTCGCCACCGGTCCACACCTGGACTTCCGCGTCATTCGCAACGGACGACTCCAGGATCCCATGCAGGCGCTGGCATCCTCTTCAGCTGCCCAGTCTGTTGCCAGCGAGCATCGCAATGACTTCCTGGCCAAACGGGGCATGCTCAGGGCGCAACTGGATGAGCTGGATATCCAACTGGCCAGCGCGGAGCGCTAAGCGCCCATATGGCCGTCTTCCCCTTCCGCACCACTCCCACCCATGAGGCAAAAATCAGGAAGTTCGCCTACAGTGCGACTGTCCTGATCCTCATCACCACGGTTATCCTCAGCCTGTGGGTCAAGACCCGCATCATCGCCACAGGCTACGAGGTCGCCGGGCTCCAGCGTCAGATCCTTGAGGAGGAGAGCCGCCTGGGCATACTGGAAGCCCGTCTTTACCAGCTTGGTTCCCCTGGATACATCCAAATGCTGGCAAAAGAACACGGGATGGTTTATCCTGCTGCCGATCAGCTTGAGTACCTGCTGAACCAATCCATCCTCAGGGCCAACGAACTTGCAGACACCCCACGTTAAGACCTTCAAGGTTGCCCAGTACCTGGTACTGGCGTTTCTGGTTCTCGCCATCGGCTACCACCTGGCGGAAAAACAGCTTGTGAATCACCAGACCTGGAAAAGTCGCCTGGCCGCGCAATACGACAAAGACTTCACCATACGCCAGAATCGTGCCCATATCGCCGATCGCCACGGCTTTCAGCTAGCCGTCAGCACCAAGGCCTACTCTATTTACGGTATCGGTTCCGAAATCGAAAATACCCGTGACGCAGCCAGCCGCATCGCCCAGGCCATGGGCATGGCGGACTACGGCCCCATCTATAACCGTATCGCAGGCAGGACCGGTTTTTTCTGGATTGCCCGCAATGTGGATCCCCTGGTAGCATCGCGTATTGGCACCATCAAGGGCGTCGGACTCCTGGAGGGAGAACGCCGCTTCTACCCCGATGGCGATCTTTTCGGCAAACTTCTGGGCTTTACCGGTGTTGACATCCAGGGGCTGGAGGGCATCGAGCACCGCTTCGACGAACGCCTGAAAGGACAGGAAGTCCGGGTGGCCGTCTACCGCGACGCCCGACGCCGCGACATTATGCTGGAGCCCATCTCCACCCAGCAGAACTCCCTGAAAAAACCACCGCTGACCCTCTCCGTGGACAGCCGCCTGCAGGCCTTTGTGGAAAGCTCCGTCCAGCAGTTTCTGCAGGAGCACGAAGCCAAGGCCATCAGCGTCGTCGCCATGGATCCTTTTAACGGCGAAGTACTCAGCATCTATTCATGGCCCAGCTACGACCCGAACAACTTCAGCAACTATCCCCGCCAGCGCTGGCGCAACGATGCCATTGCCAACACCTTTGAGCCCGGCTCCACCTTCAAGCTGATCACCTACGCCGCCGCTCTCAAGAGTCGCAGCATCACCCTGCAGGACATCTTTTTCGGCGAAAACGGCGAATATCGCGAAGGCAACCGCACCATCCGCGACACGGTCCCCATGGGCTGGGCATCGGTGGCCGAAGCCTTTGGACAGTCCAGTAATGTCATCACCTCGAAAATTGCCGCCCAGATCCCGGCAGAGGTCTTTCACAGCACTATTCGTGACTTTGGTTTCGGCGCTGCCACCGGCATTGAACTCAGCGGGGAATCGGCGGGATTGCTGCGGCCGCCCAGCCAGTGGAGCAGACTCTCCCAGACATCCCTCTCCATGGGTTATGAAATCAGTGTGAATGCCCTGCAGATGGTGCGGGCCTATGCCGCCGCCATCAATGGCGGATACCTGGTGCAGCCAACGATCCTCAAAGGAGCCAACCAGGGTCGCGAATGGGAGGCAATCCTTGACCCGCAAACCGCTGACGCCATGAAATCGCTGCTGCTGCGCGTAGTGGAAAAAGGCACGGGCCGCAATGCCAGCCACAAGTACTTCACTATCGGTGGCAAAACAGGCACCGCCCAGAAGCTCGATCCGGTGGAAGGCTATACCCGCGACCGCCACCTGGCGAGCTTTGTGGGCTTTTTTCCCTATGAGCAGCCGCAGGTCGTCATGGGCGTCTTCATCGATGAGCCCAAAGTCGCCGTCAAACAGCAGAACGCCGAGGGCCCGGTGTATGTTTCAAGTTATGGCGGCGCGGTTGCGGCACCTCTTTTTCGCGATATTGCCGGCAAATATATCAACTACTACACCATCGTACCTGACCGTAAATCAAACTGATCCAAGGAATTCCCCGTGCGACTTCAACAACTCTGCCAGCAGCTTGGCCTGCCTCATCCTCAAGTGGATGTGGAATTCAGCCGCCTGAGCCGCGATACCCGTGATATCAGCCCCGATTGTCTTTTTATCGCCATAGCCGGTTCCCAGTTCGACCCTCACCTCCATCTGCCCGAGCTGCTGAGCTCCGGAAAAATCGCCGGAGCCCTGTGCCAGTACCCCGTTGACGGGCCCAACACCCTGGTCCTGCCCGATCTGGCGGAGCGGGAAGCCACCATTGCCGTGGCCGCCTATGGCAACCCGTCTGCCGCCCTGAAAGTCGTCGGCGTCACCGGAACCAACGGCAAAAGCTCCACGATCAGCTACCTCCGTCAGGTCTACCAGGCCCTGGGCCGCCGAACCGCCACCATCGGCACCCTCGGCTATGCCATTGATGGTGGGCCGTCCGCGGAGCTTGCCAACACCACACCCTGTGCCACCACGCTCCAGCATATCCTGCACCTGTGCCTCCAGCACCATGTGGAGTATGTGTTCATGGAGGTCTCTTCCCATGCCATCGCCCTGGGCCGCGTACAGGGCATCAGGTTCCACGGCGCCATATTCACCAACCTCACCCCGGATCACCTGGATTTCCACGGCACCATGGACGACTACCTGCAGACAAAACTCCGGCTCTTCACACCTGCTCCCCCCTACGCCATCATGCACACCAGGCGTATCCCCCGGAAGCTGCCCCCCCTGCCCGGCGTCCTGAGTTTCGGCCCCGGGGAAGACGCTGACATCCCCACGACGGAGCAGCAGGTAAGCCCGGAAGGAATTCGCTTCTGCCTGCAGGGGCAGATTTACCGCAGCCCCCTGCGAGGCCGTGGCAACCTGGAAAACGTCCAGGCCGTCGCCGCTTTCTGCCACCATGAAGGGCAGGAACGCCAGCAGGTTGCCCGGGCCATAGCAGCACTGCGCCCCATAGAAGGGCGTTTCATGCCCATTTCCCACAATGGCCGCCATGGCATCATCGACTATGCCCACACCCCCGACGCTCTGGAGCAACTGCTGAAATCGACCCGGGAGATCTGCCACGGCAGGCTGATTGTCGTCTTCGGCTGCGGCGGTGACCGTGATAAAACCAAACGCCCTCTCATGGGCGCCATCGCCAGCGAGCTGGCGGATATCTGCATTGTCACCGACGACAACCCGCGCACCGAAGATCCCCAGCATATTATCTCCCAGATTATTGCCGCCATGGATATGGGCAGGACAACAGTGATCCATGAGCGTCTACGCGCGATTACCTGCGCCAGAGAGCTGGCAACTGGCGATGATCTGGTGGTCATCGCCGGCAAGGGACACGAGAAGTATCAGATTTATGGCCGGCAGAAACACCGCTTCTGTGACGCAGAAGCCTTCTGTTCCTGAAAAAGAAAAAAGCCTTCCCCTTGGGGAAGGCTTTTTTACAGAGGCGAAACCTGAGATCAGGGCATGGTGGTCAGCTCACGCAGCAGCTCTTCCTGCGCTTTCTGGGCACGCAGCTGCTGCCAGGCCGCCTGATCATTATTCATGCTGGTCTGCAGCGTCTGGCGAGTCAGCTCTTCCAGACTGGCGGCGTCCAGCCCCATCAGCACATAGGTGGTATTGGCCGGGCTGGTGATAATGCGGTACCGCTTGGCCCCATGAAGGTTCTGGGATGTCAGCAGACGCGAAACCGACTGGTTGACAGTGTCTACCGTCTCGGCATCACCGACGCCCGTGGTTTCAGTATAGCGCTGAATACGTTGAGCCACATGCACCTGCATGGAGCGGGCCAGTCGCTCCATGGCAGCAGCCTCGGCCATGGTCTGAGTGAAGTTCACCCCGGCAGCCGATACCGGATGCGATCCCACTGCGGAGACCTCAATGCCCTCCACAGGATAGCCACAAACCCACAAGGGCGCCTGCACGGTCGGAGCATCGGGATAGGTGCACTCCAGCACTTCACCGGCTTTTTTCCCACAGCCTGCCACCACCGCCAGAATCATCAACAGCATTCCTATTTTCGCGACTTTTCCACCCATGGCAGATTCTCCTTTTTCTGTATTTAAGGATACGAAACCTGAATTCGACAACGTAGCATAGCAAACAGGCGCTGCATTGAAAAGTGCCTCCCGGATTCCGCAGGCAGACCTGCAGATGGAAGCGACTCGCAACCGTCAGCGAACCTGGATCTGCTGCCCGGCATAGTCAACCCGCTGCCCGGCCCGAACCTTACAGCGCTTGCGCAGCTCCTGAACGCCATCCACGCTGACAGCTCCCCCGGCGATCTCCGACTTCGCGTGACCGCCGCTTTCACACCATCCCATGATCTTCAGCAGATGGTGCAGTTCAATGTACTCATGGCCTTCCAGCTCAAAGATTTCCATGTTCCCTCCTGTGGGCACATATCCTGATATCATTGCCAAGGCGCTCCACCGAGTGAAGGCGAAGCTGATAGGCTTTATCGGGCGTCGGCACCTTCAGGGATCCGCTCCAGGTCATCCCCTCATCTCCGAAGAGTTTTGGTGCCATGTAAATCACATGCTCATCTTCCAGTGTCTCCTTGATAATAGCCGAGGTCAGCCCCGCGCCACCCTCCACCAGCACCGATGTGATGCCGTACTGTTCGTACAGCGCAGCAAATGCCTGCTGCAGAGGCAGCCCCTGGCTGGCCGGCGGCAGGCCAATCAGCTGGATACCCGCTCCAAGAAGGCGTGTGGCCGTGTCGCTTTCCATCATGGTGGAAGAAGTGACAATGATAACGCGGCGCTCTGCCTCAGAAGGCCGCAGCACGGCGGCGTTGCGCGGTGTACGCAAAAAGGTGTCAAAGATCACCACATCGGGGTGCGGCAACGCTGTTTTGCCCCCATGACGGCAGGTCAGCAGAGGGTCGTCGGCGATGATGGTTCCGATGCCTACGGCGATGGCGTCGTGAATCCCCCGCAGAAAGTGGCCATCCTGACGGGCCTCTTCACCGGTAATCCAGCGGGACTGCCCATTGGCCACCGCCGTTTTTCCGTCGAGGGTGATGGCCGACTTCAGGGTAATATAGGGCATCTGCCGGGTGATATGCTTGTTGAAGTGACGGTTGAGGTAGCGCGCCTCCGGCTCCAGGATGCCGGATTCAACGGCGATGCCGGCCGCCTCGAGAATGGCGCGACTGCGCCCGGCCACGGCGGGATTCGGGTCCTGCGCGGCATAGACCACCTTCTGAATACCAGCGCGGATAATGGCATCGGTGCAGGGAGGTGTGCGCCCCTGCACACAGCAGGGTTCGAGGGTCACATAGAGGGTCGCCCCCCGTGCCTTTTCGCCAGCGTCTTTCAGGGCAACCACCTCGGCGTGAGCCATGCCCGCCTTCGCGTGATACCCCATTCCCACAATGGCGCCTGCAGCATCGACAATCACAGACCCCACCACCGGATTCGGGGAGGTGAACCCCAGCCCCTTGCGGGCGAGATTCAAGGCCATCTGCATAGAGACTTCGTATTGGGCTGAGCGTGTCATGGGCTTCTCCCAAGGCTGGTGATGGGATTTTCACTGCTGGTGAAAAGAAGACTGCGATCAACGCCGCGGACAGGGCTTTTCAACAGTCTGGCCAATATACTCTAGCAGACTCCGCCCTCTGTGGGAAGCGCTTCGCGCATCGCAGTATTTGACCAGCGCCCACAGGTCAGGTAATCTACAAAAACCCTACCCAAGGAGGTCAGCGTGTTCTTCCCCCGCCCACGCAAGATACGCCGCTACAAAGATATCGTGCGTTTTCTCATCAAGCATGCCAACCGCGACTTCATCCGGGGCACTGGCCTTGAGCGCGAGGTCATCGGCAGCCAGAAGCTCAAGGGTGATCCCATTCAGTTTGTGCGCGATCTTGAGCTGCTGGGACCGACCTTCGTCAAACTGGGACAGATATTCTCCACCCGCGCTGACCTCCTGCCAAAACCCTACATTGAAGCCCTCTCCCGACTGCAGGACGAGGTGGAGCCCTTTGCCTGGCATGATGTGGAAAAAACCATTGTCCAGGAGCTCGGGCACCCCATCGCGACGCTCTTTGCCGACTTTGAGTCCACACCCATGGCCGCCGGCTCCCTTGGCCAGGTTCACCGCGCCCATCTGCATACCGGCCAGCAGGTAGCCGTCAAAATTCAGCGCCCGGCTATCCAGTCAATTATTCTGGAAGACCTGGATATCATCCAGGAAATCGCCGGCACGGTGGATCGCCATACGGAGATCGGCCGCAAATATATGTTCGAGGAGATGGTGGACGAATTCCGCAAAACACTGCTGCGGGAACTTGACTACACCCTGGAGCAGCAGAATCTGCTTATCATGGGGAAAATCCTGCAGCCTTACCCTGATATGGGCGTTCCCAGACCCATCGACAGCCACTGCACCTCAAAAGTCCTGACCATGGAATACGTCCGGGGAGTCCCCCTTCAGGACCACCCTGGGCTGCGCAACAACTGTTTCCCCCAGGGCAGGGAGCTGGCGGAACAGCTCTTCAAGTCCTACCTGGACCAGGTGCTGGTGGAAGGGTTCTTCCACGCCGACCCCCATCCAGGCAATATCTTCATCACCGACACGGAAAAGCTGATACTGCTGGACCTGGGCATGGTCTCCCGCATTGCCCCGCGCAGCCAGGAAAACCTGCTGAAGCTGCTGCTGGCACTCAGTGAAGGCGATGGCCATGAAGTGGCCAAAATCTCCCTCAAGATTGCCACCCGCCTGCCAGGGCTGGATGAGAACAAGTTCATCCGCCAGGTCGGCGATATGGTGCTGCTGTACAAGGACGCCACCGTAGCCCAGATGCAGGCCGGACATGTGGTCATGGAGCTGGCTCGCATTGCCACCGCCAACAATATCCGGCCGGCACCGGAGCTGACCACCCTGGGCAAGGCGCTGCTGCACCTGGATGAAATCGGGCGCGTGCTTGACCCGGCCTTTAACCCCGCGCAGGCACTGAAAGAGCACAGCGAATCCATCCTGCGCCGTCACCTGCTCAAGAGCTTCTCCAGCGCCAGGGCCTTCTCTTCCCTCCTTGAAGGCCGCGAACTCATGGAAAAGTTTCCCCGCCGTCTCAACGAGTTCACGGAGTCCCTCTCCCGCAATGAAGTCGAGGTCAAGGTGCGCGCCTTTGACGAAAGCCGCCTGATGGGGCACCTGCAAAGCATGACCAACCGCGTAACCATGGGAATCGTCCTGGCGGCGCTTATCCTGGGCGCTGCCATGCTCACCAATGTTCCCAGTGATCACACGGTCTTCGGCTATCCCATCATCGCCATGGTCTTTTTTGTGATTGCCGCGGCCTGGGGATTTGCCCTGGTCATATCCATCTTCCTGCAGGATCGCAAAAGCCGGAAAATGCCACGCTGAGGCGGCCCGCAACCCCCATCGCCCCGCATTTTCTGTCAACCGCAGGGGATTGGCGCAAATCATACTTTGCACCTTGAACAACCTCCTTCAAGGGCGTATACTTCCTGATTTGATAAATACGCGCTTCGCGTTCCCCGATAGACTTACCATTTAAGGAGAATACACCATGAAAGGCTATATAGTCCTGGCGGACGGAAGATGCTTCACCGGAAAAGGTTTCGGATTCGAAGGAATCAGTGAAGGCGAAGTGGTCTTCAACACCAGCATGACCGGTTACCAGGAAGTACTTACCGACCCGTCCTACGTCGACCAGATCGTCACCATGACCTACCCCATGATGGGCAACTACGGTATCACCGAAGAGGACATGGAATCGGATCGCCCCTATGTACAGGGTTTTGTGGTCAAGGAGTATGTGGATATCCCCTCCAACTTCCGTTCACAGGAGACCCTCAGTCAGTTCCTGAAAAAGCATGGCATCCCGGGAGTGCATGGTATTGACACCCGTGCCCTGGTGCGACATATCCGCGAAAAAGGCGCCCTGCCAGGCATCATCGCCACGGGCGAACACAACATCGACGACCTCAGAAAGCGCGCGGCAGCGGTTGCTCCCATGGAAGGCAAGGATCTGGTAGCCAAGGTCACCTGCCAGAAGCCCTATACCTGGGATCAGGGTATCTGGAAGCTTGGGGAAGGGTTTATTCCCCCATCCAAATCGCCCAACCGTTACCGTCTGGCAGTATACGACTTCGGCATCAAGTACAACATGCTGCGCCTGCTGACCCACTACGGCTTTGACCTCACCGTCCTTCCGGCATTTACCCCCGCCGAGGAAATCCTGCAGGGCAATTACGATGGCGTCTTTCTCTCCAACGGCCCCGGCGACCCCGCCGCCGTGACTTACGCCCACGCCAACATCGCCAGGCTGATCGGCAAGCTGCCCCTCTTTGGCATCTGCCTTGGTCACCAGCTCACCTGCACTGCCCTGGGCGCAAAGACCTTCAAACTGAAATTCGGACACCGCGGTTCCAACCAGCCCGTCAAGGATCTGGCCACCGATAAAATCGAAATCACCTGCCAGAACCACGGTTTCGCGGTCGATCCCACCAATCTTCCACCCAAGGTGCGCGTATCACATCTGAATCTCAACGACAACACCGTCGAGGGGATTACCCACGAGGAGTATCCCCTCTTCACGGTGCAGTACCACCCGGAAGCCAGCGCGGGACCCCACGACAGTGAATATCTGTTCAAACGATTTGCCGACATGATCGAAAACCACCGCAAAACCCGTGCGATTGCCAACTGATAAAGGATTTTCCCATGGGAAACCGCATTGTTCCGGCTGCCTTCTTCGCCCTTCTCTGCGCCGCGACAGCCCTGGCCAACGGCCATGTACGGGAAGTCAGTTTTGTGGAAGCCTACCACCTGGCATTGGAAAACAATAAGGCCATCCTGCTGGAGGAGATTTCTCAGCGCAAAACCCAGCTCAGTGAAATTCAGGCCCGCTCTTACCTGCTGCCCAGGGCCAGCGCCGAGCTGCAATACACCCAGGGTGACCGTGAAGAACGCACCTTTGGAGCCGGCGTGACCCAGCCCCTGTACACCGGCGGCAAAGCCAGCGCAGAACGACGCAAAAGCGAACATCTCCAGGAAGCCGCCGAGTTCAGCGTGCGCTTCACCCGGCAGCAGGTCCTCAAACAGCTGATCGACATCACCGCAGACCTGCGCAAGGCCCAGGAGATGGTCAGGGTCAACCAGGAGAATGTGAAGCGACTTGAGGAGCACGTCAACAAGTCGCGCATCCGCCTGGAAGTCGGCGAAATCGCCCGCACTGCCCTGCTGCAAAGCCAGATGGCCCTCAGCGAAGGTCGGGCAGACTACTTCGAGAGCCTGAGCCACCTTTCCACCCTGAACACCCGCCTCAACAATATCATTGGGAGCACCCACGAAATTCGCATCGTCGGTGAGCTGCACCTGCCGGAGCTCCCTGCCTCCAGCTTTGACGATTGGCTGGTGAAGGCGAACCTCAACCGCAACGACCTCATGGCCGAAGAAGCGCTGCTGGAGTACAGCCACGACGATCTGCGCGCGCGGGTCAGTGCCTACTACCCCCGCCTGGACGCCTTCGTGCGCTACTCCATACCCGACTTCGAGGAGAGCTCCGAATCCATCGTCTACACAGGCCTGAACCTTTCCATCCCCATACTGGAAGGGGGCACCCGCATCGCTTCCTACCGTGAGGCCAAATTTAACATCATTGAAAGCTCCCACCGCATCCTGCAGCGCAAAGAGAACGTGCGGCTGGATGTCAATCAGGAACTCAATACTATCGACGTGCTGAAGTACAAGCTGGAAGAAGCTTCCAGTCGTATGGATTATGCCCGGGAAAATCTGCGCATGACCACCCTGCAGTTTGAGGTCGGCAAATCCACCAACCTGGATGTACTCGATGCCATGCTCAGCCTGAGCAACGCGGAACGCGCCCTGGCCGAAGCCCATTACGACATGATCAAGGCCCAGTACGGCCTGCTCTTCCATGTCGGCACCCTGGACATCTCCCTCTTCTCTCCATGAAGATCGGTGTACTCCCCGACACCGTCATCAACCAGATCGCGGCCGGAGAAGTGGTTGAGCGGCCGGTCAACGTCGTCAAGGAGCTGGTGGAAAACGCCCTTGACGCTGACGCCAGGCGGGTGGAAATTGCCATTGAAGGTGGTGGCATCAAGCGCATCCGCATTACCGATGACGGCTGCGGCATGGCCAGACACGACCTCATGCTCTGTGTGGAGCGACACGCCACCAGCAAAATCCGCTCCTTTGACGACCTCACCCAGCTTCACTCCATGGGCTTTCGCGGTGAAGCCCTGCCCAGCATCGCCTCTGTCAGCCGCATGCACATCACCTCCCGCCAGCCAGACGAGCTGACCGGCCACTGCCTGCACATTGAGGGCGGCAGAATGACGGAAGTCCGGGAAGAGGGAGCCAACCCCGGTACACGGGTCGAGATCGCCGACCTTTTCTACAATGTCCCGGCCCGCAAAAAATTTCTACGCACCCCCCAGACCGAGCAGAATCTCATCACATCTCTGGTGCAGTCATTTGCCCTGGCTCACCCCCAGACCGCCTTCAGCTACAGCGTCGATGGCCGTGCGCAGTTCCAGTTTCCACCCGCCACCATCGACGAACGCATCCGACAGGTATTCGGCCGCGAAAACGCCGCCGCACTGCGCGAAGGCCGCTCGCAGCAGGACGACGGAACCGGGTTCCACCTGTACCTCTCGCGCCCCGACAACACCCGCAGCCGCCGCGACTCCCTCTACTTCTTTGTCAATCGCCGCCACGTGAAGGACCGCCTGCTGGGAGCCTGGCTGCAGCGGGCGTACCGCCACCTCATACCCCAGGGACGCCATCCCTTCGGCGCCCTCTTTCTGAACATTGATCCCGCCCTGGTGGATGTCAATGTCCACCCCACCAAAACGGAAGTACGTTTCTTCGATATAGGTGCTCTGGGCCGACTCTTTGAGCAGGCCATCCGCCAGGTTCTCATTGAAGGCGAAACTCCCTTCCACAGCAGCCCGGAGCCCCCGGCACCCGCCGTGTCACGAGGCTTTCCCAGCACCGGTGGATGGAGCAGCAGCGCCCCCCACCGAAACTTTGGTGGCCAGATCAGCGAACCAGCACCAGCGATACTCCCACCGTCACACCTTCCCGTCCGACACGGGCAACCCGCCTCACCCTACGGCGAGACGCCGCTGTGGGAATCCGCCGCGCCATCGACAGCCGATTTCCAGATCCTCGGACAGTTCCAGGACACCTTCATTGTCGGCATCAAAGACGAGGAGCTGATCCTGGTGGACCAGCACGCCGCCATGGAACGCATCAACTTTGAGGAAATTTCCGACCTCTACGCCGATAATCGGGTGGAACAGCAGCCCCTGCTCTTCCCGCACCCCATCGGACTGACGCCCCAGGAGCAACTGACCCTGAACACCCATATGCCCCAGCTGCAGGCCATGGGCTTCACCATTGATATCATCGATGACACTGCCTGCCTGGTGGAAGCACCCCTCGACCTCCCCCCCCAGCAGGCCATGGACACCATCCGGGAAATCTGCAGCAGGGCAGGCGAAGAGAAAGACGACCAGCCGGAATCAGCCCAGGAATCCTTCCGGCAGCTGGTCATGAAGACCATGGCCTGCCACCGCAGCGTCAAAGCCAACAAGACCCTCAACCACCAGCAGATGGAAGAACTGCTGCAGCGACTTTTTCAGTGCCGCCAACCCTACACCTGCCCCCATGGCAGACCTACCCTGATATCCTACAGCAGAGAGCAATTGTGGAAACAGTTCCTCAGATAATTGTCATCGCTGGCCCCACCGCCGTCGGCAAAACCCAGGTGGCAACGGAAGTCTGCCGGCGCGTTGGTGGAGCCATCGTGGGCTGTGACAGCCGCCAGGTCTTCCGCCACCTCTCCATCGGAACCGCAAAACCCGATGCCACCGAACTTGACGGCACTGCTCACCACATGCTGGACGTGGCAGGCCCCGGCGAGACCTATCACGCCCACCGCTACGCCCGCGAAGCCACCCAGACCATCAATCAGCTCCTGCACAATGGTGTGGTTCCGGTTCTCACGGTGGGAACCGGCCTGTTCTATGAAGCGCTGCAGTTTGAACTGATCTCCACCCCCGCCATTGATCCCGTCTGCCGCAACCAGGCCACCGAAGCGGTATCCCATGATCGCAACGCCATTCACGCCCTGGCCTGTACTCAGGACCCCGAGTACGCTCCCAAGCTCAAGGCCGGCGATACTCAGCGCCTGATACGCTGGTACGAAATCTACCTGCAGACGGGTCGCCCCATGAGCACCTTTTTCCGCGACATCACCCGGCAGCAGCCCCGCTACCCGGCCCTGAACTTTGTGCTGACCCGCGAACGCCGGGAGCTGTATGGACGCATCAATCAGCGGGTAGACACCATGCTGGAGCAAGGCTTGATCGAAGAGATCCGCGAAGCCATCAACCGCGGCTACGACTTCAGGCAGATTCCCGTAGTTGGCTATACGGAGCTGCTGCCCTGCCTGGATGGTGAAGCCAGTCTGGAAAGCTGCATCGCAGAAGTGAAAAAAAACAGCCGCCGCTACGCCAAGCGCCAGCTGACCTGGTTTCGCAACCGACTGCAGATGCGGGAAATCGACCTGAGCACCACTGGCATTGAACAGGGTATTGAAATGATCGTCACCGCCTGGCAGACTTCCCGTGACACTTCCACATAACATACAGCGGTAGTCCCGAACACCAGGCCTTTTTTGTCCATGCACCACCTCACCCAAGGAGATCCCATGTTCGTACAGCCCATGCCCATTGAAAATCAGCGCGACAAGGACCTCAAGGTCACCCCTCTCTCCACCTATCCCCATGCCGCCGGCCTGCACTCCGCCACCCTGGCCGTGGATGAATATGAAGAAGCAGCCAAATCCGTTCCCATTGTCTTCACGAAAGATCCCGCCAGCGGCACCATGACATCCCTGTGCCTGCTGGGCATTCAGCAGAGCCGCAACCTGTGTGTGGACGGTGAAGGAAACTGGCGCACCGGCATGTATATTCCCGCCTATGTGCGCTGTTACCCCTTTCTCTTCATGCAAAGCGGTGAGCAGGTGGTACCCGCCATTGACCACGCCTCGAGGGCTGTCAGCCGGGAGCATGGCCACCCGCTCTTCCTTGAAAACGGCGAAGCCAGCGATTTTCTGAAAGCGGTGCTGGGCATGCTCAAGGAGTACCACGAAGCCCAGAAGCGAACCCGACGCTTCATGAACCACATGGAAAGCCTCGATCTGTTTGAAGAGATGCACGCCGACCTGAAAGTGGGCAACGAGACCTGCCGACTGTCCGGATTCAGCCGCATCAGTGAAGAAAAAATCGCCCGGCTGCCCCAGGACGCCCAGGCCAACCTCATGGCCACCGGCCTCTTCCGCATGATCGCCGCTCACCTGAGCTCACTGCATAACCTGGAAACCTTCGCTCGCATACAGCAGTCACAGGCATAGCAGATTGCTGAGAAACCTCATGTGCTGCTGACAGAAAGAGTATGGAAAACCGCGTCCCGCACAGCGAGAGCGAGCCAGGATGGCGAGCGCGGTCTGGGAGCTGTGCGGAAAGCGGTTTCTGCCTGTGTACAACATACGCCAAAAGCCGGATCTGAATTATCAGATCCGGCTTTTTTACACTTGCCACAGCTTGAGGACTTTTCAGCAGCCTGCACTCAGAACCGATAGTGTGCCGCCACACTGAACACGGTCTTGTCATAGCGCTGCAGGGGATGGTTGGAGTCGTTGTCGGTGTACTGCAGACGGATCTCCCCCAGGAGCCCCAGACGCAGTTCACGCTGCGCAGAGGCATAGAGGGCGATCTGGGTGTCGTCGCGCTTCACCAGGGTGCCAAGACTGTCCACGGGAACCCTTCCTTCGCTCCCATAAACCACTTCACGGTAGTGGGCACCCATGAGCCCTCGCCCCGACCACAGATCCACCCGCCGCTCATGCTCCAGGCGCACTTCCCACAGGCGCGATGAATATTCCTTTTCTTCGGCGTCATCAAAAGCCAGTCGCAGGCTGCCACTGATGCTGTCGCCACCTTCGTGGTACTGCCAGCGCAGGGTCTCCTGCAGACTCAGATAGTCGCTGTCGCGTTCATTGTTCCGCTGATCCCGGCGCTCCACGACCAGGGCCGTAAGAGAACGCAGCTCAGGCGCTATGCTGTAGACGTAGGTGGGCTCGAGGCCCACTATGGTGGAAAGCTTTTCCGAGCCAAGTCGAATATCTTCGTACTTCAGAAGCATCTGGGTCATGGAACGCGCTCCCGTCGTCCAGAAGCCACCAAACAGGCGCGCGTAGCCAAGATCGCTGTCATCCTCGTCCAGATGTCCCCGATGGTAGTACTGGGCGCCACCTGTGACATACCAGGGCGCAACCGTTGCCAGCCGGTGATCGTACACCACGCCGGCCATCGCGAAAACACCCTGGTCGCTGCGGGACTTCAGAGAGGAAAAATCCAGAATCTGATCCAGATCACTGCCCAGGGAAGAACTCAGGCCGAAGTTCACGTTGGAATCATGGAAGAGCCCTGCGGAAAGGCTGCCGCTGAGTCGCCCCGGCTGCTGCTTGCGGGAAACCTGTTCCAGCAGGTGCTCCACATTGCGCCGCACCGCCGGTGGTGGATCGTGACGCAGCACTTCCTCGAAGTGTCGCTGGGCATTCTCCGGTTGATTCAGCGCCAGATAGGTGCGCCCCGTCTCCAGGCGCACCCGATGGGCCAGGGGATTGCGTCCCAGCAGGCGTTCATAGGCAAAAAGCGCATGGGCGTAACGCCCGGTGGCATAGGCTGCCCGGCCATAGTAGAAATTGACATCGTGGTTCAGGGGATACTGGTGCATCAAGGCCGATGCCTGCTGCCAGGCTTTTTCCGCCTGATTCTCCTGCAGCAGTTGACGAATCTCCTCCATTGAGCGGGCAGGCTCCTGCTGCGAGGCAGGCTGCGCAGTGGCCACTGAGGCAAAGATACCCAGGGCACATACCAGAGACCTTCCCAACAACAGCAGCGATGGCAGAGCAGTGATCCGACGCATCATGGACGCACCCCTTCAAAGGTACCCGTTGCCCGGGCGTCAGTGGAGCTGTTCCCGGAGCGCAGCTCCCAGATTCCACCGGTACCCGCTCCGCCTGGGCCAAAGATGCCGCCCTTGAGAAAGCCATCGTTCACGTCCACATGGGGCAGACGCACGGTTTCGAACTGATGGATACTCAGCTGGTACTGACCGTTCACCAGTTCGCCCTGCCCGCCGCTCAGTTCAATGCTGGAACCGTCCACTCCCGTGAACTCCACCCGGAAGTTGCTCAGGCTGCTGTTGCCGAAATTCACCACTCCCGAAAAACTTCCCGTGGCAAGCTCAGCGTACCCCGTCTCCCCAAGGGCGCGGTAGATGCCCTCGGCAGTTCCCGAATAGGTGGCCGTGATATTCTCATCGCGCATGCGGTTGACCTCTTCCGTGGAGATCAGGCTGCCGCGCACATCATAGACGCGATTCGCCAGGGACGAAGGCTCTTCTGCCCAGTAACCCCATTCCATGAAGGCGGTCTCTCCATAGGTGTAGTGGCTGTGGGGATTCCAGGGAGAACCCTCCGGGTCCGCCACGGCAATGGCATGGTCATAGGCAAGGCCACTGCCTCCGGGATGCAGCACCGGAACTGGTTGAACTCCGATGCCTTTCTGGGAAGAGCTGATCTCTTCGGCCTGCTGCCCCATGGAAGCCAGCTCCTTCAGGAGCAGGCTTCCATGACCATCGGAGCCATCACCCTCGGCCCCATCGTCACTTTCATCCCCAGGCCAGGAGCCCTCTTCTGTGGCTTCATCTTCCCCGGCAGCACCTCCATTGTCGGCATCGCCAAAACCCACGCTGCCAAGATCCATGGCAGCTGCCAGCAGACCGGGGCTCATGGGGCCATAGGTGAAGGCGCTGGGCGTTGCCACCACAGAGTTGCCAGGCGTGACCTGTTGGATCTGCCCATGGCTCATATGCTGAATACGTCCGCTCATGGTACCGATTTCCTGATGGGTGCCATCGGGATTGATCATACCCACGATATCTGTTCCCCGAATGCCGATAACGGCCAGGGGTGACTGAATTTCAAAGTTTTCAGGATTCTGCTCGGCAATGCGTCCGGTGACCGTGCGGAACGTGCCCCGCTGCATGCGCTGCACCAGTCCCGAATTGACGGCACGGTCCGGATCATACACATAGCGGTCGATAACCATGCTGCTTTGGGAGCCAAGGCTCAGGATGGAATCATCGTTGAAGAGGATCTGCAGCTTACTGTTGTCACCCGTCAGCAGCTCTTCTCCGGCATGGACCTTCGCCTGAAGGCGCAGCCCGCGCCGCGTGCCATCGGTGGCAGCCCAGGCCTGCCCCTCCATGCCTATCACCGTACCCACGGGCGCGGGAGCAGTGGCAAGAGCCGGTAAGGGCAAAAGAATCAGCAGGAAGATCAGACAGAACAGATATCTCATGAGAACCTCCCGCTCAACAGTACCGCATCAACCCGTTGATCGCGCCGCCACCGATAGCCAAGCGTCAGCAGGCCGAAGAGCAGAACCATCAGACTCTGCTGCCAGTACACCAGGCCGTAGGCCAGGGCCACCACCGGGGAGAGCAGCAGGCGGGTCGCCAGCATCATCCCGTCACTGCCGTCAATAGCGCGCGCCACGGGTGGAGAGAGCCGGTAGTACTCCTGCACCAGCCAGCGACCGGCAGGGTGAGTCAGCAGAAAGCGATCCCGCATCTGACGCAGAATCTGCACATCAAAATGGTGGGCCGAACCGTAAGCGGCGGTGGCGATAAAGCACTGGCTCTGACTGCTCTGCCCGTCGCCATCAACCACCAGAGCCCTGCCACTGCTGCCCGCACCCTCCGTGTCCGTCAGCACCACGGTCACCCCCGTCAGGCGCAGCATGTCTACCGAAGCGCCGGAGAGCTCGCTGAGGGGGTTGTTAAAGAGGTTCAGCCACTGCAGCGGTGGAGCCAGAGGTACCAGGGCGCTGGCATCGCTGATCTGGTTGCTGTCCAGGTGCAGGATACTCAGGGTGGAAAGCGCGGCCAGGCCGCCAATATCCGTCAGCTGATTATTGCCGAGATTCAGGGTTTCCAGGGAGCTCAGGCCACTGAGACCTGCTGGCAGACTCTCAATCTGATTCCCCCACAGATCCAGCACACGCAGCTGACTCAACCCCACCAGGGGCGCCATGTCCGCAATGTCATTTTCGCTGGCATAGAGTTCCTGAAGATTGGTCAGTGTGCTCAAGGGGCTCAGGTCGGAAATAACATTTCCGCTGATCTGCAGCACTTCCAGACCGCTACGGCCAGAGACGGGAGCAAGATCACTGATCTGACTATTCCCGAGGTAGAGCACCCGCAGCAGAGGCAGGCCCGTCAGAAAGTCCAGGTCTTCCAGATTGTTGCCGTCCAGGTAGAGTTCCTCCAGCCCCGAAGGCAGTGAAGTGACGTCGGCAATCTCCCCGTGGCTGGCATAGAGGTTCTTCAGGTGCGCCATGCCGCCAATATCCAGAGCCGTCAGCCCGGTGCCCCACACCGCCAGGGTCTTCAGGCCCGGCAGGGCTGCCAGGGCACTGAGATCGTCGACACTACTGCCGCCAAGGCTCAACCACTGCAGCTGATTCAGATACGTGAGTGGCTGCAGATCGCTGACATTCAGATTCCCGCGCAGATTCAGCTCCTGCAGGTTGACAAAGTGCTGCAGCCCGTTCAGATCACTGATCTCAACGCCAGTGAGGCTGAGGGTTCTGGTACTCAGCACATCGGCCATGGTGATATCGCTCTTGCCCAGGGCGCCACGCAGGGAGTTCAGCAGCGCAGTATCCACACCCGAAGTGGGCAAGGGGTCGGAGAAAGCCGGAGTGGCGTAGAGGCGCAGGAAAGAATTACCTTCGCGACTCAGGGACATAAACACCATCTGACGGTTCGCGTTGGCTACCACAGACAGGCCATCGACATCGACATACGATGTCGATGGAGTATAGGCCTGCCCCCCCAGCTTCAGCAACTGGCCCTGGTCGTAGGCATAAACGGAGAGCAGGGCGTATTCGCGTTCTGCGGTATCCCCTTCAGTGTCAAAAAAATACTCAGCCTGATCATACAGGAGAAAGAGGCGATCACCGGCCACCTCAATGTGGGTAGCATACAGCCCCAAGGGCAATTGCAGCTCATCGCTCGGAATCATACTTTCAGGATCCCCCGTGTCGTAGAGGCGGACATAATAAGTGCTGCCCTCCATGCCATCGTAGATATCGTACATCACCATCAGCCAGTTGCTCTCGCCAAAGCGGACGGTAACCTGATTGTGGCTTCCCAGCTCTTCCGTGACCAGGAGATCCGGTTCAGCGGGGCTGGAGACATCGTAGAGGAAAAAACGATTCCCCAGGCTGCCAATGGCAAGCAGGCTGCCATCAGCGGAAAAGCTCAGGGAATGGAGGTATTCGCTGGGGAATATGATGGTGCTGACCGGAGTAATCTGTGGACCAGAGCTCACCTCCAGCAGTTGAACCCTGCTGTCACTCCCCTGGCGGGTGATTACCGCCAGCAGATTGCCGGAAAGCGCCAGGGTGCCGTCATTAAACCCGCTGGAATCCAGTAACCGCTCGTATGGCAGAACAGTTGGATCAGCGGCATCAAAGAGAAGGAGGCGCACCTCTTCTTCAGAGGTACCGTAATTGGTCCTGACGCTGGCCAGCAGCAGATCACCCACGAGTTCCAGGGAGCGCAGGGAAAAGTACTCGTATACACAGGAAGGATCTGCGCAGTCAAAGGTGTACACAGGTTCCAATGCACCGGGTTCAGCAACATCCTCCAGGTCCATGCGACCTATGCTCAGTGTGGTGACTTCCGTTATTTCGTCAACCTCGTATTGCCCCATAAAGAGCGTCGTGTTCCAAAGGGCGACGGGAGTGTGACCGTCAAATTCTGACCGAAAGGTGTGGATCCCGTACTCCCGGATGTCAGGCAGGGGAGGCACCACCATGAAGACGCCGCCACTCATGGCCCAGTTACCTTCGGAGTCCAGGAGGAGGAGTTTCTTCTGCTCATCAGGATAGATACTGGGGTCCTGCAGGAATACATAGGAGCCGGTATTCGGCGGATCAGGGTAAACCAGCTCACCAATCGAGAATCCCTCCAGGATCTGGAGAGCGTCTTCGCCATCTTGATTTCCGGGATCATAGCCATGGGATGGATGGTCTTCCAGGTCGCGCAGATAGTGTGGCATCGGGCCATAGTGCGAATCAGAAATCAGATAAATCCAGATCCTGTCACCGGTCAGCCGGCTGGTGTCCCAGGTGATCTCGTAGGTGCTGCCCCACTGCAGCCGGCTCTCAGGGGTGGGGAATCCCACGGCCCCCGGATGGTACGTTTCGAGCCCTCCCAGGTTAAAGGCCGCCAGGGCTGTCTGGGCGTTCAACGTCAAAAAAAGGAAAAGCAGCAGCGCTTTTCCGGCAACAAATTCCCTGTACCTGTTCGGCATGGCATACCCCCGCGATAGCGTCATAAGCTGCAGACAATGAAGGACATTGAAATCATTGTATGCCCCAGGATGAATTATCACAAGGGGTTTTGTCACAAAATGCCATTTTAATGTCAGGTAAAGTCGTTACGGCAAAACGGGGATCAAGCGCAGCACCTGTCCGGGATTGTGGTCGGTCAGCACCCAGATGCTTCCATCGGGAGCCTGGCGAATATCGCGAATGCGGCTCTGCCCTTCAAAAAACTGCTCCACCTCTTGCACCTGCCACTGGCCCATCTCGTCCTGACTGGTCTCCAGACGAGAAATCAGCTGGCCGCGCAGGGCACCGATAAAGAGCTGATTCTGCCAGTGGGGAAACATGTCGCCAGCGTAGAAGAGCATGCCCGAAGGAGCGATGGAAGGCGTCCAGTGCCACAGGGGCGACTCCATACCGGGGAGCTCGGTGTGGGGGGTAATGGTGGAGCCATCGTAGTCGATGCCGTGGGTGGCCTTGGGCCAGCCGTAGTTGGCGCCAGCGATGAGGCGATTCACCTCATCGCCGCCCCTGGGGCCGTGCTCCTGCATCCAGATTTCGCCACTGAGCGGATGCATGGCCATGCCCTGGGCGTTGCGGGTTCCCGTGGCATAAATCTCCGGTTTCATATCAGCTTCATCTGCAAAGGGATTGTCGGCGGGGATGCGGCCATCGTCGTGGAGGCGGATGATACTGCCAGCGTGATCACTGAAGTCCTGGGCCCGCTCCATCTGGCCACGATCGCCAATGCTGAGGTAGACATAGCCTGCGGCATCAAAGACAATGCGCCCACCAAAGTGACGTCCGCCACTGCTGCGGGGAAAAGCGGTGAAGAGCACCTGCACTTCCGTCAGGCGACCATCCAGATAGCGGCCCCGTGCCATATTGGTGGTGAAGCCCGCCGAGGTACGATCCACATAGCTGAAATAGAGCCAGCGATTTTCGGCAAAGTCGGGGTGCAGGGCCAGATCCAGCAACCCACCCTGTCCGTTGGGGTCGATGCGGGGCAGACCACGCACCGGAATGGATTCCAGCCTGCCATCGCGGATAAGGCGCAGGCGTCCGGGACGTTCACTCACCAGCACTTCCCCATCGGGCAGAAAGACAATGGACCAGGGATGACTGAGACCGCCCACCACCTCCTCCACATGGAAGTGGTGAAGTTCGGAAGCATGGGATGATGAAGCTGCAAGGCCCTTCGTCGCTCCAAAAGCGAAAAAGACCAACAGTGAACCGAGAAATCGTATCATGAAGCCTCCCGAAATTATTCGCGTCCTTTTCGCACCACCTTACCACGGGACCGTGTAACAGAAAAGCCCCAGTGAGCGCCAAAACAGAATCGCGAATAATCGGGTCGAAGCGTTACAAACGCTCCAGTCGGCGCATATGCCAGGGAGAGAAGTAGCGCACATCACCCGGCGCGTGGGCAATCACCGAAGAGACAATGAGAATGCCCGCCAGGAAATAAAAGGGCTCCGGGTACCAGGGGTGCAGGAACGCCAGCAGCGCCATCTTCACCATGACCACATACCAGCGCAGCTGCAGGAAATAGACACCATTGCTCCAGCCATCCAGGGCAATCATGGCGAAACCGGTCAGGATAAACATCTGATGCCACAGATACCAGGCCGACTGGGGAATGCCGAAGAGATAGGCCCCCACCACCACGGCCACCGCCCAGATGTGCAGGCTGCGCAGGGCGATTTTCACCCAGCGTTTGCCGGGAAAGGTGCGATCTGTCGTGGGGAAGAGAAGCGGTTTGAGCTGCATATGCAATCCTTTTTCAGTAATCATTCTCTACTGAGATCTGATGTACCACTCTTGGGGGTATCAGGCAATAAAAAACCCCCGGCTGGGCCGGGGGTGAAGCGTCTCTCCGAACGGTACCAGTCAGGCAGTGTTAAAGATGGATGCTTTAACGGCTTGCTGAAATACCTCAAAACGCGCAGGCAATTGAAAAACCTTCAGGTGCAAGGCGCCAGCGGAGCGAGGAGCGAGGAGCGAGGAGCGAAGCGTACTCCCCGTACGTTGCAGCGACGAGCGACTGCGGGCAACGCCGCAGATGGAGGTTTTTAGCAGCCAATCTGCTTGAAGAAGTCATTCCCCTTGTCATCCACCAGAATAAAGGCGGGGAAGTCCTCAACTTCAATCTTCCAGACCGCTTCCATCCCCAGTTCGGGGAAGTCGATGCACTCGACCTTCTTGATATTCTCGTCGGCCAGCAGCGCGGCAGGGCCACCGATGGAGCCCAGGTAGAAGCCACCGTGCTTTTTACAGGCGTCGGTGACCTGCTGGCTGCGGTTGCCCTTGGCGATCATCACCAGGGAACCACCATGGGACTGCAGCAGGTCCACATAGCTGTCCATGCGTCCGGCCGTGGTGGGGCCGAAGGAGCCCGATGGCATTCCCGGAGGTGTCTTGGCGGGGCCAGCGTAGTAGATGGGGTATTTTTTCAGGTACTCAGGCAGGGGTTTGCCCGCGTCCAGAATTTCCTTGAACTTGGAGTGGGCGATATCGCGGCCCACCACGATGGTTCCGTTCAGCAGCAGGGGAGTTGAGACGGGATGCTTGGTCAGTTCGGCCAGCACCGCTTCCATACCCTGATTCAGGTCGATTTTCACGCCGTGGCTGTGCTTGCCACGGAACTGCTGGGGAATCAGGCGTCCGGGGTCGCGATCCAGCTCCTCAATCCACAGGCCATCCTTGTTGATCTTGGCCTTGACGTTGCGGTCGGCGGAGCAGGAAACCGCCATGGCCACCGGGCAGGACGCACCGTGGCGGGGCAGGCGCACGACGCGCACATCGTGGGCGAAGTACTTGCCACCGAACTGGGCGCCGATTCCCAGCTTCTGGGCCGCCTGGAGCAGTTTGTCTTCCAGCTCCACATCGCGGAAAGCCTGGCCATGCTCATTGCCCGTGGTGGGCAGGTTGTCCAGATACTTGGCCGTGGCCAGTTTGACCGTCTTCAGGCAGGAGTCGGCGCTGGTGCCGCCAATGACAAAGGCGATATGGTAAGGGGGGCAGGCCGCCGTTCCCAGGGACTTCATCTTCTCCACCAGGAACTTCTCCAGCTTCTCGGGAGTCAACAGGGCCTTGGTCTCCTGATAGAGCATGGTCTTATTGGCGCTGCCGCCACCCTTGGTCATAAAGAGGAACTTGTATTCATCGCCGGAGCTGGCCATGATGTCGATCTGGGCAGGCAGGTTGGTGCCGGTGTTCTTCTCGTCGTACATGTTGAGAGCCACCGTCTGGGAGTAGCGCAGGTTCTCTTCGGCATAGGTTTCGTAAATACCCTTGGAGAGGAGCTCCTCGTCATTGGCTCCCGTCCAGACCTGCTGGCCCTTTTTGGCCACAACCGTCGCGGTACCCGTGTCCTGGCAGGTGGGCAGCTGAAACTTGGCTGCCACTTCCGCGTTGCGCAGGAAGGCGATGGCCACACCCTTGTCATTCATGGAAGCTTCGGGATCGCTGAGAATTTTCGCCACTTGCTCGTTGTGTTCAACGCGCAGCAGGAAGGAAACATCACGAATTGCGTTTTTGGCCAGAACGGTCAGCCCCTCGGGAGCCACCTTCAGCACCGGTTTCCCATCGAATTCGGAAACGCTCACATACTTCTTGGAATCGGGGACGAGGTAGTACTTCGTGTTGTCTTTGCTGAGCGGAAAAGGCTCCTGATACACAAAATCGGGCATAGC
The DNA here is from genome assembly GCF_055378285.1 of Desulfurispirillum alkaliphilum. Lineage (NCBI taxonomy): Bacteria > Pseudomonadati > Chrysiogenota > Chrysiogenia > Chrysiogenales > Chrysiogenaceae > Desulfurispirillum > Desulfurispirillum alkaliphilum. The sequence goes on along the minus strand of NZ_AP042405.1, from coordinate 1,527,720 downwards.
GTCACTCCTTTATGGTTTGCCGGAATTCACATTCCATGCATATTCTGCACTTTTCTTCACATTGTATACGAAACTTTGTGGATATGTCGAGGAAGAAGACAGCGAAATAGCACAGCGTTTGTATCACCAGGGAAGCGCATCTCCATTGCAGTGCCAGAAAGACCCCGTGTTCTGAAGATTGAGCTCTTCAATACGCTGATACAGGGCGCTGGCCGACTCCTCGGGGGTAATCAGCCCGCCGAAATTCACCATGCGCGTCTTCACGAACCCCGGGTGCAGCTGGGCCACCGCAATGCCACGGGGCTTCAGGTCCATGGCCAGGGAGCGCCCGAAGGCATTGAACGCCGCTTTGGAAGCACGATAACCATAGCGTCCGCCCGAATCATTATCGGCAATGGAACCCATGCGACTTGTGATATTGGCAATCTTTCCGTCCTCGCCAAGGTTCGGCAGCAAAGCCTCCGTCACCCGCAAAGGCGCGTAGGCGTTGACCTCCATCTGCAGGCGGATGGAATCAAAATCCAGCTGGCCCAGCACCTCATCCTGCAGCAGTCCCGCGTTGTTGATCAACACGTCGATCCCCTGCCCCTTCAGCGCTGCCGCCAGACGCTGTACATCAGCCTCGCGGGTCACATCCACATGATCGATAACCTGAAAGGCAACCGACGACAGCTCCGCCGAACCCTCCCGGCACACTCCCGTCACCTTCCAGCCCTTGGCAGCATAGAGCTTTGCCAGCTCCAGCCCGATACCCCGATTGGCACCCGTAATGACAACATGCTTCATGGTCTTGCTCCATATGTTGGTTGATTTCTGCACAGCATAGCACAAGGGAAAGTGATGGGAAAAATTCGCTGCAAATCAGCGGGGAACGGGGGGACTATTCCGTCAATAAACACGATCGACGAGAACAGGAGAGATAAAGACTCCCCCTCACAAAAAAACAACCCCCAACTGACATGCAGCAGTGGGGGTTGATCGGCAGCTGTAAATTATAACAGCTCTTTACGCAGCTGCGCCGGACTCTTTGGTGAAAGAAGGCCGGGAGCAATATCAAATACGGTACGCGCGCCATACTCCTTCGCGCAATGAAGCCGATAGGCGGCACGGGCATAGGCAACCATGACGCTGGCGGTAAACTGGGGATTGCTGTCCAGTTTCAGGGAAAACTCCATGACCTGCTTCACCCCGCTGGCCGACTGGGCGCAATGGATGACAAAACCACCGTGGGGCATGGCTGAGTGGTCGCGCTGCAGCTCTTCCCGAGAGACAAAGTTCACTATGGTGTCATAGTCGGCAAAGTAGTCCGGCATGGTGACAATAGCCTGCTTGACCGCTTCCGCATCAGCCCCCTCTTCGAGCACCACAAAACACTCACGTACATGCTTGTCGCGGGTGGACAGCGCTGGTTGCTCACCATCGCGAACCCGTGCGATAGCTTTCTCTGAAGGAATGGTATACTGGACGCCAGCTTTAACACCGGGAACCCGGCGCACCGCATCGGAATGCCCTTGACTCAGCCCTTTGCCCCAGAAACTGTAGGTTTCCCCTTCGGGCAGAATGGCCTCGCCATACAGACGATTGATGGAAAACATACCCGGATCCCAGCCCACCGCGATGACAGCAGTACGCTCAGCTGAGCTGGCAGCCGCATCCACAGCCGCATAAAACTCCGGAATCTTGTTGTGGGTGTCATAGCTGTCCACAATATTAAACCTGGCAGCCAGCGCCGGGGACTGCCGGGGAAGATCGTCCTTGGAACCACCACAGAGGATAAGCACATCAATGGCGTTGCGAAAATCATCGATGGAATCAAGGGAATAGACGGAGACCGCCTCACCCACAGGGGTTATACCTGAAGGCTCGCGGCGGGTGAAAATCCCCACCAGTTCCATATCCGGGCAGTGAGTCAGCGCAACTTCCACACCGCGCCCCAGATTGCCATGGCCCACTATGCCGATACGAATTTTTTCAGTCATCGAAGCTCCTTTTCTCAAATATGGGATCACGCAGAGTACCAGAAATTATCGGCAGGCTCACGCCTTTCCCTGGCATGGGAAAGAAAAAACACGCATGGGGGCAAAGCATACGAAGGCCCTCTCAGCCCTCTTCATCATGCGGGCCAACCCAGAAGAAGGGATTATGGGCCACTTCCCACAGGTAGCCATCCGGGTCGGCGAAGTACCCCGCATAGCCGCCCCAGGACGTCTTCCGACCGGGTTTAACCAATTGCGCACCGGCAGCCACCGCCTGCTCCAGCACATCGTCAACCGCAGACTCACTGTCCACGTTATGGGCCATGGCAATGCCGGAAAAGCCACTCCCTTCCGCAGAGACACCCGCATCTTCCGCCAGGGCTTCCCGACCATAAAGACCCAGCCAGCTGCCATTCAGGGTGAAGAATGCCACCTGCGGTGGAGATGGCATGCGAGGCAGTCCAAGACCCTGCTCATAAAACCGAATGGACTTCTCCAGATCCCTCACCCCAAGTGTGAGCATACTGATACGTGGTTTCATCGGGAGTCCCCCTTTTGGCATTGATGCCATCTTTTTTGCAGGCTGCTGAAAAACCCTCATCTGCGGTGTTACTCGCAGTCGCACGTCATTGCAACGTACAAAACGAATCAGAGAGGCCAGCGCTGTAGCGTCCTGTCAACACGGGCTCCGAATGCTTCAACTTGCGCCGTCGAGAGTTGCTCGCTCTTATACAGCGACAACATCTGCAATCGGCATTGCGGAGCGCAAGCACCGATGATGGCTGCATTCAGAATCCGTTTAACTGGTTGCCTCAACACAAGTTTATCAACCCACCATGGTGCACCGAGCGACGTTATCGCCAGCATATGGCGCAGGTTCACTAATCTCGGTTGAATTGGGCCGAACTGGTCTTCGTGGTCATACGCCACTCCCGGCACCCACACCCTATCAAACCAACCTTTAAGAATAGCGGGAAAACCAAACCACCAGGTGGGAAACACCAGCACAATCGCCTCAGCACTGAGTAGGCGCTCCACCTGAGGCGCCACCTGCTGCACATGGTACTCATGAACGGCGTAATAGCTGTGGCGCTCTGCCTCTGTAAGCGAAGCCACAAAATCCTGAGCATACAGATCTTCCACCTCTACCGAATGCCCCGCCGTTTCAAGCATATGAATCGCGCGCTGCGTTAAGAACGAACACAGGCTTTCTGGAAGAGGATGTGCTTTCACGACAAGACACTTCATCAGATAACTACTTTCCTCTCTTTGCATTGTCTTGGCCATTTGGAGCGGTCACCGAAAAGCCAACGCTATCTCCAGCATGATATTTCCGTCTTGAGATGAACCACGCATTGTCATGCACTTGACTTCTCCACCGAAAGCGCCTCCATTACCGCTCCATCAGAGCAAATACGCCCCAGCCGAGGTATTCGCGCGTGTACGCGACATGACGCTTTGGTGCCGTGGTCAGTTGAACCCGAACTTCTTTCGCGAAGTCGTCTTCGGGGTTTGCTTCAAGCCACCGACGCATGGTGAGCCACTTGGCTGCCTCGTACCGGTCCCAGCCTTCCTGGTCTGCCAAGACCATTTCCACAAGGTCGTAGCCGAGTTCGTCGAAAGTCGCGACAAGCTCAGGAAGTGTGAGGAAGTCGGAGATGGCGGTGGCAAAGCACTCCTTCGCAACCTCTTCCGTCGGCGGCAATTGCCGCCAGAAAGGCTCGCCGATAAGGATGATTCCGTGAGTGTGAAGGCTCTTTTTCAGGAGTTCTATGGTGCCGGCAACTCCCCCGCCAATCCAGGTAGCACCCACACAGGCTGCCACACCGCATTTTTCGTCGGTTACGTAACCGGCTGCGTCGCCATGGATGAATGCGACCTGATCGGCGACGCCAAGTTCTGTGGCGCGGAGTTTCGCCTGCTCACTGAACAGCTGGCTCATGTCGATGCCGACGCCGGTAATTCCGTAATCGCGTGCCCAGGTGCACAGCATTTCGCCGGAGCCACTGCCAAGGTCGAGCACGCGCGTTCCCGGCTCCAGGCGCAGCACGGCGCCGAGTGTGGCGAACTTCTCCGGTGTGAAGGGGTTATGGATGCGATGGGCGCTTTCGCTGATGTTGAAAATTCGTGGGATATCCATTGAGAAAACCTCCTTACGGGCAAGGAAAATCTACCACTGTTTGACCTTCAGGTGAAGCGGCGCTCGAAAGAAAGAGCCGTCTGCGTACCTGTTGTACAATAACCAACGCTCACCGATACCCCACGGACAGATACAGCCGCTTGTCCATTTGAGCCTATTCGCGGTGAAGGAACTCTTCCAATGGTCTTCCCTGGTGGGCGTTGCGTGAGAATTGGCTTTGTGCTTCTTGCGCGCGTTCGCGGAAAGGCTCTGAGGCGATTACCCTTCAAGCTGCCATATGGCGACGTCGATGCAGGCTGCCGCCCACCATCTGTCCGGCCACGGCGGCGGCGATGGTCAGGGGGATGTATCCCCAGCCCAGATCCCTGAGGACTCGCAGGTAGATGATGAGGGGAATTGAGGCGTGAATACAGACAAGCCAGCCGATGCTGAATTTTGCGTAATTCTGGCGCAGATAGCCGAGGGGAATGTTCAGGAGAAGGGTAAAGGTGCAAATCAGTAAAATGGCCACGCTGGTCTCCGCTTGGGCTTGGAATATGTTACAGTGTATATCGGTTTCGAAATAAAATACAACATTCTGAAGTTTCGCGTCCCCGAAACGGCAGATTGCCGGCGCCGACCCGGATGTCATGCTGGAATGGCGAAAATAGTTCTGCACAGACTGAGTCTTTGACATTCCGATTCCATTGCTCAGGAATTTCCTTTGCCACTTTGGACCCGCCCAAAATGGCTGGGAAGCGGCCCCAAGTGCTGTCCTTTTCAGCCGTCCGCTTGCCTGGAACTGGGGACCGCAAACAACCGCCATCCATGGCTTTTGGTTTGCGGTTGCCGCCCTCGTGGCGGTAACCCTGCGGGTCCATCGCGTTATGCAGGCAATTGAAAAGTTCTCAGGTGCAAGGCGCAAGCAAGATGAGGAGTGCGACGTACTTCCTGTACGTCGCAGCGACGAGCACTGGTAAGCAACGCCGCAGGTGAGGCTTTTCAGCAGCCTGACAGTCGGCGCGTCCTGGCTGGGCCAGCACACGGGGGAGAGGCAGAAGCAGGCCGTTCCCCCCTGAGCCCGTCCGGTGAGTGCGACGCCTGGCTGGCAAGACCCGAACGGGACACTCACAGGAAGTGAGTGGTCCGGCAGCACTGCAGGGATGCAGTGTCTGCCGGATCTCCAGAACAGGCAAGCCAACGAGCCGGAAAAACGGGCGTTCGGGGGGCGCATTTTTGTGTCCTTTTTGTGCGGTCAAAAAGGACAATATCCAGAAAGATAAACTGCCAACACACGTTAATTAGCATCAAAAAAAGACTTAAGCCAATGCAACAAGGTGCAAAAGTGAAGCACCTTGTTGCGCGACAGCCTCCGAACCGTGTGTGAACAAGATTGAATGACGCTGCAGCGCAGCTGGGCGTTTTTCTGTGAACCAAAAACTGATTGCCCGCAAAAGGAGAGCAGAATGCCCCAGGTACTGAACCATCCTCTCATCGCCCAGCGCTACTTCTTCCCCACCAGGATTCCCTTCCCCAATCCCTTCTGGGTGGAGCGGGAGGGCGTTCGCCTCTCGTGCTATTCCCACCGTCCCCTGCCCGGTGCGCCTACGGTGGTGCACTTTCACGGCAATGGCGAGGTGGTCAGCGACTATCTGGGCGACTTCCTGCATATTCTGGAATCCATGGGAGCCAATGTGTTTATCGCCGAATACCGGGGCTACAGCATGTCCGATGGTTCGCCCCAGCTTGGCGAGATGCTGGACGATGTGGTGGCCATGGTCAATGCCATCGGCGAGCCTGCCGAAAAGCTTATCTTCTTCGGCCGCTCGGTGGGTTCCATCTTTGCCCTGGAGGCGGCGCACCGCTTCCCCACGGCGGCGGGTCTGATTCTGGAGAGCGGTATTGCCGATCCCCTGGAGCGCATTCTGCTGCGGGTCAGCCCCGGTGAAATGGGCACGACTCTGGAACAGTTGCAGCTGGAGGTTCGCCAGCGCCTTGACCACCGGGCCAAGATTGGCGGCTATGGGGGGCCGACGCTGATTCTGCATACGCGCCATGATGGGCTGGTGGATGTCAGTCATGGGGAGCGTTTGCATGCGTGGGCGGGTGGCAAAAAACAGCTGCGCGTTTTCGCCAATGGCAATCACAACGATATCATGCTGGTGAATGCTGCTGAGTACTTCGAACTGGTGAGAAAATTCGTAAGCGAGGTGAGCTGATCAGGTCGTGCCATCCTCCGGGCACAGGGGAAGGCTGATATTCACGCGCACGCCACCGATGGTATTTTCCACGCTGATTGTGCCACCCATGTTCTCCTCAATGGCGATTCTGGCAAAGTAGAGACCCAGGCCGCGTCCAGGAATCATATGGTGGTTGGAGATATAAGGCATGAACATCTGCTCCATGGCGTGGGCCGCCAGGGGCTCTCCGGTGTTGGTGATGCGGATACGCATGAAAGCAGCGTCGGTAGTACTTTCAATCAGGATGCGGACAGGAGCGGAAGGCTTCCTGGCCCGATAGCGTTCTATGGCTTCGCGGGCGTTGGAGAGAATTGCCAGCAGAGCCTGGGTGAACTCGTACTCATACCCCCGGACCAGTGCCTGAGGGCGCTCCGCGTCGTACTCCAGCTCAATGCGTTCGGCGCTGAACTGGCTGCCCACCAGTTTCAGGAGCTCATGAATACTGGTATTCGGGGAGAAGGCACCCGCATCGTACCTGGGGCGCAGAAAGTGGTCAAAGCGGTCGATAACTTCCGACATCTCCTCGATCTTGCCAAGGGCTTCACCAACTCCCTGCCGCAGATACCGGGCATCCATTTCACCGTAATCCTGGGTATCGATCATATCCTGCAGGGCCAGGGAGAGGGCGGTCAGGGGCTGGCGCCAGTGGTGGGCGATGGCGGTGATGATATTGCTGGCGGTGGTGCTGCGCACCTGGCGCAGAAAGGTTTCGCTGCGACTGCGGTCGAGGGCGCTGGCGATCAGGTCGGCCAGAACCCGCAGCAGGGATACTTCGTCCTCCTGCCACTGGCGCAGGCTGCGCACGGAGTCAAACCCAAGAAAGCCCATCAGCCCGTGATTTCCCCACAGGGGAACCACCGCCAGTGAAAGCACCCCCTGGGGTTCGAGAATTTCCCGCTCCGCCTGCCAGTCCGGGCCAAGGGTGGCAACTTCGGGGATAAGAATATTCTCCCGCCGGGCAAGGGTACTGATCCAGGCGGGAAAGAGGGAGCAGGGCACCGACTGCAGATTCTCCCGCTCCGGCGAAATGCCAGCGGCGCACCATTCGTGGGTGTTATCCATGGTGGTCATGGCGTCATCAAAGAAGAATATATAGGAGCGATCCGCGCGACACAGCTCGCCAATACGGGACAGGGCGTCCTCGATGGTGCCATCGAGACGGGCAGGGGACGCGGCCATAAAACGTGCCGACAGGAGCATGATCTGACGGGCCAGCTCCTGGCGATACTGCAGGTCCCGTTCCGACTCCACCTGCAGCACCGCCCGTTCCAGAGAGGTGACGATAGTCTGCAGCAAGGAGCGCTCTTCCGGCAGAAACGCTGCCTGGGCACCGGGCTCATCGGCGGCGACGATCACGCACACTTCAACGCGCCCGCGCAGGACTCCGCGCACCCACAGAGGCGCCTGCAGGCAGGTGGCGGTGACAGCAAAGTTTCCCGATTGAAAAATTTTTCCGTCAAACTGAATTGAGGCACTGGTCTGGTGGGGGTTTTGCCAGCTGGCGGGGATCAGCTCACAGGTGTGCTGAAAGAGGCGATCCAGATCAAGACTGCTATCGGCGATAAGCCGAGAGAGCGAGTGCAGGCACTCCAGTTCCTTGGTGCGTTCACGCAGCTGCCGCAGGAGCTCCTCCGACGATCCCGCCGGAGCCTGGGGCGAGCCTTCGCCCCAGATTGGCAGCCCCTCGGCGCTCATGGCTGAAGTTTCTCCTGCAGAATACCCATATCCTTGTCGCCACGGCCACTGAGAGTAACCACGATATGGCAGCCAGGGCCATGCTTGGCCGCAACCACAGGAATAGCCGCAATGGCGTGGCTGGATTCCAGGGCGGGCAGGATACCTTCGCAGCGGGCCAGCTCCATGCAGGCGGCCAGGGCCTGTTCGTCGGTGGCGTCGATATACTCCACCCGTCCACTGTCGGCCAGCCAGGCCAGTTCAGGGCCGACACCAGGATAGTCAAGACCGGCAGAGACGGAGTGGGTGTCACGGATATTGCCATTTTCGTCACACATGAAGTAGGAGAAAAACCCGTGCAGAATACCCTTGTTGCCCTCGCTGATGGGGGCCGCGTGCTGGCCACTGGCCAGGCCGCAGCCGCCAGCCTCGACACCGTAGAGCCTGACATCGCGATCTTCATAGTAACCGCTGAAGGTACCAATGGCATTGGAGCCACCACCCACGCAGGCGATGACCGCATCGGGATGGCGCAGGTGCTGCTGGTAGAACTGGGAGCGGATTTCGCTGCCAATCACCGACTGGAAGGTCTGCACAATTTTTGGATAGGGTGAGGGGCCCAGGGCCGAGCCGATGATGTAATAGGTGTCGTCAGCCGTGGCAATCCAGTTGCGAATGGCTTCGCTGGTGGCATCCTTGAGGGTTTTGGAGCCCGACTCCACCAGCTGGATCTGGGCGCCCAGCAGGCGCATGCGGAAGAGGTTGGCCTCCTGGCGTCTGGCGTCCACGCTGCCCATGAAGACCGTACACTCCAGACCCAGCAGAGCCGCCGCCGTAGCCGTGGCGACGCCATGCTGACCGGCACCGGTTTCGGCAATGACCCGTTTTTTTCCCATACGCTTGGCCAGCAGCGCCTGGCCGATGGTGTTGTTGATCTTGTGAGCTCCCGTATGGGCCAGGTCTTCGCGTTTCAGGTACACCTGGCAATCATATTTACGGCTGAGATTGGCGGCATGAAAAAGGGGTGTGGAGCGCCCCACATAATGGGTGAGGATATGCTGAAATTCCTGCAGAAACGCGGGGTCGCGCAGGGCTTCTCCAAAGGCTTCGGTGAGCTCGGCCAGCGGCCGATGCAGCACTTCCGGAACATAGGCTCCACCGTAGGGGCCATAGGTATAGGTTTGCATAGCATACTCTCTTGCTGAATTCGCCCTGGGGCACAGTAGTATATCCGCTTATCATGCCATGAAATACCGGTGCTGACTATGGAAAATCCCCATGCCAACGAAAAAAGGGTGGGCCTTACGGCCCACCCGAAGCAAAACAGGTCATGGTCATTTATTCCGCGAGGTACCGCCGGTCATGGGATCAGAGCCGTATCCCAGCGCCTTCCAGTCCAGACGACCCTGAGGGCTGTGGCAATCGGCGCATTTCAGGGCCTGCTCCTTGGGAGCTACCTGGTGGCTGACGGAGATATACTCGATGGTCCTGGCGAAATCAAAGGAACCACTGTATTCCATACCAGCCCCCTTGGCTCCTTCCACCAGAGCCTTCTGCCAGTCCAGGTGGCTCCAGTAACCCTGGAAGGTGTGCGGCGTCAGCAGGTAGAGGTGACGGGTGTCATAGGGTTGATTGCCCAGGTGCTCCTTGAAGGGATAGATCTTGGCCTTCTTGTCTTTGATGTCGCCCACAGGCTTGTTTATGGAGGTCAACTGCTTGGGATCGATTTTGTCACCCTTCATATAACGCTCTATCTGGCCGTTATACCACAGATAGGCGGGCATCACGTCCTTGCCCCACTCGAATGTCCCCTTGGTGGGATAGTAGGTTTCGCGGTCGTGGTCGCCTTCCCATTCGGGATCTTTTTTCTTACCGGAAGTGGACCAGTCCCACAGAACCTTGGAGTGCTGACCACGGGAGTGGGCAGGAATGTGACAGGTCTGGCAGGCGATGGCATCCAGGTGCTTGGCCATCAGGGGGTTGCTCTTGTGCACATCAGCGTGGCAGTCGGTGCAGCTGACCCGGCCCTCGTGGGTGGCCATCATGGTGGAGGCTCCCTTGACGCGGTGCTTGTCGGCGGTATGGCAGTCAACGCAAGTCATGTTGGCTGGGGCACTCATGTGAACGTCCAGGCTGCGATTCGCCGTGTACAGCGATGAATCCAAGCCGCCGTGTTTGACAGCATCTCCCCCACCGCCGTAGAAGTGGCAGGTGCCGCAGTTAATCATGGATGGCTTGCCCACGCTCTGGGCGGCCTTCAACAGTCCACCACTTTCCACATAGGCTTTACTGACCGTACCAGCTCCACCACTGCGCTTGGCACCGAAGTAGTCGCCTTCACTGGTATGACAGACAAGACAGTCGATATTGACGGGGTTGCTGTGGTCAAAACTGCTGTCTCTCCAGCCATAACCAGCATGGCATCCAGTGCAGCTGGCCATATTCTGGGGATTGGTGCCACCTTCAACGGAAATACAGAAGTTGTTGATCATGTTACGCTTACCGTATTCCTCTTTGGATGACTCCATTCCCTTGACATGATTTGGCTTCCCGGCCCACTTCCAATGCGCGGTCTGCATGAAATCCCTGCCCTGCTGGGAGTGGCACTCAAGACACTTTTTGGTGACCTCAGGGCCACTTTTGAACTCACCTTGAATAAACATGGAATGGTCAAGTCCCGCTGATGCGAAACCCGCCAGAGCCAGTGCGAAAAAGAAGACCGAAAAAACCGACAACACACGCTTCATACACTCTCTCCAGATTATAAAGAATACCCCCTTGGCGGGGGCTCAGACGCACTGCCTTCGTGAGACATTTCACGAACATTTTCATGACATTATAGCCATTCATTAAAATGCATCAATTCTTTTTTCGCCATACGCGAATATTTCTGGAGCGCTGACGGTATGCGGAAATACCCGAATCGGACCAGCAGGTGGAAAGGTCACTGGCGCACGGCGCCAACGATACAGGTTGTACGGGAGCCCGCCATGATCAGATTCTGCGCAGTTCGATACCGTACTTTTTAATGCGGTAGTTGAGCTGGCGCACGGTCATGCCCAGCAAGCGGGCGGCCTTGGCCTGCACCCAGCCGGCTTCCTCCAGGGCCTGAAGCACCCGCTCATATTCATTGGCGGAAATCGCCGCCTGGGGCGGCGCCACCTGGCGGGGCAGATCCATGGCTGGCGGGACAGCAGGGGCGGACGCTCCTGCTGCTCCGCCAACAGGCGGAGCCGGCTGGTTGAATTCCTCGTTGAGGACTGACTCGATGATATGGGAGTAGCACACTTCGCCACGCATGCAGGAAACGTCAGTGGGTTGAATGGAGTTGCCTTCGGCGGACAGGGCGGCGCGCTCTATACAGTTTTCCAGCTCCCGGATATTGCCGGGGTAGTTGCAGCGAGCCAGGGCGCTCATGGCGGCGGGGCTGATATCCAGCTTGCGGCCGTACTCCTTGTTCAGCCGCTGCAGGATATGGTTGGCCAGCAGGGGAATGTCCTCCTTGCGCTTGCGCAGGGAGGGCAGAAAGATGGTCACCACGTTGAGGCGATAGTAAAGGTCCAGGCGGAAGCGACCGGCCTTCACCTCATCTTCAAGATTCTTGTTGGTGGCGGCAATGATGCGCACATCCACCGCGATGGTGCTGGTGCCCCCCAGGCGCTCCACTTCCCGTTCCTGAATAATGCGCAGCAGCTTGCTCTGGGCCGCCAGGGGAATGTCGCCGATCTCGTCCAGGAAGATGGTGCCGCCATCGGCCAGCTCAAACTTGCCCTTCTTCTGGCCCGACGCGCCGGTAAAAGCGCCCTTCTCATAACCGAACATTTCGCTCTCCACCAGGTCGTGGGGAATAGCGGCACAGTTGACGGCAATAAAGGGCTTGCTGGCGCGGTCACTGTTGAAGTGGATGGTCTTGGCCACCACCTCCTTACCCGTGCCGCTTTCGCCTCGGATCAGGACAGTGGAACGGGCCCTGGCGACCATGTTGATCTTCTCGAAAACCCGCTTCATGGGTTTGCTCTGCCCCACCAGCCCCTGGAAGGAGAACTTGCTGACCACTTCGTTCTGCAGGCGGCTCTTCTCCTCCTGCAGTTTCTGACGTTCGTCCTCGATGGTCCTGATCTTCTCCAGAAAGGAAGCCAGCAGCGAGGATATCATCTTCAGCAGGTTGAATTCGCTGGAGTAGCTGTAGATATCCCCAACGTTGCGGTCCACGGCCAGCACACCGTAAATGCGGGACTTTTCGCCCACGATGGGTACCGCCAGGAAGCTGAGTTTTTCATCTTTCAGGTCGCGTCCGGCGCGGTTGAGGAAGGTGGGCTCCTCGCTGATATCGGGAATCAGAATGGGCATGCCCAGCTTGAACACCTTGCCCACAATGCCCTCGCCGGAACGGTAGCGCAGTTTTTCCAGCTCCTGCTGAGATATACCCATGGAAACCGCCACCGAAAGCTGGTCGATGGCATCATCATAGAGCAGCACCATGCCTCGCTTCATGTTAAAGGCATTGGCCAGCACCGCCAGCACGTTTTTCAGCGCGTTGTTGCGGAAGTAGGATGAGGAGAGCACCCGGCTGATTTCATAAATCGTGTCGAGAGAAAGCTTATAGTAACTAATGCGATTATTCATGGGGGCACTTCGCTGGGGTGATCTTGATACTGGTGGATCTATAACATTGGTGGCTGGCATACCATACCTCCCACAGGGTTATGCCATATTGCGGCAGCCCAAAGACAGCAGCTCCTGGCATTAGGTTCAGCAAAGCCGACGCTCTTACAACAGACGCGGCTGGGGCAAATGGAATTCCATATTGTGGCGGCCCTGTCCATAGAGGCGGAAGAAGTCCTGAACATCCCGGAACAGCGTGATATCCTTGCCCTCGATCATGCAGAAGACCTCGCGGTTCAGCTCAACTCCGGCCGTCAGCACTTCTGAAGTGGGCATCAACACACTGAAAATGCGTTTGCCGGAGCGGATGGTGACACTGGCCATTCCATGTCCACGGTCCAGGTCTTCCACCACACCTTTGATAATCTTGCCTTCCATCACACGTCCGCTCATTGTCCTACCTCCTGAAAGTTCAGTTCCAGATCCTGACCCAGCAGGCCCACCGCGTCAGCACGGCACTGCTTGCAGTGTTTCATGACCCGGGAGAAACTGCCCATGACCGCCGTGCCCGCTTCGCGAGCCTGATCCAACTCCGCTGTGTCCGGCTCCCGCAGGCCGATCTCGCCGAAGTACGTCCCATGCTCCGGCTTGCAGATCAGGGGCACGATATTGTGGATAAAGACACCCAGCTCGCGGATCTTTTTCGATACCTCCAGAATATGGCTGCCGTTGATTTCGGGAATCAACACCGTATTCACCTTCACAATACCCTCCAGCTCCACCGTGCGACCAATGCCTTCCAGTTGCCGCTCCAGCAGCAGGGAAGCACCTTCTTCGCCGTAATACCGTTTGCCGTCCAGCGCCACCCATTTGTAGATGGAAGCACTGATAGCGGGATCAATCGCGTTCATGGTCACCGTCAGATGCTCCACCCCGAGGCGCACCAGATCAGCAGCGTAGCGCGGCAGCATCAGCCCGTTCGTGCTCAGGCACAGTTTCAGGTTGGGATCGTGCTCACGAATCAGTTCGAAGGTACGCAGGGTGGCATCGGGATTGGCCAGGCCATCACCGGGACCGGCAATACCCACCACACTCAGAGTCGGCAACTTCTCCTGGACCAGCTTCACCCTCTCCAGTGCCTGCTGCGGGGTTATCACTCGGCTGGTCACGCCGGGGCGTGACTCATTGGAGCAGTCGTATTTACGATTACAGTAGTTGCACTGCACATTGCAGGCAGGAGCAACGGGCAGATGAATACGGGCATACTTTCCATGGGCTTTGGCACAAAAGCAGGGATGGTTGGCTATGCGTTTTTTTATATCAGCCATCCGCTGCTGCTCTTTGGCATGGCGCTGTTCACATTGTCCGTTTGGCATGGTGTCCTCCAGGAGAGTCATTCCCCCTGACACACTGCCGGGAGGTGCCCCACAAGAGAGCAATCCCGGTGCCATTCAGTTTTTCCCTTATTTTATAATCACATGGAGCACTATCCCCCAGGGGGACAAAGCTGACAATTCCTGACAATTGTCACAAAAATGACACAAGCTGACGATCCGCAATGGGCTTCAGCAGGAGAAACGCGATTTGGCATCGGGATTGAATAATCACCTTTACAGTACTCTCATGCGGTAAAGCCCGGCCTCACACAAAGCCTGCAACATCGCCAGGAAAGCAGCGAAAAAACGCCGCAGATGAAACTTTTCAGCAGCCTGACAGTCGGCGCGTTCAGGTTGGGTCAGCATACGGGGGAAAGGCAGAAGCAGGCTTCCCCCCTGAGCCCGTCCGGTGAGTGCGATGCCTGACTGGCAAGACCCGAGGGGACACTCACAGGAAGTGAGTGGTCCGGCAGCACTGCAGGGAAGCAGTGTCAGCCGGATCTCCAGCACAGGCGAGCAGGCGAGCCGGATAAACGGGCGTTCGGGGGGCGCGTTTTTGTGTCCTTTTTGCGCGGTCAAAAAGGACAATATCCGGAGTCGGAAAGTGGAATACCAGATAAGTCAAGCATGCAAAACCAATACTGCGCCCGCGTGGTAATTGCCAGAAAAATAAGGAGAACCGTATGCACATCCACATAGACGACACCACCCTGCGCGATGGCGCTCAGACTCCGGGGGTCTGTTTCAGCCACCATGAAAAGCTGGCCATTGCCCGCAAACTGGATGCCCTGGGGGTGGAAGAGATTGAAGCGGGAATTCCTGTTATGGATGCGCAGGAGCGTCGAACCTTCAGCGCCATCATGGAACTGGGGCTCAAGGCCCGTATTCTGGCCTGGAACCGCGCCCTGGTTTCTGACATAGAGGCCTCGCTGGCTGCCGGAGCGCGGGCAGTGGAAATTTCTCTGCCCCTTTCGGATATCCAGATTCAGGGCAAGCTGAAAAAGAGCCGCGCCTGGGTGCTGGATCAGCTCAAGCGGGTGCTGGAGTACTGCGTAAAGCACGACCTCTATGTGTCAGTTGGCGGTGAAGACGCTTCACGGGCCGATATGGACTTTCTGGTGGAGTACGCGCAGGTCATCCGAAACTACGGCGGTCACCGCCTGCGCTTTTGCGATACCGTCGGCGTACTGGACCCCTTCAGCACCTACGAAAAGATCTGCACCCTCATCGAGCGCAGCGGCATCGATGTGGAAATCCACACCCACAACGATTTCGGCATGGCCACCGCCAATGCCCTGGCCGCCGTGCGGGCTGGCGCCCGTTATATCAACACCACCGTCATGGGCCTTGGAGAGCGGGCGGGCAATGCCCCCCTGGAAGAAGTCATCATGGCCCTCAAGCACGTGTGGAAACAGCCCTGCCCCTACGACACCCGCCAGTTGCGCCCCCTTTCGGAGCTGGTGAGCCAGGCGGCACGGCGGACTATTGAGCCCTACCGGCCCGTCATCGGTCAGTTCATGTTCACCCACGAGTCGGGCATCCATACCGATGGCGTCCTGAAAAATCCCGCCAACTACGAAGCCTTCACCCCTGAAGAAGTGGGCCTGAAACGCCGTCTTGTGGTAGGCAGCCACAGTGGCAGCTCCGTGCTGCATCACAAGCTGGAACTGCTGGGCCTGACCAGCACACCGGAGACCATCAGCCGCATGATGCCCCGTGTCAAATCCGAAGCCCTGCGCCGCAAGCGCAATCTTACCAATCGGGAACTTCGGCACATTTATCAGGACTGTTCCACGGGTTCATCTCTTTGCAACTGACGCAATATGGTATATTGATTCATTCATCGCCCAAAATGGAACTGCTGTGTTATATTCTCAGCACCCATTGCCGCCCCGGGGCGATGACACCCATGTGGACAAGCACTTCCACACCAAAGGTGAGAATCGGTACCATGAATGCCAACTTCATCAATCCATTTGTAGCGTCCACCATCAGCGTGTTGGCATCCATCATCAAGGTGCCGCCAAAGCGCGATAAAATATTTCTCAAAGAGGGTGTTCAACCCACCTACGACATCACGGCCATCATCGGCGTCAATGGCGATGTGCACGGAACCGTTGCCATCAGCTTCCCCCGTGAGGTGGCCCTCAGATTTGTCAGTTCCTTCACCGGCGAAGAAAAGTCTACCATCAACGAAGAGGTACTGGACGCCCTGGGGGAATTCGCCAATATTGTCAGCGGTGGTGCCAAGCGCGAGCTCAGCACCACTGGCGTACGCTTCAAAATATCCATCCCCAGTGTGATCACCGGGCGCGATCACAAACTCACGCCACCACGCAACACCCAGTGCATTGTCCTGCCCTTTGAGGTGGAGGGTATCGGGAAATTCGTGGTGGAAGTCAGCCTGCGTGAAACTGTACAGTAACGAGCACACCGCTTACCCGGAACCCTGGATAATCGCTGCCAGCGTTCCCCCCGTCAGCCTCAGCAGGTCAGCGGGTGCCAGCTCAATCTCCAGCCCACGTCGCCCGGCGCTGACAAACACCGTGGAAAATTCCTGGGCCGAGCTGTCGAGAACCAGCTTCAGGCGTTTTTTCTGCCCCAGGGGGCTCACGCCACCCAGCACATAGCCAGTCACCCGTTCCACATCGTGCGCGGCCGCCATTTCCGCTCCTTTGACGCCCAGGGCACGGGCCATCATCTTCATGCTCAGCCTGGAGTCCACCGGAAGCACCGCGACCCCAAAGCCTCCTCCATCCAGCTGGACCACCAGCGTCTTGAAAACCCGCTCTCCGGAAACACCCAGCTTTTGCGCGGCCTCGGCACCGTAGGAAGCATGGGAGGGGTCGTGGGTATACTCGTGCATCACAAACTCAATGCCAGCTTTTCTGGCAGACAGAACTGCGGGTGTCATATGCTCCTCCTCGAGCAGGCCGCTGAAAGATACCTACCACCAGACATTGGCCTCCAGTGGGTCATAGATATACTGACGGCCATTTTCATAGATGCGATGGGGATTTGTGGAGGGGTCAATCTCGCGGATCAGTCGATCCGCCGTCAGGAACATCCCCAGCCAGAACCCCTGCTGTTCAAAGGCCTGAATGGCATAGCGACTGGATACGGGGTAACTCTTGCTGCGGTCCGTATCCACCCGTGAAGCCGTACGCTGGTAGAGGCGGATGAGACTGACCCCCATGGCGCTGCCAAAGGAATCTGAAACCTCCGGGCGCTGCACTCCCGATGGCCGTGGTTCATCCCAGGGTTCATTCATCCGCGCAGTCGCCTGAGCGGTGGCCATTATCAGAACAAGGCTCAATGTGCTCAGCAAGCGTCTTGTCATGCAGTACTCCATCCCTTTCACTCTCTCGAAGCCTTTACGTAAAGGAAGTATAACTCAACTTTCGCGCCCCCGAAACGGCAGATTGCCGGCACCGACCCGGATACCATGCTGGAATGGCGGAAATAGTTCTGCACAGACTGAGTCTTTGACATTCCGATTCCATTACTCAGGAATTTTCCTTGCCACTTTTGACTCGCCAAAAGTGGCGCAAAAGCGACCCCCAGTGCTGTCCTTCTCAGCCGTCCGCTTGCCTGGAACTGGGGACCGCAAACAACCGCCCTCCGTGGCTTTTGGTTTGCGGTTGCCGCCCTCGTGGCGGCAACCCTGCGGGTCTACCGCGTTCCAGTCAGCACGTCCTGGCTGGGCCAGCACACGGGGGAGAGGCAGAAGCAGACAGTTCCCCCCTGAGCCCGTCCGGTGAGTGCGACGCCTGGCTGGCAAGACCCGAACGGGACACTCACAGGAAGTGAGTGGTCCGGCAGCACTGCAAGGATGCAGGGGTCAGGCAACGCAAAGAGGCCCAGGTGCAAGGCGCCGGCAAAGCGAGGAGCGAGGCGTGCTCCCTGTACGTCGCAGTGACGAGCGATGCCCGGCAACGCCGCAGATGGGCCTCTTTGAGCAGCCTGCTGCCGGATCTCCAGAACAGGCGAGCAGGCGAACCGGAAAAACGGGCGTTCGGGGGGCGCGTTTTTGAGTCCTTTTTGCGCGGTCAAAAAGGATAATATCCGGAAGCGAAAAAAGATACCAGATGAGCCAAGCATGCAAAGTCAATACGGTTCTTGCATGATAAACATCAGAATAATGACGCTTAAACCAAGACGACAAGATGCGAAACTTCAGATGTACATCAGCACTTCGGTATTCATATTGTGGAAACACAAAACCCGTGTTACAAATTAACCATACCTTTTCTTATGTGTCACAAGGAAGAATCAACATACCTTACGGTGGGAGAACATGCAGATACGCGGGTTATATTTCCATACCCTGCTGCCTTTCTTCTGCGCACTGCTGCTTTATGGCGGTGTCTTTTCTGTCAACGCCCACAGCGCCGTGCATCTTTCCGATGACGAGCGCGATTTCCTGGCTCAGCGCCAGGAGGTCGTCTTTGTCAGCCAGACCAACTACCCCCCCTTCGAATTCAGCGACGACTACGGCACCCGCAATGGGATGATGATCGAACTGGCACGCTGGATCAGTGCAGAAATAGGTTTTCACGCACGCTTTCTGGATATGGAGTTTCTTGAAGCCCAACAGGCGGTGCTGTCGGGTGAGGCCGATGTGCTGACCAGTTTTTTTTACAGTGCGCTGCGCGATGAGACCTTTGACTTCACCCAGACCATCTTCGAGGTTCCCGCTTCCATTTTCATCGCCGCCGACCGTCCAGATATCCGCGGGCTGCGAGATCTGCACGGTAAACGCATTGCCATGCAGCGCGGCGATTACGCCGCCGAGTTCCTGCAGCAGCAGAATATTGACTTCGAGATCGTGCCGACGGGCAGTTTTGCCGAGGCGGCGGAAGCCGTGATTCGAGGCAGGGCAGACGCCGTCATCGGCGATGAACAGATCGTACTCTACCACCTCTACCGCCACAATCTCTACGACCGCATGAAGATTGTGGGTGAGCCGCTCTACATCGGCCTCAACAGCATGGCCGTCAAAAATGGCAACGCCATGCTGCAATCGATACTCAATAAAGGCATTGACCATGCTTTCTCCAGCGGCATGCTGGACAGGCTGAATCAGAAGTGGCTCGGCACCAGTATTCCAGGGCGCAGCATCAACTGGATTGAGCTGTGGCCCTACGCTCTGGCCCTCCTTGGCGGCATTGCCCTGGTGGTACTCTGGAACGTTCAGCTGCAGCGGGTGGTGGCCAGCCAGACAGCACAGCTGCGTCGCAACGAGCAGCACCTGACAGCAACCATTGACGAACTGCGCGAAAGCCAGGCCCATAACCAGGCTCTGCTTGCCGCCATGCCCGACATGATCTTTACTCTGGACGAACAGGGGGTGTTTCTGGATTTTCACGCCACTGACCTGGCCGGACCACAGCTTATGCCATCCCGGCAATTCCTGGGTCGGCCTGTCACGGAAATTCTGCCGCCAGAGGCTGCCCGCCAGACCATGGAGGCCATTGCCGGTATCGGCAATGGCGAGCGGCTGCATCTTTTCCATTACCAGCTGAAAATCAGCGGTCAGCTCTCTTTCTTTGAATGCCGGCTCGTTCCCTGCGAACCCGGCCACTTTCTGGCACTGGTGCGCGACATCACCGAGAGCAAAAGGGCGAAGGATGAGTTGGAGCAGGTTCTCCGGCGCCAGGAGGACCAGATTGCCGAAGCGGTGCAGACGGTGCGCCAGCAGGAGCGCATGCTCTTTGAACAGAGCCGCCGCCACTCGCTGCTGAATCTGATGGTCAATCTGGCCCATCAGTGGCGCCAGCCCCTCTATATAGCTTCCCTCACCCTTGATGAGATAGAGATTCTCTTCCAGGAAGGTGAGCTGACCGCAGAAATTCTGACAGAGCGCATTCGGGCGGGCCAGCAGGAGATCTTCCGCCTTTCGGAGACCATTTCGCAGTTTACCGAGCTTTACCAGTCCAATGACATCGAGCGCAGCGCCTTCGCGCTGTCGAGCCTGTGCGACCAGGCTGCGCATTTCCTTTCCAGTGAAGGCTCCCGTAAGCTGCAGATACACAATCAGATCGACCCAGCCCTGATCGTCACCGTCAATCGCAATGACCTCATTGAAATCTTCGTGGAACTCCTGCGCAATGCCGTCTCCACTATGGGTGAACGCAATATCCGGGACGGTGCCATAACCATCGCAGCCACCGTTGATGGGCAGAACGTGCAAGTATGCATGGAAGACACCCTGGGGGGTATTGACCAGCAGATCCTGCCCCAGCTCTTCGATCCCTATGTCACCACCTCATTCCGATCACGGGACAAGGGCATGGGGCTCTATGTGGTCCGCCGTATCGTGGAAGACTCCTACAACGGCGAAATCAGCGCCGAAAACACCGAAAACGGCGCGCGTTTCCGAATTATCCTGCGCGGGGTGCGCCAGTAGGAATGTTTCACCCGCGCGCTGCTGTGCGGATACGTCCTTCTCTTCGCGCCACTGGCCAGAAAATCCCCGAACACACCTCCCCCTTTCAGGGAAAATCTGCTATCATGCTTGATTGCGTCAATTCACATGGTCATCAATTTTTTTGGCAGCAAATATATTTTTCGAGGTACGCCATGATAGTATTTATGGGAAAAGACAAAGCTGACTCGGCCCACATCCGCCAACGCAACCGCCAGGCCCACGTGGAACGCCTGAAAAAATTCCATGAGGAAGGACTGATCGCCTTTGGTGGTCCCCTGAAGGACGACAGCAACGAAAACATGATCGGCAGCCTGATCCTCTTCCATACCGACTCACTGGATATGGTGAAGGAGATCATGGAAGACGACCCCTATACCCGCGAAGGACTCTTTGAAAGCACGCAGATCCACCGCGTCGACAAAGTGCTCACCTCCCCTTTATGAAACGCGTCTGGATCAAGCCCAAGGCACGTAAACACATTGTAGGCGGCCACCCCTGGGTGTTCAGTGGTGCCATTGCCCGCACGGAAGAGCCCCTGGATGCCAGCGATACGGTGGCGGTCTACGAGGGCGAAGCCTTTCTTGGCTGCGGCCTCTACAATCCCGACAGCCAGATTCGCATCCGCATGTTTTCCCGCCTTGAACGCGAGTGCGACGGCGCTTACCTCGAACAGGTGCTGCGCGAGGCTCAGTCAAGGCGTCTGGAACTGCTGAACCCCGCTCAGACCAACTGCTATCGCCTGCTGAACTCCGAAGGTGACGGTGTACCCGGCCTGGTGGTGGATATCTACGACAGCGTGGCGGTGCTGCAGATCACAACTGCGGCCATGGACGCCCGACGCACCCAGATCGTGGAACAGCTGCGCCTGGTTCTGCAGCCAATTGCCATTATCGAGCGCAGCGATGGCAGCGTCCGCCAGATGGAGGGCCTGGCCCCTTCCAGCGGCGTCCTGTGGGGTACCCTGCCGGAAAGCCTGCAGGTGCGTGAAAACGGCATCACCTATGTGGTGCAGCCCCTGGAGGGACAGAAAACCGGATTTTACCTTGACCAGCGCGATAACCGCCTTCTGCTGCGCCAGCTCAGCCAGGGGCGCGAGGTGCTCAACTGCTTCTGCTACACGGGGGGGTTCTCCCTCAATGCCCTGAGAGGCGAAGCCAGCCTGGTCAAAAGCGTCGACGTCAGCGCCACCGCCCTGCACCTGCTCAGCACCAATATACGCCTGAACCAGATGGACGACTCCTCCCACATCATGGTCAAGGAAGATGTCTTCGACTTCCTGCGCAGTGATCAGGAGCAGTATGACACCATCATCCTCGACCCGCCCCCTTTCGTGAAGCGCGCGGACAAGATCGCCCAGGCTGAAGCCGCCTACAAGGACATCAACCTGCTGGCCATGGGAAAACTCCGCCCCGGCGGGCATCTGCTGAGCTTCTCCTGCAGTGGTCACATGGATATTCAGCGCTTCGAGGAAGTGCTGCGCTGGGCCGCCATGGACAGCGGCAAGACGGTACGAGTTCTGCATCGGCTCGGCGCTGGCATGGATCATCCCCGAATCCTGGGCCACCGCGAAGGGGAGTACCTCAAGGGATTTCTGCTGCAGGTTCAGTAGAAATTCTTTTTCTCTTTACAATTCCATATTCACTCGTGCTCCGGAAAAGCGTATGCTGCCCACGCATGCTGCCGCTGACTCCAGGGCACGCCAGCACGTCGGGCGATACCGCACGCGCTACCGTCACACAAGGGTACCCACATGAAACTCAATTATGACAAGCACAATGGCGAAATAGAAACGCTCATCGAAGGGCTGATCGCCATGACAGGCTGCCAGAAAAACACCGAGATCATTCGCGAAATGATTCTCAGCGCCCTGAAAGCCGCCGGCGATAACATGGGGCGAGGTGATCTGAAGATTATCAACAATACCATCAAGGAGATGCGCTACTCCTTCAATCTCTTCGCCAGGTACACCGACAAGCGCAAGGTCACCGTCTTCGGCTCAGCACGCATCAAGGATAATGAGCCCGCTTACGAACTGGCGCGGGAGTTCTCCCGCAAGATATCCCAGTGGGATTACATGGTCATCACCGGTGCCGGTGGCGGCATCATGCAGGCGGGCAATGAGGGCGCGGGAACCGACAACTCCTTCGGCGTCGGCATCGACCTCCCCTTTGAACAGTCGGCCAACCAGTGGATTCACAACGACATCAAGCTCATCAACTTTAAATATTTCTTCACCCGCAAGGTGAATTTCCTCAAGGAAGCCAGTGCCGTGGTGCTCTTCCCCGGCGGCTTCGGCACCCACGATGAGGCCTTTGAAACCCTGACCCTGGTGCAGACGGGCAAGTCCAATATCATTCCGGTCATCTTCATCGACCCCACCGGCAACAACCTGTGGCGCGGCCTGGAAGAGTACATGCGCGTGCACCTCTATCGCACCGGCCTGATCAGCGAAGACGACATGCACCTGTACACCATCATGAACAGCATCGATGACGCCATCAGCGAAATACTCCACTTCTACAAGCGCTTTCACTCCTACCGCTACGTACGCGATCACCTGGTTATCCGCATGAACTCGCCCCTGACGGCAGAGCAGCTGGATTTCCTGAACCACGATTTCAAGGATATCCTCGTCTCGGGCACCATTGAAGCCACCGGACCGCTCCCCGAAGAACAGGAAGAAGCCGGAACCCTGCACCTGCCGCGGCTGAAACTGCACTTTGACCGCCGCAGCCTCGGCCGGCTGCGACTGCTGATCGACATGCTCAATGGCTTTGAGATTCGGGAGGATCAGACCCTGGAAACGCAGGAAGGACCATCCATATGAACACTCCGTCCATGAACATCCAGACCATCGACCTGGTCTGGCAGGCGGGCACCATCATCCGCAACTTCATCAGCAAGCCGAAGGACATCCACTTCAAGGGCGAAATCGACCTGGTCACCTCCGCCGACCTGGCCGTGGAGGAGTACCTGAAGCGTGGACTGGCGGAACTCTTTCCCGACTACACCATTGTGGCGGAAGAGAGCGCCGATATCTCCTCGGGCAAAGCCCCTGCCAGGGCCATCTACATCGACCCCATCGACGGCACCACCAACTTCGCCCACGATTTCCCCTTCGTGGCCATCTCCGTGGGGGCCTTCCGCGATGGCCAGCCGGAATGGGGCATTGTCTACAACCCCTATAACGATGAACTCTACCACGCCGCCAGCGGTCAGGGCGCCTATCTCAATGGCAGTGCCATCGGCGTCAGCTCCACTGAAGTCTTCCGCCAGAGCCTGCTGGCCACCGGCTTTCCCTACAGCGTGGTGGAGTCCCCGCAACGCCGCCGTCTGCTGTTGGATGTGCTGGACCGTGTCCTGCAGGGCACCCAGGGAGTGCGCCGCTGCGGCAGCGCGGCCCTGGATCTGTGCTTTGTGGCCAGAGGTGTGCTGGATGGCTTCTATGAGTGGGGCCTGAAACCCTGGGATATTGCCGCCGGCATCGTCATCCTGCAGGAAGCGGGTGGCCGGGTCAGCGACACCGCCGGCCACGATCACGACCTCTTCACCGATGGTATCATCGCCACCAACGGACATATTCACGAAGCGCTGCACCAGTGCATCGCCTCTGCCACAAGGACTCCATAATGGCCATTTTCAGTAAAAACGCCTCCCTGTTTTTTTTCCAGAAGGTCAATGACCTCATTTTCAAGCTCATGGTTCCCCTGGTGGTCATCGCCCTGATACTGGGTTTCGCCAATATCTTCATCGACATCTCCAGCCTCTTCACCCGCGACATCACCGTAGCCCAGGCGTTTCCCGTGGTAGTTACCAACATCCTGTCCATGTTCATCGTCATCGAACTGTTCAAGAGCATTGTGGAATATTTTGAAATCAAACGCCTCAAGCTGACCACAATCATGGATGTCGCCATCGTCTTCATGCTGCGGGAAATCATGATCGCCGTCTACGCCCACAAGCTCAGCGCCACCGAGATCGGCCTGCTGGCCCTGACCCTGCTGGTCATCGGCATCACCCGCACCCTGACGATCGTCTTCACCCCTTACAGCGAAAATGGCGCGACGGAGAGGCTGCGCCGTAAATTCGGACTGGACAAGGAAGAAGCCCCCTAACTCCCCCTCGCCTTCGTTTCACCGGCAAGGAGTCGCCATGTCCCTGGACCTGCACCACCTCAGCCCCATAGCCGCCATCGATCTCTTTGTGGAGCACTATAACCGTGCCATTGGCAGTGGTGAACGCCACCCCATGGAAATCATCCACGGCTATGGCTCCAGTGGCGAAGGGGGCGTGATCCGCCGACACCTGCACCGCCTGCTGGCAGCCCACCCTGAACACCTCACCTTTGAGCCCGCCCCCGGAGGCAACCCCGGCGCCACCATCGTCCTTCCCCGCAAACCACTCCCTTCAACGACCAGCCTGCTGGCCAGCGAAATACTGGAATACTGCCAGAACCCGAAGACCAAAGAGAAAATAGCGGGAAAATTTCGCCAGCACGGCGACGCGAAAGTGATTGCCGCCATCAGCAGCCTGCAGAAGGAAGGGGCGTTGAAAATGATTCAGAAGGGAAAGCACAAATGCTTTGTGGAGCGCAAGGAATAAACCGCAACGCTCAGTCTGCCACTATGTCTGTGAGAAGTGAGGCGTACTTCCTGTACGTCGCAGCAACGAGCACTTGTGAGCAACGCCGCAGATGAGGGCTTTTCAGCAGCCTGACAGTCGGCGTGTCCTGGTTGGGAAAGAACACGGGGGAAAGACAGAAGCAGGCTGTTCCCCCCTGAGCCCGTCCGGTGAGTGCGACGCCTGGCTGGCAAGACCCGAAGGGACACTCACAGGAAGTGAGTGGTCCGGCAGCACTGCAGGGATGCAGGGGTCAGGCAACGCAAAGAGGCCCAGGTGCAAGACGCGGGCAAAGCGAGGAGCGAGGCGTACTCCCTGTACGTCGCAGTGACGAGCGATGACCGGCAACGCAGCAGATGGGCCTCTTTGAGCAGCCTGCTGCCGGATCTCCAGAACAGGCGAGCAGGCGAGCCGCAAAAACGGGCGTTCGGGGGGCGGTTTTTTTGGTCCTTTTTTGGCCGCACCAAAAAAGGACAGGAGAAATTGAAGCAATTTACTCACATCAAATAACCGTTATTTAACGCTTTACATCCAAAGCAAAGGATGAAAAACGTACGTTACAGCCCCTGGCCCGCTGGTACATGTGCCGAAACCGGGCAGTTCAGGCCCGCGTTCTGCCCGGCCACATCGCAGCAGGGCTGGCAATCGTGTTCATCTCCATCTTCAATGGGGAAGATAAAGACATCGTCGGGATCAAGGCTGACGCAGAGCTTGGTGCCGTCTGGGTGGGGGAAGCGCCCGCTGATACGGGCGTGAACGTGCATAGGACAGGAAGGGGCGCAGTATTCCAGGCGCAGGTGCACCAGTGTGCTGCCCACGAGCATGCGCGAGGCGGTCACTTCGCCGATGACCCCGTGGATATCGCACTGGGCGATGTCCAGTCGCAGGGAGTCCGGGCGAAAGAGGACATCCACAACGGTATTGTCCTGAATGTGCTGAGCATCCAAAGCCCCGAAGGGTGTCGCGACCTTCCCCTGGCACACCACTCCTTCGATACGGTTCACATCGCTGAAAAACGTTGCCACAAAGGCGTTGACAGGGCGGTAGAAGAGGTTCACGGGGCCATCCACCTGGACGATGACTCCCTTGTTCATCAGGGCGATGCGATCACCCATGAACATGGCTTCCTCGGGGTCGTGGGTGACCATGACCGTGGCGACGCCACTGTGTTTCAGCACGTGCAGGGTCTCATCGCGCACCTGGGAACGCAACCGCGTATCCAGACTGGAAAAGGGTTCATCCAGCAGCACGATACTGGGACGTGGTGCCAGGGCGCGGGCCAGGGCAACCCGCTGCTGCTGCCCGCCGGAAAGCTGATGCGGGTAAGACTTCGCGTAGGCGCTCATGCCAACGCGCTTCAACGCTTCCATGGCCCGGTTGTTGCGCTCCTCCCGCGACCTGATACTCACCAGGCCAAAGGCGGTGTTCTCCAGGACGCTGAGGTGGGGGAAGAGAGCAAAATCCTGAAAGAGAAAGCCGATGCCACGCTTTTCCGGTGGGGTATGAGCGCTGGAACTGGCAACCGTGGAACCGGCAATGCTGATGGTCCCCTGCTGCAGCACCTCCAGCCCCGCAATAAGGCGCAGCAGGGTAGTTTTGCCGCAGCCCGAAGGTCCAAGCAGGCAGATGACCTCACCGGCGGCCACCTGCAGGTCAACCCCTTTCAGTACTTTCAGATCACCATAGGCGTGGTTTACACCGCGTATATCGAGAACCTGAGCTTCGCTTTTCTGGCTCATGTGCGTTTTCCTCCTGGACGGGAGCGGGCTATGGCCACGCTGATCAGTATTACGGGAATTATCCCCACGGCCACAATGGCCAGAGAAGAGCTGGATGATTCGATGAGAAAACCATCATTGGCCATTTCATAGGAGCGTATGGCTAAAGTCTCCAGGCCGAAGGGGCGCATCATGAAGGTGGCGGGCAGCTCTTTCATGACGTCCACAAAGACGAGAATGGCCGCGGTGAGAAGGCTGCCACGCATGATGGGCGTATGGATCCTGCGCAGCGTCTGCCCGGCTGTGTGGCCAAGGGTGCGGGAGGCGCCATCCATGCTGTAGGTGATCTTGCCCAGGCTGGCTTCAATGGTATTGAGGGAGACCGCCAGAAAGCGCACCACATAGGCGAAGATCAGGGCGGTCCAGGTGCCGGTCAGCAGCAGTCCGGTGGAAATGCCGAACCACTGGCGCATAAAGCTGTCGAGGGTGTTATCAAAAAACGCGAAGGGGATCATGACGCCCAGGGCAATCACCGCGCCGGGAACGGCATATCCCATGCTGGCCAGGCGCACGGCAAAGCCCATGGACTTCCCAGGCTGCAGTCGCTGGCCATATGCCAGCAGCACGGCAACCCCAACGGCAAAGAGCGAGGCAATGCCCGCCAGGGCAAAACTGTTCCTGGCCATGACCACATAGCGGCTATCCACAAATCCCCAGGAAATCACGGTCCAGTAGGCCATGGCTCCCACGGGCAGCAGAAATCCGAAAAAAACGGGGAGAAAGCAGAGAATACAGGCCGCCGCAGCTTTGAAGCCGCTGAGCTGATAGCGACTGATGCTGCGATAGGAGCCGGCATTGTTGGTGGTCTTTCCTTTGCCACGGGACCAGCGCTCCAGGGCGATGAGCACGAAGATGAACACCATGAGCATGGCACCCAGCTGCGCTGCGGCTGCCACTTCCCACATGCCGAGCCAGGTGCGGTAGATACCAGTGGTAAAGGTATCGACGGCGAAAAAATCCACCGTGCCAAAGTCGTTGAGGGTTTCCATCAGCACCAATGCCAGGCCACCGGCAATGCCGGGGCGGGCCATGGGCAGCGCCACCTGGAAAAAACTGCTCCAGGAGCTGCGTCCAAGGGTACGACTGGCCTCCAGTACACTGATGGACTGTTCCAGAAAGGAGGCGCGGGAGAGCATGTATACGTAGGGATAGAATACGAGGGTCATCATGATGATGGCACCGGGCAGGGAGCGTATTTCGGGAAACCAGTATTCAGCGGCGCTGCGCCAGCCGAAAGTTTCCCGCAGCAGGGTCTGCACCGGCCCGGCAAAATCCAGCAGCCCGGTGTAGGTAAAGGCGATGACATAGGCCGGAACTGCCAGGGGCATCAGTAAAGCCCACTCAAAGAAGCGACGGCCGGGAAAACTGGTCATGGTCACCAGCCACGCGCAGGCAACGCCGATCAGCAGGGTTCCTGAGCCGACTCCCACCATCAGCCACAGAGAATTGGCGATATAGCGGGGCAGTACGGTGGCAGCCAGGTGGCTCCACAGTTCGCTGTTAGGCACAAAAATATACCCCAGCACCACCAGAACCGGTGTTGCCACAAGCAGGGCAACGATCCAGGTGGCCAGGGCCCAGGGAGAAAAAAAGCGACGACGTTGCATATTCATGGGAAGCTCATTCCAGGTAACCCGTAATTGCGGTGCATCTCCCCGTGAAGTGTACGGGAGAAATGATAATCCGCTGACAGGGCAATACCCAGCCAGCGGAAAACCACAAAACTATACAGGGAAAGGTGGAAAATTACCAGAAATTAACGCCAGCCCACCCGATCCATAATGCGCACGGCCTCGGCCTGGTATTTCTCCAGTTCGGAGAGGTTCAGGGTATCGGCCTTGAACTCGCCGAAGCTCTGAATGGGACCGGAGAGGACAGCGCTGGGATTGACGGGATATTCGTTATTGTGTTCGGCGTAGATGGTCTGGGCCTTTTCACTGGCGAGGAACTCGATGAGTTTGATGGCGGCATCCACATTGCGCGAGCTCTTGGTCACTCCGGCACCGCTGAGGTTCATATGGGCACCGCGATCATCCTGATTGGGCCAAAGCAGCGCCACCTTTTCCACCACATCCTTATCAGCCGCTGCGTCAGAGGCAATCAGACGACCGAAGTAATAGGTATTGGCAATGCCCACATCACACTGTCCGGCGGCAACGGCACGAATCTGGGCAGTGTCATTGTCCTGGGGCTGACGGGCAAAGTTGTTTACCAGTCCGCGAGCCCACTCTTCCGCTTTGGCGGCTCCGTGGTGCGCAATCATGGCTGCCATGAGGGACTGGTTGTAGACGTTGGACGAGCTGCGCACACAGATGCGCTTGCCCAGTTTCGGATCAGCCAGCGCCTCGTAGCTGGATATCTGCGCGGGGTCAATGCGGTCGGGGGCGTAGAAGATAACGCGGGAACGGGCAGAGAGCCCATACCACTGGCCATCGGCATCACGGTAGTGGGCAGGGATGCTGACATCGAGAATGTCCGACTCTATGGAGCGCAGCACGCCGGCTTGCTTGGCAGCCACCAGATTGCCGGCATCCACCGTAATCAATACGTCAGCCGGACTGTTGGCACCCTCACGCACCAGGCGCTCCAGCAGGCCGCCGGCCGCTCCGGTCAGCAGACGGTAGTCGATGCCGGTTTCCCGTTTAAACTCCTCCAGCAGGGGTTCCATCAGATGAGTCTGACGATAGGAGTAGACGTTGACCACCTGGGACCAGGCAACCGCCGTACAGACCAGAGCCAGCAGAAAAGAATACAGTATTTTCTTCATGATACACCTCCAGAGCGCTAAATTGTTAACCGGAAAACAGATCGCCGCAAAAACGCGGCCTTATTTCAGCGCGCTAAGTTACTTTACATATTAAAACATGTCAAGCGATTCCGAACGAGACACGATGCACCAAATTTCGCGGTTCCGCGGAGCAATTCCACATA
Source organism: Desulfurispirillum alkaliphilum (assembly GCF_055378285.1). NCBI lineage: Bacteria > Pseudomonadati > Chrysiogenota > Chrysiogenia > Chrysiogenales > Chrysiogenaceae > Desulfurispirillum > Desulfurispirillum alkaliphilum. The sequence goes on along the minus strand of NZ_AP042405.1, from coordinate 1,497,971 downwards.
TCTCCACAGTCCGCCCCACCACCGGGTGGCGATCATAAAAAACATTTACAGTATGACGCTTTTCGCTTATAAAATATAGTTTCCGCAGGACATGAGTCTGCCACACCATCCTTTTTTCGGAGTCGCCATGCTTGACATATTCAGAACGATCAAAGGCAAACTCTTTCTTTTCCTGGTTTGTGCCGCCATGGGAACATTCATCCTGATCGGCATTTCCCTGAGCACCCTCCATGGAACCCTCAAAGAGACCCGCGAGGTGACCATCAAGCAGCTGGCTGAGGTGGGGCACGGCGTCCTGGCCCACTACCACCGCCAGGCCACCGAAAACAAGATGAGTATGGACGAAGCGAAAACCGCCGCTCTCACGGCAATAAAATCCCTGCGCTACGAGGGGCAGGAATACTACTGGATTAATGACATGCAGCCGCGCATGATCATGCACCCCATAAACCCCCGCCTGGACGGCCAGGATCTGAGCTCCTTTGAGGATCCCACCGGCAACCGCCTCTTCGTGGAATTTGTCCGCACCGTGCGCGAAAACGGACGGGGTCACGTCAATTATCTCTGGCCCAAACCCGGCCATGACACCCCCGTGGAAAAAACCTCCTATGTCATCGGTTTCGAGCCCTGGGGCTGGATCATCGGCACCGGTGTCTATAACGACGATATCCAGTCCGCCTTCTGGTCAGAGGTCGGACGCATGACCATATTCGTAGCCGCCCTGGTGATCGTCTTCTTTATCCCCATGGTCCTGCTGCTGCGCGCCATCATGGGCTCCGCCAACCGTATTGCCGCAGTGTCCATGGAACTCTCCCAGGGCGAAGGCGACCTGACCCGCCGTCTGCCCCTCCAGGGGCGCGACGAACTCACCGAGGTCAGTCGCTTCATCAACGCCTTCCTGGAAAAGACCCAACAGACAGTCATCAACGTGCGCAACTCCGTGGAAGGTGTCGCTTCCGCCAGCGAGCAACTCAGCAGCACATCCTCCCAGATGTCATCCAGCATGGGGCAGCAGTCAGAAACCATTACTCAGATTGCCTCGGCCATACACGAGATGTCCCACACCGTCGGCGAAGTCTCCCGTAACATGGGTGACGTGGAAAATAATGCCAACATGGCCCTTGACGCCGCCAAGGCGGGTGGGGAAATTGTCCAGCAGTCCACCAGCGAAATGGAGGGCATCGCCCGCGAAGTAGATGAAACCGCATCCTTCGCCCAATCCCTGGAAGAGAAGAGCAAGCGGGTTGAGGAAGTGATTCAGGTCATCAACGATATCGCCGATCAGACCAACCTGCTGGCCCTCAATGCTGCCATTGAAGCTGCCCGCGCCGGCGACGCAGGACGGGGATTTGCCGTGGTCGCCGACGAAGTTCGCAAGCTGGCGGAACGCAGCACCAACTCCACCCAGGAGATCATTGAGATCGTCAAAACCATTCAGTCGGGCGTTAATCAGGTCACCAGATCCATGGGAACCGTCAACGACCGCGTTCAGCACGGCGCGTCTCTCTCCCGTCAGGCTGACGAAGCATTCACCACCGTACTGCAGGGCATGGAAAACCTGCAGCAGCTTATAGAACAGAACGTGGCCGCTGTTGAACAGATGGCCAAGACTTCCGAGCAGATCACCGAGGATGTTCAGTCCATATCAACAACCTCGGAAGAGACCGCGAAGGCCTCGGAAGAGGTGGCATTCGCGTCCCGGGACCTGGCCAGACTCTCAGCAGACGTACAGCATCATCTCGATGCCTTTAAAGTGGATGATGATTCCCGAAAACACAGCATGAAATTAATACCAAGGGGTTGAACATGAGCAGCCTGAGCCAAGAAAAACAAGCCATTCTCCTGGAAAGCGGCACCAACGAACTGGAGATCATTGAGTTTCAGCTACGCAAGCAGATGCCTGATGGTCAGGAAAAAATCGCCCACTACGGCATCAATGTCGCCAAAGTGCGCGAAATCATCAAGGTACCTGAGACCACCGAGTACCCCAACGCGCACCCCAGCGTTGTCGGCATCTTTAACCTGCGCGACCGCCTCATTCCCCTGGTGGATCTGGCCCACTGGCTGAAAATTCCCGTTCACGACGACCTGCAGAGCAAACGGGTCATCGTCACCGAGTTCAACAAGATGTTCAACGGCTTCCTGGTAGACTCTGTCAGCCGCATCTACCGCATTTCCTGGGAAAACGTGGAATCACCCAGCCAGTTCCTGGAAAGCCGCGAGAGCGACTGTGTCGTTGCCGTGGTTCGCATGGAGAACCGCCTCATCATGATTCTGGACTTCGAGAAGATCATTGCCGACATCAACCCCGAACAGAGCATGGAACGCTACGACGTTTCCCTGGACAAGCGGATTCTCCAGGATGAAGCCATGGTTTCGCGCCGCCAGGCCAAGACCCTGCTGGTTGTCGACGACTCCGCCTTTATCCGCAAGCTGATTGAAACCACCCTGCGCACCGCCGGCTACAATGTACTGGCCGCCCAGGATGGCGCAGAGGCCTACGATATTCTCATGGAATTTGAACAGACTGCCAAATCCGAACACCAGCCCATATCCGAACTGGTCAGCCTGCTCATCAGTGACGTGGAAATGCCGCGCATGGACGGCATGCACCTGGTCAAGCGCCTGCGTGAACGCGATGCCTACGCGGATCTGCCTATTCTGATGTTCTCCTCCATCATGAGTGAAGAAAACCGCCGCAAGGCCCTGGCCATCGGCGCCAACGACACCATCACCAAGCCGGAAATCGGCCGCCTGGTTGAGCTGGCCGACAAGTTTATCTTCGGCCACTGAAGCCCTTTTCCCGAACGTAAAAAAGCCCGGTGGAAACTCCACCGGGCTTTTTTTTGTGTGGGATACAGCGAAAAACGTATCAGCGCTTGGAGAACTGGTGTCCCCGACGGGCCTTGTGGCGACCGTACTTCTTGCGCTCGACAATACGCGCGTCGCGGGTAAGAAAGCCACCGCGCTTGAGATCAGAGCGCAGATCCTTGGTAATTTTGGAGAGGGCTCTGGCAATGCCAAGGCGCAGGGCGCCGGCCTGACCAGACAGTCCACCACCGCTTACGGTGGCGTACAGGTCAAACTTCTCCAGGTTCTTCGTGAGGCTGAGGGGCTGCTTTGCCACCATTTTGACCGTTTCGCGAGCAAAGTACTCTTCAAAAGGGCGATGGTTGACGATCATCTTGCCATTTCCCGGTGTAAGCCATACACGGGCAATGGAGGCTTTTCTTCTTCCTGTAGCGTAGTATCGTTCCGACATGTATGCTCCCTCGGCTTAAAAATTCAATGGTTGGGGATTGGCACCGGCATGGGGATGCTCAGGACCGGCGTATACACGCAGCTGCTTGATCATCTTGTCAGCCAGTTTGTTTTTCGGCAGCATGCCCTTTACGGCTTTGGTGATTACCTCTTCGGGCTTGCGGGCCAGCAGGTCCTTGTAGGCCTCTGCCTTCAGACCACCGGTATACCAGGTGTGGTGGTAGTAGACCTTCTGCTCGGCCTTGCGCCCGGAAACTTCAATTTTGTCAGCGTTGACCACAACAACATAGTCACCGTCATTCATGTGGGGAGTAAAGGTAACTTTATGCTTGCCGCGCAGAATACGCGCAATTTCAGTACTCAGGCGACCAAGGCTCTTGCCTTCGGCATCAACCAGGTACCACTTTTTCTCGATATCTCCCTTGGAAACATAGGTCTTCATCGCAACCTCTTCTTATGATGGGCAATAATTTACCGTACATCTGAACTGTGCCAGTAAACGGGGGGAAAACCGGCCCAGATCGGACTCTTCTCTGGTCCCACCTGTGTAAAACCGAAAAACTATATCCTCAAGTCAATGCAATGTCAAGGGGTTGAACGCGTATTTTGATTTCCATTGCCCAGTTGAAGCAGCAGGGGTGGAAGCTGATCCAGGATTTCCACAGAGCGCACGCTCACCTGCTGGCGTGGGCGGTTACTCATATCCACGCGCACCTTGCCAATCGCCTCAACCACATCCATGCCAAAGAGCACCTGACCGAATACGGTATGCTTGCCCGTCAGCCAGGGAGTCCCATCCAGGGTGATAAAAAACTGCGAACCATTGGTAGCCGGTCCGGAGTTTGCCATGGCAAGGGCGCCCTTTACCAGCGGACGCGAAGGCAGATTCTCACTATATTCGTAACCGAGGTTCACATAGGCGTCTTTGAGACTCATGGAGAAGAGGGTCCTTTCCACTTCCTCGCGGCGCGCGTCAAGTTCTTCCTGGGAGCTGATGCCCAAAGCGAAGATCAGGGGAAGAACCACCAGCTGCTGGAACTCCTCCTGGGAATTGACCCCCAGGGAGGGATGGGGCAGGTAACCGCCCTGAACCACTTTTTCCTTGTCGAGCCCCAGGGCGCGGGCATTGATTTCATCGGCGAAAGAATAGCCGGGGCCGCCGGTTCCGGTACCCGTGGGATCACCTCCCTGAATCATGAAGCCATCGATGACGCGATGAAAAATCGTGTTTTCGTAAAAACCGGTTCTGGCCAGCTCCATAAAATTCTGGACCGTGCGGGGAGCAGCGGCGGGAAACAGTTCAATATAGATATCGCCCATGGTGGTGTGAATATGCGCAATGGGGTTCTCGGGATTCTCGCGAACTGGCAGCACCTGCCCCTGGGCAGCCCACGCGGGCAGTGCCAGCAACAGCAACAGAACAACCTGAATCATTCTCAGCATGATACATCTCCATATTTTTGAGTTAAACTCCTGCGCAGCCATGAACAGGCTGCAAAAGCCCTTCGCCCGTTACCAGCATGGCTTCGGTAAAGGCAAGGGTCAGCGATCGTCGTGGGTGCCTTTTTCCACGATGCGACTCAGGCCCGTCTCCAGCTGCTCAATCCAGCCCAGTACGCGACCCTCATCCATGTCACGTGGCTTGTGGCGCTCAATGCTGGCCGCCACCTCAGCCCACTGGCGCTGGCCGATATTCAGCAGCGCCCCCTTTATGGTGTGGGCTGCCGTGGATATCCGGTCCTTGTCCTGCTCCCGGCAAGCTTCTTTCAACGCAGCGAGCTGCGTCGTAAAAGAGCGCACCGTAATGGCCAGCAGGTTATCGATTTTCTCCTCAGGAATCAAATAGGTTTCCATCAGGTGGCGCTTGACCTGCTCCATATTGATGGCAGTGGCGCCATGGGGAATGGACATGCTGCTTTCACTGCGAGCATGCCAGCCCTCCGGCTGTCCGGATTCGGCTGACTGCCGACATTCTTCGGGAGCAAAGCGCCAGAGGATATCGACAATCTCCCGCGCCTGGAAAGGCTTGGTCAGATACTCATCCATCCCTGCGGCCAGCCCCTTTTCCCGTTCGCCGGTTATCGCATGGGCCGTCAGGGCGATAACGGGAGTATAGGTTCCCGCTACAGCACTGCACAGGGGAACGCTCACATCACCATACTCTTCCACCGGCATGCCGATGCCCTTTTCGCAGGAGCGCAGAATCTTTACCGCTGTCAGGCCATCCATGACCGGCATCTGTATATCCATAAAGACAAGGTCAAATTTTTCCTGGGTCATGCGCCTGAGACCTTCGGAGCCATTTTCCGCCTCAACCACGCGGTGGCCCTGCTGGCGCAGTATGGTCACCGCCAGCTCACGGTTAATGGGATTGTCCTCCACCACCAGCAGATTCAGCGGCAGCAGCAGTTGGCCATCCAGGGCTCGTGAGGCCGATGCTGCTGATCTGCGCCCCGGTTTGCCCTGCTTGTCCAGGCAGGTGTTGACCGCCTGCAGCAGCTGCCGGTAACGAATGGGCTTGGGCAGGTGAAAACACATGCCACAATTGTCCATGCGCACCAGATCATCGCTGTCCATGGATGAAGGCAGCAGGAGAATGGGGAGATTGCGATGCCCTTTATGCTGATGCAGCTCCCTGGCCAGATCCACCCCACGAATACCGGGCATGAAATGATCCAGAATGAGCATATCAAAGGGTCGCCCCTCATCCACTGCCTGTTGCAGCTTCTGACGCGCGTCATCACCATCGATGGCTTCGACGACCCCCAGCTGGCGACGTTCCAGTATCTCCACCAGGATGCGGCGATTGATCTCGCTGTCGTCGGCAACCAGAATACGCGTCCTGGCCGCCTGCTCGGCAGAGATATCAAAGGGAATATCGGGCAGCCTGTCGCCTTTGCGGAAGGGGATGACAAAGTGGAAGATGCTGCCTTCTCCCATATGACTCTCCACCCAGATGCGCCCATTCATCAGGTGCACCAGCTTCCGGGTAATGGCCAGCCCCAGCCCGGTGCCACCAAATTTGCGTCTATCCGAGGCCTCCACCTGGGAGAAGCTTTCGAAAATACTGTCGACCTTATTGGCGGGAATACCAATTCCCGTGTCAATGACCCGGAAATGCAGATGCGCCTCACTATCAGATTCCCCCTGCACCTCCACATCCAGCAGCACGTGGCCGGTATCGGTAAATTTCACCGCGTTGCCCAGCAGGTTATTGAGAATCTGCTGCAGCCGGGTGGGATCGCCCACCAGGTAGTGCGACAGGCGATGGTCGATGTGGCTCATCAGCTCAATGCCCTTGCTGTAGGCGCTGTAGGCAATGGACTGCATGACGTTTTCCACGGTCTCAACAGGATCGAAACTGGTCTGCTCAAGCCGGATTTCGCCAGCCTCCACCTTCGAGAAGTCCAGCACGTCGTTGATAATCACCAGCAATGACTTCGCCGAATTGTGGGCGATAGTGAGGTAGCGCCGCTGGGTCGTGGAAAGTTCGGTCTGCAGCGCCAGTTCCGTCATGCCCAGTATCCCGTTCATGGGGGTGCGGATTTCGTGGCTCATGTTGGCCAGGAAAATACTCTTAGCGCGGCTGGCCTCTTCGGCCACATTCTTGGCCTCGCGCAGCGCGTCCTCCATGGCCTTGCGCTCGGTCATATCCTCTTCCACGGTCACGTAGTGGGTCACATGCCCATGGGTGTCCTTGATGGGAGTCACTGACATGGATGTCCAGTAACTCTCGCCGTTTTTCTTGCGACTCTCCATCTCGCCACGCCAGGTCTGACCAGCGCTGATCACGCTCCAGATCTCCGACTCCACACTGGGACTGGGGAAGCGTGGCGACTTGCCGATAACCTCTTCGCGGTCATATCCCGTCTGGGCAAAAAACGCCTGATTGGCGTACTCGATGATGCCCCGATGGTTGGTAATCAGAATCATGCTGTCCGTCTGCACGAATGCCTCTGTCAGCAGGCGAATGCGCTCCTGATCATCTTTTTGCTGGCTGATATCGCGAAAGACCATGACATGGCCGCCACTGATACCCGCACCATCCTGCAGGGGTGTCGTAATATAGGAGACATAGCGCCGCTGCCCACCATCGGAGATCACCAGCGCTTCGCACTCGGTTCCCATGCTCTCGTCGCTCACGGCGTCAGCCACACAGAAAATCTCCTGGGGCACCTCCCACGGAGAGGATGCGTGAAAGAAAAAGGCATCGGGGGTTCTGCCCAGCAGCTCCTGCTCCGTCGCATGCAGAAGCAGAGTCGCCGCGCGGTTGCAGTAGGTGATACGACGACTGCCATCTATCATCAGCAACCCCTCCACCATACTGTCAGTCGTGCCCTTCAGCAGCCCCCCGACACGCGCCAGCTCATCACGCTGCTGTCGCAGGGTGTAGAGGGAGCGCACCCGGCTGAAATTGGCCAGCACCACCGTAAACGCGATCAGCGTAAAGAGGAACACCAGCAGGTAATAGTTGTGGTAGTACTCCATAACGTAGACATCGTCTTCATAGTGGAAGAGAAAGTCCGGAGATTGCGCCAGGTGAACTGGCAAAAAGGTATAGGTATAGCGTTTCTGTCCAAAGCGAACACTGGTGGCAAAAGGTCGCTGGTTGCCCATCTGCCTCTCAATACTGCGCAGAAAATCCCGCATTTTCCGTTTTCCCGTAATCGCGCTTGCCTCGGGGGGCAGCGTCTGACACAGAGCCGTCTCCGATACCTCATGCACCTCGGCCAGAGGCGGAGTAAAGGCAAAAGAACCGCGATAGAAACTCTCCATCCCCCGTGAAACGCTCTCCAGGGGGAGCTCCAGCATAATCGCTGGCGCAGAAGCGTCCCGGGCGCCGAAAAAGATCAGCAGTGCACCCGGCACAGCCCTCACCTCACCAGCCGAATCGTCCCCCACCATCACCTGAAACGGCCCTGAAGACCGTAAACGGAACGAATACAGTGGCTGGCGGCTGGCATCCACAAAGTGAAGCGCCGAAAAGCCCTCGGCACGCAGCTGTTTCAGGCGAGAATCAAGCAGAGCGGCCAATGCATCGCCCTGCTGCGCTGTGCGCTCATCCGCAAGGAGACGCTGCAGTTTTTCATCGGTGCCCATGGAGAGAACCATGGCACTGCCAAGCTGCTGAAAATGCTGATATACCGCCAGATAGCTCTGATGCAGGTGTTCACTCTTCAAGCGCAGATAATCATTCACGCGGGTTTCGCGAAAATGCGTGGTGGAAAGCAGAATCAGAATAACAAGCGCCGCGAACACCGCCAGGTGCTGCAGCGCCACCCAGACCTGCTGTTTCAGAGGCATGGAAGAGCGTGGAAAAACATCCATAATGTACCGAATACCCTGACTTTCACTGTATCCCGTTGTGCAATGTCAAAAATGATAGGTTTTACCCATTGCAACAACCAAAATAATACATTCTACGGAAAGCCTTGAAAGCGAGTCAATGGAAAAGGCCAGTTTGTCTCGGATATGTCTCAGAAATCACAGAACCTGCCGCCAAAGGCAGCAGGCACTCCCGGTTTTTCCTTTCGCCTCGGCACGTGAAAGGAAAGAATCCCCGCAACCAGAAAATCAGCGCCAAAGGCCTGCGGGATTCCATCCTGCGCCAGCGTGGATATCTTGCCCCTGACATTATTCCATGGTACAAGTAAGGGTTGAAAAAAATGACAACACACCTCAACCGCACAAAGGAAACATATGCTACGCCAGCTGCGCACCGGAGCCATTGCCGGCCTCCTCACGGTCACATTCATCATGGCGGGCTGCACTGCCACCTCGGGCAGCAGCCGCTCTTCAGCCACTGCCACGGGCAGCGGCACCCACGACCGCACCCCCACCCAGACAGCCACCGCGCCCATTATTGTCAGCGACACCTTCCTGCGGGATATCCCTGTTCCCGCCGACTACCGCCTGGCGGAGGATCAGACCTACCTTTTCGAAACCAAAAACGGCATGATCCTCGCCGGACGCACCTACGACGGGCGCATCGCCTCTGAATCCGTCGTGGCCATTTACCGCCGGGAAATGCCCCGCAACGGCTGGACCCTGGACTCAACCTCCATCTCGGCCAACCAGATAAACAAGCTTTACTACAAGGATGGCGCCATGGCGCTGATCACCATTACCACCAGATTCGGTGGCTCATCGGTGAGCATACGCTACTCGTCGCTGAACCCCAGGAGCAGCAACGCGGCCACACCACCACGCCCCCCCGCCCGCAGTGCGGAACCCGCATCCCCGACACCCCGCAGTGGTGGCCAGAGCAGCGCCAGTGACGAGAAGCTGCCGGAAACAAAGGGCATAATCTACATTGATGACCTCAACCCGTAGACACGGGAACGACCTTATAAACCTCAGGATACGGTAACACTATGTACACAATTGCTATCATGATCATCTGTTGGCTTGCCATCGGAGCCGGATTGAACTTTTTCATGCCCCTGTGGCTGGCCTCTATTCTCTCCATAGTCATCACCGCCATCATCATGTATTTCCTCGGCAAGAAATTCATGACCTTCCTTACAAAGCCCTTTGAAGAGTCGCAAAAAGCCCTGCAGAAAGGCAACTACGCCCGCGCCATCCGCATTCTTGAGGACGGCAAACGCCTCAAGAACTGGCAGCTCCATCTGGACAAGCAGATGAACAGCCAGATCGGCGTCATCTACTACCTGCAGAAAGAGTATGAAAAGGCCAAGGAGTACCTCAACAAGGGCATTCCCCGCCACTGGATCGGTGTGGCCATGCTGGCGGTCATCTACTTCCGGGAAAAAAACTACACTGCCATGAAGAACGTCTTCAACAGAGCCGTGAAGAGCAACCCCAAGCACCCCATCATCTGGGCCGTCTATGCCTGGTGCCTCGTGGAAATCGGCGAACGGGAAGCGGCTATCGAAATCCTGAGCAAAGGCAACAAGAAAAATCCCACATCGGAGGCGCTGGAGCAGAACCTCGCCGCCCTGCAGAACGGCAGGAAGATGAAGATGAAAGCCTTTGGCGAAAACTGGTACCAGTTCATGCTGGAGCTGCCCACCGGCCCCGCCATGACCCGCCACCAGAAGGGCTTCCAGGGCAGACCCTCAGCCGCTCAGCTGCGCGCCGCCCAGCGCATGGTAAAGCGGGAAAACTGAGCATCCTGCCCACCTCTTTGCACAAACCCCGCAAGCCACAAGGGAGATCCCTTGTGGCTTGTTTCCGTAGCACGAAAACTCAACCTGCGAAAGAGAAGAAACCATGCTTGAAATACAGGAACTGGAAAAGTTTCTGGGCAACCGCGACCTCTTCCACCAGTGCAATGTGCGCATTCACCCCGGCGACAAAGCCTTCCTGGTGGGTATCAACGGCTCCGGCAAGACCACCCTCCTCAAAATCATCACCGGCCAGACACTGCCCGATAGCGGCTCCGTCCGTGCAGGAGGCAGCATCGGCTACCTTGACCAGCGCCTGGAAAACTTCGGCCCAACCGTCTACGCCACCGTGCAGAACGCCTTCGCCTGGCTGCTGGAAAAGGAAGAGGAACTGACCGCGCTGCAGGAGCGCATCTCCCGTCCGGAAGTCTATAATGACGAAGCACTGATGATCCGGCTGCTGGAGCAGATGGATCAGCTGCAGCACACCTTTAACACCTACGGCGGCTACCGCGTCGACGCCGTCACCCGCAGCGTCCTCCACGGCATGGGATTTGGCAACGACGACTTCCAGCGCGATCCCCAGACCCTCTCGGGCGGACAGAAGAACCGCCTGGCCCTGGCCCGCCTCATCGCCCAGTCACCGGACATCATGATTCTGGACGAGCCCACCAACCACCTGGACATCCGCAACATCCAGTGGCTGGAACAGTTCCTGCGCCAGTACCCTAAAACCCTGCTCATCGTCTCCCACGACCGCAAGCTCATGGAGAACATCGCCACCCGCATTGTGGAGCTGGACGGCGGCAACCTCTACAGCTACAGCGGCAGCTACCAGCACTACCTGGAGCAGCGGGAAGTGCGCTACAAGGACATCCAGCGCAATCAGCAGGCCTATGAAGAGAAAGTGCGCAAGGAAGAGGAGCTGATCCGCCGACTCAAGTCCTGGCGCAACCACACCCAGGCCCAAAGCCGCCAGAAGCAGCTGGAACGCCTGCAAAACGCCCACGATGATGTGGAAATCGACCAGAAAAAGAGCTTCAGCACCCGCTTCACCCCGGAATACCTCCCCAGCGCCCAGACCGTGCTCAAAGCCAGCCACATTACCAAAACCTACGGCACCACCCCCATCCTGCGCGGCATCGACCTGGAGGTGGACAACGGCGAACGCATCGGCATCATCGGGCCAAATGGCAGTGGCAAATCCACCCTGCTGCGCATCCTGGCCGGAGCCGAAGAAGCCGACAGCGCCACCATTCACCTGGGCAACCTGGTGCGCATCAGCTACTTCTCCCAGGAACACCGCGAACTCAACCCCCAGCTCAACCTCATTCAGCAGCTGCGGGAGATCCGCCCCCTGGCCACCGACCAGGAGCTGCGCACCCTGCTGGCCAAATACCAGTTCCGGGGCGAAGAGCACTTCAAGCACGTGGGCGTCCTCAGCGGCGGCGAACTCTCACGCCTGAGCTTTGCCTGCCTGGAAATGGACTGCGGCAACCTGCTCATCCTGGACGAGCCCACCAACCACATGGACATAGAAGGCATCGAAGCCGTCATTGAAGGCATACGCGAATTCCCCGGCACCGTGCTGGCCGTCTCCCACGATCGCTATTTTCTGGAAAACGTCTGCACCCGCCTCTTTATCATCAATCAGGGCAAGCTGGAGATATTCCGGGGAAGCTACCAGGAGTACCAGGACCACCTGAAAGGCTCACCCACCGACAGTACACCAGCAACCACACCCAGCGAAGAGCCCGGCCGCAAAACCAAAAAAGTGGATCGCTACAAAGTCGCCAGTGTGGAAGAGGAAATCGCGGAGCTGGAAGAGCGCATAGCCCGGCTGGAAGAGGAAATTGAAAACTGCGCCAGCGACTTCCAGCGCCTCGGCACCCTTTCCGAAGAACGGGAAAGCGCCAAAGCAGCCCTGGAAGAGAAGATGGCCCAGTGGGAGTCCCTGCACCAGGTATAGGAGCCGCCAACGCGCAGGCAATTGAAAAATGCCCAGGTGCAAGGCGCAAGCAAAGGAGTGAGGCGTACTTCCTGTACGTCGCAGCGACGAGCACTGGTGAGCAACGCCGCAGATGAGGGTTTTTCAGCAGCCTGCAAAAGGAGAATAGGATGAAGGGTTTCCTCAGTGCCCTTGGTTTTCTGACAATCATACGTATCCCGGGAAGCTCCTTTGATGGATCAGCGTCGGTGCGCTCATTCGGCTGGGTGGGACTGCTGATTGGCTGTGGCCTGGCACTGGTACACTGGCTGGCTCCGGCATCAATCGCCCCCCTGCTGATGGTGCTCTACCTGGTGGTGATCACCGGGGCGCTGCACCTGGATGGCCTGGCCGACAGCGCCGATGCCCTCTTCTCCCATCGCGACCGCCAACGCAAACTGGAAATCATGCGGGATGTGCATGTGGGCACCATGGGAGTGGTAGCAGTTGTGCTGTTGCTGGGAGGAAAGCTCTACGCCTTCATGCACCTGGAGAACCTGTGGATTCTGGTTGCAGTACCCGTACTGGCGCGCCTGTCCATGGTAGTTGCCATGCACCTGCTGCCCTATGCCCGCGGGGAAGGACTGGCAAGCTCATTTTACGGAAAACGGACACCCTGGCTGCTGGTGCAGTTTCTGGCCCTGTCTGTCCTCCTGGGGGCAGGGCATCAGATCACCCTGGCACTCCTGGCAGTATTCGTGGTGTTTGTGGCGCTGGTACTCTGGTGGTACCGCCGCATGATCGGTGGAGTCACCGGAGATATGCTGGGAGCCCTGTGTGAAACATGCGAGCTGGTGCTTTTTGTGGCAGCCGTGGTGATCCTGCCGGGACAGGGGACACCCCTGTGATACGGGCGCAAGGTACTCGCTGAACGCTGCAAGCACGTGGCTCGTGTTCGCGCCTGAAACAGCACATCGGTGTTTTACCTGAAGTTTCGCATCTTGCTGTCCTGGATTAAGACATTATTGTTCTGATGTCACCATGCGGAAACCGTAATGATTTTTCATGCTTGACTATCGGGTATTCCTCTTTTTGTTTCCGGATATTGTACTTTTTGACCGCACAAAAAGTACACAAAAACGCGCCCCCCGAACGCCCGTTCTTCCGGCTCGTTGGCTCGCCTGTTCTGGAGATCCGGCAGACACTGCATCCCTGCAGTGCTGCCGGACCACTCACTTCCTGTGAGTGTCCCGTTCGGGTCTTGCCAGCCAGGCGTCGCACTCACCGGACGGGCTCAGGGGGGAATGAACAGCCTGCCTCTGCCAATAGCTTATGCAATACCTCAAACCAGGCAGGCAATTGAAAAACCTTCAGGTGCAGCTCAGAGTGAAGCGTACTCCCTGTACGTTGCAGCGTGTGAGCGTCCTGCGGGCAACGCCGCAGATGAGGGTTTTTCAGCAGCCTGCTGATGTGCTGGCCCAGCCAGGACGTGAAGACTGGAACGCTCTTAACCCGAAGAATTGCGAATTCCAGGCAAGCGGGCGCTGAGAAGGACAGCACTGGGGACGCTTCCCTATTTCACCCCCATGGCAATGCCGCTGACCATAAAGAGTACCCGGTCTGCCGCTTCGGCGACCCGGCGATTGACGCGCGCCAGCAGCGCGCAGTAGCGGCGGGTGGTGGCATCGGCGGGGATCACTCCCAGATTGACTTCGTTGGTGACGACCACCAGGTCAGTCTGCAGCCTGCCAAGTTCTTCCAGCAGATCTGCCAGCCGCGCTTCGCCATTTTCCTCACGAAAAATAATATTGCTGACCCACAGGGTCAGGCAGTCGATGATGATCAGCGTTGCCCCATCCACTCCGGCCTGACGACAGGCTGCTGCCAGGTCAAGAGGCTCCTCGATGGTAAAGTAGGTTTCGTCGCGCTCCGCCTGATGGCGCAGGATTTTGGCATCCATCTCGCCATCCAGGTTGCGCGGTGCCGTGGCAATATACGCCTTGCGGGCAGCAGGAGCCGCCAGGGCGAGGGCATGGGATGTCTTACCACTGCCCACGCCGCCACTAATCAGGGTTATGGTTCTGCTCACAGAAATTCCTTAAGTGTTGCAGTGAGTTTACAAAAGGCTCCATGCCAAAGACTTCCAGACTGATGACCCGCCGGTGGCGGCGCGCGAAGTCCACCACCGTCGCCAGCACCGCCTCATCCAGGTGGCGCAGCTCCCGGTGGTCACGATCCCCGTCCACACCGTGCAGGTGAAAGTGGCTGACCTTGTGGCCCCAACGCTCCAGAAAGCCTGCCACCGAAGTGCCAAAGAGCACCGCGTGCCCCACATCCAGGCAGTAGCACAGGTGATCATCGTGCTCCAGCTGCCAGAAAACCTCCAGATCGCCATTGACATTCTCCACGCTGACCCGCCCCGGAAAGCGCGACGCAAAATCCCGCACCCCGGCCAGAAATTCCGGGCCAGCGGCGGGATGCAGCGTGTAGGTCGTCGGGCTCAGAACCTCCAGCATATCAGCCATGGCGTGCATGCGCCGCCAGGCCGCCGGGCTGTCCAGCTCAAGATCCATGGGCAGGTGAATGTGATAGTCGACGGGCAGACGGCGCAGCACCTCGATCTCCCAGGGATCAATCAGCTCACCGTGCTCACAGTACAACAGCTCCACCTCGTCCACCATCCCCGCAAGATGCAAGGCATTACAGCAGCGACCCGTGGGATAGACAAAAGAAGGAGTAGCCAGACGAAACATGATCCTCCCCGGAATGCAGTTATGAAGACAAGTCCCGCACAAGCAAGGTGAGAAGTGAGGCGTATTTCCTGTACGTCGCAATGACGAGCACTTGTGAGCAACGCCGCAGATGAGGGCTTTTCAGCAGCCTGACAGTCGGCGCGTCCTGACTGGGCCAGCACACGGGGGAAAGACAGAAGCAGGCCGTTCCCCCCTGAGCCCGTCCGGTAAGTGCGACGCCTGGCTGGCAAGACCCGAACGGGACACTCACAGGAAGTGAGTGGTCCGGCAGCACTGCAGGGAGGCAGGGGTCAGGCAACGCAAAGAGGCCCAGGTGCAAGGCGCGGGCAAAGCGAAGAGGGAGGCGTACTCCCTGTACGTCGCAGTGACGAGCGATGCCCGCAACGCAGCAGATGGGCCTCTTTGAGCAGCCTGCTGCCGGATCTCCAGAACAGGCAAGCAGGCGAGCCGGAAAAACGGGCGTTCGGGGGGCGCGTTTTTGTGTCCTTTTTGCGCGGTCAAAAAGGACAATACCCGGAAAACGAAAAGTGGAATACCAGATAAGTCAAGCATTCAAAATCAATACGGTTTCCGCGAGATAAACGCCAGTAGAATAACAGCTTAACTCAAGACAACAAGGTGCGAAAGTTGAGTTACAGGTTGGCGATGATCTTTTCGCCCATCTGTACTGTATTCACCCGTGTCATGCCCTCGGAGAAGATGTCTCCGGTGCGGAAGTTCTGATCCAGGGTCTTACGCACGGCGGCCTCGATATCGTCGGAAGCTTCAATCATGCCGAAGGAGAACTTCAGCATCATGGCGGCGGAGAGAATCTGGGCAATGGGGTTGGCGATGCCCTGGCCCGCGATGTCGGGCGCGGAGCCGCCGGAGGGCTCATAGAGGCCGAAAGCCGATTCGGCGATGGAAGCCGAGGGCAACATGCCCAGGGAGCCAGTCAGCATGGCCGCTTCGTCGCTGAGGATATCGCCGAACATGTTGTCGGCCAGAATCACGTCAAACTGCTTTGGGTTGCGCACCAGCTGCATGGCGGCGTTGTCCACATACATGTGGCTCAGTTCTACCTGTGGATAATCCTTGGCCACTTCCAGCACCACTTCGCGCCACAGCACCGACGTGGTCAGGACATTGGCCTTGTCGATGGAACAGAGTTTCTTATTGCGCTTCATGGCGGCTTCAAAGGCCACGCGGGCGATGCGGGCAATTTCCGACTCGCTGTACACCAGGGTATCAAACGCCTTGCGCTCGGGCTTATCCTCGCGGCCCTTGGGCTGACCAAAATAGATACCGCCGGTCAGCTCGCGCACGATGAGGATGTCCAGCCCACCGCTGATGCACTCTTCCTTCAGGGTGGAAGCGCCAGTCAGGGCTGGAAAGATAATGGCCGGACGCAGGTTGGCGTAGAGGCCGAAGATCTTGCGCAGGGGCAGCAGAGCACCGCGCTCCGGCTGCTGTTCGGGGGGCAGCGACTCCCACTTGGGCCCGCCCACGGAACCAAACAGGATGGCATCGGAAGCCTTGCACAGGCTCAGGGTACTCTCAGGCAGAGGCGTGCCGTGGTTATCGATGGCGATACCACCCACATCGGCGAACTCCTTCTCAAAACTCACCCCGTATTTGGCAGCCACCTTGTCCAGCACCTTTACCGCCACATCCATCACTTCGGGACCAATACCATCGCCGGGCAGAACGGCAATCTTCTTCACTGCAGCCATGCAAAACTCCTTTTCAATAAAGATATATCCAGAAAAAATCATACACAGAAAGGCAGAAAAACATCTGCTCACACAAAGTTCACCAAGGCACAAAGAAAGGCAATGACTCTCGCCCGTTCGCTTTGCTCACCCGAAGCGCAGGATCACGCGGAGAAAAGACAAGGGGGGAAATGTATCTGACTGCCCTTTTTCCCTGCGCCTCCGCGAGAGAAACGGCCTTTCTGTCTGAAAAGCCCAGGTTATCCCATTTGCGTTTATTGGCGTCCATTTGCGGTTAATATTCTCCCCGCAGCCTTTCGCCTTTATCTGCAAAAATCAGCGAAAGTGGACAACTTCTTTTTCCATCCACAGATTACACGGATTACCGCAGATTTGAAGAGTAAAAAACAGCCGTCTCTTGCCCGTTGCTGCGCTCACTGAGCGCGGAATGAAGCGTACTTTCCGTACGTTGCAGTGACGCGCGACTGCGGGCAACGCAGCAGATGAGGGTTTTTCAGCAGCTTGCCTACTCTCTACTCTCCCCGCATTATGCCCGTGCCAACCGCAAACTTCAACCAAAGATCGTATACGATTACCAACACCACCGCCAAGAGCTTTCACTGGCTGAAACTCCCTTGAAACGCGGTTTCACGTCGCCAGAGCGCCCATTACATTTTTTTAACCCGCAAATTGTGACTTTCATGTTGAATTCCCTACTCTCAAAGCGTACATTCGAAGCCATGGCAATAACGTCATTATATTTTCACACCAAACAAATGGAGGAGAGTCATGGACACCCAGGTTTCATTGAAAAAATGGATACTTACCTGTTTTTCCGTGCTGGCAGTAGCACTGTTCATGGTTGGCTGCGGGGGAAGCAGCAGCGGCGGCGGAGGCGGGGGTGAGCCCGCGCCGCGAGACACGGTTCAGCTCAGCGGTCTGGTCACAACAGCAAGTACAGGCCCTTCAAGTGCTAATAGCGGCTTTAATGGCTTTGTCGCCGCTCTTGATACCGAGGGCGGGCTGCTCGTCGTGAAAACTGACGGCGAGGGCAATTACGATTTCAGCGGCGACAATGGCCTGACCAGAGGCGCAAGCTACACCCTCTACATCATGGGGGCGAACTTCAACTTCCTGGGCATCCTGAGAGTAGGTGGAAACACCGGCCTCTTCAGTTTATCCAGTGGCACCTATAGGGTGGACCTCGCAGTTGACGAAACAACTGGAAACGTAGACGCGACACCCCAGACAGGGTCTGAGGCTTTTACTAGCCTTGTCACTGAAGATACCACTGGGAAAATTGCCGTAACAGAAAGTGGTACCGTTGAAGCCACACAGCCGAACTTCGGCACGGTTCAGGTAATCTCCCTGGCCAACTTCATCGGCAACCCCGGTACCTGGTCCATCAACTACGACCGCTATTCTGATAGTGAAGAGCTTGAGGAAGAGCGAACCTTCTCTGTCAACAGTCAAATCAATGGTGATCGCATCCAGAGGGAAGCAGCCTACTTCGTCAAGGAAGGCTGGAAGGACAATGGAGAATGGGAGTGGGATTGGGACGCACAGGGCTTTTACAATGAATCCTATTATGGTTACACTTAGGACTTATCCATAAATTACGCCGATTTTCCTGTATGTGATTATCGCCGCCGCGAGACACGTCAATCCGTAGTGAGTGACCTCAAGCTTCTCAAAGCGCACATGAATCTTCCTGAAACGGTTGAACCAGGAAATAGATGCTTCCACTATCCAGCGCCTCGCCTTCTTTGATGGGTCACGCTTCTTGTCCTCGATCTCTTCTTTTCGCTGCTTTACATGGGGTATGTATCCGCGCTGAAGAATGCTGCTGAGCGCCGGCTTTCCCTTGTAGCCACAATCTGCGCAAAGATGCTGCTCCTGCTCTGCAGGCTTCTCGAAGACTACGCCATCAAGAACGGCTTCAAGCTGGCTCACATCATGCCGGTTCGCTCCGGTTACGACGATGGACAACGGGACGCCACGACCGTCCACCAGGACATGACGCTTGCTCCCGTTTTTTTCCCCGATCCGTCGGGTTCTTCCCTACGGTTTCAAGAGCCATTGGAGCTTTGTACATTCCGCCATCTATGCTTTGCCACTCCCAAGCTATCCCCTCCATCTCGTCATACTCAGCCAGCCCCTGACGCCAAATAGCTTCGAATACACCGGCCTTACTCCATTCAATGAAGTACTTGTGCACTGCACTGGCGCAACCAAACTGCTCCTTGGGTATCGCTTTCCACTGACAACCGGTGCGCAGCACATAGACAATGCCGGAAAACGCCTTCCTGGGGTCAAGTCGCTTGCGCCCACCACCAGGCTTGCGCTTGTAGATCTTGTCAGGATCTCTTTGCTGGATTGGCAGTAAAGGCTCAACTCTTTGCCAGAAGGCATCTGAAACTTCCCATGATTGCACTTTAGACATAAATCACCGCCATGAATGATCTTTTGTGGATCATTCTACAGCGAAACATTGCTCGGGTCAATGATTATTTATGGACAAGTTCTTATTCATCACCAACTACCCTGATCGCCCCCCATGAGTCTGGCTATGGCGTAAACTCCTGGCAAACACGCTATGAAATTGTTGTTGAGGATGGCGTCCAGTACCTGGCCTTCATGGACGTCTGGGATGGCCAGGAGGAGCTGGATATACTGGTGCCACTGAACCTGACCATAGGTAAGACCTATGTCCTCAGCCCGGAAGAGGGCAATCTGGAGGGAACCTTTACCTCTGATAACATTTCTGATCTGCCCGAAGACGCCATATGGGAGCTTGATGATCTGATCTGGGATCTGTCCGATGGAGAGGTAGATTTATTTGACGCTCTGTATGATGGAAATTGCCAACTCTACATAAACCACCAGGAAAAATTCACTCTCAGGCCCAGGATCGTCGAAACCCTGGTCATTCAGGAAAAATCACGCCCCGTACTGGGCCTGGAAGGTAACGGAAGCTTTGAACTGGCTCTCAGATTCTCCAACTGTCAGGGAGACTACCAGCCTCTGAATGTGGTGAACATCAGTGAGGGGCCATTCAGCGCTCCCGTCGGCATTTACTTTGTGGGCCACTATGGCGCACGGGCTTTTGTGGCAGGCCAGAATACCTCCTGGAGCAATGTGAAGGATAACCTGCGCTTTGGCACCTGGGCCGTCGATGGTGCGAACGTCAACGTTCAAGCCCACGACGGCAAGGCACGGGGAGTTATCCCGGGACTGAGCGGCGAGCACGATGATCTCTTCGATGCCTGGTTTGGATGGACCGCGACAAACGCCGGTCAATCGGTCTGGCATTAATCTTTCACCAGCCCCGCCAAGGTGGCGGGGCTGGTGAAAGATTAATGCCAGACCGATTGACGCCGATGGCAATATAATTCTTCCCGGTGGCCTGGAACCGGGGGAGTACACCCTTACCATTGAGCTCGACGGAGGCGACCCTGTCACCATAACCATTGAGGTTGGCGAAGACAACTTCAACAGCGCCATAGAAGCAGCCACACCTCTGATCAAGGGGAATAATGACACCTACACCAAGGTGGACGCGATCATCGCCACCATCTCGGGCAGCGTCACCAATACAGAGAACAAGGCCATCATTGGAGCCCAGGTGGCCCTGTCCGGTGGTGCCGCCACCAACGGAGTATTTGTATCGGCGCTCACCATCAACAACGGGCAGTACAGCCTGCTGATAAATGCCAACACGAACCTGGAAGAGGCCTTGAAAAACGCCACCCTGATTGTCAGCGCCCCCGGCTACACCACCCAGGAGCTCGACTTTGAGGTAAATTCGGGAACCGCTAAGACGGGAGTAAACTTCAAACTGGCAACGGCAACCTCCACCGCCATATTCCGGGAGACCTTTGAAACTACCTCCACCACCGCTGGACAGTGGCTGGTGCAGGTTTGTGACCCGGACTCTCACTTTGACGAGGATTACGACTTTGAGTTCGATTACCCTGACTGCACTGGACTCACCGATACGCAATGTGACGCGCTTTGGGATGAACTCTTTCCTGAAGAAGAGTACGATTATGACCACCACTACGACTCCACCTGTAACCTGGTGGCCGCAACCGATCAACAACCACGCTGGAACCTGCGTTCCGCAACACCAGCAATCACAAACCAGGCATTTACCAATGATCTGGTCAAACTGGCCCCCAACGACAGCTCCGAGGGGAAAGTGCCCGTGCCCGCACAGGGCAGCCGCGCCTACTGGTACGGAGACCCTGGCACCGGAAACTTCTTGGGTGAAACCAATTCAAATCAAGGGAGTTTCGACGGAGGCACTTCAATGGAGTCCAATGGTGGGGCCCTCACGTCCCCTTCCATCACTATGCCTGCCAACGCCACGGAAGTGAGCCTGACCTTCCAGACCTGGTGGGAAATAGAGTCGGTCAATCCCAACGAAAGTGGCTTCGACCTGATGACCATTCAGCTCTCCCGTGACAATGGCACCACCTGGGAATCCATAGCCCGCCTGAATCCCTTCAGTGACCCGGAAACCGGCACTATTGATCGCAGTCCACTGCCATTCAGCAATACCGGCTTTAACTCGGCACCGGCCTGGTTGTGGCAGGAGCATATCCCCCTTAATGACGTGGCGGGCAAAACCATCAAGGTGCGCTTCTACTTCGACACCAACGATGGGCTGTTTAATGGCTTCCGAGGCTGGCTGATTGATGACGTGCGCATCGTGCGCCAGAAGGGCACCGCGCCCCTGCTCGGGGAAAGCATCACCCCATCAGCCATCAGATCAACTCCTTCACGCAGTCGCTGAGTCTTCACACTCTCCCCCGCCACTCTGGCGGGGGATTTTTTTGCGTCTGCCCCTGCCTTTTCTCTCAGCACTTTTCAGCAGCTTCATGAAAAAGCGCCTTCTGTGCCTCTCTTCTCGTGCCTTTCGTGTATTTCGTGGTCAACTCTCTTCCTGGCGTCTTTGCGCCCCGGCGAGAACCTGCTTCCACGGCTTCTCTGTATCCATCTGCGTGAATCTGCGTCAATCTGCGGATAATTCTTCCCTATCTCCTGGTCTCATCTATGCGACGGCTTACGCTTTTCCCGGACGGCTTGGAATGAGACTCGACCTTTGTTCTCTCCCCATTCGCGTATATTCGCGTTCATTTGCGGTTCCGCCTGTATTTCCCCCTGCCTTTGCCTCGCCAGGGTTCACCCACAAAAAAAAGCCCCGGTCGGTGTGACCGGGGCTGCTGGTATCAGGGTTTCTCAGGCTTTGTCGCCGTTCTTCGTTCCGCCCATGGCGTTGGCGACTTTGGTGAAGGCGCTCATGAGGTCAATGGGCAGGGGGAAGACGATAGTGGAGCTGTTCTTCTCTCCGGCGATGTCGGTAAGGGTCTGCATGTAACGCAGGTTGATGGCCTGGGGATTGGCGGAGAGCACATCGGCGGCCTGGCGCAGTTTCTCCGAGGCTTCCAGTTCACCGGTGGCGTGGATAACCTTGGCGCGTCGGGCGCGCTCGGCTTCGGCCTGCTGGGCGATGGCCCGCACCATGCTCTCGTTGATGTCCACGTGCTTGATTTCCACATTGGTGACCTTGATCCCCCAGGAGTCGGTCTGGGCGTCGATGATGTCCTGGATGTCGTTGTTGAGCTTGTCACGCTCGGAGAGCATTTCGTCCAGCTCGTGCTTGCCCAGTACGGAGCGCAGGGTGGTCTGGGCCAGCTGACTGGTGGCGTCAAAGTAGTTTTCCACCTGGATGACGGCCCTCTGAGGGTCGACAACGCGGAAGTAGAGCACGGCGTTGACCCGTACCGAAACGTTATCCTGGGAGATGACGTCCTGGCTGGGTACGTCCATGGTGATGATGCGCAGATCCACCTTGACCATCTGCTGGATGGCGGGGATCAGGATGATCAGGCCGGGGCCTTTGACTTTCCAGAAGCGACCCAGCATGAAGATGACGCCCCGCTCGTATTCGCGCAGAATACGGATGGCACTGGCCAGAAAAAGACCGACGAAGATGATGATGAGATAGAGCAGATACTCGAAAATCATGGTGTTTCCTCCAAGAGTATGTTCAGGTTTTCAAAGGTATGATTAGCAGGCTGTCAGTGTTTCGTGGTTAACGCTCTTCCCTGTTTCCGGTTCCCTCTCCCATGCTCTCCACTTCCAGGGTCAGTCCATCCATGGCGGTGACTCGCACCTGCTGGCCGGGTTGCAGGGGCTGCGGGCTGCGCACTTTCCACAGCTCGCTGTGTATCCAGGCGTAGCCGGTGGTGCCGCTGCTGGTCTTGACGGTGCCCATGCTGCCGATCATCTCTTCGGCTCCGCTGACGACTTTCTGTTTGCGGGCTTTCAGGATCATGGCCAGCACAAAGATCAGCAGCAGAATGCTGAGGATGGCAAAGGCGGCGATGAGGGCGGGGGAAACGGCAAAGCCGGGGCTGATGTCGGTGTCAAAGAGCAGGATGGAGCCGAAGACGAAGGCGATCAGCCCGCCGATTCCCAGGACGCCGAAACTGGGCACAAAGGCTTCGGCAACCATAAGAGCCATGCCGAAGAGGATCAGGGCCACGCCCACATAGCTGACGGGCAGCACCTGAAAGGCGTAGAAGGCGATCAGCAGGGAGATGGTGCCGATGATACCGGGCACGAAGGAGCCGGGGTTGGCCAGTTCAAAGATGATGCCGTATACACCCACCAGCATCAGGATGTAGACCACATTGGGGTGGGTGATGGCGGCGAGAAATTTGGTGCGCCAGTCGGCTTCGATATGGGTAATCTGGGCGTCGGCGGTATGCATGGTGTGCTCTTTACCCAGTACCTTGACGGTGCGGCCATCCACGGTGGACAGCAGGCTGTCCAGGTCTTCGGCGATGATGTCGATGACGTTTTTCTCCAGGGCTTCCGACGAGGTGAGGCTGGCGCCTTCGCGCACGGACTCTTCGGCCCATTCGGCGTTGCGGCCATGCAGTTCGGCCAGACCGCGTATATAGGCCACGGCGTCATTGACGATTTTGCGCCCCATGGCGTCTTCGCTGGCGGCTTTCTCGCCGTCCTTGTCGTCATCGTCGGCGCCCCCCAGGGGGCCTCCGCCACTGATCTGTACGGGCGTGGCGGCTCCCAGGTTGGTTGAGGGAGCCATGGCTGCCACGTGGCTGGCGTAGAGGATATAGGTACCGGCACTGGCGGCGCGGGCACCGGTGGGGGCCACATAGCTGATAACGGGAACGGGGGAATCCAGAATGGCCTGGATGATATCGCGCATGGAACTGTCGAGCCCGCCGGGGGTGTTCATGCGCAGCACGGCCGCGTCCACCTGTTCATCGGCGGCTTTCTGCAGGGAGCGTTTCACAAAGTCACCAACTGCCGGGCCGATGGGGCCTTCCAGGTCAATGACCACAATGCGGGGCGAACTGGCTTCCGGCTGGGCGGCAAGCTGGGAAAAGAGCCCCAGTCCAAGGCCGGCAAAGAGGATCAGGGAAAAGAAGAACAGGCGGTAGAGCGACATGGCTGGCCTCCTCCTGAGAGTACGTGGTTGCCAATGGTGCAAGGACTCGCCATTGCCTCCATGGCGGGAATACAGTAAAACGTGGGGAGTATTGTACACGGCACCCGTGCGGGGAGCAATCAAAGCCGGACGATTCCTGGAAGGCTGGGGGGTTTTCCAGCAGGAGCGCCGGCGTTCCGCGAGCGAGCCCCGATGGCGAACGCAGAGAATATTCAAGGGGAATTAAGGAGTCAAATGTGAACGTGATATGCAAAGCTCTTCTCGCGGTTGCGATCTGTCTTGGTGTGGTTTTCAGCGCCGGGGCTTTCGAGGTCATTCATCATCCGTCGGGGGCTACGGTGGTGCTGAAGCATGAGCCGGAGCGGCCGGTTGCTTCGGTGCATCTGTGGCTGCGGGCGGGTTCCCTGTATGAACAGGGGGTGGAGCATGGCATGTCCCACTTCCTGGAGCACGTGCTCTTCAAGGGGGCCCGCGATCTGGCACCGGGAGAGGTGGAGCTCCTGGTGGAGGGGTTTGGCGGGCGCATGAATGCGGCCACGGGCAAGGACTTCGTCTTCTACCATATTACGGCGGCGGATCGTTTCGCCCCTCGTTCGGTGGAGATTCTGGGTAATATGGTGCTCTTCCCGGCCCTGATTCCCGCTGAGATTGAAAAGGAAAAGCCGGTGGTGGTGGAAGAAATTCTACAGTCCCTGGATAACCCCTACGCCCGTCAGTTCGAGGCGTTGTCAGCGCAGCTGTTTCGCGGCCATCCTTACAGCCGCAACATTCTGGGCACGATTGATTCGGTCAACTCCTTTGACAGGGCTCAGCTGCAGGCGTTCCACCGCCGTCTTTACCATCCGGCGAATCTGGCCATTGTGGTTGCGGGGGGCTTTGAGCGCGACGCGGTGCTGGCGGCCATTGACGCGGTGGTGCAGGATGCTGCGGTGCCCGTGGTGCGCGAGCGTCCATCTGTGCAGCGCCCTGCGCTGCTGGTTCGCCCCCACTTCAGCTCCATTGAGCATCCAGGGGTGCAGGTGCCTTCCCTTGCCATCGGTTACCGGGCACCGGCGGCCTATGAGCTGGACTCCTACGCCCTGGCGGTGCTCTCCGAGATACTTTCCGGTGGTGTCAACGCCGTATTCACCACAGATTTTGTGGACACAGGCCTGCTGCACAGCGCCATTGGCCGCTACAGTCCGGGGGCTGTGGCGGGAACATTCTTCCTGAGTGCGGCCTACGACGAAGCGCTCAGCGCCCACGAGGTGCACGCCATGCTGATTGATCGCCTGGAGGTGCTTTACGCTCAACTTTTAACGGGAGAAGCCGATAGGTTAGTATCCTCTGCCAAAGACCGTATGCGTTCCCGGGAGATTTTCCGGCAGCAGCGGGTCAGCTCCATGGCTTCCGAGCTGGGTCGCGCCTTTGTCTACGGGCAGTGGGATGAGTACGCCAATTACTGGGAAGCCATCGATGGGGTGAGCGCACAGCACATTGCCAGGGCCCTGAAAGTCACTGTGCTGCGCCCGGCTTTTGCGGCGGTGGAATTGCGATAGAAGAGAGAGGAAGACACCATGGCTCGTCAGGAGCTCCACGACCAACTGGCTTTTCTGGATGATGACGATCACGCGCCGCTGTTCTACCGTCTGCTGCAGAAGGTTCCGGTTCTGCGGGACAATGAGCGGGTAACGCGCTTCGTTCTGAAAATCCCCGACCCTCACAGCCGCAAGGGCATGCTGATCTATGGCGGCTCGGTGCTGGGGGTTGCTGTGCTTGTGGGTCTGATCATGGCTGTCATTCAGCTGACCAAAGAGCCTGAGTACGAAAAGCCGGTGGAAGATCCACAGACGGTGCTGCTGGGAGTCAGCGGACAGCGGGAGGAGCCCGAGAAGCCATGGGGTCGCAGTATTCACCTGGAGCGTGGCGATCAGTACTTCCTCAGTGGCGACTACAGCCGCGCCATAAATGAATACTCCCTGGCCATCGGCACCGATGCCGCCCTGGCCTACCATAACCTGGGGGTTATCTATACCGAACTGGGCGACTTTGAAAAGGCCATTGAAAGCTTCCAGCGGGCCATTGCCGCACGGCCTTCACTGCCTGAGTCCTATTCCGCTCTGGGGCTTGCCCTCCATGAGGTCAGTCGCAATGTGGAGGCGCTGCAGTACCACCTGCAGGCTCTGCGCCTTGACCCGGACAATTCCGAATTCCATAACAACGTGGGCAACGCCTACCTGTATCTGGGCGATTACGCCAATGCCAGGCGCCACTATACCCGTGCCATTGATCTCAATCCATCCAACACCCAGGCCATGGCCAATCAGAACTCGCTGCTGCTGATCACCGGTGATTATGACGCGGCCATCCAGGGCTTCCGGGAAATTCTCAGCGCCGATCCCGATAACTACGAAGTGCTGATGAATCTGGGCATGGCCTACCGCAAGAATGGCAACCAGCTGGATGCCCTGGAGTTTTTCCGCCGCGCTCAGCAGGTGCAGCGCACGCCCAACGTCTTCATCAGCATCGGTGATACCTTCCGCGACCTGAATCGCCCCGAGGACGCCATCAACGCCTATGTGTCGGCGTCCAATATCACCAGTTCCACCTATCCGCTGAAAAAACTGGCGGAGTATTTTTTTGTTCTGATGCGCTACCCGGAAATGGAGGAGATGCTGGAGCAGATTTTCGCGACGGAACCCTGGTTCCCCCGTGGCGAAGAACTGACCTCCTACGCGCAGTTCCTGCAGGGGCAGGAGAGCCTGGCCCTTTCGCGCCTGAAGCGCCTTCTGCGCCGCAATCCTGAAAATCTGCATGCCCTGAGGGGTTATACCTCGCTGCAGCTGATTCAGGCAGATCTGCGTGAAGCCCGCCATACCCTGGAATCACTGCTGAAATACCACCCCAATGAGCCCATCAGCAACGCCCTGCGCGGCGAGTACCTGCGCAAACTCAGGGCCTTCGACCTGGCCGAGGAGCACCTGCGCCAGCAGGACAATGACATCGCCCGCTACTATCTGGGAAAACTCCTGCTGGAACGCAATCGCAAGGAAGAGGGCCGGGCCGTGATGGAGCAGGTCTCCCGCTCAACGGCCAACCCCATAGGGCCCAAAGCCCATTACGCGCTGATGCTGGAGAATCTGGGCAGCTATGATATCAGCCAGGCCGTGGAGCACTTCGAGGGCGCTTTGGCCAAAGGTGTTTCCACCGCGAAACGCGAATATGTGCCACGCTTCCTGATATCCGATCGCTACACCTTCCGGCTGACCTACGCTTTTTCGCCTTTCACCTCGGTAACGGAACGCTACCTGGAGTACGCGCGTCCTTTCCTGCTGGAAACGGATCGAATGCAGAGCATTCAGGAAAGCGCCCTTTCCAGCTATGAGCAGTCTCTCTATCGGGTGGCATACCGCCAGTTTCTGCGTGCCACCCAGCACGCCGACGCCGCTCGCCTGAATAACAAGGGTGTGGAACGCAGCCTCTCCGGCGACCTGGTGCGCGCCCTGGAGTACTTCCAGCAGGCGGCCGCCCAGGAGCGGGGCAATCCCATTATCCAGTACAATATCGCCCTGACCTATCAGAAGATGGGATCTGACCGCACAGCGGAAAAAATGTACCACGAGATAAAGGCAGCGGCTCCACAGCTCTATGAAGTGGATATCAATCTGGCCGTCATGGATGCCCGCCGCGGCGACGATGAGGCAGTGGTTTTTGCCATGCAGGGCCTGGAGAACAGCATTGTCAACGCCTATAATGAAATGCGCGAGCGCTCTTTGGAAGATTATGACCCGAAGATCAGCGACCCCCGACTGGCGCTGCTGGCAGCTATTGCCCAGTTCCTCTACCAGGATGATCAGATCGCCACGCGTGACGAGCGCTTTCAGGATCTCCCTGAGCAGTTCCCTGAATTTTACGAGGGCCTGCTGATGCGGGAAGTTTTCACAGGAGAAACCTTTGCCATTCCACCAAGACTCCAGGTGAATCCGCGCTTTATCATGCTCAGCGGCGACCGCGCCCTGCTGCGCGAAGAATATACTGAAGCCATGGCAGCGTTCCAGCGTCTGTATAACCAGGAAGCCAACTTCCTTTCCAGCACCAAGATCGGCATAGCCTTCAGCCGCATGCAGCAGCATAAGCGCGGCAATCGCTACTTCAGTGAAGCGGCCGCCATCCAGCCCTCCATTGCCGCCCTGAACAATCTGGGCAACAGCTTCGCCGATGTGGGCGACTATGAAAACCTGCAGAAAGCCTATGAAAGCGCCCTGGAAGAAGACCAGGGCAACTTTATCGTCGCCATGAACTACGCTTACGCCAATCAGCAGTTCCGGCGCTACAACTTCGCCCGCGAAGTATTTGAAGTGGCCTCAAAAATTAATCCGTCAAACCCCATGCCCTACTACAATCTGGCGAAAATTCACCTGATGTACGGCCGCCACTTTATGGCCCGCGAGGAGCTTTTCCGTGGCCTCAACCGCTATCCGAACATGCCCACCATCAATTACCTGATGGGCCTGGTGGAACTGATCGACGGCAACCTGCTGGACAGCCTGTACTACCTGAAGGTCAGTGTGGAAAATGGCATTGACGCCACCGACCTGGGGGATATTGTCCTGACCTACCAGATCCACTGACAGGCTGCAGCATTCCCATTTGCAACGCAGCAGATGAGGGTTTTTCAATTGCCTGCCGATCTCTTCATTGCGCCGACCCTCATTTGAGATTCTGCCTTTGCAACTCAACTTTCGCACCTTGCTGCCTTGAGTTAAACTGTTATCATACTGACACTTACCTCGCGGAAACCGTATTGATTTTGAATGCTTGACTTATCTGGTATTCCATTTTTCGTCTCCGGGTATTGTCCTTTTTGACCGCGCAAAAAGAACTCAAAAACGCGCCCCCGAACGCCCGTTTTTGCGGCTCGCCTGCTCGCCTGTTCTGGAGATCCGGCAGCAGGCTGCCCAAAGAGCCCCATCTGCTGCGTTGCCGATCATCGCTCGTCACTGCGACGTACAGGGAGTACGCCTCACTCCTCGCTTTGCCCGCGCCTTGCACCTGGGTCTCTTTGCGTTGCCTGACCCCTGCCTCCCTGCAGTGCTGCCGGACCACTCACTTCCTGTGAGTGTCCCTTCGGATCTTGCCAGCCAGGCGTCGCACTTACCGGACGGGCTCAGGGGGGAACGGCCTGCTTCTGTCTCTCCATTCGCGTCTATTCGCGGTAACTTCCGTGTCTTCCGTGATTTCCGTGGTTAAGCTCTTCCGATTTCCCCTCCCCACAGTCTTTGCGTGAAATTTCCCCCATTCGTGCATATTCGTGTTCATTCGCGGTAGAAACTGCCTTTCCCTTATTGCCTTTCTTTGCGCCTTTGCGGGCTTTGTGTGAAAATCTCTTCGTTTTTGAGCTGTCACTCGTTGCTGCTTTTCCTTGGCGACTTCGCGGCTGGCGGCTTTGCGAGAGGAAATTCCCTTTATTGCATTCCAAAACCCTGAATGGTTACCTGCCCTTGAATTGCCCCTGTCTTTCCATTCGCGTCTATTCGCGTTCATTTGCAGTAAACTCCCTTCTGCATTTTCCCTGCGGTTTCGTGGCCTTTGGCTTTTCTGCAGAATTCCCTCGACCTTTCCGGTGTGAAGCGTTACACTGCACAGAAAGTATGCCGTATGACTAATTTGACTGGTAAACTTTTCAGGAAGGGCACCATGCCAGGATACTTTCCTCAACAGTTCACTGATACTTTCTATGAAACCGTGTACGAGAGCTTTCACCCACAGGAGCACGGCCTGATCTGCCAGGAATTCCTGGGTGTCTACCTGCGCCGCAAAACCCGTCCCGATACCTTCGAACAGTCCATGCGCAAGCTTGACCGCCGATTGCAACTGCGTCCATCTGCCTGGCGCATTGATGCCACGGTGGCGAAAAACTATCTGAATCTGGTCATGCGTCACTATATTCTGGGGGCCACGGTGATGTTTACCAAGCGTCACCTGGGCCTTGAGCTGCCCGGCCCTTCCACTGGTTGTGTGCGAGACAGCGCGGCCATAACCGTGGCGCTGAGGTTCCTGAACACTCACCGTACGGAGCTGCATCAGCAGATCAGCGCCACGGTTGAGCGTGCCTGGCATGAGCGCATGGGCTGCTACTATATCCTGTGCGTCATGGCCTTTGATATTGCACGTAAGCTCTTTTCCC
Source organism: Desulfurispirillum alkaliphilum (assembly GCF_055378285.1). Lineage (NCBI taxonomy): Bacteria > Pseudomonadati > Chrysiogenota > Chrysiogenia > Chrysiogenales > Chrysiogenaceae > Desulfurispirillum > Desulfurispirillum alkaliphilum. Next base: position 1,467,557 of record NZ_AP042405.1, on the reverse strand, counting down.
GCAAGGGGGTGCAGCGAGCAATTTCTGAGCTGCGCCAGCGTATGCGCCCGGGCAACACGCCCATGGGCGCGGAATTGGAGTTGAGCAACCTGGGCCAGTTTGCTCCCATGGATATCCGTTTTGCCAATTTCAAAGGGCCAGCGTACTGGCGCCATGATGCGCGCTTCCACAACATGCAGTACTACCACGACTTCTTCCTGGATCAGGTATGCTGGCGCCTTGGAGGGTATCTGGACCACCACATCACCTGGCGCAAGTACCTGCACCTGCCGATCTTCCGGGTGGGGGGATTTTTTGAATACAGTCTGGTACGCCTGGACTACGCCCGCAAGCGCACCTTGCCGTTCACCAGGGATATCGGTCTGCTGGCCCAGGTGGTGGAAGAGTTGATGGAGTTTGTCCATGATGTCACGCCCTTCAGCATGCATGTCAATATGGAGTACTCCCGGTGTCTGGATATTCCGGCGACGCTGGAGGACTACAAGTGTCTGTTTATTCTGGGGGGAGACTTCGGCCCTGGTCCCGATGGTCACCTGATGGAGCGGCGCATTGGCCGGGATGAGATTCGCGGGCTGGCCCATAAACGCCAGCATCGCAGTGGGCGGGATAATCTTCTGCACACGGTGGTGGAGTTCAGTTTCATTCGGCTGCTTCCAAGGGGGCAGCAGAGTTTCCCCCTGGAGGTGCTGTTGATGTGCCTCAAGGGTTTTCTCTTCGCCTTTCGCACCAGAAAGGAGGATCTCAATGTGATTGCCGGGCTCACCCAGTGGTCAGGGGATCCGCGCCGGGTTCCTGCTGAGACAATCGACCGTTTCTGCAACCATGTCATCGATGGCCTTGCGAAGGAGGGTTCCCACCAGAACCTGGCGGAGTACCGCGAGGTTCTGCGCGCCACTTTGCACCAGCGACAAAAGATACTTCCTGAGTAGTTCTCACGCTGTCGTCTGCGAGTTCCATGGACAGAGCCGTCGGCTCTGGCATCTGCGCCAGCATGGGAGCTGCTGAACTTCAATTCTTTCATCACCTGCTCTGCCACCATCGGGATCCACCAGGTAGAAATCCCTGGCCAGATGAATATCATCCCGCTGCCACTCTCCCTGGAGGGGCTGCCGATAGGCTTTCCAGCTTCCACAGGCGATGTGCACGTCCTGCCCCTGACAGATAAAGTGCCGGCTGCGATCCGGGAAGACGTACACCCAGGCCAGCCTCCGCGCAAAACGCTCTTTGCCGTTCTCTTTCACCAGTACCCTGACCGGAAGCAGCTGACGAGTGTACATGCTGCTTCCAGGCCGATCGGGAAAGTACTCTTCCAGGCGATCAAGCGCCCGCAGTACGCTGTAGGGATTGGCAAAGGTCATCAGTTCGCCGGCAACCTGTCCCGGCGGCAGGTCGTCGTCACGCACGAGCCCCGGAAAACCCATGGGCAGCGCATAGAGGTTCCCGGGACAGAAGGCTATCTGCCGGGTGATGGCCTGATTGCGCAAATAGCGACGATAGTTGGCGTAGCGCTCCATGAGGGTGCCGTAGAAAAAGTAGTAGGGGGTCTTTATGGCATCGGCTCGCTGTCCGAGCACCACCTGCTGGGCTTTGGGCATAACGGTGGGCCACAGGAAGGTGCCGGGTTCGAAGGCCTTCACTTTGGGCTGGTCCCAGCGGAATACGAAAAATCGCACCGTTCCGTGATCAAGTTCCCTCACCTGTACACACTCGCGAAAAGGGGTCCAGAACTTCTGCGGGAGCATGCCTTCATTTCCCTGAGCCATGCTGACCACATAGAATCCACCGAATTTCAGGAGACGCACCATCTCCCAAAAGGCTTCAGAGGGGCGGCAGTAATGCTGAAAACAATCAACGGCAAAGAGGATATCAAAGGAGCTGGAGGGAAAGTTCAGGGGATGCTGAGGGTACGCTGAGTTGGAAAAGAACTCAAGCTGTTCGGGATGTGGTATGGCGGTCTTGGCATTGGGAAAGTACTGGTCGATTTCCCGGCCATGGGATGGGTTCAGGGTCAGTGCGCTGTAGACTTCCCCGGCAGGCAGAAGCCCGTCCAGCAGTTCATGCAGAAGGGCCTGACTCAACAGTACTGCCGGTGATTCCGGGCTGTTGCTGGTGTGCGCCACAATACTTACCTCCGTTTGGGGCAGTGTTGCCGAAAATGACAAAGTTTGTCAACTGTTACCCGCACCGCCCATGAGGTTTCAAGGCGTACAGATGGATACTCCTTTGCCACTTTCCGATTACGCACTTCCCGGATGCGAGAGAAAAACTCCCGGGTGCCGGTCATTTTTCATTCAGCCCGCTGCCCCTATAACGCCTATCCATAAGTATCACTGAGTGGCAGTCCGCTTGCAGTGTAACTGCAAAATTTTCCGGAGCGCAAAAAATATGGGTATGAAAATTAAACTGGCCATTATTGTAGCGACCATGCTTATTCTGGCAATTGGCACACTGGGATTCATCGGACAACAGCGCATTGACACCTACTCCATTGACGAGAATGTCGACAAAGCCCGTAAAATGGCTCTCCAGCTTTCGGTGATGCGCCACTATATGGCCAGAATTGCCCCCCATGTAACCTTCTCAGATCCTTCCATAAACCAGTGGGCGGCGACCCCTGCCTTTTCGGCTGGTCAGGTGGCGGAGAACTTCAGCAAGATGGGCGACTTCTACATCAAGCAGACTTCTCTGCGTTACCGCAACCCCCAGAACACGCCTAACGAAAACGAGCTCCTCATGATTGAGCGTATCCAGAATCAGGGGCTTCCCGAGTACTGGGAGCTGGGAGTCCACGAGGGTCGCGACGCCATTCTCTATGCTTTACCACTGCGCGTGGAAAAGGCGTGTCTGACCTGCCACGGCATTCCCCACCAGGAAGTACCGACACCGCTGTATAATCGCCTGCTGGCGGACTATGGCGATCGGGCGTTCAATTTCCGCGAGGGCGATCACCGGGGAATTATTTCGGTGGCCGTTCCACTGGATATCGCGCGGGAATCGGTTGAGGGCCTTCATCGGACGCTTTTCATCACCGCCGCTCTGGTTATTGTTATCTTCATTCTCCTGCTGAGCTTTTTTCTGCACCTCTTCCTTGAGCGCGGAATCATCCAGCCCGTTTCCAGGTACGCCCGCATCCTGCAGTCGTCACAAAAGGATCTCACCATTGAACTGCCTGCGGCAAGTCATCGCGAAATCCACACCATCGCCAGCGCCATTAATCATTTCATAACCAGCCTTGGTGGATTGCTGAAAACGCTGAAGGAGAACTTTTCCGACGTCGCGCACCGCAACCGCGTCATCGCGTCCATGGCGACGGAGTTCTCGGCTACATTCGATGCCCAGAGCAATAAACTCAAGCAAAGCGCTGACCACATAGAGCAGATCGGAAACGCCTCCAGCGATGTGCTCAACGCCATGGGTGATGCCGCAAGCAGCACTTCCCAGACGCTTTCCATGGCCCAGCAGGGCAAGGAGAATCTGAGCGCAGCGGTACTTTCCATGGAAAATATCCGCGAAAATGCCAGTTCCCTTTCCGCAACGGTCGCCAACCTCTCAGGGTCAACGGATCAGATCACTACGATCCTTGGCACCATCAATGATATCGCCGACCAGACAAACCTGCTGGCTCTCAACGCGGCCATTGAAGCGGCCAGAGCCGGTGACAGCGGGCGAGGGTTCGCGGTAGTGGCCGATGAAGTGCGCAAGCTGGCAGAGAGGACACAGGAAGCCATCTCAGAGATATCCGCCATCCTTGGCGGCCTGCAAAGTGAAGCCGCCATCGCCAACGCCAGCATGAAAACTACCAGCGACAATGTGCAGACAGGGGTTGAGCGCTTTGAAGCTGTGGACAGATTCTTCAGCACCGTGCTGGAAAAACTCGAACAGATTGCCGCCGTCAACACTCAGGCTCAAAGGCAGATAGAGAACCAGACAGAATCGCTTTCCAACGTCTCTCTTGCCATTGCCGGCATCACCGAAGAGGTCCAGAGAAGTGCCGAGACGGCCCGCGAACTGGTGGAGCACACCACGGAGGTGGAGCGCCAGGCAATGCATGCCACCGCTCTGGCTGATGAGTTCAAGACGCACAACGACTACAAGCAGTTAACATAAATTCTCCCGGTGCGAGGTACGTGGTGGTACCGAACATACCTCGCCACCGGTGGTTCTCTGCTTGATATCGAAGCAGTACGCAAAAAGCCCGAAACAGAGGTTTCGGGCTTTTTCTATAAACCAAAAGGTTTGTAAGTATGGCTCCCCGAGCCGGACTCGAACCAGCGACCAAGTGATTAACAGTCACTCGCTCTACCTACTGAGCTATCGGGGAACAGAGGCCGCCCTTGCAGGCAACGGACGGGGTTATAGCAGTATTGCCTGGCCATTGTCAATGCTTTTTTGTCTCCCTGTCGCCCCAGGGGGCCGCAAAGACAAAATGTTGGTTATTCAGGTAATCATGCTTTGCACCAAGACCCACCAGCGCGGTATTTTCGCTCGCTCCTGGCCGGGTGTGCAAGTTTATCTTTTCTCCATCTGCATCTCGGGCTATAGTCGGTTCTGCGCCTATACCATTTCCGTGGAGTGGAACATGCCAGACAAGAAGACCATTATCCTGGACACAAACGTTATCCTGCTCAACCCCCGCGCCATCTACGACTTCAACGGTAACGATGTGGTCATTCCCATTTCCGTGATCGAAGAACTGGATAAGTTCAAACGTAACATGGATCAGCTTGGTCGCAGCGCCCGAGAATTCAGCCGCATGCTGGACCAGATACGCTCCCAGGGAAATATTCATGAGGGTGTTGTCCTCTTTCCCGAAGACAATGACGCCAAGATTTCTGTCCTCATGGCTTCCGATGAGGCCATGCGCCTGCTGCCCAAGGCCCTTCGCGGCGATGCTGCTGACAATATCATTCTGTCCATGGCTCTGCAGCTGAAGCAGGAAGGCAAAAATGTCGTTTTCGTCAGTCGCGATACCAACCTGCGCATCAAAGGCGACGCCTGCGGCGTGCCTTCCATAGACTACGAATCAGACAAGATCGATATCCGTGAGCTGTACATGGGCAGCCACGATATGTTCACTTCCAGCGATGTGATTCAGGCAATGCACAGTCAGGGCAAGATCAAGGCTTCGGATATTCTGCCCAAGGACCAGACGTTCTATGATAATCAGTTTTTCCTGCTGCAGAACGAGGCAAACCCCTCGAACTCCGCCCTGGGGCGCTATTTCAAAAATACTGATGAGATCCGCAAGGTTTTTGACGACTACCCGGAACAGGGTATCTGGGGAATTCACCCCCGCAACAAAGAGCAGCGCTATGCCTTTGACCTGCTCCTGGATGACAATATCAAGTTGGTCTCCCTGGTGGGTATCGCAGGCACCGGCAAGACGCTGCTGGCCATTGCGGCTGGCCTGAAGAAAGTGGCGGATGAAGGGAAATACAAGAAGCTGCTGGTTTCGCGTCCGGTCTTCCCCATGGGCAAGGATATCGGGTACCTGCCCGGAGATATCAAAGACAAGCTGCAGCCGTGGATGACACCCATTTACGATAATGTGGACTTTCTGATCGGTGCCCCGGAGATGGACTACGAACGCAAGAGCTACCAGGAGCTGTTCAGCCAGGGCATTATGGAAATTGAAGCGCTGACCTATATTCGCGGCCGCAGCCTGCCCTACCAGTACTTTATTGTGGATGAGGCACAGAACCTGACGCCCCACGAGATCAAGACCATCATCACCCGGGCGGGCAATGGCACCAAAATCGTCTTTACGGGCGACCCGTACCAGATCGACAACCCCTATGTGGACTCTTCTTCCAACGGCCTCTCCAATATCGTGGAACGCTTCAAAGGGCAGCATATCGCTGGCCACGTCACCATGATCAAAGGTGAGCGCAGCGAGCTGGCTGAGCTGGCCGCCAATATTCTCTGACCCGGAGCACAAGAGCAGCGAGGCTCTCCAAGCAGGCCGTGACCTTTACAGGCTCACACCTTTTTGCGTATGCTCGGGGTAATGCGACACGAGGGCAAGGTTTTTTATCATGCGTTTTTCCTGGCTGCTGGCATGTTCACTGCTGCTGCATATCATCATCGGCCTTCTGCTTCCTCTGGACACGGAGGAAGCAGATCGGCTGGTTCCCATAGAAGTTGATTACTTCCGCCATACTCCGGAATTCCCTGTTGTCGAGCCCCACGTGCTCGAACCCGTGGCGCCGCCTGCCCTCGTCAGCCCTCCCGTGGAGTCTGTGGAGTCAGCGGACCCTGAGCCCCTTCCTGAACGTGATCAGCCGGAAGAGTCAGCGGCTGAAGAACCACCAGCAGAAGCTCCCACTGTCTCTCTGCCCCGTCGATCCATCACCATGGACGACCTGATGGCAGAGCAGAGCAGCGCCGATGAATCGCTCCCCTTCGATCCCTACCGACTGTCCGAGGCTGACTTACGTCAACTGGACGACCTCTTCGGCCACGAGCAGGATCCGGCAACGGAAAGCGAAGACGTCATCACCTTCGAGGACGGTTTTTACCGCCTGGAGTACGCTTCTTTTCTCTGGCAACTCAAACGCAAGATCGAAAACGTCTGGATCTACCCCCGCGCCGCCATCCAGGAGGGCGAACAGGGGATTGTCCTGCTGCGTTTTCATATCAGAAAAAATGGCGAGCTGGACGGGGTTGAGCTGGTGCGCAATCCAAGCCAGTCCGTCTACCTGGCCAACGCGGCTCTGCGAGCAGTGCGCGACGCAGCCCCCTATGCCCCCCTGCCCGACCCGCTGGAGCGCCTGACCATCAACGGGGTGTTTATCTACTCCCTGGGAGGGCAGTTCATCTACTCGCGCTAACCGGCAGCCGGACTTCGCGTGTGACCCTTTTTTCTTCTGTTACGTGCCGCGTGGTCATGGCCAGGGCATTTTCAGAAAGCGCCTTCGCCTACCACCTGCATCTTCGTAATGACAAAGCTGCTGAGCTGCTCACGGGGCAGGGCACTGACATACTCCAGCACTTCCACGGGCTTTGGCGTAACCCCGTCAGGGTTGCTGTGGATAGCAAACTGCAGGGGGCGGGTCCCCATGATCGCGCAGTGGGGCTTGATGTCTATTTCACGGACGCCTTTTTTGTTTTCCCGTCGCACCAGCCACTGCGCTGCATGCAGGTGCTGCCCGTTCTCCACGTCCAGGTTCACCTGATAGGTGGTGCTGTGGTGTGCGGCGGAGAGCTTGGCAAAGGTGCCGGTACGGGCATCCAGCACTGCCAGCGCAGGTGGCAGTTCACGGTTGAGTCTCGCCATGGCTTCGGTTGGGTCGATCTGCTCCACCAGCGCGATATCCATATACTCGGCGTAGGATTGGATGCCAAGGCCGAGCGCGTCACTGAAGCTGAGCTTCACATGTTGATTGAAACCCTGGGTATAGGCAACGGGAAGGTCGGCCCGCAGGATGGCGGACGTTACCGACTTCACGGTTTCCAGGTGGCTGAGGAAGCGTACCATACCCTCTTTCTTATAACGAATGCGCAGGGTGGTCACTGGCACCATGGCCATCTGAGCCAGATTCTCTTCTGCAGTGGTTTCGCGTTCACTGATGTCCAACCCCTGGCGTCGATTCAGACGCAACCGCACCTCGCCACCACAGACACCACACTGGCTGCAGCGATCAAAACGGCAGTCGGGAGTTACCTGCTCCTGGCACGCGCGCTGCCACTCTTCCTGCATCCAGGTCTTGCTGATCATGCTGTCGATATGATCCCAGGGCAGGGGATCATTCAGGTCATACTGTCGATACGCCCAGCGATCAAGACTTGTTCCGCAGTCGGCAAAAGCCTGCTGCCACAGGTCAAAGCGAAAGTGTTCACTCCAGCTGTCAAGACGGCAGCCCAGTTCCACCGCCCTCTCCAGCACATCGGCCAGGCGCCGGTCTCCACGGGCCAGGGCAGCTTCCAGCAAGCCGGTGCGGGCATCGTGAAATTTATACTGCACTGTTGAATAGGGGCGCAGGATATCCTCAATGACACGCTGCTTGGCCTTCAGGGTTTCACGATCGTCCATGGTCCACCACTGGAAAGGGGTGTGTGCCTTGGGAATAAACTGGGAAACACTGACTATCACCTGCGCGGATCTGCCGGCCGCTTCACGGGCAATCTGCTGGATTTTCACGGCCAGGTGCGCGATACCCGCCACATCTTCTGTGGTCTCCAGGGGCAGCCCGATCATAAAGTAGAGCTTTACCCGCTTCCAACCTGCCTGGAAGATGATTCTGGCCGTCGCCAGAATATCCTCTTCGTCGATGCCCTTGTTGATAACATCACGCATACGCTGTGTACCCGCTTCTGGGGCTATGGTGAAACTGCTCTTGCGAACCTTGCGCAACTCATCAAGCAACGCATCGCTCAGAGTTCCAGCCCGCAGACTGGGCAGGGAGACAGAAACGCCGCTGCGGCCATATTCGAGCATCAGATCTCGCAATAACGGAGAAATATGCTGGTAATCGGTAGCGGAAAGTGAAAGCAGGCTCAACTCATCAAAGCCCGAGGCGTCAAGGGTACAGCGGGCCAGCTCGGCAATCGCCTGGGGGGAGCGATCCCGCACGGGCCTGTAGATCATGCCGGCCTGACAGAAGCGGCAGCCACGGGTGCAGCCACGGGAGATTTCCACCACGGCGCGATTATGAACGGTTTCCATGTAGGGAACGACGGGCCTGGTGTCATAGGGCGCTTCCTCAAGGTCGGTCACGAGCGCCTTGGTTACCTGCTCGTACCCGGAAATCAGGGGGGTGACCCCGCTGAAGCGCTCATCGCGGTAGGAGGGGACAAACTGCGCCGGAAAGTAGTAGCCTTTTCGCCCCATAAAATCAGAAAATATCTCCTGCCATTTCAGCGACTTACCACTTCGCTTGTGGGCAAGTAGAGCTCTGGCGAAGTGAGATATCTCCTCCTCGGCATCGCCCACAAAGAGAAGATCAAAGAAAGGAGCAACCGGCTCAGCGTTGAATACCACCGGACCACCACCCATGATCAGTGGCCAGCTCCCCTTTTCACGGTCGGAAGCGCGCATCGGAATACCGCTGAGCTGCAGTGCATTGAGCACATTGGTATAGCTGACTTCATACTGCAGGGTGATACCTATGATATCGAATGCGCCCAAAGGTGTCTGGGTCTCCAGGGAGTACAGCCCTTCACCACTGCTGCGATGAAAAGCTTCCATATCTGACCAGGGCGAATAGACACGCTCAGCAAAGACTCCATCAATGGAGTTCAGAACGCGATAGAGGATCTTCAGCCCCAGATGGCTCATGCCAATTTCATACACATCAGGAAAGAACAGGGCAATACGCAGGTCATCAGGACCAGGTTTTTTCAGAACAGCGTTCAGCTCACCACCCGTATAACGTGATGGTTTCTGCACTTGAGACAAAAAAATATCCATGTTTGACATCAGGGATCCAATACGAGAAAAAATTCAGAGGTGTTCAGAAACGATACTGAACACTCAGGGAGAATGACATATCACGCCCGGGAATGAGTCCGGGATCAAGAGCGAGAAACCGTGACTCAGAGTGATTGTCAGAAAGCAGGGTGTAGTACTCCAGTGACGCAACACCGGTCAGGCTGAAACGACCGCTGTCCAGGATACGCAGGGAACCTTCGACGCCATACATATACCCGAAATGCACATCATCGGAAAACAATGACAAGGGCTCATGCACTCCACTGACGCCATCGGCAGTCATGCCAGCCGCAATCCCCCCCATCTTGCCACTCATATGGACAGAAGCGCTTTTGCGTTCCAGCACATCGTATCCCAGCGAATACGAAAGCGTGTGCCGATAAAGAGCACCGTTCAGTGGCAAAGAGGAATCAACTGGCTGTGGTGCTGACGCCGTTCCAACAGGAGCTGCTGAAAAGGAGGTGTCTGTGGCATTATCCCGGTCGTAACGGTAACGGAGCTGACGGGAGAGACGACCCTCACGCACCGTGTCGTCCAGTTGAATATAATAGGCACTGAGAGCACTGCGATCTTCATGGGTCAGTCTGTCGGCTTTCCCCGTCAGGTTATCACCGAAAAACGGCGGCTCTGAGTACGTGTAGCCACTGCGTATCTGAAGTGAACTCGCGCCGCGGTGGAACAGCGAATAGGGTGTTTCAAAGTAGGCCCCGACGTGCAGCATCTCCTCATCTACCTGGTAGGAGAGCAGAGAGTGTTCTCTGACGAAACCCAAATGGTATTCCGTACCCCACGCCATACCGCTGCAGAGCACAAGCATGAACACACAAAATCGCCGCACAAAGACCTTCACAATCCATCACCTCACGTTGATAGGTAACTATATCGCAACGCGTTACATTTGCAAAGGACAAAGACTTGCCCACCAAGAAAAGAGTGGCAGCCTCCCTTCCACCGGTCCGCAAAATCACTTGTAACTTACAGCAAAGCGTATATACTTTTTGTCATTACAGACAAGCGGAGGACTCCATGCCCTTTATTGAAGACATTTACGCTCGCGAAATCCTTGATTCCCGCGGCAATCCCACTGTAGAAGTGGAAGTTATCCTTGAAAGCGGACACATAGGGCGCGCCGCAGTACCCAGTGGTGCCAGCACTGGCTCCCGTGAAGCCGTTGAGCTCCGTGACAATGACACGGAACGCTACCTGGGCAAGGGAGTTGAAGGTGCCGTTGAAAATGTAAACACAATTCTTGCTGAAGCGCTGGCAGGCACCGATGTTCGCGAACAGGCCTTTATTGATAATGTCATGCGCGAACTGGATCAAACGGAAAACAAAAGCAAGCTGGGCGCCAACGCCATCCTTGGAGTAAGCCTGGCGTGCGCCAAAGCTGCCGCTGAATACTGCGGCATGCCCCTTTATCGCTATATTGGCGGTGTCAACGCCCGCACTCTTCCTGTACCCATGATGAATATCCTCAACGGGGGGAGCCACGCCGATAACAACGTCGACATCCAGGAATTCATGATCATGCCAGTGGGAGCTCCAAGCTTCCGCGAAGCGCTGCGCATGGGCGCTGAAATTTTCCACGCCCTGAAAAAAGTCCTGCTGGATCGCGGCCTGAGTACCGCTGTTGGCGATGAAGGTGGCTTCGCCCCCAATCTGGCCAGCAATGAAGAAGCCCTCCAGGTCATTATGGAGGCTATTGAGAAAGCCGGATACAAGGCAGGAGAAGATATTTGCCTTGCCCTGGATGCCGCCGCCAGTGAGTTCTTCAAGGATGGCAAGTACGTGCTCAGCGGTGAAGGCAAAACCTTTACCTCTGAAGAGCTCGTCGATTATTATTCGTCTCTGGCCGACAAGTATCCGATAATATCCCTGGAAGATGGCCTCGATGAATCCGACTGGAACGGTTGGGCTATCCTGACAGAAAAGCTCGGTGACAGCATTCAGATCGTTGGCGACGACCTCTTTGTCACCAACACCAGTATACTGGCTGAAGGCATTGAGCGCGGCATCGCCAACTCCATCCTCATTAAGGTAAACCAGATCGGTACCCTGACAGAAACCCTTGAAGCCATTGAAATGGCCAAAAGAGCTGGATACACCTGTGTGATATCTCACCGCAGCGGGGAGACAGAAGACACTACCATAGCCGACATCGCCGTGGCCACCAATGCCGGACAGATCAAAACCGGTTCAGCATCCCGCAGTGACCGAGTCGCCAAATACAATCAGCTGCTGCGCATCGAAGAAGAGCTTGACGAGGAAGCCCTCTACCCTGGCCTGCAGACCTTCTACAACCTCTAGCAAACGGCTGCTTCACAAAACAGAAACACGTCAAAAGGCCACTGGTGATTCATACCAGTGGCCTTTTTTATGGTTCACCGCAAACCCTGCAGTAACATGAATTACAAAAACAAAAGTAACCATTCACGGCTACCCTGCTTTTTTTTCAGCAGGAGCGCCAGTATTCCGAGAGCGAGCCCGGATGGTGAGCGGCAGAGACTCGAGCCACGGACGAAAGTGAGCGTCTCTGGGAGGAATGCTGGCGCGAGTATCAACACTCCGTAAAGAGCTACTCAAGTTTCGCATCTTGTTGTCTTGGGTTAAGGTGCTATTATTCTGACATTTATCGCGCGGAAACTGTATTGATTTTGAATGCTTGACTTATCTGGTATTCCACTTTTCGCCTCTGGATATTGTCCTTTTTGACCGCGCAAAAAGGACGCAAAAACGCGCCCCCCGAACGCCCGTTTTTCCGGATCGCCTGCTCGCCTGTTCTGGAGATCCGGCAGCAGGCTGCTCAAAGAGGCCCATCTGCTGCGTTGCCGGTCATCGCTCGTCACTGCGACGTACAGGGAGTACGCCTCGCTCCTCGCTTTGCCCGCGCCTTGCACCTGGGCCTCTTTGCGTTGCCTGACCCCTGCATCCCTGCAGTGCTGCCGGACCACTCACTTCCTGTGAGTGTCCCGTTCGGGTCTTGCCAGCCAGGCGTCGCACTCACCGGACGGGCTCAGGGGGGAACGGCCTGCTTCTGCCTCTCCCCCGTGTTCTTTCCCAGCCAGGACGCGCCGACTGTCAGGCTGCTGAAAAGCCTCATCTGCGGCGTTGCTCACAAGTGCTCGTCATTGCGACGTACAGGAAGTACGCCTCACTCCTCACCTTGCTCGCGCCTTGCACCTGAGAGCTTTTCAATTGCCTGCATAACGCTATGGACCCGCAGGGTTGCCGCCACGAGGGCGGCAACCGCAAACCAAAGGCCACGGAGGGCGGTTGTTTGCGGTCCCCAGTTCAGGCAAGCGGACGGCTGAAAAGGATAGCACTGGGGGTCGCTTCCCAGTCACTTTTTGCGGGTAAAAAGTGGCAAAAGAAACTCACAAACAAGTTGAGGGCAATGTCAGGAAACGCAGTCTGTGCAGAACCATTTTGGCCATCCAAGTATGGTATCCAGGTCGGCGGCGACAACCTACCGCTTCGGGGGTACGAAACTTCAGTTACAACAAAAAAAGAGCCAACGATACAATCGTCAACTCTTTGAGTATATGGTGGGCCTGCTGTGACTCGAACACAGGACCGCCCGGTTATGAGCCGGGAGCTCTAGCCAACTGAGCTACAGGCCCCCTATAAAAAAAATTTTGCCAGGCACCGTCCGATTTTCCCAGGGCTTAAGCCCAAGTATCGTAGGCGGAACAGAGCTTAACTTCCGTGTTCGGAATGGGAACGGGTGTGGCCTCTGCCCTATAGGTACCAGGCAAAACGGTTAAAAACGGTTTTGCGTGACTGACTGGCAGTCGAGTTGAATATGCGTTTCTTTCAAACACTCAGGGTTGTATCTCTTTTGATCTGAAGCGTCAAGATCAAAAAATGCACGGTGCGCATCAAGCCAGAAAAAGAACAATGGAGAATTAGTACTGGTCTGCTGAACACCTTACGGTGATTACACATCCAGCCTATCAACCAGGTCGTCTTCCTGGACTCTCATGGGGATATCTTATCTTGAGGCTGGCTTCCCGCTTAGATGCTTTCAGCGGTTATCCATTCCGAACATAGCTACCCGGCGGTGCTTCTGGCGAAACAACCGGTGCACAAGAGGTTCGTTCATCCCGGTCCTCTCGTACTAGGGACAAATCCTCTCAAATATCCTGCGCCCACAGCAGATAGGGACCGAACTGTCTCACGACGTTCTGAACCCAGCTCGCGTACCGCTTTAAATGGCGAACAGCCATACCCTTGGGACCTGCTCCAGCCCCAGGATGCGATGAGCCGACATCGAGGTGCCAAACCTCCCCGTCGATGTGAACTCTTGGGGGAGATAAGCCTGTTATCCCCGGCGTACCTTTTATCCGTTGAGCGATGGCCCTTCCACGCGGAACCACCGGATCACTTTGACCTACTTTCGTACCTGCTCGACTTGTGGGTCTTGCAGTCAAGCCCCCTTATGCCAATACACTCGATGGACGATTTCCAACCGTCCTGAGGGAACCTTCGCGCGCCTCCGTTACTCTTTCGGAGGCGACCGCCCCAGTCAAACTACCCACCAGACAATGTCCTTCACCCCGATAAGGGGCGTAAGTTAGATAGCCAGTGCAGTAAGGGTGGTATTTCAAGGATGGCTCCACGCATACTGGCGTACACGCTTCATCGCCTCCCACCTATCCTACACATACTACACCGAGTATCATTGCCAAGCTATAGTAAAGGTGCACGGGGTCTTTCCGTCTTGCTGCGGGTAAGCGGCATCTTCACCGCTAATGCAATTTCACCGAGTCTCCAGCCGAGACAGCTCCCAGATCGTTACGCCATTCGTGCAGGTCGGAACTTACCCGACAAGGAATTTCGCTACCTTAGGACCGTTATAGTTACGGCCGCCGTTTACCGGGGCTTCGATTCAAAGCTTCGCTTGCGCTGACCTCTCCTCTTAACCTTCCGGCACCGGGCAGGCGTCACACCCTATACGTCCACTTACGTGTTTGCAGAGTGCTGTGTTTTTGATAAACAGTCGCCTGGGACTATTCTCTGCGACCCCTTCTGGCTCAAGGAGCAAGTCCTATCACCATAATGGGGCACCCCTTCTCCCGAAGTTACGGGGTCAATTTGCCGAGTTCCTTAGCTGGAGTTCTCTCGTGCGCCTTAGTATTCTCTACCTGCCTACCTGTGTCGGTTTGCGGTACGGTCACATATCAATGAACCTTAGCGGATTTTCTTGGAAGCAGAGGATTTCCGACTTGAATCTTCCGAAGAAGATTCTCGTTATCAGGCCTCAGCTTTCACCAGGTGCGCTTTTCACTACACCTGAGCCTACACCCTTCAAAGAACACTTCCATCAGTTCTCTCGGATACCTTTCTCCGTCCCCGCGTCGTGTTGATATGTGGTACAGGAATTTTTACCTGTTTCCCGTCGACTACGCCTTTCGGCCTCGCCTTAGGGGCCGACTCACCCTGTTCTGACTGACATTGCACAGGAAACCTTAGGCTTTCGGCGAATGGGGTTCTCACCCATTTTTTCGTTACTCATGCCTGCAGGATCACTCGTGTACGCTCCAGCATTCCTTACGAAACACCTTCATCGCTGTACACAACGCTCCTCTACCGATCAACAACTTGGTTGATCCTATAGCTTCGGTGGT
>NZ_AP042405.1:650000-1447500 GCF_055378285.1 Desulfurispirillum alkaliphilum | reverse complement strand
AGCTTCTGCACAAGCTCTTTGGCAACCTCTTCACCTGCACCTTCGCTTTCAGCAAGCAGGGCACGGCTCTTGATCAGCGCCAGGGTCGATGCCATCACAAAGAAGTCGCCGCAGACGTCCAGTGCGAGATCCTGCATGGTTTCAATATACTCCAGGTATTCATCGGCGATGGCACTGATGCTGATAGTGGTGATATCCATCTCGTTTTTATAGATAAGGTGCAACAGCAGGTCCATGGGACCTTCGAAGTCCTGTACACTGATACTGTACATCAGATCTCCAGACTCATATGGGAACGTACGCGCTTCATGTGCGCTTCAGCCACAGCAGCAGCGCGAAGCGACCCCTGGTGCATAATGTCCAGTGCTGCCTGATCACTGATGGCCGCGCGCCTTTCACGCATGGGAGCAATAAAGGAGTCCAGATTCGCGAAAAGCATCTTCTTGCAGTCCATGCAGCCAATGGTGGCACCAGTGCAGCCAGCGCAAACCTCATCGCGCTGTTCCTGCGGGCTGAAGAGTTTATGGAAATCAAACACCGAGCAGAGCTTGGGGTCTCCAGGATCGGTTTTGCGCACCCTGGCGGGATCTGTCACCATCATGCGGGTTTTCTGCCACAGTTCATCACTGCCTTCACACAGATCTATCACGTTCCCGTATGACTTGCTCATTTTACGACCATCAGTACCTGGCAGCTTGGGCACCTCAGTCAGCTTGGCCTGGGGCTCCTTGAACGTCTCGCCATAGAGAAAGTTAAAGCGACGGGCAATTTCCCGGGTTATCTCCAGATGGGGCAGCTGATCCTCGCCAACGGGAACAAAGTCGGGGTCGTACATGAGAATATCTGCAGCCTGCAGCACGGGATATCCGAGAAAGCCATAGTTGGCGGTCTTGCTTTCGCCCAGCTGCTCTTTTTGCTCTTTATAGGTGGGGCACCGCTCCAGCCAGCCCACAGGCGTAATCATGGCCAGTATGGTAAAAAGCTCCGCGTGCTGCTTCACCAGTGACTGAACAAATATGGTGGATTTATCGGGATCAAGACCTGCGGCAAGCCAGTCTTTCACCATAGCGATACTGTTTTCGCGAATACCCCCGGTCTCATCGTGTTTCGTGGTAATCGCGTGCCAGTCGGCGACAAAAAAGTGGCAGTCATAGCCCTCGTTCTGCAACAGCACCCAATTCTGCAGGGCACCGAAATAGTTTCCCAGATGAAGTTTCCCGGTGGGTCTCATACCGCTGAGAATGGATTTTTTCATGGTTTCCTCATTTTTGTTTTTCCGTGGGAAATGAGTATAATGCCTGCGCATAGGAAAATCCAGTCACAGAATACCCGGGGAGAACCCAGAGGAAAGATAATGCGTTTTTTTCTCTTTGCGAGCATCCTGCTCTGCCTGATCAGTACTTCGACGGCCATGGGCGGCAGTCTGGAGATCCAGATTGCCATGGATACCGACTCGTTCCAGGAGTTGCCCCTGATCCAGGTTTTCAGCCACAGCGCTGAAGAAAGCGCGGAAGCCACACTTGCCTATGAACAGCGAGCCACCTATGCACTTGTGGAAAATCTCGCCCCCGATTCACCACATATTGTTGTCATCACCTATATGCAGACCCGTATCTTCTCCTCACCGCTTCAGCTTCCGCCTGACGAGGTTATCTCCTACCGCATGAAGCTCGCCCCACCCATCATCGCGCCGCACACTCCAGCGATTACCCTCACCATCAGTCAGTGGGAGAACATGCTACTGGCATCCTATGTCATCAGCAACCCCAATCCCAGCCACCCGCTGCTTCTGCGCCCGGAGCTGCGTCTGCCCCTGCCATCAACTTTTCATATTGCCAGGCCTTTTGACGGGAGCATAGATCGTGGTATTCTGATCCTGAACTCGGTCGCACCGGGCGGAACAACCGTCACCCTGGCGCTTCCCTCCAAAAGCCGCGTCACCGTGCCACTTGTTCCGGGCATGGAGGTTCGCACCCTTGGACGCCCCGCCTATCGCATTGAGCAGAGCGACGGTGAGCTCATCCTGATCGCGGAACGCGGCTATAGTCAGTGGGTTGCCTGGGCTATCATCAGCATCATCGGCCTGTATTTCCTCAAGCTCACCTTCCCCCATTTTTTCCGGTCGCTTCTGCAGCGCCTCCCTTTTTTTCACGATTAACTTTTTCAGGAGTCTTGCATGATCCAGTCCCAACTTCCCTTTACCCTCGGCATCACCTCCCCCCTGCTTGATGAAGCCATGGCTGTTCTGCAGCAGAAATTTAACGTACGTGACCTGAGCGGTTATCGCGATGCGGACGACTTGATAGAGAAGGCACGCGGTTGCGAAGCGATCATTTCCATGCTGTCCGACTCATTCGATGAAAAAGTGCTCAGCGCACTGGGGCGCCATGAACAGACACCCCTGAAGCTCCTGTGCAATTATGCCGTTGGAACCAATAACATCGACATTGAAGCAGCCAGCCGCTTTGGTGTCATGGTCACCAACACTCCGGGCGTCCTGACCGAGGCAACCGCTGATACCGCTTTTGCCCTGCTCATGGCAGCAGCGCGCCGGGTACGGGAAGGGGAGATTCTGGTTCGCAGTGGCGGCTTTACCAAAACAGGCTGGCAACCCACCATGCTGCTGGGACAGGAGCTCTGCGGCTCCACCATCGGTATTTTCGGCATGGGCCGCATTGGCAGCGCCGTTGCCAGACGCGCCGCCGCCTTTGGCATGCGCGTCATCTACCATAACCGCAACCCGCGCAATGACGGCCCCTATACGGCCGTGGACTTCGAGCACCTGCTCAGGGAAAGCGATATTATCGTCATCTGCGCTCCCGCAACACCCCAAACCCGTCACCGCTTCACCCTCAATGAGTTCCAGGCCATGAAATCATCCGCAATCCTGGTCAATGTCGGGCGGGGGGAAATCATCAGGGAAAAAGACCTTGCCCTCGCTTTGCAAAAAGGTTACATCTTCGCTGCGGGCCTGGATGTCTATGAACATGAACCTCTGATCGAACCGCTGCTCATGGATATGGACAATGTGGTGCTGTTGCCGCACCTGGGCAGCGCTACCCGCAAAACCCGCATGGACATGGCCATGCTGTGCATTGACGCCATAGAAAGCGTCTTCAGTAAGGGTACCATCCCAACCAACTGCCTCAATTACCGACCATAGACAAAGGACAGCACATGCTCGATTGTTTTCACGATGAATGCGGTATTGCCGGGGTCTACGGCAATCCTGAAGCGGCCAACCATGCTTACCTCTCCCTCTATGCCTTTCAGCACCGCGGTCAGGAATCCGCAGGCATAACCGCATGCTTCCCTGGGGGGAGCTTCTCCTCCCACAAGGGACGGGGACTGGTTTCCGAAGTCTTCGATCAGGAAAAACTCAATCAGCTCAAGGGCACCATTGCCATCGGACACAACCGTTACTCCACCAGCGGCAAGGCCATACTGGAAAATGCCCAGCCCTTTGATATCGAATACCACCGCGGCCGCCTGAGCCTTGCCCACAACGGAAACCTGGTCAACAGCCACCTGCTGCGCCGCGAACTGGAAGCCATGGGAGCTATCTTCCGCACCACCAACGACTCCGAAGTCCTGTTGCACCTGATTGCCCGCTCCCGCCATGAGGATTTCATTGAAACCCTGCGCAGCGTCTTTATGACCGTGCGGGGCGCCTACAGCATCGTGATGACCGATGGCGAGCGTCTGTACGGCATTCGCGACCCCCTGGGCATCCGCCCGCTTATCCTCGGCGAACTGGAAGAAGGCCTGGTACTGGTCTCAGAGTCCTGCGCCCTTGATCTCATGGGGGCAACCTTCATCCGTGAAGTCAATCCCGGTGAGCTGATTGTCATTGATGGCAAGGGTTTTCAATCCATACCGCTGCTGCCAGTTACCGAGCGCAGCGCCTTCTGTATCTTTGAGTTTGTTTACTTTGCCCGCCCCGACAGCTTCCAGTTCGGCAACTACGTGCACAATGTGCGCAAGGAATTCGGTCGTACGCTGGCACGCGAAGCCCCTGTCGATGCCGATGTGGTCATTCCCGTTCCCGACAGCGGCATTGTCCCCACCCTGGGATTCTCCCAGGAATCCGGCATTCCCTTTGAAATGGGGCTTATTCGCAACCATTATGTGGGCCGAACCTTCATTGAGCCCAAGCAGTCGATTCGCCACTTCGGCGTCAAGATCAAGCTCAACCCAGTGAAGAGCCTGCTGGAAGGAAAGCGAGTGGTGGTCATCGATGACTCCATAGTCCGCGGAACCACTTCCCGCAAAATCGTCAAAATGATCAGGGATGCCGGCGCCAAAGAAGTTCACATGCGCATTGCCGCTCCACCGACCATCTGCCCCTGCTTCTATGGCGTGGACACCCCCACCCGTTCTGAACTGATCGCCAGTAACCACGACCTGGAACAGATCTGCACCTATATCACTGCCGACTCGCTGAGCTACCTCTCCCATGAAGGCATGTTCACGGCGGCAGGCGGTGACCGAAACACTTTCTGCAGTGCCTGCTTCGACGGAAACTACCCCATTCCCTTCGATTCACCGGAAGCTGGAACCACATGAAGATCCTCTTCCTGGGCGACATCATCGGCAAGGGTGGTCGCAAGGCCGTCAGTCGCTACCTGCCTGGCCTGCAGCAGCACTTTCAGCCTGATTTCACTATTGCCAATGGTGAAAACAGCGCTGGCGGCTTCGGGCTGACGCGCAGTGTCTACAGCGAGATGAAGTTCCACCATATTGACATCATCACCAGTGGAAACCATATCTGGGACAAAAAAGAGGTGATGGGCATGTTCCAGGATTTTCACGATATCCTGCGTCCGGCCAACTACCCTCCCGGTGTTCCCGGCAGTGGGTGCGGTATATTCACTTCCGAGCAGAGCACCCAGACCATTGCCGTCCTGAATCTGATCGGTCGAACATTCATGGGCGGTTCCTATGACTGCCCCTTCCGGACAGCGGACGCACTGCTTGAATCACTGCCCTCGGAAATCAAAACGATTTTTGTGGATTTCCACGCTGAAGCCACGTCTGAAAAGCTGGCAATGCTGCACTACCTGGCAGGGCGCGTCAGCGCCATCGTGGGAACCCATACCCATATCCAGACCGCCGACGAACGAATATTCAAAGGAACCGCCTACCTCACCGATGCCGGAATGTGCGGATCATTTCACAGCATCATCGGCATGAGCGAAGCTTCCATCATGCCCAGATTTCTGCAGGGCATGCCCACCAAACTGGAAGTGCAGACAAGCGACACCGCTCTGATGGGCGTGTTCATAGAAACTGACGAGCAAGGAAAAGCCATTCACATTGAGCGCATTGCCTCCATTGAGCAGCGACATCAGCCATGAATCTGCATGAATTTGACCAGCAGTGGCGTAATTGCCATACGCAGCATATTGCCGGCGTGGATGAAGTGGGGCGCGGCCCACTGGCCGGGCCTGTCTGTGCCGCAGCGGTCATTCTCCCCGCTGATTTTTCTGACAGTCGCATCCGCGACTCTAAAAAACTCAGTGCTTTACAGCGCCGAACCCTCTCCGATCTTATCAGGCACAGCTGCCTTGCCTGGAGTGTTGCAACGGTAGATTGCGAAGTCATAGATACCATCAACATCCTGCACGCCACGCGCCTTGCCATGTGGCAAGCCCTCTCCCAGCTCCCTATGACACCCGAACTACTGCTGGTTGACGGCATGGACAACTCCTTTTTCCCTGCCGTACGCGGGGAAAAAGTCATTAAGGGCGACAACCTCTCCCTCAGTATCGCTGCCGCCTCAATCGTAGCCAAGGTCCATCGCGATGAACTCATGGAAGCGCTGGATCAACGCTATCCTCAATACGGGTTTGCGCGCCATAAAGGGTACGGAACCGCGCAGCACCGTCAGGCCATCCGGGAACATGGCCTGTGCCCCCAGCATCGCCGTTCATTCTGCACGCGCCTGCAAGAGGCCTGAACACCTGCGGCAATCCGTCTGACTCGTCCCAACAGACAGAGCAGCCAGCAACACAGCAGAAAACAAAAAAGCCCCTGTCCGTTCAGAACGGACAGGGGCTTTTTCTGTGTGAAAAAACGGATCAGTCGTTCTTGCAGCCAGTCGATGTGCAGATAGTCGCCGATACCGTCCAGGTATTACCGGAGCTGAGCAGCTCGTCAGCAGATAGTCGCCGATACCGTCCAGGTATTACCGGAGCTGAGCAGCTCGTCAAGGGTCTCGGGCTTTTTCTTCTTCACATCTTCCATTTGCTCATGAACCATGGTCTCGTAGCTCTTCTTGTCAGGGTTGCAGTAGAGTACGCCATAGGCCACAGGCAAGCCATCAGCCAGAGTCATTCCGGCCAGCTGGTACGCCAGCAGCTCGTTACGCTCATCATGCACGATGATCTCGCTTTCCTTCACGTCGGCTACTTTGGCAGCGCGAACATAGGAGCCATCGCGTACAATACACATATCCTTTTCTTTACCAAAAATCAGCTTTTCGCCATGACGGCAGACTACAGTGTAATCCTCTTTTTCCTTACCAGAGACCTGCTCGTGGCAACCATCGTTGAAGATAACGCAGTTACTGAACATTTCCACCAGTGAGAATCCAGGGTGATTGGCACCACGTGTCAGCACTTCTTCGCCCAGCTTGATGTCCTTGTCAACACTGCGGGCAATGAAGGTAGCGCCAAGGCCCATGGCAACTTTCAGGGGCACCATAGGATAGTCAACAACACCATATGGAGTTGTCTTGGTGATCTGTCCCAGTTCGGATGTGGGAGAGTACTGACCCTTGGTCAGGCCATAGATTTTGTTGTTAATGAGGACATAGTTCAGGTTTACGTTGCGGCGGACAGCATGAATGAAGTGGTTGCCACCGATAGCAGTGGAGTCTCCGTCACCGGAAATAACCCACACGTCAAGGTCGGGGCTGCCGGTCTTCAGACCAGTAGCAATGGCCGCTGCGCGTCCGTGGATGGTATGAAAACCATAGGTTTCCATATAGTAAGGGAAACGGCTGGAGCAGCCAATACCGGAAACGATAGCAACTTCATCACGGGGCTTGCCGCGGTTGGCCATGGCACCACGCACGGAAGCCATGATACCGTAGTCACCGCAACCTGGGCACCACTTTACTTCAGCAGCGGAGGCAAAATAATTCTTATCCATTTTGGCTTCATTTGTTGTCATAAATCACTCACCCAGCAGTTCTTTTACTTTATCGATAACTTCGTACTCGCGGAAGGGGTCGCCCTTGACTTTGCCCAGGGAAACGGTATCCACCAGGTACCGGCTGCGAATCAGTACGCTCAGCTGACCAGTGTTGAGTTCAGGAATGAGCACTTTCTTGAAGCGAGAGATCACGGAGCCCAGGTTTTTCGGCATGGGGTTGATCCAGCGCAGGTTGATACTGGATACCGACTTGCCTTCAGAGATCAGACGGTCAACCGCGCCTTTTACCGCGCCGTAGGTTCCGCCCCAGCTGATAACGAGAACTTCACCGGAGTCAGCGCCATTGATCTCACAGTCAGGAACCTCAATACCAGCGACTTTCGCCATACGGGTGTCGGTCATGATCTGGTGGTTGGCAGGTACGTGGCTGACCGCGCCAGTGAGGGCGTCTTTTTCCAGGGAGCCGATACGGTGCTGCAGGTCTTTTGTGCCGGGGATCGCCCAGTCGCGAGCCAGAGTTTTGGGGTCGCGACGGTACGGCTTGTACTCGCCTTCCGTAAAGAATTTGACAGGAATGTCAGGCAGTTCGCTTTCCTTGGGTACCTTCCAGGGGCAGGTCCCCTGTCCGATATAGCCATCAGTCAGCAGCAGAACTGGTGTCATGTATTTCAGCGCTACCGCACAGGCTTCATAGGTGGCTGCGAAGCAGTCATCGGGAGTGGAAGCAGCAAGCACGGGAATGGGGCTGTCGCCGTTGCGGCCATACATGGCCTGCAGCAGGTCGGACTGCTCGGTTTTGGTGGGCAGACCAGTGGAAGGGCCACCGCGCTGAACGTCAATGATTACCAGAGGAATTTCCATGATAACCGCCAGGCCAAGGGCTTCTGACTTGAGGGCCAGACCGGGGCCAGAGGTGTTGGTCACGCCCAGCTTGCCTGCCAGCGAACCACCGATAGCAGCGCAGATGCCGCCGATTTCGTCTTCCATCTGGATGGTGACGACATTGTGGTTCTTGTACTTGGAAGCTTCGCTGAAGATATCGGTTGCGGGAGTGATGGGGTATGAGCCCAGAACCACCTGCAGGCCAGATTTCTTGGCGGCTGCGGCGATGGCCAGCGCAGAGGCTTCGTTACCGGAAATATTGCGGTACAGGCCAGGCTGAATGCTGGCAGGCTGCAGGTTGTAGCGTTCCTGGAACATGACCATGGTTTCGCCATAGTTCATGCCGCCCTTGAACGCCAGGGTATTGGCCTGCTCAACCATGGGCAGCTTTTTGAACTTGGTGGTGATAAAGGAAAGTACTTCCTGGGGATCCTTGTTGAAGAGCCAGCACAGAACGCCGAGAACAAAGAAGTTCTTGCAGCGATCCTTGTCCTTCGGGGACATGTCCAGATCTTTCAGGGCTTCGCGGGTCAGGGTGGTGAAGGGGATGGCCTTCACATCATAACCGGCCAGGGTTCCGTCGTTGCGAGGGTCAGTCTTGAATCCAGCCTTCTCCAACGCCTTTTCGGTAAAGGTGTCGGAGTCGGTGATGATCATTCCGCCACGAACAACAAAGCCATAGCTGTGCTTTACCGCGGCAGGGTTCATGGCAACAAGAACATCGGGCGCATCACCAGCAGTGTGGATCTTTTTACTGCCCAGGCAGATCTGAAATCCGGAAATACCGGCCACTGTCCCCGCAGGGGCGCGAATTTCAGATGGATAGTCTGGCAGTGAGTTAACATCGTTGCCGCTGAGAGCCGAAAGGGCCGTGAGCTGGTTCCCAACAAGCTGCATGCCGTCCCCGGAGTCACCGGTAAACTTGATGACTACCTGTTCGACGTTCTTTTCCTTTACTTGTGGCATAACGTCTCCTGTGAAAGTAATAAATGTATGTGTGTAAACACCGATAACACGAATAACACCGCTTGCATTAAAACAGTGTTTTCATTTCACGGATTGTATACCATTCTCACCTGCGCTTCGCAAGGCAAATCTGTAAAAAGATTCCCTTTTTTCGCAAATGCTTTACACACTTGCATGGGAAATTTTTCACCACTCCTGGCACACAAAAAGCCCCCGGGAAACCCGGGGGCTTTGATGGAACAAATGGGCCCTTACTGAACGTAAGATTTCAGATATTCGCGGTTGAGCTTGGCGATAAAGCGTACGTTAACGCCCTTCGGACAAGCAGCCTCACACTCGTAGTGGTTGGTGCAGTTGCCAAATCCAAGCTCGCTCATCTTGGCCGTCATATTGCGTACACGCTGAGCGGCT
Source organism: Desulfurispirillum alkaliphilum (assembly GCF_055378285.1). Taxonomy (NCBI): domain Bacteria; kingdom Pseudomonadati; phylum Chrysiogenota; class Chrysiogenia; order Chrysiogenales; family Chrysiogenaceae; genus Desulfurispirillum; species Desulfurispirillum alkaliphilum. The sequence goes on along the minus strand of NZ_AP042405.1, from coordinate 1,438,083 downwards.
TCGACCTTGCCCTGGGGCAGGTATGCCAGGTGAGCAACCTTGGCGCTGGTGAAAAGCATGGCGGAGCCGTTGGGGCAAGCCGCTACGCAGGCACCACAGCCGATGCACTCAGCAGCATCCATGGCATTGTCGGCATCAATTTTGGAGATGGGGATGGCGTTTGCATCAGGCACACCGCCAGTGGAGGCGGAAACATAGCCACCAGACTCGATGATGTTATCCAGAGCGGTACGATCCACAATCAGGTCGCGGATGATGGGGAATGCCTTGGCTCTCCAGGGCTCAATGTAGATGCTGTCGCCATCTTTAAAGCTGCGCATGTGCAGCTGACAGACGGTGGTCTTCTCTTCGGGGCCATGGGGAATACCATTGATAACCTGTGAGCACATGCCACAGATACCTTCACGGCAATCGTGGTCAAAGGCAATGGGATCAATGCCCTGCTTGACCAGGTCTTCATTCACCACGTCCAGCATTTCCAGGAAAGACATATCGGGACTGACGTGATCAGCTTTATACTGCTCCAGCTTGCCTGGAGAGTTCGCGTCCTTCTGACGCCATACAAATAATGTGAGTTTCATTACTTATAGCTCCTTACTGCCAGTTTGACTTCCTCGAAGTTCAACGTCTCCTTGTGAAGCTCAGGCTTCTTGTCAACACCCTTATGTTCCCAGGCGGCAACATAGCAATAGTTTTCATCGTCACGCATTGCCTCGCCGTCTTCGGTCTGGTATTCAACGCGGAAGTGACCACCACAGGACTCGTTGCGGTTCAGGGCGTCATAGGCCATCAGTTCACCGAACTCCAGGAAGTCCGCCACGCGGCCAGCCTTCTCCAGTTCAATGTTCAGTTCTTCATTGGTACCGGTCACCTTCAGGTTGCTCCAGAACTCCTCACGCAGCGCGGGTATCTTCTCCAGCGCTTCCTTGAGGCTGGCTTCGCTGCGTGCCATACCAACGTTGTTCCACATCAGGCGGCCAAGTTCGCTGTGGAACTGGGTAGCCGTCTTGTTGCCCTTGATGTTGAGGAAGCGGTGCATGCGCTCGCTGACCTCTTCCTGGGACTTCTTGAACTCGGGGTGATCTTCTCTGATCTTGCCGGGAGTGATACCAGCCAGGTAGTTGGCTATGGTGTAAGGAATAACGAAATAGCCATCGGCCAGACCCTGCATGAGGGCGCTGGCGCCCAGACGGTTGGCACCGTGGTCGGAGAAGTTGGCTTCGCCGAGAACGAAGAGGCCGGGCAGGTTGCTCTGCAGGTTGTAGTCTACCCACAGGCCACCCATGGAGTAGTGGGGAGCAGGGTAGATGCGCATAGGCTGTTTGTAGGCGTTTTCGGCAGTGATCTTCTCATACATTTCGAAGAGGTTGCCGTAGCGCTCGCGAATAGTGCTTTCGCCCAGGCGCTTGATGGAATCGGCGTAGTCAAGGTAAACCCCCTGGCCTGTATCACCGATACCCTTGCCAGCATCGCAGGCTTCCTTGGCAGCGCGGGAGGCGATGTCACGGGGTGCCAGGTTACCGAAGCTGGGATACTTGCGCTCCAGGTAGTAGTCGCGCTCTTCCTCGGGGATTTCGTGAGCAGGACGTTTGTCACCAGTTGCTTTGGGAACCCAGATGCGTCCATCGTTACGCAGGGACTCGGACATCAGGGTCAGCTTGGACTGGTGATCGCCAGTTACAGGAATACAGGTGGGGTGAATCTGCGTGTAGCAGGGGTTGGCAAAGAAAGCACCCTTTTTGTGGGCACGGTAGTTGGCGGTAACGTTACAGCCCATGGCGTTTGTGGACAGATAGAATACGTTGACGTATCCACCGGTGCACAGCAGCACCGCGTCGCCCCAGTGGGATTCAATCTTGCCGGTTACCATATTGCGGGTGGTGATACCTTTGGCCTCACCATCAACCACAACCAGATCCATCATCTCGGTGCGGGGATGCATCTTGATGGCGCCACGGCCAACCTGGCGGGAAAACGCCTGGTAGGCACCGATCAGCAGCTGCTGTCCGGTCTGGCCACGGGCATAGAACGTACGGGAAACCTGAGCACCACCGAAAGAACGGTTATCGAGGTATCCGCCGTACTCACGGGCAAAGGGAACACCCTGAGCCACACACTGGTCAATGATATTGACGCTGACCTGGGCCAGGCGGTAGACGTTGGCCTCGCGGGCGCGGAAGTCGCCGCCTTTGACAGTGTCATAGAAGAGGCGATAGATGCTGTCGCCATCGTTCTGGTAGTTTTTGGCAGCGTTGATGCCACCCTGGGCAGCAATACTGTGGGCACGACGTGCGCTGTCCTGATAACAGAATGCCTCTACGTTGTAGCCGAGTTCAGCCAGAGTAGCTCCGGCTGAGGCACCGGCAAGGCCAGTACCGACGATAAGGACTTTGAACTTCCTTTTATTGGCGGGGTTCACCAGTTTCATGTCCTGGCGATGCTTATCCCACTTCTGGGACACGTGTCCTGAAGGACATTTTCCGTCGAGTATCACATTTGCCTCCTACAAGCTCACTATACCGATAAGAATTGCCACGGGGGTGCTGATAAGCGCGATGAACAGCACAATTGCCACTGCCTTGCCGACCTTCTGGATCACAGGCAGCGCCTTGTCATTATTCAGACCCACAGACTGGAACATACTGCCGATGCCATGGCTCGTATGCAGAACCAGGGCGATCATGGCGATCAGGTAGATCAGGGATACCACTACGCTGCTGAAGCCTTTCACTACCATGGTGAAGACATCAAAGCGTCCCAGTGAGTCGAATCCGTAGATTTCAGGATTGGTGACGCGGATAGTGAAGTGGAGCAGGTGGTAAACGGCAAAAGCCAGAATGACAAAACCCGTGTAGATCATGGTCTTGCTGGCGAAGGTAGCCCGCAGATCTTTTTTATACGTGTAGTTATCGGGGCGGGCCGCCATGTTTTCCATGGTCAGCTGAATGGCAAAGGCAATGTGAATGACAAAAATGGCACCAAGAGCGATGCGGAACAGCCATACGCCTGCACCAAGACTGTGAAGGAAATCGGCATACGCGTTGATGCCATCAGGGCCTGAGAACACGCCCAGGTTGCCCAGGGCGTGAATGAAGAGGAACAGCACCAGACACAGGCCGGTAACTGCCATAATGATCTTTCTGCCTACAGCACTTTGGATAAACTGCATACTTTTTCTTCCCTACATGTTTTTTTTGGGCAATACCAAACGGCAGACTACAGATCGCTCCTGAAAGCGATCTGTAGTCACCAAGTCAGTATTTCACAACGCGATGTTGCACCCTGGTAATATAAACGGGAAATACATATCCCAGTTCATACCTCACTGGAAAACAAGGATATTCCGTAAAACATTACAGGAGCTTATCCATCGCTTCCACAAGTTCTTTGACCGCATTGCAGGAGATGTCGAAGAGCTTCTGCTCTTCAGCATCCAGGTCCATCTGAACAATGGACTCAATGCCCTTGGAGCCAAGAACGACGGGAACACCAACGTAGAAGCCGTTCACGCCGTACTCGCCTTCCAGCAGAGCACACACGGGCAGCAGACGCTTCTGGTCGCCCAGGATCGCCTCGACCATGGCGATGGCAGAGGAAGCGGGAGAGTAGAACGCGGAGCCATTGCCCAGCAGCTTGACCACTTCGCCACCGGCACCTTTGGTGCGCTCGACCATGGCAGTCATCACTTCTTCCACTTTACGCATGTCGCCGTTGTACTTTTTCTTCAGCAGTTCATAAACGGGGATACCGTTGACGTTGGCATAGCGCTTGATGGGCACCATGGTGTCGCCGTGTCCACCCAGAACCATAGCGTTTACGTCTTTGACGGAAACACCCAGCTCCCACGCGATAAAGCAGGAGAAACGAGCAGAGTCAAGGACACCCGCCATACCCATGACGCGCTCCTTGGGGAAGCCGGTGATGCGCTGGCACAGGGTAACCATGGCGTCCAGAGGGTTGGAGATGACGATGACAAATGCATTGGGGGCATACTGCTTGATGCCTTCAGAAACCTGCTTCATGATCTTGGCGTTGGTTGACAGCAGGTCGTCGCGACTCATACCGGGCTTGCGGGGCAGGCCAGCGGTAACGATAACCACATCGGAACCGGCAATGTCTTTGTAGTCACTGGTTCCCTTGAGGTCGGCATCGAAGCCATCAACGCGGTTTGCCTCGGCAAGGTCAAGCATCTTGCCCTGGGGCATTCCCTCAACGATGTCAAACATGACAACGTCGCCGAGCTCACGCAGGGCGCACAGTTGGGCGAGTACGCCGCCAATCTGGCCGCCACCGATAAGAGCGATCTTCTTACGAGCCATTTTCCACTCTCCTTGGAATAGAATTTTCATCTGGATATTACTTACACCTTTTACGCAAGTGAGTCCACTATAGCGTTAAAAGTTGCACTAGGACGCATAGCTTTGGTGGTCTTCTGGGCATCGGGGTGGAAGTAGCCACCGATATCCATGGGCTTGCCCTGGGCACCGATCAGCTCTTCGTTGATCTTGGCTTCATTGTCCTTGAGCTGCTTGGCAACAGGAGCGAAGCGGGCCTGCAGATCTTTGTCGGCGGTCTGAGCGGCCAGTTCCTCTGCCCAGTAGAGCGCCAGGTAGAAGTGGCTGCCACGGTTATCTATCTGACCAACCTTGCGGGCAGGCGACTTCTCGTTTTCGAGAATCTTGCCGACAGCTTTATCCAGGGTGTCTGCCAGAACTTTTGCCTTGGCGTTGTTGAAGGCCGTCGCCACATGCTCCAGGGAAGGTACCAGGGCGCAGAACTCACCCAGAGAATCCCAGCGCAGGTAGCCTTCTTTCACAAACTGCTGGACGTGCTTGGGAGCAGATCCGCCGGCACCGGTCTCAAAGAGGCCGCCGCCATTGAGCAGGGGTACGATGGAGAGCATCTTGGCGCTGGTACCAAGCTCAATAATCGGGAAGAGATCCGTCAGGTAGTCGCGCAGAACGTTACCGGTGACAGAGATAGTGTCAAGGCCCTTACGGAAACGTTCCAGAGAGTAGCGCATGGCATCGCGAGGAGCCAGGATCTCAATGGTCAGTCCAGTGGTGTCGTGATCCTTGAGGTACTTCTCCACCTTCTGAATCAACTGCGCATCATGGGCGCGATTCTTATCAAGCCAGAAGACCGCAGGAGCACCGGAAGCCTTGGCGCGGGTCACGGCAAGCTTTACCCAATCCTGGATGGGCAGGTCCTTGACCTGGCACATTCTGAAGATATCGTCCTTTTCAACCTTCTGCTCAAGCACAACCTTGCCGGACTCGTCCACCACGCGGATAGTTCCGTTGCCGGGGGCTTCGAAGGTCTTGTCATGTGAGCCATACTCTTCGGCCTTCTGAGCCATCAGGCCGACGTTGGAAACACTGCCGATTTTAGTGGGGTCATAAGCGCCATTCTTCTGGCAGTCCTCAACCATTTCCTGATACATGGTAGCGTAGCAGCGGTCGGGGATCATGGCGATACAGTCGTGCAGATCGTCATCGGGGCCCCACATCTTGCCGCCGTCACGGATGACGACAGGCATGGAAGCGTCGACAATGATATCGTTCGGAACGTGCAGGTTGGTGATGCCCTTGCTGGAATCAACCATGGCGAGTTCACAGTTGGTCTTGTAGGTAGCCATCAGGTCGGCTTCAATTTCCTTGCGCTTGGCCTCGGGCAGACTCTTCATCTTCTCGTAGAGATCACCGATACCGTAGTTGGGGTTGAAGCCCAGCTCCTTGATGGTGGCAGCGTGCTTTTCCAGGGCGTCCTTGTAGAACACGGAAACACAGTGACCGAACATGATGGGATCGGAAATCTTCATCATGGTGGCCTTCAGGTGCAAGGAGAGCAGTACGCCGTCCTTTTTCGCTTCCTGGATCTGCTCGGCAAAAAACGCGCGCAGGGCAGCCACGTTCATATGGGTGCTGTCGATCACTTCGCCAGCCTGCAGGGCGACTTTTTCCTTGAGCACTTTGCTGGAGCCATCGGCGCCAACAAACTCGATTTTCACGCTGGTGGCAGCGGAAACAGTCGTGGCCGTTTCATGGGCGTAAAAGTCGCCGCCAGCCATGTGGGCCACGCGGGTTTTGGAACCTGCAGGCCAGGGCTTCATGAATTTATGGGGGTTGATCTGGGCGAACTTCTTCACGGAAGCTGCGGCACGGCGATCGGAGTTTCCTTCACGCAGTACAGGATTCACGGCACTGCCCAGAACCTTGCTATACTGCTCCTGAATTTTCTTCTCTTCGTCGTTTTTGGGATTGGCGGGGTAGTCGGGAACCTTGTAGCCCTGAGACTGCAGTTCCTTGATGGCGTCCTGCAGCTGGGGAATAGAGGCGCTGATATTGGGAAGTTTTATGATATTGGCTTCAGGTGTTTTGGCCACTTCGCCCATTTGGCTCAGGTAGTCGGGAATTCTCTGGCCTTCTGTCAGATACTCCGGAAAGTTGGCGAGAATCCTGCCGGCAAGAGAGATATCCCAGGCCTCAACTTCAATGCCCGTGCCTTTGGTAAACGCACGCACAACGGGAAGCAGCGAGTAAGACGCGAGGGCTGGTGCCTCGTCAATTTCCGTCCAAATAATCTTCGATGTTGCCATGTTTTCTCCTTAAAAGGTAAGTCTTCACATACAGTATACTGTATACAATCCACTAAATAAAAAAACGTCTCAGGGAAAGTGTATACCGTTTTAAAGGCGGAAGTGTCAAGTAAAAAGATGTTTGTTTTTCATGGACATAGGGGAGAATACCCCTGAAAAAAAAGGAACTTCCGCCAGCAAATGACCGCCTTTTACAAGGCCCGGCGAGTACCAGTGGCATCCCGAAACAAAGTTTCCATTTCACAGCCCACGCCACCACATCTCTTCCACCAGTCAGTGTCATTTCTTGAGTGCGCAAAGGTTACCAGATACCTCCGGTATACACCGGTTACGGGAAAAAGTGCCCCATGACGTCGCCATAATTCAACCAGAAACGGGGAGCAATACGCCAGCGTCCCTGCGCGCACGCTTCCAGGCAGGCAGCCCATGGGCCCGCCAGCTTCTGCCTCCACGCAGGATACAATTCCTCCAGCACAGCGCCCTCGACGCCATCTGCCGTTCGCATCCCAAGCATGATCCGCTCCCGCAGCAGCTCACTGGCACCGATATACTCCTCAATGCATACCGCAGGCAATCCGTCCTGCTCACAAAATACCCGCAGATCTTCGGGAACGCGATAGCGCACAGACCCGGAAAAGCCGACAGCGCCAGCACCAAGAGCTACATAGGGCAAGCCGCTCCAGTAAAGGCTGTTATGCTGAGAGCGCCGCCCAGGACGGGCAAAGTTGGCGATTTCATACCACTCAAAACCCCTGGCGACAAGGGCGTCGCGAGCGTGACTGAAGGAGTCATGCTGAAAATCACCATCCAGCTCTGCCGACAGGGGATGGCCCGCTTCAAGACTCAACATGTAGACAGAGACATGATCCACAAACTCAAAGGAGGCGAGGTCCCGGAGTACCTGGTCCACCGGCGCACCAGGTACTCCGGCCATAAAGTCTACTGCTACCTCCAGTCCAAGCCGCTGCCCTGCGCGCAGAACCGCCGGAAAGTCCGACGCCATTCGATGCCGCCGCCCAAGCAACTCAAGAACGCGCGGCTCCATCGACTGCACGCCAACACTCACCCGCGTAACATGGGCTGCCCGCAGGTCCCTCAGACAGGCCACATCAACATCAGGATTGCACTCAACGGTCACCTCCATGGGCAGACAGCCAAGACGCTGCTTCAGAATATGTGTTACGGAAGCAAAGAAGGATGGCGGCAGGAGCGAGGGGGTGCCACCACCGAAATAGAGGGTGTAAGGAGGGGAAAGGGCACCGAAATCAACCTGTGTCAGTTGATGGATCAGCGCCCTGGCATAGGACTCACGGGTGCCGCCATCGGCCACCGCCGAATAGAATGTACAGTAGGCGCATTTGCTGCTGCAAAAGGGCACATGCAGATAAACGCCAAACTTCGCCGTTGTCATTTACTGGGTGAGCTGTCGGATCATCTGCTCAGCCAGTGGCAGTACGGGGTGATCGGGGAACATGTTTGCCGTGTAGTTCAGTACATCCAGTGCTTCGGCATACTTGCCCTGTCGCTCAAGGGCGAAGCCCTTTTTCAGATAGGCATCGGGGGTTTTGCTGCCATCGGGATACTGGCGCGTCACCCGGTCAAAGTATTCAAAGGCGCTCACATAATCATTCTGGGCGTAATAAATTTCGCCAATCCAGTAGAGGGAATTATCGGCCAGGTTGGAGGTGGGGAAGTTTTTAAATACCTGATCAAAAGCAATAAGCGCCTGGGGAAACTCGCCAATACGGTAGAAATTCATGGCCTGGTCATACAGGGGAGAGGGATCAGAGCTGTAGTCCTCAAATTCAAACTCCACTACGGGGGCCACGGGACGGGTTTGCTGGGGCTTCGGCGCAGCAGGACCGGTGGACGGCTTCGCCACTTTGGTTGACTTCTTTTCTTCTTCAGCTTTTTTCCTGGCCTCTTCAGCTGCGGCTTCAGCTTCAGCGGCTTTCCTCAACTGCTGCACCTGCTGACGCAGCTGTGCATTCTGGGTCTTTAACTCAGTCATATCCTGATTCGCCGTCGTAGCCATGGAGCGCAGATATTCAACATTCACTGTCAGATTGTTGAGCTGCTGACGAAGGGCCGCGTTTTCATGGGCCAGGTTCTGGTTCACACGGTGCAGATTGCCCACATCCATGCGCAACTGATCCACCTGCACCTGCAAAGGTACCGAATGGGAAGTCGCGGGCTCCTCTGCGCCGCCACGCAGTGCCGCGCAACCCGTCATGGCAGTAACCAGCAGACCTCCACCTATCAAAAAAGCCAGAAAACGCATTCTCTTCTCCATGGCATAACTCCCCGATATACTGAGTGCTGCAAAGACTTTATCAGATTCCATCACGCATTCAAACGATTTTCTCCTATGCGTATCGGCAGTCCAGGCCAAAATCTTCAGTTCCACCATGTTTTCACCCGTGGAAAATATCCATCCCGCGAAACTCTCGCCAGGCGACAATAGAGAACACTCAAGTTCCGCATCTTACCGCCTTGAATTAAGACATCACGATAATGATATTTACCACCTGAAAACAGTATTAACCTTGCATACTTAGCTCATCTGATATTTCTCTTTTCGTTTCGTAACCATTCACGGCTACCCTGCGTTTTTTTCAGCAGGAGCGCCAGTATTCCGAGAGCGAGCCCGGATGGCGAGCGGCAGAGACGTAGGTCCTCGGACGAAAGTGAGCGTCTCTGGGAGGAATGCTGGCGCGAGTACCAACACACACTTCGTTTCTAGATATTGTCCTTTTTGACCGCGCAAAAATGCGCCCCCCCGAACGCCCGTTTTTCCGGCTCGCCTGACCCCTGCCTCCCTGCAGCGCTGCCGGACCACTCACTTCCTGTGAGTGTCCTGTTCAGGTCTTGCCAGCCAGGCGTCACACTCACCGGACGGGCTCAGGGGCGAACGGCCTGTTTCTGCATCACCCCGTGTACTGGTCCAAAGTGGCAAAAAACTCATTAACAAGATGAAGGTAATGTCAAGAGACGCAGCCTGAGCAGAGCTATTTCCGCCATTCCAGCATGACATCAGTGTCGGCGCCGATAACCTGCCGTTTCGGGGTGCGAACGTTGAGATAGAACTTGAAATATCTGCATTATAAGAAAAAACAGAATCTCTAGTATTTCGCTTGAAATTATAGTTTCTCCTTGACATTTTCCGCAGCGCCCCCTATCCTCTGCCCACTTGACGTCTTTATCAAGAGTGGCGGAGGGACAGGCCCGCAGATGCCACAGCAACCATCCTGGCACCACCAGTGCAGGGGATCGGTGCTAATTCCTGGCCATAGGCACTATGGCGAAGATGAGGACGGTGCCGGTTTTTTTGCCCAAAACCCCACCTACTCATCCCCAAACCACCCAAAGGGGGATGAATCCATGACCACACAGCAGCTTTCCACCCAGACTATCCACATTGGCGTCGGTAAAGACAGCGCCACCGGTGCCATCAGCTACCCCATTTACCCCAGCGCCACCTACCGCCATCCCGCTGTCGGCCAAAGCACCGGCTTCGACTACACCCGCTCCGGCAACCCCACCCGCAACACCCTGGAAGCAGGACTGGCAAACCTGGAAGGCGGCGCCCGCGCCCTGACCTTTGCCTCGGGCATGGCCGCCCTGACCACCCTCTTTCTGCACTTCAAAAGCGGTGACCATGTCATCGCCTCCCAGGACATCTACGGCGGAACCTACCGCCTGCTGAGCATGGTCCTCAATAATCTGGGCATCAGCGCCACCTACGTGGACACCACCGATGCCAGCGCGGTCAGTGCCGCCATCACACCCGCCACCCGCGCCCTGCTGGTGGAAACTCCCGGCAATCCCCTCATGGGCATCAGCGACCTGGAAGCCCTGGGAAGAATCTGCCTGCAGCACCAGATTCTCTTTCTGGTGGACAACACCTTTATGACCCCCCTGCTGCAAAAGCCCTTCGCCTTTGGTGCCGACGTGGTCATCCACAGCGGCACCAAGTACCTGGGCGGCCATAACGACCTGTGCTCTGGCGTACTGGTGGCACGCACCGCCGAAATGGGCGAACGCCTCTACTTCCTGCAGAACTCCACCGGCGCCATCCTGCCCCCCCAGGACAGCTGGCTGCTGCTGCGCAGCCTGAAAACCCTGCCCCTGCGCATGGAGCGCCACTGCCATAACGCCCTGCAGGTTGCCCAGTGGCTGCAGCAGCACCCCAGCGTCCAGACCGTCTACTATCCCGGCCTGGCAAGCCACCCCGGCCACACCCTCGCCAGACGCCAGGCCAGCGACTTCGGCGGCATGCTCTCCTTCCGCGTGAAAGACAAAAGCATTGCCCACAACGCCCTCGCCCGCTTACAACTGATCAGCTTCGCCGAAAGCCTGGGCGGCGTGGAAAGCCTCATGACCCTCCCCGCCATCCAGACCCACGGCGACATCCCCGAACCGGAACGCCTGAGACTGGGCATTGACGAATGCCTGCTGCGCCTCTCCGTCGGGGTGGAGGATGTACAGGATATTATCGCCGACCTCAAGCAAGCATTAAACCAATAAAAATGACCTCACACAAAGGCCACAAAGACACCAAGGAAAGACCGCGAGAAGCATGGCTATTTCCATGCTCTCCCCCTGAGCCCGTCCGGTGAGTGTGAAGCCTGGCTGGTAAGACCCGCACGGGACACCTGCAGGAAGCAGGTGGTCCGGCAGAGCTGCAGGGATGCAGGGGTCAGGCAACGCAAAGAGACCCAGGTGCAAGGCGCGGGCAAAGCCAGGAGCGAGGCGTACTCCCTGTACGTCGCAGTGACGAGCGATGACCGGCAACGCAGCAGATGGGCCTTTTTGGGCAGCCTGCTGCCGGATCTCCAGAACAGGCGAGCAGGCGATCCGCAAAAACGGGCGTTGGGGGCGCGTTTTTGGATACTTTTTGCGCGGTCAAAAAGTATCATGCTCAATGACAAATTCTAAAATTACTCATACTTTGCATCAACCTTGCATACACGAACAACCGAGACCCGCTCTCGACAGGAGGCCCTATGCCAGCACCCCATCACCCCCATAAACCCGCCACCCTCCTCGTTCACCAGGCCGTCGACCGCGACCCCCACACCGGCGCCTCCGCCGTGCCCATCTATCAGGCGTCCACCTTCCACCACCCCAGCGGTGAGTGCGGACAATACGAGTACAGCCGGGGCGCCAATCCCACCCGCGAGAACGTGGAGCAGACCATCGCCCTGCTGGAGGGCGGCATCCAGGGCTTTGCCACCAGCTCCGGCATGGCAGCCATCGGCGTTGCCCTGAGCCTTCTGCACAGTGGCGACCACCTTATCGTCCCCAGCGATCTCTACGGCGGCACCTACCGCTACGTCACCAGCGTCCTGCCCCAGCAGGGCATCCAGTGCTCTTTTGTCAATACCGCAGATCTCGAAGCGCTGAAAGCGGCCCTGCAGCCCAACACCAGAGGTATTCTGCTGGAAACGCCCTCCAACCCCCTCTTCACCATCGCCGATATCCGCGCTGTGGCAGAGCTGGCCAGAGAGAGAAATATTCTCACCTTTATCGACAACACCTTTATGACGCCCCTGTTGCAACGGCCCATTCCCCTGGGCATCGATGTGGTCATCCACAGCGCCACCAAGTTCCTGGGCGGCCACAGCGACCTGCTGGCCGGGCTGGTAACCACCGCCGACCCCGAGCTGGCCAAAGCCCTCAAGCGCTTCCATAATTCCTTCGGGGCTGTGCTCTCCCCCTTTGACAGCTTCCTGCTGGCGCGGGGCATGAAGACCCTCAAAATCCGCCTGGAGACCGCCCAGAGCAATGCCGGCGACCTGGCTCTGCGTCTGCAGCAGCACCCCAGCGTGTCAAAAGTGTATTACCCCGGCCTCAGCGACTTTACCCAGGCCGATACCCACTTCCGTCAGGCCGATGGCCCCGGTGCCGTACTCGCCTTTGAACTCGCATCATCGGATCAGGTAAAGGCCCTTCTGCGCAAACTGCAGCTGCCCATCATCGCCCCCAGCCTCGGTGGCGTGGAAACCATCGTCACCCACTGTTGGAGCATGTCCCACGCCGCCATACCCGCCGAGGTCAAGAAGGAAATGGGCATTTCGCCCACCCTGATCCGCCTGTGCGCTGGCATCGAAGACGTGGATGACCTGTGGCAGGATCTGGAGCAGGCACTGCACACCCCAGGCAGCTGAAAAACGCCTCTGTGCCTGCTGGTCAATACAGCGTGAAGAGTTACAGCAGGCTTTCCTTTGCGCGAAAAATCCGTTACAAGTTCTTCCCATGAAAACCCCGTTGCGCTTCATCATACTGCTGCTGAGCGTTGTCATGCTGAGCCAGCCTCAGCTGGCGCGGGCCTGCGCGCTCTGCTCCGCCTTTGACGGCGTGGTCTTCCCGCGCTTTCACCTGGAAATGGAGGACGACGTTCTGCACGCGATCCAGGTCACCTGGCGCTTTTCCCCTTCCTTCACCGAAGTCCTGCGTCACCTCAGCAGCGAAGCACCCGACGCCAACCAGGCACGGCAGAGGCTCCTGCACGCCTTTGAAGCCGACATCGTCCCCTACGAATACCTCACCCGCATTACCATCAACAGCCAGCCGTTTCCGGTGCGCGCCGTGGAAAATTCTCACTTCACCTTTGAGGGGGATGTTTCCGCATACCACTTTACGATCCCCATCCATATGCCCGTCAGCGGTGAACTCAGCCTGGAACTGGAATTCTTCGATCCCCGCCGCTTTCTGGGCTTTTTCTTCCGCCCCGAGGGACTCAGCCACACCATTCCCGAAAATTACGGCGTTGAGCACAACCTGAATTCCTACCCCCATACGCTGGTGTTGCGCATCGCCCCGGGCATTGCCAGCACAGAAACGGAAGTTGCCGTCACGCGCGACGACTCCCCGGCGGGCTGGTACGACCGGATGCTCGACTCCCTGCGCCAGACACTGCGCATGGCCAGCGAAACCATTCAGTCCCATATGCGCGCCATCCGCGACGAAGGCAGCGTGGCGGCGGCTCTCTCCCTGATCATCTTCTCCTTTTTCTACGGCCTGCTCCACGCAGCCGGCCCTGGCCATGGCAAAAGTCTGGTGGCCTCCTATTTCCTCGCGGGGCACCACAACTACGCCAAGGCGGCCTCCATGGCCCTGTTCATCGGCATCGTCCACGTCTTTTCGGCGTTCATCTTCACCTTTTTCCTGCTGCACCTGCTGAACATGCTGCTGACCACGGCCCTCCACCAGACCACCAACCTGCTGACCCCCGTTTCCGGTGCCATCATCATACTGATCGCAGCACACCTGGCCTACACCCGCCTGCGAGCCCGCTGGAAAGTCCGGCAGCAAAACAGCTCCGGCTACCCTCAACCCCACCATGGCCTGCACCAGGGCCATGCCTGTGGCTGCTCCTCCTGCAGTGGTGGAGGACGCACTTCCGACGCCATGCTGGTGATTTCGGCAGGTATTGTGCCCTGTCCCGGCACCATCACCATTTTCCTCTTCGCCCTCTCCATGGGCCTGTACACCATTGGTTTCCTGGCCGCCGCCGCCATGAGCCTGGGCATGGGCATTATTATTTTCGCGGCGGCAGCCCTGAGCATCATTGCCAGAAATGTGCTCAGCCATGCCTTCCAGCCCCTGGCCACCTTCGTGGAATATACCAGTATCATCTGCATAGCCCTGCTGGGAGTGCTGCTGATACTGAGCAGCATGGGCTGAATCTGTCACGACTGTCCACGGAATTAGTGGTGCGAAACTTTACCACTTGCTCTATACTCACGCACAACGGTTCGCAAAATGAACCATGTTGCTTTTGCCACGGTCACTTACCTTATCTCAGGAGGCCTTATGGACAAACCAGCCTATAATTACGACATTGTCCGCAGCTATACCCACTGGAGTATTCTGTGGGGGGTAGTCGCCATTCTGGTTGGCATACTGATTTCCTTCCAGTTCGTCTTGCCCCAGCTCAACTTCGCCCCATATTTCACCTACGGACGCCTGCGACCCATTCACACCAATGGCGCCCTGCTGGGTTGGACCCTGTGTGCCATCTTCGCCCTCTATTTTTATATGGTACAGCGCCTGTGCCGCGTCCCCATCTGGAGTGAAAAGCTGGCTCGCATCCAGCTGTGGCTCTTCAACAGCATTATCATCCTGGGCGTCGTTACCCTGCTGCTTGGCTTCAACTCCACCAAGGAGTACCACGAGCTGGAGTGGCCCCTGGATATCCTTGTGGTCGTCATGTGGGTGATGTTCGCCGTGAACATCTTTATGACCATTTTCAAGCGCAAAGAAGAGCAGATGTACGTGAGCCTGTGGTTCATGATGGCCTCCATCGTGGCCATCGCCATACTCTATATCGTCAACGGCCTGGCCGTTCCCGCTTCCCTGTTCAAGTCCTACTCGGTCTTTGCGGGAACCAACGATGCCAATGTGCAGTGGTGGTATGGCCATAACATGGTAGCCATGCTGCTGACAGCACCACCCCTGGCCGTCTTCTACTACTTTCTGCCAAAATCCACCGGTGTGCCCATCTACAGCCACCGCCTCTCCATCATCGCCTTCTGGAGCCTGATCTTTATGTACCTGTGGACCGGTGCCCACCACCTGCTGTGGACCCCCGTTCCCGACTGGGTACAGACGCTGGCCATCGCCTTCTCCATCATGCTCATCGCGCCTTCTTGGGCCTCGGTCATTAACGGTTATCTCTCCATGAATGGCCAGTGGCAGCAGATGCGCACCAACTACCTGGTGAAATTCTTTATCCTGGGCATCACCTTCTATGGCCTGCAGACCCTGCAGGGGCCCATGCAGGCCATCCGCTCCTTCTCGGGCTTCATCCACTATACCGAATGGGTGCCTGGCCACGTCCATATGGGCGCCCTGGGATGGGTCTCCCTGGTCATGTTCGGCGCCATCTACTATCTGGCCCCCAAGCTCTACGGTCGCGAACTCTACAGCATTCCCCTGGCCAACGCCCACTTCTGGCTGGTGCTCGTCGGACAGCTCATCTACTCGGTCAGCCTGTGGATCGCCGGGCTGCAGCAGGCATCCATGTGGCACAGTATCAACGCCGACGGCAGCCTGACCTACACCTTCTCGGAAACCGTGGCCGCCATGTACCCCTACTGGTGGGTACGCGCCGTCAGTGGCGTCATCTACCTGGCCGGAGTCATCCTCTTCGTCTACAACCTCGTCATGACCGCGCGGGGGCCGCGTGAAACAGCTCCCGCCGCCAACCTTGCCGGAAAGGAGGCCTGAGATGTGGGAAAAGAAACCACTGCTCTTCCTGATTCTGGCCACCATGACCATCCTGGTGGGTACCATCGTCACCATGGTGCTGCCTTTCTTCTGGGTAAACACCGAAGCCGACCGCATTGAAACCGTCACCCCCTACAGCCCGCTGGAGCAGGCCGGCAGAGACATCTATATCCGCGAAGGCTGCAACAACTGTCACACCCAGACCGTCCGCCCCCTGGTGGCCGAAGTGCTGCGCTACGGCGAATACTCCAAGTCCGGTGAGTATATCTACGACCGTCCCCACCTGTGGGGCTCCCGCCGCACCGGGCCCGACCTGGCACGGGTAGGTGGCAAGTATCCCGACGCCTGGCACTACCAGCACATGGCCGAACCCGCTTCCATGTTCCCCAGAACCAATATGCCCGCCTACCCCTTCCTGAGTGACCGCACGCTGAACCCCCGCAGCGTGGAGCGCAACATGCGCGCCCTGGGCCTGCCCTACACGGATGCGGAAATCGCCGCCCTGGAAGGCAAAACAGAAATGGACGCCATGGTTGCCTACATGCAGAAGCTGGGCACGGGCATTCCCTGGCGCGAAGCCGCCCGCACCACCTTCGTGGGCGAGTTGACCAACCCCTATAGCGGTGACGCCTCCGTCCTGCCAGAAGCCCGCCAGATCTACGCCCAGAACTGCGCCGCCTGCCATGGCGCCGAGCTGCAGGGAGGCATAGGCCCGGCCCTGCGCGGCGGTGGCAAAAGTGAAAGCCAGCTCTATGAAATCACCTACAACGGCATCATGGAAAAAGGCATGCCCGGCTACTCCCACCTGGGCTCCGACCGCGTCTGGAAGCTGATTACCCTGATGAAGGCCGAGTGATGATCTGGGGCAGTATTTTCTACCTGGCCACCACCTTCATCCTCTTCGGCATCTTTGTGGCCATCGTGGTGTACACTTACAGCCGCAAGAACCGCAATCGACTGGAAGACCCCAAGTACCGCATGCTCGACGACGAAGACAAGCAGGAGTGAAGACATGAGCGACAACCATGACAACCACGAAATAGACGGCATCCGCGAAGACCGTAAAAAGAACCCGCCCACCTACTACCTCATCCTGCTGGCAGGCCTGGTGATCTGGGCCATCGGCTACATGGGCTACCACTTCATCAGCGGCTGGAATCAGGAAGACGCCTTTGCCCAGCGCATGGAGGCCCATAAGGAACGCACCGCCCAGCAGCAGGGCAGCGAACCCCAGGCAGCTCCGGCCAGCAATGACCCCGCCAGCATCAAACGCGGCAAAGACCTCTACGACAATCAGTGCGCCATGTGCCACGGCCAGGGTGGCGGTGGTGGCTTTGCCACCGACCTGACCATCAAGAGCCGTTACAAGTACGGCTTTGACCGTGACGCTGTCTTCCAGAGCATCCGCGAAGGACGTCCCGGCGGCATGCCCTCGTCGGCCAACCTGCTCTCCCAACGCCAGATAGACGACATTACCAACTACGTCATATCGGTTATCAGGGAATAGATACCCCGCCCCTGTGATGCTTTGGCAGCACAGGGGCGATTTTTCAGCAGCCTGCACAAGGAAGCACCATGCCCGCCACCCTGACCCCCAAACGACGCGCCATCCAGTGGTTGCTGGTCATCACCGCCCTCACCATTCCCTTTATCGAAATATCCAGCGGCCCCCTGCTGCGCATGGACTTTGCCGCTGGCAGGCTGCACCTCTTCGGCATCACCATCGCCTCCCACCAGATACTCCTGCTGCTGCCCCTGACCCTGGCCCTCATCCTGCTCTTCGTACTGATCACCATTATCCTGGGACGCGCCTGGTGCGGCTGGTTCTGCCCCCAGACCCTGCTGATGAATATAAGTGAATGCACCGCCCGTCGACTGGGACTTCAGGTCAAAGGGGGAAACGTCTTCGGCAACGCTTGGCGTAAAACCCTCTTCCACCTGACAAACCTCATCCTCGCCCTCCTGGTCAGCGCCAACCTCGTCTGGTATTTTCTGGCACCAGCGACTTTTTTCCAGCGCCTGCTCTCATGGGAACTGGGAGCTGCCGCCACCATGGGCTGGCTTCTCAGCGCGACCACCATCTTCATAAGCCTCAGCCTGCTGCGACGCACCTTCTGCACCCAGATATGCCCCTATGGACGCTTCCAGACCACCCTGCTGACCCCCGCCACCCTGACCCTGCAGTACCACCCCGCCCACGCCCACCGCTGCATCCGCTGCAACGCCTGCGTGCGCGCCTGCCCCACCGGCATCGACATCCGGGAAGGCTATCAGATCGAATGCATCAACTGCGGCAATTGCCTGGACGCCTGTCGCCAGGTCATGGCCCGCAAGAGCGAAAGCGGCATCATCCGCTACACCTTCGGCATTGACGACCAGCCATGGCCCAAGCTCTTCAGCACTCCCGTACTGCTCATCGGCAGCGTATTCCTCATCGCCACCACCGCCTTCGTCACCATAGCCACCAACCAATCGGACACCAGCCTCACCATCCGCCGCTCCGCCACCATCGAAAGCCGCCTGCTCTCCGAAAACCGGCAGATCACCTTCTACACCGCCCGCATCGCCAACCGCAGCCAGCACGAGCGCACCTATCAACTGCGCCTGGCCCCCGCCGACCAGGAACACTTCCACCTGCCCGGAATTCCTTACTCCATCACCATGAGCGCCGGCGAAAACAGGGAAATCACCATCGCCCTGCAGACCGCAACACCCCCGCCAAAAGCAAACGCCACCCTGCAGCTGGTGCAGGATGGCGATGTGGTGCATGAGATGACACTGCGGGTGGTGGAAGTTCAGCCATGAGGCGACTCATATACTGAAGTTTCGCATCCCTATGATGTCAGCGTAAAACATTCAATAATTGTCATTTGTCGCAATCAAACTCCTTCAACGTGCCCTGCTTGACTCATTTGGCATCCAAGCTGAGTGTACGTTGTTCTTTTTTGGTACGGCCAAAAAAGAACCAAAAAAGCCGCCCCCCGAACGCCCGTTTTTCCGGATCGTTGCTCGCCTGTTCTGGAGATCCGGCAGACACTGCTTCCCTGCAGTGCTGCCGGACCACTCACTTCCTGCGAGTGTCCCGTTCGGGTCTTGCCAGCCAGGCGTCGCACTCACCGGACGGGCTCAGGGGGGAACGGCCTGTTTCTGCCTTTCCCCCATGGGCTGGCCCGGCCAGAACGCGCCGACGGTCAGGCTGCTGAAAAGCCACGGAGGGCGGTTGATTACGAATCCAAAGTGACTGGAAAGTCCATAAACAAAATGTTTTGCTGTTCATAGTCAATAGACGCCTGGCATTCATCGCACGACGCTACGGCTCGGCCCTGATCCAACGATCACTTTGAGCATCATAACGAGCGGAATACAACCCCGAGGGGAGCCCAGAACTTACTTCAAGGTCGTGCCTCTGCCGCCAGATCAGCACCGTGTTGCCCTCTTGGTCATGGCTGGCGCGAAACGCACCGCCGATGACTCCCCCTGGGTTTTCGCTCTCAATGGGCCTGACCTCACTTTCCCAGCCGGACGCGGAAGAGTGGTGCCAGGAAGCGATCTGCCAGGGTTCGGCTTGGGAACCAGAAGAACCAATCACCATCCAGTTCTCGTCTGATCGGGAAACTATGTGCAGGGGGGTCAGAGGAGCCTCCTCTTCCACGGCCTCCGACCACTCACCGTCACTGTAGTGACTGCGCCAGAGCTTTCGGGGATCCTCTTCAATAAATCGCCAGAAAACCACCTCTCCATCGCCTTCAAAGGTGAGAAAACTCCTGCCTGTCCAGCGTGTGTCCTCGGCAATCAATGTCGGTACAGACCACTCTTCGCCATCATAGTAGCTGGAGTAGAAATGATCGCGATGCTGATACGGTGAACTCTCATCCTCCTCATACTCACGCTGGACCCATACGTACATGGCATTCCCTGCACCATCCCCTTCTATGAGCCGTGACCAAGGAGTAGCATCATCCCCACGAGGATCTCCAAACTCTACCCAAGCTTGAGTGTCCGGGTCATAGTAGCTGGCTTTCCGGTCAACCCGCACCAGCCGGTCTTCTCCCTCCACTTGCATCACTGCGCTATAGAATGGGGAGGGGGAGGGCGTGCCCACTTCCTCCCAGCTGTGAGTGCCCTCACTGAACTGAAAGAGGGTGCCACTGCCGTATTGACCGTCTTGAGTTGGCAGGAACACCAGTCGTTCGCCAGTGGGAGTCAGCAGAAGCTTTGCTGAGCTTAAATGGGGATACTCGTCAAAAGTCCCAATTACTTCCGCACTACTCCAACTTCCAGAATCGCGCGCCGCCGCGCAGAGCTGTAGCTCGTATCCTTCATAACAGAACCACATCGCTGCAGCGCGTCCATCCTGGTGGAGAACCGCCTGTGGACCATGAGGCCCATCGTTCCCCGTATCCTCGCTGAGCAGATGTGCCGGATCCCAGCCGTTGTTGGCATTGAAATCTGCCGTGTACAGGCGCAAGACCTCATCGAAATTTTCGTCCTGCTCCAGTTGCTGCCATATGGCGATAGCGTTTCCGTTACCATCACCAGCCAGTTCAAAGTGGGTAACACGAATGGCATCGGGTGTGCTGATCGGCACCCCTCCACTCCAGGGCAGAACTTCCATTTCCAGATCCACAGGGTCGCTCAGCCGATTCCCAGCATCCCCTACTACCCGCACGCGGTAGACTCCCGTCTTGTCAGGAGTAAACGTCAGGGTGCCCGGACCCCAGCCTCCAGGAATACTCACGTCACTCCCTTCGGGCTTCTCCAGCAACGTCCACTGAAATGCCGTGGAAAGAACATAACCCTCACCGTGCTTACTGTCTGCGCGAAGGCAAATCTCGTTGCCCATGGCAAACTTCTGGCTTGCGTCGCAATAGCCAGCCAGTGTGACGGGACCCTTGGGACTGGAACCTCCCCCGCTACTGCTCCCGCCACAGCCCGCCAGCACCAGTGCCAGCAGAGCACACAATACCCCATACATCGTTCGCTTCTGCCACATATCACCACCACCCCTTCCCGATAAAACCAGGTGACATTCTCAATAATAAAACGCCATTTCCGTTAAAATCACATATTGTTACAGGATCGCTGAAATTTCAAGCAATATAATTATTCTACAAAATACTATTACGCCTTTCAATCAAGATACGCTTCTCGCTAAACTCTTGCTGGAAATTGCAATATCGTCAAACATAAAACAGACATGAGCGTACCATCACTCCAAGCACAATAGCCCGTCACATCCCATGAAAAAAGTCGTTGATTCTTTTCGCGACAAGGCTATCATAGAGATTAAATCTCCTACCTCTAACGGCCCTGAAGCACTTCACAACAAACAGATACAGAAATTTCGCCTTTACATCCCCCCTCTACAGGAGGCCGCCATGAGTACCCAGAGTACCGAGCCCGCTCCCGATGACTCCCCTGCTCAATGCCTACTGCTCCGATTCCAACGGATTTCGCTTTTCCTCGCTGCAATCACCCTCCTGACGCTCATGAACGGCTGCGGCGGGGGCGGAGGAGGTGGCGGCGGAACGGCACCGGAAACACCGTGGAATGTCTCCGCCTCCCTGGTGGATGGTGGCGTGTCTGTCAGCTGGACGGGCGTGAACAACGCCACCGCCTACCACGTATACTACTCCCGGACACCAGACAGCGGCACAACCGGCACCAGGTTCACTCCCACCCACCCCGAACTGCAGCCTCACACCATTGTCACCGGCCTGGAAAACTACAAAACCTACTACTTTGTGGTAACCGCTTCGAACAAGCATGGAGAGAGCGCGCCAAGCAGTGAAGTCTCGGCTATTCCATCGGAGCGTATAACAGCAGAAACACTGCAGAATAAGTTTGACCCCAACTTGCAGGAGTGCCTGGCTGGGCACGACATGGGATTTTTCACCACGATATATGAACTGACCTGCTCGGAAAAAAACATCACAAACCTGAGCGGCATGGAGAACTATCTACTTGGCCTGGAAACCCTGAAGATCACCGAATCGGCAGAGGAACCATCTACACTTGCAGACCTGACTCCCCTTGCCAGCCTTCCCTCCCTGCGCAGCATTACCCTGAACCATCAGAACATCAGCAACCTCAGCCCACTTGGCGCACTACCTCACCTGCAGGGGTTGAATATCAGCTATAACAAGGTAAATTCGCTGCAGCCCATAACTGACCTGACTACCCTGACCGCACTGGAACTGCGCAATAACGAAATACCCTCTATCCCTTCACTGGCAAACATGACAAGCCTGATGAGTGTGACACTGCCCCATAATCAGATGAGCGATATTTCAGGAGTGGGTGGCCTTACCGCTATAATCTATCTTGACCTGTCATACAACAATATCGCAGATATCTCTGCCCTGGCTGGGCTCAGCACATTGAAAGGCCTGGATCTGCCAGGAAATCTCATTATAAAAGAGCAGCTGCCACACCTGGCAAACCTGTCCCAATTGGAATTTCTCTACCTCGACAAAAACAGAATAGATGACTTTTCAGGCCTTGCCGCCATCACCAGCCTGAAAATGCTCGACCTTGGTGACCAGGACGATGGTTTCAAAATAACCGCCATTCCGGAGAATATCGGCAACCTCACCAGCCTTGAGCAGCTTGGGCTGCGCTACAACAGCATCAGTGACCTCCAGAATTTGTCTGCCCTCAGCAACAGCCTGAGGGATCTTGTGCTGCGGGGAAATGCCATCAGTGACATCAGCCCCCTGACTTCCCTGACAAACCTGGTCTGGCTTGAACTGGAGAGCAACCAGATTGACACTGGTGTCGGCTCACTGGTGGAGCTCACCAATATTCAAATGATCAAACTGGACAACAATCCGGGCATGAGTTGCAGTGAGCTGGAAACCCTCATTGAGCTTTTTGGAGATAGAGTTTCCCCTTCACATGTAGATCCAGACACTACCTGCACCAGCCCATAACTTCACCCCACCCACCCCTCCCCACGGAGGGGTGGGTCTCACACTGCACCATCTCCTTCACCTCCCCCCCTTCTTTCCCTGTACAGGCGCGCCAAAATCTGGCATGAATACGGGCAAGCTGCTGCAAAACCGGCACAGAACGCTTCCGCCGAGGAGAGAACATGCTTTTCCCGAAATCCGCCCCCTGGCTGGGCATTGCCATACTGTTCGCGGCCTTCTTCCTCTTCAGCGCGTCGGCGATTCACCGCGCTTTCACAGGGGTCAGCGCGGTCACCGACCCCCTTTACTACCAGCACGGCCTGAAATACTACGAGAGTGTGGCGGAAAAGCGCATGGCGGCAACGCTTGGCTGGGTAGCGACGGCAGAGCTGGCGGGTCGCCAGCTGTCCATAACGTTGCGGGACGGCACAGGAGCCGCCCTGGAGGGCGGCACTGCCCGTCTGGAGCTCGCCACCTCCCAGGGGGAAATGGAACTGGCCCTTGAAGCTCATCCCCAGGGTGCATACGAGGCCGCACTGCCCGCCGACCTGTCGGGGGAAGTGCACCTGACCTTCAGTTTCGCCAGGGATGAAAGCCGCATCAGCCGCAATTTCCTGGTGCATCTCGGTGAGTAATTCCCGCTGCTACCACTGTGGCGACCCCAACCCCGCCGGTGCCCCCATCTGCCACGAGGAAAACGGCCAGCGCTTCCTCTTCTGCTGCCACGGTTGCCGCAGCGCTTTTCTTTTGATTCGCGGCGCGGGGCTGGAGCAGTTCTACCAGCAGCGCCAGTGGGACGATGAGGGTCTGCCCGCAGGGGCTTTCGATGAGCGCTACAGCGCCGAATACCTGGAGCGCCACACAACTGTGGAACCGGACGGCCAGCGCAGCATCAGTATTTTTGTGGAGGGCATTCGCTGCGCCACCTGCGTGTGGCTGGTGGAACGCATGCTGCTGAAAATTCCCGGCGTCACCCAGGCCCGCCTCAACTACGGCACCCACCGGGCCAGGGTGGCCTTTGATCCCGAACGCACCAGCGCCCAGACGATTTTCCAGACCCTGACCCGTCTGGGCTACCTGCCCCGCCCCTACGAGCAGAACCATGTGGAGGAGGCGCGTCGCAGGGAACAGCGCTCCCTCGTCATCCGCTTTGTTACGGCGGCCTTCCTCTCCATGCAGCTCATGGGCTACTCCCTGGCCCTCTACGCCGGATACTTCCAGGGCATGAGCGCCGAAGCGCGCGCCCTCATGCAGGTGCTCAGCGCCATCGTCACCACTCCGGTGGTCTTCTATGCCGGCTGGCCCTTCCTGGTGGGAGGCTGGAACAGCCTGCGCAACCGCTCGCCCAATATGGACACCCTTATCTGCATTGGCGTGCTGGCCGCCTACTTTGCCAGCCTGCACGCCATGGTCAGTGATGGGGAAGTGTATTTTGACACCGCCGCCATGATCGTCACCCTGATTCTGGCGGGACGGCTCTTCGAGAATATGGCCCGCAACCGGGCGCTGCAGGGGGTGGAGCGCCTGCTGCGCGTTGCCCCGGCCACAGCCTGCCGCCTGCGGGACGGGCAGACCGAAACGGTGGATACGGCCTCTCTGGCAGTGGGCGATATCGTGCTGGTGCGCCCCGGTGAACGCTTCAGCGTGGATGGAATGGTGCTGGAAGGGCAGACGGAGGTGGATGAATCCATCATCAGCGGTGAACCCCTGCCCGTGCTGCGCGGTGCCGGCGAGCGGGTACTGGCCGGCGCCATGAACCTGAGCGCCTCGGTGCAGGTGCGCGTAACCACCAGCGCCGCCGAATCCTTTATCGCCCGTATCGCGCGGGTGGTGGAAGAGGCCCAGTCCCGCAAGGCCCCTATCGAACAGCTGGTCAATAGTATCTCCCGTGTTTTCGTGCCTATTGTGGTGCTGGTCAGCGCCGGTTCCTTTTCCTACTGGAGCGCCTTCCCCGCGGAGCACACCACCCCCCTGCTGGCGGCGGTGGCCGTACTCATCATCGCCTGCCCCTGCGCCCTGGGCCTGGCCACACCCATGGCCGTACTGGTGGGCACCGCCAGCGCAGCACGGCACGGCATGCTCTTCCGTGGCGGCGACATTGTGGAGATGACCGCCCGCATCGACACCATCGCCTTTGACAAAACCGGCACCCTCACCGAAGGGCGTCCCCGGGTCATTCACGTGGAGCCATTTCCCTCCAGCACTGCGGATGAACTGCTGCGCCTGGCCGCCATGGCCGAACAGGGCAGCGTCCATCCCATTGCCAGGGGCATTCTGGAAGAAGCGCGCCGACGGGAGATCCCCCTGCCCAGCGAGCCCCACAGCAGCACCGCCATTGCCGGCAAGGGCGTAATCTGCCCCACCCGCCACGGCACCATCCGCGTGGGCACTCCCACCCTGCTGGACGAAGGCGGCGTCCCGGTGCCAGGCTCCCCCATAGCGCACCACGAAGGCAGCACCGCTGTCCACGTGGCCCTGGAACAGCAGTACCACGGCGTCATCCTGCTGGAGGACACCCCCCGCCAGGACAGCGCCGCCACCATCGCACACCTGCACACCATGGGAATACGCACCGCCCTGCTGACCGGGGATACCCGGACCGCCGGGCACTCCCTCGCCAAGGGGCTGGGCATTGACGAAGTGCACGCAGAGCAGCTGCCCGCCGAGAAAGCCCAGTGGATCAGCCAGCGTATGGCCAGCGGAAATCACGTCATGATGGTGGGCGACGGCATCAACGATGCCCCCGCCCTCAGCACCGCCCACATCGGCTGCGCCATGGCCGGTGGCACCGACGTCGCCCTGGAAGTCTCCGACATCGTCCTGACCCGCCCCCAGCCCCTGCGCATCGTGGACGCCCTGACCATCGCCCGCCGCATCCGGCGCGGCATCCGCCAGAACCTCTTCTGGGCTTTCATCTACAACGTCAGCGCCATCCCCCTGGCCGCCCTTGGCTTCCTGGCACCCATCCACGCCGCCGCCGCCATGACCATCAGCTCCCTGTGCGTGGTGGGGAATTCATTGCGACTGCGCAGAGAGCAGAAGCAGACCGTTCCCCCCTAAGCCCGTCCGGTGAGTGCGACGCCTGGAGAAGGCAAGCGCTTTCGGAGTGTTGACGCTCACCACATTTCCTGGAGAATTTTCTCGTCACTCTTTACAGTGTGTTGGTACTCGCGCCAGCATTCCTCCCAGAGACGCTCACTTTCGTCCGTGGCTCGAGTCTCTGCCGCTCGCCATCCGGGCTCGCTCTCGGAATACTGGCGCTCCTGCTGAAGAAAACGCAGGGTAGCCGTGAATGGTTACCCCTCAAGTTTCGCATCTTGTTGTCTTAGGTTAAGGTGTTATTATTTTGACAGTTATCGCGCGAAAACTGTATTGATTTTGAATGCTTGACTTATCTGGTATTCCACTTTTTGTTTCCGGATATTGTCCTTTTTGACCGCGCAAAAAGGACGCAAAAACGCGCCCCCCGAACGCCCGTTTTTCCGGATCGTTGGCTCGCCTGTTCTGGAGATCCGGCAGCAGGCTGCTCAAAGAGCCCCATCTGCTGCGTTGCCGGGCATCGCTCGTCACTGCGACGTACAGGGAGTACGCCTCCTTTCTCGCTTTGCCCGCGCCTTGCACCTGGGCCTCTTTGCGTTGCCTGACCCCTGCATCCCTGCAGTGCTGCCGGACCACTCACTTCCTGTGAGTGTCCCTTCGGGTCTTGCCAGCCAGGCGTCGCACTCACCGGACGGGCTCAGGGGGGAATGGCTTTCCTCTGCTTCTCCCCCGTGTGCTGGCCCAGCCAGAACGCGAAGACTGGAACGCGATGGACCCGCAGGGTTGCCGCCACGACGGCGGCAACCGCAAACCCAAAGCCATGGAGGGCGGTTGTTTGCGGTCCCCAGTTCCAGGCAAGCGGGCGGCTGATAAGGACAGCACTGGGGGTCGCTTTTGCGCCACTTTCGGCGACCCAAAAGTGGCAAAAGAAACTCACAAACAAGATGAGGGCAATGTCAAGCGACGCCGTCTGTGCAGAACCATTTTGGCCATCCAACTATGGTATCCAGGTCGGCGCCGACAACCTGCCGCTTCGGGGGTGCGAAACTTCAGCTACTTTTTCTCTTTGTTTTTCTTGCTCCTTCGCGTCCATTTGCGTTCATTTGCGGTTTCATCTGGTATACTCCCCCCATGCCCTACACCTATATCATCCTCATCATCCTCAGCCTCTGTCTTGCCACCGGTGCCTGGCTCATCTTCATCTGGGCTCTGAAACGGGACCAGTTCGACGACATGGAAGGGCCGAAATATCGCATGCTCGATGATGATGACGACAAAAAACAGTCTTGACTTTTACTGTCTCCTGCAATACCAATAGGAAAACTTTCATGCAGGAGCATTTATGGATTTGCGCGTTCTCGCACTGACCTGCTGCCTTGTGGCATCCGGATGCTCACGCGCTCTGGACCTGCCATCACACGCTCCCCCGGAGCAGGGCGATCACCGGCAAATCAGCTACCGCATCAGCAAACTCCACCTGCCCCGGCAAGCCCTTGCCGAGCCACCACCCACAACACTGCCAGCGGTCTCCGGCAACCTGCGCAGCGCCTCTCTGTCCAGCCTGATTCATCTTCTGCTCCAGGACAGTCATATAAACTACATCCTTGAAGATATTCCTGAACAGGATATTGCCTTCACCTTTCCGCGTCCGATGGCGCTCCCGGAGGCGCTGTATGCCGTAGCCACCGCAGCGGGCCTGCAGATAACCAGCCGTGACGGCACCCTGGTCATCAGCAGCAATGATTTCCGTACCTTCACCCTCGACTACCTGGCCCAGGGCGCCGTTCTGCCCGGACAATCCTTCAGCCCGCTCAACAGTGCCCCGGTCTATCTCACGGATTCCGCTCACGCTTCGGAGCGGCAGCGCATATGGAATGTCATTCGCGAAAACCTCAGCAGCCTGGCTTCCGAGGACGGGCGCGTGATCATCAATGACCTGACGGGCACCATCCTGGTAAGCGATAATGCTTCGGCCATGCGCCGCATCGAAGCGTACCTTGACATGGTGCGGCGCCTGTACGACCAGCAGGTGGAGATATCGGTCCGAATCCTGCAGATATCCCTCTCCGACTCCCTCACCATGGGAGTGGACTACTCGGCCCTCTTCCGGGTCAGCGGCAGCGATACCCCCATCGCCTTCAACCTCCACGGCACTGAGGGCCAGGCGGGAGCCAGTCTGGACGGAACCGCAGGCGAACGGGGCGTTCTGGACTACACCGTGGGGGTCCTGAATCCGGGCAAGTTCGCGGGCTTTCTGCAGTTTCTCAGCCTCCACGGCACCGTGCATACCCTTTCCAACCCCACCATCACCACCCTGAACAATGTAACGGGCAATGTGTACTCCATCCGCACCTATCCCTACCAGGTGACAACCACCGAGAGCAGCGCCAATGTCCGCGAGGCTCGAACCTATTTTGAAGATGTGAAGATCGGCGTCAGTCTGACGGTGACACCCAACATTGTGAACAATGGGGATATTCTGCTGGAGGTATTGCCCGTGGTGGGGGAGATTTACGAGGAGAACTTCAACCCCGCTTCCGGTGAACGGGAAAAGCCACAGACCGTGGAACAGGCGATCCGCACCATACTGCGCACCCGCAATAATCACTCCTACTTCATCGGCGGCCTGATCTACGAAAAAAACGTGGAGAGCACCAGCGGCATTCCCGTACTCAGCAGGATTCCCGTGCTCGGGAGGCTCTTCCGCTCCGACCGCAGGGTGCAGAGCCGTCAGGAGCTGGTCATCGTCCTGACGCCGAAAATCATTCCAAGCCTTGACTCCCACAGCGCTGGCCCCGTTGACTATCACAGCACTCCCCTGCATTACGGCCTGCTGGAATACCAGGCTGGCGCAAGAGCTCCCCTCGCCCTGGACGACCATGCCCCGCCACTGACCAACGACGATCTGGCATATTTCTTTCTCCAGCGTGGCCTGGACGCTCTGGGTGCTGGCGAAAACCTCCAGGCGCTCAGCATGCTGCAGTCGGCGCTGGGGTTTTCACCCACCTGCCCGTTCAGCCGCTTCTACCTGGCCCTGGCTCACTGGAACCTGCGTGATTTCAACGAGGCCATCGGCCAGCTGACGATCCACCTCCACCACGCACCCACTGACCAGCTCGCCATCCACAACCTGGGGCTGATGCACTTTCACCAGGGGAACTTCCAGCAGGCGCTGCGACATATGCAGCGCCTGCCCCTGGATCATCCGGCTGTGCAGAACAATCTGGCCATAGTGCATGCCAGCCTGGGTCATCACGACCGGGCACACACGCTGTGGAAAGCTGCCGGAAACTGCGACGCACGCCACAATCTGACCCTTTCCCGGCAAGACGATGATCTGCTGCGGCAGGAGTACCTGGAGCACTGTGTTCCCGAACAGTCTGCCTCCCGTTGAACGCCGGTGAAGCCGTATTTTCCGCCGACAGTCCGCGACATGATTGGCACTTTCTCTTCCATGGGGTAGAAACAGAAGGTCCCGCCACCGGACGGGAATATGCTGAAGGGTTGGGAGACGCTATGGGACTGGAAATTCTCGTGATGTATGTGGCGGTGGGACTGATTGCCGGACTCCTGGCAGGGCTGCTTGGTATCGGCGGCGGGGTGGTGATCGTCCCCCTGCTGGTATGGTGTTTTCTGCGGCAGGGTATTCAGCCCGACCATATCATGCATCTGGCCCTGGGCACCTCCCTGGCCAGCATCATCTTCACATCCATCTCCAGCTTTCTGTCGCACCATCGCCGTGGTGCCGTTGACTGGACCATCGTGCGCCGGATAGTGCCGGGAATTCTGGTGGGAACCTTCCTGGGCACCATGGTGGCCTCGCAGCTTTCCAGCAACTTCCTCAAGGGTTTTTTCTGCCTCTTCCTGTACACCATCGCCACCCAGATCATCCTCAATAAAAAACCGAAGGCGTCACGTCAGCTGCCTGGCAATGCCGGAATGTTCGCCACCGGCTCGACCATCGGGGCCGTATCCAGCTTTGTCGGCATCGGCGGAGGCTCACTCTCGGTACCGTTCATGCTGTGGTGCAATGTCACCGCCCACCGCGCCATCGGCACATCGGCGGCTATCGGCCTGCCCATCGCCGTTGCCGGAGCCATCGGCTACATCGTCAACAATCTCCAGGTCACCGGCCTGCCCGCCTACAGCATCGGCTACGTCTATCTGCCAGCTCTGGCGGGCATTGTCTGCGCCAGTGTGCTGACCGCCCCCCTGGGCGCGCGCCTGGCCCACTCCCTGCCCGTCGATCGCCTCAAACGCTTTTTCGCCATCTTCCTCTATGTGGTTGCCACCAGGATGGCCTGGGAGCTGGTCGCCTGATTCCCTGCGGTGCAATCAGGGGAGCACACGCATTCCCTGGATGCGGCTGATCAGAAGAGCATCGGAGCGGACACTGGAGAGCTCGCGTCCCGGACGCAGCGTGGTGATCACCACGCCTCCCATGATGGCCCGGCCTTCCCGACCCCAGGAGCGGGTGCGCACACCCCAGGCATCGTGTACCGCCATGGGCTGCCCCTCGTGCTCACCGATATAGAGCATGACGTGGCCACGCATCCACAGCAGCGTCATGAAGGGCACCGCGTTTTCCCGAATAAAGCGTTCTCGCTCGGCGGGCTTCATGGCGCTCAGGTCAATGAGATTCTCCTCCACGAAGTGCGCCTGCTGATAGGAGTTGCGGGGCAACCACACCCCGAAGCTGGTAAAAATATCCCGCAGGAAAGCTGAGCAATCGCGGTTGCCATACATCCCCCCCCAGCCATACTTCTCTGCGGCCATGGCATCGGCCACGCGGGCGATATTCTGCGCTGTCAGCGGCAGCGGAAAGGGAGCCATATCCACCGCCGGCACGGAAGCCTTCTCAAGGTGCGCCTGACCGTGAACATCCCGCAGGGCCACCAGCAGAGCGCCATCGCCAGCCACAGGGTACAGCCCGCCCACGCGACCATGGATCATATAGCTCCCAGCCTCATCGTACAGCGGCACCTGGTCGCGAACCATCACCATAAACGGCCCCTGCCGCAGAATCCGACGCTGATGTTCATCCACCAGGGCCACATCCTGAGCCCGCACCCAGCCCCGCACATAGGGTGCCTGCACAAAGAGCCAGTCGCCGGTACGGCTCATGTGCTCAATGCGCACCGGGGTATTGGCAAAAAGCAGGGAGTCCTGCCAGTAATCGAAGGGATACCCCTCTCCCGCACGGGAAAAATCATAAAAGCGCGGCTTGTGGGTGGGGAAGACCCGCACATGGGTTTCGCGCACCGTGATGGCCGCAGCCGAGCGGGAGGGGTAGTGCATGACGTCCATCTCGGCAATCAGGTGCTCTATCCAGGCCGGGTCGTTGGGCAAGCGGTTTTCGCCGTAGCCGGGATTCTTCAGGGCAATCTCAATGCCCCAGAAGGGACTCACCAGTTCGCCCTCCTCATTGTATTCAGCGTGCGGGCCACCGTCCTCCCAGGGAGCGAAATAGAAATCCAGGTACTCGGAAGCGAAGCGCTGCTGTTCGACGGACCCTGCCAGCCGCGCTTCAGAGCCCGCGCCCAGATACGCCTGAACATATTGGGGGTAGCGTTCCAGATCGGCGATAACCACAGGCTGGCGGCCGGCACAACCCCAGGTGGTGAAGAGCAGAAGAAGTATCAGAAGAAGCGCGCGCGTCAAAAACATAAGGGCCCCCGCATGGTGATTCGGTCAGTGCCGGGAGGATACCCGAAAACAAAGCCAAGGTGAAGAGCAGAGAGGTTTTGCAATCGGCGAAGGCATGCGATATTATTCCGGCAACCTGACAAGTACCGGAGTTCCCATGCTGCGACCATCCATCGAAAAAGTTCTGGCCGGAAAGGATCTGAGCCGCCAGGAGGCCAGCGAGGTCTTCAACGCCATCATGGATGGCCAGTGCTCGGAAATCCAGATGGCCGCCTTCCTCACCGGCCTGCGCATGAAGGGCGAAAGCCGCGATGAAATCGTCGCCGCCACCACCGCCATGCGTTCACGCTCCATCCACGTCCCCATCGACCACCGCCGGAACCGTGTGCTGGACACCTGCGGCACCGGCGGCGACGGCACCAATACCTTCAACATTTCCACCACCGTGGCCCTGCTGCTCAGCGCCCATGGCGGCATAAAGGTGGCCAAACACGGCAACGTCTCCAACTCCAGCAAGAGTGGCAGCGCCGACCTCATCCGCGCCCTCGGCGTCCATATGGACGCCACGCCTCAGCATATTGCCACCTCGCTGGAGCAGTGCAACCTGGGCTTTATCTTTGCCGCCAACCACCACCCCGCCATGAAATACGCCGCCCCTGTGCGACGCGGGCTGGGCATCCGCACCATCTTCAATATCCTCGGCCCCCTCACCAACCCCGCGGGCGCGCCCTACCAGCTCATGGGCGTCTTCGATCCCCAGATCCTGGAAACCCTGGCCGAAGTCCTGCTGGAACTTGGCTCCAGACGGGTGGTGCTGGTCAGCGGCATGGATGGCATGGATGAAGTGACCCTGTGCGCCGACACCAAGGTGGTCATCGGCACGGCAGGCGACATCCGCACCATGGAGTTCAACCCCGAGACCATCGGCTTCCACAAGGTGGTCCCCGATGAGATTCGGGGAGACACCCCCGAAGTGAACCGGGACATCGCCCTGGGTATCCTGAAGGGCAGCATCAGCGGCGCGCGCCGGGATATCGTCATCCTCAACGCCGCCTTCGCCCTCTACGCCGCCGAAATCACCGATGACATCCGCGAAGGTGTGGAAATCGCCCGGGGACTGCTGGACAGCGGTAAGGCCTGGGAAGCCTGCCAGCGCTTTGTGGAGTTTAACCGCAGCAGTGAATAAAAGGTTTCACACAAGGCCCGGGAAAAGAGAGGAATTGACCGCAAATAAACGCGAATGAACGCTTATCCAGAAGAATGAAACAGGTCTCTCGCCCGTTCGTTACGCCCATTGGGGACACGAGGAGCGCCAGTATTCTGAGAGCGAGCCACGGACGAAAGCGAGTATCTCCGTGAGGAATGCGGGCGCGAGTGCAGCTACACCGTGAACAGTTACCAGGAAATTGATTTGGCTGACAGTCTCCCTGGCGTTCTCTGCGGCTTTGCGAGAGGAAATTGTCTTTTCGGTATTCGTAAGTCCTGAATGATTCATTCCAGGTTTAACAGGCTGCTGAAAAACCCTCATCTGCGGCGTTGCTCGCAGTCGCGCGTCACTGCAACGTACGGGGAGTACGCTTCATTCCTCGCTCCGCGAGCGCCTTGCACCTGAGCATTTTTCAATTGCCTGCGTATTTTGAGGTATTTCAGCAAGCTGTTAATCATATACTTTTCGAGGGAACCATGCTCACCACCATCCTCCAGCACAAACAACAGGAAATCGCCGACCGCATTCACCAGCTCGATACCTGGAAGGCTCAGGCTGCCGACCGCAGCGACTTCCGCTCCCTGGTCACGGCCATGCACAGCGGAGATATCGCCATTCTGGCCGAGGTGAAAAAGGCCAGCCCCTCCAAGGGGCTTATCTGCGCTGACTTCGATCCCGTCGCCATTGCCCGCGCTTACGAGCAGGGCGGTGCCGCCGCCATCAGTGTCTTGACCGACGAGCGCTTCTTCCAGGGCAGCAGCCCGTATCTCAGCGCCGTGCGCCAGGCCGTCAGCCTGCCTGTCCTGCGCAAGGATTTCATCATCCACCCCTCCCAGGTCTATGAAGCCGCTGCCATCGGAGCCGATGCCATTCTGCTCATCGGCGAAGCCCTGGAAGCCCCCCAGGCCCAGGAACTCTACGACCTGGCAAGCGAAATCGGCCTGGACGTGCTCTTTGAAGTCCACCACCAGGACCAGCTGGTCAAACTGCCCACCAACTTCGGCGGCCTGCTGGGCGTCAATAACCGCGACCTCTCCACCTTCCATGTGGACTTGCAGACCTCCGTCACCATCGCCCACGCTACGGGCCGGGCCGTGGTCTGTGAAAGCGGCATCGGCGGACGAGACGATATTGAATCCATGACCCGTCAGGGCATCCGCATGTTCCTCATCGGCGAATACCTTGTCAAACAGCCGGACCGCGCCGCCGCCCTGCGTCAGCTCATGGGACAGAGCTGACATGACACGGGTCAAAATCTGCGGCATCCGCGACACGCAAACCGCCCAGCACTGCGTCCGGTTGGGCGTCCACGCCCTCGGATTTGTCCACTACCCCGACTCACCCCGCTTTCTCAGCCCCGCCCACACCGCTGCCATCGTCAAGGCGCTGCCCCCCTTTGTGGAAACCGTCAGCCTCGTGGTGAAACAGGCTCCTCGGGAAGCCGCCGCCATGGCCCGCGAGGCCGGCACCAGCATCATCCAGTACTATGGAACCATTGCCCAATACCTGGAGCTGCGCCAGCTCTTTGCCCGCACCATCTTCACCACCGCCGACGCCACCATCGCCCATGAACTCATGAACACACACCCTGAAAGCTGGCTGCTCTTCGACGGCCAGACCCCCCACTATGGCGGCGCCGGCGTGCAGGCCGACTGGAGCGAAGCCGCCCGGCTGGCCCGCCGCACATCATTGATACTGGCCGGTGGCCTGACCCCGGAGAACGTGGCCCAGGCCATCGACACCGTGAAACCGTATGCCGTAGACGTCAGCTCAGGTGTAGAGCGTGAAAAAGGCGTGAAGTGCCCGCAGAGGATTGAGGACTTTGTAAAGACCGTTTACCGAAAACGATAACTGAAGTTTCGCGTCTTGCGGTCTCGGGATATGGTATTATTTTCCTAATGTTTACTACGCGGAAGCAGTATTGATTCTGCATGCTTGACTCATCTGGATATTGTCCTTTTTGACCGCGCAAAAAGGACACAAAAACGCGCCCCCCGAACGCCCGTTTTTCCGGATCGCCTGCTCGCCTGCTCTGGAGATCCGGCAGCAGGCTGCTCAAAGAGGCCCATCTGCTGCGTTGTCGGGCATCGCTCGTCACTGCGACGTACAGGGAGTACGCCTCGCTCCTCGCTTTGCCCGCGCCTTGCACCTGGGCCTCTTTGCGTTGCCTGACCCCTGCCTCCCTGCAGTGCTGCCGGACCACTCACTTCCTGTGAGTGCCCCTTCGGGCCTTGCCAGCCAGGCGTCGCACTCACCGGACGGGCTCAGGGGGGGAACGGCTTGTTTCTGCCTCTCCCCATGGGCTGGACCAGCCAGGACGCCGGAGGCTGTCAAGCTGCTGAAAAGCCCCATCTGCGGCGATGCTCACAAGTGCTCGTTGCAGATGGAGGGCAGTGGGTAACACCGCAGGGGTAGCCTGCTAAAGAAAAACCCCCTCCTGCGATGCAGGAGGGGGTTTTGGTTATGTAACCTTCCAGTTTACTGGGAACGAAAATCAAATACCCTGGGCTTGCCATCACGGGAAGCACCCTGGAATTTGACCTGCTTGCCGGCAGAGGCTCCCTGACGGGCGGGTCGGCTGCCCGCGCTTTTCGGACGAGCGCCTGTGGAGGTTGAGGGGAACGCGCGGGCGCTTTTCGCGGGCTGCGCTCCACTGCGTGCCCGTCCCTGCCCCTGACGGTTATTGCGACCATTCTGGATGGGCTCAGCCGGGATAGAGGGGTCGGGTTCAAAACCCTTGATATGCTCCTGGGGAATGTCACGCTTCAGCAGGCCTTCAATTCCTTTCAGCAGCTGTTTTTCATCAACGCACACCAGGGAGCAGGCTTTGCCGCAGTTGCCAGCGCGGCCGGTGCGGCCGATGCGGTGCACGTAGTCTTCGGGCACATTTGGCAGTTCAAAGTTGACCACGTGGGGCAACTCGTCAATATCCAGTCCACGGGCGGCAATATCGGTGGCCACCAGTACCCTGACCTGACCTTTTTTGAAGTCGGCCAGCGCCTTGGTGCGAGCACTCTGGCTCTTGTTGCCGTGGATGGCAGCGGAGTGAATGCCGTCTTTTTCCAGCTGCTGGGCCAGGCGGTTGGCGCCATGCTTGGTGCGGGTGAAGACCAGCACCTGCTGCCATTTTCCCTCGCTGATAAGCTTGGAAAGCAGCTCACGCTTGCGCTCGCGGTCGACCAGGTGAACCACCTGGTCGACGGTTTCAGCAGCCGTGTTGCGACGGGCCACTTCCACCTGCACCGGATCCTTCATGAAGCTGCTGGCCAGCTCGGTGATTTCGCGGGAGAAGGTGGCAGAGAAGAGCAGGTTCTGGCGCTCTTTGGGCAGCAGGGCCAAAACCTTGCGGATGTCGTGGATAAAGCCCATGTCCAGCATGCGATCGGCCTCATCGAGTACGAGGAATTCCACTTTGGACAGGTCAATACTCTTTTGCTGAACGTGGTCCAGCAAGCGTCCGGGAGTGGCAACCACAATGTCCACGCCACGGCGCAGATTGGCGAGCTGGGGACCCATGGCAACCCCACCGAAGATCACGGCGGATTTCAGGGAGAGGTGCTTGCCATAGGTGCGTACACTTTCCTCTACCTGGGCTGCCAGTTCGCGGGTGGGCGTCAGGATGAGGGCGCGCACATGGCGACGGCCACGAATTTCCTGGCGCTCCAGAATTTCCAGCATGGGCAGGGTGAAGCCGGCAGTTTTGCCAGTGCCGGTCTGGGCACCCGCCTGAATGTCTCTGCCTTGCAGAATGGCGGGAATAGCCTGTTGTTGGACAGGAGTTGGCTGCGTGTAGCCTTCAGCGGCAACGGCACGCAGAATCGGGGCCGAAAGGCCAAGATCGGAAAATAACATATGGAAGAGTCTTTCTGATTATACGCCTACCCAGAAGAGGGTCGGTCTAGGCAAAAATCGGTAAATTACATTCGTTGAACACGAAAGGATCAGGTCGCAGACCGAAATGCGGCAGGAATGCAGAGCTTGTACCACACTTGACCAGGTAATGCAAATGAAAGGCTGCAGAACACTTCATTTCCGCGCAGATTCTTCGTATACTTCTTTTTTCGCAACCTGCTTATCCACCCAGCGACCCGCACGATAAGGAGCCAGACATGCCAACCTATACCGTCACCGCACCCAGCGGCCGCCTCAATGCCGAGCAGAAACAGAACCTCGCCACCGCCATCACCCGTGCCCACCACGACATCACCGGAGCTCCCACCTACTTCGCCCAGGTTATTTTCGTGGAGGTGCAGCCCGGTAATTACTCAAGTTTCGCACCCTTGAAAGAGCATGCTGACGACGCAGTCTTTGATTCTCTGCTGGAATGCAGCGATTTGTTCTACAAAGACAGCAGTGCTTGACTTCAATATCTCGCCGCAGAGCTCATAGACGAACTCAATGTACTGATCGAGATTAAAAAGCACACTGAGTGTTTGCAGCTCGCACTCGGTTTTCTCGAATAGGGTTCCTTTGTAGCGATAGTCTTCTTCTTGTCGCTGCATGATGGTGAACACGATGCTCCTGATCATGCTGATGGTTAAAAAGCAGATATTTGACTCAAAGTTGCGGCACTGGCTTTTGCCAAAGTCCCAGGTGTGCTTGAGCTCCTTAAAAAGCGTTTCTATGGACCAGCGATTGGCATAGGTATCTATAACTTCCTGCTCGCTGTGGTGGGTCAGGGTGCTCAGCAGGATAATAGGCTTGTAGTGGCTGCGCTTGTCTACAGGACGGCAGAACACCAGCTTTACCGGAGTATTGCCGAAGTCTGCTCTTATGGAGCGAACTTCCACCTCCACATTGCGCACGGTGATGACTTTTGCGCGCAGGCTGGGAACAACCGTATTCCAAAGCTGCTGTGTTGCGTAAGGTTTCCCTTGGCAGGTCACCATGATCGTCCTTGTCGCTTTGAGCTGAGCGCAGACGTTGTAGCCGATCTCGTGGTAAATCTTGCCCACCAGTTTGGGATAGCAATACCAGCTGTCAAAGAGTACCGCATCGGCCTCAACTCCCTGGTTCCGGGCTCTTCTCAGCATTTCCAGCACCAGGTCGGTTTTCTTCATTCCCACTTCCATGCGACGTCTTGCTGCATACGAGCGCCCATCAAGATCAGCAGGTTCCAAATGCTCACTGACCCGGTTCGCTGAAGACTTGATGGCAAAGTCCATGGGGATAGTGGAAGTTCCATCGGTGTAGCTCAGGCACGGTATTTCGAAACCCATGGTTGAGCGCTTCTTGCTCTTGTCGAATATCCAGCTCAGGTACTCAATACGCTTGCCGGTCTTTTCCAGCTGGGAGTCGTCAATAGTCAGGTAGCGTCCACTATCCGGATAGTATTTACCCAGGATGCCAACAGCGCGCATGGCAACACACAAAAGCAGTTTGCGCCAGTGAATGCACTGGCGCTGTGCATAGCGGTAGGCAGTGTCCTTCTTCAGGCTGAATACGGAGCCCTGTGCTTTACGCACAAACCTGGCTATCGTGCTGGAGGTAAATACTGCCATAAACAGGGAGACAAAGACCTTCACCCCATCTTCGCCCTGCTGCTTGTTCATGCCACACTTCCTGGCCAAACGCTGAAAGTCCAGCATGCGCAAAACCCGTAATACTTCGAACTGTTCAAGAAGACGCGCTTGCAGTTTTTCATCACTCAGGGTAACTTTTGCCATTGATGACCTCCTGTGGCTTGGATACTCGTTTTGTGTTAACTCAAGTATACCAAATTGCGGGGGTCATCGCTAGTTAAATGCTAGCTTTTAAAGACCTTGCGCTAGAATCAAAGGATGCGAAACTTCAGTAATTACTTTGTGGGCGGCGCCCCCCTGGCCCACGACCAGATCTTCATCCACGGACAGATCCGCGCTGGCAGAAGCGAGGAAGACAAACGCAAACTGATTGAAAAGATTCTGCTGGTATGCAGCCCCGCCGCTGCTGCTCCCGCCAGTGCCCTGTGGGTCTATCTGGTGGATTTACCCGCTGCCCAGATGGCCGAATTCGGACACATCCTGCCAGAACCGGGCCAGGAGGCCCAGTGGTCAGCCAGTCTGCCCGCTGCCGATCGCCAGCGCATGGAGGCTGTGGGGAAGACTGCTCAGTGAAATGGATGAAGCAAAAGCTGCACGATGCACCAGTGGCACCCGTATACATCCGGTATCTCATTTAAAATACCAAAGGTATTGACAGCACAACAACCAGCGCACATACTTTCGGTATCTTTAAAACATACCACTGGAGATCGCCATGCAGTCGCCCTTTGCCCACGATCGCCTGCCACGCGTCGAAGAGTTTTACGGACGCTCCCGTGAGCTCTCCCGCATCAACCAGGCAATCCACCACAGCACCAACCTTCTGATTCACTCCAAGCGCCGCATGGGCAAAAGCGCGTTGATTCGCCATGCGCTTGCGCAACAGGCAAATGACACTCTGTGCCTCTACGCGGACATTTTTCACATAACCTCCAAAGAAGGCTTTGCCCAGGCACTGCTTGATGCCCTGGCATCTGCCCACAAAGGCGATCTCAAATCCACCATCAAAAAGTTGACATCACTCCTGAAGCGAGTGCGGGTTGAACCAGCCATAGATCCCCACACGCTGGAGTACACCATTCGGCCTGTTGTCGCGACGCTCAGCTTCGAGGAAATGCTGGCCGACTTTATGGCGGGCATTGAAACCATTGCCCAACAACAGCGTATCGCCGTAGCCATTGACGAATTCCAGCAGATCGCCACCATAGGCGACGTCCGGCTCGATGCACTGCTGCGCTCTCACATACAGCAGCACCATAACATTACCTGGATATTCCTTGGCTCCAAGCGCCACCTCCTGACTTCACTCTTTGAGTACAGCGCTCCACTCTACGAAATGGCCACCCACGTTGAGCTCCCCCCGCTCTGCCTGGACGAGATTGAAGCCTACGCAACCCGGCATCTGAACATCGAGCGGGCACAGATCGAACACGTGTATACCCTGGCCGACGGTGAAACCAAACTGTTACAGAATATTCTCCACCTGCTCTACCTGGAAAGGGAACACCCTGTCACACCTGAGAGTATTGACCGGGCCCTGGATGAGATTATTGCTTCCAAAGACGCCAGCTACCGCATGCTCTTCGACACCCTCAGCCAGAATCAGAAAACGGCCCTCAAGATTGTCGGAAAACAGAAGCGGGCTGTCTATAACGCCTCAATCCTGCAGGAACACCACATCAAGAAGCAAACCCTGCAATCTGCCATAGACGCACTGCTGGGCAGAGAAATACTCGACCGTGACGGTGACCGCTACTTTCTGCCCGATCGCACCCTGGAGCTCTGGGTGGAAAGGCTCTCACCTGTATAGCCAGGAAACAAACTCAGGCAACACAATATTTCGGACTGCTGGTTTTTTGTCTCATCATCCGCCTGCCAAGCCAATTCAGTACCTGCAGCATACCCAGCACGGTCAAAATGACTACTACCAGCAGTACACTCATGGCAGCAGCGCTCTGGGTGCGTCCTTCATTGAGCAGCTGCAGGATGGAGACGCTGGCCAGACGCACGTGTGGCGATACCAGAAAAATAACGGCACTGATGGTCACCATACTCTGAATAAACAGATAGCTGATGGCGGCCAGAAAACTCTGCCAGTTCAGGGGAAAAATGACCCAGGCGATGGTGCGGGTTACTCCCGCCCCCAGACTTCGCGCGGCTTCGCTCACCGAGGCGTCCAGTTGACGCAGGTTGGCAAGGTGTACCAGAACCGCAAAGGTCAGAAAGTGCACCATATTGGCAACCACCAGGATACTCGCTGTACCCGTCAGCTGCAGAGGAGCCGTATTAAAGGCGAAAATGTATCCGATTCCCAGAACCAGTCCGGGTATGGCGGCGGGCAGAAAAATGGCGAAACTCAGCAGGCGGGCGAAAATCCCCCGCACAATCAGAAAAGCTACCAGGAAAGTAATGGTCGCTCCCGTCAGGGCGCTGATCACAGCCACTTTCAGGCTGGTCCAGATCGGGCTGAGGCCACCCACCGTGGGGAACTGATAGTGCTGCAGGGAAAAGCGATATTCATAGCCCCAGGCGTGCACCAGTGAGGCGGCAACCAGAGTACCATAAATAAGTACGATAGCGGCACTGATAGCAATTACAAATGAAGTGAAGAGCGCCTGGGAGGACCAGCGCAGGCGGCCACTGTAGGGTCGTGCCCTGCCACTGATGCTGCCAAAAGTCTGCCGGGAAAAGTACCGGTCCATGACAAAAGCCAGCAAAGCGGGAATCAGGAGCACCATACTGACCGCTGACGCCATGGGGAAGTCGGAAAGGCCGATGAACTGACGGTATATCTCTGTCGCCAGCACCTGGTAGTCGCCACCGATGGCTGCGGGGTTGCCGAAGTCGGTGATCACCAGGCTGAACACCAGAAATGCAGCGGCGGCTATGCCGTAGCGAGCACCAGGCAAGGTCACGTGCCAGAAAGTGCTCCAGGAACTGTGTCCCAGACTCTGGGCAGCCTCTTCCAGGCTGGCATCACCAGCCCGCAAAGCAGCATAAAGAATCAGAAAAGCCTGGGGGAAAACGTAGAAGACTTCCGAGCAGATAATTCCCGTCGCGCCGAAGATCCCGTCCCAGCGAAGTCCCAGCAGCTCCCGGGTGATAAATCCGTTGCGACCGAAGAGAAAGATAAAGGCCAGGGCCTGGACAAACGACGGGGCAATCAGGGGCAGCAGAGCGATGGTGAACCAGAGGGGACGCAAGGGCACCCGTGTGCGACTCAGGGCATAGGCGTAGAGAAACGCCAAGGTCACCGCAATCAGCGTACTCATCACCGAGACGTACAGACTGCGCCACAGCGCTCGCAGGGTGCGCGGTTCCTGAAAAAAGCTGCGATAGTGCTCAAAGCTCAGGGAACCCTGACTTCCCTGCAGGCTGCGCCAGAATATTTCTACCACCGGCCACAGAACAAAGATGCACATGGCTGCCAGGCAGAAGGCTCCGGTGCCATAGAGGAGCAGGCGATCAAAACGCGATTCACCATGGCTCATTACGCCTGGCCTTTCCGGGGATAGACCCGTATGGCTTCCTTCGGCAACCGCAAGACAACTTGTTGCCCTTCGCCAAACGCCAGTATCCGTGCCTGGGCCTGGGGAATCTCCACGTGCAGCTGACTGGCGCTGCTGCCGTTTCCGGCGTCCACGGTAAGGCGCACCACCGACCCCAGGGCGCACACCTCCCGGACGCTGGCTTTCACCCTGTTCTCAATTGATCCGGCATATTCCGGTGGCAACAGTTCAATCTCTGAGGGGCGAATCCCCGCCAGGATCTCCCGGTTATTTACTGGAATGTTGTCAGCGCGCAGCATGTAGCCACTCCAGTGGATTTTCTCCTCTTCCACAGTGGCATGGAAAAAATTCATCTGCCCCACAAAACCCGCCACAAAAGGTGTTGCCGGGAAACGGTAAATATCCATGGGCCGCCCCAACTGCTCTATACGCCCTCTATTCATGACCACCACCCGATCGGAGAGTTCCATGGCTTCTTCCTGGTCGTGGGTGACATAGATCATGGTGATTCCCAAAGCGCGCTGCCACTGGCGTATCTGCTGGCGCAAATGTACCCGTATTCTGGCATCCAAAGCCGAGAGGGGTTCATCCAGCAGGAGGACGCGCGGCCCCGGTGCCAGGGCGCGCACCAGGGCTACCCGCTGCTGCTGACCACCTGAGAGCTGGGATGGGTATTTGGAGGCATGAGCCTGCAGGTCAGCCAGCTCGAGCATCTCGGCAACCCGCTGATGGATGGCCTGCCGGCTCCAGCGCCGTGAGCGCAGTCCGAAAGCAATATTCTCCCGCACCGTCATATGGGGAAACAGGGCGTAATTCTGGAAAACGATCCCGAACGGTCGCTTCTGGGGTGGCTGGTGATGGATATTCTGCCCTTCCAGGCGGATGGCCCCACTGCAGAGCCCCTCAAAACCGGTTATCATGCGCAGCAGAGTCGTCTTGCCGCAACCGGAAGGTCCGAGGAGAGTCAGTAGCTCCCCCCGGACCACCTGCAGGTCGATGTTGTCGACGGCGTTTACCGCGCCATAGGCACGCCTGACGCCATCAAGCTGGAGAAATGGTGGACTGCTTTGTGTCGACATGGTGTGCTTATCTGGCAAAGCGCCTGGTCCACTCACGCACCACCGCGTCCTTGGTCTCTCCTACCTTATTGAAATCCATGGAGATGAGAGGAATATCCCCAAGCTGAG
Organism: Desulfurispirillum alkaliphilum; assembly: GCF_055378285.1. Classification (NCBI taxonomy): domain Bacteria; kingdom Pseudomonadati; phylum Chrysiogenota; class Chrysiogenia; order Chrysiogenales; family Chrysiogenaceae; genus Desulfurispirillum; species Desulfurispirillum alkaliphilum. The sequence continues at coordinate 1,395,230 of NZ_AP042405.1, read as the reverse complement.
GCAGCTTCTCAGAAGTGGCAATGCCTTCCATGGTGACACCGGCTTTCATGACGGCATAGGACTTCATGGCATTCTCACTGATGGCCCAGTCAAGAAATCGCTTGGCTGCTACCGGATTGGGGCCACCCTTGACCAGGGCGTTTGCTTCCAGTTCATAACCAACGCCCTCTTTCGGGAAGATCAGCTGCACGGGAAAGCCCTGATTGGCCTGAGACTGGATGCTGAGCACCAGGGAGAGACCGACGACAGCCTCACCAGAACCGGCCAGACGAGCGGGAGCAGAACCGCTGGAGGTGTATTGACGGACATTGCTGTTCAGCTGCTCCATGTACTCCCAACCTTCCTTTTCGCCGAAAATGCTGAGCCAGGAGTTCACGTGGACGAAACCTGTCCCCGATTCTGCAGGATTGGGCATAACCACAAGTCCGCGATAGCGCGGGTCGGTCAGATCTTTCCAGGATGTGGGCAGAGGAAGTTTCAGATCATGTAATTCACGGGTGTTGATCGCGACACCACCAATATACATGGTCATGCCATACCAGAAATCCTGATCGCTTTTGAAACGTGCCGGAATGCGACGGGCATCGCGGGGGCGATAGGGCTCCAGAATGCCTTCTTTGGCCAGCGGATCAAGGGCGGTTGCCGCCGTTCCCCAGATAAGGTCGGCCTGGGGCGAACGGGATTCCGCTTTCACCCTGGCCGCCAGCGCACCTGTTGAAATACGCAGTACCTGAATGTCCAGATCTGGCAGGGCCGCACGGGCTGCTCGCATATACGCTTCAATTTCCTCGTTTTCCAGGGCAGAGTAGACCACAACACGGTTACTGGCTTGGGCTGATACTGCCAGAAAAACTCCCAGGACAAGAACCCCAAATAATTGACGCAACATAAGCTCTCCTTTTACTGCTGATATTTATAATTGCAGTACATGTTTCTCAGATAATCGCGTGGCGTACGCGGGCCGAAACCCATTCGCTGGCCAGTACGGTGACGAAGATGGCAATGAAAATCACGGAAACCTGGGACCAGGCCAGGGAGTTGACCGAAGCCATGAGCTGCAGGCCGATGCCGCCAGCTCCCACCAGTCCAAGCACGGTGGATTCGCGGATGTTGATATCCCAACGGTAGACGGAGATACCGGCAAAGGCGGGCATTACCTGGGGCACGATGCCATAGGCCATGACCTGCATCCCATTGGCGCCAGTGGCGGCAATGGCTTCCACCTGGCTGGTGTCAATCTCTTCGATGGCTTCGTAGAGGAGCTTGCCAATGAAGCCGATGGAGCGCAGGGCGATGGCGATTATGCCTGCCAGCACCCCGGGGCCGACGATGGTCACCAGCAGCATGGCCCAGATGAGGGAGTTGATGGAGCGCGAGGACACGATGACCATCAGGGCCGCTGTGCGCACCATGGTGTGGGGAGTGGTGTTGCGGGCCGCCATGAAGGCCGTGGGCACGGCCACCACGATGCCCAGCAGAGTGCCCAGGGTGGCAATATTAATGGTATCCCAGAGGGGCTTCCACAGCCTTTCCATGTAGGTCCAGCGGGGCGGAATCATGCGACTGAGCAGGTCGGCCCCCTGCTGGGGCGCGTCCAGGGCGAAGAACCAGATGGTCTTGTCGGAAATGATCTGCCAGCACCAGAGAAAGAGGAAGACCCCGAAGAACCAGCAGGCCCACTGGGTCAGCTGCTGGCGACGATTACGGTGTTTCCAGATTCTGCCATCGGCAGTGGTAATTACGGGCATTACTGCAACCTCTTGCGCACGAAGCTGGAAAAGTATTCGGTCATCAGAACGATGCCGATGATAATCAGCAGAATGGCGGCGGCGGTATCGTACTCGTAGCGGTCAAAAGCCGTGTTCAGGGTAGCACCGATGCCACCGGCACCCACGATGCCGATGACGGCCGCTTCGCGGAAGTTGATATCCAGGCGGTAGACCGACAGGCCAATCAGGCGCGGCATGACCTGGGGCGCAATGCCGTAGCAGACCATCTGCAGCCAGCTGCCGCCGGTGGCGCGAATGGCCTCCACCTGGGAACGGTCGATATCCTCGATGTCCTCGGCCATGAGCTTGGCCATGAAGCCGATGGTGGCAAAGGCCAGGGTGATGACACCCGCCAGGGGGCCGAAGCCGAACATGGCCACGAAGAGGATGGCGATGATGATTTCCTGGAAGGTACGCGAGATGGAGATAATGCCACGACAGGCGATGTAGATGGGCAAGGGAGCCACATTGCGGGCTGCCCCCAGAGCGATGGGAACGGAGAGAGCCACGCCGATCACCGTGGAGGTGAAGGTCATGGTCAGGCTTTCGATCATGCCGTCCACAATGTCACCCCAGCGGCTGCTGAAGTCGGGACGGGCAAAGGAAGCCACAAAGGCCAGTCCGCGTTCCAACCCTTCGTAGACTCGTATCCAGTTGATATCCACACTGGCAGTTGCCAGCAGCAGGTAGAGGAGAATACCCCCATAGAGCCCATAGCGCTGCCAGGGATTGGCGATAAAAGGCTTTGGTTGCCAGGTGCGATTGCTCATCAGTTCATGTTCCCCTAACAGGCTGCTGAAAAAACCCCATCTGCGGCGTTGCCCGCTGTCGCTCGTCGCTGCAACGTACAGGGAGTACGCTTCACTCCTTGCTTTGCGGGCGCCTTGCACCTGTAGGTTTTTCAATTGCCTGCTTATTCTGAGATATTCCAACAAGCTGCTAAAAGGCCAGGCTCTGCTGGGGCAGAAAGCTGGCCTTGCTGGGAACCGGATCATCCTCTTCGTCATCCAGACACTGGATGGAGGCGTTCCAGTCCTCTTCACCGTAGATGCGGGTCAGGGCATCGGCGGTCAGCTCCGCCGGAGAGCCGTCAAAGACAATTTCTCCCTGGCGCAGCCCCACGATGCGGGCGGCGAACATCTGGGCCAGGGCCACGTCGTGAATATTGATGACCGCTGCCAGACCCTTCTCGCTGCACAGTTCACAGATCAGGCGCATGATCTGGCGCGAGGTTTTGGGGTCCAGGCTGGCGGTGGGCTCGTCCACCAGCAGAATATCGGGATCCTGAATCAGAGCGCGGGCGATGCCTACCCGCTGCCGCTGCCCCCCGGAGAGGGCGTCGGCACGCTTGTCGGCGAAGTGGTCCAGGCCCACCCGCTCCAGCAGGCCAAAGGCGGCGTCGATATCCGCCTGGGGATAGCGGCGCAGGAAACTGCGCCAGAAACCCACATAGCCAAGGCGTCCTGAAAGGACATTTTCCATTACACTCAGGCGCTCCACCAGGGCGTACTCCTGGAAGATCATACCCATGCGACGACGCTGCTGACGCAGAGCTGCCGAGCCAAGGGCGGTCAGCTCCGCATTCCCCAGGGTTATTCGGCCATCGGTCGGCTCCACCAGTCGGTTCACGCAGCGGATCAGAGTACTTTTGCCCGCTCCCGACGGCCCGATCAGGGCCATGACCTGCCCCCGGGGAACGGCGAGCTTGACCCCTTTCAGGGCCAGATCGCCGGTGGGATAACGTTTGACGAGACCTTCAATGTACAGCATGGCGTTTACCGGCAATCGTAGGTGACACCCATGGCCTGATCTATGGTGCGGATCACGGCCCAGTGCTCTTTATAGGTGATGGGCAGGAACTGGCCCTCGTTGGCAAATTCTTCCTGCAGAGCGGAGCCTTCCCAGTCGAAGGTGAAGAAGGCTTCCTTGACCTTGGCCGCCAGATCGGGGTGCAGGTTGTACACGTGGCCGTACCCAGTGGTGGGGAAGGTCTGGGAGCGATAGATCGTCTTGATGCGGCTCTGATCCACAGCGCCGCGATCCAGCATGCGCCCCAGAACGGAGTTGGCAATGGCGGCGGCATCGTAGTCGCGGTTAGCTACGCCCAGGATGGAGTTGTCGTGGCGACCGGAAAAGGCCGTCTTGAAGTCCTTATCGGCCTGCAGGCCAAATTCTGCTTCCAGCAGGGCTGAAGGAGCCTTAAAGCCGGAGTTGGAGGTGGGAGAGGTAAAGGCCAGGGTGCGGCCGCGCAGGTCTTCAATGCGCTCAATACCACTGCCGGGATAGGTGATAATTTCCATCTCATACCCGTAGGAACCATCCTTCGCCGACATGATGGCAAAGGGCACAAAACCGGCACAATTGACGGCAATTGGGTTGCCGCCAGTGTTGACACCAGCCACGTGCAGGCGTCCAGCCCGCATGGCTTCATACTGGGCCGCGTTTGACTGAACGGGGAAGAACTGGACACGCTTGCCGGTCACCTTCTCCATGTGCTTGATAAAGCCATCCCACACGCGGGCGTACACCGAGGGATCCTCAACGGGGGTGTAGGCGAAAATCAGGGTGGAGGGATTGACCCACTCGCGGGGATTGTCGGGCAGGTCAGCCACCAGGTCGCCATTGCGGTCACAGAAACGCTCGCTGAGCTGACCCCGTGGACAGTCCTGGGCCAGGGCACTCAGTGTTGCTAAAACAGAAAACACCAGGAACAGCATGCTGCGGAATACATATTTCATCGGAAGCACCTCATTCTTTTTTTATGGCCGTCAGCGACACTCGTATTTCACGCCCATGGCCTCGTCAATGGCACGTACCACTGACCAGTGCTCTTTGTAGGTGATGGGGATAAAGCGTTCCTGCTGGAAGGGAGCAAACTCCTGCTGCATGAGTGTGCCTTCCCAGTTGAAGGTGAGAAAGGCTTCCCTGACCTTGGCGGCCAGGTCGGGATGCAGGTTGTACACGTGACCGTACCCGGTGGTGGGGAAAGGCTCTGACTCGTAGATGACCCGGATGTCGTCCATGTTGATCACACCGCGGGCCGCCATGCGCACCATGATCTCGTCGGCGATGGCAGCGGCGTCATAGTCCCGGTTGACCACGCCCAGGATGGAGTTATCGTGCTTGCCCGAATAGGCGGTTTTGAAATCCTTGTCGGCCACCATGCCGTACTCCTTTTCCAGCAGGGCCGATGGAGCCTTGAAACCGGAGTTGGAGGTGGGGGAAACAAAGGCCATGGTCTTGCCGCGCAGGTCATCCAGGGTGCCTATGCCACTGTCGCGGTGGGTGATAAAGGCCATGCGATAACCGTAATTTCCGTCCTTGGCGGCCATGATGGTGAAGGGAACAAAGCCGGAGCAGTTCACAGCCACGGGCACGCCACCCGTGTTGACACCAGCCACGTGCAGGCGTCCGGCCCGCATGGCTTCATACTGAGCCGCATAGGACTGCACCGGGAAAAACTGGACGCGCTTGCCGGTCACCTGTTCCATGTGCTTGATAAAGCCGTCCCACACGCGGGCATAGACGGAAGGGTCCTCGACAGGGGTGTAGGAGAAGATCAGGGTGGAGGGGTTGATCCAGTCTTTGGAATCAGCGGGCACATCGGCCACCATATCGCCATTGCGATCACAGAAACGTTCACTGAGCTGACCACGGAAGCAGTCCTTGGCACTGGCACCACCCACAAGGCTGAAAACAATCAGGAAAAGTGTGACCATGGTGCGGCCTCGCATAAATAGGTTCATAGTTCACCTGCGCAGAAAAAATACGCGCCGAATGCGGGGCCGACACCCGATGAATCCATACCCACGCAAGGCAGATTGCTGTTGTGCGTAGGTGGACCCGACAGGGCTTGACCCTTTGTCGGAAACGTTCCGGAATCGGCAACTCCCTGCCGTCCTCAGTGAGCGACTATGCAGAAACCAGCAGCGGGAAGCATTAAGGGAATGTGCGGAAAACGTAAAAGAGTGTGCCGCCAGGGTGGAGAGGAAAAAAACTTCCGGAAAAAGGATTTATTGAAGTTTCGCACCTTGTCGCCTTAATTTAAGACATTCTTGTCCTGATGTTTACCACGCGGAAACCGTATTGATTTTTCATGCTTGACTCATCTGGTGTTCCACTTTTCGACTCTGGATATTGTCCTTTTTGACCGCGCAAAAAGGACTCAAAAACGCGCCCCCCGAACGCCCGTTTTTCCGGATCGCCTGCTCGCCTGTTCAGGAGATCCGGCAGCAGGCTGCTCAAAGATGCCCATCTGCGGCGTTGCCGGGCATCGCTCGTCACTGCGACGTACAGGGAGTACGCCTCCTTTCTCGCTTTGCCCGCGCCTTGCACCTGGGCCTCTTTGCGTTGCCTGACCCCTGCATCCCTGCAGTGCTGCCGGACCACTCACTTCCTGTGAGTGTCCCTTCGGGTCTTGCCAGCCAGGCGTCGCACTCACCGGACGGGCTCAGGGGGGAGACGGTCTGCATCTGCCTTTCCCCCGTGGGCTGGCCCAGCCAGGACGCGCCGACTGTCAGGCTGCTGAAAAGCCCTCATCTGCTGCGTTGCCGGGCATCGCTCGTCACTGCGACGTACAGGGAGTACGCCTCGCTCCTCGCTTTGCCCGCGCCTTGCACCTGAGAGCTTTTCAATTGCCTGTATAACACGGTAGACCCGCAGGGTTGACGCCACGAGGGCGGCAACCGCAAACCAAAAGCCACGGAGGGCGGTTGTTTGCGGTCCCCAGTTCCAGGCAAGCGGGCGGCTGATAAGGACAGCACTGGGGGCCGCTTTTGCGCCACTTTTGGCGAGTCAAAAGTGGCAAAAGAAACTCACAAACAAGCTGAGGGCAATGTCAAGAAACGCAGTCTGTACAGAACCATTTCAGCATGGCATCAGGGTCGGCGCAACAGCCTGCCGTTTCGGAGGGAGGGGAGAGAAATTTGATGATTTACTCCTCTTTTACACTTCCCCGACATCTTTCGGCGCTCCCCTGTTACCCTGCAGGGAAATGTTACTCACTTGTGCGTCACTGAGGAGGCGTCCCTCTATGTCACCAACGGGAAAAAGGGAAGATCGCGCCCGGCTCAGGCAGATCGCCAGCGGAGCCATTGTCTTTATCATACTGTGCCTGAACTCCAGTGTCGCCGCCATGGAGCACTCCCAGGCGGGTTGTCCCTTCATCAGCTTCCACCACGCCCTTGAGAGACCACCCACCACCGCTTTGCAGCGCACCCTGCTGGACGCGCGCTCCCTGCTGGACACCACCTTCGGCTGTGACACTGCCCACAGGGTTTCGGGAGCCATGGCGGTGGAGATTCACCTGGAGTATGCGCCATCGGATGAGCCGGGCTTCCGGGTGAGCGGCAGCACCTGGCAGGACATTCGGCGCATCACCATCAGCGCAGGCGAACCGGGGGAAATGAGCAGCGGCATCTACGCTCTGCTGCAGGAAAAGCTGGGCATCCAGTTTCTCCATCCGCGCCAGACGGTTTTCCCCGCATACCGGCAGTGGCCTCTACCAGAGCACTTTGACCTCCGGGCCCGCCCACGCTTTGCCGTGCGGGGCTTTCACCTGCACACCCAGCACCCCACGGAGCTGGAAATGGCACTTCACCAGCCTGGCAACGAGTCGCTGCAGATGGTGCGGGAATATATCGACTGGCTGGCCCGCAACGGGCAGAACCACTTTCAGTTTTACCTGCTGCGCACCGTGGATCGTCACCACTGGCCAGAACACGCCCGCGCCATTGTGGACTACGCCCACCAGCGGGATATGGGGGTGGGGGTCATGGTTTCCGCCTCCATGCTGCAGCAGCACGCCTTCCAGCTGGTCAAACTCCTGCGGCCCGAACGCTACAGCACCCAGGCGCGCCGCAACCTGGAATGGCTCATGGCCATACCCTGGGACGCGGTGATCCTGGAGCCCACCACCGGGGAGTACCTGCCCGATATGCGTCGCCTCTTCCCCGGCGTGCTGGAGGCCATCGAGCGCATGACCATGGACGAATTCCAGACACCGCTGTTTTACGCCACCCACGTCATCCATCCCCGCGACCGCATCGGCGGCGGCACCAACGACATTCACTGTGAACACCCGGTGGACCCCCGCTCCGGCATCCTCATCCATACCGTCATGTGTTACGACCTGCAGGAGCCCCTGCCCGGTGTCTATGGCAACCGCGACTTCCACTGGATGCGCGAACGGGCCCGTTGCGAAGTACAGCGCCGCCAGACCTGGTACTGGCCCGAATCCTCCTACTGGGTGGCCTTCGACAATTCCGTGCCCCTGTTGCTGCTCCCCTATCTGGACAGTCGCCTGCGGGATATCCTGCTCACCGCCGACATGGGCCTTGACGGCCACGTGACCTTCAGTTCCGGCTGGGAGTGGGGCTACTGGCTCTTTGACTGGAGTATCGCCCACTGGAGCTGGCAGTGGTGGCACGAAGGCCAGGAACGCCAGCCCCTTCCCGCCGGACGCCTGCACCATCTGGCTGCGGACGGGGAGCTGGCCAGGTTGATGGAGCGCTCCCTGGACCTCCAGAATCACTTCCTGAAGGATCACGAACTGCTGCGCTATCTGCCCGCCTTCGAACCCTTTGCCGAAGCGCCACCGCCCTTTGACTTTATATTTCAGCCCCGCCCCGAACGGCGGCCCGCCCACCTCATGAAGCGCGCTTCGGCCACCGAAGCCCAGGCAGTGCTGGATGGCCCCGTCCGCCAGCTGGAAGCCTTTGCTCACCAGAGCCTGGCCCTGATCGCGACACACCAGCCCCGCAATGGCCTGGAGCGGGAGCTGCTGGATGGGCTGCATATCACCGCCCTGCGCGCCCTGCACCGCAGTGCCACCCTGCAGGCCACCATCGCCCGCCGTGAAAAGCCGCGCCTGTGGCACCAGCCCACCCCTTCAGCACAGCAGCACCTGGAGCAGGCCGAACGCATCCGAAGCGAAGCCCTGGCCATCGTGCGCCAGCGCGAAGTCGCCTACCGTTACCCCGTCAGCGACATTGCCAGCAGACGCCAGAGCTTCACCGCCTACGACTTTGGCTACCTCTACCCCGTCCATGAACTGTATTTCTGGCAGCGCGAAGAGGAGCAGGTTGCCACCGGGCGTTTTGACATGTTCTATCGCCCCATCTGGAACTATTGGCGGGTGCTGGGACTTTCCGGTTTGTGGTGAGACATGCGAAGCGTATGCAAGAAGTTTGGCATGATGTCCTTCTGCCTGTATTGTGAGGAGCATATGGCAGAAGGTTGCTCATTCCATGTCCCTCATGCGATGGTAGACTGCAATCAATAACGCAGAATACAGGAGCATTCAGCATGCAGAACTTCACCGCCATCGACTTTGAGACCGCCAATGAACAACGCACGAGCGCCTGTGCCATCGGGGTTGTGGTAGTGGAGAATCGGCAGATCGTGCGACAGTATGCGCGCCTGATTCGCCCGGAACCCATGCGCTTTGCGTCCTTCAACACGGCTGTTCACGGCCTGACTGCTGCGGATGTGGCTGGTGCACCGGTATTTGGTGAGCTGTGGCCGGAGATTGCCGCGGATATTGTTTCTGCTCCATTGTTGGTGGCCCACAACACTTCCTTTGACATGAGCGTCCTGCAGCACTGCCTGCGTTCCAGTGGCATTGCCGCCAATATTCCCGACGCTGTCTGCTCATGCCGTATGGCGAAAAAGCTACTCCCCCAGCTGGTCAACCACAAACTCAACACGCTTTGCAAGCACTTCGGCATACCATTGAACCACCACGACGCCCTCAGCGATGCCCAAGCGGCGGCGCGCATTATTCTGGAGTTATACCAGGAGAGGTAAACCATGGCGGGAAAAAGCCAGCTATCACGCCCTTCAGCGCAGGAAGACCTGGTATCTGATGGCCTCTGATGAGTCGGCCTGCAACCTGCGCACCTTTGCCTGAGCCGCATACAGGGCTGCCAGATTCGGCATTCGCTGGCAGCCTGAACGGGGTAAGGGTATGATGCTCCAAAAAGCTGTTATTTTTCCTCACCACACTCACCACCCCGAAAGGTCTTCTGCCATGCAACTCTCACAAAGCTACGCGCAATTACCGGGGATGTTTTACCAGAGCCTTGCACCGACTCCCGTGACCAGCCCTGAGCTTTTGTTATGGAATGACGAGCTTGCACAGGCCTTGAATATGGATTTTACCGGGCTTGATGCTTTGCAGAAAGCGCAGTTTTTCAGTGGCAACCGACTTTTCCCGGGAAGTCAGCCGCTGTCCCAGGCCTATAGTGGTCATCAATTTGGTCACTTCACCCATCTGGGTGATGGCCGCGCTCATCTTCTGGGTGAATATGAGGATATGCAGGGGCGGCGGTGGGATATTCAGCTGAAGGGTTCGGGGCGGACCCGCTATTCCCGCAATGGTGATGGGCGGGCTGCGCTTGGGCCTGTGCTCAGGGAGTATATTATCAGCGAAGCCATGGCGGCGCTTGGGGTACCTACGACGCGCGGTTTGGCGGTGGTGGCATCGGGTGAGCCGGTGTATCGGGAAGAGGTGTTGCCGGGGGCGATTCTGACCCGTGTTGCCAGGTGCCATATTCGCGTGGGCACGTTTCAGTTTGCCCTGGCCCAGGGAGATATTGAGGCTCTCAGGGCCTTGTTTGACTACAGTGTGCAGCGGCTGGCGCCCCAGTGTGTCGAGTCCGAGTGCCCTCCACTGGCCTTTTTGCAGTGGGTCCAGGATCAACAGGCTGCGCTGGTTGCCCGCTGGCTGTTGCTGGGCTTTATCCATGGGGTGATGAATACGGACAATATGGCCATCAGCGGCGAGACCATTGACTATGGCCCCTGCGCCTTTCTGGATGTTTACCAGCCCGATACGGTTTTCAGCTCCATCGATCGGCAGGGACGCTATCGCTACTCCCATCAGGGCACCATTGCCCACTGGAACCTTACCCGCTTCGCGGAAACGCTATTACCCCTGATTGATGCCGATGGCGGCAGGGCGGCAGAAATGGCGACGCAGACGCTGGCCGGTTTTCCTGGCGAGCTCCATGAGCAGTGGCTGGGGGGAATGTGCCGCAAACTGGGCTGGGAGACTCCCGAAAGTGACGACGCCCAGCTGATTGGCCAGTGGCTGCAGCTGTTGGAAAAACATGAACAGGATTTTACCAACAGCTTTTTTGCCCTGGGGAACGAGGAAGAGCGGGATAGGGAATTTTTTCAAGCGCAGGCGGTGCAGCAGTGGCTGGGCAAGCGAGAGCAGAGGATTGAAAGGGCCGCACTGAAGCGCGGGGAGAGCGCCCACATTCTGTCCCTGAGCAACCCTGCGGTCATTCCCCGCAACCACCGGGTGGAGCAGGCCTTGAAGCTGGCTGAGGCGGAAGGGGATATGAGCCTGGTGCATCGGCTGCTTGCCGTGGTGAAGTCACCCTACTCTGTGGCCGATCAGGACCGGGAGTATCAACAGCTGCCCAGCCCGCAGGAAAGGGTATATCAGACTTTTTGCGGCACTTAACAGCTTGCTGAAATACTTCAAAATGCGCAGGCAATTAAAAAATGCTCAGGAGCAAGGCGCTCGCGGAGCGCGGAATGAAGCGTACTCCCCGTACGTTGCAATGACGAGCGAAGGCGAGCAACACCGCAGATGAGGCTTTTCAGCAGCCTGACAGTCGGTGCGTCCTGGCAGGGAAAGAACACGGGGGAGAGACAGAAGCAAGCCGTTCCCCCCTGAGCCCGTCCGGTGAGTGCGACGCCTGGCTGGCAAGACCTGAACAGGACACTCACAGGAAGTGAGTGGTCCGGCAGCACTGCAGGGATGCAGTGTCTGTCGGATCTCCAGAACAGGCGAGCAGGCGAGCCGGAAAAACGGGCGTTCGGGGGGCGCGTTTTTGTGCCCTTTTTGCGCGGTCAAAAAGGGTAATATCCACGCAGATGGGGTTTTTCAGCAGCCTGTTGATATTCTGCGGGAAACCCTGATTTGCCGTGTTGCCTGGTATTTTCTTCCGAAAGGCTCTGCGAGCCCCTTGAAGAGAGCGCCACAACCGCTGATGAAAAAATGGCTTGATATTTCAAAAAACCGTTTTTATATTTACGACTGTACGACCACGGAAGGGGTCCTCTCGACGCAGGGAAGTTTCTTTTCTTTCATGTCCATTCCGGACGGCTTTGACAACGATTTCTGTGCTTTCCAAAGAGTGGAAATTCATGGCACAGGCGCAATACAAGGAGGTAACACCACAGGCATGCGCGTTTTGTAATTTCTCACTATTCCATGGATTGGAATTGCGTGCCGGTGGCACGCCATCACGGAGGATACCATGTCGCAGAATTCCTGTTTTTTTTGGAGCAGTGGCTGCAGGGCCACAGGGAAAGCTCCGCAAACAAGGCTGACGGCTTCTGCTGAGGCTCGGCTGACAGGAAAAGATGATTGCGGGATATCCTCCATGGCGTGGCAGATCTCCCCCTCTCTTTTCTCCTGAACTCCGTTTCTCCATAAGCAGCCCGCTGAAAATATCCGATGACCGCTGTGCACGCACATGTCCCGGCGCAAGGCGTCTGCAAGGCCAGGAGCTGACGGCTCCCTGTGCTCTGGGGTACCGTGCCGCGATTGCCACGGCAACCGGATTTTTCGCAAGGTGTCAGCGCAGCTATCATGGAGGATTTCATGTCCAGCTACATCAACACCAATATTCCATCGCTGAATTCGCAGAATTCCCTGCGTTTTCACTCCCAGCAGCTCTCTTCGACCATTGAAAAACTGGCCTCGGGAATGCGCATCAATCGGGGCTCCGATGACGCTTCAGGCCTGGCCATTTCCGAGAAGATGCGCGGCCAGATCCGGGGCGTGGATCGCGCCATGGCCAATGCCCAGGACGGCATGTCCCTGGTTCAGACGGCTGACGGCGCGCTCAATGAGACCGCGGGCATTCTGCAGCGCATGCGCGAGCTGGCGGTGCAGGCGGCCAATGACACCTACACGCCCAGTGACCGCTTGCATGTGCAGCGGGAGATCGACCAGCTGCGCCAGGAGATCGACCGGGTGGCCAGTTCCACTGAGTTCAATACGAAAAAGCTCCTCAGTGGTGACGCGGCAGCCCGCTGGTCGGTCTCTGACCCCGGCAGCCTGGAAGCCATCATCCGCGACCGGGTGCAGTCGGGCACCTACCAGCTGGATGTGAGCGCCAAAGCAGGCAAGAACCAGGTGCTGCGCTCCAATATCATGACCCTGCGCGATGGCGCTTTCGCGGGGGATCTTCTCACGGGGAACGGAGTTGCCCTCACCGCCAGTACCAACTCTTCGGGCATTGCGGGTATTTACGCTGCCGAAGGAGTGCGCACCGGCTCCCTGGACGAGCGCACCTACCATATCAATGTCACCAGCTACGATGTGGCCAATACGACCATTGAAGGCAACAGCACCATCAGCATCACGGCGGCCAATGTTGGATTTATGGGAGTCTACCAGCAGGCGGGTTCCAATTGGGCCATCACCGCCGGGGGCGGGCAGGATGCTGCCACCGCCAACCAGCAGACCAATATTGTCAGTTTCGGCGGCATTGTGGCGGGCCGCCACGGCTACCTGGAGCTGCGCTTTGACGACGACGTGGATGTGGACAGCAATCCCGATGTCACCGGCCTGGCCAGTGTGCGCTTTATTGATGTGAAGACCGGCGAAGCGGGTGCCTGGGCCAGTGTGGATCTGGTAGCGGGTGAGCTGAACCTGGCGGGGTCCGGTGCCCAGACCTTTGACGGCGCTGCCGTTTTTGGCGGTGGCGCCAGCCTGAGCGTCACCGGCAATGTGAAGCAGGGGGACAAAGCCCTCTTCTCCATCAACGCCGCCGTTGCAGCGGCTGACGTGGGCAGCATGTCCATGGGCGCCGGGGCCATCAAGATTGACGAACGCTTCTCCAACGATGTGGGCACGGCTTCGGTGGTGGACTACCGGGGAGCCTACTACATCGAAACCCAGAGCAGCGGCATTCAGAATATGCAGCTTACCGATGGCAACCAGCAGATCACCTACCACCTGGCCCAGCTGGAAAGCTCCACGGGCTCGGTGAGCATCGGTTCCATCACCCTGGACATACGGGCTGACAGCACGGGCACCAAAGCGGACAGCTCCATTCTGGCGGAAGTGCGTGGAACCAGTGGCCTGGCTTCAGCTTACACCCGTCTGGAGGACATTGACGCCTTTTTGACTTCCGACGGCCTCAGCGTCTTTCTGGCCCCCCAGCAGCTGACCCTCTACGGCAATGATCGCCAGGTGAACGTAACCCTGCAGGGCAGTGACACCCTCGCCGATGTGGAGCGCAAGTTCACCACGGCCATTACAAACGGCCTTGGCATGGGTACGGGAATCAGCAGTGTGGACAACCATGCGGTGGATTTCATCGCCAAAGGATCTGGCCTGGACAGCACCCACGCGGCGGTGGAGGGAACCATGCTGTTTCGCTCCCTGATCAACGGAGCCCAGGGGCGCATCGGCCTGGCGGGCGAGGATGCGGTGATTGGTGGCTTCAACCTGGCCACCCTGCAAAATCCGGAGGAGAATCGCTACATGGTGCGGGTCAGCGAAGCCCATTCGGGCCGCGCGGTGGGATTTGGCGAGGTGAGCGGCTCCATGCTGCGCGACCTGATTCCCGGCATGGATATCGCCGTCAAGGGCAATGTGGGCATCGACACCAGCTTCAACGACAGCCGCGCCCGTTACGACTTCACCAGCCAGGCCACCCCATCACCATTCACCCTGCACGTGGTGGACAATTCCCCCTCATTCCAGGTCGGCGCCAATCCGGGGCAGAGCATCAACATGCCCATCGGGCGGATGGATTCGCGGGCCCTGGAACTGGAAAACCTCATGGTGCTGGATACGGGGCTGGCCAACGAGGCCATTGCCCGCATTGACCGGGCCATCGGCATGGTTTCGGAAGCGCGGGGGAAAATGGGGGCGGTGGCCAATCGCATGGATCACACCATCAACAGCCTGGCCGTGGCCCACGAGAGCATGCAGGCCGCCGAAAGCCGCATCCGCGATGTGAATGTGGCCAAGGAGATCAGCAACCTGGTGCGCAGTCAGATGCTTACCGAGTCGGCGACCATCATGCTGGGCAAGGCCAATATGCTGCCCGACGGGGTCATGAGCCTGCTGCGCAACGCATGAAGAAATTGCCATATGTTTTATTTCCATCCCTTGAAAAAAAAAGCACGTATGTTTACGCTGGTCTCCGGGCCAGCGTATTTTTCAGAATACAGTATACAAACCCCAGGGAAAAAAGTTATGATGAAAGGTGCTGATCAATAGCAATTCCTGTTATTGTCGCAGCTTGTGAATTATAGTATTTTCCTATGAAGAGAGAAATTATTTCAGGAGGTCTGAAACCTATGAAAAGGCGTACTTTTCTAAGGGCCACTGCCGCTGCTGGCATTCTTGCCGGCATGGGAGCGGGAAGCCATGTGACTACCAAGTTACTGGTGAGCACCGCTGAGGCGTCATCCAGTGGACAGAGTGGCAAGAAGCGATTGGGCATGTTCATCGATGTCAACGGCTGTGTTGGCTGCAACATGTGTACTGTTGCCTGTAACAAGGAGAACAACGTGGGGCCCAAGGTGAGCCGCACCAAGATTCTTCCCATCGAACCCGAGGGCACGTACCTCTCCATGGCCTGCCAGCACTGTGACCGCCCGCCCTGCGTCCTGGTATGCCCCATCACTGCAACCTATCGCCGCGACAAGGATGGCATAGTCATGCAGGATGACAGCAAGTGCATGGGCTGCAAATACTGCATGACAGCCTGCCCCTACGGTGTGCGCACCTTCAACAAGTACCGTCCGTTCCCCGGCGATCAGGCGCAGTACAACCTCAACCCCGAAGTCAAGCCCCGCCCCCGTCACGTGGTGGAAAAGTGTTCCTTCTGTGACCACCGCTCCGATCGCGACCAGAAACCTGCCTGTATTGAGGCGTGCCCGGTTGGCATCCGTTACTTCGGCAACCTGGACGACCCCGACAGTGAAATCAGCCAGATGATCAGGAAGCGCAACGCCATCACCCTGTTGCCGGATCAGAAGACGAAACCGAAAGTCTACTTCGCCTTCCCGTACAACACGCAGACACGCTTCAATGGCGATAAAAGTTAAGGGCAGAGGAGGCTATACACAATGTCACTGAATATTCAAGCTCAAAAGATCAACTTCGGCCCCCTCAAGCCAACCATGGGAACCTGGTTCTGGGTTCTGGTTTCCGGCGCCCTGGGCCTTATTCTCGCGTATTCCGCCGTGTACATTTTCTTCCAGGGTCAGCACACGCTGGCCACCAGTGATCCGGTGCCCTGGAACATCTTTGTTTCCGCTTACATCTTCTTCGTAGTAACCAGTACGGGCCTGTGCTTTATCTCCGCCTTCGGCGCGGTGTTCGGCATTGAAAAATACGAGCTGATCGCCAAGCGGGCCGTTTTCGCCTCGCTGGTCTTCCTGGCCGTGGGCATGACCGCTATCTTCCTGGATATCGGCCGCCCCTGGATGATGTACAATTACGCCATTTCGCCCAACCCTGCGTCTCCCATGTTCTGGATGGGCGTGTTCTATGGTCTGTACTTCTTCCTGCTGCTCATGGAGCTGATCTTCATTATCCGCGGCAACCTGAAGGCCACCCAGTTCTGGGGAACCCTGGGCTTTATCTCAGCGGTCATCGCCCACGGCTGTCTGGGCGCCCTGCTGGGCATGATCTACGCCAAGCCTCTGTGGTTCGGCCCCTACATGCCCATCTACTTTATCATGTCGGCTTTTGTATCCGGACTGGCTTCCCTGAGCATCATCCTGATCATCAGCTACAAGTCCAAGAACCGCAAGATGTCTCAGCGCATGCATGAGCTCATCCTCGACATGGGCAAGGTCTTCGGCTATGCCGTGTGCGCCCTGCTGTTCTTTGTCTTCTGGAAAAACGCTTCCGGTATCTATGCCGACAAGCCCGAGCTGCACTGGATTCTCTACGGCGAATACGCTGCTCGCTTCTGGATTGGCGAAGTGCTTATCGGACTGATCATCCCGATCTTCATTCTGCTGTACAAGGGAACCCGCACTCACTTCGGCATCCTGATTGCCGCGATCATGGTTATCGCGGGTCTGGTCATGGCACGTGTCAACCTGGTTATCATCGGCCAGCTGCAGACCCCCTTCGGTCAGCCACTGGGAACCTACAGCGCCAATATGCTGGAGATCATGTTCTTTGCCGGCCTGTTCGGCATGTTCGGACTGATCTACCTGGTTGGTGCCTACTTCTTCCAGTTCGAGGAGTTTGAGGATATGGTATCCGACGCCCTCGATGAAGCCGGACACTGAGTGAAACGAAGGAAACAATTGCAGAAAGGAAGCACTCCCATGATAAAGAAACTGATTCCGCTGCTGCTCTCTGTGGCGTTCATTCTGATGGCCTTCAGCAGTGCCAGCGCTATCGTCAAGTACCGCGGAGACGGACCCTATAAAGTCAAAGCTCACCCCGATGAGTTTGTCGCCATGCAGGCATGCAGCTCATGCCACCAGACTGGCTGGCCCCCCGAGCTGCCCCCCTATGGACCACGTATCCACGAGCTCCAGCGACAGGGCATTGAAACACAGGAAGCGCAAGGGCACATTCACGGCAACTTTGGCTTCACCTCCTGCGTGGTCTGCCATACCAATATCCACAACGCCGAAACCGCGTCCGAGTCCCTTACCGGTGGCTCCATCAAAAGCCTGGCGGCCTCCTGCGTCGGCTGCCACGGCGAAGGCGGATTTGGTGGATACTGGGGTGACTGGACTTCAGAAAAGCTTCGTCCCCATACCTTCAAGCGTGCGCAGTAAGGAGAAAGCATGAAAAAAGTACTCTATACCCTTATGGTGCTTTGCGTGTTTGCCGGTGTAAACGCTTACGCCGCGCCACTTGCATGCAACGCGTGCCATATCAATATTTCGGCTGACAAACTCGCTGGCGGCAAGGCCCACCCCATTCAGTACGAGGGCCTGCACAACCGCATGACAAACCAGATGCATGGGGGCCTCAAAAACTGCAGCTCCTGCCACGACGTCCAGCGGCTCGGCGAATCATCGTCCCCTGGCGCCAGCCTGCTGGGCGGCAGCATAGAGGCACTGGGTTCACGTCCGAACTGCATCGGCTGCCACAACGAAAACGGCTTTGCCGGTTACTACGGCACCTGGGCTGATTCGAAGAACCTGCGGCTGCATATCTTCAAAAGAGATAACTAAGCAGCACCGCAGAAGCCTGAACAAGAAAAACCCCCAAGACGCATTGGGGGTTTTTTCTTGCCATGGGGCAAAATCCATGGCTATGCTAGGCTGAACCTGCCGACAAATTCCTCCGTGGAACCAGGAGAACACTGTGCAAAAACACGATAATCGTTCCGAAGCCCGAGCTTACATATACACCTGGTTTTCCGAAAAGTTCATCGCCTTTGCCGAGCAGCAGCTGCCCGATGACTGGGAAACCGAAACCCTGGCCGAAGCTTTTGATTACATCGGACTGCCACAGCTTGGGGCGCTTGCCACCGAAATGGCCTCCCAGATCAATCAGACGCCAGCATTCAGCGAAGCGATCATCAAGGAGCACTTCCGCCTCTTCTTCGGCGGCCAGGAGGAGCCTATCCCCCTCTTTGGCTCCTGGTGGATAGACGGGGGCTTTGACGGCCCCTCGACCCAGATGGTCTTTGAGGTGTATGAACAGCATGAGCTGACGCCCCACGAAGATATTCAGTGGCTGCCCGACCATATCAGCATAGAGCTGGAATTTCTTTACTCCCTGGCGGTGCGTGAAGAACAGGCCCGCGAAGCAGGTGAGATCGCGACTGCCCTGGCCAATGCCACGACACAGCTGGAGTTTCTGCGCCAGTTCGTCTATCCCTGGGTGTCCCCCCTTTGCCAGCGTGCGGTTCAGCAGACCCAGGAAGAGTTTTTCCGCCTGTTCTGCCAGCTTCTCCAGGGGATGGTTACGGAAGATCAGGTCGTCCTGAGCGATATTATCAATGATTATCAGCAGCCCCAGCCGTAACGCTCAAGAATCATGAAATCACCTGCCACCACTGACGACCGGCTACTCTTTTTCCACCAGCTGTGCCTCAATCACAAGCTGCCACACCCTGTCTGTTCAGGATGCGTGGAAGCCTGCCCCTTTGGCGCCCTGCAGCAGCAGGGTGCCAGCATTGACATCGACCATGACCGGTGCACCCTCTGCGGTGCCTGTGTGGCCGCGTGCCCCGTACTGGCAGTCAATCTGCGCCAGCACCCGTATGCCGGTATCTCTGGACATATCACAGAAAAACCATACTTTGCCCTGGGCTGTTTCCGGCAAAGCGCCGGGCAGGAGCATATCCGCATTCCCTGCGCGCGGATTGTGGATATCTCCCTGCTGGCCCAGAGGGCCGCAGAATCACCTGGCGAGTCCGCTTCAATGCGGATTCTGACGGCTGACTGTACGCGCTGCCCGTGTAATGGCGATGGCGGACTGCCTTCGCATATCTCTGCCCTGCAGGAGGAGTCGGCTTTCTGGCGTATCCCCGTTGATATTGAGCTCCAGCAGGTCAGCAGCAAAGACCGAACAGGGAAGGGCGCTCCCCCTTCTTCAGGCAGCGGCCTCAGCAGGCGTTCATTGCTGCGCTTCTTCCGAAGCGGCGAACCTCATATTGCGCCATCAGCTCCTGCGAACAGTGCGCCAGACACATGTGAAAGCAGCTGCCACAAGCGGCAACTGCTGCTTGCGTACCTCTCCCGCACCCCTTTCCCTCTCTCCTCAGCCACGGTGCTGCCAGGACACTCCTTTGGCCAGATACGCATGGAAAGGGGTGGTGAGTGCACCCTGTGCGAAGTGTGCACCCGCCTCTGCCCGACCAGGGCCCTGTACTGGCTGGACTCAGAAAATCAGCGTTCGCTGCGCTTTGACCCCACGCTGTGCATCGCCTGCAAGCGTTGCGCCCTGTGCCCCGGCAAACTGCTCACCCTGCAGTCCATCACCTGTGGGGAGTTTTTCAGTGGAACCCGCGATCTGTGCCAGTTTGCCACAGCAGCCTGTGAGAGCTGCGACGATCTGTTTGTGAAAAATCCAGAAACAAACGGACTACTCTGCCCGGTTTGTCAGACCATGGCAAAGAACCAGCAACGCCTTCTTGCGGACCTGAAAAATTGTTCAGACACCCAATGAAGCCTCCCCATTGACCTTAGGGCCTGTAAACTCCACTTCACAATAAAATGGGGTTTTACAACCTCTGCGTTTTATACTATTTTTTCAGGTTAGAATTCTTACTTAAGGAGATCATTATGAAGAAAACTCTGCTTTTGCTCATGTCAGTGTTTGTGCTTGCTCTCGTAAGCGCCCACGCCCAGACACCCGCCTGTAACGCCTGCCATGCCGGACTGCCTGAAGCTGCCCTGCAAGGCGGAAAAGCTCACCCCATCCAGTTTGAAGGCGTAACCCAGAAGATGACCAACCCCATGCACATGGGCCTGAAGTCCTGTAACAACTGCCATGACGCTGGCAAGCTCAAAGACGCGACAACCGCCGCTGCCAGCCTCAAGGGTGGAAGCGTAGCGGCTCTCGGTGCCATGCCTGCCTGTGCCGGCTGCCACTCCGGAGCTCCTGCAGCCAAGCCTGCTGACTGGAACATGGAGCGCGTGAAGCTGCACACTTTCTCCAAGTAAGCTGGACACGAAACGCTGACTACGGAAAAAGGCCCCCGCTGATTTACAGCGGGGGCCTTTCTTTTTGGAAAAAGCCTCCCCTGTGGAGGCGTACTTTCCACAGGGGAGCAGTATCAGGAGGTCGCTATGGCGTTAGCGTCGTGAGGCGGCAAAGCGTTGGTTCTGCATGCTCTTCACGTGCCCTGGGTCATGGCAGCCCATGCAGGTGGCCTGGTACTTCATGTACTCGTCGTGACGAGCGCTGAAGATGGGCCGCTGAGAGCGCTGCTCACGGCTCAGGTGACAGCCGATGCAGTTTTCCGTAATGGCTTCCTTGTAGCTGGGAAGCAGATCGTTATGCGGGTTAACCTGGCCGGTGGACGTGAGATACACTTTCTGGATACCTTTGACCTTATCCGTCATCATGCCCTTGGTATGACATGCTATGCATCCCACATCGGGGTGATCCCCATGGTCCCAGGATACCTTTTCATAAGCGTGGCATCTGATGCAGAAGCTGTCAGATGAAGTTTTGTTGGCCACGCTCACTGTCCCGCCCACGATGATAAAGAGGGCAACAACTCCCACTATTATCCATGCTTTGGGGCTGAGGTTTTTCATGAGCACTCCTTGTGAGAAGGTTATCGTTGTTCAGTTAGCAGTTCACCAGATGCAATCAGCGCAGCTTCTTCTGTTCATCCCAGACCAGTTCGGCCTCAGGCAGCTTGGGCAGGTACTGCAGCCACTTGTGAGAGTTCAGGTGCTCCTGGCTCTGCTGCAGCTTGCGGCTGTGCTCCATGATGGGGGGAACCAGCTTCTCGATAGGTCCTTCCAGCTTGGGTGCGATGGCGTAGCCAGTGGCCTGCATGGCCAGCTGTACCGCTTTGTCACTGAACTGCTGTGAAGAGGCCAGTGTATCAAGGGCCTTGGTGGGGTTGTGGAAGCCAGCACTGTTCTCGGCGGAGACGAAGTCCCAGAACCACTGACCTTTACGAACCATCTCACGGGCTTCAGCCAGCAGCTTCTCATCCACTCCGTTGAACTCCATGGCCAGACGGACAGCTTCGTGGGCGCGTACGGATTTCTCCTGGGCGATCAGCAGCTGGTTCCAGGTCTTCTCCTGATGGAAAATCACGCGCTCACGCAGGTATCCGGTAGACTTGTCGTCGTGGCAACCAAGGCAGGAAACGCGGATCATCTCGTCATTTTTCAGTGGCGAAGTCCAGTGGTGAGAGGTGATAGTCACGGCTCCCTGCTTCATGCGAGGCATGTGGCAGTCGGCACAGGAAACGCCGGCAGCGCCGTGAACAGAGTCATAGAACATTTCGTATTCAGGGTGTTGAACCTTGATCATAGGTGTCTTGGATACGGCATGGGTCCAGTCAGCGAACTGGCCTTTAAAGCCATCACGCTCGGGAATGCCGTTGCCCAGAAGCTCGTACATGTCGCCAGGGTCCATACCCAGATCCCAAGGCAGGTGAGGCTTGGCAGCTACACCATGGGCGCCGGTTTCGAAGTAGTATTCAACGTGACACTGGGCGCACACCAGAGAGCGCATTTCATTGCGGGAAGCGTCCTGCCAGGGCTTGCCAGTGCGCTCAAGGGCTGCAATCAGTGCAGGGTGGGTAATTACCAGCTGCATGTTGTTGTCGGCATCGTGGCAATTGGTACAGCCGATGGAGTGCTTGCCGTAATCATGTGATGTACGGAAATCGTGGAAATTCATGGACCAGAAAGCATCGCCATAGGTTTCCACGAGGGTGGGAATGGTGTTGGTCTTACAGCTGTAGCAGGTGGCGGGCAGGCCGGCCTGTTCGCTGTAACGGTTGATGCGGTCAATTTTAAAGATATCCTTGATGGCGTAGGTATGGCCGCGGGCACGGTCATACTGGTAGCTGAAGGGATAGCCGAGCCACAGGTTCTTCAGGTAGGGCTGGCAATGCTCATAGCCCTTGGGCAGCGGATTGACGCAATCGTGCTTGCGATGGGGCACAGATCCACCATACTCGGTCATCTGAGTGTCATCATTGTTCTTCAGGTAAGACTGGTACTGGGGCAGGTTTTTGAACTGGTCGTTCCCCGGACCCAAATCAATTTTCACAGCAGCGGCATTCCCGGCGAAGGCCAGAGCCACAAAGAGCGCTGCGATCACAGCAAGAGTTTTACGCATCTTTTCTCTCCTTTTCATGTTATTAACAAGTTTGAAAGCAAAAGAACATCTCTCCAGAGGCACCTCCATAATGCATTCTTCTTATTGAACAAATCCGGTGGCGGCCGCGTATGAGACAATAGTCATCAGAAACGCGCCCACCAGGACACCCATAAGCAAAAACACCGTCGTTCTTTGCATAAATCCTCCTCGCACTACTGCACGCCATACTCTTCCAGTTTTTTGCGCAAAGTGACTCGATTTATCCCCAGAACCTCCGCCGTGCGTGTCTTGTTCTTTTGCAGGCGGTGGTACGTGGCAATGATCAGTTCCCTCTCCACATCGGCGAGGGTTTTAAAGGCCTCTTCAGTGGAATCTCCATTTTGCTGACGCATCTGGTGCGTTCGTCCATCACCCAGCAGACTGGGGAAAGTTCCCAGCAAAGCCGTGCGTTCAGCCACATTCCGCAGCTCGCGCACGTTGCCAGGCCAGTGATAGGCCGTGGCCTCGGCCAGAATCTCGGCGCCAAGCTCCAGGACAGGCCTCCCCATACGCTGACAGTAGTGAGTAATGTAGTGCCGAAGCAAAGTGGAGATATCTCCACTGCGCTCCCGCAGGGTCGGCAGATTGATCTGCACCACATTCAGTCGATAGTAAAGATCGCTCCGAAACGATTTATCCTCAAGCATTCTGGCCATATCGCGGTTAGTGGCGGCAATCACCCGCACATCAACCTGAATCTCCCGCTCGCCACCGATTTTGGTGAATGTCTTGGCCTCCAGAAAGCGCAGCAGCTTCGACTGCACCTCAAGCCCCAGCTCACCGATTTCGTCCAGGAAGAGCGTGCCACCGGCAGCCATTTCGATGTAGCCCTTGCGACTCTTTTTGGCATCGGTGTAGGCGCCTTTCTCATAACCGAACAGCTCGGCCTCAATCAGACTTGATGGCAGAGCGGCACAGTTGACCCGCACGATGGGGCGACTGCGGCGCGCCGACAGTTCATGGATGGCCTGGGCCACCAATTCCTTGCCCGTTCCCGTTTCGCCGGTAATCAGCACCGTGGTGTCAGGCGACTGGGCGATGGTGCTGATGAGCTCTTTCACATGGTTCACCGCATCAGAATCACCCTTGATACTGTCCAGGGCATCAACGCGCTGCCGATCGCCAAGGGCGAGCTTCTGGCGCGAATAGCTCTGCTGCAGAGCCTTGGCGACGATCAGATCCAGGTCATCCAGATCAAAGGGCTTTTCCAGATAGTCCAGAGCTCCCATCTTGATGGTGCGAACAGCCATCTGATGTTCGGGGAAGGCCGTAAGGATAATTGCCTGGGGGCTTCCCGGCGCATCGGGCAATATCTGCAGCACCTGGGTTCCTTCACCATCGGGCAGATGCATATCCAGCAGAACCAGATCAAAGGTGTGGGAGCTCACCGTTTCGATGGCTGACGCGATGTCGCTGCACCAGACAACACTGTAAAGACTCCCGTAATGACCGACCAGGTGTTCCCCTATGGTCAGGTCATCTTCGACTATGAGAATGCTGGCATTTTCATAGGACATCTGCGGCTCCTTCTCGGCCCACGCGGGCTCGCTTTCGTAATTTGCAAGTACCGTTCCAAAACATCACCGCTCGTGAAAAAGAATTCAAGAGTTATTTAACCAACGAAAACAGCGCCAGTTACTGAAATAGCGGCGAATGACACTCCACCATGGAGATGGCAAAATCCACCTCACTGATTAAAAAACTACCGGACAACCCTGGCGCATACCAGGGAAATCAGAACGCTGTTCCAGGGGTTTCGTCGCAAAAACAGAAATACACAGACAAGGAGAACTCAGAGAGGGAAGAGAACGCGGATCAGCGAAAGAAACTGTGGGGAGGAGGAGTAAAGAGGAGAAAGAGGGCCGCGGAACCACCCAGGAACCACCAGCCGTGGGCAGTACTCTGAAAGGCAACCACTATCAGAAAAACGCTGAACAGGGCACTTGACCACAGCAGCAGGCGTGAAACCACGGGGTGGCGGGCTATACCGGTTATATCCTTACCATAAGGGCGTGGCACCAGCCACTTGCCGGCATAGCGCATAAAGAGAATAGTCGCAATCTGCAGCAGCCCCAGAACCAGAATGAAATACGGCATCGGGATTCACCTTCGGTCACTTGTGTAACAAAAAAACTCAGCACACAATTTCCAAAGAGTATATTGGCTGGCGAAACAGAATACAAGGAAAAGAAAATACTTTTCTGCGAACTATCCCAAGCCCCATCAGGAGCAGAATCACGATGAAACCACAAGGGCATCACCCTCAATAGGCCTGCGCTGCCTGACCTTTCCCAGGGACAACAGATCGATCATCTGAATGAGCAGATCCCGCTCCCCCTTATCGGCCATATGACGGATAGCCTCCTGGCGCATCTTTGCCAGCAGGGCGGGGCTCTCCAGCAGCTCCTGCACCTTCGCGGCATAGGAGAAGGGATTGTTGTCTTCGATGACAAATCCGGTACTGCCGGGCCTGAGGTTCTCCCTGGTGGCCCCTTCCGCAGATACAATGGCCGGCAGGCCACTGGCCTGGGCCTCCAGGATGACGTTGCCAAAGGTCTCCGTCATGCTGGGGAAGAGGAAAATATCAGCCGAGGCAAAGGCCGTCGAAAGATCGCGACCCTCAAGAAACCCCACAAACAGGACATTGTGAGCGTATTTTGCCTCCAGCTCGCGACGATAGGGGCCATCGCCCACCACCACAAAGCGCACATCATCGCGATTCTGCAGCAGCTGACTGGCCTGCATGAAAATATCGATATTCTTCTCCACCGCGATGCGACCGACAAAGAGCACGATTTTCCTGCCATCGCACTGCGGGTCAAAGCGGCTCCAGAAAGAGGGCTCGCGGAATTCCGGGTTGAAACGCTCGTGGTTGACGCCCCGCGAAAAGACCTCGATGCGCTTTCTCTTTACGCCATGGGCCTTGAGGATGCGTCCGTATTCGCGCGAAGGCGCCAGAACCCGGGCTGAATTATTGAAGAGCAGGGCGAAGGCGCTCCACAGGTTGCGGGTGAAGAGGTGATCACCGGTATAGTCGCGGATATAGGCCGGCAGATCCGTATGAAAGGTGGTGACATAGGGGATGTTGAGGATTTTGGCGATAATAAAGGCATAGAGCCCCACCACCCCCGGCGTGGCAGCGTAGATCACATCGAAGTTCTCGGCATCCACATACTCCAGCATCTCCAGGAAGTGGGGAATATTGACGGTCAGATCCTCATATTCCGGCAGCGCGAAGGAGAAAATGGGCTCGAAATTCCGGTGGAACTCATCACTGTCCTGACCGCTGTACGCGGTTATGAAGGTCATGTGGAAATTCTCTTCGCGGGCGATGGCCATCAGCTTGCGTGAAGTCAGAGCGACGCCGTTGATCTCCCTCAGCGTATCGGTGAAATAGGCGATCTTGCCCTCGCTGTGCTTGCGGCCAACACCAAAGGCACAGGCAATCTGCCGCGAACGCCGTTTTTCCACAGCCCGCTGCCAGCAGGTGGAGGTATAAAACAGCGTGGGCACGCTGGAAAGAACGGTTTTTCCTACCAGGGAGCTGATCTTCTCGAAGTCAAAATCGCGGACTTCCGAAAACTGACGCACCGTGTGGGGCAGGAAGTTCTTGAAAAAGCTGTGCATCATCTCATGGCGCCTGGACTCCTCGCCAGGGTGAATACCCGCGATCCGGGCAATATAGTCCTCCACCTTGCGACTGCCAAGCATCCGCTGCAGGAACGAAGGCTTCTGTATGCCCAGCAGGTGCTCGAACAGCACCCCCTCGGATCCACTGCGAGCCTTTCCCCACTGGTAGGCAATACTCATGATCATATGGGTCAGGCGCATGGGAGAGCCATGATTGCCCTGGGGTTCCGTGGTTCCCGCCCGCAGGGCATCTTTGAGATCAGCCAGGGTTTCGCCCTCACAGCTGGTATAGGTGGTGCCGATATCCATGCCGGCGTGATCATCACTGCCGCCGGTAAAGGCAATGCGCTCCCGTCGACGGCGGTTGAAGCCATAGCGGTTGGCCAGCAACTCCAGATCGTGACCCTCTACCGTGGCGACGATCTCCTCCGTCAGGCCGGAAGAGAGGCGCGAGCGGGTGCCATTGATCATTTCCCAGTTGTCAAACAGCAGCAGACAGCGTTCTATATGCTCACGGCGCAGCTTGCCGTCCATGTCATAGAGCGGATGCGCCAGTATGGACTCCACCTCGCGGCCCTGCAGGTAGTCCACCAGTTCATAAACATTGTAGCGCAGGCGCTGGATCTCGCGGTGAATCTCCTCATTGATATCCAGAGCGATGACGTGAATCTTGCAGCGATCTTCAGGGAAATAGGCCGTCACCTCTTCGCTGAGAAAGGCACCCGGCAGGTGGGCAATCTCCAGGCAGCCGTCAATGCTGTCGTGGTCAGTGATGGTGAAGAGGTTCATGCCCCGCTCAAAAAGGGTATCGTACACCTGGCGCGGGGTGATATAGCTCTCCTGAATCTGCAGTTTTTCGGAAAAAAAACCCGCACCACGGCTGGAAGCCGCCGAGTGCAGGTGGAGATCGACTTTAACCATAGCGCACACCTTCCTGAGCTTTCGCTCAACACAAACAGAAACCGGTGTCAGCATGGCGCAAGGCAACCGCAAAAACGTCAGGGAACTGTCAATTTTCTGTAAAAAACAACGCGCCAGCAAACTCCCCTCCGAACAGCCTGCCAACCCATGCCCATTTCGCCATTCATCCCTTGACCGGAAACAGTGTCGCTGCTATACAGTAACACGAAACCAATAATCGTATTACCAGCGGAGGTTCCCGTGTCCATGCGCCCATTGCTGCTCCTGCTCCTCTGTACCATGCTGCTTTCCCCCCTGGCACACGCCGCCCAAAACCACACCATCACCGATGCCATGCAGCGCCAGGTCAGCATTCCCGCTGAAGTCAGGCATGTCATCTGCTCCGGCCCCGGCTGCCTGCGCCTGCTGACCTACCTGCAGGCACAACATATGATCGTGGGCGTTGACAGTATCGAAGTGCGGGGAGTCGATGCCGACGCACGCCCCTACGCCATGGCCAACCCCCAGTTCGCCACCTATCCCGTCTTTGGCGAGTTCCGCGGCCACGATCACCCCGAACGCATTGTCACCCTGGAACCGCTGCCTGACGTCATATTCAAGACATCCCCCGAGTCCGGGCACAACCCCATCCTGCTGCAGCAGAAAACCGGCATCCCCGTCATTACCCTGAACTACGGCGACCTCACCAGTGGCAAATCCGACCTCTTCGCCTCCCTGCGCCTTATGGGCAGCATCGTTGGCCAGCAGAAGCGGGCCGAAGAGGTCATCGCCTTTTTCGAACAGACCCTGGAGGACGTGCAAACACGCATGGCCACTCACGATGCCTCCGCCATCCCCGCCTGCTATGTGGGAGGAATCGCCATGCGCGGCGGACGCGGCTTTCAGTCCACCATGCCCTCCTACACACCCTTTGAACTGCTGGGAATCACCAACCTGGCCGCCAGCGGCTCGCGCCAGTCCCAGGCGGCCCATGCCGTGGTCTCCCAGGAGCAGCTTCTGGCCTGGGACCCCGCCTGCCTCTTCCTGGATGTCTCCACCTCAATGCTGGAACCCGCCAACAACGGCCTGCACGCCCTGCGCACCGACCCCTCCTACGCCAACCTGACTGCCGTGCGGGAAAATACCATTCGTGGCGTCCTGCCCTTCAACTCCTACACCCAGAACTTCGGCTCCATCCTGGCCAACACCTACTACATCGGCAGCGCGCTCTTCCCTCAAGCGTTCCATGATGTTGACCCAGCCACAAAGGCTGATGACATCTACCGCTTCCTGGTAGGCAAACCCGTCTTCGGTCAACTGGAACAGCAGTTTGACGGACTGGTTTTCCAGACCATCCCCATCAGGAACTGAGCCACCCATGGCCCACCTGCACCACGGCATCGTTCCCCCTGAATACACCGCCTACCTCAGGCACAAGCGGACCTTTCTTCTCATCTGCGCCCTGCTGAGCCTGCTGCTGCTCCTGGCCGCCCTCTGCCTGGGGCCAGCCAGAATACCCGTGGCAGACGTCTTCAGAACCCTGCTGGGAACCAGCGACTCTGTCCGCAATAACGCCATCGTGTGGAACATGCGCCTGCCCCACGCCCTGGCGGCAATTCTGGCCGGAGCCGGACTGGCCGCTGCCGGAGCCGCCATGCAGTCCATTCTGCGTAACCCCCTGGGCTCCCCCTTCACCCTGGGCATATCCCAGGCGGGCGCTTTCGGCGCAGCCCTGGTGGTCATGGCCCTGGGAGCCTCCGGAGCCTCCGGCCCGGCGCTGACCATGTTGAAAACCTCCCAGTCCCTGGCGATCACCGTCAGCGCCTTCTTCTTCTGCCTGGCAGCCTCCCTCGTCATCGTGGCTCTGGCCCGCCTGCGGGGAGCCACACCCGAAGTGATGGTACTGGCTGGCGTGGCGCTGGGGGCTCTGTTTTCCGCCGGAACCATGTTCCTGCAGTACTTTGCCGACGACGTTCAACTGGCCGCCATCGTCTTCTGGGCCTTTGGCGACGTGGGAAGGGCCGGCTGGAATGAAGTGGCCATCATGGCGGCCGTGGTCGGCACCGGAATCCTCTACTTCATCTGGCACCGCTGGCAGTACAACGCCATCGATGCCGGAGATGAGACCGCCCGTGGCCTGGGCGTAAACGTGGAAAGGCTGCGTATAGTGGGCATGCTCGTCTGCTCGGCCATCACCGCCGTCATTGTCGCCTTCCTGGGTATCATCGGATTCGTGGGCCTGATCAGCCCCCACATCGTACGCCGCTTCATCGGCGACGATCACCGCTTTCTCATGCCCGCCAGCTGCCTGGTCGGGGCCGCGCTGCTGCTGGCCGCCGATATCGTGGCTCGCCTGGTCATGGCACCCCACATGATCCCCGTCTCCGTGCTTACCGCCTTTATCGGTGCTCCGGCATTTATTTACCTGCTTATCCGGAGGCAACGCCGATGAAACTGCAGGTGAAGGATCTGGATTTCCACTACCGCCAACACGCCGTGCTGCAGCAGATTGACCTGGAGCTGCACCAGGGCGAGCTCATGGCCGTCCTCGGCCCCAACGGCGTTGGCAAAACCACTCTGCTGCGCTGCATCAACGCCATGCACCGACCACGGGGCGGCACCATCACCGTTGAAGACATAAATGTCCTGCGCATGGGCAGCCGCGACATCGCCCGCCACTTCGGCTACGTGGCCCAGCGCGGTGAAAGCGCCAGAATGACCGCCTTCGATGCCGTCCTGCTGGGCCGCACCCCCCACATGGGCTGGCGGCCCGCCCGCGACGACCTGCAGAAAGTCGAAGCCGCCCTGCAGCGCATTGGCCTGGGTGAGCTGAGCCTGCGCTTTCTCGACGAGATGAGCGGCGGCGAGCTTCAGAAAGTCTGTATCGCCCGTGCCCTTGTGCAGGAACCACATATTCTGCTCCTGGACGAGCCCACCAGCTCCCTGGACCTGAAAAACCAGTTTGAAATCCTGCAGACCATCCGCGCCATCACCCGCAGCCACCCCGTCAGTGCCATCATGACCATGCACGACCTCAACAGCGCCCTGCGCTTTGCCGACCGCTTTGTCTTTGTCAAAGCGGGCCGCATATACGCCGATGTCGCCGCCAGCGGCGTCACTCCCGCCATCGTTCAGGCCGTCTACGGCGTGGAGGTGGATATTCTTGAGCACAGCGGCTACCGTCTGGTGGTACCACGTGCCACCTGCCCACAGTAACTTCGTAAAGGAACTCCATATGACAAGCATCTCCCCCGAACAGATTCAGGCCACCATCGACTTTCACGGCCACCACTGCCCCGGACTCACCATCGGCATCCGCGCCGCCGAACTGTGCCTTGCGCGCGTTGGGCACAATCGCCAGGCACCCGTTACCGCCGTGGTGGAGACAGACATGTGCGGCGTCGACGCCATCCAGTTCCTCACCGGCTGCACCTTCGGCAAGGGCAACCTCATCCACCTGGATCACGGCAAGATGGCCTTTCGCTTCTACCGCGCCGACACGAATCAGGCCCTGCGCGCCCTCTATCAGCCGCCCGCCGAATTTGCCGCCATGAAAAAGCCCGCCCCCCACGAACAGGAAAAGCGCGAAGCCCTCTGCCGCGCCATCATGGAGACTCCCCTGGAAGCACTCTTCCGCGTAGAAGAGATCCCGACCCCAGCACCCCGCCCGGCAGTGATTCTGGAAAGCCTGGTCTGCGAACACTGCGGTGAAAAAACCATGGAGTCGCGCACCCGCCGCTTTGGAGGACGCACCCTGTGCATTCCCTGTTTCCGCCAGGTGGAACAGAAAGTGCTGTAACCCATCTGCCCCCGTTGCTCGCTGTGCCATCACGCCTGCTCACGTACCCTGCGCCACCTCGGCCAGATCAGCGGTGGCGAATTTCAGAAGGTGCAGATCGCGCGGGCCATTGTCCAGGAGCCCCAGGTACTCGTTCTGGATGAGCCCTCCAACAACCTCGACATGACCAACCAGCACAACACCATGCACCTGGTGGAGGAGCTGGTGCACTCCAGGGGCATCTGCACCATCATGACCATGCACGACATCAACCTGGCCATCCACTACTCGGACAGGTTTTTCTTTCTCTCCCGGGGAAGGGTGCTGGCGTACGGTGGCCTGGAAGTGATAACCGAAGAGCTGATTCAGCAGGTTTACGGCATAGAGTCTGAAATCATCGACCACCGCGGCATCCCCTTTGTGGTACCGCGCCTCCCGCTATCATCGGGCAAGCCACCGCCATCCCCACGACGTCCATGACCATATCCTGCCGACGACACCAGACAGTTCGGGCTTGGCATATATCATCTCAGGGTAGAGATTTTACCGGTCGGACCCAAAGGATTTGTTTTCTTGACAGTTATCCATATTTTTTTGGTATAATTGGTCACGTTCGCAATAAGACAAGTCCCGATTCATCTTTTCAACCAACCCCACAGCATTGTCCATCCTTCACCAGAGCACATGTATACCGCAAGGGAATACACTCATACTTTTCGTTTCCGCGCCACTTCGTCTGTATTTGTTTTTCGTAGAGATAACCGATAAACGTACTCCTGAGGTGACCCATGAACCTGAAAACGAAAATGTACATTTCCATGCTCTCTATTTTCCTGGTAACCCTGGCCCTGCTTGTGGGCAACGCCTACCTCTCCACCCGCTCCACCTTCGGCCACAGCGCCGAGGAGTTCCA
Organism: Desulfurispirillum alkaliphilum; assembly: GCF_055378285.1. Taxonomy (NCBI): domain Bacteria; kingdom Pseudomonadati; phylum Chrysiogenota; class Chrysiogenia; order Chrysiogenales; family Chrysiogenaceae; genus Desulfurispirillum; species Desulfurispirillum alkaliphilum. Next base: position 1,363,434 of record NZ_AP042405.1, on the reverse strand, counting down.
GCTGGCCCAGTCGCGTGAACTGGCAGCCATGGTGGATGAATGGTCCCTGAGCCGTAAAAACGGCATCACCATCATGGCTAAAGAACTCAGCGCCAACTGGGACGCCTATATGGCAGATCTCGCCCACCACCGCAGCGCGGGAACCATGGCCGCGGCGGAAATCATCGGTGACATGGGCCTGACAGCCAATGTGGGTGGCTTCGATGTCGTCTACTTCGGTGCCGAAGCCGACGGAGGCTTCTACCCCTCCCGCCACCTGGATCTGCCCGCCGACTTCGACCCCCGCGTCCGCCCCTGGTATGAGCAAGGCAAGCGCTCCAGTGGCGCCTCCCAGACACTGCCCTACCGAACCGCCACCCGCGACGCCGGGCTGATTCTCTCCTTTATGCACCCCGTGACAGCCCACGGCCAGTTCCGTGGCGTCCTCAGTTCCAACGTATGGATGGACACCATCGTCCAGAGCGTGCTTTCGCGCACCATCGGCGAAAGCGGCTACTTCTTCCTGGTACACAAGGACGGAACCATTCTGGCCCACCACCAGGGCGACCTGGTCCTGCAGAAAAAACTCTCCGACATCGACCCCTCCCTCAGCCGCACCATTGCTGACATGCAGCAAGCCTCACAGGGCATTGCCAGCTTCCGGGAAAATGGCCGTGAAAAACTGCTGGCCTACTCCGCCCTGGAAAGCATGGACTGGTTCGTCATGGTGGCCATCGACCGCAGCGAAGTCTACGCACCCGTCATAAGCCTGCTGGGCTCCCAGATCACCATTGCCGTGATGGCCCTTATCGCCGGCGCGTTGATCATCGTCTTCCTGCTCCGGGCACTGCTGCGCCCCATTGACGCCCTGATCTACCGCCTGCGCGACATCGCCGAAGGCGATGCCGACCTGACCCAGCAACTGGATGAAAGCCGCCGCGATGAGCTGGGAACCCTGGCCCACCTCTTTAACCTCTTTATTCAGCGCATCAGACGCATCATGCTCGACATCGACGACCTCTCCCACCATGTGGCCTCTTCCAGCTCAGAGCTTTCCAGCACCGTCTCCGTCATCTCCGAAGGCATCGACGAGCAAAGCGCCAAAACCGGAGAGCTGGCCGCCGCCATCGAACAGATGAACCAGACCATCAGCCAGATCGCCGCCAACGCCACCGACACCGCCGAGCGGGCCCAGGAAATGCAGCGCGGCGCAGGTGAAAGCCAGCAGTCCGTCATGGCCACCGTGGAGAATATGCTGAAGATCGCCGACGGCGCCAAAGCCTCCATGGAAGTCATCCAGGAACTTGGCGACTCCTCCCTGCGCATCGGAGAAATCGTCAATGTGATCAACGATATCGCCGACCAGACCAACCTGCTCGCCCTCAACGCCGCCATTGAAGCCGCCCGCGCCGGCGACTCCGGCCGCGGATTCGCCGTAGTTGCCGATGAAGTCCGCAAACTGGCCGAACGCACCCAGGCCGCCACCAGGGAAATATCCGAAATGGTCAGCAAGTTTCAGGCACAGTCCAAGGATGCCGTCGACAAAGTCGCCGCCGATGTGGACCGCGTGGAAGTGGGCGCCCAGTCCGCCGACCAGGCCGGCGAATCCATCAACCAGATTATGGGCAACGTCACCACCACCACGGGCATGATCACCCAGATCGCCTCGGCAGCCGAAGAACAAGCCGCCACCACCAATGAAATCGCCCGGAACGTGGAACGCATCAACGCCATCGCCGACAGCAGCGCCCGCGAACTGGTGGAAATCTCCAACTCCTCCACCCAGCTCAGCAAAGTTGCCGAAGAGCTGCGCAGCACCGTCATGCAGTTCAAACTGCAGGAAACCACCATCGCCCAGATAGCCGCCGCCACCAATTCACGATAACCCCTGAAATCAAAAGCCCGTGACCAACTCAGGTCACGGGCTTTTTCACATCTGGCAAATGAGCCCACAACTCATCAGCCGTCCTGAAAGACCGGAGGGCCTCCACCACCACCGGCAACGGCTCAGGCAGGATATCCGGAAAATCCACCTCCCCCGGCAGCCGAATCGCATAGGCCAGCTGCTCCACCGGAGGCGTAAACTGCGCATTGACACCCTCCCGGTTGCCCCGGGCATCCACGCGATACCAGCCAACATCGGGCAGGAAAACCGCATTCAGCCCATGCAGGCAAAAAGGCGCTCCGTTATCATCGCGACTTAAACGCTGATAGCACAAACCCGCCGCAATTCCATTGGCCCGCAACAGCGCCGCAAGCAGATGACTCTTGGCATAGCAATAACCACTGCCGACACGCAGCACCTCCGAAGCCGTGCAGGTCACCTCCTGCAGCTGATAATCCCGCGAATGCCTGATCTCATCCCGAACCCACTGGAAGCACCGCTTCGCCACAGCATGAACCGAATCCGCACCAGCAGCAAGCCCACGGGCGCGGGCGAGAACATCGGGGTGATTCCAGTCGATGATATTCGTAGCGGCGAGGTAGGACTGCATGGGAACTCCTTCAGGCTGCTGCAAAACCCTCATCTGCGGTGTTGTTCGCAGTAGCACGTCACTGCAACGTACGAAGAGTACGCTTCATTCCGTACTCCGCGAGCGCCTTGCACCTGAGCATTTTTCAATTGCCTGCTTGTATAATAAGCTGAAAAATGTTCGCCCGACGCAGCTTATTGCGCTCCGGTGCAGCCTTTTATTTAAGAGCGGAAACAGTTGTCCACAAATCATCGTTTGAAGTATCAAGTTCAGATAGCATAGATTCAACCCTGTTTCTTAGCTTGTTTACAGGCTTATAAATAGTTTCGTTCTTCTTTCTATCTTTACTTAATTCGATAAATCCATGTTGAACTAAAACTTTTAAAACTCTATTCAGCATAGTTTTATCCACTTGAGATAGGCCTTTTGTTAGCGTATGCTCAAGCCTTCCTCTACCATATTGCCTGTAGACTTTAATTAAAATGGACACTAGGATTGTTTGAGACTTTGAGAGTCCTGATTTTTTAATGGATCCAAGCGTATCAACTAATTCAAACTGATCAATATGTGGATTAACAATCCATTCTGGCAAACCTGTCTTAGATGAAATGCCATAAATCTTTGATATGTCACAGTTTTTTATTAGTATTCCAGTCGGATCACTTTTCCCCATGTGAACTTCTTCTATAATTCCATTAGATAGCTCTAGGTTCTCAATGTTAAAATTTCTGAAATCTAAAATTCCAAAATGTGGTTCATCAAAAACTACATTGTTATAGTTGATAGTTTTTGTGTTTGACATACTTAGGGAGGAAATTATATCTGATACAAGTGCTTTATTTCTTATTTCTTTTCTTAGAAGTCCTTTAGAGAGATCGACAAATATATCAAGGGTATTGTTTTCATTAATCTTATATGCGAGGACTCGCGTTCCAATATGCTTTAAAGGATGAAGCCAATTGGACATATAGCTTTTTTGCGAATTTGATATTAGTTGATCATGGAGCTCTAAAGCTCTAAGTCCATCTAATATAAATTCATCAATAAAATTCCTTTCACCTGACTCTCTACTTACCCTCCCAAGACCTGGTAGCCGTTGTAACATAATTGTTGCTTGTTCATTGGGATAGGTTCTTGTTACTTCATAAAAGGCATCAAATACTTCTTTTTCGCTAATTGGACCTACGCTGGAAGACTTTTCCCTGGATAAATTCGCTAAAACTTGGAGCACCTGCCTAACAGTTGAGCCATCAAGCACTGGATGTATACGGGAATCCCGATCACACATATGCTTAATAAACTTAAACCATAACTTAATGTCATTTTCTTCAAAAATTTCCTCTATATCTTTAGCGTCCATTGATGAAAAAGTTTTTAAGATTAGAGGCTTTTTTGGTATCCATGAGGGGAATTCTACATCAATATTGTTAATGTCAAGGAAATATTGAAATTCATCATAGCTGAATTCTTCTTTGCAATGAATTAACATGGCATTGTTTTCCGATAAGCCTAGGGCAGAATACATCTCTTTATTGCTGTTAAAATAATGCTCTCTTCCAGAGACGATGACTCCAGCATTTGTTTTTTTTATTAAGTCATAAACACCCTGCAATGCAAATCTTCTTACCATTTGCATGCTTTCCTTGTCTTCACTCCAAGGTTTCGACCCGACCTCATCAAAGCCATCAAGAAGGAAGCAGACTCCATCGCTTTGAAAAGATTTTATAATATTATTAATTTTGCTCTCGTTAATGCCTAAGTGACTAAAATGCCTTCTAATAATTTCAACTGCAGAAACAAGACCCCAAGTATCCTTTAGGTCTATGGCTATTGGTATTAATTTGCATTTTAAATAATCATCAGCTAATATTTTGAATAGCTCAGCGAAGCAACGACTTTTCCCAGTGCCATAGTCACCAGTTAATATTATTTTATTCCCTGCTTTGATCAGGTTTGCGATTTCCTGTACAGATAATTCTGTATTTTTATCTTTAAGAATGTACTTTACAGGAATATATTCGGAGTTGTCTTTTTCACCTGATATGGGATCAATTGCACTGCCAAATTGTTGTTTATCTCGTAGGGTTTTATATGAAGGGAAATCAAAATATAATCTTTGAAATTCGTTAAATGACAAGACAGATATGCGTTTCTCCCTACCAGCATCTCTCATGCCAGGAGTTGGCGTGAAATCACACACGATAAATGGCTTTAGTATCGTAAACTTTCTAATTAATGATATTGCGATAGTTTCAATTTTTGTTATATCTTCTCGTATTTTTTGGAGTGAGTTATTTTTCGTTACTTCAATAATTACAATCTCATTATCATGAATGTGTAACACGCAGTCAAAATTAACCCCTTCGATGCGCTCTGGAGCTGCAGTTCTATCCCAAATATATTCGGCATATTTTTTTACACTATACTCTAACTCTTCCCAATTGTTCATCATTATACACCAACTTTCTATGCTATAAAGTTCACTGCACTATGTACTTTCTCAATAACCGTACAAAGTAACGAATAAAAATTCCCGCCAGGAAATGCACTCTGTAGCTCTTTCATAAAGGGTACCTTTTCTGTCAGGTTATTATCCGAACCAGTTTCTTCGTCAAATATGCAATTTACAAAGCCGCACTCTTGAAGCGCTGCATTGCCCAGTCAGTCGATTCAGTCTGCACAATACCACAATCAAAGTCACAGGAATACCGTTAGTCAATACAAAAATGACAGATGCGTAACTTTACATCTGAAGCGGCTTGTTAAGATGCTCTGGGTTCCGATCGATTTCATGAGCCATAACAGGCTGCTGAGTCACTTGCGGAAATCTGCAGAGAAAACACGTCCGCTGATTACGCTGATTTACGCAGATAAAGCCAATTACTGAAAGTCGTACAGGTAAGGCATGGCTTTTGTCTGGTTTTCCTTTCCTGCCTTTGTCTGTGGCAAAAAATACAGGGCCACCCGCTTTGCAAGACGACCACCCCGTCGCTTCGCGCCACCCCTCCAATGGAGGGGAATGGCGGATGCGCATTCGCTTATCCGCCCTACATCCATTCGCGTTTATTGGCGTCCATTCGTGGTCAAACTCCTCCTGCCTTTCCTTGGCGAGCCTGGCGGCTTTGCGAGAGGCAAATCTTCCCCTCTTTTTCCGTGGCCTCCGTGTTTTCCGTGGTTCAACTCTTCCAACTTCCCCATCTGCGGATACCCCCCTTACAGTCCGTTGAAAATCTCATCTGCGGAGTTGCCCTGTAATCGCCCGTCACTGCAATGTACGGGAAGTACGCTTGATGCCCCACAACCCGCGCAGATACTCAACCCCGTGTTTCTTATCAAAGTTCTCTCGTTTTATTCCAGTATCAGGCGCATCGGCACCATATCCGACAGCACAAAGCCCTGATTTTCATAGAACTTCCGGGCTGATACATTGCTTTGATCAGTGAGCAGGGTAATGCGCTTGCAGCCTTGCGCCCGCGAGTGCGAAATTGCTTCGGCAAGAAGCTTCGTGCCCACCCCCATGCCTCGGACAGCAGGGGAAACAACCATGTCTTCCAGCAGGGCAACCCGCTCACCCAGTGCGGTGGATACAGTGAAAAGCAGATTCACCATACCAATGACCTGTTCACCGTGTTTTGCCACGAACACTGCGCCAATCCCCGGATCGCCAATAATCTGAGCCAGCCCCCGCTGCTGCGCCTCCGGGTTTGGAGTGAACTCTGCCTCCTGCGAAAACAGTATTGACAGCAAATCGCTCAGTGCGGGGATGTCAGCCGCTGTGGCCCTTTCAATCAGCATTTTGAATCACCTCTTGCAGTGTCTGGCAATGACAAAACGAGTGCACAAATATGCGCTGCTGCGCAAGCGCATGCCGTCGGGTTCAGTGTGGGTGTCAGACACCTGCTCCTGCTGTAACCCAATGGCGCTGAAGCCGCACACACCACAGCCTCAGTCCGCGAGCCTCTCAATACAAGCCACAATGGCCGGCGTCGGCAGTGCGACACGATTGTGAAACACGGCCTCCTTCACTGTGATGACACGCCACCCGGAAGCCTGGTTGAAGCGGGCGTGAATCTCCTCCTCGGTGATCGCCCGCGGGACGTTGTCGATCGGGTACTCAATGGCAAATTCGTGGAGGTAGTACCGACCTCCGGGCGTGATAGCCTCAAAGAGATCCGTGACAAAGCGGTCGGTCTCTTCGGAGTCGAGGAGGTGGATGAATCCCGAATCGAGAACCGAACCGAACTTCACCCCCAGTGCTGAAGGGCGAGTGGCATCGCCAACCTCAAAGCGCAGGCGGCCGCGGACTTCCGGCGGAAGCGCAGCCGCTTTGTCGCGCGCCTGGTCGACGGCGGACTTCACAAATTCGAGGCCAACAACTTCATGACCCTGCATTGCGAGGCTGATAGCGAGATCGCCAGTGGCCGAACCAAGGTCGAGTACGGGGTCAGCGGGTGGGTACTCGTCAAGGATGCGAGCCATATCCGGTTGCGGCCCGCCCACCTCCCACGGGGCGACATCGGAGTACACCTGACTGAAGAAAACATGAGGATCGTCGCCAAACCGTCCCAAGAAGAACTCCTTTGCAAGAGCCGGCGCAGGTCAGTCAGGTGCGCGGGTTGCCCGCGTCGCCTGAGCCTGTCTGATGAATGCGATTCTTTACCCGAGAATCGCCAGCGCAGCCCACGGTATTACGTTGAAAACAAGAACGATGATCTTGTACATGCCCATGAACGAGTAGAACACCACGTTGAACGTCTCCTGCGGCATGGGAAAACATTCGCCGTGCATCTTGTACACAAAGTCACGGGCAAATGCCAAAATCAGGAATAGAAAAAACAGCAACCCCATATTCAAGATCGTGCACCACATGAAAAACTTCGTCAGCACCTGAATGTCCATGATGTTCCACCTTCACCTTTCCGCATCCGACGCCGGGCATCACCGGCGGGGATGAAGCACAGCGCAGTTCCAGCCTATGCGCATACCATTACTGTTCGGCTTCGAGCATGAGATCGACATTGCTGGTTATCCATCTCATCATGCGCCCTGCTCGCATACCTCTCGCAACTTGGCCATATCGATCTTCTTCATGGAAAACATTGCAATGTTCATTCGCTCAGCTTTTGCCCGGTCTTCTCCTTCGTCTATCTCCCAGACAAAAGACGGCACAACCTGCCATGAAACGCCAAATCGGTCTTTTATCCAACCGCAAGGCTGCTGTTCAATGCAGTTTTCGGAAAGTTTGCTCCACAACCTGTCAATCTCCTCCTGTGTTTCGCAGGAGACATAGAGCGACATACTTTCATGGAATTTCCCAAAGTACCCGCCGCCATTAACAGCAAGAAACTCCTGACCTGCGAGCGCGAATCGGATCGTCTTCACGCCAGCGCTTGGCATGATGTCATCACTCATTTCAGGAACGTTCCGAAGTTCCTCTAATTCCCTTTCGTCAAAGCGAGTAACGCGTCTTATCTCCGAATTCCCAAATACAGCGTCGAAAAGCGCAACGTAGAATTCAACAGCTTCGCTGGCGTTATGACCGAATGCAAGACATGGCGTGATCCTCTTCATGACCTGTCCTCCACGTGTTCATCAAGATCGTGCAGAGCGGAATGCTGCTCGAACAAAGGGGGCTTCTTTTTGATTGTGGCTCACGTATTGACAACATGCTTTTCAACAAGTAGTGTATATTTAATACGCCCGGCGCCTCTTCACGTTTGTGTACGCGTCGGCTTTTTTTTGTTCAAATCCCAGAGATCCCATTCCTTCCAGCTATTTATCAGCTAAGCTTACACCCCTGACAACGCTTATCAACGGGACTCACGACTAGTTATAACCAAGAGCTGCGGCGACTCACTAAGCTTTACCGGATAGGGAATTTCACCTCTTGATCTCTTGCCAGCTTATCCCAGCGCACTTGGCGTTCTCTATATGCTAAAATCGACAGTTAACTATAGATGATCAGACTATTTATATTCTCGAAAACCATCAAGGACATCGCTAAATCTCTTCGGTTTGTACTTTTCAAAACCCTCCTGATCCACGTACACAAAATCATATTGGACATTGGATTGGGCGGCGTTGATATCTTCGCACCATTGGCGCAACCGCGCGGTTTTCAGGGGTACATCCAGGTCTTCCTGCCCTTTGGTCTCAACCACCACAATACTGCGATCGGACAGTTTCACAAAAAAATCAGGGTAGTAGTTCGCTATGTCACCGTCTCGATTCACATAATCCAACTTAAAGTGCACCGCCAGATAGTTCTTCGCGTAAGATACTACATCGCTGCAATTCTCAAGAAAATTGGCAAATTGCAGCTCAAAATGACTGTCACCAATCACACGATTGAACACGCTCTTTTTCGGCATCAGATAGCCCTGGTCCTTCACCACAAAGGGTCGAGTCTGACGCAGCTTGATGGTATCCCGTATCTCCGCACCACCCTTAGCCCGCACGGTCAGGTCATTGATTGCTTTTTTGAAAGTCTCGATCACTGTTTTGGTCGCCACCAGTTCGGACAGATTGCGCAGCGTGTTAGGTGATTCCAGATCAACCACCTGGTTGAACAGCGTATCCTGAATAAACGCCTTGATTTTGCCGTAAAGTACGTTATAGCCACTCACGAGACGCAGCTCTTTCATCACGGTCTGGGTAAAATAGCCAATCACACTGCGATAGTCTGCCACTCCAGCGGTATCCAGAATCGTGGTATGCGTCACCTCGCCAGTGGTAATGTCCTTGAACACAATCTCGCGCTGCTCCTCCTCGCTGAAGGTCTCATAAATCACAGGCTGGAATGTTATAACTCCAGTATCCAGATCATCCAGGTTTTTATACTCACGATAGACACGCGGCGATAGCACCGGTATTTCAATATCCAGGGCTTCAATATTTTTGTTTTCGTTGTCATTATCAATTTCCACAACTAGTGGTGCTTTGGGCTTTGTACCCTTACCCATGGCAGTACGTTCAAGTGTTACGCCTTCCGCCTGAATTGATTCGACAAAATCCATAAAGGCATCTGTTCCAACGATACTCACGTATTCTTTTATATTTCCCGGATACATCTTTCGCAATCCTCGTCCCAAGGTCTGCTCGGGTAGGATATTGCTTTTGGCTGAATAAGCGCGCAGCCCGACAATAGTGGTGACATTGCGCACATCCCAACCTTCCTTAAGCATCAATACTGATACAATCGCTTTGTAGGGGCTTTCAGGTGAATCAATTTCGTTTGATTGCTGACGTAGCTTCTCCAGCTCTTCTTTAGCCTTACCCGATGCCGCTTCAGATATTTCACCATTGTTCTTCGTATGGATTACCAGCACAGCATCTTTAAGGTCTGGGTAAAGCCCTTCCAGGTATTCGGCCACGTCATCACAGTTCTTGGTGTCGTCTGTCATAACAAAAAGTATGGCCTTTTTTCCAAGCTTCTGATGCTCCTCATAAGCCTTGCGCCATTCGATCACACCCAGGTCGATATAGTCGGCGTATTTCTCGGTATACTTCGCGCTTTGGCGTTCTGATAGTTTGGCGCGGCTGGCAGCATCGGGCAACACGGGATGCTTAACCACATTCTGCGAAATCGCCTCCACCAACGGATAGTCCGTCACTGTCTGCACAAAGATCGCGCCATTGTTGTGCTTGGGCGTTGCGGTTACATCCAGTTGCAGACTGAGCGCCTCACCTCTTTGCAGAAGCCGGTTATGAATATCCTGGATTGACTGGAACCATGCCAGCCTGGAATCGTGAATATGGTGTGCCTCGTCGTTGAGCACCATCAGCTCATCAATATCGCGAACAATCATGCCCAGATCGACCTTGGAATCCGTGGTCGCGCCGCTAGGTCGTTTGCCCAGAAAATAATCCATGGTGTCTTCATCATCCGGCGAAAGCGGAATATCCTCGCCCGTATAAACGCGGTGGATATTGGTCAGAAAGATATTGCCGACCGGATGGGTTACATTCACCTCGTCTTGCTTATGCAGCGTCAGTTGAAAATCATCCCGCCAGTTGCGGCCTTCGAAACCGTTGTCGGGCAACACTGGGTCTTTAAAGAAAATTCGTAAACCCCGAAAATCATGATAGATGCGATCCAGCACGATGATATTGGGGGTGATGACCAGGAAATTGCGCGCCAGCTTGGAATCCGGCTCATATAGCTTGTGGAAAAAGCTCCACGCCAGCGCCAGGCTCATAACCTTGGTCTTGCCGCTGCCCGTGGCCATCTTGATCACGTAGCGCCGCCAAGTTTCGTCAAACATCTGCGCCGAAACCGCGCCGCTGCTGTCGAAACGCATCAGGTCAAACTTGTCCTTTGCGCCCAGCACGTCATACAAGTAGATGATGGTCTCCAGCGCCTCACGCTGGGCGAAGAAGTATTGAAACTGTGCGTTTGTGCCATCGGCCAGCGCTTGCAAGTGCGGTTCCTTGAACCACCAGTTAAGCAGGCTCTTACTGGTGTCGCACGCGCCCACATAGCCACCGTCACGGAATTCCTTAACCTTCTTGCGCAGCGTCGCTACCAACGGCGGCATCAGCTTTTCCATGCTGGTTTCACGCAAGGCTTCATCTGCCGGAAACCAGCGTATTTCCGGATCGAGAATCGCGTGCGGAGATTCTGGGAAGTCAGGGTGCAGCGCCATTACTTCTTCCCTCCCACGTTCACTTCCACAATAGTCATGGTGTCGTTACCGAAGATGTCCACCACCTTCACCGCTATCTTGCGTCGCCCCGGTGTACATTCGTGGGCCACGCTCGTCAACTCCAAGGAGCGATCCTTCTTGGTTCGGAAACTCTGCCATTCGTTCTCGAACACGTAATCGCCGGTCCACTGCTCCTCGGTCTCACCGGTTTCCGCGTTTTGGATGCGCACGATCTCGCGCTTACTCTCGAAGTCAAAGTCCACCGACCAGTAGTCGATCCAGTCGGTCCAGTGCTGGGTGAGTTGTTCGCGGGTGACGATGCCTTGACTGTCCTTGCTCACCTTTACGATCTGGCCCTTTTCCACCACAATCTTGCTGCCTGCGCGTTTGTTTGCAGCCAGGGCGGCTTCGGCGTTGGCGATGGAATCCTGGGAATAGAACACCGAAAAGTCGGTCAGCTCCACCGCCACTGTATTCTTCTTCACATGAGGTTTAACCTCAATGAAGGAGACATCATGGAACACAACCTGATTCTTCTCCACTGCCCTCTTGTCGAACACCTCAGCAGGGATGTACTTGGGTGCGATGTCGATGCCTTTGCCGCGTGCCTCGTCCAGTATGTTGGGGAATAGGCCCATCTCGAACTCGAAACCGAGTACGTCCACTTTTGTTATATGCTTTTTGCGGCACTCCAGAATGATTTCTTCCACAAGTAGTCGAGTCACAGGCATGTTCACTGGCCCCACCGCCACTAACCGCCCAGCTCGCTTGCCATAAAAAGTAGTGAAGCCCACCACTTTTTCCGCTTGATAGGCGCGCAGAATGAGGTTGAGGAAGGCTGTTTCCTTCTCTGCTAACTGCTGCTGCTTCTGCTCCTCACGCAGATCTGGATTGACACCAATATAGTGCTGCCGTTCATATTTGCCCAAATTGAGGATTTCAAAGGCACGGTAGTCCTTGCCATTTTCTTTTAATTGACGCTGCACGCCGATCATGCGCTTGCGGGTGGTGTGGATTGCGAACTTGCCGAGGTCAGAGGCGATCCACTTGCGCCCCAACTTCTCGGCCACGGCGGCAGTGGTGCCGGAACCGCAGAAGAAATCAGCTACCAAGTCCCCTTCATTGGAAGAGGCTTTAATGATACGTTCAAGCAAGTCTTCAGGCTTCTGGGTTGGGTAATCAATTCGTTCATTGGACGTATTAGCAACTCTTCCAATATCGTTCCAGTTCGTAGTTAAACGTTTCCCGCCTTTGGTTTCATCCAAATATGTCTTTAGGCCATCCAGCCGCGGCGCTCCATTGCGTTTGAGAAGAATTTTCCCTTCATCCCACCACGCTTCAAGCTGGTCCAAGGTCGCCCCCCACGATCTGTTATCTGGCGGTTTTGTTCCTCGCCACTCGAATTGTCGGTCTGGATTTCTACCAGAAAACGTTAAATCGGTTCATCCGGTTAAAGCGTACTTTGAATTATGGAGGGCCTTTATTCTGAGCTCGAAGAATTCCATATCTCTGTATCCATAGGCTTGCCTTTTGAGGGTATCAATTTTGTTGTTGATCCCCTCAAGTGGTCCTGTTGATATGGGGTGATCATACCAGTTCAGGATTCCCTCTCGGTGCTTCTCCAGCGTTTTGGCCATTTTCTTCAACCCTTTGATGGCTGATGCCTGAGCCCTGTTGATCCAGTCATCGAGGAATACCGTGGCAGCTACCTTGTCAGTTTGTTGCCATATCTGGCGGAGATCTTCTTTCATATAGTAGGCAACCGCCAATGGTCGATTGGCCTGCAGGGCAAGTTCAAGGCGTTCATGATCGCTGGTTTGCTCGCCAATGCTCTGCGGATTTTTGAGAAGCATCCAGCGAGTGCCTTTGAGAATGCTCCTGTCATGCTGACTTGTGAGCTCATGGTACAGCTCGCGGCGAATATCGGTAAGGCGTTCATTCATAAGCTTGACGACATGGAAACGATCAAACACCAACGCAGCAGATGGAAGGTGTTCGAGCACTGCCGACCGGTAAGCCGGACTCATGTCAGCAGCAACGGCTTTGATAGATGACTTGCGACGACCAAGGCGTTTCCAGAAACCATCAAGCGCTTCTGCCTGTTTGCCTGCTCCAACGTATACGACCCTGGCTGAACCAAGGTCAATGACGAGAGTAATGAAGCCATGTTTGCGTCCGGTGTATTTCTCATCAATGGCGATATACTCAAGCCCAGCAAGTGAAGGGCTACTATAGTGATGATGCAGATACCGCTTGAAAATGGACTTGACCAGGTCCCAGCCTATACCAAGAAGCCGTGCTACATCAATGAGGCTCATAGCTTGGGCAAGGGAGACCACATACCGAGCAAATGCATGGGTGTAGGAACACCGTGGAGAGGCTATTTTCAGACTCACCCGCCTGACGCTACCGCACTGAAGGCACTGGATGCGTGGAACGTGGACGTGCAACCAAGTGGACTTGATCCCCAAAGGCAAACCTCGTAACCGACGAATGCTACTGCCTCGCAATATGACAGAACGGCCAAGGCACGCAGGGCAGCGAATCAGCTTTTTACGGGGCCGGACATGGAAATTGATGGTATTGCCGCGATACTGTGTACGGATGTAATCGTAGCCAGCAAGGCCGTAGGCATGGTAAAGAACACTGGTGGGCATGGTGCTTCTCCCGGAATTATTTGGTTGTAATCCCGATAAATGGCACCATGCTCACTTTTTTGTCAATGTATCCTCAATACGGAAGAGCCGTTAAATCTCTTCCAGTAAAGAGTCGGCCATCTTTATCTTCTTTGTACCGGCCTAGCTGAGCATCACTATAGTCCGTATATTGCTCATTAAACGAGTACTTGTTAGATTTCGTGTAAAACCATATAGTATCATTTGCTCTAACATATCCTTGCGATTTCATGTTATGAGCATTTGTTCGCTGCCAAACTACTTCATTGATTAAGTTATCTTTACCAAAAATCTCGTCCATTACAAGACGTATGTGACTATTCACCCGCCAATCACAATGCACATAAATACTCCCATCCTCTGCCAGTAAATCCCGCATCAGCACCAGCCGCTCGTAAATCATGGAGATGAAAGAGTCCGCGCCCTTACCCCAGGTGTCGCGGTAGGCAATCTCTTCGAGGATGTTGGGCTTCTTAGTGAATGTGTCTCCACCTATTTCAATGTCCATCGAAAAGTCAGCGCCCACATCGAACGGCGGGTCGATGTAAATCAGCTTAAGGCCACCCTGTTTCTCAATCTCCTCGCGCAGCGGGCCGTTCTTGAGCGATGACAGGATCAGCTTGTTGTCGCCCCAGATGAGCTTGTTGGTCCAGCCCTGTAGCTGGCGACCGCGCTCATCAAAAAGCAGTGGCGCATCCAGATTGGTGTCTTCCGGATTTTCAGCCCGAGGCTCGTCAATCTGCTCAATGGTCTGAAATGGCAGCACAATATTGCAGACTTCGTTTGTTTTCCCATTCCAGACAAGCTCCACTTCCCGCTTATCCTTGAACAGTAGAAAGCGGTACTTATCAGGCAATTCTTTGCCAGCTTCAAGATAGCGAATTATTTCCTGTTTTTCCTGATCTGCTAATTTCAGCATGAGTAAATCCTTAAGTGAAATTATCTGTGTCGACAAGTAGAAGCTGCATAGGCAAATAATTGCGACATGCTAAAATGTATTCAATCAATCGCTAAAATAAAACGTTGAAAGGGTGTTAATGCGTAATTCAAAAAGGCATCCACTTGTGCAGAATTGCTGGCAGTCCCCCGTCTCTGGCTAAGAATTCTATATACTCAACTTCACTTTTAACCATGAATATTTGTCAAGTTGAGGCGGTTGCTAGGCATTTTTCCCTTTTATTGCATCAATAATTGATCCCACATCTTTTTTCATATCAGGAAGTGCTTCAGCCAGCAGGATCAACAGCTTAATGTAGTTTTCTGGTTTCATGTGTTCACCTTTATCGCAAACTTCCTTCCAAAATGCCTGCGCAGCACACATGCCATCAATTGACATAGGATTTCCTTCAAAATCAATTGTAACACCTTTAAATTGATCCCTATGGAAATTCCTTGATAGATTGGCAAAACCTGATTTTTGTGCGTATGCAGCTAAATCTGGTGCATCAAGACGGTGACTTTTTATACTTATACTATATGAGCATAACAGGTAAAATATCATCAAGTTATCAGCTTGCTCTTCGTTTTCAGAGATTGCAAAGATAGTATTATCATTGGGTGATAATTGATATTTCATCGGATTGTTTTTATCTGTCATTGAAACAACGCCACGATCAAGAACAACTATCAATGTTGGGAAATTTTCTAGGCTTTTTGCTTCAGAATATTTAGTCAATTCTTCTTTAATTTTATTTAATGTTATTTGTGATTTAAATGCCAATATGTAGCCCAATGGAAAATAACTTGACATTGAACCGTCAATGAATGACTTTTCCATCGATCTTACTCGACATATATTATCCAAACCACTTTTTAGCTCCTCAGTTGTTAATTCTGATTTGACTTCAATAATGCTAACTATGGACTCAACAGGTACAACCTTTACATGCTCCGTATCTATAAACCTTGGTGTTATACTTTTATCATATATATACAAATCCTGCTGATTGCTTTGTTCCAAATTTGAATTTATTATCAATCCGCGCTCAATACCAAAATTTTGTGGAAGATATTGCAGGAGGAATTCTTTTATTAAATCTTCTCTTGCAGTACCCTTTTCTCCTCTGTGATCTATTAATTTTGTAATTTCTTCATAATCGATATTTGTTTTTTTAGCTACCGATTTAATTATGTCGTAAAGTCTCATTATGTTCCTTTGTCCGAAGGGTCTGCCTAGTTATAATTAAGCGTCAAAAGTAACGCTATGTACTTTCTCGAAAACCGTACTCCTGAAGCGCTGCATTGCCCAGACAGCCGATTCAGTCTGCATAATACCACAAAAATGTTACATTAAAACCGTTAACTTCCATGAAAATTGCAGATGCGTCACCTTACCCCTGACGCGGCTTATGGAAATGCTCTGGGTTCAGATCGGTTCAAAAGACTCCCCCCCATCTGCGGCGTTGCCTGCAGTCGCTTATCCGCCCTGCATTCTACAATCCTGTAAGCCAGTTTTCATAGAGCAGTCCGGGCACTCGCTCAAACTCCTTAACGTTGTTCGTCACCAGGATGAGTCCCGCGCTGCGACTGTGGGCAGCGATATGGAGGTCGTTACTTCCTATGGGAATTCCCTGTCTCTCCAGGGTGGCCCGAATATGGCCGTAATGCATCGCCGCCGCAGCTGCGTATGGCAGCACTTCCAAGCGGGAAATGAAGTCTTCCACATGCTGAAGGTTTTTTGTGGGCTGGGCGCTTTTTTCGACGCCGTGCATCAACTCGGCCAGGGTGATGCTGCTGATAGCCATCCGGCCAGTTTCTTCGTTGAATTTCCCCAGCAGCTCAATGGGCCGACGCTTGATGACATAGATAACGATGTTGGTGTCTAACAGGTAGCGAAGCATCACAGCTCCTCACGTTCCTGTGGGGATTGGCTGGCACGCTCTTCCATGAAGTCATCGCTGACATTTTCCGAGGCCTTGAAAAAAGAATCCCAGGCGGCATTCTGGGGGCTGAGAATGCGCTCGTTGCCATGTACGCGGATATGAACCTTCTTCACGCCCTCTGGGAACCTGGTTTCCGCTGGGAGCCTGACAGCCTGAGTTCGGTTGTTTTCAAATACGGTTCCAGTAGCCATGGCGACACCTCCTCGGTATATACATTAGCTATATACTGAGAGCAGCCACACGGAAAGTCAAGGGTCGAACGCATGAATCCCATTACGTTTTCACTTGCTTGCCCTTTCCTGCCTTTGTCTGCGGCCAAAGAATGCTGTTATGCTTTCCCTCCGCAGCTTTGCATGAGACTGTGCCTTTCTCTGTGCCTTGGTGGACTTTGTGTGAGACATATTATCCCAACTGGCGGATTACGCAGTCGCTTACGCCCCACTTGCTTTCCTATTCGCGTATATTTGCGTCCATTCGCGGTAAAATTCCCCCTGCCTTTCCTTGGCGAGCCTGGCGGCTTGGCGCGAGATATGTCTTTCCCTCTTTTTCCGTGGCCTCCGTGTTTTCCGTGGTTCAATCTCTCTTTGCCTTTTCCCCGCGCCTCTGCGTGCTCCGCGAGAAACCTGCCTTCACAGCTCCCTGCGTCCATTCGCGTCCATTCGCGTCCATTCGCGTCCATTCGCGGTGAAATCCCCTCTTGCCTTTCCTTGGCTAGCTTTGCGCGAGGTCTGTCTTTCCCTTTTTTTCCGTGGCTTCCGTGTTTTCCGTGGTTCAACTCTTCTGCCTTTCCCCCGCGCCTCTGCGTGCTCCGCGAGAAACCTGCCTTCACAGCTCCCTGCATCTATTCGCGTTTATCCGCGTCCATTCGCGGTAACCCCCCCCTGCCTTTCCTTGGCGAGCCTGGCGGCTTTGCGAGAGGCATATCTTCCCCTCTTTATTTCGTGGCTTCCGTGTTTTCTCCCCGTGTTATCACGCGGGAAAACACCTGCGCGAAGCGCTGGTGCGCGATGGTGAAATCGGTGGCCGACAGGGGGGAGCGAAAGCGTTTATCCAGCATGGGGGCGCGGTCGCGCAGAAACTGCAGGGCCAGGGGAGCGCTGCCGCAGTGGGCGGCCAGGGCGCGCAGTTCTTCGGGTTCGGGCAGTTTCCAGAGGGTGTGGCGCAGTTCAAAGGGGATGCTGGCGCTGCGCAGATGGGCCAGGCTGGTCAGCAGAGGCTGTATGCTGGTGCAGGCGCGGGTGATGTGGGCCATGTCGGCATCATTAAAGGCTTTGACGTCTACGGCCACAAAGTCCACCAGTTCCTGTTCCAGCACCTGTTTCAGGCGATGGGGCAGGGTGCCGTTGGTGTCGAGTTTGATCCGGATCTTGCGGCTGCGCAGCTGTTGCAGCAGGGTTTCAAGTTCCCGCTGAAAAAGGGGCTCGCCGCCGGTGATGGCGACGGCCCCGATCTGGTGCCGGTCAATGTATTCCAGCAGCTGGTCCTGGCGGCTCCTTCCGGGCTGTCCCAGGACGAGTGCGGGATTGTGGCAGTAGCGGCAGCGCAGGTTGCAGCCGTGGGTGAAGACGGTGGTGGCGATTTCACCGGGAAAGTCCAGCAGACTGACGGGGGTGAAATCGGCCACCAGGGTGGGCGTGTGGCTCATGGGTTGACCGCAAAGGTCTCCCGCTTGCCGAATTCCTCTTTTTTGCCTTCGTTCCAGTGGTTGGTGGGGCTGTGGTAGCCCACGACACGGCTGTAGATGTCGCAGGGGGTTCCTTTGATGCTGGCAAGTTGTTCTTCCAGTTGTTGAATCTGTGCTTCGCGCTGGCTCATGAGTGTGCTCCTGTCAGATTGATTTCGTGCAGGCCGTCCTGGCCTTTGAGTTCGGTAATCCGGGTCTGAATTTCCTGCCGCTGTTCCTGGGCGCAGTGGGGGCAGTGGGTGTGCTCGCCCTTGAGGTAGCCGTGAACGGGGCAGATGGAAAATGTCGGTGTGATGGTGATGTAGGGCAGGTGGTAGCGCCGGGTGATGGTGTCCAGCAGTTTGCCCACGGTGGTGCCGTCCTCCACGGCTTCGCCCAGGAAGATGTGGAAGACGGTCCCCCCGGTGTAGAGGGGCTGCAGCTGATCCTGATGGTCCAGGGCGGCAAAGAGGTCGCGGGTTTTCTCCACCGGTATCTGGGTGGAGTTGGTGTAGTAGGGGCGCTCTTCAGTACCGGAGGTGATGATGCCGGGAAGGGTCTGGCGGTCCTTGCGGGCCAGGCGGAACGAGGTGCCTTCGGCGGGGGTGGCCTCCAGGTTGTAGAGCACGTCTTCCTCCAGCTGGAACTGTCCCAGGCGCTCCCGCATGAATTCCATGACGCGGCGGGAAAATTCCAGTCCTTCGGGGTGGGTGATATCCACGCCGATAAAGTTCAGCAGCGCTTCGTTCATGCCGATGATGCCGATGGTGTTGAAGTGGTTTCGCCAGTACTCGCCAAAGCGCTGGTGAATGTCCTGCAGGTAAAAGCGGGAATAGGGGTAGAGGCCGTTTTCCGTCAGGCGTTCCAGGGCCTTGCGTTTGATTTTGAGGCTGTCGCGGGCCAGCTCCATCAGCTCGGCCAGCCGCTCAAAGAAGGCCGTTTCGCTGTCCACGCTGTGGGCGATGCGGGGCAGGTTGATGGTTACCACGCCAATGGAGCCGGTCAGGGGATTGGCGCCAAAGAGTCCGCCACCGCGCTTGTGCAGTTCCCGATTGTCCAGACGCAGGCGACAGCACATGCTGCGCGCGTCGTCGGGGCTCATGTCGCTGTTGACGAAGTTGGCAAAATAGGGGATGCCGTACTTGGCGGTAATCTCCATCAGCCTGCCCACCATGGGGTGCTGCCAGTCGAAGTCGCGGCTGACGTTATAGGTGGGAATGGGGAAGGTGAAGACGCGCCCTTTGGCGTCGCCTTCCATCATCACTTCCATGAAGGCCTGGTTGAGCATGAACATCTCTTCCTGAAACTCCCCGTAGGTGCGTTCCTGGGGCTTTCCGCCTATGATGACTGGCTCGTCGCGGTGGGTGGAGGGGACGTACAGGTCCATGGTCAGGTTGGTGAAGGGCGTCTGAAATCCCACGCGGGTGGGGATATTCAGGTTGAAGACGAACTCCTGCATGGCCTGCTTCACTTCGGGGTAGGTCAGCTGGTCATAGGCGATAAAGGGTGCCAGGCAGGTATCGAAATTGGCAAAGGCCTGGGCCCCCGCGGCTTCCCCCTGCAGGGTGTAGAAGAAGTTGACCACCTGACCCAGGGCCGAGCGCAGGTGTTTGGCCGGCTTGCTCTCCACCTTGCCGGCCACGCCGCGAAAGCCGCGCACCAGCAGATCCTTCAGATCCCAGCCGCAGCAGTACACCGCCAGCAGCCCCAGATCGTGAATGTGAAAGTCGCCACGGGAGTGGGCTTCCTGCACCTGGCGCGGATAGATCTTATTGAGCCAGTAGCGGGCGGTGATGGTGGAAGAGATGTAGTTGTTGAGCCCCTGCAGCGCATAGGTGGTGTTGCTGTTTTCGTTGACCCGCCAGTCGCTGCCGCCCAGGTAGGATTCCACGATGCTCTCCAGACCTTCGAAGCTTTCGGTCATGGCCCGCATGTCGGCGCGCTGGTGGCGGTAGATGATATAGGCTTTGGCGGTTTTGGCGTGGCCACCCTCGATGAGAACCTTTTCCACGCAGTCCTGCACCTGCTCTACGGTGCAGGAACCGTACTGGCCGTACTGGTCCACCAGGGCGCGCAGCACCTGCAGGGAGAGGGCCGAGGCAATGTTACGGTCGCTGCCGCCCACCGAACGGGCGGCCTTGAAGATGGCAGTGGCGATGCGCTCCTGGTCGAAGGGGACAAAACGACCATCGCGCTTCATGACAGTAGTGATCATAGTTCAGGCTCCGTGGCTTCCGCCACTGTCCGTCCGCGAAGACGGCACATCATCCCGGCAAATATCCGGGCAGGCAGTGGCAGGGGTACGCATGTGATAAAAGAAATGGGTACGTGGGCCGCAGAGCGCTGGCTACAAAAGACGGGAACGTGAAGACAGAACTTCCATAGGAACATCCCTCCGCTGTGTGTTCTCGGGGCAGGTATCCTGGCTCGCCATCATCCTCAGCTCCGCCTTCCCGTGTTGTCACAGTGGCGCATGGAGCCTTGTCCGGCTTACAGTTGCGGGGGCAGCGACGGATTTTCACCGCACTTCCCTGAATCCCGGATCGATATAGTGCCCTGCCTCTGCGACCATGTCAACGGAAGATTTCCCACCCCCGGCTTCCCTTGATTGCCACGGGTTTCTGGAGTAGTATCTGCCCATCGGACTCGCATATTTTTATCCATCTCGAATATCAGGAGGCATTCCATGCATGAAAAAAGTATAGCTCTGCTGAACAAGGCCGTATCTGAAGAAATCGCCGCGCTCCACCAGTATATGTATTTCCACTTTCACTGTGACGACCAGGGCTACGACCTGCTGGCCGGGCTCTTCAAGCGCACCGCCATCGAAGAGATGATCCACGTGGAGCGTCTGGCCGAGCGCATCCTCTTCCTGGGTGGCGATGTGGAAATGAAAGCCGGCTCCAATGTCATTCCAGAACAGGACGTGAATAAAATGCTGGAAATGGCTGCCAAAATGGAAGAGCAGAGCGCCATGGACTATAACCGCTGGGCCAACGAGTGCGGCACCAACGCCGACTCGGTCTCCAAGAAACTCTTCGAGGATCTGGTCATGGATGAAGAGCGTCACTACGACCAGTATGACAACGAAATCGACAACCTCAAGCGTTTTGGCGAAAACTACCTGGCCCTGCAGTCCATTGAGCGCAGCAAGAGCCGCAGCGCCGGACAGCCCGCAGAGTAAAACCCCTCAGAACATGTATATCCAGGGAGCGTCAGCCGGCGCTCCCTGTTTCTTTTGCTGGCCACGGCACCCCTTCACCCCTGCGACAGCCTCACCCACAGCACTTTCCTGCTGAAATGCCCGAATACCCTTGACAGAGGATCGAAAAAAGCGCTAGAAAGTTTGCGTAAACTAACATGATCGCCCGTGCCTCCACACTCACCAGAAGGTGAAGCAGCGTGAACGCGACGCACCCGGAAGAGCGACTGGAAGAGGGCATCCATGTCAGATCAGAATCCCCACGACATCTACCGCAACCACCACAAGGATATCCTGCGCTATTTCTCCAGCCGCGTATCCTCTTCCGGAACAGCGGCAGACCTGACCCAGGAAACCTTCCTGCGCCTGCTGCGCAGCTCCATTTCCCTGCTCAATCCCAAAGCGTACCTGCTGAAAGTTGCCCACAATGTACTGATCGACTACTATCGATCCGCGAGCCACATGCCCGTGGAGGATATCAGCCCCGAAGAGCTGGAAAGTGCCATGGGCCGGGCCCCCTCAGCCGAGGACACCGCTTTGTCCCGTGAAGAGCTGGCAATCCTCATGGATGCCATTGCGGAACTGCCCCCCAGGGCCAGGGAAGTCTTCCGGCTCAAGCGCCTGGAAGGGTTGAGTTACAGCGAAATCGGACAACAGCTTGGCATCACGCGCAGCACTATCATGGAACATATGGCCCGCGCCCTCACCCACTGCACCAGACGCCTGGATGAGTACGCCACGCAACAGGAGAAATCATGAGCCAGCACCCGGAGACCTCCTTCACCCCGGATCTTTCATCACCCCAGAACCAGTGTCCAGACGAGCAGGCCATCGCCTGGCTTGTACGCCTGCAGGACGACCAGGCCAGCGAAACCGACCGCCGCGCCTGGTCCGCGTGGATGGACCAGAACCCCATCCACGCCCAATCCTGGCGGAAAATACAGCGCATCTGGCACGGCATGGAGGACCTGGCCCCGCGCCGGGCCAGTACCACCTTCCGCCACCGGGCACTCCGGCAACGCGCCTGGTCCACCCTGGCCACCGCCGCCGCCGTCCTTCTGGTGGTCGCAGGCATCACAAGTATCAGCCTGCACCACTCTCCCGGTCTGCACTGCCTGGGCGCAGACTACTGCACCCGTGCCGGTGAGCTGCGCCAGATTACCCTGGCAGACGGCTCCCGCATCTCCCTGGGGGCCGCTTCGGCCATCAGCGTCCAGATGGAAAACCACCAGCGCCAGGTAACCCTGCGCCATGGCGAAGGGTTCTTTGACGTTGCCCCCGACACAACTCCTTTCCGGGTAAAAGCCGCCGCAGGCGAAGTCCGCGTGCTGGGCACCAGCTTCAACCTGCGCCTCGAGCCCGCTGGCGCCAGGGTCGCCGTGGCCAGCGGCCAGGTGGAAGTTGACACCCTGGGGCACCAGGTAACCCTGAACCCCGGCCAGGTACTGCACTACGACACCAGCCGTCTCCAGCGCCTGCCCGACGTGGATGTCAACAGCATCGGCCTGTGGCGCCAGAAGCGCCTGCTCTACCAGAACACCCCGCTGGGTGAAGTCCTGCGCGACCTGGAGCGCTACCACACCGCCCGCTTCAGCGTCGACCCGGACGTGGCCGCCATCCCGGTAACCGGAATATTCAGCGCCAGCGACCCCGAAGCAGCCCTGATCAGCATCGTCAACAGCTTTCCCGTGCGCATGAGCCGCTACACCCATTTTTTCATCCGCATATCCGCCAACTGACTGATGCCGCAACCGCACGAAACAACAGGGGCTCACCCTCGCCATAAACATTAGCTTCGTTGAATTTTTAAAGATTGTGCAAAAAATGTTTTCACCGGCCCGTACATTTTGCATGGTTTTCCGTCTTACCTGGTAGAGGGATCGATAACCAGAAAAGAGGAGAAAACACCGCATGCCCCGACTCAGCCTCATGGTACGTGCCTGCGCGCTTGTCGCTCTGGCGCTTTTCCTGAACGCCATACCCGCTCCCGCTGCCAACCTCGCCTCCTTCCACAGCTTCTCCATAGCCGCCCAGCCACTGGGCGGCGCCCTCCTGCAGTTCTCCCTTGCCACCGGCATTGATGTCCTGGTGGATGATCGCATCGTCCAGGATCATCAGTCGCCGGGAGTGCAGGGACAGTGGCGCAGTGACCAGGCTCTGGAGCAACTGCTGGAGGGAACCGGACTCCAGTGGCACCTCAACGGCAACAACCTCATCACACTGACCACTCACAGGACAGCTGACATGGAGCTTTCCGTGACGCCAGTCACAGAGCTTCAGGAGCTGCAGGGAGTCCCGCTTCCGGTGGGGCTGCGCCCCACAGAACGGGAACAGGTCGTCCTGGCTCCCGTAACCGTGCGCGGTACCCGCGAAGACGACGCCACCTTTCGCGCTCCCGCCTCGGTCAACATCATCACCCAGAAGGATATCGAACGCTTTCGCGGCACCTCCGTAGGCGATATCTTTCAGGGAACTCCCGGTGTACTCATTGGTGAAAACCGCAACAGTGGCGGACTGGACGTGAATATTCGCGGCATGCAGGGGCAGGGTCGCGTTCCGGTGCTCATCGACGGCGCGCGCCAGGAAACCACCGTCTATCGCGGCTATGCCGGCGTCTCCAGCCGCAGCTACGTGGATCCCGACCTGATCGGCGGCATCCGCATCGACAAGGGCCCGGTCATGAGCGCGGAAGGTACCGGAGCCACCGGCGGAACCGTCAGCATGCGCACCATTGAAGCCGGCGACATCATCAAGCCCGGCAAGGAGTGGGGCATTCGCCTGCGCGGATCCCTCATGGGCAATAATTCGGGATCTGTACCTGCAGCGGGGACACCGGCCGGCTACCACCTGGGCGCAATCAATGATGACGGCGTCTATCGTATCGACTGCGCCCGCTCGGATATCTGCGAACAGCAGCATTACACCGGGCGCTCCTACGCCCTGCCCGACAGCTTTGCCCCCGCCGAAGGCATGGATCGTCCCAGCCTGTTCTCCCCCAAAAGCCACGCCGGCAGCATAGCCCTGGCCCGGCGCTTTGACTGGGGCAGTCTCCTGGTCGCCTACGCCGAGCGCAGCCAGGGGAACTACTATGCCGGCAAACACGGCCCGACACCGTACATGGATCTGTCCGATCAGCGCAAACTGCCCTTCTACACCGAAGTGCGCCCAAAGCGTGAAGGAGCAACCCGCTTTCGCGCCGAAGAGCGCATCGTCAACAGCAACTACGCCAGTGAATCCCTGCTGCTCAAGGGCCAGTTCCACCTGCCCGCCGATCAGAGCCTGGAGTTGAGCTACCTGCGCTACGACAGCACCTACGGCGAACTCATGCCCTCCCAGTTGATGTGGTTCGGAACCGTACGCCAGACCGACAGCTCCACCGTACTGGCAGAGACCTACAACGCCCGCTACCGCTGGCAACCCGCCGAGCTCGACTGGGCCGACATACTCGTCAGCCTGTGGCAGACCGATACCCGCAGCCAGAATATTTTTTACTACCTTGAAGGCGACTTCTCCAACAACAGCGCCACGGAAATGGGCTCCGCTTCCGCCGAGCACTACCAGCGTCGCGGCGCCGATCTTTCCAACACCATGCACTTCTGGAGTTACGGTCAGCCCGTTGTGGCCTACGGAATCTCCCTGCAGCATGAAGACCTGAGCCCCACCAGAATCAGCAAGGGCGGGCAGATGGGTGATGATTTCTCCCGCGATGGCCTGCGCGAAGAGCTGAGTGCCTTCACCGCCGTGCAGTGGTACATGCACCCGAATGTCATACTGGATGCCGGCATGCGCTACACGCGTTTTTCCACCGAAGACCGCAAGGCTGCGGAGGTGAGCAACACCAGCAGCCTGTGCGTAGACAGCTCCGGCGACGGTACCTGTGACCCGGTGTACTACGAAAGCAGCAGCTCGGGAACCACGCCCATTGTCAGCCTCACCTGGGAGCCCAGAGCCGATATCCAGCTGTATGCCCGTTATGCCGAAGCCATGCGCATGCCCAGTCTGTTCGAGACCACCCAGGGATTTTCCGTCAACCCCAACATGGATACTGAACTCAAGCCGGAGCACGCCAAGAACCGCGAAGTCGGGCTCAATGTCATGCGCGAGGGGATGCTCACCACCAACGACACCTTTCGCCTGAAACTGGCCTATTTCCGCAATTACACCAAAGACTACCTCACCCGCACCTCCGTCAATTTCTGGGAGGAGTCAAGTACCAACTCCATGGAATTCTTCCGCATGCGCAATATCGACAGCGCCAGCTTCCATGGTGTTGAGCTGAATATGGATTACGACCTGGGCTGGCTGTTCACCGAGCTGGCCGGCACCAAATACACCCATATAGAAATGTGCCACCACGGCAGCCTGCGCCGTTACGACTGCACCGATTACGGCATCTCCAACTCCTACATCAACAATATGATCCCGCCCCAGTGGCACGCCAGCGCCATCCTCGGCGTCCGGCTGCTCTCCCGGAAGCTGGAGCTGGGCACACGGGGTACCTTCATGGGCCAACGCACCATGGCCGAATTCCACGACGACACCAGCAACGGATTCACCCAACCCATACCCTGGCACGAGTACACCCTGTGGGATCTCTTTGTCAGCTACCAGCCCAACGACTGGCTGACACTGGATTTCAACATCGACAACCTCACCGACGAATACTACCTGGACGCCCTCAGCCTGGGCCTGGTGCCGGCACCCGGCCGCACCGCGCGCCTGAGCATGACCCTGCACTTCTAGCAGGCTGCTGAATCCGATGTCATCCGTTGCCATATTTCGCAAACCCTAAACGCCAAGACAAAAAGGAAAACACCATGAAGCGTTCTTTGTTCCCCACCTTCATACTGCTGTGCCTGCTGCTGGTGCTGGCCGCCTGCGGCAGTGACGGCAAAGACAAAACCACTCCCATACCCACCGCCGTTGCCACGGCCCTGCAGGAAACCGTCCAGATGGGCAGCACCGTGCAGCTGGATGGCTCCACCAGCAGTTCGCCCAATGGCGGCAGCCTGAGCTATCAGTGGGCCTTTGTCAGCAAACCGGAACTCAGCCTGGCGGAATTTTCCGACTCCTCGGCAAGCAACCCCACCTTCGTGGCCGATCTGCCCGGCACCTACGAAGTGCAGCTGCGGGTAGTCAATCAGGATATCGCCATCAGTCAGCCCAGCCAGATCACCATTACCGCCACCAATACCCAGCCGGTGGCCGTGGCTCCGACCCTGCTCAACCGCCTGGTCGACTCCTGGGTCGTCCTTGACGGCAGTCGCAGCGCGCCCCCCACAGGCGAAGACCCCGCCGGACTCACCTACGCGTGGACCCTCAACCCCCCCGATGGCAGCACCGACGAGCTCAACGACCCCACCAGCGCCGCCCCCGGATTCAGCCCCACCAGCGAAGGCATCTATATCGCAACCCTGCAGGTGCACTTCGGCGATCAGAGCAGCAAGCCCCTGCAGGTCATCATCAATGCTTCCAGGGCCAACGCCGTGCCCGTCGCTGACGCTGGCGGCCCCTATGAAATAGAGCTGGGTGAGACCGTCACCCTGGACGGCAGCGGCAGTTCCGACGCCGATGGCGACACCCTCAGCTACCACTGGACGCTGATGCACAATACGTCGGTGGCCATAAGCACCACCGACAGAAAACCCAGGGGCTCCTCCGCCGAACTGGACAGCCGCGACGGCGTCACCGTCACCTTCACCCCCGACGTGGTAGGCACGTATAGGGTGCAGCTGCAAGTCTTTGACGGCACCGCCCTGAGCGCCGCGCAAGACACCACCATCACAGTCACCAAGCCCGACGGCCATCCCAATACCCCGCCCGTCGCCGTTATCTATGACTACTATCCCATCGGTCTTGGCGGCAGCGTGGGAGAAGCCGAAGTCTCCGCCTGGGGATACGCCTACTTCTACTCCGGCTCCTACGACAACGACGGCGATGCGCTGACCCATAAGTGGGAGTGGGTCGAAGTGCCCGAGGCCTTCAAGGCCACCACCCACTACACCCAGGATTGGCTGGACACGCGCGGCGCCAACGTTCCCTTCATAGCCGCACCCAAAGTGGGTGACGAGTATGTTCCCATCGAGGGATATTACACCATCCGCCTGAGCGTCAACGACGGCACCGTCGACAGTGACCCCGTCGAACAGACCATCCACGTGCGCACCGGTGCCAACACCCGCCCGGTTCCCAGTGCCAAAGTCGACATCACCACCGTGCTGGTGGGTACCGAAGCCTGGTTTGACGGCAGCGACAGCAGTGACCCCCAGGACGGCACCACCGGCCTGCAGTACCAGTGGCAGTGGGTCTATACCCCACCGGGCAGCAATGCCGTCCTGAACACCCCCAATGCCGCCCGCACCAGCTTTGTACCCGACCTGCCCGGCCCCTACACCGCCGAGCTGATCGTCACCGACAACGACGGTGCCTCCAGCCGCCCGGCCCATGGCAACTACACCCCCTCCACCGCCACCGTCAACGCCAAGCTGACCAACTACCCGCCCTATGCGAGATTCAACAACGTCATCATCAGCAATGGCAATGAATACAAAGAGACCCACTTTGACTATTATGGTATCGACTATGATGCGACCACCGGAATCTACACCTACCAGCTGGGCTCCATTGTCGATCGCTGCTGGAGCGCGAATCCATCAACCTTGCACTACCACTGCACCGACAACTTCACCGTAAGTGTCACCGCCTACGACCCCGACGGCGACCCCCTGTTTTACGACATCACACTGCAACAGCCCGCCGGCAGCAGCTTCCAGCCCTCCTACACCGGAGCCTTTACCTCGGGAGGCTTTAACACAACGCCAAGGGCCTCCGCGGACATAGGCCGTGGCAGAGGCCAGGCGGGCATTACCGTGCCCGGCGACTACCACTTCACCCTGCAGGCCAGCGATGGCACCGACCTCAGCGACCCGGCAACCCTCACCGTGCGCGTGCTGGACTTCCCCGACGACTACCAGGCCCTGCAGCTCGGGTACCTCTACGACACCAATCTCAGAAGGGGTTCCGCCGATGGCAGCGATCTGACCAACATCCACTACCCCCCCTTCCGTATTTCCAACCCCTCTTTTGCTGAAGGCAGTACTTATGCGGAATTTGCCGATCAGGGCGGAGTGGCGCAGTACTACAAACTCACCGCCATTGGTGGCAGCTTCAACATCCAGAATGTCGAAGCCTTTGTGGAAAAACGCATAGGGGTAACCTATGAAAGGGACTTTGCAGGATCAGAAACCTTCACACCGGAATTCCGCGACCTGCCCACCGTCATCAACGCCGGGGAAACCGTCGTCTTCAGTATCTGGGTACCCAAGCTTCCTGCCCCCGCAGCGAGCCAGGAGCGGTACCGTATGACGTGGAGCTTCGAAATCCCCGAAGTCGCCACGGAAAACCACAGTGGCTTCTATCGTGATCAGATATTCACCATCCCCGCACAGTAACGCCTTCCTTCATCCTCAATAGAGCCTCCAAAAAAAGCCCCGGGGGAATCGGTTCAACCGATTCCCCCGGGGTGCGTGGTGGTAATTCACCATGTAATTGGCTCTGATCAACATTAAAATCAGAACAAGCGGCGCTTAAGGTCAGAAAAGGCATTTCTTCCACCTCGTCTATCACTACCAGATTTTGAAAGCACAAAAGAATACCTGGGATCTCCACGATATATAAGCTTATAGTGTTTTCCGTCCTCAGAAATTTCAAATCCCAAAGAAATAAGTTCAGCTCGTATGACAGTTGTCATAGAATCATATGTACTGAGTATTCTTTTCAACTTATCAAGTATTGAGTTCCGCTCTCCCGAACCTTGATGACCATCAACGATATCCTTCAATATAGCCCAGCGGCGACTATTTTGTTCCACACCACTGATAGCACTTTGCAAAACATCAATAAGGATATCCAAACGCTCAGCTTGATAGAAATCTTGTTCAGTAGAGCGAACTACGATGTCATTATCTTGCCTATCAATACGATCGGATTTTAATTGAATGACATGCCGCATCTTTAATATTTCTTCCTCTAGTCGGCGAATCTCCTCGTTCTTAGATGCAATCTCTGTGTCAAAATGATAAATATACTCTTCTATGTTCTTAGAATCTGACTCTTTGAGCTCTGTAATTTTCTTTCGAGCCAAAAGCTCCTGAAGATAAAACCATGTACACTCCCTTATTGTTCTTTGTGACAATAGAGAATTACGCACTTTATCAATAATCGCATTCTGCATTTCTTTGCCATCAGTAAATCTACTCGGTAAGAAAAGTGACTTTCCAATGCCATCCGGCCAGTAGATTCCCACTGCACCACCATAAGCATTTTCTCCAGATACCTTTCTCATAAGTTTGAACGAAAAGGAGCGACTTGGCTCAACAACTACGTGAGCCATTCCGGCCAAAGATTTTGCGACTCTTGCGACATCAACAAACAACCTATTATCATTGCCTGCACTGACATAAACTATTGGCATAGTAGCATCAGATTTTGCTCGCAGCAAATTTTCTGCAAACTCGATATCTAAATCATTTAAAATATATGGAGCATCGCTCACTGTTAAACATCCATCCTTTCCTCCTCCAAGATACTGAATAATATTTTTCAATATATATGGCGGCTTTCCTTTATCGAGATGTTCAACAGGAAGTTCTGAGTCAACGCTTAATTGTATCGCAATAGAAAATTTCTCTTGAATGAGATCAGAGAATCCAACAATATCCGTTGTCCAGCGAATTTCATTGTCTTCTTTTTTCTCATACCGAATTCCTGTTATTTCTTGCTTTGTGTCCTTATAAACAGAGCAAGAAATACTCTCAGTACCCGTTGCTACCAACGATCCATCGGTAAGTGATGAGCTCATTTTCTCCTTCATGTTGCTATGCGGACTGCCAGTTATCCATATTCTTGCACATTCCAGCAAATCATCTGAGCACTTATCACTTGATACTGGGAGCTGAGTCTTAAATGTAAGCATGAGAGATCTCCTCCTTGTCATTCACATAAAACCATAACATTGCAACTATATTTGAAACGACAATTTAACATTTACAGCACTGTCATATCTAAACATTTAAATACGAGCTCACAAGAGCCCAAGTAAACTTAAGTGCCGAAAAATATAAAACAAAATAAACCGCGTAATATGGAACACCTCTTATTTTTAATCGTACCATAATCAAAATAGGTTGCAAAAAATTGAACGCAAGTAACATGAGCCCTGTTAGCATTAATACAATTCCTATTATCTTCCCCATAAATACTCTAAGCACTAAATCAGTTTCTTGCTGAAAAGTAAAAACGCCAGCTGCCACCACCGCTGCAGCAAGACCATAATTTCTCACGTGATCAAACAGCCATTTCAGACGAAGATCATCAACTTCGACGTATAGAATGTATTCGAGTAAGCGACTCATTTTGCAATTTCTGGCTCTCATAAAACTCCGTAAGCAATTGAACTTTTTAACGTGACATCATGCCTGTCACACTCCGTATGCCTCGCGAATCCCCTGCATAAACTCCACCAGTTCATGAACATGGGTGCTGGGATTGTCGGTGCCGCTTTGCCGGGCGGCTTCCAGGGATCGCCGGGCGTTCTCCATGGCGAATTCCAGCTGGTCGATATGCGTGGCGAAAAGGGGCTGTTTTCCTTTGCGATAGCGCTTCATATGGGTGCGCAGCTCCTTCAGGAGTTGCGCGCACGCGCTGTTGCCGGGCAGGGTTTCGTAGGATCTGGTGGTGTAGACGTAGTGCAGCAGCAGCCAGTATTCAAAGCAGGGTACCGAGGGTATGGCGTGATAGGTCTCTTTGGGTGTGGCGCTGGTCAGGATGTCCAGCGCTTCCCCGTAGCGGGCGTGGTCATCCCGGTCAAAGACGCAGTAGACCCGATCAAAGGGGTCACCGGCGTCTTTTTCCTGGCGGTAGCGCTGCCTGGCAAACTCCACGACACCCACGGGATCATAACCGCAGCCATAGACTTCCACATTAGCGGTGTTCAGCTTGTAGTAGTCGCAGATTTCCCGAAAATAGCCGGGCTCGGTTTTTTCGCCTTCACAGACAATCAGGATTTTCGTGTAAGGGGCGCGTTTCGCGGCACGTCTTTGCAGCCACTCGACTCCCTTTGCCCCGCGCCTGCGCAACAGGTCATCGGTGCCCATCAGCCCTCCCGTGTCAGTGAGCGCACATAGGGCAGCGCCCCGTAGCGTCCCGAGAGATAGGCCAGTTCCAGGTTTTCGCGTCCTTTGCGGGGGCTGAAATCGGTCAGCGGATAGAGCACAGTGGCCTGGCCTTTGTCCTTGTCGCAAAACCAGATCTGATCGCGGCGGAACATTGCCTGATTGAGGATGGAGGTCTCGTGGGTCGTAAAAATCAACTGGGCGTGGTGAGGATTGGTCTCTTCATGGTGAAACAGCTGCACCAGGAACTTCACCAGTTCGGGATGCAGGTTATCGTGCAGTTCATCGATAAAGAGCACGTGCCCGTGTTTCAGGGCCTCAAGCCACGGCCCGGCAAAGGCGAACACCTTGCGGGTGCCGTCGGATTCTTCCGCGAGGTCAAACCGCACCGGCAGGCCATCACTTCCGGTGCGCACGGTCTGAATTTTCAGCAGCTGTTTTCCAGTGAAATCTTCCGCGATGGTTTCGCGCAGGGACTCCGGCATGCTTTCGGGGAGGGCCTTGACATCAAGTGATGTTTTTTCGACCAGGACATCTTCGATATCCAGGTCCGCTGCCCGCAGGAAATCCAGAATCCGTGACTTTGTGGCCTGTTCACACAGGAGTGCAGAGGAGTCGGGGCTCCAGCCACCGACGCCCGACAGGCGCAGCCTGCTCCTGAACCAGTCGAAGACGGGCTGCAGCTGGTGGCTGTTCAGCTGCACCGCAGTGGAGAGAAAGAGGGCGTTGTCGCGGGTGGACTTCTGCCACAGGAGTTTTTCCCCCGTCAGGTGGCTCCCGAACTCCCAGTGGTACTGTTCGCCTTTGGCATTCCAGACGCGGGCAAACCAGCGCTGTGCCCGGTGCTTTGGGTATGCCAGCAGCCATTCTTCGTGGATGCGCTCCGCTGTGGCCGCGAACCCGTACTGATAGCGCACGCCATCGACGATGAAGATCACTTCAAACTCGCTCGGCTGCAGACGGGTACCGGGATCAAGGCGGAAGGGCATGACAGGGAGTTGATCACCCCTTTGCATACTGGTGGCTGACTCAAGAACAACGCGCTTCATGGCCTGCAGGGCCAGCAGAAAGTTCGATTTGCCACCGGCGTTGGGGCCATAAATGGCCGCCGATCGAAGCAGCTCCATGCTGTTGGCCTTGAAGCTGTTGGTCTCCTGCAGTTCGCTCCCCTTGCCCTTGATCAGGCTGAAGGTCTGCTGATCGCGCAGGGAGCGGAAATTGGCCACGCTCAGTTCAACAAGCACAGGAACCTCCTTGGGATGGAAATGTATTCACAGACAGAGCCCCACGCGGGCACAAAGAAAGACAAGACTACGGGAAAATAGCATATAATTGAAGTTTTGCGCCCCGAAACAGCAGGTTGTCGGGATCGACCCTGATGCCATGCTGGAATGGCGGAAATAGTTCTGCACAGACTGTGTGCTTGACATTACCCTCACCCTGTTTATGAGTTTCTTTTGCCACTTTTTACCCGCAAAAAGTGGCTGGGAAGCGGCCCCCAGTGCTGTCCTTATCAGCCGTCCGCTTGCCTGGAACTGGGGACCGCAAACAACCGCCCTCCGTGGCTTTTGGTTTGCGGTTGCCGCCGTCGTGGCGGTAACCCTGCGGGTCCATCGCGTTATGCAGGCAATTGAAAAGCTCTCAGGTGCAAGGCGCGAGCAAGGTGAGAAGTGAGACGTACTTCCTGTACGTCGCAGCGACGAGCATTGGTGAGCAACGCCGCAGATGAGGCTTTTCAGCAGCCTGACAGTTGGCGCGTTCTGGCTGGGAAAGAACACGGGGGAGAGGCAGAAGCAGGCCATTCCCCCCCTGAGCCCGTCCGGTGAGTGCGACGCCTGGCTGGCAAGACCCGAAGGGACACTCACAGGAAGTGAGTGGTCCGGCAGCACTGCAGGGAGGCAGTGTCTGCCGGATCTCCAGGACAGGCGAGCAAACGAGCCGGAAAAACGGGCGTTCGGGGGGCGCGTTTTTGTGTCCTTTTTGCGCGGTCAAAAAGGACAATATCCGGATGAGTCAAGTATGCAAAACCAATACGGTTTCCGTGTGTAAAATAACAGGACAATAACGCCTTAACCCAAAGCGAAAAGATGCAGGACTTCAGATATAATCTCTATATAAGAGAAATATCCTTTCATTTTTGGCGAAATTTGTCAAATAACGAGCTCAGATATGCGCAACATGGCAATCAGAAGCACGCACGCCTGACTTTCCCGCGAAGAGTGGCCGGAAAATCTTCCGCCGAATCTCTCTTTCTTCGCGTTGACTACTTTACAAAATATCCTCAAGGCCTACACTCTGGAGAGAGTTCGAGGGTTCACACCAGAACACCCTCGGCGCAGGTGCGCTGATGCCGTGTGCCCCAGCGTCACTGCACCGCGAAAAATCCAGAACCACTGAGAGGTACCCCATGAATATCATCGACATTCTGAAAAAGCGTCGCACCCAGTACGCCCTGGGCAAAACCCTGCCGATGGCGGAAAACGAGGTTGACGCCCTGATCCGCGAGGTTGTCCGCCAGGCACCCTCTTCCTTTAACTCGCAGAGCTCGCGGGTCGTGATACTGTTTGGCCGGGAAAGCGAAAAGCTGTGGAGTATTGTCAAGGAGACCCTGCGCGCCATTGTGCCGGCGGAAAACTTTGCCAGTACCGATGCCAAAATTGACAGTTTCGCGGCTGGCGCCGGCACCATTCTGTTTTTCGAGGATCAGGACGCTGTGCGGGAGCTGCAGCAGCAATTTCCGCTCTATGCTGAGAATTTCCCGACCTTTTCCGAGCAGTCCGGCGGCATGGCGCAGTTTGCGGTGTGGACGGCCCTGGCCAATGTGGGCATCGGTGCCAGCCTGCAGCACTACAATCCCCTGATTGACGAAGAAGTGGCGCGCACCTGGGGCCTGCCTGCTTCGTGGAAATTGCGGGCGCAGATGCCCTTTGGTTCCAACGAGCAGCCCATCGACGAGAAAACGTTCATCGACGATGCCATCCGCTTCCGCACCTTCCGCTGACCGTTTGCTGAAAATACAAAATCCCCCATCGACAGTGTGGCGATGGGGGATTTGATTTTGCCCTCCCTGGTTCAAAAAGGGGGGGCTCAGGGAGGGGGAAGCTGCCTGTCTTTTGCCTTTCCCCCGTCTTTCCCAGCCAGGACGCACCGACTGTCAGGCTGCTGAAAAGACTCATCTGCGGCGTTGCTCACAAGTGCTCGTCGCTGAGGGTATTGCGTGAACCCTTTTTTCCTCTTGTGCGGATGTCAGCCTCTCTCGCCAAGAAATTCCAGCAGCATGCGCTCGTACTCCCGAACCATGGCTATTTCCACGTACTCGTTTTCCTTGTGGGCCATACTGCCCTGGCCGGGGCCGAAGTTGACGGCGTCGAGGCCGAAGAGGCTGAAGCGGGCCACGTCCGTCCAGGCCTGTTTGGATTGTGGTGGCTGACCGCTGATGGCGATGAGCTTCTGCAGGGCGGGATTTTCCAGGTTGACATCACCGGCGGGGGAGAGGTCGGTGAAGTCGACGCTGGCGGCTCCATGGGCAAAGGCCAGCTCTTCGATTTCACGGCAGGCCTGCTCGATGCTCTTGCCGGGGGCAAAGCGGTAGTTGATGTTGATGGCGAAGGTGTCGGGAATGGTGTTTTTGGTGTTGTTGGTGGTGGTTGTGGTGGCGTGCATCACTTCACGGTAGAGCAACTGGCCGAAGGTGTGATCCACGGGCTGCAGCTGGGCCAGGGCATTGAGGTAGCCGGTGGACTGGTAGATGGCGTTGTCACCCAGCCAGGGACGGGCGGAATGGGCGCGCACGCCCTTGAAGGTAACGGTGGCGTGAATGGTGCCCAGGCAGCCCACCTGCACGAGGTTATCGGTGGGTTCGGGGCAGATGGCCAGCAGGGCCTGGCGAAAGAGGTGGCCGTGCTCTTCCAGCACGGGGCCGAGGCCGTTCTCTTCGTAGGGGCCTTCTTCCGCGTCATAGAGAACGTGTACCAGATGGTACGCGCCGGCCCACTGACGGCCATATGCGCGGATAATCTCCATCATGACCGCGTCGCCGGCCTTCATGTCGCTGCTGCCCAGGCCATAGAGCCTGCCTTCGTGAATTTTGCCGGTGAAGTTGTTGGGGCTGATGACGGTATCCGTATGGCCTGCCAGCACAATGGTTTCGGTGGCGGCGGGGTTCAGCGAGGGCTGCAGGGCGATAATGGCATTGCCGCTGCGGATAACCTGTCCGGCAGGCAGGAACTCCCGGCAGAATCGCTCCACATAGGCAGCAATGGCCTCCTCGTCCCCGGTGACGCTGGGGATGGCCAGCAGTTCCTGGAGGATATCAAGGCTTTGCGGCTCGCTCATTGGCGGATAACCTCCCAGCCACGGGGGGTGTCGGCCTCAAAGTGCCTGGCGGGAAAGCTGATGTTGGGGCGCACGCCATCAAAGGTGATGGTGGTGATATCCAGGCTGGCCCCTTCGTAGATCAGGGTCCGGGGCAGATTGTTCTCCAGCAGGACGGTAATGAAGACCACGGGTTCCTCTTTGGATTCCAGCACCAGGGTGTCGCGGGTGTTCTCCTGCACATGGTAGATGCGCTCCATGGCTTCGCGATCCAGCATGGAGAAGCTCATGGATTCAAATTCCCCGATATCCATGATGGTCAGTTCCCGCTCATCGTAGAGGTAGAGCCACAGGGTGTGGTCGCGGATGAGGTACTTCTGACGCTCGGGCCTGGTGTACTCCCACATGCTGGAACGGGCATCCTTCGAGATGGAGAAGGTTCCCCGGCCTTCCTGCACAAAGCCGTCGGAAGAGTGGGTCTGCTGAGAAAAGGATGCCTGCAGGCTCCGGTAGGAGGTCAGGATATCCAGGGCCGTGTCCGATGCGGCGGCGACAGGTGTGGCAACGAAAAATATCGCCGCCACCAGAAGGGGAGCAATGGCAAACATAGGCTAATCCTCCAAAAGACGGTAGAGAAGGTAGAACTGTTCCAGGCTCAGGGCTTCGGCGCGCAGCTCCGGCGATATTCCCAGGGCGGGCGCCTGATCCATGAAGGTTTCAAACCAGGTGGTTCCGCGATAATTATTCTTCAGGGTCTTGCGGCGGTGGGAGAAGGAGAGGCGCACCAGCTTCTGAAAGCGGACGAAATCTCCGACGGGAAAGCGCGGCTGGGGCAGTCGCCGTCCCTGCAGCACCGACGACTCCACGCCGGGCGCGGGGTAAAAGACGCTGGGGGGGATACGGGAGATGCTCAGTTCCAGATCGTAATAGAGGCGCAGGTAGATGGCCAGGGGGCCGAAGTCCTTGGTGCCGCTTTCGCCCATGGCACGCAGGGCCATCTCCCGCTGCAGCATGACCGAGAAGCTCTGCACCAGCTGCTGGTGTTCCACGATGGCCATGAGGATCTGGCTTGATATATTGTAGGGCAGGTTCGCGACGACGCGGCATTCGGCGGGCAGGGTGCCCCAGTCGTAGCGCAGGGCGTCGGTGTGAACCAGGGTGACATTTTCCGGCAGGTGCGCACTGCTTCTGAGGTAGTCCAGCAACTGGCCATCAATCTCCAGGGCGATCACCCTGGCCGAGCGCTCTCCCAGGACGCGGGTCATTACCCCCAGCCCGGGTCCGATTTCCAGCACGGTATCATCTGGTCCCACGCCGCTTTGCTTGACGATGCGCTGCACAAAGGATTCATCGCAGATAAAGTTCTGCCCCAGGGATTTCTTGGCCATCAGGCCGTGGATATTCAATATCTGGCGGACTTTCACGCTTTTCCTCCATAACTGCGCCGATGCTCAAGAATGCGCACCGCGCAGCGGGTGGCTTCCACCAGGCTCGTGCTGGAGGCCTGCCCCTTGCCGGCGATGCCAAAGGCTGTGCCATGATCAACGCTGGTGCGCACGATGGGCAGTCCCATGGTGATGTTCACCCCACCGCCGAATCCGGCCATCTTGACGGGAATCATGCCCTGGTCGTGGTACATGCACACGGCCACGTCAAATTCATTCCCGGCTGCCATGCGGGCAAAGAGGCTGTCGGCGGGCAATGGCCCGGCGGTGCTGGTGCCGTGGGTGCTGTCATATTCCCTGATGGCGGGCAGGATAATCTGCTCTTCCTGGGAGCCGAAAACGCCACCATCGCTGGCATGGGGGTTGAGGGCGCACACGGCTACCCGGGGCAGGGCAATGCCGATTTCAATCATGCCGCGATAGGCGTTTTCCATGGCCTGCATGATACGGGGACGATTGAGCAGAGCGGGCACGCTCTCCAGGGCCACATGGGTGGTGACCAGTACGACGCGGATATTGCCTGCCACCAGCATCATGGACTGGCTGGTGACGCCGGTATACTCCCCCAGCATCTCGGTATGGCCGGCATAGTGGTAGCCGCCCAGGTTGATGGCTTCCTTGTTGATGGGCAGGGTCACCATGCCATCCACCGCTCCCAGCATGGCTTCCTCGATGGCGCAGATGACGTAGCGGGCACTGGCGGCCCCGGCAGCGGCACTGAGTTTCCCCGGCTGGGGTTCGCGACCATAGTAGCCTTTGTCCATATACTCGCAGTCGGGCACCGTCAGCCCCAGCTTCTGGCCGTAGTATTCCAGCGTGCCACGCTCCCCGATGACCACGGGGCGGCACAATTTCGTAATTTCGCTGAAGGCCTTCAGGAAGACCTCCGGGCCAACGCCATTGGGGTCACCAAGGGTGAAGGCGAGGCGGCAGGGTGTCGCAGACTGCGGCATGGTATATTCCTCTTCGGTAAGCTGCTGGATAATGTATGTGAAGTCTTGAAAATGCTCAAGAGCAGGTTTCGGAAAAATCATCGGAGTTTTCCGCTGCGGCCACCGGATGCCGGGCATCCGCCTTTCCCATTGACGGGTACTGCCGATACGGTATTATGGTGCAAAATTTCGCAACGAGATCATACGGAACATGCCATCCCTTGAACACACCACCCATGCCCTTGCCGGCCAGAGTCTTTCCTGGATCAGTTTCCAGATAGGCCGCCGCATTCTCTTTCCTTCAAAGAACGATATCCTGACAGGCCGCCGTTTCTTCCTGAGCCTGCCCGACGACGACAGCGCCCGCCAGGTCTACCGCACCATCAACTCCCTGAATATTCCCTGTGTCTACCTCTCGGCCTGGGAGATCCTGCCGGGGGAGGCCAACGATTTCTACGCACCCAATGCCGCCGCCCGGGCCCAGGCCATCGACGCCATTGTGGGCGGCAGCGCGCCGGTGGTTGTGGCCACCCACAAGAGTACTGTCCAGAAGATCCCCCCGGTTTCCCAGCGCATCATGGAGTTGCGTCACGGTTACCGCTACAAAATAGACGATCTGGCCCAGACCCTGGTGGACAAAGGTTACGTCCGTGTTCCCATCGTGGATGACTTCGGTCAGTTCGCCCTGCGCGGCGATATCATGGATATCTACTGTCCGGGAGGCCCTTTCCGC
Organism: Desulfurispirillum alkaliphilum; assembly: GCF_055378285.1. Taxonomy (NCBI): domain Bacteria; kingdom Pseudomonadati; phylum Chrysiogenota; class Chrysiogenia; order Chrysiogenales; family Chrysiogenaceae; genus Desulfurispirillum; species Desulfurispirillum alkaliphilum. The sequence goes on along the minus strand of NZ_AP042405.1, from coordinate 1,324,318 downwards.
CTGGAGTTCTTTGACGAGGAGCTGGAGCGCATCACCCGCTTCGACGTGGACACCCAGACCAGCCTGGAGGGTCTGGAGGAGCTGATGGTAATGCAGTACCGCGAGTACAGCCAGTCTCCCTGGGAGCTGGAGCGTCAGTCGGTGTTCTCCTTTGTCAGCGACGCCGATATCCTGCTCTTTGATGCAGACCACTTGGAAATGGTGCTGCAGCGCGAACGCCAGCAGTGTCAGTCCATCAGTGCCGATCGTATTCTGCTGAACCTGGCCGATATTCCGGCCCACTGCGTCCTGCTGCCACCACCACCGGCAGCAGCCGGTCTGCTGGAGCCCGCAGGCGAACATGTGGATATCAGCCAGCGCGTTGAGCGGTGCCTGGACATACTGCGCCGCACCCCCCTGGCCTTCCTGAGCTACCGTTCGGAGCAGGCCCGCGACAAATTCCAGGCCCTGCTGCAGGAGCACGGGATCAAAGCCCAGAACCTGGAGCAGCCCCTGGCGGTTCAGGAGGGCACGGTTCTGCTGCCAGCGGACTTCCAGGACAGCTTCGCCATTGACGATCACCGTGTCCTGATCAGCGATCGCGAACTCTTTGGCCTTTCCAGGCCCAAAAAGGAACAGCGCTTCCGGGGCATGACCACCTACCTGACCGACCTGGCCATGCTGCGGCCCGGCGACCACGTGGTGCACGTGGAGTATGGGGTGGGCATCTTCCGTGGCATCGAAAACCTGAGCGCCGCCGGAACCCGCGGCGACTTCCTGAAGATTGAATACGCCCGTGGCGATATCCTCTACGTACCCAACGACAAGTTCCACCTGGTGCAGAAGTATATCGGCTCCGACACGGGTGATCCGAAACTCGACCGCATGGGCTCCAAGAGCTGGGAGAAGCGCAAGAGCCGTGCCCGCAAATCAGTGGAGGACATTGCCCAGAGCCTGATGCAGACAGACGCCCTGCGACGCCGCCACAAGGAGCACACCTATCTGCGCGACAGCAGCCTCTACGATGAGTTTGTGGCCCAGTTTCCCTACGAGGAGACTGAAGACCAGCTGCAGGCCATCAATGAGACCATTGAGGACATGTGCAGCCCCCATCCCATGGATCGCCTGGTGTGCGGCGATGTGGGGTACGGCAAAACCGAGATCGCGCTGCGCGCTGCCATGAAATGCGTGGAATCAGGCTATCAGGCGGCTATTCTGGCACCCACCACCATTCTGGTGGAGCAGCACTTCCGTACTTTCAGGGAACGCTTTACCCCCTTTGGCATTCGCGTTGACATGCTCTCGCGCTTTCGCTCCGCCAAACAGAATCAGGACGCGATCGCCCGCCTGGCTGCGGGTGAAATCGATATCGTCATTGGCACGCACAAGCTGCTGGGTAAAGGGGTGAGTTTCCACAACCTGGCTCTGCTGGTGATTGATGAAGAACAGCGCTTCGGCGTCACCCATAAGGAAAAACTGAAACAGTTCAAGGCCAATGTGGATGTGCTGACCCTCACTGCCACACCGATTCCGCGCACCCTGCATATGGCCATGGGCGGCATCAAGAAGATGAGTGTCATCGAGACGCCGCCCAAGGATCGTCGCGCCATTAAAACCGAGGTCATCGAATTCCAGGATGAGATCCTCCGCCAGGGTCTGATGCGCGAATTTCACCGGGGTGGTCAGATCTACTTCCTGCACAACCGGGTGGAGACCATCAACGCCATCGCCCTGCGGGTGCAGGGGCTGATTCCCGAAGCGCGGGTGGCCGTGGCCCACGGCCAGATGAGCGAGGCTCAGCTGGAGCGGGTGATGCTGGAGTTTTCCGCCGGAGAGCACGACGTGCTGGTGTGTTCATCCATCGTGGAGTCGGGCCTGGATGTTCCCCGCGCCAATACCATATTCATCAACCGCGCCGATACCCTGGGGCTGGCCCAGCTCTATCAGCTGCGCGGCCGGGTTGGCCGCAGCGAGCGCCGCGCCTTCTGCTACCTGATCATCCCCCCTTTCGACACCTTGCACGATGTCGCCCAGAAACGCATCCGCGTCATCGAGGAGCTGAGCTACCTGGGGGCCGGCTTCCGCCTGGCCACCTACGATCTGGAAATCCGCGGTGCCGGAAACCTGCTGGGCATGGAGCAGTCGGGGCAGATTGCCTCTGTGGGCTTTGAAATGTACACCGATATGCTGCGCGAGTGCGTGCAGCAGCTCAGGGGCCAGAGCGAAGAGCTTTTTGAACCCTCTGTGCGCACCGAAGCTGCCGCCTTTATTCCGGAAACCTATGTGGAGGACATGCCGGCGCGCCTCTCCCTCTACAAGCGCCTCGGCTCCGTTACCAGCGCAGACGAGATCGCCAGGCTGTCCGCCGAGCTGCGCGATCGCTTCGGCTCACTCCCGCCGGAGGTGGAACGCCTGCTGTGGGTCACCCACATGAAGATCCTCGCCCGCCAGCTGCACATCGACCAGCTCTACCTGGGCAGCAGAAACAGCTCTTTCATGGTCAGTGAAAAATCACGGGTGAACATGGCCACCATCATCCAGATGGCCGTGGAACGAAAACTCACCCTGGACCCCCAGGGCAAGGTGACCCTGCCAACGGAATCGACAGAAAAAACCGAACGCTTTCTGCTGGCCATACGGCAGTAACGTCATCACATTTTCCATCTGATCCATTCCACAGGTCAGGCCGCAATGAAAAAAGCCCCGGGAGAATTCCCGGGGCTTTGCTATGACAGAGGAGAAAGGCAGTGTGTCTAGTTGGTTTGCGGCTGATCTTCAGCGACCGCCTGCGGCTTTCCACTCTGGCGTTTGTTGAGCACAAAGCGCTGCAGGGCGTAGAGGGCCACCAGGATGGCCAGACCACTCAGGTCAAGCAGGTGGTTGGGTGAGACCAACAGGAAGGCGCCTGCCAGGAGCAGGGGCTGCTGCCAGCGATCCACTTTTCCAAAGAACCAGGACTGCACGGCTGATGCCAGGGCAAAGATACCCAGCATGGCGGTACCAAAGCGCAGGACTACATCAAGGGGTCCGCTGCCGGCCAGCTCCATCATGGCTTCGTTCATGAGCAGGTCAGGTGCGTAGAAGAACATGAAGGGAACGATATAGGCCGCGATTCCCAGGCGGAATGAGGTGTACCCGGTCTTCATGGGGTCGGAACCACTGATGGCGGACGCCGCATAGGATGCCAGAGCCACGGGAGGCGTGATGGCGGATACGCAGGCGAAGTAGAAGACAAAGAAGTGGGCCAGCAGGGGCTGAATTCCCATGCTGATGAGACCGGGAGCCACGACCGAGGCCGCTACGGCGTAGGCTGCCGTGGTGGGCATGCCCATACCCAGGATAATGGCAATACACATGGCGAAGAACATGGCCAGGAATTCACTGGTGCCGGCAATGCCCAGCAGCAGCGAGGAAAATTTCAGGCCGATACCGGTGAGGGCGATAACCCCCATGATAACACCAGCGGCGGCACACACGGCCATCAGCTGAATGGTGCCCTTGGCACCAGTTTCCAGGGCCTTGAAGACCCGGTATGGTCCCATGCGGTTTTCCTTGTTCACCCAGCTGATAACCAGAGCGGCAATGATGGCATAGAAACCGGAGCGGATAACGGACATTCCCATCATGAGCATGCCGAAGAGGATCACTATCGGCAGGAACATGTAGACCTTCTTCATGACCTCGCCCAGAGGTGGCAGCATATGGCGGGGTACACCCATCAGACCCAGTTTGCTGGCTTCCTTGTCCACCATGAAGTAGGCGGAGGCAAAGTAGAGCAGGGCAGGCAGGATACCGGCGATCATGATGTGCTGGAAGGGAATTCCGGTCATTTCGGCCATGATGAACACGCCGGCGCCCATAACGGGGGGCATGATCTGGCCACCGGTGGAAGCCACGGCTTCGGTGGCCGCCGCGAAGCGGGGATGGTATCCAACCTTGCGCATGAGGGGGATGGTCAGGCTGCCCGTGGCAACGGCGTTCCCGGCGGAGGTTCCATTAATGGTTCCCATGAGGGCGCTGGCCAGGATGGCAACCTTGGCAGGCCCGCCGCGCAGGTGTCCACTGACGGAGAAAGCCCACTGGACAAAGTAGCGTCCTACACCAGATACGGTCAGGAAGGAGCTGAAGATGATAAAGATGATGATGTACTTGGAAGAAATGGAGATGGGAACACTGAAGACCCCATCAAGCCCGTAGATGTAGGTGAAAAAACGCTCCATGCTGTAACCACGGTGGTTCAGCACGCCGGGAAGGTGGGGTCCGGCAAAGGAGTAGGCGATGAATACACCGCTGAGGATAGGCAGGGCCCAGCCACTGGCGCGGCGAGCAATCTCCAGCACCAGGAAGACGCCCACGATGGACATGTAGAAATCCAGCTTGGTGGGCAGGACACCCATGCGGAACATGAGCACCTGATAGTTCTGGATAATGTACACGCCAACCACCACCGAGGCGATGGCAAAGGTCCAGTCCACAAGGTTTGGCTTGGCTTTGGAGGCGCTGCTCCAGCCCGGCAGCAGCAGGAAGCCCAGCACGGAGAGGGTCATGACGTGGAAGACACGAAACACCCAGGGGTCAATGGGGTAGAAGACAAGGCTGTAGATGTGCAGACCGGCGATAACCGCCGCCGCCACCGCAATGGTTTTACCCAGCCAGCCACCAATATCGCGCTGTGCTGCCAGCTCAATTTCCTCATTAACATCAAGGTTAATGGGGCCCGATTCCTGCGCAGTTCCTTTGGGGGTGTCCGCCTGCAACTGCGCATCCTTAGGGGTTTTGTCGCTCATTTAATAATCCTTCGTAATCCTGAATTTTGCCTTAAAAAAAGCACCCCCGCTCTCGCGCAGAGAGCGGAAATGCTTCTTCATCATGGGTAAAGATCGATCACGTGCTTAGCGCTGATACTCCGGGGGGTACACATTGGGATGCAGTTCGATACCCAGCTCTTCGTAGTAGCGGATAGCGCCGGGGTGCATCCACATCCAGTCGTTGAACACCACGTTCTCAGCCAGGGTTTCCTTGGCGGAAGCGTGGGTGGTTACCATACGCTCGTGGTTTTCAAACACGCCCTTGACGATATCGTACACCAGGTCGTCGGGGAGGTTTTTGCTGGCGATAGCCATGTTCCAGATGCCCACAGTCTCAACGTCCTGGTCGAGGAAGTCATAGACGGAAGCGGGAATCACAGCGGGCGCGAAGTAGGGGTACTCTTTGAGGATTTTTTCGCGGTTGGCGCCATCAATGCCGAACATGGTGATGCGGCGCTGATTGGCCATCTCCAGAACACCACCAACGGGCAGACCGGCGGCAAAGCTGTTGGCGTCAAGCTGACCATCCATATGCTGTCCAACCAGGTCGCTCAGACCAGCGTGGCGTACGGTGGCATTGATGCCCAGCAGCTCAAGGAAGCGGGGGTGGAAGGTACCGGCGGTTCCGCCCTGGGGACCAACGCCTACGCGCTTGCCAGCCAGGTCTTCAATTTTGGTAATGCCGGAGGCAACAGTTGCCCACCACTGGGAGTAGGTGTTGTACATGGGGAAAATAGCGCGCACATTGCGGTGCTCAATACCATTGGTCCAGGCTTCGAGACCATACCAGGCTTCATAGGCGGGGCCCATGGTGGTCATTCCCAGCTCCAGGTCGCCCATGTGAACCAGCTGCATATTGTGGTTGGGGCCACCGGTCACCTCAACACCAGTGGGGATACCGGTAACGCGCTCAATAACCTGTGACCAGCCACCACCATACACATAGTACACGCCACCAATAGACGCGGCACCGATGGTCATGGACGAGGGACGCTGACCTTCAGCCTGCTGAGGATCACTGCTGCACCCGCTCAGGGCGAAGGCCATGGCCACAACGGCCAGGGCGATCCATTTAAAATGCTTTCCAACTGCCATAGTAACTTCTCCTTTGAATTTGTCTTCTCCCGTAAGAGACATTTCATAATGTCGTTTTACCGTGAGTATATGGATCACGGTCCACGGGAACAAGTAACTCAAGTTTCGCATCTTGTTGTCTTAGGTTAAGGTGTTATTATTTTGACAGTTATCGCGCGAAAACTGTATTGATTTTGAATGCTTGACTTATCTGGTATTCCACTTTTTGTTTCCGGATATTGTCCTTTTTGACCGCGCAAAAAGGACGCAAAAACGCGCCCCCCGAACGCCCGTTTTTCCGGATCGTTGGCTCGCCTGTTCTGGAGATCCGGCAGCAGGCTGCTCAAAGAGCCCCATCTGCTGCGTTGCCGGGCATCGCTCGTCACTGCGACGTACAGGGAGTACGCCTCCTTTCTCGCTTTGCCCGCGCCTTGCACCTGGGCCTCTTTGCGTTGCCTGACCCCTGCATCCCTGCAGTGCTGCCGGACCACTCACTTCCTGTGAGTGTCCCTTCGGGTCTTGCCAGCCAGGCGTCGCACTCACCGGACGGGCTCAGGGGGGAATGGCTTTCCTCTGCTTCTCCCCCGTGTGCTGGCCCAGCCAGAACGCGAAGACTGGAACGCGATGGACCCGCAGGGTTGCCGCCACGACGGCGGCAACCGCAAACCCAAAGCCATGGAGGGCGGTTGTTTGCGGTCCCCAGTTCCAGGCAAGCGGGCGGCTGATAAGGACAGCACTGGGGGTCGCTTTTGCGCCACTTTCGGCGACCCAAAAGTGGCAAAAGAAACTCACAAACAAGATGAGGGCAATGTCAAGCGACGCCGTCTGTGCAGAACCATTTTGGCCATCCAACTATGGTATCCAGGTCGGCGCCGACAACCTGCCGCTTCGGGGGTGCGAAACTTCAGAAGTAAGATTTATACAAGTGCAGATATCAGGCTCTCACTGGCACATACCTCAGGTTTAACATCAGTATCCCCGTATTAGCCAACGCACCCGCACTATCAAACCTTATTCCATTATCATAGCAGAGATAATTGAACAATCAATGGAATCTTCCTCCCGTCTGAAGCTGCTGCGTTCCCTGAAGACTGCCACACCGGTATCCGCGGCATCACGGACAAACATTTTCTCAAAAATCCCTGTTCATGCACGGGCTCTTCGGGCCAAAATCCATGAACATGCCGCGGGATGGGGAAATTTTTCACACAGTGTTCTGATACCGGTTCGTCGGTTTTTAGCAAGGTGTTTGACTGGATTTCCCATTGACTTTTCCCGGTACCCGTGTATATATCCCCTTGTCGAATCATCCCTTCCCCTCACAGCTATTCATCCGAACTTTCCCCCGTAATTATGGAGACTCATCCCCCATGGATTTAAACGTACTCAAAGTCACTCCCATCAGTGAGCTGGTCGAGATGGCCCGCGACGCCAATATAGAGGGAGTCAGTGTTCTCAAGCGCCAGGATCTGATTTTCAACCTGCTGATCAAGCACGCCAAGTCCGGCGGGCACATCTTCGGCGGCGGCGTTCTGGAAGTTCACCCCGACGGATTCGGCTTCCTGCGCGCCACCGACTACAATTACCTGCCCGGCCCCGACGATATCTACGTCTCCCCCAGTCAGATTAAGCGCTTCAGCATGCAGACCGGCGACACCATAGAAGGGGAGATCCGCCCGCCCAAGGAGGGGGAAAAATACTTCGCCCTGCTGCAGATCGAAAGCATCAACTACGCCAGCCCGGAGCAGGCCAAAACCAAGGTGCTCTTCGACAACCTCACCCCCCTGCACCCCAATGAACGCATTCACCTGGAAATGCCCGGCAAGGAAAATATATCCACCCGCCTGGTGGATATCATCGCCCCGGTGGGCAAAGGCCAGCGCGGCCTGATCGTCGCTCCGCCCAAAGCCGGCAAGACCGTTTTTCTGCAGAATATGGCCAACGCCATCGCCCATAACCACCCCGAAGCCCACCTGATCGTCCTGCTTATTGACGAGCGCCCCGAAGAAGTGACGGAGATGCAGCGCTCGGTCATCGGTGAAGTGGTCTCCTCCACCTTTGACGAACCGCCCACCCGCCACATTCAGGTGGCTGAAATGGTCATCGACAAGGCCAAGCGCCTGGTGGAGCACAAGAAGGATGTCATCATCCTGCTGGATTCCATCACCCGTCTGGCACGCGCCTACAACACGGTCATCCCCCACAGCGGGCGGGTGCTTTCCGGTGGTCTGGACGCCAATGCCCTGCATAAGCCCAAGCGTTTCCTGGGCGCGGCCCGCAATATCGAATTCGGCGGCTCCCTGACCATCCTGGCCACGGCCCTGGTGGATACGGGATCAAAGATGGATGAAGTCATCTACGAGGAGTTCAAGAGTACCGGCAACATGGAGCTGTATCTGGATCGCGGACTGGCCGAACGCCGCATCTTCCCGGCCATCGACATCATGCGCAGCGGCACCCGCCGCGAAGAGCTGCTCTTTACCGAAGAAGAGCTGCGCAAATCCTGGATCATCCGCAAATTCCTGCAATCCATGTCCACCCACGAAGCGGCAGATTTCATGATCGACCGCCTCAGCCATACCAAGAACAACCAGGAATTTTTTGACACCATGAACAAGTAGGGAAGCAAAAAGAGCAGAAAACTGCTTGCAAAAATCCACACAGATGTGATAGATGATTGCGCTTGTGGGTTTTTCAGAGAAAACATCTTATGGATATGACGAATACAAGGAGTCAGGAAACATGAAGCAGGGCATCCACCCCCAGATGAATCAGATCAACGTTGAGTGCATGTGCGGCAACGTCATACAAACCCTTTCCACACGTTCCGATGAGTTCAAGCTCGACGTGTGCTCCAGCTGCCACCCCGTATTCACCGGGCAGGAGCGGGTCATGGATACCGCCGGTCGCGTTGAGCGCTTCCGCAAGAAGTACGCTAACAAGGGATAAGGCACCGCCACTCTCTTGCCACTTCTTTTTCAGCTTATCCCCGCAGCACTTCACCGCCGCGGGGTTTTTTCTTATCAGGCTGCCGAGGTACCCCTATGAAAACACAGTGCAACGTTGTTCTCCTCAAGCACACCGAAGACCCTGAAGGTTCCGTATACGCGGCAGCGCGGCTCTGCTACAGCCCGGCCCACATTGAAGAGCTCATGGAAGCCAGCGCCACCGAGAAGCAGAAATTCGTCCAGAAGATCCGCGACCTCGGGCACCTGAGCGTCTTTGAGCACGTCAGCTTCACCTTCGCCGTGGAAGGCATCTCGCGAGCCTGCTCCCACCAGCTGGTCCGCCATCGCCTGGCCAGCTACTCCCAGCAGTCCCAGCGCTATGTCCGCCAGGGACAGTTTTCCTATATTGAACCAGACAGCATGGCCGCCATGCCAGCAGGGTGGTTTGCCGAAAAGATGGCCACCATGCAGCGGTGGTACCAGGAAGCCCTGGATGCCGGACTGCCTGCCGAAGACGCTCGCTTCCTGCTGCCCAACGCCTGTGAAACCCGTATTATCCTGACCATGAACGCCCGCGAACTGATGCTCTTTTTCAGCCTGCGCTGCTGCGAGCGAGCCCAGTGGGAGATCCGCGCCATGGCCGATCAGATGCTCGAACAGTGCAGAACCGTTTCGCCTGCCATCTTTGCCGACGCGGGTCCCGGCTGCCTGCGTGGCCCCTGCCCCGAAGGCAGCATGTGCTGCGGCAAGACTGCCCAGGTACGGGAGCGTTATCGCGAAGGCTTGTGAATTGCGCGACTGCTGAAACAGCCGGGCGAAGTGAAGAGCGCGTCAGCGCCTGCGCTGCGCCATGTGATAAAGTACGATGGAAGTCGCCACAGCAGCGTTGAGGGACTCAACCCCCGCGTCCATGGGAATGGAAACCGACTGCTCACGCCAGCGGGCGGGAATGCCGGCGCCCTCAATGCCCGGCACCAGCATGGTGGGATCGCTGAAGACCGTTTCCGCAAGGGGCTTTCCTTCGGCGGAAAGACTGACGATCTGCCCCGGATACGGGAGATGGAAAATATCCTCCAGACGCGGACCCGCGAAGAAGCGACAGTGGAAAACCGCCCCCGCCGAAGCGCGGATGGCTTTGGGCAGAAAGGGGCTGGCGCACTGCTCCAGCAGGAGAATATCCCGCACCCCGAAGGCAACGCTGGAACGAAGAACACTGCCCACGTTCTCGGGATCCTGAAACGCCAGGGCCACGCAGGTGCCCACGGGCAGACTCCCAGCCCACTCCACAGGCTGGGCGCAGCGCACCAGCACCAGGGGAAAATCCGTGCCACAGACATCCAGCTGACGAAAAAGCTCCGGCTCCAGCACCAGCCGGGAAACCGCGTTGAGCCCTTCGATGTTTTCATGGCGGCTGCTGGACACCAGTGCCAACACTTCAGGACTGCCAGAAGCCAGGAGCTCGCGGACGATTTTCTCTCCGGAAACCAGAGCCTGCTGATATTTACGGATGCCACGCGCCTGCAGCAGGCGCAGCAGTTGACGATAGGTGGGATTGGCCGGACTGGTAATCAGCTTCATGAAAAATCCTCTGAATTCCATTCTTGCGTTACAACTGACGTCTCGCATCTTGTCGTCTTGACTTAAGATACTGTTGCTCTGATGTTTGCCACGCAGAAACCGTATTGATTTTGCGTGCTTGACTCATCTGGTATTCCATTTTTCGTCTTCGGATATTGTCCTTTTTGACCGCGCAAAAAGGACACAAAAACGCGCCCCCCGAACGCCCGTTTATCCGGCTCCTTTACTCGCCTGTTCTGGAGATCCGGCAGCAGGCTGCTCAAAGAGGCCCATCTGCTGCGTTGCCGGGCATCGCTCGTCACTGCGACGTACAGGGAGTACGCCTCCCTCCTGCTTTGCCCGCGCCTTGCACCTGGGTCTCTTTGCGTTGCCTGACCCCTGCATCCCTGCAGTGCTGCCGGACCACTCACTTCCTGTGAGTGTCCCGTTCGGGTCTTGCCAGCCAGGCGTCGCACTCACCGGACGGGCTCAGGGGGGAACAGCCTGCTTCTGCCTTTCCCCCGTGTGCTGGCCCAGCCAGGACGCGCCGACTGGAACGCTATGGACCCGCAGGGTTGCCGCCACGACGGCGGCAACCGCAAACCAAAAGCCATGGAGGGCGGTTGTTTGCGGTCCCCAGTTCCAGGCAAGCGGACGGCTGAAAAGGACAGCACTGGGGGCCGCTTTTGCGCCACTTTTTGCGGGTAAAAAGTGGCAAAAGAAACTCATAAACAGGGTGAGGGCAGTGTCAAGCGACCCCCGTCTGTGCAGAATCATTTCGGCCATTCCAGCATGGCATCAGGGTCGATCCAGACACCCAGCTGTTTCGGGGATGCGAAAGTTGAGTTACAATACTATGACACAGAAAATCACCGGGTTCACCGGAAAATTCACCGGTGACGCGAGAGGAACCATGAGCGCCACTGCCCACGATCCCGCCAGCTTCAGCCACCGTGAACTCCAGGTCTTGCACCAGGACAATCATACCATCGTGGTATTCAAGCCAGCCCGCATTCCCGTGCAGTCCGACAGCAGCGGTGACATCAGCCTGCTGGAAGTGGTGCGACAGTACATCGCTGCGGAATACCAGAAGCCAGGCAACGTCTTCGTGGGCATGGTTCAGCGGCTGGATCGTCCCGTCAGCGGGCTGGTGGTCTTCGCCCGTACTTCCAAAGGCGCGGCGCGCCTCTCGGAACAGCTTCGCCAGCATCGCATCCACAAACACTACCTGGCCCTGGTCCATGGAGCACCCTCCGAAAGCGAGGGTACCCTGCGCCACCTGCTGGAGTACCGTGAAGGCACTGCCATAGCGGGACGCCATGGACAGGGCAAAACCGCCGTGCTGCACTACCGGGTGCTGCAACACCTGCCCGATACCAGCCTGCTGCATATACGCCTGGAGACAGGGCGTAAGCACCAGATCCGCTTCCAGCTCTCCAGGATCGGCTGCCCCATCCTGGGCGACCTGCGCTACGGCGCTCGCGCTCCACTACCCGATCAGTCCATCGCCCTGTGCGCCTGGGCCCTCTCCTATGAACATCCCACCAGTCGGCAGCTGATCATGGTGCGCCTGCCCGCCGGATTGCTGCCACAGGCCATACAGCCGCTGGCAGAAATACTGCCCGATCCATTTACCAAGGAGACACTCCATGAAGTATGAGGCTCCAGACGCAAAGCGGGGCTTTGTCTATGTGTGTCGCCTGCTCTCCCGACGCGGCTACCACAGCGCGGAGATCCGCCACAAACTGCTGAGCAAGGGCTACAGCGAAGAGATGGCTGCCGATATCCTGGAGCAGGTCGGTGGGCTGCTCAACGATGAACTGTTCTTTGACACCTTTGTATGGCAGCAGCTGGGCAAGCTGCATGGCACGGTGTATATGGAACACTATCTGAGAATGAAGGATATCGCGTTGCCCACAGGCTGGGATGAGCTGCGGGAGCGCCACTTTGCGGAACGTCTGGACGAACTGGCCCGCCGCGTTGCGCGCAAGTATCAGGAGGCCCTGCAGGAAGGGCGCTGGGCTCTGGAGCAGGTGTTATGGCGTCGCGGGTTTGACCAGCAGGAGATATTCCGGATCATGGAGCACGTCGGGGAGCTGGCCCATGAAGAGTGAGCTTGAGCGCCACTGCCATGGGGCCGTGGAACAGTATTGCCGCTGGAGTGGTTCTACCAGTATGGTCGTGGCCGTCAGCGGGGGAGTGGACTCCATGGTACTGCTGCACCTGCTGGCAAAAATACAGCCCGAACTGAAGCTGAACCTTGTGGTGGCCCATCTTGAGCACGGCCTGCGCGGGGAAGAGTCCCGCGCCGACGCGCGCCTGGTAATCCAGACCTGCGAACGCCTCGGTATCCCCTGCTACGCCCGTTTTGTTGATGAGCACTTCTGGCAAAGGCAGGCGGGCAACTTCCAGGACAAAGCCCGCGCCCTGCGCTACACCTTTTTTCGCCAGGTGGGAACGGATTTTTTTTCAGGTCGGGCCTTTGCCATTGCCACCGCCATGACCCAGGATGACTGTCTGGAAAAGATCTTCATGGATATCCTGCGCGGACGCAGCCTGCTGGGTAGTCTGAGCCATCAGCAGCCCGACACACTGCGACCGCTGCGCACCATCAGCAAGGAAGCACTCATCGCCTATGCCACCGGGCAACAGATCTCCTGGCGCGAAGACACCAGCAACCACCAGGATTCCTATCTGCGCAACCGCGTACGCAATCAGCTCATCCCTTTGCTCCGCGAGGAATTTGACTTTCAGGAATCCATACAAAGCCGCTTCATCACGGATATGGAGGAGGGGATGACGTTTCTGAGTGAACAGCTGGACGCCCTCTTCGCATCCTTACTCCGGGAAGGCTCTCTGCGTGTTTCGGATCTTCGTCAGCTGGCATCGTTCCCACAGCGACAGATCTGCCTGCGCTTTCTGCAACATCACGGGATCCCTCCCAGCGAAGAAAAGCTGGCGCTCTTTATCCGTCTGCTGACAGCAAAGGGTACGCGCTCCATGGATGCCGGAGGAGGCCGCCAGCTGGTGATTGCGTACGAAAATATCCGTGTCAGCGACCACAACGCTGTCGCGAAACCTGTAACACCATTGACTGTTGTCAGTTGCGGAGAGTTCTCCCTGAATGGAAAACAGCTTCGCCTGACACAATTTACCAGCCAGAGCGAAAAGAGGTTTTCTCTTCCCGCGAATCTTGTTATCTTTCCCCTGATTATCCGCAGCCGTCGCCCCGGTGACACCCTGGCCCTTCCCGGAGGCCATGTGAAACTCAAGAAGGCTCTGATAGACCGCAAGATTCCCCGCCAGATACGGGATTCGCTTGTGGTGGTGGAAAACCGTGCCAGCCAGATTATCTTTGTTGAAGGCATTGGTGCCATTCTCCCCCGAAAAAACTGTTCCGACACCCTGGAGTATACTGTTGAAATCCTATGATATTCAGACCCTTATTCCTCCCCAGCAACTGCAGCAAACCATTGAGCGACTGGCCCGCGAAATCGCTGCGGACTACGAGGGGCAGTCACTGCTGCTGGTATGCATACTCAACGGTTCCTTCATCTTCACCGCCGATCTGGCCCGCGAGCTCTCCCGCCACAACCTGGAAGTGGAAGTGGACTTCATGAAGGTTTCATCCTACGCCGACAGCGAATCCACCGGCTCGGTCAAGATGGACTTCGACATGAGCCGCTCCATTACGGGCCGCAATGTCCTGATTGTGGAGGATATCATCGACACCGGCCGCACCCTGGAGCACCTGCTGCGCCTGCTGCGCACCCGTGATCCCCGCAGAATGGCCCTGTGCTGCCTGCTGGACAAACCTTCCCGAAGAGTCAACGGCCTGCAGGCCGACTACGTTGGCGAGGTCATCGACGATCTTTTCGTGGTTGGCTACGGACTCGACTATAATCACCGCTTCCGGGAGCTGCCCGGCATCGGTATCATGAACATAGAGGAGTAAGACTTTGAATAACAATTTCTATCGCAATATCACGCTCTGGATTGTCATCGGACTGATCGTCATTCTGATGTTCAATACCTTCAGCGCCCCGACTGCTCCCCAGAATACGATCCCCTACAGTGAGTTCATCTCCATGGTGGATCGCGGCACCATCTCCCAGGTGCAGATCCAGGGGAAAAAGGTCACCGCCAGCGGCATGGACGGGCGGCGCATTGAAACCATCGCCCCCGATGACCCTGACCTGATACCCACCTTGAAGGCCCGCGGACTGCGCATTGAAGTCAAAGAACCCGAAGGGACCCCCTGGCTGCTGCAGATCCTGATCTCCTGGTTCCCCATGTTGCTGCTGATTGGTGTCTGGATCTTCTTCATGCGGCAGATGCAGTCCGGCGGCAACCGTGCCATGAGTTTCGGGAAATCCCGTGCCAAGATGCTGACTGAAGAAAACACCAAAATAACCTTCCAGGATGTGGCCGGCATTGACGAAGCCAAGGACGACCTGGTGGAAATTGTGGAATTCCTCAAAGACCCCAAGAAGTTCACCAAGCTGGGCGGCAAGATCCCCAAGGGCGTTCTGCTCATGGGTTCGCCGGGCACCGGGAAGACCCTGCTGGCCAAAGCCATCGCCGGTGAAGCGGGCGTGCCCTTCTTCAGTATCTCCGGTTCTGACTTCGTGGAGATGTTCGTGGGCGTGGGCGCCAGCCGCGTGCGCGATCTCTTTGAACAGGGCAAGAAGAACGCTCCCTGCATCATCTTTATCGACGAAATTGACGCCGTGGGTCGCCACCGTGGCGCTGGTCTGGGTGGTGGACACGATGAGCGCGAACAGACCCTGAACCAGCTGCTGGTGGAAATGGACGGCTTTGAATCCAATGAAGGCGTCATCCTGATCGCGGCCACCAACCGTCCCGATGTTCTTGACCCCGCCCTGCTGCGCCCCGGGCGCTTCGACCGCCAGGTGGTCGTCCCCAAGCCCGATGTCAAAGGCCGCCTGGGCATTCTGAAAGTGCATACCACCAAGGTTCCCCTGGCCAAGGACGTGAACCTGGAAACCCTGGCCAAGGGAACCCCTGGCTTCAGTGGTGCCGATATCAGCAATATGGTCAACGAAGCCGCCCTGATGGCGGCTCGCCGCAATCGCATCAAAGTGCGCATGGTTGACCTGGAAGATGCCAAGGATCGCGTGACCATGGGTCCCGAACGTCGCAGCATGGCTCTGTCCGAGTACGAAAAGCGCAACACCGCTTACCACGAGGCGGGCCACGCCATTGTGGGCAAGTTCCTCAAGGGAACCGATCCCGTGCACAAGGTCACCATCATTCCCCGCGGCCGCGCCCTGGGGGTCACCCAGTTCCTGCCCCAGGATGATAAGTACTCCGTGGACAGCGATTACCTGCAGAAGCAGATATCGGTTCTCATGGGCGGCCGCATTGCCGAAGAGCTGGTGATGAGCCATATGACCACCGGTGCCAGCAATGATATTGAACGGGCCACGGCCATTGCCCGCAAGATGGTCTGCGAATGGGGCATGAGCGCGAAACTGGGTCCCCTGGCCTATGGTCGCAAGGACGAAGAGGTCTTCCTGGGTAAGGAGATCACCCAGCATAAGAACTACAGTGAAAAGACCGCCGAGCTGGTGGACGAAGAGATCAAGTCCATTGTCGATACTGCCTATGGTGTCGCCAGGGAAATCCTGGAAACCAACATGGACATCCTCAATGATGTCTCGGCGCGGCTGCTGGAAGAAGAGACCATCGACGGCGCGGTGCTGGATGAGATCATCCTGAAATACCACCCCGATTATGAACCGCCAGTCAGCACCTCCGAAGAGGAGCGCAAGAAACAGCGCACCCAGGAGGTCGACGAGAGCACCGAGGCGCCAGGCGAGCCTGAGCCTGAAGAAACCAGTGACACGGGGACACCCCTCACGCCAACTGACGAGAACGAACCAAAATCCTGAAGGTTACCATGAACCTCTACGCCCCCTGGCCGAAAATTGCGGGTATCCTCAATGTCACCCCCGACTCTTTCAGCGATGGCGGGTGTCACCTGCAGACGCGCAATGCCGTGGAGCGTGGTCTGCAGATGGTGGTGGAGGGGGCGCACATCATTGATGTGGGTGGCGAGTCAACCCGGCCGGGAGCGGCCAGAGTCAGTGCCGAAGAGCAGATGAAGCGCATTCTGCCGGTGATCGATGCCCTGGTTGCCCACGAGGTGCCGATCAGCGTGGATACGACCAGCGCACTGGTGGCCAGAGTCTGCATTGATCGTGGTGCCACCATGATCAATGATATCAGCGCCGGAAAAGATGACCCGGCCATGTTCCCCCTGGCAGTGGAACGCGAAGTTGACATCTGCCTCATGCACAAGCGGGGCAACCCGGCTGTCATGCAGCAGCTGACGCGCTATGACGATGTGGTTGACGAAGTTCACCACTACCTGGCGATGCGGGCACAGGCATTCCTTGAGGCGGGTGGCAGCGCCGGACGCCTTTTCCTGGACCCCGGCATCGGCTTTGCCAAGGACAGCCAGGCCAATCTCCGGCTCATCATGTCCATGGGCAGGCTGCGGCAGCTGGGCTACCAGACCTACCTGGGAGCCAGCCGCAAGAGCTTCATCGGCGCGATATGCCAGGTGGAAGACCCCCGGGAGCGCCTGCCCGGCAGCCTGGTGGTCGCCATGGAGGCATATCGGCAGGGGGTGCACATGCTGCGGGTTCATGACGTTGCGGCGACTGTCCAGGCCCTGAAGATGGCGGCGGCACTGTGGGCACATACAGATAACAACAAGCTCTGATACCTATACTGATACGGTGGCGGCACTGACATGCTTGATATTCTCCTGAACCTCACCTGGCGCGATGCCGTAGATATCTTCCTCGTATGGGTCATCCTGTACAAACTCCTCACCTTTTTGCGTGGCACCACGGCCATACAGGTGTTCAGCGCCATTCTGCTGATCCTCGGCCTCTCCTTCGTCGCCCATGTGGCCGAGCTCAAGACCATCTACTGGCTGGTGAAGAATATCGCCGGCTATCTGGTGCTGGCACTGATCATCCTTTTCCACCCTGAGATCCGCAAATTCCTGGTCACCATAGGCCAGAACGAAATATTCCGCCTCTTTGCCAAGTCCGACGAGAAGCAGCTGGAAACCCTGGAAGAAATTGTCAAGGCCTGTGTCAACCTGGCTTCCCGCAAAATCGGCGCCCTGATTGTGCTGGAGCGGGAAAGCAACCTGGATAATTACGCGGACATCACCGTTATCCTTGACGCCATCGCCAGCAAGGAACTGCTTATCACTATCTTTCAGGAGAGCGCGCCCATCCATGACGGCGCTGTGCTCATCCGCAACAACCGCATCTATGCCGCCGGGTGCTTTCTGACAGTCAGCATGAACCCCGATATCGACAAGGAGCTTGGAACCCGCCACCGCGCCGCCATCGGCGTGACCGAGCAGACGGACAGCGTGGCCATCGTGGTCAGTGAAGAAACCGGAACCATAAGTATCGCCATCGGCGGCAAGATCATCCGCAAGCTTGACAGCACCACCCTGAAAAAAGTTCTGAAAAATATCTTTTCGCCAAAGCCCCGGGGAGGAAAGAAGTGATCCGCTTTGTTACCGATAACCTCACCTATAAAGTGGTGGCTCTGCTCTTTGCCCTTGTCCTGTGGGCATTTGTCAAGAGCACCGACAAGAGTACGATTACCGCGACTTTCCCCATTTTTTTCCAGGATGTCCCCGAGGGTATTACTGTCGTCAGCGATGCCGAGTACGTGGAGGTTCAGGTTTCCGGCCCCAATACGATTCTCTCCGGCCGCCTCTTCCAGCAAAGCCGTGTTGAAGCCCCCGTCAGCATCAAGCCCCTGGGCCAGGAGAGCCTGCTGAACCTGAGCGCGGAGCACATCAAGGTGCCTTTCGGCCTGGAAATTCTGGCCATCAAGCCCAATATGATTCGCTATCACCTGGAGACGGTCGTGCCGATTCATGCCATCGTGGTGCCCTCGCTCATGGGAGACCCGGCGGAAGGGTATGAAATCAGGCGGGTGCTCGTGGAGCCGGAAACGGTCAAACTCCTGGTGCCGGAAAAGGAGCGGGAGGCATTCTCCGCTATTCGCACCGCGCCCCTGAGTATTCACCAGCTCAGGGAAACCAGGCGTATTCACACTGTCCTGACCCTGCCACCGTCCATCCAGTGGGAGCCCCAGGAAATGCGCATCACCGTAGAGGTGGAGGAAAAAACCGTTACCAGAACCCTCCACGATATTGTCGTTGTGACGGAAAGTGGCGAGCAGCTCCTGATGCCCGCAACGGTATCACTTACTCTGGAAGGCAAATACCACACCATGGCGTCGCTCCAGGCAGTGACTCTGCAGGCCGTGGCTCAGGCAGACTCCGGTCAGATACACGCGGTACGCGGTCTGCCCCAGGGGGTGCGATTTATCGAAGCTGATCCCCAGTACATTCCACTATTACAGCCCCCTGGGGAGAAAAGCACACCACAGGGATGAGAGGATAACGACATGCGACAATTTTTCGGAACCGATGGCGTACGGGGGGAAGCCAACTGCTATCCCATGACCGCCGACTTTGTGCTGAAGCTGGGAATGGCGGCAGCCCATATATTCAAAGACCGTGATGCTTCCAAGAAAAGCCAGATCGTCATCGGCAAGGATACCCGACGCTCAGGCTATATGCTGGAGAGCGCCCTGGTGGCCGGAATCACCAGCGCCGGCATGGACGCTATCCAGCTCGGTCCCCTGCCCACACCGGGCATCGCCCTGATGACCAAGACCCTGCGCGCCAGTGCGGGCATTGTCATCAGTGCCTCCCACAACCCTTTCTTTGACAACGGCATCAAGTTCTTCAACCGCGATGGCTTCAAACTGGATGACAATGTGGAAGAAGAGCTGGAGCGCATCGTCCTGGAAAACGATGTGGAACGCTATACTTCCCGTCGTGGAGCCCTTGGCCGCGCCCGCCGCATCGAGGGTGCCACGGAGCGCTATATCGAATACTGCAAGGGAACCTTTCCCCGCAATATGACTCTGGACGGCATGAAGATCGTGGTGGACTGCGCCAACGGCGCCGCCTACAAGGTAGCTCCCGAAGTCTTTTCGGAGCTGGGCGCCCAGACCATTGCCATTAATACCCAGCCCAATGGGATCAACATCAATGAACAGTGCGGTGCCGTCCATCCGGAAGGGCTGGCCCAGGCGGTCATCAGCCATGGCGCCGAAATCGGCATTGCCCTGGATGGCGACGCCGACCGGCTTATCGTGGTGGATCGCCACGGCAACGTTATTGACGGCGACCAGATCATCGGCGTCGCGGCCCGCTTCATGCACCAGCGCTCCCTGCTCAAGGGGGGTGCCGTGGTGACCACCGTCATGAGCAACCTCGGCCTGGAGCACTTCCTGGCCGGCATGAACATCAAACTCATTCGCACCAGTGTTGGCGACCGCTATGTGCTGGATCGCATGCGCTTCGGAGGGTTCAACCTGGGTGGCGAGCAGTCGGGCCACCTGGTCTTTCTGGACTACGCCACCACGGGAGATGGCATCATCAGTGCCCTGCAGCTGCTGGCCATTATGGTGGAAAACGGTCGCCATATTGATGAACTGGCTGCCGACATTCCCCGCTACCCGCAGGTGCTGGTGAACCGCTCCGTTTCGGAAAAAATCCCCCTGGAGAATCTCCCTGCAAGCCAGGCACGCATCCATGACATTGAGCAGGCGTTGCGCGGCAGTGGCCGTGTGCTGGTGCGCTATTCGGGCACCGAACCCAAGGTGCGGGTCATGCTGGAAGGCGACGATGAGCAGACGCTGAAGAAATACGCCGATGATATCGCTGAGTGTATCGTCAACGAAATAGCCGCGAGGGGGGTATGATGGTAAAACTGGGAGTGAATGTCGACCATGTTGCCACGGTTCGCCAGGCCCGCAGGGGCCACGATCCGGAAGTTGTTGCCGCCGCCGCGCTGGCAGAGCTGGGTGGAGCGGACTCTATCACCATTCACCTGCGCGAGGATCGTCGCCATATCCAGGATCGCGATGTGCATATTCTCATGCAGACCGTCAGCACCAGCATCAACCTGGAGATGGCCTGCACGGAAGAGATGATCGCCATTGCCTGCGCTGCCAGACCACTGCAGGTCACCCTGGTGCCGGAGAAGCGCGAAGAGCTGACCACCGAGGGTGGCCTGGATGTGCTGGGTAACGCCCGTGAGCTGGAGAAAGCCGCGACACGCCTTCGGGATGCGGGCATCAGGGTCAGTTTCTTCATTGACGCCAATCAGCAGCAGATACAGGCCAGCAGGGATTGTGGTGCCCAGGCCATCGAAATTCACACCGGCCACTACGCCGACGCCCGTGACGAGGCCACCAGCAACCGCGAACTGCTGCGTATTGTTGAGAGCAGCCACTTCACCCGCCAGATCGGCCTCCAGCTCAATGCGGGCCACGGCCTCAACTACACCAATGTCGGACCCATTGCCCAGATTCCCGGCATGCGCGAACTCAATATCGGCCACAGCATCGTCGCCCGCGCTCTTTTCGTGGGCATGCAGCGGGCAGTGGAGCAGATGAAAACCGTCATCAACCAGTCCATGGGGCTTCGGGAGCTTCCATGATCCAGGGAGTCGGTATTGATATGGTGGAGGTGGAGCGCTTCGACAATATGAAACTGCACTTCATGGAGCGGGTCTTCACCCCGGTGGAAATCGAATATGCTTCGGGAGTTGCCAATTCGCGGGAACGCTTTGCCGCCCGCTTCGCCGCGAAGGAAGCTTTTCTCAAGGCCATGGGCACTGGACTGCGCGACTGTCGCCTCAAGGATATGGAGGTCTGCCACGATCCCCTTGGGCGTCCATTTTTCACTTTTTACGGTAATCTCAGCCGTTATAATGACCGTCAGCGCTACAATGTACAGCTCTCCCTCTCCCATACCCGCCAGCACGCCATCGCCTATTGCGTGATTGAGACGGGGGAGTTATGCTGTTCGCAGCCTGTGCCCCACGGCCAGCATGACAATACCTCCTGACACCACAGCCTGAAACCCGACGGCTCGTGCGCACCCGTCCTCGCCGGGGCAAACCGATATTTCAAAACAAGATACATACACAGGTGAATGATGAGCAATTTTACACAGAAAAAATATATTTTCATCACGGGAGGCGTTCTGAGTTCGCTGGGCAAGGGGCTGGCGGCTGCCAGCATCGGAGCCCTGCTGGAGGCTCGCGGCTACCGGGTGAAACTGCAGAAATTTGACCCCTACCTGAATATCGACCCCGGCACCATGAGCCCCTACCAGCACGGGGAAGTCTTCGTCACCGACGACGGCGCGGAAACAGACCTGGATCTTGGCCACTACGAGCGCTTCGTCAATATGACCACCAACCGCTACTCCAACATCACCACCGGCCAGGTGTACTACAACGTCATCACCAAGGAGCGACGCGGCGATTACCTGGGCGGCACCGTGCAGGTAATCCCCCACATCACCGACGAAATCAAGCGCCATATCTACCTGGGCAACGAGGACGCCGACATCATCATGACGGAAATCGGCGGGACGGTCGGCGACATTGAAAGCCTGCCGTTCCTGGAAGCTATCCGTCAGTTCGCCTACGACGTGGGACGGGAAAACGTCTGCTACATGCACCTGACCCTGGTGCCCTACATGGCCGCCTCCGGTGAACTGAAGACCAAGCCGACCCAGCACAGTGTCAAGGAGCTGCGCGAAATCGGCATTCAGCCCGATGTCCTGTTCTGCCGCACCGAATACCCCCTTTCCTACGATATCCGCGAGAAAATCGCCCTGTTCTGCAACGTCAAGCCCAAGCGGGTCATCGAAGCCATTGATGTGGATACCATCTACCGCGTCCCCCTCCAGTTCTACAATGAAAAAGCTGACGAGGCGGTTCTGGATGTGCTGGGTCTGGAATATAACCAGGCCGACCTGAGCGAGTGGCAGCGCATTGTGGATCGCAGCATCAATCCTTCTGAAGAGACCACCATCGGCGTGGTTGGCAAGTACGCCAAACTCAAGGAAGCCTACAAGTCCCTCTCTGAGAGCATCGGCCATGCCGGTATCGAAAACGACATCCGCGTCAACATCAAGTGGATCGACGCGGAAGAGGTGACGCGCCAGGGGGCAGCAACCCTGTTGCAGGATGTTGATGGCATCCTGGTTCCCGGCGGTTTTGGCGACCGGGGAGTGGAAGGAAAGATTCAGGCCATCCGCTACGCCCGCGAGAAGAAGGTTCCCTTCTTCGGTATCTGCCTGGGCATGCAATGTGCGGTTATTGAATACGCCCGCAACGTCCTGGGCATACAGGAAGCCACCAGTATTGAATTTGACAGCGAGGCCCGGCACCCTGTCATTGACTTCATGGCCGACCAGAAAAATCTCACCAATCTCGGCGGCACCATGCGCCTGGGCAAATACGACTGCAGGCTCCAGCCCGATACTCTCTCCCACAAAGCTTACGGCCAGGAGCTGGTCAGCGAGCGCCACCGCCACCGCCTGGAGTTCAACAACAAGTACCGCGACGAGCTGCGGAAGGCTGGCCTGGTCATCTCAGGCACCAGCCCCGATGATACCCTGGTGGAGATCGTTGAAGTGCCTAACCACCCCTGGTTTGTGGCCTGCCAGTTCCACCCGGAGTTCAAATCGCGGCCATCCAAGGCCCACCCACTCTTCCGCGAATTCATCAAAGCCAGTGTCAAGAGTGGCAAACTCTTCAAAGAGGAGTAGGCGAGCTGACTTCCCCATGACGACCCGGCGAAGCGTGGCTGTTTTGCGAACACTGACGGCAAAGGCATACCGGCCATGAAAAAACTCACGGTCATCTTTTTTCTGATACTTTTCCTCGCCATGGCGAGCATTGTCTGGATATCCAGCAAAGTTGAAGGGGTGGTGGAATATCTGCGCCTGGAACACGGCCTGGATGTCACCTACAGCACCCTTTCGGCCAATCTTCGCGGCATATACTTCTCCGACCTGGTCATCGAATACCAGACCCACCGGGCCACTTTCGAGTCGGCACAGATCACGGTGTTCTGGAAGTGGCCCCTGGCAGTACCCGGCCTGGGGCTGGTGATTTCCGACGGCCAGATCAGCCTCGGCGATCTCTTTCCCCCGGATCGCGAACCCCTTGACCCTGAGGTGCTGGGCAGCAAGCTGCACCAGAGTACCGCCCGCTTCAGTCCAGTGGTACGGGGCATTCGCGTTGAACGTACCGACATCGCCCTTGCAGATGGCTCCCGTGCCAGCAACCTGACCGCGGCCATGGACAGCTCCCTTGATTTCCAGGTGACCCTGGATGAGCTCTCCTTCCACGGGCAGACCATACAGAACCTTGAAGCCACGGGCACATTGCACCCCGCTGCACTGGCGGCCTCCCTGGAAGAGGCTGCCCTGGAATGGCAGGATCATGTCCTGCGTGCCCGGGGGCACGTAGGACAGCGGGGAATCGACATGCACCTGGAAACCAGCCACAGCGTCGACATCCGCTTCCTGAAAACGCGCCTGGATATTCAGGTGCGCGCCCATGGCCAGTGGCAGGAGCTGCACCATGAGGGCTCGGTCACAAGTTCCCGTTCCACCATTCTGGGCAATGGTACCTTTCCAGATCTGCGCGCAGAGTTCCATGGCGACATGCAGCAGGTCGAGGTGAACCTCGCTCCTGTGGACAAATCAGACTTCCACCTGCGGGCCACGGTTCCCTTTGACCTGGAGACCATCAGCCTGCAGGCCACCTTTGACCGCTTTCACCTGCACCCCTACCTGCTGCCCCATATCCGCTTTCTGGATTTTGATGATATTTCCGGCGAAGTTGAGGGTTCGTTCTCCCCTGATGAAGGGGTGCTGCGCGGCGCTGGTGTTCTGGATTTTTCCTATAACGCTTTCCACAGGCCCCTGAAAGCCCGGCTCAGTACAGCAATGGATATCGACCGCCATGGTATCCGCTTCCACGATGGCACCCTGAATTCTGAACACTTCACTGCGGAAGCGGGCGGTGAGCTGGCCTTCAGTGGTCCTGACTTCTTTCGCCTGTGGAGCCATGGCGAAGTTCACGACCTGGCCCCCATCCTGGAAAGCTTCTGGGTGAACTTCATCGACGGCAACTCGCGCTTTGCGGTCAGTATCAACGGTCCAGCCACCTCACCGCTGGTGGATGTGGCCTTTGACTCCAACGATCTTCGGGTCTTCCAGGGGCATCTGACCCACGCCTTTGGCAGTGTGCAGGTGGATCTCAACCATATCACCCTGCATGGCATCACCGCACGCACATCCACTGGCGAAGCCCAGGTCAGCCAGGGGCAGATCTCTGTCTACGGAGCCGATGATGTTCAGCTGCGCTTCCCCTACACCGCCCACAATATCAGACTCGAGGATGCCCTGGCCTTTGGCAATCTGACGAATCTTCCCTCTCTGCCACGCATTCTGGAGGCTGATGGGCAGATTGAAGGCGAAGTGCGGGATCTGCAGATTACCTTGCAGGGGTCGCTGGCGGAACACCAGTGGCGCGAGGGGTTGTTCAGCCCGAAGCTTTCCGTAAGCGGAGCGCTTCTCGACCAGCTTGTCCACGCCTCCATCGAGGACGAGCACTCCCATGTCAGAATCCAGGGGAATATGGATTTTGGCGGCAAGCTGAATTTCCGGGCGGCCGGGCAGGATATTCCCCTCTCCTCCTATATGCGCACCCTGCCTGCCGAGTGGTCTTTGCTGCTGGACAGCTACGGGCTGTACCTCTCAGGAACCTTTGCTGAGCCACGCCTTGAAGGAACCCTGGGTAACATTCAACTGGAAAACCCGGAACAGGATATCTCCCTGTGGGGAGATGTGGAGCTTACCTATGCGGAGCGCGTCTTCAGCGCCGACATCACCCGCATGATCCTGCAGCGCCCCCTGATTGTCTCCCTGCACGGCAGTTCATTCCTCCACGACATGAGCGGGGAAACCAGTCGCCAGGAGCTCTTCCTGCGCACGTCCACGGAGCATGGCGTCCTCGAGACTGAGGCCTCGCTCCGGAACTTCTCCCTGGAGCACATGCGCGTGGAGGGTGCCCTTGACCTGGCTCTGGCAACCATCATCTCCCAGGGTGCTCTGGAAGGCAGAGGCACCGTTGACGTGGCCATCGAGGGCAGCGATACCATCAGGGGCACCATCGCCTTCGGCACTGCGGCAGAGCTGTTCGCAGCTGCTCAGCCCCAGCTGCGCATGCGACAACTCAGGGCCAATGTCACCATTGATCGCCTGGCCCGCCGGGGTTCCATCGACGATATCGCCTTTCTGGTCGGGCGCGATGGCACTGGCGAGGCCCAGGTGTCGGCATCACTGAATGAGCAGGGGCTGCTCAGTTACTCCGCTGGCTACCAGTTGCACAATGTGCTTTATCAACAGGGGCGCAATGTTCTGCTGCTCAATATCTCCGGCAGCGTCAGCGGCGACACGGCCACGGAACCCCAGGGAGAAATCGCCGTGGATATCAGGCGTGGCCAGCTCAATATTGACCGCAATGGAGCCGCAGCACCCACCTCACCATTGCTGCAGTTTCCCGGCAACTGGA
This sequence comes from Desulfurispirillum alkaliphilum, assembly GCF_055378285.1. Classification (NCBI taxonomy): domain Bacteria; kingdom Pseudomonadati; phylum Chrysiogenota; class Chrysiogenia; order Chrysiogenales; family Chrysiogenaceae; genus Desulfurispirillum; species Desulfurispirillum alkaliphilum. The sequence goes on along the minus strand of NZ_AP042405.1, from coordinate 1,298,425 downwards.
CCCTGAATGTCCAGGCATCTTCTCCCATTCGCTTCTCCATGGCAGAGGGCAGTATGCTGCTGCTCCCCCAGCTGCAGATTCGCCTGCAGGATGGAATAGTCTATCCACGCGGCAGAATCCAGGTGCTCTCCGGCAGCCTGCTTTTTAACCGGGACACCTACACCCTGCAGCGGGGATCAATAGAGTTCAGCGACAGCCTCATCGCAAACCTGAACCTCAGCGCGACCACCACCAAGCAAGGCTACCAGATTGTCATTACCATAACCGGTACCAGTGACGAGCCGCGCTTTCTCTTCCGCAGTGTGCCCAGTCTTCCCCAGGAGCACATCATCAGCCTGCTTCTCCTGGGCAGCTACGACGAAGGACTTTCCCCTGCTTCCGCGGCTTCCCATATCCTGGCCAACCGCATCGCGGAAACCCTCAATGAGATCACCGGCCCCGCACTGCGCGGTGAGGCCTCGTTCCGCGTCTCATCCAGCGGTCTGATGAGCGACAGTCCCGATATAGCCCTCACCAGCGAGCTCTCCCAGCGGCTGGAGGTGCGCATTGCCCGTGAGCTCAGCGCTGAAGGCACCCAACAGTTCCAGGTGATCTACAAAATCTTTGATTTCCTCTACGTGCGTGGCCGCGAGCATATCGGCGGATCCTACGGCATAGATATTGAATACAGGATTGGTCGCTGATGCTGGCAGAAATACTGACCATAACCATCATGGGGATAAGTGACGCCGACCGGGAGAAGCTGCAGCAGCTCTTCCCCACGCCACTGAGCCAGGAAACTGCCCTGGAAACGGCAAAGCAGCTGGAGAATCTCTCCTACTTCAGCGTGGAAGGGGTGCAGGTGCACGACCAGGAGCTGCTGCTGCAGATGTCGCAACGCTATCCGGTTGAAAAAATCGTCCTGAAGGGCAACTGGGCTTTCCTGGACAGTACCCTGTTCAGCCAGATCACTTCCTTCCCCGCTTCCGGCACCGATGCCGTAGCCATCCGGCAACTGCGCCAGCAGGTACTGGATTTTTATATCCTGGAAGGCTACCTGGACGCCCGCGTTGAAGTGGAGGTGGTGAACCTGGACTACACCTGTGTTCTGGTCATCCAGATCCGTGAAGGCAGCCCCTATGTGGTGACTGACACCTCCTTTGTGGGCAGAAGTGAAACCGGAAGCCCTCCCCGTGTGCTGCCCGGCACTTTTTTTCGGCCTATACGGGTTATTGAGGCCCTTGAACACTGGAAAGCCCAGGCACTCTCCGAGGGTTACTCCCAGGCCGACTATTTCTTCAGCTTTGAGCGCAATGAGCGCACCTTTCCCGGCTTCTCCATCGCGGCCCCCTTCAAGACGCTCTTCAACGTGTTTAACCAGCGTCGGGGCGTCAGCCTCTACATCGGGCTCTTCCCCGGTGACAAGCTGGACGTGGAGCTGGAGGTTCCCGAAGGAATAGACCCCGGGCGCTTCCTGCAGTCTCTGCGCCTGGAGCAGCGCTCGGCCATTGATGAATTTGAGATTCCCCTGCTGGAGCATGACATCCGCAACTTCATGCTGCGCAATGGCTTCACCACGACATCCATATCCATCGAACCCGCCGCTCCCCACCTGCGCATCCGGGTAGAGGGGCACCGCAAAAGCTACTCGGCTGTCACCATTGAGGCACCGGTATGGCAGTCTTCTCTGGAAAAGCGCCTGCAGGAGCAGCTCCAGGACGGCATCCTGGAGCAGGAGACCCTGGCGGACTTCCAGCGCCGGGCCTACCTGGAGCTGCTGAACCGCTCGGTGGAAAGCCGTATCCGCATTACCGATCAGGAAGGGGGGCAGGCCACCATGTCCTTTGATATGCGCTTTCCGCGCCTGCCCCTGCACATGGCCGTTCACGATGGTGCCCAGGAGGAGGAGCAGACGCGCCAGCAGGCGCTCATGACCCTCCACCAACTCTATATGGAGAACGAACGCTCCCTGGATGACCCCCAGCTGATCGCTCAGCGAGTGCGGCGCGTGTACGCTGAAGCCGGCTACCTGGAAGCACAGGTGCGGGTGGAGCGCCACGTGGCACCCGACCACGTGGGAGTTCTCGTGCGGGTGGATGAAGGGCAACGCTTCCGAAGCGCAGGGGTTATCACTTTCGGTGCCGAGAACACTTCCAGGCGCTACATCCGCCGCATGACAGGCCACCCGCAAATGCAACCTTTCGCCAGGGCGTCTGATATCGAAGGCGCCAGACGGGTTGTCGAAGCAGAGCGCATATTCTCCTACAGCCAGTACACCCCGTTACTGGTGGACGGCAATGTTCACCATATTGTCGAAGCCGAAGACCGCGACAATCTCTTCGGCGCTGTCTCCCTGGGTTATGACTCGGCCTATGGTCCCAACGTGCAGTTCCGGGTGGGATACAGCAACGTCCTGGGCCGGGGTGGCGAAGTAACCGCGACCCAGCGGCACAGTGAAAAGCGCCAGGTCACCGCCCTGGAGTACAGTGAGAGCCACTCTTTCGGAATTCCTATAGATACTGCCTATACGCTCTCTCACACCTCTAACGAGTACGACAACTACACGTCCCGCACCGACCTGTTTTCCATGATGGTGCGATACTACCTGCAGGACACGCTCCCGCTGGCAGCAACCTACTGGCGCACCAGCCACTCCTATTCATCGGTTCACCCGGGAATTGTCCAGGGAATTGACTATTGGCCAAGGAGTTCCTATCACCATTTCGGGCTGAACATCCGCAAGGACGGAACCGACAACATCATCTCCCCCACCCAGGGGTATGAGCTTTCCGCCACCCAGCACTATTCACTCAGCGATTCGGCCAACCTCAGCAACTACCACACGAGCATCGTCAGGGGCACCTACTACCTGCCTCCCTGGCCCCGGGGAGTCATCGCACTCCATGGTGCCGCTGGCCAGATTACCCGTGAAGATGACGCACTGCCCGTTCCCCTGGAAAACCGTTTCCGCCTCGGCGGCGCCAACTCCATTCGTGGTTTCAAATACGAGGACATCGCCTCCCGCAGCAGCGGGGGAGCCCGAATCGGCGGATTTGCCTACGACCTGCTCAGCGTTGAATACCGCCACTTCCTGGGAAATTTCGAACTGGTGGCTTTTTACGACCTCGGCAATGTATACAGCGAGCGCCTGGGAGACAGCAGCAGCTCCACAGCCTACACCGGCATGGGCACAGGGATACGCTACCGCACCCCCGTCGGCCCCATCCGCCTGGATGTCGCCCGGGCTCAAAGCCACAAAGACCAGGCCAGCGATTTTGAAATTTACCTGACCATCGGCTACAGCTTCTGAATGCACGTTCCCGCTTTGTCTCCATTCACCATACGGGAGTGTGTATAAACCGGGGTTCACACAACGTCCGCAAAGCCACAAAGAAAGGCATTTCTCACGCCCGTTCGCTACGCTCACTCAAGACGCGAAGTACGCGGAGAAAAGGCAAAGAAACTCAAGTTTCGCATCTTGTTGTCTTGGGTTAAGGTGCTATTATCCTGACATTTATCGCGCGGAAACTGTATTGATTTTGAATGCTTGACTTATCTGGTATTCCACTTTTCGACTCTGGATATTGTCCTTTTTGACCGCGCAAAAAGGACGCAAAAACGCGCCCCCCGAACGCCCGTTTTTGCGGCTCGCCTGCTTGCCTGTTCTGGAGATCCGGCAGCAGGCTGCTCAAAGAGGCCCATCTGCTGCGTTGCGGGCATCGCTCGTCACTGCGACGTACAGGGAGTACGCCTCCCTCTTCGCTTTGCCCGCGCCTTGCACCTGGGCCTCTTTGCGTTGCCTGACCCCTGCCTCCCTGCAGTGCTGCCGGGCCACTCACTTCCTGTGAGTGTCCCGTTCGGGTCTTGCCAGCCAGGCGTCGCACTCACCGGACGGGCTCAGGGGGGGAATGGCCTGCTTCTGTCTCTCCCCCGTGTGCTGGCCCAGCCAGGACGCGCCGACTGGAACGCGGTAGACCCGCAGGGTTGCCGCCACGACGGCGGCAACCGCAAACCAAAAGCCACGGAGGGCGGTTGTTTGCGGTCCCCAGTTCCAGGCAAGCGGACGGCTGAAAAGGACAGCACTGGGGGTCGCTTCCCAGCCACTTTTGGCGATCCAAAAGTGGCAAATAACTTATAAAAAGGTAAAGGTAATGTAAGCGACGCAGTCTGTGGAGAACCACTCCCCCTCATTTCAGCATGACAGAAGGGAAGACGCTAACAACCTGTCGTTTCGGGGTGCGAAACTTCAGAAAGAAAGCTTCTGCTTTTGTAACTCTTCACGGTGTGTTGGCACTCGCGCCAGCATTCCTCCCAGAGACGCTCACTTTCGTCCGAGGACCTACGTCTCTGCCGCTCACCATCCGGGCTCGCTCTCGGAATACTGGCGCTCCTGCTGGAAAAATCGCAGGGGAGCCGTGAATGGTTACCTGCTTTTTTTCTCAGCGTCCTCTGGGGCTTGGCGAGAAAAATGGCTGCTCTGCATGAATTATCCCATTTGCGGTAAGCGGTTCCTGCTGACTTTTTCAGCAGAAGCCAGAGCCTTGTCAACCGGCTGCGTTATGAAATTGAGTGTTTCGGCAAAAGGCAAAGGTATGCTAGACTGTTTCGTTGTGGTGGATGTTCCGATCACCATAAAGCCAGCATGAGGATCCCATGAAAATCAATACTCCCAATCAGCTCACCATATTGCGCGTTGCCCTTATCCCCCTCCTGGTATTCACCTTGGCCTACAAGAACTTCACTATGGATCTGATTTCCGTGGCCGTCTTCTCCATCGCTGCCATTACCGACTATTACGATGGCTACCTGGCGCGCAAATACAACCTGGTGACTGATTTCGGCAAAATCATGGATCCTGTGGCGGATAAGCTTCTAGTCGCGGCGGCACTTATCTGTCTGGTTGAGCGGGGTGACCTGGCGGCCTACGCGGTCATTCTCATTCTGGCCCGTGAGTTCGCTGTCACGGCCCTGCGTGCCGTGGCTTCTTCCCATGGCTACGTAATGCCTGCCGACAACTTCGGCAAATGGAAAACCGGACTGCAGATTACTGCCATTATCATGCTGATTCTCAGCTGGAAAATCTGGTTCCTGGATATCTATGCCATCGGCCTGCTGATTCTCTGGATATCCATCATCATCTCCCTTTACAGCGGATGGCGCTACTTCGCCGACTACTGGTCCTACCGCAAGCAACAGGGGATGGGCGAATTCAGCTAGCCCATCTGTGAAGAAGAATTCACTCGTTCCCGCACAGGGCCTGTGCGAGAATGCGCAAGGTTGGCCGAAGTGGCCAGCATCCCGTTCAGCTATCGCCTGGAACCTGCATCACCAGGAACAGGTCGCAAATCATTGCCATTGCCCTTCAGGGTTGTTATAAAATGGATCAGATTGCATGGAAAGTGTGTGCTGTGCAATGTTGATGTGTTGTGTGTGAGTAGAATTTGCGGGAATCTTCCCGAATGTCATTGGAGTTGATATGAAGTCTTTCAAGTCTTATGCCGATGCTTTGCTTTCCATGAAAGCCATGCTGGTGGTGCTGTTTATTATAGCAGTGGCCTGTGCTATGGCGACATTTATCGAGAATGACTACGGGCCGGAAACAGCCCGCGCAGTGGTTTACAATACCCGCTGGTTTGAGTTCCTCTACGCCTACCTGGTGGTGAATTTCATCGCCAATATCTTCACCTATCGCATGTGGCGCCCGGAGAAGATTTTTTCCTTTATGCTGCACCTCTCCCTGATACTGATCCTGGTGGGTGCCATGGTGACTCGTTACTTCGGGTACGAAGGCATGATGCACATCCGCGAAGGAGAAACCGTCAGCCACATCCTCTCCACGGACACCTATGTCCAGCTGCGCGTTGGTGACAAGGAAGTGGACTGGCCAGTGCTCATCTCCCAGATGGGTTCCAATTCGTTCCGCCATACAACCAAGGTCGATGGTAAAGAGTTCTCCGTCAGCTACGTGAACCACACCGGCGGCCGCCAGAAGCAGTTGAGCGTGCTCATCTCCTACAACAACGAAGAGCGCACCATCAACCTGGTCGGTGGCCAGGGTCTTGAGGGCATCCCCCAGCGTATCTCCATCGGTGGACTTGACGCCGTCATGGCCTATGGAGCCAAACCTCTGCCCCTGCCGTTCGGCCTGGAGCTGGAACGCTTTGCCCTGGATCGCTACCCCGGCTCCAATTCCCCAGCTTCCTACTCCAGTTATGTGATCATCCATGATGAAGAGCTGGGCGCTCCCAAGCCTTTCCACATTTACATGAACCACATTCTCGTCCACCAGGGCTTCCGTTTCTATCAGTCGTCCTATGATACGGATGAGTTGGGTACCTACTTGTCAGTATCCAAAGACCCCGGCAAACTGCCCACCTATATCGGCTACTTTTTTCTGACCGTGGGACTGGTGGTCAGCCTCTTTATGCCCCAGGGCCGCTGCCGCATCCTCCTGCGCCAGCTTTCCACTGCCAAAACAGCCCAGACAGCCAAGGCGACCGCAGTGGCCATGCTGGCCGGAGCCATGCTGGTTCTGAACCCTGTCTCCGCTCAGGCCTTCCCCGAATATGCCAATCAGGAAAGTGCTGAAGGGCAACAGCAGATGCAGCAGACTCCTCCAGCGGAGCAGCAGCCACCCCAGCAGCGTATGCAGCGCCAGCGCCCGGTTATGCCAGTTCCTGACCAGTTTGACCTGCGCCACTCCCAGGAGTTCGGCAAGCTGCTGGTACTTGATGCCGCCATCGGTCGCATCAAGCCCATGGATACCTTTACGAACGAACTGCTCTACAAAATCGCCCGCACGGTCACCCTGGAGGGCTTCACTCCCAACCAGGTCATCATGGGCATGATGGTGGATCCCTTTGCCTGGCAGTACATGGAGATGATCCGCGTGGAACATCCTCAGCTGCGCCGCATCCTGGGCATCACCAACGACAGCCAGCGTCGTACGTCCTTTGCCAACTTCTTCGACGAGCGCGACCAGTATGTCCTTATGCCCTATGTGGAAGCGGCCTACCAGAAGGACCCCTCCCTGCGCAATACCTTCGATCGCGCCGTCATCACCGTGGATGAGCGGGTCAGTATCGCCTATATGATCTACACCGGCATGCTGTGGAAGTTCTTCCCCCGCCAGGAGGGCACTACCAACACCTGGTATACCATCACCGAAGCCATGGAGCGCTTCCCCGAGGATCAGCGCCGCGAAGTCATGCGTCTCTATGGCAACTACTTCACCGCTGTGGAGCAGGCTATTCAGTCCGGCAACTGGAGCAATGCCGACCGCTTCGTACAGGAGATCCGCCAGTACCAGCGCGATCACGACCCCACCGAGGCCATTCCTTCCGAAACCGAAGTAAAGGCAGAGCTGTTCCTGAACAAGTACAGCATCTTCAAGAACCTGATGCCCTACTTCCTCTTTGTGGGTCTGGCCTTCCTGGCTGGCGCTCTGGCCCGCATGTTTATTCCCATCAAACAGAGCAAGGGCAGGAAGAACCTGCTGGATAGGTACTACCCGCTGTTCCATAACCTGATGTTTGCCCTGGTGGCCCTGGGCTTCGTGGCCTTCACCATTGGTCTGGGTATACGCTGGTATGTTTCCGGCCACGCCCCCATGAGTAACGCCTATGAATCCATGATCTACATTGCCTGGTCCACGGTGCTGGCCGGTCTGGTTTTCCACCGCAAGCAGTACGCGGCAGCTCCGGCAGCTGCGGTCATGTGTGCCATCGCCCTTATGGTGGCCCACCTGAGCAACATGAACCCCCAGATCACCAACCTGGTGCCTGTGCTCAAGTCCTACTGGCTGGTCTACCACGTGGCGGTTATCACCGCCAGCTATGGCTTCTTCGCCCTCAGCCTGCTGCTGGGTATGCTGGTACTGGTTATGTACGCCGTGCGCTCAGAAAAGCGCCCCCACCTGGACACCTCCATCAAGGACATGATGATCATTAACCGAATTTCCATGATCGTGGGCCTGGGCCTCTTCACCATCGGAAACTTCCTGGGCGCGGTCTGGGCCAACGAATCCTGGGGCCGCTACTGGGGCTGGGATCCCAAGGAAACCTGGTCCCTGATCATCATCCTGATCTACGGCCTGGTCATCCACATGGATATGATCCCCAAGCTCAAAAACAAGTTCTACTGGATTGCCGTTGGTTCCGTGCTCTCCTTCTCTACCGTGCTCATGACCTACTTCGGGGTAAACTTCTACCTCTCCGGTCTGCACTCCTACGCGGGGGGCGACCCCATGCCAATCCCAAGCTGGGTCTGGTACAGTCTGGTGGTTATCACGGCCCTGTTTGTGGTTTCCTATCCCAAGCGTGATGGCAAGATGCCCCTGGCGAGGGAGAGCTGATGGAATTCGTTCCCAAGTGGATTGCCTGGGAGAGCACGGAGCGCTGCAACCTGTCGTGTATCCACTGCCGCTGCTCTTCCGATATGGAAAAGGATCTTTTCCATCTGGATACCGCGAAAGCCCTGGAGCTGGTGGACCGCATCGCCGAGTTCTGCACCCCGGTCTTTGTGCTCAGTGGCGGCGAACCCCTCATGCGGGACGATCTCTTTGAGATCGCCCGCCATGCCGACAGTAAGGGATTCCGTGTCTGCATCGCCACCAACGGTGGCCTGCTGACCGATGCCATCTGCGAACAGATGAAAGCCACCAACATCCGTATGGTCTCCCTGAGCCTGGATGGCTCCACGGCGGAAGTTCATGATAACTTCCGCCAGGTGCCCGGCTCCTTTGACGCTGTGGTGCGGGCGACCAGACTGCTGAAGGCCCATGGCATTCCCTTTCTCATCAACTCATCATTCACCAAGCGCAATCAGCACGATATTGCCGCAACCTTCCGCCTGGCCAAAGAGCTGGGCGCGAAGGCGTGGTATATGTTCATGATCGTGCCCACCGGAAGGGGTGAGGATGTGATGGCGGAGCTGGTGGCCAAGGAGGACTACAACGAAATCCTGCGCTGGCACTATGAACAGGAGAAACTGGAAGAGGACGCCATTCTCATGCGCCCCACCTGTGCCCCCCACTACTACCGCATGGTGCCCCAGCTCAACCGCGAAAGCGATACCAAACTGGAGCGCCGCTCCCTGACCTTTTCCACCGGAGGAGGCAAGGGCTGTATTGCCGCCCAGACCATCTGCTTCATCGATGCCAGGGGGAACGTCAAGCCATGCAGCTACCTGCCCCTGAGCGCTGGAAATATTCTGGAGACGCCCTTTCAGACGATCTGGGAGGAATCCCAGCTCTTTCGGGACATGCGTGACTTCAAGTCCTACAAAGGGCGCTGCGGAGCCTGTGAGTACATCAATGTGTGCGGCGGCTGTCGCGCCCGCGCCTACAGTGTCACCGGCGACTACATGGATGAAGAGCCATTTTGCGATTATGTTCCCCTGAGATTGCAATAGAACATGACCTTCCGGCAACTCAGGAGAACGTCCGCGGTACTACCGTTTCAATTACTGAATAAGTGAGGAATGCATGCCAAATTACGATTTCATCAATGCCTGTTACGGCAAACCCGTCAGCCGTACCCCCGTGTGGTTCATGCGCCAGGCAGGCCGTTACCTGCCCGAATACCGCGCCGTGCGCAAGAACTACTCCTTCCTGGAAATGTGTAAACTGCCGGAAGTGGCCTGCGAAGTAACAATTCAGCCCATTGACATCATCGGCACGGATGCCGCCATCCTCTTCTCGGATATCCTGGTACCCTTCGAGCCCATGGGCCTGGATCTGGCATTCAATCCGGCACCGGTTATCGCCAACCCCATCCGGACCCGCCAGGCCGTAGACAGCCTGCGCCTGGATGCCGCCGGAGAAGTCACCTTTGTCTATGACGCCATCAAGCTGCTCAAGAAGGAGCTGGCCAGCCGCAATGTCCCCCTGATCGGCTTCAGCGGCGCTCCCTTCACCCTGGCCTGCTACGCCGTGGAAGGCGCGGGCAGCAAGAACTACCCCACCCTGAAGCGCATGATGTACAGCGACCCGGCCCTTTTCTCCGACCTGATGCGCGCCTTTGTGGTGGTCACCGCTGAGTACCTGAACAACCAGATTGCCGCTGGTGCCGATGCCATCCAGATCTTTGACTCCTGGGGCGGCATCCTCTCCCGCCAGGACTATGACCACTTTGTACTGCCCCACATGAAGAGCCTGATGGGCCAGCTCAACCGCAGCGTGCCCATTATCTTCTTCATCGGCAACAACGCCCACCTGCTGGAATCTCAGATGTCCACGGGCGCTGATGTGATGGGACTGGACTGGCGCATCCCCCTGGATGACGCGCGCCAGCGTGCGGGAAATCTCTCCGTACAGGGTAACCTCGACCCCACCCTGCTCTTTGCAGACCAGAAGCTCCTGAAGGAGCGCGTGCTCGATATCCTGGGGCGCAACAACGGCCGCGAGGGCTTTATTTTCAACCTCGGCCACGGTATCACTCCGGAAACCCCTGTCGATAATGTCAAAATGGTTGTGGAACTGGTACACGAGTACCCCATTAACTGATTCGCATAACGGGCCTCCCGTCGACTACGGTGCTGTTGTTGACGGGAGGTTCCTTTGTGCATGAGAAGGAAATTTCGCCATGGTCAGTGCCCTTCAGCATGCGAGCTTCATCGCCTATCTGCTCTCCTGTATCTTCTTCTTCCGCTATATCAGCAAAGATACGCAGTTCACAGAGCGGGCTGCATATCTTTTTGCCACCTGCGGGCTTATCTTCCAGCTCTTCCCCATGGCTATCATCATACGTGACGCGGGATACTTTCCCCTGGAAAATCCCCTGATAATGCTTTCGCTGTTTGCCGCCTGCATTCTGGTCATTTTCCTCATCTTCTCTCACCAGCACCGCTTCGCCATTTCCGGCACCTTTGTCATGCCTCTGGTCGCCTTTGCCGCCGCCAGCCAGCTGGTCATGAGTGAACCACGCCTCGGCCTGCCTGAAGCCCTGCAGTCCTCCCTGTTCACCCTGCATATTCTCCTTGTGACCATTGCCTTTTCCTTTTTTTTCCTGTGTGCCTGTACCGCGGTGTTCTATCTGATAATGGAAGACCAGCTGAAAAATAAAAAACAGGGAGCCCTCTTTCATCGCATTCCCAGTATCGGCTCGCTGATCCGCCTGAAAAACCAGGCGCTGCTGTGGGGCTTTCTCAGCTATACCGCAGGAATTCTCGTCTCCCTCTACTGGAGCACCCAGCTCTACGGCCTCAGCGTGCTCAGCGGTGACCCCAAGGTTCTGGTCTCCTTTGTCACCTGGCTTATTTACGGATCGCTCTATTTCACCGCGAAACTGGGGGTCATGGATCCACGCCAGTCTTCATACGCGGTCATCGGCTCCCTGTTCCTTATTATCCTGGCCCTTTTTGGCGTTGGACATATCTTCCCCCGGAACCAGCTATGACATTGATTGCATTAAGCTTCAGTTATAAATCCGCTCCCGTCGAATTCCGTGAACGCCTGGCTTTCGGCCCGGATACCCTGCAGGCCATCCACAGCGACCCAGCGGCTCTGGGCCTGAAAGAAGTGGTTGTCGTCTCCACCTGCAACCGCGTGGAAATCTATGGCACGTCCAGAGACCTTGAACAGACCATCAAGCATATCTACTCTTATCTGCAATCAGCCACGCAGCTTGAGCTCCAAAGCCTGGAAAGCTGCGCCCAGCTCTTCACCGGCGCCGACGCCGTCAACCACCTCTTTCGAGTCAGCTCTTCCCTGGAATCCATGGTGCTGGGCGAACCCCAGGTGCTGGGGCAGGTCAAGGATGCCTACCGTGCGGCCCGCGAACTGCAGAAGCTGCCACAGCTGGAAAAGCTCTTTATCAGAGCGTTTAAAGCCGCCAAGCGGGTGCGCACTGAAACCGGCATTGCTCAGAACGCGGTCAGTGTTTCCTTTGCCGCCGTTGAACTGGCCCGCAAGATCTTTGAAAAACTCGATGAAAAGCAGTGTATGCTTATCGGAGCTGGCGAAATGTGTGAGCTGGCCGCCCGCCATCTGGCATCCCACGGTGTCAGAAACTTCATTGTCGCCAACCGAACATTGGAACGAGCCCAGCGACTGGCCACCATGTTCAGCGGCACCGCCTGCACACTGGACAAGCTGGAAGACTATCTGCACACCTGCGATATCGTCATCTGCTCCACCGGCGCCCAGGAACCCGTCATTACCAAAGATATGGCCCGACGCGCCATTAAAAAGCGGGGCATGGAAAACCCCATGTTCTTTATCGATATCGCGGTACCCCGTGATGTGGAGGAATCGGTCAACGACGTTCCCATGGCCTATCGCTACGATATTGACGACCTGCAGGAAGTGGTGGAAGAAAACAAGCGCACCCGCATCCACGAAAAAGAGAAGGCCCTGGGCATAATTGAACATGAAACCGCCCAGTACCTCCAGTGGCTTGAAGTTCGCGACATAAGTCAGTATATTGTAGCCTTTCGCGCCAACGCGGAAGGTATTCTCGCCAACGAGCTTGAACAAAGCGCCAGCAAACTCTCTGCCGAAATGCGTCAGGAGATGGAGCGCTTCGGTCGACGCCTGATGAACAAGTTTCTTCACGCTCCTTCGACCAACATCAAGCGTTTGCTCAGCGATGATGAAAACAGTGCCCTCTATGTGGAAACCTTTAAAAAACTCTTTGATCTGGAGCGTTCATGAAGATAGTTATCGGAACTCGAGCCAGCCAGCTGGCCCTGTGGCAGGCTGAGCACATCAAGGCCGAGCTGGAAAGCCGCTGGGACGATGTACAGGTGGAGCTGAAAAAAATCATCACCAAAGGCGATAAGATCCTCGACTCTCCCCTGGCCAAAGTCGGTGGCAAGGGACTCTTCGTCAAGGAAATCGAAAATGAGCTCATCGACGGCACCATTGATATTGCCGTACACTCCATGAAGGACGTTCCCACCGAATTTCCCGAAGGCCTTGAGCTTTTTGCCATAACCGAGCGCGAAGATCCCCGCGACGCCTTTATCAGCCGCAATGGCAAGAGCATGGCCGAACTGGGACAGCTGAAGGACGTCACCATCGGCACCAGCAGCCTGCGCCGTCAGGCCCAGCTGCTGACCCTCTATCCCCACTGGAATATCGTCTCCATCCGGGGCAATGTGCAGACCCGCCTCAAGCGCATGGAAGAGCGCCAGATGGACGGAATAATCCTGGCCGCCGCCGGCATGAAGCGCCTGGAGCTGGAGCACCTGGTCAAAGAGTACATCGCTCCGGAAGTCATGATTCCCGCCATTGGCCAAGGCGCCCTCGGCCTGGAGGTGCGAAGCGCCGACACCGCCCTGAAGGAGCGACTGGAGTTCCTCAGACACCCGGTCACCACCCAGTGCGTTCTGGCCGAGCGGGCATTGCTGCGCACCATGGAGGGAGGCTGTCAGGTGCCCATCGGGGCATATGCTGTTCCAAAGGCGAATGGCAGCGTTTCCCTGAACGCCCTGGTTGCCAGCGTAGATGGCAAAGAAGTGGTCAAGGGGCAGCTGGAGGGGAATAACCCAGAAGAGCTGGGGGTCACCCTGGCCAATCAGATGCTCAACAGTGGCGCACGGGCAATTCTGTCCGTGGTCTATCATAACAATTGATCTTGCGGGAGGTTCTCCGTGAAAAACGTACTCGCAATACTGAGTCTGCTTGCAGTTCTCCTGCTCATAAGCGGCTGTGGTGCTGATCGCTCGGAACCCGGCATCAGCATGGCCCACGAAGTGGAGGCAGCACTGGCTTCCGGCATGCCCGTTCTGCTTGATTTTGGCGGCGATGGCTGCCCAACCTGTGTACAGATGAAGCCCACCGTCTATCGCACGATCACCGACTACCAGGACACGCTGCGCGTCGTGATGGTAGACACCAATGTGGATCGCCAGCTCTCGGCGGAATATCGCGTTCGCGCTATTCCCACCTATGTCTTCATTGACCCCAGCGGAAGGGAGATCGACCGGCACATCGGGTTTATGGAAGCCAGTGCCTTCGACCGTAAAGTACAGGAATTTATTCAGCGGGCACATCGCTGAATCCGGTATTTCCCCCATATACTCCCCGGACCCTCTTTCCCATGAAAGAGGGTCCGTTGCATTTTTCCGCAGCATGAATTCCCGGAGCGACATATCAGGACAACCCGAAGCCATCACTTGCGAAAACATGGCAAAAAAGATACAAGTGTTCCTGATTTACGAGGTACTCCATGGCTCAGATGATCCGCATCAACGATATACTCACGGAAGTACGCCAGCGCCACAAAGATGTTGACGTCACTCCTATCAATAAAGCCTATATCTACGCTGCCCAGGCCCATCGGGGCCTGATGCGCAAATCGGGAGAGCCCTACATCAGCCATCCCCTGGCAGTCGCGTATCTGCTCGCCACCATGAATCTCGATCCTTACACCATCACTGCCGGACTGCTCCACGACACCATAGAAGACACCACGGCCACATTTGAAGAGCTCCAGCAGCAATTTGGCCACGATGTGGCCTTCCTGGTGGACGGTGTTACCAAAATTGAGACCATGGTGGGAAAGAGCAACAAGTCCTCCGACGTCAAGGCCGAAACCCTGCGCAAGATGCTCATCGCCATGGCCAAGGACATCCGCGTCCTGCTCATTAAACTGGCCGACCGGCTGCATAATATCCGCACACTGGAGTACATGCCCGAGGAAAAGCGCAAGGCCATCGCCCAGGAAACCCTGGATATCTATGCTCCTCTGGCCCATCGCCTGGGGATCAACTGGATGAAAACCGAACTGGAAGATCGCTCCCTGGAACACTTTGATCCGGAAACCTTTGCCATGATCCGCAATGAAGTGGAGCCGCGGGAAGGTGACCGCAAGAGCTATGTGGATGAGCTCATCGCCAGGATCAGCGAGCACCTGGCCAGTCTGGGTATCACCTGCGAGGTGCACGGCAGGCCGAAACACTATTTCAGCATCTACAAGAAAATCAAGCGACAGAATGTCTCTCCAAAAGAGCTCTTCGACCTGCTGGCCCTGCGGGTCGTCACCGAGAAAGTCTCTGACTGCTACCTGGTTCTGGGGGAGATTCACCGGCTGTGGCGCGCCGTTCCCAATCGCCTCAAGGACTATATCACCAACCCGAAGTCGAACCTGTACCAGTCCCTGCACACCACGGTTATCGGCCCGGAAGGCCTCAAGGTGGAATTCCAGATCCGCACGGCGGAAATGCACAAGATCGCCGAGGAAGGGATTGCCGCCCACTGGGCCTATAAGGAAGGTGTCCACCCTGAAAATGACGAGACGCAGCGCTTTGCCTGGCTCAAGAGCATCCTGGAGGGGGGAGCTGAGTTTGAGGACTCCAGCGAGTTCCTCAAGGCCCTGCGCCAGGAGCTCTACGTCAAGGAAGTCTACGTCTTTACCCCCAAGGGAGACACCATCGAGCTTCCCGATGAGTCCACCATCCTGGATTTCGCCTTCACCATCCACTCGGAAGTGGGTTACCACTGCACCGGCGGCTATGTGAACGGCAAGATGGTGGGCATTCGCCATCGACTGCAAAACGGCGATACCGTGGAAATCATCACCAGCGACAAGCAGCACCCCCGCAAGGACTGGCTCAAGTTTGTGCGCACCAACCGCGCCAGAATCCGCATCACCTCATATCTGAACAAAGTGGAACGCCAGAAGGCCATTGAAAGCGGCAAAGATATTCTGGAAAAGGGACTGCGCAGCTACCGCAAATCCCTGGACAGCATCGGCCCCAAGAACCGTAGCAAGCTGCTGGAACTCTCCCACATGCCGAGCCTTGATGAACTCTACCGCAACGTGGGCCTGTATAAGATCAACTGCAAAACCCTGCTGGAGCGGCTTTTTGAGGACGATATCGCCAAACGCCAACAGCAGGATGAACACGGCAAGCATAAGGATGAAGCGGTTTTCGAAGGGGCCAAAGAGCGCCATCAGGAATCGGTACGCGGCTCGACCATTGAAATCAAGGGCATCTCTGATGTTCTCATCCGCGTAGCCAACTGCTGTTCCCCCCTGCCCGGGGACCCCATCATCGGCTATGTCACCCATGGCCGTGGCATCAGCATCCACAAACAGGACTGCCCCCAGATGCGAGACGCCTTCAGCGAGCGCCTGATCGAAGCCAGCTGGAGTGAAGCCGCCACAAAAAATATCTATGCCGTGAATTTCACTGTTCTGTGCAAGGATCAGCCTGGAGTCCTGGCCGGAGTCAGCAGTGTGCTGGGCGACAACAAGGCCAATATCACCAATATCCGCATGGTCAAGCAGGACATCAACCGCGCTGAAGTCTTGCTGGAATTCACCATTGAAGTCAACCACAAGGACCAGCTGACCCACATCCGCAACCGGGTCAAGGGGCTCGATTTTGTGCTGGAAGTGAAATAACGGAAGTTCCGCACCCTGCCACCTCGGCTTCAGGTGGTGTTGTTATGAGCTGAAGTTTCGCATTGCACCATCCCGGGTTAAGGCATTATCATACTGACACTTACCACGCCAAGACAGTATTGATTTTGCATGTTTGACTCATCTGGCACTCCTGTTTTCGTTTGTGGATATTGCCCTTTTTGACCGCGCAAAAAGGACTCAAAAACGCGCCCGTTTTTCCGGCACGCCTGACCCCTGCATCCCTGCAGTGCTGCCGGACCACTCACTTCCTGTGAGTGTCCCGTTCGGGTCTTGCCAGCCAGGCGTCGCACTCACCGGACGGGCTCAGGGGGAAACAGCCTGCTTCTGCCTCTCCCCCGTGTGCTGGCCCAGCCAGGACGCGCCGACTGGAACGTTATGGACCCGCAGGGTTGCCGCCACGAGGGCGGCAACCGCAAACCAAAAGCCATGGAGGGCGGTTGTTTGCGGTCCCCAGTTCCAGGCAAGCGAACGGCTGATAAGGGCAGCACTGGGGGCCGCTTTTGCGCCACTTTTTGCGGGTAAAAAGTGGCAAAATAAACTCATAAACAGGGTGAGGGCAGTGTCAAGCGACCCCCGTCTGCGCAGAATCATTTCGGCCATTCCAGCATGGCATCAGGGTCGATCCCGACAACCTGCCGTTTCGGGGTGCCGAAACTGAAAATAATGTTTCACCGCATGAAAACCGTATGAATTCACCATGCATTCTCTGGCTGCACAAAAAAAGCCGCCGGCTCTGTGCTGAGCCGGCGGCTTTCCCTGTTGGTATTCCCGTCAGTAACGATAATGCTCGGGCTTAAAGGGGCCTTCAATGGGGATCCCCAGGTACTCTGCCTGCTTGGGGGTCAGTTTGGTCAGCCTGGCGCCCAGCTTGGCCAGGTGCGCATTGGCCACCTCTTCATCCAGCTTTTTTGGCAGCGTGTAGACCCCCAGATCGTAGTGGTCATTCCAGAGGGTGATCTGGGCCAGAACCTGGTTGGAAAAGGAATTACTCATGACAAAGGAGGGATGGCCCGTGGCACAGCCCAGGTTGACCAACCGTCCACGTGCCAGCACGATAAGCGTTTTGCCATCGGGAAAGGTGAACATATCCACCTGGGGTTTGATGCCGGTCTCCCGGATATTATTGGCAGGATTCTCCAGAAAGCGCATGTCAATTTCTGAATCGAAATGTCCGATATTGCAGAGAATTGCGTTATCCTTCATGGCCAGCATGTGCTCGCCGGTCACCACGTCGCAGCAGCCAGTGGCCGTCACAAAGATATCCCCCATGGCTGCGGCTTCATCCATGGTCGTCACCTGATACCCCTCCATGGTGGCCTGCAGGGCACAGATGGGGTCTATTTCCGTGACCAGCACCCGCGCTCCCAATCCCGCCATGGCATCGGCGCAGCCTTTGCCCACGTCACCATACCCGCAGATCACCACAATCTTGCCGGCCACCATGACGTCCGTTGCCCGCTTAATTCCATCCGCCAGGGATTCGCGACAACCGTAGAGGTTGTCGAACTTGGACTTGGTGACCGAATCATTGACATTGATGGCGGGAAATTTCAGCTCATTGCGTCCCATCATCTGGTAGAGGCGGTGAACGCCAGTGGTGGTCTCCTCGGATACCCCTTTTATTTCCTGGCACAGCTGGGGATAGTCGCGATGCACCACTTCCGTCAAGTCACCACCATCGTCAAGGAGCAGGTTTGGCAGCCAGCCATCAGGGCCCTGAATGGTCTGGTGCACACACCACCAGTACTCCTCCTCCGTCTCCCCTTTCCAGGCAAAAACCGGGATATTGCCTGCGGCAATGGCGGCGGCGGCGTGATCCTGGGTGGAGTAGATATTGCACGAAGACCAGCGCACCTGCGCTCCCAGGTCAACCAGGGTTTCGATCAGCACGGCGGTCTGAATGGTCATGTGAATGCACCCGGCAATCCGGGCCCCTTTCAAGGGCTGGGAAGCGCGATACTTCTCCCGGATGTACATGAGTCCGGGCATCTCTTTTTCGGCTATGCGGATTTCCTTGCGGCCGAATTCGGCCAGTGACATATCGGCAACTTTGTAGTCGGTAAAACTCATGGGACACTCCAGCGCGTGTTATCGTATTCCAGAAAAAAAGGAAAAGCTGCCGGATTGCCCGACGTCTTTTCCTTATCCTCATTTTCCTTCTGCTCTTCGCGTCACGGAGAAGCAATCAGTCAACAGAAATGGCTTTCAGCAGCCCGATATTGTCCAGTGCTTTGCCGACACCGCGTACCACGGCTTTCAGCGGATCTTCAGCGATGGACACTGGCAGGTTGGTCTCTTCGCGAATCATGGTGTCGAGGCCACGGATCAGCGAACCGCCACCGGCAAGCATAATGCCCTTGTCCACGATATCAGCAGCCAGCTCGGGTGGTGTTTTCTCCAGGGTTACCTTGATGGTATCCACAATAGTGGCAATGGTCTCGCTGAGGGCTTCGCGGACTTCATCGGAAGAGACTTCAACGTGCTTGGGTATGCCGGTTACCAGATCACGGCCCTTGACCGCCATGGTCAGCGGCGTTTCGAAGACGTCAAAGGCTGAGCCGATTTCTATCTTGATCTGCTCGGCGGTGCGGTAACCGATAAGCAGATTGTGTTTTTTGCGGATATACTGGACGATGGCGTCGTCCATTTCATCGCCGGCGATACGCAGGCTCTTGGCATAGACGATTCCCGAGAGGGAGATAACCGCCACTTCAGTGGTGCCGCCACCGATATCCACAATCAGGTTACCACTGGGGTCCTGAATGGGCAGATCGGCGCCGATGGCTGCCGCCATGGGCTCTTCCATCAGATAGACTTCGCGGGCACCGGCCTGACGGGCGCTGTCCTTGACAGCACGTTTTTCCACCTGGGTGATACCGCTGGGGATACAGATGACAATGCGGGGGCTGACCAGAGTCTTGCGGTTATGGACCTTCTGGATAAAGTACTTCAGCATGGCTTCAGTGACTTCGAAGTCCGCGATAACACCGTCTTTCATGGGGCGGATCGCGGTAATGCTGCCGGGAGTTCTGCCCAGCATCTCCTTGGCTTCCTTCCCGACGGCCAGAACCTGTTTCGTCCTCTCATCTATGGCAACCACGCTCGGTTCGCTAATCACTACGCCGTTGCAGTAGACCAGCGTGTTAGCTGTTCCAAGGTCAATCGCCAGATCGCGGGAAAAAATCCCAACCAGTGCATCAAATATCAAGGGAACCCTCCGTCAACAGTGGTGTAAGCCTATCGTGTAATAGATTTCGCATGCTTTTGCAAACATATTCGCCCGCTGGCGCGGCTCAGTGCTCGGGCAGTGTGGGTATGGAAAATTTCAGATGCCGCGCCACTTCATCCGCCTCACAGAATACATGTTTTTTCAATGGAAGTGAATGTAAAAAAATGGTTCCGTAACGTCGATTCACGATCCGGTTGTCACAAAGTATACAGCTTCCGCGGTCACTGGTGTCCCGGATAAGGCGCCCGAAACCCTGCTTCAACCGGATAACCGCCTTGGGCACTGAAAGATCCCAGAAGGATCGCCCCCCCGCGCGATCTATGGCTTCACAGCGGGCCTGAAACAGCGGGGTATCGGGAACGGGGAAGGGGAGCTTCTCAATAATCACGCACTGCAGGGCCTCCCCTTTGACGTCCACACCCTCCCAGAATGATGAGACTCCCAGTAACACTGCCGGTTGATTTTCCCGATACCGCCTCAGCAACTCCGTGCGCGCAAAACTCCCCTGCACGTAGAGATTGACACCCAACCCTGCCATTGGCCCTTCCAGCACTGCAGCCAGCTGGTTCATGCGCCGGTAGGAGGTGCAGAGCACAAATATGCCGCCTCCCATGGTGCGGGTCACATCCAGAATCAGATGCGAAAAGGCGCTCTGGTGTTGTCCTTCATCCTGATAATCCGGCAGGCGGGGCACGATCAGCACGGCGTTCTCGTCATAATTAAACGGGCTCTGCAGGGTCAGTTCATAACGCGGCTGGCAGCCAAGGCTGCGGCGCATGTACTGAAAGGAATTCTCAACGACCAGGGTGGCACTGGTCAAAAAGCTGCTTTTGACACGGCTGAACAGAAGCTCCGCCAATATCGGCCCTACTTCCAGGGGAGCGCTGACCATGGCAAAGTTGTCACGCCCCACGTCAAACCAGCGCACATGGGTGGGATCGTCGTGGCGCAGGAAAAACTCCAGGGCACTGATAGAGCCTTCCAGGCGACTGCGGTAGGCACTGAGCTCCTGCAGCAGATCATCACCTTCCAGGAGAATTTTTGCGTATCCAATGGCCGATTGCAGCTGATCAAGGAGCAGGCGACCCTCCTCGGTGCACAGAAAGACAAACTCCAGCAGGGCCTGGGGGTAATCTGAATCCTTGCGAATGCGGCGCTGGCTGAGCCCGGCCAGCTCATCCAGGACCCGCTGCGCCCGTACCTGTACACTGCCATAAAAGCCGCTTATGCGCTGGCGAACTCCCTCAAGGCGCACCAGCATCTCCTCCTGGCTGGTGGGCGGCAGTTCCCGGCGCACAATACTCTGGGCCAGCTGCAGGAGTTTGCCCGATTCGCGGCTGCCGCGCAGAAAGTAGATACGAGAGAGATTTTTCAGAAAACCGCGAAAGTGGAACTGCATTCCCAGATGGGAGCTGGCCACATCCTCCAGGTTGTGGGCCTCATCGATAATGGCGACACCATAAGCTGGAATAATGCCGGAGGAGTCATTGTCCAGCCCGCGCAGGGCCAGGTCACTGCACAGCAGTGCGTGGTTCACGATCAACACATGGGCGTTCTGGGCTTCGCGTCGGCTGCGGAAGAAGAAACAGTCGCGGTAAAAGGCACAGCGACCGTGCTGACAGGTATCACCTTCGGAACAGACCTCCTCCCACACCGAGGGCGGCAGGGCGAAGTCCAGGTCATTGCGGGAACCCTCCCGGGTTCGCCCCAGCCAGTGGTAGAGTTGTTCATAGGCATCCTCTACTGCGTCGGGCAGCAGCAGGGGCGAATCCAGTTCCGGAAGGCTATCGAGCTTGCGCTGGCACAGGTAATTGCCGCGGCCTTTGATCAGCGCAGCGTTGAACTCGAGGCCCAGGGCCCGGACCACTGGCAGATCTTTCTCCAGCAACTGCTCCTGCAGATTGATGGTATTGGTG
This sequence comes from Desulfurispirillum alkaliphilum, assembly GCF_055378285.1. Lineage (NCBI taxonomy): Bacteria > Pseudomonadati > Chrysiogenota > Chrysiogenia > Chrysiogenales > Chrysiogenaceae > Desulfurispirillum > Desulfurispirillum alkaliphilum. The sequence goes on along the minus strand of NZ_AP042405.1, from coordinate 1,276,928 downwards.
GAAATCAGTATCCGCACCTTGGAGCGCAGGGCATGGACGATGGAGGGAATGAGATAGGCCAGCGACTTGCCCGTGCCAGTGCCCGCTTCAATGATGGCGCTTTCCTGACGGTCCAGGCAATACTCAATACAACGGACCATTCGAAACTGCTCCTGGCGGAAGCCATAGCCGGGAAGCACACTGGCCAGAGCACCATCGGGAGCAAAGTAGCTTTGCATTAGAGTGTTTTGCGGGTCTGGCATCGGGCAACTCTCACCGTCAGTTGAAGTCCGCCCATGATAACACAGCGAGCGGGAAATGGCAGCCAGGAGCTTTCAGCTGTCTGTCAGCGCTCGGGTACCGGAAAAAATTCGACAACTGGTGCTTCGGGAATGATCTGGAAAATTTCCAGCAGTGAATAAAAGAGTTTCAGCGCCTTCAGGTGCTCAGGGCCCAGTTCATAGTGAATTTTACTCAGATAGTCGCGGGACTCGGCAGGGCTATAGCCGATACGCTGCCCACAGAGAGCGGCAATCTCATCCCGGTGCTGTTTTCCATAAGCCATGGACTGCTGCAGGCTGTGGTAGAGTTCACCCACCGCAGCCGGGTGCTCGCCAGCGAAGTCCCGGCGCACCACCCACAGGGCAAAGACAAAGGGCAGGTGGAATTTGTCGTACCACAGGGCTGCCAGATCAGAAACGTAACTGAAGCGCCCCAGACGCAGCTCCTGCAGGGCGCGATCGCCAATGTACATCACCGCCTCGGGCTGCTGATCAGGGGCGAACTGCTCCTCGCCATCAATGGCCGTGTATTGGCAGGGCACACCTTCAAGGTGCATCAGCAGACGCATCAGGTTACTGCTGGTCAGGCTGGAACTGGAAAGGTGAATATGACGGATTCTGCCAAGGGGTTTGTTGTGAAAGAGTAAAACACTCTGGACATTGCCGCAGCTGGAGATGGAAACATCGGGCAGCACCACATATTCGCTGCCAGCGCCTGTATAGGCAAAGCTGGAAACCAGGCCCGACTGCACTTCCCCTGCGAACAGCAACTCAGAGATGCACGCAGGAGTAGTAAAGTGCAAATCCCAGTTGCAGGGGACCCGGCCCTGCTGGATACCATGGATCATGGGAACCGAATTGATATAGCTGACAACGCCGGCCCGTGGACGGAGAGTGGACATGAATTCACCTTTCCTGATGGCGTTTGATCCTCTGCAGAAGGTTTTCCAGAGGGGCATCTGTATTCAGAAGCTTCAGGGCGAGGCCAACGGGCATCACGCGGGGCTGCCAGTGGGTTGACAGCTTGAGGTGGTCTTTCTCGCTGGTTACCAGCGGGTGCCCACCCGCGCTGAGCGCCTCCAGCTGATCATCCGTCGGCACGCCATGATCGGGCAGAGCCAGGGTTCGCTCCAACCGGTATCCCATCTGCTGTAAACCTTCAAAAAATGCCCGGTTATTCCCAAGGGCGCTGTAAGCACTGATGGGAAATGCCCTGTCCGCAGAACAGCTCATGGCATAGTGGGCCGCCGGAGCATCGCCGGCAAAATGCTCCTCCACCCGGGTACGGATGACCAGGTCCGCCCGTGCAATGGCGGAGGGAAACTCCCGCAGCAAACCGCTGGGAATGGGCAGTCCGTTCCCCAAAGGGTGCCGATGATCCAGTAAAAGTATTTCGAAGTCCTTCACCAGCTTATGGTTGCTGAAAGCATCATCCAACAGCACCACGTCAACTCCCTGCTGCTGCAGATAAAGAGCCCCGGGAATGCGCTGGCGGCTGACCACCACCTGCGCTGCGGTTCTGCGGGCCATGAGCAGCGGTTCGTCCCCGCACTCCCGCCACGGGGTCGATTCGGTCACCACCAGATAGGGTTCGCGATAGGAGCCCCCATAACCGCGGCTGAGAATACCCACCTTCAGCCCATGTTCAGTCAGCAGGCGGGCGAGAACAATGGTCAGGGGCGTTTTGCCGGTCCCTCCGGCAACCAGGTTGCCGAGGCTGATGGTAAAAAAAGGAAAGCGCCGGGGAGTGGCCAGGCGATAGCGCCAGGCACTGATCAGAGGGTAGAGCAGGCTCAGGGGCAGCAGGGCCAGGCGCGGCAGGTGCCACAATCCCCCACCATAGAGATAGCGATCCCGCAGGCTCATAAAAAATCGACGGCGCCCATTCCCTGGCGCACCAGCTCCACCTGGTTGTTTTCAAAAAGCAGGACCGTGGTCTGCGTTGGCTCGCTGTAGCCGCCATCCACCAGCGCATCCAGCATCCCTTCAAGCTCCTGGTGAATGCGCCAGGGGTCACCGGTGGGCTCACCGTCTACCTTGGCGGTAGTAGAGATAATCGGCCGGCCCAGCTCCTCCACCAGTGCCATGCAGATGTCATTGGCGGGAATACGGATGCCGCACCGCTTGCGCTTGGGGTTCTGCACCGCTTTGGGCGTGAGCTTGGTGGCATCAAGCAAAAAGGTGTAGGGGCCGGGAATCAGGTGCTTCATGGTGCGATAGGCGTAGTCGGAAATTATCGCGTACTGGGAAGCGTGGGAGAGGGAGCTGCAGATGAAGGTCAACGGCTTGGCGTCATGCATCTGTTTGATGCGCCGCACGCGGGCGATGGCATCTTTATTGAGAATATCACAGCCAATGCCATAGGCGCTATCGGTGGGATAGGCGACCAGGCCGCCGTTGCGCATGATTTCCACTGCAGCGGCAATCTGACGGCTGTCAATGTTATTCGGTTGTACCGTAAAAAGTTTCATGAAAAACACCTCCTCAGGATGCCCGACAAAAATACCCTGATGATGCGTTGAGAATCAAGGTGTTCATGTGTATAATCCGAAAAAACTCGTACCCCCAGGACATACTGCCATGCCAGCCTTGCGACTCATTACGCTTCTCACCATTGCGGCCCTGCTCATGCTCAGCGGTTGCGCCGGACCTGCCAAATCCACCTTTGAGGGCATCAGCTCCTCCTTCGGCGATACAGACGACCAGACCATCCAGGGTCAACGACACCCGCGCCATCGCGCTGCTGTTGACGATCGCTACCTCTGGGACAGCCTGCAGGGCTACGCCATGCCCTTTTCTCTCCAGCAGGACATGGAGATGGATCCAGGCCGCGCCATTGAAGCCTACCATGACAGCTTCCGCTCCCTGGCAGTGGTGCTGGACTTTTCGCCAGCATACTTCTCCGCATCCCGTGAAATTCTCAGGGGAATTACCGCCAGCGCCCATGAGCGGGGCTTTTCCCTGATCGTCTATAACTCCGCTTCCATGGAAGAAGAGGAGCTCCTGGACAGCCTGCGGCCCTACGCTGTTGTCATCGGCCCCCTGCAGCCTTCACTGCTGGAAAAGATGCGCGCGCGGTTCGGACAGCGCAAGGTGTTCATCACACCCACCATTGCCCACAATCCTCAGCAGCCTGCCGAGTACTCCACCGGCCTGAGCGTGCGCGATGAAGTCAGCGCTGTTATCAAGCAGATGGAGGACGATGGCATCTTCCGCTATATCGTCTTCCGGCCCGGCGAACCCATGACCGCCGAATATGCCAACGCCATCAAGCAGCAGGCACAATACAGCCGCTATCTGACACTGTTCCGCGAGAGGATCTACTCCAAACAGCTCAACAACCAGTCACGTGTTATCCGCGAGTTCCTGGGGGAGCTGGTGGAGCACCAGACCCGGGAAAAGTTTGCCACCTACACCACCGACTTTGACGGGGTATTCCTGCCCATGGACTTCCTGGATGCCATCGTCGTGGCACCACTGTTTCCCTTCTTCAACTTTGACATGGATCACCTGAAAGTCTATGGCACCAGCTACTGGCACGACCAGAAGATCTATGAAGCCGCGCCCCACATCCATGGCGCCAGATTCCCTACCCTGTACATATCCGATAACCGCTGGATCTCCGATGTCATTTTCCGCCGCTCCCTGCAGGAGTACAGCCACTCCGACCAGCCTTCCTGGCTTTCGGCCCAGGGCTATGACGCAGCCACCCTCGGACATCTGCTCCTGCTCTACGGCGTCAGCAAAACCAACGAAGCCTGCTTCCTCGGCGTAACCGGAGTCATGTTCCGCGATGAAGAACAGCGCTTTGTCAAACGTCCCGCCATGGTCGAAGTTGCCCGTGGCGGCTTCCGTGTGCTGGAAAGAACCTCGCCGGTCTACCGCGCCACACCCGAAACACTCTTCATTAATCTGCCGGAAGATATTTTCCCCGAGGCACTTGTACCGCACGAACCACTGCTCTACCAGGAAGAATTCCCCCACCTGCGGCGGCACTATCCATGAGCAACTCCATTGAACTCACCATCACCTATGAACGCTCCTGCCACGAAGCCATTGAAACCCAACTGATACTCTTCGGCTGCCAGGCATTCCTCAGCAAGGAGCTCGAAGAGGTTGAGCATGAAGAGCAGCCGACCCTCAGCCTCAAGGCCTATTTCGATCCCCAGGAGTACGCAGGCCGACGCCAGGCCATTGAGCGCTATCTGCAGAGCGCGGCCGCAGGTTTTTGCACCCGTGTCATTGAACCCCAGGACTGGGAAAACAGCTGGAAGGCCTACTTTCAGCCCCTTGAGGTGGCCGAAGGCTCCATACGCATCCAGCCAGCCTGGGAGCCCCTGAGCCCCCAGGAGACCGCGCCTTACATGGCGGTTATCCTCATTGACCCCGGCATGGCCTTCGGCACCGGCCAGCACCCGACCACCATCCTCTGCCTCGAGGCCCTCGCCCGCCTGCCCCTGGCGGGCAAAAGCGTCCTTGATGTGGGAACCGGCTCCGGCATTCTTGCCATCGGCGCCCGCAAAATGGGGGCAAACCCTGTGCTGGCCTTTGACAACGACCCCCTCTGTGAGCCCATCTGTCGGGAAAATGCCGCCCTGAACCAGGTGGAAGGCATCGATTTCCGCACGACCACGGCAGAGCACATCAGCCAGGTACATGATATTGTCATTGCCAATATTATTGCCGGGGTGCATATCGAGATCATGCCCCACTACCGGCAACTGGCCGGCGAGTACCTCATCCTCTCAGGCATCCTGCGAGAGCGGGAAGCCGATGTGCGTACGGCCTTGAACCTGCACGGCTTCAGGCATGCAGCCAGCACCTATCGCGGAGACTGGTGCGCCCTGTGCGTCGAGGTCTAGGCTGCCATGGCGTTCCTGATTGACCAGGCACTGATAGGCCAGGACTCCTGCCGCATTGAAGGCGAGGACTTCCACCATCTGCGACGGGTGCTGCGCAAAAATATCGGCGACCCGGTGGATATTCTCTCCACCGGTAAAGTGCGATATCGCGGCAGAATCACCGCCATGGCAGATGACAGCGCCGCAATCTCCCTGAGCGATCCCATCGCCCACGAAACGGAATCATCGCTCCAGCTGACGATCGCCTGCGCGGCGATCAAGGGCGATGCTTTTTTTGACAACGTGCGCATGTTCTGCGAGCTGGGCGCCCAGCGCATTGTCGTCTTCGTGTCGGAGAACTGCGTCGTGCAGTACGATGAAAAAAGGGCTCAGCGCAAACGGGAAAAGATGCAGCGCATCGTCAACGAATCCTGCAAGCAGAACCTGCGTACCTGCCCGCCAGCCATTGATCCGCTGACGACCTTTGAGCAGCTGCTCAGTGACGATCAGTGGCTGCCCCGCCAGAAGATCCTCTGCTACGAGGGCGCTCGGGAGCCCATAGCCTCCCTGTCCATTGACACAGGCCAGCCACTGCTGCTCATGATCGGTCCCGAAGGGGGAATCAGTCAGCGGGAAGCGCAAAAAGCCCGTATGTGCGGCATACAGATGGTCAGCCTTGGGCCACGCATACTCAAAGCCAGTACCGCGCAGGTCGCTGCCCTGAGCATAGTGCAGCATCGCTTTGGCGATATCCCATGAACTCCCATCTGTTGCAATCCACCAGCGGACAGGATAATCTGAGTCGAAATATCTCCGAGGTCAAGGAACATCCATGAGGGTACTCGTAAGCGGCGGAGCCGGTTTTATCGGCCTGCATCTGCTGGAAACACTGCTTGAGCAAGAGCAGCATCTGCACGTCAGCGTCCTGGATGACTTCTCTTCCGGCAGCCGCGAGCAGCTGGAAAACCTGCAGAACCGCCACCATCAGCGCCTGCGCCTGATCGAGGGCACAGTGACCTGCCCCCAAACCTGCATGCAAGCCTGCTCCGGGCAGCAGGCCATTGTGCACCTGGCTCGGCAGAGCTGCGCCCCCCACAGCCTCACAGATCCTTTCCCCAGCGCTGCCATCCATATTCAGGGAAGTCTCAACCTCTTCTGGGCGGCACACCGCCAGGGAGTGGGTAAAATCGTCTACGCTTCCTCCCACAAGGTCTATGGAGACAGTTCTGCGGTTCCCCTGGCGGAGAACTCACTGGGAAAGCCCCTGACACCCTATGGCGTCAGCCGGTACACCTGCGAACTCTATGCCGGCCTGATGCATCGGCAGTACCATATCCCCACCGTGGGCCTGCGCTTCTTCAATGTCTACGGCCCGGGGCAGATCTGGGGCGAACAGGGGCCCGCGCTGGTGACATCCCTTATCGCGCACCTCTCCCAGGCTCAGGAGCCCATCATTTTCGGCAATGGCAATCAGAGTTGTGACTTTGTCTACGTCAATGATGCCGTCAGCGCTCTCACCGCCGCCCTCCACCGCGACATTCCCGCCGGAGAGTATAATGTCGGCTCCGGACAACGCTTTTCGGTAAATGAAATCTGTGAAGAACTGCAGACCATTCTGAAGCGACGTGGCCTGAACGCGGATATCCCCCCCCGCCACCTGCCGCAGCGACCAGGCGACATGCACCATGGGCTGGCGCACACGGCACTGGCCGCTGCAGAGCTTGGCTACAGTGCCCGGACATCCCTTGCCGATGGTCTGGAGAAGACGGTTCAGTGGTTTGTGCACCTTCCACCGCAAAAGCAGCAATCGATTCTGGAAAACTTCCAACACACTCTGCAAACTTCTCCAAGGAACACGCCATGATACTGGAACACCGTGCCGATATGAAACGCCTCCTGGAATCAACCCGAACCATCGCCGTCGTAGGGCTCTCGCCCAAGGAGGATCGGGCCTCCAACTTCGTCAGCCGCTACCTGCAGCGGGAGGGATACCGCGTCATCCCCGTCAACCCGGTCTACGAAGGCCAGCTGCTGCTGGGGGAGCACTGCTATGGCTCCCTGGCGCAGGTACCGGAACCCATTGACCTGGTTGATATTTTTCAGCGTTCGGAAAACGTCCCCCCCACGGTTGAACAGGCCATCACCTGCCACGCCAAGGCGATCTGGATGCAAAAGGGCATTGAACATCGGGAGGCCGCCACAGCAGCTTGTACCGCCGGACTTGCTGTCGTGATGGATCGCTGTCTCATGGTCGAGCATGCCGCCATCTTCAACAGGCAACCGATCCACTGATCTGAATATACTTTTTACGGAAAGAAGACCATGCTCGAAAAACTTCAGGATATTGAAGATCGCTATGAACTGCTCAGCGCCGAGCTTTCCCACCCTGGCGTCACGGCGGATACCCAACGACTGCAACAGGTAAACCGGGAACTGAGCGAGCTGCGCGAAGTGGTGGAAGCCTTCCAGCAGTTCAAAACCGTGCGTCGTGAACTGGCAGATAATCAGGAGATGCTCACCAGCGAAAAGGATCGTGAACTGCGCGAAATGATTCAGCAGGAAATCCAGAGCCTGCGCCACCAGGAACAGCAGCTCGAAGACGCCCTGACCGAACTGCTGCTGCCAAGGGACCCCAACGACACCAAGAACATCATTCTGGAAATACGCGCCGGAACCGGCGGCGAGGAGGCTGCCCTGTTCGCGGCGGATCTCTTCCGCATGTACTCCCGCTACGCCGATGAGCGTGGCTGGAAAGTGGAAGTGCTCAGTGTCAATGAAACGGGCAATGGCGGTTTCCGCGAGATCATCTCCATGATTGAAGGCCGTAACGTCTATTCGCGCCTGAAATTCGAGTCCGGCACCCACAGGGTGCAGCGGGTTCCCCAGACCGAATCCAGTGGACGCATTCACACTTCAGCGGTCACGGTGGCCGTGCTGCCGGAAGCAGAAGAGGTGGATATCGATATCAACCCCGCCGACCTGCGCATCGATGTCTATCGCTCCAGCGGTGCAGGTGGGCAGCACGTCAACACGACGGACTCTGCCGTGCGGGTCACCCATATCCCTACCGGCGTATCCGTTGCCTGCCAGGAGGGGCGCTCGCAGCACAAAAACAAGGAGAAAGCACTCAGTATTCTGCGTTCGCGTCTGCTGGACCATGCCGTCCAGCAGTCCGACTCCCAGCGCAGCCAGGATCGCAAGCTGCAGGTGGGATCCGGTGACCGCAGCGAGCGCATCCGCACTTATAATTTCCCCCAGGGACGCGTGACCGACCACCGGGTAAACCTGACCCTCCACCGACTGGAACAGGTTCTCGAAGGTGACCTGGATGAGGTCATTGACACCCTGACCAAGAGCGCCCGCGCCGGTGAACTCAGTGGAAACACCTGAGATCTGGACCCTGCAGCGCCTGCTGCTGTGGAGTACGACGTACCTGGAAAAAAAAGGGGTGAATGCGGCGCGCTACAGTGCGGAAACACTGCTGGCAAAAGTCTGTGACTACCAGAGGCGCCTCGATATTTACCTGCACTTTGACCGGCCCTGCACCCCAGAAGAGCTGCAGAGCTTCAAGCACTTGCTGCAGCGCCGCACCGGTGGCGAACCCCTGGCCTATATTACCGGCGAACAGAACTTCCTGGGGCTGGACTTTCAGGTGGGCCCCGGAGTGCTGATTCCACGCTTTGACACGGAAACCATTGCCATGGAAGCCGTGGCCCGTCTACGCCTGCCTTGCGCACCGCAACAGCCAGCCATTCTCGACCTGTGCTGTGGCAGCGGTGTCCTGGGCATCACCGTGGCCCATATGGCTGGCAAACCCTGTCAGCTCACCCTGGCAGATATAGACCCCGCTGCTCTGGAGTACGCCCAGCGCAACGCCAGCCGTCACCTTGGCGCAGGTGCCTGGCATGTTCTTCCTTCAGACCTCTTTGGCGCCATTAGGGGCACCTTTGATCTCATCCTGTGCAACCCCCCATACCTTGACCAGGCCCATCTGTCTGAGCGTGAAGACGAAGTGCGCCACGAACCCCTCCATGCCCTAGACGGCGGCCGGGATGGACTGGACTTCTACCGCGCTTTGGCCAGAGGCTTTCGACACCACCTCAATCCTGGAGGACGCATGCTGCTTGAAGCAGGCTACGACCAACACCAATCCCTTGCCAGCCTCTTTGGAGATACCCTGGAAAAACCGCTTTTTGACGAGGCCAAACGGTTTCGCGGAGCAGTCATCACCCCATCGGAGACACCATGATGAGCCCCCTGCCCGTTCACCATCGCCCCTTGCTGCAGGCCACAGACTGGGAAGATTACCAGCTCCTTGACTGTGGCAATGGCATGAAATATGAGAAGTGGGGGGATGTGCGCCTGGTGCGCCCCGATCCCCAGGTACTGTGGCAGGGCACTCAGGGTGGTCAGTGGAGCACCTACGATGGGTGGTACCATCGCAGTGCCAGCGGTGGTGGCACGTGGGAATTTACCCGAAAGCTGCCGACATCCTGGGAGATTCGCTACCAGGACTACCGCTTCCGCGTCCGGCCTACCGACTTCAAGCACACCGGCCTTTTCCCCGAACAGGCGGCAAACTGGAGCTGGTTTGGCCCCATCATCCGTCAGTCGCAGCGCCCCTTTTCCCTGCTCAACCTCTTCGGCTATACCGGTGCGGCCAGTATTGTGGCAGCCAAATCCGGCGCCGCAGTATGCCATGTGGATGCCGCCAAGGGAATGGTACAGTGGTGTCGGGAGAATGCCAGCCTGAACGGCCTGCAGGAAGCGCCGATCCGCTACATTGTGGATGACTGCATCAAGTTTGTGCAGCGGGAGATCCGACGTGGAAGCACCTACGACGCCATCATCATGGATCCACCATCCTACGGACGGGGCAAGAGCGGCGAAACCTGGAAACTGGAAAAGCACCTCTGGGAACTGCTGGAACTGTGCGCAGCTGCCCTGGCCCCCAACGCGCGCTTCCTGCTGATTAATTCCTACACCACCGGCATCTCCCCAACGGTTCTCGCCAATATGCTGCAGGATATTCTCGGGAAACGCCGTGGTACCATCACCTGCGGCGAAATCGGCCTGCCCGTGGTCAGCGATGGCAAAACCCTGCCCTGTGGGATATACTGCCGCTGGGAGAACCTTTGAGGCCATATACCAAAGAAAAAAAGCCGGACACACTTTCGTGTGTCCGGCTTTTTCAGGTATTTGCCGTCTTTTAATCAGCCTGATTGCGCAAAAACGCCGGAATATCAAAGTAATCGGTCTCGTCATTGCCGCCGAGAATCTGATGGATCTTCTGCACATCGGCGCTCTGGTTTTCGCGAATCTTCTTGATGGAAATAAACTCAGGGTTCACGGCACTGCGTGCTGCTGGGGCCGCCGGCCCGGTTCCTGCACTTTTTGCCGGTATCTCCTCAATGATCATATCCTCATCATCGCTTTTCAGCTCGCGCTCCAGCGCCGCCATAGCCGCATGGGAAGAGCCTCTGGAGCTCTCTGGCGCGCGCACCTGAGCAGCACTGGCAACCCCCTCATGGGATGATGACACGGACTCGGGTGCCTTGCGCAAGCCGCTTTCCATGCCTGTTGTAGTACCTTTACGCTGGGCCTCCGAAGGGATTCCGGCCACCTGGGACTTGTCATTGCGGAAGCTGGTAGCGATAACAGTAACCTTCATGCGATTCTGCATGTCCGGGTTAATGACGTTCCCGTAGATAATTTCCGCTTCCCCTTTGGCGGCCTCTGAAACCACTTTGGTGACAGCTTCGATTTCATGGAGGGTGGTTTCCATGCCGCCGGTGATATTCAGAAGGATATTTTTGGCTCCAGAGATATCGAAGTCTTTGAGCAGGGGGCTGGTGATGGCCTTGCGGGCAGCCTCGACAGCCCGATTCTCGCCCTCAGCCTCGCCGGTACCCATCAAAGCCAGGCCAGAGTTGGACATGACCGTGCGTACATCGGCAAAGTCGATGTTGACGATACCGGTGACGTTGATGGCGTCGGATATGCCCTGAACGGCCTGTTTCAGAACATCATCCGCCAGGAGGTAGGCTTCCGTGAGTTTGGTGCTTTTGTCGCAGATTTCAAAAAGGCTTTGATTGGGAATGGTGATGATGCTGTCGACGAACTCCCGCAGTTCGAGGTACCCCTTCTGGGCCACCTGGATACGGCGACGTCCTTCAAAGGCAAAAGGCATGGTGGCCACCGCAATGGTCAGGGCGCCCATTTCCTTGGCGATTTTGGCGATAACCGGCGAAGCGCCGGTACCGGTTCCCCCGCCAAGGCCCAGGGTCACGAAGACCATATCCGCACCACTCAAAGCTTCACGCAGTCGTTCCACGTCTTCTTCAGCCGCTTTACGTCCCACATCGGGATTTGCTCCTGCACCAAGGCCGCGGGTGAGCTTCGATCCTATCTGAAGTTTCACCGGTGCTTTGGATATGTCAAGGGCGCGCTGATCCGTGTTGGCGGTGATGAACTCAACGCCCTCCAGGGAGGCGTCGATCATGCTGTTGACAGCATTTCCGCCAGCTCCGCCGACACCAACGACCTTAATGGTCGCACCGGGTATATAATCTTCTTCAAATTCCAACATACGTTAGTCCCCCTCGCATAGCGTTGAGCTGGTCCCAACAATAGCACACTCGGCTACTGATGCCACGAACGCGACCATGATACCGTTCATGATTTCCGGTACCAGCGACCGGAAATGGTCGTGGGAATTGACCGGTCACGTAATGGCTTTTCTTTATATAGCATATTTTTAAAAGAATTCTCCAAACAGTTTTTGAACTTTCTGTGCAACTTTTTTCATGGATCCTGAGCCCTGGGGCCCATCCGGGTGGATTTCGACGCCGGCCTGGAAGAGAAACGGATTTTCCGAAGCAGCATAAAGCACGAGCCCAACAGCAGTTGAATACTCCGGCGCACTGGCTATGTCCACCAGGCCACCAATTCTGCTGGGAATTCCCTTACGCACCTCGGTTCCAAAGACCTTGGCCGTCTCGGTGCCAATACCTTCCATCTGGCTGGTCCCGCCGGTCAGGACAATACCACTGGTTATACGCTCCTCAAGGCCTGCGCTCACGAGTTCCTTGCGCACCCAGCCCATGATTTCCACCACGCGCGGGTTGATAATCTGGCTCAGCACATAGCGGGAGAGCCGCTTGGGATCACGTCCACCAACACCCGGAACTTCCACAATGCTGTTCTCATCCTGGGGACGCACCTGGGCGCTGCCGTAGTCGAGCTTGATCCTCTCCGCTTCCTTGAAGGGAGTCTTAAGGGCAATAGCGATATCATTGGTGATGTTGACACCACCGAACGGGATGCTGCAGGTGTGCCAGGGGCTGCCTTCAATGACGATGGCCACGTCCGTGGTTCCGCCGCCGATATCAACTACGGCGACCCCGAGATCCCGTTCATCATGGGCGAGAACGGCGTGGGAGGTGGCCAGCTGGCTCAGCACCAGCGAAGAGATATTCAGTCCGGCGCGGTTGCAGCTCTTGACTATATTTTCGACAGAGGTTTTAGAGGCGGTAACAATATGTACCTCTATCTCCAGGCGCACACCACTCATGCCCAGGGGGTCCTTGATGGAGTCCTGACCATCGACAACGTATTCCTGGGGAAGCACATGTACTATCTGACGATCCAGTGATATATCCACGGCCCGGGCAGACTCGATCACGCGGTCGATATCTTCGAGGCTGACTTCCTTGTTTTTTATGGCGATAACACCGCGGGAATTCTGGCCCTTGGTATGGGCGCCGGCAATACTGACATACACGTCACGGATGGGAACACCTGCCATGAGCTGCGCTTCGTTGACGGCCTTGCGTATGGCATCCACGGTCTGGTCGATATTGACCACTATTCCTTTGCGGATGCCCCGCGACTCAGCCTTGCCGATACCGATGACATTGATGGAACCATCACTTTTGACCTGACCGACAACCACACAGACTTTCGTGGTACCGATATCGAGTCCGACGATAATGTTTTTCTGTTCAGCGCTTTCTTTTGACATTAGTTCCCCAAGCTCTCCCTGATATACACAGCGTTGTCATCTATATGGACCCTGTAGTCAAGATAAAACGAAAATGGCTGACCCAGCACACTTGCCAGCGCGTCAGCTTTCCGCGGATATTTGTCTTCGCCCAGGAACACTTCCATGTTGCCCTTGACCAGGACAATCCCCCCGCTTTCGAGGCGGATGGAAAAATCCAGCAGGAAGTCCTCCGGCACACTTTGCGCCAGCGAGTACAGCAGTGGCGTCTGCCATATAAAGTCGCCAGGGGCAACACCTGACTCAGCGGTAAAAATCTCAGGCAGATGAATGCCATGGTACTCAAGCTTGCGATCCATGGCCCCGTGTACCTCCTCCATGACATAACCGTCAGCGGAGATGTAGAAACGTTTTGCCTGAGGAGTTTTCAGTATGTACCCAGGCTGGTACTCTGAAAGAACCACTTGGACAACACCATTGAGCTTGCGAAAGACGGCCACACTTTTTACCCATGGCAATCCTGCAAGCTCCTGTGCTACCGACTGAATGTCCAGGGCAAGGATATCCTTTCCCAGGTAATTTGTAAACAGTGCTGTTATCTTTTCCTCGCGGGCGTAATAGTGATTTTCCTTCACGACAGCACGCAAGGGAAAAAGGGGAGAGGCAAGGTAATACCAGTAGACGCTCAGACCAGCGAGAAATACGGCGACAGTGGCGGCCACGGGCAGTCGACGGCTGTTGTTTTTTACACTCAAGACTTTGCGACACCTTCCAGAACCTTTGCAACCACGTCCGCAAAACTCATGCCGGCCGCTCCGGCCGCTTTGGGAATGAGACTGGTCTGCGTCATTCCAGGGTTTGTATTGACTTCCAGGAAATAGGGGACACCATCTTTGAGCATGTAGTCAACGCGGAAGGCCCCACGCAAGCCAAGGGCACGGCAGAGTCGGCGGCTGTAGTCCACTACGCGAGAGGCCGCTGATGGCTCAACCTTGCCGGGGACATCATAGACAGTCATACCCTTGGTGTACTTGGCAGCATAGTCGTAAAAGGCGTTGCCCGCAACAATGCCCACCAGGGGAAGGGCCAGGTCATCAAGAAAACCACTGGTCAGCTCGTACCCCTGAATATACTCCTCCACCATCACCTGGCTATCAAGCTGGAGACATTCCTGCAAGGCCCGCTGAAATTCCCCAGCATCATGCACGATGAAGACACCGATACTGGAACCTTCCCGGGGAACCTTCACCACCAGGGGAAAACTGAAGCTGGATTTTGCCAGCATATCCACGGCCCCATGGGCCATATCTGCAGTCACTACCAGATAGGCAGGGGTGGGAATACCGCAGGCAAGCGCTATGCGCTTGGCGGCTATCTTATCCATGGACACCGCACTGCCCAGGACACCCGTTCCCGTATAGGGAATTCCACACATCTGCAGGTATCCCTGCACAGTACCATCTTCGCCCACCGGGCCGTGGAGGGTGTTGTACACCATATCCACACCAATCAGCTTCTCCTGCCACCGAGGCTCCTGCGGATCCAGAATGCGCACAGCGTAGCCAAGCTCCTCAAGAGCCTTGCCGACAAAGGTACCACTCTGCACGGACACTTCCCGCTCCCGGGAAGTGCCGCCCATCAGCAGACCTACGGTCTTCATCATGCCTGGTTTTCCCGCAGGAACTCTTCGAGGCGATCCATAGCGTCGTTGATCAGGTCAACCTGCGGCAGGAAGACCACCCGGAAGTGACACTCACTGAAGTAGTTAAAGCCCTTCCCTTGAACGAGAAGCACCTGCTGTTCACTGAGAAAGCGGTAGACAAAGTCTTCGTCATTCTTGAAACGGAAACGCCTGAGGTCAAATGAAGGAAAGGCATAGAGAGCACCCAGAGGTTTGGCGCAATGCACACCGTCAATGGCGTTGAGTCGCTCGTACACCGCATTGCGCTGATTGTACAGACGACCGCCGGGCGCCGTCAGGGAGAAGATGGACTGAATGCCACCAAGTGCCGCCTGCACGCCCCACTGCCCAAGGGCGTTGGAACACAGCCGCATGCTGGCAAGCAATGTTATGCCGTCAATATAGTCTTCAGCTTCCCGCACCGGGCCACTGAAGTAGAGCCATCCCACCCGGTAGCCCGCTGCGCGGTAGACCTTACTGAGGCCCCCGAAAGTAACGGTCAGAACATCAGTGGAAAGGGAAGCCATGGGAATGTGCTCAATCCCGTCGTAGGTAATCTTATTGTAAATCTCGTCACTGTAGAGGATCAGGTTATGGGTGCGGGCAAGATCCACAATTTCCGTCAGCGTCTCGCGGTCATAGACAGCGCCCGTGGGATTATTGGGATTGATGACGACAATCGCCTTGGTACGCGAGGTTATCTTGGCTTCCATATCCGCAAGGTCGGGAATCCAGCCCTTCTCTTCAATACAGTTGTAGTGAACCGCCTTGCCGCCAGAAAGGCGCACAGCAGCTGTCCACAACGGATAATCCGGTGAGGGAATCAGCACTTCGTCCCCAGGATTCAACAGAGCTTCCATCGCCAGGAGAATCAGCTCACTGACCCCATTGCCCAGAAACACATGCTCAATTTTCACATCGGCGATACCCTGCAGCTGTACTTCATTGACCACCGCCTGGCGCGCAGGAAAAATCCCCTTGGAGTCCGTGTAGGCTTCTGCCTGGATAATATTCTGCGTTATCGCCTGGTTAATGGCTTCAGGCACACGAAACCCGAACTGTGCTGGATTTCCGATATTGAGCTCAATAATATTGTGGCCCGATCGCAGTAATTCAGCGGACTTTTGGGCTATTTTGCCCCGTATTTCGTAATTGACATCACAAAGATGCTGAGACTTCAGGTATGGCATACAAAGAGCACCCCATAAAAAAATTTTCTTACAGTATAGCGTTTCACAGGCACTGTCAAAGGAAAATACTGCCATTTACCCCAGATGTTTTACGGATAAGCGCCGGATAATACCGAACCACGCACCGAAAAGCCCACTCTCCACAGAGCGGCTCCCGGCACCTGTGTCTGCAGACGAAGAGCACGGCCACCGGCTTCATCGCAGATGCGACGCGGACAGCCAGTATCCCTTGCTCAGGCTGAGCGTTGCGCCTCCGGCCTGGCATTCCAGGTTGTCAATACCCGCGCGATGCCCAGGACACCGACTATCAGATAGAACCACCCACGATACCGCGGTGGCGTGTTCCCCTCGCTCACATAGATCACTTCAGGATGGATATCCAACCCGGCACTGGCCGCAATGTCAAGGATTTTCCCGCGGTTGCGCTGCGACGCACTGCCCGTTGCCACCAGTCCGATGATATCGCGCTGGGGATGAAAGGCGTCCAGATGCTCTTCAAGATAACGTCGCTTCTGCTCCTGGGTTGGGGAGCGGAAGTGATACTGGGCAAAGTGGTGCAGCAGCTCCTCATCGCGGGTCTCCACCAGAATACGGATCTCTCCGTCGTAGCGACGATCGGGCATAAGCGGTAACACCAGGGCATCGAGTTCAACCGTTCCCGAAGTGGATATAGCCCTCTCCAGATCCAGATAGCCCCCCTTCAGCTCAAGCCATTCACGGGGATAACCGTCCAGATAGACATCACGCGCGCTCACTGTCTCCGGAGCTCCATTGCGCAGGGTAATCTGCATGTCACCCCAGGCAAGGTAGAGCAACAGCATACATATTGCCAAAACCGTAAAACGAAATCGTCTCATGGGCCTTCCTCTTTTAAAAATTCGTCGCTAACCTACTGCAAGTCCTGCAAATTGACAAGCGCCAATATGCCCTGCCGGTAATGAAAAAGCATGCGGCAGAGTCTGCCGCATGCTTCCCGAAAGTATTTTTTATTTCAGCAGATCAGCTGGTCGCGCCCTCACCTTCAGTGGCAAGACCCTCATTATGCTTCTGGGTCATCAGTGACACCACCACCAGAGCCAGGAAGCTCAGGGGGATGGAGATGATACCCGGGTTGTTCAGAACCATGGGAGCGTCCTGGGGCAACAAGCCATAGCGGGTATACATGTCAGGCGACAGCAGGATGAGGCCGAGAGCGGAAACAATACCCGTTCCCACCGATGCCGCAATCCCATACGCCGTGGTCTTCTTCCAGAAGAGCAGCATGACAATGGCCGGCAGGTTGGCAGAAGCCGCGATGGCAAAGGCCCAGCCCACCAGGAAGCTCACGTTCATGCCCTCAAACAGGATACCAAGGTAGATCGCAAAGATACCAACGGTAACTGCGGCAATCTTTCCGGCCCGCACCTTTCCCTGATCGGTAAATTTGACACCAAAGAAGTTATCAAGCAGATCGTGGGCCAAGGCACCCGAGGAGGCAACGATCAGTCCGGCCACAGTACCCAGTACCGTCGCGAAGGCGATGGACGAGATGATCGCAAAGAGCACCACCCCGAAGGAGAGGGACAGTAACGGCGCCGCCATATTGCTGTCCATGATGTTTACCACACCACTGGTCATGGCGCCCAGTCCAAGGTAGAGGGTCAGGATGTAGAAGAAACCGATGAGACCAATCGCCACGATGGTGGACTTGCGGGCATCTGCCTGGCTGGGAACCGTGTAGTAACGGATCAGGATATGGGGCAGGGCCGCCGTACCGCAGAACAGCGCCAGCATCAGGGAGATGAAGTTCAGCTGCTGGATCAGGGTGGCATTTTCCACCTGCAGCAGGATACCGGGACGCAGCACCTCGTTGCCGGGAGTCGGCTTCTGGTAGTAGACTACGATAATATTGTCGCCATCACGCATATGCTCAGTGCCCCACAGGACAATGGTACTGTCGCGCAGTGCCGTCAGGAAAGCCAATGGACCGATGGGGCCAGTCTGCATGACGACTTCGCCATCAATCATGATCTCTTTGGCCTGGCCTACGGGGACAAAGCGACCCTCTTCAGCAGGGGCACCGTTATACAGACGAGTGCCATCGGCAAGGGTTTCGCGATACATGGCTTCATTCAGCACGATTCCAGCAGCAGTTTCCTCGATACGCCAGATCGTCTCGTAGCCATCACGCTGGGACTTCAGACGCGCGTAGCCTTTCTGGGCATAGACTGACTGCTTCCAGCCATCCACCACCTCATAGCCACTGTTGGCGGGGAGAACCAGTGAACCATCGGCAGCCAGCGCTGCTTCCATCTGCTGGAAGTTGTAGAATTCGCGGGTTCCACCATGATCGGGCTCTGTGGAGAGACCGCGAACCAGCAGTCCAACAACCAGAACCGTTGAGAAGATGATCAAGAGCGCACCCTTCAGGAACTGCACCATCGTGGTGGAGGCCATTCCCGCCGAGACAACGATAATCGTAACAATAACACCAACAATCACGACACCAGCCGCGTGGGGAAGGCCCAGCAGAGGTGTTACCAGCGTACCAGCACCGACCATCTGCGGAATCAGGTAGAAAACAGATACCACCAGAGTACTGATACCCGCCATCAGCTGAATGGCCTTTGAGTTGAATTTTGAATCAAGGGCATCGGTAAAGGTAAATTTCCCAAGGCGCTTCAGGGGTTCTGCCACCAGGAAAAGAGCCACAATCCATCCACCGAGATACCCCAGGGAGTACATCCAGCCATCAAAGCCAACCGTGGCAATCATACCGGCAATCCCCAGGAAAGATGCTGCGGAAAGGTAGTCACCGGCAAAGGCGACCCCGTTGGTGAACCAGTGAACACCACCGCCTGCCGCGTAGTAGCCGGCAGCCGAAGTCGTCTTGCGGGCAAGATAGAAGGTCAGCCCCAGTACCAGGGCAACGAACAGGCAGAAGAGAACGATCGCGAGGCTTGACTGCGCGTAAATCATCGTACCACCGCCTTCTCGTCCTTGTTCATCTCACGCTCTGCCTTGGTGCAGAAGTAGTTATAGATCATTGCCATCACCATGGCGATGACAATCAGCCCGAGGCCATAGGCCAGCGCAAAATTCATACCAAGCACATGGGCCGCCATCAATGAGGGCCAGTTCAGGTTAATCACCACAAAACCAAGGTACAGAAGGGCATACACCCAAAACATCTTAATTCCGAGCTTTGCTTTGTACGGCGAGGCATTATCCTTGCCAAGCTTGACCGCCGGTCCGTGTCCCATCACACTCTCCTTGTCTCTGAATTGGCTTGCCGATGTCGGCAAACCCCGTTTGGCTTTCGGGAAAGAGCTCGTGCAACAGCTAATCTGTTTCCGGAAAGCCAAAACGGCCCGATGCTGCCACACAACACATAGCCTGTCAACTGAAAAATCGTAACCAGACAAACGTCGTTATACATTATCAAGTTTTCAGCCTCAGATAACGGCCTGAAAAGTCAGCGCGCATTGTTGCACAGTCAAGAAAGCGCAATTGTAAACACGCATCGCTGTAGCAATTAACATTTGCATGGCTCAAAATATGGTACAATCTCAATATCTCATTGTAAGAAAAAAAGATAGGCTAGGAACACCGACAAGCACCACCATCACACGCCCCATCCGACCACGCCACACCAACCCAAAAAAAAAGAGCCGCACGCGAAAACGCGTGCGGCACCACAATTCATGACAATCTCAGCAAAAAAGACCTTCCCCTCTCCAGCAGCCCGCTAAAGATAAAAGGAAAAATAGAGGATACGAAGAACCACACCCGCAAACATCAGCCCGAAGCCAACACGGTTAATGACAAACTCCTGCTTCAGCATCACCATGCGGGGAGACCAGAACATGATAACACCCTTCACGTCGCCTGTGCGGCGAAGATACAGGAAGAACGACGCCAGCACCAGCAGCAGGCCAAAAACAAGGAAAATGTACTGCAGGGCGGAAAGAATAACAGCCACCATCAGATCACCACCCGCACGCTTCGGTTCCGGCTCTGAGCACCTGCTGAATCCGCTCCATGTCATCCTGCTTCCGGATGCGCTTGGGCTCCATGATCGCAATTACCTGAATACCATCAAGGTGCTCGAAAACGTAGTCCGTCAGACACTGACACTGTGCAGGCGTCGGACGGGAATCCCCCTGCAGACACCCGTTATAAAACTTGGCCTGCGTAGTTTCGCGAAAGGAAAGATACACGACAATGAACATGATAATGGAAAGAAAAATGAGCCAGCGGGGAAGCTTGCCCGATCGATAGAGATTCTTCAAAAAATTCATGACTCACCATGTTCGTTTTATTGAAAGTGCGCGACCAAAGAGTCATACGCTGAAGCCAATACCATACGTCTTCTTGCTCGCACGGTAAATAAAAAAAGCCCCCGGAGAACCGGGGGCCGCACAGAAGCAGGACTCAGTGGTGAGTTGCCGCTCCAGCGCCTTTGGGAACGCGGATGTCCTCGATAAGATCCTGGATATGCGCCGGAGGAGGCGATGTCATCCTGGATACCACGTAGGCCGCGATAAAGTTAAAGATCATACCCAGGGTACCGATACCCTCGGGAGAGATACCGAACCACCAGATGGAGGGATCGGTGTTAATAAAGCGGGTGTAGACGATATACACGAAGGTAAAGCTCAGACCCACAGTCATGCCGGCAATGGCGCCTTCCTTATTCATGCGCTTGGAGAATACGCCCATGATAATAACCGGGAAGAAGGAGGCGCAGGCAAGTCCGAAGGCGAAGGCCACCACCTGGGCCACAAAGCCCGGCGGATAGATGCCCAGCAGACCTGCGACACAGATGGCCACCGCCGCTACTATCCGGGCCGCCAGAAGCTCACCCTTGTCGGACATCTTGCCTTTCATCACCACCTTACCCAGAACATCGTGGGCAATGGATGTCGAAATAACCAGGAGCAGACCAGCCGCCGTGGAGAGGGCTGCCGCCATACCACCAGCTGCAACCAGAGCAATTACCCAGTTGGGCAGCTGACTCATTTCAGGGTTCGCCAGAACCATGATGTCGCGGTCAACCTGGACAATGTTTTCCGTCGCGCCACGGGACATATCGAGAATGATCTTCCCTTCGGCATTGGGCGTCTGGTTCTGCACTCGAATCAGACCGGTTCCCTCCCAGGTTTTAAACCACTGGGGCATCTCAGCGTAATCCTGACCATGCACCGTTTCAATGATGTTGGTACGGGCAAACACACCTACCGCAGGGGCAGTCGTGTAGAGCAGGGCGATGAAGAACAGGGCCCAGCCTGCAGATATACGAGCGTCATGTACACGGGGAACCGTGAAGAAACGCACGATAACGTGGGGCAGCCCTGCTGTACCAGCCATCAGGGCTACGGTAATAAAGAACAGATCAAGGGTGGACTTGGTGCCATCGGTGTAGGCCGCAAAGCCCAGCTCCGTCAGCATGCCATCCAGTCGATCCAGCAGGTAGACTCCAGTGTCAGCACCAGTGACAGGGTCAAGAACGGTGGCACCCATACCCGTCTGGGGGAAGAAGTGGCCCGTCGTCATGATGGAAAGGAAGATTGCAGGCACCAGATAGGCGGTGATCAGCACCACATACTGGGCAACCTGGGTGTAGGTAATACCCTTCATGCCACCAAGAACAGCATAGATAAAGACGATAACCATACCAATGACAACGCCGCTGTTCACGTCCACCTGCAGGAAGCGGGAGAAGACGATACCAACACCGCGCATCTGGCCGGCAACATAGGTAAAGGAAATAAAGATGGTACAAATAGCCGCCACGATACGAGCCGTGTCGGAGTAGTAGCGATCACCAACGAAATCGGGAACTGTAAACTTCCCGAACTTGCGCAGGTAAGGAGCCAGCAGCAGCGCCAGCAGAACGTAACCGCCCGTCCAGCCCATCAGGTACATGGAGCCGTCATACCCCAGGAAGGCAATCAGGCCCGCCATGGAGATAAAGGACGCCGCCGACATCCAGTCAGCCGCAGTCGCCATGCCGTTCATCACAGGCGGAACACCGCCACCAGCCACATAGAAATCCTTTGTCGAACCGGCCTTTGCCCAGATGGCAATACCGATATAAATCGCGAAGGTACCCCCGACAAAGAGGTATATCATAAGTTGTAAATCCATACGTCCCCCCTTATTTCTTCGCTGCTTTTACAGGCTTGTCTTCACCGACATTGTACTTCTCGTCCAGCTTGGCCATGCCACGCACATAGACGATAATCAGCACCAGGAAGACATAAATCGATCCCTGCTGAGCAAACCAGAAGCCCAGCTTGAAACCGAAGAAACGGATGTTGTCAAGCACATCCACCAGCAGAATACCGAATCCATAAGAGACCACGAACCAGATCACCAGAAGTATGGACAGCAAGCGTACATTTTCTTTCCAGTAATTTTGCGGGGTCAATTCAGTGTCTTTTTCACTCATATTCCCACCTTCCTTTTCTTAAAAAAGCGTTCAACGACCTTTTCAAACCTCAATGGAGATGCGATGCACCTCGAAATTTCCCAGAGATACGCTCCCTGTCCACAATAACCCTTCACGGACTCGCCGCGTCAAGGAGCAGTGGCAAAACCTATAGGGTGGCCTGAGGTCTTGGCCATGATGTCACCTCCCTAAACAGTAGCGTTATTTCTGCAGGGACCCCGCCGGTCCGGCACTATCCCCAGAACGATCTTGAGCTGCTTTCCCTTCTGCACCCCCTGCGATTTGTTCCAAGGTGTCACATTGACGCGCCACTGACATCCTGGCGACACAAATAAAACACCGTTAACGATATCCCACTCCCTTATGAAAGAACATCTGCTACCAATAGAGCGAGATCCCCTTCCCTGGTAACCGCCTCGACAGGCACCTCCAGGTTTTCCGATCATTGTCGCCAAAATGATATGACGTTCTATCCTCGTTCCTGCTTATAGTGCCAACCCGTTCACATGTCAAGCGACTTTTTTCGTAAACCTTTTGTTTATAAAGATTGTACACTGTATACAATTCATAGAACATTGGTTGTTGGCGCCGGGCCCCGCAAGACAACGCAATACCGAATATGGAGTTACAAAGCGCAGTGTTGTTTGGCTAACATTTTCCCTAACAACGATTTAGCGCAAAGAAAACATTTTACCGCTACTCTGTTACATTTTCTTGACAACAGAACGTTGTTTGTGCGATTTTTCTCAAGATTCAAACTCAGAATATCCCCACGCTGATCATCTCGAAAACATGACAAGATAAAGTTCACCATTAATAAAGGAGCACACTGCATGGAACGCCTCTACCAGGGGATAGTCCGCTTCCGCGAAAGCGACTACCAGAGTCACAAGGATCTTTTCAAAGAACTTGGCCAGTCCCAAAGCCCTCACACCCTTTTTATCGGTTGTTCAGACTCACGGGTCGTACCGAATCTCATCACTCAGACACTGCCTGGAGAGCTTTTCGTCATACGCAATGTGGCCAATATCGTGCCGCCATATCGCGATACCAACGACTATGTCGCCACGCTTTCGGCCATTGAATACGCGGTAAAAGCGCTCAATGTTGAAAATATCGTCGTCTGCGGACACTCCAATTGTGGCGGCTGCAACGCCCTTTTCGCCCCCGAGGAGACACTGAACGCCGTACCCCATGTCAAGAAATGGCTGGAAATATCGCACGGAGTGAAGGAAAAAATTCTGCGAGAGTACCCCGATGCCGATGCGCAAAAGCGCGAATGGATGACGGAGCAGATGAACGTAGTGCAGCAGATGAAAAATCTGCTCTCCTACCCCTATATCAAGGAGCGTTATCAGGAAGGGAAGCTGAGTATTCTCGGCTGGTATTATATTATCGAAACCGGTGAAGTTTTCAGCTACAACAAGGAATCCATGGAGTTTGAGCTGGTAACCGACACCTTCACCCCATAATACCCTTCAACGCAAAAAAGACGCCTCATGGGCGTCTTTTTTGCGGATCTCACACTCACGGCAGTGGCATAAAACACAGCTCAAAGCTTTTATAACCAGACTCTTCGAGTGTTGACTCAATGGTTCGCCGATAGGGCGACTCACCAAGATCATCAACCCCTGCCTCTTTCAGGAAAAAAATATAGGGTCTGTCAGGTCGAATACCGGCAATATTCAGCTGGGCGATGATCGCCCGGGGCGGGCCCACCATCAGCACCGCCATCTCCCAGGGCATTTCACGCAGATGATTGCGCAACAGGGCAATGCTCACCCGATCGCGAACGGTCAACTCCCGAATCTGGTGCTCCATCATCATGAACAGGCGAAACAGGCGCGTACACTGACGAACAAACTGCTCATAGGTCTTGCGCTTATGCCGATAGCCGAATTCATCCAGCAGCAAGCCAAAGGCCTTACCATAGGAGCTGGCAAGACTGGATTCGAGATCGTGCATACCGGCACGAATGCGTTGAAATGTCGGCACTGTCCCAAAGTACTCCAGCACCTTCACGCGGAACTCCCGGGGGCTTTCCGTGAACTGCTCCAGGCTGTACTGGCGACTGAAGACATCGAAGTGCCACTTGGCCAGATCAATATCAAATACCGTCAGAACATCCAGTGTGTCTTCGGGTATCAGAAGCTCAAGCTCTGATGGATAGCGAAGTTCGCGCCTGGGCGCCCCCTCTCCCCCCCCCTATGCGCTTCTGCATTTCTGCGATTTCTGCCGGCATGGAAAGGAGCAGCTCCTTGGAATCCTGGTAGTCTGCTGCCACCAGTCCTTCAGAAAGAAAAGGCACCACACCGAAAAGCGCTGTCTGGGAACCATCCATACGCACAAGGCCATCGGCAAAGAGCACCTTCTGATATTTTTCCGGATAGGCGTTCACGCTGATGACCGCTTGGGGATTGCCGCGAATACAGGGCATCTTTCCCAGCATATCTTCCTCGATATAAACAACCCAGCGCTCGACAAACTCTTCAAAGGGGGTATTTCCCACCGTCGACCAGAGGAAAGCCGCGCTGGCCATGGGGTTCTGCAGTCCACTGAACAGACGCACCCCAACGGGCCCCGTTCCGGCAAGCTCAGCGGCCGAACGCACATCAAAAAGTCGGCTCAGCATATCCCGTTTCCACCTCTTCATAAAGCCGACAAGCAGTGCTCCATACAGCAAACCAATGGCAAGTGCGCCACCTGCGGCAAAAGAGAGAACCAGCACGACCAGCGAGCGGCTGCCAGCGCTATGACCATCGTCCAGGTGCAGGTACATTCCCCCCAGCACTCCAACGGCAAGAATCAGCAGCAGGACAACGCCACAGTAGTAGAGAAACTCCTGCCTCTGGCGATTGTCATGCCAGAAAAGATCAAACCAGCTGCCGACAGTGGTTTCACAAAGTTCAGAAGAACCGCTGCCACTGGTCTCTTCTTCTCCCAACAGTTCCTGCTGATCCTGCATGCATTATCCCCTTTACATGGACAAAGAGCCTAAAATGAAACTTGCCGCTACAAAAGTTCAGAAAAACCCTGCCTTCGCAATATATCATAAACCACCACAGCAACACTACTGGACAGATTCATGCTGCGGCAACTGGAGCATTCCCGCATCGGCAACCGGTAGCGTTTTTCGCCGCAGGCCCCGTGCAGCGCCTCAGTCATCCCGGTATCTTCGCGACCGAAAATGACGAAGAGCGGGCCACCATCGACAGGAATCTGCGTGTATGGTCTGCGCGCCTTCGTGGTAATGCCACACAGTGTACCTTTCTGGAAGTTCACATACTCAAGGAATTCCGCAAGCGTCCCATGAACGCGCAGGGGCAGGTGCTCCCAGTAATCCAGCCCTGCGCGACGCAGGTGCCTGGCGTCCAGGGAAAAACCCAGGGGCTCTATCAGGTGCAGCCGACAGCCGGTGAGAACACACAGGCGGCCGATATTTCCGGTATTTTGAGGTATACGAGGCTCAAACAATACAACGTTCAACATAGATTACTCTTGTATAAGTGGCTCAAAAACATCTACTATGGAAAGCGCAACTGTTTTACTCTATCAGCGCCCACAGGAGGCACAATGCTACAATCCATCAGCGCAAAAGTCCAACTCGCCATTGCCATCGCTTTTATTTTCATGTCTGTTATATTCATTTTCGTTGCGAAAACTGAGATAGACAGCATCGCCCAGGACATGCTGGTGGAAAAGGCCCGCGCCATCACAACCCAGGCCGAGAACGCGCGCACCTACGTAGCAAACCTGCGGCAAATGGGTGTTCTGGATGAGCACGCCATCAACAGTGACTTCCAGCGCCTGCGCCAGCTTCCGCAGCAGCAGCGCCTGCAGGAGCTGCGCAAAACCGGTGCCTACTATACTATTCCCATTATCGCTGGCTGGAGAGTTGCCTTGGAAAACGCGGAGTTTTCCAACTACACCTTCCGCGTCCCAAAGTTCCAGCCACGAAACCCGGAAAACACCCCCACAGACTTCGAAGCCGGCATGTTACGTGAAGCAACGGAAAAGCGCCTCAATGAACTGTACCGGGTGAATCGCCAGGAAAATGCCCTCTATTACATGAAGCCAATCGTACTCGACCAGAACTGCATGGTCTGCCATGGAACCCGCGCTGACAGTATTTCCGGCGACGGTATAGACCCGCTGGGTTTTCCCATGGAAGGCTGGAGAGTCGGACAGATTCACGGAGCCTATGAAGTCATCGCTGACCTCGCCCCTATCCAGGCAGCCGTAACCCGCACGACCCTGCAGGTCATCGGCATTGCTGTCGTGATGCTGATCGCCGTAACCCTTTTCATGATGAAACTGCTTGAGAGGCTGATCACCCGGAAAATCAATGTGGTGGTGGATGTACTGGGCGATGCTGCCCAGGGCGATTTCTCCCAGCGCGTGCCTGAAAGCAGCTCCAATGACGAAATCAGCACACTGGTGACATCAATCAATAAAACCTTCGATGACCTGAGCCTCTCTTTTGAAAAACTTAATAAATCAAGCATTCAGGTAGCAAGCCACAGCACTCAGCTCAGCGAGACCACAGCCGCCATGAGCGAGGGGGCCAACGAGCAGGCCGATGCCGTAGCCCAGGTCGCTAGCGCCGCTGAGGAAATGAGCTCAACCGTAGTGGAAATTTCCAGGCTGATCTCACAAAGTGCTGAAAAAGCTTCGGACGCCAACAACACTGCCATTGAGGGTCGCTCGGTAGTTTCCAAAGCCATGCATGAAATAAGTTCGGTGCAGCAGGCCACCGGAGAGCTCAATGACATGGTTCAGCGCCTGAATCAAAGCGCCCGGGAAATCGGTGAAATCATTCAGGTTATCGATGAAGTCAGCGACCAGACAAACCTGCTGGCTCTGAACGCCGCCATCGAGGCGGCCCGTGCCGGCGAGCATGGGCGCGGCTTTGCCGTCGTGGCCGACGAGGTCCGCAAGCTGGCAGAGCGCACTCAGAATGCCACCAAGGAAATTGCCACCAAGATCAAGGGAATTCAGGGTGACGCGGTCAAGACCAATGACACCATGATGCACACACAGGAGCGGGTCGAACTTGCCAATAGCCTGGCCGGACAGGCCTCCCAGGCTCTGGAAAGCATCGTGGTCGTGGTCAACTCCCTCAATGACCAGTTCCAGCAGGTTGCCACCGCCAGCGAAGAGCAGTCAGCTACCACGGGCGAAATAGCCCGCAGCATCGAAAACATCAAAAATGTCGCCGATGAAACTGCCCGTGGATCGGAAGACGCTGCCAGAGCCATTGAAGAGCTTTCGGCCCTGGCTCGGCAGATGAACAGTACCGTCAATGACTTCAAATTCCAGGCTCATGACAAAGTGGCCCTTGCGCCCAAGAGCTTACGTCTGAAAGAGTAGGCTTTGAGCACTCCCAAAGGCGCCACTCCTTCCCCATCCGCACGTTTGTGCCCCCCGCTCATTGCGCGGGGGGGTGCCTGCGTGTTCTTTTTCCTCACGCTGCTCCTTTCTCCGCCCATCACTTTGGCGAACCATGACTTCGCTTTCGATATTCACGAAGTCCCCAAGGCCTCCAAATGGCAGCCAGGGCCCAAGGTGCTGGTTATCGGCGGCATCCACGGTGATGAGCCCGGCGGCTACCTGGCAGCGGACTACGCCCTCGAAGGGGTGGTTGGCAAAGGGGAGATCCATGTCATCCCCCGCATGAACAAACGCGCCATTATTCTGAACCGCCGCGGGGTCTACGCTGACATGAACCGGCTCTTTGAGCATGATATCTCCCCCCGAATCCCGGAGCAGCGCACCGTGCGGGAACTGATTTCCATAATCCCCCAGTACGACTATATTCTCAGCCTTCACGACGGCGGAGGATTCTACCACCCTGAGTATATTGATAATGTGCGCAATCCCCGGCGCTATGGACAGTCCATTATCATCGACACGGATATCTACCACGAAACCAGGCACGGCACAGTCTGCCTTCAGTGTATCGCCGAAGAGATCATCCAGACCCTCAACGGGCAGATCCTCCATGAGGACCACCAGTTTCGCGTCAATAACCACAATACCGCCAGTCCGCAGACCATTCATGCCGAACAGCGCACCAGTCTGACATTTTTTACCCTGACCCAGCTGGGTGTGCCCGCATTCTGCATGGAAGCTTCCAAACTCCTGCCGGACATCAATCAGAAAGTCTTCTACCACATCAATGCCATCGAGGGTTTCGCGGCTGCCGTGGGCATTGAGTACCACCGCCCGTGGAACACCTATGCCGATATCGGCACCTTCCTGGCACACACGGACCACCTGCACAGCGTCACCATCGCCATCAACGGCGCTGCGCGCACCATGCCACCCAGCGGGCGCATCCACGTTCGGCCCGGCGACAGCATTGCCGTGCAGGAAATCAATGCCAGCAGCCCCATCGGCTGGTATCCCGATATTTACGGCACCGGATTCTATGATGACAGCCTGAGAAGCTTTTCCGTCGCGGAAGAGACAAAAATCGTGATCCGTCGCAATAATGAAGACCGCGGCATCATTGAGGTCCGTCTGGCCGATGAGCCAACGGAATTTTTTGAAGCGCTGGTCGATGGGGAAATTCATTTGCTGCGCCAGGGACAAGTGGTGCATGTCCATGAGCGATTCAAGATTCTGAGGGGATTCACCGATCGGGGAGAGGAAACCATGGTCAATGTAGCCGGCTACGTCCCCCCGGGTCTGGAAGGAAAAACCCCCGATGACAGGGGCTACGCCCTGCATCCGGAAGAACTTGACTGGCGCTATTCCGTGGACCGCCGGGGCCTGCAGTATCGCGTCCACAGCTTTGCGGATCGCACCTTTCGCTCAACCGGCGAAATCTACTTCACCGTCGATGACATGTACGGAAAATAGCTGATTCACAGGATGCCTGCACCATCAGCTGCTTCGCCTGCGCAGGCTCTCGACCTGGTCACGCATGTCCTCCGGCAACGGACACTGCAGCTCCACCACTTCACCGCTGATCGGATGCTGAAAACACAGGGAGGCCGAGTGGAGCGCCTGGCGTCGCATACTCACATAGCCCGGCTCCTTTTTTACCCCATACACCTGGTCTCCCAGCAAAGGGCGTTGCACGGAGCGCAGGTGCACGCGTATCTGGTGTGTGCGACCGGTATCAAGGCGACACTCGATCAGGGAAACCCACTGCTGATGACAGAAGAATTTTTCCAGCAGGCGGTAGTGGGTGCGAGCCGTCTTGCCCTTGTCCGCCTCAACAATGGCCATGCGCTTGCGATCCTTCGGATCGCGCCCGATATTGCCTTCAATAACCCCGGAATCATCCAGCGATCCATGGCACAGTGCCAGATAGCACCGATCGATCTCCTTGGCGGCAAACATGCTGACCAGCCGCTGATGGGCCACTTCTGTTTTGGCCACGAGCATCAGTCCGCTGGTGTCCTTGTCAAGACGGTGAACAATACCCGGGCGAAGCACTCCACCGATTGCGGGCAATCCATCCCCAAGATAGTGCACCAGCGCATTTACCAGGGTGCCATCATAGTTGCCGGCAGCCGGATGCACGACCATGCCAGCAGGCTTGTTGACGACAAGCAGGGACTCGTCCTCATACCAGATATTCAGGGGAATTTCCTGGCCCACCACAGTGGCATGGTCCACAGGTGC
Organism: Desulfurispirillum alkaliphilum; assembly: GCF_055378285.1. NCBI lineage: Bacteria > Pseudomonadati > Chrysiogenota > Chrysiogenia > Chrysiogenales > Chrysiogenaceae > Desulfurispirillum > Desulfurispirillum alkaliphilum. Next base: position 1,246,886 of record NZ_AP042405.1, on the reverse strand, counting down.
TGGCTGCTGCACGCACACCAGATCTCCCGGCTGCAGGCTGTAAGAGGCTTTTTCGATCACCGTGCCGTTCACCTGGACATGCCCCTGGGCCACCAGTTTTTGAGCCATACTCCGGGAGAAAAGCTCCGTGGCGGCGAGAAACTGATCCAGGCGCCGGGAGGCGTCCACCGTCAACTCATGTCTGCTGCTCTTCATGCTGCCTCCAATCTCCTGCCAGAGCCTCTGCCACGACGATGGAAGCGGGGGAAATTTCCGTTCCATAGACGCAGACCTCGACACCTGCCTGCAGCGCCTGACGCAGTAGCTGGCCATAACGCCGATCAATGGTATCGGCTGGTGTGAAACACTCCACGTCACTTCGCTGCACGAGAAAAAATACCACGGCACGATGCCCTTCTGCCACCATGGCCATCAGTTCCTCGGTATGCTTCTGCCCCCTGGTGGTCACGGCGTCTGGGAAACTGGCCCGCCCATCCAGTTTCAGGGTGACACTCTTGACCTCCACATAACACCTCCCACGCTGATCATCTTCCAGCAGGAGATCAATGCGGCTGCGCTGGTGCCCGTAGCGCACCTCACGACGCAGACGTCCATATCCCTGCAGTTCCGGGACAGCCCCGCCTGCGACCGCCTCTTCCACGATACCATTGGTGCGGAAGGTATTGATGCCGATCCAGTTGCCATCAACCTGCACCAGCTCCCAGGTATATAACAGCTTGCGCCTGGGATTATCACTGCGGGAAAGGGCAACCACACTGCCGGGCTCAGCGCAGCCAAGCATGCTGCCGGAGTTGGGACAGTGTGCCGTGACGACGGTGCCGTCTTCCAGACGGACATCTGCCAGAAAGCGCTTATAGCGTTGAATCAGGGTTCCGAAAATAAGGGGTGGGAGCAGCACGCGGGACCTTTCCGTTATGGTGTCGAAGTGATGGAGTGTATCCAATGAAAAACAACCGGGAAGCCCGAAAGCTTCCCGGTTGATGTATCTGATTCAAGGCAACTCAGCAAAAAGCCTACATTCGAATCTTTGAGGCTACTCCCAAGCGGGCAATCTGCTTGAGCAGCTCGACGCGGGCCTGCTCGAAGATAACATCATCTTCCGCACGCTTCTGATCCAGGATCGCCTGGGCTTCTGCCCGCAGTCGCTTCGCCTCTTCCACATCAATATCAAAGGCAAGCTCGCTGGTCTCCGCCAGGATTATGACCTTATCGGGAAGTACTTCACAGAAACCCCAGTCCACAAAGACAAAGTGGGTTTCGCCGTTCACCTGATAGCTGAGTTCGCCCATTTCCAGAGTCGTCAGCATGGGAGTGTGGTTGGGCAGGACGCTGAAGTCGCCTTCAGTACCTACCATGGAAATGGAGTCCACATCAACACTGAGGAGTTGCTTGGTCGGTGTCACCAGTTCCAGTCGAATTTTTTCGGCCATCAGTTCACACTCACTTTTTTACGCTGGCCTGGATTTTCTCGCCTTTTTCTATGGCTTCGTCAATGGTACCTACCATGTAGAAGGCCTGCTCCGGCAAGTGATCCAGTTTCCCTTCAATGATCATCTGGAAGCCGCGAATGGTCTCCTTCACGGGAACATACTTTCCTGGCGAGCCGGTGAAGACTTCAGCAACAAAGAAGGGTTGTGACAGGAAGCGCTGAACCTTACGGGCACGGTTTACTATCAGTTTGTCGTCCTCGGAAAGCTCGTCCATACCCAGAATGGCGATAATATCCTGAAGCGCCTTATAGCGCTGCAGAATATTCTGCACAGCGCGGGCCACATGGTAGTGATCCTGACCCACGACTCCGGGCTCAAGAATACGGGATGTGGAGTCAAGGGGATCCACCGCAGGGTAGATGCCCAGCTCGGCGATGGAACGGTTCAGAACCGTAGTAGCGTCAAGGTGGGCGAAGGTGGTGGCAGGCGCGGGGTCAGTCAGGTCATCCGCTGGCACGTAAACTGCCTGAACCGAGGTAATGGAACCGGTTTTCGTGGACGTGATGCGCTCCTGCAGGTTCCCCATCTCGGTGGAGAGTGTCGGCTGATAACCAACCGCAGAGGGCATACGGCCCAACAGAGCTGATACCTCAGAGCCCGCCTGGGTAAAGCGGAAGATGTTGTCGACAAAGAGCAGGACGTCAAGGCCATCTTCGCGGAAATTCTCCGCAATGGTCAGGCCGGAAAGCGCAACGCGCATACGGGCTCCGGGAGGCTCATTCATCTGACCATACACCAGCGCGGCCTTATCAATAACACCGGAGTCCTTCATTTCATGATAGAGGTCATTGCCTTCGCGGGTACGTTCACCGACGCCGGCAAAAACAGAGTATCCACCGTGCTCGGTGGCGATGTTGCGAATAAGCTCCATGATGAGAACAGTCTTGCCAACACCGGCGCCACCAAACAGACCAATTTTACCACCCTTTGCATAGGGGCAGAGCAGATCGACAACCTTAATGCCGGTTTCCAGCATGGTTGACTGGGTGTCCTGATCCACGAACGAGGGAGCCTCACGGTGGATTGACCAGTACTCTTCTGCGTTCACTGGCTCACCTTCGTCAACGGGCTCGCCGATAACGTTGAGAATGCGCCCGAGCGTGGCCTTGCCGACAGGGACCGCAATGGGCTTGCCGGTGTCAATGCCGTCCATCCCGCGAACCAGTCCGTCGGTGGAGTCCATGGCAACAGCGCGTACCATGCCCTCTCCAAGGTGCTGCTGCACTTCCAACACCAGTTTGCGATCCTGAAGCTGTATCTCCAGGGCGTTGTATACCGCTGGTATTTTGTCGGCGTCAAAGGCAAAGTCCACGACGGGACCGATGACCTGGGTAATTTTTCCCGTATTCATACCTATTCCTTCCTTATCCTCGTTTTACAGCGCTTCTGCTCCGGCAATAATCTCCGTGAGCTCCGTGGTGATAGCGGCTTGCCGTGCCCGGTTGTAGAGCAGGGTGAGTTTGTCGATCATTTCCGACGCATTGTTCGTTGCAGAGTCCATGGCGGTCATGCGCGCGGCATGCTCACTGGCAACGGAATCAAGCATCATGGTGTGAACCTGGACTTCAACATGCTTGGGCAAAAGCTGCGCCAGTAACAGTTCATCCTGGGGTTCATAGGTGTAGTCAAGGCGCTGGCTCTCCTCGACGGGGACATTGTCCGGCTCATCGGCAGGGCTCAGCGGAAGCAGTCGATGGGTGATCGGCTGCTGGGTAAGCGCGGAGACAAAGCGGTTAAAGATGACATGCACCTCGTCGTACTCACCATCAATGAACTTTTCATTGAGTTCGTTGATAATGGGTCGCAGCAGTTCAAACTGATAGGATTGGCTGATATCCGTATAGGCTTTCTGGAAGCCCTGGTCACGGCGAAACAGATCCCGCGCTTTCTTGCCCAGAGCATAAATATCCACTTCCTGTCCGGCAGCACGCCTGTCGCGCACAAAATTCTTGGCGGTCCGTATCACCGAGCCGTTGAAGCTGCCGCAGAGTCCGCGATCAGAGGTGATCACGTACACTGCTATCTTTTTTACCGACTCTGCCTGCCGCAGCATGGGATGCGCGTCACTGGAGACCCTCCACGAAAGGCTGTCGATGACATCCTGCATCTTCGTGGCATAGGGTCTGGCATTGGTGATGGCATCCTGTGCTTTGCGCAGCTTGGCAGCCGAAACCATTTTCATGGCTTTGGTAATCTGCCGGGTGCTCTTGACCGAATTAATTCGGCGTTTTATTTCCTTGAAACCTGACATGCCCTGATTCCTTAAACGCTAAAGGTTTTCTTGAATTCTGCGATGGCTGCCTTGAGCTTTCCTTCCAGTTCTTCGTCCAGCTGCTTCTTCTGAACAATGCCTTTGAGGATGTCGGACTGCTGGGATTTCATGTAGGCGATAAATTCCTTTTCAAACTTGCCAACGGCGCTGACGGGGATATCGTCGAGGTGCCCTTTGACACCGCAGTAGATGCTGACCACCTGTTCTTCAACCTTGAAGGGGCTGTACTCAGGCTGCTTCAGCAGCTCAGAGAGACGGGCGCCTTTGTCGAGAACGGCTTTGGTGGCAGGATCAAGGTCGGAGCCAAACTGGGCGAAAGCCGCCAGTTCGCGATACTGGGCCAGCTCAAGCTTCAGCGTACCGGCAACCTGCTTCATGGCTTTGATCTGCGCGGCACCACCAACACGGGAAACAGAGATACCCACGTTTACCGCGGGACGCTGACCAGCATAGAAGAGGTCGGACTCCAGGAAGATCTGACCATCGGTAATGGAGATGACGTTGGTGGGAATATAGGCGGAAACGTCACCGGCCTGAGTTTCAATAATGGGCAGGGCGGTCAGCGAACCGGCTCCCAGGTCATCATTGAGCTTGGCGGCGCGCTCAAGCAGGCGCGAGTGGATGTAGAAAACGTCCCCGGGATATGCCTCGCGTCCTGGTGGGCGACGCAGCAGCAGAGAGAGCTGGCGGTAGGCAACGGCCTGCTTGCTCAGGTCATCATAGATGATGAGGGCATGCTTGCCGTTGTCGCGGAAATATTCACCGATGGTGCAACCGGCATAAGGAGCCAGGAACTGCATGGGAGCAGGCTCAGAGGCCGTCGCCGCCACTACGGTGGTGTACTCCATGGCGCCGTTGGCTTCGAGAACGTTGACCACGCGGGCAACAGTGGAGCGCTTCTGTCCTATGGCAACATAGATACAGTAAACGTCCTCGCCCTTGAGGTTCAGAATGGTGTCTATGGCAATCGTGGTTTTCCCGGTCTGGCGGTCACCGATGATCAGTTCGCGCTGTCCACGTCCGATGGGAATCATGGAGTCAATGGCTTTAATACCGGTCTGCAGTGGCTCGTGAACTGATTTTCTGGAAATAACGCCTGTCGCCTTGCGTTCCAGATAGCCGAATTCCTTGGCGTCAATGGGGCCTTTGCCGTCAATGGGCTGACCAATGGCGTTGACAACGCGGCCAACCATTTCAGGGCCAACGGGAACCTGGGCGATGCGACCGGTACGCTTGACCGTATCGCCTTCCTTAATGGCAGTGGCCTCACCCAGCAAAACCGCACCGACATTGTCTTCTTCAAGGTTCAGTACCAATCCGTAAAGATCACCGGGAAATTCCAGCAGCTCACCGGCCATGGCGTTTTCCAGGCCGTAGATACGTACAACACCGTCACCTGCCGAAATGACTTTGCCGGTCTCCTGCACATCGAAGGATTTTTCAAACCCTGCGATCTGCTCCTTGATTATCCGGCTGATTTCTTCAGCTTTAATCTGCATGAGTCACGTCACCTCTATAAAATTTAAGCTTTTACTAAGCTGTCTTTCATCTTGTCCAGATGGCCGCGCAGGGATCCATCATAAACTACGGAACCGATCTGGGCGCAAACGCCGCCGATCAGCGTTTCATCCACTTCTGTCTGCACTTCGATTTCCTTGCGGGTAATGGCAGCAAGGGCCTGACGAATCTCTTCAAGGCCCTTGTCGTCCAGGGGAAACGCACAGCGCACCTGAGCGACCACCCGGTTGCGGTCATCGTTATAGATATTTTCGTAGGCACGAACAATAGCGTCCAGAATTCCCAGACGACCCTTCGCAGCCAGCAGCACGAGGAATCGGGCACACACCGAATGCATGCCTTTGCTGCTCAGCTCCAGAGCGGTAATTTTATCCCGCTTCTGGACGGTCGGATTGAGAAAGAAGTGGGCAAGTTCATCGGAGCTCAGCATTTCACGGGAAAAAGCGCCAACCTCCGCCGCGAAAATCTCGGTGGCTGACTGTGCTTTGAGCAGCTCATATACCGCCAGCGCATAGCGCCGGGCTACTATGGATTCACTCACTTCATCCCCCTTATACCACTGACATATTCCTTGACCAGCTCTTCATTCTTGGCACTGTCCATGGTGTCCTTGAGCTTATCCCTGGCGACGGTGAAGGCACTTTCAAGAACCAGCTCACGGATTTCCGCCTGAGCTTTGGCGAACTCAATCTCAATGGCAGACTTGGCGTTGGCCACCATCTTATCCGCCATCTCCTTGGATTCAGCCAGAATCTTTTCTTTTTCATCAAGGGCAGATATGCGCATGGTCTCTTTCAGCTTCGCCAGTTCGTCGGTTACGGTACGGTACTTCTCCTCGTACTCGGCCGCCTTGCGCTGCGCCTCTTCCTGGGCCTTGCGAGCGGCGCTGAGCTCACTTTCAATGCGTTCTGTACGCCCCTTGAAAAAGGCTATGACATATTTTTTCAGAATAAAATACAGCAATGCTGCCAGGAGAAAGAAGTTAAACGCTTTGGGAAACATGGAACTGAAGGTGGGATAACCTTCGGCAGCCTGCACCATGGTCGGTATCAGGATGAGAATCGGGCCCAGCAGAGCGCAAAGACGGCGGTTCATGATGCCCTCCCCATCAACTTCGAGCTGATCAGCTCAGCCAGCGACTGAGCTTCGCCGGAAAGCTGTTTGCGTGATGTTTCCATCTGCTGCTGAATCTGTTGTTGTCCAGACTGCAGAAGAGCTTCGGACTCCTGCCGCGCCTCCTGAAGAAGAGCTTCCTGTTGGGCCAGTGCCGCGCGACGCTCGGCTTCGGCATAATCCTTGGCTTCCTTTTTGGCCTGGGCCAAAGCATCCTCATACTCTGCTTTCTTGCGGGCAACCAGTTCGTCAGTGCTCTGCACCTGAGCGGCGGAACCCTCCATGGTGGTCCTTCTTTTCTGCAGCATGGATACCATGGGTTTGATGAGGATATGATTGAGAAGGACGAGGAAAATCAGGAAATTCGCAAGTTGAATAAAAAACGTCACATTCAAATCAATCACGATAAACCCCTTGAGCAATACTTAATACGCCCGTTCACAAATAGATACAAGCGCACCCCGAGAGAGTAAAACGCCGTAATCTACCATGTGTATACAATCTCGTCAAGCGTGTGTATACAATCCTGCCAGGACGGAAGTGACAGAAAATTATTTGTCTGAAAGACAGGCCACACCTGGAAGGTCGACGCCGCTGAGTAACTCCAGGCTGGCTCCCCCGCCAGTGGAGATATGGCTGACGCGATCGGCGAGACCACTCTGCTGAATGGCGCTGACACTATCACCACCACCAACAATGGTGGTAGCAGCGGTATTGTTCGCCATGGCGGCGGCAATAGCAAAGGTTCCCTCGGCGAAACTCTGCCACTCAAACACCCCCATGGGGCCATTCCACAGCACCGTCCTGGCTCCCGCAATAATCTCTTGAAACGCCTGCCTGGTGCGGGGGCCAATGTCAAGACCCATATACCCGTCGGGGATATGGGCATCGGGAGTGATCAGCTTTTCCGTCACCTCGGAGAACTCCCGTCCGGCCACGTGATCGACGGGCAGATGCACTTTAACGCCCTTGCGCTGCGCCGTAGCCAGCAGCTGCAGGGAATATTCCTTCATGGACTCTTCCACCATGGATTTCCCGGTGCGTATTCCCTGGGCACTGAGGAAAGTGTAGGCCATGGCGCCACCGATGATGATATGGTGCACCTTATCAAAGAGGTTTTCGATAACCGGGATTTTGTCGGAGACCTTGGCGCCGCCAAGAATCGCCACGAAGGGCGCCTCAGCCTGACTGATACGAACACTGAGGTATTCCAGCTCCTTTTCCATGAGAAAGCCGGTGACCCTCTGCGCAATATACGCGGTCATACCTGCGGTGGAAGCGTGAGCACGGTGAGCAGAGCCAAAGGCATCGCACACATAGATATCGGCACTTTCAGCCAGTTTGCGGGAGAACTCGGGGTCATTCTGCTCCTCTTCACGGTAGAAGCGTGTGTTTTCCAGCAGGACGACATCGCCAGCCCGCATGGAAGCAACCGCCTGAACCACTTTCGGCCCAACGCAGTCCGGCACAAATACCACTGGACGGCCCATGCGCTTCGCGAGCTCGGCGGCAACGGGTTCAAGGGAAAATGTCGCATCGGGCTTACCCTTCGGGCGCCCCAGATGGGAGGCAAGGATAACCTTGCCTCCCATACCGGCAATATACTCCACGGTGGGAACAGCGGCTTCAATTCGCGTTGCGTCCTGCACCACGCCATCTTTGATCGGAACATTGAAATCGACGCGGACAAAAACCCGCTTCCCCTGGAAATCAATATCGCGCACGCTTTGCTTGGCCATGCTTCCCCCGAATCAGCGTGATGCCATATAGGCGATCAGGTCGACGCAACGGCAGGAGTAGCCCCACTCATTATCGTACCAGGAGAAGATCTTCACCAGGTTACCATCCATTACCTTGGTGTTATCGGCATCAACGATACTGGAGTGACTGTTCCCCATGAAGTCGATGGAGACCAGGGGCTCCTGGCAGAAGGACAGGATGCCTTTCATGGGGCCTTCGGCCGCGGCTTTCAGGGTGGCGTTGACCTCTTCAGTCGTGGTGTTCTTTTCCACCTGGCAGACAAAGTCGACCACGGACACATTGGGGGTAGGGACTCGCACGGCAACGCCGTCAAGCTTCCCCTTCACCTGAGGAATAACCAGCGAAACAGCCTTGGCGGCGCCCGTGGTGGTGGGAATCATGCTCATGGCAGCAGCCCGCGCGCGTCGCAAATCACTGTGGGGCAAATCGAGGATGCGCTGGTCATTGGTATAGGAGTGGATGGTGGTCATGAATCCTTTTACCAGACCGAAGTTATCGACAATAACCTTGGCAACCGGCGCCAGACAGTTGGTGGTGCAGGAGGCATTGGAAACCACATGGTGGCTGGCCGGATCGTAGTTGCCCTCGTTCACGCCCATCACTATGGTTATGTCCTCGTTTTTCCCTGGGGCGCTGATTATGACCTTTTTCGCTCCGGCCTTGATATGCGCCTCGGCTTTTTCCTTGCTGGTGAATATTCCGGTGGACTCGACGACATAGTCAACACCCAGGGACTTCCACGGAAGATCTGCGGGATTCTTTTCCGCATAGACCCGGATCTCCCTGCCATCAACGACAATGCCCTTCTCAGTAGCCTTGACTTCCTGGCCGAAAATCCCGTGAACCGAGTCATATTTCAGCAGGTGCGCCAGGGTGGCGGGATCTGTCAGATCGTTAATGGCGACCACTTCCATATCCTTACGCTGTGAAGCAATGCGGAAAACCGAACGTCCGATCCGGCCGAATCCATTGATGGCAATTTTCATACAATCCTCCTGGAGAAAAAGTTGTAGTCTGCAGTTCTGCGTATATCAGAATTCAAGAAAGAACAAACATCTGTATTCCGTCGCGGCTGCCCGCTTCACGGGGTGCCTGGGTAGGAGCCAGTGCCCGGTAGGTGTATTCACCCGAGGAGCTCTCTTCTTCCTCTGGAGCTCCTTCGCGGGAATATTTCTGCACAAACTCATGGAGTTCGCGGGAGAATGACTGCACCTTGCCACGCAGATCACTGACCACCTCAAAGACCGGAGCTATCAACTGCGTAAAACGCTCAAGCTGCTGGCGCACTTCCACAGTCATCTCCTGCACCTCCTCAAGCTGGGCACTGCTCAGCCCCGACTTGCTCACCATATTATCAACACGATTGAGGTAGAGGGATATCTGATGCAGGTAGCGCTGATACCCCTCGCCAAATGACTTGGCAACATCGGCCCGTTCAATGAGAAGGTTCTCCACCATCTCTTTCTGACGGGAGAGCAGCAATACGAGCTCACGCCGCTTCTTCTGCTCCGCAAGCTTCTCCACCATCAACTTTCCCTGCTCGCCCTTTTCAATAAGCCCCACAGCCTGCTCATACTTCACGCCCAGCAGCTGGTGGCGCTTGCTCATCTCCTGGAACTCCTTTGTCGCACTTACATAGCGCGAATAGAGTGCCTTGTACTTCTCAGAGAGCAGGCTGTACTCTTTCTGCAGCGAATCAAGGTTCTTGAACTTGTTCTGGGTGAACTTCTGAAAATCACGGAAGGTCTTCTGGGTCTTCATGAGCTCCGTGATATCCTTGAAAAGCAGTCCCACTTCTATAATGGCATCATTTTCAGAAATGGGAAACAGCTCAACGGAAAAGGTGCGGTTACTCCCATGCCCCCCCATCTCGTCGACCACCGTGGTGCGACCCTCGCCAGAAGCAAACACTTCACTAATGGTTGCCATGTGCTGACTGATATTGACATAGGGGCTCAGCGACTGCCCCACCAGATCCTTGACATCCTTACCCGCTATGGCCCTGGCAAAATAACGGTTTACATTGACGATAACCAGCGATGGATCAATAGAACACAGGCCAACGGAGATATTGTCAAAAAGGGTGTAGAGTTTACGACGACTTTCCTTGACCACAGCCAGGATGTTCTGCATCTCCTGCAGCTGCGCCGTTGCTTCGTCGCATTCGGGCTTGTCTCCCTGAGACTGGAAAAAAAAGTCAGCCGCATCTCTGCGCATGCGGTTAATCTGACTCTGGTAGGATTCAAAGGTACTCATCAGCAGACCTTTGAGGTTACCGACGCTGTACGCTTTATTCTGAAGAAAGGTTATGGTGTCCTGGGAAAAGACCTCTGAATAGCCTTTGCTGTCAAAGAGCACAAAACCTTTTTCGTGAAGCTGGGGGAAGGCAAAGGCCAGTATCTGAAAAGCCTGTTCGTTCTGGGTTGCCGACACCACCGCTGACTTGCCTGTCTCAAAAACACTCTGAATAGCATTGCTGACCGGATTATCCTTATAGCTGACCTCCTGCTGATAAACCTTCACGTCATCAGCAGCACCACGCACGATGATGGTGAAAGACTCATGGCCAGCCACACCAACGATCATCTGGTAAAAGCACTGTGCCTGCAGAAGCGACTGGGTAAAAAACTCCAGAAACTTCACTTCGTTGGATGACACGGTATACTTCATAGCGAATCGGCCCTCAAAAGCGTCACTGCACGCACATTCCCCCCGGTTTTCGGCAACAGCGCCACAGCGCATGCCCGCAGAGTGGCTCCAGTAGTGACAATATCATCCACCAGCACCACTTTCTGAACGTTATATTTCTTTGGCACTATAGCAAAGCCAGCCGTGGCAAGTCTATCTTTTCTCCCTTTGCCTGCCTGGGAGAAACCGGGCAGGTAGCGCCACAGAAGTGTCCGTTTCTCCCCCGGAACATCCAGCGCCAGCTGCCGGGCCGAGTTGAAGCCCCGGTACAGGTACTTGGAAAAATGCATGGGCACCCAGGTGACTACGGCGCCCGCGAAATACTCATCGGGCATACTGACAATCCCTTTGCGCCAGTACCAGGTCAGGGTCTGCAAAGCCTGCATGTCGCGGCTGTATTTCCACGACTTCAGCAGGGAGAGCAGAGGCGATTTATAGGTATACAGGGAAGTAACCCAGAGGGGGTCAAGAAGCTGGGTGGACATATCCAGGACACAGAGCCGTGAACAGGCTGCACACAAAGCCGTGGCCTGCAACTCACGCTCGATGGGTCGATGACAGTGACGGCAGATGCGGGGATAGGCAATATCCAGAACCCGTGAACACAGACGTGCAAGCGGTTTCATAGGGAGAGCAGCGGTGTCCCGGTCATGGCAGCAGGCTTTTCAATACCCATCAGATACAGAAGCGTCGGCGCGATATCCGCCAGTTTACCTTGCTGCTGCAGTTGACATGGCTGCGATGTCAGCGCAATGAAGGGCACGGGGTTACTGGTATGGGCAGTATGCGGCTGGCCGGAGGCATCCAGCATCTGTTCGGCGTTGCCATGGTCTGCCGTGATCAATACGGCATACCCGTGCTGCAGCAGCTCATTGACAACTTTTTCCAGTGCACGGTCAACCGCCTCGCAGGCTGCCACAGCAGCCTCGAAAATCCCCGTATGTCCTACCATATCAGGATTGGCGAAATTCAGAATAATCAGATCCGGCTGCTGCTGACGCACATGGGCGCAAAGAGCATCGGCCACTTCCATGGCACTCATCTCGGGTTTTTCATCGTAGGTTCTGACCTGACGGGGAGAGGGAATGAGGAGCCGCTGCTCACCGGGAAACTGCCGCTCTACTCCTCCATTAAAGAAAAAGGTGACATGGGCGTACTTTTCGGTTTCGGCGATGCGCAGCTGGGTTCGCCCCCGGGCACTGACCACATCACCGAGAATATCGGCCAGCGGCTGCTGCTCAAAGGCTACGGGCAGCCCAAAGTCGGCAGAGTATTCGGTAAGGCACAGGAAGCGTTGAATTTTTACCGGTGTCGCGAAAGGCAGATCTGCGTCCAGAGCCAGAGCCTGTGTCAGTTCACGAACCCTGTCCGAGCGAAAGTTAAAGCAGAAAACACTGTCATCGCACGCTATATTGGGAGTGCCACTGCACTTCAGGGGCTCCATGAACTCATCGGTGACATTGCTGGCATAGCTGCGCTCCAGCGCGGCTTCGACATCGGGGCAAACCTCCCCTTCACCGTGAACTAACAGGCGGTACGCCTTCTCCACCCGCTCCCAGCGTTTGTCACGATCCATGGCAAAAAAACGGCCGATGACCGATGACAGCACCACACCAGGACGGCTGGCCAGGAAATCCTGCAGCTGCCTGATATAGCCCAGGCCACTGCGTGGCGGCGTATCCCGCCCGTCCAGAAAGGCGTGCACGGCGATGGATTTCACGCCGCGGGAACGGGCGTAGTCGATAAGACCAAAAAGGTGTTCGAGGTGGGAATGCACACCACCGTCGGACAACAGCCCGATAAGGTGCAGGGTCCGCCCTGGTTTCACCTGCGCAAGAAAGGAGTTCACAGTCTCATTTTCGGCGATACTCCCTTCGCCAAGGGCCTTGCTGATGCGCACAAGATCCTGGTAGACCACCCTTCCGGCCCCGATATTGAGGTGCCCCACTTCCGAGTTTCCCATCTGACCGGTCGGCAGGCCGACCGCCTCGCCACTGGCATGGATCAGTGTATGGGGATACCGGGACAGGAGCCCACGATAAAATGGCATATCAGCGGCGACAGTCGCATTCCCCAGCTGCTCGGGGCGAAAGCCAAAACCATCCAGAATAATCAGTGCAGCCCGGCTGGACATCAGTCATCCACTTCCTTGGATTGCTCCAGTTCTTCCTTGCAGTCACGACAGTAACGGGCAAAAGGGCGATACTCCAGGCGCTCGGTGCCAATAGGCTCTCCGCACTCCATGCAGGTCTCATACTCGCCTTTTTCAATGCGATCAAGGGCCAGCTCAATCAGGCGCACCTTGCGGGAGTCCCGGTCATTCATCTCAATCATGATGTTGCGGAGGTTATCATTGTTAGCCTCATCCGCACTGTCCTGAGCACCATCGCGACCCAGCTCATTGCTCTGTTCGCTGCGCTGTCGAATAGCCTCCAAGAGATCCCGCTTCATCTGAATCAAGGTTTCTTTTGCGTTTTCCAGATTCATCGCCATATGGCAAACCTCCAGTTATTCATTATGATAAGGCAAACCCTTTTGAATGGCGAAGGCCCGGTACAGCTGCTCCACGGCAAAGAGCCGGGCCATCGTGTGGGTCATGGTCATGGCGGAAAGTGAGAGGAGGCAATCAGCCCGCGCCTTCACTTCCTCGCCATGCCCCAGGGCACCACCGATACAGAAGATCATCTCCCGGTACCGACTCTCCATGCCCTGAATCCAGTTTGCCAACTCAACAGAACTCAATTGCTTTCCCTTTTCATCAAGCACCACCGTACAGGCATCAGCGGGAATTTTTTTCAGCAGCCGCTCTCCTTCAGCCTTCTGAATGGCCGCGACGGGCCGGCCAGACTGAATCTTTTCATCGGCGATCTCAACGCTTTCGAAAGGCACCATGCGATGAATACGCCCTTCATAGTCGGCGACCAGTGCCTGGATATGCTTATTGCGGATCTTGCCGGTGCTCAGAAGACGATACTTCAAAATTCACCTCGGGCGCTCCCTCCCAGAGGGACTCCAGTCGATAGTACTCGCGCAGCTGGGGAGAAAAAATGTGCACAATAATATCTCCAAAATCAAGCAGAACCCACTCACCGGTATCATAGCCTTCTGCGCCCAGCACGCTGACACCGGCTTCCTTCTTCACTGTCTCGCGAATATGGTCAGCGATTGCCTGGGCCTGGCGCGCGGACTGGGCTGTACAGATGTAGAAATAATCGGCAAAGCTTGAGACTCCTGCAAGCTCCAGGGCCTTCACGTCCGCTGCATGTTTCTCATCCGCCAGCTGGTGGATGCGCTCCAAAAGTTCACTGGACTTCATGTATACCTCGAATATCACAGAGCTTTTCCCAGGCAAGACGCACCAGGGCGTCAAGATTGTCGCCTGTTATACTGGAAATGAAAATTATGTCAAACCCGTTTTCCTCAGCCAGCTTGCGTATTTTTTGCAGACGATCACTATCCTGGCAACTATCGGTCTTGGTGCCCACCACGATGCGATGCTTTCTGGCCAGTTCATCTCCATAGGCACGCAGCTCCTCGTCAACGATGGCATATGCCTCTTCGATGTCATATTCATCTGTGGCCAGATCCACCAAGTGGAGAATCAGGGAAGTACGCTCTATATGCTTGAGAAATTGGTGACCAAGGCCCACTCCCTCGGAGGCTCCGCGGATAAGGCCGGGAATGTCGGCCACCACCATGGACTGGTAATCGGAAACCTTCACTACCCCCAGCTGCGGCACAAGCGTTGTGAAAGGATAGTCAGCAATCTTCGGGCGTGCCGATGAAATGCGCGAGATCAGAGTAGACTTGCCGGCATTGGGCAGCCCGGCAATACCCACATCGGCCAACAGCTTCAATTCAAGCTCAATTTCGCGGTACTCGCCTTCCTGACCATCATCAGCCCGGCGTGGAGCCTTGTTATTTGCAGACTGAAAACAGAGATTTCCCCGACCACCACGACCGCCAGCTGCCACCACGAATCGCTGGCCATTTTCCACCATATCCGCCAGCAGTTCACCAGTAGCAACATCGCGCACCAGGGTTCCGGGAGGAACCTTCAACACCAGATCCTCGCCGGTGCGCCCGGTCATATTGGCACTCTTGCCGTGCTGCCCCCGCTTGGCGGTATAGTGGCGCTGGTAGTTGAAGTCATGGAGCGTCTGATAGCGTTCATCAGCCTCCAGAACGACATTACCGCCCGCGCCGCCACAGCCTCCATCGGGGCCACCCAGCGGCACATACTTCTCACGGCGGAAACTCATGCAGCCATTGCCGCCACGGCCGCCCTGAACCTTTATACTGATACTGTCAATAAACATATGAAACTCTTTTACGGTAAATCTGTAATGAGAAAAGGGAGCACTGGCCACGCATGGCTGGTGCTCCCTCGGGGGTTAAAATTCACCTGTGTTCAGCTGGCGCTTTCCGTGCCCGCTTCAACAACATTAATATACCTTCTGCCACCTTTTCTGGTCACAAAAGTCACCTTGCCCTCAACCTTGGAGAAAAGGGTGAAGTCCCTGCCCATTCCAACGTTTTCACCGGGATAGAAGCGCGTGCCTCTTTGACGAACAAGAATATTTCCGGCCAGAACCTGTTCGCCACCGAACTTTTTCACTCCAAGGCGTTTGGACTGTGAATCCCGTCCATTGCGGGAACTGCCGCCTGCTTTCTTGTGAGCCATGGTCTACTCCTTCAATACTCGTTACTGTTCTATCTTGGCAACGCGAATCTTGGTCAGCGATTGCCGGAAGCCGCGCTTACACTTCGATTTTTTACGTCGCTTGGACTTAAAAGCGATAATCTTCTTCCCTTTGTACTGGCTCAGGATCTCCAGAGATACCTTCGCGCCTTCGACATAGGGAGCGCCAACAACAACACTGTCACCACTGAGCAGAAGTACTTCATTGACATGCACGACATCACCGATCTCGCCTTCAAGACGGCTGACAGACAGGACATCTCCTTCGCTGACGTGGTACTGCTTTCCGCAGGTTTTTATGACCGCTTGCACGGCTGCACCTCCATGAAACTCTCAATCATTTTTCTTACAAAACCGATAAAGCATATACACCCCCCGACCCCAAGTCAAGGAAAAATACTGCTTCAGCGGCGTTTACTGTGCATCGGACGGCGACGCTCAGCGCCATCGCCATCGGAATCATCATCGGGCATACCGGCAGGGCGAACCAGCAGTGCCTTGCGGGACAGCTTGTACTTACCGGTCTTGGAGTCAACTTCAATCAGCTGTACTTCCAGTTCGTCGCCTTCCTGCAGAACATCGCTGACCCGCTCAACGCGTTTGTGGTCAATCTGCGAAATATGCAGCAGGCCGTCCTGATTGGGCAGGAATTCCACGAAAGCGCCAAACTCGGCAACTTTCTTCACTTTCCCTTTATAGGTCTTGCCGATCTCCGGCTCCTCAAGGATTCCCTGGATGATGGCAACCGCCATGTCAAGGCTCTCTTTGTTGGCGGAAGCCACAAGACAGCGACCATCGTCGTCAATATCGATCTTGGCGCCGGTCTGCTCCACAATACCGCGGATAACCTTGCCGCCGGTTCCGATGATATCGCGTATCTTGTCAGGCTTGACATAGATGGTCACGATACGGGGCGCGTGGGGATTCAGCTCAGGGCGGTGGGTATCCAGGGCCTCATTCATGCGGTCAAGGATGTGCATGCGCCCACCATTGGCCTGCTCGATGGCCGCCTTCATGATCTCCAGCGTGATGCCTTCAACCTTGATGTCCATCTGCAGCGAGGTAATGCCCCGGGACGTTCCCGCCACCTTGAAGTCCATATCCCCCAGGTGATCTTCGATTCCAAGGATATCGGTGAGCACCGCAAAGCGGTCGCCTTCAAGGATCAGGCCCATGGCGATACCGGAAACGGCTCCCTTGATGGGCACACCGGCATCCATAAGCGCCAGCGACGCACCGCAGACACTGGCCATACTGGAACTGCCATTGGACTCGGTGATCTCCGAAACGATGCGAATCGTATAGGGGAAATCCTCGCCCTGGGGCAGAACCGCCTCAATGGCCCGCTTCGCCAGAGCGCCGTGACCGATTTCCCGGCGTCCGGGCGAGCGCAGAAAACCAGCCTCGCCAACACAGTAGGGCGGGAAGTTGTAGTGGAACATGTAGTTTGAGCGACGCTCACCCTCAAGGTTCTCCACAAACTGCTCATCGGAAACGGTACCCAGCGTTGTCACCACAATGGCCTGGGTCTCGCCGCGAGTGAAGAGCACGCTGCCATGGGTGCGAGGCAGGAAGGAAGGGACTATGCTGATGGGGCGCACTTCATTGAGGCTTCTGCCGTCAACGCGCTTGCCTTCATCGAGAATACGTCCGCGCATGATGTCCCGCTCAAGGTCGCCAAAGGCCCGCATATACTCTTTTTTCTGCGCCGCAAATTCCTCTTCACCCAGAACCGCAGCAAAGTGTTCCTGCAGATCTTTTTTCGTCTGGTCGATGGCGCTGTACACTTCCATCTTGCCGCCAGCAGCCAGGGCGTCGCGCAGACGTCCGGCAAACTGCTCCCGCACCGCACCGCGAACCTCATCGCGCACCAGCTGGGGAGTAAACGCGCGCTTGGGGGTTCCTGCCTGAGTACGCAGTTGCTCCTGCGCGTCCAGCAGTCGACCCATTTCACGCTGGCCGAAAGCCACGGCGTCAAGGATATCCTGATCGGAAACCTCTTTGGCGCCGGCTTCGATCATGAGGATCGCGTCCCGCGTGGCCGCCAGGGAGATGTCCATGTCGCTCTGCTCAATCTGCGCATAGGTCGGATTCAGCACAAACTGACCGTCGATGCGGCCAATGCGGCACGCTCCGAGGGGCCCATTAAAAGGAACATCGGAGATATGCAGCGCTGTAGCCGCGCCATACATGGCCAGCACATCAGCAGGCGTCTCTCCGTCAGATGACATGACCGTGGCAATAACCTGAGTTTCATTGAAGTATCCATCGGGAAACAGTGGGCGCAGCGGGCGATCGATCAGACGCGAAATCAGTGTTTCGTCATCCGACGGCATGCCTTCACGCTTCTTGAAACCACCGGGAATCCGGCCCGAGCTGTAACGCTTTTCAATATAATTGACCGTCAGAGGGAAAAAGTCGATTCCCTCTTTGGGCTCGTTATTGCTCACGGCCGTGACCAGAATGACATTATCGCCCTGCCTCACCACTACAGCCGCCGAAGCCTGGCGTGCCACCTGGCCGGTTTGCATTTCAATAATTTTTCCACCGAACTCTACTGATACCGATTCCATTACTACTCCTTACAGGTTCGAGGAAAACTTACTTACGGATATTCAGGCGTTCAATAATCTTACGGTAACGGTCGATTTCCTTCTTCTTCAGGTAGTCCAGCAGGCGACGTCGCTTGCCGACCAGCATCAGCAATCCACGGCGGGAGTGGAAGTCGTGCTTGTGATCCTTGAAGTGTTCGGTCAGGTAATTGATGCGCTCAGTCAGCAGGGCGATCTGTACCTCAGGAGAACCAGTATCCCCTTCGGACATCCCGAATTCCCTCATAATCTCAGTTTTTCTCTCTTTCGTCAGAGCCATTTCGTCTTTCTCCTTGCATTGTATGTGAGATTGTTAGTCGGTTGTTTTCCGCCTGCCGGGCCCTTGAACCCGGCGGCCAGTTAAGCCCAGGGTAGTTAACACCTTAAGCTTCATTAGTAAAGTCTTTTCTCGCGAACAGGCCGTTGAAAAGCCGCCAGGTGCGTCAGGATACGTCAAACCCTTTGAGGCGGCGGCACTCTTCCACCGCGTGGACATACTCACCGACAGCCGCTTTCATGTCTTCGCGCCGGAAGCCACTTATACTGGCCACGAACACATTGGGCGCAACAATCAGCTGCGCCACGGACGCGACGCTGATGCCTCCAATGGCGCACACCGGCACTTCGACACCCTGGGCCACCTTGAGCAGATCTCCCACTTCACGGGGTTCATACTCCGATGACTTGGTCATCGTGGCAAACATCGGGCCAAAGCCAATATAATCCGCGCCGGCAGCCACAGCGGATTTTGCCTGCTGCAGGGTATGGGTGGAAATACCCACGATGGCATCGGGGCCGAGAATATCGCGGGCAAATTCCAGACCGTCGTCATCCTGCCCCAGATGGACTCCGTCAGCATTGGATTTCAGCGCTGCCTCGATGGAATCATTCACGATAAAGGTGAAACGGAAGCGGGACTTGAGTTCCATGATCTTCTTGGCGCAGACGAGCAGGTCATCGCCAGACAATTCCTTGGCCCGAAGCTGAATCATATCCGCTCCACCCTCGAGGGCTGAAGCAGCCGTCTGGCAGTGGTCGCCCAAGGCGTCAGCAGCGGTAATCGCACAAAACGTAAACATAAGCCCTTTTCTCTCCATAACATCCACTCCATAAACGATCCCCGCGCGCCCGAAACCACAGACAGCTTGCAAAAAGACCGTCGGCAGCTGAAAGCACCCAGTGCGCAAGGCATTGCAGCCACAGACGACTACAGGCTTGCGCCCCAGAGAGTTTTCCTCAGCAGCCAGCTGAACAAAACAGTAATTCTGGCAAAGATATTCATCCGAGGCAAGCAAAAAACACTCACCCCGCCAGCCCTCTGTACAGGCCATTACCCGCCGTCAACCAGAAACATCCTTGACGCCCGGCACACCAATAGAGTAAAAGTATTTTCTTATTTTTCAAGGAGGTGCCGGATTGGTCCACGCGCTGGCAAAACACATTATTGTCGAATTTTATAATTGTAACCCGCAGATTATCGGCGATGTGGTTCTGATTCAGCAACACGTGGAAGGCGCCATCACCTTCAGCACTTCCTCCATCGAAGAGAGTTTTTTTCAGCCTACACCAGAAAACGGCGCCAACGGCACCGTCATCACGGCAGATATTCGGGTGTCCATTCATACCTGGCCATCCCACAGCTACGCCGCCGTGGATATCTTCACACCCTCAAACACCATTGACCCCTGGCTCGCCTACGACTACCTCAAGGAGCGCCTGGAGGCCCAGTACGATTCGGCAACCGAGCTGCGTCGCGGGCAGATCAAGGTGGGACAGGGCAGCCCCTTTCAGCGTTCCTTCCTGTAACCAGCCCGTATTTCAGGCGCCTGCCAGGACATCGCTCAGGCTCTTGACCCGGTTGATATTCACGCCATCACCAAGACCCACAACCGCCCGGGATACCGGCTGTCCATACAGGCTGTACGCGTCCCCCAGGCCGATGACGCCCGCGCCCCCACTGGTCGCGGCGCGGAAGGCACTCTCATATCCCACCACTCCCGCAACAGCGTGATAATCCTCCAGAAAATCCAGAGCGTGGCGTGAGCATTTACCATCGGTGCCTATACCATAGGGGATACCACGCTCCTCAAGGCCGCGCAGGTCGGCGACCGCATTGCCAAGGAACCGGTTGCTTTCCGGGCAGGCAATAACACTGGCCCCAGCGCGCTGCACCAGGTCAAGATCTTCTCCGGTGGCCTCGCCCATATGCACGAGAATCGAGAGAGGCCCCAGCAGCCCCAGGTCATCCAGCACCTGCACTGGCGAGCGATACGGCTGCCCAAAGCGCTCCCGGGAGAATTTCTGCAGGTATTCGCGGTAAAAGGTCTCGTTACCGCGGATGAAGTACTCGTACTCGTCTCTGGACTCTGCCAGATGGATCTGAAAGCGCTGCCGATTCTCCCGGCCAAAACGCTGCAGGAAATCGTGGGGAACCGTGTACAGCGAGTGGGGCGAGTAGAAACCCTCCTCACTGATGTCCGGATAACGCACGATAAACTCGTAGAAACTGCGGACGAAAATCTCTTCCTGAAGGCGATCTGCCTGGGGCCTGCGGGCAATATCACCCACATAACGCACGCCAGAGTCACGAAGGAGCTTCAGGGAAAGGGGAATGGAGAAGTCGGCATCATATTCGTGAAATATTTTGTCGATCAGCCGCTGCACCCATTGATAGAAGGGGCCGGGCTCCAGGGTAAAGTAGAGGTCCAGGTGCGCATGGGCGTTGACAAAGCCGGGGAAAAGCACTCCTTCGATGGCGTGATCCGCAGGGCAGCCCCCGGCGGGCTGCAGAACCCCGTCGCGGACGGCGACAGTCTGTACCCACTGCCTGCCATCGAATATGCCCGTCGCCCCGATAGTCTGTGTTGCCATCAGCTTGCGCGCACACCTTGCAGCAGAATTTCCATGGCAATCTCATCGCACTCCGGGAACTTCGCGCACTTGACACAGTCAGCCCATATCTTGTGGGGCAGTTCACTCTTTTCCACTTCGTGAAAACCCATCTTCTCAAAGAAAGGCTTCTGATAGGTGAGAGCAAAGATACGCCTCACCCCCAGGAAATTTGCCTCCTGCAGGCAGGCGCTCACGATACAGCTGCCAAGGCCCTGACCCTGAAAGCCATGGGCTACGGCCAGGCTGCGAATTTCGGCCAGATCCTCCCAGATAACGTGCAGGGCTCCGCAGGCCGTAACCTGCCCCTGCTCGTCACGCAGAACAAAAAAATCGCGGATGGTCTCATAGATATCGCTCAGCGCCTTGGGCAGCATCAGCTGCTCCTGAGCAAAGCGGTTGATGATGGTGTGAATCTGCTTCACATCGGCTATGGTGGCTTTGGTTGCTTCCACGCTCTCACCGTATCAGGCGGCCGATGCGATTAAAACGCACAGCGCTGTTTTCGGAATCCCAGGAAAAATAGAGAATGAATGCTTTCCCAACGATGTTTTCTTCGGGAACAAATCCCCAGAAGCGACTGTCGAAAGAGTTATCCCGGTTGTCACCCAGCATGAAGTAACTGCCCTGGGGAACCTGGAATTCCTTCATATTGTCGCGGGGCGAACCCGTTTGCAGCTGGGAGTCCTTAAACTGTTCAAAACCGGTCACAAAGGGCTCGTCATTCACATAGACCCGCTTGGCCTCGATGCGAATCCGGTCGCCTGGCAGGCCAACGACACGCTTGATATAGTCGATGTGGGGCTCAGGGGGAAACTTGAACACCACCACGTCACCGCGCTCAACTTCTACAAAAGTGTATATAAACTTGTTCACCAGCAGGTGGTCACCGATCTGCAGCGTCTCCAGCATGGATCCGGAAGGGATCTTGAAGGCCTGCACGATGAAGATGATAATCACCAGGGCCATGGCAAGCACCTGGGATATTTCGTCCACAAAACGCTGGAATCTTCCCTTTTCAATGGTGGTCTTCAGCAGGCTGACCACGTAATAGAAGGCGTGGTGGGCAATCAATGCGGTCAGTATCACCACCATGGGCAGAGATACCGTGGCCGTCCCCATCTTCAGGGGCAGCTGATCGGCCCAGAAGATCAGGCACAGCGTATAGAAAACCGCGATAATCAGATCAAGGTGCCTCTCCAGCAAGTGGCGCATCCCCCTGGGATTTCCCTCCCGGGATACCGGCGTCCCTTCCTTGTCGGTATGGGTCTCGTTCACCACTTACCTTCCCTCCGTGCCGACACGCAGAACGGCCATAAATGCTTCCTGAGGAACTTCCACTGCTCCCACCTGTTTCATGCGTTTCTTTCCTTCCTTCTGTTTCTCCAGAAGCTTCTTTTTTCGGGTGATATCGCCACCATAACACTTGGCAAGAACGTTTTTCCGCATGGCCTTGACGGTCTCGCGAGCGATGATCTTATTACCGATAGCGGCCTGAATCGCCACTTCGAACATCTGGCGCGGAATGATTTCGCGCATCTTGGCTGCCAGGTCGCGGCCACGGGCATAGGCGCTGTCAGCGTGTACGATCAGACTCAAGGCGTCCACCGTGTCGCCGTTGAGCAGTATATCGAGCTTGACCAGCTTGCCGGGGCGATACTCCAGGAAGTCATAATCCAAAGAGGCATAGCCGCGTGTCGCGCTCTTCAGGGCATCATAAAAATCCATGACCACTTCGTTGAGCGGCAGCTCATAGGTCACCATGACCCGGTCAGATCCAATATACTGAATGGCCTTCTGAATCCCGCGCTTCATCTGGCACAGGGTGATCACCTGCCCCACGTAGTCGTTGGGACACATGATGTTGGCAACAATATACGGCTCTTCGATATGGTCGATCAACTGCGGATCCGGCAGCTGCGTGGGGTTGTCCACCATGGTGCACCCACCGTTGATATCGTGCACCGCGTAGGTCACCGTAGGCGCCGTGGTAATGAGATTCAGGTTGTACTCGCGCTCCAGACGCTCCTGAATGATCTCCATGTGCAGAAGTCCCAGGAAGCCACAGCGAAAACCAAAACCAAGGGCCGCCGAGCTCTCCAGCTCAAAACTCAGGGAAGCGTCGTTGAGCACCAGCTTTTCCAGAGCGTCCCGCAGGTCATCGTACTCTGCACTGTCCACAGGGTAAAGCCCGCTGAATACCATGGGCTTCACTTCCTTGTAACCGTCCAGCGGCTGCTTGGCCGGGTGGTCACAGCGCGTGATGGTGTCACCGACCTTGACCTCCTGAATATCCTTGATACCGGCGATCACAAAGCCGACACTGCCGGCGCTGAGACAGTCCACATCCTGCTGAAAGGGGTCAAAGTACCCCACATGGGTGACCTCGTGTTCCTTCCTTCCCTTGAAGGAGCGGATACGCATCCCCTTGCGCAAAGAGCCATTCACAATCCGCACCATGATGATCACGCCCTGGTAGGGGTCAAACCAGGAGTCGAAAATAAGCGCCTGCAGCGGCGCTTCCTCTGAGCCCTCCGGTGAGGGAATGCGCTGCACCACCGCCTCGAGAATATCGCCGATACCGATCCCCTCCTTGGCAGAGGCCATAACGGCATCGGAAGTATCCAGTCCGATAATATCTTCAATCTGCTGCTTGATACGCTCCGGCTCCGCCGACGGCAGATCAATTTTATTGAGCACCGGAATCAGCTCAAGGTCGTTGTCCAGGGCCAGGTACACGTTCGCCAGAGTCTGGGCCTCGACACCCTGGGAAGCGTCAACCACCAGCAGTGCCCCTTCACAGGCGGCAAGGCTGCGGGATACCTCATAGGAAAAGTCCACGTGCCCCGGAGTATCAATCAGGTTCAGCTCGTAGGTGTTCCCATCCTGCGCCAGGTAGTTCAGGGTAATGGCCTGGGCCTTGATGGTGATGCCACGCTCGCGCTCCAGATCCATGCGATCCAGCAGCTGGTCCTTTTTTTCGCGATCCTGTATGGCACCCGTAAACTCTATGATGCGGTCAGCCAGGGTCGACTTCCCGTGATCAATATGGGCAATAATGGAAAAGTTGCGCTTGAACTCCCGTTGCATGAAACCTCTTGTACTCAAGTGATAGTGTCACCGTTTGCAGAAAACACATCCAAAGCAGCCTTCTGGAAACAAAAGCAAATTATATACACCATTGCGCAGGCTACCGCAAGTAAAGGTACCACAGGCAACCAACGCTACTTTAGTCGTCCCTTGCTCTTGCCATGGCAGGCAAGAATCACTATGATGCTGTGGCTTAACACTTCATTTTTCCAGAAACAAGGAATCGTCACCTATGCGACAGCTCATTGCGGAATGCGTGCGAAACGCCATTGAACAGGCAATACAGAGGGGCACCCTGTCCCTGCCCGAAGGCCAGGGTCTCCCCGAGATCATCATCGAAAACCCTAAGGAAAAATCCTTTGGCGATTTCGCCTGCACCATAGCCATGCCACTGGCCAAGATCATGGGGCAGCCACCACGAGCCATAGCCCAGGCCATCATGGCACACCTTTCCCACAGCGCCATTGAGAAAGTGGAAATTGCCGGCCCCGGCTTCATGAATTTCTTTGTACGCCCGGCCGCCTCCCTGGAAGTCCTCAGAACCATTCTGCGGGAAGGTGAGCAGTATGGACGCAGCGCCGTGGGCCAGAACCGCCGCGTCATGGTGGAATTTGTCAGCGCCAATCCCACCGGCCCTCTACATATCGGCCATGGCAGGGGAGCTGCCGTGGGAGACGCCATTGCCCGCATTCTCGAGTACGCCGGCTACAATGTGCACCGCGAATACTATATCAACGATGCCGGCAACCAGATGAACAACCTGGGCCTCTCCACCTATATCCGCTACATGCAGCTGCTGGGACACGAGGAAATGGCCCTGGAAGAGAGCTGCTACCAGGGCGACTATATTACTGATATCGCCCGGGATGTCCTCACCAAGTACGGCCGCAAGTTTGAAGGCGACCGCTCCAGCATACCCTTTTTCACCACCCTGACCGGTGATGTGATCCTGCAGGGCATCAAAGACGACCTGCAGCGCTTCCGGGTCAGCTTCGACCATTATTTCTCGGAAAAGGATCTCCACGAACAGGGCCACGTCAGCCGGGAACTGGATCAGCTGCAGACTGCCGGCAAGGCCTATGAAGAGGGCGACGCCCTGTGGGTCCGCACCACCGCCTTCGGCGATGACAAAGATCGCGTCGTGCGCCGTGGCAATGGCGAAACCACCTACTTTGCCGCCGATATCGCCTATCACCGCAATAAATTCCAGCGTGGCTTCGACACCCTGATCGATATCTGGGGAGCCGACCACCACGGCTATGTGAACCGACTCAAGGCCGCCGTCAACCTGCTGGATCGCAACCCCGACGATCTGGAAGTCATCCTCATCCAGCTGGTCAGCCTGCAGCGCGCGGGTGTGCCCGTCGCCATGAGCACCCGCTCCGGCGAGTTCGATGCCCTGCACGACGTGCTGGACGAGGTGGGCACCGATGCCGCCCGGTACTTCTTCCTCATGCGCCGCTGCGACTCCCACCTGGATTTCGACCTGGAGCTGGCCAAACAGCAGACCAACGATAACCCGGTCTTCTATGTCCAGTACTGTCATGCCCGCTGCTGCAGCATCATCGAACAGCTCAAAGCCAACGACAAGTACCCGCAGCAAAACCTGGACGCCATCGATTTCAGCGTGATGGACACGGAACAGGAGAAAGACCTCGCCAAGGTGCTGGGACGCTTCACCGAAGTGGTAGAAGGCGCGGCTCTGGCGCGCGAACCCCACCGCATCCCCCACTATCTCAACGAAGTTGCATCGGCATTCCACAGCTTTTATAATGTATGCCGCGTCATGAATGCCCCCACGCAGGAACTGCTGGCCGCCCGCACCATCATGGTGGAGGCAACCCGTCAGGTCGTCTGCAACGGACTCCATGTCATCGGCATAGACGCACCCCAGCGCATGTAACAACCCCCCGAAACCGCCAAGGAGGCCACAGGTGGATCAATTTGGAACCGCGTCCCGCGCAGGACGCAGCAAGCAGGAACAGCCAAACCGCAAAAGCGGCAATCAGACATTTGCAACCCTTATCGTCTTTATAGTCGGGCTCACCCTGGTCTTTGCCCTGGGAGTCTTTGCCGGTCGCATGCTCCTGGGCTCCAAAGAGATGGATCAGCGCATTTCCGTCCTGCAGCCAGATACGGAAACCACCACCGTCCTGCCGCCAAACTCCCAGCCCCTGAGCGCGCCAACCGCACCCGGAGCACCCACAGCCCCTGAGCTCAAGTTCGCGGAAGTTCCACCCGCCCAGGAAGCGCAGCGCGCTGCCGAGCAGGCCCAGGCAACCCGCCAGGAAAAGGACAACCTGCTGGCCAGGGCAAAACAGGAGATAGCCGCCCCAACAACCCCCAGCGGCCCCCAGACACCCAGTGCACCACAGGTAAGCTCCCCCGCTGAGCCTACGGCAGCCAAGACAGCTCCCCCGGCCGCTCCGGCCACAGCCACCGGCGAAGGATCCCTCAAACGCACGGTACCCGCCGGAAAATTCACCATACAGATAGCCGCTTTCCGGGACGAGCAGTCCGCGCAGAGCCAGGCGAAAGCCCTCAAGGAAAAAGGCTATGACGCCTACTATATGGTTTCCGACCAGGGAGACCGAGGTATCTGGTACCGTGTCAGGGTCGGTGAATTCGGCCAGCTGGACGCCGCCCGCACCAAAGCCGAACAGATCAAAGAGAAGGAAAAACTCTTCCCCTTCCCCATTGAGGTGAACTGACACGAGCCCTCTGAGCACGCCCCTTTGAGCGCAGCCACAGAGAAACTGCGGGAAATTGCAAGCTCTTGTCTTGACAAAAATTGCCACGTTCTCTAAAAGAAAAAAATCTGAAAACACTGTTTGGCTGACACCCGCATGGGGTCAGACCAGAAAGGTTCTTTACATGAGCAAAGTCCTTGAGGTGGGCAAGATCACCACTACCGCTGTCATGTCCATGAAAGCGGAGGGGGAAAAGATCGCCATGCTGACCGCCTACGACTCGTCTTTTGCCCGCATTGCCGACAGTGCGGGTATCGAAATTCTCCTGGTGGGGGACAGTGTTGGCATGGTTTTTTCCGGCCAGCCCAACACCCTGAGCGTCACCCTGGAACAGATGATCTACCACACCAGCGCCGTCAGCCGTGGGGCCAAGCATGCCCTGGTCGTCGCTGACATGCCTTTCATGACCTACCAGATCAACCCCGAAGAAGCCCTGCGCAATGCCGGCCGCCTCGTACAGGAGGCGGGTGCCGAAGCCGTCAAAATTGAAGGCGGGCGCGCCATGGCAGACACCGTACGCAAAATCGTCGGTGCCGGCATCCCCGTCATGGGCCATATCGGCCTGACACCGCAATCCATTCACACACTGGGCGGCTTCCGCGTCCAGGGGAGAGGGGCTGAAGCTGCCGACACCCTGACAGCCGACGCCCTGGCCCTTCAGGAAGCCGGAGCTTTCGCCCTAGTCCTGGAAGGCATCCCCGCATCCCTCGGGCAGCGCATCAGCCGAGAGCTGCGTATTCCCACCATCGGCATTGGGGCCGGCCCCGACTGTGATGGCCAGGTTCTGGTCATGCACGATCTGCTGGGGCTTTTCGATGACTTCACGCCCAAGTTCGTCAAACAGTACGCCCTGCTGGGTGAGCAGGTGGCCGAGGCTTTCCGCCAGTACCGCACCGAAGTAAAACAAGCAGTGTTCCCACAGCCGGAACACTGCTTCAAAGGGTAGCACCTTGCAGGTCATACAAACACGCAAGGAACTGTGCAACGTGCTTGGGGCTTTCTGGCAGAAGACGTCCCATACCATTGGCCTGGTCCCCACCATGGGATACCTCCACGCCGGCCACATGAGCCTGGTGGAGCGCAGCAAAAGCGAGAACGCCTGCACGGTCATGAGCATCTTTGTCAACCCCACCCAGTTTGGCCCTTCAGAAGACCTGGACAGTTATCCCCGCGACCTGCAAAGGGATCTGGATATGGCCCGTGACGCTGGCGTTGACTACGTCTTTGCCCCGCAAGCCCAGGACATCTACCCTCCTGGACACTGCACCTGGGTTGAGGTTCAGTCGCCCATGGCCGCCGTCCTCTGTGGCGCCAGCCGCCCCAGCCACTTTCGCGGAGTCACCACCGTTGTCACCAAGCTGTTTCACCTGATTCAGCCCCAACGGGCCTATTTCGGCGAGAAGGATTACCAGCAGCTGGCCCTGATCCGCCAGATGACCCGGGACCTCAACCTGCCCGTCGAGATTGTTGCCTGCCCCACGCTGCGCGAAGAAGATGGCCTGGCCATGAGCTCCCGCAACACCTACCTCTCGCCGGAGGAACGCTCAGCGGCCACCATGCTCTTTCAGGCCCTGACGCTGGCCCAGGAGATACTCAACCAGGGACAGCGGGATGCTTCCAGAATCCGGCAGGCTCTCCGGGAGCACTTCGCCGCCTCGCCACTGTGCACCATCGACTATGTGGAAATCGTCGATCCGGTCACCCTGGCTCACCTGGAAACCATTACCGAAGAAGCCAGAGTTATCCTGGCCGTCCATATCGGCAGAACCCGCCTGATCGATAACGCCTCCATTACCCTCAAAGCCAAGGAGTAACCCCTATGCTGCGTACCATGTGCAAATCCAAGATACATCGAGCCACCGTCACCGAAGCTAATCTGCATTATGTCGGCAGTATCACCATCGATCGAGAACTCATGGAAGCTGCCGACCTGCTGGAATATGAACAGGTCGCCATCGTCGACATCAACAATGGCGCCCGCTTTGAAACCTATATCATCGAGGGCGAACCCGGCAGTGGCGTCATCTGCCTCAATGGTGCCGCGGCACGGCTGGTACAGCCGGGTGATCTGATCATCATCATCTCCTACGCCCAGATGGAGGATGCCGTCGCCCGCACTCTCAAGCCACGCATCATCCATGTGGACGAGCACAACCGCATCGACTGGAGCATTACCCAGGGTGTCGAGGAGCTGGAGAGCGCCTGCTGCTAGACAAAGCAGCGGGCTTTACACCCACGGCAAAAGAAATTATAGTGAGCTCATTTCATTCCGAAGGAGTTCCCATGAAAAGAGTGATCGTCAGCACGCTCGCTGCCCTCGTTTTTCTGCTGCCCGCAACCGCCAGTGCCAATAACGCCATCGGAACCGATGTCGTGCGCATCTTTGATCGAAACCAGGATGATGGCATGATGAACATCATCTTTCAGCATGCCCTGACGCGCACCTCGGCCATCAAGGCCAGCTTCGCCAGCGGCGAGGATCTCACCGTACTGGAACTCACCTACAAGGCGTACAACCAGCGCTACCAGAACGGCACCTACTACGAGCTGGGCGGCATGTATGTGGACGGAGATGACGACACCGAAATCGGCTTTACCGCAGCCGTGGGCTATGAAACAGCCATCGCCCGCAATATCATTCTGGGTGGAGCCGTGCAGATGGCCATGATTGAGGAGGAGATATTCGGTTACGCCGAGAGCCCGATCTTCTTTCCCCGCCTCTATGTGATGTTCGCGTTCTGATATCTCTTTGCAGAAAACAAAACCCCCGCGGTCCTCTGACCGCGGGGGTTTTGTATTTGGCATGAGGGCAATACTACTTCTTTTTCGCAGCTGGTTTTTTTGCGGGTGCCTTTTTGGCAGCCGCCTTTGCCTTGGGTGCTGCCGCCTTTTCGCCAGGTTCCTTGGCGGTGGCTTTTTTCTCCTTGATCACCGCCTTACCCTGCTCATCGCGCTCCATATTCTTGGTGTTGCGGCACTTGGGAAACGCTGAGCAGGCCAGGAACTCGCCACGGCGGGAGGCGCGGATCACCATGGGGGCGCCGCACTTCTCACAGGCGATATCGGTGGGCTCAGCCGGCTTCTTCTCTACCACCACAATGGTGCCATCCTCTTCACGGCGGAAGCTTTTAGGGTTTTTGCATTCCGGATAACCGCTGCACGCCAGGAAGGGGCCACGTCGTGACATCTTGATGGCCATGGGCTTCCCACACTTGTCGCAGGCGATGCTGGTCATCTCTTCGGCCGGACGCTGCACAATGGTGATGGAGCCATCCTCTTCCTTGGTGAAGTTGGAGGTGAACTCGCACTCCGGATAGCGGATACACGCCAGGAATTCACCGTTGCGACCGCTCTTGATCACCAGCTCCGCTTCACATTTCGGGCAGGCTACCCCCGACTTGATATTGATCTTGTCAACGTGTTTCAGCGACTCCTTGGCCTTCTCCAGCTCCCGCTGAAACCCTTCGTAGAAGTTCCCCAGGGTATCTTTCCAGTTCTCCTCGCCTTCCTCGATGCGGTCGAGCTTGGCTTCGAGATTGGCGGTAAAGCTGTACTCAAAGAGTTCGGGGAAGTGATTGACCAGAAGCTCGTTGACGATTTTTCCACGCTCGGTGGGGGTAAACTTCCGGTCCTCCTTTTCCACATACTTGCGATCTTCGATGGTGGAGAGAATGGATGCATAGGTACTGGGACGGCCGATACCTTTTTCCTCAAGGGTCTTCACCAGTGTCGCCTCCGTATAGCGGGGCGGTGGCTGCGTGAAGTGCTGCAGGGCCTGGATATCTTCACTGGTGAGCTTGTCGCCCTGATGCAGGGGCGGCAGAATATCCTCTTCTTTTTTGGCGCTCTCCTCCACCGCCTGATAGAGGGCCAGGTGACCGGCAAAGGCCACCACGCTTCCGGTGGCGCGCAGGGTATAGTCGCCATTGATGATATCCGCCGCCGTGGCGTCAATCAGGGCATCGGCCATCTGCGACGCCAGGAACTTGTCAAAAACAAGCTTGTAGAGGCGGTACTGATCCCCCGTCAGGTGTGCTTTGATGCTTTCGGGGTTCAGGGAGGTGGTGGGGCGAATCGCCTCGTGGGCATCCTGGGTCTTGCCGCCCGTGGCGTAGACCCGTGGTTTTTCCGGCAGGTAATCGGGGCCGAAGGTCTTGCCGATATATTCGCGGGCCATGTCAATGGCATCCTGGGAGAGCCTGGTGGAATCGGTACGCATATAGGTGATCAGACCCGTCTGGCCGTACTCACCAAGGTTGACCCCTTCATAGAGTGACTGGGCCACCATCATGGTCTTCTTGGCGGAAAAACGCAGCTTGCGTGAGGCATCCTGCTGCAGCTTGCTGGTGGTAAAAGGCGGCATGGGGCGCTTGCGCTTTTGCTTCTTTTCCACCGTGCCAACCGTGAACGAACCTTTTTTCAGGGCGTCAACGACAGCATGAGCTGTATCGCCGTCTTTGATCTGGGCCTTTTTCTCCTTGATGCGGAAGAGCTTGGCCTGAAAGGGCACCTCGTCCTTGATGAACTGGGTGACAACACTCCAGTACTCCTCGGTGACAAAGGCGTCGATCTCCTTCTCCCGTTCACACACCAGGCGCAGGGCCACGCTCTGCACTCTGCCGGCGGAGAGGTTGCGCGAGATCTTCTCCCACAGGAAGGGGCTGATCTTGTAGCCCACGATACGGTCGATAATCCGCCGGGCCTGCTGGGCATCCACTTTGGGCTGGACGATTTCGCCGGGATGTTCCAGCGCCTGCACAATGGCCTTCTTGGTTATTTCGTTGAAGAGCACCCGCTTGATGGCAAGTCCCTTGTTTTCCTTCTGCAGAATCTCGCTGATATGCCAGGCGATGGCCTCTCCCTCGCGATCGGGATCGCTTGCCAGAAAGACTTCATCAACCCTGCTGGCAGCGCTTTTCAACTCATCGATTACCTTCTTCTTATCGCGCAGGGTCACATACTTGGGCTCAAAGTTATTTTCCAGATCAACGCCAAAAGTCGACTTGGGAAGGTCGCGGACATGCCCCACACTGGCTTTGACGGTGAAATTATTCCCCAGGTAGCGGTTAATGGTTTTCGCTTTGGCAGGTGATTCCACAATGACGAGTTTCTTTTTTCCCATACCATCCTCAGTAAAAGGTATAACATCGGGCCCCCGCAACGGTACGGGAGCTCTGCCTGCGCAAACCGGCGCAAACGTCTGCACACATTTGCCGGCACTTACATCAAAACTAAAAGGGTGTAACACATATAATGAGCGAATTGCCAGACAGACCCGTCAAAAATGCAAAAAAACTCACCGTCCGCACGACAGGCGCGCGGACGGATCCAGGAAAGAGGAGACCAGGTCGCTCCCGCAACCCTTCACATGGTAGTCATGGTCACCAGGAAATTTCTAACTCCCTGTCCCCAGAACACGCATCAGCTCTTCGGGGTTGTTGCTGAACTGAAACGCCGTGGTACGCTCCACCACACCATCCTGCACCAGCTGCGCCATCATCCGCACCTGGGTCTGCATCCCCAGGTTGCGGCCGAGATCCATCTGGGAGTAAATCTGATGCACCTTGCTCTCGCGGATCAGGTTGCCCACGGCACTGGTGTTCAGGAGAATCTCCGGCACAGCCACCCGCCCGCCACCGATCCGGGGCACCAGCACCTGGGCGATGACTGCCACCAGGCTGACGGAAAGCTGAGCCCGTATCTGCGACTGCTCGTCACCGGGGAAGACGTCAATGATGCGGTTGATGGTCTGGGAGGCCGAATTGGTGTGCAGGGTGCCAAATACCAGGTGTCCGGTCTCCGCGGCGGTCAACGCCGCTTCAATGGTGGCGCGATCACGCATTTCGCCGATCAGGATCACATCGGGATCTTCCCGCAGGGCGTACTTGAGGGCCTGGGGGAAGCTCTGGGTATCCCGGCCGATATTGCGGTGAGAGAAGAGTGACTTGTCGTGCCGGTGAATAAACTCCACCGGATCTTCAATGGTAATAATGTGTTTATGCTCTGTCAGATTGATCTCATTGAGCATGGACGCCAGGGTGGTCGACTTGCCGCTGCCCGTCGGCCCCGTCACCAGGATAAGCCCCTTCTCGCGTTTGACCAGCTGCTTATACATGGGGGGGCAACCGATCTCGTCCAGGGCGGGAATCTTCTCGGGAATAATGCGGAATGCCGCCGCCGTCTCCCCCAGCGCCTTATACAGATTCAGGCGAAAACGAGCGATACCCGGCAGAAAAAGCGCCTTGTCCAGCTCTCCACTCTCCTGGAAGCGGGCAATTTCTTTGCCCTCAACGGTACTGCGGCACATCAGATCAATGTCTTCACCACTGAGCACGGTCTGGTTAACCGGCCGCAAACGACCGTCAACGCGAATCTGCGCCGGACTGCCGGCAACCAGGTGCAAATCCGACGCACCTTGGTCAGCCATGATCTGCAAAAGGCCCTTCAGGGTATCATTCATCTCACACCTCCGGTGTCATGGGTTATGGGGTTATCATGGCCATCAGGCCCCTGCCACTCTGGGAGAAACCCGCTCAATCAGCTGCTCCACAAAGCACTGATAGCGCTCAAGCTCAGCTGGCGTAGCAGCTTCAACCCGCATCACCAGCGCTGGCTGAGTGTTACTTGCCCTCAGCAGCGCCCAGGCTCCGGCGCCAAAACAGATACGCAGACCATCCACATCAATGATATCCTGGATACCACTGGCTGATCGCACCGCCGGATCCCGCAGGTATGTCGCAACCGCGTCCACGATCTGCACTTTCCGCTGGTCATCACTTTCCAGACGCAGTTCGGCCGTGGAACAGACCTGCTCAAACTCCCGCAGTTCGTCCCAGATATCAACACCCTGCTTCAGCAGGCAGGCAAATCGACAGGAAGCGTACAGGGCATCGTCAAAGCCCAGGTACTCATCGGCAAAGAAGATATGGCCACTCATCTCGCCACCCAGCAGGGCCCCGGTATCAAGCATCCTGCTCTTGATAAAGCTGTGGCCGGCTTTGCCCATAATGGCCCGGAACCCCGGCAGCCGGTTGATACCATCATACATCAGCTGGGAGCATTTCACCTCGCTGACCACGGTAACCGGCCGGCCGGGATAACGGCGCGCCATATCCCGGGCGAAGAGCAGCAGCAGCTGATCGCTCCAGAGAATCCGTACGCCATCATCGGGGTGAGGCAGCACCACCCCCACGCGGTCTCCATCGCCATCATAGGCAAAGCCGACATCCAGCCGCTGCTGGCGCACCAGATCCATCAGGTCGGTAAGATTTTCCGCAATGGTGGGGTCGGGATGATGGTTGGGAAAGGTGCCGTCAATCTCGGTAAAGAGGGCGTGAACCTCGGCCCCCAGGCAGCCCAGTACTTCAGGTGCCACCAGTGCCATGGTCGTATTGGCGCAGTCAATGCCGATACGCATTCCCTGCAGCGTGGGGAAGAGGCTGCACAGATACTCCCGGTACCGCACCAGAACCGCAGTGTCAACCCTGGGAACCATTGGTGTCCCTGTCACGGCGCTCCCGCAGCCAAGGCGCAGGGTGGTAATCTGATCGGGACTGAGGCTGCGACCACCCAGGGTCATCTTGAGTCCATTATACTCCGGAGGATTGTGGCTGCCGGTAACCATAACCGTGGCGTCAAAACCACCCCCGGCAGGGGATGCGGCGAAGTAGGAGATGGGCGACGTACAATCGCCACCATAGACTACTTCACAGGGAACCGAGGCAAGGCCTGCCAGAAAGCTGTGGGCCAGGGTCTCAGAGTGCGTACGGGCATCCTTGCCCACGAAAACCCGTGGGTGTTTTTTCGCGGGAAGCATACGCGCGAACGCGGCACCGATTGCTGACACCAGCTGCGGCGTCAGCTCGCTGTGGGCCAGCCCGCGGATATCATTGGCCCGGAAGATATGAGCATTCACGGAGCACCCATCAGAAGAGCTTCAGGATCTTCTTGCCCTGGCTGTCGCGACCAGGTTCTGCTGCTGCCTCACGGGGAGACTCACCCAGCACAATATCGTCAAGTTCCGGAGGGAAAACCGCCTGGGCCTGAACCTTCCCTTCGTAAACACTGTAGGTTGCCGCCACCGACCGCTCGGATATGGCGACTTCACAACGATCCCCGTCAAAGGAGAGGGTGCACAGCAGCACATCATCCTCATAGCTCCACAGGGGCTGCGTCAGAGGGTTGAAGATCAGCACCACCTGGTCATCCTTGAAGAAGTGCTCTTTTATGCCCCGGCACAACCCACGGGTGCGGTTGACCACGAGATAGGCCGAACCGTAATAGCGAACAAAGGATTCGAATACGTCAAATTTCTCCAAAGAACTGGCTCCTAGTGATTTTCGGCATAACGGATTATGCCCTTGGCAATATTTTCCGCCAGCGCCTGGCGATAGGATTCCTGGGCCAGCAAAGTGCCTTCACGGGGGTTGGTGATAAAACCCGTTTCGATAAGAATCGACGGCATCTGGGCGCCAATCAGAACATAGAAGGGAGCTTTCTTTATCCCCGCGTTGCGCGCCTGGGGGTGGTGACGACGTATTCCGTGGAACATGTCGTTGTGGACCACCTGGGCCAGGATGGCAGATTCGTTGATCTTGGTATTCAGCATCAGGTCATTGAGAATATTCTGCAGGTCACTGACACTCTTCTGGGATATGGCATTCTCCCGCGCCGCCACTTCCATGGCGCGCGGATCAGATGTGATATTCAGATAGTAGGTCTCCAGCCCATGCACATTGGGATCACGAAAGGCGTTGGTATGGATGGACACAAAGAGATCCGCCCGCTTGGTATTGGCAATGGCCGTGCGCGCCTCCAATGGTAAAAACTTGTCGGTCTCCCGCGTCAGGTGCACGGTCAGGTCGGAGTTGCGACGCAGATACGCCGCCGTTTTCAAGGCAATATCCAGCACCACGTCCTTTTCCAGCAGGCCGTTAAAGCCCACGGCCCCCGGATCTCTGCCGCCATGGCCAGGATCTATGACCACCGTATTGACCCCCAGGCCAAGCTGCTTGGCCAGGCTTATGGCACGGGGTTCCAGGGAAGCCAGCTGCAGTGGTTCAGGCTCATCGGAAGCCGGCAGTTTGGAGCGCTCCGCCAGAAGCACTTCCCCACCCCGACTGCCCGCAGCGGGTGGCGCGGCAGGAGCCTGGATGGACTGCGCGACGGGGGGCGGCGTCTTGGCTGCCACCAGCAGGTTGCGGGTTACCGCCATGGGATCAGGCTCCGGTTCGGAAATCAGGTCAACGACAACCCGCACTGGATTCTGCAGCACAAAAACCTTGAAGTCGCTGACACTGTTGATGTCAAAGACGACCCGTACCGTTTCCCGGTCGTACTGCGCCATGCGAATACCCTGCAGCTGAGTATTGTCCAGCTCAAGATTTTCCAGCTTTTCCGACTTGCGCACATTGAACAGATCCACAAAGAGGCGGGGAGGCATCCCAAGATTGCGGTCTTCACGCAGCCAGTGTTTTTTCAGCGAGATATCACCATCAAAGCCATTGAATCGCAGCACCGCACGGGTGTACTCCGCATTGGAGAAGGTGTCGACCTTGATCAGCTCAACCTCCTCAGACGCTGCCGGGGAGGGGGCTGGAGTCGTCGCCGCCACCTGGGTGGGTTTCACCACCGCCGGATCTTCCAGCGTCGGCACAGTGGAGCGGGTGGCGGAAGGGCGTCGCGTACTGACATTGGCCGGAGAGCGAACGATGTCGCCCATGGCATCGAGCCGCTGCAAAGCATCCACAGCCGCCTGGCTGCGGGGGTAGCGTTCAATAAGCTGCTCATAGAGCCTTGCCGCCAGGAGGATGTCATTCTTTTCCTCCTCATAGATGCGGCCCGCCTGGAAGGCGGCGTCAGGAGCTTTTTCGCTGTCGGCGTACCGGCGGGGAAGGGTGCGGAAGGTGCTCAGGGACTGTTCAAGGTCGTAGTCCTTGGAGGAGAGGCGATAGAGGCGAAAATAGGCATCGCCGGCATTATACATGGCCTCTGGGGCAAGGGGGGAGTCGGGACGGTTCAGGTAGAAGAGCTCAAAGCCTTCAATCACCTTGAGCCACGCCGAGCGGAATTGAGTGCTCTCATTGCGCAACAGGCGCTCATAATCACTTTTGACGCCAAAAAAGTAGTCTTCGTTGTATTCATTGCCCAGCAGCGGCGCAGACAGGAGCATGCAGAGCAGCAAAGGTACAAGCAAGAAACCCATTCGACGAAACACAGCTCCCCCTCTGGCAACAGTTGAAAATTGTCAGCAGAATACGGGAATTTTTCCTCTAACTCAAGTATTCTCAGGAAACTATCGCGCTTTTGCTGGTGAACCAATCAGAATCTGTTGACGACGCAAAAAAAAAGGCTAAACTTGCCATTTAGTTTAACCGCAAAAAGTTCAGTAAAACATCAGACCGGGTTTATCGCAGCGTTTTGTCACAGCCCTTGCGATGAGCCAGCAACACTCTTCCGAGGAAAATCATGCGAAAGCCTATTCGTGCCCGAAGCGCAGAAACCATGTCGAAAATCCTGGAAACCTCATCGGATATTTTTTCCCGTGATGGCTATGATGGCACCCGCGTTGACGAGATCGCCAAGGTCTCCGGCGTCAATAAGGCAAGCATCTACTATCACTTTCAGGACAAGCAAAAACTCTATGAACATGTTCTCATAGAAATGCTCAATCGACACGCCACCGCCCTGGAAGAGCAGGTGGCCGCCGCCAAAGGCGCCGAGGGAAAGTTACGCGCGTTCATTGACGCCTATGTGGGCAACATGGTCAACGACCGCCGGATCTCCGTGCTGATGATGTGGGAGGTTGCCAGCGGTGGCAAGAACATGCCCCCGTCGGTTCTCGAGCAGGTCATCCGTCTGATCAACCTGCTCTCTGATATCCTGGGCCTGGGCGAGAAAGAAGGGGTATTTCACACCAGCAACCCCTTTATGACCTACCTGATGATTGTGGGCAGCATCAGTTATTACATCGTAGGCGAGCCACTGCGTCACCTGGCAGCCAGCCAGAAACTCATCGAAGACAGCAAGGTCATGCTGCAGTCGCCCCCCGAGGAAGCCGCCTCCATCATGACCGAAATGCTGCTGCGCTCCCTGCGCCGCGAAAATGCCCATGCATAGGGCATAAGAAAATCCAGATTCAGAACTGCTGCTGCAGCTCTTCAAATCCCTGAACCGTCTTGAGTTCATGGCTGATACGGGCCGCATGGGCAGGATTCAGGCGGCCCAGGGCCTGGAGAATACCCCCGGCAGTACGAGGGGGCATCGCGGCAAAGATGTCAGCCGCCTCGCGGGCCGGCAGCTCCGAAACAACGGCCGCCGCCTCGCGAGGCTTCATGGTCTCGTAGATACTGGCAACGTTCTGCAGCCTCTGCTGGCGTTCGTTGTCGATCATGCCAATGAGTTCTTCAATGTTTCCACGCAGGGCTTCAAGACGGTTTATCTGACCGTTTACCTCGCGCTGAAGCTGCTGAAGCTGCTGCTCGCGGGCCTGCAGATTGTTTTCCCTTCGGTTGAGCTCCTCTTCGCGCTGCCGCAGATTCTGGATAACCTTATCCACATTGATTTCGCTCTCATACCCTCCCGAGAAAGAGCGCTCCTCGGCGCGAACAGATGATGCCGCCGAGAGAAAAAGCCCGAGGATAATCAGCATGTATACCGCTACAAAGAGGCGGGGCAGGGTTTTCATGGAGTCACTCCTTCGCGTTGGTTGGTCGCATATTTTATGGTGTTGATTTCAGCCAGCATTTTCTCCTCTTCGCGGCGCTCATGCTCCTGATGGCGCAGCAGATCACGATCCCGTAGAAATTCGAGGCTGCGCTTCTGCTTGAAAAGGTCTTTGAGTTTTTCGGTGGCGCGCCGTATTTCATTCTCCAGGCTGGCAATTTCGATTTCACAGTTCCTGATGGCCTTGGTGTGGGCCGGCAGGTAATCATAAAAGAGCTGGGCGGTGGCCATATCTCCCTTGAGGCGACACTGGCGCACATGCTCGGTATCCTGCAGCAGAAGAGCTTCGTGGGAGCGCTTGCGCTCACCGGCAGCCAGCTTCTTGCGGCGAAACTCCGCGATAACCTTCTGCTGCATGTCCAGCTGCCGCTGGCGATGCTCCAGTACCTTTTGGAAGCGAAAGCGGAATGCCATGTCTATTCACCCACAGTCTGTTTCATCAGGACACAGATATTGCCGAAATCCTCTGACTCGTTGACCGCCTGACGCAGGAAGCTGTTGATGGCTCCCATGCGGCTGACCGCGCGGTCGATCTCCTTGTTGGTGCCCTTGCTGTAGGCTCCGATGTTGATCAGGTCTTCAGCGTCTCCGTAGACCGCCATCAGGTTGCGCAACTTGGCCGCCAGCTCCTGATGCTCCCCTGAGGTGATTTCGCCAAAGACGCGGGAGGCGCTGCCCAGCACATCGATGGCCGGAAAGTGGTTTCGGGAAGCCAGCTTACGCGAAAGCATGATATGACCATCCAGGATAGATCGCGATGCGTCGGCCACCGGCTCGGTAATATCGTCGCCATCCACCAGCACCGTGTAGAGAGCGGAGATGCTGCCTTCACCAGTTCCGGTTCCAGTACGCTCCATCAGCTTTGGCAGCAGGGCAAAAACCGAGGGGGTATACCCCTTGGTCGTCGGTGGCTCACCCACCGCCAGCCCGATTTCGCGCTGGGCCATGCAGAAGCGCGTGATGGAGTCCATCATGAACATGACGTTCTTTCCCTGATCGCGAAAGTATTCGGCAATCGCTGTGGCCACATAGGCTCCCTGCCGCCGGACCAGCGCCGGCTGATCACTGGTGGCGACCACAATCACACTGCGGGCCAGGCCGTCGGGGCCAAGATCGCGTTCGATGAACTCCCGCACCTCGCGACCACGCTCGCCTATCAGGGCAATGACGTTGATGTCAGCCTGACTGTTCTTGGCAATCATCCCCAGCAGTGTGGACTTGCCCACGCCCGAGCCGGCAAAGATTCCCACCCGCTGACCCTTGCCCCAGGTCAGCAGGCCGTCAATGGCGCGCACTCCAGTGCCGATGGGGGTGTCAATGCGCTTGCGGGTGAAGGGATTCGGCGGCGCCGCCTGAACGGGATAGAGGCGTTTGCACTCCGGCTCAGGCTGCTCGTCAATGGGCATGCCCAAGCCGTTGAGCACACGGCCAACCAAAGCGTCACCCACGGGCACCATGAAGACCTCCTTCATGGCTTCGACGCGGCTGCCTGGCCCGATTCCCGCCAGATCCCCCAGGGGCATCAACAGGATAACATCATCGCGAAACCCGACAACTTCCGCCGTCACCAGGGGTTCGCGGGGGTTAATGGGATGGATGAGGCACAGGTCTCCGATGGAGGAGGCGGGCCCCCGGGATTCGATGAGCAGGCCGATGATCTTGGTGACCTTGCCGATGAGTTTCACAGTGCGGGTATGGTCAATGCGGTGCTTGAGCTTTTCCACATCAAGGGGCATGGATGATTATCCTTTGAGGGTCTGTTCGATTTCACGCAGGCTGCTCTGCACATTGGCGTGCACGGAGCCATATTCGTTTTCCACCACACAGCTTCCGGCCGGGAGGCTTTCATCCTTTTCGATGGTGAGGACTTTCAGGCTGGGTATCGACTGCATGACATCAGGGCGGGAGCTCTGCAGGGCGTCATAATCTGCCGCAGAGACCTTTACCACGGCCTCTTCACGGTTAATCAACTCCACAATGGCTTTCTTCACCTGTCCCACAATCACCAGATGGTTGGTTTTCAGCTCGGTGTTAATCACACTCGTGGCAATGTGGATAGCCAGATCGATGAGGTTCTGCTCCGCCTCGAGATAGGCTTTCTCAAACTTCTTCGCGGCTTCGCCTACGCGCGCCACGCTCTCTTCATACTGCTTCTTCACGCCATCGAGCTTCTGACTTTCAATGGCGATCAGCTCCTGGCGTGCATCGGCCTCGCCTTTGCTGCGGGCCTCCTCACGGATACTCTCCTCCTGGGCCCTGGCCTCTTCAAGAACCTGTCGGGCCTGGGCCTGAGACTGCTCCAGCTGTTGCTGACTCTGCTGCAGCTGGCCCTCAATACCTGTCAGCTGCGCGCTCAGGGTGGCAATCTGCTGTTCCAGCTCTCCTTTGCGCTGCTCCAGCTGACGCAGTTCTTCCCTGGACACAGACGCTTCGGCGGACACTGTCTCGGCAGCCGGCTGATCCACCCTGGGAGGAGCTGATGCCCGGGGAGCTTCCGCCACCACCTTGATGGCATTGCCTTCAGCGGCTACAATCCGCAGAACCTGTTCGCGGTCCAGCATATCCTTGATCTCGCCACTGACGCGCTCGTTCATAAAGGGAAAGACAAAGGCTTCCTGGGGGGGAGTCTCTTCAGGTCTGCGTCCATAGGTGGATTCATCAAGCAAAGGCGTGAAATCCAGACGCTGAAAGACCTTCTTGGTCGCCTTGGAGGCAGTTTCCTGGGAATACTCTTTCTGCCAGTGAAAGTGAGGGAAATCATAGTCCTCGTCGGTGGATTCCCGACCAAGCGCCTTGTCGAAGCTGAAGTCGTATATCTGGCTCACTTCCCGCTGCGCCTGATCTTTTTTGATAATCCGCTTCATAAGCATCCCTCCAGCCGGATATTACTGAATCAGTTCTTCCTGCTCGCCAAGGGTAATGATGCCTTCCTCTTCCAGGGCTCGCACGATCTCAATGACTTCCTGCTGGGCTTTTTCCACATCGCGCACCTTGATGGGCCCCAGGAACTCCATCTCTTCCTTCAGGGTATCGGTGGCGCGGCGTGACATATTGCTGAAGAATTTCCCCTGCAGGTCTTCATCTGTGCCTTTAAGGGCCAGGGTGAGAACCTTTTTATCCACGCGCTTGAGAATTTCGGTTATGGCCGCGTCGCCAAGCATGCGGATATCGTCGAAGACAAACATCATATCGCGGATCTGGGCCGCCAGCTCCGGTGCCAGCTTTTCCAGTTTTTCCAGGGTAACCTTGCCGACGGTGCGATCCATGCGGTTGAAGACCTCCGCCACCGAGCGCACACCACCAATCTCCACCTGGTAAGAGGTAAAGGCGTCCAGTTTTTCCTCCAGCACCGCCGAGATGCGCTTGACCACTTCCGGCGAAATTTCATCCAGGTTCGCCATTCGAATGGCCACTTCCGGCTGCAGATCTTCGGGCAGAGCCGCCAGACACTCAGCCGCCTGGGAGGGGTCAAGGTGCGCCATAATCAGTGATATGGTCTGAGGGTGCTCATTCTGTATGAACTTGGCCAGCTGGGGCGCGTGCACCTTCTGCAGGAAGGAAAAGCCACTGGACTGTTCCAGGGCGCGGGTAAGGCGGTCAATGATCTTGCGGGCCTTTTCCGGGCCCAGGGATTTATTCAGAAGCGCCTTGGCGTAATCAAGGCCACCTTTGGACAGGTAGCCCTTGGCCAGAGCCATCTGGTGGAATTCGTCCAGAACCTGGTCGACGGTGTCCCGCTCAATGTCCTTCATCAGGACAATTTCCTTGGAAATCTCGCCAACCTCGTCATCATCCAGGTGCTCAAGCACCGAGGAGCTCAGATCTTCACCAAGGGCAATCAGCAGAATGGCACTTTTCTGATAGCCAGTAAGCATGTCATAGGGAATGGCCATCAGGGTTCACCTTTTGTCTTGTCATCATTAATCCAGATACGGATCAGCTGAGCCGCCCCAGCCGGATTCTCCTGAACAATATCCGACAGCTTCTTGCGGATAACCTTGCCCCGAACCGCTGATGCGGAAACACTGCTCTCGGAGTCGATCTGGGATTCCATCTCCGCTTCAAGTTCCGCCAGGGTTTTGGGCAGCTGCGTCGGCACCAGCTGCTTGGGCTTTTTCTGCCCGGTACCGAAGGTCTTCTTCAGCTCGTCCTCATCTCTGGTCATATCGGTCACCCACTTCACAATGGGGCGGATGATAAAGATGAAGGCAAAGAGGAAGAACAGGGCAATACCAAGGTACTTCAGCATTTCCTTCCACAGATCCTGCATTTCCATAAGTTCCTGCCATCGCGATTTCGGCGGTTCGCCGAACTGGAGATTGGTGACCACCACCCGGTCACCACGACCTTCATTGTATCCAATGGCGCTCTGCACCAGCGCCGTAATCTTGTCCAGTTCCTCGGAGCTGCGCGGCTGGTAGACCACCTGTGACACGCCATCAGCCTGCTGCTGCACATAGCTGCCATTCACCGCCACCGCCACCGTCAGCCGTTTGATCTGACCACGGCTGCGGGTAATCTGGGTCAGGGTGCGCCCGACCTCGTAGTTGGTCGTCTCCACTTCCCGTGAGCGAGTGGTCATCAGGCCAGCCTGCGGATCATCCTGGTCGGCGATATTGGCGCGCACACCGGGAATACCCCCCTGAGCCTCACGGCCCTGCTCGCGCTCTTCAATGCGCTGCTCGCTGCGCGGCACATTGGCGGGGTCATAGGCTTCTATCTGCTGTTCCACCTTGTCAAAGTCCAGTTCCAGGCTGACATTGGAGTAGGAGTTCCCCTGACCAAGAACGCTCACCAGAAGGTTATCCAGCGCTATCTGCAGGTTGCGTTCCATATTACGCTGATACATCAGCTGCGTGACGCTCAGGGTGGACTCTTCCGAGCGCTCCTGAATCAGGTCGTTCAGGATCCGTCCCTGCTCGTCGACCACAGTCACCCCTTCAGGAGTCAGGCCCTCCACACTGGAAGAGACCAGGTGGATAATCCCCTTGACCTGATCGCCGGAAAGGCGAGTGTGGGGACTCAGGCGCAGGGCAACACTGGCCTCGGCACCCCGGTCCTGGGAAATAAACAGGGAGCGCTCCGGCAGAGCGATATGCACACGGGCGCTCTCAATGCCATCGATAGCCGAGATGGTACGACCCA
This sequence comes from Desulfurispirillum alkaliphilum, assembly GCF_055378285.1. NCBI lineage: Bacteria > Pseudomonadati > Chrysiogenota > Chrysiogenia > Chrysiogenales > Chrysiogenaceae > Desulfurispirillum > Desulfurispirillum alkaliphilum. The sequence goes on along the minus strand of NZ_AP042405.1, from coordinate 1,203,153 downwards.
GCTCCCCCTGGAGAGCGCGGCGGAAGTTCACCTTCTGGATAAATTCCGTCATGCCGATTCCGGCGCTGTCAAAAATCTCAAAACCGACACCACTGCCGCGGGGAAGGCCCTGCTGGGCCAGGTTCAGGCGGGTTTCGTGCACCACGTTGCCCGGCACAAGAATGGTCCGGCCATCGTTGTGAATCTCATAGGGCACTCGCAATTCAGCCAGTTTCGCAGCCACCTCGCCGGCATCTTCCATGGCCAGGTTGGAAAAAAGAACCTGGTTGCCGGGACGGCTGGCCACAACGGCCCAGATGATAAGGGTGATAATAGTAATGACTGACGCACCGATCACCAGCGCAAGGGTAATCTGCTGCGTGCGGGAAAGTTTCTGGAGGACACGTGAGAGTTGGGAAATCAGTTCCTTAAATGAAAACTTCATAAAGCCTTTCCCATAATATGGTGATGAAAATCCTAACTTATCACCACGGAAAGAAGTTTTCAATCAGTTACATCTGTGAAAACACAAAAAAACAGCCGGGAAAGCAATTTCCCGGCTGCTGGGGTCACAAAACCAGACTGGTCACACCTGAGTGCGCATGACTTCCTGATAGGCATCCATGATCTTGTTGCGCACCTGCATCATCATCTTGAGCGAGACATCAGCCTGCTGCATCTTGATCATCGTGGTGTGAATATCCTTGCTCTCGCCGGCTATCAGCTCTTCGATAGCGCGGTCAGCATCCTTCTGAGCGGTGTTGACCTCTTTCAGCGAGCTCTTCAGAAACTCAGAAAACTGCGTCTGCTCACCGGACGGCTGGGCAGACGTGGCCTCCGGCTTTCCGGTGGGCTTGGTCATATCCAGCAGCAGGGGCATACTGTTATGGATGTTAAAATCTGCCATGATCAGACCCTCCCAAGCCCAAGGGCTTCATTGGCCATCTTCTTGATGGTTTCGATCATCGTTATGTTCGCCTCGTAGGAGCGGCTGGCAGTTATCATATCGGTCATCTCTTCAACAACGTTAATATTGGGATAAGCCACGTAGCCCTCTTCATCGGCGTCGGGGTGGCTGGGGTCATACTTGAGAATGGGCGGCTCGTCATCTTCTATTATAGCCTCGACGCGAACCCCTTCAATCTTTTTTTTCCATGCTTCTTCAAAGGATGCAGGAAAAATTTTCCCCCGCACATCGTCATGGATCGTCTGGGGCTTGAAGACGAGATCCTTACGCTTGTAGTAGGTGCCATCTTCAGCCCGCGTGGTGTGGGCGTTGGCCAGGTTGCTGGAGATGACGTTCATGCGCTGGCGCTGCGCAAACAGCGCGGATGAGGATATTTTCAGTCCGTCAAAGAAGCTCATCTTAACGTCCCTCCATTATGGCGCTCTTGAGTCCCTCAATCTTTTTGGCAGCAATCGTGGTGGAAGCCTGGTACATGGTGGCATTCTCCATCATGCGCCCGATCTCTTTTTCCAGCTCCACATCATTGCCATCGTTGCGGACCGTCTGATTGTGCTGCAGTTGCATATACGGCATAAACGCCGGCTTGGCCCCGGTCGGCAGGTGGCTCTCATGGGTACGCGCCATGGGAATCATCTCCTTGTCCTCTTTGCGCCCCAGCACGGCCTCGCGCAGCTGATCCTCAAACACCAGCTCCTTGGCCTTGTAGTTGGGGGTCTCCGCATTGGCCACATTGGTGGCAATCACATCCTGATTCTTGGAGCGAACCGTCATGGAGGTTGCCAGCAGGTTTATGGGAGTGCGATTGAAGAGCTCAGAGATAAACATATCGTCACCTTTCCGAGGTTGTGGCGTTGACTGCCCCGCTCAAATGCAGACAGCGTGCCAAAAACACAAGTCGCCATATACAACACTTTACGATCACCGCCCAGGCCATGGGCGAATTATTTTCCGCCCCGAGCGCCTCATCAGAAGCAAGGCTAACAAAGAAACAGCCAGCCTGTCATTCTTTTTTTCCAAAAATTGCTTTACAAAACGAGAAGAAGCATTTACATTGCCAATATCTAAAGTTTGTCGGTTGATTTTATCAAGATTAAAAAACGCAGCAAGGAGCCTCCCCATGGCAAACATTTACGCAGATAACGCCCAGTCAATCGGAAGAACGCCACTTGTCCAGCTTAACCGCATTGTCGGCACGAGCTCTGCCAGAGTACTGGCCAAAATTGAAGGGCGCAACCCCTCCTACTCCGTAAAGTGCCGCATCGGCGCTGCCATGATCTGGGACGCCGAAGAGAAAGGCCTGCTGAAGCCTGGCATGGAGATCATCGAACCCACCAGCGGCAACACCGGCATCGCCCTCGCCTATGTGGCCGCGGCCAAAGGCTACAAGCTCACCCTGACCATGCCGGAGACCATGAGCATCGAACGTCGCCGCGTTCTGGCCGCCTTTGGCGCCAACCTGGTGCTCACTCCCGGGCCGGAAGGCATGAAAGGCGCGGTGCGCCGCGCCGAGGAAATTGCCGCCTCCGATCCCCAGAAATACTTCCTGCCCCAGCAGTTTGAAAACCCCGCCAACCCGGCCATCCACCTGAAAACCACCGGGCCGGAAATCTGGCAGGACACCGACGGCAATGTGGACGTCCTGGTCAGTGGCGTGGGAACCGGCGGCACCATCACCGGCGTGTCCCGCTACTTCAAGCAGGAGCGAGGCAAGGCCCTCCATTCTGTGGCCGTTGAGCCCCAGGAGAGCCCGGTGATCACCCAGCAGCTGGCGGGCGAAGAGCTGAAACCCGGCCCCCACAAAATCCAGGGCATTGGCGCCGGCTTCATTCCCAAAACCCTTGATCTCTCCGTTGTAGATGCCGTCGAGCAGGTCAATATCAGCGACGCCGTGGAATACGCCCGCCGCCTGGCTGCCGAAGAGGGCATTATCGTAGGCATCTCTTCCGGAGCCGCAGCAGCAGCCGCTGTTCGCATTGCGCAGCGCCCGGAATTCGCCGGCAAGACCATTGTCGTCATCCTGCCCGACGCCGGGGAACGCTACCTCTCCACCGTGCTCTTCGAGGGCATCGGCGTCTGATCCTGCACACAACGTACAGGCAAGGCAGTTGCTCACCGCCCGCCGTCATGATACACCACATCATGGCAGCGGGCGGAGTGACGTCTGCCTGCCGGGCCAAGGGCCCGCATCGCAAGAACAAGGAAAGCTCCCATGAACGTCCCACGCAAGAAGGTACTGGTCGCCATGTCCGGCGGCGTCGACTCCTCCATGACCACCAAGCTCCTGCTGGAGCAGGGCTACCCCGTGGAGGGCTGCTACATGAAGCTCCACGGCAACGAACAGATGCACGAGCAGAATATCGCCCGCGTCGAGCGAGTCGCGCGCTACTTCAATATACCCTGGCACGTGCTGGATCGTCAGGACCTGTTCCACCAGTCCGTCTACCAGCCATTCATCGACATCTACAGCCAGGGCCAGACCCCCAACCCCTGCACCTTCTGCAACCGGCTCATCAAGTTCGGCACCCTCTTCGAGTTTGCCCGTGAGCTGGACTGCCACCACCTGGCTACCGGCCACTACGTCAAATGCGACGGCCAGTACATCTACCAGGGCGACGACCCCGGCAAGGACCAGAGCTACTTCCTCTTCAACATCGAGCCCCACATCATCCCCCACCTGCTCTTCCCCCTGGGCAGCTGGCGCAAAAGCGATGTCAAAGCCATGGCCGCCGACATCCCCCTGCTCGCCAGCCTGGCCACCCAGAAGGAGAGCAGCGAAATCTGCTTCGTGGAAGACAGCTACATCGACGTTCTGCGCGAACACCTGCAGGTGGATCAGCCGGGAAAAGTCCTCGATACCGGCGGCAACGTGGTGGGAAGCCACAAAGGCTACATGCACTACACCGTCGGCCAGCGCAAAGGCTTCGATGTACCCCTCTCCCACACGGCCCTCTACGTGAAGCAGATCCTGCCCAAGACCAATGAGCTGGTGGTGGGAACTCGCGAGGAAATCAACCTGCAGCGTTTTGCCGTGCGCGACCTGAACCTCTTCCTGCCCGACCCCGGCCAGGAATTCACCTGTGAAGTGAAAGTGCGTTACCGCAATCCCAAAGCCCCCGCCAGGGTTCTGCTGGGCGCAGGCGGCTCCGCGACCATAGAGCTTGAACGCCCCGAATACGCCATAGCACCGGGCCAGGCCGCCGCCTTCTATGAGGGCACCAGACTGCTGGGCGGTGGCTATATCGTGTAGCCTCCACCACTCAACAGCGGCAATCCGTCACAAAAAAAGGCAAGTGGCGAGAATCCCCACCAGCGGGGCGTCTCGCCACTTGCCTTTCACAGACCGCTCCACACATCACACGCGGTAAAATTCCCGATACCACTCCACAAAGCGCTGCACGCCTTCACGCACCGGTGTTGCCGGGCGGTACTGCACGCTCTTTTCCAGTTCGCTCACATCGGCAAAGGTGTCGGGCACGTCGCCTGCCTGCAGGGGCAGCATCTCCTTGATGGCCTTTTTCCCCACAGCCTCCTCGATGGCGGCAATATATTCCTCCAGCTTCACGGGGCTGTTGTTGCCGATATTGAATATCCTGAAGGGGGCGCAGCTGGTGGCGGGATCGGGGTTGTCGCTGTCCCAGTCGGGGTTGGGCGCGGCGATCTGATCGCTGGCCCGGATAACCCCTTCCACGATGTCATCCACGAAGGTGAAGTCGCGGGTGTGGTTGCCGTGGTTAAAGACCTGAATGGGCTCTCCGGCCAGAATATTCTTGGTGAAGAGAAAGAGCGCCATGTCGGGGCGACCCCAGGGGCCATAGACGGTAAAGAAGCGCAGGCCGGTGGTGGGCAACCCGTAGAGGTGGCTGTAGCTGTGGGCCATCAGCTCGTTGGCCCGCTTGGTGGCCGCATAGAACTGCAGGGGGTGGTCCACGCCCCGATGCTCGCTGAAGGGCATGCGGGTGTTGGCACCATAGACGCTGCTGGTACTGGCGTAGGTCAGGTGGGGCGTCCGGGCATGGCGACAGGCTTCCAGAATGTTGGTGGTGGCGACGATATTGCTCTCCACATAGGCGTGGGGATTCACCAGGGAGTAGCGCACTCCGGCCTGGGCAGCCAGGTGGATGACCCGCCCGAAGTCATGCTCCGCAAAGCACTGCTTCACCGCTTCCTGATCGGCCAGGTTGGCGCGAACAAAGGCATATTGGCTGCCCGTCTCCCGGGCCGTCTGTTCCAGAATCCGCAGGCGCGCTTCCTTGATATCCACATCATAGTAGTCGTTGACACTGTCAAAACCCACCACGCTGTCGCCGCGCTCCAGCAGTTTTTTTGCCGTATGAAAGCCGATAAATCCCGCCGTGCCGGTTACCAGGTGGTGCATAGAGTATTCCTTTGCCATAGTGGCCTTTCCTGAAAGGGAAAAGAGTATTCATCAAAACAGGGACTCACCATAACAGAGTACCTCGACACAACCCGCATTTCAACCGTGAAGACCAGAAACAGGCATCCCCATGACCCTTGGCACCCTCGCCAGATCCCAGCACTCAAGCGCCCACTGCCAGACAGTCTGCACACTGGCACGCTCCAGCCCCGCCGGTGGACCCTGCCCCAGAAACGCCAACGCCTGCACCAACTCTGGAACCGGATGACGCGGATCAAGGGGCCTGGACTGATTGTGCTTGCTGAGCTTCTGCCCATCCCGCGCCAGCGCCACCGGCACATGGGCATACACCGGCGCAGCAGAACCCAGCGCCTCCATCAAAGCCCGCTGCTGGAAGGAACTGGGCAGCAGGTCACTGCCCCGCACCACATGGGTAATCCCCTCATGGGCATCATCCACCGCGCAGGCCAGGTGATAGGCATAGAAACCATCGCCCCGCCGCACCACAAAATCTCCCATCTCATCGCGCCACCGTTCCCAGGCCACCACCCCCTGCACACCATCGCACAGCTCCGGCAAAGGCAAAGGAAGCGAAAAGCGCAGGGAGTGGGCACCTTGCAAAGCATGCCCAAACCCACGACAGAACCCGTCATAGGGGCCATGGTTCCCACGCTCCGCCAGCAACCTGCGAGTACAGGTACAGGCAAAGACAAAGCCATCGCGGCCAAGCGCCTCCACCGCCGCACCGTAACGCTCCATGCACTGACCCTGAAAACGCACCGGACCATCCCACGCGAAGCCAAAGCGCTCCAGAGCCGCCAGAATCTCATCCACCGCGCCGGGAACCACGCGCGGCGCGTCAATATCATCAATACGCAGCAGCCACTGCCCCTTATGAACCCTCGCCTCCAGAAAACTGGACAGCGCCGCCACCAGGGAACCAAAGTGCAGCGCCCCCGAAGGCGTCGGCGCGAAGCGCCCGATATATGGGGAATTGGAAGAGGAGGTGGAGTTTTGCGTCGTCATTTTTTCTATGTTAGCCTGTCAAAAACTTATTCTCAGGTCATACCGAATTGGAACCGCCAACAGAAGGCAAGGTCTCACACAAAGCCCTCAAAGTCGCAAAGATAAAGAGGGGAGTTTGACCGCGAATAAACGCAGATAACACAAATTCAGAAGAACAGGTCTCTCGCCCGTTCGCTGCGCTCACTGGGGACGCGGGGAGCGCCGAGAAAACACAAGGAGATTGATTTAGCCACCCATCTTCTCCGCGTTCTCTGCGGCTTGGCGAGAGGAAAGAGCCTTTCCTGCATTCAAAAACCCAGAAAGGAACGAAATGGCACGCCGCTACGTTGGCACCCGCTGGAGTTTTGGCAAAAGCCTCATCACCATGGCAGCCATCAGCCTTGGGCTTTTGGTCAGCCCCATTATTACCACAAGCATCCTGGTTCTGGTACTGGTGTTCAGCGTGCGGCACCTGCTCCAGCAACGCAGGCTGCGCAGGGAAGAGTGATGATGGGGGAGGGGGAGTTGAAACCACGGATGGACACTAATGAACACGGATAAGACTGGAAATAAGAAAAGCGAAAACCAGTACTCACGTATCCAGCGGACTCCTCACACCTCGCCCACCACGGTTCAGCACGTGGGTGTAAATCTGGGTAGTGCTCACATCTTTGTGACCAAGCAACTCCTGCACCGTGCGAATATCATACCCCGATTCAAGTAAATGGGTGGCAAATGAATGGCGAAAAGCGTGGGGAGTAACCCGCTTTCCTATCCCCGCCAGACCGGCAGCCCGCTTTACCGCACGCTGCACCCGCTGCTCATCAATATGGTGGCGCCTGCGGACATCGCTACGCGGGTCAAGGGAAATCCCGCGAGCCGGAAACACCCACTGCCAGGCCCACTCCGTGCCTGCATTGGGGTACTTTCTCTCCAGGGCAAACGGCAGATACACCCCGGCAACATCCTCCATGCGATCCTGCTCATAAATTTGCCGCACCCGATCCAAGTGCTCCAGTAAACCACCAGCCAGCGCATCCGGCAACATCGTAACCCGATCATTACCACCCTTACCATCACGCACCAAAATCTCGCGCCGCTCGAAATCCACATCCTTTATCCGCAGGCGAACCGCCTCCATCAGACGCAACCCGGAGCCATACAGCAAACGCGCCACCAACAAATTTACCCCGTCCATCTGGGAGAACACCCTACTGACCTCACCGCGGGTCAATACCGTCGGCAAGTAGCTGGAACGCTTTGCCCGAGTGACCTCCTCCACAAGAGGTAAGTCGATATCCAGCACCTCGCGATAAAGAAACAGCAACGCCGCCAACGCCTGATTCTGCGTGGACGCCGCCACACTCCGCTCCACCGCCAAATAGGTCAGAAACTCCTCTATCTCACGAACACCCATCGTCTCAGGATGACGCTTACCGTGATACAATACAAAGCGCTTTATCCAGTCAACATACGACTGCTCAGTTCGATACGCATAGTGCTTGACCCGCAGCTGCCTGCGAACCAGATCCAACAGGCGTGGTTTTTCCTCTCCCATTTATGCCCCCGAATATTGAGCGAAAATCTTAGCGATATGGTAACTTCGAGAAACAAACTCGTTGACACATCCAAAACTAACAGGTACATTTTTATCAGTCAATACTGATAAAAAGTCAAGAGTTGCATAGCATCACTTTTGACGCCTAATTGTAGTTAGGCAACTGTGAAATTCATCGCATCCAAATAACAAGGAAAAAATACAATGCTTTCTGGTAGGGATTTGTCAAATCTTGGGGAGGGTGAGGATGCCACGCTTGCACTTCAAGCAGTTTCTGAGATGTTTGGAGATGGTTATTTAAACGCTAAAAAAAACCATAGACTTCAAAAATTATGGTCTAGGGCTGATCGATTGGCTACTGTCGAGCTATATACACTAGGAGTTTGTCTTATAAAGCTCGAAAAAAGCTCCCCAGACTGGCTGAAATCTACAATTGGAAGAATTAAAAAACAGCCTCCAACATCATCTCAAGGTTTCTTTACAGAAATTTTGTATGCTGGCATGTCAAGTCTGTATAAGTCAGAAATAACTCCGGCGGAGAAAAGCAATTCTGGGTATGATTTCTCTGTCACTTTGCCAAATAGTACAAGACAGTTCGTGTCAGTAAAAAATATAGACTCATCGGAACAATATATTAAGTTTCAGAAGAGCTGCATCAAACTCAGGATAAAGTGGATAGAAAAGTTAAGGGTTAGTCATGTAAGACTTGGCATTAGAATTGTGTCAACAAAGGTGTTGCTTGATGAAGATTTCAAGGTGTTGATTGATAAAATTAAATCTTTAAAAATAAACAGTCCTCAGAATTCTCTACAAATTTGCGCGGAAATTAAAATTCATATTTTTGATCTTCCTTCGAGCGAATACAGTCTTTCTTCAAAGTATATATCCGATATTGTTCAGGTTTTCTGCCCACCGCCAGAGTCGGAGCTAAAAAGATATTTGAAAAAGATTCGTGATGCTGTTGCAAATATATCTAAATACACTCCTCAGGATGAAAGCAACTCTCGTGTAATTTTTATTAGAACGCATGTAAATGCGGACTTTGACTATATCTCTGAAGAGCTTGACAGGCTTGTGGATGAGAAAGGTGGAGGTGTTGATTGCATCATTTTCTATCAGCCAAGCTATGTCAGAGACGAAAATAACAACTCACTACTAAATCACTGCTTTAAATTTGTTGCATCTCCAAGATATGCGTTAAAAATGAATGGCGCTGACCATTTTAAAATGAACATTCCCGTTGGATGTTTTTCACAAAATCAGTCTCCTGTTAAAATCATAGATTTGGAAAGTGGGCAGAGCGCTGAGCTGCCGCCAAGCTATTATTTTTTTCAAAAAGGTGATTTGTATTTGCAGTCAAAAAAGGATGAGGATGGCAGTATTTACTGTAATGATCTAGGGTCACCTGCCGTAGGGATACGAAAGCATGGTGTTTTTTTTGACGCGGTAATTGAAGCAAAAGGAACTCCAAAATCCGAAGACTTATTAATAATATAAAGCCTAACAAGTGGCAGCAGGCGGAACGCTTTTCCGCTCCTTCGTCGCTTCAAAACGTCCGCTGTGCCAAGCGTTAGCATATATAAGGATATGCCTCCGTGAAATGTATTTATTTTCCTTTTTCAAGATGTATTTCAGAAAATCATCTCAAGAAGGCTCTTCTATTCTTTGAAGGAATTGTATTTGCTGACAGCCAGCCTCAATTCATGCGAAGCGAATTATTAGGCCATAGTGGTGGCAACCCTGAAAAACTGGAAAAAGTATACGCGGAACTCGAAGAGGAGTGTGCAATAGAGATTATCAACCCTACTGAGGAACTTATTAAGTACGATCATCTGCTAACTTCAAACATAAAAAGTGATATCGGTGATGATTCCTTCTTCGAAACAGCTATTAATCATTCGTCAGACGACTGGAGCATATTATATGAAAGACTTCCACCTTCTTTAATTAAGGAGTTTTATCCTGGGGCAGGCACATATAGTGAAGCAATTAGCTTGCATAATATTGTTTGGGCATGCGGGGATTACTCGAAGATACCTGAAAAACTTCGAAGATTTGCTGAGTTCCGTTACCCCGAAGCAACACCTGAAAAGGCATTGGAGCATTTAAAAAAACGATATAAGTTTGTAATAGGGGGAAGCCCGCATGTTTTATTGAATTCCTATAGACTTCCATTCTCCCATGCATCAAGTCTAAGAATAAATGAAATGCTGCTGTTAAGTGAGCTCTATGGGTATACACCTTTTACAGACAGCTCAGTTCATTCAACGCTACTATCTAAAAAAATACAGAGGGCGTTCAATATTAATGAATCTGACTCGCCGAATGTAGCTGGCAATAGCTATCAAGAACTGAGTTTCTCTATATTCGATAAAATAATCTCTGACGATGCACTAAAAAACTTAAGCTTCAAAGATATAATTAAATATAGAGATGAAAATCATTCAAAGCTTGAGCGCTATAATATTAAAGTGAATGAACTTCTTGCGAATATTGATCACCTGTCAAATAATAGATCGTACGAACTAAACAAGATTATCGATAAAGAGCTGATGCCTGAGTTGATTGCATCAAATGATGAATTCGAGAAAAATATAGAAAAATCTTTGGGTAAGCTGTTTATACAAAGTGTTGGAGTTGCAATTCCAACGCTATCGACAAGCTTTTATGCGGGGCTGGGAGCTATTGAGTCTATGTGTGTGCTGGCCGCTGCTGAAGGGACTTTCTTATCTACTAAAGGAGCTAAAGATATTGTCACTTCGATATCAGCGCTTAACAATAGAAAGAGAAATCCATACAGCTACATACTAAATTTAGGCTAACAAGTTGCTGCACTCGGAAAAATTACTCGCTTCACTCCTAATTTTCCGGTGAGCAAGGCGTTAGGCAGAAAGGCTAATCATGGATGCTGAACTAGTCACTGCTGAAAAATATGGTTTGTTTTGGGCTAGGTCGTTTGTAGAGGACGAGTCGGGGAGGCTTATTGCTGACGGGCTCTACATTTATCAACCAGATCGGTTTTGGGAACCATTCTGGGTTCTTTTCGACAGACTGGGTCAACTTAACGATTATTGTTTCAATCAGCTTGTGGCCTCGGAAACTAAGCTAAGCGAACTTCAAGCGGAACATGATCGCGCCACTGAGGACAAAGCCTCAGGAGCTGAAGTTTTCGATTATCTTTCGGAGCAAATTCCAGCTTGGGAAGATAATGTAGCTATCTTTGCAAAGGCTGCGCCGATCGTTCTTTTAGCTAGTTTTACCGAGTGGGGGTTGAAGCATATAGCGATAAGCCTCTTTAGAGGCTCCCCCAAAAAGGCGGATCGCAGAATGAGTGATATCCAGTTTTATTCGCATCATCTCGTTAGTTGTGGGCTTGAGGTGGAAAATATTGAAGAGTTTATTTCACGAGTTGGGACTTTCCGCTCAATAAGAAATAACTTTGCTCACGGAAAATGGAATGAGATAGAGGAAGATCTTCGAGGGATTAGCTTGAGAGAAGCGTTTACAGGCGTGTCCGATATGTTTGAGGCATTTGAGGATGCAGCATGGCGTAGAGAAGATGCGCTTGCCTAACAATGCCATGCACGCGACAAGCGCGTGATGGCGAGCGTTAAGCATCAAGAATAGCTTGGAGTAAGCATTGAACCTATTCATAGATACAAATGTATATCTTTCGTTTTACCATCTTTCAAACGATGATCTTGAAGAGATACACAAACTGGCGGTACTTCTCGAGAAAGGAGACGTAAAGCTTTGGCTGACTGAACAGGTAAAGGATGAATTCAAAAGGAACAGAGAAAACAAAATATCGGAAGCCGTAAAGAAACTTCAAGAGCAAAAGAAAAAGCCCCAGTTTCCGCAGATATGTAAGGATTATGAAGAATATCCAGTAATACGTGAACTCCAAAAAGAATATGAAAAGCATTTGTCGTCTCTTATTAAAAAAGTCTCTGACGATGTTGCATCAAGAAGCCTAAAGGCAGACGAAAAGATAACGGAGCTTTTTGGGAAAGCAACTATCATCAGTACGGATTCTAGCTTGATAGAAAAAGCAAGGTTCAGAATGGATGTACGTAATCCACCTGGGAAAGATGGTTCTCTGGGGGATGCAATTAATTGGGAAGGTTTATTGGAGTCTGTGACAAATGGAGAGCCGTTACACTTGGTTGCGGACGACAAAGATTACTATTCTGTCCTTGATGAAAATGTAATAAAAGAATTTCTGAGTGATGAATGGTCTGAGAAGAAAGAATCCCAAGTGCATTTTTATAGGCGGCTTTCACAGTTCTTCAAAGAGCACTATCCAGAAATTAAATTGGCAACGGAGCTTGAAAAAGAGTTGGCGATTAAGGCCCTTGTTAATAGTAGTAACTTTGCATCAACTCATTCATCAATATCTAAGCTGTCTAAATATGCTGAGTTTAATAAGTCGCAAGCAAACGAGCTAGCTCAGGTTGCAATTAGCAATAGCCAAATAAATTGGATTATCTGTGATTCGGACGTCTATGAATTCTATAGTAACCTCATTGAAAGTCATGGCGCTCACCTGGAAAATGAGCTTTTGGAACAGCTCAAAGAAGAGTTGTCAGCTTGTGAGCCAAGCGACGATGATGCTTAACAAAACATTGCAGCGGACAAGCCGCTGAATGCGGCGTTATGCGAATAGGAGGGCACAGTGAGTATTAAGCGATGCATCGTTTCAGTGGCTCTAATTTTTGTCACAGCCATGATTTGGAATGGCCTGTTTCATATGGTTCTTATCGCTGATCAAAATGCCATGATTGCTGAACTTCGGCGTCCTGATATGTCGGAAAAAGTACTTTTATCCCTCCTTATCACTATTGGCATGGCGACTCTTTTTGTTGTTAGTTATAGCAAGTGGCTCAGAAGTGGGACTTTAACCGAAAGTTTGATCCATGGATTATTTTTTGCAGTACTTGCTGGAGTTCTGGTTAACGCAAATCAGTATTTCGTGTACCCAATCCCAGGCATTCTTGCCGGACTATGGTTCCTTGGCGGGCTAGTTGAGTTTGCCTTGTACTCCGCAATCGTCTGGTTGGTGGGCCGTCGTGGAAGACACGCATAACACGTCGCTCCAGCCGACGTCAGGCCGCGATGCGGCCTTCCTCGGCTGAGCTTGGCGTTATGTGTGTTCTGGTGAAAAGGCAGCAGCATCCCGGCCAAACCCTGGAATCGAGGCTCCGGCTAGTTCGGAGAAGCAGGGCGGTGGGCTCGTCCAGTTCAGTGCCAGGAAACATCCAGCCTGAGGGTCGCCGGGCCGTCGCTGTTTCCGCGGCGGTCCGAGCCGGCAACATCGCGGCAAGTGGTAGGTTCCGAGTCGTCGCTGTTTCCGCAAGCGGCTTCGGCCGGGCGGTTGGGGCAGCCCAGGCGATCGTTCACCCCGCCCACATAACAAGTCGCTCAAGTTCGTTCCGAGCAGAACTAAAGGACACCCACTTTGTCCTTGATGATTCCGCCATATGCCCGATACACTCAACCACCAAACTCCCAGCAGGAGGTGCCACATGACCATTGCCAGAAGTCAGATTATTGCCCTGGATTCCACGCCCTACTATCACTGCGTCAGTCGCTGCGTGCGGAGGGCCTTTCTGTGTGGCACCGACAGCGTGACAGGGCAGAGTTTTGATCATCGCAAGCAGTGGATTCTGGATCGGCTTGGGGTGCTGACTGAGGTCTTTGCCATTGATATCTGCGCCTACGCTCTGATGAGCAACCACTACCATCTGGTGCTGCGGGTTGACCGGGAGCGGGTGGAGGCGATGTCTGACCATGAGGTGCTTGGGCGCTGGAATGTGCTTTTTTCCGGTAATCCGCTGATCAGGATGTTCCTGGCGGGGCAGAGGCTCAGCACGGTGCAGGAGCAGATGCTGGCGGCTTTGATTCGGGATATTCGGCCCCGCCTGTATGATATTTCCTGGTTTATGCGCAGTCTGAATGAGTGGATTGCCCGGCAGGCCAATAAAGAGGATAACTGCAAGGGGCGTTTCTGGGAGGGGCGATTTCGCACCCAGGCGCTGCTGGATGAATACGGTCTGTTGACGTGTATGGCCTATGTGGATCTGAATGCCATACGGGCGGGGATTGCCGATTCACCGGAGCATTCCGAGTTCTCTTCCATCCAGGCGCGCATAGAGGCATGGGGAAAGGCTTTGGGGGAAGAGGCGGGGGCACAGTGTCCGCCTTTACTGGGTTTCAATGACAGTGGGACTGATGACGCTCTGCTGCCTTTTACCACTGTGGATTATATGGAATTGGTGGACTGGACGGCGCGCAACGTGCGGGCTGACAAGGCCTGCGCCATGGATGAGGACGCGCCGCCAATTCTGGTGCGCCTGGGTATAGACAGTGAGCGCTTCACCAAGCAGATGCGGGGCGAGGGCGGCAGCTTCCCCACCTTCATGGGAGCCTACCATTGTCTGCGCGATGCGGCCAGGGAGCGGGGGCTGCACTATGTGCGGGGCAGCGGCACGGCCAGGCGGTTGTTTTGCGGCGACATGGTTTCATAAAAATGCCATATCACACCCAGGCGCTGCATTTTATCGGCACCGCCAGCTGTTGCCTCAATCACTGGCCACTGCCAGCACCTCCTGAATAATCTGCGACTGCCAATCAAAATAGGGATTGAAGGTGAGGCGCGCATGAATCTTGCCCGGCTCACGGTAGTCCCAGTCGGAATACCAGACCGGATCACCAGCCTGGCAGCGGGCGGTGTCCTCGTCTGTCTGTCCATTGAAGCAGATGCGTTCACTGCCATCCCGCCCATACAGCGGATTCTGAGGTGAGAACAGGATGCCCATGTGCGAAAACTGGCTGATGCGCTCCTGGGGCAACACATCGGTGCGCACCAGCACACGTGCCGAAGAGGTTGATCTGGGCGGGGGGTTCCCATACCAGATCAAGCGGCTGGAAGCATGGGTAAAATGGCGTTCAAAGACGTTTCGTACATAACGCACATCGACGACCGAATCATGCTGGGCCAGCACAATGACCGTTGGGCGGTCGAAGGTTCGACCCTTCAGGCTTTTGCGCACCGCCACGCTGCTGCGGTAAAACTGTGCCAGGCCGTTGGTGGGTACGATGTGGTAGCGAAGCGGTGATTGCAGCGGGTGCCTCTCAGGGGAAAGCAGCCAGGGCTTAATATGTACGAGCCAGGGCGTGGCCCAGTCAAACAGCTCGTTCGAACGCAGCGCGGGGGAGAACAGCACCAGGCCCTGAATCTGAGGGTCATCCAGGGCGTATTCGAGCACCAGGTTGGCACCGGTTGAAAAGCCGCCCAGCCAGACGTCTGGAAAATCCCGTTGCAGCAAGCTGATCTGTTCACGCACCAGTTGTTGCCAGTCTTCCAGCCGAATGCCGATCAGGTCGGCGGGCTGGGTGCCGTGTCCAGGCAGCAGCAGCGTGCGTACCACATAGCCTTGTTCAGCAAGACGGTGCGCCACATCGGTGAAAGACCAGGGTGAATCGCCCAGGCCATGCACCAGCAGGATGGCTTTGGTGGTTGGCGCGGGCGGGTGGAGCTCAAAGGGAGCATTCCACTCGATTTCATGGAGCGGATTTTCCGTCTGAAAACTGCGCTGTGCTCCAAGCAACTGCCGTGTCGTTTCGGTATAAGCCTGAAAAGCCGAAAGGTGAGTTGTGGGTACAGCAATATCCGTTTGGGCGGAACACCCCATTGCCATTCCCAGCAGCCCAGTGGCCACAAACACGAACATGAAAACAAGGGAGCGGATCTGCCGATTCATAAACGTATCTCCATGGTGACTCCGTGTCTTGAATGAGCGTAGCAAACGGGCGCGAAACACACCAACCCCCTCTTCTTTTCTGTGTTTCGTGATTTCATCACGAACAGGACATCCAAATAATTTCGGAAGAACTCCCTTGCCTGAGCTTCCCATCGCCTGCTTGATTTCTGGTGTTTCAGCAGGCTGTCAGCCCTTCCGGCTTTCGAGCATGCGCAGAAGCAGTTCCTGGAGAAGCTGCTGATCCGGTGCGCTGAGTCCTTCGATGATCGGTGCCAGTGCCTGCTGGCCCTGGGCACGTACCCGCTTTACAAGCTCGGCTCCGTCACTCGTCAGGAACACATCCGTCGCTCTTCCATCCTCTTTATTTGGCGCTCGCGCCACCAACCCCCGCTTCTCTGCTCGGGCGATCAGTCCCGACATCGTCTGTTTCTCCAGACCGAGGTATTCGGCGAGTTCGGCCATGCGCGGGCGCCGATCCCACAATATTCCCAGGACGCGAATCATCGAGAGGGACAGGTCGTTTTCGGCACCGATCTTATTGATGACGGCCATCGTGACAAAGGAACTTACTACAAGTGCGTCGGCCAGTTCCTCGTTGGATGGAGGGGTTTGTTCCATGGATTTCTCCTTTCGTTTCGCAATTCACCTTGACATAGTTCGCAATACGAGTCAATAATAGGTTCGTAATGCGAATCATTGACTTGCGTTTTCGCCGAAGGAGAACCCCATGAAAGCCACAGCCAAGCGGTGCGAGTGCGTCCTCGCCACTTCGAGTCCCACCGATCAGTGGATATTTCAACCATGAAGCGTCACCTCGTCACCATCTTCGTCGTCGCTGGCCTTTTCGCCGCCTGTGTCGCGCTGCTTGTGGCCATGCGCAGTGCTGTTCCTTCCCTCCCACCCACCTCTGCGGCACCGGTGCTGACGGTCAAGCGCACCTTTGCCACGGCACAGCAGTGGCCACAAACCCTGCACGCCGTCGGCAGCATCGCCGCCTGGCAGGAGGTCATCATCGGCGCGGAAATTGGCGGACAGCGGCTGTCACGCCTGCTGGTCGATGTCGGCGATCGGGTGGAAAAGGGGCAGCTTCTGGCGCAGCTCAACCCCGGCACGCTTGAAGCGGACTTGAACGCCGGTCGCGCGGCACTTCAAGAGGCCGAGGTCGATGCCGCCCAGGCGCAGCGTGCCGCCGATCGTGCACGGGCGTTGCAGCGCACCAATGTCTTATCTGACCAGGCCCTCGACCAGGCCCTGTCCACTGCCGATACGGCACAGGCGCGCCTGGCTGCCGCCCGCGCGCGGGTGCAGGCGGATTCGCTGCGTCTGGCGTATACCGAGGTGCGCGCCCCGGACGAGGGGGTAATCAGCGCCCGACCCGCCGTCGAAGGCGCGCTTGTGCAGGCCGGAGCGGAACTCATGCGCCTGCAGCGCCAGGGCCGGCTGGAGTGGCGTGCCGAGCTGCCTGGCCCGGAGCTTGCGCAGATTGCACCTGGTCAGGCTGTTCGCATCACATTCGGTGCTCCACAGTTTGTTGAAGGGCGCGTGCGCAGGGTTTCGCCGCAGGTTGATCCGCACACGCGCACCGGCATTGTGTACGTGGATATTGATCCTTCAGCGCTGGTGCGCGCCGGGCTGTTCGCACGCGGCGAATTTCTGCTGGCGCAGCACCGGGTGCTGACGCTGCCGGAAACCGCTGTCCTGCTGCGCGACGGCTTCAGCTATGTCTTTCGCATCGAAGGCAGCCAGGTGCGGCAGCAGAAGGTCACCCTGGGCGCCCGGCGTGATGACCGGGTGGAAATCCGCGAGGGAATCGACGCTGACACGCCGGTCGTCGAGTCCGGTGTGGGCTTCCTGTCCGATGGCGTGACGGTACGCCTCGCGACCGCAGGCCCAAATACATATCCCGCGCTGAAGGAGTGAGCATGAACGTCTCCGCCTGGTCGATCCACCACCCGATCCCGGCCATCCTGCTGTTCGCCATGCTCACGGTGGCGGGCCTCTTCGCGTTCCATGGTGCCAGAATCCAGCACTTCCCGGACGTGGATCTGCCCATGGTGACTGTGGTGGCCAGCCTGCCCGGCACAGCCCCGGCGCAGATGGAAACCGAAGTGGCACGCAAACTGGAAAACGCCATGGCCACCATGAAAGGGCTGCGACACCTGCATACGGTGGTGCAGGATGGCGTAGCCACGGTGTCGGCAGAGTTCCGCCTGGAGAAGCCGCCCCAGGAGGCTCTGGACGACACCCGTGCCGCCGTGGCCAGGGTGCGGGGCGATCTGCCTGCCGCCTTGCGCGATCCCGTCATCAGCCGCATCGAGTTCAAGAACGAGGCGATCCTGACCTACACGGTGGCGTCTTCGCGTATGGACGAGGAAGCCTTGTCGTGGTTCGTGGAAGATCAGATTACCCGGCGTCTGCTCGCTGTGCCCGGTGTCGGCGCAATTATCCGTGTGGGCGGCGCGAGCCGTGAAGTGCGGGTGGAACTGGACCCGGATCGACTGCTGGCATGGCGCCTGAACGCCGCCGATATTTCGCGGCAGCTCGCCCAGGTGCAGCGCGAAGCCCCGGGCGGCCGTGCCCGGCTGGGCAGCGGCGAACAAACGGTGCGCACCGTCGCCACGGTGTCCTCCGCCGAAGCACTGGCAGCGATGGAGATCCCCCTGCCCGATGGCCAGGTCGTACGCCTGGATCAGGTCGCCACCGTAACCGACACGCTGGCCGAGCGCCGTAGTGGCGCCTTCCTCGACGGCAGGCCAGTGGTCGGCTTCGAGATCTTTCGCGCCACCGGCGCCAGCGACCTGGACGTAGCCCATGGCGTGCGCCAGGCACTTGCCGAGCTGCGCGAGGAACGCCCCGACCTCGAACTCACCGAGGCCGTCAACGCCACTGACCAGGTTCTGGAGAATTTCCGGGGCAGCCTGTCGCTGCTCATCGAAGGCGCCCTGCTCGCGGTGCTGGTGGTGGGTCTCTTTCTGCGCAACCTACGCGCCACCCTCATCTGCGCGGTAGCCTTGCCCCTGTCCATCATTCCCACCTTCCTGTTCATGCAGTGGATGGGGTTCACGCTGAACATCATCACGCTGCTGGCCCTGTCACTGGTGATCGGCCTTCTGGTGGATGACGCCATCGTCGAGGTCGAAAACATCATGCGTCATATGGGGCGGGGCAAGGAGCCCCTCGTGGCGGCGCGCGAGGCCGCCGACGAAATCGGGCTGGCGGTCGTCGCCACCACCTTCACCCTGATCGCCGTTTTTCTGCCCACCGCCTTCATGCAGGGCCTGGCCGGCAAGTTTTTCGTACAGTTCGGCTGGACGGCCTCCATCGCCGTACTCATCTCGCTGGCCGTGGCACGGCTGCTCACGCCGATGATGGCGGCCTACCTGCTGAAGAAACCCACCCGTCCCCATGTCGAGCCTTTCTGGATACCAACGTACTTGCGGGTCGCGCGCTGGGCGTTCACCCACAAGAGCGCCACGCTGGCAATCACAGCGGCCTTCATCCTCGTCTGCAGCGTGCCATTGCTCACGGGCGCCATCAAAGGTGACTTCATGCCGCCGAGCGACCTGAGCCAGACCATGATCAGCGTCGAGCTGCCGCCGGGCAGCACCTACGCGCAGACGCGAGCGATCGCCGATGAGGCGCGCGCCATCGTGGCAACACACCCGCATGTAGAGCAGGTTTACACCGCCATCGGCGGCGGCAGTGCGGGAGACAACCCCATGAGCGGTGCCGCCGAGTCCCGCACAGCCCAGCTGACACTGAACCTGACACCACGCAAGGAACGCCCGGGCGTAAGCCAGCAGGACATAGAGCGCGAACTGCGCACGCGCCTGCACGCGGTTGCCGGTGCGCGCATCAAGATGGCCGCGGGCGAAAGCTATACCCTGGCGCTCTCCGGCGAGGACAGCGAGCTGCTGGCGCAGCACGCGGCCACCGTGGAGCAGGAACTGCGCGGACTGGCCGGAATCGGCCAGGTAACCAGCAGCGCAGGCCTGCAGCGTCCCGAGCTGATTGTGCGCCCGGACACCGCGCGAGCGGCAGACCTGGGGGTGAACACCGATGCCATCGCGGAAACCCTGCGCGTGGCAACGCAAGGCGACTACGATCAGTTCCTGCCCAAATTAAACCTCGATCAGCGCCAGATACCCATCATCGTGCGGCTGTCCGACGAAGCCACGCGGGATCTCCAACTGCTGCGCCAACTCACGGTACCGGGCGCGTGGGGCCCGGTACCACTGCGTGACGTGGCGGACATCGAAATCACCAGCGGTCCGGCGCAGATCAACCGCCTCGACCGCTTGCGCAACGTGAATTTCGAAATCGAGCTGGACGGCCAGGCCCTGGGCGATGTACAGCAGCGCGCCAGCGCGCTGCCCAGCCTGTCGCACCTGCCACCGGGCCTGACAAGGCACGACATCGGTCAGGCGGAAACATCCAACGAACTGGGCCGGAGCTTCCTGCTGGCAATGGGCACAGGCGTGGCCTGCATCTACATCGTACTGGTACTGATGTTCCATGCCTGGGCGCAACCAGTGACCATCCTCGGGGCACTGCTGCTGTCCATTCCGGGGACGATTCTGGCGCTGTTCCTGACCGGCACCCACCTCAGCATGCCCGCCATGATCGGAATGGTCATGCTGATGGGTATCGCCACCAAAAACTCCATCCTGCTGGTCGAATACGCCATCATGGCACAGCGTGATCATGGCCTGGCCCGGCTTGACGCACTGCTGGACGCCTGCCGCAAACGCGCACGTCCCATCGTGATGACCTCGCTGGCCATGGGCGCCGGAATGCTGCCCATTGCCCTGGGCTTCGGCGCCGACCCAAGCTTCCGCGCGCCGATGGCCATTGTCGTGATCGGCGGCCTCATCACCTCCACCTTCCTGAGCCTGCTGGTGATCCCGGTGCTCTATGAGATAGTTGACGACCTCGTTCAGCGCCTCTCAGCGAAGCGCTGGAGGGCCAGATGACAGGAACGGAGCGGGAATTATGTGCGTGACATTACCAGGTGAAAGTTTTGCAGTGAATGTGGCCTTGAGAGTGCCCAAGAAAAGGGGCCTGCAATCTCTTTCCGCATGTTTATATTATCGTGACCAAGGGCTTTCGTTATTCCAAGTCAAAACAGGCAGCGACGCTACCTTCATTGAATAACTATCCACGCAACCTTTAAAGTTGACTCAAGTGCAAACTCAGACTACATTTCAACGAAAATGTTTCGCTCAATATCAAGTGTGCTGTTCTTGCAACTTTTCACTGCAAGGATTTCTGCGCCAGGAGCTTCACACCAACAGCATTTAATTTCGTCTGCAATTTATCAAAAAAATATTTCCATGGGAGATTCTATGCGTTTTTTCTGGTTAGCAATTTCTATCGTAACTCCACTGATTTTCGTACATCTCATCGAGGCAGAGAGCAATAAAACCATTTCGAACACATACCTTGCCGTTGCAGCTGCATTTCTGATTTTTTCAATTGCCCTCACCGTTGCTGGCTTTATCAAACATCGAAACAATGAACGCCATGCTGAAAGCCGCCGGTTACTTGAAGAGCGCGACCATGATATCGCGAAGTGGAGAAAGGCTTTTTTCTCAGAAACAGCGGATCTCTACGATGCACAAAAAACGATGTTGACAAAGGCAAGAGAACTTGGCCAGCAGCACGCCACATATTCGAGTGCCTCTTTCGCTGAAAATCATAATGAGAAACAAGGCGTTGCCAGTGCCACAGGAGCTCACTAAGCGAAACTGACATAACCCGACTCACTCAAAGAGGTGGTTCTCACCGCTCATGGTATGAAGAAATACGGACTGGAGCCAGCATGGCAAATACACAATATGTCACCACAAACCGACTCTCAACGGAAGCGAGCCAAGCTCGAAAGCGCATATTGCTTATAGGGACTCCTGTAACCCTCATCCTGCTCCTTCTTTTTCCGGGCTTCTGGTGGTTCCTTCTGGCAGTATTTCTTATCATTTTCCTGAATACTGGAGCTACCAAACGGGCTGGTGCAGCTGGTGAAGACACTACTCTCAGTATTCTTTCTGCTCTTCCAGACTCTTACACTATTTTCAATCAAATCCCTGTGCCAAATGAACAGTCAAGAACCGGTTACACCGAACTCGACTTTATTGTGCTAGGTCCAAATGGAGTTTTCGTGATTGAGGTCAAGAATCATAACGGCACAATAACTGGCTCAGAAGAAGACAGAGAATGGATTCAGCACAAGATAGGAAGAAATGGTACCCCCTACACTGCCTCCATGAGAAATCCAATCAGGCAATTGAAACGGCAGATCTGGGCACTGAACCAGTTTACAAAAAAACGTGGATATGCAACCTGGTTGGAAGGCATCGTCTTCTTCTCAAACACAGAGAGCCGGTTAGAGTTGCACGGAAAGTTCTCTACTCCCGTGTTGCAGTACACGAGCCTGACGGAGCATATCCTTCGCCACAAGCCGAAATATACACCGAAAAACCTTGATCAAATGGCGCATAATCTCGCCACGATGGCGCCTTCAAGCCGCTCATAAAACGAAAGAGTCCCGAACGGCACAGTGGAAGGAACCCATGTATCACCATCCTGCCGATGAACTGATCGCCATGATGAAGGAGGATCAGCACGTACTGCAGCAGCTTTTCGACTCCGGCGAGCTCCCTTCTGAGTCGTATCACCCCCGGATGAAAGCCCTGCATGAGCGGAATACTTCCCGCCTGAAAGAGATTATTGACTGCCACGGCTGGCCCGGCATTTCACTGGTCGGGGAAGAAGCCGCCAAGGCGGCATGGCTCATCGTCCAGCATTCCGTTTCAGATCCGCAATTCATGGCGGAGTGTGCCGTCCTTCTGGAAGATGCCGTTGCAAGAGCAGATGCGCCTGGCTGGCAGCTGGCATTCCTTCACGATCGGGTGCGGACGTTATCTGGTCGGCCACAGTACTACGGAACGCAGTTTGATGTTGACGAAAACGGCTGGCCGATACCATTGCCCATTGAGGATGCTGCTGCGGTTGATGAACGCCGTGCGCGCCTCGGGCTGAACTCCCTTGAGGAACGCCAGAATCAAATGGCTGAGCAGGAGCGAAAGCGTCGCGCCAGCAGTGCCAACACGAAAAAGTGCGATACCGGCTGACCCAAGCGCCTGCACCTGTTCCCCTCCAGGCGAATACCGGCGACCCGAAACTGCCTGCCCGTTGCCGCGTTTGCTTTTTTCCAA
Organism: Desulfurispirillum alkaliphilum; assembly: GCF_055378285.1. NCBI lineage: Bacteria > Pseudomonadati > Chrysiogenota > Chrysiogenia > Chrysiogenales > Chrysiogenaceae > Desulfurispirillum > Desulfurispirillum alkaliphilum. The sequence continues at coordinate 1,180,292 of NZ_AP042405.1, read as the reverse complement.
CTGAAGCGTCAGAATAACTCCTTGAGCCACAAGCCACACGACTATTCATGTTGACAAAAGTGTCTACACAAACTACATTCCCAGGCTGTCAAGATCCGCCCACTTTGTCGTCAGAGGCTTTTTTCGGCGCTGCAGAGAGTCACGCTCCCCTGCAAGGTCACTCCTCACAGAGACAATTCGTTTCATCCATTGCTGCCTGCGAGCCTGGCAGAAAGGGATTTCACTCCATGAAAAGCACTTCAGATAACAAGCACTTTCTAGAGCAAGCCCCGGTCAGCCGGGTCTTCCTGAAATACGCGCTGCCAAGTATCGTCACGATGGTGTTTTTTGGCTTGCAGAGCCTGGTGGATGGTATTGTGGTGGGCAATCACCTGGGTCCGGACGCCCTGGGCGGAATAAACATCATCCTGCCACTCTTCAGCATCATCATGGTGCTGGCGCTGATCGTCGGTATCGGGAGCCAGACCCTGGTCAGTATGGAGCTGGGGCGCAGGAATCCCGAAAAGGCGCAGGACGCTATGTCCACTGGCTTCAAGGCCATGGTGGGCATCAGCGCAATGGCCACGGTGTTGCTGCTGCTGTTCGCAGAACCTCTGATCAGGCTGATGGGCGCTGACGAGCGACTGCTGCCATTCTCCCTTGCCTACCTTACAGGGCTGACGCCGTTCATCCTGCCGCTGAGTTTGTGTTTTTATTCCGATGCCATGCTCAAAGCGCTGGGGCACCCCAGGTTTTCCATGGTCATCATGTCGCTGACCGTTGTGATCAATGTACTGCTCAGCCTGTACTTTGTGATCGGGCTGGACTGGGGAACTGCTGGAGCAAGCGCGGCCACAGGGGTGGCCTTCACCGTGGGACTGCTGATCTCCGGCAGCATTACCTTCAACCCCAAACAGCGGCTCTCAATGCTGAAAGGTCGTTTTCGCCTGCCACTCCTGCTGCGCGCCGCCTACAACGGCTCCTCGGAGGGCGTTTCAGAAATGGCGGCGGCAGCCACTATCCTGATCATCAACCTCACTGTCGTGCGGCTTCTGGGAGCCGATGGGGTGGCCGCATTCACGGCGATCAACTACATCAACTTCATGGGTGTGCTGCTGTTCCTGGGTATTTCAGATGGCCTGATCCCGGTGCTGAGTTATAATTACGGCGCCAGAAATTATGAGCGTGTCAAGCGCTTCTTCCGCTTTGCCGCAGTGGTCAACATGAGCATCGGCACCGTGATATTCATCCTGCTGCAGGTATTTGGGGGCCACGCAATCCTGCTGTTCTTCGACAGCAGCGAAAGCCAGGCGTTTCAGATTGCCGCCGAGGGCTTACACCTCTTTGCTTTCGTGTTTCTGGCCAACGGGCTCAATATGCTGATCATTGCCTCCTTCACCGCATTGGGTGAAGCGAAGAATTCACTCGTCATTTCGGTGCTGCGCGGGTTGGTATTCGTGCTGATCGGAGTCACCGTACTGCCAGTATTTTTCGGCATTCATGGTGTCTGGCTGGCAATCCCACTGGCGGAAGTGCTGTCACTTGGCGTAGCGTTCCTGCTGGTTCGCAGGATTTACAAAAGATTGTCTGGAGAGGTATAGGCATATATCCATCCGGCAGATGTGACGCCGGGGCCCAGGCGATCACATCTGCCGGTGATGCACTCTTCAGGGGAGGTTTCAGGCCAGCGGAATAAAGTTCCCGGTCTCCTGAGACAAGCCCGAAAGGGTGCCCGCCTGCAGGTCGAAATACCAGCCGTGCAGTTCCAGGGAGCCGCTTTCCACCCGCTCCTTTATCCATGGAAAACTCAGCAGGTTTTCCAGGGAGAGCAGGATAGCCGCTTTTTCACAGGCCTGGTTCTGCACCTCCACAGGTTTGTGACTCAGCTCCTTCAGCACCTTCTCCTTGGCGGCCTGGGCAATCCCGACCCAGCTGCCGATGAAACTCTGCTTGCTGCACTCGCAGATGCCATCCATCAGCCCCTTGATGCCTCCGCACTGGGAGTGGCCCAGCACAATAATGTGCTCCACATTCAGGTGGCACACGGCATATTCCAGCGCCGCACTGACCCCGTGGTGACCTTCGTCGGGCCGGCAGGGAGGAACCAGGTTCGCCACGTTGCGTACAATGAACAGCTCCCCCGGCAGGCAGTCGGTGAGAATGGCCGGATCAACGCGGGAGTCGCTGCAGCCGATGAGCATGGCTTTCGGGCTCTGTCCTTCCCGCAATTCATCGAAGAGGGTTTTGTCGGAACCTAGCCAGGTATTCTGGAAACGTTTGAATCCGGAGATAAATCCTTCAATATCTTTCATCTTGCAATAACCTCCTGGTGCACTGCTGCAAGTATTGCTGACGGAATATTACCCTTTGCTTACAGCTGCCAGCGCTTCTTCGGCTGTCTGGTCGTAGCGCTTGCGATCTTCCTCAGCCAGCTTGGCCAGTGCCTTGTCAATGGCGGGGTACTTGATGGCCAGAATGCGCGCCGCCAGAATGGCCGCGTTGCGCGTTCCATCCACGGCAACCGTTGCCACGGGAACCCCTGGAGGCATTTGCACGGTGGAAAGCAGGCTGTCCCAGCCGCTGAGAGGACCATTGCCCAGGGGCAGGCCAATGACGGGAAGGCGCGTATGGCCAGCAATGACACCCGCCAGGTGGGCGGCCACACCAGCGCAGCCGATCAGCACTTCAACTCCCTCGGCGTGGGCGCGGTCGATATAGGCGAACACCTTGGCCGGAGTCCGGTGGGCGGAAGCAATAACCACCTCGCTGTGAATTCCCAGCTCGGTCAGAGTTTCCTGAACCTTGATAACCTTGGGCAGATCATTGGGACTTCCGGTCAGAATACCGACCAGGGTTTTTGAATCACTTGACTTGGACGCAGCCTTTTTCGCCATTGAACACTCCTGTAAAGATTTTGATAGACAGCAGCCTGAAAAGAAAAAGGGGCCGCCAGCACACATGCTGACAGCCCCTTTGAGATTACCTACACCATGCGGTGACGTTCCATCTGACTCAGGCTATTTCTCTGAAGACACGAACCATCGGCAAAGGCCCATGGCATATCGCAACTTGCCCGCAGGCCATTTGCGACTCATGTCAAAGCAGAATTGATAAAGATATTCAGGCAGATTGTCAAGGAAAATACGCAGTTTACTCCGGCAAAGCCTCGGGCCGGGATTCAAGGGAAAAAATGATGATGCGCTCGCCGGTTATGGTGCTCAGATCCGTATGCAGACTCTTGACCCGCGTGCCGAGAATATCATGGATAATCGCGTCCAGCATCGGTCGACCCTTTTCCAGCAGGGCATGACGCATGCGCTTGATCAGATCGCGCCCATTATAGGCATCGGTGGACTCGGCAAGCTGGCACTCGGCCCGGGTCAGCACCCCTTTGAGGCGCACCACCACCAGATCGTCCAGAATATAGGTTTTGGTCTCCAGGGGACCACGCCCCATATACTCCTTTTCGAAGCGGATGACCGCATCGCTGATCTGCGCTTCCAGCTGCCCCCTGGTCTTCTCCATGCACCCTCCTTTTTCCCGCATCCGGAACACCCGTATCTATACCACGGATTCCACTTTCTGGATACTCAAGGGAGCGCATGGCAGGGTGTCATGAACACACCCCGCCACCGCTGAAAACATCACTTCTTGGCCGGTTCCCACTTGCAACGAACGGGCGAGACAATGGCACCTTCTGCCTTGAGCTCCTTGAACGCCTTATCCACCACGGCGCGATCCAGGCCGGAGTGCTTGACGACTTCCCCTGCGGAAGCCGGCTTGCCGATTTCCTGCATGGCTTTCAGAACTTCTGCTTTCATTTTCCACCTCTGATCCAATAATGAGAGTTATTCCTGAGCGATAATAGCATATCTGCACCGGTTTCGCTCGTCAGAAAAGAAGCCACACAGCCCGTTGGATATATCCCGCCGCCTCAGTCAATTTTGCAGCTTGCTGAAGGAAAGCTCGTCAGTGGCGCTTAAACGTTTCCAGGAGTCTTTTGGCCGCCATTCCGGGCGTCGTCACGCCTTCGGCCACACTTTGCTGAATCTGGGGCAGGAGGGCTGCCACTTTGGGGTGGTGGTGAAAGCTGTACTTCAGGCTCTCCATCACGGTGCTCCACATCCAGTCCACGGCCTGGCGACGGCGCTTTTCCTCGAACTCCCCCGTTTCACTCATGGCCTCACGATAGGTTTCCAGCATCTGCCAGACGGTTCCCATGCCTTCTTTCTTCAGAGCGCTGACCAGGTGGACGGGAACCTGCCAGTTGGCGCTTTTGGGCTTCATGATGTGCAGGGCATTTTCAATCTGGCGCCCTGCCAGTTCAGCGCGAGGGCGGTTGTCGCCATCGGCTTTGTTGATGAGGATGCCGTCGGCTATTTCCATAACGCCTTTTTTGATGCCCTGCAGTTCATCCCCGGCATTGGGCAGCTGCAGAAGCAAAAAGAAGTCCACCATGGCGGCCACGGCGGTCTCCGACTGGCCCACTCCCACGGTTTCCACAATGATCACATCAAAGCCGTAGGCTTCGCACAGCAGCATGGATTCGCGGGTTTTGCGGGCCACGCCGCCCAGGGTATCGCCGGAGGGGGAAGGGCGGATAAAGGCATTGGCTTCCCGCGACAGCAGCTCCATGCGGGTCTTGTCGCCCAGGATACTGCCGCCACTGATCTGGGAGGAGGGGTCCACGGCCAGCACGGCCACCTTTTTGCCCTGCTGCAGCAGGTACATGCCGAAGGCTTCGATAAAGGTGCTCTTGCCAGCGCCGGGCACGCCACTGATGCCAATGCGCAGGCTGCGTCCCGTGCGCGGCAGCAGCTCCTCCAGGATGGCGGCCGCCCGCTGCTGATCTTCGGGACGCTGGCTTTCTATGAGGGTTATGGCTTTGGCCAGGGCGCGCAGTTTACCCTGGTGGATGCCCTCGATGATTTGCTGGGGTGTCATGATTCTCCTGTTGTCACTTTACACGATTGTAACTCTTCACGGTGTAGCAGCACTCGCGCCCGCATTCCTCCCGGAGACACTCGCGTTCGTCCGTGGCTCGAGTCTCCGCCGCTCGCCATCCGGGCTCGCTCTCGGAACACAGGCGCTCTTGCTGAAATACAGCTGCGAGACCGTGAATGGTTACACACGATTCTCTGTTGCCAAAGATGGGTTACTACCCGCTTCGTACCAGGCAAAGGCTCAAAAGCGAGGTTACCACCCACCCCCTTGGGGTTTCTCGGTGTCGAGATAGAACAGCCCCGGTTTTCACCGGGGCATGTTGATGATTTCCATTGTGGGCGAAAGCAAAGACCGGTTGCGTTACTGCTTATCCAGGACTTCCAGGATGCGCTTGGCCGAATCGGTGATTTTGGTGCCCGGTCCGAAAATGCAGCTGGCTCCGGCGGCGTAGAGGTCATCGTAGTCCTTGCGGGGGATGACGCCACCCACGACGATGATGATATCGTCTGCGCCCAGTTTTTTCAACTCGGCGGCCAGCTGGGGCACCAGGGTTTTGTGTCCGGCGGCCAGGCTGGAGACGGCTACCACGTGCACATCGTTTTCCACAGCCATTTTGGCACTCTCTTCGGGGGTCTGGAACAGTGGCCCCATGTCCACGTCAAAGCCGATATCGGCCAGGCCGGTGGCAACGACCTTGGCACCGCGATCATGTCCATCCTGACCCATTTTGGCAACCAGGATGCGGGGACGGCGGCCATGCTTACGGGCGAATTCTTCTGTCGCTTTCTGCAGTTCTGCAAACATGGTGTCACCCTCATAGGAGCTGCCGTAGACGCCGGAGATCATCTGGGTATGGGCATTGTGGCGTCCGTAGACTTTTTCCAGGGCGTCGGAGATTTCGCCCACCGTGGCACGCACGCGGGTAGCCTGTACGGCAAGATCCAGCAGGTTGCCACTGTTGTCGGCGGCGGCCTGGGTCAGGGCGTCCAGGGCCTTTTGCACCGCAGCGCTGTCGCGGCTGGCGCGGATGGCTTCGAGGCGCTTGATCTGGGACTGACGCACGGCGGTGTTGTCGATGTCCAGCACTTCAATGGGATCTTCCTCCGCCACGCGGTATTTATTGACACCGACGATGACGTCTTCAGCACGGTCGATGCGGGCCTGCTTGCGGGCAGCGGTCTCTTCGATCTGCAGCTTGGGCATGCCCGATTCCACGGCCTTGGTCATGCCACCCATGCGCTCAATTTCGTTGATCAGCGCCATGGCTTCATCGATGAGCTTCTGGGTCAGGTTTTCCATCATATAGGAGCCGGCCCAGGGGTCAACGATGCGGCAGACATTGCTCTCTTCCTGAATGATAAGCTGGGTATTGCGGGCAATGCGGGCCGAGTGGTCAGTGGGCAGGGCAATGGCTTCGTCCAGGGCATTGGTGTGCAGGGACTGGGTGCCGCCCATGACCGCCGCCATGGCCTCGATGGTGGTGCGGATAACGTTGTTGTAGGGGTCCTGCTCGGTCAGCGACCAGCCCGAAGTCTGGCAGTGGGTGCGCAGGGCCGATGACTGGGGATTTTTTGGATTGAACTGCTGCATGAGCTTGGCCCACAGGAAGCGGGCAGCGCGCAGCTTGGCGACTTCGGTGTAAAAATTCATGCCGATGGCGAAGAAGAAGGAGAGGCGTGGCGCGAAGGCGTCCACATCCAGCCCTTTGCCAAGGGCGCAGCGCACATACTCCAGACCATCGGCCAGGGTGAAGGCCAGCTCCTGCACGGCATTGGCTCCCGCCTCCTGAATATGGTATCCGGAGATGGAGATGGAGTTGAAGCGGGGCATGTATTGGGAGGTGTACTCGATAATATCGGCAATAATGCGCATGGAGGGTTCAGGGGGATAAATATAGGTGTTGCGGACCATGAATTCCTTGAGAATGTCATTCTGAATGGTTCCCGCCAGCTGCTCCTGGGTGACGCCCTGCTCTTCAGCGGCCACGATGTAGCCTGCCAGAATCGGCAGCACCGCGCCATTCATGGTCATGGAGACGGAAACCTGATCCAGGGGAATATCGCCGAAGAGAATCTTCATATCTTCCACGGAATCGATGGCCACCCCGGCTTTGCCCACATCGCCCACCACGCGGGGATGATCGGAATCGTAACCCCGGTGGGTCGCCAGGTCAAAGGCTACGGAAAGGCCCTGCTGGCCTGCCGCCAGATTCCGCTTATAAAATGCGTTGGACTCCTCCGCCGTCGAAAAACCCGCGTACTGGCGAATGGTCCAGGGACGCCCGGTATACATGGTGGCACGTGGACCGCGAATGTAGGGAGCGAATCCCGGCAGGGTATTGGTATGCTGTACTCCCTCCATGTCCTCGGCGGTCCAGAGGGGTTTCATGTCAATATTCTCCGGAGTGCGCCAGGTCAGATGATCCAGACTCTCCTTCTTGCACTCCTTCTTGGCCAGGCTTTCCCAGTCCTGCAGACTTTTGTGGGGAAATTCGCTCATAAATATACACTCCTGGGTTTTTCGTAAATGCTCTCCGCGTGGCTGATGACAAACAGCCCGCCGTGATCACGACAGAGCGACAGAGAACCGGCCCTTGAAAATAAAACACTTTCAGGAAAATCCAGTTTTCTCTGCACAATTTCGCTGATCTCGCCGGGCTGGACGCACAAAACCGCACCAAAAGGCAGGGGCGCGTTTTAGTGAATAAAAAGCAGTTATAGTTTTATATCCAAAAGCAGGAAAAGCTGTCAACGCCCTTTCACAGCGGCATCGGGAGACATTCAGCCCAGTCGCACTATTCTCCAGCGAATGACACTATGGGCACGCCGAACGACAGAATATTTATTCAGCGCATCCGACCACCAATGGTTGCCATGCGGATGCAACCGGGTTTCAAACGCCCGCATCACATCCGGACACCTGCCCGCACACGCAAAAGGCCCCGCAGCCAGAGGCTGCGGGGCCTGCAAAACACTTTCCTTAGCTGAGAACCGCTTTCAGGTACTCAATGGTGCACTCGCGGCGCTGCTTCTCCAGCTCCCTTGGATCAACTTCCACAAACTTCTCGTCGGGCGTGATCTTGAAGAGCGGCTGCCCTTTGGTCACGATCACCCCTTCACCACCTTCAATGAGGATCTTGTCAACGGTTCCCGAGAAGGGCGCGGTGATCTTGTTGAACATCTTCATAACTTCAATGATAAACAGTGGCTGGCCCTTTTCAAAGTGGTCACCCTCTTTGATGAACTGGGGCATGCCGGGAGCCTCCTGAGCATAGTACATGCCACCGCAGGGCGAGACGATCTCGTCTGCCTTGGTGGCGGGAGGTGGAACCAGAATCTTCTTCATGCGAGCCTGCAGGTCAGGGTCATTGAGGTGCTCAGGGATAATGATATCCATGTCCTCATCGACACAGAAGTCATAAAACTTTGTGCGATCTCCAATCAGGAAGAGGGTTCCCAGTATCTCCACACCGGCTTCGTAACCGAAGTGCGCCGAACGCACCTGCTGCCAGGTGCTGTCGTCAAAGCCCTTGGGCGCCTTTTCACTCTGCAGCAGCTCATTGATTTTAAAGAAGTCCTCCTTACCGAGCTTCAGGCGCTTGCGCAGCTCGGAATAAAATGCCAGGGCATCCTGCAGTACCTTGTTGTCATGATCCCAGATGACTTCTGCGGCAGGTGCCTTGGGGTCGTAGGACATATTCAGGTACTCGTAGGTCTCATCCAGAATGACCAGCGGATTTCGCAGCCAGACCACGCGACCATCTTCCAGACGGAAGTTGTCTTTATTGAGGCTCAACCAGCCCGCCAGCAGGTGGGGGTCATCCAGCAGAACTTCCATGGGACGAGTCAGGAGCGTGCCTTTGCGATCCAGGATATTGGAGATATTCTTCAGCTCTGCGGCCTGTGCTTCCGGCTCATCGGCGAACATCTCGCCAATCCTGGCCGCGTAGTGCTTCTTCATCTGCAGGAAAGCCGTAACCGGATCAAGCTTGTTGGCCTCTTCCTTGAGGGTTCCCACCAGGGTCAGATAGGGCACTACAAAGCGCGTCGTGGGCTTGGAGTTGACGCCATTGGCAATGAACCAGTTCACCAGGCCATAGTGGAACTGCAGGTTCGTCGCCAGGTTGGTGCCGCGCAGTTTGGTCTTGCGCAGGACGCGGGAGAGGTACTGATAGCTCTCCAGGCGATTCTCTCCCTTGGTCAGCAGCAGGGCAATGTTGGAGTCATAGGCACCGGCTACGGTGTAGGTCATGAACACATCGGTGTCGGGGTTATTCAGGCAGATCCCCTGGTCATCGCGCACCTCGCCCTCAATGGGGGGCGACCAGTAGCGGATAATACCACCGGCGTGGGGTGAGAGCGAGGCATCGGTGGCGTTCAGGCGAGCTTCAGCGGAAGCGCCGAAACGTTTGATGCGTTCGGGCTTGGGGACACGTTTCTTATGCCTGGCCAGCAGCGCCATGGCTTCCACCAGCGACTCCACGACAAAGAAGTCGTTGGGGTCGTCAGGGTTCGTGAATTTCAGGCTGTAGCACAGCTCGGTAACCCGGTGTTCCACCTGGATGCGGGTGTTGACCTCCATGAAGTAGTGACGGTCGCGATCCACAATGCACTCAAAGGTGGAGGCGGAGTCGAGGCCAACGGCCTGACCGAAGCGCGCCCCTTCCTCTTCCATGCGTCCGAGGATGGTGAGGTCGTTCTGGAGAGACTTGACCTCTTTTTCGTTACCGGCGGCACGGGCCCTTTCAATGGCGGCCTCCAGCCCCTCCTTGGTAACGGAAACCTCCAGCAGCTTCTGCTCGTGCATCTGCACGGAGCAGTCGCGACCGCCCAGGGAGACGCACCACTCGCCGTTGCCCAGCAGCTGAATTTCATTGTGGCGGGTCTGCTCGATATTCAGCTCCACGAGGACGTTTTTATTGTCGCCCACGCCATTGGCTTTTACCTCGTTGAGGACTTCGCGCACCAGACCGGGAGCTTCTGCCGCCGCTTTGGCGATAGCCTCCTCGGTTACCTCTTTGGCCACCAGCAGCGAAGCGCCCAGGATGCGCTGCCCCTTACCGCCACCACCGCCGATGGCTTTGAGGCGCACGCGGCTGCGGGGGTACTTGCGGAACATCTCGGTGACTTCCACCTGCACCTGAGCACACAGCTCATCGATGCTGAAGAGGTCGATGCCCTTGGCATAAGAGGCGAAGAGAATGTGGTTTGCCAGCGATTCCAGCGAAACCTTGCTGTCGCCAAGAATCTTCTCGTCACAGCTGAGGCCTTCGCTCTTTACCAGGGCCAGCAGACTTTCGCGGGTGGGGTGCTTTTTGAGCAGAGTGCGGACGGTGACATCATCAATACCAGGCGTGACGCTGACGTTCACTTCCAGCGCCGTGCGCTTGGCTTCGTCCTTTTTCCCGGCGCGGGCCTGGGTGATGGAGTTGGGGCCGATGAAGTTCAGGCCAGCCTTTTCAATGGCCGCGACGAACTCCTCGTCTTCCGCCATGAAGCCGTATCCGGCAAAGATGGAGTCGTAGTTGTTGTCCTTGGCGATCTGGATGATCTGATTGATGCGCTCAACCCGCTCTTCCTTGCTGGCGCCAGTGTAGTCGGGAACGCGGTGCACCCGGCTGGGGTCGGTCAGCTGGCGCAGCTCGGGAGCCAGCGCGTTTGGATAGACGATGGAGTCCTTCTCGGAGAGCAGGATACCGTAGTGGTTGATGCCCATCTCCTCGTAGACATCCATGGCCTCCTTGCGGATGGGGCCGCGGCAGACGATCAGAGGCCGCAGATCCTCACAGGAAAAGGAGCGCACCCACTTGGATGACGATTTGCTCAGGCGACGATCCCGGTGGATCAGTGGATTCTTTTTATAGTAGTCGACTTTTTTTGCCATGAATCTGTATCTCCCTGTTCAGTGTCGTTGCTTGGTAAGAGAAGAGGCCATCAGTGGAATTCGCGCTGCACACACTGCATGGGCGAAGGCTTGTAGTGGCGCAGGAAGAAGTTCAGATTCTCACCCAGCACCTTGCGCAGATCCGTAGGCATGACAATGGAGGAGATTGATCCCAGGGCCAGGCCCTCTTTGGGATTCATGAGCTCCTTCTCATAGCGCTGGTTCAGGAGAGCTTCCTCAGCCCGCAGCCAGTCGTTCACCTCTTTTTCCGCATCGCGCTTGGCCAGCGCGCCGTCCATTCCGGCAGCAATACGCTCCTGGGTGCCCTGCTTGATCTTGCCGGCAACCGCAGCGCGCAGCTTGCGAACCTCATCCTTATAGACAAATTCCTTACCGGCAGGGCCCATAACCGCCAGGCGCGTCGTGGGCAGGGCCAGAACCAGGTCGGCACCGGTGGGATAGTTGTTGTAGGAGGCATAGGCACCGCCGAAGGCATTGCGCAGGATCAGCAGAATACGCGGAGTGCGCAGGTCAACGATGGAGTCCAGCATGGAGCGGCCCGCCTGCACAATACCGCGGGATTCCTGCTCGCGGCCGGGCAGGAAGCCGGTGGTGTCTTCCATGAAGATCACGGGAATATTGTAGATATTGCAGAAGCGGATAAAGCGGGCAATCTTCAGAGCAGCGTCCACGTCGATCTGACCGGAAGCCACCGCGCTGTTATTGGCACAGAAGCCCACCACATTGCCACCCAGGCGACCGAAAGCCGTGATCACGCAGCGGGCGCGATCGGGCTGCAGCTCGATAAAGTCGCCAAAGTCGCAGATCTGCTGAATGATGATGGAGACGTCAAAGGGAGTATTGAAACCGGTTGGCGAATTGAACGCCTTTTTCAGCAGGGTATTGATCTCCCAGGTCTTGCGCTCCAGGGGGTCGCTGGTGGGCTGGAAGGGTGCCATCACGCTGTTGTTGTCGGGAATGTAGCTGAGCAGACGCACGGCGCGGCGCAGGGCGGCCACTTCATCGGCAACGGTGATATCCGCGACGCCGGACTGGCCGTGAACCTGAGGCCCACCCAGCTCTTCAGGGGTAATGTCCTCACCCAGAACCGATTTCACAACACCGGGGCCCGTCAGGCCGAAAAAGGTGTCATTGGGTTGGATGACAAAGCTGCCCTGACGGGGCAGGTAGCTGCCGCCACCAGCGTTAAAGCCGAACATGCACATGATACTGGGAACCACACCACTGATCTTGCGCAGGGCGGTGAAGGCTTCAGCATAGCCGTCCAGACCACCCACGCCGGCCGGAACGAAAGCACCGGCACTGTCGTTCATGCCGATCAGGGGAATCCCCTTTTCGCCAGCCATGTAAAACAGGCGGGCCAGCTTGTTGCCATTGGTGGCATCCATGGAACCGGCGCGTACCGTGAAGTCGTGACCGTATACGGCCACATCCCGGCCACCGATATTCAGAATCCCCGTGACCAGGGAAGCGCCATCAAGGTTCTTGCCCCAGTTCTGGTAGAGGATATTGGGTTCCTGATCCGTGAGCACCCGAATGCGCTCCCACACGGTCATGCGCTTTTTGAAATGCTGCTTTTCGATCTGGCCGATGGAAACGGATTTGATGGGACGTTGAATAAGCTCGTAGCCTTCTTTCATGGCCTCTTCATAGGGGCCGGTCTTGGCGCTGGCTACTTCGCCTGGAATGTTGAAGTCGATGACTTCAGGTGGAGCAAAAGGATTTTTTAACGAAGGTCGGACTTTGGTCTTGGACATTGCAGCCATCCTTAATGAGATTGATGATAGGAAACTTCCCCCCACTCAACGGATTGCAAGTCAAACCCAGGCGCAGCCGTGGAAACGACCAGCACCCAGAGGAGCAGCAAACCGGAAAAGCACGGGAGCGCACACGCGACATACGCCGCATCGTGCGGTAAGGTGACAAGAAAACGCTGAGCCAGAAACGGAACGACGTTCCCCTCGGAAGGCAACAGCGAATAGCCTGCCCCGCCCAATCAGATCACACCACGAATAGCGCAATCTGCTCGGACATAATGAAACTCATCAGCCAGGCGAAATAGAACTGCTTTTTATTGTTCCTCGACAATAGTTGAAAATGTAAACGTTGTCAATCATTATTTTTACACAGTTACCTGCGGAAATATCGCCCATCGCCAAAACTCAAACTTCGGTAAAAAAAAAGGATATAGAACGGCTCTCGCAAAAATATAACGCCGTTATCAAATGATACAACCGACTACACCACAACCGGGCCACACGCACAGCCAGAAGCCAGACTCCCCCGGCACCGGAATGCCCCTCGCACCTTCGCCGGATGCTCACCGGTCTGCCTTGCATCCGCGCTCCCAGTGTACTATAGTGGGCGCCTTCAACAGCTCAACGCAAACCGGTGCCACACATTATGCAGTCTCTTTCTTTTCAGCTGAAACACACCTGCGGGCAGGCCCGCGCTGGAACCGTCACCACCAGGCACGGAACCATACACACCCCCATCTTCATGCCCGTCGGCACCCAGGCCACCGTCAAAGCCCTCTCGCCCCGCGAGCTGGATGAGGCCCAGGCCCAGATCATCCTCGGCAACACCTACCATCTGTACCTGCGCCCCGGCCACGAGCTGGTCAAGCGCTTCGGCGGCCTGCACGGATTCATGAACTGGCCCAAGCCCATCCTCACCGACAGCGGCGGCTACCAGGTCTTCAGCCTGGGCAGCCTGCGCAAAATCACCGAAGAGGGCGTGGAATTCCGCAGCCACATCGACGGCAGCAGACACTTCATCAGCCCCGAGAAATCCCTGGAAATACAGCAGGCACTGGGCTCTGACATCATGATGGTCTTCGACGAATGCCCGCCCAGCACCGCCGACCGCGGCTATATCGAGCAGAGCCTGGCCATGACCCTGCGCTGGGCGTCCCGCAGCAGAACAGCCTGGACAAACCGTCAGCAACAGGCGCTTTTTGGCATCATTCAAGGTGGACTTTACCCTGATTTGCGCCTACAATCCCTGTCGGCTTTAGTGGAGATGGACTTTCCCGGCTACGCCATCGGCGGCCTCAGCGTCGGCGAACCACCGGAAAAAATGTACGAAGTGGTGGAGCACATCGCGCCTGCCATGCCCGCTGATCGTCCGCGCTACCTCATGGGCGTGGGAACACCGGTCGATCTGATCCAGTGCATCGACCGCGGCGTGGACATGTTCGATTGTGTCATGCCTACGCGCAATGCCCGCAACGGCACCCTGTTCACCTCGACAGGCAAGGTCAACATCAAGAATGCCCGTTACGCCGAGGATCACGAGCCCCTGGACAGCCAGTGTTCCTGCTATACCTGCCGCAACTTCTCGCGGGGATACCTGCGCCACCTCTACCAGTGCGGCGAAATACTGGGGCTTCGGCTGAACACACTCCACAATATCCACTACTACCTGCAGTTAATGGCTGGCGCGCGCGCCGCCATCGCTGACGGAACCTGGAACCGCTGGAAAAACCAGCAGCTTGACATTTACAAGTGATTTATATACAAATAGTTGCGCTGCGAGCCTAAAAAGAGGGCACTCCCAGCGGAGGCTGCGAGGACAGACGTTTTCCACAGCATTACCAACAAAAACCCCCAGGGTTATCAACAATTTTTGTGAAAAAACACAAGGAGCATTTACTATGGAAGGCTTTTCCGCACTCATTCCCCTCATCCTCATGTTCGCGATCTTCTGGTTCCTGATCATTGCCCCCCAGCGCAAGCAGCGCAAAAAGCACCAGGACATGGTGAACAACCTGCAGGTGGGCGATGAAATCGTCACCCTGGGTGGATTCTTCGGCCATGTCACCCGCGTTGAACCCGAAGTGATCTTTGTCAAGCTGGGACAGAACATGGAAGCCAAGCTGCGCCGCATGAACGTGGCGGAAGTGGTGCGCAAAGCCCAGCGTACCGCTGAGTAAGAGCGCGGAGTATGGATGGCAAGCTTATAGCCAAACTCCTGCTCATCGCTGCCGTTATCGGCTTCTGCATTCACCTGGCCACCCCGCTGAACGAAAAGATCGCCCTTGGCCTCGATCTGCAGGGCGGCATGCACCTGGCCCTTGACGTCGACACCGAGCAGGCCGTCGAGCGCAAACTGGACGCCATGACCAACGCCCTGCGCCTGGAAGCACAGCAGCAGCACCTGGTCATCGGCACCATCCAGCGCCGTGGCATGCAGATTCTGGTACCCGTGCCCTACGCGGAGGAGAAGGCTGAATTCAAACGCCTGATGCAGCGCCGCTATGGTCAGCTTGAACTCCAGGACGAGCAGCCGGAGCTGCTCGTCTACGGATACACCAACTACGATATCGAAGAGATCAAGGAGCTGGCCGTAGGCCAGGCCCTTGAGACCATTCGCAACCGTATTGACCAGTTCGGCGTCAGTGAACCCACCGTGCAGAAGCAGGGCGACCGGCGCATCATCATTGAACTGCCCGGCGTAGAGGATGTGGATCGCGCGGTGGAGCTCATCGGCCGCACCGCCGTGCTGGAGTTCCGCCTGGTAAACGAGAACGTCTCGACCCGGGACGCCCTGGACGGCTTCCTGCCCGAGAACTCCGAGGTTCTCTACCAGCGCCACATGGACCCCCAGACCAACACCGAAGTGGACCGCACCCCCTTTGTCCTCTACCGCGACGTCATCTTCACCGGTGACCGCCTGCTGGACGCGCGGGTGCGCTTTGACCCACAGTTCAATACTCCCTACGTCTCCATAACCCTGGATGGCGAGGGAGCGCGTCTGTTCGCAGATGTCACCGGCAGGAACGTGGGCAGACGTCTGGCCATCGTGCTGGACGGCCATGTGCACTCCGCCCCGGTCATCAACGAGCGCATCCCCTCGGGACAGGCCTCCATCAGCGGCCAGTTCACCATGGAGCAGGCCACGGATCTCAGCATTGTGCTGCGCTCAGGCAGCCTGCCCGCCCCCGTTGACATCGTGGAGAACCGCACCGTGGGCCCGACTCTCGGACAGGACTCCATCGACAAGGGTATTCTCTCTGTCAGCATCGGCATGGCCCTGGTCCTGCTGTTCATGGTGGCCTACTACCGCCTCTCCGGACTGCTGGCCAATATGGCTCTGATTCTCAACCTGATTATCCTCATGGGTCTGCTGGCCTACTTCGGCGCCACCCTCACCCTGCCGGGCATCGCGGGAATCATCCTGACCATCGGCATCGCCGTGGATGCCAACGTCCTGATCTTTGAGCGCATCCGCGAAGAACTGCGACGGGGAGCCTCGGCGCGCCTGGCTATCGAAGAGGGCTATGCCAAGGCCTTCAGCACTATTCTGGACGCCAACATCACCACCCTGATTGTGGCAGTGATCCTCTTCCAGTTCGGTTCCGGGCCCATCAAGGGTTTTGCCGTGACCCTGAGCATCGGTATCCTGGCCAGCATGTTCACGGCCATTCTGTTCACCCGGGCAATGTATGAGCTGGTACTTGCCATCAAACCCGTTCGCAAACTCAGTATATAGGGGAGGAATCATGCGACTGCGTTTCAATTACATCCCCTTTATGCGGCTGCGCAAATATGCCCTGGTGGTGTCGGCCATCCTCTTTGCCATAGCGCTCATCTCCCTGGGCACACGCGGCCTCAACTTCGGCATCGACTTCACCGGTGGCGCTCTGGTACAGCTGGAATTCCAGCAGCCACCCGCCATCGAGGAGATCCGTGGCCACCTCTCGGCCGTAGGCCTGGGCGACAGCACCATCCAGCACTTCGGCTCCGATCGGGACATCCTGGTGCGCGCGCCTATCCTCAGTGACGAAAGCGCTGCGGCCATGGAAGTCATCACGCTGATTCGCCAGACCCTCAGCGCCCAGTACGGAGACGAGATGGAGGTACTGCGCATAGAGACCGTTGGCCCCCGCGTGGGCAGTGAACTGCGTCAGCAGGGCACCTATGCCATTCTCTACGCCCTGCTGGCCATCGTGGCCTATATCTGGTGGCGCTTTGAACTGAACTTTGGCGTGGCCGCGGTCATCGCCCTGGTCCACGATGTCGCCATCACCCTGGGCATCTTCAGCCTGGTGGGTGTGACCTTCTCTCTGCCCGTACTGGCAGCGGTGCTGACGGTCATCGGCTACTCCCTCAACGACACCATCGTCGTCTTCGACCGCATACGGGAGAACCTCTACATGCCGGAAGGGGCGGAGAAACCCAGTATTATCTCCATCATCAATACGTCCATAACCGAAACCCTCTCCCGCACCATCCTCACCAGCGGCACGACCCTGATCGTGGTCACGATCCTCTACTTCTTCGGTGGGGAAGTGATCAACGGCTTTGCCTTTACCCTGCTGGTGGGCATTATTGTGGGAACCTACTCTTCCATCTTCGTGGCCTCCCTGCTGCTGGTCTACTGGCAGCCCAGGTACATTGAACCACACCTGAAAAAACTCCAGGAAAAACCGGAAGAAGTGGTATGAGCTTTGATCCCGCCCTGATCGCTCTGTTTCTGGCCCTCGGCGCCATCACAGGCTTTCTGGCGGCCCTGCTGGGCATCGGCGGCGGGATTATCTATGTTCCGGTTCTGACCTTCATGCTGCCCTGGCTGACAGGCAATGGCGATGACTTCATCCGGGTCGCCATTGCCACCAGCCTGCTGGTGGTTCTCCTCAGCTCCATCTCCAGCAGCCTGGCCAATCTGCGCGCCCACAACGTCCACCTGCCCCTGCTCAGGCGCGCCCTGGTCAGTGGGCTGATCGGCGCCTTTATCGGCTCCCAGTTCGGCACCCTGCTGCCCGCAGCTCTCCTGAAGATCTCCTTTGCCCTGCTGCTGTTCTACGTGGGCTACCGCCTGATGGCATCGGCGGGCAAGCCGGAGTATGTGGACGGTGAAGATATCCTGGACTGGCGGCGCGTCTTCCCCATCTCCGCCTTTACCGGGCTGATCACCTCCACCTTCGGCGTGGGCGGCGGATTTTTCAGTGTGCCGGCCTTCAACCAGTGGTGCCACATCTCCCTGCGCAAGTGCGTGGGCACCTCCAGCACCATGATTTTTTTCAACTCTCTGATGGGAGTTTTCGGCTACCTGCTGGGGCAAAGTATCACTGGACTTCCGCTGATTCGTTATGATATTGCAATCGTGATTGCCATTGGAGCCATGGCAGCCGCTCCACTGGGCATTCACCTCCTGGGAAAGGTCAATCTCAGCCTCTTCCGCAGGTTCTTCGCACTGCTGGTATTTGCCTCTGCCATCAACCTCCTGGTACATTGACACGCAAACATTCCCAAAGGAGTTCCCATGACCACAGCCAAGGATATCATGAGCACCAGCCCCATCTGCGTTGCCCCCGACCACTCCATCAAGGATACCGCCCGCCTCTTTCTGGAAAAGGACATTTCCGGCGCGCCGGTTCTGGATGCCAGCGGCAAGCTGGTGGGCATCATCACCAAAAAGGATATCATCGACACCATCAAGGAGCTGAAACTGCCCCGCATGATCAACCTCTTTGACGCCATCATCTACCTGGAAAACACCGAAGAGTACAACCACGAGCTGGGCAAGATCTCTGCCGTGCAGGTGGCCGAAGCCATGACCCGCAAAGTGGTCACCGTCGATCCCCAGACGGATATCGCCAAAGTGGCCGGCATTCTTTCGGAAAGCCACGTTCACATGGTTCCCGTTGTGGATGAGGGCAACCGCGTCCAGGGAATCGTCAGCACTACCGATATAATGAGAGCAATTGCCTATGACAACGGAAATAAAGGTGACAACCAGTAGCGAGGATGATACCTTTTCCTTGGGCGAAACAATCGCTTCGAGGATTCCAGGCCCGATCATCATCGGCCTGAAAGGACAGCTCGGCGCGGGCAAAACCACCCTGGTCAAGGGCATTGCCCGCGGGCTCGGCATAGACCCCGATACGGTGACCTCACCCACCTACTCCATCGCCCAGCACTATGAAGCTTCGCCCCACTCGCTGTGTCACTGCGACCTCTACCGCCTCCACAGCGAAGACGACTTTTACCACAGCGGTATAGACGAAATGCTTGAAGATGCCATCGCCGTTGTCGAATGGCCGGAAATGCTGCCAGCAGCCATAACCACATCTTCCGCTTACGGCGAAATCACGCTGAGCGCGATATCTGAACACGAGCGACTGGTTTCGCTCAGACTCCCCTTCTGGGCAGAAGGACAGGAACTCCCTGCAGGTGAATAGCAGTGCTGAAAAAACTCTTCGGTAAACGCTCCCAGGAGAGCGTCTCCCCCCAGATACTGGAACTCTTCACCAGGGCCGTTGAACGCAACGAGCCCCTTGACGTGTTTCTGGGGGATACCGATGCCTATGACGGATACCGCAAACTGGGCAAGGAAGCGCCCTTCCGCAGCTCCGCCATGGCTGAGCTGGACAGCGCGGAGCACATCCTGAAAATCGAGTACGTCTTTCCCCGCACACCGGTATTCAGGAGCAACCCCATCATGCTCTTCTTCTCCGTGGACGGGGTCATGTTCTACTGCTCCACCACCATAGCCGCCGTTGACCGCGAAAATGACATCATCAGCGTCCACCTGCCCACCAAAGTGCACCGCAACGAGCGCCGCAAAGTCTTCCGGGTGCGCATATCCCAGTACAATATCCGCTGCTCCCTGAAGAACATCTCCAAAACCGAGCTGGCCCACAGCCAGGGCCAGGTCAAGGCCTTTGACTATGACGGCAAGGCCTATGACATCTCGGAAGGTGGCCTCTTTTTCATGTCCTTTGCCACCATGACCCTGGATATCAACGATGTGGTCTACCTGGAGTTCACCCTGCCCGGCATCGATCTGCTGCCGCGCACCAGCGTCAAGGTACTGGCCCGCGTCGCCCACATCAAGAGCTTTAACCGCTTCTGCGGCCTGGAATTCTTTACGGAAAAGTCCAAGAACGTGCCCTACGTCTCCCAGTATCCCTACCTGGTGGACAGCTCACTGATGCAGCACTTTGCCCGCTTCTGCCGCGCAGCCAACATCAGCAACCTGGAATCCGAAAACCTGATGGAGCGCAGCCAGCAACCCTCAGTCGAAGCCACCCTGCAGGCTGCCGCCCAGGAGCGCCGCGACGTCGTCATCATCGGCGACCGCAGCTCCACCTATTACAACAACGAGGAATTCGAGCAGCGCTACCGCAAGCACTACCTCAGCGATGAACGGGAAATACTGGATTTTCTTGAGGAAAATGAAGACTGCTTTGTCATATTCGACAACCTGGTCACCGCCAAAGAACGCAGGTGCGACTTCACCTGGAGCGCGTTCATCAAGACCCTGCGCTCAAAGAACCTCTTTCACCCCGTCTTTGTCATCGACTCCGACCCCATGGAAAAGCTGAAAAAGCAGAAGCTGCAGGAGTACAAGATCTTCCACTGCTGCCGTTTCGACATCACCAACCCCGCCGACCTGCTCAAGCAGATCAGAACGCTGCTGCCAGCTGTTCAAAAGTCCTGATCTTCGGATTCTCGCCGCACAGGGGACAATGGGGATCTCTGCTGATTTTCGTCTTCCGGAAGTGCATCACCAGGGCATCAAAGCCCAGCAGCGTATTATAGAGAGGCTCACCGGCACCGGTGAGGTACTTGATGGCTTCCGTCGCCTGAATCGTGCCCAGCATACCCGCCACCGAACCCAGCACCCCCAGCTCCACCCGCTTCTCTTCGCGCGCCGGCGCTTCAGGAAAGAGACAGCGCAGACAGGCCGTCTGGCCGGGATTCACCGTCAGCGTCTGGCCCGTAAACTCCCGGATACCCCCGTGGGAAAAGGGCTGCCCCACCAGCACACAGGCATCATTCACCAGAAACTTCACGTGGATATTGTCCGTCGCCTCCACCACAAAGTCGTAGGGCTCCATCACCTCGGCGATATTCTCCGGCGTAATCCACTGGTGGTACACCTTCACATCCACATCGGGATTGATATTGCGCAGACGGGCGCGCGCCGAGTACACCTTGGGCGTATCCAGATCGGGCGTGCCATGGAGAATCTGCCGCTGCAGATTGGAAATATCCACCACATCCGCATCGGCAATGCCAAGGTGCCCCACACCCGCCGCCGCCAGATACATGGAAACCGGCGAACCAAGACCCCCGGCACCAATCACCAGCACCCGCGAATCCAGCAGCCTGCGCTGCCCCGCCTCGCCGATCTGCGGCAACTGCACATTGCGACGGTAGCGACCCTGGACATCCATGCAAACCTCCTGAAAAGTGTTTTGACCTGTTTTAAGGAGTGCAGTATAGTGAGTAAACCCGAGAATGTCTACCATCATTGACGGTTTACTCAAGATTCTGTCTCGGGCGAATTTGCGCAGGGCCAAAATGTAACTGCATGGCTCCGGTACTTTTTGAACGCGCAAAAAGTACAGCGAACGGTCATGAAATATTGCCTTCCTTTGAGCCTTGGTGGCCCTTGTGTAAAACCCTTCCAAAAATACAGCGTAATGGATACTTATGAAAAACCTCTTCCGCCGCCTTCTGCAGTCGGAGCACCCCTTCCAGGAGCTTCGCCAGCATGTCATAAAAGCCCCCGATACCTATTACTTCGACTTCACGGCGACTGGCCTTGGCTACCAGCCCATCGAGGAGCGCATCGCCGAGGCGATGCAGGACTACGCCAATACCCACTCCAAAATCGCCCGCTCGGCAGCCCTCACCTCGTCGCGCTACGATGTGGCTCGCTCGCGCCTCAAGGATTTCCTCGGCATCAACAACGAGTTTGCCCTGCTGCCCTGCGGCAACGGCTCCACCGCCGCCATGAAGAAGTTCCAGGAACTGCTGGGCATCTACATTCCCCCCGCCACCCGCAAACGCCTGGGCATTGCCATTGACCCCGAGCAGCTGCCCGTCTTTCTCATCGGCCCCCAGGAACACCACTCCAACGAAATCAGCCTGCGGGAAACCGGCGCCACCGTCATCCGCATTCCCCTGAACGCCCAGGGCACCATCGACCTGGACACTCTGCGCGCCGAAGCCGCCCGCCACGCCCACCGTCAGATCATCGGCTCCTTCTCCACCGCCTCCAACGTCAGCGGCGACCTGCTGCCCTGGGAGGAAGTCTCGCGCATCATCCGCCAGCACCAGGGCCTGGTATGCTTCGATATGGCCGCATCTTCGCCCTACATGAACATCGACAACAGCCTCTATGACGCCGCCTTCCTCTCGCCCCACAAACTGCTGGGCGGCCCCGGCAGCTGCGGACTGCTGGCCATCCGCCGTACCCTGGTGGACACCAGCCTGCCCCCCACCTTCGGTGGAGGCGGAACCGTGGGATACGTCTCCCGCCAGCAGCACGATTTTGTGGAAAACCTGGAGCAGCGCGAAGACGCCGGAACCCCCGGCATCCTGCAGCTCCTGCGCGCCAGCTTCGCCTACCAGCTGCGCAACGAAGTGGGCTTCGCCTTCATGGAACAACGCAAAAACAACCTCAGCAGCGTCTTCCTGGAAGGCCTGGGAAATATCGGCAGCCACACCATCTACGGCCCCGCCCAGGACATCCCGCGCATCAGCACCTTCGCCCTCAACTTTGAAGGCGTCAGCCCCTACAGCCTCTGCGAACACCTCTCCGAACTCTACCGCATCGAAACCCGCCCCGGCTGCAGCTGCGCCGGCCCCTACGGCCACGACCTGCTGAACATGCCCGACGACCACGACCTCGCCCGCAAACCCGCCTGGCTGCGCATCAGCATCCACTACACCCACTCCCTCGAAGACGTGGAATACCTGCTGGAAAGCCTGCGCAAAGCCGTCAACGCCCTGCGCGGCAGGGAAGACCAGAAATGGGAAGCGTGCTGAAGCTGGGGGATAGGGAGAGAGGGAAAGGCAGGGAGAGACTGAACCACGGAAAACACGGAAGGCACGGAAAAAGAGAGAAAGACATACCTCTCGCCAAGGCGCAAAGTCGCCAAGGAAAGGCAGGAAGATAAAACCGCAGAGGGGATTTTTTACCGCAAATGGACGCGAATAACTTCTAGAATAAGCAGCCTGTAAGAGGGCTTGCCACAGATGAACGCAGATTCACGCAGATGAATGCAGGGGAGCGGGGGTACGGAAAAGAGAGAAGGACATACCTCTCGCCAAGGCGCAAAGCCGCCAGGGAAAGGCAGGAAGATAAAACCGCAGAGGGGGTTTTTCACCGCGAATGAACGCAAATAGACGCGAATAAATTCAAGTATAAGCAGCCGGTAAGAGAGCTTACCACAGATGAACGCCGATTCACGCAGATGAATGCAGGGGAGCGGAGGCACGGAAAAAGAGAGAAAGGCATACCTCTCGCCAAGGCGCAAAGCCGCCAGGGAAAGGCAGGAGGATAAAACCGCAGAGGGGTTTTTTACCGCGAATGGACGCGAATAACTTCTAGAATAAGCAGCCTGTAAGAGGGCTTGCCACAGATGAACGCAGATGAATACAGGAGAGCGAAGGCACGGAAAAAGAGAGAAAGACATACCTCTCGCCAAGGCGCAAAGTCGCCAAGAAAAGGCAGGAAGATAAAACCGCAGAGGGGATTTATTATTGTCAGTGCTCACTGGAAGGAAAGTCGTCCAACCCTCACGGCAGCAAGCCGACCGGAGTTGATCTACGATTACTACGGGTTTCCGGCCGAATCCTACCAGATTGAATACCCTGCCGCCGGTGAACCGCTTCTGGCACGAACAATAGCGCAACAACTGGAAAAAAAACGGCATTGAAGCAACCCACCACGCGTCGAGGGGTTTTGATCACGGCATCCTTGTGTTGTTGTGTGTGCTATGACCGCCTCGACGCACTCCATATCTCGCGCCTGAGAGATATGGAGTGCGACTTTCCTTTCTTATTCCAAAAAAAATGATATAACCTCTTGGAAGGCTTCCATAAATCGTAGTTGCGAGATAAGAAAGGCAAAGCCATGCGCAGTGGCCAATTTAAAAAAATGCCCGTTGGTTACACGGCCTTTTTTCCCGCCCCTCTCCCGCCGGTTCCGCAGATCAGCCTGGAAGGTGATCTTGCCCTGTTGCTTTCCGAAGCGGATCGTGCCTTGGGGGCGCTGAATATCGTTGTCACGGTTCTGCCCAATCCCGATCTACTGGTCGGGATGTTTATACAGAAAGAAGCACTGCTCAGTTCCCAGATCGAGGGCACGCAATCTTCGCTGGTTGACGTACTGGGTGCGGATGAAGACCATATTCCGACTGCGGACGTAGGCGAAGTCATCAATTATGTCAAGGCCATGCGCCATGGATTGAAACGAATCCAGGAGGATGATTTTCCCATGTCGCTGCGCTTGATCCGGGAAATTCATGAGATGCTGATGCAGCAGGTGCGGGGAGGAAGCACCAATCTGACCCCAGGGGAATTCCGCCGCATGCAGAACTGGATCGGTGGGACCAGCCCCGCCAACGCCCGATTTGTTCCGCCGCCCGTCGAGGCCATGCACGATGCGCTGGCAGCTTTCGAGGGTTACCTGCATGAGGATGACGCCCTGCCGCCGCTAATCCGCTGTGGCTTGCTCCATTATCAGTTCGAAACCATCCACCCCTTCAACGACGGCAATGGCCGGGTAGGGCGTCTGCTGATGACACTTTATCTGGTCTGGAAGGGGATTCTTGATGAACCGATGCTCTATCTGAGTGCCTATCTGAAGATTCATCAACAGGAATATTATGATCGCCTGACCCAGGTCAGAGTGGAGGGTAATTTCGAGGCCTGGATCCGTTTTTTCCTCGAAGGAATTCGTGAAGTTTCACAGATGGTGTTGCAGACGACCAAAAGGATTCAGCTTCTCGAAAGGGAGGATTCGGATCGTCTGGTGGCTCATGGGGAAGGTTCTTATGGTCTCACCCTGTTGCGCGGCCTGATGCGCCAGCCAGTGGTCATGGCCAATGACGTCGCCCGCATGGTCGGTGTCAGTTATACCAAAGCCAATGCTTTGATCGCCGCCTGCGAAGATCTCGGCATTTTGCGCCAACGAGGAACCGGAAAGAGAAACCGGAAGTTTATCTACCATGCCTACGTGGAGATTTTGAGTGAGGGGACCGAGATCAGCTTGGGTGTTGATGGATAGATTGGTGGCGGGTTTCAGGGAGCGTTGGTCGGGGGAGGGTTTGCGAGGAAGCGGAGTTTAGCCCGGTTGATATAAATTTGCTGTGGAACGCCAGCTCCTTAAAAGGCAGGAGGATAAAAAGGCCCTCCATAATTCAAAGTACGCTTTAACCGGATGAACCGATAAAACCGCAGAGGGTGTTTTTCACCGCGAATGAACGCAAATAGACGCGAATAAATTCAAGTATAAGCAGCCGGCAAGAGGGTTTACCACAGATGAACGCAGATTCACGCAGATGAATGCAGGAGAGCGAAGGCACGGAAAAAAGATACCTCTCGCCAAGGCGCAAAGTCGCCAAAGAAAAGCAGGAGGTTTAGCTGCGGGTCGGATTCGGGTACATGAACCGATCTGAACGCAGAGCGTTTAAACGAGCTGCTCCAGGAATAAAATCACGCATCTGTCGATTCCATGGAAGTTAATGGTATTCCTGTAACATTTATTCTGATATCATACGGACTGAATCAACTGACGTGGCAATGCAGCGCCTCAGCAGTACGGTCTTTCCAGTTGTGGATTTGACGGAGAAACTGGCCCAGATAAAAACCTGACAGGAAAACATATTTCATGAAAGAGTTACAGAGCGCGCAGTCTGGCGGGAATTTTTATCCGTCACTTTGTTCGGTTTTTGATAAAGTGCATAACGTCACTTTTGACACCTAAATGTAGTTAGCCTTAAAAAGTCATGGTTCAGGAGAAGCAAAAAAATCATGGATTCCCCTAATTTACACATCGAGGAATTTCTAAAGTACTACTATTCATTTGATCAGGAGCCCGGATATGCAGTGCTACTGAAAGGAAAGTGGGGAACGGGAAAGACATGGTTTATTAACCAAACGCTAAATTCACTTGCTAAGCAAGATGGAAAATATCTATATGTAAGTCTCTACGGGGTAACTTCATTTGAAGAAATAGAAGATGAGTTCTTTAAGCAACTACATCCGCTATTATCGTCGAAAAGTATGGCTTTAACAGGAAAGATAGCTAAAGGGTTGTTAAAGGCTACATTGAAAATTGATTTGGACGGAGATGGAAAAGCTGACGGCAGTGTTTCTGCGCAAGTTCCAGAGTTAAATTTACCTGATTATCTCACCAATACATCTGGTTTTATTATCGTTTTTGATGATCTTGAAAGAGCATCTATTAATCTGGAAAGCCTTCTCGGATATATAAATCATTATGTTGAGCATCAAGGTTACAAGGTAATCATTGTTGCAAATGAAGAAGAGATATTGGCACATCAAGAACAACGTGATGACTTCAAGCTTGCATATAGAAGAATAAAAGAAAAATTGGTAGGAAAAACCTTTGAGATAAACCCTGACTTAAGTGGGGCTTTAGTTAATTTCATCTCTGAAGTTAAAGATAATGATGCGCAAGCGCTATACAACAAAAACATCAATTTAATATCTGAGATTTATGAAAACTCACAATATCAGAATTTAAGGCATTTAAAGCAAGCTCTTTGGGATTTTGAAAGATTTTTATCATTTGTTAATCCAGATGCATCTTCGAAAGATGGGCTGCTAGATCACTTATTAAAAATATTTCTTATTCTGTCGATTGAGATAAAAAGCGGGAGTATTCTCCCAAAAGATATTTCAAATTTTAAGAGAGCATATTTTTCAAGTTTGCTCGATAGAGATTCAAAAAAGAAAGAAGAAACACCTTATCAAAGAGTGAGCAAAAAATATAAAAATGTGAGCCTTAGAGATCTATTAGTTGAAGAGTCAATTTGGATAGATTTCTTTGATAAAGGTTGCTGCGCTGAGGAGCGAATACAAGAATCTCTAGAAAAGTCAGAATACTATCGAACAGAGAATACTCCTGATTGGGTTAGACTATGGCACTCAATGGATTTGAGTGATGATGAGTTTAGTGCTGCACTAGAATCTGTTGAAAAAGATTTCTTCGATATGAGGTACTCCGAGTTAGGTGTTGTTAGACATGTTGCCGGCATTTTTCTCTGGCTTTCTAAAATAGGGCTAATGAAGAAGACTAGGCGCGAAATTCTTGAATTTTCCTGTTCATACATTGATCAGTTAAAGGAAAATAACAACCTTAATTCGGAAGTCTCAAATAGACCAAGATTTAGAGAATATGAATCATGGGGAGGCCTAGGTTTTCATGAAAAAGAATCAGATGAATTTAGTGAGCTAAATAGGTATATAGATAAATTAAGTGAACAGGCAGTAATTGAAGACTATCCAGCAGCAGGGGAAGAGTTGATTCAATTGATAAGCGATGATCCCAATTTATTCTATCGAAAGGTAGTGCTCTGCAACGATTCAGACAATATTTACTACGAAATACCAATATTTCAATACATAGAACCTTCGGCATTTGTTGAAGCATTTGTAAGCGCCATACCAAGTTCAAGAAATACAATTTGTTATGCATTTGCGGAAAGGTACAAATTCGATAATTTTAATGATTCGCTCCTCCCTGAGTTGGAGTGGCTTAAAAATATGATCAAGTTGCTAGAAGAAAAAAGACAGTTATTTGAGGGAAAGATCAGCGGTTATCAGCTGCAATCTTATATTAATACCTACTTCAGGCCCGCTATGGAGGCGTTGGAGAAATTTAAGGCTAACAAGCAAAGTCAGTCGGACAGCTAACGCTGCCGCTGCTTTGGGCGTTGTACGGTATGAACCGTTATCGCGAACTCGTGGTGTCCTCTCAGGAATCCGATGCCAATCAGATCGCCCGGCAGATTGAGCTGTTCGCAGAGGAGTCGGAGAGTTGGGTCTTTCCTGTGGAAAAGAGCGCCGAGTATCGGCAGCTCTGTGGAGAGCCGTCCTGCTGCATAGTTTGCGTCAGCGACCCTCAGAATATGGCAGCGGTGCATTTCACAAGGAAGCGAGACAATGCGCTTGTCGTCGCGAATATTGTCCCGCTCAACAAGTCTCAGTTACAGCTCGCGGAGTACAACAAACTCATAGCTTATACGGCGAAGCTCATTCGATTCGGTGCTGCTCAGCGCGAAATACGTCTAGCCGTGAAATTGTCTAAACATGAAGTTCGGCTCGCAGATGTGATCCTCGGCAAGATCGCGAAGAAAAGGTTCGAAATTTTCCTCTCCATGCATCCTCTCAGCTATCACCCATTAGATATTCGTAGACTAGATGCATTCATATGCGCGCTTTCGAGCTTCAAACGAAAGCCATTTGACTTGGAGGCATTTGAATGCCTGCTTGTAGAAGAATTGGGTTGGCCCAAGCATGATGCAAACTGGTGCCGCACGCGCGTAGAGATTGGGTTAGATATTCTCGAAGCAAACAAAGGCTTTTGGCACTAACCAAATGACGTACAACAAGGCGCTGCAGTCCGACGTCCCGGCCTCCGCTTCACTGCGGCCGGGACGCGCCTGAGCGCAAGCGTTCTACTGACAAGACGGCCAACATTTTCTGACGCGCGCGCCGTCCATGGCGCGGAGTGGATTTAAAGTTCGAAAGGGGAAGGCGAATGAAAGTCGTGTTCAACAAAATCCAACGATTCGACATTTTTGAGTCGGACTTCAGTCAACTGGCCTCAAACAATACATTCGATTTTGGTTCAAACAAAGTAGTGGTAGTCTATGGTCCGAACGGCTCAGGAAAAAGTAGTCTTGCTGCCGTCTTGGCGAATGTAGACGAAGAAGGCGAGTATTCGCTATCGATAGACGGAAATTCATTCACAAATGAGCAAGAACCACAATTCCACGTAATCAACGACCAGAATGGCAGAAATATCATTAGTGGCAAGACCGAGGACTTTATCCTTGGAGACAACATAAAGCGCGAGTATGCTCTGAAACGCAGCATTGAGAACCAGTTTGAGGCGCTTTTCAAAACTAGACTGAATGGCGACCTAAAACAGCAGTTTGGAATTTCGACCAAAACAAGTCCCTTTGGAGAGCTGATCAAGATCGAGAAACTTAAAGAATTTGTGTCCGACTTGGCAAACCAAAAGTCGAAGGGAGACAATCTTGACCGTAGAGACTTTCTTGAAGCTGTTGGTAGTCTGGTTGTCGAACCTGTTCCTGATCACGATGGACAGAAGTACTTGTTCTTCATAAATGACTACAAAGGAAAGGTATCAGCGATCAGGGGAATCATTGAGCTCAAGCTATCAATGCTGAAGGCCGAGCCGCAATACCTGAAAATAGACGAGAGCGACTCCGCAATAAATGTCTTGACCAGGTTTGACTACACAGACGATTGCGTTGTCTGCGACACTCCCAATATCGATAGGATCGGTTTGATAACAAAGAAGCAGAAGCAGCAAGAGAAGGCAAAGTCTTCACTGAGTGACTTTACCAAGAAGATACTCGAGGAGATCATTGCTTCAATTTCCGGCGATGACCCGTTTAAAATACGAGCGATATTGCTTGATGCTATCAAAACTGGGGAAACTGAACCGGTCACGGAACTCATCCGTGAAATTGGCTATTATCAACAGATCTACTCAACGAAAATTAGTAATTTGTTCGTAGAGAGTCTTAGTGCGACATCGCTAAGAGAGGAATCTGCCGAGTATGAGAAGTTGACCGGTGGAAAACCAGAACTTGAAAATGAAGACATCATTTTTATCGAAAAATTCTTGAATGATTGCCTTGACCGAAAAATCGAACTAAAGCGCGACGATGACAACAATCTGAGACTGTTACTCGGCGATCAGGAGTTTCTAGAGCAAGAGCGGGAGTCTCTTTCACTTAGCAATGGTGAACAGAATTTCCTGTCTCTTTCTTTTGAGCTATTGAAGGCAAAGAAGGTCGATAGTGAGCTTGTTGTCCTTGATGATCCAATCTCAAGCTTTGATTCCATTTACAAAAACAAGATAGCGTATGCGATCCTAAAGTTCCTAGAAGACAAGAGGTCGATTGTGCTGACGCACAACACAGACCTCATTAAATTGCTCGAACACCAGAAGCAAGGGTCGTTCAGACTGTACATTCTCAACAATACGGCCGGGGAAGTGAATGGGTTCATACCTTTGACGAGCAAGGAAGTAGAAATTTTGATCTACATCCCCAAGTTTATTAATCTACTTCGTGGTTCTATCGCGGACGAGATATCCAACGAAAGGCTCTTTGCCTACGCTCTAGTTCCGTTTATGCGTGGCTATTGCCAGATGATCAACCATGTGCAGTACAAGGAAGAGCTTACAAACTGAAGTTTCGCATCCTTTGATTCTAGCGCAAGGTCTTTAAAAGCTAGCATTTAACTAGCGATGACCCCCGCAATTTGGTATACTTGAGTTAACACAAAACGAGTATCCAAGCCACAGGAGGTCATCAATGGCAAAAGTTACCCTGAGTGATGAAAAACTGCAAGCGCGTCTTCTTGAACAGTTCGAAGTATTACGGGTTTTGCGCATGCTGGACTTTCAGCGTTTGGCCAGGAAGTGTGGCATGAACAAGCAGCAGGGCGAAGATGGGGTGAAGGTCTTTGTCTCCCTGTTTATGGCAGTATTTACCTCCAGCACGATAGCCAGGTTTGTGCGTAAAGCACAGGGCTCCGTATTCAGCCTGAAGAAGGACACTGCCTACCGCTATGCACAGCGCCAGTGCATTCACTGGCGCAAACTGCTTTTGTGTGTTGCCATGCGCGCTGTTGGCATCCTGGGTAAATACTATCCGGATAGTGGACGCTACCTGACTATTGACGACTCCCAGCTGGAAAAGACCGGCAAGCGTATTGAGTACCTGAGCTGGATATTCGACAAGAGCAAGAAGCGCTCAACCATGGGTTTCGAAATACCGTGCCTGAGCTACACCGATGGAACTTCCACTATCCCCATGGACTTTGCCATCAAGTCTTCAGCGAACCGGGTCAGTGAGCATTTGGAACCTGCTGATCTTGATGGGCGCTCGTATGCAGCAAGACGTCGCATGGAAGTGGGAATGAAGAAAACCGACCTGGTGCTGGAAATGCTGAGAAGAGCCCGGAACCAGGGAGTTGAGGCCGATGCGGTACTCTTTGACAGCTGGTATTGCTATCCCAAACTGGTGGGCAAGATTTACCACGAGATCGGCTACAACGTCTGCGCTCAGCTCAAAGCGACAAGGACGATCATGGTGACCTGCCAAGGGAAACCTTACGCAACACAGCAGCTTTGGAATACGGTTGTTCCCAGCCTGCGCGCAAAAGTCATCACCGTGCGCAATGTGGAGGTGGAAGTTCGCTCCATAAGAGCAGACTTCGGCAATACTCCGGTAAAGCTGGTGTTCTGCCGTCCTGTAGACAAGCGCAGCCACTACAAGCCTATTATCCTGCTGAGCACCCTGACCCACCACAGCGAGCAGGAAGTTATAGATACCTATGCCAATCGCTGGTCCATAGAAACGCTTTTTAAGGAGCTCAAGCACACCTGGGACTTTGGCAAAAGCCAGTGCCGCAACTTTGAGTCAAATATCTGCTTTTTAACCATCAGCATGATCAGGAGCATCGTGTTCACCATCATGCAGCGACAAGAAGAAGACTATCGCTACAAAGGAACCCTATTCGAGAAAACCGAGTGCGAGCTGCAAACACTCAGTGTGCTTTTTAATCTCGATCAGTACATTGAGTTCGTCTATGAGCTCTGCGGCGAGATATTGAAGTCAAGCACTGCTGTCTTTGTAGAACAAATCGCTGCATTCCAGCAGAGAATCAAAGACTGCGTCGTCAGCATGCTCTTTCAAGGGTGCGAAACTTGAGTTACAAAGCTAATGCATGGATATAAAAATCAGCCAGTAAATATCACTCAAATATACAATGACCTATTCGGACCTGTTTTGAAAGGTACTCACACTGTTTCAGCACAAGACCTCTTGGGCGAGAATGTGCAGAACGTTTCAATTCTGAGAAATGACAACTATCCTCTTCTAAACCGAACTCTTGTACATAGCTTGACCTACCTATATCTCAGAATGTCAGTCGAAAAAGTGCTTGTCAAGAAATACGGCATCAGAACAGACAAATTCTATAAACTCACTCAGATCATTTCTGAGTCCTTCCGTGGTTCTGGCCAACGTGAGATTGAGAATCGGATGTTCTTTCTTTCTCGAAAGACATTGTTGAATGAGTTCAATCACTTCGAGATGGATATGAATATTTTCCAGCCTGCTATCGATATTACGAATACGACCCTGAAAAAGGAGTACGCTGATATTTTGAGCAGGATAGGGGCACTATAGCGATTGATCTGTAGCCTCCCCGTCCGTGGCGAGGCCAAAGGCAGACACGGGGCCTCAGTAGAACAATGCCTTCAACCTGACTTATTTGGGTGTCACGGTTCTTGCCTATGGCAACAACCGCGCCACCCAAAACGCAAGCTAAGGCAGCGTTCGGCCCCTTAAAGGAAACGTATGTACGATATTCCGGCGTTATTAGAAAAACATCGCGAGTGCTTGGATGGTATGGCTGAGCACTTCAAGTCATTCTTCGCTGGAGTGAGTTACCAAAAGAACCAAGGAAAATTGAAAATCCATCAAGTTAGTTCCCGTGCTGACCTTGATAGTATTCTCGCAGGCCCTGGCTTTTACCTGATCGCCACCGACTTAGCTGCAGGCAACAATCCATGCAAGTTGAGAGTCAAAGACGCCCGGGTAGTTTATCGAGGGCATTCCTACGGAGTAAGAGAAAGAATAGAGAGCCATTTGTTCTATAGCTCGTATTTGGCCAAAGACTCCGGGCGAAGGTTTACGGTATGCATGAAGCTCGATGGCAAGAACATCAATATAGATAAGAAGCCACTCAATCGAAATCGATGGGTTGTGGTGACTCATAGCATGCCAAAGAGCACCAAGCTGATCCGAGAAGCAGCAGAGGCCGCTTTCGACGAGGTGTTTGGGAGGCCGATCGGAAGTGACAAGTAAGAAGAGCCGAACAAGCCCATCAACCCGGACGCCAATTCCGCTGCGCTCCATTGGCGCCGGTTATGGGCAGCGTTATATTTCACGGAGAATAGGATGATCCCCAAAGGTCTAACTTCAGTTCATTTTAAGAGTGCTGCGAAGGAAATAGATAGGGATGGCGTACCCAACGAGCGCGCTTCTGTCCATTACGATCTTGTCCTGGATGGCAAGAAGTACCCGCCTAAGAACTTGTCCATAAATAATCATTGACCCGAGCAATGTTTCGCTGTAGAATGATCCACAAAAGATCATTCATGGCGGTGATTTATGTCTAAAGTGCAATCATGGGAAGTTTCAGATGCCTTCTGGCAAAGAGTTGAGCCTTTACTGCCAATCCAGCAAAGAGATCCTGACAAGATCTACAAGCGCAAGCCTGGTGGTGGGCGCAAGCGACTTGACCCCAGGAAGGCGTTTTCCGGCATTGTCTATGTGCTGCGCACCGGTTGTCAGTGGAAAGCGATACCCAAGGAGCAGTTTGGTTGCGCCAGTGCAGTGCACAAGTACTTCATTGAATGGAGTAAGGCCGGTGTATTCGAAGCTATTTGGCGTCAGGGGCTGGCTGAGTATGACGAGATGGAGGGGATAGCTTGGGAGTGGCAAAGCATAGATGGCGGAATGTACAAAGCTCCAATGGCTCTTGAAACCGTAGGGAAGAACCCGACGGATCGGGGAAAAAAACGGGAGCAAGCGTCATGTCCTGGTGGACGGTCGTGGCGTCCCGTTGTCCATCGTCGTAACCGGAGCGAACCGGCATGATGTGAGCCAGCTTGAAGCCGTTCTTGATGGCGTAGTCTTCGAGAAGCCTGCAGAGCAGGAGCAGCATCTTTGCGCAGATTGTGGCTACAAGGGAAAGCCGGCGCTCAGCAGCATTCTTCAGCGCGGATACATACCCCATGTAAAGCAGCGAAAAGAAGAGATCGAGGACAAGAAGCGTGACCCATCAAAGAAGGCGAGGCGCTGGATAGTGGAAGCATCTATTTCCTGGTTCAACCGTTTCAGGAAGATTCATGTGCGCTTTGAGAAGCTTGAGGTCACTCACTACGGATTGACGTGTCTCGCGGCGGCGATAATCACATACAGGAAAATCGGCGTAATTTATGGATAAGTCCTAAGTATGTAATCTCAATTGCAGCGAAGTACCTTGACGGGGAGGAGTGGTCTTCGGATAATTTCAACGCAGTTGAGGCGAAAAATTATTTTGTGAGTCGGGGTTATCGGGTAACTGATCGCAGAGAAGGAAAAACGGAACGGCGTATAGCTATTGAAGATGACGAATCCGCCTCCCCAGAGGGCAAAGAACGTTTCCGTTTGCACCGATCGAAGGAGCGAGATGCCGCTCTCTCGAAAAAAGCCAAAGAGATACGCCTTAGGCAAACCGGTGCGCTTAGGTGTGAGGTCTGTGAATTCTCCTTCCTGGATGTGTACGGTGAACTTGGAGAGGGGTTCATTGAAGCCCATCATACGGTGCCTATATCGGAATTGGACGGAGAGCGAAAAACAAAAATATCCGAGCTGGCATTGGTTTGCTCAAATTGCCATAGGATGCTGCATCGAAAAAAGCCGGCTCTTAGTGTTGGTCAGTTGAGAAAGCTGGTCGCGAAACAAAGTGAAATATAACAATGCCATTCACGAGGACGGCAAAACCTTCGCTACGCTACGAGTTTGCCGCCTGTGATGACTGTCGTTAGCTCTCGAAGGTGACCAATGACGCGCTTATCTGAAACAACCGAGGGCATATCTTGGGTCGACCAGTTTCGGCCAGGAGATCAGCGCCTAGCTTGCTCCTTGCTCGATTCGCTAGCGTTGATAGAACACAATGAGTTGGTTAGTGCCATTCAAGATTTGATCGTAGATGTGGAAAGAAGCAGCAATGGTGTAATCGGTATATTTGCAGAGAGAGATTGTACAGTTTGTTGAAACTCGGATCTTGCGGCATGGTGGTGTTCATTGTAATCTCCTCGGTACCTGATAGAGAGCGGTAGACGCTCCGCTGCTACCATTACCAAATACGGTGAGATTACAAGTGGTTCATCGTGGTGAAATGGGTTTGATCGGTATTTGTCTGCCGCGTAGCGGCTCCGTCCAACAAAACAAATCAGTAGGACGGTGTAAAGCGGGTTTCCGCTTCGCTCCAACCCACTTTTCACCGCCGCTGTTTGCGGCGTTAATTGCATGGAGGGAACCTGTGCACCATCGAAAAGTAACGGAAAGCGACATCCCTGAGATTTGTAAGCTTCCGAAAACACGTGAAGAGCTCTTTTATTGCTTTCCAAGAGTAGGCTTCCCACTGTCGGAAGCAGACTTGCGTCAAAGCATCGAAAAGCGCGCTGACTCAACGGTAGTGGAAGTCGCCGGACGTGTTGTTGCATTCGCGAATTTTTACCGGTGGAAGGAAGGGTTATGTTCAATCGGTAATGTTGTTGTCGCGTCCGACGTCAGAGGCTCTGGAGTGGGGAGCTATCTGATCAATCATATGCTCACGCTGGGCTTCGAGAAGCACCACGCGAAGGCGGTTTCAGTATCTTGCTTTAATAGAAACGTAGCAGGATTGCTCTTGTACCCAAAGCTTGGTTTTCGGCCTTACGATATTGAGCAACGGGTTGATTACAATGGAGACCGTGTTGCACTCATTCATTTAAAGATTGAGAAATATACAACTTAACCAGGCCAAGCACGGCGACAGCTTTTCCGTTGCGGCTTCGCCTTCACTACAAAGCTGCCCGTGTTGGCAGCGTTCGCCAAATAAGCCAGGCACTTCCATGACCCGCAAGGAGGAATAACCATGCTGGATACAATACGCACCGCACTCGTAACGTTCTTAGGTATTCTGACCTTGTTTGGCGGTTTTGCGCATGCGGCTGAGCAATCAACCGTGCCATTGAGTGCAGATAAATCAGATCCAGTGAAGATGGGTTGGATGACGGGATTCCCCCCGCCACCTGAAAAACTTATCATGCAGCCGGAGTCCGATTTCTTTGGGTTCCCCAAGTTGCGTTGGACGGTATGCCACATTCGCGAGCTGATGCCCACAAAGGAGGTGAGTCGCGGTATCGGTTCATCGGTACCGTTGACCTACGCAATCGATGAGGCTATTGATGCAGTTCGCTTCACGCCTCTTGGCAGTGAAAAGCTAATGACATGGAGGGAGTCGCTTTCGGCCAACTATACCGATGGCATACTCATCATTCACAAGAACCGGATTGTTTACGAAAGGTACTTTGGATGTCTGGACGAGCAGGGCAAGCACGCCGCGATGTCGATGACGAAGTCGCTGACGGGACTACTGGCCGAGATTCTCGTAGTTGAGGGGCTGCTTGACGACACAGCGAAGGTCTCGTCAATTATCCCGGAACTTAAGGACAGCGCTTTCGGCAGCGCAACAGTGCGCCAAGTAATGGACATGACCACGGCGCTAAACTATAGCGAGAACTACTCCGATCCAAAGGCAGATATCTGGGCTTATTCAAAGGCGGCGAGCCCATTACCAAAACCACAAGGTTATAAGGGACCAAACGGCTATTTCGAGTATCTACAAACCGTCACGCAGGACGGCGCCCATGGTGAGGCCTTCGGGTACAAAACCATCAACACGGACGCACTGGGTTGGATTGTATCGAGAGTCACAGGCAAGGATCTCGCGCACCTGCTGTCGGAGCGTATCTGGAGCAGAATGGGTGCGGAGCAAGATGGATATATGACGGTAGACGCGAAGGGAACGCCTTTTGCTGGCGGCGGACTCAGTGCCGGCATGCGAGATCTAGGGCGCATTGGGCTTTTTATGCTTAACGGCGGAGAGATCAACGGGGATCGCTTATTTCCAAAAGCCGTCGTAGAGAACATTCGCGCCGGTGGCGATAGAGAAGTCTTCGCTAAGGCTGGCTACAAAATGCTCAAAGGCGGTAGTTACCGTAGCATGTGGTGGGTGTTTCATGACGAACACGGTGCTTTCGCTGCGCGTGGCGTTCACGGGCAAACCATCTATATAGACCCAACTGCCGAGATGGTCATCGTTCGGTTTGCGTCTTTTCCAACTGCTGAAAACGCGCAGATTGACCCAACCTCCTTACCTGCCTATCAAGCCGTGGCTAAGTATTTGATGAAACAGTGACGGGAATATACATGGGCGAACAAGGCGCTCCACCGGACGGCAATTCCGCTGCGCTCCATTGCCGCCCAAACGCGCTGAGCCTAAACATTAGCACCAAAATGGCTGGGCATGGCAAAGGTTAAGAAAAAGTTCACTCCGGCTCAAAGGCGTGCGAGGAAAGCCGCGAAGGCCGAGCGACAAAAGAAATACCAGTGGAGCTTTATGAATGGAAAGCAAGTCAGATTAAAGCGGCCACCGACTGTGGATGGCATACCGATAGATCAGTTCATTGAGGAAAATGCTGATCCGCTCTGGTTGCACCAGAATGAAATGTGGGAACTGATTCCGATAGAAGACTCTACTTCCAGATTTGACCCGGTTTCAGAATCGGTGGAATCGGAAGACGAGAATGGGGTGCCGTTTTGTTAGCAACCAACAGTTTACAATTAACAGTACTAGCAAAGCCATTAAATTCGCTCCCTACGGTCGCCGGACGCTCGTTCCTCGCGCCGTTTATGGCGGGCATCGAACTAAAGGACACCCACTTTGCGCTGTGCGCCCCTTGCCTTCCTTGGCGACCTCTGCGGCTTGAGTGAGCATAGCGAACGGGCGTGAGACCTGCTTTATTCTTCTGGATTCGTGTCCATTCGCGGTAAATCTGGCTGCTCCTCCCTCCCCACTGCCTTTCCTTGGTGCCTTTGTGAGCTTGGCGTGAGGCATTGCCTTTTGCATGCTGCTGAAAAGCCCTCATCTGCGGTGTTGCCCGCGATATCGCCCTTCACCGCATTCCCCTAATTCTCGCCCTGGAAAATACGCCAAATCTGGACAGTTGCACACAGTTCAGCACCTCATATCAAACCGCCACGATATCATGGCACTCACCATTGAAGACATAACGTCTTTATAGACTTCCATGTGAGCATGGCCGACGCCTGCCGAATGGAGATGGCGTCTGCAGGACAAATTTTCAAAATCAGCTTGACATCCCATGAGCTTAACACGAACATACACGTTATCCATCGAAGGTTATAAATGCACTGCCAGAAGTCCATGCCACAGGCGCTGCAAGTGAAGCTCCTCTTTTAAAAGCGAAGTTTTTAACCACAAAGGAGTGTGGTAGAGATGCTCAACGATATCCAAAGCATTGCCAATGCCTTTTTGCGAAAAGCACTGGCACGGCCCAATGAGGCTGCTTCAATGGCGTTACCGGATTTGACAAAGTTGCAGTCGGTTGAACAGAAATCACCTCAAGACATTGCTGAGTTTAGTTCTTTTGCGCGTCGTCAGGTTGAACGCAACACGTTTGCGGCTGAGCATAATGTCATCTTCGATCCCATGGGTGTTAAGCCCAAAGATATTGATGCAGATACGCTGCTCAAAACCAAAGAGCGCATGGAAAGCCTGCAGCAAGAGGAGTTAAGTCGTTTATCGCATAACCTGGGGCTGGAAGATGAAAGTATGCTGGATGAGCTTTCCACCGCCGATCTGGTGGAATACCTGCAAAACAGCACACGCTTCCGCGATCCAAGCGGCATCAGAGTTTCTTTTATTCCCGGCCATAAGCCACCTGATTTTGATTCTTTACAGGAATTTATCCAGTATAAGTTTCAGACGGATGATGAGGGGAATTTTTTGCGGGACAATCAAGGGAAGTATCTGCGACGCGAGGGCTCTGAGGCCGTTGTAAATCAGGTGCTCCACATTGTCGGTCAAGGGACCACATATGGCGCCAGGTCTACCAAACCGCTATCCGATGTCAATCCAGCCGTACTGCACTTTTTGAATAATGCTTTTGAAAATGATGATGCGAGTGACCTTGCTCAAGGCATATACATGGCCTATGAATCGAATCCCTATACGTTCTTTGACCCCACGGCTTATGATACTCTCCAGGATGCCATGAGTGCCAGAATAGAGCAGTTCGGTTATTTCCCCGGACAGGCAAGCAAGTGGCAAATGTTTATGGACGAAGGATTTATTTTACAGAACCTGGATATGCTTTATGATGACATGAAGTTCCTGGAACTTCTCTTGCGTGAATAAGTCAGGCCAGGCAAGCTGGCGAGCTTGGCGTGAGAAGTTGCCTTTTGCAGGCTGCGAGGATAAAGGACACCCACTTTGCGCTGTGCGCCCCTTGCCTTCCTTGGCGGGCTTTGCAGCCCCGGTGAGCGCAGCGAACGGGCGAGAGACCTGCTTCACTCTTCTGGATTCGCGTTTATTCGTGTCCATTCGTGGTTTCAGCTTGCTGTTACCCTCCATCGGAATACACGGATGGCATGGAAAAAGAGAGAAAGACATGCCTCTCGCCAAGCTCGCAAAGGCACCAAGGAAAGGCAGGAGGATTAACTGCGGAGCGGATTGGGGTACATGAGCCGATCTGAACGCAGAGCGTTTAAACGAGCTGCTCCAGGAATAAAATCACGCATCTGTCAATTCCATGGAGGTCAATGGTATTCCTGTAACATTTATTCTGATACCATACAGACTGAAGCAACTGGCGCGGCAATGCAACGCCTCAGGAAGACGGTCTTTCCAATTGTGGATTTGACGGAAATACTGGCCTGAATGCAAACCTGACAGGAAGGCACAGTTTATGAAAGAGTTACAGGATGCACAGTCAGGCGGGCATTTTTATCCGTCATTTTGTACGGTTTTTGAGAAAGTGCATAGCATCACTTTTGACGCCTAAATATAGTTATGTGATAAGTGCATACCTCTAAGGTCTAATAACGGAATTTATTTATATGAAAGAATCAATATTGAGAGATCTAATCTCAGAAAATATATCTATCTTAGAGCCTGGGCTTACTCTTATAAGCAAGGAACAGTACATACCTAATGAATTGGGGACAAGAGGTTTCATTGACCTATACGCAAAAGACAATATTGGCAATCATGTACTAATAGAACTTAAAAGAAGTAATGCATCATCAAGAGAAGCAATTCACGAGATAAACAAATATGTAGAAGGAGTTAAGCTCCATTTTGGCGTTAAGGATAACGAAATTCGCGTAATTATTGCTTCAACAGAATGGAAAGAATTGTTAGTCCCATTCTCTAGGTTTGTAAGCGATACATCGATCTCAGTCATTGGTCTTGCAGTAGATGTAACTGAAGAAGCCAATATTCGAACCACAGCTATAACCCCCTTAGATCTTAATAATGGGCGTCTTATAGCGCCATGGCATACTGCCCATTATTACTTGAACCAAGACTCCTTATTAAACGGAATTACAAGCATTGAAGAATCATGCGCAAAGAAAGGAATCAAGGACTACATCCTTATCACATTTAAGGGTGATAACTTATTTTCATCAGAATCACAAATAAGAAGACTTGAGTTATTATCTGGGTTGTCAGGAAATCCTTTAAGAGAAGATAAGATCCCTCATTATAAATATATAGCGTACTTCGCAATGCAGGAATTATCACAAGAGCAGTGCATCAATTCAATAAGTTGCAATAAGGATGCGCTTGAAGAGGTTAATGAGATAATTGAGGATTTAGAAGAGAGCGAAAAGTCCTGCTATTTACACGAAACATTAACAGCGATGGAGCCAAGAAGTAACGAAGATGATATCGATATCAGCTACCCTGCTAAATTTGACAAGCTACTAAATTCAGAAAACTTGAAAATACATTCGGTTAAAAGATATGGTAAATTTGAAAGAAATAATTTGCTTGATGATGCCGCAATAATAGAAGAAATAAACGGTTATGATGGCGTTACTGGCCAGAGATACAAGAAAAAAATATCCATAAACAATCAGTATCATCTAAAGATTTTAAAGAACGAAATAGAAGAAACACTTTCGACGAACCTATCGTGGAAGTATCAAATTCTACGAGTTCTTAATGATATAGAAAGAGACTTCCCAAACGCTGAAATAACTATCTCTATATATAATCCTGAGACAGGTGTTTTCACTCCTTATTTCTGTTTAACCAAAGAGGAAGGAATACTATATTTACCAACTTATTCCATTATTGTTCATGATAATAATGAAGATGTTCAAACGTACTTTGGCTCCCTAGTAGAAAGTAGTCAGCCAAAATCATTTCAAGAAATACTGAACAAATATTATTTCGGAAAAATAGAAGCTCTTATTCTTACTGTTACATGGGGAGCTCGGGCTTCAGAAGATACAGATATTATCGAAGATCTAGGATTAGAATATAGAAGCTTCAGATGCGACATCACTCAAGGACAGCGAACATTCTTCAAGTATCAAAGTGAGCGTTGGAGAGAATGTTCTCCTACCAACCCTTTTGAAGCTTTCGCATCCTATATAAAGAATAATGAAACATATTTATTTGAAATTGTTTCAGAAATCTCAAGCAAAGATTTTGGAAATGTGTTCATTACATGAAATCACATAACAAGAAAATCCAGGTGACGCCTAAGGCGCACCTGATTTAGGCGTTAGCCTTATTTGAATACTTCACACTCTGATATAAGATGTAAGCCAATCAAAATGATGAGGTTATTACATGAAGCTTTTACTGGTATTTTCGCTTTTAATACCGTCTATAGTGTTTGCAAATAGTTCAAAGTTTCAACAGGTTGAACAAGATGCTAAGGCAATTGAAGCATCTCTTTCTGCGCATATAGGGATTTCTGTTCTTGATACTCAAACTGGAGAGTCTTGGGATTACAATGGCAATCAGCGTTTTCCTTTAACAAGTACTTTTAAAACAATAGCTTGCGCTAAATTATTATATAATGCTGAGCAAGGGGAAATAAATTCTAAGAGTACAGTTGAGATCAAAAAAGCAGATCTTGTGACCTATTCTCCCGTAATAGAAAAGCAAGTAGGACAAGCAATAACGCTCGATGATGCGTGTTTTGCAACTATGACGACAAGTGATAATGCAGCAGCAAATATCATCCTAAATGCCCTAGGAGGTCCTGAAAGCGTGACGGATTTTCTAAGACAAATCGGAGATAAAGAAACCCGTCTAGACCGTATTGAACCTGAATTAAATGAAGGCAAGCTTGGTGATTTGAGGGATACGACAACTCCTAATGCAATAGTGAATACTTTAAATGAATTATTATTTGGTTCCACATTGTCTCAAGATGGCCAGAAAAAATTAGAGTATTGGATGGTGAATAATCAAGTCACTGGTAATTTATTGCGGTCAGTATTGCCAGAGGGATGGAATATTGCGGATCGTTCAGGTACTGGCGGATTTGGTGCTCGAAGTATTACAGCCGTTGTTTGGAGTGAAGCTCAATCCCCAATCATAGTTAGTATCTATCTAGCGCAAACAGAGGCTTCAATAGCAGAGCGAAATGATGCAATTGTTAAAATTGGTCGTTCAATTTTTGAAGTTTATTCATCACAATCGCGTTGATAAGGCTAACAAAGCATTTAAGAGGGACAGCCAACGCGTGGCACTTTTATTATGCGTTGGTTTTTGTGGTTACGGTGTTATGCGGTAAGTTGGTAGTAGCGTTGGCTGCCCCTTAATGCGGCGTTATGCAATACGAGGTAAGAAATGAATAAAGGAGTATTGACATTTTTCTGTGGAAAAATGGGGGCAGGTAAAACTACAAAGTCTCTTGAAGTTTCCCATGAGCGAAACGCCGTTCTGCTTTCTGAAGACGAATGGCTTGCGTCAGCTTATCCCGATAGCATTAAGACACTGGAAGATTACGTAAAATATGCTGGTCGGCTCAAGCCTCAAATGAAGAAGCTGGCTCAGTCGATCTTGGCAGCAGGTACTAATGTGGTAATGGACTTTCCTGCCAATACAATTTCGCAAAGAGAGTGGTTTAAAAGCATTTTTTCTGAGATCCAGGCTCCACACGAGCTAATTTACATCGATCAGCCAAATGATATTTGC
This sequence comes from Desulfurispirillum alkaliphilum, assembly GCF_055378285.1. Classification (NCBI taxonomy): domain Bacteria; kingdom Pseudomonadati; phylum Chrysiogenota; class Chrysiogenia; order Chrysiogenales; family Chrysiogenaceae; genus Desulfurispirillum; species Desulfurispirillum alkaliphilum. The sequence continues at coordinate 1,137,582 of NZ_AP042405.1, read as the reverse complement.
TTGGGGCAAATTGCAAAAAGGCGGATAGAGCAGCCGCAGAGAGCGGGAACTGATACGGAAGAGATGTTTGAGCTTGTTACAAAGTACTTTGTTGCCCCCACTTCTGATGAAGGGTTCAACACAACTGTAATTACGTCAAACGCATAACAATCGCAGGCACGGCGACGGCTTTTTCGTTGCGGCTTCGCCTTCACTACAAAGCCGCGCGTGCTGCGGGCGTTAGCCAAAATTTGGGAGCAACATGAGCATTAAGAAATATATCGTCGCCAGCCCTCATGAAAGTGAGTTCCCCAGCCCAATCACTTTCCGAACAGGTGATCCTCTTGTTGTTGGCGAAGAATATAAGGGATCTGAAGGCTGGGATAACTGGTTCTATTGCAGTACGCCAGGACAAGAACCAGGCTGGGTACCTGGCCAAGTTATTGAACGCCTTGGTGACTCTAGCGGGCGAGCACTTGATGACTATACGGCAAGAGAACTCAATGTGCTGGAAGGTGAGCTACTGACTGGCACAAGGATTTTGAATGGCTGGGTATGGTGTGAGAAATCAGGCAGCACGGAATCAGGGTGGGTGCCATTGGAAAATCTTAAAGAGGCCGGGGCGTAGTATCCCCGGCTAACAAGGCCAGGCACGGCGACGGCTTTTCCGTTGCGGCTTCGCCTTCACTACAAAGCCGCGCGTGCTGGCGGCGTTATGCGCAAAAGGAGGAGCCGTGCATCAATTAGCGGCCCAGTGGATTGTGGGGTTACTGGGAGATAGGAATATCCCCTTTCTGATCTGTGGTGGACTCGCTGCAAAGGGATATGGGTCTGAGCGTGACCTGAATGACATAGATCTTTTCGTTTCCGGCGAACATTTTTCGTCAGTGGTTCAGGCCGGCCAAGAATTTGTATCCAAGGCTGCCGCTCACCGCCAGGAGGAAGGCTGGGATCTAACCTACGTCCAGTTCAAGTATGAGGGCATCAAAGTGGAAGTGGGCAACGCTAACGGTCCACGAATCTTTGATTTAGGCAGCCAGACCTGGATCCCGCTCAACATAGATTTCTCTCGTTATAAAACAATGCACCTGCTGGGCCTAGATTTGCCCCTTATGTTGAAGGAAGATCTGGTCCGGTATAAATCTGCGCTCTCGCGGCCGGTAGACATCGAGGATATCCGTGCCATCGGAGAAAGCGCATAACCATGCCATGCACCGGATGCCAAACCTCAGTTTCGCGCCGGTTTGTCACCGGTGATGGCGGACGTTAGCTGTCAAGATTGACCTCCGTGTCTTGCAAGAGTAGTCATAAACCGACAAAAGTGATACTATAGTGGCACTCTGAAGGAGGTAGCCCATGAAAGTTGAGCTTGTAACCAATCTAAAGCGTCAAGCGACAAGAATTCTTGCTGATCTGCATGAGAGCAAGGAAGCGGTCCTGATCACAGAACACGGCCAGCCATCCGCTTACCTGGTCGATGTTCAGGATTACGAATTCATGCAGCGCAGGCTGGCGCTGCTGGAAGGATTGTCCAAGGGAGAAAGGGCCATTCTGGAGGGCAGAACGACCTCCCATGAAAAGGCCAAAGAGCGGATGCAAAAGTGGCTGAAATAGTATGGACGGATCCCGCACTGTATCAACTGGAAGAAATCGCAGATTACATCGCGTTGGATAAGCCGGAAGCTGCCGCAGGGCATGTTAAGAAAATATTTTCAACCGTGGATCGGCTTGGGCAGTTTCCGGATTCGGGACATGTCCCCCCCGAGATTCCAGGCTCGATATATCGTGAAATTTCTGTCAGGCCATGTCGAATATTTTACCGTCAAGACAAGGGTGTGGTTTTCATTGTTCACGTCATGAGGGAAGAAATGTTGTTACGTAAATTTCTTCTGGACGAGGAGTTGAACAGCTAACCATCAATTGCACGTGACCAGCTACGCTGGCACGTGAATATGGGCGTTAGGTGGCCAAGGATGACGCTTGTACCAACATACACGGAGTTCGAATGAGCGGAGACTCTTCGATAGATCGTTTGGAAGCGTTTCGCTCTCTTCATCGGGTACACAACACGGTACTCGGATTCGTCGCCTTGCCCAACCAGTCGCTGCCGAACTAAAGGACACCCACTTTGCGCTGTGCGCCCCTTGCCTTCCTTGGCGACCTCTGCGGCCCCGGTGAGCATAGCGAACGGGCGAGAGACCTGCTTTGTTCTTCTGGATTCGCGTTTATTCGCGTCCATCCGTGGTTTCAGCTGGCTATTACCCTCCATCGGAATGCACGGAGGGCACGGAAAAAGAGCGAAAGACATACCTCTCGCAAAGCCGCTAAGTCGCCAAGGAAAGGCAGGAGGATTAGCTGCGGGGCGGATTCGGGCGCATCAAACCAATCTGAACGCAGAGCGTTTAAACGAGCTACTCCAGGAACAAAGTCACGCATCTGTCAATTCCATGGAAGTTAACAGTATTACTATAACATTTATTCTGATATCATACGGACTGAATCAACTGGCTGGGCAATGCAGCGCCTCAGGAAGGCGGTGTTTCCAATTGTGGACTTGACCGAGAAACTGGCTCGAAAAAACAACTGACATGAACGGGAGTCTGCCAATGAAATTAAACAATATTAAAATGCAACTTTCTTCTTACATCCTGTTAATCTCTTTATTTGCGTTAGCCTCTTGCTCAGATGGCGAAAAACACGCTGAAGAAGTTGCCGCCCCCGCTGAGAGCCGCCTCGAGTACACTAAAGAAGCTGCCGCCCCTGCTGAGAGCTACCCCGAGCACGCTGAAAATACTAATAGAATCAACGAATATAGTGTCGTATTGGGCGCTGACGAGATCATTAAGACTCCCGGTATACCGGGTGAGCTCAGAGTCTGGATCGGCAATACAAGCTACAAACCAGACTTTCCAGATCACATGATTCAAGATGACACTACCGTTCCTGCTGTCGGAGAATCTGCAACGGTACAACCATTTGCTCCGGCGTTTAAAATAGACCCCGCAGAAACCCAATGCCTTAGGATACATCCTTCAGGTTCGGAGGTGCGCTTCAAACTGACACCACTCAAACAAGGGACACATGACGTGGGCGCCAATGTTTATCTTTTTGATTCTATTGACTGTAGTGGCGCGCCCATTCCTAAGACTGCCTCCACGTTGAAGGTCTTGGTCGAAGTCGACCAAAAAGAAATTTTCAGCGAGAAAGTGAATGAACTTTGGAGTGTTTTATGGGAGAAATTCGTGGAGTTTTGGGCTGCACTTGCAGCTGTTATTTTTGGAGTAATACTGTTTCTCATTAGAGGAAAGCTAAAGAAAGTAGTTGGTTACAAAGATAATTGAGACTGTAGAAATACCCAACTAGCACGAGTCAAGGACACCTACTTTGCCTGTCGCTCTTTTGCGCACCTGCGATGCTGGCGTTAAGCATAGAGAGTAAGTATGGATTATCCCGGAGAAAAATTGCTCCTGAAATGCGGGAAACTCTCGCAGGTTATAATAAAATAATGCGTTGCGGTGATCTCATCCTTGGCTTTTGTACTGAGAACCCCGACAATGCACTATATAAAATTAAACTACGAGAGGTGATGCATGACTTTGATAGGTGTCTTGCAGGCAGTCGGCTTTACTGCTCTGTTTATCAGCATAGGTGTCGTCATTGCTCTTGTCGCCCGCAACTCACAGCGTGAGTGGATTCAAAATGCAAATAGTATAGATGCTCCCGAAGATCAGGTGCCCGTTCCCGCTGATTTCCATGAAGGCCGCCAGCTCACTTATATGGGACCTGCTGAAGGGCAGAAGCCGTGGATTAAGACTGGCCTTGAGGATGATGTGTTTTTGAAAAGTAAAAAACCTGAATTCCTTTTTGATTTAAATCACTTTGACCCTAGGAGTCCATTTTACGACGATTAATCAATTATGCAGAATTTTTTTCGCGACCAATGAAATACCAATAGCCACTCTTTCGGGTGGCTATTTTGATAGATGATGCTGTCAATCAGGGCGGGCAAACGACCTAAAAGACACCCACTTTACACTGAACGCCCCTTGTCTTCCTTGGCGGGCTTTGCGGCCCCGGTGAGCGTAGCGAACGGGCGAGAGACCTACTTTATTCTTCTGTATTCGCGTTCATTCGTGTCCATTCGCGGTCAACCCGGCTGCTCCTCCCTCCCCACTGCCTTTCCTTGGTGCCTTTGCGAGCTTGGCGTGAGGCATGCCTTTTTCTCCCATATTCGCGTCTATTGGCGTCCATTCGCGGTAAATTCCCTCTTTCCACAGACAAAAAAAAGCGGCCTGCTGACGTTCCAGCAAAGCCGCTTTTCCAGAAACCTATTCCTCTGTCTGTGCGCTTTCCATGCGCTTTTTCTGCTTTGCCTTCCGGCGGCGATACCACCAGTCGTACAGGCCACTGAGCCCGATGATCAGCAGCAGTACACCGCCGATGGGAACCACCAGCATGTAGCTTGAACCAAGCCACTTTTCAAAGATACGCCCGTTATGGAACTCGAAGAGGTAGTGCCACAGGGAGAGGGGGGTGTTGCGGGCTATCTCGCGGGGCATGGCGGGTGGAATATCGGCACGCTGGGCGCTGAGGGGCAGCATGCCGTCGTGGTAGTCCAGGCGGAAGCGGGGATACCCTTCCTGCAGGATCACGCCACTGACCAGGTCGTTGCTCATGAAGGGGTTGCCGCCACGCAGCCCGGGCCTTGGCAGGCGCCAGACTCGCTGCGAGAGTTCCTCCCACACGAAGAGGCCGGAAAATGAGCCGACCAGGAAGAGTCCCGGCTCCATCTCTTCCAGCACGGTCGCTCCCATGCCATGGATGGAAATCGGCACTGAGGCGGGACGAAAGGGCGCGGAAAAATCAGCTGGCCCACGCCAGAAGCCGCTTTCCGTGGCCAGCAGAATGCTGTTGTCCCAGGTGGAGTAAAGGGCGCGCTGTATCTTGCCGCCCAGGCCGTGGGAGCGTTCGGAAAAGCTCAGCAGGGGGTGCTCCCGTTCCATGGAATAGGGGGCAATGGCAATGAGCAGGGGCGGACGCAGGAGGGCGCCACTGATGGCCAGCATGGCCAGGAAGGCCACGGCGTATACGCCCACTTTCAGGTGGTAGCGCCAGTTGAAGCGGAAGAAGGCGCCGGGGTTTCTGCGCCAGCGGGCAAACCAGCGGTTGCGGCGCGGCACATACCAGATCACCAGGCAGCTGATGCTCAGGAATACCAGGGCCAGCCCGATCACATCCACCAGCAGTTTGCCGGGCAGGCCGATGATGGTGCCGTTGTGGATGTCGTGCAGTATCCGGAACAGGGGAACCCGTCCACGGAAGTTTTCATCGGCGACGGTCAGCTCCACGGGTCGGAAAGAGAGTTCATCGGCCTCTGCCACAAACACCTGACGGGCGGTGAAGGCGACGATCTGCTGGCCAGCCCGTACCACGTCCACCACGTGGGGGGAGCGGCCAGCTCCTGGCAGTTCCAGCTGTCGCCAGGACTGCTGCGAGCGATCAAAGGCATAGAGTCCGCCACGGGTTGCCGCCAGCAGGCCGCCATCCAGGGGCAGCAGGGCCGAGGTGTCCCGTTCGTACAGTGCCCGGGGAAAACCCTGTTCCAGTGCGGTGAACGCGCCGTCTTCACCGCGCAGCACTCCGGCTTTGCCCGCCACAAACCAGGTGTCGTCGGAGTCAATAAATCCCTGGCGCACCAGCATGCGGTTCCAGTTCTGGTACTCATAGTTGGCAGGGGTCAGGTTCCACGAAACGGACATGGAACGAATCCAGCCGGGATTGTTCAGCAGAAGGCCACTGGCTCCCATGGCCAGAAAATACAAACACAGGACGAGTCCGAGATACTTATGAATAGGTTTTGAAATACGAAAGAAAAAACGGTACAATGTGTTCAAAACAGCGTTCTCCTGTAGGAATGGGACATATTGAACTTCTCAGCACACACTCCCTGTGCATACCACAGCAGGCGCCGCGGAAAAATTGACCAGGGTCAATTTTTCCCGTACGGGTGACACCTATACTGCACCTATCAACAAAGGGGAAACCACATGTTTGACAATAACCGCCGCAAACATATTATCGCCACCACTGTTATATTCGGCATTCTCCTGCTGGCACTGGCTTTCTATTCCGCCAGCTTCTCCTCATGGAGTGACGAGGACAAAAGCAACATCATCCATTTCCTGAACTCCCTGGAGGCCAACGGGCAGGCGCACATGCTGATGACCTCCCGCACCAGCGCCCGTGGCGAGCTGTCTCCCACGGAGATTGAACAGGCCCTTGCCCTGCGGGAACGGGCCCTGGAGCAGGCCCTGCTGGTTGAAGACCGTGTTCTGGAGAAAGCCCACCGCGACCTGCCCCACCACTTCCGCCAGGACTATCAGCGCGGTCTGGAGGCGTCCATTCGCAATCTCAAGGGCGTCCGCAGTGGCAGCGCGCAGATCCAGGAGTCTCACCAGCTGGAAAGCTGGAACCACTGGATCAGCATCAACAAGCACGAAGTGCGCATACCACGGGTGCGCTGAACCCGCTGCCCACAAGCCCGGAAATACACCGCAGCTGAAAAGACTCACACAGAACATCCCGGCACCAGGGGAGTGCAGCGTACTTCCCCGCAGATGGGTGTTTTCAGGTGCCATGCAAGGAGCCCCCATGGGAAGAGACAGCCGCAAGGCAACCCGCCGCAATCTTATCTACTACTTCCCCGTCTATACGCAGGGGTCCCATCGGCTGCTGGGGCGCATTGTCGACCTGACCGACAAGGGGTTCATGCTCGTCCACGAGGAGCCCCTGCCCCAGGGTCACTACTTTGATGTGTATGTGAAGTTTCCCGCTGAAGCGCGGGAGTGGGAAAAAATTCACGTCCCTCTACGCGTTCTGAGCCGCTGGAGCAAGCGCGACATCAACGACAGCCTGCTGGCCACTGGCTTTGAGTTCATCGATAAATCCGAAGAAGCGGAATATCACATCAATCGCGTTATCATGACCTATAACTTTGAAAAACAGGTGACCTGAAGGGTCTTCTGGATAATCAAAAAGCCCTCCGCATGGAGGGCTTTTGTCGTAAAGGTGTCGTGTGCTGAAATACCGGCTCAGCGCATGGCGTTTTCGGCCATAATGCGCGCGACGGAGCGGGCGTAAGCGGCGGGATCGGTGGGTTTGGAGCCTTCCAGGATAAGGGCCTGGTCGTAGAGCAGGCGGGCGTACTCCTTCAGGGTGCCGCTGTCCTTGTCCTTTTCGTACAGGCCATTCATGGCGCTGAAGAGCAGGTGGTCGGGATTCAGTTCCAGGATGCGGCTGCCGGAAGGCACTTCCTGGCCCATGGACTTGAGGATCTTTTCCATCTGGGGGTCCATGTCGGCTTCCCCGGCCACGAGGCAGCAGGGAGAGTCCTTGAGGCGACCGGAGAGGCGCACTTCCTTGACGCTTTCGCCCAGTTCGTTTTTGATCAGCTCCAGCAGGTCTTTGTGCTTCTCCTGGGCCTCTTTTTTCTTCTCTTCGTTCTCTTTATCCAGGGTAATGTCGCCCTTGACGGCGGACTTGAATTCCTTTTCCTGGTACGCGTGCAGGCTGCTGACGATGAAGTCGTCGATTTCATCCAGCATGAAGAGCACTTCGTAGCCCTTTTCCTTGAAGGCCTCCAGGTAGGGTGAACCCTCCAGTTCGCGGCGGCTGGCGCCGGTGATGTAGTAGATGTGCTCCTGCTCGGCGGGCATGCGGCCAATGTAGGACTGCAGGTCGGTCAGCTTGCCCGCTTCGGTGTGGGTGGACTCGAAGAGCAGCAGGTCGGCGATGGTGTCCTTGCGGGTGGGATCGTAGTGAATGCCCTCCTTGAGCACCTTGCCGAACTCCCCATAGAAGCCGAGATAGGCGTCGTTTTCGTCGCGCTTCATTTCACCCAGCGTGTCCAGCACCTTCTTGGTGATGGTCTTGCGCATCTGCTCCACCTGGCGGTTTTTCTGCAGGATTTCACGGGAGACGTTGAGGGGCAGGTCGGAGGAGTCCACAACGCCTTTGACAAAGCGCAGGTAGAGAGGAACCAGGTCTTCGCAGTGCTCCATGATCTGCACGCGGCGCACATAGAGGGTGGGGCCGATTTTGAACTCTTTGTAGAAGAGGTCAAAGGGCGCGCGCGAGGGCAGGTAGAGCAGAGCCGAAAACTCGCTGGTGCCTTCGGCACGGTAGTGGATGACCTTGGCCGGGTCGGTGAAATCGTGGGCGATATGCTTGTAGAACTCGTTGTACTCTTCGGCGCTGACGTCGGACTTGTCCTTGAGCCAGATGGCTTTCTGGGAGTTGAGGGTCTCCTCGCTGATGACCTTTTTCGCGTCGTCGCCCTCGCCTTCGGTCTTCTCCACATCCATGACGATGGGATATTCGATATAGTCGGAGTAGCGGCGCACGATACCGCGCAGAGTCCACTGGTCCAGAAACTCCTTCTCGTCATCCTTCATCACCAGGGTAATTTCCGTCCCCTTGTTTTCCTTGGTGCAGGCATCGATGGTATAGGAACCATCGGCGGCAGACTCCCACACCACGCCACTTTCAGCGGGCTCACCGGCCTTGCGGGTGCGCACGGTGACTTTGGAGGCCACCATAAAGGTGGAGTAGAAGCCGACGCCGAACTGGCCGATCAGCTCCGGATTATTCTGCACCTCTTCGCTCTTGAGGGCCTGGATGAACTCCTTGGTGCCGGAGTGGGCGATGGTGCCCAGGGACTTGATGACATCGTCACGGTTCATGCCGATGCCGTTATCGCTGATGGTGATGGTGGCGGCATCCTTGTCGATGGCAATTTTGATCTTGCCGTCGCCCTCGCCCTCCAGCAGACCGCTGTTGGTCAGGGAAAGATAGCGCACCTTGTCGATGGCGTCGGAAGCGTTGGATATGAGCTCCCGCAGGAAGATCTCCTTGTGGGAGTAGAGGGAGTGGATCATCAGGTCGAGCAGTTGCTGAACTTCCGTCTTGAATTCCATGGTTTGGGCTGTCATGTCTCTATGGCCTCCAGGATTGTATTGCATATTTGCTGGCACTCGGATTCCTTGAGTGCCAGCGCATTATACCCATCTGACGTAAAAAATCAACGCAAAGCTTGCGCCCGCGGAGCGGGTAACGTACAAAAGCGCCAGAGACCTCACAGGAGTACACATGCCCTTCAGCGCCATTTTCCTTGACCGCGACGGCACCATCAATCGCGAACTCGAATACCTGCACCGCATTGCGGATTTCGCCTACGAAAAAGAGGTTCCCCAGGCCCTGCAGGTGCTGCGCGCCCTGTGCGACCACCTGGTGGTGGTCACCAATCAGTCCGGCATCGGGCGCGGCTACTACCGCCAGGAGCAGATGGATGAGCTGAACCGCTTCATGGTGGATGACCTGCGCGACCGCTACGATGTCGCCATCGACGCCATCTACCACTGCCCCCACCACCCCTCACGAGACGGGGAGTGCCTGTGCCGCAAACCCTTGCCGGGAATGCTGCTGCAGGCTGCCCGTGAACACGGGATCGACCTGCAGCGGGCGTGGATCATCGGCGACAAGGACGCCGACATCCTGGCGGGCTACGCCGCGGGATGCCAGGGGGGCATCCTGGTACAGACCGGCCACGGCAGGGAATATGACAACTTCACGCCCCCCCAGGAGCGTCCCTTTGCCTTCCAGCGCTGCGCCACCCTGCTGGAGGCCGCCCGCTTTCTGCAAGGCCGGTAGCCAGAAAAAAAGCCCGCAACCCCAGGGGGGCGCGGGCGAAATTTTCTCTACTTGCGGCAAGCGGGGCCGCTATTCAAACATTCCCTTGACCTTATCCCAGAACCCATTGCCCGATGCGGCACTGTCACCCAGCTCCTTCTGCAGCTCAAGCAGCAGCTCTTTCTGGCGAGCGCTCAGTTTAGTGGGGGTGTGCACCACAATGCGCACCAGCTGGTCGCCAATGGTACGTCCGTGGATATCGGCAATGCCCTTGCCCTTGAGGCGGAATATCTTGCCGGTCTGGGTGCCTTCGGGAATCTTCAGTTTGGCTTTCCCGGTCAGTGTCGGCACTTCCACTTCTCCGCCCAGGGTCACGGTGACGAAAGAGACGGGGACATCGCAGTAGACGTTATTGCCTTCGCGCTCGAAGATGGCATGGGGCTTCACGGTCAGCTGGATGTACAGGTCACCTGCGGGGCCGCCGTTCTGGCCGCTCTCCCCTTCGCCATTGAGGCGCAGGCGGTTGCCGGTCTCCACTCCGGCGGGGATATTGACAGAGAGGGATTTTTCCACCCGCACCTTGCCGACACCATGGCAGTGGGAGCACTTGTTCTTGATCTTCCTGCCGGCACCACGGCAGTCGGGGCAGGTCTGGGTCAGGCTGAAGAAGCCCTGGGTGCGGCGCACCTGGCCGCGTCCGCCACAGGTGGCGCAGGTCTCCACATCCTCGGGGGAGTTGGCACCGCTGCCACCGCATTTGGTGCAGGTTTCCATTTTGGGAACCTTGATCTGCCGGGTAGCCCCGAAGGCCGCTTCCTCAAAGGTGATTTCCAGTTCAAAGAGCAGGTCGGAGCCCTGGCGACGCTGAGTGCCGCTGCGACCGGAAGAGCGGCGTGAACCTCCGCCGCCGAACATATTGAAGATATCCTCGAAGTCACCAAAGATGTCTTCGAAGTTGACATTGCTGTAACCATGGCTCTGGTAGTTTCCGAAACCGCCGTTGGTGGAGTGGCCGAACTGATCGTACTGGGTGCGCTTCTGGGGGTCGCTGAGCACCTCGTAGGCTTCGCTGGCTTCCTTGAACTTCTCCTCGGCTTCCTTGTCCCCCGGATTCTTATCAGGGTGGTACTGGATGGCCAGCTTGCGGTAAGCCTTTTTTATTTCGGTCTCCGAGGCGTTCTTGTTGACCTCGAGTACTTCGTAGTAATCACGTTTTGCCATGTGTGCGTATCCTGGTTTGTTTGGGTTGTCTCAGTTGAAGAAAGAGGGGTTGTATCACAGGGGAAGGTGGTCTGCAATTCCCCGGAAGTTACCCCTGGAAACAAACTGACACCAATGCATCGGACCTGGAGCCACTCCCGCGTGCATTCGTGTCAGTTCGCTCAAGCAAGGAAGAAGCCGTCCCCGGCTGAGCCGGGGACGGCGAGTGCGCTTACTTCTTCTCTTTGTCGTCCATGTCCTCAAACTCGGCATCCACCACATCGTCGTCGGCTTTATTGCCTTCAGACGCGCCGGCATCTCCAGAGGCATCCGCCTGGCTCTCACCAGCCTGCTGCTCCTGTTGAGCCTGCTGATAGACGATTTCGCCCAGCTTCATGGAGGCTTCGGAAAGCTCCTTGGTGGCCGCTTCAAGCTGCTCTTTGCTGGCGCCGGTGTCCTGGATCAGGTTCTTGAGGGCGGCAAGCTTCTCTTCAATGCGGCCCTTGTCTTCAGGCTGCAGCTTGTCACCATGTTCGCCCATGGCCTTCTCGGTGGAGTAGACCAGGGTATCGGCCTGGTTCAGCGTCTCGATGCGCTCTTTTTTGCGCTTGTCTTCATCGGCATGCAGCTCGGCGTCCTTGACCATCTTTTCAATCTCCTCGTCGGAGAGACCGCTGGAGTCGCGGATGACGATGGACTGCTGCTTGCCGGTACCCATATCCTTGGCGGATACGGAGACGATACCGTTGGCATCGATGTCGAAGGTGACTTCGATCTGGGGCATGCCGCGAGGCGCGGGGGGGATGTCCACCAGGTCAAAGCGTCCGAGGGACTTGTTATCGGCAGCCATTTCCCGTTCACCCTGCAGGACATGCACGCTGACGGAAGTCTGGTTGTCGGCGGCAGTGGAGAACACCTGGGAGCGCTTGGTGGGAATCGTGGTGTTGCGCTCGATGACCTTGGTCATGACGCCGCCCAGGGTCTCGATGCCCAGACTCAGGGGGGTTACGTCCAGCAGGAGCACGTCCTTGACGTCGCCTTTCAGAACACCGGCCTGAATGGCGGCACCAATGGCGACCACTTCGTCGGGGTTCACGCCCTTGTGGGGCTCCTTGCCGAAGAACTCCTTGACCTTCTGCTGCACTTTGGGCATGCGGGTCATGCCGCCCACCAGGATAACCTCGTCAATGTCAGAGGCTTTCAGACCGGCATCCTTGAGTGCCTTGCGGCAGGGCTCGATGGTGCGCTCGACGAGGTCTTCCACCAGCTGCTCCAGCTTGGCGCGGGTCAGTTTGATCTGCAGGTGTTTGGGGCCGCTGGCGTCCATGGTGATGAAGGGCAGGTTGATTTCCGTCTCCATGGAGCCGGAAAGCTCGTGCTTGGCTTTTTCAGCAGCTTCTTTCAGGCGCTGCAGGGCCATTTTATCGTTACGCAGGTCGATGCCGCTCTCTTTTTTGAACTCGTCGGCCACATAGTTGAGAATGCGCTGGTCAAAGTCTTCGCCACCCAGGTGGGTGTCGCCATTGGTGGACTTGACTTCGAAAACGCCTTCGCTGATTTCCAGGATGGAAACGTCAAAGGTTCCACCGCCCAGGTCAAAGACGGCCACGACTTCGTCGCCCTTTTTGTCCATGCCGTAGGCCAGAGCCGCGGCAGTGGGCTCGTTGATGATGCGCAGCACTTCCAGGCCGGCAATCTTGCCGGCATCCTTGGTGGCCTGGCGCTGGGAGTCGTTGAAGTAGGCGGGCACAGTGATGACCGCTTCGGTCACCGTCTCACCCAGATAGTCCTCGGCGGTCTGCTTCATCTTCTGCAGGACCATGGCGCTGATTTCCTGGGGCGAGTAGTCCTTGCCCTGGGCTCCGATGCGCACGTCGCCGTTGGAGGCGCCTGAGAGTTTAAAGGGCAGGCTCTTGACGTCGCGCTGCACGATGTCGGAGTCGTATTTGCGCCCGATGTAGCGCTTGATGGCAAACAGGGTGTTTTCGGGGTTGGTGATGGCCTGACGCTTGGCGGTCAGTCCCACCAGGCGCTCGTCCTTGTCGGTGAATGCCACGATGCTTGGCGTGGTGCGGTTTCCTTCAGCATTGGCGATAACTTTGGCATCGCCACCTTCCATGACGGCAACACAGGAGTTTGTGGTGCCCAGGTCTATTCCGATTACTTTACCCATGATGTATCCTCCATTATTCCTTATTCAGATATGTTGTGAGTTTACTTTTTGCAGACCTTGACCATGGCGGGGCGAACTACGCGATCGTGGAGCAGGTAGCCTTTCTGCAGTACTGCCACTATATGGTTGTTCTCATGGTCTGGCGATGCTTCCTGCATGACAGCTTCGTGATGGTTGGGGTCGAACTCGCCATCGGTGGGCACTTCCTGCAGGCCGTACTTTTCCAGCAGATTGGCGAACTGCTTGCGGGTCATCTCCACTCCATCGCGAATGGCCTTGTACGCTTCATCGCCAGCGGGAATGTGCGAGATGGCCAGATCAAGGTTATCCAGCATGGTCAGCAGGTCTTTGATGATCTGCTGGTTAGCGAAGCGCACGGCGTCATGGCGTTCCTTGTTGTTGCGCTTCTTGAAGTTCTCAAACTCGGCATGCAGACGCAGCAGCTGCTCTTCTTTCTCCTGAACCCGCTTCTCCAGATTGGCCAGCGCGGCACCCTCGTCGGGAGTGGCTCCTTCAGCTGGCGACTGAGCCTGTTCTGATGCCTCGTTTGTGTTGTGTTCGGACATGATGTTCCTTCACCTCTTGTATTGTTCTTGTCTCTTCACGACTTCATCAGGTCGTCCAGGCAGGACGCGGTTATGTCCACGATATCAATCACGTGCTGATAGTTCATGGACTTGGGACCAATAACGCCGATAGCCCCCAGCGGAGCCTGTTCATCGCTGCCGTAATTGCGCACGACCACTGAATAATCGCTCATGTCCTCCACCGGATTTTCCGCACCGATGAAGATCTTGATACCCTGGGCCTTCAGGCTGTGATCAATGACGTCGAAGATCATCTTCTTCTCTTCAAAGCCCTTCACCAGATCCTGGATTTTCTGGATATCCTCCACCCTGCGGCCATCCAGCATGCGCAGCAGACCTTCCATATACACCTGCTGATCACTGCTCTGGGTGTGGACACTCAGCTTTTCCATCAGGCTGCGAAACTGGCGCATCTCCCGCTCCAGGATCACCCGCAGCTTGCGCTGGGCTTCCTGCAGGGATATTCCCACCAGGTGCTCATTGACAAAGCGATTGATCTTTTCCAGATCATCGGCCCGCAACTCTGCTTCGGTGGTAATCACCGCGTTCTGCACCATGCCGGACTCCGTCACCAGGACCACCAGCAGGCGTTTGCCTCCCAGCCCCAGAAAACTGACCTGACGGATCGGCAGCTGGGACAGCCGTGGCGCACTCACAAGGGCCATACAACCGGTCATGGCCGACAGGACGCGGGAAGTCTCCTGCAACAGCTGGCTCTTGTCGTCGGCCTTGCGGCTGAGGGAATCGGAGACATTACTGTAGTCCTGCTGTTTGCGCTGCTCACGCTTTTGGGTGATGAGTGTATCCACATAAAAACGGTACCCACTGTCCGTGGGAATCCGTCCCGCCGACGTATGGGGCTGGGTGATAAAGCCCATGTACTCCAGATCGCTCATGACATTGCGAATGGAGGAGGCACTGAGCCTGATGGAGGACTGACGCGAGAGCGTACGTGATCCCACCGGCTCCTGGGAGTCGATGTAGAGGCGCACGATGTCCTGCAAGATCACCTGGCTTCTTTCATCAAATACACTCATTGCGCTGCTCCTTGCAATTGGCACTCCTTGAAGTTGAGTGCCAACACGGGGCATACTATAGTGGCGGCAGAGTTTTTGTCAAGATGTTTCCCCCGTGGTTGTGGTAGGATATTGACCGAGTTTGCGCTATATTTTTTCTCTGTTCGTCATTGCTGAGTTCATTTTGAAATACTGGAGGAATTGCATATGAAGCACATCGAAAGCCAGCTCCTGCACGGCGGCTACCGCCCCGACCACACCGGCGCCTGCATCGCCCCTCTTTACCAGACGGCCGCCTATGAGTTCAAAAGCCCCGAACACGCCGCTAACCTCTTCGACCTCAAGGAATTCGGTTTCATCTATTCCCGCATCAACAATCCCACCCAGGAAGTGCTGGAAAAGCGCGTGGCTGCCGTATCCAAAGGCACTGCCGCCCTGGCCCTTTCCTCGGGCATGTCGGCCATCATGCTCAGCATCCTCAATATCGCCCGCTGCGGCCAGAACATCGTCTCCACCTCCTGCCTCTACGGCGGCACCTACAATCTCTTCCGCCATACCTTTGCCCGCATGGGCATCGAGGTGCGCTTTGTGGACTCCTCGAACCCCGAGAACTACCGCCGCGCTGCCGACGAAAACACCCGCGCCTTCTACATGGAGTCCATCGGCAACCCCGGCAACAACGTGGACGACATGGACGCCATTGCCGCCATCGCCCACGAGCTGGGCCTGCCCCTGATCGTGGACAATACTGTCTCCCCCATCATCTTCCAGCCCTTTGACCACGGCGCCGACATCGCCGTCTACTCAACCACCAAATACATGAGTGGCAACGGCTCCAGCATCGGTGGCGTTATCGTGGAAAAGGGCGACTTCCCCTGGAACAACGGCAGATTCGCCGAATTCACCGAGCCCGACCCCTCCTACCATGGCGTTCAGTACTGGAGTGCCTTCGGCGATCACGACCAGGCTGCCGCTCGCGGCATGGCCTTCTGCATCAAGGCTCGGGTACAGCTGCTGCGTGACATGGGCTGTGCCATCGCCCCCTTCAACGCCTTTCTGACCATGGAGGGCATGGAAAGCCTGCCCCTGCGCATGGAAAAGCATACCGACAACGCCCTGAAGGTGGCCCGCTTCCTGGAAAACCACCCCGCCGTCAACTGGGTCAACTATCCCGGCCTGCCCTCCCACCGCGACCACCAGCGCGCCCAGGCCTATCTTGACGGGCGCTGTGGCGGAGTTATCGGCTTTGGCATCAAGGGCGGACTGGAAGCCGGCAAGCGTTTTCTGGAAAAGGTGCAGATGATCATCCACCTGGTGAATATCGGTGACGCCCGCACCGTGGTCAGCCACCCCGCCAGCACCACCCACCGCCAGATGACCACCGAGGAGCGCCGCGCCGCCGGCATCAGCGACGACTACATCCGCCTCTCCATCGGCATCGAGAATGTGGACGACATCATCGCCGATATCGAACAGGCACTGCAGTAGCACTGCCGCTTCACCAGTATTCCCAGTTGCACAGGAGGAACCCATGCCATCGTTTGACATTGTCAGCCAGGTTGATCTGCAGGAAGTGGACAACGCCATCAATATGACCAGCAAGCTCGTGGAAAGCCGCTACGACTTCCGGGGCAGCAAGAGCGAAATCATCCTCAACAAGAAGGACAAGGCCATCACCATCCTCACCGAGGATGACATGAAGCTGCGCGCCATCAAGGACTCCATCATCTCCAACTGCATCAAGCGCAGTGTGGACCCCAAGGTCTTTGCCTTCGACGAGGCAGAAAAGGCTTCCGGCAATATGATCCGCGTCCACGCCCGCATTCAGGAGGGCATCGACAAGGAGACGGCCAAAAAAGTGGTCAAGATGATCAAGGAGACCGGCCTGAAGGTGCAGGCGGCCATTCAGGATGAGCAGGTGCGGGTCACCGCCAAGAAGATCGACGACCTGCAGGAGATCATTCAGGTGATGAAAAACGCCAACCTGGACATCCCCCTGCAGTACGTGAACATGCGCAGCTAACGCAGCAGGCGGCTGCTTTCCGACTGCCGGTCAGGGAATGCGCCCGGAGCAGGGAACCCCGGTCTGGCAGAGCCCGCAGCCTATCTGGGGCAGATCGTACCGGCCCTCCAGGGCTTGCTGGGTGGTGCCATACACATAGCCATTACAGATATCCTTCTCGTGCCCCGCGGGGCCGATAGCGTGAACGGGACAGCGTCCGGCACAGGCCAGGCAGGTCCCGTTTCGCATATACAGACAGTATTCACCATGAAAAGAGTAGGGACGGGGAGTGACCTCCACCTCAAGGCTGGTCACGACACTGCCGCAGCGATGGGCAATCCCCCTGGCGCTGATCAGGCCATCGCTGATGGAGAAGGTTCCCAGCCCGGCGGCATAGGCCGCGTGGCGTTCGGACCAGCTTGAAGCGATGCCCACAGGCGTGTCCTCAAATTTCTGCCACGCCGGGGAAAGTTGGGGAACCAGCGCCTGCCCACCCTGCTCCCGGAGAAAATCCGCAAGGGCGCGACGCAGCTCCATGTTGATATCCTCGCCCCGGCTGCGCATATGCGACCAGAGATACGCGGGGAAGGTCGCCTCCTGGGCGTTGGCGGTACGCACCGCTTCCGTCGACGGCAGAATCCAGCTGATCACCGCGCGGGGCTGCCAGCTTTCCTGCTGGGCCGCCACCAGCTCACGGGGAGTCAGATGAAAGAAACCGATGATCTGCTTGTACTGATCAAAAAGTTCATCATCGGCGGCAGCGCAGCCCACCAGCGGGGCATCGAACATGGCCCCGCTCCCGCCACCGGGCAGGCGATTCAGCGGGTGACGAAGGACAAAGTCACTGACAAAGGACTCGATACTCCCCAGCACCTCACACCATCCTGACCCGGGCCTCGTTGCGGGGAGGGATGCGATGACAGGCCACGCGCGGATAGCCAAGCATCAGGGCTCCGCAGAAACGGTGCCCCGGCAGCAGGTCCACACGGGCCGCGAACTCCCTGTCGGCCTCAACCACATACTGCAGCAAACCGGCCCAGCACACGCCCAAACCATGGGTTTTGGCCAGCAGTTCAAAACAGGTCAGGGCAATGGTGCCGTCCACCTGAGCCCAGGGCTTCTCGCGGGGAGCACTCACCATGACCAGATGGGGAGCGCCGCGCAGCATGGGATCGCGCCCCTGCTGCAGTGCTTCGCTGATCAGCGGGTTCCTGCGTTTGGCCAGAAACCAGGAGGCCAGCTCCGTGGCCAGGCTTCGCACCCGGGCACTGTCGTGCCAGATGGTCCAGGTGAGATACTGCTCGTTTTTGGCAGTGGGAGCAAAGCGCGCCTCCGCCAGAATGGCTTCGAAAATCGCAGTATCGACGGGCTTGTCGCGAAAAACCCGCACGGAGCGACGCTGACGAATCAGCTGGCCGAGACTCTCTGCCGTCGGCAGTGCCCCTTCGTCGGCAACTTCAAACCCCTCATCCGGAAGCCCTTCGTGACGCAGCGCATCGTGGGGACACACGGCCACGCAGTGGCCACACGCAATGCACAACCCCGCGCGATCTTCACGGGCACAGGGATACCCCTGCTCATCCTGGTGAATAATGGCCACCGGGCAGACATTGACGCAGTGACCGTCGCGCCGGCATCGTTGTGAATCGACCTGCAGCATGACTCCCTCCCGAACGTTGTTATTATGGGGGTAACCATTCACGGTCTCGCAGTTGTATTTCAGCAGGAGCGCCTGTGTTCCGAGAGCGAGCCCGGATGGCGAGCGGCGGAGACGTAGGTCCTCGGACGAAAGCGAGTGTCTCCGTGAGGAATGCGGGCGCGAATGCTGCTACACCGTGAAGAGTTATTTATGGGGAAGCATAGCACAAAAGCCATCAGGGACGGGCAGATCGGGAGAAAAGTCACAAAGGCCACGGCCGCGCCGTTGCACCGGACGCATCAAAAACCTTGTCGCTGACCAGCCCCTTGGCGTATAAATTCACTTCTGTCAATTCTTCGCAGCGGAGTTTTCATGGACGCTCTCTCACTGGAAGCCATACTCTGGGTTCTTTCGGCAGTCGCCCTGGCGGCATTTATCCACGGCGCGCTGGGGATCGGATTTCCCATGGTGGTAACCCCGCTGATTGCCCTGGTGACAGACGTGCAGACAGCGATTATCGTCACTCTGGTTCCCAATATCGTCGTCAATGTGATGAGCATCTACCGGGGCGGGCAGTGGGCCCAGAGCATCGGCCGTTACTGGCCCCTGGCCCTGTTCATGCTGACCGGCAGCGTCCTGGGGACCATTATCCTGGTGAATTCCGACCCCAACCCCTTTCGCCTGATCCTGGCCTTTGCGCTGTTTTTCTACCTGTACACCACCCTGCGCTCCACCCGCATCTCATTCCAGTTCCTGCACAGGCACCCCCGCTCCAGTACCGTGGGAACCGGTTTTGTGGCTGGCCTGCTGGGAGGAACTGTCAATGTCAGCGGCCCCATTCTGCTGATCTACCTGCTGGAGCTGAGCCTGCCCCCCCTGGCCATGGTACAGATCCTCAACCTGTGCTTTCTGGTGGGCAAAATATCCCAGACCATCACCTTTGCCTCCCTCGGACAGATCAGCATTGAGCTGATGCTCTTCTCCCTGCCGCTGCTGGCCCTTTCCGTGGCCTGTCTGCTCTTCGGCATGCGCTTACGGGATCGACTGCCCGTGGCCACCTACAAACGCTGGCTGCACTGGCTGCTGGCCGTGGTAGCCTGCCTGCTGGTGGTGCAGTTCTTTCTGCAGCAGCTGGCGTAGCGACTGCGCCCTGAAGTTCCACACCCTGCTTCCGAAGAGTGTCGCAGTTTTTCACTGCTGGCCGGGGCCTGTCATAAACCGCTGCACCAGCGGGCGGTACATCAATCCATAGAACATTTCAATATAGCGGCGAATCTCCTCGCGGTCTTTTTTGGTCATGTGTTTCCAGAAGCCGTACACCTTGGCCAGGGTCATCAGACGGTCAACGTAGTGGGGCCAGTTGTACTTTTCCTCCACCCTGGCGATGGCGCTGCGCGATATGGCGTCCCAGCTGGCGGGATTGCGGGCCGACTCCCGCAGAAAGTCGACAATGACGGCGGTGCTGGCTTCGTCATCGGTGGGGTCGATGTGGAAGCCCGACTCGCCGTGGCGAATGATTTCCAGCGGCCCGCCGAAGGTGGTGGCAAAGACGGGCAGGCCGGTGGTCATGGCTTCGATGACGGTCAGGCCGAAGGCTTCAAAGAGGGCGGGCTGCACAAAGATGCCCCGTCCGTCGGCAATATAGCGGTAGAGCTCGCCGGTCATCTGCTTTTCCAGCTGTATGCCGAGCCAGCGGGCACTGCCATCCAGGGCGTACTGGTCGAAGATGCCGTGCATGATATCAATCTGGGCGCGCTCCTCTTCATCCCTGGAGTTGGCTTTGTCCACATGGCCGGCGATGAGCACCAGGTTGGCATGCTGGCGCATCTCGTCACTGGCGGCAAACCAGCGGGCCAGGCCGGTCAGGTTCTTGACCCGATCCAGGCGGGCGATGCTGAAGATAATGGGCTTTGCGGGGTCCAGCAGCCTGCCGCGACTGACCGAATCCGGTTCTCCACAGATCAGGGCTTCAATCTCCGGGTGCAGGGCGTGCAGGCGCCGTTCACTCCGGGTGTAGGGGAAAAAGACCTCCTCATTGGCGCCGGGAGAGATGATATTGAACTTGGTGTCATAGACGTCGATGCCGTTGACTACCTGATAGAGGCCCGGCAGGGTGAAGGTCTTGTAGCTTTCGTACTGGCCGATGCCAGTGGGGCTGCCGGCGATCTCCTGATAGGTGCTGGAGATAATGAAGTCGGCGGAATTCATGCCGATGAGGTCGGCGGTGTACTGGATGGAGAAGTGGTAGTCCTCTTCGTTGTCCTCCCAGTAGAGGTCGCTGTAGAGGTACTTGGACTTTTCCAGGGCGTGGGCGATGGTGCACTGGGTGACCTTCAGGGTCTGGGAGATAAGGGTGGCCACCAGGTTGCCATCGGAGTAGTTGCCAATGATGAGGTCGGGCCGTCCACCCATGGCGCCCCGGATTTCGGTGATGGAATCAAAGGCGAAGCGCTCCAGATGGGGCCAGATGTGGAAACGGGAGATCCAGTGGGGAATCACTTCGCCATGGTCGTCCCGGAAGGGCACCCGCAGAATCCTGGCGTTGTGGGTGCCCCAGATCTGCTCTTCGCGCTGATCACAGGTGGTTCCCTGGGCTTCGGGAATCAGACGGGTCAGCACCACGATCTCCGGCTCGATATCAATGCCCTGCTCATGGACATTGGCCCGCATTCTGGCTTCCAGGGCGCGCACCTGGTCGAGGATATAGACAACCTGGCCGCCGGTGTCGGGGTAACCCAGCACCTTTGACTGGCCGAAAAAGCCGTGGGGCGAGACGATCAGTACCCGGAAGATCATGGGCACCCGGCTGAGGAAGTGCTCTATCGTGGCGGGGCTGTCGGGCTTTCTGAGGATATCCTGCAGAAGTCCCATGGTGGTGCGGATCCTCTCCACACTGCGCCCCCAGCCACGCTCAAATCCCAGGGCCTGCAGTTCATGGGCGATATCGTCGTAAAGGGTCTGCGGTTCCCACTGGCGAAGTTTTTCCAGGGCCTGCTCCACCGACTGACGCAAAGCAGCCACGTCCTTGATGCGCGGGCTGACCATAAGCTGCATGCCATTGTAGCGGTGGAGGGTCAGGAACTCCAGCAGGTGCTCCAGCTCGCTCTCGCGATCGGCGAAGAAATCAATCAGGTGGCGGTTGAGATACTCGATGCCATTGCCGATATCCCTGGCGTCCTGCACCTTGGGAAAATCCTGATTGAAGGGCTCCACATCGAGGCGCAGACGCCACTCCCCCCGGGCGGCACGTCCCACCAGCTGTTCCTTGAAGCTCAGAAAGACACTTTTGCGCACCACCGTGTACTGGAGCGAATCCAGATCAAAGGCCACATAGAGCCACTTGCCGATATCCACGCGCAGGGCGCAGTAAAGCTGGGGCGCGTAGACAATCACCTCCTGGATAGAGCCGATCAGCACTTCCATTTTCGCACAGGGCTGCTCCAGGCAGGGAGCAAACTCTGTGTAGGCCTTCTGCACTTCGGTGCACAGCACCAGCGGTTTTTCCATCTCCAGTATCCTGCGGAAAAAGAGAAAGAGGTTGCCCTTCACCTGTTCAATGGTTGCCGGAATCGCCTGTCGCTGCATCGTCTTCCTCCTGAAAAAAGTCGTAGTAGCGGATGCCGTCAATGACACCCGCCGCGAAGTTGGTGTTGGCGAAATAGATATTCTCGTGCCCTTTGAGTTTTTCCAGTTCCTGGCTGTAATTGCCCACGACGACAGCCCGCGCCCCGCCCCGCAGCATGCCTTCGTCATTACCCGAGTCACCGGCCACCAGGATATTCTCCAGGGGCATACCCCACTTCAGGGCGATATAGCGCACGGCGTGCCCTTTGGAGGCCCGCACGGGCAGGATGTCCAGGAATTCGTTGTGGGAAAAGACCACATTGACGGTCACATTGGCCTTGCGCAGTTTGCGGTTGATCTCCTTCAAACTGGGAGCCAGGGCCGGGTCCAGCAGGTAGCTGATCTTGAACTGGCGCTGCTCGCTGTCGGCCTGCAGGCGAATGCCGGGAACCTCTTCAAGCACCTGGCGGATACGGGTGGGGTTCCAGCGATAATCGATATGGCGGCTCCAGGAGTGTTCGGGCCTGCCGCTGTGTCCGTAGTGAATTTCACTGCCCACGGCGGTAATGAAAACATCGGGGGTGGGAACGCCCCACTCCTGCAGCACCGCCCGGGCGCTGTCGATATGGCGCCCCGTGGCCACACCGAAGCCCACGCGCCGGTTGTTACGCTTGATTTTCTCCACCAGCGCCTGCAGGGCCGCCAGGTCACCGGTGAGAGTATTGTCGATATCGCAAATCAGCAGACGATCCATGATGGAAAACTTCTGCATGGGCTTCAGTTCGTAGGTGTGAGGATCTTCCAGGTGGGTCATGGCCCGGATATGGTTGAGGTAGGTATCCACATGGCTGTGCCAGGTATAGTGCTGGCGCACCTTTTCCATACCGCTGCGGGAATACTCCTGCCAGCGGCTGCCATCTTCCAGAATATCCAGCAGGCAGTCGGCAATCTGCCCGGTATTAAGCGGATCCACCAGCAGGCCATTGTGGCAGTTGCCCACAATATCCTGGGGTCCGCCATCATCGGTGGCCACAATGGGAACGCCACTGGCCGCCGCTTCGATGAGAGTCAGGCCAAAGGGTTCCGTCAGAGCCACATTGACAAAGACGCCACCGGAAGCTGCCGCCAGGCGATAGAGGGCCGGAACATCATCGCTGCCATGGTGTTTGGGGTAGGCCACATGGCCGTAGAGATTGTAGCGGTCGATCAGCAGGAGCATGTGGGAGAGCACCTTGCGCGACCCCGTATCCAGCTCGCGGATATCTTCGCGGTTCCCGATGACCAGCACCAGGTTGGCCAGTTCCCGCAGGCGAGGGTGCTGAGCGTAGGCGTGAATGAGGGAGGCGATATTCTTGCGCTCGTCGGGCCGGCACAGGGCCAGGATCATGGGCTTGGCGTGGCTGCGCAGAAAGGGTTCCAGCAAAAGCCGCGCCCGGCTGTCGGCAGCGGCGGGCTCAGGATGAAAGCGCTCGATATCGACCCCTGGTGGAATCACCACCTTCTTGTGGGGATGAAAGTTCTCGTACTGCCGGTACTGGGTGGTTATCTCCTGGCGGGTGCTGCCCACCACCATGGAAGCCACTCCCAAAGCGAATTCCTCGGCTTCAATGCGGTTGCGGATATTGTAGCGCTCCTGGATATCCTCCTCACTGAGCCCCTTCTCCAGCAACTTGCGCAGCTTCTCCCGCCCCAGGGAGTGACCGGTAAAGACAAAGGGTACCTCCAGCAGTGACGCCAGCCCCGCCCCCACATAGCCGGCATCGGCATAGTGGCCGTGAATGATATGGGGAATGCGGCCCGCGCGGCGGATATGGCGAATGGCCTGATCGGTGAACTGATCCAGATAAGGCCACAGCACCTCCTTGCGCAGATAGCGGCGGGGCCCGCAGGGCAGGCGCACGATAAAGGACTTGGCGTCGATCTGCTCTTCGGGAACGCGGTAGGACTCGTCCACTTTCTGGTCGAAAACCTGACGCGTCAGCAGATCAACCCGGCCCACGTCGGGGTGACGGGAGAGCGCTTTGGCAAGTTCCACCACATACAGGCTCTGCCCGCCAGTGTCGGCATCCCGGCCAAGCTCCAGATCCCTGCCGCGAATCAGACCATGAATACTGATGAGAACGATATAGTATTTTGACTCCATAACTGCCCCCTAAACTCCATTCCATTGTTGCAGGGTTTGGCGATACAGGCGATGGTCGGCGGGAAGAGCCCCCTGAACAGCGCAGATGGACGCCGCAAAGGTCGCGGCCCGGTGCAGCAGCGTCTCCATGGGCCACTGCCGCATGATTCCCAGCATGGCAACGGCGCTGAAGGCATCGCCGGCACCCACCGTATCCTCCATATGCGGCACGGGCACTGCCGGGCAAAAGTGCCTTTTGCCACAGCGCAGCAGCACAAAAGCCCCCTCCCCGCCACAGGTCAGCACAATGCCCTGCAGGGGGAAGGCCCGGAAAAGCTCTCCGGCATCATCGAAACCGGTGATGAGCGATGCCATGCCAAGCAGACGGGCCACTTCCAGCAGCTCTTCCGTATTGAGTTTGAGCCAGGTGGCCTGCTCCAGGCAGGCGCGAACCGTAGCGGCATCATAGTGGGGTGAGCGCAGATTCAGGTCGATAAAAGAGGGCAGGGAGGAGGTCTGCTGCAGCTGCAGCAGGGACTGACGAGAGCGGCTGTGGCGCAGAGCCAGGGTGCCGTGATAGAGCAGGGCATGGGGAGCAGGGGAAAAGACGGGTGGCGGTTCAATGGCGTCGTAGGCGCATGGAGAGGCGATGGTATAGGAGGGAATGCCCTCCCGCAGCTTGACATGGACTGTTCCAGTGGGCAGGTGGTCATCCTGCTGCAGCGCCTCGGTCAGCATCTTCTGGCGCTGCATGGCCTGCATGATCTGCGCGCCGTAGGGGTCGCGACCCACGCGGCTGACGAAAAGCGGTTCAGCCCCAAGACCGCGCAGATGCCAGGCCACGTTAAAAGGGGCTCCCCCCAGCGCCGCTCTGCCGCCGGGAAACACATCGAAGAGCACCTCGCCGAAAACCACAGTATCACAGGAAAGTGTATGCACCGGAAACCTCCCAGGTTGCACAAACGTCCACGAACAGCGTGCAGAATACCTTACAACAGTCTATTTACGCAGCTACTCTAGCACACTTTTCCGAAAAAAGGGAGGGAAGGGCATCCGGGGCAGCGCCAGCTGCCTTAGAGGGACAGCTGGCGCTCACTGGCCTGCAGGAAGGCCTTTTTCAGATCAGCATAGGTATCAACGGCTGGGAACTGCGGGAATTCCGCAATGACATTGTGGGGCGCATGGAAGAGGATACCCCGCTCAGCCTGGGCCAGCATGGTGGTGTCGTTATAGGAGTCACCAGCCGCGATCACCCGGTAGTTGAGCAGCTGGAAGGCCCGCACGCTCTGCCGTTTGGGGTCCGGCTGGCGCAGCCGGTAGTCCACGACCCGGCCATGGGCATCCACCTCCAGGCGATGGCACAGCAGGGTGGGGTAGCCCAGGGGCTTCATGAGGGGCATGGCGAATTCATAGAAGGTATCGGAGAGAATGACCAGCTGAAAACGCTCCCGCAACCAGTTGGTGAACTCGACCGCCCCCGGCAGGGGCTCCAGGGTGGCAATCACCGCCTGAATGTCCGGCAGTTTCAGGCCGTGCTCGTCGAGTATGCGCAGGCGCTGGCGCATCAGCACATCGTAGTCCGGCACATCGCGAGTCGTGGCACGCAGCGCTTCGATACCGGTTTTTTCGGCAAAGGCAATCCATATTTCGGGGATCAGTACTCCTTCAAGATCCAGGCAGGCAAGTTCCATGATATTCCTTCAGCGGTATAATGTATGGCCTTCGCGCAGTACTGCCATGCGGGTGCTTCATCGTGTTGCGCCCGGCAAGGGTTCACCTACTGCATGAAGTTCCGGTGGATCGTATACAGGCAGCCCAGCACGCTGCGTCCAGCCTGGGTCAGCGCGTATTCGCTCTCTGTCTGTTCGATGAACTGCGCCTTGCGCAGGACTTTCAGGTGAAAGTACATCTTGGTGTGATCTTCAATACCCAGCGCGCGGGTGATATCCATGAATTTCATGGTGCTGTTTTTCCCCAGCAGATCGATGATGCTGCGGCGAATTTCATTGGAGAGGGTGTAAAAAAGGGCATCTTCATCGATGTTATCGCAGCAGGAATCCTCGTCGTCACCACTGTTCACCTGCAGGGTCATGACCAGATCGGAGGTATTGAAGGGCTTGATCAGGTAGTCACTGGCACCCTGCTTCATGGCTTCGACAGCGTTCTCCACCGTAGCGTAAGCCGTGATCATGATAATGCGGGCGTGGGGACGCTGCTGTCGCAGCTGACCAATAAGCTCTATGCCATTGATACCCGGCAGAACCAGATCCACCAGGGCCGCCTCAAAGGCGTGGTTCCGGGCAATGTCAATGGCCTCTTCACCACTGGCGGCGCTGAGGCAGGTATAGTTTTCACTTTCCAGGGCTTCGCAGATATTTTCGCGCAGTTCGTTGTTGTCGTCGACCACCAGTATGGTTTTTGTGCTCATCAGCAGTTATCTCCAGCGGGGAATTCCATGATTACCGTAGTGCCTTTGCCAAGGCTGCTTTCAATGGCGATATTTCCGTTATGCATCTGAATAATACCATAACAGATGAACAAGCCAAGCCCGGTTCCCTTGCCTTCAGGTTTTGTGGTGAAGAAGGGGTCGAAGAGCATGGCTTTGTGCTCAGAAGCTATCCCGGCGCCGGTGTCGATGATCCGGGAACGAATCGTCTTGCCGTCAAGTTCGGTAACCAGCGTTATGGTTCCACCTGGCGGGGTGGCATCCATGGCGTTGTTGAGAAGATTGACATAAATTTCCTCAAGTTTCCAGGGGATGCCGAGCATGGGCGGAACTTTCTGGAGCTGGTACCGCACGGTGTAGCCCTTCAGCTGCTGCTCCACCTGCCGGCAGGCCCCCATGATCACCTGATTCAGATTCAGGGGCAGAAAATCCGTCTCCTTCTGGCGGGAAAAGAGCAGAAGCTCGCGGGCGACCATGGCGGCTTTCTGCAGGTTGCGATCTATGGCATCTATGCGATTCATGCACTTGCTGTACTGGGGATCGTCCGGCGCCATGGTGATACGGGCCTGCTTTTTCAGCATATCAAGGCCCAGGGAGATGTTGGTAAGGGGCGTATTGATCTGGTGAGCCACCCCGGCGGCCATGCGGCCGATGGAAGCCAGCTTGCTGGAGTGGGCCAGTTTGTTGAGGGTACTCTCGAGCATCCGGTGGTACTCAATATCGAAGATATGCATGGCCTGCATGAGAAAGTGCAGGATGACAAAGCCGGAGATGGCACGCAGCAGCTCCACGTCTATCCCCAGGGGTGTAAAGGTGATACCCGAGGGAACAGCACCGGTGAGCACACCATAGACAATCAGGCTGACACCGCACCAGTAAAGACTGCGGGCGCCTTTTTCACTGATGGAGACCACCTGCTGGGAGTAGAGAATCAGGGCAATTCCCGATATGAGGCCAGCGGGCAGGCCAAAGAAGTTGCGTACCCTGCTGAGAATGAAGCGGCACTCCTCCGCGCTCTGGCAGCTGGCGTCGGCAACCTGAATGGTGACGGCAAAGCCGATAAAGAGGAGCAGAGGAATAATGACGGAGATGCTGCGCAGCACCTGCCGGGTGCTGGAGAGAATTGCCAGCCCGAATGCCAGCAAAAAACCATAGGAGAGCAGGATTATCCCGATGCGCACCAGGTTCGGGTACGCGTAGGTACCTGCGGTCATCTCCACGGGAATGCACACCTGGGCCTGGGGGGAGTACTGAAACCAGGTGAGATAGGCGTGCTGCTGGCTGATATTTTCCTGGCTCTGCAGGATCAGGTAGAGCTCAAACCACTCGTGGAGGCCATGGATAAAGGCAAACGCCGCCAGCAGCCACAGGTGGCGGGCGATCTTGAGCTTGCTGTAGCGCTTCTGTTTGGAGGTGATGGCCACGCCAATGGTGAAAAAGGCCAGGCCGTAAAAGAGGTAGAGCATGAAAACATTGATGGTGGCGCTCATGGGCGTTGGTCTCCGGCACGGTGGTTCTGCACGTCGAAGGCTTCCTTGAGGGTATCAATATAGGTGGGGTCCGTACAGATGGATTTTCCGGGAGAGTCACTGATTTTCGCGACGGGCTGGCCATTGCAGCGGGTCATCTTGATGACGATATCCAGCGGGGTATAGCCGCCAAGGTCGTTGGTGAGATTGGTGCCTATGCCAAAGAGGGTTCTGATGCGGCGGCGGAAGTAGCAGTGAATTTCCAGGGCCTTGGGCATATTCAGCCCATCGCTGAAGACCAGGGTCTTCGTGGTGGGGTCGATTCCCAGTTTCTGGTAGTGGGCAATGAGGCTGTCTCCCCAGTGGAAGGGATCGCCGGAATCCTGGCGGGCGCCGGCGTAGGCACTGGCCAGGTCAGCGTCAAAATCCCGCAGAAAGGCCTCCAGGGTGATGATGTCCGACAGGGCAATGCCGAGCTGATCCCCATATTCCCGCCGCCACAGTTCAAAGGCGTAGCGCTGGCTCTTCTGCAGTTGCGGCGCCAGCACCTGGCATATCTGCAGGTACTCATGGGCCATGGTGCCCACCGGTTGCAGACCCATGGTGCGGGCCAGGTGGAGATTACTGGTGCCGACACAGTTGGCGGGAAGCTCCTTGCGCAGATACTCCATTACCCGGAAGTGATGGCGGCGCGAGAATCGGCGGCGGGTGCCAAATTCAACAAAGTGGAAGTCGGCGCCTTCAGGGTGCTGGCGAACCAGCTCCACCTTGTCCCACAGGCGCTGCCAGGCCTGTCTGAAGTCGGGATCGGGAAACACCTGCTGGTAATACAGCTCGTTGACAATGGCCAGCAGGGGAATCTCGAAGAGAATCGTCTGCAGAATGCCGCCCCGGATAATGATTTCCAGATTGGCGTCGCCACAGGCCTTGACACTGACATTCCTTTCATCCAGGCGAAAGCGCTCCAGAAAGGCCAGGAAATCCGGCTGCATATAGGGCAGCGAGGCCAGGAAGTCAAGCTCTGGCGCCGTCAGCTGCAGCGTGCACAGATGGCGAACTTCAGTGCGCACCGCTTCCACAATGCCGCCCAGGTCTGCGTCGCTGGTGCGGCAGAAGAAACGATACTCGGCATGGGCCTTCGGGTACTGGTGAAAGGCCACCTGCATCATGGTGAATTTATAGAGGTCGGTATCCAGAAGTGATTGAATAATCATTGGGGCCCTTGACGTATCTGCGCCGTACCGGAGACGATGATGGCGCCACAGCGCTCCATTTCGTCAATGGCCGCCTCCACCGTTTGCGCGGCTATGCCCCGGCAGGCTCCCAGATTCACCACAACCTGAAAGCCAGCTGCCAGCAGCTGCAGCACGGTGGTCCTGACACAGTAATCGGTGGCCAGCCCTCCCACAAGAACCGTGGTAATCTGGCGACTACGCAGGAACTCGATGACTCCCGTGGTGAGTTTCCCCGCCAGATCGTGATAACAGGCTCCGTAAGGGTGCATGTCCGGCTCGACGCCCTTCCAGACAAAGTAGTCATAGTCCGCTGGATGGGGAAGCCCCGCGATCAGCTCGAAACCACGGGTTCCCGGAACCGCGTGCTGGTTCCAGCGTATATCCACATGCTCTCCGGCCACCGCGCTGAACTGGGGATGCTCCTCGGTGGCAACCCAGATGGCGCAGGGGCTGTGGGCGTCCTTGGAGCCAACGCGCACACTGGCCAGAGCCGCCTGACAGTTCAGCTCCTCCACAATGGCCGTCCCCTCGGGAACCGGAAGCTCGTCGGGACAGACCGGCGTAAAGGTATACTGGGCATCAATATCAAAACTGGCAACCCGGGAAATATGGGGAAGTGTCACCATGTGCAGCCTCCTGTTGCGCTTTTTTCCACTCTACTAAAATCCCGCCGGTTTGCCCAGTGGGCCGCGATTTTCCGGTAAAGAAGTGTTCCGGCAGCGGGTCTCCCTGATTCCCAGGCTGGCCAGCAGGGAGAAGACGCAGAAGGCGAAACACAGCCACAGCCCCCGCTGGTAGGCTTCAATACTGTACCAGCGCACTCCATCGATGATCACACCGCTCCATCCCAGATCCATGGCCCAGCCAAAGGCCGGCTGCAGGATCGCCGCCCCCAGAAAGCTGCCGGTATTGACCATGGCCATGGCGGTTCCCGCCGACCAGGGTGGAACAATTTCGCGGGCAGCGGGAAAGACCGCCACAAAACCACCGGCAGAGATCCCCAGCAGCGTGTAGAGCACAAATCCGCTCAGCCCCGGCCCCCAGGGCATCAGGATCAGGGCCAGCCAGACCCCACAGGAGAGGGCGCAGGAAAAGACGATGGGCGGCTTGCGGCGGCCCAGGCGGTCAGTGACGAAGCCCATGCCAAGGCAGCTGATGGCGAATCCCAGCAGTGCCATGCTGGTATACTGGGAAGCCTGGGTACGGCTGATGCCATGCACCTGCTCCAGGTAGGGGACTCCCCAGAGACCGGCAAAGGCCAGCAGTCCACCCAGCATGCCCACATTCATCAGCATGGCGGCCCAGATGCGCGGATTGGCCAGCACCTGGCGCAGATCAGCCAACCACGACTGCTGGCGCTCCGGGTGGGTCAGCTGCCCTTCCATTTCACGAATGGAGGGAAATCCCGCATCTTCAGGCCGGTTGCGCACGACAATGGCGCTGGCCACGGCCAGGC
Source organism: Desulfurispirillum alkaliphilum (assembly GCF_055378285.1). Lineage (NCBI taxonomy): Bacteria > Pseudomonadati > Chrysiogenota > Chrysiogenia > Chrysiogenales > Chrysiogenaceae > Desulfurispirillum > Desulfurispirillum alkaliphilum. Next base: position 1,107,007 of record NZ_AP042405.1, on the reverse strand, counting down.
CCAGCGAGACAATTCCCGCCAGCACAAACACCGTGCGCCAGGAGAGAACGTCCAGAATCAGGCCCAGGGGAGCAGCCGCAAAGACGCCCCCCAGGTTCCCCAGGAAGATGGTCAGCCCGCTGATAACCCCATAGCTGCGCTCGCTGAACCACTGGGTATTGCTCTTCATGAAAGCCACAAAGACGACGGAGACCCCCAGTCCCACCAGCAGGCGCCCTGCCATGGCAGTGGAGTAGTCGGGTGCCAGGGCAAAGAGCAGCGAGCCAAGCCCGGCCAGCACACCTCCGGCGGTGACGCAGACGCGGGGCCCCAGGGTATCGGCCAGAATACCCGAAGGGATCTGCATGGCGGTATAGACGTAGTAATAGGCGGCAGCCAGGGAACCAAGAGCCACCGCCGACGTATTGAAGGCGGCCATGAGCTCACCGGCCACGACGCCGGGAGCAATGCGGTGGAAGAACACGGAGATAAAGGATGCCGCCAACAGACCATAGATGATCCAGCGCAGGCGGCTGAAACGCTTTTGTTCGCTGGTACAGAGGATTCCGGGTCGATCGTTCATGGGAAAAAGGCCTTCCAGAGGATGCGCGCAGCCACGAGAAGCACCAGCAGGCCAAAGATGCGCTTAAGCCTGGGAGCGGGCAGACGATGGGAGAGGGCAACACCGAAGGGCACACTGAGGAAGGTAAAGGTGGCGATGCCCAGCAGCGCTGGCAGGTAGACGTATCCCAGGCTCCAGGCCGGCAGGCCGAGGCTGTGCCAGCCCGCGTACACGAAACCGATGGTTCCCGCCGTGGCAATGGGCAGCGCCAGAGTGATGCTGGTGGCGACGGCATTCTGCATGGGAACATTGGAGGCCACCAGCAGGGGGATGATCACATTTCCGCCGGCAATACCCGCCATGCCGGAGACCAGGCCCACAAAGGTGCCCGCTCCCGCCGTCCCCACCCCGCCGGGCAGCTGCCGCCTCGGATTCGGGGTCCAGCGGCGCAGCATATTGACTCCCGCATAGGTGAGAAAGCAGCCGATAAACGCCTGCAGGGCAAAAGCGGGTAGCAGGCTGGCCACGGTCCCACTGAGGAAGGCGCCCAGGAGTATATAGGGTGTCCAGCGACGCACCACCTGCCAGAGAATGGCGCCGCGCTTCATTTGCGCCAGGATGGCCGAGATTGAGGTAACAATAATGGTGGACAGGGATGTGGCCACGGCCAGCTTGATGGCCAGGGCCGGGTCCATGCCCTGGCGCGCGAAGAGATAGAGCAGGGAAGGGACAATGATCACCCCGCCTCCCACCCCGAGGGTGCCGGCAATAATACCAGCGGCAATGCCGGTCAGCGCGAAATGGAGAATATTGACAAGTTCCAAGGATCCCTCTGGCGTCTGAGATAAGGGAAAAGATACCACGGCGGGCGTATTTCACAAGCCACAAATTCCACGGATTTCAAGCTCCAAAACAAAAGCTCTGTGATGGTCTGTCATTGTGGGTATCAAAATACTTGACACCTTGTAAGCATGCCCATAGGATGCCTTTATCTGTTTTATTACTCCCTCTTTATGGAAATACAGGTGGTGCGTATGGGAAGGAAACTCCTTTTGGCTGGTGCTTTTTTGTGGCTTTTCCCCGTCGTGGGGCACGGAGGGACGCTGCATCCTCCCGGCTCCACCCTGACCCTTGGCAATGTCAGCCACAATCAGAGTCTGCTGGCCAGCGTGCAGAATCCCGCTGCCGGAGCGGCCGCCCTTGAGAAAAAAGGGGGGCAGTACCGTTTCGGCATTCTGAGCTCCATCGGTTTCGGCTATGAATTTGGCGACGTGGATAACCTGCTGGATGAACTGGATGACCTTTCCGACCTCCTGGATGACGCCTCCACCCTGCAGGATGTTGAAGATATCAAGGAGCGTTTTGACGATATCCTGGTGGATATGGGCCGGGATGGCTACCTGAAGGTCCAGGGCGGCATCCATGTCCCCCTGATGCCGATCGTCATGACCCACTCCCTGTGGCAGGGCAGCATCACCTTTGACGCCAGCTACCAGGGACAGGCCCGTCTGGGCGTCCTGGACGACCCCATTGCGTGGGACGAAGTCCGCGGCGAAGCCGTGACCAACACGTCCCTCTATCTGAAGGGAGCCGTGGTTCGCCAGATCAGCCTGGGATACAGCCGTCAGGTATGGGAAAATCATTTCGGCACCCTCTATGCCGGAGCCCGCCTCAAGCACTATGAGGGAGATTTCTCCAAAAACGTCATCGCCCTGATGGACGCCGATGACGATGTGGCCGATGTCTTTGAAGACGAATTCGACGCCAACCAGCGTACCTCGTCGGCCCTGGGAGTCGATGCCGGCGTCCTCTGGGTGGCCCATCTCTATCGCCTGGGAGCCACGGTCAACAACCTCAACAGTCCCAGCCTCTCCTATCCCTCCATTGGCACAGGGTGTGACTCCCTCAGCGGCTCCGCCCAGGATAACTGCAATACGGCGGCGTACTTCAGCAACCGCATCAACCTGCGGGAAAAATACGAGATGGAGCCCCAGTTACAGGTAGAGGGTACCCTCTATCATCCCAACCGTCAGTGGGTGGTGTCCGCCAGCCTGGACGCCAATCCCGTTTACGACGCCGTGGGCGACGAGGTGCAGTGGTTTACCCTCAGCACAGCCTACCTCAGCGAAAGCTGGGTGATACCCGGCTACCGCTTCGGCTACCGCAAGAACCTCACCGGCAGCGAACTCAGCTATGTCACCACCGGCTTCACCCTTTTCAGAACCTTTAACCTGGATATCGCCTACGGCCTTGACCGCATCGAGGTTGACGATGATGAGTACCCACGCTCCATCATGGTCAACCTGGGCTTTGATCTGACGTTCTGAGGAGGCAGCAATGAAAACATCCATGCACAAATCAATACTCCTTCTGCTTGGCGCAACAGCACTTCTTTCCATCGCGGGCTGCGGCTCAGCCGATGACCCCGACCGCGGCACCAGCCGCGTCCAGAACCTTTCCCTGGAAGGTGTCGTGGTGGACGGACGCGTGGCCAGAGCCCAGGTCTTCCTGGATGTCAACGGCGACTATATCCGCAACCCCTTTGAGTCTTACACGTTTGCCACAGTCGCGGCCAGTTATGCCATTGTGGTCAACTCCCACCAGCTGCAGCAGCCCGGTGCCGTTCTGCGGGCCCGCGGGGGAATCGACCGGGTTACCGGCGAAACCTTTCACGGCATCCTGAGCCGCACCATTGACACCACGGGCATCGACCTCACCATCAGCCCCCTGACCACCCTGCTCAGCTATATGGAGCCCGCCCAGGTCAACAGCTTCCGCCGTGGCGAAAGCAAGCAGCTTGATCCCCAGGACGACACATACCTGAGCCTGACAGACCTCCACGCTGATTTAAGTGACTTCGACAGCACCCTGAGCCTTGATCGCCGGGTGCACCTGCTGAAGCGTTCCCTGCAGTTCCATAAGCTGGCCGATGTGGCCGAAGCCTCCCTGCGGGAACTGTACGGCGGTGAGGCCATTTTTGACGGCCAGACGCGCGCCGCCAACGGCAGCCGGCTGCCCCGCGACCTCAGCGGATACCTCTATCGCTCCATGGTGGAAGTCATGATGGAGCCACAGTTTGTACAGAATATTGACACCCAGGACATCCTCAGCGCCATGGTGGATAATGCCGCCGAGTACCTTGCCGAGCTGACTGGCCAGGACGAGGAAGCTGTCAGCAGCGACTTCAAGGTCCAGGTGAAAGCCATGTGGGACTTTATTGACGATCTGTTCGACGCCACGGATGACACCCTGACCAGGGAACAGCTGGAATCCCGGACCCGGGCCGTGGAGGTGATTGCCACGGTGCTGCGCGACGCTGCAGACGCCAATATCGCAGCCGCGTCCATCGCACGGCTGAATGCCCTTGATGTCGACAGCCTTGGCGAAGCCACAGATGTGCGAGGCCTGGCCGCGCACCTGATCGATACCAGCGGAGCCGGTCCTGACGCGGCCACCTTCCTCACCCGTCCGGCCATTGACCTGACCGCCATTGACCGCGACTTTTCCCTCTCCAGCGATGAGAACGCGACCATGCAGTATGACCCCGAATCCGGCACCCTGAAACTCACCTATGAAGGTGAAGTCTGGGACGCCGAGGTGGAGCAGGTGAACGACTATACCGTGCTGGCTCAGGTGGTGATCGCCGGCATCCCCCAGAACGTACTCATAAAATCCAAAGCGGATGGTGACTATGATGTCTCCTCATACTAAGCTTCAGTATGTGTTTGCGAAAAGCGCGGGCATCGCCCTGATACTGGGAGCCTGCGCCGGCACCTCTTTGAGCGCACCGGTAAACTTCGAAGGCGCGGGCAGCCTGACCATGGGCAGCGCCAGCGTCATGGAAGAGGGGGCATTTGTCTGGTTCCTGCCGGTTCTGCGCGAGAATTTCCCCGATGAAGTGGGAACCACCACCGATATTCCCTGGGGCGTGCGGGCCGGCATCGCGCCGGGCTGGGAGCTGGGAGCCCGTTTCCCCTACCGCAGCGACAGCGAACTGGAAAAGGATGGCCTGCGCCACATTGAGCTTTCCGCCAAAGTGCAGCTTTTCGGCGGTCCCCGTGCGCAGCGCTCCGGAGCCCTGGCGCTCTTTGGCACTGTGGTGAACTCAGAAGGTGAGCCCTTCCTGGGAACCGGCAGGGCCAATATGGGCATCGAGTTCCTGGTGACGGAAGTGCTCAGCACCGACACCCGCTTCCACTCGTCCATCGGCCTGGCGCGACGCGATATCCGGGCCCCCTACCTGGAAGCCACCGACCCCGACTATGATCCCGAAGCCATATACCAGATCACCAGAACTCTCTCCTACAAGATGGGCCTTGAACAGCGTCTGTGGAAGCAGAGCTACCTGCTCCTGGAAGCTGGAACCTCCATTGGCCTGGCTGGCGAAGACGAGCAGGATCAGTTCTCCATCTACGTCATGCCCGGGCTGCGCTTCGGCAATCCGGCAGCGGGCTGGAACCTGACCATGGCCGTTGGCCGCGACATTCCCGAAAACGGACTGGAACCCGAGAGTCGGTATATGCTTGGACTGAGTTATCGAACCCAGCCCGCCCGCGCCACCCAGGACGATGAACTGCGCAAGCGCCTGGAGGAGCTGGAAAAACGCCTGGCCGCTGAAGCCGCCCTCGATCAAGACCCCGCTGCCGGCGCCCTCCTGCCAGGAGCAGCTGCGCCGGCAGCCACCGGCAGGCTGCGGGTGGAGGTCATCAATGCCTCCGGCGTGCCCCTGCTGGGCGAGCGCATTGCCGAAGAGGTCCGCCAGAAAGGCAACTATGATGTGATCCGCGTCGGGTCCACGGGAAATGTCACGGACCAGGAGCTTACCCACATCCATTATCGTAACGGATTGGCCCGCGACGCGGTGACCTTGGGGCACTCCATGCGTAACTACCAAATTGTTACCCAGGGAAGGGACCTACCGGAAGACGTTGATCTGCGGATAGTTATCGGCGTCGACCAGTTCCGACCCTGACACCCTGCCCCTGGTTGGCACACCTGAAAAATCGCCTTGCCTGTGGTCAGCATCTGAAAAATGTGCTACATATTTTCTTGTTGTGTACTTACGCCATGATAAGAAAAAGAGGTAGTCAATGACAAAAGATCTTCAGGGGAAGCATATTCTTTTCTATGGACTTATCCGTGAAGAGGGTTTTGCTGACTTCATCGCGTCGGAACTGGTATCACGGGGAGCGACAATATACTGCCTAGCGGCACCGGAACTTACTCCTGAGGGTGAGGCCAGACTCCGCGCCCGGAGCATAGAGGTCATTCGTACCCCTCTGTGGTATGGCATCAAGGATGACGACTATCCCGAGTCCTTTAAGACCCTGAAAAAACCTGAGGATATACTTGCCTATCAACCCGATGAAGCCCTCTGCGCTTCTTTGATAGAGTCTTCCGCCACCAGCAGCCTCGAGGAAGCCCGCTCCATTTTTGCGGAACTTTCCCAGCGCACCGGAGGCAAGATCGACGGGATCATCCACATCATGGCCGGTGGCATTCCACGCACCCGTGGCATGATGATGATTACCAAGTCGATGCTGGGAACCAATGATCCCGACCGCTTTATTTCCACAGCGGAATTCATCAAATCTCCGGTATTCAAATGCTTTGTCGGCCCCAATATGGATCTGGTGACGGCGGTCAGTTATGACCACATCTTCACGGCTGCCCAGGAGCTGCTGAGCGCGAACCCTCACTGTCCCGTGGTCGCCCTCGGCTACCAGGGTGAACATGTGGTGGACACGAACGGCCGCTTCGTTTTCACCTCCTATCCTGGCTACCTGGTGGGCTTTGCCAAAAACCTGCTGCAATCCATGTCCCAGACGCGCAGACAACAGGGATACCAGGCGGTCACCATCAATCTCATGGGCGCCGAAACCGCCTCAACCAGTGCCTTTTCCGGGATCGAGTACTATATCCTGAACTCCCTGCGCCAGCTGGAGATCAGCGGCAAAGTGGATACCGCCACCCTGCGCCAGCAGTGTCAGTCCAGGCTGCTCGAGGGAGTCAGCACGAGCGACGTGGTTGGCTGCGCTGATGAATACCTCTTTTCGCCCCAGATGCTGAACACCGTTGGCATGGATTTCCCGGTGCACAGCTCCCTTGAGGTGCTCAGCCTGACCATGGCCATAGAACAGAAAATTATCGGCATGCACAAGGATCGCCGGGAACTGATGACCTCCGTGATCAGCTCCCATGTGAAGCAGCTGATGGCCGAGCACTTCTGGGATGAAGCCCTGGAGGCCACGGAAGCGGCAGTACTGCTGGATACCAAGCGAATCATTGAAAGACTCTAATATCGCCTGCAGGCGTCACGGGGTGGGGAATATGTTGACCAGTATGACAGGGTTCGGCAGTGGAGTCTTTGCGACCGAGGGCATCAGTGCCAGCTGCGAGATCAAGAGCCTGAATAACCGCTTCTTTGAGTGCTCCCTGCGAGCCAAATGTCCACCGCTGGGAGAGTTCGAACAGACTATCAAAAACCGGGTCAAGGAACGCGTGGCCCGAGGGCGCGTGGAGATATTCCTGAAAGTCTCCTTTCTCGACTCCTCGGCCCATGTGATCTCGCTGGATCGCGGCCTGGCCGATGAATACTACAAGACCTTCACGGAAATCCTCGACCGCTACGGGCTGGATCGCAATGTTCGACTGGAGGACTTTCTGCGCCTGGAAAACCTGCTGGATCGCGAAGAACGTATTCCCGATCGCCAGCTCTTCCAGCAGGCGTTGATGGCAGCACTGGACACGGCCCTGGATCGCCTGACCCAGATGCGCAAGCAGGAGGGAAAACTGCTGCAGGACGACATCCTCTACCGCCTGGATGTCTGTGAAGGTAAGATGGTGGAGATCGACTCCATGGCTTCCGATACCCCGCAAGCCCTGGTGGAGAAGTACCGCAGCCGCCTGAAAAAGCTGCTGGAAGATCATGGAATGGAAAGTGGCCTGGACGAAGGACGCATTGTACAGGAAGCGGCAGTGATCGCAGACAAGTCCGATGTCACCGAGGAAATAATCCGCTTCAACAGCCATGTACAGCAGTTCCGGGAGTACCTGCAGCTTGCCGACCCCGTTGGCCGCAGCCTCGAGTTTCTGCTGCAGGAGATGCAGCGTGAAATCAATACCATCTCCTCCAAGAGCGCCGACAGCCGCATCTCCCGCCTGAGTGTGGAAGTGCGCTCCGAACTGGAAAAAATACGCGAACAGGTGCAGAACGTCGAGTAGATCCCCGCGCGGGGAATCCTCAGAATGTGCTGTCCAGAAATACAGGAAGAGTCATGCCGAAAACTTTTTCCGGGAATATCCTTGTCCTCACCGCACCCAGCGGAGCGGGCAAGACCACTCTCAGCCGCATGCTGGTACAGCGCTATCCCCAGTGCCAGCTGAGCATCTCCCATACCACCCGTGAAGCCCGCCCCGGCGAGGTCAATGGCCGGGACTATTTTTTTGTGGAACTGGATGAATTCCTCTCCATGATTCAGGAAGGCAAGTTCCTGGAGTACGCCACCGTGCATGGAAACTATTATGGAACCTCGTTCCAGTACCTGCACCAGGCCATGGAACAGGGGATGAACGTCCTGCTGGATATCGACTACCAGGGGGCCTTCCAGCTGAAAAAGAAGATGCCCGAGGCCATCCTGGTGTTTATCCTTCCCCCCAGTCTGGAGGATCTGCGCGAACGCCTGACCTCCCGCGGTCGCGACGACGATGAAGTGGTGAAACTGCGCCTGCAGAACGCCGAAGAGGAAATCCTGCAGTACAGCCACTTTGATTACGTGGTGGTCAATGAAGACCTTGAACAGGCCTACGAACAGCTGGCCAGCATTCTCACCGCCGAGGAGCTGCGCAAGAACCGGCGGCGGCCGCTGAGCGAGCTGGCAGACATTCATATCGAAATCGCCCCCGAGGGGCAGTAACCCATACCCAGTGAAAATTTCCCAACAGGAGTGAGTGATGGCCTTCATCAATATTGAAAAGTGTCTCAAGGACTCGTCTTTTCTCAACAACCGCTTTGTACTGACCAGCGTTGCCGCGAAGCGCGCCAATGACCTGGCCCTGGTCAGGGATCATCCCATGATCTCCGACTCCAGCTACACCAAGTTTCCGACCCAGGCCCTTGAGGAAATCTCCCTTGGCCTGCTCAACGCAGAACGGGTTGAGGCTCCCAAGCACGACTGATGAACGTACTGCTCGGCATCTGCGGTTCCATTGCGGCATACAAGGCATGCGACCTGCTGCGGCTTTTCGTCAAGGATGGCCACAGCGTCAAGGTATGCATGACCACCAATGCCCGCCACTTTGTCACACCGCTCACCCTGGAGTCTTTGAGCGGTTCGCCGGTGTACACCGATGAGTTCGCCCTCGGTGTGCGCACCAATGCGGAACACATTGAACTGACCAAATGGTGCGATCTCTTTGTCATCGCGCCGGCCAGTGCCAGTGTGCTGGGGAAAATGGCTGCCGCCATTGCCGACAATCCCGTCAACACCCTCTATCTGGCCTGCCGCAAGCCCGTCCTGGTCGCCCCTGCCATGAATACCGCCATGCTGGAACATCCGGCCACAGGCCGCGCCATGGATCTTCTGCGTACCGATGGCGTCCACTTTGTTGAGCCATGGTGCGGTTCTCTGGCCTGTGGCGACATTGGTCGTGGCAAGCTGGCGCCCATTGAAGATATCTACGCCCACAGCCTGCATCTGCTGGAACCGCGTAAGGACTTCGCGGGCAAGCGCGTACTGGTCAGTGCCGGCCCCACCCGTGAACCCCTCGACCCCGTTCGCTACCTCTCCAACCACTCCTCGGGAAAAATGGGTTACGCCCTTGCCCAGGCACTGTACCAGCGAGGGGCTGAAGTCACGCTGGTCAGCGGTCCCGTCAGCCTGAGCGTCCCCTATGGCGTCCGGTGTATCCCCGTGGAGACCGCAACCCAGATGCACGCGGCCATCATGGAGCAGCGCCACCATGCGGATGTCATCATCAAAGCCGCAGCCGTTGCGGATTTTGCGCCAGCTGAGCCAGGGAGCATCAAGTGGAAGAAGACCCGTGAAGATGACGTGCCAACGCTCAGCCTGACCCGGAACCCCGATATTCTCCATACCCTCTGCCAGTCCCGCCAGCCGGGACAGTATATTGTGGGATTCGCTGCGGAAACCCACGACCTGGAGCGCCATGCCAGGGAAAAACTGCAGCGCAAGGGTGCCGATATGCTCATAGCCAATCTGGTGGGAGCCGACCACGGCGGCTTCGGCCGCGATGAAAATACCGTGGAGATCTTTACTCCCGCAGGCTCCCACGGCCAGTTTTCCGGTTCAAAAATTCAGGTGGCCCATGCCATACTGGATCAGGTGGCAATGCAATGCACAGTACCATAGACCGTCTGGCTTTTACCTATCTGACTCACTTGCGCTACTCTGGCCGCCCCCGCCTGAGCGTGCGCGATATCGCCGCACTGCGCTCCCTTTCCGACCCCGGACCCCGTTCTGCCAGCCGACCGCCGGTGTTCCAGCAGACGACCCGACCAGCAGCTGAACCTCCTCCCCGCCAGACCACGGCGCCTGCGGTCATCCCGTCCCAAGACAGCTGGCAGCGCCTGGAAGAGGATCTCAAGGACTGCCAGGCCTGCGCTCTGGCTCGCCAGGGGCGCAAAACCATCGTCATGGGCGAGGGCAACCGCCAGGCTGACATCATGCTGATTGGCGAAGGCCCCGGCTTTGACGAGGATCGTCTTGGCCGCCCCTTTGTGGGGAAGAGTGGCCAGAAACTGGATCAGATCATGCTGGCGGTAGGATTTCAGCGTGAAGAGTTGTATATTGCCAATGTGGTCAAGTGTCGCCCACCGGGCAACCGCAACCCCGAGCCGGGAGAAATTTCCATCTGCCAGCAGTTTCTCCAACGGCAGATCCGACTGGTGAATCCGCGCTTTATCCTGGCCCTGGGAAAATTTGCCGCCAATTTCCTCTACGGAGAAAGTGGCGCCCCCAGAACCCTGGGCAGCATGCGCGAGAAGATCCTTCAGTATGGGGATATCCAGGTAGTGGTGACCTACCACCCCTCAGCCCTGCTCCGCAATGAAAACCTGCGGCGGCCAGTATGGGATGATGTCCGCGTTCTGCGCAATCTCTATGACATGGCCCGGCAGGAGCCACTGCGCTTTCCGGCTGAGTTGAAATACCTGGTGGCACAGGATGTTGAATAGCTTGCAAAAGTTTCGCACCCCTTGACCCGGTCGTAAAGCGTCAAAATGATTGCTGTTTGCTGCGGGTAAACTCCTTCAATTTGCCCGCTTGACTCATTCGACATCCAGATTATGTGTCCATTGTCCTTTTTGACCGCGCAAAAAGGACGCAAAAACGCGCCCCCCGAACGCCCGTTTTTCCGGCTCGCCTGCTCGCCTGTTCTGGAGATCCGGCAGACACTGCATCCCTGCAGTGCTGCCGGACCACTCACTTCCTGTGAGTGTCCCGTTCGGGTCTTGCCAGCCAGGCTTCGCACTCACCGGACGGGCTCAGGGGGGGACGGTCTGCATCTGCCTTTCCCCCGTGTGCTGGCCCAGCCAGAACGCGAAGACTGGAACGCGATGGACCCGCAGGGTTGACGCCACGAGGGCGGCAACCGCAAACCAAAAGCCATGGAGGGCGGTTGTTTGCGGTCCCCAGTTCCAGGCAAGCGGACGGCTGATAAGGACAGCACTGGGGGTCGCTTTTGCGCCACTTTTGGCGACCCAAAAGTGGCAAATAACTCATAAAGAAGGTAAAGGTAATGCAAGCGACGCAGTCTGTAGAGAACCACTCCCCCTCATTTCAGCATGACAGCAGGGAAGACGCTAACAATCCGTTGTTTCGGTGATGCAAAAATTACGTAATTACTAAGTCTATATAAACAGGTGGTGAACCCATGAAACAAGCAGAGATTCTGGCCGTATGTACCAGCGAGAAGAAGGGGCAGCGCAAAAAAGATGTGGGCAGGGCCCAGCTGCAGGAAAATTTCGGGATAGTGGGCGACGGTCATGCCGGCGACTGGCATCGTCAGATCAGCCTGCTGGCCATGGAGAGTATCCACAAGATGATTGCGGCCGGCCTGACGGTTGGTCCGGGGGATTTCGCGGAGAACCTCACGACCACTGGTATTGAACTGCACACGCTGCCAGTGGGTGCGCGCATGCAGGTGGGCAGCGAAATTCTGCTGGAAGTCACCCAGATCGGCAAACTGTGCCATGAACGCTGCGCCATATTCTATCAGGCGGGTGACTGTGTGATGCCGAAGGAAGGGATTTTCGCACGGGTTCTGCACGGTGGCGAGATCAAGCGCGGCGACCAGATTGTGCTCCTGGAGCCAGCCTGAGCATCTGGAAATCTGCTGTTATTCGGGCAGGAAGGGTGTCTCCACTATATCTGGCAGCGGTTTCCCCACATAAAAGCCCTGGGAGTGCGATATCCCCAGCTCGCAGGCCTTTTCATGGACTTCGCGGCTGCAGACGTATTCCGCAATGGTCTGAATTCCCAGGCTGTTGGTGAGGTTGATGATGGCCTTGGTGATGGTGACGCTGCGGGGATCCTTATCCAGGTTCTTGATGAACATCCCGTCGATCTTCACGTAATCCGCCTGCAGATCCATAAGGCGGCTGAAGTTGGAGTGCTCGGCACCGAAATCGTCCAGGGCGATCTGGCATCCCAGCTCCTTGAGGGCCTGCAGCTGCTCGATGATGCCATGGGAAGCGTACACGCTGACCCCTTCGAGGATTTCAAAGACAACCTGTCCGGGGTTGACGTTATGGCGCTGAAAAGCTTCCTTCAGGTAGTCGACCAGATAGCCTTCCCGCAGATCCTCATCGATGATGTTGAGGGAGAACTGATAGGGTCTGCCGCTGAAATGGGCAAATGACTTTTCGACAATGCTCCTGGTGATGGCAGGCAACAGTCCTACCTGTTTGGCCGGCTGCAGGAACTGGAAAGGGGAGATGATCTCTCCCTGCTCCCAGATGCGGGCCAGGCATTCAAATTTTTCTATTTTTCCCGTCCGGTTATTGAGTATGGGCTGAAAGAACGGCACGACCGTCTTGTTTTCCAGGGCTGTGCGCAGCCGGTTCATCCAGTAGATATTGTTTTTCTGCTTGGCCTCCAGGGGGGACTTCCCCTGGTAGACGGCAATGCGGTTCTTGCCCAGCTCCCGGGTCTCCAACATGGCCACTTCAGCGTTGCGCAGCAGATCCCAACCCTTGCCTTCGGCGATAGACATGGTGAAGGTGATCTGCAGGTCTATCTGCTTCTTCTGAAGGCGGATGGGCGGAAGGAAGGCCTTTCGGATGACATCGTGGGCGAAGTCGCGGGCTTCGTGCACGGAGTAGCCGGGCAGCAGGCAGATGAACTCGTCGGAGGCAAAGCGGCACAGGTGAGCTCCGTGGCTCATGCACTCCTTGAGACGTCCGGCAATGGCAACCAGGGCTTCGTCACCAATGCTGTAGCCATAGGTGGTGTTGATGTGGCTGAAGTTATCGACGTTCAGCAGGATCAGCGTCGTGGTCTGCCCCGCATCGAGAATCTCCGCCAGCTGTACCCGATTGGGCAACCCGGTCAGGCGGTCGGAGGTCATCTCCTGGTTCAGCTCACGGGACTTGTCTTTGAGCATGCCGGCATACTGTTGTACCATCTCTTCCAGATACGCCCGGTACATGAAATTTTCCCGGTGCTCGCGGATGCGGATAGCGGTCTTGGTTAAGGTTTCCAGAAGCTGTTCCATATCCACGGGTTTCAGAATAAATCCGTCCACACCGTTCCTGATGGCCTTTGCGAAATAGGAGGTCTCGTTGTAGGCGGAAATGATGATAATGTGCTGATACGGATCGATCTTCTTGATTTCCCGCGCCATGGTGAGTCCATCCATGGCGGGCATCTGAATATCGGTTATCACAATGTCAACAGAATTATTACGGTAGATTTCCAGGCCTTCACGACCGTTGGTAGCCACCAGGACGTTGGGGCAGAAATGACGCAGCAGGGTAACCACGCTTTCACGGGAGATATCTTCATCCTCAACATAGAGGATGGTACTCTCCTGTAAAAGCTTCTGAAGCTCCTTCAGCTGTTCAGCGCCCATGGGGTTTCTCCTGGTTCAGTCAGTATCCGGGGATGGGGTCAGCGGTGTAGGGGCTGCGATCACCCTGTTCCACCACACAGGTGGTGTCTATGCCACCTCTGGTATTATAGATCGTGGCCACCTTCAGATATGCGGGCTGCAGTGCCGTCCAGAGATCCCCGAAGATGCGGCTGGTTGCCTGCTCCTGATAGACACCCACATTGCGGAAGCTCACCAGATAGTACTTGTAGCTTTTCAGCTCCACAATGGCCTTTTCCGGGATATACTCCAGGATAACGGTACCAATGTCCGGGAGGCCACTGAAGGGGCAGACGGCACTGAATTCCGCGCTTTTATACTGGATGAACTGACGGTAGCCCTCGTACTCGAAGGTTTCCAGGCAGCCGGTGTCAATGTGTGATGTGTCCAGAAAATCGTAGCTTCGTCCTTCAGCCTGCGCCATGGGAACTCCGTCACTGCTTTTTTGGGGAATCACAGGAAGCGCTCTGGGCCCGGCATTTTTGCTGCGCTGGCTCACTTTCCTGTGAATTGTCCAGATTGTCACAATACCACAGCGCCGGAGGGGGCGCAATAAATCAGTAACAGCTCTTGCCCGGCGAAGCCGGGGGTTATACACTCGGAAGAATTCGCGAAGGAGACTTCTTGCCATGGAAACAGATATCATATTCAGCGGAATGGAAAAGATTGCCCACAAAGTCCTGGCTGGCGAGCGCCTGGGGATGGCGGAGGCAGTGGAGCTCTATGACAGCCACAACCTTCTTGGCCTCGGCAGGATGGCTGACATCCTGAACCAGCGCAAAAACGGCGGACGCGTCTATTTCAATCAGAATCGCCATATCAATCACACCAATGTCTGCGTGAATCGCTGCCGGTTCTGCGCTTTCGGCAAAGACGCCTCGGCGCACGACGCCTACACCATGTCCCTGGAGAAGGTACTGGAAGCAGCTGCCAAGGCGCCTTCCACCGTAACGGAATTCCATATCGTGGGTGGACTGCATCCTGACCTGCCCTTTTCCTACTATACCCAGATGCTCAGCGCCCTGAAGAAGTCCTACCCCCACGTGCACCTGAAAGCATTTACGGCCGTGGAAATTGACTACTTTGCCTCCCTGACCGGATTGCGGGTGGAAGAGGTGCTGGAGGAGCTTATTGATGCCGGACTCGGCAGCATGCCCGGCGGCGGGGCGGAGATCTTCGCCGAAGAGGTGCGCCAGCGCATCTGCCCGGAAAAAATCAGCGGGCAGCGCTGGCTTGATATCCATGAAACCGCCCATCGCCTGGGCATTCACACCAACGCCACCCTGCTCTACGGCCACGTGGAGTCCTCTGCCGACCGCATCGACCACCTGGAGCGGCTGCGCCGCCTGCAGGACCGCACCGGCATGTTCCAGGCCTTCATCCCCCTCGCCTTTCACTCGGAAAACACCGATATCGTCAAGCAGGGCACGACGGGTGTGGATGACCTCAAAACGCTGGCCATGGCCCGGATATATCTGGACAACTTTGATCACATCAAGGCGTACTGGATTATGCTGGGTGAAGGCATAGCCCAGATCTCCCTCAGCTTTGGCGTCAACGACCTTGACGGCACTGTCGTCGAGGAGAAAATCACCCACGCTGCCGGTGCGAAAACCTCTGAGGCCATGGAAAAGGATCACCTGATCCACCTTATACGCAGCGCCGGCAAGATCCCCACCGAACGCACCACCCTCTATGAAATTCTGGAGGCTCAGCCGTGACCATTCGCCAAAGTGCCGTGGCGGGAATGTTCTACCCTGACAACCCCCGGGAGATCAGAGCCTTTCTCGACCATCATATGGCTGCTGCCACAGCACCCGTTGATGCCTGTGCCGTGGTGGTCCCCCATGCCGGGTGGATCTATTCTGGCCAGCTGGCGGCTCAGGTGCTGGCACGTGTGAGGGTGCCAGACACCGTGGTGATTATCGGGCCGAACCACACGGGCCTTGGCTCAGCCATCTCCATCTTTCCACCCGGCCTGTGGCGCACTCCGGTGGGCGATATCCCCGTTTCACCCCACGCCCGGACCCTGGCGGCACGCCTTGGCCTGACCTGCGACACCGCCGCCCACCAGCGCGAACACAGCCTGGAGGTCCTGCTGCCCATGCTGCACTACCGCAACCCCAGCCTGCAGATAATTGCCATAACTGTAGCAGGCGGCTCCCCGGAGGACGCCCGGGAACTGGCCCACACTCTGGAGGCAGAATTTCAGGGAGAAGACGTTCTGCTGCTGGCTTCCTCGGACATGAACCACTTTGAGTCTCAAGCCGTCTCTGACCGCAAGAATGCCCTGGCCATGGAGCGCATCGCGGCCCTGGACAGTCCCGGCCTGCTGGAAGTGGTGAATCGCCACAGAATCAGCATGTGTGGTGCCTTCCCCGTTGCCGTCGCCCTGGAAAACGCCCTGCTGCGCGGGGCTTCCCATGCCAGCCTGGTGGGCTATACCGACTCCGCCGCCGTAAGTGGCGACCATGATTCCGTGGTGGGATATGCAGGGTATATTCTGGCATAGTCAGGGACAAAGCTTTGGTGTATACTGCGCGATCAAGTTACAGATTATGGTGAACGCATGAGTGTGTTGCATTTTCAGCTTCTCATGGAAAACGGAGAAGATATGACGCCCCAGTCATCATATCTGGCCCGTCACTTCGGGAATACCGGTTTCCCCCCAATGGATATCTTTGAGACCAGCGAAGCCTATTTCCTGGAAATCGATCTGCCAGGCGGCATTGATCCGCAACAGGTCAACCTGAGCTATGGGGCGGGCAACCTGGTTATCCGGGGGAAACTGCCTCATCCGGCGCTGCCCGAGGGCGGACGCTACCTGCAGGTGGAGCGCCAGGCGGGACAGTTTCACCGCGTTGTGCATCTGAGTGCGCCGGTGCGCCCGCGCGACATATCCACCCGCTATGACCTGGGGGTTCTCACCATCACCATACCCAAAGAACACCATTACGAAATACAGATAGAGGAGCATTATGCAGGACAATAACCATCAGCGGGACGATGAACACAGCGATCATCAGGAGCATGTGCCCGAAACAGGCGCAAACACCGATGAGAAAACCGCCAGTCTGGAAGTGACTGAGGAGGCTCTGCTGGCCAATATCCCAACGGTCATGCCCCTGCTTCCCATTCGGGATATCGTCGTCTACCCCTTTATGTTGCTGCCCCTGTTCATCGGCAGGGATCTTTCGGTAAATGCCGTCAATAAAGCGCTGTCCAGCAATCGATACGTCTTCCTTTCCACCCAGAAAGATCCGAGTCAGGAGAACCCCCAGGAAAACGACCTGTACCGGACCGGCACCGTGGCATCCATCATACGTATGCTGCGCCTTCCCGATGGACGGGTAAAAGTGCTGGTACAGGGATTGCGCAAGGGCGTGATCGAGCAGTTTTTTGCCCGTGAAGGCTACCACGAAGTGGAGGTGCGCCAGTTCGACGACCTGCAGGTGAACACCAGCGGCGTGCGTACGGAAGCCCTTATCCGCAATGTCAAAGAGCACCTCGGCCAGATGGTACAGTACGGGCGCATGATCCTGCCCGATGTCCTGGCGCTCATTGACTCCATGGATGATCCGGGCAAACTGGCCGATATCGTGGCCGCCAACATGTCACTCAAGGTGGAAGACGCCCAGGAAGTGCTGGCGGAACCCCATCCGGTCAAGCGCCTGCGCCGCGTCTACGACCTGCTGTCCAAGGAGCTCAAGCTGCTTGACATGCAGATGAAGATTCAGACGGAAGCCAAAGGCGAAATGGACAAGCTGCAGCGGGAGTACTACCTGCGCGAACAGCTCAAAGCCATTCAGAAGGAGCTGGGAGACACTGACGATGTGGGCGAAGAGGTGCGGGAGCTGGAAGAGAAGATCAGCAAGGCCGGCATGCCCAAGGATGTCCACAAGGAGGCCATGAAACAGCTGGGGCGCTATCGCCGCATGCATCAGGACGCCTCCGAAGCCAATATCATCCGCACCTACCTGGAGTGGCTCATCGAAATCCCCTGGAAAAAGAAGACCAAGGATAACCTGGACCTGAAAAAAGCCATGCAGATCCTCAACGAAGACCACTTCGGGCTGCAGGACATCAAGGACCGCATTGTTGAATACCTGGGTGTCAAGAAGCTCAAGCCCGACATGAAAGGGCCCATCATCTGCTTCGCCGGACCTCCGGGAACCGGCAAAACCTCCCTGGGCAAATCCATTGCACGCGCCCTGGGACGCAAGTTCGTGCGCATCTCCCTGGGAGGCGTGCGCGATGAGGCGGAAATTCGCGGCCACCGTCGCACCTACGTGGGCGCCATGCCGGGCAAGATCGTACAGGGCATGAAGACGGCCGGAACCGTCAACCCCCTGTTCATGCTGGATGAGATTGACAAGCTGGGATACGACTACAAAGGCGACCCCTCCAGCGCCATGCTGGAAGTGCTGGACCCCGAACAGAACAACAGCTTCCAGGACCACTACATCGGCCTGCCCTACGACCTCAGCGGTGTCATGTTCATCTGCACCGCCAATAATGTGCACTCCATCCCGGCCGCACTGCGCGACCGCATGGAGATCATTGAGCTCTCCAGCTACACCGAAGAGGAAAAGCTGCAGATCGCCCGCAAGTACCTGATTCCCCGCCAAATGGAAGCCAACGGCATCAGCGAAGAGTATATCAACCTCTCCCAGGAAGCCCTGGAACAGGTGGTGCGCCAGTACACCCGCGAAGCGGGGCTGCGCAACCTGGAACGGGAACTGGGAAAGCTGTGCCGCAAGGTGGCGAAAAAAGTCGCCGATGGCCACAGAAAGATCCACCGCATCAGCGTCACCAACCTCCACCACTATCTGGGCACGCCAAAGTTCCTGCCCGATGAGGAGAACAAGGAAGACAATATCGGCGTGGTCAATGGCCTGGCCTGGACCCAGGTGGGCGGAGAAATCCTCCTGGTGGAAGTCGCCAGCATGTCGGGCAAGGGAAATCTGATGCTCACCGGGCAACTGGGGGATGTCATGAAAGAGTCTGCCCACGCGGCCCTGACCTATGCCAAGCACCTGGCCCTGGAGCTGAAACTGAAAACGGATATTTTCAGCAAACGTGACTACCACGTGCACGTGCCGGCGGGAGCCATACCCAAAGACGGGCCCAGCGCAGGCATCACCATCGCCACGGCCATCGTCAGCGACATCTGCCGCATTCCCGTACGCCATGACGTGGCCATGACCGGTGAAATCACCATCCGCGGCAATGTCCTGCCCATCGGCGGGCTGAAGGAAAAGGCCCTGGCAGCTGCCCGTGGAGACATCAGAACCATTATCATACCCAAAGGCAACGAAAAGGACCTGCGCGATATTCCCAAAAAGATACGCGATACACTGACGATACATGTGGTCAAGCACGTGCGGGAAGTGCTGGAAATAGCGCTGACCGAACCACTTGATTCGGTGGTACATGAGGATACAGAAGCGCCGGAGAGCTAACCGGCAGAGAGTCTACCTGCGACTGTGGCGACGGCGACTGCGCCCCTATGTGGATTTGCGAGGGTGGTACCAGCGCATCATCCACCTGGACGCGCCTCCCAAAAAGATTGCAATTTCCTTTGCGATAGGGGTATATATTGCATTTATCCCTCTGCTTGGTGTGCAGACGGCTTTGTCCATTGCGCTTTCATGGCTGTTGCGCCTGAACGTGGTAGCCGTTGTCTCCGGGTCGCTGTTCACCAATCCGGTGACTTTCGTCCCCCTTTTGTGGATAAGCTTTCACGCCGGAATGCTGGTCTATCCCTATGGAGAAAGCCAGGAGTTTGAGTGGACCTCCCTGGGCATGGACAATGTCCTTGAGGTGATGAAGCCCTATCTGATTCAGCTTCTGATCGGGCTTGGAGTGGTAGGGCTGTGCTGTGCAGCGGCTTCATATTTTTTGACTTTGTTTCTTATAAAGCGTTATCGGGAGCACCATGAAGGCAAGTAGTGGACAACAGACCAAAATTCTGGCTATCGGCGGCGGCAAAGGAGGGGTCGGCAAAACCCTGATATCATCCAACATCGCTATACTGCTGGCCAAATACGGCAAGCGCACTATCGTCATAGACGCTGATTTTGGCTGCAGTAACCTGCATACCTGCCTGGGAATGGGGAAACCCGACCGTTCCCTGGCGGATTTTGTTTCCAAGCCAGCTCGTATCAGTGACATGGAAGATGTCGCCGTTGAAACACCTTATCCCAATCTGCGGCTCATTTCCGCCCACGTGGACGTAACGCCGCTTATCAACATGCACCATGCCACGAAAGGCAAGTTCATACGCTCCGTCCAGAAGCTCAAGGCCGATTACGTCATTCTTGACCTGGGCGCAGGCAGCACCCAGGATCGCATTGACATGTTCCTGACAGCTGACTGGGGCGTCGTGGTGGTAACACCGGAACCCACCAGCGTGGAAAACGTCTACAGCTTTCTGAAAAACTGTATTTTCCGCATGACCATGGAACTGTTCAAGGGGAACTCCGTTATTACCGATATACTGAAGAAGTACGCCGAGAACCCTCAACAGACCTTCAAGACCCGCCATCTCATTGAGGAGATCGGGGAGTTCCGGCCGGAAATGGCTGAAAAGCTGCAGAGCACCCTGAAGGAAGTCCGTCCACTGATCATCATGAACATGGTCCGTGAAGACGGTGACCGCAGGGTCGGACAGGGCCTGGAGGAGATCATCCGCAAGTACCTGCTGCTGGAAGCGAAGTTTATCGGCTACCTGCCCTACGACATGGCCGTGGTACAGCATATGCGCGAAGCTCGTCCCGTGGCGGCAGCCGATGAGAACGCCACTTCCGTGAAGTCGCTCAAAAATATCGTCGGTCAGATCAATTTCATGAATAAAAACAGCGAAACACCGTAGGCGAGGGGGGATCATGACGACTCTGGAGCGCCAGCACCACGCGAGATCCGAAGAGCAGGAAAATATGGACAGCACCCTGCAGTTAGTTGGTTTCAAGCTGGGTGAAGAAGAGTACTGTATAGATATTCACAATATCCAGGAAATCAACAAGCGCATGCACATCACCCGGGTGCCCAAAAACCAGCCCTTCGTCAAGGGAGTCATCAACCTCCGCGGCAAGGTTATCTGTGTTATTGATCTGCGCAAGCGCTTTGGCCTTCCCGACAACTTCGACAACGACACCCGCATCATGGTGATCGACCTGGCCCATGAAACCATGGGATTCGTTGTGGACAGCGTGACAGAGGTCATACGAATTCCCGTGAACCGGGTTGACCCCACCCCACCTCTGATCGGACACATCAGCAACGAGTATCTGCTGGGCGTCGGCAAAACCGACAAGCGCCTGCTGATCATCATAGATCTCAACCGCGTTGTCGGCTTCAAAAACGAGAGTGGCCGCTACTATGAGAGCGAGCTTGAACGCAAGATAAAACGCGGCCAGGGAACCGCGATTGAAGAGGCCGTCGCTGTCCCGAAATCCGAGCCCAAGGCCGCCAAGCCAGCCCCCACGCCCGCACCGCAGACGCCAGTGTCAACTGCCATGGCCCCCGTGGAGGAAAGCACTCCTTCCAAACCAGCCCTCAGTGAAGACGAACTGGATAACCTTGATGATCTGATTGCCCTGGAGCTGAAGAAGCGCGAAGCCGAAGATGCCCAGAGACTGGCACAGCAGGTAGAAACCACCCCGAAAGTTGCCAGAGGCGGCGAAGAGGTTGTCAGCCTCCCTGCCGAAGAACAGGACGATCTTGACCAGCTGATCGCGCTGGAACTCAAGAAGCGTGAAGCCGAAGACGCCCGAAGGCTGGCACAGCAGCCAGAGGAAGAACCCGAGGAAGAATTTCCCCAGATGGGCGAAGAGCTCTCCAGCCTGCCCGCCGAGGAACTGGATGATCTTGACCAGCTGATCGCGCTGGAACTCAAGAAACGCGAAGCTGAAGACGCCCAGAGGCTGGAAAAGCTCCAGCAGATAGAACAGGAAGAGCCTGAAGAGGAAATGCCTTCCGACGACGGCACCCAGCGCATAGATGAGCTGATTGCCCTGGAACTGAAAAAACGCGAAGCCGAAAACGCACGTCGTCTGGCGGAGCTCGCCGAAGCAGAGGCTGCCGGAAAAAAGCCTGAACCACCGGGGGCGCCAAGCGAGCCTCAAGCCTCGGTGGAAGTTGAGGAATTGCCCGGGCCTGCTGCCGAGGTACCGCCAACATCTCCCGCTGCGCAGACAGCATCAGTATCCCCGGATCACAACGCCGTTCTCGATGGAGTGATGGGCGAACTCTCCCGTCAACAGGCCGAACTGGAAAAAATCATGGGGGAAACCTCCATGCGCATCAGCGAAGATGAGCTGGAGGAACTGGATACCCCCGATTCCCTCGCCGCTGAGCTTGAAGACCTGGACAGTATCCTGAACTCCGTTGAGAAGCAGGACATCGCCAGTGAGAACGGTGAGGACGAGTGGAATATCGAAACCGCCTTCCGCTGGCCGGGCACCGTCCCGAGCCGCTTTGAAGAAGACTTTGTCCCGGAGCCCCTGGAAGACATCCTGGACAAGGCGGACGAGCCGCAAAGTCCTGAAGAAACTGAAAAAAAAAAGCCCATAGCGGGCCGTGAGGATACCGAGCAGGAAGTGTCGCTCTACCTGGACGAACTCCTGGCAGGCAGCTTTTCCTCCGACTTCCATGGCGATCCCGAAATCGGCATGCTTCTTTCGCGCATCCAGTCGCTGCTCATTGCCAGTGAAGTGACTATCAATACCGCCAGGGAAGAAGTTCCCGCCATCATCTCCGCGCTCTATGACAGCAGCAAATACGCTGAACGCAGCACCAACCGGATCCTCGACCTTTCCGAGAAGATACTGCAGAGCAATAACGCCTTTCAGGACGAATTCACCGAAACCCGCGCCCAGTTCGGCGGCCTTGACAGCCAGCAGCGTCTGGAGAAAGTGCACGCGCTGGTCAAGGATGTGGATCAGTCCATTGACCACGTCTTTAACATCATGGGCGCCATGGAATTCCAGGACATCACCAAACAGCGTATCCAGAAGCTCAGCAAGAAGCTGCGCGACTTCAAGGCCACACTGGCCGACATGGATTCCCTGATCCCCCTTGGCGTGCAGGCATCAGCCTCTCAGCCAACGGCCCAGGAACCGTTCCCCTTCAGGCGGCCCGCTGAAGAGGAAGCCAAAATCGAGCGGGACCAGCACGCCGTCAACTCCCTGCTGCGCGAACTGGGCATTGAATAAAACGATAGAGCACAGAGAAAACTGAACAAAGGATAGAACACCCATGCTATGCATCACGCTCCCCGACGGTACCCAGAAACACTTTGAACACAGCCCGGTGACTCCCATGGAAGTCGCCCTGTCCATTGGCAGGCGTCTGGCCAAAGATGCCGTTTCCGCCCGTGTAGATGGTGTCCTGGTTGATATGAATACCCCCCTGACGGCAGATGCCACTCTGGAAATCATCACCGCCAGCTCCGCCGAAGGCCTGGACGTACTGCGCCACTCTGCCTCCCATATCATGGCCCAGGCCGTCAAGGACCTCTTTGGTGGCGACAAGGTGAAAGTAGCCATCGGCCCCTCCACCAGCGAAGGCTTCTACTACGACTTCGATATGGAACACCGCCTCGTGCCCGAGGATCTGGAAAAGATTGAAACGCGCATGGCGGAAATCGCCGCCGCTGACCAACCCTTCGTGTGTCGCAAAATGGAACGCGCCGAAGCCATAAACACTTTCAAGCAACAGGGAGAACTCTTCAAAGTGGAGCTCCTGCAGCAGGATATTCTTGATGACCAGGTGGGGATCTATCAGCAGGGCAGTTTCCTGGACCTGTGTCGCGGTCCGCACATTCCCAGCACTGGAAAGCTTGGCGCCGGCAGCTTCAAACTCCTGAGCATCGCCGGGGCCTACTGGCGTGGAGATGAAAAGCGGCCCATGCTGCAGCGCATCTACGGAACCGCCTTCGCCACGGAAAAAGAGCTCAGGGAATACCTGTTTTTCCTGGAAGAAGCGAAAAAGCGCGATCACCGCAAGCTGGGCAAAGAACTGGATCTGTTCCACTTTGACCCGGAAGTGGCCGTGGCCTCACCATTTTTCCACCCCAAGGGAACCGTGGTCTACAACCAGCTGCTGGAGTTTATCCGCGAAATGTACCGCTACTACGGGTACGGCGAAGTGATCACGCCCCAGGTCATGGATGTGGAACTGTGGAAGCGCAGCGGCCACTATGACAACTACGTGGAAAACATGTACTTCACGGAGCTGGATGGGCAGCATAACGCCCTCAAGCCCATGAACTGCCCTACCCACGTGATGATCTATGGCGCCTCAAGCCGCTCATACCGCGACCTGCCCGTGCGCTATGCCGACTTCGGCCGCCTGCACCGCTACGAACGCAGCGGGGTAGTCCAGGGGCTGACGCGCGTACGCACTTTCTGCCAGGACGATGCCCATATTTTCTGCCGTCCCGATCAGATCGAAGACGAAATCAAAAATCTGATTGACTTAATCCTGAAAACTTATAAAGTATTCGATTTTGAGGATATCGCCATCGGCCTGTCCACACGGCCCGAAAAAAGTATCGGCAGTGACGAGATATGGCAGAAGGCTGAATCCGCTCTGGCAGCGGCCCTGAACAGCCTTGGCGTGAAGTTTTCCATCAATGAGGGCGATGGCGCCTTCTACGGTCCCAAGATCGACTTCCAGGTTCGCGACGCCATCCGCCGCTCCTGGCAGCTGGCCACCGTGCAACTGGACTTCTCCATGCCCCAGCGCTTTGGCGCCAGTTACGTGGATGAGCAGGGACAGCGCCAGGCACCGGTTATGATTCACCGCGCCGTGCTGGGCTCCATTGAACGGTTCATGGGCCTTTATCTGGAGCATACCGCGGGAGCCCTGCCCTTCTGGCTGGCACCGGTGCAGTGCAGTATCATTCCCGTGAATGATGAACTGCTGCCCTTCTGTCAGCAGCTGCGCCAGACACTCACCCGTCTTGGCTATCGAGTGGAAGTGGATGCGTCCAGTGAGTCCATGGGCAAGAAGATTCGACGCAGCCAGACCCAGAAGCACCCCTACACCCTGGTGGTGGGAAAAAAGGAACTGGAAGAGCGGATCTTCGCGGTGCGCGCCTACGGGCACAAAGAGACCTTTGCCAGCAGCTGGGAAGAACTGCTGGAGCGATTTCACCAGGAGAACAACCGGGCCCGTCTGGCGATGGGCTACCATGTGGCACCAGCCCACATCATCGGTTTCCCCTAACGTGGCATACGCCTTCGGGCTTTGCAATATATCAGGATCGGCTCACCCACAACATCACAGGAGGTTTACGTATTAGCAAGGATCAGCGTCCAAAGATCAACGAGGAAATCAGAGCCACGGAAATGCGTGTTGTTCTGGACTCAGGCGAAATGCTGGGTGTCCTCACCCGAGAAGAAGCGCTAGAAGCGGCGCACAACAGGGGCCTTGACCTGGTCGAAGTCGCCCCGGCCGCAAAGCCACCGGTCTGCAAGATCATGGATTTTGGCAAATTTGCCTATGAGCAGTCCAAAAAGCAGAAGGAAGCCAAAAAGAATCAGAAGCTCATCGTCATCAAGGAAGTGAAATTTCGCCCCAAGATCGAGGAACATGACTACAACTTCAAGTTGAAGCATGCTCAGCGTTTCCTGGAGGACGGTGCCAAGGTCAAGGTGACCATCA
Organism: Desulfurispirillum alkaliphilum; assembly: GCF_055378285.1. Classification (NCBI taxonomy): domain Bacteria; kingdom Pseudomonadati; phylum Chrysiogenota; class Chrysiogenia; order Chrysiogenales; family Chrysiogenaceae; genus Desulfurispirillum; species Desulfurispirillum alkaliphilum. Next base: position 1,081,686 of record NZ_AP042405.1, on the reverse strand, counting down.
TGTACCGTGGCCGCGAAATGGCCCACACCGAGATAGGCCGCGAGATTCTGAACAAAGTGGTTGCCGATATGGAAGGACTGTGCACCGTGGAAGCTCCTCCCAAACTGGAAGGACGCAACATGACCATGATGCTGGCGCCGGTAAAACCCAAATAACGGAGATAAGCATGTACAAACTGAAGACCAAAAGAGCTGCCGCCAAGCGCTTCAAGGCGACTGGCAGTGGCAAGATACGACGAAACCAGGCGTTTATGCGCCATATTTTGACGAAAAAGTCCTCCAAGCGCAAATCTCAGCTCAAGAATCCCGCACTGGTTGCTGCCGTTGACGTTCCCAACGTCAAGCGCATGATCCCGTACGCGTAAGAAAGAGGTGAACACATGCGTGTAAAAGGTGGATTCGTCACACGACGTCGTCATAAAAAAGTTCTCAAGCAAACCAAGGGCTACCGCGGCGGCCGCAGTAACCTCTTCCGTATGGCCAATACCACACTGGTACGGGCCCTGAATTTCGCTTTCCGCGACCGCAAGGTGCGCAAGCGCGAATTCCGCCGTCTGTGGATCATCCGCATCAACGCGGCTGTTCGTCCCCACGGCCTTTCCTACAGCCGATTTATGCACGGTCTGAAACAGGCACAGGTTCATCTTGACAGGAAAGTCCTTGCCGATATGGCCGTCAACAGCCCAGCCTCTTTTGATGCGGTTGTCCAGAAAGCGAAAACCGCTATATCCTGAAGCATGGTGCCGTGATTGTTGTTGAGGTACTCTAAGCCGTTTTCCTGAAAGAAAAAAAGATGAAAGCCTGTGCCCATGAATTTCGTGGGCCAGGCTTTTTTTATCATAGGCGCCCTGCCTTCGCATTGAGCAGATCGCCATTGGGGCAGCCAAATTTTATCAGAATGTAAAGCAGGTGATTCCATGAAAGAGCAACTTCTCACCATCGAAAAAGAAGCCTTAGAGAGCATTCAGCAGGCCGCCAGTTCAAAGGAACTGGGTGAGTTGCGGATACAGTACCTGGGAAAAAAGGGCCTGGTGGCCGCAGCTATGCAACAGCTCAAGGACATTGCCCCCGAAGATCGCCCGGCCATGGGCAAGGTGGTCAATGAGGTCAAGGAAGCCATCAGCCGCAGCCTGGAGGAAGCCCTGCGCATCTGCGAAGAACGGGAGCAATCTGCCGCTCTGGAGCGCGAGCGCCTTGACGTCACGTTGCCAGGAATTACCAGCGGCACCCTCGGAGCACTGCACCCCCTGACCCGAGTGATGCACGAAATCATCGCCATATTCGGCAGCCTGGGTTTCACCGTCAAGGAAGGGCCGGAAATCGAAATGGACTTCTACAATTTCGAAGCCCTCAATATCCCCAAAAATCACCCTGCCCGCGATATGCAGGACACCTTCTACGTCTCCGAGGAGATACTGCTGCGCACTCACACATCACCGGTTCAGGTGCGCACCATGCTGGAACAGCAGCCACCCGTGCGCATCATCGCACCGGGCAAAGTCTACCGCTGCGACAGCGACATCACCCACACGCCCATGTTCCATCAGGTGGAGGGCCTGCTCATCGACACCACCACGACCTTCGCCGACCTCAAAGGTGTGCTGGAATACTTCTGCAAAGCCATGTTCGGTGAACACACCGCCGTGCGCTTCCGCCCGTCCTTCTTCCCCTTCACCGAACCCAGTGCCGAAGTGGACATCCAGTGCGTCATGTGCCGGGGAGCCGGCTGCCGCGTCTGCAAGGAGACCGGATGGCTGGAGATCCTCGGCTGCGGCATGGTGGATCCCAACGTCTTCGACGCCGTCAAGTATGATCCGGAAATCTACCAGGGCTTTGCCTTTGGCATGGGAGTCGAGCGCATCACCATGCTCAAATACGGAATCAACGACCTGCGACTCTTCTTTGAAAATGACCTGCGCTTCCTGAAGCAGTACCAGTAATAGAGGGAAAACCATGAAAGTAAGTTACAGCTGGCTGAAAGAATATACCGACATTACGCTGCCTCCCAGGGAACTGGCCGATCGCCTGACCCTCCAGGGCCTGGAAGTGGACGCCCTGATCGAATACGGCAACTTCAGCAATATCGTGGTGGGACAGATCGAAGCCATTGAACCTCACCCCGACGCCGACAAACTCTCCCTGTGCACCGTGGAAGCGGAGCAGGGCCGCCTGCTCTCCATCGTCTGTGGCGCCACCAATATGAAAGTCGGCGACCGCGTTCCCGTCGCCCTGCCTGGCGCCGTACTGCCCGGCAACTTCAAGATCAAGGCCGCGAAGCTTCGCGGTGTCCTTTCGGAGGGCATGCTGTGCTCCAGATCGGAACTGGGCATGGAAGAGCACTCCTCCGGCCTGTTCATTCTGCCCGCAGACGCCCCCGTGGGCACGGATATCGTCCAGTACCTGCAGCTGCGCGATACCGCCATTGAGATCGGCCTGACCCCCAACCGTTCCGATTGCCTGAGCCATGTGGGCGTAGCCCGCGAGGTGGCCGTCATGACCGGAGGCAGCGTGCGCCTGCGCAAACTGGAGTTCCAGGAAGATCCGACACCCGCCAGCCAGCACGTCAGCGTTGCCATCGAAAACGCCCAGGACTGCCCCCGCTATATGGCACGCATCGTCAAGAACGTGCGGGTGCAGCCGTCACCCCAGTGGCTGCAGAACCGCCTGGTCGCCTGCGGTATTCGCCCCATCAACAACATGGTCGATATCACCAACTTCATCATGCTTGGACTGGGCCATCCACTGCACGCCTTTGACTATGACAAGCTGGAACGCAAAGAGGTTCTGGTGCGACGCGCCCGCGCCGGTGAAACCATGGTGACCCTGGATGAAGTCACCCGTGAGCTGACGGAGCAGGATATGGTCATTACCGATGGGCAGAAGCCCATTGCCCTGGCCGGAGTTATGGGTGGCCTGCACAGTTCCATCGACAACGGAACCACCACGGTGCTCATCGAGGCCGCAACCTTCGATGGCAGCGTGGTGCGCAAGACGGCCAAGCGGCTGGCACTGCACAGCGAATCCAGCCACCGTTTCGAGCGTGGCGTTGACCCCAATGGCTGCCAGTACGCCATTGACCTGGCAGCCCATCTGATGGCGGAACTGGGAGGCGGAACCATTGCCCCCGGTGCGGTTGATTGCTACAAGGCGGTCAGTATGCCCCGCACACTCCTTCTGCGCCTGCCGCGCATCCGGCAGATTCTTGGTGCCACTATCGGGGTCGAAGAGGTGGTGCAGATTCTGCAAAGGCTGGGCATGACTGTCCTGTCATCCCAGGATGACGTCCTGCAGGTGCAGGTGCCTACCTACACGGGGGATATTCACCGTGAAGTCGACCTGATTGAGGAAATTGCCCGTATCTACGGCTACGCCAACATTGCGCCCGCCCTGCCGGCCGTGGAGGCTCTGCCGCCCCAGAAGACCCGCGAGGAGGCCCTGCTGGATATCAAGCAGACTCTGGCCGGACGCGGATACTTCGAAGCGATCAACTACTCCTTCACTTCCGCCAGCAACCTGGAGAAAGTTCTAGGGGCTGGCAAGCGCGTACACCTGCTCAATGCCATATCGGAAGAGCTGGCGGTGATGCGCACCAGCCTGATTCCCAGTCTGCTGATGAACATCAAGGGCAACCTGCACCTGGGGCAGGACAGCCTGCGCCTGCAGGAAATTTCCTATGCCGTGTGCGAAGGGCACGATGGCACCGGCGAGATTCCCCCTTCGCGCCTGTTGCTGTCTGGAGCGGTTTGCGGTGAAATGCCTAAGCAGTGGTGGACCGACTCTCCCCAACCCTTGGGGATTTTCCATGTGAAGGGTGATCTGGAGTTCCTGTGGAATCACCTGGGGCTCGCGCTTGAGGTGCGCCCCGCTTCCCGGCCCTGGCTGCACCCGGGTATCAGTGCCGATATTGTGCTTGATGGTGTGACCATCGGGTATCTGGGTGAGATCCATCCCCAGGTGCGCCAGGCACTTGATCTGGAGGCCCGGGTAACGGTCTTCGAGATAGAGATGGAGCCCGTGCTGAACAGCAGCCTGGCGCGCAGCTGGGGCTTCAGCGAAATCTCCCGCTTCCCCTCCACCTGGCGCGACCTTGCCTTTGTCGTCAATCAGGCGGTAACGACCCAGCAGGTGATTGATGCCATGCGGGGATCAGGGGCGCTGTATCTGGAGAATATTCGCCTCTTTGACGTGTATCAGCTGGATGGGGAGCGCAAATCCCTGGCATTCCACCTGGTCTTCCGCGATGCCAGTCAGACTCTCACCGATGTCATAGTTGACCAGCAAATCAAGGCAATTGTTGAAAGCGTAAGCAGGAAAACCGGCGGAACCCTGCGCTGACAGGTGAAAAACGTTGACAGCTGTTACAGTGAACGTATAAACTTTCTAAACATAGGAAAAGGGGAATTCGCCATGAGCTTAAGCCATTTGGATATGTTAAACCAGAAGGTACAAGCGCTCATTAGCCGTAACGATCACCTGGAACAGGCGGGCACGGAAATGGAGCGTAAGGTTTCAGACCTGGAGCTTGCCGTCCTGGAGAGCGAGGAGATCATCCAGCAGCTCAAAGAAGAAAATCAGAGCCTGCGTGATTCCTATGCGGCGAGAATAGAAGAGCTCACTGCGGAAATTAATACCTATAAAACCAGAGTTGAGTCTATACTGGGAACCCTGGAAAATGTTGATGTCACTCCAAGTCTGTAGGACGCGGAGTCACGCGCGAAAGATGTTCTTGGATTCTGCTGAACCGGGAAATGTCATATCAGTCGGAGTAGCTTCTTGCAAGTGACCATAAACGGACAACGCTATACCCTCAAAGGTGGGAGCAGTCGGGAGCATGTGGAGCAATTGGCCGACTATGTTGACAGGAAATTCCGGGAAGTTTCTGCCAAGGCGCCCCAGACCTCCATGGAAAAGGTGGCAGTACTGGTAGCCCTGAATATCGCTGAGGAGCTCTTCGCCTCTCAGCGGCAGGCTCAGGAGATGGAAGCCAGCACCAAGAACAAGACCTTGGATATCCTCAAGGTAATAGACGGCAAACTCAACTTGTAGAATTCCCCTGCGCTGATACGTGATGAAGTGGTGGTTTTGAGCCAATGCTAAGTGAACGGGATACCGGCCTGTGGGTGGTGTGCACGCCTCCCTTGCGGAGGAAGCCTGAAACCCTGCACTGGTAGCCCACCTGGTTAGACCAGGTTCAAATGCACCCACTCACACGACATGTGCGGGGGTTTTTTCTGTGGACTTTCGCAAAACATGAAGCAGCAAGTTCGAGACCACTGCCGTGATCTTCGCCAGTCCCTCGGCGACGAGGAACATTCACATCTTTCCCGGATAGTCTGCCAGCGGGCCATAGCCCTTCTGCGGCACTGTCTCTCCCGCAAGGTTGCCAGCTATATTCCCCTCAAGGGTGAGGTTTCCGTAGACACCCTGAACTCCTATCTCATGCAGCACAACGGTTCTTTGCTCCTGCCGCGGGTTGAGAACACGGAAGAAATGCACTTTTGCCGATTTGGCTCAGAAGACCAACTGATAAAAGGACGCTTTGGCCTGCGCCAGCCCGCCCGGAACTGCCCGGTGGACGACCAGCCCGAAGTGATGTTCGTGCCCGGCATGGCCTTTGACGAGCATCTGAACCGCATTGGGTACGGAAAAGGCTATTATGACCGCTATCTTGAGCGCACCCGCCACCACTGCCTGCTGGTGGGCCTCAGCCTGGAGCGTTATGTCTTTACCGACATTCCCGCCCATGAACATGACAAAAAGGTACATATGATAATAACAGAAACATCCATACTTGGAGGAAAGACATGGAATTCATTTTGATAGCCGCCATCGGCGGTATCGTGATAGGAGCCTTTGCCGGATTCTACTACCAGAAGAATATTACCCAGAAAAGCATGGGCGCAGCAGCCCAGACAGCGGAAGCCATCGTCAAGAACGCCAGGCAGGAAGCGGCCACGCTTCGCAAGGAAGCGGAAGTTGAGTCCAAGGAGCTGCTGATCAAGACCCGCCAGGAAGCTGAACGCGACCTGAAAGAGCGCAAGAAGGAGCTCAGCCAGATCGAGAATCGCCTGCTCAGCAAAGAAGGCAATATCGACAAAAAGCTGGACAGTCTTGACCAGAAAGAAGAGCGCCTGAACCAGAAGGAGAACGCCATCCAGGCCAGGGAGAACGACCTGGAGGAGAAATCCCGCGAACTGGAACACGGCCTGGAGCGCCAGCGCCAGGAGCTGGAGCGTATCAGTGGTCTGACCCAGGAAGCTGCCAAGCAGATGCTTATGGAACAGATGCTCCACGAAGCCCGCGTGGAATCCGCCAAGCAGGCCAAACAGATTGAAGAAGAAGCGCTGGAGGAAGCCGAGCGCAAAGCCAAGAAATACATCTCAACCGCCATTGGCCGCCTGAGCAGCGACACCGTCTCGGAAATGACCGTCAGTGTGGTGGATCTGCCCAATGACGAAATGAAGGGCCGCATTATCGGCCGCGAAGGCCGCAATATCCGCGCCCTGGAAGATGTCACCGGCATCAACCTCATCATTGACGACACTCCCGAAGCCGTCATTCTCTCCGGCTACGACGCCATCAAGCGCGAAGTGGCCCGCCTCTCCCTGGAAAAACTCATCACCGACGGCCGCATCCACCCCGCCCGCATTGAGGAAGTGGTGGAAAAGACCCGCAAGGAAGTGGACCGCACCATCAAGGAAGCCGGCGAAAGCGCCATCTTCGAACTGGGCATCAACAACATCCACCCCGAGCTGGTGCGCCTGATCGGTCGCCTGAAATACCGTACCTCCTACGGCCAGAACATCTACAAGCACTCCATTGAAGTGGCCTACATCTGTGGCATCCTGGCCGCCGAGCTGGGAGTAAACGTCCAGGTTGCCAAACGGGCCGGCCTGCTCCACGACATCGGCAAGGCAGTGGACCACGAAGTGGAAGGCTCCCACGCCATTATCGGTGCTGATCTGGCCAAGAAATACGGAGAAAAACCGGAAATCGTCAACGCCATCGGCGCCCACCACGGCGAAATGGAAATGGACTCCGTGGAAGCCGTGCTGGTACAGGCCGGTGACGCTATCAGCGCCGCCCGTCCCGGCGCCCGCCGCGAAGTGTTGGAGAATTACATCAAGCGCCTGAAAAAGCTGGAGGAAATTGCCGACTCCTTTGATGAAGTGGAAAAGGCCTTTGCCATCCAGGCAGGACGCGAAGTACGCATTATCGTAAAAAGTGAGCAGGTCAACGACTCTCAGGTCCACCTGCTCTCCAAGGATATCTCCAAGAAAATCGAGTCCGAACTCACCTACCCCGGCCAGATCAAGGTCACCGTTATCCGCGAGACCCGCGCCGTGGAATACGCCCGCTAAGAAACACACTCAGAAAAAGGGTTCATGCTACCGCATGAACCCTTTTTTTCATTCCGTCAGACCAGAAAGTCTACTCTCCCAGTCCTCCACCTGACCACTGCGCAAACGCCCCAGCGCCAGCTCACGCCACCCCTGGGGGAGCGTTTCCAGCTCCACAAACTCGGCGAGCAGCGTTGTATTGAGCATGTCATGGTAGAGCAGGGCAATAATGCGCGACAGGGGCCACTGGGGCAGAGGCCGCTCCAGCAGTTCCATGGTATCACCCGCGCTCACCGTGCCGGTGCGCAGCACCCGGTAGTACCAGCCAGTGCGCCCACTGCTCTGTACCCTGTGGGCGATGCGGGGATGCCCCAGGTGCACATTGAGTTTCCAGCAAGGCTGACGGGGCTGGGAAACCTGAACTTCCGCATCTCCCAGACGAAAGCGATCCCCAAGACAGACCGTCTCTTCGGTCAGCCCGACAGTGCTGATGTTTTCGCCGAATCCACCAGGCGCGAACTTGTGAGTGTCGGCCAGGGGAAACTCCTCCCGCCAGGCCCGATAGTGCTCCGCCGCATAGTGGTGAATGGCCTTGTCCCGGCCGCCATGGTGACGAGTATCAGCCTGCTCATCACCCTCTATGCCCAGCAGGGTTACCGTCAACGGCTCCAGGGTGGCCTGTTTGGCAATACCGCTGAATTTCCCGGCAGTGCCGATGGACTGCACCCGCCCGGTCAGAAGAGAATCAATGGCAACGATTACTGATGGCTGCATGGCTTGCTCCGATGATGGATTTGCCGTGATCCTAATGGCAACGGGCTCTTCTGACAAGAGCGTCACGGAAAATCGTGCCCGGCCCCTGCAGACACAATGCCTCAGCAGGGCATTTCGGCGTGACGCCGGGCGTAGTACCACCAGGTCATGGCAATGCAGGTGATATAGAAGGCGATGAAGCCATAGAGAGCCATTTCGGGGCCACCCGTCATACTGATGGAAGTGCCATAGCTTTTTGGAATAAAGAACCCGCCATAGGCGGCGATGGCCGAGCTGAACCCCAGCACGGCAGCACCCTCCTTGTTGGCGTCCCGTACCGCCTGTTCCTGCGCCTGGGCACCTTTTCCTTCGACTTCCCGCAAACGCTCGGTCATAAAAATGACCGGCACCATGCGGAAGGTGGAGCCATTACCGATACCCGTAGTGATAAACAGCACCATAAACATGGCCAGGAAACCCCAGAAGTTTCCACCACTGCCATTGGCAGGCAGAAAATACAGCACACCCAGTACGGCAACAGCCATGGCGATGAAGTTCCAGAAAGTGACCTTGGCGCCACCCAGCATATCCGAGAGCCAGCCACCCAGCGGCCGGATCAGGGCACCCACCAGCGGTCCCAGAAAGGCGTACTGCATGGCGTCAATACTGGGGAACTGGGTTTTGATCAGCATGGGAAAACCAGCGGCGTAGCCGATGAACGAGCCGAAGGTTCCCAGGTAGAGCCAGCACATCAGCCAGTTGTGCTTACGGCGAAAGATGATGGCCTGATCACGGAAAGACGCTTTGGCCGTGGCGATGTCGTGCATGCCGAACCAGGCTGCCAGGGCGGCGATAGCGATGAAGGGAACCCAGATGAACCCGGCATTCTGCAGCCACATCTGCTTTGTGGTGCTGCCATCGGTCCAGGTGAGGGGCTCACCGCCCAGGAATCCGAAAACCCCTGCCGTAATAACCAGGGGAACCACAAACTGCACGGTGGAGACTCCCAGATTGCCAAGCCCCGCATTCAGGCCAAGGGCCGTGCCCTTCTGGGATTTCGGAAAGAAAAAGCTGATATTGGCCATACTTGAGGCAAAGTTTCCGCCGCCAAAACCGCACAGCAGCGCCAGCACCAGCATGACCACATAGGGAGTGCCGGTGTTCTGCACCGCAAAACCGATACCCAGGGCCGGCAGCAGCAGCGATGCCGTACTGATGGCCGTCCAGCGCCGCCCGCCAAAGATGGGCACCATAAACGAGTAAAATATCCGCAGGGTCGCACCGGAAAGACCGGGCAGGGCCGCCAGCCAGAAAAGCTGATTGGCGCTGTAGGCAAAGCCCAGATTGGGCAGATTGACGACCACGACACTCCACACCATCCACACCGCAAAGGCCAGCAGCAGATTGGGAATGGATATCCAGAGGTTGCGCTGGGCAATACGTCGACCCTGCTCTTCCCAGAAACGGGGATCTTCTGGTTCCCAGCGGGTCAGGAGGTATGCTGAAGATTGGGACTTTGACATGGTATTTCCTCCAGGAAAAGAATAAGAGGCAGAAAGTGCGGTACAGATGCGGTCATGGGCGATCCCTCTTCGAAAGCTCGTCCCCCCGTGCCGCAATGAGCTTGAGGTTCTTCAATCCCCGCACCTCCGTTGAGTACATCCAGACCAGCGACCAGCAGGTTGCTCCGAAGAGAAAGAGGAAGATGCTGCTGTTGATGGCCGTCAGATCCACCAGAAGCCCGAAGAGCACCGGGAAGAGAAATCCCCCCAAACCCCCGATCAGGCCCACAATGCCCGAGATAACGCCGATATTTTCGGGGTATTCGTCGCCGATGTACTTGAAGACAGAAGCCTTGCCAAAGCCCCAGGCGATACCCACGATGAAGAGCAGCAAGGTGAAAACCCAGGCATTGAGACCCAGGCTGAGCGTCACCTCACCGCGCAGGGTATGAAAAGTCACCTCGTGCTGGGGATAGGAGAGCAGGAAGAGACAGATGCAGGAAGTCCACATGACCCACCAGGTGACCGTATGCGCCCCGAATCGATCGGAAAGCCAGCCGCCCAGAGCGCGGATCACCCCCGAAGGCAACACGAAGATGGCGGCAATCAGCGCCGCTGTCTGGATGCCGAATCCATACTCACTGATATAATAACGGGTCAGCCACAGGGAGATCGCCACATAACCGCCGAAGACAATGGAATAGTACTGACAGTACTTCCAGACCCGGATATCCTTCAGGGCTGAAAGCTGCTGGCGAATGGTGACCTGGGACCCCACCCGGTGGCTGGGGTCACTGTAGGTGAAAAACCAGAACAGGATCACGACCACCGCCATGGCCACCGCATAGATTCTGGGGACCGCCTGCCAGCCATAGACCACCACCAGGGTAGGTGCCGCAAATTTGGTGATGGCGGCTCCCGCGTTACCGGCGCCGAAAATCCCCATGGCAAAACCGCGCCGTTCCTGGCTGAACCAGCGGCCGGTATAGGCAATACCAACGGCAAAAGAGCCCCCCGCCACGCCCACAAAGAGTCCCAGCACCAGAAAGTGCCAATAGGTGGTTGCCGCGCTGATCAACCAGATGGGAATGAGAGTGGAAATCATCAGCAGGGTGAAAACCACGCGCCCGCCATAGGTATCCGTCCACATTCCCAGCGGCAGGCGGATCAGCGACCCCGTGAGAATCGGCGTAGCTGCCAGCAGGCCGAACTGGGTATCACTGAGCCCCAGCTCATCCTTGATGGGAATACCGATAACGGAAAACATGACCCAGACGGCGAAACAGGCAGTAAAAGCCAGCGTGCTCATGACGAGCACCGAAATCTGTTGCTTCTGACGTGTTGCCATAGCCACCTCGAAAAAGCCCGGCCGCGCAGCCGGGCGTGTCTTCAGTTGTTACCAGTGGTGCGCCTGCGATTCCAGATAACCACCTGGGCTGGCCGCCACAGATAGCCCAGGGGAACGCTCAGCACATGCACCAGACGGGTGAACGGGAGTACCGCGATCAGGACAAAGGCGTTGACCGCGTGGAATTTGACAATCCAGGGCAGGTTGGCCATGTATTCCACCTGCGGACTCAAACTGAACAGCGACCACAGCCAGGGGGTGGCCGTATGCAGATACCACACCGATCCCCAGCGCAGGGTAACGGCGATCACGACACCACTGATGACCTGCAGCAGCAGAAGGAGCAGGAGCACCCAGTCCATGGTGGTGGTCACCACCTTTACCCGTGGCCGGGTAAAGCGACGTACCATCAGCAGGGCAATGCCAATAACCGTGGTGATTCCCAGGGCAAGCCCCGTGACCTCCAGCAGATACAGGCGCAAGGGCCGACCGGCCAAGGTGGCCCAGGCCGCCGGAAAGAGAAAGGACAGCAGATGGGCCGCCAGAACCAGGAAAATCGCAATGTGCCAGGGCACCGAACCCCAGTAGAGCATGGGACTCTCCAGGAACTGCGAGGAGTGCGAAGAGTGGGAGTAACGGTCGCGGGAGTAGCGATACCAGGTGGCACCGATTGCCAGAACCACCGCGACATAGGGGAATATGGCAAAAAAGAACAGATCAGGCATGGAACACCTCCACATCGGGGGGAGCAGTACAGAGCGTGGTTACAGAGCGATCAATACAGTACTCAAGGGACTGCAGGATATGTCGATAGGGGTTTTCTCCCTGGGCCAGTGCTCCGTGGATGGATCTGACAGCTGGCAGCAGCGCGTCCCTGGCGAGGGCACCATGTTCCGTTGAACCCGCCGTGGTCGCCAGAAAGCGCAGGACCGTCGCCAGGTGATCCGCCAGTTCACCGGGATCAGGAGTAATGCCCCGCTGACGGTAGATCTCCTGGAGCCGAATCAGGAACTGCCCGCGTCGGGCATCATCACCGAAGAGGTGGTAGCCCACATAGGGCGCGGCCAGGGGCTGCAGGTCAAAGGCCGCGGTGTAGGCCTCCTGCATGACCTTCACTCCGGAATCCTCCGCAACCCCGCAGAAGAATTCCAGGGGTTGTGCCGTCTGGGGAAGAAACGCGGCTGCCTGGGCCGCCTGGCGGGCCACCGACGCCATATGCAGATCGGGATAGCGCATGAGCACACTGAAACAGCGATAGAGTTCTGCGGTTATCATCTGAGCACCTTTTACCAGCGACGCGCGGGAGCAAGACGCGCGCCAAAGCCATTGGCGCCGCGATGCTCATGGGGATCAGTATGGGCCTCAATGGCCATTTCGCGGGCCATAGGCGGCACGACGATGCGCTCCTTGATGCTGCTCAGCGCGCTCATGCGATAGATCTCCCGCGCCATTTGCGGAGGCACCATCGCAGCAGCCTGCTCCACCTCGCCGGCACTCAGATCGCCAACGCTGTCAGCCCGGCGCTGCAGCCGCACGGCAATCAGGCGTCGGTACACCGCCTTAATCTCCTGTTCATTCCCACCGGCAAAAAGATTCGCCAGATAGCGCAGGGGCAGACGCGCCTTCTCCAGACTGCTGAAACTCGCCTGGGCCATATCGGCCACTCCGCCTTCCACCTTGGCCAGCACAGGCAGCAGGGGCGGCACATAAAAAAGCATGGGCAGAGTGCGGAATTCGGGATGCAGGGGCAAGGCCAGCCCCCACTCCTTGACGAAGCGATACACCGGGGACTGCCGGGCGGCCTCCAGCAGGGGGAACGGAATGCCATCACGGCGAGCCTGGGCGATCACGGCAGGATCATGGGGGTTGAGGATGAGTTCGCGCTGGGCCGCTGCCAGCTCCTGGGGTGGCAGGCCGGCGGTGGCGGCAATGCCGTCGGCATCGTAGAGCAGAACCCCCATATAGCGGATACGCCCCACGCAGCTGGCATAGCAGCCAGGCATCTCCCCCGACTCCAGACGGGGATAGCAGCTGATACACTTTTCCGACTTTCCCGCCGTCCAGTTATAGTAGGTCTTCTTGTACGGACAGGCCGAGACGCACATGCGCCAGCCCCGACACTTCTCCTGATTGATCAGCACCACCCCGTCTTCGCCGCGCTTGTAGATTGCCCCCGAAGGACAGCCTGCCACACAGGCCGCATTGAGACAGTGGTTGCAGCGGCGGGGCAGATAGAAAAAGGCCATGCGCTCCGTGGCAAACAGCTGCTGACGCTCATCGGGCGTCAGACCTTCCAGTGAAGGGTCATTGGCCGCGTAGAGGCTGGAGCCACCCAGGTCATCATCCCAGTTGGGCCCGCTTTGGGGGTCCATGGGCTGCCCCGTCACCATGGAAACGGAGCGGGCCACAGGCTGATCACTCCCCTGACCGGCCTGGAAGAGATCCTGATAACGGTAAGTCCAGGGCTCGTAATAATCATCCATGGAGGGCAGGTCAGGATTGTGGAAGAGGTTGAGCAGCCCCTTGCCCTTGCCGCCGCTGCGCAGTTGCAGGGGCTGCTTTTCACCATCCCAGCCTCCCCGGTAGTGTTCCTGATCTTCCCAGCGGGTGGGATAGCCCGTGCCGGGCTTGGTTTCCACATTGTTCCACCACATGTATTCCGCGCCCTTGCGGTCGGTCCAGATATTCTTGCAGGTGACACTGCAGGTGTGACAGCCAATGCACTTATCGAGATGAAAAACGGAAGAGACCTGTGCCCGGATATTCATGAGCGTCCTCCTTGAAGGTCGTTCTGAGGCAATAGAGGGAATTCACGGCTTACCATTGGGGCTCTCCTTCCAGTTTGCGGATGAGCACAAAAGTATCCCGGTTGGTGCCGGTGGGACCCCAGTAGTTAAAGCCATAGGTAAACTGACCGTAGCCACCGGCCATGAGATTTGGCTTGAGACGGGTGCGGATCAGGCTGTTGTGGCTGCCACCCCGCCCTCCCCGCAGCGGCGATTTGGGCACGCCGACGGTGCGCTCAGGAGCGTGATAGATAAAGGCGATGCCCTCGGGAATACGCGCGCTGACCACCGCCCGGGTCATGACAACGCCGTGGTCGTTGTACACCTCGACCCAGTCATTGTCCTGCAGGTCGATGCGGGCGGCATCCCGGTCATTGATCCACAGGGGATGCAGGCCCCGTGACAGGGTAAGCATGCGGTGGTTATCACCATAGGTGGAGTGAATACCCCACTTGCCATGGGGGGTCAGATAGTTCAGGGCGATGGTCCGACCTTCCGGTTCACTGGCCACCAGATCCTGCAGCAGAGCGGCCTCCAGTTTCGGCTTATAGGTAGGCAGGTGTTCACCGTAGGCCAGATAGCTCTGGTGATCCAGGTAGAAGTGCTGACGTCCGGTCAGGGTCCGCCAGGGCACCAGGCGCTCCACATTGAGGCAGTAGGCGCTGTAGGCGCGACCATCATTACTGATACCCGTCCAGCAGGGGCTGGTGAGCAGACGGCGGGGCTGGCGGGCGATATCCTCGAAGCTGGTGCGCACACTGCGGTTTTTCTCTGCCAGATCCACCAGGGGCAGCCCCACCTTCTTCTCCTCGGCCACAAAGGCGCGGTAGGCCACCTCGCCATTGGTCTCCGGTGCCAGGTGCATGATGATATTGGCGGCATCGGACGCCCTTTCCAGCGATGGATAGCACTGACCATCCCACTGGTGCACCGGGCGCGAGGCCAGCAATTCGTCGTATTCGGGCTGCACCGACCAGGTAAGGCCGTGCATGCTCAGGCCATTCTCACGGGCCCCCGGCCCCAGGGAGAGCATGCGCTGGTAGAGGTCCACGTAGTTGCGCTCCACCACCACCAGGCCCGGCATGGTTTTCCCGGGAATGGGCTCACATTCGCCACGGCTCCAGTCGCGCACCTCGCGCTGGGCCATTTCCGCGGGAGTATCGTGCTGCAAGGGCACCGCCACCACATCCAGGATGGGCTCGGGCAGGTGCACTAGCGCCAGCTCACTGACCTTGCGGGCGATGTTCTGGAAGATCTCCCAGTCGGGACGAGCCTCCCAGCAGGGCGCTACCGCCGCCTGCAGCGGGTGGATGAAGGAATGCATGTCCGTGGTATTCAGGTCATCTTTTTCGTACCAGGTGGCCGTGGGCAGCACCAGATCCGAATACAGGGCGCTGGTATCCATGCGGAAATTGATATCCACCACCAGATCCAGTTTGCCCTCGGGAGCCTTTTCACGCCAGACCGCTTCCGTGACACCATCGCGAGCAGTCTCAGGGGCAATGGCGCTGGAGTGGGTACCCAGATAGTGCTTGAAAAAGTACTCCTGCCCCTTGGCACTGGAAGAGAGGGCATTGCCCCTCCAGATAAACCACAGGCGCGGCCAGTTTTCGGGGGCGTCGGGGTCCTCCACCGCAAAGTGCAGTTGCTTCTGTTTGAGCTGTTCGACAGACCAGGCGACGATGGCAGGGGCGTCCTTGGCTCCGTCGGCCTGGGCAGCAGCAGCCAGATCCAGGGAATTGCGGTTGAACTGAGGGAAAAACGGCAGCCAGCCGCGCTTGACCGCCCGTACCTGATGATCCATGGTGTGCCCGCCTGCCAGGGGACCATCATGGCTCGCCGGATTCAGCTGCTCTTCGTCAACCGCCCGCTCATAACGCCACTGATCGCTGTGCACATAGTGAAAAGAGGGAGTGTTCTGGAAACGTGGCGGCCTGGTCCAGTCCAGGGCTCCGGCAATGGTCAGCCAGGGAGCCATGGGAGCCAGTTT
Organism: Desulfurispirillum alkaliphilum; assembly: GCF_055378285.1. Lineage (NCBI taxonomy): Bacteria > Pseudomonadati > Chrysiogenota > Chrysiogenia > Chrysiogenales > Chrysiogenaceae > Desulfurispirillum > Desulfurispirillum alkaliphilum. The sequence continues at coordinate 1,065,968 of NZ_AP042405.1, read as the reverse complement.
TTCCTGCCCCACATAGTGATTGAGTCCACCGCCATTCTTGCCCACACAGCCACACAGCATGAGGGCCACAATCCCGGCACGGTAGGTGAGATTGGCATGATACCAGTGGTTGATGCCGGCACCGATGATGATGGAACACTTGCCATCGGTGCGCTGAGCGGTATCCGCCCACTCCCGGGCAAAGCGGATCACAGTGTCGCGGCCCACCCCACTGTACTTTTCCTGCCAGGCCGGGGTCTAGGGTGCCGTTTCGTCATCAAAGTCACGGGCGCAGCCCTCGGCGACACCGGGCCGGGCCACGCCGAACTGGGCCATCAGCAGGTCATACACCGTGGTGACAGCAATGGTGCCGCGATCACTTTCCACGTAGCGCACGGGAACGCTGCGCAGGAGCTTCTCCGTTCCGGCAAAGTCATCGAACCGGACTTTCAGCACCTCGTCATTTTCATCGGCGAAGCTCAGGCGCGGACTGATGGGCTTGCCATCGAGACCATCTTCCATCTTCAGGTTCCACTCACCCTTGCGCTCCTGCCAGCGAAAGCCGAGGGACCCCAGGGGCATGCGGGGAGCACTGCTCGTCTCATCCCAGACCAGGAACTTGAACTCCCCGTTTTCCACCTCCCGGTAAGGTGCCAGTTTCGCAGCGGGCACCATGCGTCCGGGCTGCCAGGAGTCCTGGCGCTTTTCCAGTTCAATCAGAAAGGGACTGTCCGTATAGCGATTCACATAGTCCAGGAATGCCGGCGTCGGGGCCTCGTGGTGATACTCCTTGAGAATCACGTGGTTGACCGCCATCCAGAAAGCACCATCCTGGCTGGCATGCACCGGAATCCACCAGTCGCCATACTTGCAGGTCATATTGAGATCGGGGGAGAGAACCGCAACCTTGGTGCCGTTGTGCCGGGCCTCCGCCAGAAAGTGCACATCGGGAGTGCGGGTCATGCCCAGGTTGGCACCCATGACCGCGATAAACTTGCTGTTATACCAGTCGGCACTTTCGGCCACATCGGTCTGCTCCCCCCAGATTTCCGGTGAAGCATTGGGCAGATCACAGTACCAGTCGTAGAAGGAGAGGTTCACCCCGCCCAGCAGCTGCAGAAAACGCGAGCCGGCCGCATAGCTGAGCATGGACATGGCGGGAATGGGCGAAAAGCCGATGACCCGGTCGGGGCCGTATTTCTTGATCGTATAAATGGTGGAAGCGGCAATCATTTCCAGCGCTTCCTCCCAGTCGATACGACGGAACCCCCCTTTGCCGCGGGCCTGCTGATAGGCGCGACGGCTCTCGGGACTCTCCACGATGGAGGTCCAGGCATCCACCGGATCATCGTGCTGGGAGCGGGCCTCGCGCCACAGATCCTGCAGTACCCCACGCAGATAGGGGTATTTGACCCGCAGCGGGCTGTAGAGATACCAAGAGCAGGAAGCGCCCCGCTGGCATCCCCGAGGTTCATAGGGAGGAATCTCTCCTGCCAGCGGGGGATAGTCAGTGGCCTGCATCTCCCAGGCGACAATGCCATCCTTGACGGCCACATTCCACGAACAGCTGCCGGTGCAGTTGACCCCGTGGGTACTGCGCACCACGCGATCGTGCTGATGACGGTTACGGTAGAAATCTTCCCAGGTGCGGGCCTGGGGGTCGATGATATCCTGTATCCAGCTCATAGACTTTTCCTCCCTGCAGTGGATGAAATGGGTGTCATGGTCCGCTGAACTCTGGCGGCACTTCGTCGCCGGCTCAACAGAAAGAAAAGGCCAAAGAGTATGGCGGCGCCCAATGCTCCATGGAGCACAAAGCCAGAGGACGTGCCGCGAACCGGTGAGCTCTCAGCTGACTGGGCGAGAAAGGCGGTAACATGTCGCCTTTCGTCCTCGGTCAGTGGACGCTCCCGATAGATGGCCGCCATGGTGGGGAAGTGGTGCAGGTTTTCCAGAAGAGTCTGTATCCCTTCGGGGCTGAGGAAATGGGAGAGATAAGTCAGGTCACTGGCCAGACTGGCGTTGCCGGCCACGCCAAACTCGGCGGCGCCCAGGCCATGGCAGGCAATACAGGATGCCCCTCCATTGGCGTAGGCCGCACCGCCAAAATACCATTGCCGCCCGTCGTCAACACTGCCTGGCGCAGAGCAGGCAGAGCCGGCAAGGACAAACAGAAAGCCGATGACCGCCAGCGCGCAGATACCGAAACGTCCTGAATACATCATGCGTTTACCTCCTTGACCATGCTGTTCAATCAAGCACGATACCAAGAGTAAAACGCTATTTTATTTAAAGAAAATTGATCTACATCAAGAAATGGCCAAGATAATTCATTCACTTAAACACTTGTTTTCGTGAAGATTTGAACTTGCAGCGCATCTCATTTCCGGAAAACGCCGTTCAGTGAACATAAAAACAAGTACTGACAGGACTGGTTCTTTTTAAGATTGAATCTGTGCGTGGCAACGCAAATGAGGTGACGGAAAATGCCTTTCAGGGTAACGGAAAAAGCGCGCTCAGTTGGGCTGAGTAAAGCGGAAGCCCTGGGCGTAGAACATGCCGAAACGTCGCTCGCCAAGGGAGAATGCTGGTTGCACTCCGGTAAAGGCGATGCGCTCGGTCTTGATGTCCAGAGCCATGAACCCCTCTTCATCAGCGGCATAGACGCCAATCTTCCTACCCGGGGGAAGGAGAAGGTTCGTGCGCAGCTCAAAGCGCATGACCAGCTTGTTGCCTTCTACGGTAACCCGGAAATTCTCGCCCTGCAGAGGAGCATTGGCGGCCTTGTCATCAAGAAAAATATGGGTGAAATAGCTGTATGGACCAAGCTGGTTGAAAATGCGCTGGCGGATGACCTCTTCTTCGGGCGGATCAATCTGCCCGTTCCCGTTGCGGTCAAAATCCATGAGATAGAGAGCGGTATTCATCTCATCAAAACGCCACTCCACATCAATGCGCTCCAGGTGGCTTCTGTGAATATGCAGGTGATAGGAAGCGTCTATAAACATATGGGGGTGAGCCACAGCCGGTACCGTCGACAGGCAAGCCAGCATCAACACGATAACGGCGACGGGTGAGAATTTCCGGGCCATGTTAACCAAAGCGGCCACCTCCCGTTGACATGGGCTCGGCCAGCAGCAGCAGGATACCGACGCCAATAACCACCAGCGGTCCTGCCAGAGAGAAAAAGCGGGCGATGGGCAATTTTGTGTGTCTGCTGACACTGCGAGTCTTGACCGTTGCCAGAGCCACCAGACAGATAGTCAGACCCATGCCGACACTCATGGCCACCGTGGCGGCTATTCCCACAGCCAGCTGACCCAGCAGCAGGGCGAAGAGCAGCACCGTCATGACGCCGGGGCAGGGCACAATACCCGCCGCCAAAGCCAGGCTGAAAATTCCCCGACGATCGGAGGCCAGAATCGGAACCTCTTCGCCGTGGTGATGCTGACACCCGCAGGAGCGGCCACTGCGCACAAATCGCCACAGCAGCCACACGCCGACCAGTATAATCAGTATGCCCGAAACATTCATCATAAGCGCTTCTGTTTCGGCAAAGCTCTGGCGAAATGTTGCCCGAGCTGCAAAATAGATGGTAAGGGAAACCGCCAACCCCGAGATCGCGTGAATCAGGGCAACCAGAGCACTGGCAAGCAGGGCGGATGAAAGCCGGGCATCCCTGGCCAGAAAGTATCCGGCCACCAGCGTCTTGCCGTGGCCGGGGCCAGCGGCATGCAGAGCGCCATAGAGAAAAGCCACTCCCAGCAACAGGAGAACCGCTTCCAGGCCACCGCTTTCCAGCTGGCGAAACAGGGAGGAAAGCTGGGCGTTAAGCTGGGCCTGCAGCTGCATCAATTCAGACAGAAGGCGCTGGAACATGATTTTCTCCTCAAACGGCTGTGACGGCAGTGGTAAAGCGTCGAAAACCGCGGCTGTTACGGCAGAGAAAATACCCCAGTTCCTCCCTGCTGTCAAAGCGAACCGACGCTACTGGCGGAGAATCTGCAGCCTGGCCATCCTGTAGCGCAACACCCGTTCACTGATGCCCAGCTCCTGGGCCGCGCGGGTCTGCACCCAGTCGTGGCGCTGCAGAGCTTCCTGCAGAATATGGCGCTCAAGGTCAGCCAGTCGCTCATCCAGGGAGGCACTCTGCTTCTGCTGGCTATAGTGGACAATTTCCGGTGGCAGGTCGGCCGGAGTGATCGTCTTCCCCCGCGCCAGGGTCACCGTGCGCTGAAGCAGATGCTCCAGTTCACGCACATTGCCAGGAAAAGGATACTTCACGAGCATATTCAGGGCCTCAGCAGAAAAGCGTACCTGCTCCATACCAAAGCGACGCAGGAAAAAGTCGACAAAGGCGGGTATATCCTCACGCCGGTGGCGCAGCGGGGGAATCTCCAGCTCCAGGACGTTAAGCCGATAGTAAAGATCTTCGCGAAAATCTCCCCTGCGCGACATCTCCAGCAGGTTGCGGTTAGTCGCGGCAATAAGTCGCACATCCACAGCAATCTCCTCCTCACCGCCAACCCTGCTTATACGTTTTTCCTGCAGAACACGCAGCAGCTTGGCCTGCATGGCCAGAGGCAGCTCACCCACCTCATCGAGAAAGAGCGTCCCGCCCCGGGCCTGCTCAAAGCGACCCCGCTTGCGGCTGATGGCTCCGGTGAAGGCCCCCTTCTCATGGCCAAAGAGCTCCGACTCAAAGAGGTTTTCCGGGATAGCGGCGCAGTTAAGGGCCACAAAAGGGCCATCACTGCGATCACTCAGCTGGTGAATGAGATTGGCAAAGAGCTCCTTGCCCGTTCCCGTCTCACCGTGAATCAGCACTGTCCAGGGTGAAGGAGCGATGCGCCGCACCATGGAGAGGAGCTGACGCATTGGGGGTGAATCCCCGGCCACCGTCATGGGAAGCTGACGCTCAGCCAGGTGGCCATTCACCTCCTGGACCTCATCGCTCACCACGATATCCTGGGCCAGCTCCTGCAGCTTGCCCAGCAGCTGGGTCAGATCCACTGGTTTTTCCAGAAAATCCACCGCCCCCAGCTTCATAACCTCAACCGCCATGTCGACGGCACCATAGGCGGTGACCATTATGGCGCGCACCAGGGGATTGATCGCCTTGAGCTCGGCCAGCAACTGGTCGCCATTCATATCGGGCATGCGATGGTCGAGAAGAACCAGGTGCACCGGCAGGCGTTGAAAAATTTCAAGGGCCTGCGCGGCATTGGCCGCCGTCAGAACCTCGAAGCCCTGTTTGAGTAAAAAACCTTCCAGCATCTGGCGCTGCATGGCCTCGTCATCGACAATAAGGATTTTTATGCTCACAGCTGACTCCTTTGCTGACACGTTCCCCCGGCGGGAAGCACCACCGTCACGCGGAAAATACCAGTCTGGGGGCTCTCCAGGAACAGCTGACCGCCATGGGCCTCCACAATGCGCCGGGCAATGGGCAGACCCAGGCCACTGCCCTGGGTCTTGCTGGTCACATAGGGCTCCAGCAGATGATCCATGTGGACAGATGATCCATCGTATCCACTGTTCTCCAATATCATCACCAGATGATGCTCCTGACGGTACAGACCCACCGTCAGTCGACCACCGTGGGGAGCAGCCTCAAGGGCATTTTTCACCAGATTCTCCAGCGCCTGGCAGAGCAGTTCGGGGTCAGCACTCAGACTCCCCGTGAACTGCCAGTCAACCTCAACAGTAATATCCTGTTGCGTAAAGCCATTACGATAAAGGGACAGCACCGAGGAGACCAGCTGCTGCGGATCAATCTGCTGGCACCTGGGCTGTACCGGGTGGGCGTACTCCCTAAGGGCGCTGACAATACGGCTGGTGCGCTCCACGGCAGAACGCATGGAGTACAGCAGCTCCTGCTGCTCCGGCTCCAGTTGCGGCACCTCCATGGAAAGGCGCTGCAGACCCATACTGATGGCATTCAACGGATTTTTGATCTCATGGCTGATGGTGGCAGTGGCGCGCCCGATGGTGGCATCCTCATGCTGCTGGGCCAGCTGACGCTCGGCGGCCTGGACCGTCGCCAGGTGCGCCTGCTGCATGCGTGAGAGGAGCCAGGCAAACAGCAGCCCCACCAGAATCAGCAGAGCACTGAAAACAACGAACTCCCCCCACAGACGCTGCACCCGGTCGTAATAGTGATCGGCATTCTGATTGACCACCAGCCACTTTCCGCCATCCAGGGGCAGGGTAATGACGACCTCGCGGGAACGCGGAAGCATCTGAATACCGGTATCCCGCTGATCCGAGAAACCAGGGGGCGGGCTGTCCATCACTTCAACGCGTTTCATATGGGGCAGAGCTCCCAGTGAACCAAGCATCGCCTCCAGACCGCTTCGCTCCTCCAGGAGATGCAGAGCACTCGCGTCAAACCCCACCTGAATACGATAATCCTCCTGGGGGGAGAGGCGGCTGAGGACAAAAAGCTTCTGCTCCCGCAGGTGAAAAAAGCCCTCATCCTCTCCAATGGTTTCCCCCAGCCAGCCCCGGGGACCCTCCACCAGCTGCTGAGGCCCGGCCGCTGAAGCGATGCGTATTCCGGCCAGCCCCGCCTCCTGGGCAAAAGCCGTAAGCTCATCATCGGTAAAGGGTTCAATGCTGTTGAGGTAGGCGATAAACTCAGCGGTACTGCTGAGGAAAATATGGGCGGTGCTGCTGAGCAGCTGGCCCGTCGTGGTGGCAGTACGGGTATTGAGCAGGAGAACCTCTGCCAGCAGCTGGGCCTGCTCGGCAGTGTGCTCGGAGAAGGTGCGGGTATTGTGGCTGGCCTGCCAGGAGAAGTAGATCAGGGTCAGAAGAATCAGCAGGCCAATAACCAGTATATTGCCGCGACGATAGCGACTGGCGCGGGGAATCGGAGAACTCAGAGGAGAGTGTGGCGGTGCAGCAGTGACCATATCAGGGCCTCCTTCCCCGCTGGGAGCCCAAGCCGGCACCAGCGCCATGCCCCTGCCGGGACTCGCCCAGGCGGGAGCGCACACCGGTACGATCCTCGCGCTGAGGCCCCAAACCCATGCGCGGCGCAATGTGCTGCAGGCGGATGTGCCCCTGGGCATCAAGGGCCTCGCCGCGCAGACGTACCACGGCATCGGGGCGCATCTGCTGGCTCCAGCGCTCTATCTGTTCCTGGCTGAAATGCACAGTGAGCAGCGACTCCCCGGTGACATCAGCCGGAGTATCCAGCTCTATATGCATTTCTCCCTTTTCCGGATCAATCGCGACAACGCGCCCCTGAATCATTTCGGCGCTGACCGAAACAGGGGATAAAAACATGCAGATGAGCAGGGCGTTCAGAAAGACCAGTAGAGAACGCATTGGGTTACCTCCCGACGGTAACTGCTGTGGGGTGGCTGCGAGTCAAGATCATGGTGAAACCACTGCAAGCGCAATTCCACCGGCCCCCGGTACCAGCCTATACCCACCGTTGTGGAAAGCGCGTCTTCACGATACGGCTCAAGCTCGTTACCGTCGACAAAGCGCCTGTTTGCCTTGATTGCGCCAAGACTGACAATCAGGTATTCCGAGAGAAACCAGTGCAGCCCCATGCCGGCTTCACTCCCCGTATATCCTTCTCCGGGAAAGCTTGATGATACCCGAGTAGAGGCCAGATGTACATTGACATCCAGGGAAGCATTCAGATACCACAGGACAGAAGCCTCTGTGGTCTGATACACCTCCTTTGCCCCCGGCGTTGAGAAACTGTTGATGCTGGTGTTACGCCAACCCGATCCACGGCCGGAAATAGCGCTTTCCTCACCAGAGACATCCTGAAAGCGGTCTTCGCCTCGAAAGTGGCTGACTCCCAACCTGACGCGATCAGCAGCCTGCCAGTACAGGGATACTGCGCCCTGAACACCGCGAAAGGAGTCGATCACCTCCTCTTCATCGCGGAAATCCACAATATCCAGCCCCAGACGCCCCAGCAAACCTTCTGCCAGGGGAACTTCCAGGGCAGCGCCTGCGCCCGCCCTGCGCTGGTCGTGGCGACTTTCATAGACACGCGTGCTCAGGTGCCCGCTGAAACTCAGAACCGTGCCACCGTCTTCCGGCAGCACTTCATGGAACAGCTCAAGGGAGGGTTGTACAAATACGGCACTCCATGAATGTTCATTATCCGCATGGTTATACGTCTCATAACCAACCCCTGTCCCCACCGTTGCCGTCACAGCTGATGCTGCGCTGCTGCACGCGATGGCAAGGCTGCAGGAAAAGAACACTGATCGCTTCAGATGGGAATATTTCATAATTCCAGACGACTTCCCGAATCCGTTTCTGCCGCCCCTATCAACTCATAAATCCGGGTCGGCGTGATCCCGACCCGCTCACCAATAACGCGCAGGGTTTCGCTGCCCTGGGCGACAATTCCCTGATGCCTCAGTGCCTGCAGAGCGTGTTCCAGGGCTATGCCATGCTCACGGCATACCTGCTCCAGGCTCATGCGCCCGAGGCCCGAAGGGGCAACGGCAGCAGCGTCATCACGAAGCGCCGGGTTGACGGGAACAGGGGCGGGCAGCGTACGAGGATCGTCCTGAATGGCATTATAAAGCGCCATGGGAGAGATACCCGAAAGGGCGTAGAGCTCTTCAAGACTCTGTTCGCCTGAAGTCACCGACACCCCTGCTTCGCGCAGAACCTCTAGCGCAGCCGTCAGGTCAAACCCCTGGCGACTGGCCAGAACCCTCAGGGGCGACTGCTCCGCGTGCCCGTAGGGTGCCTGGACATCCTGACCATACCAGGCCTCCTTGAGGTGCCCTCCCAGCTCCATAATAGTGCCAAAGGGAGGAAAGAGGCTGATGCTGCCAAAGACCAGCAGCCCGGTCAGTCCAAGGCTGGCCAGCAGTTCCCCTTTGAGGCTGAAAGCCCGCGTAGCACGGTTGCGCAGGTAGAAGAGCAGCACTTTCCAGTTATAGAGAATATGGAAAATCACGGCGACGATGAAGGCAAAAGAGGCAATGGTGTGCATGGCCTCCCAGCCGCCCTTGTCAACACCCAGGAAATGCCACCCCGCCCAGCGGGCAACCCTGCCTTCCGGAATGACATAAAGCAGAAGCCCGCTGATGGTGAGAAGAATTGCGTTCAGAGTAAGAAACAGGGAAACAAATCCGCGCACATGGAATGACCTGGTGGGTGCAACGCTCATGAAAAGCTCCAGTAAAGAAAATGTGTACCCCCACGGGCAAGGGGGGCCGCCATGTCACTCCACCGGCAGAAAAGATCTCTGCGTGTGGTGGAGTGAAAAGCGATGCCGGGAAAAACTCCGCTTAGCGGCGGGGTCCACCACCGCCACTGGACTCGCTGTTGCCACGAGCACGATCGGCATTGCGGGCACCCAGAGCTGCACGCTCACTGCGTCGTTCTTTACGCAGGGCTTCGCGGCCGACAAAATTGTCGCAGTTGCCATCACCGTTCGCATCGACAAAATTTTCGCCGGCGTTGCGGCCAGCGCCGGTACCACGGGTGGGGCGGCTGTCCGCCACACCATCTCCCGTGGTGTCCACCCAGAAGGTGCCAGGGGCTGGACGGGTGTCAGTCTGGGCAGCAGCGGGCGCAATAAAAGTAAAGGCAGCAAAGGCAATAAAGGCGATTGAGGCGGCAGTGCGCAAAGGGTTCATGTGCTTTTTCATGGTAAGCTCCTTGAAAAGTGTTTCCTCCATCTGGAGGGGTAAAGTTGCCAGCTCCCGTATGCTGGCTCGGGAAACACTTTCCATGTGAGCAACTGGCGTGCCAACACGACAAAACATTAATAGAAAATGCTTTACAATTCAGCAGAGGCAGGAAAAGGCGACAGATCCTGTCACGGCTCGACATTTTTGTCGAGAGGGAAGGGGATTCAGCGGGCTCTTCAGGGGACTATTGTTGAAAAAGCCCACCGGTGGCGCTGCACCCGGGGACTCTTCACCGCTTGTTGCGATGCCTCAAAACAAGCAGGCAATCGAAAAAACTCAGGTGCAAGGCGCTCGCGAAGCGAGGAGCGAGGCGTACTTCCTGTACGTCGCAATGACGAGCAACGCCGCAGATGAGGGTTTTTCAATTGCCTGCATAACGCGATGGACCCGCAGGGTTGACGCCACGAGGGCGGCAACCGCAAACCAAAAGCCACGGAGGGCGGTTGTTTGCGGTCCCCACTTCCAGGCAAGCGCACGGCTGAAAAGGACAGCACTGGGGGCCGCTTCCCAGCCACTTTTTGCGGGTAAAAAGTGGCAAAAGAAACTCGTATATATGGTGAGGATAATGTCAAGCGACGCCGACAACCTGCCGCTTCGGGGGGGGGGGGGGGGGGGGGGGGGGGGGGGGGGGGTGCGAAACTTCAGATATCCGTTTTATTTCTTTAGTCCCTTGGCGCCAATATCGCGGCGGAAGTAGGCGCCTTCCCAGTGAATACAGTCGGTGGCGGCGTAGGCGCGATCGATGGCCTGCTGCAGGGTCTTGCCCTTGGCGGTCACTCCCAGCACGCGCCCTCCGCTGTTGACGATCTGGCCATCTTTTTCGGCGGTTCCCGCGTGGAAGACCATCACGTCTTCCACGGCGGCGGCACGATCAAGCCCGCTGATGGGAAAACCCCTGGTGTACTCGGCGGGATAGCCGCCACTGGCCATGACCACGCAGATGGTGGGGTCGTCATGCCACTCAATGGTGGTCTCGTGCAGGCGGCCCTCCACGCAGGCCAGCATGATTTCCACAATATCGCTTTTCAGGCGCATGAGCACCGGCTGGGCTTCGGGGTCACCAAAGCGCACGTTGAACTCCAGCACCTGGATCCTGCCCTGGTCAATCATCAAGCCACCGTAGAGGATGCCTTTGAAGGGGCGACCTTCGCGGGCCATGCCGTCAATCATGGGCTGCATGACCGTCCGCATGGCTTCCTGCTGCAGTTCGGGGGTCAGGATGGGGGCAGGGGAGTAGGCGCCCATGCCACCGGTATTGGGGCCGCGATCTCCTTCGTAGACCTGTTTGTGGTCCTGGGCAGGCACCATGGCCACAGCGGTTTTGCCATCACAGAAAGCCAGCAGGCTGGCCTCTTCGCCAGCCAGGAAATCCTCAATGACCACTTCGTCGCCACTGGTTCCGAACACCTTGTCTTCCATGATATGGGCGATGGCCTCCAGGGCCTCTTCAACGGTAAAGGCCACAGTAACGCCTTTGCCCGCCGCCAGGCCACTGGCCTTGACCACGATGGGAGCACCCTTTTCCTGAACATAGGCACGGGCGCTAGCAGCATCGGTGAAGGTGCGGTGCTGCGCGGTGGGAACGCCATACTTGTCCATGATCATCTTGCAGTAGGCTTTGGAGCCCTCCAGCTCGGCAGCACCCTGGGATGGACCGAAGGCCTTCAGGCCACAGGACTCAAAAAAGTCCACGATACCCAGAGTCAGGGGCAGTTCCGGGCCCACCACGGTAAGATCGATATGTGTATCCCTGGCGAAGCTTGCCAGACTGTGCAGATCGTCCACGGCAATATCCACGCACTGGGCGATGGTCGCAATACCAGGGTTTCCGGGCGCGCAGTAGATATTTTCCACACGGGGTGATTGGCTGATTTTCCAGACGAGGGCATGCTCACGCCCCCCGCCACCGACGACGAGGATATTCATACAGGCTTCCTTTATGATTTTTTACTGAGCAGGAGTTTCTTGAGGCGTTCGCCACTCTGCAGAACGTGATTGTACACCAGATCCTCCACCAGCTTGGCATCTTTGGCCCCAAAGGCATCAATTATGCTCTGATGGTCAAGGACAGCGGCGTCAACCTTGTCAGTCATGGTCATGGCCAGGTTGCGGAAGCGGTCGAACTGCCGTGAAAGGCTGTAGAGAATGCGAATAAGCCGCTCGTTCTGACACTTGTTGATGAAAATGGCGTGAAAACTGTTGTTAATAAAAGAGTAATCGCGACTGACCACCTGCCCCTGCAGCTTTTCCAGCTCCGTGTTCTTGCGGGACATCACCGCGATATCCTCTGGGGTGATGTAGGGAGCGCTGAGATAGGCGGCCAGGCCCTCAAGCTTGGCGGCAATCAGGTAGAGATCGTCGACGTCCTTGGGGGTAATCTCGGTGACAATGGCTCCCTTGCGGGGAATGATTTTGATAAAACCCTCGCCTTCCAGTTGACGGAAAGCTTCGCGGATAGGTGTTCGGCTGATGCCGAAGCGCTCCGAGAGCTTGGGCTCCACCAGGCGTTCACCCGGCTTGAGCGTGCACAATATAATATCTTCACGAATGCTGTCAGCTATAGTATCCTTGAGCGACTTTCCGTATTCCATGGGTGCCCCCTGCCAAGAGAGTTATTCTTGCATAATCTAGCATGATTGGCATACTGTATACAATCGCTAAGATTCCCGGGCAGCCCTTCGACGGAAAACTTTTTTCACCCACGCCGGGGAAGATTCCGGCAATATCTGCTCCTTTTCCAACTCCATTCGAGGTTTTCTTCATGCGCAACGATATCTATGTTTCGCCTTTTTCCCAACGCTATGCTTCCAAGGAAATGTCCTACCTCTTCAGCAATGATTTCAAATTCTCCACCTGGCGAAAACTGTGGGTAACCCTGGCACGCTGCCAGCGGGAACTGGGCCTGGATATCACCCAGGAGCAGATCGACCAGATGGAAGCCCATATTCACGATATCGACTATGAGCAGGCCGCCGCATTTGAAAAGAAACTGCGCCACGACGTCATGGCCCATGTGCACACCTTTGGTGAGCAGGTGCCCGAAGCCATGCCCATCATCCATCTGGGAGCCACCAGCGCCTACGTGGGAGACAACACCGATCTGATCCAGATGCGTGAAGCCCTGGAGCTGGTGCGCGCCAAGCTGGTCAATCTCATGCAGAACCTGGCCGACTTCGCCCTGAAACATAAAGATCTGCCCACCCTGGGATACACCCACTTCCAGCCAGCCCAGCTGACAACCGTCGGCAAGCGGGCGGCCCTGTGGCTGCAGGATCTGCTGCTGGACTTCCATGAAATCGAGCATCGCATCGACCAGCTGCACTTCCGCGGCGTCAAGGGAACCACCGGTACCCAGGCGTCATTCATGGAACTCTTCAACGGCGACCACGCAAAAATCCGTCAACTCGACCAGATGGTCAGCCAGGCCATGGGCTTTGATAAGGTCCTCACCATCACCGGTCAGACCTACAGCCGCAAACAGGACGCCCTGGTACTGGGAAGCCTGGCGCAGCTGTCCAGCACCGCCCACAAGATGGCCACCGACCTGCGCCTGCTGGCCAACCTCAAGGAAGTGGAAGAGCCCTTCGAAAAAGACCAGATCGGCTCATCGGCCATGGCCTACAAACGCAATCCCATGCGCAGCGAGCGAGTCTGCGCCCTGGCACGCTTCGTCATGAGCAACGTGATGAATCCCCTGCAGACCCAGTCTGTCCAGTGGTTCGAGCGCACCCTGGACGACTCGGCCAACAAACGTCTGGCAACACCCGAAGCCTTCCTGGCCACAGACTCCCTGCTGGATATCCTCATAAACATCACATCGGGCATGGTGGTCTACCCCAGGATGATCCACAAGCACCTCATGGCCGAACTGCCCTTTATTGCCACCGAAAACATCATGATGGCCGCCGTCAAAAAGGGCGGCAACCGCCAGGAAATTCACGAAATCATCCGCCAGCACTCCATCGCTGCCGGCAATCAAGTCAAGATGGAGGGCGGGGAAAATGACCTGCTGCAGCGCCTGGCCGACGACACGCGCTTTGACCTGAACCTGCAGGAGCTGCAGCAGACCCTGGAGCCTTCCCGCTATGTGGGCCGCGCGCCCCAGCAGACCGAAGAATTCATACGCGACGAAATCCAGCCCATCCTCAAACACTATGCCCACGTCCTCGGGGTATCAGTGGAACTGAAAGTATAGGAGAATGCAATGAGCCCAATGGCACGAATCAAGCGCGGCATCTGCAGCGTGGCGCTGCTCTGCCTGTTCAGCGTACCCGCTCTGGCCGACTGGCTGGACATCAACATCAACGACGAAACCCTGTTCCTGGAATACAGTTACATGCCGTTCTATGAAAGCAACCTGCACATGAGCTTCGGATACCTGTACTACTCCGAAAGCGATGGAGATGACGTGCACGCCGGCATGATCGGCATGTTCATCGCCGAGCGCCTGGCGGAAAACACCAGCGTCGCCATCGGCGGCAAGGCCTATGCCATCGACGCCCTGGGAGAAAAAGCCGTCTCCATCGCCCTGGGCGGCGCCGTGCGCCAGAACTTCCCCTTCGCGCCCCTGGCAGGCGTGGAGGCCTATGGGTACATGGCCCCCAAGGTAACCTCCTTTGGCAAAGCGGAACGCATGTTTGAAACTGGCGCGCGGGTCTTCTACGAAGTGCTGGTCAACGCTGATGTGTACCTGGGCTATCGCAACCTGCAGGTCAAGTACGACGGTGGCTCCATGGAGGAGGCGGAAGACGGGTTTCATATCGGCCTGAGAATGCGCTTCTGAGCAAGGCCGCAAAACGCCCCCCCATGCTGCCCTTTTCTGCAATCCTCTTGCCTGGAACTGGGGACGGCAAACAACCATCCATCGTGGCTATTTGTTTACGGTTGCTTCCCGCGCGGCAGCAACGCTTCGGGTATACAGTGCTCCAGTCGATGCGTCTTGGCTGGGCAGCACTGCAGGGAAGCAGGGAAAGTGAAGTACTTACGCGCGGCAACCGACTGACATTTAACGCCTCAGGCCCAAGCCAAGAGCTGAAAAATCACCTGGGCTGATCCGCCCCATAGACAAGGAAATCTGGTTCTGCGTCCAGCCACTGCTGGGCGCATTGCTGTATCTGCTGGGCCGTGACGGCAAAGATACGCTCAGGATAGCTGGCATCGTGCTCGGCACCCAGCCCCATGGCAATATTCAGCAATGCCGAAAACCCCTGATCGCCGATGGTTTCACGGCTGAGGGCATGATTTCCCACCAGGTAATTCTGGGCCCGCTGCAGCTCGCTCTCGCTGACCTGCTCATCGCGAAGCTGATGAAAGTGGCGCTGCATGGCATCCAGCGCATAGGCCGCGTTGTGGCGCGCCGTTCCCATATAGGCATCGATGGAAGCGTTGACCATGGTGGTCCCCAGGCTGGCATTCACCGAATAGGCCAACCCTTCTCTCTCCCGCAGCTGGCTGAACATACGGCTTCCCATGCCACCACCCAGTATGGCGGTTCCCACCTGCAGGGGAGGAAAGCAGGGGTCGTCGGCTCCGGGGGCCCCATAGCGCAGGAAGATGTGGGCCTGCTGACCGGGCGCGTCGTGCCAGCGCTGCAGGGGCGAGGCCGTATCGAAGTGCACAAATGCCTTCAGGGCAGTCTCATCATCGGCGGGCAGGGCGCTGAGCTGACTGACGACCAATTCAATCAACGGCTGATCAAGGTCGCCGGCCAGCAGGAAGTACGCACCACCGGAGCGGGCGATAACCCGGCGGTGGTAGTCGCGAACCTCGTCAATACTCAGGTTTGCGGTGGCTTCAGCATCGCCGGTGGCCGTGAAAGCCATGGGGGTACCGGCAAAGAGTTCGCGGCGAAAAAGCCAGGCGCCGTGACGGTGAGCGATGGCCTGCCGGTTGGCAATGGCCGCCATGGTCTGATTGCGGATAACTTCAAAGCGCTCCGGCGGCAGCAGTGGTTCGCGCTGCATGGAGACGAGGAAGGAGAGGGTGGTCGCCGCGTCATCACGGTGAACCGTAGCGCTGAGAGCTCCCAGGCGATTATAGCTCTGGGCACCGATGGAGCCACCGTTCTCCTCAATGGAGTGCAGCTGCTGCCGGGAGTAAGTGCGGGTGCCCTCACTGAGCAGGGCGTAGGTTATGGAAGCCAGGGAGTTGTCTTCGGATTGGGCCACGACGCCACCGGGCTGGTAGAAGCCCATGGAGACCAGCGGCAGGTTTGCGTCACGCAGCATCACCATGGTGATACCATTTTCCAGGGTGCGTATCTCGGCACCATTGCGCGCGGCGGCAGTACACACCAGCAGGACGCTCAGCAGCACCCCGGTCAGGACACGCTGCCACGCCTTCATTTCAGCAACACCCGGCGGCCCTGAATTTCATACTTCCCCGCAACCACCAGGGCAATGGCTTCGCTGTAGGCCACATGCTCCTGCTCCAGAATACGACGGGAGAGAGCGGCAGCATCATCGGCAGGCAGCACGGGCACAACCTTCTGCACGATAATCGGCCCCGCATCCAGGTCGTTGGTCACAAAGTGAACCGTGCAGCCCGAATAGCGCACACCGTAGTCGAGGGCCTGCTGCTGGGCATCCAGCCCGATGAAGGAAGGCAGCAGGGAAGGGTGGATATTGAGAATGCGCCGGGGAAAAGCATTGATAAAGCCTTCTCCCAGAATGCGCATGAATCCGGCCAGAATAATGAAGTCCACGTTGCGGGCCTGCAGACCATCGATCATGGCCTGCTCCCACTCCTGCTTGCTGGCGTACTGCCTGCGAGCGCAGACCATGGTGTCGATGCCCCGCCGGCGGGCCTCTTCCAGCCCAGGGGCATCGGGCTTATCGGAAAGCACCACATCAATATGGCACCCCTGGAGGGCACCGCTGGCAATCGTGTCGGCAATGGCCACAAAGTTGGAGCCACGCCCGGAGAGCATGACCGCCAGCTTCTTACTCATAGCGCACCTGCTGGTTTCCATCCACGATGCGGCCAATGACAACCGGAGATTCACCCATGGCGCGCAGGTGATCCATGGCAACCGCAGCGTCGGCTTCACGAACCACAATCAGGAAACCACAGCCCAGGTTGAAGGTGCGGGCCATCTCCTCGAAGGGCAGGTTCCCCATCTCCTGAAGAAGCTTGAATATGGGTTGGGTCGGAATGGCATCCCGCTGCAGCAGGGCGTCAAGGCCGGTCGGCAGGATGCGGGGAATATTTTCGGTCAGACCACCACCGGTCACGTGCACCATGCCCTGAACACTGACCTGCTCCAGCAGGCCCATGACAGCGGAGACATAGATGCGGGTAGGCTCCAGAAGCGTCTGCCCCAGGGGTTTGGCCAGCTCAGCCGGATGCCAGTCCAGGGGCTTGTTGTGCACCTCGAAGAAGAGGCGCCGCACCAGACTGTAGCCGTTGGAGTGGATGCCGCTGGAGGGCAGGGCGATGATGGCATCACCGGTGCGAATACCGGAGCCATCAATAACGCGATCCTCATCCACCACGCCCACCACGAAACCAGCCAGATCATATTTGCCATCGGGGTAGAAACCGGGCATCTCTGCTGTCTCGCCACCGATCAGGGCCGCGCGGGACTGCCGGCAGCCCTCGGCAATGCCGGCAATGATATCGGTGTTTTTTATGGAAGAGAGTTTGCCACAGGCCAGATAATCCAGGAAAAACAGGGGCTCGGCACCCTGCACCAGAATATCGTTGACGCACATGGCCACCAGGTCGATGCCCACCGTGTCGTGCTGATCCATCATGATGGCCACCTGCAGCTTGGTGCCCACGCCATCGGTGCCGGAAACCAGGCACGGCTTGCGATACTTCTGGATATCCAGGCGGAACAGGGAACCAAAGCTGCCGAAATTATCCATGACACCGGGAGTAAAGGTGGATTTGACCATGGAGGCGATGTTGCGGACAAAAGCATTGCCGGCGTCAACATCGACACCGGCATCTTTATAGGTAATCGTCTTGGAAGTGTTGTCGTTGCTCATGGATAGAGATACCCTTCTGTTTTGTTTGGAATTATAGCGATGCGGCAGGTGGGCGGATATTGCCGATCCTGCCGTTTCATAAAAAATGTCCAGGTGCAAGGCACCCGCAGAGCGTGGAATAAAGCGTACTCCCCATACGCTACTGCGACGGGTGATAGCGGACAACGCCGCAGATGGAGGTTTCCAGGAAACACTTAGCACTCAACTTTCGCACCTTGTTATCTCGGGTTAAGGTATTATTATTATGACGTTTATCGCATTGAGACCGTATTAATTTTGAATGCTTGACTTATCTGGCATTCCACTTTTCGTCTCCGGATATTATCCTTTTTGACCGCGCAAAAAGGACACAAAAACGCGCCCCCCGAACGCCCGTTTTTCCGGATCATTGGCTCGCCTGTTCTGGAGATCCGGCAGCAGGCTGCTCAAAGAGGCCCATCTGCTGCGTTGCCGGTCATCGCTCGTCACTGCGACGTACAGGGAGTACGCCTCCCTCCTCCCTTTGCCCGCGCCTTGCACCTGGGCCTCTTTGCGTTGCCTGACCCCTGCCTCCCTGCAGTGCTGCCGGACCACTCACTTCCTGTGAGTGTCCCGTTCGGGTCTTGCCAGCCAGGCGTCGCACTCACCGGACGGGCTCAGGGGGGGCAGCCTGCTTCTGCCTTTCCCCCGTGTGCTGGCCCAGCCAGGACGCGCCGACTGGAACGCTATGGACCCGCAGGGTTGACGCCACGAGGGCGGCAACCGCAAACCAAAAGCCACGGAAGACGGTTGGCGGTCCCCAGTTCCAGACAAGCGGACGGCTGAAAAGGACAGCACTGGGGGCCGCTTTTGCGCCACTTTTTGCGGGAAAAAAGTGGCAAAGAAAAAAAGAGAAAAAGGGTTTTGTGCGTTAAGCAAAGCAGTTTATGCAGAACCAAATGTCCCCTTCCAGCGTGGCATCGGAATCCATACCGACACCCAGCTGTTTCGGGGGTGCGAAACTCGAGTTAGCAGCTTGCAGAAAGACCTCAAACGACGCAGACAATTGAAAAATGCTCAGGTGCAAGGCGCTCGCGAAGCGAGGAATGAGACATACTCCCCGGACGTTGCAATGACGAACGACGCCGCAGATGAGGGTTTTTCAGCAGCCTGTCAGATGTCGTCGATTTTAATCTGCTTCAGGCGCTCCAGCTCTTCCTCCACCACCTGGCGGGCGATTTCAGGCAGCATGTCCTGGATCTGTTCGCTGAGGAGCTCGCGCAGGTGTTCACGCAGGTTATGACGCAGAAAGTCCTCGATGTAGCTGCGATCGACCACAAAGCGCAGCTCGCTGAAGTCGCCCTTAGGCTCGGGGAAGTACACCTTGGGAGTGAAGGATTCGGGAATGGTCAGCTGCAGATCTGTCAGGCGCACGTGATGATCACCAGAGCCACGGGCCGCAGCGGGCTCAGGCCTGATCTCCTCGGGCTCTTCCACATTCAGATAGGGATTTTCGTCATCACTGTCCTGAGCGTCCTTCAGCGCATCCAGCGTTGCGTCAGCACTCAGGTCATCCATATCGGCGAAGGCGTCGTCCAGGGGATCGGTTCCGCCTTCCTCAGGCAAAGCCACCGCGACATCGCCCATGGAATCAAGCACATCGTCCAGATTCTCCAGGTCGATATCGTCCATGGAGATCTCCTGATCCGCGCCAAAATTGTTGGACTTTTCCGAAACCTCATCATCTTCGGTTTCCAAAGCCTCTTCACCCAGCAGTTCATCCAGCGAGCCATCCTGGCTTTCCAGCAGGCCCTCCAGCTCATGGGCGGTTTCGGGATCTATCTCCATATCCAGATTTTCAATATCCAGGTCTCCAGACGCCTCAGCGCTGTCCGGACGGAAAAGGTCGTTGATCTCCTTGGAAACCTCTTCATCCAGGGAGTTTGTTCCAATGCTGCTGAACAGGTCGTCAAAATCACTTGATGCGCCCGCGGCCGAAGTCACCAGCTCATCGTAGCACTGGATAAGTTCGTCGGGATCAAAGGGCTTCTTGATTTCGCGGCTGATGCCTTCAAGGCTCTCCACTTCACTGAACTCTCCGCGCAGAAGAACCACGGGGACGCTGCTGATACTTTGAATCAGAGCCTGCAGTTCATCCTGGTCGGCAACAAAATCCGCGTCCAGAAAGACAATGCCAGGATCCTTTTCTTCAACGGTCTCGGAAAGCCCTTTGGCGTTGTCGGCAAAGAGCACTTCATATTCTTCGCTAAAGGTCAGCTCGAAGAGCTTGCGCAGACTCGGACTTTGATCAGCAACAACTATCGGGCGCATCTACATTCCCCAGGGTTTTGGTAGAAAGATTTTGTGGTATTGGTCCAATAAGTAACGGTCAGTCATGCCGGCCAGATAATCACACACCTGACGCTGCGGCGAAGCGTCTGTCACGCTGTACTCAATGGAGTTTATATGGTTTTGATAGTATTCGTAAAGTTCTTTTATTATCTTGTAAGCCTTTTCGAATTCAACCTGAATGCTTGGATGCGGATAAACCGCATTGTACATAAAGGTTTTCAGCTCCTCCGTGGCTTCATTCACCTCGTCGCTCATGAGGATAGCGGCATAATCACTTTGCATGGTGGTGAAAATAATATCCTCCACCATGCGCTGAATACGCTGGGAGTGGGTGCGCCCCAGAACCATCAGCGTCTGACGGGGAAGATCATCCTCATGGAGCAGCTCCGCCCGCAGAGCATCATCGATATCGTGGTTGATATAGGCAACAGCGTCGGAAATGCGCACCACCTGCCCCTCCAGGGTCATGGGCAGATGAGCCTGACGCAGCTTTCCCTTGCCCTTGGAGTGCAGCAGAATGCCATCACGCACCTCGCGGGTCAGATTCAGGCCCGCTCCATGGTTTTCCAGCAGATCCACCACCCGCAGACTCTGATGCGCGTGGTGAAAGCCCTCTTCCATGATATCCGCCAGCACCCGCTCACCAGCATGGCCCATGGGCGTATGGCCAAGATCGTGCCCCAGGGCAATGGCCTCGGTCAGATCTTCGTTGAGCCCCAGCGCACGGGTGATGGTACGGGCGATCTGGGAAACCTCCAGCGTATGGGTCAGGCGGGTGCGGTAGTGGTCGTTGGAGGGAGCCATGAAGACCTGAGTCTTGTGCTTGAGACGCCGAAACGCCTTGCTGTGGAGAATGCGGTCGCGGTCGCGCTGGAAAACCGTGCGGTAGGAGCATTCTTCTATGGGGCGCACCCTGCCGAGACTCTCGGAACTGAGAGTCGCCCGGGGATGCAGTATGGATTTTTCCCGTTGTTCCAGTTGTTGACGTATCATAAGACCATGAAGTAATCGGAATTGCCATCCCTGTCAAGCCCGCACATCCTCAAACAGCTTGCTGAAATACCTCACAACAGGCAGGCAATTGAAAAAACCACAGGTGCAAGGCGCCCGCAAAGCAAGGAGTGAAGCGTACTCCCTGTACGTTGCAGCGACGAGCGACAGCGGGTAACACCGCAGATGGGGGTTTTTCAGCAGCCTGCAAAGGGGATAAACGGGCGAAAAGACCCTTCCGCTCGCCTGTTCTCGTTCATCTGCGTCGGTCTCTTACCCCTTCGCTGCGCTCTCGGGGCGCCACAAGCCGTGAGCAGTAACGCCCCTGAATGTGCATATTTTCACCAAAACAGCACCCAAAAAACCACTTTCAATTGTATACAATGTTCTGCTAAAATGAAATCGTATTTTATTTTCAAGATTCACGTAAAACCTTCACAGGAGATTGTCAATGATTGAAGCCTACCTCCAACACGAAAAGGAACGCAGTGCCCAGGGCATTCCTCCCAAACCGCTGACTCCCGAGCAGACCGCCAGTGTCTGTGAAATGCTGCAGAACCCGCCTGCGGGCAAAGAAGAATTCCTGCTGGCGCTCCTGCGCGATCGCGTTTCCCCCGGTGTTGACCCTGCTGCCGAAGTAAAAGCCGATTTCCTGGCCAAAATCGCCAAAGGACAGGCCAGCTCTCCCGTCATATCCAAACAGGACGCCGTGAAAATGCTGGGCACCATGCTGGGTGGCTATAACCTCCAGTACCTGGTTGACCTGCTCCAGGACAGCAGCCTGGCCAATGAAGCCGCCGAAGCCCTCAAAGGCCTCGTGCTTATCTTTGACAAGCTGGAAAGCATCAACAAGCTGGCCGCCTCCAACCCCGCTGCCAAGAGCGTGATGGAGTCCTGGGCCAACGCCGAGTGGTTCACCCGCAAGGCCGACTTCCCCGCCGAAATCAAAGTGAAAATCTTCCGCGTGGACGGCGAAATCAACACCGACGATTTCTCCCCCGCTTCCGAAGCCTGGAGCCGCCCCGACATCCCCCTGCACGCCCTGTGCATGGGTAACAAGCGCTTCCCCGGCGGCCTGGAGCAGATCGCCAAGATGCGCGCTGAAGGCTTCAGCGTGGCCTTTGTGGGCGACGTCGTGGGCACCGGTTCTTCCCGTAAATCCGCCTGTAACTCCCTGCTGTGGCACATCGGCGAAGACATCCCCTTCGTCCCCAACAAGCGTCGCGGCGGCGTTATCATCGGCAACGCCATCGCGCCTATCTTCTTCAACACCGCCCAGGATTCCGGCGCCCTGCCCCTGCGCTGCGACGTTTCCAAACTGAAAATGGGTGATGTGGTTACCATCAATACCGTTGAAGGCACCATCAAGAACGAAGCCGGCGAAACCCTGAGCACCTTCAAGGTCAACCCCGGCACCCTGAAAGACGAATACCGCGCCGGTGGCCGCGTACCCCTGATCATTGGCCGCTCCCTCACCAACAGTGCCCGCAAGCTGCTGGGTCAGGGTGAAAGCGACCTGTTCATCCAGCCCGATAACCCCCAACCCAAAGCTGGCCAGGGCTATACCCAGGCTCAGAAAATCGTTGGCAAAGCCTGCGGCCTGCCCGGCGTACTGCCCGGAACCGCCTGCGAACCCAAAATGACCACCGTCGGCTCCCAGGACACCACCGGCATGATGACCGCCGACGAGCTGAAGGAACTGGCCTGCCTCAAATTCCAGGCCGACATGTACATGCAGTCCTTCTGCCACACCTCCGCTTACCCCAAGCCAGCTGACGTGTCCATGCACAAGAACCTGCCAAACTTCGTGGCCGAGCGCGGCGGCGTAGCCCTGCGCCCCTCCGACGGAGTTATCCACTCCTGGCTCAACCGCCTGCTCATCCCCGACACCGTGGGAACCGGCGGTGACTCCCACACCCGCTTCCCCATCGGCATCTCCTTCCCCGCCGGTTCCGGCCTCATCGCCTTCGCCGGTGCCCTGGGCTTCATGCCCCTGGATATGCCCGAGTCCGTACTGGTGCGCTTCAAAGGCAAACTGCGCGAAGGCATCACCCTGCGCGACGTGGTCAACGCCATCCCCTACTACGCCATCAAGCAAGGCCTGCTGACCGTGCCCAAAGCCGGCAAGATCAACTGCTTCAACGGCCGCATTCTGGAAATGGAAGGCCTGCCTGAGCTGAGCGTAGAACAGGCCTTCGAACTGACCGACGCCGCCGCCGAGCGCTCCGCCGCCGCTGGCTGCATCAAGCTCTCCGAAGCAAGCGTTGTGGCCTACCTCAAGTCCAACATCGCCCTCATGGAGCAGATGATCAAAGACGGCTACCAGGATGCCAAGACCCTTGAGAAGCGCATCGCCGACGTCAAAGAGTGGCTGAAGAACCCCAGACTCATCGAAGCCGACTCCAACGCCGAATACGCCGAAATCATCGAAATCAACCTGGACGAAATGACCGAGCCCATCGTGGCCTGCCCCAACGACCCCGACGACGTGAAACTCCTCTCGGAAGTTGCCGGCACCAAAGTGGACGACGTCTTCATCGGCTCCTGTATGACCAACATCGGCCACTTCCGCGCCGCCGCCAAAATCTTTGAGGGCGAGAAATTCAACCCCGGAGTGCGCACCTGGCTGACTCCTCCCACCCGCATGGACTACAAGAAGCTCATGGCCGAAGCCACCTTCGCCAAGTTCAGCGCCATCGGAGCCCGCATCGAGCAGCCAGGCTGCTCCCTGTGCATGGGCAACCAGGCCCGCGTCCCCGATAAGGTGACTGTGTTCTCCACCTCCACCCGTAACTTCGACAACCGCCTTGGTGACGGCGCCCAGGTCTTCCTCGGCTCCGCCGAAGTTGCCGCCGTGATCGCCTTGACCGGTAAAATCCCCACTCCCCAGGAGTACCTGGACATCTACCGCCAGCGCGTCGCCCCCCACGCCGCAGACGTGTACAACTACCTGCAGTTCGACGAACTGCCCCAGGACATCGTCTCCCTGGTGTAAACCTGCATCAGGCAGAACCCACCACAGAAAAAGCCCCCGCTTCCCAGGAAGCGGGGGCTTTCGTATTTGAAATTATTCAGCTTGCCCATGGATACAGGAAAAGCAATTTCCTCTCACAGAGCCGCAGAGTAAGAAGAAACCAAGAATTCCCCCTGCCTTTCCTCCGCGTACTTGGCGTCCCCAGTGAGCGCAGCGAACGGGCGAGAGACATTGCCTTTGCTCTGAATTTCCTTTCCTCGCGCCTTTGCGGGCCTGGTACAAGGCAAGCAGTCCACGAAACAACAAAACGCAGACCCCTCGAGCACAGCGGCGATCTGTTTTCTGTCCGCCTGCCATCAGAATCTGCGTTTCGCCAGAACATCCTGTACGCACTTGCATGCAAATGCATACAGGATACCCCGCTGTCACTCTCACATATGGATTTTCATGTACACCAAACCAAGGGCTAACGCCGCAACCAGAAAGCACTGCCACAAGGTCAAAAGAGTCTGTTTCATCAGTTGGGCCCACATATCAGAGCAAAACTCCCCCGCCATGCAATGGAGAAAACACAGCGGGGGAGAGCAGGCATGATATAGTTACTTTGGAATAGTGAACGTGTGCCCCTGAACCCGCTTCATGTCCCAATTGGTCCAGTAGGGGCCGGGAATTCCACCTTGATTATGGCAGCCAACACAGGCAGGAGCCGTTCCCAGAGCCTCCAGGCTTCCCCCCAGCAGACTCTCGCCAGCTGAAGCAGCCGCAGCCAGGTTATCCGTGGCATGGCAGCTGGTACAGGCGCGCAGCCCTCCGTGCATGGGGTTCTGCATATCCTGCAGACCCTGCACCTGAACGCCGTGGACATTCCCCATAGCTGCGCCAGCCAGATCACCCTTATGGCAGGTACTGCAGTTCATGGCAGCAGCAGAGGCCAAAGCCATCAGAACCACCAGTAACGACAAAATCAGATTTCTCATACTCAACTCTCCTTATCGGTAATCTCCCTGAAGAAAACAGAAGACAGGGCTCGCATCAAGCAAAACCTGACTCCCAGTTTCTTCACAGGCAACAACGCTCTCACACAAAGTCCTCAAAGACACCAGAAAAGGCAATTCCTCTCGCCCGTCAAGAGAGAGAATGGGGGATAGGGGTTAGGGGAAAGATGGAGACCTTCCTGGCAACTATTTTTCATTCTCCATCACCAGCTCTCTACCCACTACATGCTACGGACTACTCACTGACGAGCTACTCTCTACCTACCACCCTCAACTCAGGAATATTCCACTTACTCACCAACATGAGCTGCAAGCTTGTCCACAAGAGACTGATGGTAGCGTATACCCTGTTGCTGCATTCGCTCGACAGTCCCTTTGAACGAGCGAATCAAACCCTTCTGTTTCGCCTTCAAAAGCAAACCAAGTGTTCCAGCTACCTTCAGCCCCATAAACTCAGCCGCACGGCGACCAATGCGCTCGTCAATAATCACCACATCTGCTTCATACTGGCAGGCAAGAAGCAGGGTCTGCTTCTCTCCATGGTCAAGCTCAAGAAGGAGCGCGTGGTGAACATCCGCAATGTCCGGAATCACTTTAATCCATGGAAGTGCCGAGAGGTCAGGAACCATGATAGCTCCACCCTGTGCACACTCGTCAACAACCGCCTGAGCAACACAGACCTCATGGAACAATTGCGGAAAAATATCCAGTGCACCTGCACTGCACAATGCAATGAAAGGTGTTGTATTACTGAAAACTCTCATAGAAGTGAAGTCTCTCGATTAAAGTCATCCAGACTATCCTCCAGCAGACTTGCTCCGCCTTCGTGCAGTGCCTTCAGTAAAAAATAGACCCTTCCCACTCCTAGCCATTTCGCGGCTAATCCAGATGAAAGCTTGCCATCGCGAAACAACGCCAAAGCTGTCTGCCATTTTATCAACTCGGATAATTCCTCACTATTCATATGAAGACTCAGCAGCAGCTCGTCGGGGCATTGAATTTGAATCGTATTATTCACAGCCATCCTCCCTCACTATTTTGCCTGTGAGCATATAATGAGTGATATCTGCATATTTTTCAACAGCACCCGATTGCATGCTGATATGGTAAAGAACCGTATTCGTGCACCGTTGCAAAGGAAATAGAGAATAGGGGCTGGGGAAAAGATGGAGACCTTCCTGGCAACTATTCTCCATCCCCTACTCCCCCTAATACCCCACAACAGAGTGGATAAGCGCAGTGCATCCACCGAAAAAATCCAAAAAAGAACTTTTCAGACCAGGATTCACAGGATTTTGGGGAAATACGGGAAACCGTGTATGGCAATCCAAATCCTTCTTCATCCAGTAAATCCTGTCTAAATATTCGCTGTTCGCGTTCAATACACCGTATAGGAGCACAGGGCCATGACCGTGGCGGCAAAGGCGGTAACGATTATGGCAGCGGCGACGATAAAACGCAGGGTGAGATTCATGTTATTCTCCTTGCGATTATTGGTTTTGGATATTCCGGGCAATACAGATGCATTCTGTACTCCCCGGAAAACCCGCTCAAAGAAAAAAACCGGGGGGAGGAAACTCCCCCCGGTAAATAAAAAGCACGTGGTTAAGGTTACTCCGTCTCAGTCAAAACTGTACGGAACTCGAGAACATCTTCCTTGCCACCGGGGAACACGCTGGGAACCCAGCTGTTCTGATATCCATGGGCGCGAAGCTGTGCCTGCACCTTCTTATCACCAGACTGGTGACAGCTGAAGCAGGTTGCTGTTGCGGGCCCAATCAAGGTATCGGTGTCCTGGTCAGCAAAGTCAATACCGGATGTCATTGACACGGCTACAGTTTTGCTTTGATCAGCTACGCCGTAAGTTCCTTCAAAGTGACATGCAGTGCAATCCTGCAGAGGACGTGGGTAGTCAACTTTTTTCAGGTAAAGAGGTACACCGTTGCCATTGCTGGCCACCGTGAGGTCACTGTTCGAAGCGCTTACGTAGGCCACCGCATTACCATCAGCGTCTACAGGCCAGTTCGCTGGCAGCGTATCTTCTCCGCCATACCCATATACTCCGCGAGTACGGTATACAACATAGAAGGCATCCGTAGCGCCTGCACTGTGAATAGCGTGCATGTTGTAGCCCATGCTGAAGGTCTCCGCGCTCTTGCCATCAAAGGCATTCGCAGCAGTTACATCTGCACCGTCAAACAACACAGCAGCGCGTACATACTGATCAGTAGCGCCAGAGTTGTGACAGGCAATACAGGAGTCTACATTGTCATTACGTCCACCGCCGTGACGGTACATGCTGCCCTGGTGACAGGCCAGACACTTGGCGCTGTCAATAATCTGACGACGCGGTGAAGATGCACCATCTTTAATGTCAAAGGAGTAGCTGGGAACCGCAATACGAGCCTGCTGGTTCGCATGGGATTCACCTGAAGGGCCAGTCACGTCAATACGGGCGCGGCCATCAAAGGTGATCATTGCTCGCTCAGCGATAGCTCCTGCATGGAGGTCGACGGTAGTTGTGGCAACACCATTGGCATCACATACCGTGTTGTCTGCAGTAATATTGGTTGTTCCTCCAGGTTGACCTGGGTTTCCACCCAGACCCTTGTTGGTGATATCGTCTCCACCGGGCTCGAAGTAGGCGATGCGTACGGCGTACTCACCCAGGAACTTCGGACCATCTGCGGTAGCAACATTACACGCATCGTACAGGGTGTCACCCGCATCGTTCGTGGCCTGCCAGGTGATTTCCACCGGGTTGTCGAAACCAGCGGCAACGACGCCAGTGATAGCCAGCTTAATATCGCGGGCAGCTATCAGCTCAGGATTGTAGCCAAGGTGGTAGTCACCTACCGTGGCTCCTGCTGAGCCAGATGGGCTGTGACAAGCAGTACAGTCAGTAGCTGCCGTATAAGCCAGGTGCCCAGAAGGCAAGTTGTCGCTGAGACCTCTCCAGGCCTGGGCTTTCTGCTCATCACTGCTGCCATCATCACCACGAATGAGGCCGCCATGGCAGGAAATACAGGTGTTATAGCTTACTGGAGCAGCAAGAACAGCCGCAAGATCAGCATCACTGGTATGACAAGCCGTACAGTCCGTCATAACGCCTGGATAGCGCACAGAGAAGTTCCAGCCACCTTTTACTTCAGCTGTACTGCCATAGTTCCCATTAAAGGCATTAGAGTTGTGGATACCATGGGCATAGATCATAAGACGATCACCATGACCACCAACAGGTGTTCCATGGCACATGACGCATGACTCAGCTCCATATGAGGAGAAATGATATTGGCGGCTAGCGCTCATTACGCGTTGAACACCATCGGCATCCACCGCGTTACTCATGTACGTGCCTTTGGCATCAACAAAGATATTGTTGCCATGACAGTTGATACAGCTCTGATCACTCACGGCAGTAGAGGCCGCCATGACGTCAGCACCATCGTTCTGATAAGCAAACACACTGGCTTCCGGGAAGCTGACACCAGAGTTCAGGCGAATGCGCCAGGCAATATCAGCGTCTTGGTCCCAGCCACCTGCCAGCAGCGTCGCACCTACAGTTATCGTTATGGTGTACGTACCATCACCGTTATCGACGGAAACTGCAGTTCCTGCATTATTTGTGCTGGTCAACGCGCCTGCATTGTCCCAGACAGCCCGGACATTGACAACATTGGTCATGGCATAGCCTTTGTCATCAATTGCCACGTCAATAGTCACTGTCCCTGCAACGGTGTCCGCAGTTACACTCGCCACATCCCATTGCAGTGCGCGGGGCGCATCAAGTACATGTGCTGCGCCAACGCTGTAAGCCGCATTTTCTCCATGACACACAGTACAGGATTCCACTGCCGATACTTTTGCCAGGCCATCGCGACCTGGGTCACCTGGGGTGCCGGCCTTGCCGTCGCTGCCATCACTGCCGCAACCCGTCAGGGCCACTGTCATGGCGAAGAGGGCGATGAGCAGATAGCGGGGGAATTTTAATGCATTTCCCATAATTCTCTCCTTCTTCATGTTCGAATTCTCATTTTGCTGCCAATAGCAGCCACATTAACTGACTCGTTTTTTCGTATTTCCTCTTACACTACCTCCTGAAAAAGCTTCTTATTGGAAGAGTGGTGCCCTTATTGTTTTGGGCACCACATTACAAGCCTTTAGCGCTTGGCCTGGTGAGGATCGTGACAGGCCGTACACGAGTTCGCAGCAGATGGATCAAGCCCAACGCTATAATAACCACTCTTGAGCACCTGGGTCACTGTGCCGTCGGTGTTCTTCTGGGGGAAGTAACCGGCAAAGTGAGTGTCGGATATAATGTGAGACGGCTGGCCATACTGATTGACAACGGGGTGGTGGTACTCCAGCTTGCCTTTGTTGGTGGCATTGTTCCAGTCAAACCCTGCGATTCCGCCATAGTGATCGGGATCAAGGAAGTAGGGGCTGCCATTCACGGGGTTCGCCGCGTCATGCTTCACGAATACCTGGTGGCAGCTGGTGCACAGGTTGAACTGTCGGCTGAATATCACGTTATTGGAACCATCTACATTTTCCGGTGCACGCAGTTCACCACTGTGGGGGTCGTGGCAGGTGCGGCAACCGATGGGGCTGACGTCGTCGGGGCTGTATGCGGGACGATTGGCGAAGGCGGCTCCCAGTTTGTCATAGGTCATGTTGTTGCGTTCATTGTCGCCATCGTAGCTGTGAGCGCGGGAATACTTGATGAAGCCTTCGTCGGTGTGACACATGGCACAGCGGGCCTGGATGGTTTCGCGCCCTTCCATGGCGGCGCCGATGGCGTGCTTGCTTTCATAGTAGTAGGCAGCGATATCCGAGGACTTGTGGTTTGGATAGGTGCTGGCTGGTACGTCGGAGTTATGGCAGGTAACACAGGTTTCCACTCCGGGGATGGGGCGCGGCAGCGGGCCCATGCCGTAGTGGAAGCTGCCGCCACCGTGGCAGGCTTCACAGCTGACAACGGGTCGGGCGGGGCCAGATGAGCCGATCAGCGACCAGCCTTTGCCTTCGGCATTGGGGTCGGTCAGGCTGGAGCGGTCGTGACAGGCGGCGCAGCTTTCGTCGGGCAGCGGATAGCTGGGATTGTGGGCCAGAGTAGCCCGATCCAGGTTCCCGTGGGCCTTGAGCCATTCGCGGGTCTGGTCGGCGTGGCAGTTGATACAGTTGACGTCGCCCACATACTGGGCGCTGTTGGCAGGATCAGGCGTGCCGGGCGAAGTGCCGACGCTGGTGCCGCTGTCACTGCCGCAGCCGGCAAGCAGGGCGGCTATGGTAAACATTAATGCAAGTAGAAGAATCTTCGTGTGTTTCATGTCTCTCTCCTTTTGCGTATCACAAATCTTGAACGTACGTGTTAATGGCACTTGGCGCAGGTGCGACCTTTGCTGGCACTGTCAAGGCGGCTGCTCATGCTGCCGCTCCATCCTTTGGGATGGGGATTGACGCCCAGTCCACCGCGAGCGCTGTGGCACTTGATGCAGGTGTTGCCGGTGGGGTGGCAGGCCTGGCAGGTGGCCAGGTTCTTGCGCGCCTCAATGGCATGGCCGCGAGCCCAGCGATCAGCGGGAATCACGATGGAGTTATTTTCATCCCGGTGACAGGCGATACACTGGCTCTCATCAAACTGTTCGTGAATCTGGGCCGTATCGCGGTTAAAGATGACCCTCAGGTCGCTGAAGCTGCGACGGTGAGACTGCAGGGCCAGCTCGTTGCGGTTGAAGTCATTATGACAGTCGGCGCAGAAGCGGCTTTCGGTGTGACAGCTGGCGCACAGTCGCTGGTCGGTACGGGCCGCCAGGGGGTGGGTGACGTAGAAGTCACTGGTATGCACGTTGTGCAGGCTGCCGCCGAAGGGGCCGAATTCGCCATCCTTGCCGCTGGGGCTGTGGCAGTCGTAACAGGTGGTAGCTCGTTGACTTTTCCCCTGACGACCTTTGTCGGTGAATTCCTGGTGGCAGGCCATGCAGTCCATTACGCCGGCTTTGGCCATGGGGCCATGGTTCAGGGCCCAGGCGGGGCCGTGGGTCTTTTTACCGGGGTAAGTGACAACGTTCATAAAGCTGTTGCCGTGGCAACTGACACAGGTGGCCGGGTCCGGGGTTATCTGCTGCAGGCCTTCACCATGGCAGGTGGCGCAGTCCATGCCCCCCATATAGGCGAGGTGACGATCATGGTTGAAGGTCATGGCGCTGAACTGTGCAACGGCAACGGAGAGCCCCCCCAGGGCAATACATGCAGCAAGCATGAATGCGATGTAGGAAATGCGGTTCATGGGTTTAGCTCCTTTGCCTAAAAGTGATAGTTAAAGCGGATGCGGCCATAGTAATACTCGTCCCAGCGGTCGCTTTCTATGCGTTCAATACGCGCTTCCAGCGACGAACGGCGACTGAGGAAAGCCGTAACGTCAGCCCAGATGCGATGGCTGGTTTCTTCGTAAATTCCTTCGATGGAGGTCTCCTGCCCGTCATAGACCTGCAGACGACGCTCAAGCACATCGATGCTGGCTCCACCACCAATCTGGTACTGGTGGTTCAGCAGGTAGGCTGCCCGGGCACGCAGCCCATACATGTCCTGGCCCTCTTCGTGGTCGCGCAGCACACCAGAGATACCGCCGGAAAAGCGGTCAACCCGAATCTGCTCTATGCCCGCCTCGATGACGTTGGCATTGGAAACTTCTTCGTACATCTCGTGCGTCAGACGGCCAAAGGCGAACATGCCTGGCCCCAGACGGTAGCTGAGCTGGCCCATGACTTCTTCGTACTCAGCAACGGCAAATACAGAGTAAATGGACGTGGAGGAGAATACCGGCTTGGAATAGAGATATTCCGCCCGCACCTGCCAGTCTGGATTCGCGTAATAATTCACCCCGAAGAGCAGGTAGCTCATGGTGTCGGACAGGTAGTTGAACTGGTATTCGTTATAGATTTCCAGGGCGTTGTTGTGATCATAGAAGGCATCAAAGCCAATAAGCTGGTGGGTTATGGCGCTGTCCTCCCACTTCTGCATGTAGGAGAGGCCGAGCTTGAGGTTATTGTCCAGGAACTTCCCGCCAACCTTACCGCCGGCGACAAGGTCTTTCTTGTCATAGCTTTCGTAGTACTTGACGTCTCCTCCACCAAACACACTGGCGGTATAGGGGCCACCATCATTGTAGTCAACGGTGACGCCATCCATGATAGCTGAGCCAGCAGTGTTGAATACCAGGTGACGACCGAACTTCACATCAAAGCGATCGTTGATGCCGCGCTTTTCACCATAGGCGTAGTACAGGCGACTGTCGGCATCCACCTCATCATTCAGATCCGTACCCAGCCGTCCATAGAAGCGAAAATTCACTCCCGTATCCTGGATGTTTCGCGCGTTCAACATCAGATACTGATAGGCAGGCGGCAGTATCGCCCCTTGGCGTATCATACCATTCCAGCACCGTACTCGACCTGCCGGTTACGGTCATGGCCGATGCACTTGCTGCCAGCAAGGCAACCAGCGCCGCAGCCCAAAATCGCTGCCACAACTCCATAGATCCTCCTTCTTCAATTAAACAGAAAGTGAACAGAGTCACAATCCGTGCCAAAGTCAAAAGCAAAGCTGGCACACTTTCAAAAAAGTAATACCCGAAGATAAGGTCAGCCAACTGATCCTTAGAGTAGGAAGGCAAACATCTCAGCCCGTAATTTCATGTCTGGCTGCCGTGATCACGGAATCTCTCTCCTTCCCATGACCATTGAAACGGCGTTCGACTTCCCACTTACTGTAATGAGATAGCTCCTGGGGGTAATCTGAATCTAGTGAATTCTTGTTCACAAAATTGCAACAAAGGGGGAATTGAGGCTGAACGAGGGGCAAAACAGCTGCAAGTAAAAGAGTAACAGTTCCGGTTATTTTCCTGCCACCAGAAAAAAAATTTTCGGATACGGAAGTGACAGTAGCATATGGCGTAATTGCCATTTTAAAACAGCAGCAAGAATACAGAGCAACCTCTACGGCCAGCACAACTCCTGAACGACAGAAATTTTTAATCCGCAGAGTGGGGACTGGAGAATAGCCAACACCTTCCCCATTCCCAACCCCTAATCCCCCAGGCACAGAAAGACTTGCCTTCAAAATCCCCTGAACCTATACTCGCACCATGGGTGACGACAAAATCAACAATCCACATGATACCTTTGTACAGGCAATACTGGAGCACGAGAATGTGGCGCTGGATCTGCTGCAGCACGAGATGCCAGCACACATTGCTGAAGCGTTGGATTTTTCCACCCTGCAGCGGCTGGAGACCACATACGTCAGTGATGATCTGAGAAAAACCTACAGCGACCGGGTATTTCTGGCAAATTTCAAAAACAGCGACAAGCAGGCCTACATCTACATGCTGCTTGAGCATAAAAGTTATTCCGACGACTGGTGCAGCCTGCAACTGCTCAAGTACATGAGCGCCCAGTGGCAAAAGTACCTCCGGGAGAACCCCCAGGCAACCAGACTGCCGCCCATCATACCCCTGGTGCTGTATCATGGCGAAGGGCAGTGGCGCCGCAAAGAGATTGTGGATTTGCTGGATGTGAATGATCCAGATCCCATGGCCCCCTACACCCCGGTCTTCGATTATGTACTGTGGGATGTATCGCAGATGGATCAGCAAAGGCAGGTATATCGGCCCGATACAAGCGCGTTTTTGATGATCCTGCACCATGGACGCAAGCAAAGCCTCATGGACGTCTTGCCCACCATTATGGTGCTCATTGACAAAGCCGCCTATGACAAGCCTACAACCCTGGAATTGATTTACCAGTTTTTGACCTATGCCATAAGTGTGAACAACGACTTGGATGAACAAACGATACA
Source organism: Desulfurispirillum alkaliphilum (assembly GCF_055378285.1). Lineage (NCBI taxonomy): Bacteria > Pseudomonadati > Chrysiogenota > Chrysiogenia > Chrysiogenales > Chrysiogenaceae > Desulfurispirillum > Desulfurispirillum alkaliphilum. The sequence continues at coordinate 1,032,184 of NZ_AP042405.1, read as the reverse complement.
ACGCTCACTGGACAAAGTACATGAGCACAAGGAGGTTGTCATGACCACAATCACGAAAGAATGGGAAGCCAGGGGAGAAGCCAGAGGAGAGGCCAGAGGGATACTCAAAGGAAGAACCGAACTCCTGCATGCTCTGATAGAGCGCCGATTCGACTCTGTGCCGCCAGAAGTACATGACCGCATCACCCAGGCAACCGAAGAAGAACTCTCCCGTTATGCCATAAATGTACTTGATGCAGGTTCAGCCCACGAAGTGGTGGAGCTGCGCTGAAGAGCGCTATTGCCTTTATCTGCGAAAAAATCAGCGAAATCTGTGGACAACCTCTTATTTATCCGCAGATGCGGCGGATTACCGCAGATTGGAAAAGTATGGAATATTGCTCTCGCCCGTTCGCTACGCTCACTTGAGGCGCAGGGTACGCGGTAGGGAGAGGCAGTTAGTTTTTCCCTGGTTGCTTTCTTACCCAGCGTTCTCTGCGGCTCCGCGAGAGGTGTTCTTTCTCTTTATGTATTTGGAGCAGCCTGAAAGGCAATATCTCTCGCCCGTTCGCTGCGCTCACCCTAGGCCGGTGTTGAATCCATAAATGACAGTATCTGCCTTGAAAAGGCTCGAAAATCGTCGAGGTGTTCCGTGATAATGCAGTAGACGATATTCCAGTCAATCTCCTGATATGCATGCACTGCCGTGTTTCTGAACCCTACCGCTTTTATCATGCGGTCGGTAACTTCGCCATCAAGGCAATTTGCCTGTTCCAGAACGACAAAGGTTTTTGCCATGGTGTCGGGAACCGGAACCTCCAGATCACTGATGATATGGAGCCCTATATCCACACACAATTGGACTGATCGCTCCAGGTTCAGCGCGATGATGTCCTGTAAATCATAGTCTTCGATGAGAAGATGGCATGATGGAGGAGTTTTGTCTTGTATGCGTTGTATACAGCGCCGGAGGCTTTCCAGTTTACTCAGCACAATATCCTTATCCATCAATAAACCTCCGTTGTCTTTCCCGTAGGGTTCGATTCACATAAGGCATCATGTCAGTCTGGTTATATATCATGGTTTTTGCAAGGCGGGTAAAGAGTCCTTCTTCATTCTGAATAAGGATTTTGCCCTTGCATAAAACATGTTTAAGAATCGCCCCGGATATCCTTGACAGGTCAACTATGTCAACCGTTCTCAGTGTTTTCCGCTCCAGGCTGGCGGTAATCTTCATTTTACGCTCGGCACTTAATGGCTGATCGAATAGCAGCGCGAGGTCGATATCACTGTTTGGACGCATGGTACCGGCGGCGACAGAACCATAAATAATGGCAAGCTTCAACTCTTGTTCGTCCTTAAGCATATTGGCAAGTTGGGAGCATAAATCCATTGAGGTCTCCAGCAAGTACCTGCGGCGATTTTGGTGAGTCGGGGAATAGCGGACAGCGAGCAAGCATACGTTTTTATAGTAACTCACCTTTTTCGCACTTCATTCAATAAGGTAACGAGAGCAGTCAATTAACAGCTTGCTGAAATACCTCAAAATACGCAGGCAATTGAAAAATGCTCAGGTGCAAGGCGCTCGCGGAGCGAGGAATGAAGCGTACTCCCCGTACGTTGCAGTGACGCGCGACTGCGAGCAACGTCGCAGATGAGGGTTTTTCAGCAGCCTGTTAAGAGATTAAACCTATATCACAACCATCGCTCACGACGCAAACTCACCGCAGAACAACCGCCTGGCTGTACCACTGCCCCGTACAGAGTGCAATTCCCCGTTCCCTGGCCGCATCGCGCAGGCAGTGGCAGGCTCCCATGAAGGTGGGGAAGCTGCCGCCCTCACCCCGCATCTGTTTGGAAAAGCGCTCACTGTCTATACCCATGCGCACCAGAATCGTCGGCGCATCCTCATTCATAAGGACAAAGTGGGTGTCCTTTAGTCTGACCGTGTCCTTTAGTCTGACCCGCCATCTCCAGAATTCATTCTCCATCTTGTTCCCTGGTTCTGTACTTCTGTTTCGGACTATTTGGCTTTCCAGGAACTGTAGGCTCTAGCAAGCCTTTATCCAAAAGCGGCTTCAACGTATTTCTCCGAAAGTATGTTTTATGCTTAGCTCCAATATAAGTCATAATTTCATCGGCACTCCTCGGAGTCAGACAAAAAGTCAGGATAGCTTGGTCACTGGCTTGGTCACTGGCTTGGTCACTGGCTTGGTCACTGGCTTGGTCACTGGCTTGGTCACTGGCCCCTAAGGATTTTTGCGTAATTTTTTGTTCGGTATAGCTCAGTGTTACCAGATAACCATTTGCCATTTCCTCGTACTGAAACACCATGGTGGGATATTCTGCAACTTCCTTGCGAACTCGAATGTAACCGCTACCATGCAAAGTGGGTGTCCTTTAGTGTTCCGTTCGCACTTATTCGCGTCCATTTGCGTTAAGCGGTTCCTGCTGCCTTGGTATTCCCCCCATTCCTCACGCAATCTCAAAAGAACAGGTTCAGGGGAAGTGCGTACCTTTGATGCTGCTCATCCCCAAAGGGCAGAATAGAATCTCCGCCATAGAATACAATCCCCACAATATCTTTGGGTGATTTGCGCTGAAATTCTGCAATATGCTTAAACGCTTCCTTCGTAACCGCTTGGGATGACTTTACTTCTATAGCGAAGATTCTGTCGCCTTTTTCGATGATAAAATCTATTTCTTTCCTGTCACTGGTACGGTAGTGGGAGATTTGGGGTTTGCTCTGACTGTAGCTGATATGCTTCAGTAATTCACTGTAAACAAACGTCTCAATGATATTACCCTTGTAGTTTGAGGCAAGCAATTCATCCGGGGTGCTTATCCCCACAAGGTGGCTCAGTATGCCGCTATCAGTCATAAAAAACTTGGGTGATTTGATAAATCGCTTGGATATATTCGAGCTGTAGGGTTGCAGCAGGGATATCTGGTAGATCATCACCAACATTGAAAGGTAGTTGCTTACCGTCTGCTCGGAGATATTCGCGTCACAAGCGAGATTTGATTTATTCAGCAGACTGCCGCTTCTGGGCGCGACGATATTGTAGAACCGAATAAAAGAGGAAACATCTCTGAGCTCACCAATATCCCTGATATCTCTTTCGATATAGGTGCTGATATAGGAGTCAAACCAAAGCGAGCGACCCCTGGCAGACGAAATCTTTAAAATTTCGGGATAACCGCCAGCTATGATCGCCTTCAGAATATCCCCATACGCAACATCAGTCGGGGTAAAATCATCCACTTGCCCCTGGAACAGCACGTCGATGATATTCTCGTTCGGCTTGTGGTGGATCTCCTTCTGGGAAAGCGGCCACATGACTATTTCGATAATTCTGCCCGCCAGGGTATCCCTTGCCTGCTTCATGTCCAGCACATTCGCAGAACCCGTCAAAAGGAAACTGCCGTTGATGCGGTTGCCATCAATGTCTATCTTGATCCCCTCAAGCACCTGGGGAACCTTCTGAATCTCATCAATGGCAACAGGCCTGGGCAGGGAGTGGATATACCCAGCCGGATCATTGAGCGCCGCCTCGCGGTCGCTGAGATTGTCAAAAACGCGGTATTCCCGCCCCGTGGAAAGGCACAGGGTTGACTTCCCCACCTGCCTGGAACCGCAGACCAGAACCGCAGGGGATACCTTCAAGGCTTCATGCATAATATCATTGAGCGACCGATTGAACATAGCACACCCTTGCCTTTGTAATTTCCACAAGTATACCTATGGAAACTGCAAAAGCAAGGGTCATTGCACGCAACTGCTTATGAATCCCTGCCCCTCGCGAGTGCCCTCAGTGACACTGCAAGAATGGAAGAAACATCCTTCATCTTCTGGTTTCTCACCCATCACGACGCAAACTCACCGCAAAACAGCCGAAAGGCATATCTCTCGCTCGCTCGCTGCGCTCACTTGAGACGCAGGGTACGCGGAGGGAAAGGCAGTGAAAGCCTCAGTTTTTTCCTCAGCGTCCATCTGCGGTAAGCGGTTCCTGCTGCCTTTCGTCTCTCTCTGCGAAAATCAGCGGAATCAGCGGAGAACCCCTTCTCCCAGCATCAGAATCTCTCAGCTGGAGTTCAGGCTACTTCACAACACCAAGCCGTTCACGCTGATAGCTCCCATCCTGAACCCGCTTACACCATTCCTGATTTTCCAGATACCACGAAATGGTTTTCCGAATGCCACTTTCAAAAGTCTCATCTGGAACCCAACCAAGCTCGTCGTGAATCTTGCTGGCGTCAATCGCATAACGGCGGTCATGCCCCGGACGATCTGCAACGTAAGCAATAAGCTCACGAAAGTTTGCAACACCAGCTGGCTTTTTTGGCGCCAACTCTTCCAGGAGGTCACATATCGTGTGAACAACATCAAGGTTTCGTCGCTCATTATGTCCGCCGATATTGTACGTCGATCCAATTTTTCCGCTCGTTGCGACAAGCACGAGCGCTCGCGCATGGTCTTCAACATACAACCAGTCACGAATTTGATCGCCTTTACCATAAACCGGCAATGGCTTACCCTCCAAGGCGTTCAGGATCATCAGTGGAATAAGTTTTTCCGGAAAATGGTATGGCCCATAATTATTTGAACAATTCGTCAAAACCACAGGTAAGCCATAGGTTCTGTGCCACGCGCGCACAAGATGATCCGAGCTCGCCTTGCTCGCACTATAGGGAGAACTTGGCGCATAGGTCGTGCTCTCCGTAAAAAGCGGAAGGGGTCGCACTTCACTTTCATCCGGATGGGGCAAATCACCATACACTTCATCTGTCGAAATGTGGTGGAACCGGAAACATTGCTGCCGCTCCCCAAGCCCCAGCCAATACTTTCTTGCCTGCTCAAGCAGCACATAGGTTCCCACAATATTTGTCTGAATAAACTCTGCCGGACCGTCTATGGAACGATCCACATGACTTTCCGCAGCAAGGTGCATTACGATGTCGGGCTGATGCGTCTCGAATACTCGTTTCACCTCAACAGCGTCGCAGATATCCACCTGTTCAAAACAGTAACGCTCACTCGCGCTCACGCTGACCAGCGACTCAAGGTTTCCCGCATAAGTCAACTTGTCCACGTTCACAACATGATGATCTGTATTGCTAATCAGGTGGCGGATAACAGCAGAACCAATAAAACCTGCACCGCCAGTGACGAGAATCTTCTTCATTTCTCACCCTCCTTGCCCAGTATATCCAGACACTTTACCAACGAATCCCGCCAGTGCGGAATAACTACACTAAAAGTACGCTTCACATGAGACTTGTCCATTACGCTATACTGGGGGCGCGTTGCGGGTGTTGGATACTCATGAGTCTGAATCGGCTCTATAGTACATGGCACACCAGCAATCCCGAGAATTGCATGGGCGAAATCATACCAGCTCGCAACACCCTCATTGGAAAAGTGAAAAACCTGCCCAAAACCTTTGTGCGCCTGTGGAAGAATATGAACAATAGCTGCGGCCAGGTCGGCAGCATACGTGGGAGTTCCTACCTGGTCATAAATTACGCGCAAGTGCCCTCGCTCGCGCCCATAATGCAGCATGGTCTTCACAAAGTTCTTGCCGTGTGATGAATAGAGCCAACTTGTACGAAGAATAACCGCACTGCTGCACTCACGCAACACAGCGTTTTCTCCAGCCAGCTTGCTCGCACCATAAACACTTAAAGGGTTCACACTGTCGTCTTCGGTATAAGGGCTGGATTTTTTACCATCAAACACAAAATCCGTTGATACATGTATCAGCGGAATGTTCATTTTGCTGGCAAGGGCCGCAATATTTTTCGCACCAAACTCATTGACACCAAAAGCCTCCTTGCGCTCGCTCTCGGCCTTGTCAACAGCCGTATACGCAGCGCAATTCACTATAGCTTCAATTTCTTGACCCGCAAAAGAGCTGAGGACCGCATGCGCATCGGTAATATCAAGCTCATTCACATCTACTCCGAAGAACTTTTCACCAAGCAACCTTGAAAGCTCGTAACCGAGCTGCCCAGAAGCTCCTGTAACCAGCACCTTAGCCATAAAGCTGCTCGCAGGAGAAAACTTCCGCATTCTTCAGAAGCGGCTGCTGCCTGTCTTTTTCGGAAAGAATCAATTGATCCTTTGCCAGCCCCCAGTCAATTCCGAGCGCAGGATCATCAAATGCAATCCCCCTGTCGCACTCCTTTGAGTAGAAATTATCCACCTTGTATTGAAAGACCGCAGTTTCAGAAAGCACCACAAACGCGTGAGCAAAGCCCCGAGGAATAAATAACTGTCGCTTGTTTTCAGCAGAAAGCTCGTAGGCCACGTGTTTGCCAAAGGTTGCGCTTCCTTTGCGGATATCCACCGCTACGTCCAGCACACACCCCTGAACCACTCTCACCAGTTTGCTCTGGGCAAACGGAGGAAGCTGATAGTGCAACCCTCTCAAAACACCACGACACGAAAGCGACTCATTATCCTGGACAAAAGTCACGTCAAACCCAAGAGCATCGCGCAGCAAATCTCCGCGAAACGTTTCCATGAAATAGCCGCGATCATCGCCGAAAACTTTAGGCTCGATCAAACAGACATCTCGTAATTCTGTCGAAATAATTTTCATATCAACCCCAGAAAAATGACCGTAATTTGTTGAAAAACTCCACAGAACAGCCTCAGTTCATGAAGACCTATCTATTCGCCAGCCTCATCAGATACTGCCCGTACTGGTTTTTCTCCAATGGTTTAGCAAGATACAAAAGCTGCTCACGATCAATATAGCCCATCTGAAAAGCAATCTCTTCTATACAGGCAATCTTGAGACCCTGGCGCTTTTCAATTACCTCAATGAAATTACTGGCCTCAAGCAGGCTTTCATGCGTTCCTGTGTCAAGCCACGCATACCCTCTGCCCATGAGCTCCACTTTCAGCTTCCCAAGCTTAAGGTACTCCTCATTGACAGTGGTAATTTCCAATTCACCCCTGGCAGAAGGCTTTATAGACTTCGCAACGTCAACCACATCATTTGTGTAATAGTACAGACCAACGACCGCATAGTTGCTTTTTGGATTTGCCGGTTTTTCCTCGATACTCACTGCATTAAGCTTATTGTCAAACTCCACTACTCCGTAACGATGGGGATCCGCCACCTGGTAACCAAAAACAACAGCTCTTCGTTGATCCCTGACTGCCCCTACTGAACGTTGCAGCATCTCCACCAACCCATGGCCATGAAACAGGTTATCCCCTAAAATCAAACACACATCATCATTACCAATAAACTCCTCGCCTATAATGAAAGCCTGAGCCAATCCATCAGGACTTGGCTGCACAGCATAAGATAACTGGATCCCAATATCGCTGCCATCTCCCAAAAGCTTCTGGAAAGATTGCTGGTCGTGAGGAGTCGTTATAATCAGAATATCCTGAATACCAGACAGCATCAGAATGGAAAGGGGATAGTAGATCATGGGCTTGTCATAAACCGGTATCAGTTGTTTTGACACACCCTTGGTTATCGGATACATGCGGGTTCCTGAACCGCCAGCAAGAATTATACCTTTCATGAAAACTCCCAGACTCTATAGTTTTGTTTTTCGAAAAACAAATTCAGGAATATGGACAATAATCAGCATGATATAACGCCATACCCAAAGGGAATAAAGAACTCCCTTGTTTTTTTGTAACCCTCGCATGACATCCCGAGCGACCTGCTCCGGCTGTGCTGTAAGCTTTGCTGGCAGGTTCATACCACGAGTCATTCGCGTATCAACAAAGCCCGGCTTTACCGTCAGTATCTTCACATTATTTCCCAGAAGAGAGAACCGATTACGCAGCCCCGATAGATAAGCCGTAAACCCTGCCTTTGCTGCCCCGTAATGGTAGTTGGAAGCCCGACCTCGATCACCGGCAACTGAGGAAATTCCAATAATGAAGCCTTCACCTTGCAACTCAAGATGCGACGCCATCATGTCAAGTACACTCATGCAACCAGTTAAATTAGTGTCAATAACCCTTCTGGCCTCGCTTTGACTCTTCTGTATCTCTTCCTCCACGCCCATATACCCAATCGCGCAAACACAGCCATATGGTTTCACGTTAAGCGCCATCCAAAAGTCCTGATGACTTTCAAAATCCGTAATATCAAGGAAACAGCAAGTAACTGGCACAGAATAGCGCAGAGCAAAATCAGCACCATCCTTTTCCAGCTCCTGCATATCTCTGCCAGCCAGAATTAATCCGAAACCCTGCCCCGCAAGCTCACGTGCCACTGCCTTTGCGATATCGCTGCTCGCCCCAAGGATCAAAACCATTTTACTCATCTACAACCCCAGTCTCTTTGATTGCAAGGATGCGAATTTTCTCTTCGGATCTACACTTTGCCTCACAGACATAAACTTGCCTAGCTCAGGGTAACCCGCCTCAAACGTCTCCCTGGATACGCGCACATCCTTGGTCAGGTATATACGCCCACCATGCCTCACCACAATACTGTCAAGCCTGTCAAGCAAGGGAAACAGCCCCTTCTCAATCTTGAAATCCAAAGCCAGACTGTAACCCTCAAGGGGAAAGGAAAGATAATTTTCGTTTGCCGGCCCATAAAGCTTCAGCACAGCAAGAAACGAACCTCTGCCACTTGCGGCAATCGCGGATAAGATTTCCGACAAACCTTCATAGCTGACAGACTTAGGCAAAATAAACTGATACTGTGTAAATCCAGCTTTTCCGTAAATTCGGTTCCAATTATTCAGTGCATCAAGCGGATAGAAAAAGGAGTCCACTCCCACAGTTTGCTGAGATTCCCCCATTTTGGCCTTGCCATAATAGAGCATGTTAAATGCCTTTACGCTCAGCGTGTTGAGAGCAAAAGTCGGGAAATCCAAAGGGACAGAAAGGGAACGCTTTTCAACATAATTTATATCGCCATCATCAGCAAAATCGCCAACCATCAATATACTGCGCCCTAAACTCTTGCCCTTGGCGAGACAATCAATCCATGCTACGGAATATGGCTGCCCCGAGTACGCCTCAAAAGCCTCGAAGGTATCTTTGAGATTCCGCGTTTTGATCGTAGTCTGACGAATATTTTGAGATTTTACCGGCTTCAAGGCGAGAGTCGCCTGCAAAATTATGCCCGTCAACCCCATGCCACCACAGGTCGCCAGAAAAAGCTCCCTGTTCTCAGATCGGGAGCATTCGACCACTGAACCATCTGCAAGCATCATTCTGAAAGACTCAACACACTCGCTGAAACAACCCTCGACATGGTGATTCTTACCATGGATATCGCACGCAATGGCCCCACCCACAGTGATCAGTTTTGTCCCAGGAGTTACCTTGAGAAACCAACCACGTGGCAAAAACACCTTTATGATATCAGACAACAAAACCCCTGCCTCACAAGTCAAAACCCCGGATGCCTCATCAAAACCGAGAAAACGGTTGCTGCACAGCATGGGTGCAACTACTGAAGAAAGGGCACTATCCCCATAACTTCTGCCATTACCAAATGCAATAAGCTCACTACTGGAACTCACCCCATCAGCCAGCTCATCATAGTGTGAAAATAATACGCGCTCCGACTCAACAACAGGGAAACGCCCCCATGCAGTCAATTGCTGTTTTTGTGTTTTCATCAAACTGCCTTTTCAGAAGTACAACATTAGCGTTTATTGAGCCTAGAAGCCAGGAACAGAGAAAGAAGCTTTGCCACAGAGAACACAGAGGCCATGACAGGCACACCAGAGTATTCCAAGGCACTGTGCGCCCATCAGCTTTCTGCGAAAAAATCTCCCTTTTAGACGCTTTGATCAAACCTTCGCCGCAGATGAGTTTTTTCTAAAATTGACCAGAATAATTATTGCCCCATGGGATATACAACATTATACTGCGAAATCGCAAATGATAATAAAATAATTCATTAAGGAAGAATCACATGCCAGAAGACACCCCCATCAAGAGCGCGTCACCCATCGTTGTGGATCTTGATGGCACCCTCCTGGACTCAGACTTTCTGATTGAGTGCGCCTTCCAGTACATCAAAAGCAACCCCTTGCGCATCTTTACGCTTATCATCTGGCTCTTCAAGGGAAAAAGTCACCTAAAGACTTGCCTGGCTGAGCACGTCACCATTGACGTAGCAACCCTGCCATATAATACGACACTTCTGCACTGGCTCAAGGAACAAAAAACTGCAGGCAGAGAAATTGTCCTTGCTACCGCTACTCATCAGGCTTTCGCCAACAGAATAGCAGAGCACCTTGGCATTTTTGACCTTACCCTGGGCACAACAGAACACCGCAACCTTGCCTCCTCAAACAAGCAGCAGGAACTCACACAGCGGTTTGGTGCGAACAGCTACGAATATGTGGGCAATGCAAAAGCCGATATACCCGTCTGGAAAACAGCAAAAACCGCACATATCGTCAACCCTGAATTTGGCGTCGAAAGCAAGGCCCGTAAACTTGGAAAAACCGGGGAGATATTCCATACCAGGCCAAACCACATCAAAACACTGGCCAGAACACTCAGGCTTCACCAGTGGATGAAAAACCTGTTGATCTTTGTGCCACTTGCTGCCTCTCACATGCTCCTCTCGCCCCAGCACATCCTGTGGGCACTCATAGCCTTTGTCGTTTTCGGAATGACCGCTTCCAGCGTTTACCTGCTTAACGATCTTCTTGACCTCCAGGATGACCGCCACCATCACTCAAAGAAAAAGCGCCCCCTTGCCAGCGGCTCATTTCCCATCAAGCATGCCGTCGCCCTTATCCCCATATTGCTCCTGATAAGCTTTGGCATTACTATTTTGGGCTCTTCCGTATTGAGGATACATTGACAAAAAAGTGAGCATGGTGCCATTTATCGGGATTACAACCAAATAATTCCGGGAGAAGCACCATGCCCACCAGTGTTCTTTACCATGCCTACGGCCTTGCTGGCTACGATTACATCCGTACACAGTATCGCGGCAATACCATCAATTTCCATGTCCGGCCCCGTAAAAAGCTGATTCGCTGCCCTGCGTGCCTTGGCCGTTCTGTCATATTGCGAGGCAGTAGCATTCGTCGGTTACGAGGTTTGCCTTTGGGGATCAAGTCCACTTGGTTGCACGTCCACGTTCCACGCATCCAGTGCCTTCAGTGCGGTAGCGTCAGGCGGGTGAGTCTGAAAATAGCCTCTCCACGGTGTTCCTACACCCATGCATTTGCTCGGTATGTGGTCTCCCTTGCCCAAGCTATGAGCCTCATTGATGTAGCACGGCTTCTTGGTATAGGCTGGGACCTGGTCAAGTCCATTTTCAAGCGGTATCTGCATCATCACTATAGTAGCCCTTCACTTGCTGGGCTTGAGTATATCGCCATTGATGAGAAATACACCGGACGCAAACATGGCTTCATTACTCTCGTCATTGACCTTGGTTCAGCCAGGGTCGTATACGTTGGAGCAGGCAAACAGGCAGAAGCGCTTGATGGTTTCTGGAAACGCCTTGGTCGTCGCAAGTCATCTATCAAAGCCGTTGCTGCTGACATGAGTCCGGCTTACCGGTCGGCAGTGCTCGAACACCTTCCATCTGCTGCGTTGGTGTTTGATCGTTTCCATGTCGTCAAGCTTATGAATGAACGCCTTACCGATATTCGCCGCGAGCTGTACCATGAGCTCACAAGTCAGCATGACAGGAGCATTCTCAAAGGCACTCGCTGGATGCTTCTCAAAAATCCGCAGAGCATTGGCGAGCAAACCAGCGATCATGAACGCCTTGAACTTGCCCTGCAGGCCAATCGACCATTGGCGGTTGCCTACTATATGAAAGAAGATCTCCGCCAGATATGGCAACAAACTGACAAGGTAGCTGCCACGGTATTCCTCGATGACTGGATCAACAGGGCTCAGGCATCAGCCATCAAAGGGTTGAAGAAAATGGCCAAAACGCTGGAGAAGCACCGAGAGGGAATCCTGAACTGGTATGATCACCCCATATCAACAGGACCACTTGAGGGGATCAACAACAAAATTGATACCCTCAAAAGGCAAGCCTATGGATACAGAGATATGGAATTCTTCGAGCTCAGAATAAAGGCCCTCCATAATTCAAAGTACGCTTTAACCGGATGAACCCTATTTTGTTTCTGCCGTGGAAATTCCTTGTGGTTCTTGCGGGGTACTACACACTGACCCTTGCCTACTCATTCTGGCTCAAGCGGATTGTCATGGTTGATGTCGTGAGCCTGGCCGCGCTCTATACAACCCGCATTATCGCAGGAGCAACCGCGCTTCAGCTGGCGCTAACCTTCTGGATGCTCGCATTCTCCATGTTTATTTTCCTGAGCCTTGCTCTGGTAAAACGATATACAGAACTCCACAACGCAAAACAGGAAGGAAAAAAAGAGCAGACAAGAGGGAGGGGTTATTACCCCAAAGACCTGGAGCTTATCGCATCACTCGGAGCAGCTTCAGGATACCTGTCCGTGCTGGTGCTCGCACTCTACATCCAGGACGAGAGCACCCTGCAACTCTACTCTCAACCCAAGATCATGTGGCTCGCATGCCCCGTACTTCTTTACTGGATAAGCCGCACATGGTTGCTGGCGCATCGTGGGCAAATGCACGACGACCCCGTGGTCTTTGCCGCAAAAGATCGCGCAAGCCAGATTACCGGAGCCATGCTTGGTATAATCTTTGTAGCCGCAAGCCTCGTATAGCAGCTGGAGCCTTTCGTGAACGCAATAAAAAAAATAAACGGAACCTGGCTGATCGGACTCGCGTTACTCTACGGACTTGCCCTTTACTGGCTGGACAGCTACCTGGACCTTTCTGCAGTCACAATCGCACCAGCCTGGGCAGTAGCGACAGCACTTATCCTGTCCATAGCCAATCTGCTGATCCGGTACATGCGATGGAGAACCATCCTGCTTGAGCAGCGCAGCACTACCCCATGGCTTTTCGGATTACTGGCGTACCTGGCTGGCTTTGCCTATACCGCCACACCAGGAAAAGCGGGTGAGTTATCACGCGCTCTTTACTACCGCAAGGTGGGCATATCACCTCAGAAAGTATTTTCTGCTTTTGTCATAGAACGATTTTTCGACCTTCTCGCGGTAAGTGCCCTTGCCTCGCTGATCTTTTTCTCAAGGCCCGAATTTTCCCTTGTTGGCATTGCGACGCTGGCCCTGATCGCTTTCGTCCTGGCAGCCACCAGGATCAGGCGATTTTTCCTTGTGCTTGCGCAGAGCACAAGCCTTCTCGCGCCAAAGCGCTGGCATGCCAGGATTTTCCGCTTTCTTGCCATGGTTCGCGTGCGCGTCAGCCTTGGAGTCGCCTCAAGAAAAATGCCATATTACTTCACATCTGGTCTGATCGCCTGGCTGTGCCTTTCACTGGCTTTTGCAGTGCTCTGTTACTCAGTGAACATCCAAGCAAACGGACTCTTTCTGGCAAGTATATACCCCGCCGCCATGCTTGCCGGGGCTATCACCTTCATCCCCGGGGGAGTCGGTTCAACCGAAGTCGCGATAGTCGCACTACTTCTGTCCTGCGGCACTCCACTGGCCTTGGGACTAGGGCTGGCAATTCTTATCCGACTCCTTACCCTCTGGCTTGCCACCTGCATTGGGTTCATATCAATCATTGCTCTAAAATAGCAGGTGTCTCCTCCCTTACGGCAATACCAGACCACTCACCCCATTTGGCACCATTGTCAATTATCTGAAGAGTATGCAAACCATCGAAAAAAGAGGCGTCCAAATCAAGGTTTCGCCACGAAGTGCTCCTTTGCAAAACCGCCTCATGACGCACCTGGCCTTGGCGAAAAATTCGTATTCTCTGGTTATGGGCTATCGGACCGGTGATATACAGAATTTCATTTTCACGACCCAAAGGAAAAGTCATTTGGGCCAAATCACTATCCCCGGTGATATGGGAACCATAAACTCGATATCCTGGCAGCACTTCCCTGCTGTAGGTCGCGTTTTCCTGATAATCCTTCAGCACTGGGGGCATAAACTCAAAAGTGCTCATGCGGCCTACCTCGGGCGCAACCACATGCATGATCATCTTCTCACGTATATTGGATTCCTTAACGTAACCAATAAATCCACTTTTCCCAGCAGATTCATCACTAAGAACTTGTCCATAAATAATCATTGACCCGAGCAATGTTTCGCTGTAGAATGATCCACAAAAGATCATTCATGGCGGTGATTTATGTCTAAAGTGCAATCATGGGAAGTTTCAGATGCCTTCTGGCAAAGAGTTGAGCCTTTACTGCCAATCCAGCAAAGAGATCCTGACAAGATCTACAAGCGCAAGCCTGGTGGTGGGCGCAAGCGACTTGACCCCAGGAAGGCGTTTTCCGGCATTGTCTATGTGCTGCGCACCGGTTGTCAGTGGAAAGCGATACCCAAGGAGCAGTTTGGTTGCGCCAGTGCAGTGCACAAGTACTTCATTGAATGGAGTAAGGCCGGTGTATTCGAAGCTATTTGGCGTCAGGGGCTGGCTGAGTATGACGAGATGGAGGGGATAGCTTGGGAGTGGCAAAGCATAGATGGCGGAATGTACAAAGCTCCAATGGCTCTTGAAACCGTAGGGAAGAACCCGACGGATCGGGGAAAAAAACGGGAGCAAGCGTCATGTCCTGGTGGACGGTCGTGGCGTCCCGTTGTCCATCGTCGTAACCGGAGCGAACCGGCATGATGTGAGCCAGCTTGAAGCCGTTCTTGATGGCGTAGTCTTCGAGAAGCCTGCAGAGCAGGAGCAGCATCTTTGCGCAGATTGTGGCTACAAGGGAAAGCCGGCGCTCAGCAGCATTCTTCAGCGCGGATACATACCCCATGTAAAGCAGCGAAAAGAAGAGATCGAGGACAAGAAGCGTGACCCATCAAAGAAGGCGAGGCGCTGGATAGTGGAAGCATCTATTTCCTGGTTCAACCGTTTCAGGAAGATTCATGTGCGCTTTGAGAAGCTTGAGGTCACTCACTACGGATTGACGTGTCTCGCGGCGGCGATAATCACATACAGGAAAATCGGCGTAATTTATGGATAAGTCCTAAAATGCTTGACCACATCCGGGCGGGGAAATCCAGCAAGAGCAATACCAACAAGCCGCTCTTCATCATCGACCATCAATAAATATCCTGGTTGCCTCGTCTCTGATGAAAAAAACCATCCTTCTATCCTGTACGAGCCTTTTTCCAGAGGAATAACTTGATCCAAATGCGCAAAACCTGACGGAAAGTTTTCAAAAGAGTATCTTTTGCCTATTTCTTGCGCATAACGAAATCGCTCTGCACCAAAGACAGATATCCCCATTTCACTTGGTCTTTTGGCTATATCAAGGGCCCATTCGACAACAGGAAAAACCTTTTTAATACTCTGGTGATCTCGAACTTGCATCGCAAGCGCGAGTGCGGCAACTTCCTTCTCCGCAAGACTCTGCAAATCTGGCTTCAATGATTTGAGCTGGTATGGGAGAAGCAGCACAGGCACAAGAACCACAATGGTCACAAAATATTTTTTTTGAAAAAAGGTCTCTTTGTGAGCATATGCTACAAGAATGAAAAGCGATGCCCAAGCCATAATGGCTGGAGTCGTATAGCGGCTTGACAAAGCTTGCGATATACCAAAAACAGCCCTTCCCCCGGCTGTCCCAACTACTGATCCTCCAATAAACAACAAAAATGCCAGTAGCACCAGCACCATGGGATGACGAAAAGAGGGTGAGACAAAGCACCTGAAGGTAAAATAAGCACATGAGCCTATCATAACTGCACCAAGAAGCTGTGGCACCAGTAAGTCGGGCTTTCCGAGCATATAGTAAAACGGATTCCCCAGGTAGGTAAGAACATACAGTATAAAGCTGCCCGTATGTTGTGTCAAAGTAACGCTTAATGAACCATGGCCAGGTGGCGCGCCATAGTGTGAATAGTGACAATACAGTGTCACCACACCAACACAGGCAATCAGCAATGATCGAATCCACCCAAGGCCAAGAGCTATACTCAGGATAACCAGGAGCGGTAACACCAAGACACCATTACCCATGGTAAATACTGACAGAACGCCAAACACCAAAGCACCGAGAAAGTATCGCGCAGTGCCATGCTGGGAATATAGCCCCAAGACAAGAAAACTCAGCAAAGGAATTGAGTAAGCAAGGAAAAACTGGCTTTGAAAACCCCATGTTATGTTTTCATGCTGCATCCACGAAAACACAATTATGACGATAAACAAAGTCAATGCCACTCTCGTATCACGATAGGTTTTGCCATTGAAAAGATTCCATACAAGCAGGTAGAAAACGGCCACCATGAACAACATCAAGATGAAATTCATGATCAAAAGAAAAATGATACTTCCACCAAACAGCTTAATGTCTATCCAAAAAAGTATTCTTGATAAAACAATGCGGTGCTCATTATGCAGCGCTACCCATCGCTCTAGATTTCCTTCAGAAGATTTAATATAAAAATCAAGATATGCATTCCACATATCCCAGAATGGAACAGGCGAGTAATTATTCGCAATGCCGATAGCAACAGAGACAAGAAAAAACATAGAGAATATTAATAAGTAGGACCTAATCGCCATAACCAATTTCCTTCATGAAGTCCATTATGCATTCAGGCATCTAGCTCACTCAATGAGCAGCATACGTTATGCTCCACCAAAGCCGCTATATAGTTTATGGGACACCTACTCCATCCTCCTGAAACTGAAATACTTATGCCCCAGAAAGCTCGTAAACACCGGGAAAATTACCCCAACCCCATGCGCAACAGCTTCCGGGTAGAATTCGAATTGAACTGCCGGAAACGCATAGTGTGCCAAGCCAACACTGATGACATAGGTCTGCAGCACAGCGGCTAGATTAACAATGGTGAAATAGAAAAACTCTTTTTTTGTAGAGTGAATACTCTTTTCAAACACCAGGAACTTATTGAGTACAAATGCCGTAACCATGCCCGTCAGGTAAGCAAGCAGTACCGCATTGCCAAAAGAGACGAATTCATTGTACGCAAAGCGGCTTCCAAAGTTCACTATCGCGGCAAAACCACCGGCAAGCAAAAAAGCTATAAACTGGCGCGAGCGAAATGCCGCAATCACAGTACTGCTCGCCTGGCCATTGAACGCCCATACCCGATGGATTCACTTATGCCACGATCCTCCGGGTAGTAGTAGGTGGTATCCGCCAGATACAGTCCCTTGCAGATCTCTTCAGGGGGCAGCGACTCCGGGTAGCAAGGATGACAGATGGGTTGTGCATAGTCATAGCGATGTACAGCCATATCAAGAATATCTTCGTCACGTATTCCAGGGTTGATGGCTTGAAAGTAAGCTGAAACTCGACTTTTGAACGTTTCGTCGGACTCAAGGTATTTCAGGTTTGATCGCGGCATGTAGTAAGGAACATATACAATATGCCCCACCTCCGGGTTAAGGTTTCCATATTCAATAATACCGGGAATATCCATTCCATCGTCATTGGTATTGAGCCAGAAGTTTTCACTCAGAGGCTTTGCAAGCTTCGCGATCACGCACACTACCCCGATGTTCTCCTTACTCAGAAGCTTATCGCGGTTTATGCCCATGGAGTCTGGCAAGAGGCGCCCCGCAAGCGGCAGCGGAATCGTACTGATCACCCTCTCAAAATAGAGCGACTCATCATGGACCACAACGCCAGCAGCCTGCCCCTTTTCCACAATAATTTGCTGAACCGCCGAAGAAAGCCGGAACTCACCACCTAGCGACTCAATTCTCTCTCTCATGGCGCCCAGCAAGGTCTTTGAGCCACCATTCAGATACCCAAGTTTTTCCTTGAAAAGATTATAACGCGAGCGCCCGATACGCCGAATTCGGCTCCAAATCCATGGGGCAGACAAGTTTGTTGAGTGCTCGTAAAATTTCAGGAAAAAGAGTTTCTCCCACAGCACCTTGTACGCTTCATTGCCAACCCATTTTCGCACCCAGGACAAGGCATCATAACGTTCAAGTGGTTTCCAGTTATCACGCTTAACGGACAGGAACGCATGAAGGCCATACCGAACCTTTGCCGGCAAACCAAGTCCCTTGAACCGCAACAGCGCGATGGGATTCCCCCAGGGCTGGATTGCCCCACGATACCAGTAGCCCATCCTGGTGTTTACCCAGTGGAGCTTGGTACCGAGGTTCAATTCTTCCAGTAATTCAAAAAACGCTTCATCGCTGGTACAGTGAAAGTGGTAGTAACGCTCAATTTCAACGCCTCCAAAATCAAAGGAGGCCGTCATGCCTCCTATGCGATCGTCAGCTTCAAAAATGACAGGGATATGGCCATCCAGCACCAGCTGATAAGCCACGGCTAGACCCATGGGCCCAGCTCCAATAACGGCAACTTTCTTCATGGTACCCCTAAAACTTTAACTGAATTTTACTGTACTCTGGATGCGTAAAAGTCTCACGCATGGCTTCTTCAAAGGGAGTAGGCTGAACACCGAAGATATCCCACCAGGGAATCAGTTCGAACACATCATCAGCAACCAGTGCCTCAAGTTGCTGAGTTGTAAACGGCGGATTCGAACTGAACATGGCGTAAAAACTCATCATCCCTTTAAACATGGAGTAGGGAATATTCACAATTGGCGTTTTCAGGTTTTTCACCCGTTTGATAGTTTTGATAATGTCGATGTAGTCAATTTTTTCGCAACCCGTTATGTTGAATATCTCATTTTGAGGCTGCATTTCCATCGCTCGGATTATGATATTGCAGAAATCTTTTTCATACAGCGGCTGGCGCATATAGCGCCCATGCCCAGGGATGGGGAAAACGGGTACTTTCTCCATGAAACGGCTCAGCCACCCCAGATGCTTGCGATCAAACCAGCCAAACATAAGCGTTGGCCGCAAAACACAGTGGGGAATACCCGACTCAACCACCATCCGCTCCTGTTCTTTTTTTGTATTGGTGTAGAAGTCGCTGGCAACCGATTCGACAACCGATGAGCTGATGTGAACCGTATAGGGGATATGAAACCTCTTTATGAGATCGAGGATAACTTCCGTTGATTTTATGTTATTCCTGATGAAAGGTTCGATAGTGGGTGCACCAATCTGCGCCTGCAGCATCAAAACAACATCAGCGCCATCAAAGGCACTCTCCCACTCACCACGCTCTGACAAATCAGCTACAATAACCGTGATATCCGGATGCAACTCTTTGAGAATCCTGGCATTTTCAGCGTGCTTGTCGAGAGCGACAATATTCCGATAACCCCGATCCTTGAGCTGGATTATGAGATTCTGACCCACCAGACCGGCAGCACCAGGGATGAGTATTTTTATATTACTGTTCACTGCATTACCTCTATGCGTGGTGGCCAGGCCAAGCTAAAATCTGTGTCCTCTATTGATAAGTTCGGGCTATATGCTGGATCATGCTCTATAGAGTGCCCCCATCGTTGCCTCATATAACCCTCCTCATTCTGAAGCCGCGCGATTTTCTCCGGATTATCCTCATAGCCCCGTGAAGCCGATTCGTGATGATACAACTCTGCGTACGGCGTCCAGATATTGCGCAACCCTGCCTCTTTAAGCCGCAGGCAAAAGTCGATATCATTATAGGCGACAGCAAGGTTCACCTCGTCAAGTCCACCAACCTGGAGATAATATTTTTTTTGCACTACCATACACGCTGCAGTAACAGCAGAGAATGAACTGATGAGCTGGGCTCTTGAGAAATAGCCATTATGCCCCCTTGGAAAACCTCTATGAGCATGGTTGGCAATACCTCCCACGCCGAGAAGCACACCAGCATGCTGAACGGTATCATCAGGATACAGCAGCTTTGCGCCAACAGCACCGACACCAGGCCGAAGAGCATGGCTCACCATTTCACACAGCCAATTCGGGGATATCACTTCAATATCATTGTTTATCAGGCCAATGACATCACCACGAGCCATTGCAACCGCCTTGTTGTTAAGTGATGCATAATTAAAAGGGCTATCATCACGTATGACTTCGATAGTATCCATCGCTTTCAAACTCTCCAGATACTCCAGAGCATCTACTTCATCAGTACCGTTATCCACCACAAGAATTTCATAGTTCCCATAGTCTGTCTTTTCTAGAATACTGCTTACGCATTGCTTAAGCAGCTTCATGCAATTCCTGGTAGGAATAATAAGGCTTACCAATGGGAGGGCTTTAGGTAAACCGTAGCGAGCGCGGTAACCATAAGGTACCAGTTCAACGCTTCCATTGACGCGCATTCGCTGAAAGTGTTCATTCAAAGCCCGCTCGCCCGCAATCATCGCATATGGCTTGGCATCTACAGCCGACCCTGCTGTACTCTCCTCGTGAACGCGCCAGTGATAGAGGATGCGCGGTATATGAACAATAGCCTCAACACCAGCAGCTTCTATACACCGTAAGGCAAGATCATAATCCTGGGAGCCTTCCATACCCTTGCGAAAACCACCAACACTCTCGACAAGCTGCTTCTGATACACTCCAAGATGAGAAAACATATTGTGCGAATAGAACAAGTCCATATTCCATCCGCACTTAAAATAAGGGCTGAACCTGTTGCCCTCCTTGTCAATCTTATCTTCATCAGAATATATCAACCTTGCTGAAGGGCTACTCGCTATCGCTTTTGCGACATAAAAGAGTGCATGCGCAGGTAAAACGTCATCGTGATCCAGCAAGGCTACCCACTCACCTGTAGCAAGTTGCAGCGCTGAATTCGACGCTTCTGAGATGTGCCCATTCTTCTCACGAAAACAGACTTTAATTCTTCTATCTCGCTCAGCAAAAGCCAGCAGGAGCTCCTTCACTTCGGATTTCGTGGAAGCATCATCGGCAATACAGAGCTCCCAATTGCCGTATGCCTGCGCCATAACAGACTCTATCGCTTCCGCCAACCAGACAGGATTCGCGTTATACGTGGGCATAACAATGGAAATGCAAGGCTGACAGGGCATACACTGCATTTCTTGACGCATCTTTTCACGCGAGGCCTCGGTAAGAGTATCGTATCGCCTGACCCATTCAGTATAGTCGTTACGGTCATGCGCACCGGAACCTTTTGAGGGACGAGGAATGTGCACTGAACGATGCTGCGAAAGTTTACGTATCACACCGCGCAACCCTTCTCTTCTAATAAGTTGGGTGAGTTTAAATAAAAAATTTCTCAAACCGCCATATCGTCGCACTAAGAGCACAGGCCAAGCCGAGAGTGCCCATATCGTTCGCAATAAACGCGATAAATAACGCAATGGCGCGGTAACTCTCCAGCTTGTTGAAGCGCGCAACTGCTCCACTTCTAAAATTAAATTGTGCATTTGATGGCGTAGGACGGGAACCTGCTCTTCAGGAGTCAGTCCACCTGCGCTTTGGACAGAAACATCAGTAGTTTGCTTAGAAATACCAGCTGTGTCGCAAAGGACTTGCCCACAAGATTGGACTATGCAAAAAGAATCGAAAAACTGAACTGACCTGATATTCATCAGGACAGATTCATGTAGCGACACACCAAATCTACGGTGAAATGACTCCAATAACCATTCACGCTTCTTACCTACTCTCCAATGCCGGAAATTGACAATATCAATAAGTTTTTTTAATAACGCTACCTGGGAATATGGCTCGAAGATACCAGCAGATGTATCAGTGTAGCTTCTACCCAAAACATCCAATACGAAAACCCCGTCTTCATGCAAAAGAGGAAAATACCTGTTCAGCAACTTTATGGTTTCAACAGGAGAAGAAAAACCTGACACATAAATGCAATCGAAACAATCTGATACTTTAAGAATCTTCTGAAGCGCTGTAGACGATAGAGGGCTGGAGGGAACATGAGTAACATTGCCAACTGAGTTCAATCCAGCATCCTTTATAGTTTGCGCACCGCAAAAAGCGACTCCATTAAAATTATCTATTCCAAAAATTTCCGTTAGCCTTACGCCAATATTCCCTTCACCCAGAGCCAGAATAGTTAAACCCTTATCGCATAAAGCTACATTTTTTCTCAAAACATGGGACATACTGCCCTCCGCGAAAACAGAATCAACTACTGTCATTCAAGCTCAAGTACAAAGTCATAAGTGGAAGAATAATCATCCCATTGTGGCATGTTAACTGAATACTTTAAACGTGCCCAGGCATATAGCGAAAAAAGGAAAAATACACTGCTACGGCAATATTGTTTAACGGACGTCTGCTTAGGCTCATGACAATTCTCCACCTATTATACTGACAAAAAACGAGATTTTTATTTTCTCAAGACCACGTCTACCATACACTGGAAGATAAAAGACAGGATCGGTTGTATTGAAGCGAACAAAGCCATTGTCTTCAGCAACACCATTTGACTCTATTTCATGAACACTACACCCAACTGCATTGCCATCAGTAAACACGTACTCGACATGCTGTAACCTCACCAGGCAATATTCATTATCTACAGGATCAAATCTTAACGACCGTATACTTTCAAAATCACGCACATCGTATTCCAAATGAATATCGCCATCTTTGCTGATAGAAAATTTCTGTGTGAGAGATTCCTGCGGATTAAATCCATCACCAGTGTCAACAAAAAGAGTCGCATCAAATTGCTTGGAGTTCCTGTCACATCCTATCATTTCCTCTATACTTTGCTTATCATAAAAATAGATATATCCTTGGACTTTCACTACGGCAACACTATCTTCCTGTAAACTAGGCAGCATATAACGAGGGTCCAAAGTGTTAAATAACGTAAATCCTTCTTTATCGATCACACCATTGGACTCGAGCGATGGATTGACGATTTCCTGTATGCGAGAATTGTGAAATTGGTACAATACTTTAGTAACCTTGACCCTGGAATATTTATTCTCCACCGGATCAAACCTTAGTGATTTAACTGACTGAAAAGCACTAACATCAAAATCCAGTGAAAATTCATTTCCATTGAAAACATTAAAGCTTTTCATGACCAGCTCTTTGTCATTGAATCTGTTTCCGCTGTCAATAAACAAAATTGAAAGTAAGCCAGAGAGACCGTGTTTGTTAAGCAAAACAGACTTATGCATCTCAATTGAAGAATTTACGGATGTAATCCCTTCATCTAAATAATATTTAACAATACCTGACCCTTTGACATAGATTCCTTTACCACCCTTTAGCGCTATTGTGAGCCACAAATCCCAATCCTGCAATCTCTTGATAGAAGGATCAAACCCAGGAAAAGATTCTCTGCGCACAAGTGAGCAAGTGTCTATGTAATTATGGAATTTAAGCTTCTCAAGGTTAAATTCTGATGCCTTATGATAGTAATTTTTTCTTTTAGGGTGCGTTTCTGGATCCATGACAATGGCCTGATAATCAGTATAGGCAAAACAACACTCAGGATGACTTTCCAAGGCAGAAACAAGAGAAGCTAGATGACCAGCAGGCATGACGACATCGTCATCACAGACAAATAAATATTTTTGCGTTGCCCTTTCAGCCCCTAAATTGCGTTTGTGCTGATTAGTCATGCTATCATCATCAATGATTATAATCTCAGCTGGATTATTCGCCCGAATAGACGGAAGCACAAAAGCTTCAACAAACAACATACGAGATTTAATCACAACTAACACTACCGAAACCGGCAAGACGCTTTTTTCTTCTTGCGCACGAGATTGACTGCCTTGGCTAAGCCATTGAAAACCCTTCATTACCAAATCACTTCCCTGTCACAATGCGTTTTATGAGCCGTAACCAGCCATGTCGAAGTTTGTATTGGTCAATTCTTAGCATTATACTAGCGAGCTGCGGTAAGAATCGGCGCTCATTGATAACCTGCACTGTGGCGACGGCAGGTGATAGCTCGGCAGCCACCCTGGCATGTGCGGAAGACCGCAATCTATGCATTTGGCTGAACAGGTTTTCCTCTAACCACATATTCTTCCAATCCAGCTCACGCAGATTCCCGTCTGATTCGTCAAAAAGCTCGAATGCGCGGTTCCAGAGGCCATTGACTCGCCTCAATATTGCCATTCTGGTGTCCTGCGAATAGCGTTGCCCCGAAGCATACTGCATTATCCTGCAGCCACACAGGAAGTGTGAAACAATTTTTGGACCAAGATTGAGCTTTTTCTCATTGGTTATCATGGTTGATGCACCATGCGAACGATGGGTATAAAATCTGCGTTTAAGGAAAAGTACCTTACCTGCCTCAATATCAACCCTGAACGAGAACAGGTTATCCTCATGAGGGCTTGCCTCTTCCAGGAAATTCACGCCAAACTCCTCAAGGTAACTCCTCCTGATGAAGCGCTTCCAAGGTGCCGCATAATAGTTTGACCCCAGCATGAGAGATGTGAACAGCTCCTTGCCATTCTGAATTATACTTTGCTCAGGAGTGGGATCCTTCGTTCTAGAATAGGGATCTATAAGCTCAGGCGACTCACAAACCCAGTTGGGGTTAGTATAAACAACATCCAAGGTGTAGCGATCCGCAACTTCGCAGCAAGCCTGAAGCGCCTCTGAGTCAATAAAGTCATCATTATCAACAAAATAAATATATTCACCACGCGCATACCGAAGACCTACATTCCTTGCAGCCGCAGAACCCGCATTTTCTTTTGTGAAAATGCGAAATCGCTGATCCTTTTCCGCGTAGGAATTCAGAATATCCAAGGAACTATCAGTAGAACCATCATTAATGCAAATCACTTCAAAATCTTTAAGAACTTGAGCCCTTATACTGTCCAAGCATTCCGATAAATATTTCTGTGCATTATATACAGGGACGATTACAGATACTTTAATCATGAAAAAACTCCCTGTTGGCTTCGAGCATTCTATATACCTCACAGTTTCTAGCAAGCTTCTCTGAATCAACCTCCAACCCAAATCCACTCAGTCGGTAATGACAGTGACATATCCCACTGTCGTCTCGCCTAGTAACGATATTATTGACACAACTCATGAATAGGTCAGAATACTCCAGTGGCTTCTCTATTGATTCACACCATTCAGCACCAAGCGCACACGCCAGTTGCTGCCACGCTGTACATGCTGCACCAATCAGGCTATTATCTCCAATCATAAGCTTTCCACCACCATCAAGAATTCTTTTCGCCAGCAAAATCATGGCTCGAATAGAACCCATGGTGTGAGGATGAATATTATAAATATGACCAGGCACTACTTCGAGCACCTTATGGAGCTTGTAGGCAGGTCGCAGGAGATAATCGGGGATTATCGGCAAAGAGGGAACCATTGATTGAAGATGCGCCATCTGACTGAAAGAAATCTTTGCGGGATCCTCACAGGCGTCAAGTCCAGCGCGTTGCAATATTGACATGTACTCCGCAAGTACCTCTAGCTCGTCATCTTCTATTTGACAGTCTTTCAAATATCCCTCATTCACGTCCGCCACAAGAAAGCAGCCGTCAGGAATAGCGTCGCGTACACATTTAACGATTTGCGTATCATGATCAATGTCGCCGAAAAGTTTTATCTTAAGGTGCGTTCTTGCCAATAGCTTTGCTTGCTCAACAGCATTGAAAGGGTTTTTTTGCAGAATACACTCAAGGCCAGGTAGAGAGGTTGACTGCTTTGGAAGCCCCAGGTAGTCCATGGCATTTACGCCACGAATCCGTGCAGCTAAGTCAATTAGAGCAAGCTCCATAGCCTCAAGGTACATATCAGGCATGCGCCCAATTGCGCTCACACATAATCGCAATGCATCATCAATTGTCAGTCCAAGCCACTCAGAGTAAGTTCTCTCTGTGTCTATTACCGCCCTTTCAAGCCTTGTCAATGTAAGTTCTGACCAGCCTGCTAGCCCTCCAGAAGTTACTTTCAGCATACATTGATATCTAGCAGGCCAGACTCCCTGGCTAAAGTTACGCGCGATATCAACTTTAATAAAAAAAAGCTCAATACTAACAACGGTGTTGATCTTATCTATTGCAAAGTTGCAGAACGAATTTATGTAGTCATGCTCTATACTTATGTCAGAAATTACATCCATAACGAAAATCCCCCATTCATTATTTTACATTTACTTTATAGTCAAATGCCGATGAAAGATGTTCAGGCCCTACAGCAACTCGATAGTCATATCCTTCATCCCAAGCTATATATACAGGTAACCTTTCAATGGCATGCAATATTGTTCGGTTATTTCGCAGCGGTTCCTCTGGAAACTCGTATATTGATATATCGCTCCACAGTGGCGCAAGAGCCAAAGGCCTATACAGAAACATAAATCCTACTGGAAATATTGGAGATTTTTCACCTGCAAAATCAATGTATTTCTTGCAACCCAGTGAGTGCCATAAGGCTTGACACTCACTTTCATTTCCACCCCATAATGACCCTTGATACTTAAAATAGTGCGGAACATCTGGCACTATTAGCCCTACCTTCGGGTTATTGTTCAGATAAGCTACAAGCCCCTGCAGATTGCACAAAAAAGCATCTAAAACTTCATCTAGCCACGATTCCCCCACCCAGGAGTCTGCTGTTGGTGATTTTTTTGTATGCAAATGAAGGACGTAGTCATACTGACTCAAGCTATTCTGCATTTTCAACCAAGGATAAATATTACGGCCAATATTCTCACACACGTAAATATCTTTAACCGCGTCATAGATATGAGCCTTCTTTGAAGAGCCAACAACATCCTCTTTAAGTTCCTGTGAAGAGACACTGAAGTAGATATCAAAATCGACAATTGAGAATTCTACCTTAGATAAAATATACTCAAGCACATCGATATAAAAAACATGTATATGAATCGCCAATGACTTATTTGAATCCTCAGCCAACCTAACATTTCCACCAACATATATATTTTTATTAAATATCCTGGCGACATAAGATGGCGGCTCTGTCTTAAAAAAATAATCGAACACTAAATAACTTGGAAATCCTGTTTTTTGAGATAATAACTTAAGTAAATAGCGAGGATATTGAAAACTCTTAAATCGCCGTATCTTAAAAAAAGGAATTCCCCTATCCAAGAGCAACTCCGGGCAGTTCATGGCAACATCTTCATTATAATTCACGTCATTACTACAATCGCAAAGCGCTAGATGACTAAATCCTGCTGAAGTCAACAGAGGCGTAAGCCTTGTCTCGCAATTCTGTATCACTTCATCCCTGCCTAGGTAATATGGAACGCCCTCCCAGAATGCCTTAAACGCGACTGAATTCAGTACAGAATGAGAGAAAACCAAGAAGTAACTTTGCAAATGCTCTGGCACCGGCCCATTGGTACCCGGCATACCATTTGCCGCCTCAGCATGATTTGTTAATCCCCAAAAATCAATTCCTCTCGACTCCATGTCGCCATATATCTCACCAATATCGCGAATAGGGCCAAAACAAGTGTCATTCATGATGGTCAAACTACGATATTCAGAAACAGAATCTAACCCTTCATGCAGAAGCGCATCCTTATAGCCTCCGAAATCAAACCCGACATTATTCCTCACTATAATTTTGTCGCAATATGCACCTAACTTGTCAAGATCGCCAACGTTTAGCTTGCTGTTTGAAACAAAAATCACCCTCGCAAAAAGGCAACCAATCTTGCTAAGCGCATATACAACATGCTCTGATAACAATTCATTCTTGTTGTAATGACTAAAAACAAGAATTCTCTCACCTTCATCCACAAGAGGTATATCTCTATTATCACTTTCACTAACGAACTGTATAGTTTTCGGTTCATCCGGTTAAAGCGTACTTTGAATTATGGAGGGCCTTTATTCTGAGCTCGAAGAATTCCATATCTCTGTATCCATAGGCTTGCCTTTTGAGGGTATCAATTTTGTTGTTGATCCCCTCAAGTGGTCCTGTTGATATGGGGTGATCATACCAGTTCAGGATTCCCTCTCGGTGCTTCTCCAGCGTTTTGGCCATTTTCTTCAACCCTTTGATGGCTGATGCCTGAGCCCTGTTGATCCAGTCATCGAGGAATACCGTGGCAGCTACCTTGTCAGTTTGTTGCCATATCTGGCGGAGATCTTCTTTCATATAGTAGGCAACCGCCAATGGTCGATTGGCCTGCAGGGCAAGTTCAAGGCGTTCATGATCGCTGGTTTGCTCGCCAATGCTCTGCGGATTTTTGAGAAGCATCCAGCGAGTGCCTTTGAGAATGCTCTTGTCATGCTGACTTGTGAGCTCATGGTACAGCTCGCGGCGAATATCGGTAAGGCGTTCATTCATAAGCTTGACGACATGGAAACGATCAAACACCAACGCAGCAGATGGAAGGTGTTCGAGCACTGCCGACCGGTAAGCCGGACTCATGTCAGCAGCAACGGCTTTGATAGATGACTTGCGACGACCAAGGCGTTTCCAGAAACCATCAAGCGCTTCTGCCTGTTTGCCTGCTCCAACGTATACGACCCTGGCTGAACCAAGGTCAATGACGAGAGTAATGAAGCCATGTTTGCGTCCGGTGTATTTCTCATCAATGGCGATATACTCAAGCCCAGCAAGTGAAGGGCTACTATAGTGATGATGCAGATACCGCTTGAAAATGGACTTGACCAGGTCCCAGCCTATACCAAGAAGCCGTGCTACATCAATGAGGCTCATAGCTTGGGCAAGGGAGACCACATACCGAGCAAATGCATGGGTGTAGGAACACCGTGGAGAGGCTATTTTCAGACTCACCCGCCTGACGCTACCGCACTGAAGGCACTGGATGCGTGGAACGTGGACGTGCAACCAAGTGGACTTGATCCCCAAAGGCAAACCTCGTAACCGACGAATGCTACTGCCTCGCAATATGACAGAACGGCCAAG
The DNA here is from genome assembly GCF_055378285.1 of Desulfurispirillum alkaliphilum. NCBI lineage: Bacteria > Pseudomonadati > Chrysiogenota > Chrysiogenia > Chrysiogenales > Chrysiogenaceae > Desulfurispirillum > Desulfurispirillum alkaliphilum. Next base: position 1,003,446 of record NZ_AP042405.1, on the reverse strand, counting down.
GCACGCAGGGCAGCGAATCAGCTTTTTACGGGGCCGGACATGGAAATTGATGGTATTGCCGCGATACTGTGTACGGATGTAATCGTAGCCAGCAAGGCCGTAGGCATGGTAAAGAACACTGGTGGGCATGGTGCTTCTCCCGGAATTATTTGGTTGTAATCCCGATAAATGGCACCATGCTCACTTTTTTGTCAATGTATCCTCAATACGGAAGAGCCTAGTTTTCACCATGGAAACATCAACGCAATTAGGCAGGCGATTTTCATGCCTTCCGTAGACAATATAATGAAGAAGCGGATTCATGCCACTAGCTAACACATCTGGATTGCACTGGGTGTAATATCTTGTGTGGAAAAAGGGTGAAGGATCTCTCATCTCTGTAGCACCATAAAACAAATAGTGCCAAATCGGACTTACATCCTCCCTGGGAAGGTCAGGATATTTCTCTAAATAATAATCTTCATCAAAGAGACCACTTCGCAAAATGATCTCATGCGCCTCTTGATCTCTCTGACGCTTCTCTTGCTGAGCTGCATTAACTGCGCGCCCTTCAGCTGAACCATGCGAAAAGTAATGCCAAAGAGATCCCTGACCTGATTCCTTCACATCAACGTTGAATTCCAGGTACCATACAGGGTCAAAGTCGGGGTTGGGTCTTCGACCTTCTCTCTCCCCATATCTAATGTAGTGATACAAAGGGTTTATGCCACCGGGGTTCACATCAGGGTTTGAGTTCAGATAGAAAGCAGTGTCAAAATACCGGTTGGGGTTTCTGCCCTCGAATGCTCCAGAAGAAATGAAGTGGCGAACCGGATCCATGTCGGCTTGGCGCACATCTGGATAAGATATGAGATAATAGATTTCATCAAACAATCCACTTCCCTTGATGGCCTTATACACAGCAAATTTATTGAAAGATCTTTGAATCCATTTCATGACATTATTTCCTCTTCAGCATTCTGATGGCTTTCCTGATGAAACGGGTGTAACGCCAGCTTCTGCTAAGAAGTACACTTGCCAATTCGTTGGCAAGCGTGTCCTTTTCCCGCATTTGCGTTTGCAGGGTCTGCTGCAGCGCAATCAGCACAGCTTCTTTGTCCTTCAGGACGGATTTCGTTTCACTCAAGCTGTCCTGAGTTTGAGCCAGCGCGACCTCTCTGTCCTTCAGGGCAGATTGTGTTTCACTCAGGCTGTCCTGAGTTCGAGCCAGCGCGACATCTCTGTCCTTCAGGGCAGATTGCGTTTCGCTCAGGCTGTCCTGAGTTCGAGCCAGCGCGACCTCTCTGTCCTTCAGGGCAGATTTCGTTTCGCTCAGACTTTCTTGAGCCTGGGCCAACATGGTTTCATTGTCCTGTAGTTTTTTTTGAATTTGAGCCAAGGAGGTTTTGTGGGATTGTAATATGTTGCTATTTTTTTTAAGGGTAATTTCTTTAGAAATTCGGTCATGCTCGGTTAGCTCAAGCAACTTGACAGTGACCTTGTCTTCGCAAAAAAGAACGTGATTTATGTCATGGTTTTCAAACAAAATACCAAAACCGTTTAACCCATCTGCTTTGTATAAAGTTAAATCCAGGTCACAACCCGCCATGAAGTCTTCGATAGCAGTCAGCACTCCATTTTGTTCGCCATTCTCGTAAATAGCGTTATTTAAATGACAATTTAAACCGTCATCACCTATCAGGTCATTTTCATGGGGCAATATTCCACTTTTTTTGTATGGGTGCAGAAACTCAATTGGTATATTCTTGGGGTCGTAATACAGATCCCTTCTTCCATATGGCCACCCTATATCATGAAAAAAAACAATGGGAAACTTGCCTTTATTATTTCGATAAATCAAGCGCAGTTCATTGTAAACCGTATACCAGTTGTGATCGCCATCTATGAGTACCACATCCACATTGTGTATTTCCTGGAGTGCATTCAGGCTAAGGTCACATATCATTTTAAAATACTTATCATTTTCCGCCTCAATCTGAATAAAATCAAATTGAGGCAAAGGGTCAATAGAAATCAAAAAGGAACCCCGAGACTTGCAGTACTCAATCAGCTTTAGTGTGCCATCACCCCGCTGTGATCCTATCTCAACCATAGTGCCAATATTTATATTATCCAGAATGGGAAAAATCACTTTCTCTAAAAACCTATGCATGATTGATTTCCTTAGTGAGAACCTGTAGGTTTTTAACAATCAGAATATGGCTCAACCTAGCGCCTTCATCCATTGACTGCATTTTAAACACAAGGGCATCATGTACCCAATGGTGCTGCACATGGCTATCTTGTATGCCTTCCGCCAATGCCACTGTCATTGTATACTCTCCATTCTGTAAGAATGGAACACTAAAGCATAATTCAACTATATAATTACCAACTCTGCTCAGATTCAAGTCCCGGTTTTTTTTTGAAACATAGGTATTCGTCCCCATGACTCGCACGCCAAGATGATTCTTAACAATAAACCCGATTATAGGGCTATACAGTTCTTCATGGGTTTGCACCTTTAACAAAAGCCTTACTTTCTCTCCTCCTTGCAATACACTAAGTTGATTAGAATTTTCATCCACAAGGGCAATACCTGTTATCCTTGCCCCACCTTCTCCAAAACTTTCACAGTTTTTAAGAGATTGCCACTGAATATCGGTGAGTTGTTTTGTATTTGAAGGTTGGGAGACGGGTGTGTTTTTCGTTGTTTCCTGTCCGTAGGTCATAAAAGAAAAGTATTTTTTGCACACCAGCTCACTGTCCCCATCTTCCTTTAGCATACCCTCGTGAATCCATATGGCTCGGCTGCAGAATGTTTCTACCGCGCCTGTTGAATGGCTGACAAAGAGAATGGTGGTGTTGTTCTTTTTCAGTTGATCCATGCGACGGAGACATTTCTGCTGAAAGCGAATATCGCCAACGCTTAGCGCTTCGTCAATAATCAGAATTTCTGGCTTGACATGAATGGCTACACCAAAGGCGAGACGTGCTGCCATACCACTGCTGTAGGTTTTAAGTGGCTGATGAATGAACTTACCTAACTCGGCAAATTCAATAATTTCCTCGACCTGTCGGTCTGTTTCTTCTTGAGCTATGCCGTTAATTGTGTTGCTTAGGTAAATGTTTTCCATGCCTGTCATTTCGGGGTTAAAGCCAGCGCCTAGCTCCAGTATTGCCGAGACTTTTCCTCGCACGATAGCCCTGCCGGAGGTGGGAGTGAGAACTCCAGCTATGATTTTCAGCAGAGTGGACTTGCCGCTGCCGTTCCGGCCAATAATCCCTACGGTTTCCCCTCGGTTGATTTCAAAGCTTATATTATCAAGCGCGTGGAAATCTTTGTGATACTTCTTTCGCAAAGGGTTTAGCGCCTCTTTAAGCCGATCGGTAGGATTTTGATAGAGGGGATAGGTTTTGGTGACGTGGTGTACGGAAATAATAGCACTGGCCATCAGAGCACATCCGCAAAGTGGGGTCGCAATCGTTTGAAAACAATTGCGCCAACGATAAAGAGAACAATGGTAATCACCAGGAAATAGGCGCCGAGCGTATGACGCTCCCAGAACCATGTATTATGTATAAGCGCTGCCCGGTAGCCATCGACAATATAATATGCGGGATTCAATTTGATCAGATACTGGTATTTTGCGGGCACAAGATCCAGACTCCAGAAAATAGGCGTATACCAAAAACCAATTTGAAGCAAAACAGCAATAAGACTGCTCATGTCTTTAACAAAAACCTGAATGGCCGAAGTGAACCATGATATACCGACAGAAAGCACTATGGCCAAGAAGGTATAAAATGGTAGCTGCAGCCAATAAACCGTGGGTTTATACCCATAGATAAAAAACATGGCAAACAGGAAAATGACAAGGCCCAAATGGATTATTCCGGCGGACAGAACTTCCACGATAGGAAGGATACTGACGCGAAAAGCGACTTTGCGGACAAGAAATGCGTTGCCAGTGATTGCACTTGCCCCCGAGCTTATTGAGCTGGCCAGAAAAAGCCAGGGGATCATACCGCTGGCGAGCCAGAGAAAAAACGGCATTCCTCCCGTTGAAGGGCCCACCTTGAAGCCTACTTCAAACACAAACCATATCACGAGCATGAATGTAAGCGGTTGTATGAAAGCCCAAGCAAGCCCCATGTAGGAACCAAGATATTGTTTTTTGAAGTCGTGGATAACCAGTTGATAAAGCAGCGTCCGGTTATTCAGGACATGGCGGACAAAGCGATAAAATTCTTTTATATAAACATGCATAGGGTTCCTACTGACTGACCAAAGCCTTGTGCTGAAAATTCGGGCGTATAGTACCTGATTTTCGATGAACTTTGTAGCAATATTCTTTTTATTTCCGACTGTGTTTCCGCAATGCTTTTCGATTCACTCGATAATGACGCCAATTTGAAAACCATCCCCATTTGTTGAAATAATATACAGCTGATCTGATGTGATGCCAAAGTAAATTGAGTTTACGATAAGAGCCCTTTGCGTAGCCATGGTACACCTTGACGGCAGGATAAAAAACGGTTCGTGAAACCTGACCAACTCTGCGCGTCAGATCTATATCTTCCAGGTACATGAAATACTTCTCATCAAAAAAACCTGCCGTCTGCAAACATCGCGTCCTGAGCAACATAAAGCACCCGGAGAGTGAAGGCGCGTCAAAAACCTGCGTATAGTCCGCAAAACGCATCTCATAGTTCCAGTTTATCTTTTCCTTCATTGCAGCGACGGGGAGAAATCGCCTTGCAAAGAGCTCCTTCGGGGTAGGCAAGAGCTTGCAAAGGTGCTGAAGGCTTCCATCATGGTTGAGCACTTTTGGCATCAGCTGACCTACGTCGGAGTTCTGCTCCATAAACAGGAGTAATTCTTCAAAAATATCCTCCTGAAAGTACACATCCGGATTCATGACCAGGTGGTAAGCAACTCCTTGCTCCACCGACTTGCGCAGGGCAATATTGTGGGCTTTGCCGTAGCCGAGATTATTACCCGAATGCAGATATTCCACGATATCCCCGTATGAGCGAGCAATCGGCTCAAGGATTTGATCGGGAGAGTTATCAATGATGTAGATCTTTGCAATATGCCTGGCGCCGAGCATAAGGCTGTTGAGGGCCTTGCGAAATTCCTGCTCGTCTGTCTTGTAAAGGACTATGGAAACGTTTAAGTCCATTTTTTCACGCCTACCCCGGCTAAAAGCATGATTTTCCAGAAAATGTACTTTGCCATGCTTGAGTAAATCCCAAGGTGTCGAGCCATATGGTACGACCGTATCACGTTATTCGCATATTGTCTGAACTTCATGAGTTTTACAAACGCGTTTTTCAGAGATCCACCTCTCCCTGCCCCCACAGCATTTGCAGCGTGCTGGCGATACAACACGGTCGGTTTCTGAACAGGTAAAAGCACACCCCCCGCCAGGAGGACTCTCAGACCGCACCACCAGTCATGCATAACTGCGTATTGTGAAACGGGAAGTACAGCATTACGTGCTGCACCGTTCAACAGCAGAGTGCACCCTGTCAGGCAATTTCGCAGTGCCAGCAGCTTTGGCGTAACACTGAATTCCGGTCCTGCCCCCTGGTATTGCCACAATGACTCAGAGATAACACGCAGGTCGCTATCAACAACCACAAGATCACTGAATACGAGAGCCGGAACTTCAGCGCCACTTGCTTTTTCGTGTTGCAGTATTCGATCCACCGCAAGACGTATCTTATCTTTCAGCCAGATATCGTCCTGATCGCAGAACATAACGTAATGCGCGGTCGATTTCTGCAAAAGATAGGTGAAATTGCCCTGAGCACTTCCAGAGTGCACATTGTCATTGAGCCAGATAATTTTTTCCGGATAGAGGGTGCTGTATTTTTCAATGATTGCCAATGTTCCGTCGCTTGAACCATCATCGTGGATCAGCGCGCTCCACTGTTGATATTCCTGTGATAAAAGAGATTCAAGCTGTTGTGACAGGAAGGCTTCACCGTTAAAGGTGGCAAGAAGAACTTCTACATGGGGCACAGCAAAACCATTGCCCTGCAGCTCTTTTTCTTCCTGAGTGCCTGCCAGAGCATTTACCGCTTCATCGAAGCTCATCTCGACCCAAACCCCGTCACGACAACCTTAAGGGTCTTAAAGAAGATCAGCAGATCAAGCCAGAAAGAAAAGTATTTGATGTAATAAAAGTCGTATTCAATTTTCCGCGCGGTTCCGGGAAGATCGCAGGTATACCCCTGGCTGACCTGGGCCCAGCCGGATATCCCCGGCCTGACAACGTGGCGGTAGCTGAAGAAGGGTATGCACTGTTCATAATGGTTTGAAAGCGCGATGGCCTCCGGTCGCGGCCCGATAAAACTCATTTCCCCCTTCGCGATATTCCATATTTGCGGCAACTCATCGATGCGAAATTTGCGGATGATGCGGCCGACTTTCGTGATGCGGGGGTCGTCGCAGCTTTCCGTGTAGTAGTTCCCGTTATCGGAGTCACATGTCATGCTGCGAAACTTGTACATGATAAAGGGTTTGCCGCGAAAGCCCATGCGCTCCTGCCGGTATATCACGGTGCCCTTGCTTTCCAACTTGATGGCAAGGGCGCAGAGAACCATGAGGGGAAGGGAAACGGTCCCGATTATGGCAACACCCACAAGATCAATAATTCGCTTAAAAAAAGCGTAGTTACGCGATGGTATCAGTGAGCCGATGTCATTTTCCATCAGGTGATCCATGCGCACGCGGCCGGTCATGGATTCGCTGATGTGTTTGACGTGATAGACGGGGATGCCGCTGAGGGTGCAGCTGGCGAGAAACTTCTGCCACTGGGCCGGTATTTCGGCGCGCAGGTCGGCGACAACGGCATCAACGCGAATGGCGCCCAGTGAGGGTTCCTCGAGGGGGCGCCAGTAGACTGCGGGGAGTTTTTCCAGCTCCAGGGCATTGCCGAAGGGAACCAGGGCTATTTTCAGGGTGCGGTATCTGCGGCCGATGAAGTAGCCGAAATAGCACCACAGCATGGTGTAAATGTAAGCATACACAAAGACGGTGCGGGCATGGTCTATCTGAAAGGAGAAGATGGTGATGACAACCACCGCAAACCATATGGTGACGGTGGGAAAGGGGTAGGCGGCTGAATGGGCGCCGGGAAAACGCAGCAGACGCCGCAGTGTCAGTATGGATGCGGTAACGGCAATGGCGACTGCCACCAGGGAGTTGATCTGGGTCGGGGTGAGGTGAAGCCAGAATCCCCAGCTCCAGCGGGCCAGACTGCTGGCGCCGGCAATGAAGACCAGGCCCGAGACAAGCTGAAAGGGCAGGCTCAGCAGGACGAGCTCATACCAGCGGGAATGTCGGAGGTTGCGATGGTCGCTCACAGGTGGCCTCGAAAGTGGAGTTCGAAGGGCAGCATCTGCCTTCATGCTGGATACGGAATACTACCCCAGGTGGACGCTGAATTGAAGTCCAATCTGAAGCAGTGCCAAAATATTTCCATCAGCCGCACTGGCTGGCATGCTTGCGCATTGCAACATTCAGCCAGGGCGACATTTATGGCCATCGCGCATTCAGCAGAGGGCCGCTGCTCCTGTTGGCTGCTCACCGGCGCCTGCGAATTTGCCAGGCGCATTCCTGTAGTGTTTCCGTGCGGAGAGTGGTATTCTGTAGCGAGTTATGCCGAATTTTACGTTTTGAAGTAGTCATGCGTTTTGCGGAGGTTGCATGAGGCGGCACGTCACGATCACCCAGCGTATCCTGCTGACCACCATGGGTGGGTTCCTTTTGGCTGGTACGGCTTTGGTGGTGTATATCTATATCACGCTTCCCGGCAGTATCGGCCAGCTTCTGATTGACGAGCAGCAGGCCAAGGCGCAGCGCATTGTCAGCCATATTGAAAACGAGCTGCAGATGCGTCAGCGGGCTCTGGAGAGGCTGGCGCCGCGCCTGCTGGATGGCGAGCTCCTGAAAAGCCCGCAGCAGATCACACAGGTACTGGAAAACCTGGTGATGGACACGATGGAATTCAACGGTGGTATCGCCATCTTCAACGCCCAGGGCATCGGCGTGGGTGAGTATCCCCGCGCTTCCGGGCGCATTGGCCTGGATATTTCCGACCGGGAGCATATGCGCCTGGCCCGCTCCACAAAAAAACCTGTCATTACCCGCCCCCTGCTCAGCCGCAGCCTGGGGGTTCCTTCTTTTTTCATCAATGTGCCTCTTCTGTCGGCCACGGGCGAGGTGGTGGGGTTTGCCGTGGGGGTCACGATTCTGGGGACGGACAACTTCCTGATCAAGATTGGCGATGATCACCAGAGCCACTCCGGGAACTTTTTTATCCTCGACCCCGCAAACAAGCTGATCGTCACTTCCTCACTCTTCAACCTGGCCATGCGGCCGCTGCCGGAGCCGGGAGTTCACCCCGTGATGGATCGCGTCCTGGAGGGTGTGCCGGCGGGTTTTGCCCCCGGTCTGGATGGCAGCGACCGGCTTTTTGCCAGCGCCACCATCCCCCAGCTGGGGTGGGTGGTCATTCAAACGCTGCCCAAGGATCTTGTGCATTCACCGGTAAATCGTCTGGTGGTGCAGGTGCTGATCTTCTCTTTTTTGATTCTTATCGCAGCCTGGACGCTGCTGGCCGCTGTGGTAGCCCGTCTGTTGCTTCCCCTTGGGCAGGCGGCCAGCTCCATTGACGCCATGGTGGATAATCGCGCTGCCTTCACCCCACTGCCCATAGCCGGAAATGACGAGATCGGGCAGCTGGTGCAGGCCTTCAATCGTCTGCTGCTGTCCCGCGACGAACAGCGGCAGCGCCTTTTTCTGGCGACTTCCGGTGTGGGGATCGGTATCTGGGATTATGATATGTCCGCAGGCACAATGACCTGGGATGAGCAGATGTTCGCTCTCTATGGCGCTACTCCCGGCGAAGAGGCAGATGCCCAGCGGATATGGGAATCCCGCGTGCACCCCGATGACCTGGAGTCTGTAAACCAGTTGCTGCACTCCGCGCTGCAGGGGGAGAGTTTCTTCAGCGCGGAATTCCGCATTGTACTGCCCGATGGGAATATCCGCTGGATAAAAGCCAACGCGGTGGTGCTGCGCGCTGATGGTGACGGGGGCGAGCCGCTGCGCGTGATCGGCACCAACTGGGACATCAGCGAGCAAAAGCGGGTGGAGCTGATGAAGAGCCAGTTCGTCTCCACGGTCAGCCATGAGCTGCGCACCCCTCTGACTTCCATCAATGGCTCCCTGGGGCTGATTGCCGGTGGTGCCGTGGGAGAACTGCCGTCCCAGGCCAGGCAGCTGGTGGATATCGCCTACAAGAACAGTCAGCGCCTGGGATACCTGATTAACGACCTGCTGGACATGGAGAAAATTGCCGCTGGCAAGATGCGCTTCGACATGATCCTGCAGGAACTGATGCCCATTGTGGAGCAGGCCATGGAGGCCAATGAGGCCTATGGCAGGCAGTTCAATGTGACCTTTGCACTGGTGGAGCGCGACGATTCCATGCTGGTGCGAGTCGATGCCCAGCGTCTGATGCAGGTGCTTTCCAACCTGCTTTCCAACGCGGCCAAATTCTCCGCGTCCGCTGAACGGGTGGAAATCGCGGTCATGGCTCAGGATAATCAGGTGCGGGTGGAAGTGCGCGACCAGGGGCCGGGAATCTCCCCGGAGCTTCAGGCACGTCTCTTTACCAAGTTTACCCAGGCGGACTCCTCGGATACCCGCCAGAAGGGGGGAACCGGCCTGGGCCTGGCCATCGCCAAAGAGCTGGTGGAGCGCATGGGCGGCACCATTGGCGTCCACTCGGAAGTGGGCAGGGGTTCGGTGTTCTTCTTTGAACTTCCCGCCGTGCACCGCGACGAACTGTGCGGCCTGCCTCCTGTTCCTGCAGTGGCTGACGGGCGGCCCCGCGTCCTGGTGGTGGAAGACGATCCCGACGTGGCCCACTTGCTGGCCACTCTGCTGCAGCACCATGGCTACCATGCCGACATCGCCACGACGGGGGCGGCGGCGGTTGCCATGGTGGAACAGGTGCCCTATGATGCCATGACGCTGGATCTGCGCCTGCCCGACCGCAACGGGATCTCCATAATCCGGCAGCTGCGCACCCACTCCACCACCGCCCATATTCCCATTGTGGTGGTGGCGGGGAATATCGAGGAAGGGCAACTGGCTCTCAATGGTGGCTTCAACGCCATCGACTGGCTGCAAAAACCCATTGATCAGCAGACGTTACTGGAGTGCATACACCGTGCCACGGGCGGCTCCGGCAATAAGCCACTGGTGCTGCATATTGAGGATGACGAGGACACGCGCCGCATCATCTCCCTGCTGGGCCAGGATGTGGCCAGCTTCCATATGGCTTCGACAAAAGCCCGGGCGCGGCAGCAGCTGGAGCAGAATACCTATGACGTGGTGATTCTGGATATCGGCCTGCCCGATGGGTCGGGCTGGGATCTGCTGCCACTGATCAAGCAGCAGAACAGGATTCCGCAGATCATTGTGCTGTCCGGCCATGAACTGACTTCCGAACAGGCCTCCCAGGTGGATCAGGCTCTGCTGAAGGCCCCCACATCAGTCCAGGAACTGATTGCAATGCTCAATACGGTCAACCAAGGAGAGAGGGAATGACACTTGAACGCATCCTGTACGCAGAAGACGAACCGGATATTCAGGCGGTGGCCAGAGTGGCTCTGGAAATGGTGGGCGGCTTCACCGTGCGCATTTGCTCTTCGGGGCAGGAAGCTCTGGAAACAGCTCCCGGCTTTGCACCCCAGCTTATTCTGCTGGATGTGATGATGCCTGGCATGGATGGCCCCACCACCCTGCAGAATCTGCGGAGAATACCCGCTTTTACCACGACACCCGTGATCTTTATGACCGCCAAGGTGCAGCCTGCTGAGGTAACACACTACACCTCCCTGGGTGCCATTGGCGTCATTCCCAAACCCTTTGACCCCATGGCCCTCGCGGGCCAGATACGCGCGCTGTGGCAGGAGGCGACCAATGGCTAGTCAGGAAGAGATTGCCGCCAGGCTCAGGGAGCTGCAGGATCAGTACATAAGCCGCCTGAGCAATGAACTGGAAACGCTCAGTGAGCTGGTGGAAAATATCCTCTCCCATGACATGGCACCCACCCTGCAGCTGCTTCATCAGAAACTGCACAAGCTGGCCGGATCAGCGGGAACCTTCGGATTCTCCACCCTGGGCCAGCAGGTGCGCAAGCTGGAAATCCAGACCCAGCTCTGGCTGGCAAATCTGCCTGCCGAGCTGCCTGCGGACTGGAATGACTTTGCCGCGCAGGTGGTCAATCTGCGTCAGTGTCTTTCCAGCAAACTCCCCGACCCCGCAGAGGATACCACTCAGTTTCAGCCTATGCAGGAAGCTGCCATGGAGGTGCCCCGCCACCACGAAGCCTCCATCTACATCGTGGACAGTAACCAGGAGCGCGCAGAGGAGCTGGCCTTTACCCTGCGCCACTTCGGCTACAGCACCTCCCGCTTTACCAGCATCACCCAGGGTGGCCTGGCCCTGCGTCAGAAACGCCCACAGGTGGTGATCATCGAAGTTGAGGCCCTGGAAAAAGAGGGAACCGGCTCCCTGATGGCCTTTGCCAATACCCCCATGGTCTTCACCGCCGCGCGGGACGATTTTGACACGCGCATTCAGGTGGCACGGGTGGGTGGCCAGGGATTCTTCCTCCATCCCGTGGATATTCCCAAATTGGTGGATCGTCTCTACCAGCTGCTGCGCACCCGCAACGACAAGCCCTACCGGGTGCTGATTGTGGACGACGACCTGGAGCTGGCCGAGCACTTCAAACTGACCCTGCAGGGGGCGGGCATGGAGGTGTACCTGCTGGAGGAGCCCTCCCACATTCTGACCACGGTGCAGGAGCAGCGGCCCGAGATTATCCTGATGGATCTGAATATGCCCGGCTACAGCGGCATGGAACTGGCCCGCCTGCTGCGCCTGCAGGACGACTGGCTCCACACGCCTATCGTGTATGTCTCCGCCGAAACCGATCTGAAAAAGCAGATGAACGCCGTGGGCTTTGCCGGGGACGACTTCCTGGTCAAACCCCTCTCCAACGAGCAGCTGGTGGCTGCCGTTACCGTGCGCGTGGCACGGGCGCGCATGCTCAGCGAACTGATGGCCCGCGACAGCCTGACAGGCCTCTTTAACCACTCCCGCATCAAGGAGCAGCTGGTGATTGAGCTGGCCCGCGCCAAGCGCAGTGGCAAACCCCTGAGCGTAGCCATGCTGGATATGGACAAATTCAAAACCGTCAACGACACCTATGGCCATGGCGTGGGTGACCGGGTCATCAAAACCCTGGCACACCTGCTGCAACAGCGGGCGCGCCAGTCGGACACCGTGGGACGCTATGGTGGCGAGGAGTTTGCCGCCATCCTGCCCGACTGCGACCGGGATGCCGCCTGGAAGATCGTGGATGATATCCGCCAGCGCTTCGGCCAGGTTTCCTTTGTTTCAGGCGGTCGCGAATTCCACGTCACCCTCAGCGCCGGAATTGCCGCTTCCAGCCATTACGATGACAGCGAAACCCTGCTGGTGGCCGCAGACGAAGCCCTCTACCACGCCAAGCACACCGGGCGCAACCGGGTCTGTATGGCCCCGGTGGAAAGCACGGAGGCTCCCTGATGGAGGGAATGGAGCAATTCCAGGCCATGCTCAGACAACTGAAACAGGCTTTTCTGGAAGAAGTTCCCGAGAGGCTGGTTCGCATGGAGAACCTGCTGCTGGATATGGAAAAGCTCCCTGACGACACCCGACTGCACGAAGAGCTCTTTCGTCACGTTCACAGCCTCAAAGGGTCCGGCGGCACCCACGGCATAACTCCCATGAGCACCGCCTGCCATCAATGGGAGAGTTTTCTGCAGGAAAGCACGAAAACAGACAGCGAAACCTTTACCGATGTTGGTCTGAAATACCTGGACATCCTGTCGTGCATCGTCCGGTGCGCCCGCCAGGAAAAACCCGACTACAGCCAGTGCGAACAGCAGCTGGAAGCCTTGCACGCGCGCAACCTGGGCCAGCGACGCTCCATCCTGATTGCCGAATCGTCACGTCTGATGTGCAGCCAGTTCCACAAAATCCTGGCACCCCTGAACCTGCAGATAACCACCGTGGACAGCGGCGTTGCGGCCCTGGAAAGACTTGCCCACAGCGCCTTTCACCTGGCCATCCTGGGAGGCGAGCTGCGGGAGCTGAACGCCCACGCCGTCATCGCTGCCCTGCGCCTGAGCGCCAGCCGCAACAGCCAGATTCCCGTCATCCTCGTAACCAGCAACGAAAAACACGTGCCACCCGCCATCCGGATTGACCACATCCTGAAGCGGGACCAACATCTGCCGGAAAACCTGGCAAAACTGGTGCCGACGGTACTTGGGGAAAGCTGCGAAAGTCTGCCCAAGGGATAGAGAGCGGCCAATAACAGGAAGAATACCTCTTGCAGGGCCGCAGAGAAGCGGCAAAGGGAAGCTCCTCACCGCAAATGAACGCGAATAAACACAAATGGGATCACTCAAGCAGAACAGCCATTTTCTCGCAGAGCCGCAAAGAACGCAGAGGGAGAGAAAACAAAATAGTCCGCTGATTTCGACAGTCGTTCTTTTTACTCAACTTTCGCACCTTGTTGCCTTGAGTTAAGCTGTTATTATACTGGTGCTTATCTCGCGGAAAGCGTATTGATTTTGAATGAAGGACGCAAAAACGCGCCCCCCGAACGCCCGTACTTCCGGTTCATTGCTCGCCTGTTCTGGAGGTCCGGCAGCAGGCTGCTCAAAGAGGCCCATCTGCTGCGTTGCCGGGCATCGCTCGTCACTGCGACGTACAGGGAGTACGCCTCGCTCCTCGCTTTGCCCGCGCCTTGCACCTGAGAGCTTTTCAATTGCCTGCATAACGCTATGGACCCGCAGGGTTGCCGCCACGAGGGCGGCAACCGCAAACCAAAAGCCAGGGAAGGCGGTTGTTTGCGGTCCCCAGTTCCAGGCAAGCGGACGGCTGAAAAGGACAGCACTGGGGGCCGCTTCCCAGCCACTTTTTGCGGGTAAAAAGTGGCAAAAGAAACTCGTATATATGGTGAGGATAATATCAAGCGACGCAGTCTGTGCAGAACCATTTCTGCCATTCCAATATAGCATCAGTGTCGACGCCGACAACCTGCCGCTTCGGGGGGTGCGAAATTTCAGTTTTTACCTTCAAATGCTTAGAGCGAGGGATTATTCCTGGTGCTACATTCCTGTGTTTTTTGTCTCGCAAGGGTGTATGATTTGAGCGATAACCGTAAGGAGAAAGAGTATGGAAGACCTGCGCGTTCTTTTTGTCTCCAGCGAAGTTGAGCCCTTTGTCAAATCCGGCGGTCTGGCCGATGTCAGCTCTGCCCTGCCCCGCGCCCTGAAAAAACGGGGTGTGGATATACGTATCATTCTTCCCCTCTACGGAAAAATCGACCGTCAGCGCTATAATATTCAGCCCTGCCTGCCTTCACTGTGCGTGCACATGGGCGACCGTGAGGAGTGGTTCGCCCTGCACCACACCAAACGCGATGGTGTGGATATCTACTTTGTGGAGTGCGAGAAGTACTTTGGCCGCGCGGAGCTCTACCACACCCGCGAAGGGGAGTATCAGGACAATCCCCGGCGCTTTGCCTTTTTCAGCCGCGCCGCGCTGCAGGTGGCCCATGATCTGTGCTTTTCACCCGGGATTATTCACTGCAACGACTGGCAGACCAGTCTGATTCCCGCCTTTCTCAAACTGGACCACGATCCCTTTTTCCAGCACACCAAAACCCTGCTGACCATCCACAATATAGGCTATCAGGGCATCTTTACACCAGATGTACTGACCTACGCCCGCATCAACCGTCAGCATTTTCACGCCGGAACCTTTGAGTCCTTCGGCGCCATGAACTTCCTCAAGGGCGGTATCGTCTTCGCCGACGCCGTCACCACTGTCAGCCCCACGTACCGTCACGAAATCTGCGGGCCCATCGGCTCCGGGGGTCTGCACGACGTGCTGCGCGCCAAGGGGGACAATCTGGTGGGCATCCTCAACGGCGTGGACTACAGCGCCTGGTGCCCCGCCACCGACCCTCATATTCCCAAGCGCTACAACGTGCGCAGCCTGCACTTCAAACGGGACAACAAAGCCGCTCTGCAGGAGCGTTTCGGCCTGGAAAAGCGCCATGACCTGCCGCTGTTTGGTTTCGTGGGCCGCTTTGCCCATCAGAAGGGGCTGGATCTGCTGCAGGGGGCCATCGAAGCCGCCGTAGTCAACATGCATTGCCAGATGGTCGTGGTTGGCAGTGGGGAGCAGGAATATGAACGATTCTTCGGCGAACTGCCCCAACACTATCCCGGCCGCATCGGCTCCTACATAGGCTACAGCGAAGAGCTGGCCCACCTGGTGGAAGCCGGGGCCGACTTCTTCCTCATGCCCTCACGTTACGAGCCCTGCGGACTGAATCAGATGTACAGCCTGGCCTACGGCACCCTGCCCGTGGTGCGCGCCACTGGCGGGCTGGAAGACACGGTGGAAAATTACGATGAACTCACCGGCAAAGGCACCGGCTTCAAGTTCCACGACATGACCATCAGCGCCCTCTACAACACCATTGGCTGGGCCATCAGCACCTGGTACGACCGCCCCCAGCATATTGAAGCCATGCGCCAGCGCGCCATGAAACGGGACTTCAGCTGGGACAAGCCGGCGCGCCAGTACCGGGAGCTGTACGGGAAGCTGGCGGGGGAGTGAGGGAAGCTGTGGCAGAATACACCGGCGCATCTGGAAAATCCGCGCGACTTTGCTCGAATACATCGCATTGCGCTTGATGCGTGAGCGGAGTCAATACGATGGACAAGAAATACCACCCCCCATTCACCATAACTCCATCCATACTGAACCTCGTGGCCCGCATCAGTGAGCTGATTGGGGGCCTGGACGCCCGGTTGGATCACGAAAGCGCCCTGCGCCTTCGGCGCATCAATCGCATTCGCACCATTCAGGGGTCGCTGGCCATTGAAGGCAATACGCTCAGTGAAGAGCAGATAACCGCGATTCTGGATGGCAAGCCCGTTGTGGCACCGCCGAAGGATGTTCAGGAGGCGCGCAATGCTTTGGCGGCCTATGACTGCCTGGAAAGCTGGTCTGCCCATTCGGAAAGTGATCTGCTGGCTGCCCATGACAGGTTAATGGCCGGGCTGATTGGTGAAGTGGGGATGTACCGCCGCAGTGGTGTTGGGGTGATGGCTGATGGTGAGGTAATCCATATGGCTCCACCCGCCGGTCGCGTACCTGTTCTGATGTCAGAGCTGCTGCAATGGCTTGCGAATACCGATGTTCACCCCCTGATTGCCAGCAGTGTCTTCCACTACGAGTTCGAGTTTATCCACCCCTTTGCCGATGGCAATGGCCGCATGGGTCGGCTGTGGCAAACGCTCATACTTTTTCGCTGGAACCCGCTCTTTGCGGATGTTCCCGTGGAAAACCTGGTCCATGCCCACCAGTCCGAGTACTACACGGCGCTGCAGGAAAGTACGCGTCAAACAGACTCGGCTCCCTTTATTGAATTCATGCTGCGCATGATTATCAGCGCCTTGCAAGGGATCACCCCCCAAGTCACCCCCCAAGTCACCCCCCAAGTCAGGGAGCTTCTGCGCGCACTCAAAGGAGAAATGGGTCGTGAAGCGCTGCAGGCAGCGCTGCAATTGCATGATCGCAAGTCTTTTCGTGAGCGGTATCTCAGGCCCGCTCTGGCAGTCGGATTGATCGCAATGACGCTTCCTGATAAACCCAACAGCCGTCTGCAGCAGTATCGCCTGACGGACAAGGGACGAAAATACCTTGCCGCACTCCAGCAAAAAGACACGCCATGAAATTCACGGCATGGAGCGCGCGGGCAGCGGTGGCTGGCGGCGTTGCACCCTCTTTCCAAGGGAGGCGCGCACAGGCTCAGCCATGAGTCTGTGAAATATTTCTCCCGCTCCCCCTTTTTCCACACTTTTTTTTCTTACCCTGATCTTCATTAACCTGTAATGGAGGTCATCCCATGGGTGAACACAAACTCAAACGGCGTCATTTCGTCAAAGGATTGGGTGCCTGGACACTGGCGGCCGGAGCGGCGGCTCAGGCCCAGGCCATCTCCCTGCGCAATCCCGGTCGTGACCAGGAGGATCCGCGTTATGTGGGGCAGACGGGGAAGCGTTTCGGCATGGTCATCGACCTGCGCAAATGCGTGGGCTGCCAGGCGTGCAGCGGTGCCTGCAAGGTCGAAAACAAAACCCCCAAAGGCCATTTTCGTACCTGGGTTTCCGAGTACGAGCGTGGCGAGTACCCAGCGGTACACAAGGTCTTTTTACCCCAGCTGTGCAATCACTGCGCTGAGCCTTCCTGTGTCAGGGTCTGCCCTACCGGTGCCACTTTTTCCCGCGAGGACGGGGTCGTCATGGTGGACGACAAGGTGTGCTGGGGATGCGGATACTGCATCAATGCCTGTCCCTATGACAAGCGCTACTTTCATCCCGCTGCCAAAACCGTCGACAAGTGCACCCTGTGCGCCCACCGCATGGACAAGGGTCTGCTGCCTGCCTGCGTGGAGAGCTGTGTCGGGGGAGCCCGCATCAGTGGCGATCTCAATGACAAGAATTCCGAGATTTCCCGTCTGCTGGGTGCCTACTCTGTCTCCGTCCTCAAGCCTTCCCAGGGAAATCGCCCCCAGGTGTACTACATCGGCCTGGATGGATCGGTGCAGAATGCTCCCGTGGGTACGCTGAATCTCGATGACCTGGCCCGCCAGCGCGACGGATTGCCCCGTCGTGAGTGGCAGACGACGTACAAGTGAGGTAAACCATGGATTTTCTGCAATCGCTGACCACCATAGCGTCCATCACTCCCGATCGCCCCTGGGGGCTGGATGTTCCCAACTACTTCTGGTTTACGGGCAGCAGCGCGGCGGCCTTTATCATCTCCAGCTTTGCCCATGTTTTCGGCATGCGCAAATACAAGCCCATTGCGGGATTCTCCCTGCTGCTGGCGTTTGTGCTGCTGGCGGCGGCGCCCTTCAACCTCATCGACGACCTGCGCCAGCCGGGCCGTATCCTCAACTTCTTCGCCTACGGCTGGGAGAATTTCCTCACTTCGCCCATGAAGTGGGGGGTGCTGCTGTTGCTGGCGTATCCGCTGCTGATTCTCTTCGAGGCTCTGGTACTCTACCGCCCCTTCTTCGTCCGCCAGGCCGAGTCGGCCCGCAGCGCCTTTGCCGGTCGCTGGTTCCGCATGATGGCCCTGGGGAACATGCGCACCGATGAAGCGTCCCTGGCCCGCGATGAAAGACGCGGCCTCATTCTGGGTATCATCGGTATCCCTCTGGCCCTCAGCGTCCACGGTTACACTGGCTACATCCTGGGTGTGGTGCACGCCAACCCGCTGTGGAGCACTCCCCTCATGCCCATTCTCTTCCTGGCCTCGGCCATGGTTTCCGGCACTGGCCTGCTCATCATTCTGCTGCCTCTGGTGCAGAAATTCTTCACCCCCATGGGCCGCGTCGATGGCGACATGATGCGCGAGCTGGCGCGTCTGCTGGGCTGGTTTATCATCATCGACCTGGTGATCCGCTTTTTCTGGCTCACCTTCGCCATGCCCTTTGCCGGTGAGGAGCGCTTTGTGCTGCAGGCCTTCTTCCAGCATCACTTCTTCGATGTCGTGTACATCGAATACCTGCTCTGCCTGTTCGTCCCCCTGGCCATTGCCTTCAGCCCCCTGGCAAGGCGCACGGGCTGGGTCTTTGCCGCCGGCCTCATCGCCGCTGTCGGCGTGTGGCTCTTTCGCTGGAATACGGTTATCGGTGGCCAGACCATTGGCCGTACGGCCACGGGTTTTCTGGAGTACAGCCCCCACTGGTTCGGCCAGGGCAGCATAACCGCCGTCATGGCCAACTGGGGTGTTTTCATCGCCCTGCTCGCCCTGGTGATGGTGCTCTTCCCCTGGGACAAGGAGATGGCGGTACACTATGAAGGAGGAAGTCATGGAGAAAAATAGACGTCAATTTCTGCTGGGCACTGCAGCGGTGGCGGGCCTGGGCGCGGTGGCCGGCTACAGCGAAACCCTCAGTTCCGTGGTGACCCTTGGCGACAAGGGCGAGCGCATGGCCGACCCGGTCTATGGTCAGGCGGAAGAGCCGGAATTCACCATAGACAGCGACGGCAAGGCGCAGCCCAACCCCCGCTATCGTGTGGCTGCTTCGGTGTGTAATGGCTGTACGACCCACTGTGGCGTGCGGGTGAAAATAGACCGCGAGACCAATCAGGTGGTGCGCGTCAGCGGCAACCCCTACAACCTGCTTTCCAGCGATCCATGGCTGCCCTACCAGACGCCCCTTGGCGAGAGCTTCACCCGCACTTCCGGCTTTCAGGAGCAGGGGAATGCCAACCGCTCCACTGCCTGCGCGCGGGGCAATATGGTCTTTGACAAGCTCAATGACCCCTTCCGGGTACTGCGCCCTCTCAAGCGGGTGGGCAAGCGCGGAGAAGACAAGTGGGAGCCCATCAGCGTCGAACAGCTGATGCGGGAAATCGTGGAAGGGGGAGACCTCTTTGGCGAAGGGCATGTGGATGGCCTGCGCGCTCTTCGCGACATCGAAACGCCCATCGACGCGGGAAATCCGGAGATGGGGCCCAAAGCAAACCAGCTGGCCATTTTCGGTACCGGCGATGAGGGGCGTCAGGCCTTTATCGTTCAGCGCTTTGCCCAGTCCTTCGGCACTCCAAACTTCTTTGGGCACACTTCCATCTGCGGTCTGTCCATGCGCGCCGGCGAGGCGGCTTTTCTTTCCGGACTGGGGGCTGATCCCCACCTGAAGCCCGATTTTGAAGAGTGCGAATTTCTGCTGACCATCGGCACGTCGCCTGCCCAGGCAGGCAATCCGTTCAAGCGCCAGGCCAAGCTTCTGGCCCGCGCCCGCAGCGACAAGAATCTGAAGTATGTGGTGGTGGGGCCCATGCTCACCAACTGCGACAGCATTGCCTGCGGTGAGCGCTCACGGTGGCTGCCCATCAAGCCCGGCGAGGATCTGGCCCTGGTCATGGGGATGATTCGCTGGATTGTGGAGAACGATCGCCACAACGCCCACTACCTCGGCATTCCCTCCCAGCAGGCCATGCAGGCGGCAGGGGAACCAAGCTTTACCAATGCATCCCACCTTGTGGTACAGAGTGGTGAGCGCCAGGGGCATATTCTGAAAGACGGCGATGATGCCCTGGTGATAGATGAACGCGATGGGGCTCTCAAAAAGGCTTCCGAAGTTCTGCAGGCCCGCCTGGAAGTTGATGCCGAAGTGCAGTGGCAGGGCCACCGCTATCAGGTGAAAAGCGCCTTCACTCTCATGAAGGAAGCGGCCCAGGAGCATACTCTGGAAGAGTATTCGCGCTTCTGCGGTGTGCCGGTGAACGATATTATCGACCTGGCCCGCGAATTCACCAGCCATGGTCGCAAGGCGGCCATCGACTGCCACGGCGGCACCATGCACACCACTGGTTACTACACCACCTACGCCATCATGATGCTGGGCGCGCTCATCGGGAACCTCAACTACCGTGGTGGCATGAGTGTGGGCGGCGGCAAGTTCCGCGATTTCAATGGAGCGGCCTACAACCTGGTCGGCTATGCCGGCAAGGTGCAGCCTCGCGGCTACCGCGCCGACCGCGCCCGCCGTGCCTACGAAAACACCAAGGAGTACCGCGATCGCGTGGCTGCCGGTCAGAACCCTTATCCGGCGCGGGATACCTGGTATCCCTTTGCCCGTGCCCTGGAGTCGGAGGTGATCGTCTCCAGCATCAAGGAGTACCCCTACAAGCTCAAGGCCCTCATCAGCTGGAATGCCAACTTCATCTATGGCCAGTCGGGCATTGAGCACCTGCTGGACGACCTGAAAGATCCCCAGCGCAGCATTCCCCTGATCATCGCCATTGATCCCTTTATCAATGAATCGAGCCGCTATGCCGACTATATTATTCCCGACGCGGTGCTCTATGAAACCTGGGGGGTCGTGCGCCCCTGGAATGGTTACCTGACCCGCGCCAACAACTTCCGCTACCCGGTGCTCCCCGCGCCCCAGGAGCGCTTTGCCAATGGCGAACCCATCACCATGGACAGCTTTGTGATTGAGCTTGGCAAGTACATGGGACTGCCGGGCTTTGGTCCAGGCGCCATCAATGGCGCCGATGGGAAGAAGTACGCCATGGATCGTCCAGAAGACTTCTACCTGCGCGCTTTCGAAAACGTGGCCCTGGATGGGCAACCTGTGCCTGACATCAGTGACGAGGAAATCAGGCTGGCAGGGCTGGAAGGGTATGTTGACACCCTGAAGCGCGTCAACGGCGAGAACTGGCGCAAGGTGGCCTACTGCATGGCGCGGGGCGGGCGCTACGACGGCAAGGAGCGCGCCTATAACGGAGCCGTGCTCGGCCAGACCTACAAACAGCCCATCAGTGTCTACAGCGAACAGGTGGGCAACCACCGCAACAGCCTCACGGGAGAAAAATTCAGCGGCGTCCCCCGCTACTTCCCCCAGAGCTATACCGATGGCACCCCCCTGAGCAGCAGCTTCGACCCACAGAAGTTTTCGCTGCGCGCCTTCAGCTATAAGTCCAGCGTACTCTCCCAGGCAGTGGCCGCCAGCGACGCCATCACCCAGCTGCGGTACACCACCTATGTGGATCTCAACCCCGCCACCGCCAGAAAACTTGGCCTGCAGCACGGCGACGAGGTTGAAGTGCAATCTCCCGCTGCCGCTATCCGTGGTCTGTTGCGCCTGCGCCAGGGAGTGCATCCCGAAGCCGTGGCCATTGAACACGGAGCCGGCAGGGAGGGAGAAGGCGCCGTCACCCTGACAGTTGGCGGACAGACCCTCAAGGGACGCATCAACCGCAAGAGTGGCCTGAATATCAACAAGCTTGGCCTGACCGACCAGAGCCGTGACGGCGTGGCAACCCTGGCCGATATCGTGGTGGGCTCCAACGCTCGCCAGGCCATCCCGGTACGAGTGAGCAGGGTATAAGTATAGTTCCCAGCCTATGCCATGCTGGAATGGCAGAATGATTCTGCACAGACGGCATTGCTTAACATTGCCCTCACCTTGTTTATGAGTTTCTTTTGCCACTTTTGACTCGCCAAAAGTGGCGCAAAAGCGACCCCCAGTGCTGTCCTTATCAGCCATCCGCTTGCCTGGAACTGTGGACCGCAAACAACCGCCCTCCGTGGCTTTTGGTTTACGGTTGCCGCCCTCGTGGCGGCAACCCTGCGGGTCCATAGCGTTCCAGTCGGCGCGTCCTGGCTGGGCCAGCACACGGGGGAGAGGCAGAGGAAAGCCGTTCCCCCCTGAGCCCGTCCGGTGAGTGCGACGCCTGGCTGGTAAGACCCGAACGGGACACCTGCAGGAAGCAGGTGGTCCGGCAGCACTGCAGGGACGCAGTGTCTGCCGGATCTCCAGAACAGGCGAGCTAACGATCCGGATAAACGGGCGTTCGGGGGGCGCGTTTTTGTGCCCTTTTTGCGCGGTCAAAAAGGGCAATATCCACAAACGAAAAGAGAAATACCAGATGAGTCAAGCATGCAAAACCAATACGGTTTCAGCGTGGTAAACATCAGAACAACAACACCTTAAGTCAAGACGACAAGATGTGGAGCTTCGGTATGAAGCCGTGAAGGGTTACTCAAAAGCTTTTTCCTTCCTGCCGGTTTTCCATTATGCTCAGGGGTGCATGTTATGAAGTACTTCATCGAGGATGCCCCTGTGCCAATGAGCATTTCCGCCCGTGAGGTTCTGCGCAGCCAGCTGCTCCTGTTTGCCGAGGACGATGACCAGACCCGCCAGATGTTTCTGCCGTATTTTTCTGCCATCTTTCAGAGGGTGCTTGAGGCACAGAACGGCATTGAGGCTCTGGAAATGTACCAGGTTCACCAGCCACCCGTGATGGTGGTGGATATTGATATGCCCTACCTGAGCGGCCTTGAACTGATCAAAAAACTGCGGCGCGAGAGTGCAAACTGCCGCATTATCATCACCAGCGCCTACACGGATCAACGTTACCTGCTGGACGCGGTGGAGCTTGATATCAGCCGCTATCTGGTGAAACCCATATTCAAAAATGACCTGGATACGGCCCTGGAGAAGGTTGCCCGCGAAATTGCCGGTGAGCTGGGGAAGGCCATCGGTTTTGGCGATGGCTGGCAGTATGATCCCGCCACCCGCTGCCTGTCCCTTCAGGGCACGATTATCGACCTGACACCCCTGGAGCGGCAGCTTCTGCATCTGCTGATTACCAACAGCCACCGGGTGGTGGAGTACGCGGAAATCGAGAACCGGGTATGGTGTGACCGCGACATGACCCACGACGCGCTGAAAAGCGTCGTTCGGGAGTTGCGGCGCAAGGTGGGGCGATCCTGCATCCTGAATGTTTCGGGGACGGGTTACCGCTTTTGCGATAACGGAGGAACGTCATGACCAAAGCGCTGTCAACACGCCAGACTCTGGTGCTTCTGGTGGCTGGCGTGGCACTGCTGGCAGGAACAGGCTCCATGGCCTGGGTGATGATGGACCCCTGCCCATTTCTGCTCAGCTCCTCTGTCATTCGCCTGATGGCCTGCCTGATCGCGGTGGCTATCTATCTTCGCTGGCGCGACTGGCGCATCCTGCCCCTGGCTCTCATGTTCTTCCTGATGGCCTTGCGCCAGATGTTCACACTCCTGAGCAGCACCTACGGCATTGACGAGCCCTGGCTGGTGCAGACCCTGGTGGAGGGGCCGGGCTTTGTGGTTACGGTGCTGGCTTTGCTGGGGGTGCTCTACCTGTGGCGGGTCTTTGCCAATCAGGCCAGGGCCGAAGCGGCGGAAGCCGAGGCTGCTCACAGGCGCCGCCAGATCCACCAGATTCTCGACTCCCAACCTTCCCTGGTCGCCCTGGCCGACAGCTCCACGGTGCTGAGCGCCAATCGCAGTCTGCTGGATTTCATGGGGAGCGACTCTCTGGAAGCACTGGGGACTTCGGTGCAGTGGCTGCGGGATCTGTTTGAAAAGGGGGGAGCGCTGGAGCCGGGACAGAGCTGGGGCGACTTTTTAATCCCGTTTCGTCAGAAAGATATTGCCGAAGTGCGTTTACACCTGGCGGAGAAGGACGGACAGCCACGGGTTTTCCTGGCCCGCCTCTGCCCCTTTGCCGATTCCACAGAGGAGATTATTGTCACCCTCTTTGACATTACCGCCCTGGAAGCCTATCAGCGTGAGCTGGAACAGCGCCACACGGAGCAGCGCCATATGCTGGTTCAGCAGTCCCGGCTGGCGGCGCTGGGAGAGATGACGGGCGTCATTGCCCACCAGTGGAAGCAGCCATTGAACACCATCAACTGGCAGGTGCAGATGCTGCAGGAGCAGGTCGCGGAGCTGGACGATCCCCGCACCGCCGCGGCCAGCCAGTCGCTGCAGTCCATCCTGGGCCAGCTGGATTTTATGAACCGCACCATCACCAGTTTCCGCAACTTCTTTCATCCCCAGGCGCAAGCCACCCGTTTCAACATCTGCCAGGCGGTGAATCAGGTCATGGAGCTGCTGCAGGTGGAATTCCGCAAACACCATATCCACTTTGACCTGCAATGCGACGTGGAGGGACTCAATGTGTGGGGCCGCATGAATGAGTTTCAGCAGGCTGTCCTGAATATCGTGGTCAACAGCCGGGATGCCATCACCGCTCTGCGACGCAAACGCATTGAGGCCGATGGCGCCAAGGCGGGCAGGTTTGATGGAGTGATCCGGATTACCTGCCAGCACCGTGATGAGATGCTGGAAATGACCATCACCGATAACGGCGGCGGCGTCAGCGCAGAGATACTGCCCCGTGTTTTCGAACGCTTTGTCAGTTCCAGACAGGATGAGGGTGGAAGCGGCATCGGTCTGTATGTCGCAAAGATTATCATTGAGGAGCATATGCGCGGCTCCATCTGCCTGGAAAATGGAGAAACCGGCGCGGTGGTAAGCCTCCGGATTCCCGTCAGCCAGAACTGACGGGAATCCGGAATTTCTCCACTATGGCTTCACCGAGACCAGTCCGCGAGAAGCGGTTTTTCCGTCAAAAAAGCTGACCAGATCGACCAGTTCCCCAGCTTCATTCAAGAGCCGCAGAGCCACCTGGGCCACTTTTTCATTGGCATTGCGGGTACTGTCCCAGGTCTGCTCATGGGTCTGGATGGTGTGCATGATCTCCTGGGTCATGCCGGCCATGCTGAGGATTTCCTGCTCCATGGAGCCAATAGTGGCGGTGGTCTCCCGGGCTTCCTGGGAGATGACCACAGTGTGTTCGCGGCTCTGGGTAGTCTGCTCAATGGCATCGGCGCAGCGCAGGCGCATTTCGCTGGAGAGGGTATCGATCTCCTTGGCGGTCATCATGGTCATTTCGGCCAGTTTGCGCACTTCGTCTGCCACCACCGAGAAGCTTCTGCCGTTTTCTCCGGCCCGTGCCGCTTCAATGGCGGCGTTGAGAGCCAGCAGGTTGGTCTGGTCGGCAACTTCGTGAATGGAGCGGATAAAGTTGCCGATCCGGTTGGAACTGTCTTCAAGCTTTGCCATCAGATGGGTCAGGCGGTCCAGTGACTGGGTAATGGTACCCATGCGCTCAATGGTATCGCGTACCTGGGCGGCTCCGCGCAGGGTAATGTCTTTCATCTGCTGAGCTTCCTGCTCCGCATTGTGCAGCTTTGCGCTGATATGCTCCATCAGCTTCACCAGGCTCTCGTTACTATTGAAGAGTTCCTGACTGGAGCCATCCAGCTCACGGGCACTGGTGCTGATGATATCGGTGGACTGGCGCACTTTGCCAGTTACATCTCGCAGGCTGCTCAACAGCCGATCCACGGCATTGCCCAGCACATCACGGGGGCCGCGGGACAGCGCTTCCTGCTCCAGGTTACCCTCGCTGGCCTGCTCCAGGGTTCTCGCCTTGGCGTCCAGGTCCGCCAGAAAGCGGTTAAAGGCGCTGGCCACATCGCCTATCTCGGTTCCCCGTTCAACTTCCACCCGCTGGGTCAGATCACCGCTGCCGGCAATGCTGGTGACGGTGGAAATGGTATCCACCCAGCTCATGCGCGCGCCATGCTCACTGACGTTCAGGCCCACCTCTTCATCTTCAGGGGAGACCCGCAGCATGTTGAGCTGCCTCAGCAGCCAGAACAGCAGCAGCCCCAGACCGAAGGACCACAGGAATACGCTGCCGATGCCGGCCAGCTGAATCAGCGCCTGGCTGAAGCGATCGCCAGCCGGCAGGGCTTCGACGGGTGCCAGGAATGCCAGGGCCAGGGTGCCCCAGGCGCCAGCAAAACCATGAACGGCCACAGCCCCCACGGGATCGTCAATTTTCAAGAAAGTACTCAGGGCATATTCGGCAGCATACATGATCAGGCCCCCACTGAGGCCAATCAGCACAGCACCGTATGGGGTCATGATATCAGCGCTGGCGGTGATGGCCACCAGGCCACCCAGAATGCCGTTGAGCATCTTTTCCACATGAACACGGCCATTCAGCAGGGCCGATGCCAGCAGGCAGGTCACGCCGCCAAAGGAAGCGGCGATCATGGTATTGAATATGGCGACGGGCACATCGGCACTGACTTCCAGGGTGCTGCCACCATTAAAGCCAATCCAGCCAAACCACAGAATAAACACACCAACCGTGACCAGAGCCAGGTTATGGGGTGGAATATGCACCTGCTCGCCCGTCTGCGGACAGTAGCGCCCCAGGCGGGGCCCCAGCATGATCGCCCCTGCCATGCCCACCCAGGCTCCCACCGAGTGAACGACGGTGCTGCCGGCAAAATCCACAAATCCCATGGCCTCAAGCCAGCCCTCCTGTCCATCAATCAGGGCCCCGCCCCATATCCAGTGGCCGGAGATCGGGTAGATCACCAGCACCACTATAACGGCCATGAGGATATAGCCACGAAACTTCATGCGCTCGGCCACAGCTCCGGACACAATGGTGGCGGCAGTTCCGGCGAAGACTGCCTGGAAGAGGAAGAAGCTGAAATAGTAGGGCTCATGGCCACCGTTGAGCAGAAAGGAGGAAGTGCCGAACCAGCCACCAGCGGTGGCACCAAACATGATGGCGAAACCAGCCACCCAGAAGGTCACGATGGAAAAGGTCATATCGGCGGCATTCTTGATGGCCACGTTGATGGTGTTCTTGGCCCGCACCATGCCCGTTTCCAGCAAAGTGAACCCTGCCTGCATGATAAACACCAGCGCTGTGGCAATCAGGATCCACAGCATATCTATATTCGCCTGGGTCACCAGATCTTCCGGCACTCCCCACGCACTCCCCGTAAACGCAAGCACACCCATGACAACTGGTACGACTTTCACGCGCTCCCTCTTCTCCGAGGCAGAGCAAGCAGCCAGCGCACATCGTCCACCCCATGGAAATTGATCTATCTCACCTTATAGACATGACTTACCAGATAATGTCAACAGGAAAATACTGTGTAGGAAATATGACAAGCGTAAATATGACAGGAAGTTAGGCGAAATGACACCCTGATTCCAGAGACTTGCCTCGCCTAACGTATTTCAAAAGAAACAACTATCCGGTTGGAATTGCAGACAGCGCGAAAAGGCAGTACATTGCCGCAAGCAAAGGCGTCCTGAAAAAAATTCACAATGTCATAAAGCTAACACAAGCTTTCTCGGCAACTTACACAGGACTTCCCCGCCGAAAAAGGAGCGTACCCATGAAAATTATCCCCATTCCCTGCGCCCAGGACAACTACGCCTACCTGATTCTCTGCGAGGAGACCGGAGAGTCGGCAGTGGTGGATCCATGCCAGTTCGCTCCCGTCGATCGCGTCATCAGGCATCATGATATCCGCCCCACGGCCCTGCTGTGCACCCACCACCACGCCGACCATGTGGGTGGTGTGGAGGAGCTGCTGCAGGCGTATCCCGGCCTGCGGGTGTGGGCTCACGCTTCAGACCGTGGGCGCATCCCCGGTCAGAACGGCTTCGCCAATGACGGTGATACCCTCACCGTCGGCAAGATCCCGGGGCGTGTCCTCCATACCCCCGGCCACACCAGGGGAAGTGTGGTGTATCACTTTGATGGCGCCGCCTTTACGGGGGACTCCCTGTTCAGCGCGGGCTGTGGACGACTCTTCGAGGGCAGTGCAGAGCAGATGTACCACTCACTGAACGTCAGGCTGGCCAGCCTGACGGATGATGTGGCCATCTACTTCGGCCACGAATACACCGAAAGCAACCTGCGCTTTGCCCGCCATGTTGAGCCATCCAACCCGGCGCTGCTTGGCTACCACGACGAAGTACAGGCCCTGCGCCGCATGGGCAAAGCCACCACGCCTTCCACCATGGGGCAGGAGCGACTGATAAACCCCTTCCTGCGCTGTCATACCGAAGACGTTCAGGATTACGCGCGGCGCTTTCTGGGTGAAGTGGACCAGGATCTGGACCCCGCAGAGGTATTCGGCATACTGCGTGGGCACAAAGACCGCTTTTAATAACTGAGGTTTCGCATCCTTGCCGCCTTGGCTTCAGGCATTACTGTTCTGATGTTTGCACGCGAAAATAGTATTGATTTTGCATGCTTGACTCATCTGGTATTTCTCTTTTCGTTTGTGGATATTGTCCTTTTTGACCGCGCAAAAAGGACGCAAAAACGCGCCCCCCGAACGCCCGTTTTTCCGGCTCGTTTGCTCGCCTGTTCTGGAGATCCGGCAGCAGTCTGCTCAAAGAGGCCCATCTGCTGCGTTGCCGGGCATCGCTCGTCACTGCGACGTACAGGGAGTACGCCTCCTTTCTCGCTTTGCCCGCGCCTTGCACCTGGGCCTCTTTGCGTTGCCTGACCCCTGCCTCCCTGCAGTGCTGCCGAACCACTCACTTCCTGTGAGTGTCCCGTTCGGGTCTTGCCAGCCAGGCGTCGCACTCACCGGACGGGCTCAGGGGGGAACGGCTTTCCTCTGCCTCTCCCCCGTGTGCTGGCCCAGCCAGGACGCGCCGACTGGAACGCGGTAGACCCGCAGGGTTGCCGCCATGACGGCGGCAACCGCAAACCTAAAGCCACGGAGGGCGGTTGTTTGCGGTCCCCAGTTCCAGGCAAGCGGGCGGCTGAAAAGGACAGCACTGGGGGGCGCTTCCCAGCCACTTTTGGCGACCCAAAAGTGGCAAAAGAAACTCATAAACAGGGTGAGGGCAATGTTAAGCGACGCAGTCTGTGCAGAACCATTTCTGCCATTAGAACATAGCATCAGGGTCAGCGCAGACAATCGCCGCGGGGTGCGAAAGTTCAGTAAGAAGTGTTACAAAAGAGGTACAAAGGCGAAGCCGGGGTGCTCCCAGGACTGCAGAACGCCGTCTTCACCCTTGTGGAGATGCCAGATGGAGCCCGCCACCGGGATCACCAGGTTCCCGTTACAGGCCAGCTGCGGCAGAAGCTGCTGTATGGCTTTCTGACTGGCAGCGCCAGCGGAGACGAGAATGCGGTCGAACACCTGCCCCGGCTGCCCCAGCTCTCCGGGGGTTGCCTTGTCAATGGCTGCCTGGGGAAAATCCCACAGGCTCAGATTATGCTGTCCCAGCTCCACCAATGCGTCAATCAGCTCCAATCCCTGCACAAAACCCTCGGCACCCACCACATGGGCCAGCAGAGCGGTGGTCCAGCCTGACCCCGAACCAATATCCAGCACGCGATTGCCCGGCTGAGGCTGCAACCGTTCCAGCATGAAGGCCACGGTCCAGGGCTGGGAGATGGTCTGGCCATGACCGATGGGCAGGGGGTGATCCTCATAGGCGTTGAAGAAAAATTCCTCGGGAACAAAGCTGCGACGATCAACAGCGCGGAAGGCTTCCACCAGGGCTGGAGTTTTCAGAACCCCCCGCTGTTTCAGATGCTCCACCAGTTGCAGATTGGAATCAGGCACAGGTCACCTCGGCTTCAGGTTGCGGGAGAATGCGTCAATGGCCCGCTGGCGGGCCACTTTATGGTCCACCATGGGCCGGGGATAATCGATGTCGGGCCTCAAAAGGCCGCTGCTGTCATGGGGTTCGTGGATGTATTTCTCGTCAAGCTCTGCCAGCTGAGGCAAAAAGTGGCGGATGAACTTCCCGTGAGGATCAAAGCGCTTTGACTGGGTGGTGGGATGGAAGACGCGGAAGTAGGGTACGGCATCGGTGCCGGTGGAAGCGGCCCACTGCCAGCCACCATTGTTGGCGGCCAGGTCGCCATCCACCAGGTGCTCCATGAAGTAGCGCTCGCCCCAGCGCCAGTCGATAAGCAGATCCTTGGTGAGAAACATGGCGCAGATCATACGCAGGCGGTTGTGCATCCAGCCGGTGGAGTGCAGCTGTGCCATGGCGGCATCCACGATGGGGTAGCCGGTGCGCCCCTCACACCAGGCGGCGAACTCCCCTTCATCATAACGCCAGGCTACGGTTTCCGTATGCTCCTGAAAGGCGCGGTTTGTACTGACCCGTGGAAAAGCGCGCAGAATGTGCTGGAAGAACTCCCGCCAGATGAGTTCACTGAGCCACACCCGCGCCCCTTCACTGCCCCCGTTGGCCAGTTCCAGAGCCGCGCTGACACACTGGCGAATGGACAGAACCCCGCAGGCCAGGTAGGGCGAAAGGGCGCTGGTACCCTCTATGGCGGGGAAATCCCGATCCAGATGGTAGCGGCGGATGGGGCCGTCCAGAAAAGCCTGCAGGCGGCGCTGGGCCTCGGCCTCCCCGGCGGGCCACAGGTGGGCCAGCGGGTGGGGGGTATCCGTGGGAAGTGCAGCGCCGTCGCCGGGGAAAGGGTGCGGCTGCGTGTTCACGATGGGAGCAGGCGCAAGCAGGGCCGGATTTTCCACCACCAGCTTCAGCCAGGCCTTCTGGAAGGGGGTGAAGACCCGATAGCACTCCCCGCGACCACTGCGCAGCTGCCCGGCGGGAACCACCACGTGGTCACAGCAGCGCCGCACCTCCATGCCGTTTTCCCGGAAACATCGCTCCACCGCCATATCGCGCCGCCACTCATCGATGGCGTACTCCTCGTTGAAAAAGAGCCTGCGCGCGCCGGTGGTGCGAGCAAGCTTCAGCAGTGCCTCTGGCACAGCGGCAAAGTCGTGGCAGTCCAGAACAAACAGGGGAATACCCACGGCCTGCAGCTGCAGGCGCAGGCACTCCAGATTGCGCAGCAGAAAATCCCGGCGCACCGCAGCCATGTGGTGGCGCTGCCACTGTCGCTGGCAAAGACAAAAGACGGCCAGTACGGAACCGCCTTCCGCAGCAGCCGCGCCCAGGGCACGCTGATCGCTTATGCGCAGATCATTGCGCAGCCAGACCAGGTTCACCTGGTACTCTCGCCGATCCACTGCAGAAAAGCCGGATGACCACCAGCCACCGGCAGACTCACCACACAGGGGCAGTCGTAGGAGTGCAGCTGCACCACCCGCCGGGCAAGCTCATCCACCAGCTCTGGACGGGTTTTGGCCAGAAAAGCCACCTCGCCCCCCTCCTGCACCGCCCCCTCCCACCAGTAGAGGGAAGTGATGCCACCCAGAATATTCACACAGGCAGCCAGCTTCTCCTCCACCAGGACATGGCCAATGCGGCGAGCCTCCTCCTCGCTTCCGGCGGTCATGTAGACGATAGTTGCGGACATGGTCCCTCCTTTTCACAGAGTGCTGAAAAACTCGTCACTCTCACAGTGACGCAGGTAATTGAAAAATCCACAGGTGCAAGGCGCCCGCAAAGCGAAGAGTGAAGCGTACTCCCCGTACATCGCAATGACGAGCGACAGTGGGCAACACCGCAGATGGGGGGGGACAGCAGCCTGTCAATACTCCGTATACTTCCGGGCACTCCCCTTTACCAGCTCCGCCGGGTATTTGGCGGCGCTGGCCTGCAGTTTTTCCATGGCGCAGGCCTGGGGGTCGAGACCCAGCTTGTCGCACAGGTTGACCAGAAAGATGAGCACGTCGCCCACCTCCTCACTGACCCGCTGCCGCTGCTCCGGGCTCAGGTTGCGACTCTGCTCCTCGCTGAGCCACTGGAATATTTCCAGCAGTTCGGCGGCTTCCACACTCAGGCCCATGGCCAGATTCTTGGGGGAGTGAAACTGCTCCCAGTCGCGTTCGCGGCAGAACTGCCGAATGCTTTCTTTGAGGTGTTGCATGATGCCTCCAAAGCGTATTTCCGTGGAATTATTCAGGTTATTTTCGAATGCAGGAAAATCCATTTCCTCTCGCGGAGCCGCTGATAACGCAGTGAATTGCTTCAATTTACACTGTTTGCCTCAAGCAGCACAGACTATGAATTTATTGTTCTTTTTTGGTACGGCCAAAAAAGAACCAAAAAAACCGTCCCCCGAACGCCCGTTTTTCCGGCTCATTGCTCGCCTGTTCTGGAGATCCAGCAGACACTGCGTCCCTGCAGTGCTGCCGGACCACTCACTTCCTGTGAGTGTCCCATTCGGGTCTTGCCAGCCAGGCGTCGCACTCACCGGACGGGCTCAGGGGGGAACGGCCTGCTTCTGTCTCTCCCCCATGTGCTGACCCAGCCAGGACGCGCTGACTGGAACGCGGTAGACCCGCAGGGTTGACGCCACGAGGGCGGCAACCGCAAACCAAAAGCCACGGAGGGCGGTTGTTTGCGGTCCCCAGTTCCAGGCAAGCGGACGGCTGAAAAGGACAGCACTGGGGGTCGCTTCCCAGCCACTTTTGGCGAGTCAAAAGTGGCAAAAGAAACGCATAAACAAAGGGAGGACAATACCAAACAACACAGCCTGCGTAGAACCATTTCCTCCATTTCATCACGGTATAAGGGTCGGCACCGATAACCTCCTGTTTCGGGGGGCGCGTTTTTGTGTCCATTTTACGCGGTCAAAAAGGGCAATATCTGTAAACAAGAGCTGGTTTACATTTCAATGCCGGTTCGCGCGGGAACTCCGGCGTCAAAGTAGTGGCGCAGCGGGACCATTTCCGTGACCAGATCAGCCAGTTCCAGAATGGGCGCGGGCACATTGCGTCCAGTCAATACGAGCTCGACGGAATCAGGACGGTTGCGAATCAGCTGAACCACCTCTTCCACGGCCAGCACGCCGGCACCCATGGCGCCGATGATTTCGTCCAGGATCACCAGCCGATACTGTCCACTGTGCAGGGCCTCCCTGGCCCTCTGCAGGCCATTACGGGCGCGGGCCAACTCGTCTTCGTCCGGAGCGCCCATGATAAAGCGCCCACTGCCGAAGGTTTCATGGACAATGCCTCCCTGCAGCATGGCAATGGCTTTGGCCTCCGAAGTATCCGCCGTCTTGATGAACTGCCCCAGGTAGACCCGGTATCCC
Source organism: Desulfurispirillum alkaliphilum (assembly GCF_055378285.1). Classification (NCBI taxonomy): domain Bacteria; kingdom Pseudomonadati; phylum Chrysiogenota; class Chrysiogenia; order Chrysiogenales; family Chrysiogenaceae; genus Desulfurispirillum; species Desulfurispirillum alkaliphilum. The sequence goes on along the minus strand of NZ_AP042405.1, from coordinate 970,072 downwards.
GCCCCGACACAGCGCAGGGCCAGCCCGAGGGCGGCGGTGGTTTTGCCTTTGCCATTACCTGTATAGATCTGCACGTAGCCCCTGTCTTCGCCCATGGTGCCTCCTGAGTTCTCGCAAGCTGTTGGTTTGCGGTTATTGTGCAGCAAAAGTGATTGCCATTCAAGGGTGAGGAGCCCTGAAGCAGCAGGGAGTGCGCAGGACACTTCAACTTGCCCTCCTTGACTTGTGCAGTGTCCAGACTATGAAGTTCATCGTTCTTTTTTGGTACGGCCAAAAAAGAACCAAAAAAACCGCCCCCCGAACGCCCGTTTTTCCGGCTCGTTTGCTCGCCTGTTCTGGAGATCCGGCAGCAGGCTGCCCAAAGAGCCCCATCTGCTGCGTTGCAGGGCATCGCTCGTCACTGCGACGTACAGAGAGTACACCTGCCTCCCTGCAGTGCTGCCGGACCACTCACTTCCTGTGAGTGTCCCATTCGGGTCTTGCCAGCCAGGCGTCGCACTCACCGGACGGGCTCAGGGGGGAACGGCCTGCTTCTGTCTCTCCCCCGTGTGCTGACCCAGCCAGGACGCGCTGACTGGAACGCGGTAGACCCGCAGGGTTGACGCCACGACGGCGGCAACCGCAAACCAAAAGCCACGGAGGGCGGTTGTTTGCGGTCCCCAGTTCCAGGCAAGCGGACGGCTGAAAAGGACAGCACTGGGGGTCGCTTTTGCGCCACTTTTGGCGAGTCAAAAGTGGCAAAAGAAACGCATAAACAAAGGGAGGACAATACCAAACAACACAGTCTGCGTAGAACCATTTCCTCCATTTCATCACGGTATAAGGGTCGGCACCGATAACCTCCTGTTTCGGGGGGCGCGTTTTTGTGTCCTTTTTACGTGATCAAAAAGGACAAGAATTCGCTGATATGCCGTGGGGGATTCCCCATTTTCGCACTCTTCACGCTTTCCTTTTTTTCAGGCCTATTTCATTTTGCCTGATGTTATGGTAAAGACTTGCCTTCCCGAATATCCGCGAAATACTTTACCAGATTCCAGACACAACAGGAGAACGTCCCCCATGTCCCAGCTCAGCACCAATGATTCCATCCGCAATATCGCCATTATCGCCCATGTCGACCACGGCAAGACCACGCTCGTTGACCAGATTTTTCGCCAGAGCGGTCTCTTCCGTGACAACCAGTCCGTGGATGAGCGGGTGATGGACAGCATGGATCTGGAGCGGGAACGGGGTATTACCATTGCCGCCAAGAACTGCTCGGTGCGATGGGAAGGCGTCAAGATCAATATTCTGGATACTCCCGGCCACGCCGATTTCGGCGGCGAGGTGGAGCGGGCCCTGGCCATGGTGGACGGTGCCATTCTGCTGGTGGACTCTTCGGAAGGCCCCCTGCCCCAGACGCGCTTTGTACTGAAAAAGGCCCTGGATCTGGGCCTGAACATTGTGGTGGTCATCAACAAGATCGACCGTCCCGACAGCCGCATTGATGAAGTGCTGGAGGAGGTTTACGATCTCTTTATCGATCTGGACGCCAATGACGAGCAGATCGACTTCCCCGTCCTCTACGCCATCGGCATTCAGGGCATCGCCAAGCACAAGCTCGAAGACGAATCCACGAACCTGAAACCCCTGATGGATACGATCCTCCAGAAGATTCCCGGCCCCCGCCACAACCCCATTGAACCCTTCCAGATGCTGGTGGCCGACCTGGGCTACTCCGATTACCTGGGCCGCCTGGCCATCGGCCGCGTCGCCCACGGCACCATGGAACGCAACACCGCCCTGGTGTGCATTGGCGAAACGGGCGAGCAGCACTCCCTGAAAATCAAGAAGGTGCAGGTCTACGCTGGGCTGGAGATGGAAGAGGCCGAACAGGTGCAGGCTGGCGACATCCTGATTCTGGCTGGCGTAGAAGATGTGCATATCGGCGACACCATCTGCACCAAGGAGCAACCCAAGGTCCTGCCCCGCCTGCGGGTTGACCGTCCCACGGTCTCCATGCGCTTCGCCCCCAACACCTCTCCTTTTGCCGGCCAGGAGGGCAAACTGGTGCAGTCCACCAAGATCCGCGAGCGCCTGCAGCGCGAAACCCTGCGCTCGGTGGCCATGGAAGTGGAAGAGACGCCCAACTCCGATACCTTTATCGTGAAAGGCCGGGGCGAACTGCAGATGGCGATTCTCATTGAAACCATGCGCCGTGAAGGCTTTGAACTCATGGTGGGCAAACCGGAGGTCATCTACCGCCGCGATGAAGGCGGAACCCTGCTGGAGCCCATCGAAGATGTCTATATCGACTGCGAGGAGATTTACCTGGGCGTTATCTCGGAGAAACTCTCCCACCGCAAGGGTCGCATGGTCAACCTGACCAATCGTGGCACCGGGCGAGTGCGGGTGCAGTTCAGCATCCCTTCGCGGGGCCTGATCGGCTATCGCAGCCAGTTCCTCACCGATACCCGTGGCACCGGCATCATGAATTCCATTTTCAGCGGCTACGAGCCCCATCGCGGCGATTTTGCCAGCCGCCTCAGCGGCTCCCTGGTCTCTGATCGCCAGGGCGAAGCCACCGGCTACTCCCTCTACAATATGGAGCCCCGTGGCGTGCTCTTCATTATTCCCGCCACCAAAGTCTATGAGGGCATGATTATCGGCGAGCACAACCGGGACAACGACCTCAACGTCAACCCCTGCAAGGAGAAGAAGCTCTCCAACGTGCGCGCCAGCGGCAAGGACGACGCCATCGCCCTGACTCCCGTACTGCCCATGACCCTGGAACGCGCCATTGAGTTCATCCGTGAAGATGAGCTGGTGGAAGTGACCCCCAAGAACATCCGCCTGCGCAAGGCTATTCTGGACGGACAGGAGCGGCACCGCATGGAAGGCGCTTCCAAAAGGGGGTAAGGAATTTAAGCAAGAATAACAGGGCTTTGACTGGCAACGGTTGAAGCCCTGATGCATATCAATCTTTTACTACCCTAGCCGGAGGAATAGGTTGAATCTCCCTTGCTATCCTTATATGGGCAGGGCTATATTATATTCATGCAAAACACAAGACTATGCAGCTTTCCATCTTCCAGCGTTATGCTGGGGTTAATCAGTTAAAGCAACATCGTGTATATGCCTTGGCCAAAGCCTTAAAATAATACTTGCAGCTACCAATTTCCACAATAATGGCATCTTGAAGTATTTTGACAACTAATATCCATGCACTCTACCTGAACCCATTAGCAGTAAAAAGGTGACACATGCTTACCAGGTTATGTTTTTTTAATAGACTTAAATGGCCAGATATCGAATTCGAGGAACTTAAAAAGCGTACTAGAATTTTAGTAATTGATGACAACCCATTCGAATACGAAAGATTATTTAAAGAAGCACGCTATGCAATTGACACATGGGATGACATAGATATTAAGGATATCAACTCTCTTGAGAATGGCGAATATGACATTATCCTTTTAGATATCCAAGGAGTCGGGAGAAATTTTTCATCAGAGCAAGGGCTTGGAGTCCTCAAACATATTAAGACTGTAAACCCATGTCAAATCATACTTGCATACTCAAATGCTGATTACAAACTTGCATATCAGGACTTCTTCAAGTTGGCAAACGGCACCCTTGACAAAGCACAGGATTTCTTTGAATACAAACAAAAGGTAGACCATTTCATAAGAAAAAGATTTTCATACGAATATTACTTAGATATGATCATGCAAACTTTTGGCGAGGTTGACAATAAAGCGACAATAAAAAAGATTTTCAATAAAAGCATTGCCAACTCAAACCCTAAGTACTTCGAGAAAAAAATTGCACCATTTCAACTGCCGCAAGAATCAATTACGTTCATATTATCCGTTGTCACTTTTGCAATTAACACCTATTCATCACTGAAAGGCCTGTATAAGTGAAAGAAATATTCCCTCACTGGAAAAACAACTCAGCTATTGATGGAGCAATAATAAAAATGGGAAATTCGTGCAAGAAATGCACTTCTCACCAATGCAAAACTCCAACGCATAATGCGATGCTTGAATGCTCTTACGGTTTAAACTACATAAAACACAACACAATAGTTTTATTTGGATTCTGCATTAAAGACATCAACAATTCAAAACAAAAAAAGAAACGCTTATACGACTCACCTGAATGCACAGTAACGAATAGCTTCATAGACAATTATATTAAACACAGTGATGAGCTACTGAAGAATACCGAATCAGAAATTGCACAGCTAAAAAGCTCCACATTAGACAATTACGTATCAAACAACATGTACAAAGATAATTTTTTTAATCCCATCAAAAATGAGCTTCAAAAAAACCTTTCTTTTTTGCACGACTATCAGCAAATCAACAGCACCATTATCAAAAACATCAATGTCTCAATACTAGAAAAAACTGGCGCAGAAGAAATAAATGACGACATCTTAAAGAATTGCAGCCACGAGGAAGTGGCAATATATTACGCCAGTAAAATGTTAGACGAAAAAATAACTTTGGCAAAAGCGATTCAAGACACAAGCTGGCTCTATAGAGAAGATGACTACAAGTCTTTTCGCATCTACGGGTGTTTTTTAAAATACATCCGAATTTATAAATTGAAAAGCGATGCAAAATCCATCAAGATTAATGTGAGCGGAAGTAATCAATTTGACATTACAAGAAACCCAAAGGCATTTTCAATTATACCTCACACCTTAATTGACAATGCAATTAAATATTCACCAAAAAAGTCTACAATATCCGTATATATTAACGACGGGGATGGACATATTTACATCTCAGTAACTTCTTTTGGCCCCAAAATTTTAGAATGTGAAAGTGATAAAATTTTCCAACCTTTCTTTCGCGGTATGTCTGCAAAAGAAATTGAAGAAGATGGCTCTGGATTTGGATTGTTTTTAGCGCAAAAAATTGCTACCGAGCATTTAAACTCTCGCATAAAAGTACAACAAAATATCAAGCAAACCCTTAATGGACATATTGAAACAACTTTTTCATTAAAAGTACCACTGAGGTATAACGAATAGAGCCAGACACATAATGCGAGCTAGTTGCCTGACAGTTAATCTATTAACCTCCTGTCTTTGTTTGAACGCGTGCAGTAGCACGCCCTAGTTAGTCTTGAAAGCATCCACTATTTTCTGGTACGCGCTGAGCACTGCCTGGTGCGGGCTGTTGTTGTCGAGGGGGAGCTCCTCCAGGGCGCTCAGGTGCCCTGCGGCCAACTGTCGGGCCTGGCGCAGGATGTCGGGAGCGATGAGCTCTTCCAGGGGCAGTGGACGCGCGTCATTATCCTGCTGGTTTTCCATCAGAACGGTGTGCAGGCAGTGCAGCAGGGCCTGGTTGCGGCCATGGTGGCAGGGGAGCTGGAGGCGCTGTTCCAGCCACTCCAGGGCTTCATCCCGCTCGCCCACGGCCAGGGCAATCAGCATCTTCACGTCACCGCTGAGCATATCCTGCCACAGCAGGCCTTCCTGGTTGATGGGCATGGCGATTCCCAGGGCTTCCAGCATGGGGCGCCATGGTTCGGGGTCCAGCTCATTCCACTGCTGCCACAACTGATGGATTTCCGGGTACTTCAGGCGGGGCAGGCGCAGTATCCGTGGCCGCAGCGGGGCAGCCCGGTAGGTGTTGTTCCACACCAGCTCTTCGGGGGGATAGATTTCGGAAAATCCGGGGGCGATGATCTGGCAGGCGGGAAACCCAAGGTGAGACTGGTCGATGAGGTACAGATCCTGCCCCATCTCCTGAAAGAGGGTGAGCAGGTCCTGCCACTGCTGATGGCTGTCCGCTGAGCCGTTCCAATGGGTAAAGGCATAATCGGCGGGCTGGCGCAGGCTGTCCATGTGTACCAGTCCGCTGGAGTCGATAAAGTGGGTTTCCAGGTTGCTGGTGCTGGCCACCGCTTCCCGATCCCAGCTGGGAAAGCGCAGGCCCTCGGCGCTGTAGAGGGGGCGTCCCTGGAGGAGTTCGGTGATGGTGCGTTCCAGGCTGACTTCCAGCAGGGGATGGGAGCCGAAGGACCACAGGCAGCGTCCACTGGTCTGTTCCATGAGGACGGCGGCGGTGGCGGGAAAGCGGCCACCCAGGGAGGCGTCCAGCAGCCGCAGGCCGTAGCCCTTCTGCTGAAGCTGTTCCACGGCTGACTGCACGGCGGGAAATCCCTGCCATACTTCGGCAGGGATGACTGGTAGGCTGAGGCCCTGGCCGATCATCTGGTACTTGACGGAGCGTTCGATGATTTCGCACAGGGCCTGGACGCGCGCTTCGGCGAGGCTGTTCCCGACGGCCATGCCATTGCTGGCGTACAGGTTGCCAAGCAGGCTGACGGGCAGCCACTGGCGGCTGCCATCGCTGGAGCGTTCAAAGGGCAGGCAGCAGATGCGGCCATCGCCCAGCGGGCCATTGTGGTCCAGCAGGTCGGTGGGTTCCAGTTCGCCGGTGGGGTCGTAGATTTCCCGCAGGTGGGGTGGAAAGATGGTTTCCAGGGAAGCTTCGCTGGCATTGAACCACTGCTCGCGCGGGTCGTAAACCCATGGGGCGTCCTGGCGGGCCAGGTAATAATCGGCAAAGAAGTGACGGCAGGCCAGGCGCTCGATCATTTCGCCCAGGGCACTGGCGCGGGCCGCCAGCTCTGTGGTGCCTTTACCGTTGGAGGCCACGGCGGGGCAGTCCCGCTGGGAGAGGCGCACCGAGTAGACGGGGTCGATCTGATGCATCCAGGCCGATTCCTGCAGATCGAATCCCAGGTCTTTCAGAATGCGGGTCATGGCGGCAACGGATTCTTCCAGGGGGGCGTCTTTGCCCGCGATCCAGTGTGGCATCTAAAAGCCTTTCAGTATGGCTTCAGCGATGGCCATGTCTTCGGGAGTGGTGATCTTGATATTGCGCAGGTCTCCCAGAACAACGGCCACGGGCAGTCCTTCGCGTTCCAGGGCGGAAGCGTCGTCGGTCAGGCCGGCAGTGCCTTTCTCCAGGGCGGTGCGGATGGTTTCGAGGACGAATGCCTGGGGGGTCTGGGCGTGGTAGATGGTGCGGCGATCGAAGGTTCCCTGAATCAGGGGAGGCTCGACGACGACCTTGATGGTGTCATGGGCTTCCACGGCCAGTATGGCCCCGGCGTAGGTGCTGAGCATCTGCTCGAGCCGGACCACCTGCTCGCGGCGCACAAAGGGGCGCACGCCGTCGTGGATAAAAACCCGGGCTCCGGCATGGGGAATGGCGCGCAGGGCGGCCAGCACGGAGTCGGCCCGCTCGGCTCCTCCCTCCACCTGGGTGACGGGAACCGGTACCTGTGCCTGTTCCACTATGGAGGTGACCATGGGAGCGTCCTCAGGTCGGCGCACGAGAACATAGGCATCAAAAAAGCCGAAACTGACGAAGGTTTCAAGGGTGTGCTGCAGAATCGGCTTGCCGGCAAGTTCAAGGTACTGCTTGGGGAGGGTGGCGCCCATCCGTCTGCCCTGGCCGCCGGCCAGGATGATGGCTATTCGCATGGCTGACTCCTTTGCTGATAGTGGGCGGTCATGTAGAGAATACGGCAGATGCTTTCGGTGCAGGAGGCGTACAGCAGCGCTTCGTCCAGATCACGGCCGGCGGCGAAGACGCCGTGGGAGCGCACGATGACGGCGTGCTGCTGCTGCAGTATGCTGGATACCCCTGCGGCCAGTTCGTCGGAGCCGATGGGGTTGGCGCACTCCAGCACGGGAATGCGGGGCAGGTAGTAGCGCCCTTCGGCATCGGCCGGAAGGATCTCATCGTGAAAGGTGGAGAGCACGGTGGCGTGCAGGGCGTGCACGTGCACCACTGCCCCGACGGAGGGGTTGGCGTCGTAAATGGCGCGGTGCACCGGCAGTTCGCGGGAAGCCTGGGGGTGCTCCCCGCCTGCCTCCACCCGAATGACGTCCCCTTCGGTCAGAAAGCCCAGCATGGAGCCCCGGCGGGTAATATGGATGCTTCCATCGGAAGCTCGAAAAGAGATGTTTCCTGAATGTGACGAGTTGAGATCCTTGTCGTAGGTGATCCTGCCAACGCTCATCAGTCTGGCGATACTGTCCATGCTTTACCCCACAATGCGAAAGCCCTCAAAGGCATGGGCCTGCACTTTCCTTTCCTCGATTTCTTCCACCCGCGACAGGGGTGGGCCGGCGGCAACCCTGGCCTTGAAGGTCGCCTGATCCGCTTCGTCCAGGCAGGCATAAATACGCACGGAACCATCGGGCAGATTCTCCACGGTTCCCGCGATGCCCATGGCCTGAGCCACGCCGTGGACAAAGTAGCGAAAACCCACGCCCTGAACCTTTCCGCGTACGATATAACACAGAGTCTGCATGGTACTCCTCGGTGATACAGTTGAAAAAGAACGTTTTTCGGTGTATGAATTTCCCATGATAATGACATTGAGGTGGTTTTTCAAATGGTTCCGGGAAAAGTAATCGGGTGGAGTGGTATACTGCTGACGGGCCTTGGTCTGCTGGCGCTGGCCTCACAGGCGACGCCACTGCCTCAGCTGGCCGATGCTCAGGAGAGGCAGCTGCGCGAACCTTCCATCTCTGTGGAAAAATCCAACTCACCCAGCGCCTCCATGAAGCTGGATATCAATCTGGACGAACTGGAGATCCGCCTTGACGATATGCCACTCTCCCTGACCCTGGGCTCGGATCGCCCCCCAAAAGACCTGGAATTCACCCTTTCCGGCGGGGAATTCAGCTTTATGTTCGATGACCTGCTCTACTTCGCCGAGCGCAAGAGCCCCTTTCAGATGGCCCAGCGCAATCTGTTTCCTCGGCCAGGGCAGTTACGTGAACTCAACCACAGCGATCAGCTGAGTTTTTATGAAAATCCATTTGTTTTTCTGAAGTGAGATTTTTGCTTGCAATCTCACGGCGCTTTGGGTATGCTCCCCCAGCAGTTTGAGAGGCCCCCGTAGCTCAATTGGATAGAGTGCCGGACTACGAATCCGTAGGTTGCGTGTTCGAATCGCGCCGGGGGCGCCACACATACAACAAGTCCCGATGGAGTATTCCACCGGGACTTTTTACGTTTCCTCTCTTGTTTCTTCCTGGTGCAACGGCAGCCAGAAGGTGAAGCGCGCGCCGCCATCGGTATTGCGGGCAGTTATCCGCCCACCCATCTTCTCTTCTATAATGGTTCTGCACAGCGAGAGTCCGATGCCGGTTCCCTCCTCTCCCTTGGTGCTGGTAAAGGCATTGAACAGCTTGTCGGGCAGCAGCTCCGCAGAAATACCACCCCCGTTATCCTCGATGGCAATCATGACAAAGTCTCCCTCCACACCCAGCTCAATGGCGATATGGCCCTGTGGCACGGAGCGCTCCACCAGTACATCAATGGCATTATTGAGCACAGAGAGCACCGCCTGCCGGAACTCTCCGGAGTATCCCCAGGCAGGGGGGCCACCCTCTGTGTCCATATCCACTTCGATGCCATGGCGCGCCAGGCGATCCTGGAGCAGCTGGACTACCGCCCGGACATCATCGGCGGGGGAGAAGGCCGCCATTTCACGGGATGGCCGGTAAAAGCTGCGGAAGTCATCGACAGTCTGATTCATGAACTGAATGAGGTTCATCAGCTTATCCGTGTAGTCCACCAGGGTTTTTCGATCCAGCTCACCCGTTTCCTGCATGTCAGGCAATGACTGGGCAATAATGGCAATATTGTTGAGGGGCTGCTTCCATTGATGGGCAATGGCGCCGATCATGTGACCCAGATCCGCCAGCTTTGACTGCTGGATCAGCAGCGCCTGGTTCATCTCCCGCTCCCGCTCCAGACGTTTTTTCTCGGTGATATCCCGCACGATACTGAACAGAATCTGGCGTCCGTTCATGGCATGCAGGCTGGAGGTGCGCTCAATGGTCAGAACTCTCCCGTCGGCCGTGCGCAAGGGCTGCTCCAGGAGAATGTGCTTCTTGCGAAGGAGCTCCTCCATGCGCACAGCCACCTGTCCGTGATACTCGGGAGGCAGAATGTCCATGGGCCTGAGCTTCAGCAACTCTTCCCGACTCAGACCCAGCAGGCGACACGCGCTTTCGTTCACCTCTTCAAAGACACCGGGCATATTGTTCTCGTCCAGGGGGTGAATAAAGATGGCGTCGGGAATGGTATTGAAAAGGTTCTGGTACTTGGCTTCGCTTTGCAGCCGCTCCTGCACCTCCAGCTCCACCTGTTCGGAAAGGTGCTCGTTCAACAGGTGAAGGCGTCCCTCGATCAGCTTGCGCTCGTCGATATCGGTGATAAAGCCATGCCAGAGCACAGAGCCATCATCCTGCATTTCCGGCATGGCGTAGCCTTCGCGCCAGGACTCTCCCCGCCCGGGCAGGAGCACCCGGAACTCCGAACGCCAGGGGGTCAGGTTGCGGGCCGATTCGTCAATACTGCGCAGCACATCATCCAGCTCATCGGGGTGTATGCGCTGAAATACTGCCTGGACATCATCTTTGACATCTTCAAACTCCAGCTCGAAGATCTTCCGGATACCATGGCTGACATAGGGTGCCGTGAACTGCCCATCGGGCCCGAGGCGAAACTGGTACAGCACGCCGGGAATCTGGGAGGAGAGTTTGGCCAGCAATTCATCGCGGGCACACAGCTCGCGGTGCTGCTGGCCAAGGGTTTCCAGCAGGACATTAAAGCTCTTGAGCAGTTCGCCGATTTCGTCATTCATCCGCACCTCAAGGAGCTGAGGAAAGAGGTCTGGCTCCCGGGCAGCGCTGCGGATGCTGTGAATGGCCTGGTGAAGAGGGCGGAAGTGACGACGCAGAACCCAGGCCATCAGCAGACCACTGACCAGAGTCAGACCCAGGGCCAGGAGCAGGATGCGCTTCTTCAGGAGGGCAATGGGTGCAAAGGCTTCACTGACAGGCAGTATCGACATCAGAAACCAGTCAGGAGTGGCTATGGAGTGGGCCGATGAGAGCTGGGCCACCCCCTTTGAGCTGACGGAAATCCCCGATCCCTCGTAACCCGACATGTAGCGATCAAACTGCGGATTGATGCCGGATTCCGGCACTCTTGCCATAACATAATCGCTCTGGGTTCCCGTGACAAAAACCCCATCTCGGGGAGAGACCAGCAGATACCCGCCACTGTGTCCATAAGCCTGGGCGGCAATATCGTCCAGGAAATTCGGCAAGGCAAGATTGATAGCACCGCTGATGACGCCAACCACATTGCCGTCAACCAGGACTGGAGCAGCGATAACCACCAGGGGCCTCTGCAGGGCTCCCCCAATGAGGGGCGGACTGATGACGGTGCGCTTTTCCTGGAAAACCGTGGGCAGATAGGGGCTGCTGGCGTAGGTCAGACCGCGACGTCCCGGCTGCGGCGGAGCATCGGCTCGAACCGTAAAGCCCTCATCCACAAAGAGAAGTCCGCCATTAAAGAGCTGATGCAGAGAAGTCCGGTACTCGAGCATGGACTGGATAGCCTCGAGATCATGGGCAATCCCCAGCTGTCCAACCCTGCCTGCCAACTCTTCGAGGGCCTGGACGCGAGCCTGAAAGCCCCGCTCAATCTGGTGGGCCATCAGGGATACCGTAGCGTACTGTTGGCTTGCCAGTAACCGCTCCATATCCTTCTGCAGGGAGCTGGTGACAATAAATGACAAAAACCAGATACCCGCAAAAATTATCGCCAGCGTCGTCACCAGTACCCGGCGCTGAAAAGACTGTCTGCGAACCATAGCTTTCATCTTAACTTTTGCACCTTACTGCATCGACTTAGTCAATTATTTCCCCAGCACTTACCACGCGGAAGCAATATTGATTCTGCATGCTTGACTCATCTGGTGTTCCACTTTTCGCCTCCGGATATTGTCCTTTTTGACCGCCCAAAAAGGACCCAAAAACGCGCCCCCCGAACGCCCGTTTATCCGGATCGTTTGCTCGCCTGTTCTGGAGATCCGGCAGCAGGCTGCCCAAAGAGGCCCATCTGCTGCGTTGCCGGGCATCGCTCGTCACTGCGACGTACAGGGAGTACGCCTCCCTTCTCGCTTTGCCCGCGCCTTGCACCTGGGTCTCTTTGCGTTGCCTGACCCCTGCCTCTTTGCAGTGCTGCCGGACCACTCACTTCCTGTGAGTGTCCCGTTCGGGTCTTGCCAGCCAGGCGTCGCACTCACCGGACGGGCTCAGGGGGGAATGGCCTGCTTCTGTCTCTCCCCCGTGTACTTTCCCAGCCAGGACGCGCCGACGGTCAGGCTGCTGAAAAGCTCTCATCTGCGGCGTTGCTCACCAGTGCTCGTCGCTGCGACGTACAGGAAGTACGCCTCACTTCTCACCTTGCTTGCGCCTTGCACCTGAGAGCTTTTCAATTGCCTGCATAACGCTATGGACCCGCAGGGTTGCCGCCACGACGGCGGCAACCGCAAACCAAAAGCCACGGAGGGCGGTTGTTTGCGGTCCCCAGTTCCAGGCAAGCGGACGGCTGAAAAGGACAGCACTGGGGGCCGCTTTTGCGCCACTTTGGGCGGGTCCAAAGTGGCAAAAGAAACTCGTATATATGGTGAGGATAATGTCAAGCGACGCAGTCTGTGCAGAAGTATCCCCCCATTCCAGCATGGCATCAGGGCCAGCGTAGACAACCTGCGGTGCCAACCGCTGCTGTACATCGCGGAGTGAGTTTTCCACTTGCGTGAGCGTTGACTCTGCCTGGAAAACCATGGCACGAGTATAGCAATGAAGGCACACTGGTAACAGGCATTTCTTTTTGCTACGGAAAAACAGGTGTTCCAGGAAAAGCGCAAGGGTGTAAACGCGAACCGGCCCCGCACACGTGCAGGGCCGGCCGACGATATTTTTCCACAAACCACAAATGGTGAGGGCAGAATCAGAAGCTGTAGGTCCAGGTCAGCTCGAGAACACTGTTGTCGCTGTCGTCATGGTCAATGGTATAAAACAGACCAAACTCATGATTTGGGATAAATTCTTTGCTGATGCCGATTTCTGAGGTTTTCTCGTCATCGCGATCAGCCAGTCCCTGAGTGTAGAGGTAGCTGGCCACGGCGAAGCCCAGGTCGTACTCAGCTCCCAGTTCCACATAACCATCCACATCAGAGTCAAGATCATGGTAGTAGTACGCGCTCAGGCCCAGTTCATCGGTAGGGGCAAAGAGAACTCCCAGATAAATTTCATCAGAGCCGGCAAGGTCATCGGAATCACTGTCCAGATACCATGTCTTCAGAAAACCAAGATCGTAACCGATAACACCAGCTTCACCCTCATAACCAAGAGTCAGCTCAAAGTATGACCATTCGGAGAAATCCCAGTCATCGTCCAGCAGGTCATTGGTGAAATAGGTGGCACCAGCGTAAAATCCGGATTCATGGGAATACAGGGTACCGACTTCCAGCTCAAGGCCGTTGTCGCCTTCGCTGGGAATACCGTACGTGGCGCCTACATGGCTTTCCAGGGGCAGGGCAGAGGCAGAGGCTGCCAGAACAAGACTTCCGGCGAGAACTCCACCGATGATTCCAAGACGTTTTGCTTTCAACATAACCTTCTCCTTTTGCAAAATGGGCTGTTACCGGGCGTATTGCCTTTCCCTATGGCATACAGCAATAAGCATGCCAGAAAAGAACAGGGGCCCCTTTGCCGTGGCTAAGATTATGCGTCTAACCTACGCCTTGTCAAGGAAATGTTGCGTTATTGCAAGAGGGAAGAAAAGAAATCCCAGGCTTCGCCAGCCCCGAGGAGAAAAATGACTTTGACGACAGCGCACAGCGGGTGCGCAAAAAATGTGCACAACTTTAGTCGAACGACCAGGGCAGGACTGAAGCTGCCCTTTTTCTAGTCACCCGCGCAATTCGTAAAAACCCGATACCGCTCACTGGTACGCAACAACTGTCGATGGCTGCCACTGCAGATCAGCTGCCCGTCCTCCATGAAATAAACGGTGTCCATGGCTTCCAGCCCTGCCGTGATATGGGTAATCAGGATCAGGGTCTGCCCTGCCAGGCTGTCCAGCAGCGTTGCCATAAACTGCTGCTGGGTCACGGCATCCAGGCCCTCGGTGGGCTCATCCAGCACCCAGATGGAGGTGTTCTTCAAAAGCGCCCGCGCCAGCACCAGACGGCGAGCCTGGCCGCCGGAAAGGCGCGCCCCCCCTTCGCCGGCCCAGGTATCCAGCCCCTCCGGCAACCCCCTGACAAAATCAGCCAGCTGCGCCTGCTCCAGAGCCTGCCATAGCTGCTGTTCGTCAGCATGGGGCGCGGCAATAAGCAGATTCTCCCGCATGGTGGCGCAGAAGATATGGGACTTCTGAGAGACCAGGGTGATGGTGTTGCGCAGCTGCTCCTCGCTGAGCTGACGCAGATCGCTGTCGCCAAGGGTTATCTGTCCGCTGCGTGGATCCCAGAAGCGCACCAGCAGGTGAGCCAGGGTCGACTTCCCACTGCCCGATGGCCCGACGATTGCCACTTTGGCTCCGTCGGCTATACTCAGGGAAACATCCCGCAGGGCCTCGGCTCCACTGCCCCCTGCGTAGGCAAAGCTGACGCTTTTCAGACACAGCGCCCCGGCAGCCTCCCGGCAGGGGTTTTCAGGGAAAGTGACGGCGGGCTCTACCTCTGTCACTTCCAGCAGGCGGCGGGCCGCTTCCCGCGTCTTGCCCAGGAACTGAAAGGCGTGGGGAATGGGGAGCACAGCCTCAAAGGTCGCCAGAATACCGAAGGCGATCAGGGCCAGCATGGCTCCGTCAAAGACGCTCTGCTGAGCCAGGGGAATCGCCGCGAAGAGGGCGCTCACAGCCGCCAGGCCCGCCAGGAGCGTCATCAAGGCACTGCTGAGGCCACTGATCCGCGCCATGCGTTCCTGCTGCATCAGCAGGCGTTCACTCTCCTCCAGCAACCGGGCGCGATGCCTGGTATCGGCTCCGTACACCATCAGGTCGGCCATACCCTGCATATCCTCTACTGCTGCGGTGCGCAGACGCGCGCCGCACTGCTGCATGGTCCGACCAATCTGATTGCCCATGTGCCTGACCAGCAGGGGAACCAGCAGCCCGGCCAGGGCGAAGAAAAACCAGAATATCAATGCAAGCACCGGGGAGAGCCACCACAGAAAGGTTCCGGCTATGGCTGCCAGGCCCAGGGCGATCAGCAGCGGTGATATGACCCGGAGAAAGAGGCCGTCCAGGGTATCTATATCGGTGACAATGCGGCTGAGCAGATCGCCACTGCGATGGCGGAGCAGCCCTGCCGGCGCCAGGGGCTCAATACGCTGGTAAAACCAGACACGCAGCGAGGCCAGCAGGCGAAAGGTGGCCTCGTGGGAGAGGATGCGCTCGGCATAGCGGCCACCGGTACGCAGGATGGCAAACCCCCGCACTCCGGCACTGGGGGTAAAGAAATTGAACTCCCTGGCACTGATGACACTGAGGCCGGCAAAGGCCGCCGCACTGAGAAACCAGCCCGAAAGGGCCAGCAGACCGACGCTTGCCACCATGGTGGCAAGTCCGAAAAAGGCTCCCCAGAATATCCACAGGCGGCTGGGCCAGAAGAGGCGCACAAAGGGCAGCAGTTCCCTCATGGGAGCACCTCCGCGCGTCCACTGCGCACCAGAGCAGCATAGGTTCCCTCCAGGGCCATCAGCTCAGCGTGGCTGCCCGCTTCCACAATCCGTCCACGATCCATGACCACAATACGATCCGCCAGGCGAGCGGTATCCAGGCGGTGGGTCAGCATCATCATGGTACGCCCCGCAGCCAGACCCTTCAGGCCTTCCATGATCAGACGCTCATTTTCACCATCCAGACCAGCCGTGGGTTCATCCAGCACCACCAGGGGAGTGTCCTTGGCAAAGGCCCGCGCCAGGGCCACCCGGCGGGCCTGACCACCGGAAAGCAGGTTCCCCTGCTCGCCCACAGGCGCGTCAAGGCCACCGCGCAGAGCATCACTGAAGTCGAGCACCCGTCCGCGTCGCGCCGCTTCAATGACACGGGAACGGGTCATGGCCTCTGAGCCCAGGGCGATATTGTCGGCAATGCTGCCATAAAAAAGCGTCGGCGACTGGGGAACCCAGGCCACATGCCGACGCCAGTGTTCCATGTTCAGGCTGCCCAGATCCTGACCGTTGACCAGGATCTGTCCCTGCTGCAGGGACAGAAAGCCCAGCAGCAGATTCAGCATGGTGGTCTTGCCGGCGCCGCTGGCACCCACCACGGCCACCCACTGCCCCGCCTCGATGGACAGGCAGAGATTCTCCAGAGCCACGCGCTCCGTGCCAAAACAGTGATGGACAGATCGAAAGTCGATGGCGATGTTGCCGACGGGGCCAAAGGGCTCCCCGTCGCGGGGAGCGGCCTGAGCCGGTGCCCTGAGAATGGCCTGGATACCTTCGGCCGCGCCAACGGCTTCGGCCCGGGCGTGATAGTGAGTGCCCAGCTCCCGCAGGGGCTGGTAGAACTCCGGTGCCAGCAGCAGCAGGAAAAGCCCCATCTTCAGGGTCAGCTCCCGGCCATAGAGGCCGAAGTCGAGATAGTGCAGGAAGTGCATCCCCAGATAGACCGCCGTCATGGCAATGGCCACGGCAGTGAGGAATTCCAGTACCGCCGAGGAGAGAAAGGCCACCCGCAGCACCGCCATGGTTCCCTGACGGTACTCCTCTGAAGATTTGGCAATACGCTGGGCCTCATCACGGGAGCGGAAAAAAATCTTGAGGGTCGCCAGACCCTGCAGGGTATCCAGAAAGTGGGCGCTCATGCGGGAGAGGGCCTGGAAGTTCTTCTGGTTCAATGTCGCCGCCCCGCGGCCGATCATGACCATGAAGAAGGGAATCAGCGGCGCCGTGACCAGAAAGATCGTCCCCACCACCCAGCTGACGGGGAAGACCGCCAGGCCGATAGTGGCGGGAATGACTATGGCCAGCATCTTCTGGGGCAGATAGTGGGAAAAGTAGCCGTGCAGGGCCTCCACCCGCTCCAGCAGAGCACTGGAGAGAGACGCGGCACGCTGCTCGCTGGCATAGACCGGCCCCAGACGTCCGATATGCTCCAGCAGCTGCTGACGAACCACCCGACGCACCTGCGTCGAGGCGCGCTGCCCCAGGAGCTCGCGCCCCCAGGCGATCAGTGCCCGCAAAGCAATCACCAGCACCAGGAAACCAAAAAACGGCAACAAGGCCGCGCGGGAAATTCCCTCCATGAACGCTTCATGGATAACGTGGGCCAGCAGCCCCGCCTGCAGGATGATCAGCACCCCGCCAAGACCACCCAATACAACACCCCAGAGCACCCATCGCCGGGAGTGACAGGCAATAGCGTCAAGCCACTGGACAGAAGCCGTTTTCTGCATGTGCGCCTAAACCTTTCTGACAAACTCTGATTTCAGTTTCATGGCGCCAATACCGTCAATTTTGCAGTCGATGTCATGATCCCCTTCCACAAGGCGGATCTGCTTCACTTTGGTGCCGACCTTCACCACCGCCGAAGAGCCTTTGACCTTGAGATCCTTGATCACCGTCACCGTGTCTCCATCAGCCAGGGGAGCGCCGTGGGCATCGCGTACCACCTTGTCCTGCGCTGGGGCAACGGCAGCATTCTTCGGCCACTCGTGGGCACACTCGGGGCAGACATACAGACTCTGATCTTCATAGGTATAGGATGATTGGCACCGGGGACACGGGGGCAATGTATTCATAGAAACCTTTCCACGGGAAAATTCAAGACCAGGCTCTGGCCGCGATCGTACTCTGCATGCTTGTATACCCGAACCAGTCCTTTTTCAATCAAAAGAACTCAACTTCCCCCCCCTTGAAACGGCAGGCTATCGGCGCCGACCCTTATGCCATACTGGAATGGCGGAAATGGTTCTGCACAGACTGCGTCGCGACATTATCCTTGCCTTGTTTATGAGTTTCTTTTGCCACTTTGGACTCGCACAAAGTGGCTGGGAAGCGGCCCCCAATGCTGTCCTTCTCAGCCGTCCGCCTGACTGGAACTGGGGACCGCAAACAACCGCCCTCCGTGGCTTTGGGTTTGCGGTTGCCGCCGTTGTGGCGGCAACCCTGCGGGTCCATCGCGTTATACAGGCAATTGAAAAGCTCTCAGGTGCAAGGCGCAAGCAAGGTGAGAAGTGAGGCGTACCTCCTGTGCGTCGCAGCGACGAGCACTGGTGAGCAACGCCGCAGATGAGAGCTTTTCAGCAGCCTGACAGTCGGCGCGTCCTGGCTGCGCCAGTACACGGGGGAAAGGCAGAAGCAGGCTGTTCCCCCCTGAGCCCGTCCGGTGAGCGCGAAGCCTGGCTGGCAAGACCCGAACGGGACACTCACAG
Source organism: Desulfurispirillum alkaliphilum (assembly GCF_055378285.1). NCBI lineage: Bacteria > Pseudomonadati > Chrysiogenota > Chrysiogenia > Chrysiogenales > Chrysiogenaceae > Desulfurispirillum > Desulfurispirillum alkaliphilum. Next base: position 951,793 of record NZ_AP042405.1, on the reverse strand, counting down.
GAAGTGAGTGGTCCGGCAGCACTGCAGGGATGCAGTGTCTGCCGGATCTCCAGAACAGGCGAGCAAACGATCCGGAAAAACGGGCGTTCGGGGGGCGCGTTTTTGTGCCCTTTTTGCGCGGTCAAAAAGGGCAATATCCGGAAACGAAAAGAAGAATACCAGATGAGTCAAGCATGCAAAATTACTACTATTTCCGCGTGGTAAGCACCAGGAAAATAATGGCTGAAGTCAATGCAACAAGGTGCAAAATCTCAGAAAGAACCCTTCAGCGTTATCGTCTCACCGTACTCCCGGACCTCTTCCCTGGTGAAAGCAGCAAACTCCGCCTGCCCCTGGAGAACCTGGGCATTGACCAGCAACACGGGCATCCCCTCCAGAAAGCCACGGGCGTGGGGAGGGCGCACCGCCAGCTCCAGCCCGTACTGCTCCATGAAGTATGCCTTGATCTGGTGGCGACGGTTCACCCCCGGCGGCAATATAAAGGGCACAAAGCGATCGGGGTCCACAGAGAAATAGTGACGATGCGCCCGGTGCAGCCACAGGTGAACCTGGGCACTGCCCATGGGAAAGGGGGGCGTGGCGCCTGCCTTGACCGCGACAGTTTCCTGCCGGCCTTCTTCGGCGAAATAGCGACAGTGGGTGCGGACCGGGCAGCTTGCGCAGAGGGGCACCTTGCGGCAGACCGCCCCGGCAAAATCCATAACCGCTCCATTGAACCAGCCCATGGGACGCTGCCGGAACAGACCCACCAGTGAACCTTCCAGGGCTTCTTTGTCCACCACCGCCTTGCGGCTGCCCTGCAGAAAGCGTCCGAAAACCTTCTGCATATTGGTGTCAAAAGCCAGCACTGGCTCGCCATAGCCAAAACTGAGGATGGCGCTGGCCGTGTAATCGCCAATGCCCGGCAGGGCCTTAAGCTGCTTCCTGTCGCGGGGAAAGACCCCGTCATGCTGCTCCACCACCAGCCGGGCGCAGGCCAGCATATTCTCCCCCCGACGGTAGTAGCCAAGCCCACGGTACAGTGGCAGGAAGTCATCCCAGCTGGCTGCCGCCAGAGAAAAGACATGGGGGAAGCGCTCCATGAAAGCCTGAAAATAGGGAATCACCCGCATTACCTGGGTCTGCTGCAGCATCACCTCGCTGACCCAGATACCATAGGGCGTCATGCCCGGCTGACGCCACGGCAGCTCATCGCGCCCATGGGCGCGGCTGAAGGCCTCCATGGCGCAGATGAATGTGGAAAGGGTGGAAAAACTGTTGTTGGGTGTCATTGGCCTGCCTGTATTTTGGTATTCAGACGCGCATGTTGCGCCAGTTGTCTCCTCAGCGTGGCATTCAGCACTTCGAGAGCGAGCCCGGATGGCGAGCGGCAGACCCTTGAGCCAGGAAGACAAGCGAGCGGGTCTGGGAGTGCAGAATGCCTGCCTTGTGCATGGCACGGTTTTTATGAACTTCCATACCCTTCCCCCACTCCCCATTCCACAAAGCGCTGGTGAAAGGGGAAGTACAACCCCAGGCGCACGGGCTGCGGCCCGAGCTTGCCTGCCAGAAAGCCATAGCGTTCCAGCTGGGGTGCATAGCGCTGCTGCTCTTCGCGCAGGAAGTGCTCCAGCCCCCCTCCTTCGTGCTGGCCGGTTTTATAGTCGATAATCCAGCGGGTTCCCTGGTCATCGATAAACATGCGATCGATGATGATATTGACGATGTGACCACGCTGGTCTGTGCCGGTCAACGGGTACTCCCAGCGGGAGTCCTGATGGGAGGAGGAGAGAATCCAGCGGCCCCGCTGATCGACGCCCATATTCCCGAGGGCGGTGATGGTGCGCTCCACCACGCTGGCTCGCAGTTCATGGGGAACGCCAAGCTGATAGGTGCTCCAGCGAAGGTTTTTGCGCAGTTCTTCCATATCACCGCTCAGGCTCTCTCTCTCATTCTTTTCTCCCAGGCGACGCACCCACTGGTGAAAGAGCACCCCCACCAGGCGGGCCATTTCACCTGCCCACTGGAACTCGGGCTGTGGTTCCCCTTCGTCATGCTGGGCCGGGGTAATGGCCAGATTCGGCAGTATGCGGGGAGCCACACGGGGGATCCGCCAGTCACTGTGCACCCGCTTCAGGGGAACAGGGGGCTGCGCCTGTTGCTGTTCCTCTGCTTCCGGCGCATCGGGCAGCGGTGGTGCCAGTGGCTGCAGCTGCTCCCAGATATGGCGCAGCAGGCTGCCGCTGCGGGGCGAAGCCCAGTCTTCGCCACTGCGATCGGGCCGCAGGCGGGCAAACAGGTGCAGGCCTTTTCTGGAGCGGGTACAGGCGACGTACAGCAGGCGTTTCTGCTCGTTCTCCATACAGCGCTGGTGCATCTGGCGGATGTACTCGTAGAGGCTGCTCTCCTTCTGGTCGCGCCCCCGCCGGGCAATGGCCAGCAGCAGCTCCATATCCGCGCTGCGGTGCGGCCCTTCATGCCAGGCCAGCAGAGGTTTGCTCTCGCTGCGGCTGCCGCCGCAGAGGCCGGGAATGATGACGTGATCGAACTCCAGGCCCTTGGCCTTGTGGATGGTCATCAGCTGCAAAGAGCTGTCGGCGGACGGGTCTTCGCTGCAGTAGACACTGGCGAGGGCTTCCTCCATATGCTGAATTTCCGGAAAGGGCTCCTCTTCCAGGGATTGGAGAATGTGCAGAAAGACGCGGGCGTCCTCCAGCTGTGCTGGCCGCTCCAGAAAGGCGGGTCCACCCAGCTGCCGCCAGGTTCCCTCCACCCAGCGCGCCAGCCCCTGGCGGCCACGCTCTTCCATGGCCTGGATCAGGGCTGGCCGGATACGCAGCAGGCGCGCCTGTCCATCGGCACTGAGCGGTTCCACACAGGTAGCCTCCTGCAGGCACTGCCAGAGAGTGCGTCCATCGGCACCGGCAGTAAGGAGTTGCAGATCCGCGAGGGTCAGCCCGCACCAGGGTGCCCGCAACAGAGCCAGCCAGGCGATGCTGTCACCGGGATGGCACAGGGCACGGGTGATGATCTGCAGGTCGCGCACGGCGCCACTGTGGGCCAGGGGCGCTATATCTATGGCACTGAAGGAGGTGGCACCCCCTTTGAGCAGGGAAATGATCTCGTCCAGGTGGGTACGGTTGCGGGCCAGGATGGCAATGGTCTCACCGGGATGGCGGGAGCGGATGTCCTCAATACACGCCAGTATAGCCCGCGCCTCTTCCTGCGCCTTTGCGGTTGGCAGCAGGTGAGCCTGCACGGCGCAGTCAGGCCCTTCTGCCTCCCCATGGAAAGCGCTGCTGGCGCTGTAGGCTATGGCTCCGCTGGATATCTCCTCCACAGCGGGAAAGACACGGGAGAATATCTGATTGTTCCAGTGCACGATGGCTGCGGTGGAGCGAAAGTTCACACTCAGGGACAGGGGTTCCAGCTGCACATTGCCAATTCCCTGCTGGCGCGCCTGCAGGAAAAGACCCACTTCGGCCTGGCGAAAGCGGTAGATGGACTGCATGGGGTCACCCACCACAAAGAGGGTGCGCCCGTCACCGGGCTGCCACCCGGCAGTCAGCTTCCTGAGCAGTCGGTACTGGCTGGCACTGGTATCCTGAAACTCGTCCACCAGGATGTGGTTGAGTCGATAATCAAGCTTCAGGGCAAGGTCAGTGGGCTCGTCATCACTGCCCAGACCTTCCACAGCGGCAAGGCTCATCTGGGAGAAATCCACGCAGCCGCTGCGCCCAAAAACCAGCCACAGATGTCCAACGGCTTTCAGAAGCAGCTCATTGATGGCGTGGAGTACCGGCCACTGGTCATCGTCATAGGTGGCAGGAATCAGGGCCAGAGCCTGCAGGGCCCAGCACAGGTTCTCCGCCTGGGGACTGGCGGCCAGTTCCTGGAGCAGAGCCTTTATGGCAGGGATCAAGGCATTCTTGGGAGGGGGAAATCCATCATTTTTGGTGAAACTGCGCCGCCAGGTGCCCTTCTGGGTCAGCAGCAGGCTGCTCAGGGCAATCCAGGCCCCGGTGTACGCCGCCTCGAAGCCCAGCCCCTGACTCCAGTCGATACGGGCCAGGGGATGATTTTCATCCAGATTGGAAGCGGCATAGGCGGCCAGTTCGGCCAGAGACGCCACCGTGGCTTCATCAAGGCCCGCCTGCAGCTCCAGCAGGTAGGAGCTTCGCACATGGGCCAGGGAACGCTCCAGCGCGGCACGATCGGCCTTCCGGGCAGCCACAATGTGGTGCAGCCACTGCTCGCGCCGCTGCAGCATTTCCATCAGAAGGGCGCAGGCCCGCTCCATATCGTTGTGCAGGTGGGTCAGTACCGTGCGCACATGGGGGCACTCCAGCTCCTCCAGGGTCTGCATCGCCGCCTGGCGGTAAAGCCGGGCAGGCTCATCGCTGATGGCCATCTGTCCCCCCAGGCGGGAAAAGTAGGGGATCTGGCGCACGATGGAAGCACAGAGGGCGTCAATGGTCTGGATGCGCAGCCGGGTGGGATGCTCCAGCAGATTCCACTCCTGACGGCGGGCATTGGCCAGCGCAGCGCGGGCCAGCTCCCAGGTGGTGCGCAGGTGTGGGGCCGCGGGAGGCTCCGCATCAAGGGCCATGCGCAGACTGCCCAGCACCCGTTCGCGCATCTCGCCCACCGCCTTGCGGGTGAAGGTGATGGCCAGAATCTCCTCGGGCTCGGATACCTGGCCCAGCAGCGCCAGAAAGCGCTGGGTCAGGAGTTCGGTTTTCCCGGAGCCCGCCGGGGCCTGCACGATAAAGGACGTTGATATATCCAGCGCCCGCGTGCGGGCAGCTTCATCGGCAATGGAGGGGAAGTCACGCATGCACAAATACCTCTTCCTTTTCGTATATTTCGAGGAATTACTCAGGGGGCACAAAGGGTTTTTCCTGAAAAAACTGTGGAAAAATCTCTCCACAGAGTAACTTCTCAAGTTACCCACCTTGTCGGCTTGACTTAAGGCGTTATTTTACTGATGCTTGTCACGCAAAAACCGTAGTAATTTTGCATACTTGACTCATCTGGTATTCTTCTTTTCGTTTCCGGATATTACCCTTTTTGACCGCGCAAAAAGGGCACAAAAACGCGCCCCCCGAACGCCCGTTTTTCCGGATCGTTGGCTCGCCTGTTCTGGAGATCCGGCAGACACTGCTTCCCTGCAGTGCTGCCGGACCACCTGCTTCCTGCAGGTGTCCCGTTCGGGTCTTGCCAGCCAGGCGTCGCACTCACCGGACGGGCTCAGGGGGGAACGGCCTGCTTCTGTCTCTCCCCTGTGTGCTGGCCCAGCCAGGACGCGCCGACTGTCAGGCTGCTGAAAAGCCTCATCTGCGGCGTTGCTCACAAGTGCTCGCACCTTAAGTGGGCAAAGCGAACGGGACTGAGACCGGTTTTACTCTTCTGAATTCGCGTTCATTGGCGTTTCTTCGCGGTCAAGTCCCCTCTTCTCCCTGTCTCTCCTTTGGGCCTTTGAGGGCTGTGTGAGGCCTTTCTTTTCTGTTCCGGCTCACCGCACTTCGAGTACAGGCTCAATTCCAGCAAAACCTTCAGTTGCTTCATCAATCCCTCACCTCTCCTCATCCCCCTCATTTCCATCAATGCGGCACAGCAGGGGCAGGGGGCAATAGCGACAGCTGGTGTCATCGCGGGGGCTGATGGCGCCATAGCCGCTGGTGATTTCGCCTGCCAGGTTCTCCAATGCCGCTTTCCAGTTTTGCAGCATGGTCTGCCAGCTTTGCTGGTCGGGCAGAGCGCCAAGCTCCGGCAGCATGCCTTCCTCCATGGCCAGCCCCCGGAAGTGGCAGGCTTCGCGGTTGATCAAGGCGTAGGCGACAGCGCCTATGGAGGTGTCCTGCAGGGTGACGGCGTAGAGGGGGAGCTGGGGATCGGCGGGGCGCTCGCCTTCCCAGTCCCTGGCGCTGGCCTGGCCGGTTTTATAGTCGATGAGCACATGCTGGCCATTTTCCAGCTGGTCAATGCGGTCTACTTTCAGTTTCAGCTGCAGCCCTCCCAGGCTGATGTGGTGATAGCGTTCCAGGCTGGCCACGGTGAAGGGCGGGCGTGTTTTTTCGTATTCCAGCCAGTCATCAATCCACTGGGCCTGCATCTGCACTTCCATCTGGGCCAGGGCGGGCGCTATGGTGATATTGAGTTCGTGCTGCAGGCGCTGGATGGCTCTGCCCAGGGAGTCCTCAATGAACTGGCGGCGCTTGCGCGCTTCCATCTTCTGCAGTCCGCGGGAACTCTCCAGCTTGTTCCAGATATCCTCCAGGGCGCTGTGGAGCAGAATACCCCGCACCATGGGGTTGACGCCGGCCAGGGCGCCACAGGGTGCGGTGGCACCAAGAATATGCAGGCCAATGCCCCGAAATGGGCAGAGGGCCTGGTCTTTCAGCACCGAGGCTCCACCGCGCAGCAGGGTATCCGCTGGCAGGCCATGGGCGTGGGTATCCTCCAGTGTCTGAAGGCTGGCGGTGGCAAGAAGCTGACCCAGGGGCGACGTCGCGGTGGCCTCTTCCAGCCGGAGTTCCCGAAGGCTCAGTTCCCTGCGACCGGTAATCAGTGGACTGGGGCGCAGATGACGATCTCCTTCACTGGCAGGATAGCTGAAGATCACTTCGTCGGCGCTTTCCAGGAAACGATGGGTCAGGGCGCTGGCGTACTCCCACTCCCGCCGGGGGCTGGAACGGGGAAGCTGATGCAGGCGCTGGACAGCACCGGGGATCAGAGGATTGGGACGGGGCTCGGCGGGCCAGGCTTCGTCGTGAAGCCCCATGATCCACATGGCGTCAAAGTGGGCTCCTCCCGCCTCCAGCATGCCCATCACCTGCACGGGGGCTTCGCCGTAACTGTGGGGCTGGTGAATGGTCTGGTGGGCCATGGTGCTGATCAGCTTCAGGGCGTCGCCCAGGGGCAGCTCTGCCACTATGGGATCGCAGTGGGAGAAGGTGTACAGCATGGTATTCCACGCTTCCAGTGCCTGATACTCGTCGCTGTTGAGGCGACGATCCCCTGGCCAACCCGCACGGGTCAGGAGCTGGGAGAGGCGTTCGCTCCACTGGCCGGGCCGCGCTTTCCGGGAGCGCAGTTCCTGCATGCCCGCGCCAAGCTCCCGCAGAAACTTCACCAGTCGCGGGCAGTGGCGGCTGGCCGCCAGCCGGATCACGGCCGCCAGGGGCAGGCTGACCTGCTGCCGCTGGCGCAGCTGCAGATCAAGGAGAACGCGATGGTTGAACTCTTCCCCATAACCAGGCAGAAAGGGGCTCAGGAGAACGCCACTGATCTCGGCCTGGGTCAGTTCCACGTTCCGATGGAGGCGGTCAAGCAGGAGCAGGGCGATGTCCACCATGGGCACGCTGGCGAGGGTGCGTCCGGCGGTAATATTATAGGCCGTGCGCAGGCGGCTTTCCGGGGAGAAGTCCCACTGGGGATAGAAAACGGCGTCGAACACGGATTCCACCTGGTGGCGGACCTGTTCCAGCTGGGGAATGACAATGGCAATGCGGGCGGCGGGGTTCACTTGCAGGCGCGCCAACGCCCAGTGGGCTGCCGACCAGTATTCGCTTTCACTGTCCGCCATGGCCACATGACCGCCCAGGGCGCAGTGATCCTGGGCGATCACCTGTATCACGGTGCACCCCCGCGCCATAACCGCTTCCAGCAGCCGTATCTGCACCGGTGAAAGCTCGTCGAATCCCATCAGAAAAAGACGCGAAGGCAGGGGAAGCGCAACCTTGCGGATCATGCGCTCCACCAGATGGGGCAGACGCGCCTGATCAATCCAGCGATTCTCCTTCAGGGTACTCTCGAAAATGGTGGCCCAGCGCAGAAACGCCTGCAGTTCGGGGATATGCCCGCAGTCAAGCCCCAGGCGGTTTGTGGTGGCACTCAGGTATTTTTCCAGGGGAACATTCCACTGGTGCATCAGGCGCCAGGCCTCCATGGCAGCGCTGGCCGCCAGAGTGGTCGAGAGCAGAAAGCCCTCGGATTCCAGGTTTTCAATCTGCTGTTCCCACAGCAACCGCTCCTGGAAGTCGCTGAGCACCAGCCGGGGGACTTCCGCCGCCGGGCAGCTGCCGGACAGCACTCCATCCTCCACAAGCTGCTGCAGCCAGGTGCCCCAGGGCAGGATGCGGGGCGTCTGCCAGACCTCCCGCTGCTGTGACTCCATAAAGCCACTGTGCCGGGAGAGGGCCGAGCGCCCCATGCGGCGGTTGGCCGTCAGCAGCAGGCACTGCTCATCCCATTCGCGCCAGAGATCATCGTCGCGAATCCACTGGAACTGGTCGTGCAGTAAGCCAAAGGGAAGGGTCATGCCATATCTCCATTCGCACCCCAATGTGCCGGTGGCGCCTGTGAGAAGTTTTCCGGAAAGAGTCTGATATTGAGCCTGTTCACGGAAAATGTACCGCGAAACGCCCCGAACCCGCAAGGCACAAGACCTGAATCAGAGCTGTGACTCAATGGGCAGCAGCCGGGCAAAACCGGCCAGGAAGCGTCGCCAGAACCCGGCCTTGGGCTCACGGGTGTGAATCTGCCCCTCATGGTCGATCCAGCGCACGCTTCCGCGCTCATCAAGATACAGCTGATAGGCAAAGAGCGGGTGGACGCTGTGGTGAAAAAACTCCGTCAGGGATTCGGCCAGCTGTTCATCGCGCACAAAGGCGCCAAGCTCCGTGTTGATGTGGGCAGAGCGTGGATCCAGGTTAAAGGAGCCCAGAAAGACCTCGCGACGATCCACCACCAGCGCCTTGGTGTGCAGGCTGGCCCGTGAGGAGCCAAGGCCAAAGCTGTTGTGGTTTTCCGCCGCGGCATGGGCGCTGGGCCGCAGCTCGTACAGCTCGACCCCTGCCTCCAGCAAGGCTTGGCGACGACGGGCATAGCCACTGTGGGCAATGGCCACATCATTGGTAGCCAGGGAGTTGGTCAGGACGGCGACCCGGATGCCGCGTGCGGCCATGTCTGCCAGCATGCGAGTGCCTTCCGCACCGGGAACAAAGTAGGGAGATATGAGCAGAAGTTCCTCTTCCACCATGGCAAAGCGCTCTGCCAGAGCTTCCAGCACACCGGGCTCCAGGTCTTCCTGGTTCAGCGCCTTGGCCGGGTCATCGGCAGCCAGTATGGCCTGATCCGTCCACTGGTAGGAAGAGGGGCAGAGGAGCATTTCGCGACTGACAAAGGGGGGCTGCCCATAGACCATGGACATGAGCGGGTGGTCGAGGTACGAGGTGAACCACTCGTCCATGGCATCGCGGTGCCTGCTCAGCCAGTTGACATCGTCACGAACGCGACGCAGCTGACTGATGGGAATGGCCAGGGGACTGTTCCAGTAATCGGTGAAGGAGATATCAGCCCCATGGGCCAGGGGACCCACGATGACCAGATCAATGTCGGAGAAGTTGAAGGCGCTGCCGGCACTGAAATACTCATCGCCGATATTGCGACCACCGATAATGGCCAGATGACCGTCGGCTATCCACGCCTTGTTGTGCATGCGGTGGTTCAGATCACTGCCCCGCAGCACCAGCTCCACCCCGGTACGCAGGATACCCCAGCGGCTTCGAAAGGGGTTGAAGACCCGCACTTCGATATGGGGGTGCTGATCCAGTATGGCCAGGGCGCGGTCACTGCCGCGCACGTCCATGTCATCCAGCAGCAGGGAGATGCGCACACCAGTATCGGCCACCTGCAGCAGCTCGGCAATCAGCAGACGACCCGCCACATCATCCTGCCAGATGTAGTACTGAATATTAAGGCGCTCATGGGCTGCCCTGGCACTGGCCACCCGCCACTGGTAGGCCTCGGGACCACCGTAGAGTATCCGAAAACCCGATGGGCCACTCAGGGGCATCTGTGCCGCCAGCTCCCCTGCGGCAGCCGGAGGTTCATGGGGCCGCTGGTCACGATCGGAAAGGGGCTCCACAGAAGCGCAACCCACAGCCAGCAGAGTGACGCACAGCAAAAGCAGAAGGCGCAGGCAAGAGTGTTTCGGAGGTATCATCAAAGGGGCCCCTTCTTCTTTGGAAAAGACTGAAGTTCCGTACCCTTAACAGCGTGGCGAAATACCTCAAATACTCAGGTTCAAGGCGCTCGCGGAGCGAGGAATGCAGTGTGCTCCCTGATGAGGTTTTTTCAGCAGCCTGCTAAACGATGCGTGAATGAGCTCTGCACAAGGTACGGCCAACGGGCTACTTCCTCTGCCAGAATCTCCACCAGTACATCGCCTCACGGGTGGCAACATGCAGCATATAGAATTTCATAAAGCGTATATTGTGCTGCAGCCCAAGATTCAGATTTTTTACGCATTTCATATTGCGTATGAATCGCACCATGCTCACAGGCTCGTTGCCCTGCACAACTCTATCGGTATCAATAAGCAACAGGCGTGGATATTTCCCCTCCTCACATGGCTCCACCAGCACATTACGGCTGCTGATGTCTTTATGGCGAATACCACGACGATGCATATTTGCTATCAGGCGTGCGAGGCGCCTGACCACCCACTGCTGCCTTTCCAGTGGCTCCTGTTTTAAAAAGTCATGCAGTGTCACGGCGTGCTGATGACAGGCAAAGAAGGCAATGCCGTGCAATGGTGCACATTTTACTGCAGGAATATAGCCATAAGGTTCTGGTGTTGGCAACCCGTGACTCCTGAGAAGCATGGCTCCGAAAAAACTATGCCGTGCGGGTTGCCCCTGAAAACGAAACTGATCTCTGAACCAGAGACGAACGCGACGGAAGCGCGAGTAAGAACTTGTCCATAAATAATCATTGACCCGAGCAATGTTTCGCTGTAGAATGATCCACAAAAGATCATTCATGGCGGTGATTTATGTCTAAAGTGCAATCATGGGAAGTTTCAGATGCCTTCTGGCAAAGAGTTGAGCCTTTACTGCCAATCCAGCAAAGAGATCCTGACAAGATCTACAAGCGCAAGCCTGGTGGTGGGCGCAAGCGACTTGACCCCAGGAAGGCGTTTTCCGGCATTGTCTATGTGCTGCGCACCGGTTGTCAGTGGAAAGCGATACCCAAGGAGCAGTTTGGTTGCGCCAGTGCAGTGCACAAGTACTTCATTGAATGGAGTAAGGCCGGTGTATTCGAAGCTATTTGGCGTCAGGGGCTGGCTGAGTATGACGAGATGGAGGGGATAGCTTGGGAGTGGCAAAGCATAGATGGCGGAATGTACAAAGCTCCAATGGCTCTTGAAACCGTAGGGAAGAACCCGACGGATCGGGGAAAAAAACGGGAGCAAGCGTCATGTCCTGGTGGACGGTCGTGGCGTCCCGTTGTCCATCGTCGTAACCGGAGCGAACCGGCATGATGTGAGCCAGCTTGAAGCCGTTCTTGATGGCGTAGTCTTCGAGAAGCCTGCAGAGCAGGAGCAGCATCTTTGCGCAGATTGTGGCTACAAGGGAAAGCCGGCGCTCAGCAGCATTCTTCAGCGCGGATACATACCCCATGTAAAGCAGCGAAAAGAAGAGATCGAGGACAAGAAGCGTGACCCATCAAAGAAGGCGAGGCGCTGGATAGTGGAAGCATCTATTTCCTGGTTCAACCGTTTCAGGAAGATTCATGTGCGCTTTGAGAAGCTTGAGGTCACTCACTACGGATTGACGTGTCTCGCGGCGGCGATAATCACATACAGGAAAATCGGCGTAATTTATGGATAAGTCCTAAGAAAGCTTTGGCAAAAAACACTTTGCCAGGATCTTCTGCTGGGAGCCAGGCAACGCCAGCCATAGAATTTTTGACTGTCCACCCACTCCGGCGTTCCACACGAGGTTGCGCACTTCATTCAGATGATTCAGCATGTGCAAACTCTCATTACAGTCAGTGCGCAAAAACAGCTGCGTCTTCACATCCAGCAGGAAACACGCAATATTTCCTGTTTCCTGGGAACAGCATCTTCCCATGACACCCTCCTTGGGGTATTTCTCAGAACACCTGTCGCCACACCAGGGATGTGCTGATGCCATTTTCCAGATCAACCCGCCCCTGCCGGCTGCCGTCGGCATCGTAGATTTTCCAGTGACGCTCCACAAAGGTGCTGGCCTCAAGACTGAGAAGGGTTCCGGCTGCCAGGCGGTACTCGGCGAAGCCCACGGCCTGGTAACCTTTCATTTCCACAAAGCCTGCCGGCTGCAGGGGGCTGTCATCGCGCAGGCGAAAGTGTCCCTGTCCAAAGGCGGCACGGGTGCCGACGCTGAACTGGGGATGGGTTCGATAACGCAGCTCTGTGCGGGGGAAGCCCAGACTGCCGGAAAGGCCCATCTGGTGTGGCGCCCGGTAGCGCACAAAGACCATGGGCAACACATACTCCTTGAGGCTGCTGTAGGAAACGGCCACTCCCAGCCCACTCTCCCAGTCAGGAGAATGGTTGTAGCCCCGCATGAAATAAGAAAAGACACTGACAGAGTCATCCAGCTCCTGCTCGTAGCTCGCGCTGATGCCAACACCGTAGTAGGTGTTCCACTGCGGGCCCGCCAGGCGGTCACGGTATCCAAGGCTGAGGCGCTGCAGTTTCTCCCAGGGGTCACGCCCATCGGCAGTTGCCAGGGCCGGAGGCAGACTGGCGGGATCGCTCCAGGAGTAGCGGCTGTGGGAGTAGCCCAGTTGAAAGTTACCATGGCCGACCTGCACGCTGCTGGTGCCGGACTGCACCTCAGCGGAACTGCTGCCGATGCGGGAATCCGGCAGAGCCTCAAACTGGAAGCTGAGGGTGGTGCGGGCCGCAGCGCTCAGCGGCAGCACTATCGCCACAGCAAGCAGGGCTGTCAGCAGGTGAGCCAGGCCCGGCAGGCGCGTGCTGTGATGTTCATGGGATTGCATTGTCGAAACTTCCTGCATTGCTCTTACTCCAGTACCCGGGAAACACTCAGAGACCCAAAGGTTTCAGTGCCCTTCTGGGTGGTGAATTCATTGGTGCGGAACATGCGACCGTAGGAAATTTTCCAGGGTCCTTTGGAGAAGCCGTAGCCTATGCCCCCCTCCACCACCGTGTGTTCCTTTTCCACACGGTGGCTGTCGCGGAAGGTATTGCCGTCCAGGAAGATGTCATGCACCTGCAGGCGCAGATTCAGGCCGGTGAACAGATGCCAGCGCCAGCGATCGTTATGACGGTAGGCGTAGTCCAGGGGAGCATTGGTTTCAGCAAACCCGCTGATGGGGCTGGAGCCGAAATCGCGGGGCAGATCACGCCCCCAGCGCAGGAAAAAACCCGCATTGGCCCGTGTGGCCACATTGCCCAGCTGCAGGGTAACATGGGGAATAAAGTCCAGTTCGCTGGAGTGCTCGGGAAAATCCCCATGGTAACGCCACTTCTGGCCTGCCAGCACCGAAACTCCCACCTCGTTTTCCAGCTGATGCTCCCACCCCTCAGGGCGCGTTGCCCCAAAGGCTTCATGCAGACGGGTCTGCATACTGCGGGCACCGGACCACTCGCCGATCAGCCCCAATTCCACCTTCAGGGAGCGCATGATATGGTGGTTGCGCCCCACCAGAGAGAAGCCTCCATAGGTCCAGCCCGCGTAGGGCCGGTCGTCCTTCTGCAGCTCGGCAGTTTCAATATTGGCTGGTGTGAAGACCTGCTGACCTATATCAAATCCCCACTGATACGCCAGGTCGGGGTGCCCCAGGAAGGGCCACTGGCGCAGGCGACACAGGGAGCTGCCATCCCCGCTGCCAGGCACACAGGTCGCTGGGGAAAGATAGGAAAAGCGCATGCCGCCGGTGTAGTACCGGTCAGTCTGGGCGACAATATCGTTTTCCAGGTAGAAGGAAAAGATCCCCGGCCCTTCCGTTGCACCAGCACCGGAAACGCAGAAGGCGAACACACAGAAGATGGTGACGAGGACGCGGGGGCAGGAGCGCATGTTTTTTCCCGGGAGCCTTTTTCGTGGTCAAAAAGTGCAAGCAAACTGCTCGCATGTACTTGCATCATTTACCATGCCAGTACAGGTGAAAAGCGAAAGTTCCATTATCAGGGTTTGAGCAGGAAGTCTGTGTTCAGGTTTCCAGCTCAATACCGCGCCGCTGCAGCAGCGAACCGTCCAGGCGATACAGCTCCACCAGGGCGCGGCGGTAGTCGGCAATGGAGCGAGCCTGCTGAATACGGGCCGCCAGCAGGTCGCGCTGGGCCTGGGCTACCAGCAGCGCCGTGGAGGTGCCCGCTTCAAATTTTTCCATTTCCGCCCGCAGCACTTCCTCCTGCAGCTCCAGGGTAGCCGCGCTGGCCTCTATCTGCTCGCGGCTGCGATCCACTTCCAGGTACGCCTTGCGGACATCAGCGGCCACCAGCTGATTCAGGTTTTCCAGGCTCAGGTCAACCTGATGCTGACTGATGGTGGCAGCGCGATGCTGGGCCGAGGAGCTGCGATTTCCCAGGGGATAACTCAGGCGCAGGCCTATGGTGGCGTCGTAATCGTCACCTCCCATTTCATCAAGGGCACTGCCAAAGGAGTCAGCGTAGCCGCTCTTGCCAAGGGTGACAAAGAGGTCAAGTCGTGGCAGCAGGCCATTGCGGGTGCGGGTCACTTCCAGCTCGCCGCGCTGCTGGCGCAGACGGGCTTCGCGTATTTCGGGGCGCTGCTGCAGGCCAAAGGTAATGTGCTCTTCCAGGGTATCGAGGTAAACAGCGGGGAGCGTGGGCTGCTGCGGAAGCGGAGGCTCAGCCGTGTGTTCAAGGCCCATGAGCCGCGTCAGGTCTGTGGCCAGAACGCGCATGCGGCTGCGGGCATCGATGAGTTCCTGCTGGCGTCGCGCCACTTCGGCTTTGGCAGCTGCCAGTTCGGTGCGGGCCATGGCACCCACTTCCACCCGGTCGGTGGTCTGCCGCAGCTGTACGCGGGCAACTTCCAGGGATTGCTCATAGATTTCCACCTGACGTGATGCCAGGGCGTACTCCCAGTAGAGGGACTCTACATTGGCCACCAGGGCCTGGGTGTATCCGCGCAGTTCATTGCGGGAAATATCGGTATCAAGGCGGGCCTGTTCCACCCGCACCAGATTTACCTGGCTGCCGCGCCCCTGCAGCAGGGCCTGATTGATGCCGATGCCGGCGCGCCACTGGTGCAGGTTATCGGGGTTATCGATATCCCGTTGATTGTGAGAGAGGATGGCCTCGAAGGTGGTGCCGGTGGCGAATTCCTGGCGGAGGCCACCCTGCAGGTACCACTGGCTGGTGTCACTCTCCACCAGGCCGGCAACACCGGGAGACAGGGTCTGGCCCTGCTCCGCGCCATAGCCGGCTTCCGCAAAGAGGCGGGCGTCGAAAAGGGACTGTTCAACTTCCTCGAAGGTCTGGCGCAGCTGAGGCTGCAACTGCTGCATGCGCAGTTCACGGTTGCTTCGCAGGGACATGAGGACGGCTTCTTCCAGTGACAGCTCCTGGGCGGCTGTGCCGGTTAGCGGCGTTGCCAGCAGCAGGCCGCACAGGGCGATGATAAGGGGTCGTGGTGTCATGGCTGTTTCTCCGGGTTCCTTTCCACGAGTTCTTCAAAGACGGCTTCACTGTCGGAGCGTCGGCGATAGCGGTCAAACCAGCCGGAGAGGTTTTCCAGCAGCATGTAGAACAGCGGCACAAAGACCAGGGCCAGGGAGCTGGCCAGGATCATTCCGCCCACTACCACTGTGCCGATTTCCTGACGGCTGGCGGCTCCGGCGCCCGAGGCAAAGACCAGGGGCAGGGTGCCGATGATAAAAGTCATGGCCGTCATGACAATGGCGCGAAAGCGTTGCTGTGCCGCAGCCAGTGCCGATTCAAAGGCACTCATTCCCGTCTTGCGGTTCTGGGCGGCAAACTCCACGATGAGGATGGCGTTTTTGGCGGCCAGGCCAATCAGCACCAGCAGACCCACCTGGAAGTAGATGTCGTTGGGAAAACCGCGCATCGCGGCTGCCAGCGCGGCACCCAAGACCCCAAAGGGAACGGCGGTGGCTACGGCCATGGGCAGTGTCCAGCGCTCGTACTGGGCTGCCAGGATGAGAAAGACCATCAGCAGCCCGAGGCCAAAGGCCAGGCCTCCGGCACCGGCAGCGGCATCCAGCTGGAAAGCTTCGCCAATCCAGCCGATGCTGAGACTGCCATTGCGGCTGAGCACTTCGGCGGCCACGGCCTCCATGGCCTCTTTGGCCTGGCCGGTGGTGTAGCCGGGCGCGGCATCGGCCATGATCTTGGCGGCACTGTTGACGTTATAGCGATTGATGATATCAGGCCCCGAGGTGCGTTCCAGGGTTACCAGCGAACTCAGGGGCAGCATCTCGCCACGGTCGGAGCGCACAAAAACCTTGTTCAGATCTTCGGGCTGACTGCGGAAATCCTTTTCCGACTGGAGGTTCACCTGCCAGTTGCGGCCAAACATGGTGAAGTCATTGACATAGAGGGAGCCAAAGGTGCTCTGCATGGTGCCAAAGACCTGACTGATGGAGACTCCCACATCACGGGCCTTTTCCCGATCCACATGGGCCTGGAAGCGGGGCAGGTTGGTATCCAGGGTGGTGCGGGCGTTCATCAGCTCAGGACGGGCATTGGCCGCCGCCATCAGTTCATTGGCCATGGCTTCGATCTGCTGGGCCGTGTAGTCACCCCGAACTTCCAGGTAACCCTCCACTCCGCCGGTCAGGGAGAGGCCCATGATCGGTGGCGGGGTAAAGGCAAAGACATTGGCTTCGGGAATGCCAAGGCCCATGCCCATGATCTTGCGGGCAACGGACTGGGCATCCTGGCCCGGTCCCTGGCGGTCTTTCCAGTCGGTCAGGTCGATGAAGCCGATACCGGCGTTGGTGCGCAGGGCACCGGCAATGATATCGTACCCGGCAATGCCAGTGAACTTCCGGGTCTCCTCCAGGTGGCCCAGCATACCGGTGATGGTATCACGTACCTGCTCCGTGCGGGGCAGCGCCGATGTGGCGGGCAGCTGGAAGACCACCATGGCAACGCCCTGGTCCTCCTGGGGCACCAGTCCGGGTGCCATGCGTCCCACCAGCACGGAAGTCAGGCCAATGATGGCCACAAAGAGCAGGCAGCCGAGGAGGGGACGACGCAGAAGCTTCTCCACGCACCAGACGAACAGGTTGGTCAGCTTTTCAAATACGCGGTTAAACAGGGTAAAGAAGCTCCAGACCCGGTGGCTCTGCTTATCCAGCAACATGGCACACATGGCGGGAGTCAGGGTCAGGGCCACCACACCCGAGACCACCACGGAGACGGCAATGGTGACGGCGAACTGGCGATAGAGCTCGCCGGACATGCCACCCAGGAAGGTTACGGGAGCAAACACCGCCACCAGCACCAGAGTGGAGGAGATAACAGCACCGGAGACCTGTTTCATGGTCTCGATGGAGGCTTCGCGGGCCCGGATATTGCGCTCCCGCATCAGTCGATCCACATTTTCCATGACGATAATGGCGTTGTCCACCACAATGCCGATGGCCAGCACCAGGCCAAAGAGGGTCAGCAGGTTCACCGAGAAACCGAAGACCAGCATGCCGGCGAAAGTACCGATCAGAGAGACGGGAATGGCCGCCACGGGAATCAGGGTCGCCCGCAGGTGCTGCAGGAACATGAAGGTCACCAGCACCACCAGCGCTACGGCAATCATCAGCGTGATGACCACCTCCTGGATGGATATGCGCACAAATTCCGTGGTGTCATAGGCAATGGTGTAGGCCACGTCGTCGGGAAAGTTCTGTGCGAGCCGATCCAGTGTTTCGTATACCCGGTCCGCGGTATCCAGGGCATTGGCTCCGGGCTGCAGGTAGATGCCCAGGGGCGTGGCTGACTGGCCATCGTATTTCGCCGAGAAGGCGTAGCTGCGGGAGCCAAGTTCCACGCGGGCCACATCGCCCAGGCGCAGGGTACTGCCATCCGCCCCTGAACGCAGGATAATCCGCTCAAACTCCTCGGGGCTGCTCATCTGTCCACGGGTCGCCACCGTAAAGGTAAAGGCCTGCCCCTCCGGTGAAGGCTCGGCCCCCAGTCGTCCAGCGGCAAACTGGGCGCTCTGTTCGCGAATGGCGGCCGCCACATCGGTGGGGGTAAGCTGGTACTGGGCCAGCTTGTCGGGGCTGAGCCACACCCGCATGGAGTAATCTTCCGCCGCGAACAGGGACGCGTTGCCCACACCGGGCAGACGCACCAGTTCATCCAGAACATTGAGCAGGGCGTAGTTGCTGAGAAAGACGCTGTCTTTGCTGGCCTCAGGGGAGTAGAGCAGTGGCACCATGAGAATACTGGTGGACCTGGCCTCCACCCGTACCCCCAGATCGCGCACGGCCTGGGGCAGCCGCGAAAGCGCTGCCTGCACACGGTTATTGACGTTAATGGCGGCCTGGTCAGGGTCCGTTCCAAAGGCGAAGGTAATGGCGATATTGAGGTAGCCGTCGTCCATGGCGGTGGATTCCATGTAGATCATGTTCTCCACCCCGTTGATCTCCTGCTCCAGGGCAGCGGCCACGGAGTCGGCCATGACATCGGCGCTGGCGCCGGGATAGACGGCACTGACCATGACCTGGGGCGGCACCACATCGGGATACTGCTCCACTGGCAGCACACGCAGGGCGGCGGCCCCCGCCAGAATGATCACAATGGAGACCACCGAAGCGAAAATCGGCCGGTCGATAAAAAATCTGAGCATTATTGCATCTCCTCGGCAGCCACGTTCACCGGAGCCTGATGGCGCAGGGAGACATGGCCATTGGTCACCACCCGGTCTCCGGACTCAAGGCCGCCAAGAATCACCTGACCCTGCTCCGTCACCGGGCCAAGGCGAACGGGACGAGCCTGCGCCTTGTTTTCACTGTTCACCACAAAGACCTGCGGCCCCTGGGCACTCTGGCTGACCGCCTGCTCGGGAATGGTGAATACGCCACTCAGGCTCTGCAGCAGGACGCGTATGCGGACGAACTGCCCCGGTAGCAGCTGG
Source organism: Desulfurispirillum alkaliphilum (assembly GCF_055378285.1). Lineage (NCBI taxonomy): Bacteria > Pseudomonadati > Chrysiogenota > Chrysiogenia > Chrysiogenales > Chrysiogenaceae > Desulfurispirillum > Desulfurispirillum alkaliphilum. The sequence goes on along the minus strand of NZ_AP042405.1, from coordinate 932,885 downwards.
TGGTCGGGGTTGGGAAAAACCGCCCTGACGGAAACCGTGCCGGTGGCGGGATCAATGGTACTGGCAACAAAGTCGATGGCTCCCCCGTGGGAGTATTCGTGGGCACCGGGCAGGATCAACGCGGCCTGGCTGCTGTCTTCTGCCTGTCCACGCCTGATCAGCGCATCGTTTTCCGGCATGGAAAAGCGTACGTGCACCGGATCATTCTGGGTGATGGTGGTCAGCAGCCCTCCGGTGCTGATGAGGTTGCCCTCCGAGACATCCTCCATACCGGTCACACCGGCAATGGGAGAACGCACTTCCGTGTAGCCCAGGTTGCGCCGGGCATCATCCAGTACAGCTTCGGCCATATTCAGGCGCGCACGGGCCTGATCCACCTGGGTTCTGGCCTGATCGCGCTCGCGCTCGCTGACGGTATTGCGCTCGAAGAGACGGGAAATACGCTCCCACTCCCTTTGAGCATGGGCAAGGTCGGCCCGGGCGGCGTCACGCTCGGCTTCGGCGCGGCGCTGGGCTATCTGAAAGGGCTCCGGATCAATCAGAAAGAGCACTTCATCGCTGGCCACCACCTGCCCCTCCTGGTAGCGTTTCTCCTGCAGGATGCCGCTGACCTGGGCGCGCACCTGAACCTGGCGTGACCCATGGATCCGTGCGGGATACTCGCGGTAGACACCCACATCGGTTGGTTGAACTTTTAAGACACTGACCTGGGCTGGTGGCATCTGAAAGCCGCCTTGCTGGGAGGGATCCTGGCCGCAGCCGGCGAGTCCCACCAGGGAAAAAAGCAGTAAGGAACCGGCAATCCGGGGAAGTCGGCGCAAAGAGAGCAAAGAAATCATGGTCGTTCTCCTGATAAGGATGGATTGGTGAAGCAGAACGTGCGGCATTTGATGGCAATACCCCCTCTTCGTGGGCGATGTCCGGTCATAGGGAAGACTCTGCCACGCAAAGTTTGCGCACGTTTTTCGCCAGCATGAAGAAGTGTTAAGCTGTGCTGTCAGTTTTCCTGATTCTGTTTGAGTGTTCCGTAACAGATAATGTCGAAGATATCGGCCGCCTGTTCGCGAAAAGACGCGTAGTGCGGAGAGAAGCGGCTGGTGAAGACGATGCCGTACACCATGTTCTCGACGGCACGGTGCATCTTCTCGCGGTCTGCGGGAGAGCGCAGCCGCCCCTCCTGCTCCAGCTCATCCATCAGCTGATCCCAGTGGTCATGGTCCCGCGACTCGTGGTCGAAGAAGAGGGACTTGCCCCGTTCGCAGAACTCGGCCCGCTCCTGGATCAGCAGCTCGGCGATATCCGGATTCTGGTCAAAAAAGTCAAAGTAGCCGAAGCAGGCGTCGCGCATGCGCTCCATGACGGGTTTTTCCTGCTCAAGCAACCCGCAGGTATACTCGGAGAGCTGGTCCAGTCCCCGTTCGACGGCAGCCAGAAAGAGCTTCTGCTTGGTGGAAAAATAGCGGTAGATGGTTCCCTTGCCGATGCCCAGTTTATAGGCGATCAGCTGCACATCGGTCTGGTGGTAGCCGTGGCGCGCGAAAGCGGACGTGGCTGCCGCCAGAATTTCCTCGCAACGGCGGGCCTGGAGCTCTTCATCTTTGGGACGTCCCGGGGCGCGGCTCTCTTCAGACATGGAGTTGCCTCCTTGTGGAATGCAGGATTAGATGACGGACGAGTCAGTCATCTAATTAGAGCGATCGCCGGTTAATGTCAACAGAAAAGTAACCATCCAGTCAATTTTTTCTGCGAGCCCTTGCACCTTTACTTGCCGGGCAATATCCGGTAGAAGCTATGCAATCACTCCAACAACTGGTGCTCCACCCATGCAGAACAGATTTCTCTCTCCGCCCCAGGCCGTGGCGGCTATCATGGAAAACGGTCGCCGCGTCCTGACACAATCCCCGGGACGTACCTTCGTGCTCAGCCTGCTGGCAGGATTTTACATCGCATTTGGGGCTCAGCTCTCCATCGTGGTCACCCAGGGGGTGGCGGAAACCATGGGTGTCGGAATGGCCCGTTTTCTGGGCGGCAGTGTCTTTTCCATCGGCCTGATGCTGGTGGTGGTCTGCGGCGCAGAGCTCTTTACGGGCAACACCCTGCTGGCCAAAGCGGCGCTGCAGCGGCAGATTCCCTGGCTGAAGGTATGGGAGAACTGGGCTCTGGTGATTGTGGGAAACTTCATCGGCGCCATTGCGCTGGCATGGCTGATGGTGGCCAGCCTGCTGTGGCAGGATACCCAGGCGGCGCTCCAGGCTCTGGATATCGCCGTGCGCAAAAGCACCCTGAGTTTCGAGGCGGCGTTTATCCGGGGTATTCTCTGTAACTGGCTGGTGTGCCTGGCGGTGGTCATGGCGGTGGCGGCCCGCGATATCGCGGGCAAGATCCTGGCGTGCTATGTACCCATCATGGCCTTTGTGGCCAGTGGTTTTGAGCACTCGGTGGCGAACATGTTCTTCATACCGGCAGCCATTTTTCTGGCCAGCTCCAGCGGAGTCCACATGCCTGATCTGAACTGGTGGAATTTCTTTGTCACCAACCTCATTCCCGTGACCCTGGGGAATATTGTGGGTGGTGTGGTCTTTGTGGCCATGGCCTACTGGTTTCTCTACCTGCGCGGATCAGCCGCTTCTGCGGAATAAAAGCTTCCAGACGCGCGCAACGCTCTTGCGGACCAGAATCTAGCAGGCTGCCGAAAAACTCTCATCTGCGGCGTTGCTCGCCGTCGCTCGTCACTGCAACGTACGGGGAGTACGCTTCATTCCTCGCTTTGCTCGCGCCTTGCACCTGAGTATTTTTCAATTGCCTGCGTGTTTTGAGGTATTTCAGCAAGCTGTTAGGCCCGTGGCAGGCTTACCTCAAAACGGGCTCCGTGGTCCGTGTTGCTGGCACTGATCCACCCCCCCATCTGGCCCTCTATGGCCAGCTTCGCCATGTACAGTCCGGTGCCCGTTCCACTGATAAGGCCTTCGCCACGGGTCACCTCCCGGGTGGTGAAGAAGGGGTCGAAGATACGCCCCACGATGCTTTCGTCAATGCCGGTGCCGGAATCTTCGATGACGATGCGTATGTGATCGGCACTGGTGTCGATGAAAATATCCACACGATCTTCTGCCCCGCCACGGTGACTCTCCTCCTCCAGGCGATTGCGTCTGACGAGGATGGCATCGCGGGCATTGATCATCAGGTTGAAAATACTCTGTTTGAAGGCTGCCGGGTAGATGGAGGCCAGAACATCCCGCGTTCCCTGCTGTGGCTCGCTGCAGCTGAAGTGGATCTCTATTTCGTGAGCCCTGAACTGGGGGCGTAACATGTCAATCACGATCTGTACCTGGCCGCGGATATCGACGGTGCGAGCGGCCTCATGGCGCTGGCTGAAGCCGTAGAGGTTGTCGATGGTGGTGGAGAGCTCCTGCACCCGGGCGATAACCTGGCGGGTGATGGCCTCCACCTCGTCCATGTCGTCGATGCCAGCCTCGCGGCACAACTGCTGCAGGAATTCCACCTGCAGGGCGATGGCCCCCAGGGGCTGCCGCCAGTGGTGGGCAATGGCGCTTACCATCTCGCCCATGGCCGCTGTGCGCGACTGCTGCAGCATGGCCTGTTCACTTTGCCTGCGGTGCTGCACTTCCTCTTCCACCCGCTGCTCCAGCATCTGGTTCATCTTCTCCAGGGTCTCCTGGGACTGGCGCTGCTCCATATAGACACCGATAAGCTCGGCACTGGTCTGCAGCAGACGCGTATCGTTCACATCCCAGGTGCGGGGTTGTGACACATCATCAAAGCCGATGAACCCACTCCAGTGTCCACCGACAAAGAGTGGCAGGATGAGAATGCTGACAATTCCCTGGGCCTCCAGGATCTCCCTGGCGGGAGGCGGAAAGTCCTTCACAATACCGTAGATAATCTCCCCCCGCACCAGCTGCTGACGCAGACCTTCCAGGCCCTCTGAATAGGGAATATTCTGCAGCAGGGGATTGTGCAGCTCCGAAGCGACTCCGGGCAGGCAGACTTCATGGGTCTGGCTGGCGCACAGGCCGGCACCTTCCACCAAGGAGTTCTGGAAAATATAGACCCGATCCACCCGGGCGGCTTCCAGCAGGTGCTCCAGTGCCCTGGGGAGTGGATCTTCCTGGCGGCTGGTAAGCAGCACGTTGGAGAGGCCGGCAATGGACTTTTCGTAGCGCAGGCGTCGGGCCAGGGCCTCTTCTGTGCGCTTGCGCTCGGTGATATCGTGGTGGGTGCTGATAAACTGGCACAGCTGATTGCGGGCGTCACATACGGGAGTTATGGTGAGTTCGTTCCAGAAGGGCATGCCATCGCTGCGGTAGTGCAGCACTTCGCCGGCAAAAGCGTCGCCCCGGTCAAAGGCGCTCTGAATCTCCTGCTCCATGGCAGGGCTGGTGTGAACACCCCGCAGCAGGTGCAGGGTCTGACCCAGGATATCCGCACGCTGCCAACCGGTGATACGACTGAAGGCATCATTGACATAGGTGATCTTCTGTTGGGCGTCGCTGATGAGCACCCCCTGGGAAATGGAGTCCAGAGCGTGCCGGTTGAGGCCAAGGGCGGATTCACGTTCATGGAGCGCGCTGATTGTCCCCAGCATGCGCTGAAGCAGCAGCAGGAAGAGGCCGACTATGGCGGCAAAGCCCAGCATACCGGGAAGAATGGCCTGGCGGAAAAGGGCCACCCCTGGCGTTCTGGCCTGCCAGCGCAGCAAACCAAGCAGTTCCCCATCATTATCCCAGAGTGGAACTGCCACCAGTCGCTCAGTCCGGTGATCATGGTGCACGATGGCAAAATCATGGAGGCGCAGACTGCGGGCAACGGCATGCAACGCTTCATTGTCCAGTACCCGCTGCAGCAGAAGCAGGGTGGTGGGTGGCCAGTCCGGCACGCTGTATTCGTCCCAGTTGGTCGGCACCACCGGTGCCGCCACGGCGGCATACACCTCACCATTCATCTGCACATATCCGGAAAGAGCACGGGGTTCATGGCCATGGGAGTCGCGTATTCGCTCGTGCAGCCGGGGAATCTGTTCGCCCAGGACGTCCTGCTCCAGAGTCTGTCGCTGGCCCTCCAGGTAGGCGTAGGTCACCCGCCCATCCTGGTCAAGCACCAGGGAGCCGGATATGCCAAATCCGGAAACCAGCCACTGGCCGATGTTTTCATCGGCCCAGGCAATATCCGGGCTGTGGGCCAGCGCATCGCAGGCTTCACTCCAGACGGCGTAGTCGAGGGCAATCTCCCGCAGCCGCTGCAGCGAGATTTCCAGGGTATTTTCCACCATGGCACGCCCACTCTCCAGCATCACGCGATCCTGGTGCCGGACGCCCACAAACATGAAACCGGCAATCAACATGGCCAGGGCCAGAATCAGTAACAGAATCAGCAATATGCTGCGGCGGCGTATCTGACGAATGTTCAGCAGCGAAGTATGGGTCACCATATTCTCCTGCGGGGATAGTGAGCAAGCAGTTAGAATAAAGCGAAAGTCGCTTACGGTCAATCGACAACGTTACGGTTGGAATCAATGCATGGAAAGCGATACGAACAGGCCCCACTGGTGGCAATTCAACTACGAACGCCAAGGGCTTCCAGAAGGCTTTTTGCGACGGCCTCCGGCAGGACGGCTGCGGACGGTCTCCTTGCGCATTTCCCTGTCTGCGCGCAGGGTATCCTTCTGGGCCTGCTTCCCCACGCTGCTCTTTTCACTCCAGACTACCTCACCGCTGAGGGGATGGCGACCACAGTGGTACATGGCCGTGGAAACCGTGGATGGCGTCGGAGTAAATATCTGCACCTGCTCCGGCATGAACTGCAGGTTGCTGCGGGCAAAGCGGACAAACTCCTCCATGTGCTGTTTGGTACTTCCGGGATGGGCCGCAATGACATAACAGCTCAGGTGGATATGCTGATTTTCCGCCGCGGCCATCTCGCGGTAAAGGCTGGCAAAGCGGGCAGTCACCGCTGCGGAAGGTTTGTTCATCAGCCGCAGCACGGCATCCGCGCAGTGCTCGGGGGCGATTTTCAACTGGCCGCTGACATGGTGGGCAACCATCTGGCGCAGATAGGCGCGACCATGCTTCCCGTCGGCCAGAATCAGGTCATAGCGGATACCGGAAGCGATGAAAATCCGCTTTACGCCAGGCAAAGCCCGCAGACGGGCCAGCAGCTCCACCTGCTCCCCATGGCCGTGAACCAGCTTCGGACAAATGCCCTCGTAGCCAATGCAGTGGCGATGCTGGCAGGGAGTGCCCCGGGAGAGCAGTTCACAGCCGGAGGCGTACATATTGGCGGTTGGGCCACCCAGGTCGCGAATGATACCGCTGAAGCCCTTTTGGCTCGCCATGTGCTTCACTTCCGAGAGGATGCTTTCCATGGAACGGCTGATAATGCTGCGGCCCTGATGAACCGTGATGGCACAGAAGGAGCAGTCACCATAACAGCCCCGGTGGGTGGTCACGGAGTTTCTGATGGTGGCGAGGGCGCGGATTTCACCATCGGCCCTGCACTTCGGGTGGGCGTCGTGCTGAAAGGGGAGCCCGTGAACGCGGTCGAGCTCCGCGCTGCTCAGCATGGGTGCGGGGGGGTGGTGGATCAGAAAGCGCGCTCCGTGCTGCTGGAAAAATCCAGGCGCGCCCTGGTGCAAGGCTGTTTTATGAAAAGTCGCGAACATTTCGCCAAAGGCGTCGGCATCACTTTGCACCGCTTCATAGGACGCCAGCTCCCGGTAACCCGCCGGAGCCTCTGCCGCCAGAACGCAGGTACCGGAGATACTCTTGATATCCCGCTGCTCGCGCAGGCTGTGGGCGATCTGCAGTACAGCGTGCTCGCCCATGCCGTACACCAGGATATCTGCTTTGGCGTCCAGCAGAATGCTGCGGCGGATGGCGCTGCTCTGGAGATCATAGTGGGCGATGCGGCGCAGGCTGGCCTCAATGCCCCCGATCACCAGGGGAACAGTGTTCTTGAAATAACGGCGCACAAGGTTACAGTACATGATGGTGGCGCGATCCGGGCGGCGATTATTGACCGTACCCGGGGTAAAGTCGCAGGACTTGCGGGGCTTGCCCAGGGCGGTACGATTGGCCACTGCTGAGTCCACGCAACCGGCGCTGATACCCCAGAACAGGCGCGGCTCCCCCAGGGCGGTGATATCATCGGGGGTGTCCAGGGATGGCTGGGCAATCACGGCAACACAGTAGCCGGCACTTTCCAGCACTCGGCCAATAACCGCTATACCGCAGTAGGGGCTATCGATATAGGCGTCACCGCTGACCAGGATAACATCGGGGCGATCGACTCCTCGCTGGCGCAGTTCGCGGGGAGTCATGGGCAGGAATGTGGAAGTATCAGGGGAAGGGTGCAATCAGACCAGCTCTTTGATGGAAACTTCGACGGCAAATTTGCCGACACCTTCAATGGCGAAGGGAAGTACGATACAGGGAACGTTACGCGGTCGGGATATGGTATGGCCCCGGCCAACGATAACACTGGGGATGGAGAGCTTGAAGCGCACGCCCATGGCGCTGAGGTTTTTCTTGGCACCACCAGTGATCATATTGACAAATTCGCCCACGGCGTCCTGCACATCCTCGTCAATGGCGTTTTTCTGCTCACCGATAAAGGCGCTGACCAGCTTCAGAACCACTTCGCGGGGAAAGCTGATGACCACCGAACCATGGACATCACCGGCGATACCGATGATGGCGGAAATGTCGAAAGTGGGAGAGATTCCCTGCTTCACAAAGAGTTTTCCCCGCTGGGGAGTAACGCCAGTCATGGTGGCAAGCACATTTACCGTGGACTCAACAAAAGGATTTATGTAACTAGCGTTCATGGGCTTTCTCCCTGGTGAAAACTATGGAGCGCAGGCAATTTGGGCAGATAACTCGACAGTGCCCTGTGCTTGTATCGGCAAAGCTGCGAGGATCCTTGAGGTGCGCCTTGCAGCAGGGGCAGTACTGCCTTGCTGCAGGGTCTTGCAACCCAGAAGATACACAAGTTAACCCAGCCATACTACACCCCCCCCAGGAAAAACTCAAGGCTGTCAGTTTCAAAAGGACCATTACCAGCAGTTTCCCTGACTGTCAACAAAATGCAGCCTGCCCTGGCCTGCCGGGCTGCGGATGCCGCTTGGCGCAACAGCCCGGTAAAGCACAGGAAAACATTGACGTAGCGACGAAATAATCCATAATGCCTTTATTCTGAATGAATCTGAACGGCGGCGTAAAGGCGCTTTCCTGTAGCAGGCAGGGCAGCGGTTGCCGCCGGGCAGGTATAGCGAGCATCCTGCTGGAGAGGAGCTTCTGTGGAGACAAGAAAACGAGCTACCATTATCGCCCTGCGGATTGTCATCCTGTACGCCGTCATTGCAGCCCTGTGGATCGTGCTCTCGGATCGCGCCCTGATGGTGCTCTTTGAGGTTCCCCAGACACTGACCCGCATGCAGACCTATAAGGGGTGGTTCTTTGTCCTGGCCACTGCCACGCTTCTTTTTGTGGTGCTCTACGCACAGGTACGCTCCCTGCTGGACGAAGAGCGCAGGCGCCAGGAGGCTCAACAGGAAGCCCGCGAATGGTCCGAGCGGCTGCAGCACTACCTCCACGTCAGCCCCGTCATCACCTATGCCCTCAGTGGCAATGACAGGGAACTCACGCCCGTATGGGTCAGTGAAAATATCCATAATGTACTGGGCTTCGGCTCCGATGAGGTACTCCGACCAGACTGGTGGCGCGATCATATTCACCCGGAGGATATGGGTCAGGTGCTGAAGAATCAGCAGAAACTGCTGAGCGAAGGGGCTATCAGCCAGGAGTTCCGCGTGATGCACCGGGATGGTTCCTATATCTGGATTCACGACCAGGCTCGCAGTGCCGGGCGCAGCGGATTCGCCCAGGAGATTATCGGCACCTGGGCAGATGTCAGTACGCGCAAGTCTGCTGAGCTGGCCCTGCAGGAAACTCTTTGCGGGTTGGAGCAGCAGATTGCTGCTGCCGTCGAGAAAGCTCGCCAGCAGGACAGCATTATCTTCGACCAGATGCGGCGCCAGGCCCTCAACACTCTACTGATCAATATCGCGCACCAGTGGCGGCAGCCCCTCAACGGCATCGGACTGATCATCCAGGATATGGGCGACCAGCTGGATAGCGATAACCCGCAGAAGCAGCTGATTCACTCCACGATTGTCGAAGCCATGGCGGAGGTCAACCATCTCTCGGACACCATCAGTACCTTCACCGATCTCTACCAGGCCAGCAACACGGCTCCGGAGAAAATCAGCCTCCACGCCACTTTCCAGCAGGCGCTCTTCTACCTTCAGGCCAAGCCGCTGTTCAGCAGAGTCACCCTGTTGAAAAACATCCCCGATACCCTCCAGGTCAAAGGGGTGGAAATCGAGATCATAGAACTCTTCATGGAAATCATCCAGAATGCCATGACCGTTGCCGCTGCCCGCGAGCGCGACCGTGTGGACATACGGATCGAGGCAGCCCGCACTCCCCATAATACCATCACCATTACCATCGCCGACAACGCCGGTGGCATCGACAGCAGCATCCTGCCATCCATGTTTGAGCCTTACACCACCACCCAGTTCAAAAGTCGCGACAAAGGCCTTGGCCTCTATATGATGAAACGCCTTATCGAAGAGCGTTACCAGGGCAGCATTGCTGCCACCAATGGTCCTGACGGGGCGATTTTCACCATCACCCTGCCTGTGGCCGATTGATCAGAGATATTGCGAGGAACCCATGGAGCAGGATCGCGAAAAATGGAATCAGCGTTATCGGGAAAATCCACCAGGCCAGGAGCCGCTGGAGCTGGTGGAAAGCTACGCCAGACAACTTTCTCCCGGCCGGGCACTGGATATCGCCTGCGGCCTGGGCCGCCACAGCCGAGTGCTGGCAGCTCTGGGCTTTACGGTGGATGCGGTGGATATTTCCGATGTGGCCATAAAACACCTGCAGGAACTTGAACTTCCCGGTATCCATGCGCGCTGCGTCGATCTCGATCAGCACACCATAGCTCCAGACAGCTACCAGCTGATTCTCAATATCAATTTCCTGCACCGACCTCTCTTCCCCTCTCTTTTTCAAGGGCTGCAACCCGGAGGCATGCTGATCTTCCGCACCTTCATGGACGGCCCCGAAAACCAGGGCACCCCCATGACCAAAGAGCACCTGCTCCAGCCCAATGAACTGCTCCACCAGTGCGTTCCCCATCTGCGTATCCTGCACTACCGCGAATATATCTCCAACCGCCAGCAGTGGGGCCAGGCCTGGGCCGCCGAACTGGTTGGCAGACGACCGGAAAAGGAAGGGTAAGATGGCCGTTTTGCGCTCCAAGCCAAAAAAATACAGCTGGATAGGGAAAAGTCTTCTGGTGCTGCTGCTGGCGACAGCCGCTGCACTCTTTACCACCCAGCACCACGAACTGGCTCTGCAGTACAGCGGGTTGCAGCAGGTCTCCCAGCACAACCAGGAGTACCTGCAGAGCGCCTTTGAGCGCTCACTGAAAACCTTTGCCGTTCTCTCCACCATCAAGGTGGGGCTCTCCATCGTGGAGGGGTCGACCATCGGCGTGGGGTTCGGCCTGCAGGTGGGTGACGTGGTTCAGGCAGCCTACGACTATGTGGATATTGCCTGGAAAACCGTGCTGGCGGGAGGAATCATCCTGCTGGCCCTGCAGTATCTGCTGGCCATGGCGGAGGCAGCCGCTCCCTGGCTGCTCAGCATCACCTTTGCCCTGCTGAGCCTCACCGTTATCTGCCGGTGGCTGGCTCCCCACAGCGCGGCACTCGGGCGCATCATGCACGCCGTCAGCGCCTTTATGGTCGTGCTGAGTATCAGCATGGCCCTGATCCTGCCCCTGTCAGTCACAGGCGCATCCATGCTTTCCAGTCATATTACCGCACCGAGTCTGAACAGTGCGCAAGGGGTCTTCGACACCATCGAGCAGGATCTGTTCCGGGATTCCGCCGAGGAGAAGAGCATCTGGTCACGCTGGAACGACACCCGCGAGCGGCTCAACAAGGTCAGCGTTTACCTGGAGCAGAAGACCGGCGAGCTGGTGACCTCCGGCATGATGCTCATGGCAGCCTATCTCTTTGACTGCATCGTCTTCCCCCTGCTGCTGTTTTTTCTCCTGCTGTGGTTCACCCGCGCGGTGACCAGAGCATTTCTGCCGTAACCCCGCAACCGAAAAAGCCCTCGCATATCCTTGCGAGGGCTTTTTCGGTCTTTTGTATCGGTGTTTTTCTGTCAGAAAATAAAGCGCGCCCCAAGCATCACCTGCCCGGAAAAATCCGTCTCGGGATTAAGGTCCATGGCTGGCGCAATGTCACCATAGATACTCAGGGGCATATTTGGGATAAAGTACTCGATGCCAAAGGGAACCCGTATGCCGAAAACATCATCGGGCTCATCGTCGTCGCTGTGGCCGTAAAGACCAAGGCCGTAGTACACGAAAACGCGACCTTCTTTCACCTGGATAACTCCGTGCTCGTGGAACAGGTAGTCCAGTTTCACCTTGGTCTCAGTGTCTGACCAGCCGGCAGCGAAGTCAAAGGCCCGCTCATTGTCCTGCCAGTACTTGATGCTGAGCCCGGTAATTTCCCCCAGGGCGAAACCGGCAGCAATCCTTCCCGCAGCTGCCGAAGACGGAATCATCAACATCCACGTCAGGGCCAGAAGAAACAGTGCGAGAACAGAGAATCTCGTGCAGTGGGCAATTTTCATAACCTTCCCCGTAAGCAAAGTGGTGGCAAGCCTTTGGCATGTGTGAAAATCATACCAAAGAATTTTTCAGATTGCACCACTGAATACGGCATGCCGCCCTACCACTGCCCTGGAGTGTCTTCAATTCTCCCACCGGTGCGAATGCGGTTGCGCAGGGCCAGTACCTTGCGATCGAGCTCCTGCAGGTGTTTCAGGTTATCCTGCTCCTGGACTGAGGTCTGCAGGACAGCGGCAATGCCACCGTTGCGAATGACGATACGCCGGGGCGCCATCAGGGCCAGGATGGGATCGTGGGTGGCGATGAGTACGATTTTTTCCTCGCGCACCAGCAGATCCAGGGCCCGCTGCCGGTCGATGCCCGCGTTTTCGATTTCGTCGATCAGAATAATGGGCGAACGGCTGAGAAAGGCCGTGTCAGCAATCATCAGCGCCCGTGACTGCCCTCCGCTGAGGGACGTGATGGGCGTATCCGCCTCGAAGGGCTCTCCGGCCAGGGAATTGGCTTCGCGGATGATGGTGGCAGTAACTTCATCGCGGTTCGCCGTCAGGCGACTTTCGGCGTGCATATCCACGAACTCCTTGACGCTGAGGTCCATGACGAAGTTCATATTCTGGGAGAGCTGGGCCACCAGCTTGCGCTCAATGGAAAAGCGCCAGGAAGCGTCGGGCTGCTGGCCGTTGACCAGAATGCGTCGTTTGGTGGGCGTGTCTCCACAGGCCATCCACTCAATATCCCCCAGCAGGCGGCTCTTGCCTGAGCCGGTGGGACCGACAATACTGACGATATCACCGCGCCGCAGCTCCAGGGTCACCTCCTCGGGCTCACCGCGCTTGTTCTGCCCGCCAATGACGGTCAGGCTCTCCACGCTGAAGCTTTGTTCACTGGCCAGATCGGCCATACCCTGCAGAAAGGCTTCGAAGTTCTCCAGGACACTTTCCGCCGAAGCACCCAGATCCTCCCAGCGCTCCTCATCAATGGAGTCGAGATACTGGGCCAAGGTGCGAGAGTCCTCGGCTGGCAGCTGCAGGCCATAGGAATCAAAGAAATCGTTGGCATAGGGATGCTGCGCAAGCAGCTCGGTAATGGTCATGGAATCTCTGGTATGCATGGGAATATCCTCGCTCTGAAGTTTCGCATCTTGTTGTCTTGAATTAAGACATTATTACTCTGATGTTTACCACGCGGAAACAGTATTGAAGTATTGACTTTTCATGCTTGACTCATCTGGTATCTTTTTTCGCTTCCGGATATTGTCCTTTTTGACCGCGCAAAAAGGACTCAAAAACGCGCCCCCCGAACGCCCGTTCTTCCGGCTCGCCTGCTCGCCTGTTCTGGAGATCCGGCAGACACTGCTTCCTTGCAGTGCTGCCGGACCACTCACTTCCTGTGAGTGTCCCGTTCGGGTCTTGCCAGCCAGGCGTCGCACTCACCGGACGGGCTCAGGGGGGAACGGCCTGCTTCTGCCTCTCCCCCGTGTGCTTTCCCAGCCAGGACGCGCCGACTGTCAGGTTGCTGAAAAGCCAGGGAAGGCGGTTGTTTGCGGCCCCCAGTTCCAGGCAAGCGGACGGCTGAAAAGGACAGCACCGGGGGTCGCTTCCCAGCCACTTTGGGCGGGTCCAAAGTGGCAAAATAAACTCATAAACAAAATGAGGGTAATGTCAAACGACGCCGTCTGTGAAAAACCATTTCCGCCATTCCAGCATGGCATCAGTGTCAGCGCAGACAACCTGCCGTTTCGGGGGCGCGAAAGTTGAGCTCGCTGTTATTGCATTTGCACGGCGATGCTCTGCTTGAACCCGCTACTGATCCAGGTTCTCCATCTTTCTCACGTTGCCCATCTGGTACGACTCGCCGATTTTGGTTTCACCCAGGCAGTAGGAGCACAGGGCCGATGGCATGGAGAAGCGCAGGGAACAGCCCTGTACGGTGCTGATATCCGGCGACTGGGCAAAGAGGGTCGCCAGCTCGTAGGCTCCCTGGCCAGTAATGCCGTTCACGTTCAGGATGCGCCCTTTGGGGTTGACCTGCTGGGTGCGGAAGGCAAAGACCTCCCGCTCGGCCTGGGAGACAATATCGCCCTTGGTGATGGCCACAATATCTGCGGATTTCAGCATGGGGCCGATCTTGCGGGGAGTATGCACGCCGCTGAGGTTATCCACCACGCAGACCGAGGTGACTCCCTTGATATGGGGGGAGCAGCGGTTGCACAGACCGGCGCTCTCGCTGATGAGCATGCTCAGTCCCTCGCGGATTCCCCACTGCACGCACTCCTCGATATTACTGACAAAAAAGTGGTCAGGACACATGGAGCCCGAGAGGCCCTTTTTCACCTTCAGTCCCTTTTTTTCATAGAGGGTATCGTCATCGGTGGCCAGGCAGTCGAATTTCACCACGCCGATGGTCTCCTGGCCCGCCAGGGCTTCCGCCACTTTCAGAATAACGGCCGTCTTGCCCGCCGAGGGGGGGCCCGCCACAATTACCAGTTTCATTGGCTCACCCCCACCGTATCTTCAAATATTTTCAGCGCGTGTTTCAGCAGAGCCGCCACATCGTTGTCGTGCAGGTAGTCCCAGCCAATCCACTTCCAGCGGGGATTTTCCGGCAGGACATTCTTCACGTCCGGGTGCAGGGAGGGAAAGAGCCCCTGATTGGTGAGAATACTGCCCATCTCCGGGCTGGCCAGGAAATCGGCCACGGGCCGGGTCAGCTCCAGACGCTCCTTTTTCACCAGCATGAACACCGGGCTGATAATGGCACCGTCCTCGGGCCAGATACTGCGGGCCGAACTGTTCTGGCGCAGCATCCTGGTGAAGAAGTAGGGCATCACCGTCACAAAGGGTTTATGGGCCGACGCCCGGTTGGAAGCGCGCACCATCTGGGCAGGGTGCAGGTTGACATCCATGCTGCGGCCAAGGCGCACAATACCTTCGTCGCCGAATTCCTTGTGCAGGTTCAGGAGAATGCCGTTAAACAGGTCAAAGTCGGAAACGGGCAGGGCCACTTTCTTTTCGTAGCGGGGGTGCAAAAGCTCTTCCCAGGTGCGGGGAGCCTCCAGGTCAGGGTAGTTGTCCTGGTGAATGACAAAGACCGCCGGCACCACGGAGAACATGCCGTAGTCACCCCGTGGGTCGCGGATGTCCACACCGCGGAAGGCCTCGTTCACTCCCAGTCCGGCCGTGGTGTCGCAGAAGACGCCCTCCTGCTTCCAGGCTCCGATCAGCTTGGGGTCGAAGAATGTATCAAAACCCGCGCTCACCAGAATATCCGGCAGCTCCTCATGGCTGGACAGGGTGCGGATGTGCTCCTCGATCCACTTGGCGCCCACCGCCGCCGCCTCCAGGGTCGTCTTGACCTCCACCCCCGTCTGGGTGGTGAACTCTTCGCTGAAGCGGCCGAACGCTTCACTCAGGGGCAGGCGCACGGGGCAGGGCAGCAGTCCTTCAACACGCACAGGGGGCTGGGAGCTGACGGAAACCGCTTCGCCACCAGTGGCCTCTTCCAGCAGGCCGATCAGGGCGTCCAGGTCGTAATTTCCCTGCTTCGCCAGGGACTGCAGTTTCAGAAACCGGCCGATGGTCTGCACTTTGGCCGGATCGGAGAACTGTTCGAAGCCCCGCGCCTGGAACACCGCCAGCGTGCCGGGATATTGGGTGAGAATCTGCTCTATGGTCATGGAACCGGTAATTTTTGGTTGCACGGGGCACCTCCTTGCCTGTGGAAAATGTATCATGGGTTTTTCCGTAATCTGTTACTGGCGGAAGGGTAGCACAAAGTGCGAGGAGGGAATTGACCGAAGTCAAAATTTCAAGGCAAACCGTGCACGGTAATCCAAATTCTCTTTCATCCAGTTAATCCTGTCTGAATATCTCCCGTAAAACAAAAGATTTTTTCAGACGGGATTCACAGGATATAGCAGGATTTCAAGGCAATCCAAATCCTCTTTCATCCAGTTAATCCTGTCCGAGTATCTCCCGTAAAATAAAAGATTTTTTCAGACGGGATGTACAGGATATAGCAGGATTTCAAGGCAAACCGTGCACGGCAATCCAATTCATCTTTCATCCGGTTAATCCTGTCTGAGTATCTCCCATAAAACAAAAGATTTCCTCAGATGGGATGTACAGGATATAGCAGGATTTCAAGGTAAACCGTGCACGGTAATCCAAATTCTCTTTCATCCAGTTAATCCTGTCTGAGTATCTCCCGTAAAATAAAAGATTTCCTCAGACGGGATGTACAGGATATAGCAGGATTTCAAGGCAAACCGTGCACGGCAATCCAATTCATCTTTCATCCGGTTAATCCTGTCTAAGTATCTCCTGTAAAATAAAAGATTTTCTCAGACGGGGTGTACAGGATATAGCAGGATTTCAAGGTAAACCGTGCACGGCAATCCAGATCCTCTTTCATCCGGTTAATCCTGTCCGAGTATCTCCGTAAAACAAAAGATTTTTTCAGACGGGATGTACAGGATATAGCAGGATTTCAAGGCAATCCAAATCCTCTTTCATCCGGTTAATCCTGTCTGGGTATCTCCCGTAAAATAAAAGCTTTTTTCAGACGGGATGTACAGGATATAACAAGATTTCAAGGCAAACCAATTCCTCTTTCATCCAGTTAATCCTGTCCGAGTATCTCCCGTAAAACAAAAGATTTCCTCAGATGGGATGTACAGGATATAGCAGGATTTCAAGGCAAACCAAATCCTCTTTCATCCAGTCAATCCTGTCTGAGTATCTCCCGTAAAATAAAAGATTTCCTCAGACGGGGTGGACCGGATATAGCAGTACAAGGTTATCCTGCTATGGAAAAAGAGGCACACTGGGCCCGCCAGCTAGCTGACGGGCCTTTCCACAGGAATCTCAATGCAGAAGCACGCCCCTTCCGTGGCGTTGCCCAGGACCAGATGGCCATGGAATTTCTCTTCGATGATGCGGCGGCTCATGTGCAGACCGATACCCATACCCGCCTCTCCCTTGGTGCTGCAGTAGGGGGAGAAGATGCCTTCCCGTACATGTGCCGGGATGCCGATGCCATTGTCGCGAAACTCCACCTGCACCAGGCCGGACTGCTGCGTCAGGGTGACGGTTATGCTGGCCTGAAATGGCCCCTGGGCTTTCCGCCGTTCTTCAAGCGCATCACAGGCGTTTGAGAAGAGGTTCAGAATCACCTGCTTGAACTCGTTGTGGTAGCCGTGCAGGGTGGCGCTGCGTTCCGGCAGCTGCAGCAGAATTTCGCTCTGACGCAGACGCGGCTTTAGTATGGCGGCTGCCGACTCCAGGGTCTGCTTCAGGTCGAACTCCACGGGGTGGAGGTCCGGCTTGAAGTAGTTCTTGAAACTGTTCACCGTGTCGGACATGTGGGCAATCAGGCGGTTGCAGGATTCCACGTGTTCACTTACCGCCTGCGCGCCCACAGGCCCCATCTGGCTCTGGTCCTCTATATCCTGCATATGCAGGGAAAGGGCGTTGAGGGGTTGAGTCCACTGGTGGGCAATCAGTCCAATCATATTTCCCATCTCGGCCATCTTGGTCTGCTGAATCAGCAGGCGCTCCTGCTCCATACACCTGCGGGTCTCTTCGGCAACCCGTTCTTCCAGCTCGCAGTTCATGCGCCGAAGCTGCCCATAGTACGTATCAATCTGCTGCCCCATGGCGCTGAACAGCTTGCGGATGCGCCGGTTGGTGAAAATGGCCAGCAGGGTTGCTGCGGAGATGATGAGGAGAACCACGGCTCCGATGGTCATGATATTGAGCCAGGTGCGCTTCCACAGGTCGGCTTCCCGGTAGGCGATGAACTGCTCAATGTCGGTGAGGTAGGCCCCCGTGCCGATTTTCCAGTCCCAGTCGGGAATCAGGCGCACAAAAGAGAGATGTGGCATATCACGGCCCAGGGATTTTTCGTGCCACACATAGGAGAGAAAGCCTCCCTCCGGGTTTTCCCGGGCGACCCGCAACTGCTCCTGCAGAATTTTGGTACCCTGGGCATCTTCCAGCTCCCATGAGTAACGGGGTGGATCCTGCAGCTCGCCGTTCATGAGGATGGCATGGCCATCCACGGTATCAATAAAGATATAGTTGTCACCGTAGCGCAGCTCGGCCAGGGTCAGGAGGATCTCCTGCTGCAGCTCATCGCGGAAGCGATCCAGGAATTCAGCACTGCCGATATACCAGTCCCAGAGTCCAAGATCGCGGACATAGCTGATCTGGGCATGGAAAGTTTCCGGGTCTTCTGGTTTAAAGAAGGCGTCCACATTAAAACCCGAGCCCTCTTCCCGGGCAGTCCTGGCCTGCTGACGCACCACATAGTTTCCGCTGGGGTCAGTAATATCGGCCAGGCTCTGCCCTTCCTGGCCGGGATTGCGGGGCAGCAGCACCGACTGCAGATCGTACCGGTTGATCCAGATATAGGAGTCACCCTCCCGCCAGCTCATGGCGCGCAGGGCTTCCACGATCATCTGCTGCAGCTCCTCGTCACTGATGGTGCCGTGGTAGCGCTGATAGAGCGCATGGGCAACCGTGTACGCCTGATCCACCCGCTCGCGAACCGTTTCTCCCAGGCGCGCCTGGGCCTGCTCCCGGTGCTTGCTGATCACCTGCACCGCGTTATCCACCCGCTCCTGCAGCATGGACTGCTGGCTTTCCATATGGGACTGGCGAATCCAGTGTTTCTCTTCCTCAAAACGGCTGTAGGTTTCCCGCAGAAAAAGGGTGGAAGAGAGGATGGCTACCAGCAGCAGGCTTACGAGAGAGAAAAGCAGAATCCAGCGACGAATGGAGTGCTCGGTACGGCGAAAATCAAGGGATTCCGGCATGGAAGAGTCTCATTTCTTTTTCCGGGAACTCTTTCCGCGATCAGGGAACGCGGAAAATCAGCTCATCCGATGGTGGTGAAACGGTGAAACGGTCAAGACGCAGATAGACCCGATACCGGTAGGTGCGACCCCGCACCACCCGCTCGTCGCGGTACTGGCTCTGGCTGGTGGTGGCAATGCGCTCATAGGCCCGCTCTTCGCTGGAGCGCATGATTTCAAAAACACCCTGTTCGGGAGCGTTGATATTCAACAGAACGGCCCCCCCGTGCCAGACAGCTTCCATCCGGGGCGCGGCGGGCAGGGCGCGGAAATCCACATTCAGCACCGCCGAAGACAGGCGCTCACTGGAGCGAACCCCGGCGCAACCGTAGCGGTAGCTGTCACCAGGGATCACGTCAGTATCCAGGTGGGCGAAACTGACCTTCTCGTGGCGCAGGATAACGTGGTCAGGCCCATAGACACTCTGCCCCTGAGGACGTCGCGCCCGCACCAGGCCGGTTTCACCGCGAAAAAAAGGAGGGAACTTGCAGGTAACCAGCACGCCTTCGCCAGTATTCACCGCCTCTATAACCACATCGGCGGTCTCTTCTTCCAGGATGATGGGGGTCTTCACCCCGCAGCCCGCCAGGGCGACGAGGAGGAGCAGAAACAGGACGCCATAAACAGATTTCATAGGTATCTCCTGGTTATTCAAGGGCTCGCAGGAGCCTGGGAAGAAAGCGAAAGGGCAGGGGCGCGGCCGCAACCTGATCCACCGTGCCACAGAGAAACAGCTGCTTTTCAGGGCAGAAAAAGAGCCACGAACCACTGGCGCCCGTATGTCCAATAACTGCGGGAACCGGCTTGAAAGGCGTCAGAATCCGGGGAATCTGAAAGCGCATCATACCGGCTCCATACTGAATTGGCCAGCCGGGAAGCTGCAGCGAAGCCAGATCCCGTGGCGCACTGAAGGAGTTCCAGTGCTGCATCTGCCTCAGGGATGATTCAGCGCTCAGCAGCTGTCCTTGCGTCAGGCCCCGCAGAAAATCCAGCTGATCCCTGGCGGTGCTGTACAGATCGCGAAAGGAGGCCATCAGGCGAGGGATGCGCAGGGGCGTGGCACCAGCCCACACCGTGGCCGGCATCGGCTCGTGGCCACCCGCCGGATCACAGAGAACCGTATTTTCCAGGCCCAGGGGCTCCAGGATGAGATTGCGCAGCACCTGGCCAAAGGGCATTTCCAGCCGGTGCTCCAGAACGCCGATGAGAAGCTGGAAGTTGGTATCGGAATAACGGACTCTGGGCTTTGCCTTCCCCGGGGACTGGGGCGGAAAGTGAGCCTCCAGCTCGCTGCGGACATACTCCAGCATCTGCGCAAGGTCAATGGAGCGGTCACTTTCCGCTGCGATGCCCTCCAGCAGGCTGCTTCTGCCACGAGGACGATCCACAATCCAGTCGGGCAGCCCGGAGGTGTGGCTCAGCAGGTGCTGCAGCGTCAGTTCGCCGGTAAAGTCCACGCCGCGATAGCGGTGCAGCTGGCCAATCAGGGAGTGGGGCAGGTGAGCGCAGAGAAGGTCGCCGGTGCTGAGCACCCCCTGTTCATGAAGTTTCAGGAGGGCAGCCGCGATATACAGTTTGGTGATGCTGGCAATGAAGTACGGAGTCCGCGCCCCCATGGGCGTACCATCAGGCTGGGCGCTGCCCGCCGCCCCAATCCAGCTCAGCTGGCCATCGACGCTTTCAACGCCCAGGACAGCGTGCTTCACCAGGCGTTCCGATGCCAGCTGCTGCAGGGCCTCTTCCAGAATCGCACTCACGCCGCCAGCTCCCCGTTACTCAGGCGAATTCGGGGCGGCTGCGGATAGCTTCGAGCTGGACCTTCACCTGTTCGGGCGCCGTTCCTCCATAGGATCTGCGGCTCTGGACACTCTTTTCCACGGTGATGAACTGGTAGATGTCCTCGCCGATGGAGGGGTGGAAGCCCTGCATGGTGGCCAGATCCACCTCTGGCAGGTCGATCTGATGTTTCTCGCAGTGGGCCACCATTTTACCCACCACTTCATGGGCATCGCGGAAGGGCAGGCCGCCGCGCACCAGGTAGTCGGCCAGGTCAGTGGCGGTGGAGAAGCCCAGTCCGGCCACGGCGCGCATGCGCTCGGTGTTGAAGGCGGCGGTGCGGATCATGTCGGCGTAGATGCGCAGGGAGCCCACCACGGTGTCAATGGTATCGAACAGGGGTTCCTTGTCCTCCTGCATGTCCTTGTTGTAGGCCAGGGGCAGGCCCTTCATCACCGTCAGCAGGCTGATGAGGTTGCCGTAGACCCGCCCGGTCTTGCCCCGCACCAGTTCGCTCACATCGGGGTTGCGCTTCTGGGGCATGATGCTGGAGCCGGTGCAGTAACCATCGGAAAGGCGCAGGAAGCGGAATTCCGAGGAGCTCCACAGGATGAACTCTTCGGAGAGACGCGACAGATGCATCATCACCAGGGACGCGGCACTGCAGATTTCGATAAAGGCATCGCGGTCGCTGACCGTGTCCAGGCTGTTGCGGCTGACACCGTCAAAGCCCAGTTCGCGGGCCACGTACTGGCGGTCGATGTCAAAGGTGGTTCCCGCCAGGGCTCCCGCGCCCAGGGGCAGCACGTTGACCCGTTGATATATCTCGCTGAAGCGCTGGGCATCGCGATCGAACATTTCAAAGTAGGCCAGCAGGTGGTGGGCCAGCACAATGGGCTGGGCCGTCTGCAGGTGGGTGTAGCCGGGCATGATGGTTTCGGTGTGCTGGCTGGCCTGCTCCACCAGGGCGCGCTGCAGATTGCGCACAAGCTCAATGATCTGCTTCACCGCGTCACGGGCGTAGAGACGGCTGTCCAGGGCCACCTGGTCGTTACGGCTGCGGGCCGTATGCAGCTTGCCGCCCACGGGGCCAATCTTTTCAATCAGGCGCTTTTCGATGTTCATGTGCACATCTTCCAGGCTGACCAGAAACTCGAAATCTCCGTGTTCGATATCGTGCAGGATACTCTCCAGCCCCGTGATGATCATGTCGCGCTCCACCTCGTGCAGGATGCCCTGCTTCGTCAGCATACGGCAGTGGGCAATGGAACCGATGATATCGTAACGGTAGAGCTTCTGGTCGTAGCTGACGCTGGCGGTAAACTCCTCGGTGAATTTTTCCATGGGCTTTTCGAAGCGGCCACCCCAGAGCTTTTTGTCATCCTGCTTATTCACGGAAACCTCGCTTGTATGATGATGTGAATCGCGATAAGAAAGCATTTTACCGGAAAATACCCCGATGCGGAACACCTGCAGGATCCGGTAAACTGTTGCGGGCAAGGATACCAAAACCTCCTGACAGAAGCAAAAAAGAGTTCGTCCGACAGGTCTGGAAAAAAACCGGAAAAAACGCGCTTCTTCGTGGCCTTCTGGTTCCAGATTCAAGGAAGTGCTTGAAGTTTTTCTCAACTGATATGATAATCGGGTTTACAATGCCGCAAAGCAGTTTACAAATCGCAACCATATGCGCCGTTCTCTGGGCATTACAACACCGCAAGGAAAGACACCATGTCCACTACCGATACCACCAGAAGCCTGGCAGATATCAGCATACTCTACGTGGAAGACGATCTGCTGACCCTGCGCTCCATCGGGCGCATGATGGGAAGACGGGTGCGTGAAGTGCGCCTTGCGGCCAATGGTCTGGAAGCCCTGGAGGCTTTCGCCGACCATCCGGCGGATATTGTGGTCACCGATATTGAAATGCCCGGCCTGGGCGGCCTGGGCCTGATTGAAAAGTTGCGCCATGAACATGATTTCCGCAATCCCATTGTAGTGCTGACCGCCTACAAGAGTGATCAGTACCAGAGTGATCTGGCTGACCTGCATCTGTACAAGCCCATCAACACCCAGGAACTTTTTGCCTCCATCGAGGCACTGGTACCGAAAATCCAGTGTAGCCATTCATAGACAGAGAAGACATTGTCCTTTTTGACCGCGCAAAAAGGACTCAAAAACGCGCCCCCCGAACGCCCGTTTTTCCGGCTCGTTAGCTCGCCTGTTCTGGAGATCCGGCAGCAGGCTGCTCAAAGAGGCCCATCTGCTGCGTTGCCGGTCATCACTCGTCACTGCGACGTACAGGAAGTACGCCTCCTTTCTCGCTTTGCCCGCGCCTTGCACCTGGGCCTCTTTGCGTTGCCTGACCCCTGCATCCCTGCAGTGCTGCCGGACCACCTGCTTCCTGCAGGTGTCCCGTTCGGGTCTTGCCTGCATAACGCGATGGACCCGCAGGGTTACCGCCACGACGGCGGCAACCGCAAACCAAAAGCCAGGGAAGGCGGTTGTTTGCGGTCCCCAGTTCCAGGCACCACTTTGGGCGGGTCCAAAGTGGCACAAGAAACTCGTATACCTGGTGCAGGATAAGATCAAGTGACGCAGTCTGTGCAGAACTACTTCCCTGAACCCGTTACGCTTCTTCAAACTCCACGACCACGTATCCACCGCTGTCGTGGGTATTCCCAAGGCGCACTGAGCCACTCAGCTGCTCGGACAGGGTGTGGATCAGCTCCATTCCCAGGCTGCCCTGCCCCTGCAGCAGAAATCCGGCGGGGAATCCCACGCCATCATCCTGCACTTCCAGCAGATAGCGGCCCCCGGACTGGGGTTGCAGCCTGATGAAAAGGACTCCCTTTTCCCGATCCGCAAAAGCGTGCTTCAGGGCATTGGAAATGAGTTCGTTGAGGATGAGTCCCAGGGGAATAGCCGTGTTGATGCTGAAGGTGACATCGGCGACATCCACCTCCAGGCTGATCGCCTGGGCATTGGCCTTGTAAGTGCGGAAGAGATTCTGGCACAGGGTTCTGACGTAGCCGGCAAAGTCGATGCGCGCCAGGGTGTCCGACTGGTACAGCTTTTCGTGGATCAGGGCCATGGAGCGGATGCGGCTCTGGCACTCTTCCAGAACTTCCACCACGCGGGCGTCATCGGAGCTGTGCAGGGACTGCAGGTTTAACAGGCTTGAGACGATCTGCATATTGTTCTTCACCCGGTGGTGAATCTCCTTGAGCAGCATCTCCTTCTCCTTGAGGGAAGCCAGGGTATTGTCGCGCAGCTGCTTCTGCTCCGTGATATCCCGCACGCTGGCCAGTATGACGTCTCGCTCGTCCAGGGATATCTTGCGCAGGATCACATCCACATAGAAGCTACTTCCATCATGGGGCCGCCGGGCGTGCCATTCAAAACGCCTGACCTCGCCCTGAACCACCTGCTGCCACATCGTTGGCAGCAGGGTGAAATCGTTATCGGGGGCAGAGTAGTCCCTGGCAATGTCAAGGCTGAGTGCTTCTTCGACGCTGACCCCGTACATCCGCAGCATGTTCTCGTTGACTTCGAGAATCTGGCCATTCACATCGTGAATGAAAATGGCGTCGTTCATGTTCTCGAGAATCGTCTTCTTGGCCAGCAGCTCCCGCCGGCGCTGGCGTGCGAACTTCTCCTGGGTCAGATCACGCACGAAGACGAGAAAGAGTTCCTGGTCACCATACTGCATATTCTGTACCCGCACCTCGGCGGGAAAAACCACGCCATCGCGGGTGCAGTTTTCCACTTCCTGGGTAAAGTAACCCTTGTTGCGCACTGCCAGCAGGCGCTTACGGGTATTTTCCGGGTTAAACTGGCGATCCACATGCCACAGGCGCACGTCCCTGCGCAGTTCTTCAACGGTGTAGCCATAAAGCTCCGAAGCAGCGCGATTGGCATAGACAAACTCACCTTCGATGGAGTGGATGAGTACTGCCTCGACGCTGTTGTCCAGGGTGAAGGAGAGCTGTTCCAGCTGCTGGCGCAGCTGCTCGCGTTCGGTGATATCGCGGGCCACGCCGATCAGACCAGTCATCTGGCCATGCTCGTCGCAGTATGGTGTTTTCAGGGTATCCATCATGGCGCGACGACCATCGGGATAGGTCACCCAATCGTCATGGCGGCGAGCCTGCCCATGCTCCAGCATCACCCGATCCTGACGGTGAAATTCGGCGGCAAGTTCCTGCTCAAACAGGTCGTAATCGGTCTTGCCCACAACTTCTGCGCGCTTCGCGCCCACCAGTTGCTCAAAGGCCCGGTTGCAGCCAAGGTAACTGCCGTCACCATCCTTGATGAAGATAATATCCGGTATAGAGTCCAGCAGCGACTCCAGCAGCGCCTTCTGGGTCGTGATTTCCTGCTGGGCACGATTGCGTTCCGTGACGTCGGTGAGTACTCCCACGATGCCGGTGAAATCATCTTCATGAACTTCGATGCGGGACTTGGTGAACACCACATCGGCCCAGCTGCCATCGCCACGCTGTATCTGCATTTCGCAGCTGAGCGTCTGATCTTTGCCTGCCAGCAGGCGCTGGTCGTGATCTTCACAGGTCTTGCACCATTTGGCCGCGATAACCTCCCGGCAGGTTTTGCCCAGGAGCTCCGGCATGGTGCGTCCCACCAGCTCTTCAAAGGCAGGGTTCACCTCCAGATAACAACCATCGGCATCTTTCAGGAAGAGGGGCAGGGGAATGGTCTCCATGAGCTGGCGGTTGAACTCAAGCTCGCGGCGCAGCCGGGTATTGGCCTGGCGCAGCTGCCGCTCCTTTTCAATCAGACGCAGGTACATGCGAACCTTGTTGAGCAGCTGTTGGTTATCCAGCGGCTTGGTGAGGTAGTCCACGGCGCCGACATCGAAACCCTGGCGCACAAACTCTTCACTTTTATAGAACGCGGTGAGGAAGATGATGGGCACATCCATGGCCTGGGGGAGCACCTTGATATGCTGCGCCAGCTCAAAGCCGTTCATGACGGGCATCTGAATATCCAGCAGAATCAGGTCAACCGGCTCGCGCCCCAGGATTTCCAGCGCCTCCTGTCCAGAGGATGCATTGATGACACGGCACTGGGGCAGCTGCTCCAGCAAAGCCTGCAGGCTGAAAAGATTAAAGCTGTTATCATCAACACTCAGAAGCGTATAGCCGGCTTGCGGTGGTGCCATGGTTTTCCTCCTGGCTGTGGGTACGTTTTCCTTGAGCAGAGTGCCATTGTTGCTGCCAATCTCTTCAGTCGGGCAGCGTGCTTTCCTGGGGCAGCAGCAGCTCAAAACAGCTGCCCTTGCCCATTTCACTGCTCTGCAGAGTGAGTGTGCCTCCCAGCAGTACTGCCAGGTTACGACTGATGGCCAGACCGAGGCCAGTGCCTTTGAATTCGCGGCTGATACTGCCATCGGCCTGGGTAAAGGCTTCGAAAATGATTTCCCGCTTCGCCTGTTCGATGCCGATTCCCGTATCGCAGACGGTGAAGCTCAGCGGCAGATCCGCCCGTCCACTGGGCTTTATGCTCAGGCTCACATGTCCCGTGCGGGTAAACTTCAGTCCGTTGACGATGAGGTTCTGCAGAATCTGCAGCAGTCGCTTGCTGTCGGTGATCATGGAACCTTGCCACTGATCTTCCACCACGAGCTCCAGCCCCTTCTCACTGGCTTCATAGTGATACTTGCTGCGCAGAAAATCCACCAGAAAACTGGTGTGCAGAGGCTCCAGGTGAAGTTCCACCCGCCCCGATTCAAGGCGGGAGAAGTCCAGAACCTCGTCGATCATGGTCAAAAGCTCCTTGCCGCAGATGTGGATCACCTTGAACTTCTCCACTTCCTCCGGGCGAAACTCCGCTTCACTGCGCATCAGCAGCGAAGAGAGCAGCAAAATAGAGTTCAGGGGCGTGCGCAGTTCATGGGACATGTTGGCCAGGAACTCCGATTTGTAGTAATTGCTGCGCTCAAGTTCGCTGGTTTTGCGCACAAGTTCATCCTGAGCCCGCTCCAGCGTGCGATTCTTGCTCTCCAGATCCCGGGCCTGCTGCTCGCGCTGCTCCTCCAGGACGATTTTCTGCTGCAGCTGCTGCTCCAGCGTCAGGCGGTGGCGAATGCGCAGAATCACAAAGATAACCGCCAGTGTCGTCACCGCTCCCAGACCGGTGAACGCCAGCCAGAAAGAACGCTTGATCTGACCAATGACAGGGGCCTTCCGGTAGACCACCAGGTGGGCGATGGTCGTGTCGGCAAAGTCCCTGACGGGCAGCGCGAGCACCTGGTAGTTATGCTCCTGCCAGCGCAGCACTGTCGCGCCGGGTTCGGGACCCATCAGGACAGAGCAGTCAAAGGAGCGCTGCTTTGCCAGGGCCCGCTCCAGGTCAGCCAGCTGCCCCCTTTCATCGGGGGAGGTCAGCGCGCTTTCGATAACAAAATCCGGGCACATCAGACTTTCACTGTAGTTGCGCCGAAAATCCGACGCCGAGACACGGGCTTTCACCGCTGCACGAGGAACGAGGAAGTGATAGGAGGCCGAAGACAGGGTCGCGGAGAATTCCCGGGACAGACTGGCGGAGGAACTCGCCACCTCAACGGAGCCCACATGCACCCCCTGGTGAAAAAGGGGGAACAGAAAACGCAGCCCCGTGGTCATCTGACCACCTTCAAATCCGCTGAGGGCCACGGGCTTTTCAACCATGGCGGCAATCATGGCACGGCTGTGCTGCTGGTTATCCCCGAAGGCATGGGGCGCGTGCATGCGCAGTACCACGGTTCCGTCTCTGTCATGGAAGTAGAGGTGATCAAAGCCCATCCGCTGCAATGAACGATATATGCTTTGCGCTTCACTGGCCAGTTCCCGACGCACGGCTTCCGCCAGGCGCTCACCTCGGGAGTGTTCCCACAGCAGCTGCTGGATGCGGGGAATATTGAAAGCGGTTTCGTAGCTGAATGAGGCTATGGCATGGCGCAGATCAATGGTGTGCTGGAAAAGCTGGCGGGTCTCCGCGATGGCATTTTCGTGCTGAAGAGT
Source organism: Desulfurispirillum alkaliphilum (assembly GCF_055378285.1). Taxonomy (NCBI): domain Bacteria; kingdom Pseudomonadati; phylum Chrysiogenota; class Chrysiogenia; order Chrysiogenales; family Chrysiogenaceae; genus Desulfurispirillum; species Desulfurispirillum alkaliphilum. The sequence continues at coordinate 905,495 of NZ_AP042405.1, read as the reverse complement.
TATTCTTGAGTGGGACTGGTGAACGAGGAAGGGCAGCAGGCAGAAAAATATCAGGACAATGGCAAGCAGGGGGAAGTGAATACAGGTGAAGTCCTTCATTGACCAGCGCTGCTTCATGGACCCGTTTCACGGGCTTCTTCCGAGCTGAGCCCATGAACCTCCACCCGGTTGCGCCCCTTGTTTTTCGCCAGGTAGAGTGCGTCGTCGGCCCTCTTGATGAAGGTATGCAGCTCATCGTCCGACACAAACTCCGTCACACCAAGGCTGATGGTCACCGTCCCCACCGCCGCGAACTCGCTGCGTTCGATCAGACGGCGGATGCGCTGGGCAAGATGGCCACCCTGGCGGGCGTTGGTTTCCGTCGCCAGCACCAGGAACTCTTCGCCCCCCCAGCGTACCAGGTAATCGCTGGGCCTCAGGCTGCCCCGGACCAGCGCTGCCAGAGTGCGCAGCACATCATCGCCCACATTGTGCCCATGGGTATCATTCACCTGCTTGAAGTGATCGATATCAAAGAGTACCGCCGCCAGGGGCTGCCGGTAGCGTCGTGCCCGCTCGGTCTCCACCCGAAAAATATCCTCGAACTTGCGGCGGTTGTAGCAACCCGTCAGCATATCCGTGGTGGCAAATATCTCCATCTGCATCTGCAGCTGCTTGAGTTCGTTGACATCCATGGCCGTGCCGATACCGGAGCAGCGATCCCGCAGCACCACCGTGTTGGTGGCAAGCTCCAGCCAGCGCTCATCCTGATCCCTGGAGGTGATCCGAATGGTCTTCTGCATCTTGGCCGCCACATCGCAGTTATGCATGGACTCGGCGATATAGCGGAATTCGTTGCACAGAAGCTGGGAGAAGGGAATCTGCTCCAGCTCATCGGCGCTGTAACCGGTAATCTTCAAAAACTCCGGATTGGCATAGACAAAGCGATCGTTCTCCACAATAAAGATGCCGGCAACCGAGTTCTCCGCCAGGACGCGAAACAGCTCTTCGCTTTCGCGCAGGCGCTTTTCCACATCGTGACTGTGCAGGGCCATTTCGATATTGGAGTGAATTTCGCGGTCGTCAAAGGGCTTGATGATATACCCGAAGGGTTTGGTGATTTTGGCCCGCTCAAGGGTCTGTTTGTCGGCATGGGAAGTGAGGAAGACCACGGGAACATGGAAGCGCTGGCGGATGATTTCCGCTGCTTCAATACCATCCATGTCGCCCTTGAGCACGATATCCATCAGCACCAGATGGGGGGAGAGATCCTCGACCGCCTTGACAGCTTCTTCGCCATAGGCGCATATTCCGGCCACATCATAACCAAGGTTCTTCAGGGTGCTTTTGATATCCAGTGCTACAATACTCTCGTCTTCGACGATGAGAACGCGTGTCTGTTGCATAGGGAGTGTTCCTGTTACGGGAGCCGGATTCTTTCGATCAGTTAAGTATAGCAAACCTGTCAAGGCTTTTTTGCAAACTCGCTGACTATAGCATATTGTTTTATTGTGCGAAAATTCTTTTGTTCTATTCTGTCACCTCCCCTGCCAGCGGTACAAATCCCCCGCTGAATTACATCGCCTTTTCCCTGTTGTCAGGATAAACTGAAGTGCTACATTCGGTCGTCCTGGTTTATGATGCTGCTCTCCTGGGGATTCCCCGGCAGCTTGCTGAAATACCTCAAAACAAGCAGGCAATTGAAAAACCCACAGGTGCAAGCGCCCGCAAGGCGTGCGGCACACTCCCCGTATGTCGCAGCCATGAGCGACCGCAGACAACACCGCAGATGGAGGGTTTTCGACAGCTTGAGAAGAGAATCAGAGGTTCATGACATGAGTTACAGCAGCCCCCTGCCTGCAGAGTTTCTGCAACGCCTGGCCTCCATCGTACCGCCATCCCGGTACGACCAGGTCTTTGCCACCTTTCACCAGCACCGAACCTGCTCCTTTCGGGTGAATACGCTGCGCAGTTCCACGGCGGACGTGCTGACAGAGCTCTCAGCCCTGGACATCAGCTCCAACCCGGTTCCCTGGTGCGCGGAAGCTTTTGTGGTGCCCCACGGGCAGCGCTCCCTGCTGAGTACTTCCGCTGCTTTTTCTGAGGGCCGTATCTATATACAGAATCTCTCCAGCATGGCACCCGCACTGCTCCTGAATCCCCGGCCCGGCGAACAGGTGCTTGATCTGGCGGCCGCCCCCGGTGGCAAGACCCTGCACCTGGCGGCTCTGATGGAAAACCGCGGCTGGATATCAGCTGTGGAGGCGGTCAAGGACCGCTTCTTTCGCCTGAAGGCCAATGTGGAAACCTTTGGGGCTTCCATCGTACACACCTATCTGCGCGACGGGCGCACCGTGGGCCTGGCCTGTCCAGAGCACTTTGACCGGGTGTTGCTGGACGCGCCCTGCTCTTCGGAGGCCCGTTTTCACGCCGACAATCCTGCCAGCTGGCAGTTCTGGAGCCCCGCGAAAATCCGTGAGGCGGCCCGCAAACAGAAGCCCCTGCTCTTTTCGGCCTGGCAGTCCCTCAAGCCAGGGGGAACCATGGTCTACTGCACCTGCTCCTTCGCGCCTGAAGAAAACGAAGCCATGGTGGCGGCGCTGCTGAAAAAATATGGTGACGCGGTGGATATTCTGCCGCTGGAGCTGCCCTTCGCCAACACCATACCCGGCCTGACCCACTGGCAGGGCAAGGAGTTCGACCCGCGCCTGGAAAGAACCAGGCGCATTCTGCCCGACGCGTTCATGGATGGCTTTTACCTGGCTCACCTGCGCAAGGTGCCGTGATGCAATACCTGCGAAGCACCCTTTTGCTCCTTTGTCTGCTGGTCGCCACGGCCATGTCCGGCTCAGCCCAGGAGTCGCCCCGCGTCGCCCTGGTGCTCAGCGGCGGCGGAGCCAAGGGCATCGCCCATGTGGGAGTGCTGCAGTTTCTGGAGGAGATGCGCGTTCCCGTGCACTGCATCGCGGGAACCAGCATGGGAGCGCTGGTGGGAGGTGCCTACGCCAGCGGCTTTTCGGTACAGAAGCTGGAAGAAGCCATCAGCAGCGCCGACTGGGAGCGCCTCTTTTCCAGTACGCCCCACCGCTCCTTCATTCCCTTCCACCAGAAACAGGAAGACTGGCTCAACTTTTTCGACTTCACCATCAACATGCAGGGTACGCGCATCTACCCCGTTGCCGGGTTGATCAACACCCACAATCTGCACTTTTTCTTCCGGGAGCTGACGGGATTCCAGCCGGTGATGGACTTTGACCAGATGCCCATCCCCTTCCGGGCCATCGGCACCGATCTGGAAAGCGGCGAAGCCGTCACCATGAGCAGGGGCGATCTCTCCACAGCCCTGCTGGCCAGCATGAGCGTCCCCGGCGTCTTTCCTCCCGTATACCATGAAGGTCGCCTGCTCTTCGACGGCGCCCTGGTCAACAATCTGCCCATCGCAGTGGCCCTTCGGGACTGCAAGCCCGACCTCATCATCGCCGTCAACATCAGCCCCGATACCGATACCGGCGCCCGGGCGGATGAGCCTGCTTCCATCCTGACAGTGGCCCAGCGCATCACCGAAATCCCCGTCCAGTACAATGTGCGCCATGGACTGCAGGAACTGCGCCCCTACGACCTCCTCATCAGCCCCAGAGTCGGCAGCTATTCGGCCAGCGATTTCACCCCCGTACGCCCCCTGATCGCCGAAGGCTACCGGGCCGCTGCCCTGCTCTACGACCAGCTGCGGCCCCTCAGCCTCAGCCCGGGCGAATACGACCAGTGGTATCGCGAGCACCGTACTCCCCTGGCCCACTCGCTGTCTATCCGCACGATCAGCCTGCCTGAGCTGACCCGCGTCAATCCCGACGTGCTGCAGCGACGCCTGCGGCTCGACCCGCAGCAGGCCTTTGACCAGTCCACCCTCCACGCCAGCCTGAACCGCATCTACGCCAGCGGAGACTTTGAGCGTCTGGATTACCACCTGAGCGAGGAGCCCGGCAACGGCACCCACGTTATCATCAGCGCCACGGAGAGGCCCGGTGGCGATTTTCTGCGCTTTGGCATGGAGCTTTACACTGACTCTGAAGGTGACTCCCGCTTCACCGCCCTGGCAAGCTATCGCAAAACCTGGCTGAACGGCCTTGGCGCCCAGTGGCGCAATACCTTCAAGATCGGCCACGAGCGGCAGCTGTACAGCGAGTTCAACCAGCCCCTCTTCCTGGGCAGCGAGCTCTTCCTCGCCCCCCACATCAGCTATCACAGCCAGCCTCATCAGGTGTATCAGCAGGAGCAGCCCATTGCCCGTTACAACGTCAGCCACTATGGCACCGGCCTGGAAATCGGCACCCATGTGGGGCGCTGGGGTGAAGGGCGCCTGGGCATCGTGCGCCGCTTCCACAGGGCCACCGTCCAGGTGGGGGATTCCGCCCTGCCCGAGGAAGAGCAGTGGCAGACCGGCTATACCGCCAGCATCACCTATGACCAGATGGATAATCCCGCCTTTCCCACCCAGGGCAGCGCCTTTGCCCTTGACTGGTACGCCACCCTGGACAACCCCGACAGCCAGACCTCCTACCGGCGCGTTGAAGGCCGCGCTGCCCACGCCCTGAGCTGGGGCAGAAACAGTGTCGTACTCTCGTTCCGGGGCGGCAGTGGACTGGACACCGATATACCCTATTTCGACCAGTTCCGCCTGGGAGGGTTCTTCAACCTGAGCGCCTATCGCGGCGAAGAACTGGTGGGCGAGCGAGTGGCCCTGGCACAGCTGATGGCCTTTCGCCACACGGGCAGCCTGCCCGTGCTGGGTAAAGCCTACAGCGGAGTGCTGCTGGAAACCGGCAACGTGTGGGATGAACCGGACTTCTCCCACGACAACCTGCGCCACAGCCCGTGGTCAGCCAGCCTCTTCACCGCCCTGGACACCGGGCTCGGCCCCCTCTACCTCTCCCTGGCCCATGGCAGTGAGGGCCGGGGCGCAGCCTACCTCTTCCTGGGAATCCCCTATTACTGAGCCGGTAATCCGGACAGATGAAAGTGGAGACCGCGTCCCGCACCTGCTATACTGCAGAGAAACTTCAGCCAGAGGGTGTTTTCCATGCAATTCCGCGTCGTCTCCCCCTACTCCCCCGCCGGCTCACAGCCCCAGGCCATCGAAAAAATCACCCGCCACATCACGGAGGGCACAAAGCACCAGGTGCTGCTGGGGGTAACGGGCTCGGGCAAAACCTACACCATGGCCAAGATCGTGGAAGCCGTGCAGAAACCCACCCTGGTCATCGCCCACAACAAGACCCTGGCGGCCCAGCTCTATCAGGAGTTCAAGGAGTTTTTCCCCGACAACGCCGTGGAATACTTCGTCAGCTACTACGACTACTACCAGCCCGAAGCCTATATTCCCACCACCGACACCTTCATCGAGAAGGACTCCAGCATCAACGAGAAGATCGACCGCCTGCGCCACAGCGCCACCCGCTCCATCCTGGAGCGCCGCGATGTGCTCATCGTCGCCTCCGTCAGCTGCATCTACGGCCTGGGCTCCGCCGAATTCTACCTGGACATGGTCATTCCCGTGGATGTGGACAGCGAAGTGGACATGGAGGAGCTGGCCGGAGAGCTGGTGCGCGTGCAGTACACCCGCAACGATACCGACTTCCGGCGCGGAACCTTCCGCCGCCGGGGCGACATCATCGAAATATTCCCCTCCTACGAAATCGACTCCGCCATCCGCATAGAGTTCTTCGGCGACACCGTGGAAGCCATCTGGGAAATCGACCCCCTGACCGGCGAAAAGCGCCGCAGCATCGAAAAGCTGCGCATCTACCCCAACAGCCACTACGTGGCCGACAAAAGCATCATCGAGCGGGCCATCGGCAGCATCAAGGCCGACCTGAAAAAGCGCCTGGACTATTTCCGCAGCGAAAACAAACTGCTGGAAGCCCAGCGCATCGAACAGCGCACCAACTTCGACATCGAAATGCTGGAGGAATTCGGCTTCTGCCAGGGCATCGAAAACTACTCCCGCTACGTGGATGGCCGCAGCGAAGGCGAGCCGCCCCACACCCTGCTCAGCTACATGCCCGACGACGCCCTTATCTTCATCGACGAATCCCACGTCACCATCCCCCAGGTGCGCGGCATGTACAACGGCGATCGCAGCCGCAAAATGACCCTGGTGGACTACGGCTTCCGCCTGCCCGCCGCCCTGGACAACCGCCCCCTGAACTTTGAAGAGTTCAACAGCATCCTGCCCCAGGCCGTCTACGTCTCCGCCACCCCCGCCGAATACGAAAAGGAACTCTCCGACCACACCATCACCGAACTCATCATCCGCCCCACCGGCCTGCTGGACCCGGAAATCGAAGTGCGCCCCTCCACCGGCCAGGTGGACAACCTCGTCTTTGAACTGAAAAAAGTCATCGCCGAAGGCGGCAAAGCCCTCGTCACCACCCTCACCATCCGCCTCAGCGAAAACCTCAGCGACTACCTCATCCAGCTGGGCATCAAAGTCAAATACCTGCACTCCAAAATCGACACCATCGAACGCAGCGAAATCATCCGCGACCTGCGCCTGGGCGTCTATGACGTCGTCGTCGGCATCAACCTGCTGCGCGAAGGCCTGGACATCCCCGAAGTGCAACTCGTCGCCATCCTGGACGCCGACAAGGAAGGCTTCCTGCGCAGCGAACGCAGCCTGATGCAGACCGCTGGCCGCGCCGCCCGCAACCTCAAAGGCCGCGTCATCATGTACGGCGATAAAGTCACCCAGAGCATGCAAAGCGTCATCGACACCACCGCCAAGCGCCGCGCCATCCAGCAAGCCTACAACGAAGAACACGGCATCACCCCCCAGGGCATCAGCAAAGCCATCGGCAAAGACCTGATCCCCGAACTGGCCGAAGAACGCCAGGAACGCCTGCAGGGCAAAGTGGACATCGGCCAGCTCGCCGACTACCAGATCCGGGAAAAAATCGTGGAACTGCAAACCAAAATGCAGCGCCACGCTGAAGAACTGGACTTTGAATCCGCCGCCAGTGTGCGGGATGAAATATTCCGGCTGCAGAAACACCTGGGGGAGTAGGGAGCCTGGAAAGGCAAGGGACGTGGAACCGCGAATGAACGCGAATTTACACGAATGGGGAAAATTTCACGCAAAGACTGTGGGGAGGGGAAACCGGAAGAGCTTAACCACGGAAATCACGGAAGACACGGAAGTTACCGCGAATAAACGCGAATAGACGCGAATGGAAAGGCAGGATCTCACGCCCGTTCGCTATGCTCACTCAAGTCGCGAAGACACAGAGGAAAATACAAGATTAACTGATTTGGCTGCCCATCTTCTTTGCGTTCTCAGCGGCTTTGCGAGAGGAGATTGTCTTTTCTGAAAAGATAATTTTAAAGAAAGTGTCTTTCAATACCTCAAAATACGCTGGCAATTGAAAAATGCTCAGGTGCAAGGCGAGCAACACCGAAGATGAGGGTTTTTCAGCAGCCTGTAAAGGCAGGTTTCTCGCCAAGGCGCGAAGTCGTCAAGGGGAAAACAATGGATAAATTCCCCATTTACGAGCTATGCAATAAATTGTATTTGCGCGTAACGTTTACTGTGCTACTATGCGAACTGAACCTGGCTTGACGCTGGATTAGTACGGTTTTGCAGGTTGCATATTTGACGGATAAACTTTGGTAAATGCGCATCTATGCAAAAAGTTGTCGTTTCTGCAAGGGTTACAGCCCGAGCTTCAGGATGGGAGATTTTATGTGTCACTTTGGACTTTTTTTCAAAAAGTGCATAGCGTCAGTTTTGACGCCTAAATGTAGTTATGTGGCTATTCGCACGAAATCTGACCGATAGGCTGATGAGAGAATGGACTTCCTGAAAACAGCTAAGAAAAATTCAGAACTACTGGCTCTGTACAATCAGATCAATGCTTGGAGGACGATAGTGCCGGAGAAATCCGAAAGCACTGGTCCCGAGTGGGGCTCTTACGTCGATGACGGAGGAAATGCTGTAGTCGTCTATGCTAAGGCGAAAAACAAGCAATACAGTCTCGCCCACGAACTCCTGCATTTTCACACGCAGATGTCCGGCTATCGGAGGATGAAGTCTTGCACCACGACACTAGATCCTACCAAGCTAAAGCGACTTGTGGACTGCCTGGATAATGAGCTTCAACACCATCGTATGTTTGAGAAGTTCCAGGAACTCGGCTATCCAGCCAAGGACTTTTACAACGAAGATGATTATGGAACTGCAGACTATTTAGACGGTGCACTAAATAATTACGATGAACCGGACTTACTGACAGTAATCCCTGATTATATGACCTTGATTGCACCGGGTGGCACACTGACTAGGCGGGAGAAAAACACTTTTTCGGCTAGATTTCGCAGTATAGCGACATCAGCACAGGTTTTCGACATAATCGATGAAGCAATAAATGAATGGAAGAGTCTGGATTCCTTCAATCAAGAGCAGACGGTTTCCAAGATTCTGTCGGTGATCCCAGGCGATCATTCAAGTTGGATAGGATTTGATGATGGGCGTGGCTTCCCTAACACCGGATTTTTCGTGGGTGAACATCTATCACTTGAAGATTACGCGCAAGCAATGGCATCAAGCCGGGCCACATAACAAGTCGCTCAAGTACGTTCCGGCCCTGATGGGCCTACACCGGACGCGCCAGAGGCGCGCCGCTTAGCTTAAACGTTATGCGTCTCGCAATCACTGAACCTATGCGCCTTCTCAACCTCTTTGTTCTGTCGCTCGCTTTCGCCTTGCCTGGATGCACGACCATTCAGCGCACCGCCCACATGTACAGCAGCGAAGCACCCCAGCCGCTCTCGTTTCAGTACAAGGATGGCGGTTTAAGCACGTACTACTCCTTCATCGTCGGTGACGCTTCGCACGCGGATACCGTGGTTTTCTTCTATGGCGCAACAGGCTGCCCCAGTTGGAAGTCCGTAATGCCTGGCTACGTCAACGGCCTCACGGTCAACGCACGCGTTTTTGTCCTTAACAAGCGATTTGTTTCTGACCGTTCCATGGGGCTGTTCGACTGTGGCCGCGACTTTCATCTCGCAAACAATCCAATCCAATGGGTCTCAGACTATTCAGAATTCATCGCTGCGCAAATAGGTTCCGTAACGCCCAAACCAAAGAACGTCGTCTTGGTTGGTGTCTCAGAAGGCGCGTTACCCGCAACCAAAATTGCCGGGCTGTCTCCTGCAATTACCCATCTTGCCATCATCGGCAGTGGTGGCTACTCAATGCGTAAATCTCTTGCCACACTCGGGCAAAGGGGCGCTATACAGTTCGACGTCAACTCGGGCTGGGAGAAGATTGCCGCTGATCCTCGCAGCATCGAAAAGAATTGGTATGGCAACCGCTATCGCTGGTGGTCGGACATCATGGATCTCGACCCCCTTCCCGACTTTCTCAATTTGAATATCCCCATTTTGATCGGCATTGGCGAGCGAGACGAGAGTGTCCCGGTCGAATCTGCCCATTTCCTCGAAACGAAGTTCAAAGAAGCGGGCAAAGACAACCTCATCGTTCGTGTCTATCCCGGTGCGGATCACCGCTTAAGCGGCAACGGCGTGTCTTACCGCACCGATTTTTTTGCAGAGTTGGGGCGCTTACTACAACAGACGCATAACATTGCGGTAGAGAGGGACGCTTCGCCGCAAAGCGGCTCGCGCCCCTCACCTTAACGTTGGGCGGAGGGCTGACATGAATCACACAGAATATATACCGAGCGACGAAGTTATCGACTCTGCTCAAGAATTGCTCGGTGTGAGGTTTCACCCTGACTACATCGCGTTCATTAAATCAGGGTATGACCTCGGGGACTCTGTTCTTGAGCCACTAGAGATCGATAAACCCAAGTCTTACGTCGACATGTATGCATACTGCAAGGAAGCATGGGAGTTTTGGGGTGTCCCGAGGAGCTTACTGCCGATCGTGCATGACAACGCAGACTTCTACTGTGTCAATCAAGTAGGTGGGGTGGAGTTTTGGTCACACGATGCCCGCGCTGTAACTGAATCTTGGTCGACGTTCGGCGATTGGGTTGCGGCTATGAAGGCAGAGGCGTGAGCATCGCCCAACAAGGCCAGGCACGGCGACGGCTTTTTCGTTGCGGCTTCGCCTCCACTACAAAGCCGCGCGTGCTGGCGGCGTTAGCCATCGCAAAGAGAAGATCAGATGCGCATTTTCCTCAGTTCAACTGCCTACGACCTATCGGATCTCAGGGTATTCACCGTCAACTTACTGGAGAAGAGCGGGCACGAGGTCCTGTTTCATGAGAGCCCAACTTTTCCCGCTCGTGTAGGCCTCCACTCTCACGACCAGTGCATCGAGGCCGTCGCAGATTCTGATCTCGTGATCTGCCTTATCGACCAACGCTACGGCGGGAAATACGCCGGCGCAAGAATCGCATCAATTCCAGATCAAAAACTTTCCGTTCTTGGTGCTACGAAATCAGGGAAACGAAAGAAGTTTGAGGTGGTGGTTCCCGCCAGATCATTATCAATTACTTGGGTTGAGTTGATTACCGCTCACGAGAAGGCAATTCCAGTTGTAACATTCGCTCGTCAGAGAACGCTTGATGAGAAAGAAACCAGACGGCGAAATCAATTTCTTGCGTCGTTCATGCCAGCCTACGCTGAAAGGAGCGAACTCTTTGACCTCCTCGATTGGATTACAAAGCAGAAGGTGAATAACTGGATAGCACCGTTTCACTCCATAGTGGACTACGAGAAAAAGCTCGCAACATGGATGCGTGAACTTGAGCGCACAATTGCCACACCGAAGGAAGAGGAAGAAGAGGCGGCAACAGAGAGAATGAGGGTTTGCGTAATCGTGGAGGGGGAAGTAGATCGAGTTTTCGTTTCCTTCTTGGTCGGAAAACTGGATCTGCATCAGCAGTTTGTGATCATTCCTACATACGGAAAATACAACGTCTTAAACAACTTCAAGACGGTCGTAGCACAGTACGGCAAGATTTTTGAGCACGTGATCGTCCTTCTAGATAGCGATGCTAAAACCGAAGCCGAACTCGAACAGAATCAACGCCAGTTGCAATCTATTATCCAGGACAGCGAAGCTGAAAACATCACATCGTTCTTTGCACACCCGTCAATTGAGGCTTGGATGGCTGCTGGCCTCATTTCGGATGATGAGTCGCCTTTAGGGTTTGTCACAAAGGACGTCTTCATCCAGAGGTTTGGGAAGGCATCGATAAATCACGTCAGAAACCTACTCGTTCACCAGTTTTCATACGACCGAGCGATGGCAAGGTCTCGCGACTTTCATCACTTTGTTGAATTCCTGCTAGGCCTTGGCCGAAGAAGAAATGGCTAACCATCCATTCCACCGGACCGCCTCCGGCGGCCAGTGAATTCAAACGTTATAGGTAAAAAAATGGGAGTACCACTTGGCTGTACCTGACTTTCAATCACTGATGCTGCCGTTGCTGAAGTTTTCGGCTGACGGTGAAGAACATACGATGCAGGAAGCCCGAGAAGGGCTGGCAGTAAAAATGGAGCTATCTCAAGATGATCTCGAAGAAAAACTGCCAAGTGGCCGGCAATCTACATTCGCAAATCGTGTGGCATGGGCAAAAGTGTATCTGACTCAGGCTGGGGTCTTGGAGTCTCCCAAGCGGGGAAAATTCTATATTTCTGACCGCGGCAGGAAAATCCTTTCAGAAAACCCTGATCGAATCAGTATCAAGTACCTGGAACAGTTCGAAGAATTTCAGGAATTTCGGCAGGCAAGCAACAAGAACCGCACTCAACCAGTGACCCATGCGGACGACGGCGACACCTCGTCTACGACACCTGAAGAAACGCTAGAGCAAGCATATCAACAGCTTCGGGACGAAGTCGCCAATGAGCTTCTTTATCTCATTAAAGGCAATACACCGGAGTTTTTTGAGAAACTTGTCGTTCACCTTATCGTTTCAATGGGGTATGGCGGTTCGGTGAAAGAAGCCGGGAAGGCTACGCGGAAAACAGCGGATGAAGGCATTGACGGCGTTATCAAAGAAGACCGTCTCGGGCTGGAGACGATATATCTTCAAGCAAAACGCTGGGAAGCAACGGTTGGGCGTCCGGAAATTCAGAAATTTGTTGGAGCTCTTCATGGTCAGCGGGCCAAGAAAGGTGTATTTATTACCACCAGTCGTTTCTCAAAAGAGGCGCTGGATTATGTTAGCCAGATCGATCCGAAAGTCGTTCTGATAGATGGCACCGACCTTGTTCAGTTAATGATCGATCATGGGGTAGGTGTTAGTTCTGCGGCTATATACGAAGTCAAGAAAGTGGATACTGACTTCTTCATCGAAGATTGACCGATAAACCTATAACAATTTGCTGCACTCGGATAAATGACTCGCTGCGCTCTTAATTTAGCGGTGAGCAAGGCGTTAGCCTTCATGGAGAGTTATGAGTAAACCTTTAATTTACCTAGATCAAAATATCATCGGCTTGCAGTTGCAGGGCATTATCAACCTGAGTAAACGAGATGATTTAATTTGGGTTTACTCAAAGGAGCACTTTGCAGAGATTCGACGCTCTAATGAATCTGAGAAATATTTAGGTGTGCTCGATGCTATAGATGCGAAATTATTAGACCTTGTTCTTGATAAAAACTGGAAAATTACTGGTGAAGCTAGATTAGTTGAGAACGGAACCCCATATGAACATTATGATAGCTACATTGAAGCAACTGGCAATGTAGATTTCGATGACACCATTTTCGACCCATTCCAAGTATGGGTTAACGGTGGTGGAGACGAAGGTCCATTAAAAGAACTTTCTGAAAAATTCGCACAGCAAATCTTAAAGCTCGCTTCTGATTTACCTTTTGATACTACAGAAATGGCCGAAAAAGTTCAGCAGATAAAGCCCGGATTTGATTCCATGATCGATGAGATGATATCAAATGGAAATGATATCCATAAGGCCAGGGCGGCTTTCGGAGATGAAAAAGGCTCCATCGGTAGTATATCAGGTGAGAAACAGATTGAGAAAATCTGGGAAATAATATCTCCAACGATGCACGAGGCAGATATTAGTTGTGATCAGTTTTTTGGCTTTGACCCCATCGATAAGCAGGGTTACGTTATTTGGCCAATTTATCTAGGAATAATTGGATGCAATTCGATGCTTGATATATTAGGTTTTCAAGCAGAGAAAAAGTGCAGGAAACTAAACAAAATTCATAACGTAAGAAGTGATGCTGGTCATATAGCGATGGGGGCATATTGCTCAGCAATCATGTCTGAGGATAAGCGTTTAGTTAAAAGAGCAAAAGCCATCTATGAATATAAGAACATAGGAACTTCTCCTATTCTGTTCACGCGAGAGGCTAACGGATAAGGTTAGATTGTGCTCGCGAAGCGAGCCACGATCTGAACCGTTTGTTGGACGAGCCCGGTTATAGAAAATAGCTTTTTTGATCTCATGGTTGCTTAGTCAGATTTTCGAAAGGTTGCGAAGCAGGGAGATATGACGGGCTTTTCTTTTGCTAAAGACCCCCTAGCTTGAGGTATTTGTGGTGCTTGTACAGTTTATTGAAACTCGGATCTTACGGCATGGTGGTGTTCATTGTAATCTCCTCGATACTTGATAGAGAGCGGTAGACGCTCCGCTGCTACCATTACCGAATACGGTGAGATTACAAGTGGTTCATCGCGGTGAAATGGGTTCGATCGGTATTTGTCTGCCGCGTAGCGGCTCCGTCCAACAAGCTGCTGCATGTTGAAAAATTACTCGCTGCGCTCCAAATTTTCCGGTGAGCAAGGCGTTAACTCTTAGGGGAACAGCAATGCATGATCGAATTCCGACAGCCTTTATTTCGTTCGCCGCTACGGAGCTGACAAATAACGGTCTGTCCGGCCCAAAACTGGTAGAGATAACATCAGCCTACGCCGCTGATTTTACGGTCGATATCCCGCACGCTAGATATCCTTTTGATGCGCCAAACAAACGGACGGCACTTCTTGACAACCTGCTAAAGTTTTCCCCTAAGCAGCAGTATCAAATAATTCGAGAGCTTTGTGATCGGCTGAATGCAAACGGGGATATAGCCCAGCTTGTCACTCTAAAGACCAAATTGTTCAGAGAGTACCGAGACTTTGCAGATCAAGATAATCTTACAGCTATTCACGAGACCCAGATCATTGAGGCGAGACATTGGCTAGCCGACTATCCAGATGCAAAGAAGCTTTTTGATGAGGCGCTTGAAAAACATAGTCATGGTGTTTTTCAGCGTAATACTTTGGATGATCTTAGGCTGGCTCTTGAAATTCTTGTCCGCCAAATATTTGAAAACCATAAAACCCTTGAGAATCAAATTTCAACTATCGGTCAGTACGTAAAAGATCGGGGTGGCTCGCCACAGTTGGCAAATATGTTTGAGAAGCTTGTGGATTACTACACAAAATATCAAAATACCTACATTAAACATGATGATTCAGTCATTACAGCTGAGATTGAATTTGTGTTCGAGTTAACCAGCTCGTTTGTTAAACACTTTTTAAGGCTCAGAAGCGCTAAGTGATATCAAAGTCAAGCACTGCGGCGGCGTTATGTGTAAAGCAGAGAATATGGCATTCAAGTCGAATACAGAGTTATTTGAGGCTATTGAAAGGCTGTCGAAAGACCTGACTTCAACCGGTCAAGAAGATGCGAGCTCTATAATTGCGAAGGGTATGTCTGGCTTAAATGGCCTGACAGATGGTTGGGCCTATTTGCTAGACCATTTGAGCTTGGTCAAAAAACAGTATGGTTCTTGCCTTTCTACACAGCAAAGTAAGACGCTTTCTCATATACAACTAACTGTATATAAGGTTGTTCATCGCGCATAAATCACATAGCCAAGCAGTTAAGTTCGCGCACTTCGTGCGCCGGACCTCGTTTCACTCGACCGCTTATGTCGGACGTTATGCATGAGGGGGGTGTGTATTGATAATTGATAAAGAGGAAATGATAAAGCTGCTCTGCAAGAGCTATCCAGGCTTGAGGGATAAGATTGTTTATCGAGCTAACGATTGGATGTCTGAAAACGGTAGCATTCTCTACATTACCTTAATCGGTTCTTTATCAGCATTAGTCTTGGAAAGGTTCAGTGAAGGAAACTATGAAAATAGTGATGGGCTTTTCGCCTCAGTGGAAGCTCTTCTTGAAAATGGCGACGATCAAGTTAAGGAAATCATCGCCACAGGGTTCTTAGAACTTGTCCATAAATAATCATTGACCCGAGCAATGTTTCGCTGTAGAATGATCCACAAAAGATCATTCATGGCGGTGATTTATGTCTAAAGTGCAATCATGGGAAGTTTCAGATGCCTTCTGGCAAAGAGTTGAGCCTTTACTGCCAATCCAGCAAAGAGATCCTGACAAGATCTACAAGCGCAAGCCTGGTGGTGGGCGCAAGCGACTTGACCCCAGGAAGGCGTTTTCCGGCATTGTCTATGTGCTGCGCACCGGTTGTCAGTGGAAAGCGATACCCAAGGAGCAGTTTGGTTGCGCCAGTGCAGTGCACAAGTACTTCATTGAATGGAGTAAGGCCGGTGTATTCGAAGCTATTTGGCGTCAGGGGCTGGCTGAGTATGACGAGATGGAGGGGATAGCTTGGGAGTGGCAAAGCATAGATGGCGGAATGTACAAAGCTCCAATGGCTCTTGAAACCGTAGGGAAGAACCCGACGGATCGGGGAAAAAAACGGGAGCAAGCGTCATGTCCTGGTGGACGGTCGTGGCGTCCCGTTGTCCATCGTCGTAACCGGAGCGAACCGGCATGATGTGAGCCAGCTTGAAGCCGTTCTTGATGGCGTAGTCTTCGAGAAGCCTGCAGAGCAGGAGCAGCATCTTTGCGCAGATTGTGGCTACAAGGGAAAGCCGGCGCTCAGCAGCATTCTTCAGCGCGGATACATACCCCATGTAAAGCAGCGAAAAGAAGAGATCGAGGACAAGAAGCGTGACCCATCAAAGAAGGCGAGGCGCTGGATAGTGGAAGCATCTATTTCCTGGTTCAACCGTTTCAGGAAGATTCATGTGCGCTTTGAGAAGCTTGAGGTCACTCACTACGGATTGACGTGTCTCGCGGCGGCGATAATCACATACAGGAAAATCGGCGTAATTTATGGATAAGTCCTTAGAAAGCATGCAAAACCAAACAGACTTGCCATGCAAGTATTGGGCTCCGTTACTGGGCAGCTATGCTACAGAGTTTTGTCGAGGGATGGACGAATTCTATGGTGTAAAAACAGAAGGTCTGCGCTGCTACAATGCATAACGAATAAGGTTAAATTGTGCTCGCGGAGCGAGCCACGATCTGAACCGTTTGTTGGACGGGTCCGGTTATAGAAAATAGCTTTTTGATCTCAGGGTTGCCCCATTAGGTGTTCAAACCATCAAGATGTGGGGAGAGATGACGGGCTTTTCTTCTGCTGAAGGCCCCCTAGTTTGAGGTATTTGAGGTGCTTCTGGTATAGTTTGTTGAAACTCGGATCTTGCGGCATGGTGGTGTTCATTGTAATCTCCTCGGTACTTGATAGAGAGCGATAGACGCTCCGCTGCTACTATTACCGAATACGGTGAGATTACAAGTGGTTCATCGTGGTGAAATGGGTTTGATCGGTATTTGTCTGCCGCGTAGCGGCTCCGTCCAACAAAGTGCTGCACACGGATAGATTACTCGCTGTGCTCGCAATTTACCGGTGAGCCCAAGCGTTAGCCCATGAAGGAGGTTCCGTGGAATTTGTGAAAATCTACAAAACGCAAGTCCCGAACTCCGCTCGGACACTCGACCGAAAGGTGGAACTTGCGCCACTGTTGGAAAAAGCCAAATCTTCAGCTGTTAGGTTGTTTCTCTCGTCTATCCTTAAGCACGAACATCTTAACTTTTGGGATTTTGGCGTTAGGGCCACTCCGCAGATTTCGGTTGGTTCACCCGTAAAGATCATTTGCGGAACCACCTGCTACTCTGGCGTGGTCATTTACAAGATAAATGACTCAACCGGTGAGCTTGGAGACCTCTTGGGTTGGGCACGCCAGTTCAGGGCGCCCTGGAAAAACGTCTGTGCCTTGGACATCCAATCCTCCTTGCCGATCACCATCCAAGAGCTTAAGCAACTTGTATCCACTTCCACGGAGACTGCACCTAGTTTTTTTAAACGCACCGCGCCCAACAGAAAACCGGAAGCACTTATTGAGGGCAGCATCGTCGAGCTGAGCTTAACTGCTTTCGAGCGTGACCCAGCAGCAAGGGAAGCTTGTATAGCGCATTACGGTACAAGCTGCCAAATCTGTCAGTTCGACTTTGGCGCCGTCTACGGCGATCTGGGCAATGGCTTCATCCATGTGCATCATGTTGTCCCGCTTTCGCAGGTCCGAGGGGCCCACATTGTTGATCCTGTTAAAGACCTTATTCCTGTCTGCCCAAACTGTCATGCTATGTTGCATATCAATCAAGGGGCAGCTATCCCAATCGAGCAACTCAAGAAAATAGTGGCTCGCGGAAAGGGCCAACAATAGTGTCAACGCGGATTTCTTTTTCCGCTGACGCTCCAAAAGCAACCGGTTACGCTGAGCGCTAGCTCGGAAAAGAAGGAAATGCATGAGTCAGGCGCAACTACTTGTATACTTCGACCACAACGTCCTAGATCGCATGACGAAAGGTGATCCTGATGGGGTCGCTGGCTTCCTAAAACGCGCATCTTTGACTCCCGTGTATTCAAGCGAAAACCTCTCTGAAATCAGACGTTCCGTCGGACATGAAAATAAATTTCTTGAAATTCTAGAGAGAACAGGTGCACTACACCTTGTTCCAGTTCTAGATAAGAACTTCAGGGACACAGGGTCGGCGGAGATACGGTCGGTAAATCCGTTTGACGCGTTTGCCAGTTACGTCGAGAATGTGAACTCGATGCCCGAGCACAGTTTTGGGTTAACCGGGATGTTGCAAAAGTTCTATGATGGGCGAAAAACTCAATCTTTCGAAGAAATATTCTTGGCAGGAGCAAACGAGTTATGCGTGTTGCTTGAATCCGCCATGGAAGAACTTGGAGATAACCCAGGTTTCACGGAAGAAATACGGGCGGCGGTAACCGCGTTCCCAGAGGTTCTGGGGGAGCAGTACAAAGAGATTGGGCAGCAGTTGGATGCAGAGCCGGAGATATCCGTGAAGAATTTTGATCAAGTCACAGGCTTAGGGCCGAAAGTCTTGAAAAATATAAAACCACCGGGAGTTCTGCTAAAGATCTGGGATCTAGTCCAAGAGCGGCTAGCGGTTGAGGAAATTGAGTTTGATACGTTCTTTGGCTTGAAGCCTTTCCCGTTTGAGGCTGATGCTGGCCGCGAGAGAACACCGCTTGAGAAGGTCAACGGGATTTACCATCAGCTCAACTATATTGGCTACTATCGGGACTCAAAAATGAGCCGAGAGCGGCGATTCCGTGCATCTTTCAGTGATATGACGCATGCCGGATTGGCGACATTCTGCCATCTGATGATTTCCAGGGACACTGATCTCGTGATGAAGGCTGCGGCCGCGTATGAATATTTGGGGTTAGGCACACGTATATTGCACTACGAAGCTAATGATTAGTTCAACCCGACAAGCTTCTCCGCGCGCTCCGGACCTAGCGGATTAAATGACACTTCAGGACACCCACTTTGCCTTTGACACGACATCTTCGTGAGGGCAGAGCAATTCTGCCCATTCGCGTATATCCCCGTTCATTCGCGGTGGAAACTGCCTTTCCCTCTGCCTTTCTTTGCGCCTTTGTGGGCTTTGTGTGAAAACCTCTTCGTTTTTGAGCAGTCGCTCGTTGCTGCTTTTCCCTGGCGTCTTCGCGACTTGAGTGAGCGCAGCGAACGGGCGTGAGATCCTGCCTTTCCATTCGCGTTTATTCGCGTCTATTCGCGGTAACTTCCTTGTCTTCCGTGATTTCCGTGGTTAAGCTCTTCCGGTTTCCCCTCCCCACAGTCTTTGCGTGAAATTTCCCCCATTCGCGTATATTTGTGTTCATTCGTGGTGGAAACTGCTTTTCCCCCTGCCTTTCTTCGCGCCTTTGCGGGCTTTGTGTGAAAACCTCTTCGTTTTTGAGCAGTCGCTCGTTGCTGCTTTTCCCTGGCGTCTTCGCGGCTTGAGTGAGCGCAGCGAACGGGCGTGAGATCCTGCCTTTCCATTCGCGTTTATTCGCGTTTATTCGCGGTAACTTCAGTGTCTTCCGTGATTTCCGTGGTTAAGCTCTTCCGGTTTCCCCTCCCCACAGTCTTTGCGTGAAATTTCCCCCATTCGCGTTTATTCCCGTTCATTCGCGGTGGAAACTGCTTTTCCCCCTGCCTTTCTTTGCGCCTTTGCGGGCTTTGTGTGAGAATTTCTTTATCTGTGCGGTCTGCGGAAATAATTATGCCCCCTGTACCACAAAGGCACAGGGGGCAATCATCATTGAGGTTTCTGGGGGTGTCAGTTACTTCAGGTCAAAGCGATCCAGGTTCATGACCTTGTTCCAGGCGGCGACAAAGTCGCGCACGAATTTTTCTTTGGCGTCGCTCTGGGCGTAGACTTCAGCCAGTGCCCGCAGCTGGGAGTTGGAGCCGAACACCAGGTCAACCCGGGTGGCGGTCCACTTCACTTCTCCGGTTTTGCGGTCGCGGCCTTCAAAGACGTCTGCGGCTTCCGAGGCGGGCTTCCAGGCGGTGCCCATATCCACCAGGTTGACGAAGAAGTCGTTGGTGAGTGTGCCGGGGCGTTTGGTGAAGACGCCGTGGCTGGTCTGGCCAACGTTGGCGCCCAGTACGCGCAGGCCGCCGACCAGCACGGTCATTTCGGGGGCGCTGAGGGTCAGCAGCTGGGCTTTGTCCACCAGCATTTCCTCGGGCCGCACGGCGTACGCCTTTTTCTGGTAGTTGCGGAAGCCGTCTGCTTTTGGCTCCAGTACGGCAAAGGAGTTGAGGTCGGTCTGCTCCTGGCTGGCGTCGGTGCGTCCGGGGGTAAAGGGGACGGTGACGGTGACGCCGGCGTCCTGGGCGGCTTTTTCCACGGCGGCGCAGCCTGCGAGGACAATGATGTCGGCCAGGGAGACTTTCTTACCGCCTGTCTGGGCGCGGTTGAATTCCTGCTGCACGCTTTCCAGGGCGCTGAGGACTTTGGAGAGCTGCTGGGGCTGGTTGACTTCCCAGTTTTTCTGGGGTGCCAGGCGAATGCGGGCGCCGTTGGCACCGCCGCGCATATCGGAGCCACGGAAGGTGGAGGCCGATGCCCAGGCGGTGCAGACCAGTTCGGCGGTGGAAAGCCCTGCGGCCAGCACTTTCTGTTTGAGGCTGGCGATGTCCTGATCGTCAATCAGGGGGTGATCGACGGCGGGGACGGGGTCTTGCCAGATCAGGTCTTCGGCGGGTACTTCCGGCCCCAGGTAGCGGGATTTTGGGCCCATATCCCGGTGGGTCAGCTTGAACCAGGCGCGGGCGAAGGCGTCGGCAAAGGCTGCGGGGTCCTTGTGGAAACGGCGCGAGATGGGTTCGTAGATGGGGTCCATGCGCAATGACAAGTCGGCGGTGGTCATGATGGTCTTGACCTTTTTGGAGGGGTCGTGGGCTGCCGGGGCCAGGTTACTTTCCGCCGGATTGACGGGAACCCACTGGTAGGCACCGGCCGGACTTTTTTCCAGGTTCCAGTCGTAGCCGAAGAGCATGTCGAAATAGCCCATGTCCCACTTGGTGGGGTTGGGGGTCCAGGCGCCTTCAATGCCGCTGGTGATGGTGTCGTCCCCTTTGCCGCTGCCGTGGCTGCTGATCCAGCCGAGCCCCAGCTCTTCGACGGGGGCGGCTTCGGGTTCGGGGCCAACCTGGGCGGCATCGCCTGCGCCGTGGCACTTGCCGAAGGTGTGTCCACCGGCCACCAGGGCGACGGTTTCCTCGTCATTCATGCCCATGCGGGCGAAGGTTTCGCGCACGTCCTGACCCGATGCCAGCACGTTTGGCTCACCATTGGGGCCTTCGGGGTTCACGTAGATCAGCCCCATCTGCACGGCGGCCAGGGGATTTTCCAGTTGTCTGTCGCCGCTGTAGCGCTTGTCACCAAGCCATTCCGCTTCGGAGCCCCAGTAGATGTCCTCTTCGGGCTGCCAGATGTCCGCGCGCCCACCGCCAAAGCCAAAGGTTTTGAATCCCATGGATTCCAGGGCGCAGTTGCCGGCCAGGATCATCAGGTCGGCCCAGGATATTTTATTGCCGTATTTTTGCTTGATGGGCCACAGCAGACGGCGCGCTTTGTCCAGGTTGGCGTTGTCGGGCCAGCTGTTGAGGGGTGCGAAACGCTGATTCCCCGTGTTACCGCCACCGCGTCCATCTCCCATGCGGTAGGTTCCGGCGCTGTGCCAGGCCATGCGAATGAACAACCCGCCGTAGTGGCCATAGTCAGCGGGCCACCACTCCTGGGAGTCGGTCATCAGGGCGTACAGGTCTTCTTTCAGCGCTTTCAGGTCCAGCTTTTTGAACTCTTCGGCGTAGTTGAAGTCGGGGTCCATGGGGTTTGAGGCGGGGGCATGCTGGTGCAGGATACTGAGGTTGAGTTGATTGGGCCACCAGTCACGGTTTGAGGCTCCCTTGCCGTGGGTGCTGCTGGCGGTTTTTCCGGTTACGGGGCATTTACTGTGCTCGCTCATCTTTCGCCTCCTTCAAAGTGGGTTCAGAAACGTTACAGCCAATGTTGCAATGCCGGTGAAATTGCAATCGGTAAAATCAAAATACCACAGCCCGAAAAGCAATAATATCTTTTTATTAAGAAAAATTCCTATCGATGACCTGCATACAATCTCAGTCAATACGGCAAAGTGTCCTATTCGGCAGTTCCCAGGCACTTTTCACAGGTGCCATAGACCACGACACTCTTCTTTTCAACCCGGCCCCAGCTTTGCAACTGTTCGGGCAGCGTCAGTTGATCAATGTCGTTCCATTCAAAATCCATAATTTCTCGGCATTTATGGCAGATCAGGTGGTGATGGCGGCCATGGGTGACTTCAAAGCGGGCCTGGGATTCCGCTGTCTCAACCCTGTTCACCAGCTCGTACTGAACAAAGGTGGCCAGCGTCCGGTAGATGGTATCCAGGGAGAGGGTCGGCATCTTTTTAATCAGACGCTGGTGGAGCTGTTCAGCGCTGGGGTGATCCATTGACTGGGCCAGTTCCCTGAATATCTCAAGGCGCTGGGGCGTCAGACGCAGCCCCCTTTTGCGACATTCCTCGTGAAATACTTCCAGTTGGTGTTTTAATGATGCTTTCACTTTTCCCCCCTGGACCATTTTCTCAGCCTGCCAGGAATGTATCCTGATTAGTGTACGCCTTGCCCGCAAAAAGTCAATGTTGCCGAACCCTTAGCAGGCGTGTTTTGAAGCATTTCAGTAAGCTTTTAGGCAACCGGCCTCAGGGTATTGTCGCAAATTTCGCGTACATGCGAATGATCGCCTCGGTACCCTTCCAGGCGGTGGGCAGGTGGAAGTTTTCGTTGGGGGAGTGGGCGCGGGAGCCGGGCAGGGCAAAACCGATCAGCAGGGTGTCAAGCCCCAGCAGATCGCGCAGCTCCGCCACTATGGGTATGGAGCCACCATTGCGGATAAAGAGGGGCTCCCGGCCAAAGGTTTCCTGCAGGGCTTCGGCCGCAACTTCCATGAACGGGTTTTCCACGGAGGTGTGAAAGGGCTTGCCACCGGCCAGTTTATTGACTTTGATGGTTACGGACGAAGGCGCCTGGCTGGCGAAGTAATCGGCCACCATATCGGTGATGGCCACCGGATCCTGATCGGGCACCAGGCGCATGGATATCTTGGCAAATGCTTTGGCGGGCAGCACGGTTTTGGCGCCGGGGCCGGTATAGCCCCCCCAGATGCCGTTGACTTCCACGGTGGGCCGGCTCCACACCCGCTCCAGCACGGTGCGGTCGTGCTCGCCCCACAGGGCCTTCACGCCCACGCCCGCCTTGTATTTTTCCTCGTCGTAGGGAATCCTGGCCAGCAGCTCCCGCTCCCGGTCGGTGATTTCGCGCACCTGATCGTAGTAGCCGGGAATGCGGATATGGCCGTTTTCATCTTTAATGGAAGCGATAATGCGCGCCAGGATTTCCGCCGGATTGGCCACGGCGCCACCAAAGCCCCCCGAGTGCAGATCGCGGTCGGGGCCGGTGCACTCCACTTCCATATAGGCCAGGCCGCGCAGGCCAAAGGTGATGCTGGGGGTATCCCGGTCCCACATGGCGGTGTCGGAGACCACCATGATATCTGCTTCAAAGCGCTTGCCGTATTCCTTCAGAAACATCGGCAGGTTTTCACTGGCAATCTCTTCTTCGCCCTCTATGAGGAACTTCACGTTGACTGGCAGGCTCCCCGATGTCTTCAGCATGGCCTGGATGGCTTTGATGTGCATGAAGACCTGTCCTTTGTCGTCGGTGGCTCCCCGGGCCACAATGGTGTCGTCCTTGATGTGGGGTTCAAAGGGGCCGGTTTCCCACAGCTCCAGTGGATCGGCGGGCTGCACGTCATAGTGGCCATAGATCAGCACGGTTGGAGCTCCCGGCGCGTGGAGCCACTGCCCCGTCACCAGCGGATGCCCTCTGGTGGGCAGAATCTCCACCTGCTCCATGCCCGCCTCGGTCAGCAGCCTGGCGGTATACTCGGCACAGCGCACCATCTCGTCCGCGCACTGGGGGTCACTGGACACCGAGGGGATGGTCAGCCAGTGGGTAAGTTCTTCTATATGAACACTGCGATGCTGCGTCAGGTATCTGCAGGCCTCTTCAAACATGGCACGCCTCCCGGAACCGAAATTTCCTCCAGTCTATCACAGGGACGGGGGAGCGCATAGCGCCGCAACCTCCACGTGGGGGTTGACGCCCTCTGCCCTGAGCTCTTTGCCTATGTACCTGCTGTGTAACTGGAAACTCTTGGCAAAATGGCGAAAAGTGATTACCATACCGGTTTCCCTTTTCCGCACGTACAGGTGCCAAAAGAGGTAGAAGAAACCTGTTGTTGAAAAATCTCCTGCGGGCAAAGCGAGGAGCGAGGCGTACCCCCTGTACGTCGCAGTGACGAGTGATGACCGGCAACGCCGCAGATGAGTGTTTTTCAGCAGCTTGCAAAGGAGATATACCGTGGCCAAAGATACCATCGTCATCAAAGGTGCCCGTGAGCACAACCTGAAGAATATCAATCTGGAAATTCCCCGCGACAAGCTGGTGGTCATCACCGGGGTCAGTGGCAGTGGCAAGTCCACCCTGGCCTTTGATACGATTTTTGCCGAAGGACAGCGCCGCTATGTGGAGTCGCTGTCCGCCTACGCCCGTCAGTTCCTGGAGCAGATGGACAAGCCCGATGTGGATGCCATCGAGGGCCTGAGCCCCGCCATCAGCATTGAGCAGAAGAGCATCACCCGCAATCCCCGCTCCACGGTGGCGACCATCACCGAGATCTATGACTACCTGCGCCTGCTTTACGCCCGCGCCGGCACACCCCACTGCCACGAGTGCGGCAAACCCCTGGTTTCCCAGACGGTACAGCAGATGGTGGATGCCATCTGCCAGCGGGAGGCGGGCAGCCGCCTGATGATCATGGCGCCAGTGGTGCGGAGCCGCAAAGGGGAGTACAAAAAGCTCTTCGAAGACCTGAAGAAGAAGGGCTTTGCCCGCGTGCGCCTGGATGGCGAGGTGCTGGATATGGACAGCGCCATGGCGGTGAAGCTGGACAAGAATACCAAGCACAGCATTGATATTGTGGTGGACCGCATCTCCGTCAAGGAGGGCATAGAGCGGCGCGTCACCGACAGCGTGGAGACGGCCCTGCAGTACAGCGAAGGGCTGCTGCTGGTGGCCGACCGCGAAGGCAACGAAGTGCTCATGAGCGAAACCGCCGCCTGCCACGATTGCGGCGTCAGCATGCCCGAGCTGGAGCCGCGCCTGTTCTCCTTCAACGCTCCCGAAGGGGCCTGCCCCAACTGCAGCGGCCTGGGCGCTTCCCTGGAGCTGGACGCCAACCTCATCGTCCCCAACCCCTCCCTCTCCATTGCCGAAGGGGCCATCGCCCCCTGGGCCCACAAGAGCTCCACCCGCTTCTGGGAAACGCTGCAGATGGTGGCCGAACGCTATGATATCGACCTGAACAAGCCCTGGTCCGCCTTGACGGAGGGGCAGCACAATATCCTGCTCTACGGTACCCAGGAAAAGGTACCCCAGCCCTCGGCGGGCAAGTTCCGCAAGATCGTGGAAGCGCGCTTTACCGGCGTTATCGGCTATCTGCAGAACCTGTTTGCCGAAACCACCGTCTCCTACATCAAGGACTATGTGCAGCGCTTCATGCGCGAAAAACCCTGCCCCGCCTGCAACGGCGAGCGCCTGAACAAGCAGGTGCTCAGCGTGCTGATCAACGGGCAGAATATCTCCCGCTTCACCGCCATGAATATCGGCACCGCCCTGCAGTTCGCCACTTCCATCCACTTCGATGACCACCGCCAGGTCATCGCCCAGCGCATCCTGCGGGAAATCTGCGAACGCCTGAGCTTCCTCAACGACGTGGGCCTGGATTACCTGGAACTGAGCCGCAAGGGCAGCACCCTCTCCGGTGGCGAAGCTCAGCGCATCCGCCTGGCCACCCAGATCGGCTCCAAACTCATGGGCGTGCTCTACATTCTGGATGAACCCAGCATCGGCCTGCACCAGCGCGATAACGACAAACTCATCGCCACCCTCAAGAGCCTGCGGGACAACGGCAACACCGTCATCGTGGTGGAACACGACGAGGACACCATCATGCAGTCGGATTTCGTGGTGGACATGGGCCCTTTCGCCGGACGCAAAGGGGGCGAAGTGGTGGTGGCCGGCACCCCCGCCCAGGTTATGGCCTGTGAAGCCAGCCTGACCGGCAGCTACCTCAGCGGCCGCGAAACCATACAGGTTCCCGCCCGCAGGCGCTCCGGCAAGGAATATGTGGAACTGCAAGGCGCAGCGGGCAACAACCTGCAGAGTGTGGACGTGCGCATTCCCCTGGAAACCTTCACCCTCGTCACCGGCGTCAGCGGCAGCGGCAAGTCCACCCTGATCATCGACACCCTGCTGCCCGCCCTGGCATCCACCCTGCGCACCGAAGACGCCGGTGGCGGCAGCCCCTACCGCAGCATTCAGGTCACCAGCCCCAAAATCAAAAAAGTCATCGCCATCGACCAGACCCCCATCGGACGCACCCCACGCTCCAACCCCGCCACCTACACCGGCGTGTTCACCCATATCCGCGACCTCTTCGCCAGCGCCCCCGAAGCCAAAAAACGCGGCTACAAAGCCGGGCGCTTCTCCTTCAACGTCAAAGGCGGACGCTGCGAAGCCTGCCAGGGCGACGGCACCATCAAAATCGAAATGCACTTCCTGCCCGATCTCTACGTCACCTGCGAAACCTGCAAAGGCAAACGCTTCAACCGCGACACCCTGGACATCACCTACAAGGGCAAAAACATCGCCGACGTGCTGGACATGACCGTCAATATGGCTGCCGAATTCTTCGAGAACATCCCCAAGATCCAGCAGAAACTGCAGACCATCAGGGACGTGGGCCTCGGCTATATCAAGCTCGGCCAGGCCGCCACCACCCTCTCCGGCGGAGAGGCCCAGCGCGTGAAACTCTCCAAGGAACTCAGCCGCAAAAACTCCGGCGACACCATCTACATCCTGGATGAACCCACCACCGGCCTGCACTTCCACGACATCCGCCAGCTCATCGAAGTGCTCAACCGCCTGGTGGACGCCGGCAACACCGTCATTGTCATCGAACACAACCTGGACATGATCAAGTGCGCCGACCACATCGTCGACCTGGGCCCCGAAGGTGGCAACCGGGGCGGCCAGATACTCTTCAGCGGAACGCCAGAGGCGCTGTGCGATATCGAGGCATCCTATACCGGGCATTACCTGCGCAAGCTGCTGGCGAAAGATTGACGCAATCTTTCAGTAAGAGAAGAAGCGGGTTCCACACAAAGCCCCCAAAGGCACCAAGGAAACAGCCCACGGTATACTCCGTGGGCTGTTTGTTTTTGGCAGGCTGCTGAAAGCCCTATCTGCATGGGAGCAGCACAGTAATGAGCAATGGGACGGCCCTCTACTATACAATTAGACGAAGCCATGATATACAATTAGACGACTACAAATCATGCAATTGGACGGACAATGATGAAAACTACTGTCAATCCTGAATACATCCCCCGACACCTTGCGACCAAGCTGCAAGAGGCCCTGACAGATACTCCGGTTGTTTGCCTGCTGGGACCTCGCCAGTGTGGAAAGTCTACCTTGGTCCATCACCTGGAGCCAGACCGAACTTACATCAACCTGGATGATCGCAACTACCTGGAGGTAGCTCGGCGCGACCCAGAGGGTTTTATCGACAATTTACCCGAGAGGGTTGCCATAGACGAAATTCAGCGCGCTCCAGAACTTACCTTGGCAATCAAGCGCAGTGTCGACGCCAGGCGCCATCCGGGACGTTTTCTGCTAACGGGCTCAGCCAACCTGTTGCAATTGCCACGACTGGCGGATTCGCTGGCAGGACGTATGGAATGCCTTTACCTGCACCCGCTGACTGAGGCGGAAAAGCAGCACTCGCCTGGCCGTTTTCTTGACCTGTGGCTGGAGAAAAAGCTGGATATCAGCTTGCCAGCCAGTGGCGCTTCCCGCGCAAGCGAGCTGCCTGCACGCCTGGTGGCGGGTGGCTACCCTGAAGCATTTTTCCGTCAGCCCGTACGGGCGCGAAGCTGGCAGCAGCAATATCTGCACTCGATAATCGAACGGGATATTCATGATATCGCCACTATCCGTGGAGCGCTTGATGTGCAACGCTTGCTGGAATACCTCAGCCACCAGACAGCTTCGCTTATGAATATCGCAGCCATAGCCAATGCGCTTGGGTATGCACGTCCCACAATTGAGCGTTATCTGGGAGTACTGGAAAAGCTCTTCCTGATCCGCCAGTTACCAGCCTGGCACAGTAATCGCGGCAAGCGCCTCGTGAAGACACCAAAGATACATATTTGTGATAGCGGTCTGGCAGCAACTCTTTCCAACTTGCGGGCGGAGCAGTGGATTCCACAGCGCAAGCGCTTCGGCCACCTGTTGGAATCATTTGTGGTGCAACAAATTATGGCTATGGGTGGCTGGTGCGAAAAGGACCTGCGCTTTCACTACTACCGTGACAAGGACCAGGTAGAGGTTGATCTCGTCATTGAGACAGATGCCACCGTGTGGGGTATTGAAGTAAAGGCTGCCGCTACCCTGGAGGCACGTGATGGCCGTGGGCTTATGCGCCTGGCGGATGTGGCTGGCACTTCATTCCACGGCGGCCTGATTCTCTACGATGGCGATGCGGTTCTCCCGATTGAGCCGAAACGCCATATCTTTGCCGTACCTTTTGGCAAACTGTGGGAGCTGTAGTTTTCGTAACTCTTCACAGTGGAACCGCAAGAGAAAAAGCGGGTTTAACGCAAAGGCCTCAAAGGCACTAACAAGGCAGTGCTTCTCGCCCGTTCGCTACGCTCACTTGAGACGCGGGGCACGCGGAGGAAAGACAAGGGAAATGCACCTGGCCGCCCTCTTTCCCTCGCATTCGTGAGAGATAGAGTTCTTTCCTATTGCTGGCAACGTGGCAACCCTGCACCGTTACAGGTTGACAATCTTCGGAGGAGGCATACCCTATGAACATCACTCATCGTAAGAGGTATTCCAGATGAATCTCCAGGAACTTGCAGCAGAAGCACTCCTCCTCTCCATGGAAGAGCGGGCACACCTGATTCAGCAACTCGTCCTGAGTATGGAACCTCCCTCGGAAGACGAACTGAAAGCCGAGTGGATAAAGGAAGCCCACCGCAAAGCCAGCGAACTTACCCACCTTCGCGAGCAGCTGCAAGTCGGCATCAACCAACTTGACCAGGGGCTGGGAACTACAATCAAATCACACGAAGAGCTGGATCAGTTGTTCGTTGAAATTAAGGAGGCTGGTATAGCCTGAACATACTGCTTTCACGGCGAGCGACTATTAAGTACAATTTGTGCAAATCGAAAAGACAATATTCACCGCAAGAGGTATTCCAGATGAATCTCCAGGAACTTGCAGCAGAAGCACTCCACCTCTCCATGGAAGAGCGGGCACACCTGATCCAGCAACTCGTTCTGAGTATGGAATCTCCCTCGGAAGACGAACTGAAAGCCGAGTGGATAAAGGAAGCACACCGCAGAGCCAGCGAACTTGATAGCGGAGCGGTGAAAGCAGTATCGGGTAAAGAAGTATTGCAGAAAGCCCGGGCATTGGTGAAATGAACTTCCTCTTCCACCCAGCAGCGGAAGCTGAGTTCTTAGAATCAGTTCGTTACTATGAATCAAAGGTTCCAGGGCTGGGAAACGCTTTTATCGTTGAATTCGAGGCTTTCGTCAGCATAATCTGTGAGCATCCAAAAGCCTGGCAAGTCGAGCATGAGCCAGGCATTCGCCGAGCGCCCCTCAATCGATTTCCCTTATCCATCATTTATCGTGAAAATTCTGACTCCCTCCAGGTGCTTGCCGTGGCACATGCCAAACGACGACCGCAATACTGGCTTGGTCGGTTGGAGCATTAGCTATGCTAATGTAGAGATATTTTCAGCAGCCTGCCAAGGGAAAAGGCTTTTCCTGTGTATGGATGGGATTACGAGAGTCAGCCTTCGTACAGCCTCCCCAGCACGCGGTCAAGCAGGTAGAGGCGATCCACCATGCTCAGGGATGCCGCCAGGTAGAGTGACAGGGGTTTTGTGGGTGCAGTGTCAGCCAGCACCCGCCACACCTGGGACAGCCAGGCGGAGCGGGGAGAACAGAGGGGTGGCAGCTCTACCTGCAGGCAAAGGGCTGTGAGCCCTTCACACAGTTTTTCTTCAAAGCGATCCAGCCGCTCCCGGGCTTCCGTAAGGGCTTCGCGCAGAATCGTCTCGCCACGTTCCAGGGCTTCCATGGCTGCCACATTGCGGGTGGCCCGCACCCGTGAGCGAGAGGGTTTTTCGATATCCGTATGCAGAACTTCCGGCGCTTTGATAACCCGTCCCTTCAAGGTCGCCAGCTCGGAACTGCCGGTCACCCGCAGCACTGCCAGCATTTTTTCGGCTTCATCCAGCCATTTCACTGCGGCATCGGGAAAGGTGTAATCACCATTGCGATAGAGTTCCATCAACCGGGCCAGGTCCTCCAGTGAGGGTTCAAGGCGTTCTATCTGATGGCACAGAATCATACCTGGTCCTATTCCGGCATCAGACGTCTTGTCTCAGCACCATTGACATCGGTTTCCTGCACCCACTCCAGTCCTTCTTCCCGTAAGGTCAGGTGAAGACGGGTGACAACATCGGCACCACCGCCGGAATTCCTGATTTCATCGGTATTGACGGAGACGGCAAAATCGGGCGCAATGGTTGGCATGACCACGGCCACATCCCCTGCCAATCGGCTCAGGCGCTGGATGGCCGTCGCAACCAGCTCGCTGCTCACCACCTCATCCTCAAACCATTTGCGGGCGCGTTGGGGGTCAAAGCTCTCACTCTTCCCCTCTTCCACAACCCGGTTGCGTACATAGCAGAAAGCGGCCTCCTGCAGGAACTCACGACAATAGTTCTGCACTGTCTGGGACGCGGCTTCGCGAATATCCACATCGGCTGGTGCGCTGACGGCAACTTCTGCGCCCACGCCCAGTCGCTCCAGCGCAATCCTGATGCGCTCAGCCAGCACCTGTTCCGCTGTTTCCAGACGCTGCGCACTCATGTCGATGGACTCGAAAAGGCGTTGAAAACGCTGGAAATAGCGTTGATCTTCTGAATCTTCAAGGTGATGAAGCTGGAGGCGCCCCTCAAGGTGACGATGCGCCTCGGTGATGATTTCCTCCAGGCGTGCGCGCACTTTCTCGGCGATGGTGGCATGGTGCTCGGCACGGGCTGGCTGCCCCGCAATGATGTCGCTGAGAATCACCGGCAGGCTGATGCTGACTTTCTGCAGGCGCAGGCGCGGAACCGGAAGTCCTTGCAGAAAAGGATTATCGCGATAGTGGTAGGCGATGCGCAGGGCTTCCCGGTCAGCTACGGCACGCGC
Organism: Desulfurispirillum alkaliphilum; assembly: GCF_055378285.1. Taxonomy (NCBI): domain Bacteria; kingdom Pseudomonadati; phylum Chrysiogenota; class Chrysiogenia; order Chrysiogenales; family Chrysiogenaceae; genus Desulfurispirillum; species Desulfurispirillum alkaliphilum. The sequence goes on along the minus strand of NZ_AP042405.1, from coordinate 874,401 downwards.
CTGCGCCATACTGGCCACCAGCCCGCCAAGCACATCGGAAAGCTTGGGAGGATTTGTGTTTTCACCCATAGAAGAATTTCTCCAGCAGTCATGAGTTACGACAACTGAGAACACCGTACGGCTCCCGGAGAAGCTGTACGGTGCCCGCGTCAACGTTGTCCTTCAGAGGTAAACAGAAATCAGGCTGGGGTGGAAATTTCCAGCGTCCGTCCTTCAATGCCCTTAAGGTCAACAGAGTCTTCTGAGATCGTCACCTTTTTCTGTGTAGCGCTTCCGACATCTTCAACTTGGCCTACGGTACACTCCTGGCTTCCATAGCTGAACTTGCTCTTTTCCTTGATAAAGGCGACATCAGGGCCTTCCAGGAAGAGAGTCTTGTTCTCCAGCTTGTCAACCCGCACCTGTACACTGTGAACCCTGTTGGTGGGGCGCTCCTCAATAACATTCTCCAGCATGGTCAGGATTCGCTCTGTACCGCTGGGCATATCCACGTTGCGCGCCTCTACCCGGACACGCATGTCGAAGGTGCGCTCCTCCCGGTCAGAGCTGCTGGATTTTTTCTGATTGGATACCTTTGAGTTGATTCGTGCCGAGGCAAACCACCACTTCCCACCAGCACTGCCACTCACTTCAGTGTTAAAAGTGCTGTCGGTTTTCGATTCCGTAGTGGATGTGATCTTGGCATTGAACTCTATTTCGGCGGAAGTGATGGAAACATAGGGAACCGGCAGCATGGAGAGAAAAGGCAGAGCGAGACAGAACTCTTCGCTGCTGCCCCGATCGTTTTTGCGCGAATACTTGAATTCCGTGGTTATGACATTCCCTTCCTTGTCAAACCCCACCTCTTTGATAAAGTTTACGGTTGCGATTGCAGATTTTGCCTGCGCTTCCACCACCGCGTTGAGCGGCCCCCCGATGAGATTGCCAAAGTCCAGACTGGCGAGTTCACGTCCTGATACCGGCATAACTGTACCCTCCTGCACCAAAGTGCACTTTATTCCCGAATGCGCAACTCTCGCACCCGGATTGATAACGCCCTGAAGCGATCACCAAAAATTTCGCCAGTCACTGGTGACAGTCGTCAAACAGCCCGCCACGCCATATCAGCAGTGAACTTTTCACACTAAGACAGTACTATACGTCTTTTTTAAAGAGGAAACAATAAGGCGATACTGATAAAAACAGCATAACCACGTGTGCGTAACGCAAAAATGCAGAAAGAGGCAACTGCGATCACGTACCCGCTTTAAAAGGCAAGCCAAAGAAATTATTGACTTTTATCCTGAGAAAAGACAGGTTTACTCCATCCTGAGAATGCAACCGCTCTGATGGTATCCTGCAGCCCCATGGGAAAGATACAAATAGAACCCTTCTCAGGAAATCCGGACGGAGCATGCAGCAAAAAACTCAAGTTTCGCACCCCCGAAACAGCTGGGTGTCGGTATGGATGCCGATGCCACGATGGAAGAGGACATTTGGTTCTGCATAAACTGCATTGCTTAACGCACAAAACCCTTTTTCTCGTTTTTTCTTTGCCACTTTTTTCCCGCAAAAAGTGGCGCAAAAGCGGCCCCCAGTGCTGTCCTTATCAGCCGTCCGCTTGCCTGGAACTGGGGACCGCAAACAACCGCCCTCCGTGGCTTTGGGTTTGCGGTTGCCGCCCTCGTGGCGTCAACCCTGCGGGTCCATAGCGTTATGCAGGCAATTGAAAAGCTCTCAGGTGCAAGGCGCACGCAAGGTGAGAAGTGAGGCGTACTTCCTGTACGTCGCAGCGACGAGCACTTGTGAGCAACGCCGCAGATGAGGCTTTTCAGCAGCCTGACAGTCGGCGCGTTCTGGCTGGGCCAGCCCACGGGGGAAAGGCAGAGGAAAGCCGTTCCCCCCTGAGCCCGTCCGGTGAGTGCGACGCCTGGCTGGCAAGACCCGAACGGGACACTCACAGGAAGTGAGTGGTCCGGCAGCACTGCAGGGATGCAGTGTCTGCCGGATCTCCAGAGCAGGCGAGCAATGAGCCGGAAGTACGGGCGTTCGGGGGGCGCGTTTTTGAGTCCTTTTTGCGCGGTCAAAAAGGACAATATCCGGGGACGAAAAGTGGAATGCCAGATAAGTCAAGCATTCAAAATCAATACGGCCCCAATGCGATAAACACCATAATAATAGCACCTTAGCCAAAGACAACAAGGTGAGAAAGTTGAGAAGAAAGGATACCTATGGAGTACCTTGTCGTGTCTTTCCCCGAAGAGCGCCGCGTCAAAATCAACAACAGGCTCATGGGGCAGACCAATCGCACACTGGAGCTGGAAGGAGGGCGGTATACCGTAACCCTGGACTCGCCGGAGAACTTCACTCCCGAGGAACACCAGGTTCACCTGCGCGGAACATCCCTGCTCAATCCCGCCACTATTGAATTTTGCAAGGCATGAAGATGAGAACGTTCGCTCTCACCATAACCGCCATCCTGATGCTGGCACTCGCACTCGCCATAAGTCGCGTCAGCTCCCCGCTCAACGAGCAGAGCACCACCTTTCACCCCGACTCCGGTTATCATTTTGATGCCCTCGCCGCCGGGCCACTGAACAGCGATGAGCTTTTCATATGCCTGATGTTCTCGGGGGGCGGCACGCGGGCGGCCGCCCTGTCCTATGGCATCATGGAAGAGCTGCGCGATACGCACATCACGGTCAACCAGCAGGAAAAACGCCTTCTGGACGAAGTGGACTGCATCTCCTCGGTATCCGGAGGTTCATTTACGGCCGCCTATTACGGGCTGTTCCGTGAACAGCTGTTTGAGGACTACCGCAGTCGCTTCCTGGAGCGCAACGTCCAGGGAGCGCTGCTGACGCAACTCAGCAACCCGGTGAACTGGTTCAGGCTTTCCTCACCTTATTTCAGCCGCATCGACCTGGCGGCGCAATGGTATGACCAGGATATTTTCGCCACGGCAACTTTCGCCGATCTGCAGAAAAATCAACGCCCCTTCGTGATCCTGAATGCCACCAACCTCGGCTCCAGTCGACGCTTTGAGTTCACTCAGGACTATTTTGACGCCCTGGGCTCCCGCCTTGAATCCTATCCGGTCGCCCGGGCAGTGGCAGCCTCATCGGCCTTTCCTTACCTCCTGAGCCCCATCAGCCTGAAAAACTATCCCGCGGCTGCTGACTATACCCCTCCCTGGTGGTTTCAGGGTGCCCTGAGCCCTGAAGACTGGACAACCAGGCGCTATGATGCGGCCAGGAACCTGAGCGTCTACCTGGACCAGGAAAACCGCTATATTCACCTGATGGATGGTGGTCTCTCGGACAACATCGGCGCCCGATCCGTGCTGGACGCCTTCGAGCGAGGCTTTATCCGCACCCGCATCAATGACGGGAGCATCCGCCAGCTGGTCCTGATTGTCGTCAATGCCCGCACCCAGAGCGATGATCAGCTCAGCCCCAGCAGGAAGCCTCCAGGATTCTTTTCCGTGGCAGAAAAAACCTCAACGGTAGCCATGGACAACTACACCTATGACAGCGTCAGCGCGCTGCGCTCAACCCTGTACGCGCGAGTGCAGGCTCAGCGCGACCAGGCAGCCTGCACGGAGCTGCTTGCCGCCACCTGCGGCCAGCCTTCCGACCTCGTCCCCCTGGCGGGCAATGACCTCGACCCCTACGTCATAGAAATCAACTTTGAGGCGCTTGGCAGTACCTCCGGCGAGGAGGCCCACTACTACCTGAACCTGCCCACATCCTTCAAACTGAGTGAGGAACAGGTTGCAAAACTCATTGCCATCGGCCCAGAGCTCCTGCGGGCATCACCCCAGTATCAATGCCTGCTGAAGGTACTGGATGCTGAAGCCGCAGGAAAGCCACGCCCAGCAGACTGTCCACCGGGCGCGGGAATTTATCCCTGACCCCGGACAGGGCAGACTCTCACCGCGCTCCTTCCACTGATCATGAAACCACAACCACTTGACAGGGCAGGGGCTCCTCAGTATACTGCCCTGTCGTTTTGCTGTCTGCGCTGAGAAAGTGGGCATTCCCCTTCTTCCCAAATGCGCGGCAGGTGGTTTTCACAGCTTGCAGAAATACTTCAAAATACGCAGGCAATTGAAAAATGCTCAGGTGCAATGCACGCGACGGCGAGCAACGCCGCAGATGAGGGTTTTTCAGCAGCCGGTTAAGGATAGAGGCCCATGTTCTCCCAACTCCAGAACTCCTTCCAGAAAGTCTTCAAGGACCTGCGCGGGCAGGGGAAGATCAGCGAAGCCAACATTCAGGAGGCCCTGCGCGAGGTGCGGGTTGCCCTGCTGGATGCCGATGTCAACATCAAGGTGGTGCGGCAGTTCATTGCGCAGGTGAAGGAGAAGGCGCTTGGGCAGGAGGTTCTGCAGAGTCTGACGCCTGGTCAGCAGTTCATCAAGATTGTTGATGCGGAACTGACGGAGTTGATGGGGCAGACCCATACCAAGCTGCATCTTTCCAGCACTCCACCCACGGTGGTGATGATGTGCGGTTTGCAGGGCAGTGGTAAGACGACGACGGCGGGTAAGCTGGCGGCTTCGTTCAAGAAGCAGGGCCGCAAGGTTATGCTGGCGGGTGCCGATATTTACCGTCCGGCGGCGGTGGAGCAGATTCGCGCCCTGGCGGAGCAGGTGGGTGTGGATGTGTACGCCCCCGGCACGGATATTTCGCCGGTGGAGATTTGCGCCCAGGCCAGAAAGCTGGCCATGGGCAAACAGATTGATTTACTGATTCTGGATACGGCGGGGCGTCTGCATATTGATGATGCCCTGATGGAAGAGCTGGTGCAGATCAAGGCCAGCGCCCGCCCTGACGAGATTCTCTTCGTGGCCGATGCCATGACGGGTCAGGAGGCGGTCAATGTGGCCCAGTCCTTTGATGAACGCCTGGATCTTTCCGGTGTCATCCTGACGAAAATGGACAGTGACGCCCGTGGCGGTGCGGCCCTTTCCATCCGCGCACTGCTTGGCAAGCCCATCAAGTACATTGGTGGCGGCGAGAAGATGGATGCCCTGGAGCCTTTCCACCCCGACCGGGTGGCTTCGCGCATTCTGGGCATGGGGGACATGCTCACCCTGATTGAGAAGGCTGAGAGTGTCTACGACGAAAAGACGGCCAAGAATCTGGAACGCAAGATCCGCGGCAATGAATTCAGCATGCAGGATTTCAAGGACCAGCTTTTGCAGATAAAGAAGATGGGGTCACTGGGCTCCATTATGAAGATGATTCCCGGTATGAGCTCAAAAATGGGCGATATGGATATAGACGACTCCCAGTACAAGCCGGTGGTGGCGATTATTGATTCCATGACGCCCCAGGAGCGTGAGAAGCCGGAGATCATCAACGCCAACCGCCGACGCCGCATCGCCAAGGGTTCGGGACGCACGGTGCAGGAGGTCAACCGCCTGCTGAAGCAGTTCCAGGACATGCGCAAGATGATGAAGCAGTTCTCGGGCGCGGGGGGCAAGAACAAGAAGCAGCAGCAGGCCATGATGCGCCAGCTGCAGGCCCGTATGCCCAAGGGGGCTATGGGCGGGAAGATGCCTTTCGGGCGTCGTTAGCAGGCTGCGCAAACGCACTCACCTGGCGCATACCGGGAGAGCAGCCTGTTGAAAAATGTTCAGCTGCAAGGCGTCCGCATCCTGCAGATGAGCGTTTTTCAGCAAACTCACTTTGGATAAATTTTTTATCATAAAAACTTTTTTTGGAGGTCACATTGGCTGTCAAGATCAGACTCAAACGCCTGGGATCCAAAAAGCGACCCTTCTACCGAATCGTCGCCATGGACTCCCGCACCCCACGGGATGGACAATCCCTCGAAATCATCGGTACCTACAACCCCATCAAAGAGCCAGCCGAACTGCAAATTAACGAAGAAAAGGCTCTTTACTGGCTGGGTGTGGGTGCTGAACCCAGTGACACCGCGCGCAATCTGCTCTCCAAGCAGGGTGTCATGCAGAAATTCCACGAGCTGAAGCTGGAGAAAAAGAAGAAGTCTGAGTAACGCTTCTCTCAACGAGGCAAAAGAGGTCCGAAGTCATGAAAGAGTTAATCGAATATATTGTCAAATCCATTGTTGATCATCCCGATGAAGTGGAAATAACGGAAACGGAAGCGGAGAAGACGACCATTATCGAACTGAAAGTGGCTTCAGACGACCTGGGGAAAGTCATCGGCAAACAAGGACGCATGGCAAAAGCGCTGCGCACCATCGTCAGTGCCTCTGCCAGTAAAGATGGAAGACGGCTGATCCTTGAAATCATCGAGTGAAATGCTGTCCATCGCCCGCATCACCAAAACCCGTGGCCTGCGGGGCGAGCTGCAACTGTTCAGCCTTTTCAATGAGCCTGGGCGCTTTGAAGGCCTGAAGCATCTCCATATCGGAGGGGTCAGGTTTGCCGTAAGCCGCCTGCGTATTGCGGACAGCCAGCGGCTGGTGGTCAGCCTGAAGGGTGTGGACACCATCGAACAGGCGGAAGAGCTGGTGGGGCAGGATGCCTGCCTGCCGGTCGATGAGATACCCCGTTACGAAGACGAATACTTCGATTTTGAACTGCAGAAGCTTCGCGTCATCAATGATGACGGCGAAGAACTTGGATCCTTAACACAGATTATTCACACGGGTGCCAAAGACGTGTACGAAATCCTCTCTCCCGGGGGCAAGCGGTGGATGATTCCGGCCAACCATGAATTCATCCCCGAAATCAACCTGGAAGAGGGCTACATGCTGGTGCGACCCATACCCGGAATGATGGACGAAGATGCGCTTTGATATCATAACTCTCTTTCCCGAAATGGTTCAGAGCTGTTTTGCCGAAGGTGTTGTGGGTCGGGCGCTACAGCGGGGTGATATCGCCCTGAAGTGCGTGAACCCGCGCGATTTCACCAGCGATGTGCACCGTACCGTTGACGACACCCTCTACGGTGGCGGCAGCGGCATGCTGATGAAGGCCGAGCCTCTGGCCAGCGCTGTTTCAGCAGTGGAGCGCACCAGCCGCAGCCGGGTCATCTACCTTTCGCCCCAGGGCCAGCCCCTGAATCAGGCCAAGGTACGTGAACTGGCAGAGCTGGAGCAGCTCATCCTGGTGTGCGGGCGCTACGAAGGCGTTGATCAGCGTTTTATCGACCACTATGTGGACGAGGAAATCTCCATCGGTGACTATGTCATCAGTGGGGGCGAGCTGGCCGCCAGCGTAGTGATCGACAGCGTGGCCCGCTGCATTCCCGGTGTTATCGGCCAGGTGCAGAGCGTTACGGAAGACTCCTTCTTTGAAGGTCTGCTGGACGCGCCCCACTACACCCGGCCCGCCGAATTTGAGGCTGAGGCTGTTCCCGCTGTCCTCAGTGGCGGACACCATGAGCACATCGAGCAGTGGCGCGAGGAGCAATCCCTGCGCCGCACCTGGCACAAACGCCCCGACCTGCTGGAAAAAACCGTACTTTCCACCCGCCAGCGCACCATGCTGCGGGAGATCATGCGGGAGGACTGGCAGCAGCGCGGCATGCCCGGCGCCAATGTGAGCATCGCCCTGATTCACTATCCGGTGTACAACAAGCGCCATGAAGTCATCACCACTTCGGTGACCAACATGGACCTGCACGATATCTCCCGCACCGTGCGCACCTTTGAACTGACCAACTACTTTGTGGTGACGCCAGTCAAAAGCCAGCACGAACTGATGGGACGTATCACGCGCCACTGGACCGAGGGCTACGGCTCCACCTACAACCCCGATCGCAAGGAAGCTTTCGATCGTATGCAGTTTGTCCACAGCCTGGAGGATGTGCGCGAGCACTTCCGCAAGCGCGGGCAGCGGCTGGTGATTACCGCCACCAGCGCCAACCCCAAGTGGACCAACACCACCTACCCCCATCTGTCACGCATGATGGATCAGGATCGCGAAACCCAGCACCTGATCCTCTTCGGCACCGGCTGGGGACTGACAGACGAAATCATGGAAGCAGCCGACTACGTGCTGCCCCCCATAGATGGCAATGGTGAATACAATCACCTTTCCGTAAGAAGTGCCGCCGCCATCACCCTTGACCGGGTGTTCCGGCGCTACCCGTAACCACGTACTCTTCATGTTTGGAGGAAAATAATGAATCCTGTACAGATGATTGAACAGGAACAGGTACAAGAAGTACCCCAGTTCAAAGCCGGCGATACCGTCAAAGTTCACTACAAAGTCATAGAAGGCAATAAAGAGCGCGTTCAGGTATTTGAAGGCGTGGTACTGCGCCTGAAAAAAGGTGGCATCCCTACCTTTACCGTGCGCAAAGTCTCCTTTGGCGTTGGCGTGGAGCGTATCTTCCCCCTCTACTCGCCCAAAATTGCCAAGCTGGAAGTGACCAAGATCGGTCGCGTGCGCCAGGGCCGCATCTACTACCTGCGCAACCTGCGCGGCAAAGCTGCCCGTATCAAAGAGCAGATGAACTACAACCGTCCCAAGTAATTCCTGCGGACGCGAAAAAAGGGAGGCAAATTGCCTCCCTTTTTTTATTTACGATTCCGTTTGCGCATCCGGCGAAAGCGCAGCACCTTCCACACAGAGGGCCACGCCTTCCACCAGTCCCAGGGCTACTTTTCGCCGAGCCGACACCAGCAGGCGCTGTACGGTTCCACGGGATACGCCCATACGCTCACCCGCCTCCTCCTGGGTCAGGCCCAGACCATCACACAGATAGAGTGATTCCAGCTCATCGTGGGCAATGCGCTCGTGACGCAGCTGCCTGCCGGGAATACCCGCAGGCTTAAAAACCCGCTCCACCGTATCGGGGAATGGGCAGCTGCAGTGGCGCGGCTTACGCGAACGCGGCACTCAGTGGTTCCCACAGCAGGAGTGTCCCCCCGATCCGTGGCCATGACCATGATGAGCGTGGCCGTGACCATGGGAAGAACAGGAGCCCTCCAGCTTCATTTCAGGCAGGGCGTTCTCCCGCAGCATCTGCATGTTTTCCGCCACGGTTTTCCCCAGCGCCTGGTAGACCCGGATGCCTGCGCGACGCAGCTGATTCAGCGCTCCTGCGCCTATACCGCCAACCACCACCGCCTCAGGGTGCATTGCACCAAGGGCTTTCAGGGGTTGACACTGACTGGCCTGATGATTCAGATCACCGTTGCTGAGCTCCCGCACAGCGCCAGTATCCATGTCCGCCAGGACAAACAGTGGTGCAGAGCCAAAGTGGTCAAAGACAATACTTTCCAGACCAAGATTCTGAACAATGGGAAAACAGACATTCATAGGTCACCCTCCGGGGAGATATTTTGTGCATATGCACAGAATATCTCCCCGGAAGACATTGCTGTCAAGAAGAAAATCGTACACCTGGCAAAAAGAAAAGGAGGCATGCGCCGCTTTTTTTTTGTATTCTGTCGCCACACACTGTCATGAAACAGTGCACTGAACTGCCTTTCGGGAGTGATCCATGGGAATTCTCTTCTACCTTGCGCTGGCCTATATCCTCTGTTCTATTCCCTTTGGCCTTGTCTTTGTCTACCTGGTCAAAGGCGAAGATATCCGAAAGTTCGGCAGCGGGAATATAGGCGCCACCAATGTCTTCCGCTTCGGCGGGGCACCGGTGGGCATCCTGACCCTCTTTTTCGATGCCCTCAAGGGCTACCTCCCCGTGGTCCTCGTCATGAAGGCCTACCCCGAGCAGCCGCTGTACCATGTAATGGTTGCCATTGTCGGCATTCTCGGCCACTCCTACAGCATATTCCTCAAATTCCGTGGTGGCAAAGGGGTTGCCACCGGCCTTGGCGTCTGTCTGGCCCTGCTGCCTCTGCAGGTGGCTCTGGCGGCCGTGGTGTTTGCCGCCCTCTTCCTCACCAGTGGCTATGTCAGCCTGGGTTCCGTGGGAGCGGCGCTGAGCCTGCCCCTCATCAGCCTGCTGACGGGAGTGCCCAGCCTGTACCTGCTGTTTACCATAGCAGCAGCAGCCCTGGTGATCATCCGCCACCAGGAGAATATCCGTCGCCTGCTGCTGGGAACGGAAACAAAGATTCTGTGGAACAAAGACAGGAAAAAGAACTGAATGAATGCGCTGCCTACTCTGGCAAGATGATGCGCTGCAGAAGATCCATATCGCCTTTGAGTGAACTGATGGTCACCGTGGCGCTGCCCACAGCCACGCTGATGCGCATGCGCACCAGCAGCCCGGTCTTTTCATCAATCCAGAACCGCCAACTGCCCTGGGGCGACAGGGCTCCATCTTCATCTTCGGCCTTGGGGGTGATATCCAGGCGCCGGGTGCGGAAGGTCTGGCCGGCGGCTTCAATGGTATCCCTGCCCCGATAGCGAAATTCCACACTGCCGGCTTCACCGCCGAAAAACAGGGGCAGCTCACCCCGCTCTTGCCGAGTCAGTTGCAGGGAGAGGCTCAGAGAGTAGGGATCGTGGAAGCCTGACTCCTCAAAGGTACCCACGTTATTGCTGCGTACACGGCCATCGCTGTGGTAGCGCACGATGGCGTAGTCAATACCCTCGTCATGAAAGGTATAGTCGTGAACACGGGTTCCACGCCGGTTGGACTGCTGCTGGGTGTAGACAAGCGGCTTGAGTGGGTGGATTGCAAGCACCGACTGGCTGCGCTCTTCAAAGCGGCGCACCGAGTCCACCAGGCCAGTGGTGCGGGCAAAGGACTCCACTTCAAGCCGATCATCTGCCGCCAGGCGATAGGTGATGCAGGTTTCACCGACACGAAAGATATAAAAGGCGTTATAACAAGCCTCCAGAGATGAGGAAAAAGCCTCGGACGCCAGCGCGCAAACCACAATGACGCTCAGCCAGATACTCTTTAATCTCACTTTTTCCCTCCTCATATTACGCGCTATGACAGCGCAGGACATCGTGGCCGAAACGCTCCCCGAGGGCACGCACCATGCTGGCATCGGGGCGGACCTTCACGCCGGTGCGGATAACGGCTTCGTACTGTTGGGGGGTGAATATTTTAACAAAGAAGGATCTATCCCCAGGAAAGCTTTTTACCAGAGCTTCCAGCTCTGTGAGTAACTCTGTGGAAAACTCCAGGCGGTTGATGTTGAATTCAACGGCACTTACACAATTGCCCAGCGCCTCATCTACACTATAAATGTTTTCTGTAATTATGGTTACACTGTCATCCTTTGGCTCGGTTTTCCCTTCAATGATCAGAATACTATCGACACTGAGTTGTGAATAAAACTGTTCATAAGTTTTTGGAAATATTGGTATTTCGAGCTTTGCCGTCTGATCCTCCACCACGATGATAGCCATTTTTTTCCCTGCCTTGGTGGTTTTGGGCTGCAGGGAAGAGAGGACCCCCGCAATGCGCACCCTGCCCTTTTTCTGGGCTTCCAGCACCGACGCGATGGGAGTGGTGTAGCCTTCCAGAACCGACTGGAAGGGCTCAAGGGGATGTCCGCTGACAAAAAAGCCCAGGCACTCCTTTTCAAAGGCAACCCGCGTGGTGGTATTCCAGTCCTCCACATCGGGATACTCCTCATGGTGGCTCAGGTCATCGGAACTGTCATCCTGGGCCTCCATCTCAAAGAGCGAGATCTGCCCAGCCTCGCGATCCTTCTGGATGGTCTGCCCCAGGGAGAAGGCGTGGTCCAGCGCGCCGATCAGCTGACGGCGATTGGCGTGTACGGAATCGAAGGCACCACACTTGATGAGGTTTTCCACCACCCTTTTGTTCACACTGCGCAGATCCACCCGCTCGGTGAAATCATAGAGGGAGGTGAAGGGCCCATTCTCCTGGCGCTCCTGCAGAATAGCCTCCACCGCTTTGGAGCCAACGTTCTTGATGGCGGTCAGGCCGAAGATGATGCTGCGGCCATCTTCGTCCACGGTGAAGGAGTGGCCGGAGAGGTTGATATGGGGTGGGTGCACCTCAAGCCCCATGCTCTTGCACTCGTTTATGAACTGCACCACCTTGTCAGTGTTATCCATCTCGCAGGAGAGCAGGGCCGCCATCAGTTCTGATGGGTAGTGGGCCTTCAGGTAGGCCGTCTGGTAGGCCACCAGGGCGTAGGCCGCCGAGTGAGACTTGTTGAAGCCGTAGCCGGCAAAATAAGCCATCAAATCAAAGACCTGCTCGGCCTTCTTCAGGTCAAAGCCCATGGCCTTGGCACCGGGAACCTTGTCACCATCGCCGTGGAGGAAGATTTCCTTCTGCTTGACCATCTCCTCTTCCTTCTTCTTGCCCATGGCGCGGCGCAGCAGGTCGGCAGCTCCCAGGGAGTAGCCGCCGATGGTGCGGGCAATCTGCATGACCTGCTCCTGGTAGACGATAACTCCGTAGGTGTCTTTAAGGATGGGCTCCAGTTCGGGAAACAGGTATAAAATCTCGGAACGACCCTGTTTGCGATCCACGAAGTCATCCACCATGCCTGAACCCAAAGGACCAGGACGGTAGAGGGCCAGCACGGCCACGATATCCTCGAAGTTTGAAGGCTTGAGTTTGGTCAGCAGGCTGCGCATGCCCCCCGATTCCAGCTGGAATATCCCGGCTGACTTGCCGGAGCACAGCAGGTCATAGGTGGGCTGATCGTCCATGGCAATGGCGCTGATATCAAATTTGGCGGGCAGCTTCTGGGTCTGCTGCACAAAGCGGCAGGCTTCGTCAATGACCGTCAGGGTCTTCAGGCCCAGAAAGTCAAACTTCACCAGCCCGATATCTTCGGCCTTGTCCTTGTCAAACTGGCAGACCGGCTCGCCTTCAGGGCCACGGGAGAGGGGCGCGTAGGTGTAAATTGGCTCATCGGTGATGACAATCCCGGCGGCGTGCATGCCCGCCTGGCGGAAGAGGCCCTCCAGGGCCAGGGAGTACTTCAGCAGGTTCTCCCCGTGGGGCATGGCGGCTGCCGCCTCCTTGAGCTTGGGCTCCATGGAGATGGCCTCATCCAGGGTAATGCCCAGCTTGTTCGGCACCAGCTTGGACAGCTTGTCACCGTCACTGTAGGGCAACCCCATGACCCGGCACACATCCCGCAACACCCCCTTGGCCTGCAGGGAAGCGTAGGTGACAATCTGGCAGACGTTCTGGTCGCCATACTTTTTGCGCACATAGTCGATGACTTCGCCCCGGCGGTTCATGCAGAAGTCGATATCGATATCGGGCATGGAGACGCGCTCAGGGTTCAGAAAGCGCTCGAAGAGCAGGTTATAGGGGATGGGATCGATGTCGGTGATCTTGAGGGCGTAGGCCACCAGGCTGCCGGCAGCGGAACCCCGGCCCGGCCCCACGGGAATATCCTGATCCTTGCCCCACTGAATAAAGTCGGCCACGATGAGGAAGTAGCCGGGAAAACCCATGCTGTTGATAACATCCAGTTCAATTTCCAGGCGCTCTTCATAGGCCGGGCGATCGTAGGTCAGCCCCAGGCGGTCAAACTGGGCAAAGCGCTCCAGCAGGCCCTTGCGGGAGACTTCGCCAATATAGCTCTCCAGGGTATGCTCGGCGGGAATATCATACTTGGGCAGATAGACCTTGCCCATCTCCAGCTGCACATTGCAGCGCTCGGCGATTCTCACCGTATTGGCAATGGCGTCCTTGATATGGCCAAAGTCCTTGTGCATGGTCTCGGGGGATTTGAAATAGAGCTGGTCGCTGTCAAAGCGGAAACGCTTTTCATCGTCAAAGTTGCTCTGGGTCTGGATACACAGCAGGATATCGTGGGCCTTGGCGTCTTCACGGTTGAGGTAGTGGCAGTCGTTGGTGGCCACCATGGGGATGCCCGTCTCCTCCGCAAGGGCGATCAGCTGACGATTGACGGCCCGCTGGTCATCCATGCCGTTTTCCTGCAGCTCCAGAAAGAAGTTGCCTTCACCGAAGATCTCCAGGTACTCCAGGGCACTGCGACGGGCGCCTTCCGTGTCCCCGGCCAGCAGCTGGTTGGGCACCTCGCCCCCCAGGCAGGCCGAGAGGGCAATAATACCCTCCGAACGCTCCCGCAGCAGTTCCTTGTCAATACGCGGCTTATAGTAGAAGCCCTCCAGGTAGCCCTGGGAGACCATATAGATGAGATTGCGGTAGCCCGTCATATTTTCAGCCAGCAGCACCAGGTGGTAGGCCCCTTCGTAGACCCCTTCGGCGTTGCGCTTCTCGCGCATGCTGCCGGGAGAAACATAGACCTCGCAACCCAGAATCGGCTTGATACCAGCCTTGGTGCACTGCTTATAGAAATCCACCGCGCCAAACATATTGCCGTGGTCGGTCATGGCCACCGCGGGCATGCCGTATTCCTTGGCCTTTTTTACCAGCTCGGGGATTTTGATGGCTCCGTCAAGGAGGGAGTACATGGTGTGCAAATGCAAATGGACAAAAGACATAAGCTGCTCCAGGAGAAGTCCGCACCGCAAGGATATGCGCCTTGCGGGAAAGGATACTATACCACAGCAAAGACCGGATTGACATGATGGATCAGCAGGGGGAAAGCTGCCCGCTTCTCAGCCTTGCAGGCGCTCAGCGACATCTTCAAAGCCGGGATCTTCCGCCAGTATCCGGGAGAACTCCTCGCGGGCGCGGGCCTTTTCTCCCATGAGTTCGTATACCAGTGCCCGCTCATAGCGCAGCGAGCGCAGCACGATTTCACTGCGATCCTTGCGGCGGCGCAGTGCCGCGGTCAGGGTATCCCGAGCCTCTGCCAGCTGCCCCAGCCTCTGCAGGGCCCGTGCCTTGTAAAGCATCAGTACACTGTGAACGGAGCTCTCATTCTCCACATTTTCGCAAAGATCCACCACTTCCTGCCAGGCGGCCGGATCCGTAGGCCTTCGCACACACTTGCGGGCGGCAATACCGTCGGATTCCACCATCTCCCAGACGGTCGACTCCTCCGGAATCGTCTCCAGCATAATCTCCACCAGGGATACCCGCACCACCACGTCGTCTGGGTTGAGCTTCAGAAGGGTCTGCAGACACGCCTGGGCCGCGTCATACTGCTGCAGCTCCTGGTGTGCCTCGGCCAGCGCCAGCAGCACGCCGCGACGCGACGGGGTGATATGAGCCGTCACTTCCTCTGTAATGGAGAGATCAAAACGCAGATTCAACCGGTACTTCTCGAAAAGCTGCCCCAGGAGGTGATGCTGCTCTTCAACCCTGGTAAGCGTCTGCACCGCGTCCTGGAAACGGCTGCTCTTGAGCTGGCAGAATCCCACCATAAAAGCATTATCAGCAGCATTGCGGCCTCGCTCGAAAGCGTGGAGGGCCTCCAGAAAGTTCCCCTCCACAAAATGCCGCAACCCGTTGATAAAGGCGATTTCCCTGGCTGGGGTAACGAGGCGCCGAAAGAAACCCAGGTGCAGGGTCTGCTGCACCACGCTGGGATCACAGACGGTCTCCCGCGACGGTGCCACCGCTGAGCTGTTGCGGCGGGAGAGCTGTGCCCAGGACTCATGGTCCGTATAGTAGAGGCCGCTCCCTGGCAAACCCAGTGTTGTACGCACACCACGATGCCCCACCGTCATTCGGGCACCGCGGGGACCCAGAGATATGGAGCCACCGGATTTGCTGAGATTGAGGGAAATGCCCGGAGCCAACCTGATGCGACGGAAAAAACGAAAAGACATGGGAACTCTCCCAGGGTAGGTATTTCGTATGCTTACGGAATTTTAGCCAGCAAACACGCTTGTTGCAAGCGATAAGTTCCAAAATGGCAATGACTCTCACCGGAGTCACAGGTAAGCGGGAAAGCATTCAGGGATTGCGCAGCTCGATGCGGAAAAAAGCGCCGCGCTCCCAGTTTCCAGGGGTGATGGAACCGCCGAAGTGATCCTCGATGATCGTCTTGCAGAGGGAGAGCCCGATACCCGTTCCCGCCTGCTTGGTGGTGAAGTAGGGGGTAAAGAGTTTGTCCATGATATGGGGAGGGATGCCACCCGCGTTATCACGGATGGTGACGGCGTAGCGATTGCCGTTCAAGGGTTCAATCTCGACACCGATTGTGAAGGGATCGCGCACCTCTGCCCTGCCTTCACGCTCCATAAAGGCGTCCTTGGCATTGTTAAAGAGGCTCAGGATCACCTGCTTGAACTCGTTGGGATAGCCGATGATCTTTGCCGCGCTGGCCTGCTCGGCATCCTGATACACCACCTTGATGTTGCTGGTGCGCAGCTGCTCCCCGAGAATAGCGTCCACTTCACGCACCGCCTTGAGCAGGGAAAAGGAGACTTTCTGCTTATCGGGATCAAAGAAATTCTTGAAATCGTCAACGGTACCCACCATGAAGCTGACCTGCTGCAGGGTTTTCTCAATGGCGTCTTCAAGGGCCTGGGGCTCAAGGGTGCTGTTGCGACTGATGTCGCGCAGGTTCTGCATGAGAAAGGCGATGATGTTCAAGGGCTGTTTCCACTGGTGGGCAATGGCCTGAATCATCTCGCCCATGGCCGCCATCTTGGAAGTCTGCACCAGCAGGCGCTGCTGGTTCAGGCGCTTGTCCGTCTCCTCCCGTACACGTTTTTCCAGGTTTTGATTCAGTTCCCGCAGCTGCGCTTCTACCCGTTTGTAATTGGTGACATCACGACCGATGACCAGCTCACCCTGATCGTCAATGGGCAGCCGGCTGACATCAAAGCTGATGGCCCCTTCGGGGCGCTGGAGCGTCACGGATTCATGGTTTCCCTGGATGCGCAGCGGCAGGGGGATCTCACCAAAGAGCTCCTGGTCACTTTTCCCACGGAATCCCGCAGGGAGCTCAAGCAGATCCACAGCTGAGCGGTTGGCCTCCTGCCAGCGGTCTTCGCGATCACGGAAGCAGACAAAATCGGGCAACGCGTCAATCAGCGTGCGCAGGCGACGATCACTGTTACGCAGCAGGCGCTCACGGTGCTCCGCCGCGCTCACGTCAACCACCTGCACCGCCACAAAGAGCTCCTGTTGCTGGTCCCGGATCGGCGCAATACAGATCTGCTGCTGAATACGGGTTTCGCTGAGTCGCATCTGGTTTGAGGCGTACAGAGGCAGAGGCGCCTTGTTGAGAGAGTGGGAGAGCAGCGAGGAGTGGCCGCGCAACGCGTCCTCCAGCGCCAGGGAAAAGCGGCCGTTGACCGGCTCGACGAAAATATCCCCCAACGTTTTGCCCAGAGCTGCTGACCCACTGATTCCAGAAAACTGCGCCATCCACCGGTTCCAGAAGACAACTGTCCGATCCTTGTTCAGGACAAACAGGCCAATCATGAGGTTGTGGAGAACGGACTCGTGCATGGGGCGTTTTTCCTGTAGAGAATAGAGTATGCTTACCTGTTGTGAATAAAGTGATCAACCTGCGCGATAAAGTCATCAAACGATGGGGCATCCAACATGAACGCCACATGCCCGTGAATGGATTTCGATTCCAGCTTGAAGTCAATCAGCAACATGAGCACGACATCGTCTTCATGTTGACCATCCGATGGAGTGACATCCAGCTGGAGGATGTTGGAGAAGCTTCCGGCATGAAAGACGGGAAGCGAGCTGGTGAATTCTCCCCTGAACAGCGACGCAATGGCGCTGATACAGGCATTGAGAATAATATTGCCGATTTCCGTCATCGCTTCCTGCTCCATCTCCGACATCTGCTCGTGGGGCATGGTGTCTCCCACCATCAGCCGCACCAGCTCGAGACTTTTATCCTCGGGAAAGAGCAGAACCGTATCCGCATTGAAAATGCCCTGAAAGTGCTGCACGACTCCGCAGACATTGCGCACAGACTCCTTGTTGAGGTACTGGGAAAGTTCACGACGGGAAAAGAAATACACCGATGGCACCGAGAGGATAACCTCTTCGTTCACCATGGAACTCATGACCGCAGCAGCCTGGCCGATACCGATATTGAAAATTTCCACAATGGCATCGTGCTGCAAAGGCGTCAGACGCGGAGGGTGTGCCATAAGAGCTACTCCAGGTAGGTCAGAACCTGAGCCATACTTTCAGGGGTTATGGGTTTTTTGACAAAACCGATATCCAGGGAGTGCGCCCGCTGGGACATGCTCTCCTGCACATTGGCAGTCAGCAGAATCAGGTGCGCCTGGCACCCGGCCTGACGCAGCTTTTCCACCAGCTCGATACCATTCATTCCCGGCATATTATAGTCAATGGTAATCAGGTCAAAGTCGGAAGTGGCCGCCTTGGCCAGAGCGTCCTCGCCATGGGCCGCCTTCTCCACCATCCAGTCGGGGTGCTTCTCAAGGATCAGATTTTCTATCAGCGCCTGGGAAAAGCGGCTGTCGTCGACAATCAGTATGCTCCTGAGCTCAGCCATGGGAACCCCTTCAATCTGAAGTACTTCATTAACCAGACACAAGTTTACAAAAAATCATCATAGATAAATGCCGCGCAACAAGCAACCAAAATAGGGGATGTACCAATCCAAGGAGACATTCGCCCCTTGAGCGAATAGGTATCGTTACACTGCTGATTCAGTGACGAATGCTCCTCACAGCTCGGTATCACGACCGAAGACCGCATGGATAACCTCGCGGGCCGTCTCTTCCACCGATTTATTTGTCGTATTGACAATATGCCACTGCCGATTGCGCCGGCACAGCTCATGGACAAATTCTACTTCCTCAAAAATATCCGCCAGATTGGTGTACGTGCTCTGGGCCCGATAGTGCCGCAAACGCTTGCTGCGCACTTTCTGCAGGACATCTGGGTCCATGATCAGACAGACAATGCGATTCTGATCCACTTCAAAGAGCTTCTCAGACAGGGGAACCTGGGGAATCAGCGGAATATTCAGCACCTTGTGGCCATGCTGGGCCAGCACAAAGGACGTCGGCGTCTTGGAAGTGCGGGAAAGGCCCAGCAACACGATATCCGCCTTATCCAGGCCATCGAGATTCTTTCCATCGTCGTGGGCCAGAGTATATTCCATGGCTTCAATACGCCGGAAATACCGGTCGTCCACTTTGCGGAAGATATTGGGATTCTCCAGGGGAGCGCTCTCCATGTACTGGCTCAGCATATCCAGCGATGGACCAATAATATCCAGAAACGGCAGGGAGTGTTCCCGGCAGTAAGCCGCAGCAAACTCGCGCAGATCCTTCTTTACCACGGTACAGGCCACAAGCACCTGCTCGCTGCGCGCCTCTTCCAGAAGCTGCAGCATCTTCTGCTGACTGTCGATCTTGGCATTCACCGTCAGCACCGTCTTATGCTTTTCATCAAACTGGGCCAGCGCCGCCTTGA
The DNA here is from genome assembly GCF_055378285.1 of Desulfurispirillum alkaliphilum. Taxonomy (NCBI): domain Bacteria; kingdom Pseudomonadati; phylum Chrysiogenota; class Chrysiogenia; order Chrysiogenales; family Chrysiogenaceae; genus Desulfurispirillum; species Desulfurispirillum alkaliphilum. Next base: position 855,247 of record NZ_AP042405.1, on the reverse strand, counting down.
TCAGGTTGATCGCACTCTGCCCCGTTCCATCGGATACGATATAGATGCGCTTCATATTCCCTCGCACAGACAATTTCCCTGAGTATACACGGATAGGAACATCGCTTACAGCGGAAAGTTGCAGAAGCCACGGAAGTTATCGCAAATGAACGCCCATAGACGTGAATGGGAAATGGCCATGCGTGGACAGTGGATCGTCTTTTATTGTGTGAAGCAGCCGTTTTCAACAGCGCAGTAACCGCCTTTTTATCCCATCTATTGTGCATTCATTCGCGGTGCGCTCTTGCCCATCACAAAATCTCAGACCTCTTCTCCCGCTTTTCCACCAACCTGACGGTAAAAATATTGCCATGTTGCCGACTTTCGCTGATATCCACGCGCCCGCCATAGGCGTGCACGATATGCTTGACGATGGAAAGGCCGACTCCCGTGCCGCTCTTGGCCCGATTGCGGGACTGGGACACGGTATAGAAGCGCTCAAAGATGCGTTCGCGTTCTTTGGCGGGAATGGCCGGACCTTCGTCCTCCACTTCCAGCACCAGATGGGGCGGTTTCTGATGGACGCGCACATGAATCGTGCTTCCGGAGGAATACTTCATGGCGTTATCGATGAGATTGGAGAGGATGCTGAGAACATGCTCGTAGGTGCACCATACCTGCATGCCTCCTGGCACGTCATAGTGGATAACCTTGCTGGTAATGGTGGCGAAGCGCTCCCGTAGGGTCAGGATGACGTCTTCCATCAGCAGGGGTTCATCTATGGCGAACTCCTGCCCGGTTTGCTCCAGGCGGTTGAGCTGCAGCACATCTTCAATCAGGGCACTGAGGGAGTGAGAGCTTTTGTAAATAATGCGCAGAAAGCGCTCACGCCTTTCGGTGGGCAGATCGGGGTCGCTGAGCAGGGTTTCGGCGTAGCCCATGATCATGGTGATGGGCGTACGCAGTTCATGGGAGATATTCCCCACCAGTTCTGTCTTGTAGCGTTCGTACTTGTCTTCCTCGGTGACATCGAAGAAGGCGATGAGCTTCTCCTTGGCCAGTACCCGCAGATTCACCTCGTACACCCGGTCGCGGAAGCGGCGCTTGTCCCACAGGTTATTCTCTTCTGACTCCAGGATCTCCCGCAGAAAGCTGATGACCTGGAAGTCCTGGATGTCCCCCAGAAGGTTGCTGCCCACGTGGAATTCAACTCCCAGGAACTCCTGGGACTTGGGGTTGGAGTGCAGGATGGTGTTGTCCCGATCCACCAGGATAATTCCCTCCTCAAGGATACCAAAGATATTCTCCAGCTTCTCCTGCTCTTCACGCAGGCGCTCCTGCTTGGCGATCATGGCGTGGTAGATGCGGGCGATGAGGTGGGAAATCTTGGCCATGGTAGGGTCGCGGAAGTGAGGGAAGTGGATGGAGCTGCGTCCCGATTCCACTGCCTCGGCGATATAGCTCAGGCGCTGGATGGGCAAAGAGATTTTCCGGGCCAGATAGGCGGAAACCAGTGCCGTGGCGGCCAGCAACATCAGCAGGAAGATCAGGCTGCGCTCGCGGGCATCCTGCTCCAGACGGGTGATATAGGTGGTGGGGTAGGAGATGCGCAGAATACGGCCATCCTCCAGGGGCTTGGCATAGTAAACCATCTCCTTGTGGATAGTGGTGCTGATACGCGTGAAGTAACTCTCCCCCAGCTCCAGGGCATCCAGCACCTCGGGGCGCTGGCTGTGGTTGGCAATCTGCTCCATCTGAGCTGCTGTCACATGGGAGTCGTAAGTTACGCTCCCATCGGTATGAATAAGCGTAGTACGCAGGCTGGTGGTGCGAGCCATGGCGCGCAGGCGGTCGTGAAATTCCCGGTTGTACTCCTGGGGTATTTCCAGAGCCGCCATGATAGCCCACTTGGTCTTCATCTCTTCCATGAGGTTCTTGCGGGCACCATCCATCACGATGCCGTTGGCTATGTACACCAGCGGCAGAATGGCCAGGGCCATGGGAATGGCGATGATGAGGAATACGCGTGCGAATGAGCTCATGGTGAGTAACTTTCCTACCTAAGGTCAGGTTCATTTTTCGATGCATAGAATACTATGTACTTTTTACCCTGGCGCACCAAAAAGTACACAAAAACGCGCCCCCCAACGCCCGTTTTTCCGGATCGTTTCTCACCTGTTCTGGAGATCCGGCAGCAGGCTGCTCAAAGAGGCCCATCTGCTGCGTTGCCGGTCATCGCTCGTCACTGCGACGTACAGGGAGTAGATTCGCGGGTACGCTTGGTTGAGCGTGAAGCTACCGAATCGGTTTTCTGTTGCATGGCATATTTTGTTTCTTTGCCACTTTTGGGTCGCCAAAAGTGGCGCAAAAGCGACCCCCAGTGCTGTCCTTTTCAGCCGTCCGCTTGCCTGGAACTGGGGACCGCAAACAACCGCCCTCCGTGGCTTTTGGTTTGCGGTTGCCGCCATCGTGGCGTCAACCCTGCGGGTCTACCGCGTTCCAGTCAGCGCGTCCTGGCTGGGCCAGCCCACGGGGGAGAGGCAGAAGAAGTCAGTCCCCCCCCAGTGAACATGCAGGCAATTGAAAAACCTACAGGTGCAAGGCGCCCGCAAAGCAAGGAGTGAAGCGTACTCCCTCGTTGCTGCGACGAGCAGCTGCGGGTAACGCCGCAGATGGGGGAGGGGCGGCAGCCTGCTAGAGATCCATTCCGTAGCCGACCTTGGGGATGGAACGGATCATCTTGCCTTTGTCCCCCAGTTTCTTGCGCAAAGAGGATATATGGGCGTCCACGGTACGGGTGTATACTTCGGAATCATATCCCCAGATGGAGCTGAGCAGCTGATTGCGGTGGAAGACCTTTTTGGGGCGCTTGAGGAACAGATGCAGCAGCTCGAATTCCTTCATGGTCAGCACCACTTCATTCCCATCCACATAGGCTTTGTGGGTCTCCATGTCAATGGAGATGCTGCCATAGGCGACGGTGCGGTTATCATGGTGCAAGGCCCGGCGCAGCACCGCGTCCACCTTGGCCTTGAGGACTTTCATGCTGAAGGGCTTGGTGATGTAGTCGTCTGCTCCCAGGCTCAGGCCCGTGACAATATCCTGCTCGCCGCTCTTGGCGGAGATGATGATGACCGGGATTTCGCTGCGTTCCACCGAGTTCTTGAGGATGCGCAGAAATTCAAGGCCACTGAGCCCCGGCAGCATCAGATCCAGCAGAATCAGATCCACCTCGATATCTTCCAGCATCATCAGGGCGTCATTGGCGTTGTCCACCGACTCCACCTGAAACTGGCCGTCGCGCACCAGGTTGTATTCCACCAGCTCCCTGAGTTCTTCCTGGTCCTCAATCAGCAGAATCCGGTTCATGGCTGTTATCCTTTCCATTCTGGACAAATTTGCGATGGCGGATGACCTTCCCCGTTTCCATGAAGTACACCTGCTCGGCAATATTGCTGGCGTGGTCGCCGATGCGCTCAATGCGGCGGGTGATGAAGATCAGCCAGATTACCGGTTGCGTCTTGCGCACATCCTCCAGAATATACGTCAGCAGCTCCCGCACGATCTGGGCCTGAAACTCATCCACGGCGTCATCGCGCCGGATGACCTCCAGGGCCTTGTCCGTATCGCGGTGGAAGTAGCAGTCGATGGCGCCGCGCAGCATGTCGGCTGCCGCTTCTCCCATGCGGGGAATGTCGATATAGGGCTTGACCTGGGGAACCTGGTTGAGGTGAATCACCTCGCGACAGATGGAGGTGCAGTGGTCGGCAATGCGCTCCAGGTCGTTGATGATGCGCGAGACGGTCAGAATATGGCGCAGGTCCTTGGCTTTTGGCTCGTAGAGGGCCATGATTTTCATGCAGATATCATCAATGGTGATATCCAGATTATTGATCTGATCGTCCGAGTCCAGCACCTGCTGGGCCAGCACGGAATCCCGTGTGACCAGCGCCTTGATGGCATTCTCTATCATACTGACCGTATGGGTACTCATGTCTGCAATCAGGGACTTAAGGGTGAGGAAGGCATCGTCACGGTTTTTCATGGGAGTCGCTCTTGCTTTGCTGTTTTGACAGTTCTTTCTCGATCTTCTTCAGGCTTTTATGCCGTACATCCATGCCCTTGGCAAGGTAAATTACATATTCTGCTATGTTTTCGGCGTGGTCGCCAATACGTTCCAGGGCTCGCAGAATCCAGATGATATTGAGAGTCTGGGAGATGCAGCGCGGATCTTCCATCATATGCATGACCAGCGAGCGCATGGCCCGCTTGTACTCCGCGTCCACATCCTTGTCCTGGTGCATGACCCGCAGCGCCGTGTCCGCATCAAAGTCGCTGAAGGCCAACAGGGCCGTGTCCAGCATGGAGAGTACCAGATCTGCAAGCTGGCGCACTTCCGAGTAGCCCACCACCGGACGCCCCTCTTCCATCAGGGAGAGGGCGCGGCGGGCCACCTTGGCCGCCTCGTCGCCAATACGTTCCAGATCGCGGCTGGAGCGCGCCACAGCCAGAATCAGCCGCAGGTCGGAAGCTGCTGGCTGGCGTCGCACGATGATCTCGGTACACTCATTGTCGATAGCCACTTCCATGGCATCCACTTCCCGGTCATTGGCATTGACCGTTTCCGCCAGTTCACGGTTCTCCTCCAGCAACGCCTGCACCGCACTTTTCAGCTGGGTGCGGGCCAGGTTCCCCATGTCCAGAAGGCCATTGATGATATTGTCCAGGCTTTCGTTAAACTGCTTGGAAATATGGGTGCGATGGATATTTTTGTCGATATTCATGGGTCATACCCCTTCATAAGTCAGTAAGAGATGGCAGGGAGCGAGGAAAGATGCCGCTCAGGAAGCAGCCCGACTATCCGTAACGTCCGGTAATATAATCCTCAGTCTGCTTCTTCTTGGGATTGGTGAACAGGGCGGCGGTGTTGCCGAACTCCACCAGCTCGCCCATGTGCAGAAAGGCCGTATAGTAGGACACGCGGGCCGCCTGCTGCATGTTGTGGGTAACGATGACAATGGTATAGTCGTTACGCAGCTCGTAGATCAGCTCCTCGATTTTGGCCGTGGAGATGGGATCCAGGGCCGAAGCCGGCTCATCCAGCAGGATCACCTCGGGCTGAATGGCAATGGCGCGGGCAATAACCAGGCGCTGCTGCTGACCACCGGAGAGGCCGAAGGCGTTCTCCTTGAGGCGATCTTTCACCTCATCCCACAGGGCGGCACGCTTGAGGGACTGCTCCACCACCTCGTCCAGCTGGGAGCGGTTACGCACTCCCTGCAGGCGCAGGCCATAGGCGATGTTTTCATAAATGGACTTGGGGAAAGGGTTGGGCTTCTGGAACACCATGCCCACCTTGCGGCGCAGCTCCACCACGTCCACCTTCTTGTCGTGAATATCCTGCCCCTCCAGCAGAATCTGCCCTTCGATGCGGCAGATATCAATAAGGTCGTTCATGCGATTGAAGCAGCGCAGCAGAGTGGACTTTCCGCAGCCACTGGGGCCGATGAACGCCGTAACCCGGTAACGGGGAATCTGCAGGTTAATGTTTTTCAGAGCCTGATCGCTGCCGTAGAAGAGGTTGAGGTCCTTTACCTCGAAGGAGATCTTTTCGTCCTTGAGGTTGGTGGCATCAGCGGGCTTGCCGGCGAAGAAGTCGGCTCCAATGCCACTGTGGGTAAAGTTTTTATCTTTTTCCGTCATGGTATCCGTCCTTTATTCAGAGTTCTGATAAAACATCAGGAGAGTGACATTCGTTGTGAATCAAGGGTTTTTTCCAGCAGTCAAAACCATGACTCACGCCCGTTCGCTCCGCTCACTCAAGCCGCAAAGTCGCAAAGAAAGATCTTGACCTGCATTTTCCGCCTTGGCGTCTTTGCGGCTTGGCGAGAGGCAGTGCCTTTCCTGTTTTGACAAGGCACTTGCCAGCGCCGGTTTAGTCGCTGTCACTGCGATACTTCTCCCGCAGATGATTCCGTATGGCAATGGCCGTCAGGTTCAGCACTACGATGATCAGCACCAGGGTCAGGGCCGTGGCGTATACCAGGGGCCGGGCCGCTTCCACGTTGGGGCTCTGGAAGCCCACATCGTAGATATGGAAGCCCAGGTGCATGAACTTGCGCTCCAGGTGGAGATAGGGGAAGTTCCCGTCAATGGGCAGGTTGGGGGCCAGTTTGACCACGCCCACCAGCATCAGGGGAGCCACTTCTCCGGCGGCGCGGGCCACGGCCAGAATCAGCCCCGTCATCATGGCAGGGGCCGAAAGGGGGACTATGACCTTCCACAGGGTTTCCGACTTGGTGGCCCCCAGAGCCAGGCTGCCATTGCGGATGGTGCTGGGTATGCGGGTCAGGCCCTCCTCAGTGGAGACAATCACCACCGGCAGGGTCAGCAGGGCCAGGGTCAGGGAGGCCCAGATCAGTCCCGGCGTACCAAAGGTGGGCGCGGGCAGAGCCTCGGGGTAGAAGAGGCGGTCGATATTGCCCCCCAGGAAGTAGACGAAGAAACCCAGGCCAAAGACGCCAAAGACGATGGACGGCACCCCGGCCAGGTTGTTCACGGCGATGCGGATGGTGCGCACGATGGGCCCCTGCTTGGCGTATTCGCGCAAGTAGATGGCCGCCAGCACGCCAAGGGGTGTGACCACGATGGACATGACGATAACCATCATGACCGTACCAAATATGGCGGGCAGAATGCCCCCTTCGGTGTTGGCCTCGCGGGGATAGCCGGTGACAAAGTCTTTGAACTCGGCAGCATAGTGACCCATTTTCTGGAACACACCCATGGCGTTGGGGCGATAGGCCCGCACGATGTGGGCCAGGGGAATCTCCAGTTCACTGCCATCCATGACCAGGGCGGTGATGCTGTCGCGGGCGGCCTGCTGGCGCAGGGCCATCAGATCGCGGTGAAGGACGCTGTACTCGTCATCCAGACTGGCAAGCTGGGCATCCAGCTCGGCCAGGCGAGTGGTAATTTCCTCCGGAGTGAAGCGCTCCCTCTGCAGTTCCAGGCGACGCTGGTCCAGACGTACCTGCTCGATACGGAAGTTGATGCTGCCGATGTCGTAGCGCTCCAGGTGGTTCATCTGAGCCGCCAGGGTCAAGCTGCGCTTAAGGCGTTCCTGCAGTTCGCCCCAGGCTTCTTCACCGGAAGCAACGATTTCACCGCGCTCCTTCACATTGATCAGACGACCATAGAAGTTACCCCACTCCATGCGCTCCAGCACCATCAGGTCCTTGGGGGCCTGCCAGTCCTTGATACGGAAATCCAGATACCACAGGAAATCGCGCCCGGTCAGATCCCGGTTGCCCTGCTTGAACAGGTGACGCTCCACCAGATCCAGCTCCTCGGGGACATAGTGGCCCGCTTCGCGTATGCGGGTGGCCGTCTGGGTCTCGGAACGGCTCAGTTCGCCGATAACCTGTACAATGCCCTGGTCGGGGTGGTCGTAGGTGATTTCATAGACCGTGGCGGGCCAGAAGTGGGAGAGACCGCGCACGGCAATCAGTCCCAACAGTCCCAGCACCATCACCAGGCTGATGGTGACAGCCCCGGCATTCAGCCAGATCCAGGGGGTTCCCGAATTAAACCATTTTCTCATATTCACACCTGCCGCAGGCTGCTGCCTGCCTCTGTAGAGTTATTCATTTCCATGCTCCTGTTACAGCGAGGCATAACGCTTCCGCAGCCGCTGCCTTACCAGCTCCGCGATGGTGTTCACCACAAACGTCAAGGCGAAGAGCACCAGCGCCGACAGGTAGAGGATGCGGTAGTGGGTGCTGCCCACGGCCGTCTCCGCCATTTCCACCGCGATATTGGCTGACAGGGTGCGCATGCCTTCAAAGATATTGAAGTTGACCACCGGACTGTTGCCCGTGGCCATGAGCACGATCATGGTCTCACCCACGGCGCGACCCAGGCCGATCATGATAGCCGAGAAGATGCCGGGGCTGGCGGTCAGCAGAACCACCTTGGTCACGGTCTGCCAGGGGGTGGCTCCCAGAGCAAGGGAACCCTGGGTCAGGTGCTTGGGCACGGTGAAGATGGCGTCCTCGGCAATGGAGAAGATGGTGGGGATGACGGCAAAGCCCATGGCAATACCTACCACCAGGGCGTTGCGCTGGTCATAGGTTATGCCATTTTCCGTGAACCACTGACGCATGCTGCCATCGAAGAACCATATCTCGATAAAGGGGCTGGCGGTGACACAGGCCCAGCCGATTACCAGGATCACGGGGATCAGCAGGGCACTCTCCCAGCCATCGGGCACGATGTGCATGAGACGGGGGCGGACCTTGGTCCACAGATAGGCAAAGGCAATCATACCCAGGGGCATCAGCAGCAGGACGCTGAACACCGAGGGCAGGTTGTTTTCCACAAAGGGTGCCAGCCACAAACCGGCCAGGAAGCCGAGAATAACGGTGGGCAGGGCTTCCATGATCTCAATGATGGGCTTGACCAGCCCGCGCATCTTGGGACTCATGAAGTAGGCGGTATAGATGGCGCCCATCACCGCCAGGGGAACCGCAAAAAGCATGGCGTAGAAGGCCGCCTTGATGGTTCCCACGGTCATGGGCACCAGGCTGAACTTGGACTCAAATTCGTCGGTGGCCGATGAGGACTGCCAGACAAAATCAGCTTCGCTGCGCCCTTCGTACATGACCTTTTCCCACAGGGCCGCCCAGGAAACCTGGGGGTGGGGGTTGCGCAGCTCGTAAAAACGCAGCTGATTACGGTCATCGGCGGCAATGAAGCCGTTGTTGCGCGGGGCCAGACCCATGGCCTGCACCGGCCTGCCATCAAATATTTTCTCCGCCAGCAGGGTGCGGGACGAGGTGCCATAGTGCACTTTTATCACTCCGCTGGCATCGCCGGTGACAAATCCCTTGCGGGCATGCTCCGCCGTAATGGCAGTAATGGGGGCGCTGTGGGAGTCAAATTCCCGGATATGGGTCAGGTTGCGGACGTTTTCCGCGTCCCGCATCAGAAACCATTGGGCCACGCTGCCATCGCTGCTGCCCACCACGATGGACACGGTGCCCAGCAGGAAAGCGATGGAGCTGATGGTCTGCCCTTCAGCCACCACGCGGGTGCTGTTGACCAGGTGGGCGCTGGAGGGGGTGCTGATGTCGTAGTAGTGGACATGGCCACGGTCATCGGCCACGTACATGGCCTGCATCATATTATCAAGGAGAATACTCTGAATGGTACTTCCGGGATTTTCCAGTTCATAGGCCGTACGGGTTACCGTCACCGCTCCCGTCATAAAGTGGGTCTGGGTACCGTAGACCACCAGCAGCAGGCGGCCATCAGCCGTGGAGCCCGCCACAATGTAGCCCCGCGGCCCGCGCTGAATAGCCAGAACCTCCAGGGGCTGCCCCTGGGCATCCACCACTACGGCCTCTTCCCCCAGCACATACTCCAGCTTGGGGGTGACCAGGCGCACATCATCGGGGTAGGAAAGGTCGTAGGCGTGGCTCACCACCAGCGCCTTGCCATTATCCAGACCAAAGGCCACCAGGCCGGTGCGCTCCTCGGCATGGGCAAAGCTGGTCACCTGTTCCCCGGCACCAAAGGAGATCTGCTCCTCCAGGAGAGTCCGGCCTTCGTAAGGCTCAAAGAACAGCACCCGGCCGGAGCGATCAAAACTCACCCCCACTTCCAGATAACGGTCCACCGACGTGAGCAGCACTTCCGCGCCACTTGTGGCTGCCACACTGTGCTGGGCCTTGAACTCCATAGTCGCCGGCCGGAAGATGGGCAGAACCTCGATAAACAGAAAAATAAAAATCAGAGCCAGAGCTCCGATAACGCTGAAGCCACCAAAGGCGACCCCATACTTGGTGCCGTGGTCCTTGAAGCCGCGCCACTTACGCAACTTCTCCCGCCGCTCGGGACTGGGCAGAATAGATGACCCGTTGGCTGTTCGTGTTGTCATGGAAGGTTACTCCCTCAACCAGTTCTATATTTGCAAGGAGAAAAACAAGGTGTCTGCCCCCTCACGCACCACAAGCCGTTGCGGTCTCCCGCAACGGCTCTGGGGGGGCAAGAGACGTCAGACGCTATCAGTCAAGGCCAAGATCTTTGCGGATTTTGCCAGCCACTGACTCGGGCAGGGGCACAAAGCCATCGCGGTTTACCACGTCCTGACCCTGCTTGGAGAGAACCATCTTCAGGAACTCACGCTCCATGGGAGGCAGGGGACGGTTGGGGTGCTTGTTTACAGCCAGGTACAGGTAGCGGGCCAGGGGGTAATCGCCGCTGGCAGCATTCTCGGCAGTGGCTTCAGCAAATTTTCCGCCATGCTCACGGGCAATGGGAACCACGCGTACACCGGAAGTGCGGTAGCCAATACCGGAGTAGCCAATGCCATTCAGGGATTCAGTGACACCCTGAACAACAGAAGAGGAGCCAGGCTGCTCGTTGATGCTGTCTTTGAAGTCACCATCACACATGGCGTGCTGACGGAAGAAGCCATAGGTGCCGGAAACGGCGTTACGGCTGTACAAAGTGATGTCACGGTTGTTCCAGGCACCTGTCAGGCCAACCTGGCCCCAGCGGTTGATGTCATTACCCAGTCCGCAACGGCGGGTGGACGAGAAAATGGCGTCAATCTGGGGAATAGACAGGCCCTGGATGGGGTTGTCCTTGTTGACAAACACCGCAACCATGTCGATGGCCACGGGTACCAGTACGGGGGGATATCCATGACGCTGCTCAAAGGCCGCCTTCTCCGTGTCGCGCAGGCCACGGCTCATGGGGCCGAAGTTGGAAGTTCCCTCTGTCAGAGCGGGAGGTGCGGTGGAAGTACCGGCACCCTGGATCTGGATGTTCACATTGGGGTAGAAGCCCTGGAACTCCTCAGCCCACAGGGTCATCAGGTTGTTCAGGGTGTCGGAACCAATACTGGACAGGTTACCGGAAACACCACGGGTTTCCTTGTAGGTAGGAAGCTTGGGATCGACCTGGGCTGTGGCGGTGACGGCCAGTACGCTTGCCGATACCAGCAGGGTGGCCAGTCCTTTCATTACGCCTTTGACTTTCATGCATCTTCTCCTTGCGTTTTTTCCATGCGTTTGTGCAATTAAAACTGCAGAGAGGATACGATCCCGGTGTCATGGAACTATCAGCGGAATGTAAAAAAAATGTAAAATATGAAAATAGTGGTAAGAACTGAAGTTTCGCACCTTGTTGCCCTGGGTTAAGGCACTATTGTCCTGATATTTACCACGCGGCAACAGTATTGTTTTTAGATGCTTGATTCATCCGGATATTGTCATTTTTGACCGCACGAAAAGGACAGCACTAGGGGCCGCTTTTACGCCACTTTTGCGGATCCAAAGTGGCAAACGAAGTCCATATACAAGGGGCCAAGAAGGACCGGAAGACCCACTGCGCAGATTTGACACCAGGGAAGGGGAGTCGCAGAGATATCAATGATCAGCTGTGAAAGCGAAGATATGGCTCTCGCCCGTTCGCGGCGCTCCCGTAACAGCCCCCTGAATAGTTGCAAAATATGAATAATGTTGGTAATTGTTATATCCTGTCTCGGACGAATGGAAGTACTGATGCGGGAGGCATATGGTATGATATGGGCGTATAACCCCTGCAGAGCTTTGACGGCAAATGATTAGCCAGGGGTGCTGGCCTGCGCGCCTGCTGGTGGTTCTGGGTACCACTTTGCTGTTCTGGATTTCGTCAGCCAGTGGGCAGGCGGCGGCCTTTGATGCTGGCTATATGGATGATCATGGATCCCTGCTGCCATACATGGAGTATCTGCCCGATCTGCAGCGCCAGCATACCTACGCCTCAGCCAGGGAGAGCCAGGAGTGGCTTCCCCTGGAACGCAGCAATCTTGGCTATCTGAGTTATCCCATCTGGACGCGCCTGAACATTACCAACTCCCACCCCAGGGCGCAGGAGATTGTACTGTACAACCAACGCCCCTTCGTCAATTTTATTGATGTGTTTGTGGAAACTGAGCACGGCTTCGCGTTCCACAGGAAACTAGGCTTCTTTTCTGACGAGCGGAACCAGCATAAGGCCAGTCAGTTTGGTCACCTGCTGCTTTCTGTTGAGCCGGGCCAAACCTACACCCTGCTGACCCGCCTGGAAACGCGGGGAGCCATTGAGGCTGCCTGGCAGGTGGCTTCCCCGGCGGAGTATTCACGTGGGCAGGTGACGGAACTGTTCAAGTGGGGGCTGTACTTTGGCCTGCTGGCGGCCATGGCAATCTACAGCCTGATGAGCGGATTGATAATGCGACGCGGCAGTATCCTGTTCTATCTGGGCTACTGCTTCTGCGCCTTCGGATTTATGATGGGTTACAGCGGGGTTGCGCGCATCATTTCCCTGGGAGTGTCTCCACAGATCTGGTTTTACGGTAATTGGATCATGGTTGCCGGCGGAATCCTCTTTCTGCTGCTGCTATGCATCTTTTTCCTGGAAACCCACCGCACTATGCCCCTGATGGACAAATGCCTGAAGTCTCTGGCTGCCCTGACTGGCCTGCTTCTTCTCCTCTTTGCCGCGGCACCGTGGTATCCGCAAATCTACACCAAAACCACCATGATGCAGCTGTTGCTTGTTTCCACCTATACCGCTCTGGTGAGCGCCGGGGTGCTGGCAATCAGGAGAGGGCTCAGTGGCAGCTGGCTTTTTCTGATGGGGCAGGTGCTCTTTGTGGTCTTCCTGGCCGGCATAATTTCCCTGGCCCAGTATGGTCTGATCAGCGACCTCAGACTGGTGTTCTGGTCCATGCCCATTGGCCAGACCCTGCTGGTTATCATGCTCTCCCTGGCCATTGCCAAGCAGGCCCGTGACCAGCACCGTGAGCACGAAATGCAGCGCCAGCTTCTGGTGGAACAGTCCCGTTTTGCAAGCGTGGGACGCTCAGTGGGGATGGTGGCCCACCAGTGGCGCTCGCCCCTGGCACGCATAGGCGCGTTGGTGAGTGAACTGGAGGTATACCAGGAAGCAAAGGGTGAACCCACCTCCCATGATCAGCGCATCAATCAGGTGCTTGAGTACATGCACCAGTGCCTGGCCACCATGGGCGGAACCATTGAAGACTTCCGCAGCTTTTATTCCGCCAATACAAACTGTGAGGCCTTTTTCCCCCACACCATGATCAAGCATGTGCTGGCAATCCTTCATGAAAGACTGTTACAGCAGGGCGTTGATGTCCACTACACCTTTCCGGACAAGCCATGCCAGGTCGTAAGCCACCCCACAGCACTGGTCCATGCCACCATGGTGCTGATGGAAAACGCCCTGGATACCTTTCAGCTGCGTCGGGTAGACGAGCCTCGCATCCAGGTGACCCTCAGGTGCGCCAATGGGCGGGTTGCCTTGTCTGTTGCCGATAATGGCGGCGGGATCGCTTCCCACTTACAAGGGAAAATATTCGAGCCCTCTGTAAGCGGCAAAACAGACGGAATGGGGATTGGGCTCTATATCGCCCGCATGCTGGTGCAGGAGCGACTGAAGGGAACGATCAGCGTCGAAAACCGTAACGGTGGCGCGTGCTTCCACATAGAATTCCCCGCTTCGCCAGGTGACGAAGGGTAACTCCTGCTAGCAGGCTGCTAGAAGTCGAGGAAAATGCTCCCCCCCACCCGCACCTGAATGCGGCTGCTGCCAGATTCCATGGCCGGCGGCGCGATGGACATGGTGCTCACCTCCGCGCTGCTGCGCTGCAGGAACATATCGCGGGGAGGCTCCTGGCTGTAACTGTTCACGTGCAGCTGACCCAGGCGATAGCTCCTGGCCCCCAGTTCCTTGCGAATCAGCTCCGCCTGCTGGCGAAACTTCTGCAACGCCTGACGGGTCAACGCATCGCTTTGCCGGTCATGTAACTGAGGTGAGGGAGAAAATACCACGGAAGTCACCGCCAGCCTCTCCTGCAGGCGCGCAATGGCCTGCTGCATCTGAACGATATTTGTGGAGCGCAGCTCCACCTCCTGCTGCACCTGCCAGATGATCGGTTCGCGGCCCCGCTGTTCAGCACTCTGGGGCAGGGGAGTGGTGCGGTAGCCACGGTGGCGGCTCTTGACATCAGCAAAGGAGCCCAGCTGACGCTGCATCCACTCCATGGTGCGATTCACCTCATCGGCCGCCACAGAGGGCTGGGCAGACTGAGTCTGATATCGCAGCATTACGGTGATGGTGTCGTTTTCCACCTCCCCTTCAGCGCTGACCTCAAACTGGATCATGTTTTCCGGAAATTCACCAGCCAGCGCAACCGGCACCAGGCACAACAGAAAACCAAGCAACAATACAATACGGTATCCCATGGAATCACCCCTTCCAGAAGTTCACTTGCTGTAGCGGAAAATGCCACTGTACTATAGTGATCCCATCCCTGAAAATACTTTCCCGACCATCCCAACCAAAGCGGAAGTTTCCACTTGAAAAAGATTCAAATCCTCGGAACAGGCTGTACCAGATACTCCTCCTGTCACCTCCCCCTGCCTTCGCCTCCCTCCAGCACCGTAAAGCTTTCGTGGAACCAGCGATCCATGATAATGGCAATGACAATAAACACTGGCAGGGTCACCAGGGAGCGCACAATGGTGAACTGCAGCCCCAGAAAGGTGATTTCAAAGCCCAGCATGGGCAGCTTCATGGTGGAGAAGGCCCCGATATACACAAAGATATTGCGCACACTGGTGCCCTTTTTCCACATGAGATAGACGATAGGAAAGGCCACATAGAGGGGTCCGGCCTGGAACATGGCCAGCAGCACCATCCACAGCATGGAGATGAGCCCGGCGTCCTGCCCGGTGTGGCGCTGGACAAAATCCCGGGGAATCCACACATCCATCAGTCCGATGAGAATAAAGACAGCCGGCAGCACGGAGAGGACTTCCAGCAGGGAGTCGCCAAAACTCAGCCCAATCTGCACCCCGATAGTCCAGTCAAGCACATGGGAGAGTCCGACTCCCAAAGCAAAGAGAACGACTACAGCAAGGCTGCGGCGATGCTGTGCCAGGTAGCCGCTCATAACATCCCCCACAGCAGCCACATGAGCACCCCGATCACCAGGGAACCCACAAAGCTCAGGCCATTGCGGGCCAGGGCTATGCGCCAGCCAAAGTACTGCCGCTCCAGGGGGAGAGTCACCACCCCCACCATCATCAGTGACGTGACGAAGACGGCGATAATGGGATAGGCAACGCCATTGTTCAGCAGGAGCGCGGCGATGGGAAAAGCTACAAAGCCAGGCATCATGACCACCGCTCCCAGCAGGGCCGCTCCAAGGTAGGCTACCAGGCCGGAAGTCTGCCCAAGCCACCTTTCGATGGAAGCGGGGTCAAGCAGACTGAGTGCTATCGCAAGGGGAGCCAGTATGGCCAGCAGCGGCGGCAGGAGATTGGCGAACATTCTGCCGCCTTTGACAATACCCTCGCGGGTGCGGGAAAAATTGACGATGGCGCTGATGAGGACACACAACACCGTCATACTATAGAGCAGCATAATGCACCTTTGAGAAATACGTATGCCAACGGGCATCTGCCATAGCTTTACTCCGAAACGGCAAGGACATCAAGAGGCTGACTGATGCGTTACTGTACCATTTGGGGCTTGTACACTCCTTAACGGAGAGGCACCGAAAAAAGCTCACCAGCTCCATTAAATATATTTTCTTCAAAGAGCTTAAACATATATGGCGTTTTCGCCATTAAAACTCATGCGCCTATCTTACAATACTTTATCTTGAAATTCTCATGCGCATTGCCTTACCACTTCTCCATGTAACGGGTATATTTCATTATGGCCCTTCATGCATACTTCTTCTTGACAATATGGCAATTCTTGCATAGTATTAATTTGGGAAACATTTCACGTGATGGTTGCAAAACATTCAGCACGTTCCCGACACTCAAGAAGGAGGCATATTCACCCGTTTACCGGTGCACAGCACCCATGGAGAGACAAACACTATGAAGAAGGATGGAGGTATCATGAAAATGTTTTTCACCCCATTGAAGCAGAGTAAACTGGTTCTGCTGCTGGCCATGATCCTGGCAACAGGCCTGCTGATCGTCGGCTGCAGTGGCTCCGACAGCTACACAAACCATACCAAGCAGACGCTGACGCTCACCCCGACTCCCCTTATCGAACCAGCGACCCTGAAGTCCTGGATGGATCGGGGACTGGTGAATGCCGCTGCCCACAGTGAAAATGTGGTTATTCTGCAGGTAAGCGCACCTGCCGATTATGCTGCCGCAAAAATTCCAGGCGCCCACCTGTGGGACAGAACAACAGAATTGAACGCTACCCGCCTGGAAGGGCTTGGGGAAAGCACCACAATGACTGTTAATGGCGCCACCATGGATGATCTTCTGCAAAGAGCCGGCGTGAGTCGCCACTCAACGATTGTGCTCTCCTTTGACGGCACCAGCTATAATAATGTTGGTCGTGCCTACTTCCACCTGCGCTACTGGGGCTTTCCAAAAGACCGCATCAAGCTGCTTAACGGAGGAAATAACGCCTGGACAGCAGCTGTAACGGAAAATCTCTGGGATGCAGCCACCTATGACCTGACCGATGCTGCCACTCTGGCCAGCAACTCAAATTTCAGTGTACGTGAAAATGGCGCACTCAAAGAGGAACTCCGTTATTCCATCGGCGAAATGCTGCAGGCAGTGGACGCCAATATCGCCAGCATGGCAGCAGACACCACAAGAACAGTGAATATTATCTAGCAGACAACTGAAACACCCATTATAACTCACGCTATCGGCATTGGTGCTGCCAGTTTTTCTGTTACGGAAAACGGAATCGCAAAACTCAAAACAGGAGACGACCTCCTGGCAGTATTCCCGGCAGATTTTGACCAGAGCCTCGTCAGCATCACCCACTGTGTTACCGGCACAAGCTGCATGCCCAGCTTCGTAGCCCTGGATGCCGTTCTCGGCTGGCCTGCCGCCGTCTTTGATGGCTCTGCCAATCAATGGAATGCCTATATGAATAGAGCAAGTGGGCAGATCGCATCTGACGCATGGAGAACAGATCTGCATGGACGCTCCAACACCACACTAACCTATAGCGGAACATTAGTGATCGACCCCAAGCTCAATGCCCTCTATCGCGCCATTGATGATCCCCGTGCCAACCAGATTGAGAACGAGGATCGTGAGTACATGAGCCCTGTTTCCGCACCTCCAACCAGTGTTGGCGGTGGTGAAGCTTCCGGCTGCTGATATTCCAGAACCATTGATCAACCCAGGAGGTAGCCTCGTGAAAATAGCAAAATCCGCGTCCCTTATGGCTGGCTTGTCGATGCTGGCAACACCGGCTCTGGCCGGCCCGATCTGGTCCTTCGGACCTGAGGATCAGGGGCTGATGAAACTCGACTACAAGGCCCAGTTCCAGATGAATCTCCGCGACACCGGTTCCGGCTCTGACGGGACGGGCAATACCAGTGAATTCAACTTCCGCCGCAACCGCCTGGCCCTGATGGGAGCCTACGGAAGCAATTTCAGCCTCTATGTGCAGACCGAGTTCAACGAAGACAACAATATCACTCCCATGAACGTCAGCGACGGCAACAATTCGGATTTCCGCATCCTGGATGCCGTCATGCGCTTTCGTCAGAGCCCCAGCCTGAATGTATGGGTGGGGAAATTCAAGTACAACCTGACCCGCGAAAACCTGGAGTCATGTGAAGAACCTCTGACCCTTGATCGCTCCGCCATGCTGCGCGCTCCCCTGGCCAGCAGTGGCACCCGTGACAAGGGCGTGGCGGTGTGGGGAAATCTGGCGGACAATATGTTCCAGTACCGCTTTGATGTCATGAACGGCCGCAATGACGCTGAGTCAGCGCCCAATTCCAACTTCCGTTACAGTGCCCGTGCCCACGTTTCCCTTCTGGATCCTGAAGCAGGATATGGCTACAAGGGCACCTACCTGGGTGAACGCCGCGTTCTGACCATTGGCGCGGCCTACCAGATGGAAGACGAGGTGGCCTACGCTGATGTGGCTGGCAGCAGCGACCCGGTTGACTACCGCGCCTGGACGGTGGATCTGTTCTTTGAGTACCCGGTGGAAGACGTGGGGACATTCACGGTTTCCGCGGCCTACGTGGATTACGATCTGGATGACGCCTACCAGGGTGCCAACCCCGATCCTGCCACAATCGGCCTGAACGGCGAAAAGAACGGTGGATACATCAAGGCCGGTTATATGCTGCCCAATCTGCCCCTGCAGTTCTTCGCCCGCAGTGAAAACTGGTCGTTTGCCAGCCTGAATGGCGTTATTGGCCAGGAAGTTGACTGGAACAGTGTCGGCGTGAATTACTATCTGCGTGGGCAGGATCTGAAACTGACTCTTGAGTACTCAAAGGTTGACTTCGATCAGGAAGGCACCTTCGGCGGAGTTACCACGGAGAACTTTTCCACCCTCACCGCTCAGCTTCAGCTGATGTTCTAAAATACCACCGAATAAGGAGCACAGAATGATGGCCAAAAGAATTTCAATTGTTTTTCTGGTATCCATAATCGCACTCTACGCCGCTGGAATGGCAGTTTCCGCTGAACTTCAGGGCAAAGTGGTCGATGTGAAGGGGAAAACCGTGACCATCGAGATCAACAAGGGCAAAGCTTCCGACCTGTCAAAAGGCGACACGGTCGAAATCAAGTCCGAGGAGAAAAAAGCAACTCCACCACGGCGTGGGCAGGATATGCTGATGGGCTGCTGAGCAGCTTTCTGCGGGGCTGGAAACAGCCCCGCTTTTTTCTTGTGCAGATTCCTCGCCTTTGCCTTGTGAATGACATGACACGGGACGCCCTCATTGCTATACTCTGCTCCGTGTGACATTTTCCCGTATTTTCTCTGTCTGGATGTCCGATGAACTTTCTCTTTCCCATACTCATGGCTCTGGTACTCATGATAGCAGGCTGCCAGCTTTCCCCATCTGAGCCCAAAGCGTCAGGGTGCGTGCAGTGCCATCAGGGCCTGGAACAGGTCTCCCCCAGCCATCATGACTGCACCGAATGCCATGGCGGCGACCCGGACACCATGGATGAAAATATTGCCCACTGGTCCATGTATGGCCCCAAAAATCCCTCATCGCCGCAATACTGGGAGAGGACGTGCGGCAGCTGTCATACCTATCAACTGCAACGGGTGCAGTCGAGCCTGATGAACACGGCAACGGGAATGATCAAAAACATTCAGCTTACCTGGGAGGGAGAAGACGGCAAACTCTATGCCAGCAAGCCACTGAAAACCTATGGCGCCGATGGTACGGAGCTGGTACTGGAGGGTGTGGAAAAGCTTGATCACCTGTCCGGTGAGCTGTACCGCAAGTTCTGCGCCCTGTGCCACGTCGGCATTGAGTCCAACCAGTCGTGGTCGGCAAGCCATGCTGCCGGATGCGCGGCCTGCCACTTTCCCTATAATGACAATGCCACCTACCAGGGCGGTGACCGGCACCTGCAAGGCAAGTGGCCTTACTCCGAGACCCATGCCATGCAGGTACTGCCAGAGAATCGTGTCTGCTTCCGCTGCCACAACCGCAGCGGACGAATTGCCATGAGTTATGAAGGTCAGAATGACGGCAACAACAGCCTTGTTCCCACCAGTCAGGGGTATCCCGGCCCGGAGCTGATAAGCGGCATACGCAACGCGACGTCCATTGCCCCGGATATACACCACAAACGGGGCCTTGAGTGTATCGACTGCCACACATCACGGGATATTATGGGTGACGGCTACGCCTATGAAAACATGTATGAACAGGTGGAAATCCGTTGTGAAGACTGCCATGGCAGCGCAGACAGGAAGCCCGCCTACGCGGAAGTAGCCCGCGAGCACTCAGAAGCGGTGCGGGAATCGCAGCACTACCAGCGCCAGGTAAAAATGGGCGACAAGATGATCCTGACCTCCAAAGGGCGAAAATATTCCAATGTGTTTTATGAGGATGGAGCTGTCTGGCTCGTCAGTAAGCGCACCGGTGAACGCCACGAAAGCAAGGTGATCACCCAGACACCAGAGCATACCATCGCCGGCCACGAACGCCTGGAGTGCTACAGCTGCCACTCACGAAGTGTCGCGCAGTGCTATGGGTGCCACACCCAGTATGACCTGCGTGAGCAGGGAAGGGATTTTATCAAAGGCCGCAATACTCCTGGCGCCTTCAGCGAAACCGAGGACTACCGCACCCTCTACCCCTTCCCCCTGGCATTGAATCAGCATGGCAGAATATCTCCGGTCACGCCGGGTTGCCAGACGTTTGTGACAGTCGTAGAAGCAGATGGCAGCCTTTCGAAAGACAGTTATGTCTCTGTGTACGATGGAAAACAGCGGTTGCGCTTTGCCCCTTTCTTTGGCCACAACATCGGCAGCAAGGCTGTCAGCTGCGAAGAGTGCCACGGAAATCCCGCTTTTGCCGGCTTTGGGCAGCATGTGGTTGAGGGGAACTCCATCACGCCAACCCTGCTGTGTGAAAAATCTGACCGCAAGCCTCTGGATGGCTTTCTGACCCTGGAGGAGGGAACGCTGGAAGCGTTTTCGGCCATTACCCGTGAAAATTCACGCCCCCTGAACGCCCGGGAAATTCGGCGCATGTGGGCTGTCAACCAGTGCCTGATATGCCATACCGACCCCAAAGATCCGATATACCAGAAGGAGCTTGACTACCGTGTACTTTCTCGTTGCCTTGATCGTCCTGCTCATGCCCGCCCCGCTTCCGGCAGCCACTGACAAAAACTGCCTGGACTGCCACCAGAACCATGTCACGGGAGCTCATGCGGAGGTCTCCTGCTCCGCGTGCCACGGCACCTTTGACGAGCACCATCAGGCTGGGGTGCCATCCCTTATTCAGCACCGCTGTCAGGCGTGCCATGAGGGCACTGTCGGGATTTTTCAGGGCCCCATGGCAACGCGCCATAAGGAAAAGGCTTTCGTTGAGCGCAGCTGGGGAAAGGCAGATCCTGAATTTTTTCAGATAAACTGCAAAGGGTGCCATGTGCAGAGTTGCTTTGACTGCCATGGTTTTGAACGCCAGACCCATCGGTTGACCAGGCCCGCCACACTGAGTTGCCACTCCTGTCATCGGGGATATTATGTTGGAGCCGATTACTACGGCTATGCCCCGCGCGAGGATGCCCTGCGCTATCAGCGGGGCACCGATGTTCAGGGGGAGAAATATCTGAAAATGCGGCCTGATGTGCATCAGCGCGCCGGAATGGCCTGCGGTGACTGCCACAGCATGCCGAGCCTGGCTGCCGGAAAAAGCAGCGCGAAACACTGTCGCGACTGCCACACACCCGACCCGAAAATTATCGAACACGGAATACCTGCCCACATGGAAAGGCTCGAGTGCTATGCCTGCCACTCGGGCTGGGGCGCTCAGGAATACGGAACCTTTTTTGTTCGCTTTACGCAAAGCCCTTTTCAGGAGTACTTCCACGTCCGAACCGGAAATACCGCCGAAAATTATATCCGCAGCGCTTACCTGAAAAGGCAGGATCTGCCTCCGCTCGGCATAAATCAGCGCGGTCTTGTCAGTCCGATCCGCCCACAGTTTCTGGCCTACTTCAGCGATATCAAAGCAGAAGAGGTCGTCGGCGAAGAAAACCGGCTACTGGCAGCAGAGTGGAAGGCGTTTTTCCCCCATACGGTTCAGCGGGGAACTCCCATGTGTGACGCCTGTCATAACAATCCACGCCGATTTCTGCTGGAGAGCCCGGAAGACCGCATTTACCTGCCGGCAGCTGATGGCCTGGGACTGGATTCATTCTGGCAGCAAGAGAATCAGGTGATGGTCAACGGATCCTTCTACGAGCGCCAGCGATTTGATAGGATGTCACGACGTGACAGCAATTACACAAAAGCATATGTGGAAAAATGGAAACAATTTCTGGAAAACGTCGACGATTTCTCACACTAGCCCTTGGCCTGCTGACGCTTGGCGGTATTGTACGCTTTCTGCGCCCAAATATCGCCCGTCAGGATGTGCGCCTTCATGTTGATTACGAGCCAGTTCCCGCCGGTGGGGCTCTGGTCTACCGGGAATCGCGGGTCGCCCTGATCCGCAATCAGGCTGACCAGGTGTACGCTCTTGATCTCACCTGTACTCACTTGGGCTGCACACTGACGGTGACCCCATCAGAGATTGTCTGCCCTTGCCATGGAAGCCGTTTTGATCGATCCGGAAATGTACTGCAGGGGCCCGCTGAGCGCCCACTGCGTCAGCTCCATGTCTCCCGCGACGCGCAACACTGGACTGTCAGCCAATGAAAGTACATGAACCCCTCAAAGATTTCCTGGTACATCTTTTTCCGCGAGTCGTCATCAGAAAAAACCTGCGGATTCAGTATACTTTCTGCCTGGGCGGCCTGGCACTGACATCCTTTCTGATGCTTCTTTTCAGTGGATTTCTGCTTGTTTTTTACTATCAGCCCACCAGTGAGGGCGCCTACGCGTCGATTCTTTTCCTGGAGGAACATGTGAGTGGCGGAAAATTCATCCGCAGCCTCCACCGCATGAGCTCCCACGCCCTGCTGATTCTGATCTTCCTGCACACCCTGCGTGTGATTCTGACAGGTGCCTATCGCCCGCCTCGCCAGATGAACTGGCTGATCGGGTTCGCGCTTCTCTGCCTGGCACTGTTTGCCGCCTATACGGGATACCTGCTGCCCATGGATCAGCTGGCTCTCTGGGCAACGCAGACGGGAATGGAGCTGGTGGCCATTGTGCCCGGAGGAGGCTATGTCCGCGACTTCCTGCTTCCCGATGGTATTGGTGGAACCCTCTCAATTCTTCGTTTTTACGCGCTGCATATTGTCGTACTGCCCGTGCTGATGATCATTCTGTGCGCCCTGCACTTCTATCGTATCCGCAAAGACAAAGGACTGCTGCCATACCTATGAAGCACGAATATATCAAGAGCTCACCTACTTTTTTCCAATTGATTCTCAGGGCCATGGGCGCAGCCTGCGTATTTCTGGTAACCCTGGCTCTCCTGATCCCCGCGCCACTGCAGGAAGCGGCTGATATGTCAGAGGTGCCCAACCCAGCGCACTCCGGCTGGTTTCTGCTGTGGATGCAGGAACTGGTGAGCTATTCCAACGCCTTTATTTACCTGATCATCGCCCTGGGAGTCTTTTTCGGCATGCTTCCCTGGCTCCCACGCACCCGCCCGGCAGAAAAAGCCCAGTGGTTTTCCAGGGATCAGGGAGTCATCAATTCCATTACACTGATCAGCTTTGCCGGTATTCTTGTGCTGACGGTCATAGCACTTTACTTTCGGGGGGAAAATTGGTCCTTCGTTCTGCCATTCTGATTGGAGTGCTGCTGGGAAGCGTTATCCTGACGACAGATGCTGCAGCAGTTCAGCCACGCTGCATGAGCTGCCACACACCCCACTCCCAGCACCTGACCAGCTGTACCGACTGCCACCGTGGTGATCCCCGCTCTTCGCGCAAGCAGATTGCCCACGCTGGAATCATCCCGGCAGCCTATGCCCGGTTCAACCTCGATCACTCCCAGGAAGTTGAAGTGGGAAATCAGGCCATAGATTCCTTCGCGTGCCGTCGCTGCCATACGATAGGCGGGCGGGGAAACGCCCTGGCCAGCAACCTTGATCGCAGCGCCATGGCAAACGCTCCCGGCACCCTGGCCCTGGCCATAGCCTCACCGGTCACCTCCATGCCTCAGTTTCATCTGCGGGAGTCAATGATTATAAGTATCGTTAACGCCCTTTACGCCTCATCCCTGGGTGCCACACACCCCAGCCAGGGAGAAGTTCCCCAGGTCATCTACTTTGATGATCCGAGCACCCACAGGGATGATGTTTTCACAAAGCACTGTGGCAGCTGCCACCGCGTACTGACAGCCATGCGGGGCAGCCTCGGCAGTGGCGAAGTGGCACCGGATCTTTCCGGTCTGCTGACAGATTATTACCCGCACACCGCACGGGATCAGCGCCCCTGGAACAGGGAAAATCTTGAAACGTGGCTGCACAACCCCCGGGAAAAACGATCGGCATCACCCATGCAGCCTCTCCGCCTCTCCCGCCAGAATCTGCTTGAACTCCTGGATATCCTGGAGGAAAAGGGCACACCGTAATTCCCATAAAAAAAACCCGCCGAAGCGGGTAAAGCAGAAGAAGGAAAAAGAAGGAGAGAATTGCTTATTTTACGGGATAGCCTTCCGCCATCCAGGCATCCATGCCACCAACAACGTTGGTTACGCTTGGATAGCCAAGATCAATAAGAGCTTTTGACGCGAATATTCCCCGTGCACCTGACTTACAGATGACATAGATGCGCTCGTTGACATCAACCTGAGCAGGCGCGCGGAACTCCAGCAGTCCACGGGAAATGGTCTTGGTTCCTGCAAAATCAATAACGCCGACTTCCCACTCATTTGGGTCGCGCACGTCAATGATAGTAATATTTTCGCCTGCCTCTATCATCTTATTCAGTTCCTCAACGGAAATCTCAGGCGTAACCTTGCGGGCTTCTGTCAGCAGAGCAATGCGATTGGCAATCAGGTCATCGGCACTGGAAGCGGTAACCGTAATCGGAGCCTTTGCCGCATGCCCACAGCCAATGGTGATAAAGGCAAAGAGCAGAAGGGCGGTAAACGGAATGATCCTGTTTTTCAGAAAATGCATAGTCATCTCCTTTTTTAAAAAAATCTCCAGAGCGCGGAGAAGGCGCGCCCTGGAGTTAATGAGGCTTACTGGATAGTAAAGGTTCCGTCAGCACGAATCTGAATGGTTTTATCCAGATACTGAATGCCTTTGGGGAACTTCACTTTTTCGTCTTGGATCACAAAGAACACGCCAGCTGCGCGGGCGCCTGTAGCACAATGGATAACCACGGGCTTGTCAGTGGGGATCTTCTTGATGGCGCTGTCGAAGTCACCCATGAAGTCGCCATCGGGGATGTGAATAGCACCGGGGATCATGCCGTTTGCCACTTCGCGGGCTCCACGCACGTCAATGATGGTGTAGTTGCCGGAAGCCACGGCTTTCTTGAAGTCATCGGCTGAGATCGTGACGTTTGCGCCAGTGGAAGGAGCCGCAACAATGCCGCTTGACTCGTTGCCCCAGGTGGGATTTCCAGCTTTTTTCCAGTCGGGAATACCAGCAGAGTACACTTTCACATTCTTGTAGCCCATTTTCAGAGCTGCGGAAGCGGAGAAGTGGCTCAGGTCACAGTGGTGGCCACCACACAGGAAAATAAGCTGAGTGCTCTTGTCGTTTGGCAGCAGGCCCTTTTTCTGGTCAAAAATAACCTAGGGGATGGACACGGAACCTGGAATGTGCTCCTTGTTAAATACCATGGCGGGGCGAGAGTCCACGATAAGAATATTTTCCTTGTCACGGTTATCCCACATGCGCTTGACATAGGGGGTATCGGTGATCAGGTAGTTGCCGGCAGCTTTCCAGCCTGGATCGCCTTCATAATAGACTTTCACATTGGTGTAGCCATTTTTCTTGGCAATTTCAGCCGCTTCAGGGCTCAGGTGACAGTGCAGGCCACCACACCAGAAGATGATCATCTTGTCCTTGGGCAGCTTGCTCAGATTGGCTTCAACGGCAGCAGGGGGCATGTGGATAGAACCAGGAATGGTGCCTTCCTGGAAACGGGGCAGGGGACGGGCATCCACCAGCAGGAAGCTCTTGTTCTTCTTGAGGGTTTCCTCGATCAGAGGCGCGTCACCGTACTCCTTCTTGAACAGGTCCATCACTTCCTGGGTAGTGATACGCAGAGCAGGATCCTGGGGTACGTGGTTGGAGGTATCAACAGCGGATTTCGCTGCCTGACCACCACCACATCCCACGGCAACAAAGGCGAAAAGCAGCAGAGCGACAAAAGGCATCAGCGTTTTTTTCATGAAGGCCATAATTCTCTCCTTATTCTCTTGGTCTACGAAATATAGTGCAGATTCGGCTTCGTGCCTTTTTCCGGCTGCAGAACACGGGCCTTGGGATTGGCCCTGAGCAGGCGGGATACAGCACTGTTGGGGTCATTCATATCGCCAAAAACACGTACCTTGGTGGGGCAGGTGTCAACGCAGGCGGGAACTTTGCCCTGGGCGACACGGTGGGAACAGAAATCACACTTGTCCGCCTTGCGATTCTCGCTCATGTAGCGCGCGCCATAGGGGCAGCTGATAACACAGAGAGTGCAACCGATACAGGTGCTCTTGTTCACCACTATGACACCGTCTTCTCTGGCGTAGGTGGCCTTGACGGGACAGACGGGTACACAGGGGGGGTTAGCGCACTGGTGACACTGCTCAGGCTGAAAGGTCTGCTTCAGGTTCGGGTAGGTGCCTTGGATGCCTTCAGTTCCGATCCAGTTGCGGCGCACTTCCTGCCTGCCTTTGGCATCAATGCTGTTCTCGCGTTTGCAGGCCACATCACAGGCCTTGCAGTCAATACACTTGTCCGGATCGAGGACTATGGTCCAGCGTTTATTTTGTGCCATGGGTTACACCTTCCTGATCTCAACGATGGTTTCATGGAAAAGGGCGTTCCCGGAGATAGGCTCATAGTGAGACTCCAGGATCTGAGCCTGAGTGGCGCCACGGCCATAGACCAGTGGTTTGCCCTGGGAGAGACTGCCATAGCCGTGGGCAAAGTAGACGCAGTCGGGGCGGATGCCCTCGGTGACCTGAGCCTTGATACGCGCCTCACCACCAGTGCGGTTCCTCATGAGCACTTCATCGCCGGAGCTGATTCCCATTTCCCTGGCTTTCGCGGTGTTGATCCACACGGTGTTCTCGGGCATATGCCAGTTCAACTCCGGGAATGCCGATGTCATGGAGTGGGTGTGAATAGCGTGGCGACCAACCAGGAAGCGGAACTGATTCGGACCAGGTTCATCGAACTTGTGATAGGTGGGCATGGGATCCAGGCCGCGACCTGCAAAGTCCTCGCTATACAGCTCCACCTTGCGGCTGGGCGTATTGATAGCGTTTTTGCCACTACGATAGGATCCGATTTCGGCCTTGCGACCATCGGTATAGAAGCCTTTTCGCTTCAACATTTCCAGGGCGCCGGGGTGCTGAGCAACGAAGTCTACAGAATGTTTTTCCACGTTCCCTTCGAAGTACTCATCGAGGGTCAGTCCGTCTTCATCCTCGAAATGGGCAGCCAGATCCTTGATAATATCAAAACCGGCCCTGGTATCATACATTGGCTTGATCAGGGGCTGACGCAGCACCAGGAAGGGCTCGATGCCGCCAAGTTGATAGGGCGCATCCAGGCGCTCCAGATAGTTGGACTCAGGGAGGATGACATCGGCATACCAGGCCGTATCGCTCATGAAGGTGTCAATGCAGACGATAATGTCCATCTTGGCAAACAGCTCCATGGTCTTGTCACGATCAGGTACGGAGTCAATGACATTCTGCTTGTAGATAAACAGACCACGGATCGCGTAGGGATCACCCTTGAGGGCGCGCTCACGCCAAGGCACCCAAGAACCATCACGGGGGTTGAGGTAAGCGACATCATCAGCTTCCAAACGCGGCTTGGGATCCGAATACCAGGCCGGTTCGTAGAAGTAGCTTCTCATGGGAATGGAAATATTAGGAATCAATCCACCAGGACGGTCAAAACTGCCCACAATGGCATTGACCATGGCAATGGCGCGACGGGTCTGCACATCATCACGCTGCCAGGAGGAACGGCGTCCGGGGTAGAAAACCGCACCGGGAGTTTTGGCAAATTCACGGGCGATTGCCTGAATATCGGCAGCCGGAATACCGGTCTCCTTCTCTGCCCACTGGGGAGTGTACTGTTTGACGTGTTCTGCCAGCTTATCAAAACCTTCACAGTGCTTGCTGACAAAGTCTTTGTCGTGGAGGCCTTCGCCAATAATCACGTTCATCATGGCCAGGGCAAATGCCATGTCTGTGCCCGGCTTGATGGGATACCATTTGCTCGACTTGGCTGCCGTCTTGGTGAAGCGGGGATCAAGACAGATGATCTTCTTGCCGCGGTCGCTGAACATATCCATGGAGTCTGGTGTGAAGAGAGCTTCAGCCCGGTCAGCACCCGCCAGGATAATAAATGGAGAATTCTTCACGTCGGCAGTGGGGTAGGTACCAAACACCGACATGAAACCACGGATAACGGAGCTGAGACACAGCGTGGGGTGGCGCAGGGAGTTGGGCGACCCGAACACTTCGCGGAACTGGTTCCAGTAGTGCTCGTGGTAGGTTCCTTCGGAAGAGACAAAGCCAATGCTGGCGCGATTGCCATTTTCCTCTTCAACTACTTTGTTGGTCTTTTCGGCAATATAGGCGTAGGCTTCTTCCCAGGTTACCCGCTTCCACTTTCCTTCGCCCCGTTTGCCGGTACGAATCATGGGATACTTGACGCGATCGGGATCATAGGGCGTCCAGGCACCAGCGTTGCCGCGAGCGCACATCATGCCACGTGACTTGGCAAAATCGGGCTCAGGCTCAAGGCGCTTGATAACGCCATTGACTACCTGGCCACGGAAGACACATTTGTTGGTACAAATGGCACAGCTGGAGTTGACATAGCGCACCTGCGGCGCGGGTGAGCTCTCCTGGGCCTGGCTGACATACCGAAAACCCGGCACGGCTCCCATGGCTCCAAGCGTGGCAACCGAGCCCTGGAGAAATGTTCTTCTGGTGAAACTCATAGGTACCCTCGTATTCGTTTCTTTTTCATATTCTGATTTTCCTGCTGGAGATGCTTACCAAATCCTCCAGCAATTGCTGAAGGTAGCGCGCCGCTTCCAGATAGAGTCCGCTGTCATCATGGGACTGCAGGCGCTGCACAAAGGCCTCGGGCCAGAGGGAGAAGTAGTCTTCGAGATGGACTTTTACATGTTCCGGTGCCATCTCGTTTTTTATCATCATGGCCAGCACTTCAAGCATCATGGGGATATAGTCCGGCGGATAGGAACGATCCAGTTCAATGCCACTGGAGCGTGCCAGACCACTGAAAGCCTCCATAAAGTCCAAGCGGTTCACGTCCAGATAACACCCAGCAAAGGGAGGGGCTTTTACCCCTCCCAGGTCATTGACAAACAAGCGCACGTAGATGCTTTCCAGATCATTCAGTTCAAAACCCGCTGCCTGGGACCACGCTTCCGTAGGATAGGCAAAGGTGTCAGCCACCTTCAGCAGCTCATGAGCAAGATCTTCCGCTCCTACCAGCACTTCAGTTGGCTCCATCAGCCGCAGGACTCAGGCTTCTGGTTCATGGGGTTGTCGGAGTCGGAAGCATGCTCGTAAAGGAACTTGTACACATGTCCGATGATGCGCTGGTTCAGTCCGGAACCGCCACAGGGCAGTTTGCCCTTATCGCTGGTGAGCATTTGCTGCCATTCCGCACGGGTATGCGTTCCGGGAACAGGAATAGGATCTTTGCAGTCACGAGCCTGACCGGTAAACCACGCCCACTGGCCACGAGCTACGTTGCCATTTTCCCAGCCACTGAGGTCAAAGGCAAAGGATGGAATTGTGAAAAATAGGGCAACCATGGAAACAAGCAGAAATTTTTTCATCTCTAAACTCCTTTGGAAATTTCAAGGCACTCATTGCCTGAATTGACATTGCATGATGGCAATATAGTAATATTTCACAAAAA
Source organism: Desulfurispirillum alkaliphilum (assembly GCF_055378285.1). NCBI lineage: Bacteria > Pseudomonadati > Chrysiogenota > Chrysiogenia > Chrysiogenales > Chrysiogenaceae > Desulfurispirillum > Desulfurispirillum alkaliphilum. Next base: position 825,669 of record NZ_AP042405.1, on the reverse strand, counting down.
TTCAATATAAATCGGCCCAAAGGCACCTATTCTTTCAGGGAAGCTCTTCGAAAAGGCCGCCAGCAGAAATACTCACACGTCTTAGATTCCCGGCATGGTGAGCGACTGAAGATCGGCATGGTTATGTGAAAAAGTTCTCGACAAAGGCCGCGGCTTCCCTCTAAAATGCCACAACAAAAACGATTACTATTCCCCCTATGGAGTCACATCATGCCACAAGGTTTCAAACTGCCGCTTCTTGTCATCCCCTCTGTCTCCATCATACTTTTCCTGACGGCATCTTTCCTGGTAAGTCATATGGATGCAAAGGTTATTATCGCGTCAATACTCTTCATATTAACCATAATATCGATTCTCTTTCAGGTTCGCGCAGCAAAAGCCAGCAGCACTCCTTCAAAAGAGCTTCAGGCGGCCATTCTGCGCGATCCCGGCAACCTTGCCTTTCGCCTCAGGGGGCCTGCTTCCGCGCCATTCAATCAGTTTCTTGATTTTCTGTGCAGCCACATCAACCAGCTCAAGGGCGCTTCCGCAAGCCTCCAGCAGGAAACTGCCTACATGGGCGACACCGCCGCAAGCGTCACCACGGAGTTCAGGCATAAGGTAAGCAGCATCAACAACGTCGCAAAGGCCATGGAGGCCATGGCCACATCATCGCAGGATGTCATGCAGACCCTCCAGGATATGATCGAAAAAACCGATTTCGCCAACAGTCAGACTTCCGAGGGGAAAAAGCAGCTGGAAATGGCCACACAGAATATCGGGGTCATCAAGGCCAAGGCACAGAGCCTGGCGAGCACTATTCAGGAGCTCAGCCAGTCTTCCGGAAAGATCAGTGCCATCCTCAATGTCATCAACGATATCGCCGACCAGACAAACCTCCTGGCCCTCAATGCCGCCATTGAAGCCGCAAGGGCCGGGGACTCGGGGCGCGGTTTCGCCGTCGTCGCCGATGAGGTGCGAAAGCTGGCGGAGAGAACCCAGAACGCCACCAAGGAAGTCAGCGTTATCATTAACACCCTCTACTCAGAAACCGAGAGCGCGTTCAAGGAAATGGAAGAGGCCAACAAGAGTGTCGACGAGGGGGTCGAGGTTATTGAAAAGGCCGAAGCCGTATTCAACGATATTGTGGATTCCGTCCAGGAGATTGATCAGGCAAACGGCATGATCGGTTTTGCCATCAAGGAGCAGGACAAGCTGATTCAGAAGACCAACAGTGATCTGCAGCAGATGGCTGCCGGCCTGGAGAAAAGCACCATGTCACTGGCAGATATCACCGACACGGCCATGGGCCTCAAGGAAGCCACTGAACAGCTGGAGAGAACCCTCTCCCAGCTGCGTACCAGCGACCGCGAACCGGTCGCCACTGCCGGCGCTCCCAAGGCGCTGGCGCCCGTGGCCAGCAGCAGACCTGCGCACCCCAACGGGAAAAATCATGACGGGCCGTTTTTTGTCTGGAACGATAAGCTGTCGGTAGGGATAGAGCACTTTGACAACCAGCACAAACAGTTGCTCTCCATTGTCAACCGTCTGGCCAGCGCCGTAAAAAAGGGCGAAGGCAAGCATGTTCTGGCGCCTACCTTCGAAGAGCTGCTGCAATACACCACCACCCACTTCAGAGACGAAGAGGCCTATATGGAAAAGCATGGGTACAGGGACATTGAACACCATAAGCAAATCCACGCCGATCTGGTGCAACAGGCGCTGAGTCTGAAGTCGAAGTTCGACGAAGGTGACCTGATGGTGGCTGCTGAAACCCTGGAGTTCCTCAAGAAGTGGCTCTCCAACCATATCCCCAAAGAAGACAAGCAGTATGGAGCCATTGGCAAACCTTTTCACTGAAACACTCCTGAAGGGAATCTTTTCCACCAAAAGCTCTCCTCCAATGTGGAGTATCCTTACTCGACAAAAGGAATTCCTTCCCTTATAAGTGAAGGTTGATGACACTATTTCCCCCGAGGTTGCCCGCATGAAACAGAACATTCAGAGTCTTCAGGTCACAATCTGTGCAGTAACCCTTTTCATCGTAAGTCTCTTACTGCTGCGATACACCTCGGTGAACCCGCTGTGGATAGTGTTTGTCATCACCATAGCCATGACCGCGCTTGCCCTGATCTACGCCCGCAAAGCCAACAGCACAGCGGATGAATACAGCACCCGGCTTCCCATTCTGCGCGATCCCGGCAACCTTGCCTTTCGCCTCAGGGGGCCTGCTTCCGCGCCATTCAATCAGTTTCTTGATTTTCTGTGCAGCCACATCAACCAGCTCAAGGGCGCTTCCGCAAGCCTCCAGCAGGAAACTGCCTACATGGGCGACACCGCCGCAAGCGTCACCACGGAGTTCAGGCATAAGGTAAGCAGCATCAACAACGTCGCAAAGGCCATGGAGGCCATGGCCACATCATCGCAGGATGTCATGCAGACCCTCCAGGATATGATCGAAAAAACCGATTTCGCCAACAGTCAGACTTCCGAGGGGAAAAAGCAGCTGGAAATGGCCACACAGAATATCGGGGTCATCAAGGCCAAGGCACAGAGCCTGGCGAGCACTATTCAGGAGCTCAGCCAGTCTTCCGGAAAGATCAGTGCCATCCTCAATGTCATCAACGATATCGCCGACCAGACAAACCTCCTGGCCCTCAATGCCGCCATTGAAGCCGCAAGGGCCGGGGACTCGGGGCGCGGTTTCGCCGTCGTCGCCGATGAGGTGCGAAAGCTGGCGGAGAGAACCCAGAACGCCACCAAGGAAGTCAGCGTTATCATTAACACCCTCTACTCAGAAACCGAGAGCGCGTTCAAGGAAATGGAAGAGGCCAACAAGAGTGTCGACGAGGGGGTCGAGGTTATTGAAAAGGCCGAAGCCGTATTCAACGATATTGTGGATTCCGTCCAGGAGATTGATCAGGCAAACGGCATGATCGGTTTTGCCATCAAGGAGCAGGACAAGCTGATTCAGAAGACCAACAGTGATCTGCAGCAGATGGCTGCCGGCCTGGAGAAAAGCACCATGTCACTGGCAGATATCACCGACACGGCCATGGGCCTCAAGGAAGCCACTGAACAGCTGGAGAGAACCCTCTCCCAGCTGCGTACCAGCGACCGCGAACCGGTCGCCACTGCCGGCGCTCCCAAGGCGCTGGCGCCCGTGGCCAGCAGCAGACCTGCGCACCCCAACGGGAAAAATCATGACGGGCCGTTTATTGTCTGGAACGATGAATTGTCTGTGGGAATCAAACGCTTTGACGATCAGCACAAAAAGCTGGTCAGCATCATCAACAAGCTGGCGGACGCCGTCAAGCAGGGAGCCGGGAAAAGTGTCCTCGACAATGTCTTTGACGAACTGCTGGACTACACCGTAACCCACTTCGAAGACGAGATTTCCCTGATGAAGAAGCACGGCTACCATGAAGCACCGCAGCATCAGGAAATCCACGACAGCCTGGTACGACAGGTTCTGAAACTCAAGGAAAAATTTGACAAAGGTGATCTGCTGGTGGCAACGGAAACCCTGGATTTTCTGCGCAACTGGCTCTTCAAGCATATCCGCCAGGAAGACAAGAAGTACAGCAGCTTCTTCCAGTCAAAAGGGATGTAGAAAAACTCCCCTACCGCTTGCCGGTACTGCCAAGCCCTTTGCCACCGCGCTGGCTGGGAGCAAGCTCCTGCACCTCTTCCAGCTCGGCCCGCACCACGGGAGCGATAACCAGTTGGGCAATGCGGTCCCCCCGGGCAATGTTATAGGGTTTTGGCCCGAAATTGCGGACGACCACATGGACTTCACCGCGATATCCCTGATCCACCGTACCGATTTCAAAGGAGAGGTGAGTATTGAGGATCATGCCGGAGCGTGGTCGTATCTGCCCTTCATAGCCTTCGGGAACTTCCAGACAGATTCCGGTCAGCACTTTGGCCACATCGCCGGTATTCAGAAGAACGCCGTGGGCGGCAAACAGATCCATACCGGAATCTCCGGGATGGTTGTACTGGGGAAGGCTGTAACAGTGGGACAGACGCATGATTTTGACTTTCATCAGGTGTTCCTCTCATGTCAGATGATACTCAATGGACTCAGATCACGCCACCTCTGCTCAGTTGCCTCGACGCTGTGGCAGGGGCACACTTTCTGGTGGGAAAAATCCTGGTCATGGAGCGGGGAAGCACAAGGTACAGCTGCCGTATAATCGAAACGGAAGCATATCATGGTTTTGACGACCCCGCATCCCACGGGTACCGGGGCCCGACTCCCCGCAGCCAGCCCATGTTCGAATGGGGCGGACGCTATTACATCTACTTCATCTATGGCAACCATCATATGCTCAATGTGGTGACTGACGCCGCTGGTATGCCTTCAGCGGTGCTTATCCGCGCTGCGTTTCCCATGGAGGGCTTTTCTCCATCGGAACCAGGCCATACGCGCATTCTCAATGGGCCGGGAAAACTGTGCCGCCACCTGGGGATCGACCTCTGCCTGAACAATACTGCCATACATCAAAGTCCCCTGAGCATCTGGAGCGATGGATACCAGCCACAGAACCTTGGGCAGGGAACGCGCATCGGCATAAAAAAGGGTACGCATCTTCCCTGGCGCTTTGCTGACCTGAGGTTCCGGGCCTTCCTTTCCCGACCCATCTGAGAGGCAGGTACAGCTCTTCAGCTTTCACCTGCTTCCAGCAGGTTCTCGGCGACCACCAAAGCCAGCAGTCCCGTTCCATAGGTGTATTTCTGATTGCCGAATCCACTGTAATTCTGCCGGAACATGGCCAGAACATTACGGGCGCACTCGCGATACATGGAGGCTTCCGTCAGTTCAGCCGCTTCAAGGCAGGCCAGAACAAACTCCATATTGGCGTCAAGCGGCCGCAACAACGGTAAACGGTCACTTTGATCCTTCGCCATCAATACTCCCCCCAGGGAGAGCATCAGGTGGGAGATCGCGTACCCAAGTGCCCTCAGGCCTTTCTGAAGAAAGCGGGTTTCTTTGTTGTAGCGGTAACAGGCAAAAAAGGCGCGGGCACAGGCCACCTGGGTACTCAACAGGGGCACAGATGCCCGCGCAGACGCAAAGGGCAGAACGGCAACGCTGCCATCATCGGCCACTGTCTGCTCAAGGCGTGTCGCAAAGAGGGAGATATTCGCCTCAAGTCCGGCTGGCAAAAGTTCTTTGTCCCGTGCCAGCAACAGGCAGCGCAGCAGGTGCATATTGTCGGCGGTATACATGGTCGTGGTGGAGGAGTAGGTGGAATAGAGCCCCTCATCCTTGGAAAAATTCCCTTCAATAGCCTGCAGCAAGGCCTCGATAGCCCGGCGCGAAGAGGTCTCGTCCTGCTGAGCAAAGCTCACCAGCGCCTCCATGGCTTCCAGCTGATGGGAGAGTTTTTTGATGGGCAGGGGTGTTTCCCCCTGTATTGAGGCAAAAAAGCCATTATTGTGCGGATCCCACAGGACGGCGGCCATGTGTTCCATGTACTGCCCTGCCAGACTGGTCAGGTGCTCATCGCGCAATATCAGAGCTGCCTGGGTGACAAAGAGCAGCATCTTTCCCTCGAATCCGATAGTCTTCTGTTCCGACAGTGGTGTCGCAATCCGCTGCAGTTCCTGTTCACAGGAACGCATCAGCGCGCCAATAACCGTCTGAATTTCATTCATACCCCAGGAAAAGGCTTCCTGCACGGGATAGGCAGGCATGCCTACGGGAACACCTGCTTTGGTGCCCTCATTGATATATTGTCTGCGGGCCTGGAACAGCACTTCGTAGAGGTCTTTTTCCTGTGGCTGCACCACGCACAGGATACGCCCTTCCGGGCTCAGCAGCAGGGTGGACGGGTAATAGCCGGGACTGAGCAGCAGCTCAATGTCGGGCCGTTCCTCTACGGTCACCTTCACCGGGAGAAAGTTGCGTTCAATTTCCTCCAGGGTATAGGCTTCCTGGGCACCTGGCTGAAACTGTGCGTCCATACTGCAACTGTTCAAGTCGGAAACCAGCATCAACAGTATCAGCTTCAGTTGCTCCGCTGCTTCTTCAAAAATCTCTTTACTCCATGCTTTCCATATCATCATTCATTCCCCCTGAAGGCATCCTGGTAGTGTTCAAGAGCGGCACCATTGATGGCAATGACATCAAAGCGCACATCCCCGTCCCAGGGATGCTGACGCAGGTAATGGGCAGCGGTTTTCCACAGCTTGCGCTGCTTGGTGCGATCAACCGTATATTCAGCCAGTGTGGCCGGGTGAGAGCGAAAGCGTACCTCGACAAAAACCAGTGTCATTTCATCCAGAGCCACTATATCAATTTCACCACTGCGGGTGCGATAATTAGTGGCGCGGATGACAAAACCCTGATTCCGCAGATAACCACTGGCCATCTGCTCATGATGCAGGCCGGTATCGCGGGTTGTTGCCCTATCCCCGGGGGCATCCGGGGAGTTTGATGGTAAAAGTCGTTCCCAAACCTTCCTGAGATTCAACATTCAGCACTCCCCCATGGGCCTCGACAATGCGGTTGACGATGGAAAGGCCCAGCCCGGTGCCCCTGGCCCTGGTCGTGTAGAAGGGGATAAAAATTTTGCGCAGCGTCTCCTGATCCATTCCCTTGCCATCATCCTCCACCCGCAGTACGCAGGCATCGGAATCGGTATCGCGCTCTACCGTCAATGCAATGGTCCCACTTTCCTCGATGGCATTGACGGCGTTCTGCACCAGGTTGAGCAACACCTGGTTGAGCAGGTCAAAATCTCCGTGCAGCTCGACGCCGGCAGCAACCTCTCTGATGGTGCGAATATTCTTTTTATATTTCAGATGCTCGCTGAACTTCAATACCTCGTCCAGCAGGGCCGTCGCGTCAAAGGTCTCTTTCTGGATACTGAGATTACGGGTGAAGAGCAGCAGATTGCTGATGACGCTGTTCAGGTTGCGTACTCCACTGACAATATTGGCAGCCAGTTGCTGTTTTTTGCTGTCATCGGCAAGATCGCGAAAGAGCAGGGAAGCAAAGAGCTCGATGGAACCCAGGGGGTTGCGGATCTCATGGGCTATATTGGCGGCCATCTCCCCCATGGCTGCCAGCTTTTCGTTGCGGGCCGCCTGCTGCTCAAGCTCGATGATGCGGGTGAGGTCGCGGAAATAGAGGATGGTTCCGGCACTTCCCTCCAGGGGCGTCAGGTTGTACTCAATAACTCGACGCTTCTGGCCCGGCAGATAAAGGGTTGCCTGACGGGAAAAGTTCTGGAGGTGATCGCTGGTGAGATCTTCGCAGGAGTCAAGGATATCGCTGAAGATGGACAGGTGCCAGATATTGCGCCCCAGGATATCGTCATCGTGCTGTATAAGCAGCATTTCCTTGGCGGCGCGGTTCACCACGGTAATGGTCCCATCGGCATCCAGCCCAAGCACTCCGTTGGAAATGCTCTCCAGAATATTGGTGAGATAGCGGTTTTTCTCATCGAGGGCCAGATTCAGATTGGCAACTTCATCTTCAAGTTTGGCGTAGGATTCGGTCAGGCGCCTGGACTGTTCATTGAAGTAGTCCATGGCCTTCATGAGTTCCTGAAGATCCAGTTGCTCACTCATCGCAGTTGTTCCCGCATACGCCGGTTCCACTCGTAGGAGTCGAGTTCCTGTTTGGCCCGCAGCCCGGTAACGCTTTCCGGGCTTCGCTCGTAAATGCTTTCGTAGATGGTGATGGCCTGCGCTACCCGGTTCGTGCGTTGATAGGCTATCGCCTGCTGCTCCATGAAGTACAGGATACGTTCGGATGATGCTTCTTCATGACCGTTCAACAGCTGCAGCGCTGATTCGCTCAGGCCAATAACGGTCTCGTGGTCACTCTGCGCCGCCGCCATGCTGACCAGTTGCTGATACGCATCAACCACCACCGGATCAAGGGTGGGATTGATCTCGTAGTTATCAACAATATCCTGGTACTGCTGGCGAGCTTCGTCATCCCGGCCAAGGCTGCGCAGCAGCTGAGCTCCTTCAAAGCGCATGCGCCGACTCTGGGCCGGATCATCGTCACTCAGCAGCTCAGCCGCTTTCAGGAAGGTTTCGACAGCGCGGTCGGAGCGGTTCAGACGGGAGAAAGCGTTCGCCAAGGCTTCATAGGCTTCCACCATCAGGGGTTCATCCCGCTCCATTCTGGGCTCCAGGGCGCGTACGACCCGCTCATACTGTTGCAGACCCCAGTAATTGAGCGCCCGCAGGTCATCCAGTTTTTCCGAATAGGCCGCAGGCAACACCTGCTCCATGTCGTTGATATGCTCCAACCCGCGATCATGGAAACTCAGGCGCGTATAGGCAAGGGAAGCCAGCTTGGCCGCCTCAAAATACTCTTCCGGGCTCATGGCCAGGTATTTTTCATACACGTGAAACTGGTCTATAGCCTCCACATAGTTACTGGCATTGAAGGCCTGCAGCACATTTCCTTTGCCAGCTGCCACCAGAAAACGCTGGGACATGGCGGCGTAGGGGGTTTCGGAAAATTCGGAGAAGATGCGGTCGAAGTAGGTTGATCCATCCTCGTAGTTACCGTTGTTAAAAAAGAATTCTCCCTGTTTAAACAGAGCGTAGACACGCAGATCACGGAAGTCAGCACTGCGATACCCGGTTTCATAGTTCTGCACCGCTTCATTGAGCCGGCTGATGGCCCGCTGAAACTGAAGACCATCTATCTCTTTATGAGCCAGGCGATGCTGCAGATCGCGAATGTGGCGCTCCACCTCTTCGTGTCTGGCTTCGCCATTATAGAGTCCAGCATAGCGCTTCAGGTGCTCCAGCGCCCGATAGGGATCCTCATCCATCATGGCAAGACCGATGATGACAAAGTTCTCCTGGGCCAGCTCCACAATGGCAGCATGGTTCTCCTCGTCGTTAGGCAACAGGGGCTGATTATTCAGATACGTACGCAGCAGATCATAGGAAACGCGAAAGTTCCCTTCTTCATGTTCAAACAGGGCCCGCAGGTAGACTGCCCGGTGCTGCTTGGAGCGCACCTCCTCCGCTTCATCGGCCAGGGGAAAACTGCGCAGGAAACTTCTGGCCATGCTCTCGGCAACTTCATAATTGGCCAGGCAGATCTCACCGTCAATTTTCCCGAGAATAACCTCTTTTTCCAGTTCTGCGCTGTGAATACCAAATTCAACCAGGGAGTACAGGCCCATGGCATCCTCACACAGATCCTTCTCCATCAGGATTCTGGCATGCAGCAGCTGCCCGCGCGAGGCATCCAGGGTATCGGGGTACTTTCCCGTCAGCTCACTGATAAACATCTGGGCCAGGTCGGTGTTGCCCACGGTGTGGTGAATGGTCGCCAGCTCAAGAAAAGCCTTGGCAGCACCATCAAAATGGGGATACACATTGATGACTCGCTGCAGATTCCAGGCAGCCTCACGCAATTCACCCACCTGGTGGTAGGACTGGGCTGCTTCCAGGAGAAGCTGGGGATCAAAGGTAAAAAGTTCAGAGTACTCATTCTGCAGGCGGGTAAAGTAATCGGCGCTGCGCTGATAGTGGCCGGCCTTAAACTCAAGCCGAGTCAACTGGCGCAGGGCTTCCATGCGCCAGTGATCTTCGTCGTACTGCAGCAGTGTTTCCATAGCCTCAATGGCTCCACGGACACTGTCCTGCTCAAGTTCAAGCCGCGCCACTGCCAGGAGTGCCGGACCTATGTACTCATTGACGATTGGTGACGGAATCATCTCGTAGTGAAACTTCGCGGCTGCCGGGTTGCCCAGGGCTTCATAGGACTGGCCTATGCCATAAATGGCGCGGGGAACAAAGCGACTGCCAGGATACAGATCGATAGCCTTTTCATACACGGTAATGGCGTCACGAAACTGTACTCCCGGTGGTTCCTGGGGAATATTATGATAGGCATCACCCAGGAGAAAAGTGGCTTCCTCCACCAGAGGTGATTCCGGGTGCTCCCGGATAATATACAGCAGCTCATCCAAAGCCTGCAGATCATTGCCTTCCCCAAAATAACTGTAGGCCTGGCGCAATGCTATGGCGTCAGGGGTATTCAATTCCCTGAGCTGGCGATCACTGCGATAGGGGTCAAGCATTCCGATAGCACTGCTACGCAGCTCCAGCTGATAGAGGTCTTCTTCTGTCAAACCTGGCCCCATGGGGCTTTGGGGGGAAACCGGCCCGGTAAGTACGGGAGTTTCAGGAGTTATCTGCATCTCCTGAGCCAGTGACTGCAGCAACTGGGCTACATTGGCCTGAACCTGGGATATACGCCGCCGATCGGCATCAAGAATAACCTGGATAACAAAGGGATCGTTATCAAAACGATCGGAAATGGTGACCGGAACATGTCTGAGGTGAATAATGAGGTTCCCTCGATAGGAGGTTACCTTTTCCACCAGCGTTGAGTTAACACTACTGAAAATTATCTCGGGCATATCAACATCGAAGCCGGGAATTTCTACCAGCACCTGCTGAATAATAGTATAATCCCTTACAATATAAGGAACCGGTTGATCCATGACAAAGGAAACCACTTCACGGATTCTGCCATCCTCATCCTTTTCCACTTTAAAGCTGACTGTGGCTCCCTGGGCGAATCCGCTCAGCACAAAGACAGCAATCAGGGCACGGATAAGGTGCAAAGGGGAATAAACCATGTACTTCCTGTCCATTTGGAGTCACTTCGCCCGCTGGCCAGTGTTTACTTTTCCGGCAAAAGCAGATACAAATTCAACGGACATTTTTACAGGTTTCGCCTGTATAAAACAACCGTTCCGCTATGATCCTATCATAGTATAGGAAAAATAGAGTGTATAGCCCTATTTTCCAGTGATCATCGACTTGTCCGGATGCTTGCCACTGTCAGAAGCCATGATGAAAAGAGCAGCTTCCCGCTTATCGACCACTGCCACAAAACGCCTGAAGTTCACGGGCAACAGAATACACGACAAGGGATTACCGAATGACCACCAATGAATTCTGGGAAAATGTGCTCGGCTTACTTTCAACCCAGATATCGGAACAGAACTTCTATACGTGGATTGAACCCATGCATTTCCACGACAAAAGTGATGATACCGTGACCCTCCACGTTCCTTCACGCTTTATGAAAGATATTGTGGAGGAGCGCTACCTGGAAACCCTGCGCGGTGCCATAGAAAAACTGGAAAAGAAAGCGTACCGCGTGAATATCCTCGTGGAGCAGCAGGTGGACAAAGTTTCTGAAAAGGAACCTGCCCATGAGCCTGCGGCACTGGAAACTTCTGTGACACAAACCGCACCATTGCCCACGCAACAGAAGGAAAAACTTCACAGTGATGTTCGCCATATTCTCAGCCCGCGATACATCTTTGACAGCTTTGTCGTCGGCTCATCCAATCAGTTTGCCCACGCCGCTGCCATGGCCGTAGCCAATGGGCCCGGTATCACCTACAACCCGCTTTTCATCTACGGTGGCGTTGGACTCGGGAAAACCCATCTGATGCAGGCAGTGGGAAACGCCATCTACCAGGATAATCGCAGTGCCAAAATCATGTATGTGCAGAGCGAAGTTTTCACTAACGAGATGATCAATGCCCTGAAAAACGGGAAAATTGAGGAGTTCCGCCAACGATACAGATACGTGGATGTCCTTCTCATCGATGACATCCAGTTCATCGCCGGCAAGGATCGCACCCAGGAAGAGTTTTTCCATACATTCAACACTTTGCATGGTGAGAAAAAACAGATTGTGCTCTCAAGCGACAAGTTTCCCCGGGAAATCCCACACCTGGAAGAACGACTGCGCTCCCGCTTTGAATGGGGACTCATCGCTGACATACAACCACCGGATCTGGAAACCAAAATGGCCATTCTGCGCAAAAAAGCCGAATCCATCGACATGTACCTGCCCAATGAAGTGGCACTGTTTATCGCCAAGGCCATCAAGCATAATATCCGGGAACTTGAAGGCTGCCTGAACCGCATCAGTGCCTACGCTCACCTCACTGGCGTTGAACCCACAGTGGACATTATCAAGAATGTGCTCAAGGACATCCTGAAGGACAGCGACAAGGTCGTGAATTGTGAAGACATCCAGCGTCAGGTCTCCCTGCGCTTCAACCTCAAAACCAACGACCTGAAATCGAAAAACCGCTCCTCTGAGCTCACCCACGCAAGACATATTGCCATGTATTTCTGCCGCAAGCTCACCAATATGTCTTTGCCCCAGATTGGCCGGGAGTTCGGCGGGCGCGATCACTCCACCGTGGTTCACGCCATCAAAACCGTCGAAGCCAAGTCATCCAATGACGATAACTTTAAAGTGGAGCTGGAATCTATTGAAAATCAAATTATCAATCAGTAAAGTGGATAACCTGTGTATAAAGGGAAAAAACTGTGAGTAAGTTTTGTGCCTTGTGATTCTGTGGAAAACTTTCTATACTTTCCAACAGTTTATTGATCTGATAATCCATGTGGTTTAAAAACCTTAGCGAGCTATCCCCATTATCAACCCCCTTATTACTATTACTACTGTAATAAGGATATAATTATAATAATAGTAGACAGGTGGAAAATGCGATTTGAAATAGAAAAGAAAGATCTGGAAAAGACCCTTTTCAAAGCTCATGGAATCTGTAACTCAAAAAACATCACCAATAACATCCTCACCAATATCCAGATCAAAGCAGAAAGCGACTTGATCCGCATCAACAGTACAGACAGGAATATCAGTCTTACCAGTACGATCAGTGCCAATATTCAGGAAACCGGTTCCGTACTCGTCAATGGAAAGAAGTTCTATGAAGCCATCAAAGAACTTCCAAACAATATTGTCATTATTGAACGGGTTGATAACACACTCACCATCGCCTGCCAGAAAACCCAGTTCAAGCTTTTCACTTCTGATCCCACACTCTTTCCTGAACTTGATCTGCAGCTCGGTGAAAGCCCAGTTGTCATTCCCGCACTGAAATTACGAGATATTCTCATCAAAACCTTCTTCTGTTCCACCGAAACCCAGACAAAATTCGGTGTCAACGGAACCCTGCTGAAACTCCAGGGGAACAAGATCACCACCGTTGCCACCGATGGTCACCGACTGGGGCTCAGTGCCATAAGTACCGATCAGCAGTACAGTGACAATGAAGTTGTCATCCCCCGCAACAGCCTCAATGAGATCGTGAAAGTCCTTACCGATGTCGATGAAGATATCAAGGTGCATATTGATGAAAACGCCATCGTATTCGCCACACAGCAGGACACCATCAAAACCAATCTGCTGAAAAAGAAGTTTCCCCCTTACGGCAAGGTTATTCCAGATGAGTGTCCCGTTTCCCTGCAAATATCCACCAAAAAAATCAAGGAAACCCTGAAACGCCTCTCAATTTTCGTGAATGAGAACGTAAAAATAGTGAAGTTTTCTGTTGAAGATAAGATTCTCGTTGCTACTATTCAATCCCAGGAACATGGCAACGCCCGAGAAGTCATTGAAATTGAATATGAAGGAAACAATTTTGAAATTGGCTATAATGTCCGTCTCTTTAATGAAATTATTAATCATATTGAGTCGGAGACCTTTACCCTGGCTTTGAATGAATCACTTTCCGTCAGCGTAATTCGCCCCGGAGATAATAAAAAAGACGAACAGACTCTGTATGTGCTTATGCCCAACCGCCTCTGACCTGTCATGCTGACTGAAACCAGGGTACGAAATTTCAGATGCATCGCAGACGCCGTTTTGTCGTTTACCCCAGGTATTAATGCCCTTTGCGGTGTAAACGGCTCCGGTAAAACCTCTTTTCTTGAGGTTGTTTCCATTTGCGCCAATGGCAAGTCATTCCGCACAAACACTCTGCGTGAATGTGTCCGCAAAGGCAGTGACGGTTTTTCCCTCACCCTGGAAAATGATCGTCACATTCTCCAGACATTTCTGCTCCATAAAAATGTGCGTAGACTCCTGATCGGTGAACACCGACCAGAGCGTCTCTCTCAGTATATTAATATCAACACCGTACTTGTCCTTTCCCCAGAGGATATTGATCTGGTAGCTCACAGCTCAGGAATGCGTCGCAAATTCATTGATCGCGGAGTCTTTGAACAGCATCCCGAGTACCTTTCCACACTCTCATATCTTCACCGTATCCTCAAAAACCGCAATGCCTTGCTGCGACAGAAAGACCATTCTACGCTTCCCTACTGGAACGATCTGCTCTGTCAGTACGCACTTCAGATTCACGAATATCGGAAAAAATATACCCAGCAGCTGCAGCTGAGTGTGAATTCCATTATTTCGCAAATGGATTACCCAAAAGGTATTTCCATCACTTATATAAATTCCGGAGATGATGAATATACGGATACACAGGCATTTCTTCGCGCTCTAGAAAAAAAATACAGCGATGAGAAGCGCTATGGATATACCTTGATAGGTCCTCACAAGGATGAGATTACAGTTACCATAGATGAACTTTCAGCAGGAAAGTACGCATCCTACGGGCAACAGAAGATGGTGGCGATGATCATGAAACTGGCGCAGGCCGAATTGATCCAGCAGCATCAGAAAGAGCCCGTTCTCCTGGTGGATGATCTTGCCGCAGGTCTTGATGCTGCGGCATTGAAACGAGTAGCTGCTATCCTTCAATCCTATCAGCAGGTTATTCTCACCACTATTGAAGGGGAAAACCTGCCCCTAGAGTTCGGGCAGGTGGTACGTCTTTAGGCGATTTACTATTGCTCGAGAGCGAATATTCCCTCGATCTCAACTTTTGCCCCTTTGGGCAGCGCTTTGACAGCCACACATGCCCGAGCTGGTTTTGCTTTTTCAAAATACTCCGCATAAACTGCGTTACAGTTCTGAAAATCAGCCATATCTGTCAGAAATATAGTGATTTTCAACGCATTCTGAAAGCCTGTCCCCGCCGCCTTGCAGATGGCTGCCAGGTTTTCCAGACACTGGCGGGTCTGATCAGCCACATCACCTTCAACCATATCTCCTGCAGGGGTGAGGGGAATCTGTCCGGAACAGTACAGAGTACCGTTATAGGCGATAGCCTGCTCATAGGGGCCAATGGCGGCTGGTGCGTTACTGGTTTTGATAATAGTTTTCATCAGTATACTCCTTGAAAATTTCCGAAAGATGGCTAATGAGTTTCATGGGTCCACCGGAGTGGTTACCATACTGCTGCTGCATTATTTTTCCAGCCAGCGCGTGAATTTTGCAGCCTTCCACCGCCGCTTCAAAGATATCAAAACCCTGGGCCAACAGGGAACCGATTATACCCGCCAGCACATCTCCACTTCCGCCTTTGGCCAGTGCCGGATTGGGAGCGTCCAGCAGGAGCACCTGCCCCTGGGCAGAGGCAATGGTGGTTCTGGTGCCCTTGAGCACAATGCAGCAATCCAGTTCCTCGGCCCATTCCCGCACTGCATCCAGCTTGCGTGGCTCCAGGGATTTGGTGGAAATTCCCGTCAGTCGCTCAAACTCCTTGGGGTGGGGGGTCAGAATGGTTGGACTTTTTCGTTTGCGCAGTATTCCAAGAACCATGTCCCGCTCCGCTTCCTCACAGTAGAGGCCATCAGCGTCCAGGACAATGGGGCACTCCGCACTCAAAAGCAGGTCGCGATAAAAGAGCAGATTACTCAGCTGACGGCCCCCTCCGGGTCCGATGATCATCGCGTCGGCGGGGAACTCAAACAACTCCCGCAGAGCGCCGGAATTCTCCTCGGGCAACTCCAGACACATGATTTCCGGCTCGCTGATCTGTAACGACCGCACTGTCTCCTTCTGGGAAGCAACGGTCACCAGTCCGGCGCCACACTCCAATGCCGCTTTGGCTCCCAGACGGATGGCACCCGCTTTGCCGGTACTGCCCCCCACGCACAGTACATGGCCGCACGATCCCTTGTGGGCAAGGATACTGCGGTGTGGGATCTTTGGTTCCAGAGAGCTCAGCAATCTGGGTGCCTGGCCTGGAAGACCCTGGGGCGATATGCCGATGGGCGCCACTACCAGCTCGCCTGTGAACTCGGCACCCGGGCTGAGAAAGTGCCCGCGTTTCGGGTACTCCATGGTGATCGTGAGATCAGCCTCAAAAGCCACACCCAGGATCTGGCCCGTTGAACTGCAGACCCCCGAGGAGATATCAACGGCAATGCGAAACGGTGCCTCACTGGCTTTGGCGAGGAGTTCAGCGTTCAATCCCTCCAGGGGCCTGCTCAATCCGGTGCCGAAGAGGGCGTCAATGACCAGGACGGGATCTGTTTCCAGGAAGTGTTCCAGAGGGAACATGGAAACTCCCAGGCCTTCAATCAGCCTGAAGTTCATCAGGCTGTCGTTGGTTTGGGGTAAACCACCATGGAAGACGGTTACCGGATATCCCTGAAGGTGCAGATGACGGGCAATGACAAATCCGTCACCCCCGTTATTCCCGCTTCCACACAGAATACTGACAGGAGTAGAGTTATCAAAGCGGGCATTGATTTCGCGCACCACAGCCATACCCGCATTTTCCATCAGCAGTATTCCTGGTATTCCCAGGGTTTCAATGGTGTAGCGATCCATGGCGGCCATCTGTTGGGCGTTCAGTAAA
The DNA here is from genome assembly GCF_055378285.1 of Desulfurispirillum alkaliphilum. Taxonomy (NCBI): domain Bacteria; kingdom Pseudomonadati; phylum Chrysiogenota; class Chrysiogenia; order Chrysiogenales; family Chrysiogenaceae; genus Desulfurispirillum; species Desulfurispirillum alkaliphilum. Next base: position 809,140 of record NZ_AP042405.1, on the reverse strand, counting down.
TACATAGGCTCCTCCTGAAGCAGGCTGCAGAAAACCCCATCTGCGGTGACGCAGGAGGTACGCTGGCTCCTGTGGGTTTCATGTTCGGGTATTGTGGCTCTGTTTTGCGAGTTTATTCCGTGCCCTATTGTACTGGAAGTGTAACGGGAAATGAACCGGACAGAAACTTTTCTCACACTATTTTCTTGACTTCTGGGCTGGCTCCTTCTATATCCTTTGCCACTATGAAAGACGTAACCCCTCACCATCCATCAGTGTCTCTACTCCTGCTTCTGGGTATATACCGGGAAGCGTAGGACGTTGCCACAACACAACCCGCTTCCCCAAGGGAAGTGGGTTTTTTCTTTTCAGGCACTCCTGAAAGCACATTTCTCCTGGGGCAGCAGCACAGGAGAGCCCCATGGAAACGTTTCCTGCCTCACACACGCCCCATTCCCCCTTTTTTCTGGACGTCACCCTGCGCGATGGCAACCAGGCACTGCCACGTCCCTGGAGCCTCAAACAGAAGCAGCAGGTTTTCCAGCATCTGATCCGCCTTGAGGTACCTGGTGCGGAAGTTGGCTTCGCGTCTGCCAGCGCCGTGGACTTTGAAGCCTGCTGCGCCCTGGCCCAGGAAGCTCCGGCCAGCATGGTTATTTCAAGCCTTTCGCGGGCGCGCACTGCCGAAATTGATGCTTCCTGGGAAGCAGTCAGTCATGCGGCGCAGCCGCGGGTGCACATTGTCTACCCCGTCAGTCCCTCCGTGGTGAACCAGGTGCTGCGCTGCACCCCCCATGAAGCTGCCAGGGCAGTTCGCCAGGCGGTCCGTCACGCCCGTCGTCTGGCGGGAAAACGCGGAAGCGTGCAGTTTTCCGGTGAGCACTTCGGCGACTGCCTGGATGATATCGCCCTGGCGCTTGATATCTTTCAGGTCGCCATTGAAGAGGGCGCCGATGTGATCAATCTGCCCAACACGGTGGAGCGTTTCCGCCCCATGGTCTTCGTGGAAATTGCCCGACAGGTGATGGAGTACTTTCGCGGCAGGGCGGCCTTTGCGGTGCACTGCCACAATGACCTGGGAATGGCGACGGCAACGACCGTGGAGAGTTACTTTGCTGGAGCCACCCAACTGGAAGTTTCCCTGAATGGCCTTGGTGAACGCGCTGGCAATGCCAGCCTCTATGAGGTGGTCTGCGCTCTGGAAAACAGCGGGGTGCATACGGGCATCCAGCGCCAGTACATCTTTGAAACGGCCCGGGAGGTTGCCGAACTCAGTGCCATTGCCGTTGGCCCGAAAACGCCGATTATCGGATCCGATGTTTTCAGCCATCGCAGTGGTATTCATCAGGATGGGGCCATAAAAAGTCGCAGCGGGCGGGGCGTCTATCTTCCCTTTGTCACCGGCGCCGTGGGCAGGGCCGATGGAGAGCAGCTGCGCTTTACCAGCCAGTCGGGAACCGCTGTTCTGCAGGACTGCCTGAACCGGGCAGGTATTCACCTGGATGCTGTCACCCTGCGCGAATACTACCGCTATCTGGAAAAACGCAGCGACGCCGAAGGTGAGATGGACGAGCAGGCTATTCTGCGACACTATCGGCAGTGGTGCGCAGGCAGCCAGATCAGCCCGGCAATACCGGCGCGATAATTTCAGCAGTTGCAGATACGTGCATGGCAATGCGCTCGGGACGGGATTTGGCCTCTTTTTTCAGTCGCGCGAAGACTTCCGCCAGATCCTCCTGTGCCAGAGAACGAGAAGCGGCGGGAAGTTTTATGACAGCAGCACTGGCGCTGAGCAGGTCGAAGGTGCGCAGGTTTCCCTCTCGATCGCGGGCGCTGTACTGGCCCTGCAGCAACTCGTTTTCCTGGTAAAAAGGCTCAATGGAGTCCATGAACTTGCGGATGGTTTTGGTGATTTTGCGCTCCACAAAGGTGTCATCTTTTTCCGCCCTTTCGTGCTCTGGAACCTGAATTCCCAGGAAAAAGTCGTCGCCGCCAATGTGCCCGATAAAGTAGCAGGAGCTGATAAAACGCTTGCGCAGCAGTTCCGAGAAGAGAATGATGGCGCGATCGCCCTGACGGAAGCCGAAGCGGTCGTTGAAGGGTTTGAAGTTGTCAAAGTCAAAGTAGATCAGGTAGTAGATATTTCCGGTGTCCTCGCAGGCCTGGTTGATGAAATTGTTGATGAGGATATTGCCGGGCAGTTTGGTCAGGGGATTCATCTCCCGAGCGTAGGCCATGTTCTTTTCGTTCAGGGTTTTCAGCAGGCTGGAAGCCGACAGGAAACCGCAGTAGGACTGGTCGCGAGTCACAATGATTCCCGGCGATTCCGTGTTGTTGACGAACACGGCCAGAATCTTCTCCACCGGCAGATGAATATCCACAATGGGGCACTCGGTGAGGTACTTGCGCAGGGACTGGTCGAAAAAACGGTTGCTCAGAACCTCTTTGCCATAGGGCGAGTAGATGAATTTCTTGAAGGTGCGTTCGTGGATCAGGCCAAGGGGAAAGTCGTTGCCATCCACGACCGGGAAGAAACTCTCCTCGGGATTGTTCTGGAAGGTGGCGAAGAGCTCTTTCATGCTGGTGTTGATGCGAATGGGCCGTATGGGATAGATCTCCCGCGAAAGTATGGCCATATCCTCGGAGGTGCTGCGCCGGTGCTTCTGGCCAAGGGCCTGGATGTTCTCGTACACCAGGCAGATATCCTCGATGCTGCTGGTGGGGTACTGCACCAGGTATCCCTGGATAAGATCTACCCCCATCTCCTTGCACAGAGAGTATTCCGCTTCGGTCTCCACTCCCTCGGCGATGACCGTGATGCCAAGCAGGTGCGCCAGGCTGATAATATGGGAGCAGTATGACTTCTTTTTCAGATCGCGGTGAATATCGGCAATGAGGAAGCGGTCAATTTTAATGAAATCGGGATCGGCATGGTACATGAGCTCAAAGGACGAATACCCGACTCCGAAATCGTCAATGGCTACCAGGAACCCCCGCTCCTTGCTGTTGCCCACAGCCTGATCCAGGGCCAGGGCAGCATTGGAGTAGTCGTACTTGTGCTTTTCCGTCAGCTCCATACACAGATTTCCCACGGGCAGGCTGTACTCCTGCATCATGTGCTCCATGACATTGGGGGTGTAGTTGTACATCTTGGTCATACGATGGTCGTAGTTATAGAAGAGGCGGATCTTACGGTGAAAAGGGATCTGCAGGTACTTTTCAATGGCCTTGCGACGCAGGGCCACATCCAGGGAAAAAAGCACCCCTTCGCGAAAGGCAGTGTCGAAGAAATCGTCAATGGAGCGGCAGGGACCGAAGGTGCGTTCGCCCCCGACACTGCGGATCAAAGCCTCAACGGCGAAGATGGAGCCAGTGATGGGATTGACAATGGGCTGAAAGGCGTAGTCGATGGAGGCCAGACACTCCTCCCAGAAACCTGCAAGCATGATCTCTCCCCTGCTGATGTAGCGATTGACAGTGGTGTTTCAGCCAGTGCGCAAACCATTGGACAGTAGCTCCGGGGCAGAAGATATTCAGCAAGAGAATGTCAGAAAACGGTAAAGAAATCGAAAAGCAGTCCACCGAAAAAACACACGGGGCAGAGAATGTTCTCTGCCCCGTGGCTTTAAGGAGATAGACAGGAGACGTCTTGGAGAGTCCGTATCAGCGCTTGGTCGGATCAGCTCCCACGAAAGTGGTGCGACCATCTTTTTCCATGGCAGCCTTTTCCCAGGGCCAGATGGACTCCCAGTCAGCGGCCTTCTTGGCGTCGCCACCCTTTTTCAGAGCCCAGTGGTACTGATCGGGGGAGAGACCGAAGGAGCGACCCTCTTCATCCAGGTTGAAGATGTGCTGCTTGTTCGCGACGCGGCCACCTTCGTTGTCCCAGTTACCATAGCCGTAGCGGGGCCAGCCGGTGCGGCCATCAAAGGCGCGCAGCACTTTTTCGGCCTGACCCAGGTGACACTTGGCGCAGGTTTCCACGGGAGACTTGTCAAAGAGCCATGGGCTTTCGGGGTTATTGCCCACATTGTGGACCGTGTGGCAGTCGAAGCAAGCCATCTGGGCATGGGTGCTGTGATCACCCTTAATGGTGGCGCTCAGCATCAGGTCCATATCCTGCTGGTGGTCACGGCGGCCTTTACCGTCAATAGAGGTCTGACGGTTCCCCTTACCCCAGGCGGGGCGGGTGTACTGCATGACATCTTCATAGGAATGCTTGCCCAGTACGAAGCCACGGTTGTCGTTGGAGCCCTTGCCGTACATGGTGTTAGTTTGGGCGCGGGTGTGGCAGCGGTTACAGGTGACCATGCGCTCTGAGGTATCAGTCAGCTTGGCAGGGTTAATGATGTTGTCCTTGGAAGGGCGACGGGCGTGCTCGGCACCGGCACCATGGCAGGCTTCACAGGAGACGCTGGTGTCAACGGCGAAGGTGTCGCGCAGGTGGGGGCGCTTGCCGACTTTGAAGTCGTCAACAGCCTTATACCAAGCTTCGGCGTCAAATCCGGTAACGTGGCAGGCGATACACTGCTCCTGCCATGAACGCCAGGTGCCATAGTTGTTCTTGTTCATAACGCCATCTTTCGGCGTTACTTCAATGAAGAGGAACTTGTAGCCGGCGCGATCCTTGTTGCCGGGATAGTCAACGACTGTGGACTTGTCGAGGGTCCAGGAGATGCCACCATCCTTGGTGTGGGCCAGCCACGCCTTGTCAGGTGAGCCATCGTAGTATACCGCATAGCGCTGCTTGCGCTGGCTGCCGATAATCAGCTCCACCTCTTCGTATTTTACCTTGGTGGTGGAGACGTAGTTAGTGTTGGCATCTTTGCGGTCCAGGATCATGTACGTGTCAAGTTTGTCCCAGTCGCGCTTGATCCAGGGGTAGATCTTTTCGCTGCCCCAGGGATAGCGATCTTTTGCCTGCTTGTAGTAAATGTCGGGGTAGGCAGGGCCCCACTCGGTCTTCATGGTGTGCCAGCTCTTGGACCAGTCGTTGTGAATGCCGGCATGGCACATTTTACAACCGTCGGCTCCCACGAAGCCTTCGGTCTTCCAGGTCATGTAGTCTTTGGCCGAGGCTGCTGACACGCTGAACAGCACCAGCAGCAAGGCGATAAACCAGTGTTTTCGCATAGAATCTCCTCCTGAAAAATAACGATTTCCCCGACGCACTGTCAGGGCAGAAAATAGGTGGCCATGGACTGGGTCACCGCCAGCAGCAGAACGCATCCGGTGATAATCCCAAACAGCAGTAGCCTGTACATGTGTAGACCTCCTTGCGCTTCTCCTGCTGGTGAGAGAGCAAACGAATTGCCAATTTTTTCACATGTGTAAAGTGTTTGTTTTTCGTTGGTTGTGTTGGTGCATTTTGAAGTGGTGCGTCAGATCTGACCTGATTGTCTCAGGCAAAAAACCTGAAAAAAAGCGAGCTGTTCCTGGTATGGGCGGATGGGGATTGAGGGAAAGAAGATAGCCTGTGCCTGAGCCGGGAACGCTCCTGGGTCAAAAATGACTCAGGAGCGGTAGGTATCCGGGTCAATGGTGTAGCGGCGCAGCAGACGCTGCAGATTGGCGCGATCCAGATTCAGGGTGCGTGCTGCCTGGGTGATATTTCCTCCGGCACGGCTGAGGATGCTGCCCAGGTATTCGTGGTGGAATTCACGTAGAGCCTGCTCTTTGGCATCGTTATAGGGAAGCTGTGCATCCATGGGCAGCCGGGAGGAACCACGGATTTCCGCAGGCAGGTCATCGGGGAGAATATGTTCTGCCTCAATGAAGACACACAGCCTTTCCATCAGGTTTTCCAGCTCACGGATATTGCCCGGCCAGTGATAGGCACACAGGATATCCATGGTGCGGGTTTCAAGGCGCTTGCGCCCCTGCAGAAAATGTTCGGCCAGCACGGGAATATCTTCGCGGCGCTCACGCAGGGGTGGGATGGCGATGGGAAAGACGTTGATGCGGTAGAACAGGTCTTCACGGAAGGCTTCCTGCTCCATCAGGTGGTTGAGGTCACGGCTGGTGGCGGTGATAACTCGCACGTCCACACCCTTCTCCATGTTGTCTCCCAGCCGTCGCACTTTTTTCTCCTGCAGTACCCGCAGCAGCTTGGCCTGGACGGCGGGACTGGTGTCGGCGATTTCGTCCAGGAAGAGGGTACCGCCATCGGCATGCTGAAAAAGCCCCTGGCGCGCCTCTGCAGCGCCGGTGAAGGCCCCTCGGGCGTGGCCGAAGAGTTCACTTTCCAGCAAGGTGTCGGGCAGGGCGCTGCAGTTAACGGCCACAAAGGGCTTGGAGCTGCGTGGCCCACACTGGTGGATAGCCCTGGCCACCAGTTCCTTGCCGGTGCCACTCTCTCCTTGCAGGTTAACGGTGGCGTCACTTTGGGAGACCTTCTGGATCAGGGTAAACAGGCGCTCCATGGCTGCGGACTTTCCCACCATATCGTGGAAGCTGCTGGTCCTGACCAGTTGACTGCGCAGGAGGGTGTTCTCCCGCTCCAGCCTGCGCTTTTCCAGCACGCGTCCGACGGCGTGGAGCACGTCGTCATTCTGGAAGGGCTTGACAATGTAGTCATAGGCTCCGCTGCGCATGGCATTCACGGCATGCTCAATGGAGGCAAACGCGGTCATGATGATGACGTCGGTGGCAGGCTGGAGGTTTTTGACGTGGTGGAGAATATCCTCGCCTGTCAGCTGTGGCATATAGAAATCGGAGAGCACCAGGTCGAACTCCTGGCGGGAGAGAACGTCTACCGCTTCATGGGGGTCACTTTTACAGACAACGTCCATGCCTGCCTTCTGCAGGAGGCGCTTGAGGAGACGGCACATGGCCTGGTCATCGTCAACAATCAGGATCTGTGTCATCTTTATGCTCCTGTTCGTTAGTCTGATAGGCGGGCAGGGTAATGGTGACGGTGGTTCCCTTGCCTGGCGCGCTTTCGAGGAGAATATCGCCGCCATACTCCTTGATAATGCCATAGGATATGGCCAGTCCCAGGCCAGTGCCGCCGGATTTGGTGGTATAGAACGGCTGGAAAATTTTTTGCTGCTGCTCGGCGGGAATGCCGGGTCCGCTGTCGGTAATAGCGATCATGACCGTATCCCTGAGGGTGAAGGTGCGAATGTGCATCCTGCCCCTGCCCTCCATGGCCTGGATGGCATTCAGGACAATATTGAGGAGTACCTGCTTGAGCTGCATGGGGTCTGCCGATACGTCGGGCAGGTCGGAGGAAAAGTCCCTGTCGATGGTAATGCCTCTGGTGGCCGTCTGGTAGGAGACCAGGGTCATGGTTTCGTCCAGCAGCTCGTTGACGCAGGCGAGGGAGGTACTGTGGGAGGGAACGCGCGCGAACTGCAGCAGGCTCTGGACAATGCGCCGGCAGCGCAGCGCTTCCTGCTCAACGACCTTCAGGTCCTCGTAGAGGGGGTGGGACTCATCCACCTCTTCAAGCATGATACGGCAGAAGCCGGTGATAGCGTTCAGGGGGGTGCTGACCTCATGGGAGACTCCGGCTGCCAGGGTTCCCACTGCCGCCAGGGTTTCAGCTCGCACCATCTGGGCCTGGGTCTCCCTCAGGGCGGCTGTCGCCTGTTCCACCCGGTGCTCCAGATTTTCGTTCAATTCCTGCAGTTCCTGCAGCAGGCTGTCTTTTTCGCGGTGAATCCTGTCCAGACGCTCAGCCATGGTGTTGAAGGCTTCGGCCATGATACCGATTTCATCGCGGGTTTTCACCTCGACCCGCTGGGAGAAGTCGCCCCGGGAAATGGTCTGGATACCTCCGATGAGGTTCTGTACCGGGCGGGTAATTCCGCGAATGACCACCAGAAAGATGCTGGCGCAGAAGAGCAGGGTGAAGGCGATGGAGAGCAGGATGGCGTGGCGTGAGCGTTCGATGATGCGATTACTGTTGCTGTGAACTTCCAGCCACATTTCATGGGCCGCGTGGTGGGCGGTTTCCAGGGCGCTGGTGATAATCTGCCCGTTCTGGGTGGCCATCTGTTCGCGAATCTGCCGCTGCAGTGGGTCGCGGGTAGTGATGAGGACGCTGACATCCCGCTTGTACTCTTCCAGCAGTTCATCGATATCGAAGAAGATATTGTTGACACTGAGCAGCCTTTGCTCAATACGCGGATGGCACTGCATGCAGGTGACGTCGCCGAAGTGGTTCTGGTACTGTGAGGAGAGGATATGGCGGTTGTTTTCAAAGGACTCTATGTAGGTAACCAGGTCGTCGATATTGCGGCTGTACCCGGCTTGATGGCGGTAGAGCTCGGCCTGGGCACTGCGCATGAAATAGAGCATCTCATTGTAGATACTGATGATCACGTTCTGCTCGCTGGCAATACCCTGGTTGACGATGATGGTTTCCAGGTGGCGCAGCACCATGAGCGCTCCCATGATGAAGAGGAGCATGGCCAGGCCCAGGCCGACAAAGAGTTTCTTTTTCACGAACGTCTCTCCATATGGCTCCCCTAATCGGCAAAGCTGAAATGGCTTGAATCGACTCCCAGTTCATACATCATAACGCGCAGCGAGTCGAATTCCTCGTCGCGGGTTGCCACGAACGAGGATGCCTCCAGTTGCTGCAGGGCCGTGATTCCCTGCTGATAGGTATGCATGGAGACCAGGGTTTCCTGCAGGCGCTCCAGCAGGATGTCCGCCAGGTCACTGCGCAGGGAGAGCGTATTGGAGGGGACCGGTTCGGATATGGTTAATATCAGCAGGCCTTCCTGCAGTTCAGGCCAGTCGCTCTGCATGGCCCGAATGACATCATCTTTGGCGGCTCCCAGGTGGGCGTGCCCGTTATACACCGCCAGCACGACGCTGTCGTGGCTTCCCATATAGCGAACCGTGTTGAAATACCAGGACATATCGATTTTTTCACTCTGATAGAGATACCAGCGGGGAAAGAGTGCACCCGCCAGGGTTGCCGGATGCACCAGGGCAATGTCCTTGTCTTTCCAGCTGCGGATATCTTCGGTAATGCCGGTATCGTGGCGGGTGAACACGATGCTGCGGTAGTCTGCTCCATGGGTCAGGTCGACCAGACGGGCAACGGGGAGAACGTATCCTCGTTCGTGCATCAGCACATAGTTGAGGCTGCCAAGAACGGCGGCATCAATAACCTGTTCTTCCAGTTCGCGGGCAATGGCACCATAACTGTCCAGCAGTTTGATGCGAACATTCATGTCGAGGACATCGGAAAGGTATTCGGTGAGGGGCTGGTAGCGGCGACGCTGTTCAAAGACATTTTTCTCCGGCAGGACGCCGATGACCAGGGTTTCTTCACGTATTATCCGCGTACTGGGAGCATTGACCTCAGAGGGGTTTCGCTCACAGGAGCTCAGCAGGCCGCAGATCAGCAGAAGCGCAGACACCGTCAGGATGGGAAAGCGCCCCATGGTTTCACCACACCTGCAGTGGGTTGGCTTCACAGCTGCTTTTTACCACCGTGACCGTGGGAAAGGCGTCGCAGATAATTTTTTCCATCAGATCACTGAAAATGCGCTCAGTTCCGAAGTGCCCACAGTCGATGACTGTCAGGCCATTTTCAATGGCCCATATGGCGTCATGGTATTTGAGGTCTCCGGTGATATAGACATCAGCCCCTGCCTTGCTGGCCTGTTTGACCAGTGATCCGCCAGAACCGGTGACAACAGCCACCTGGCTGATCTGCTCCGCTCCACCATTGGCTACACTCACGTGGGTGAGGCCCAGGGTCTTTTTTAGCTGTTCAACGAGCTCTGGCAGAGTTTTCGGCTGTTCAAAGCTGCCGATACGGCCCAGACCCACTGAGGCGCGTCCGGTCTTCAGGGGGATCAGGTCGATGGGTGGAGTATGGTAGGGATGGGTCATGTAAATGGCGTTGGTGACATTCTCCACGTCATTGACGTGGACGGTGGCTTCCAGGCGGAATTCGCTGCACTCTTCGTTCATCTTGGCGCGGTGGTCGTCAAGATTCTTGTAGGTGGCGCGACCTTCAGAGATAAAGGCGCGATGGGTGAAGGGGCCCAGAACGCCTGCGCCAGCCTTGTACATGGCCTGGGAGATGCTCTCCAGGGCGTCTTCATCCCGGGGCAGGCAGACGATCACCTTATAGAGTTCGTCGACGTTTTCCATCACCAGGGGACTTTGCACCTTGATGTGCAGCAGTTGGCACAGGTAGTCATTAAGCCCTCCCCAGGCGATATCGATATTGGTGTGGGCACAGTAGACCTGGATGCCGCGGCGCAGGGCTTCGGTTGCCAGGGCTGTTTCCGAGGAAGGGCTTGTCAAGAGTTTCTTTACCGGTTTCATCAGTACCGGATGGTGGGTGATGACAAGCCCGGCGCCGCAGCGCGTCGCCTCATCCAGTACAGCGGGAGTCAGTTCCAGAGCCAGGAGGATGGTGCCGACGCGCTGGTTATCATCGCCAATCAGGAGGCCGCAGTTATCCCAGCTTTCGGCCAGCTCAAGGGGTGCGATGGACTCCAGGTGCGAAAACAGGCTTTTCAGCGATAAAGGCATAATTCCTCCTCGTAGTCGTGTATCATCCAGTGAAAAAAACCACTTCCTGCACTTGTCAATTGATGACGGAATTGGTTATAGTCGGCGATTGTGGTTTCGGTATCGTTCAGGTTTTCCCATCGGGATGATATGTTGCAGATATTCAACATGGCAGTCAGTTTTCAGTTTCCACTTCGCAACGCGTTTCTGTAACAGGATAGTACACAATGGATTTTAAAAAAACCATAAAAGTTGACAGCATGAGCTTGGGATATACCACTGCTGAGGAGGTTCGGGATGATGCCGGCAACCTGGTTGTGGAAGAGGGAATCCGCCTCTATTCGCCTGCGGTCAAGCGGTTGAAGGACGCGGGTATTCGCGAAATCGTCGTATACAAAGGCAAGCGTCGCAATCCGCAGTCCCAGGAGCGCCTGAAGGACTGGGAGCCGGGGCAGACCGAACAAACTCCCTATCGCCATGAGATGGGGATTATTCGCGCCTCCTATGATTTTCTGGCGACCCTGCTGCACAATAACTCACAGCAGATCAGCCGGGGCCAGGCAGCCAGCCTCTCCCCGGACCAGATATCCGGCCACCTGCAGGAGCTCATGGAGAGTTACCTGCGCAACTACCGTACCCTGCTGAGCCTCAGCGGAATGGTCAACAAGCAGTTTCCTCCCCAGGTGCAGCATGCCCTGCGGCGTACCCTGATTAGCCTGGTGCTGGCAGCCCATGTGAACAAGGCGCGCCGCGAGCCCACCATTCATATGGCTACGGCAGCTTTGCTGGCGGATATCGGCATGCTGCGCATTCCTCAGGATCTTCTCAGTAAACCCGGCAAACTCAGCGATGATGAACGCCGGCTGCTGGAGACTCATCCCGTCATTGGAGCCAGACTGCTGCAGGAGAAGGGTTTTCCCCAGGAAGTCCTCCTCTATGTGCTGCAGCACCATGAACGATTTGACGGCACCGGATATCCCCGCCAGCTGGGCAGTGACAAGATATCCCTGGGAGGAGCCCTGGTTGGACTGTGCGATGCCTACTGCGCCATGACCTCAAGTCGCAGTTACCGCAGCGCCGAGAATCCGACCCTGGTTCTGGTGAAACTGCTGCAGGGCAAGGGAGTTGTCCACCATCCGGAACTGGTGGACAAGCTGGTACGCTATATCGGTGTCTTTCCCATCGGCAGCATTGTGAAACTTTCCACGGGTGAAGTGGGTGTGGTGAACCAGCACTCTCCCGAAGCTCCCACGGCTCCGCGGGTGGCCATTGCCCTGGATGGCAGCGGGAAAAAGGTTCCTCGCCCTTTTTTACGCGATCTGAAGCTGGAAACGGATATCAAGGTGGCCCGCGCCATTGACCCCGAAAACGTCAACCTTGACGTAGCCCCGCTGCTCTATCTGTCCTCAAAGGCATAGACTTGAAAAAACACCCTGACCAGCACCCGACGTTCTTTCAGAACTTCCCCGACCCGGAATTCCTCTTCCCGGTACTGGATCAGCATGTGTGCCTGTGCCAGCTGGATGCCCATGGAGTGATTGGTAATGTGAGCACGGGATTTGCGCGCCTGTGTGGCTACGATCGCAGTGAACTTCTCGGCAAACCCCTGAGCCTGATTCGTCATCCAAAAATGTCCGGGAAGCACTTTCAGCGCATCTGGGAGATGGCCCTGGCCAATGAGCGCTGGGAGGGGGAGCTGAAGATTCTGACCCGTGATGGCCGCCAGATATGGGTTGACAGTTACCTCTGTCCCCTGCCGGACAGCGATGGCTATATCGCGGTTCTCAAAGATGTTACCGGGCATCGTGAACTTGAGGAGACCATTATCAAACTCTATGAAGTCAAGCAGCTTTCCATGCTTGACCCGCTGACCCAGGTATATAACCGCTACAAACTCAGTGAAACCCTGAAAAAGGAGACCACCCGGGCGCAGCGCTACCGCAGCCACTTGAGCTTTATTTTCCTGGATGTCGATCACTTTAAAGCGATCAATGATGAACATGGGCATAACCGGGGAGATGAGGTGCTGCGACAGATTGCCGAACTCATCAAGAACATGCTGCGCCAGAGTGATACCTTCGGGCGTTGGGGAGGGGAGGAGTTTATCATTGTCCTGCCCCATGCCAGCCTGGATGATGCCAGTATGAAAGCCGAACAGCTGCGCCTGGCAGTAGAGCAGGCGCCACTGAGTATCGGCTCAATTACCTGCAGCTTCGGAGTCACGGAATATCAGCTGGGCGAGCCCCACGATCAGCTGATCCAGCGTGCCGACCGGGCGCTCTATATCGCCAAACAGACCGGGCGCAACCGAGTGGTGGCCCTGTAAGAGTACCGTCTCAGAACAGCATTACCGGGCACTTGACCGCATGCAGTACATAGTTGGCCACTGAGCCGAACAGCACATCACTCACTTCCCCCCGCCCGCGACGGCCCATAATCACCATCTGAAAGCCCTCATCATTGGCAATGCGGCTGATGCGCTCACGGGGCGAACCAAACTCCAGGCGCTTTTCCACCGCAATCCCCGCCCGCTCAAGAATGGCGGCATAGCTTTGCAGCATGTCCTCGCCGGACTGCCGCGCGTTCTCACGGATCATATCCACCTGGAAGTCGGGAATCATGCGATAGGTGAGCTTTTCCATATTGATGACATAGAGCAGGGTCAGTTTCGGGGGAAACTGCTCCTTATGGGCGATGATCATACTGAGAGTGCGGCGGGCCGTATCGGAGTTGTCGACGGGAACCAGAATTTTGACATCCATAACAGTGCTCCTGGGGTGATCTGTTGATAAAGAGTGTTTCACACAAAGAAAGGCAATGCCGCGCTCGCCCGCTACGCTCAATCTCCCCCGTGTGCTTGCTTCTGCCAGTCAGTGCCGACTGAAACGCTGGCCGCCCGCAGGGTCGTCGCCATGAGGGCGGCGACCGCAAACTCAGTCAGGGATGACGGTTGTTTGCGGCCCCAGTTTCAGACAAGCTGATGGCAGAAATCTGCAAGCACTGGGGGCCGCTTTTGCGTCACTTTTGGCGGGTCAAAAGTGACAGACTCACCCTCCGTACCCATACAGCCAGCGCGGCAGGAACAGCACAAAATCGGGCCAGAAGGTCAGCACCAGTAGTACTCCAAGCTGGATGAGCAGGAAGGGGGCCACGGCTTTGGTGACGTAGAGAATATTGCGGTTGGCCACAGTACCGGCGATGTACAGGCTGACTCCCAGCGGCGGTGTGGCGTAGCCAATACCCAGGTTCACGGTCATCAGCAGGCCGAAGTGCATGGGGTCGATGCCGAAGCGCGAAAGCATGGGGTAGAGGATGGGGGTCAGGATGATAGTGGCCGAGATAATATCCATGAACATGCCGATGAGCAGGAGGATAATCCCCACCGCCAGCAGGAAGATCCACTGGGAGTGAATGTTGGAGACCACGGCATTGGTGATCTGCCCCGGAATCTGCTCGAAGGTCAGGTATTCGCCGAATACGGAAGCGCCGGCCACGATGATCAGCAGGGTGGATGACGTGACCGCCGAGGAGACCACCACCTTTTTCACCTGGGTCAGCTTCATGTCGCGGTGGATGACGATTTCCACGAAAAAGGCGTAGAAACAGGCCACCACGGCAGCCTCGTTGGCGGTAAAGAGGCCGGAGTAGATGCCGCCGAAGATGATCACCGGCAGCATCAGCGCCCAGAAGCTGTCCTTCAGGGTTTTGAAGACTTCTGCCGGGCTTGGTTTGGGTGCCAGGTCAATATCGGGCAGGCGGCGGCAGTAGAAGTAGGCATAGAGGGACATGGCTGCCATGATCAGGAGGCCGGGCATAAAGCCGGTCAGGAAGAACGCCTCCAAAGAGACATTGGTCACCATGGCGTAGAGAATCATGGCGATGGAGGGAGGGATGACCACGCCCAGAATGGGTGCGGTGGTCATGACGCCAATGCTGAACTGTTCGGGATAACGGTGCCTGATGAGGGCGGGAATCATAAAGCCGCCGATGGCCACCACCGTGGCCACCGTGGAGCCGGAGATGGCCCCGAAAAAGCCGCAGGCCAGAATACCGGCCATGGCCAGGCCACCGGGCAGGGAGCCCACCAGCACGTTGGCAGTCTTGATGAGTTTTTCCACAATGGAGCCGGTGGTCATGATATTGCCGCACAGGACAAAGAAGAGCACCACGATGAGGGCGAACTTGTCCATGCTGCGGTAGAGGACTTCGATGACGATCATGGGATCTATGCCGATGAAGTAGCCCAGTCCCGTCAGCCCCACGAAAAAGAGCACAATGAACACGGGAACCGTGGCGGCCAGGGCCCCCAGCAGCAGGGCCAGAATGATGAGGTATGAAGTATCCATGCTACGCGCCCTCCTTATCTGAAGTCGGGCTGCGCCAGTCCTGCCAGTCTTCCACGATCTGCATGCAGGTGCGGATGAACATCATGAATCCCACCAGGGGCAGCAGGCCGTAGAAGTACCACTCGGGAATCTGCAGGGTAGAGGTGCGGGCAAAGGGATCATCATATACCAGCATGGTCATGCCCAGGCCGAGCCAGATCATGATACCGGCAAAGACCAGTACTGCCACATGGCTGAGCACGGTAAGGGGCTTGTGGAAAATGGGCAGGAGCTGGGGAACGGCATCAATGCGGATGAGGGCCCGGCGACGGATGGCGGCGCTGGCTCCCATGAAGGTAGTGAAAAAGATAACCTTACGCACCACTTCGTCAGACCAGTACAGGCTGATATCGGTGGTCTTGCGCAGAATGATATTGGTCATGGCGGCGAAGAGAGCCATCATGACGGCCGTGAAGAGGCTCCAGTCTTCCACATGGCCAAGCAGGCGGTCCAGAAAGCGAAATGCTCGTTTCATACTGACATGACTCCAACAAAAAAAGCCGGGAAGCACCTGCTTCCCGGCTTTTGCAGGCTTCTGAAAAACCCGCCGATTATGCCAGTAAATGATTTATTTTTCCAGTGAATCCCGCACGCGCTGCAGATAATCGGCCCCGATCCGTTCACCCCAGGTCTTGTACACCGGCTCAGCCAGCTCAATCAGGCGTTGTCTGTCAGCGGCCGAAAGGGGAATGAACTCCACGCCCTTGGCCTTGGCAGCGGCAATCTGCTCCTCGTGCTGAATCCTGGCCAGCTCGCGGGATTTGGCACTCTCTTCGGCGATGACATCCAGCAGGATTTCGCGCAGATCAGCGGGCAGGCGGTTGAGCCAGCGTTCGTTGATCAGGTGGATAAAGAGGCCCTGGGCGTAGTTGACTTCGGTGAAGTACTTGGCCACATCGAATTTTCCGGTGATATTGCTGACAGTGGGAGTGTGGTCAAGGCCGTCAATGACGCCGGTCTGCAGGGCCTGGGGAACATCGGGCCAGGGCATGACGGTAAAGCGGTTGCCCCAGGCGCGGTAAATATCGATATTGACGGGAGCTTCGGCGATACGGAAGTTCACGCCCCGGGCATCTTCCAGGCTGCGTACCGGCTTGGTGGTGGCCCAGCCGTAGGTGCCGTAGCTGGTGATATCAACGGCGATGACTCCCTGGCGACGGGGGCTCTGGCGAAACTCTTCAAAGAGTTCTTCATCTTGAATGAACTTATCAAGTTTTTCGAAGGTGTCCACCACATAGGGCAGGTTCACGATTCCAAGCTTATCGGCCACATTGGCGGCTGCCACTGACGAAGAAAGCATTCCATGTACCGCGCCCATGCGCAGCTTGCTGATAACATCGCGCTCGCCACCCAACTGAGCCAGGGGACGGAAATCCACATAGAGTCTCCCGTTGGAGCGTTCCCAGACCTTGTCCCGGATGCGGTATCCGACGCCAACACCCTCAATGGCCGGGTGGGATATATTGGAAAGGATGTAGGTGTGCTCAGCTTTACTGGGATCAAAGGAAGGTTGCCAGGCGGCAGTGGGGTCGCTCTGGGCCTGTGCCGGCAGAGCAAGGGCGATACAGAAAACCAGTGCGCAGAATCTTCGCCAGGAAGCTATCATGTCTCTTCTCCTTTTTAAAACAGCGGTTGAAAGAATCTAGCATAGGGTCAGCAAAAAGAAAACGGATGATTCAACCGGTGCTTCGATTTTCTTCTTCAGGAGGAGGTTTGCCCTGACTGGTATTCGAGCGAAGCTGTTTGAAGATGAGCATAATCCCCTTATTTCGATAAAATTACTTGACTTTTAGGGGGAATTGTCAAACTCTTATCACCATGAAAATCTCACGCGTATTCGGCGCTACCATGCTGGTGTTGTTTCTGCTCTCCCAGAGCCTGATGGCGGGGAGTGTGCACAGTGTTGCCATTTCCGATGCCGGGCAGCTCAGCATGGACTCCGGCCACCACGGCCATCATAGTGCTGTCGATACCTCTTCTGACAGTGGCGAATGCGGTGACATGGCCAGCGGATTCTGCGACAGCTGCATCTGCCTGGCACCAGTGGGTCCCGCAGCCAGCCTGAGCTTTCATGTCAACCTGCTGGGCGTCCCTGTCATGGAGTACCACTCCTTCCTGCCCGATCCCCTCAGCGAAATCCTGCCCGAACCACCTCTCGCTTCCTGACAAGAGCCGCTTGCCGACCTGTGTCGGTGTAACGTTTTTCGTCAGGAGAAAATCATGGGAGCAAAAGCCCCACTTTATCAGACACTCTCTCTCGTCTTGTTTCTTGGCCTGTGGCCGAGCATAGCGTCAGCGCTGGAATTGCCCCGTGCCCTGGAAATGGCTCACGAGCGCGACGGTTCCCTGTCTGCCCTGGAAGCCCGTGCCAGCGGCCTGCGTGAGCAGTCGGTCGCCGCGGGGCGCCTGCCCGACCCAAAACTGCTGCTGGGCTATGAAGAGTCGGAAATGATGAGCGAGTTCATGGTGGGAGTTCGTCAGGAATTCCCCCGCTCCAGTCGCTTGAATCTGCGTTCCCAGCAGTTTGAGCATCAGGCCGATGCCCAGCTGGCCCGTCAGCAAGACTGGCAGCGCCAGCTCAACCGCAACGTGCAGCGGGCGTATCTGGAGCTGTGGTATCAGCAGCGGGCGGTGGCTATCGTGGACCATCACTCCAATCTGCTGCGCGACCTGGCCGACGTGGCCCGTCAGCAGTACGCCGCCGGCCGCCTGAGCCAGCAGCAGATGCTCATGCTGGAGCTGGAGCAGGCCATGCAGCAGGATCGCCTCACCAGCATTCTCTCTGCCCGCGACGATGCCCGCTCCGCCCTGGCCCGCTGGGTGGGCGAAGCCGCCTGGCAGCAGGAGCTGCCCCACGACCTTCCCGATCTGCCCACGGTGCCCCCAGTGGATGAACTCCTGTCAACGCTGCCAGCCCATCCCGCCGTTACGGCGGATGACGCCGCCATCAGGGCCCTGGAAAATGATGTGCGCCTGAGCGGACAGTACTACAGCGGCTTCATGGTGGATGCTCTCTACGCCCGCGCCGACAACGATGACCAGACGTTCACCATCATGGTGGAGGTAGGTATTCCCATCGCTCCCGGCAGACTGCAGGAGCGCAATGCCAGTGCGGCCCGCCAGCGCTCCAGCGCGGCCAGCCTCGATCGGATCGAGAAGCTGCGCCAGCTGGAAAGCGACCTGCGCACCCAGCACCAGCGTTGGCAGCGCCTGCAGGAGCGCATTGAACTCTCCCGCACCACTGTGCTGCCCCACAGCCGCATTGTCAGCGATGCCGCTGCTTCCGGCTACCAGAACCTGAGCGCCAATTTCGATGGCCTGCTGCGGGCTGCGGTGTACGAACTGGAAAACCAGCTGCGCCACCAGCGCCTGCTGGCCGATGCCGCCCAGATCCAGGCCAACCTCCTCTACTACTCCAATGGAGCCCACCATGAATAAATCTGCCCTTCTCGCCATCCTGTTCGCCTTTGCCGCCGGGCTGGCCCTGGGAGCCGTAGCCCTGAACTGGCTGTCCAGCGACGACCACAGTGACCACGAAGTGGCCGATGGGGCTTCCGCCGAGCGGGAAATCCTCTACTACCGGCACCCCCATAACCCCCGCGTCACCTCCGATGTGCCCCGCAAGGACGAGATGGGCATGGACTACATTCCCATCTATGCCGACCAGGGTGGCAGTGGCGGTGGCATCTTCGTGGCGCCGGAAGTCACCCAGAGCCTGGGGGTACGCACCCGCCCTGTTGAACGCATGACCATGGAGCCCGTAGTGGAAGCCGTTGGCTATGTTGACTACGACGAAACCCGCTTGAGCCACGTGCATGTGCGGGCTGAGGGCTGGGTGGAACGCCTGCACGCCCGCAGCCTCGGCCAGCGGGTGAGACAGGGCGAGCTGCTGCTGGAGTTCTTCTCCCCCACTATTGTCAATGCCCAGGAGGAGTTCCTGCGCGCCCTGACGATGAATCAGCCTGCCGTGAGTGACGCCGCCCGCGAGCGCCTGCTCTCCCTGGGGTTGAGTCGCCAGACCGTTCAGCAGATTGAACGGGACGGACGGGTGCGCCAGCTTATCCCGGTGTACGCCCGCCAGGATGGCGTCGTCACCGAACTGAATATCCGCGAAGGCATGTACATTACCCCCGGCATGGATATCCTCACCATCAGCGACCTCTCCTCGGTGTGGGTACTGGTGGAGGTATTTGAGCACCAGGCGCGCCTGGTGAAAACCGGTCAGGTGGCCACGCTGCAGCTGAACCCCGGCGATGACGCCCTCCAGGGGCAGGTGGAATTCATCTACCCCTCCCTTGATTCCTCCAGCCGCGCCCTGCGGGCGCGCCTGAGCGTTGCCAACCCCGATGGCACCCTCAAGCCCGGCATGTTTGCCCGCGCCGCCATTACCACCGAAAGCCGCCCCCATGTACTGGCAATTCCCCGTCAGGCCCTGATCCGCAGCGACAATACCCAGCGGGTCATCGTCGCCCGTGATGAAGGCCGCTTTGAGGCGGTGGAAGTGCGCACCGGGCTGATGACCGCCGACACGGTGGAGATCACGGCTGGCCTTCAGGAAGGCGAGCGTGTGGTCATCTCGGCCCAGTTCCTCATCGACTCCGAAAGCAGCCTGCGGGGTGCCTTTACCCGCCTGGAGACTCTGGAAGAGCTGCAGCCCGGTGACGAAGTGTGGAGTGATGGCATCTATAAAGGCCCCGGCCGCAATCCCGGCTCCATCAACCTCAGCCACGAACCCATTCCCGCCCTGGGCTGGCCCGCCATGACCATGGATCTGGACCTGATTGAAGGGCTGAGCGTTCCCGACCACCTGCAGCCCGGTGATGCATTCGCCTTTGCCCTGGAAGCCCTGGATGAAATCACCTTCCGCATTGTGGCCCTGCGTATTCACGGGGAGGAGGTGCGGCCATGATTGCCGCTATTATCAACTGGTCCCTGCGTAACCGCCTGCTGGTGCTGATGGCCAGCATCTTCCTGGCCCTGTGGGGCATGTATTCCCTGCAGAAGACGCCCCTGGACGCCATTCCCGATCTGTCCGACGTGCAGGTGATCATCAAGACCACCTACCCCGGCCAGGCTCCCCAGGTGGTGGAGCAGCAGGTGACCTACCCACTTTCCAGCGCTCTGCTGGCCGTGCCCAAGGCCACGGCCGTGCGTGGCTACTCCATGTTTGGCGACTCCTATATCTACGTCCTCTTTGAAGATGGCACCGACCTCTACTGGGCGCGGGCGCGGGTATTGGAGTACCTGAGCCAGGCCGCCGGCAGCCTGCCCCCGGAGGCCACCCCCTCCCTGGGGCCCGATGCCACCGGCGTGGGCTGGGTCTATCAGTATGCCCTGGTGGATCGCACGGGCAACCACGACCTGGGACAGCTGCGCAGTATTCAGGACTGGTTCCTCAAATATGAACTGCAGACCGTGGAAGGAGTGTCGGAAGTAGCCACCGTGGGTGGCATGGTGCGCCAGTACCAGATCACCGTTGACCCCTTTCGCCTGCGCTCCTACGGGCTCAGTACGGCTGATGTTTCCCGCGCCGTGCAGCGGGCCAATCTGGAGAGCGGCGGCTCGGCCATCGAAATGGCCGAAGCCGAGTATATGATCCGCGCCAAGGGCTACATCCAGAGCGTGGAAGACCTGCGCCAGGTGCCCCTGAAGGTCGGCTCCAGCGGCACCCCCCTTCTGCTGGGCGATGTGGCGGAAATCACCACCGGACCCCAGATGCGCCGGGGTATCGCCGAACTGGATGGTGAAGGTGAAGTGGTTGGAGGCATTGTGGTTATGCGCTCCGGCGAAAACGCCCTCGCCGTGATTGAGCGGGTCAAGGCCAGGATTGATGAAATTCGCGATGGCCTGCCCGAAGGGGTGGAAATCGTGGAGACCTACGACCGCTCCAGCGTCATCGAGCGGGCAGTGGAGAACCTGCGCGACACCCTCATCAAGGAGCTGATCGTGGTGGTGCTGGTGTGCCTGCTCTTCCTGCTGCACTTCCGCTCCTCCCTGGTTATCGCCATCAGCCTGCCCCTGGGCGTGCTGGGAGCCTTTGTCATCATGCAGCTGCAGGGCATCAACGCCAACATCATGTCCCTGGGGGGCATTGCCATCGCCATTGGCGCCATGGTGGACGCCGCCATCGTCATGATTGAAAACGCCCACAAACACCTGGAACGGCGCAAGGCAGACAGTGACGAGGATCATTGGGCCATCATCAGCCGCGCCTCCACGGAAGTGGGGCCGCCCCTGTTCTTCGCCCTGCTCATCATCACTATCAGCTTCCTGCCGGTCTTCACCCTGGAAGCCCAGGAAGGGCGCCTCTTCGCGCCCCTGGCCTTCACCAAGACCTACGCCATGGCCGTGGCGGCGGGATTGGCCATCACCCTGGTGCCCGTGCTCATGGGCTACTTCATCCGTGGGCGCATTACGCCGGAACATAAAAACCCCATAAACCGTGTCCTGGTCGCCATGTACCAGCCCATGATCAAGGTCGCCCTGCGCTTCCCCGGCACCATCGTGGTGCTGACCATCCTTGCCGCGGCCAGCATGATCTATCCCGTCACCAAACTGGGTTCGGAGTTCATGCCCGAGCTGGATGAAGGGGACCTGATGTACATGCCCACCACCCTGCCGGGGCTTTCGGCGGGCAAAGCGGCAGAGCTTTTGCAGCAGACCGACCGCCTCATCAAGACCGTGCCGGAAGTGGAGCGCGTCTTCGGCAAGACCGGGCGGGCGGAAACCGCCACCGACCCCGCGCCCCTGACCATGCTGGAGACCAGCATCATGCTCAAGCCCCGCGACCAGTGGCGGCCCGGCATGACCACCCGCAAAATCATCGAAGAGCTGGACAGCGCCGTGCAGCTGCCCGGCGTCACCAATGCCTGGGTCATGCCCATCCGCACCCGCATCGACATGCTGGCAACGGGCATCCGTACCCCCGTGGGCATCAAGGTGGCTGGCCCCGACCTGGCCGTTATTCAGCAGATCGGCGAGCGCATTGAAGAGGTGATCGAAGGCGTTCCCGGAACTTCCTCCGTCTATTCGGAGCGGGTTACCGGTGGCCGCTACATCGAAGTGGATATCGACCGCCCCGCCGCCGCCCGCTATGGCCTCAACGTGGCCGACGTGCAGGAAGTCATCCGCACCGCCGTGGGTGGCATGAATATCAGCACCACTGTGGAAGGGCTGGAGCGCTACCCCATCAACCTGCGCTACCCCCGCGACCTGCGCGACTCCCTGGAACGCCTGCAGCAGCTGCCCCTGGCAACGCCCAGCGGCGCCTGGGTAGCCCTGGAGCAGGTGGCCCGCGTGGAGATCACTGACGGCCCCCCCATGATCCGCAGCGAAAACGCCCGTCTCAGCGGCTGGACCTATGTGGATATCCAGGAACGTGACCTGGGCGGCTATGTGGCCGAAGCCCGCGACGCCGTCAACCGCTTCATCGAGCTGCCCGCCGGGTATTCCATCAGCTGGTCCGGCCAGTATGAATACATGGAGCGTGCCAACGAGCGCCTGAAAGTGGTCATCCCCTTGACCCTGGCCATCATCATGCTCCTTCTCTACCTGAGCTTTGGCCGGGTGGGCGAAGCCCTGCTCATCATGGCCACCCTGCCCCTCTCCCTGGTGGGCGGCTTCTGGCTGCTCCACCTGCTGGGCTACAACCTCTCCATCGCCGTCAGCGTGGGCTTTATCGCCCTGGCTGGGGTAGCCGCCGAAACCGGGGTGGTGATGCTGGTCTACCTGGATCAGGCCCTGCGGGCGCGTAAGAAGAAAGCCTCCGACGAAGGTCGCACAGTAAGCCTGAATGAGCTGCGGGAAGCCGTGATTGAAGGCGCCCTGCTGCGCGTGCGCCCCAAAGTCATGACCGTTGCCACCATCATCATCGGCCTGCTGCCCATCATGCTCAGTACCGGCACCGGCTCGGAAGTCATGCGCCGCATCGCCGCCCCCATGGTGGGTGGAATGGTCAGCGCCACCGTACTGACCCTGGTGGTACTGCCCGCCGCTTACTATCTGTGGAAACGGATACAGTTGAAATGTGCATAGTTCATTGGAGCAAGCGTGGAAAGAGGCCTAAAGGCCGCACCCTGAACCAGGAGATAATCGTCACATATCTCGATCGTATTCAGAGGCATGAAAGGTGTTGTAACTTCAGTCCTTTTGCGCCACTTTTGACCCGCCCAAAGTGGCGCAAAAGCGCCCAGCTACTATTTTCAAATAGTAGCTGGGCTACCGCGTTCCAATGGCAGCGTCCTGGCTGGGACAGCACACGGGGGATAGATAGAAGACACAAATCCCCCCTGAGCCCGTCCGGTAAGTGTGAAGCCTGGCTGGCAAGACCCGCACGGGACACCTGCAGGAAGCAGGTGGTCCGGCAGAGCTGCAGGGATGCAGCGTCTGCCGGATCTCCAGTCCAGGCGAGCAAACGAACCGGATCAACGGGCGTTGGGGGGCGGCTTTTTTTGGTCTTTTTTTGGCCGAACCAAAAAAGGACAATGTACAAAGTTGAAAGAGACCTTACATACACAAACCAAACTCAAGGAGTTGTCCCATGAAAAAGTCCATTATCGCCATCATCGCCGCCGTCAGCCTTCTCTCACTCACCGCCGCCATCACCATGGCCAGCAGTCACGGGCATGGAAACCATGGACACAGCAGCCACGGCTCGGCCAGCGGAGCCATTGGCAGCACCGTCAGTGCCAATGGCGAAGTCATCGCCCTCGACCCCACCGGCAGAACCATCACCCTGCACCATGAACCCATCCGCGCCCTGCGCTGGCCCGCCATGACCATGGAGCTGGACCTGGAGAACCCCTCCATCGCCGAAGGACTTGCAGAAGGCGATCGCATCGTGTTTGACCTCAAGCGCCTGACCGAGACAGACTATCTCATCACCGGTATCCGCAAGCGTTGAAGAGTGGCATCTGCGAAATAAAAAAGGCTCCCGGTAACGGGAGCCTTTTTTTATCTCACAAGTGCAACGTGGATAAACCGGTTACGAGAAGACCGGCCTCTCGCCCGCTCGCTGTGCTCACTCGAGACACCAGGGCATGAAAGAATGGCAAGGGGGATTTTGACCACGGAAAACGCGGAAGGCACGGAAATAACCAGACATGATAAGAATAAGGCCTTCTGTAAAATGCAATATCGCGATGTAATATGCGACCTATGTTTATTTTGTTTACCGATGGACGGTTTTATGTTTACCTATAGTCTGTTGCGGTGTATTTACCTCTTAGTACGAACGGTGTAGTCGTTTTACTTCATCATTGAAATCAGAAACAGAGAAAGAGGTGCCCCATGGTCATCAGGGCGGTATCATGTAAGTGGATTTTTACCAGCCTTTCGATATTGGCAATCGTTCTGTTCATGGTTGGTTGCGGCGGCAGTAGCAGTGGTGGAGGTGATGAGCCCGAAGTGGAAGTGGAAACGGTATCTCAGGTGCAACTCAGCGGTCAGATCACTATATCATCACTACCAGGCGTTTCCAGTGATGGTTTCAATGTATCACTTCTGTTAATTGCTGTGGATGAAAACGGCAACACTTCCACTGCCATCGTCACCAGCGGAAACTATCAACTCCTGGTTTCCAAGAATACGCTGAGTAGTTTGACAAGCTTTGATCTCGCCACCATGAACTTCCTGGGGGCTCTGACATTTGATGGGAACCTGGGGGCATTCAGTTTGGGCACCAGCACTGAAAACGTGAATCTCAATCTGGGGAATAATGGCATTCAGGTAGCTGAGGAATCACAGATTCTTTTACCTGTCACATGGGCTCCTCAAGGCATTCAGGAAGCCTATGACCCATTGGGTGGCATTGATGCCATTCAACTTCAGACCGACCCTGAAAAAGTTCAGCATATTGCACTGACCGACTATTTAGTACCTCACCCTGGAACCTGGACTACGGATTATTTTTATCGCGAATGGGAGTATACTGATGAAAAGGGTTATGAACGGTTACGTGAGTTTATTCTTACCTACCGTGACGAAAGCAAGCATATCCGGCGGATACATGCCAATTTCTATGATGAATATGAAGATTCTTACTATGAAGATGGTGAATGGGAGACCTTCTCTGGTGGCGGTGGATTTTATAATCCAAATCCCGACACTGAATGCGAAGGGCTGCATTGTGACAGTATTTTGGGATTACCAACAAAAGGTGTGTATGCCTCATTTCCCATGATCAATGAAAGAGATGGGCTTATTGCACTGGATGATGATGATCTCATTTTTCCCATTCAATTAACGGCGGGTGAGAAATTTATTCTTGAATACGAAGACTCTTGGCTAAATCAGGTATTCGAACTGACATTCACACCCAATATTGTCGGAAGTTTTCGGGATAAATCGCAACGACGGGTGAATGTTCTGCACCTGCATTGTGATGCATGGTCCAAAACAGCGAATACGTGGTGGGGGAGTTTCGATTATTATCTGCTGAGTCATTATGGTTTATTTATCAACATATCTCAATCTCAGGGCGAAAGTGATGAATGGCAAAATCTGGTGGCTGAACATATTCGCTTTGGAACTTTTGACATCAGCATGGGCATACCGTTTATTGATCTCACTCCAACGCAGATCAACGGAGTGCCTGTAACGGGAACTATTCCAGGTAATCCTCATATCGAAACAGGCACCAGCGAACAGATGCGCGATCACTGGCTTGAGCACGCCTGGCAGAATCGTGACAACGTCAACTGAGTATTATAACTGAAGTTTCACATCCCCCGGCTGACACTAATAGCATGCTGGAATGGCGGAAATGGTTCTGCACAGACTGCGTTGCTTGACTCTCTTTGCGGGCGAGCGATCGGGTGCGAGAGCCTCTGCCTTCAGAGTTTCTGCAGCTGCTTCAGGCACCACTCCAGGCTTTTGATATGGCGCTTTTCATCGTCGGCGCAGTTGCGGAACCAGCTTTCCATCTGGGGGTTTTCGGCGGCGCGGGCGTGGGAGCTGCCTTCCAGTTTGAGTTTACGGCTTCCCTTTTTGCCTTCGATGAGTTTCTTGATCATTTCCATGATGTCGTTTTTATCGGTGGTGTCCTCGTCCCGCTGCACAAACCCGGCGGCGTGGCGTAGCTCTTCTTCGGCCAGTTTGCCCATGACGTCGGCGACCTGGGGGTAGCCCAGCTGTTGGGCCAGCAGACCATAGGCCATCAGGCGGGTGGCTTCCCAGGAGTCGCCGCTGATCTGGGTTTTGATGTACTGTTCCATATCCATGGTTTCACCGTTGAACTCCTCGAAGGTGTCTTCATAGGAGCAGTGGGGGCAGGTGGATGGCGATGGCTCACTGAAAGAGAGCATTCGGCATTTGTTGCAGCGGTACGTGGACATGGCGTGCTCCTGTTGTTATTTCAGGCCCAGAACATCAAACATACTGTAGAGGCCGGCGGGTTGATGGTGTACCCAGGTGGCGGCGCGTATGGCTCCGCTGGCAAAGGTGTCGCGGCTGTGGGCGCGGTGGGTGATTTCTACGCGCTCGCCGGGGCCACAGAAGAAGACGGTGTGGTCGCCGACGATATCGCCGCCGCGGATGGTCTGGATGCCGATCTCCTTTTTGGTGCGTTCACCGATCATGCCTTCTCGATGATACACGGCGTCGGTGGCCAGATCCCGCTTGAGGGTCTGAGCCAGTACCTGGGCCATTTTCATGGCGGTGCCGCTGGGGGCGTCTTTTTTGCGGTTGTGGTGGGCTTCCACCACTTCCACGTCGTAGTCGTCGCCAAAGATAGTGGCGGCCATTTCCAGCAGTTTCAGGGTCACGTTCACCCCGGTGCTCATGTTGGGGGCAAAGACGATGGGGATATGCTGAGCGGCGGCATTGATGGCTGCCTGGCCTTCGGCGCTGAGTCCGGTGGTGCCGATGACGAGGGGGATGCCGATTTTGGCCAGTCGGGGGGCGTTGCCGGCGGTGGCGTCGGCGTGGGTGAAGTCGATGACCACGTCAGCTTCGCTGAGGGCGGCTTCCAGGTCGTCGGTGATGACGATGCCATTGGTGCCGAATCCGGCGATTTCGCCGCTGTCCTTGCCCAGGTAGGGTGATGTGGGGGCGTCGATGGCGGCGGCGAGCTGGCAGTGGTCACTTTTTTCCACCAGGTTGAGTATGGTGGTTCCCATGCGCCCGGTAACGCCCATGATGGCTATTTTCAGCATATGTCTCTCCTGTGTTATGCGCGGATCAGTTCCAGGCGCGCCAGCTCTTTGGCGAGGATCTCCCGGTTGCCTGGGCTGAGGTTGGTCAGGGGCAGGCGGAATTCATCGGCACACTTACCCATCATGGCAACGGCGGTTTTGACGGGAATGGGATTGGCTTCCAGGTAGAGCAGGCGATTGAGGTGGAAGTAGCGGTCGTGGATTTCGCAGGCGGCGGCAAAGTCGCCCGCGAGGGCGAGGGCGGCCATCTGGCTCCATGGGCCGGGGATGATGTTGGATATGACGGATATGACGCCTCGTCCTCCCAGGGCCATCTGCCCAAGGGCGGTGAGGTCGTCGCCGGAGAGCAGGGTGATTTTGTCGCCACACAGGCGGCGGATCTCCGAGGCGACGATCATGCTGGAGGTGGCATCCTTGATGGCGACGATGTTGTCCAGTTCGGCGAGGCGGGCGACCGTTTCGGGCAGCAGGTCGACTCCGCAGCGTCCGGGGACGTTGTAGAGGACGATGGGAATGCCAATGCGATCCAGTTCACGGTAGTGCTGGTAGAGGCCTTCCTGGCTGGGCTTGTTGTAGTATGGCGTTACGGAGAGGGCGGCGTCGGCACCATCCTTGAGGGCGTGCTCGGTCAGGCTGATGGCTTCGGCGGTGGAGTTTGAGCCGGTTCCGGCGATGACGGGAACTCTTCCGGCTACTTGCTCAATGCAGACGCGGATTACGCGCTGGTGTTCCTCGTGGGAGAGGGTGGTGCTTTCTCCGGTGGTTCCGCAGGGAACGATGCCGCTGATGCCGTTTTCAATCTGATTTTCGATCAGCTGCCGGTACGCGTCTTCATCAAACTTGCCGTTTCTGAAGGGGGTGATGATGGCAACGATGGCTCCTTGTAACTGCTGCATACACTATACCTCTTTTTCCGTAAGCTGGAGTTTGTTGTTTATCAGGTCTGGAGTGATGGTCCCGGTGAAAAGAATGTGGGCATCGCCGGTCATGGTAACGGAATTCAGCGCTCTGTCAAAGGAAATAAACAGTTCGCCGCCGTTGGTGATAACGTGGACTTCCGTTGAAACTTCGCTGTCGTCAAGGCAGGCGACGATGGCGGCGGCGACGCTGCCGGTTCCGCAGGAGAGGGTCTCGCCTTCCACGCCCCGCTCGTAGGTGCGCACGCGGATGGTATCCGGTGCTACCTTCTCGTAGATGTTGACGTTGGTTCCGCTGGCGTACATTTCGTGGAAGCGGATTTCCGGGGCCATGTTCATGAGGTCGAAGCTTTCAATATCCGATACCTGCAGCACGGCATGGGGAACGCCGGTATTGATGCTGGAGAGCAGGTATTCAGTCTTGATGGTTTTGATGGTGTACTTGCTGCGGTGATCGTGGGGTTTGGTGAGTTGAACGCCGATGAGCCGCTGCTCATCCAGGCGGATTCCGATCATGCCGGCTTCGGTGTGCAGGTTAAAGCTGTTTTCGTGCACGATGCCCTGGGAGAATATATACCGTGCTGCGCAGCGGGCGCCATTGCCGCACATTTCGGCCCGGGAGCCATCGGCGTTGTAGAAGTGCCACTGGATGTCGGTGGGGGCGTTCTGCTGGATAAAGATCACTCCGTCGGCACCGATGCCGAAGTGGCGATGGCACATGCGGGGAATGATCTCCTGGATGGAGCGGTAGTTGATGGTGCGGGCCAGGTCGTTGATGACAATGAAGTCATTGCCGGTGCCGCTGATTTTGGTGAATGAGCCGTTCCAGCCAGCATGGGAAAAAGTATTCACGATAGTTCCTCAAGTCTTGTCAGGTCTTCATAGGTTTCCCGCTGCCGGATGACCCGGTAGCGGTCGCCGCTTACCAGAACCTCTGCGGCCCGGGGGCGGGAATTGTAGTTGGAGCTCATGGTGAAACCATAGGCTCCGGCGCTCATGAGGCTGAGTATATCGCCGGGGTGGCAGGGGGGTAAAGGACGATTTTTAGCGAAGAAGTCGCCGGACTCACACACGGGGCCAACGATATCCACCACTTCCGTATTCCCCTCGCGGACCACGGCGGGGCGGATGTCATGGAAACTGCCGTAGAGGGAGGGACGGGCCAGATCGTTCATGGCGCCGTCGACGATCAGGAATTTCCGGGAGCCATTGTCCTTGGTGAAGAGGACACGGGTGAGGAAGGCTCCGGTGTTGCCGGCGATAGCTCGTCCTGGCTCCAGGATGAGTTTGCAGGGAACTTCCTTCAGGTGCGGCGCGATGGCAGCGGCCAGCTCCGTAGGCAGTGGGGGCTTTTCCTGGTCGTAGGTGATGCCCAGGCCGCCACCCATGTCGATATATTCGATGGGAATATTTTCTGACAGCAGCTCGCGGACCAGGTTTTTAATGATGACGAAGGCATCCACAAAGGGCTCTATGGCGGTCAGCTGGCTGCCGATGTGGCAGTGGATGCCCCGCACGCGGATACAGGAGAGACTGTGGGCGTAGCGGTAGCTTTCCAGAGCGCTTTCCATGGGAATGCCGAATTTGTTTTCCTTGAGGCCGGTGGAGATATAGGGGTGGGTGCGGGCGTCCACATCGGGGTTGACGCGCAGTGCGACGGAAGCGGTCTTGTTCAGGCGCTTGGCGGTTGCCTGCAGCAGGTCAAGCTCTTCCATGCTCTCCACATTGAACATGAAGATGTCCTCATTGAGGGCGTATTCCATCTCATCGGCTTTTTTGCCGACACCGGCAAAGAGAATCTTCTCGCCGGGGATCCCCGCCTTCAGAGCACGATAGAGTTCGCCACCACTGACAATGTCAGCTCCGATGCCCTGTTCCGCCAGAACGCGCAGGATATGAATATTGCTATTGGACTTGACGGCAAAGCAGATCATGGCATTCAGGTTGGCAAAGGCCTGGGTGAAGACCTGGGCGTGACGCTCCAGAGTTCGCTGGGAGTAGACGTAAACCGGGGTGCCCACTTCCTGTGCTATGCGTGACAGAGGCACCTCTTCGCAGTGCAGTTCGCCATTTTGGTACGTAAAAAAGTCCATAGTTAAAACACCGTTCTAGGGGGTAGTTTGACATTTAATCCTTGGGATTATATAAGAAATCCGTTGGAAATGTCCAAAAAAAGTGGAGTCGCAGCAGTATGACAAAAATTGGTATTATCGGCGGCAGCGGGCTGTACCGAATGGATGCCCTGAAGAATGTCCAGGAAGTGGAGCTGGATACCCCCTATGGCCCCCCCAGCGATATCATTGTTCAGGGAACCCTGGGTGACGCAACCTTGTTTTTCCTGCCCCGTCACGGGCGTCAGCATCTCATCCCCCCCGGAGAAATCAATTTTCGGGCCAATATTTTTGCCATGAAACTTCTGGGTGTCGAGAAAATCATCAGTGTCAGCGCTGTCGGCAGTCTGCGTGAGCACATTGAACCCGGCGATATGGTGCTGGTGGACCAGTTTATCGATTTCACCCGGGCAGATCGCCCCGCAACTTTTTTTGAAAAGGGCATCACTGGCCATGTCAGCATGGCGCAGCCAACCTGTCCCTGTCTGCGCGATGCCCTGAAGCAGGCCATTGGCTCTCTGGATGTGACCCTGCACAGCCATGGCACCTATATCTGCATGGAGGGGCCACAGTTTTCCAGTCGCGCCGAAAGCCACATGTACCGAGCCTGGGGCGCCGACGTGGTGGGCATGACCAATATGCCCGAAGCCAAACTGGCCCGTGAGGCGGAGATCTGTTACGCCACCCTGGCCCTCTCCACCGACTACGACTGCTGGAAGGAAGACGAAGAGCACGTCAGCGTGGAAATGGTTCTGGAG
Organism: Desulfurispirillum alkaliphilum; assembly: GCF_055378285.1. Lineage (NCBI taxonomy): Bacteria > Pseudomonadati > Chrysiogenota > Chrysiogenia > Chrysiogenales > Chrysiogenaceae > Desulfurispirillum > Desulfurispirillum alkaliphilum. The sequence goes on along the minus strand of NZ_AP042405.1, from coordinate 778,350 downwards.
ATCATGCACCGCAATGTGGAAAACGCCAAACAGGTACTGCAGGTGCTGGCAGCCAGAACCATAGATACTGGCTGTCAATGCGGAAGCGCAGCGGCCAATGCCGTCATCACCCCCGCCGATGCCATTTCCCGCGAGTTGCGCGAAAAACTCTTTCCCCTGTACGGCAAGTACTGGCAATAAGGGGTTGGGAAGTTTCCTGCACTCTTTGGTTTTCAAAACGCTCTGTAACCATTCACGGCTACCCTGCGTTTTTTTCAGCAGGAGCGCCAGTATTCCGAGAGCGAGCCCGGATGGCGAGCGGCAGAGACGTTGGTCTTCGGACGAAAGTGAGCGTCTCTGGGAGGAATGCTGGCGCGAGTACCAACACACCGTAAAGAGTTACAACGCTGAAAAAGCCCCCGCCGAATGGCGGGGGCTTTTGTGCAGATGAAAATTCCGGGAGTATGCTCCTCAGTAAGAGTAGTACATGCTGAATTCCATGGGGTGCGGGCGCAGGGACAATGGCTTGATCTCATTGTTGCGCTTGTAGTCACACCAGATTTCGATGATGTCAGGTGTGAACACGTCGCCCTTGAGCAGGAACTCGTGATCTTCTTCCAGGGCTGCCAGGGACTCTTCCAGCGAGGCGGGCATGGAAGGAATGGTGGACAGTTCCACGGGATCCAGGTCGTAAATATTTTTGTCCAGAGGCTGGCCGGGATCAATTTTGTTTTCAATACCGTCAAGGCCGGCCATGAGCATAACGCTGAAGGCCAGGTAGGGGTTGGCAGTGGGGTCGGGGAAGCGGATTTCCACGCGGCGCGCCTTGGGCGAGTTCACGATGGGTATGCGAATGGCGGCAGAGCGGTTACGGGAGCTGTAGGCCAGCTTGTTAGGGGCTTCGAAGCCAGGCACCAGACGCTTGTAGGAGTTGGTGGTGGGGTTGGTGAAGGCGGCGATGGCCTTGGCGTGTTTGATGATGCCGCCCAGGTACCACAGGGCCTCCTGGCTCAGGCCAGCGTAGCCGGAACCACTGAAGAGGGGCTTGCCATCTTTCCACAGGGACTGGTGGCAGTGCATGCCGCTGCCGTTGTCGCCGTAGAGAGGTTTGGGCATGAAGGTGACAGTCTTGTTGTTCTTCACAGCCACGTTGCGCACTACATACTTGTAGAGCTGCATGATGTCAGCCTGCTTGAGCATGTCGGTAAAGCGCACGTCGATTTCCACCTGACCGGCAGTGGCCACTTCGTGGTGGTGGGCTTCAACGACAATACCCAGTTTCTCCATAACTTCAACCATCTCGGAGCGCAGCTCGTGGAGAGAGTCCATGGGGGGGACGGGGAAGTAACCGCCCTTGAACTGCGGCTTGTACTGCAGGTTGGGCATTTCGTCGGCGCCAGTGTTCCAGGTACCTTCCTTGGAGTCCAGGAAATAGAATGCACCCTGGGGGGAGCTGTCAAAACGCACGTCATCAAAGATGAAGAATTCCGCTTCGGGACCGAAGTAGGCGGTGTCGGCGATGCCAGTCTGCTTCAGGTAATTGATGGCTTTGCCGGCGATATTGCGGGGATCGCGATTGTATTTTTCGGTGGTGATGGGGTCCACGATATCGCAGCAGAAGACCAGGGTCTTGCGGCGGAAGAAGGGATCGACAAAGGCGGAAGTGACATCGGGGACGAAACTCATGTCGGAGTTGTGGATTTCACACCAGCCGCGGATAGAGGAGCCGTCAAAACCCAGGCCGTTCTCCAGGGTTTCTTCACCGACTTCCGCAGCGGAAATGGTGATATGCTGCCACACACCAAACAGGTCGGTGAAACGGAAGTCAACGGCTTCAACACCATTGTCGCGGATATACTTGGCGGCTTCATCAATACTTCTGAACATAGGGTGCACCTCGTTGTGTAATTGCGTTGAATACTCTGAAATAACAGCTTCTGTGGCTGTCAGCGTTATATGGCGTCTTCGTTGGCTTCGCCGGTTCTGATGCGCACCACGCGCTCAACGGGCAGTACAAAGATTTTCCCGTCGCCGATGCGTCCAGTGCGTGCTGTTTCCATGATCACATTGATGGCATCTTCTACCGCACTGTCAGCAACGATAAGCTCAATCTTCACCTTTGGCAGAAAGTCGATGACATACTCGGCACCGCGGTAAAGCTCGGTGTGACCCTTCTGACGGCCAAGCCCTTTGACTTCACTGACGGTAATGCCCTGAATGCCGATAGTTTCAAGTTTTTCTTTTACATCGTCAAGTTTGAAGGGCTTGATGATCGCTTCTATTTTTTTCATAACCCACACTCCTCTCGAAAGGTTTCGTAACTTGCCCTCGTTTACCTGCAACATATGGGCCAAACTCTCTCTAAGCATGAACAGAGGGTTTACACGGTTATCGACAGGAGTGGATTGCAAAAGATGAACAGAAAGTGACCATGGCGAGCATGGATTGCACAAAATTTATGCATTCGTCTTGAGCGATATTTCACTGGTACCGTGGCGCAACCTCCCCTATGCTGTCATGGAGAGTAAGGAGACAGGGATTTTCAGTCTCTTTCCGGATAGAAGTGGAGTGCCGTGTTGTCGGGGATTACCGGAAGCAGGCGGAAATTCTTTTTGAATAGTGGTGTAGTTTTTTTTATCATGTGAGCTCAGTGTGTTGCGTGAATATTACTCAGTGAGGAATACGTTTATGAAGAAATGGGTTAGGGTTCGACGTGCAACACGCGTGCACAGCAGGGCCAAAGGTTTTACGCTGATTGAAATCATGGTCGTAGTGGTGATTCTGGGTATTCTGGCGGCCCTGGTGGTGCCCAATATCCTGCAGCGTCCCGACGAGGCACGGGTCACAGCGGCCCGGGCAGATATCCGCGCCATTGCCAACGCGCTGGAAATGTACCGCCTGGATAACCACACCTACCCCAGCACCGATCAGGGACTGGATGCGCTGGTACGGCGTCCTTCCGGTTTTCCTGAAGCGCGTAACTGGAACTCCGAAGGCTACCTCAAGAATATTCCCCGCGACCCCTGGGGGAATGACTACCAGTACATCAGCCCCGGCACCCGTGCCACCTATGACCTGTATTCCTTTGGTGCCGATGGCCGTGAAGGTGGTGAGGGAGTGAATGCGGTTATCGGCAACTGGGATCTCTGATTCAGGCTTGTCGGTGAAGGGCTTTACCCTGATTGAAATTCTGGTCGTCCTGGTCATCATCGGTATTCTGGCGTCAGTCACGGTGATGACCATGGGCCAGAGCAGCGGTCAGCGGGAGCTGGAGCGTGAAGCCCGTCGCCTGCACGCCGTCTTGAAGATGGCTGCCGACGAGGCCGTCTATAATGGCCGGGAGTTGGGGTTTGCCACGGACTTTGGTGGATACGGTTTCTTTCTCTACGACCCTGCAGAAGCGCGATGGGTGGCTCTTGAAGAAGGCCCTCTCCGTCAACATGAGCTGCGATCTGAAATCCGCCTGCATCTGGAGCAGGAGCATCGTCCGGTTTTGCCGGGAGCCGTGAAGCTGAGCGACTCTGACCCGGTTCCCACCGTGCTGTTGCTTTCTTCGGGGGAGGTTTCCCCCTTTACCCTTGTGGTGGAGTGGCATGCTTCAAGTACCACTTTGCCCCACTATCGTCTTTCAACCGATGGCATACAGGATATCACTTTTGCCCAATATCCCTGAAACGCTCTTCCCCAAAAATTCCCGCACTGGCAGCCGCGGGTTCACCCTGCTGGAAGTCATGATCGCCCTGGCGGTTTTTGCGGTGGCCTCGGCGGCGCTGCTCAGTGCCCTGGGTGGCAACAGCCGTCAGGCCGCCTACCTGGAACAGCGCACCATGGCTTCATGGATTGCCCGCGATGCCATCATGGAGGTGCTGATTGCCCCCCAGTGGCCGGATATCGGGCGAACTTCCGACGAAGTGACCCTGGGTGACCGCCGCTGGGAGCTGACCCGCGTGGTGGAGGCGACGGCGTCCGAACATCTTCGGCGCGTTGAGGTTTTTGTGGCTCCCGTGGCCGGGAGCTTCGCCCTGCGCCAGCAGGATCACCTGGCTCACCTGGTGGGCTTCCGGGGAGAGCACTGATGGTACGGCGGCAGGCAGGGTTTACCTTGTTGGAAGTGTTGATTGCCGTGGCGATCTTTGCCCTGATCGGAGCCGGCTCCTACCAGGTGATGAACACCGTTTTCCGCACCCAGGAGATCACTCAGGTTCACAGCGATGAGCTGCGCAGTCTGCAGCGCGCCATGCGTTTTCTGGCCCTGGATATCGAGCAGATACACGCCCGGGGTATTCGCGATGAGTATGGCGATCACCAGCCTTTTCTGCAGCTGGGCGGCGGGCTCTATACGCTGGAGTTCACCCGGCGTGGCTGGACCAATCCCCTGCAGCATCCACGCAGTACCCAGCAGCGCGTGGCCTATGACTTTGATGGCAGCTCGCTGCTGCGTCTTTACTGGGATGTGCTCGACCGGTCCCGGGAGAGTGAGCCCCGTGTCCAGACGCTGCTGGAGGGTGTGGAACACCTGCAGGTGCGGGTGGTGGATGCCACGGGCATGTGGCATGATGTCTGGCCTCCCCTGGAGGCGCCCCAGATTCCCCAGCAGCTGATCCTGACCGGCCTGGAACTGGTTCTTGAGACCGGTACCTTCGGTGAAGTCCGGCGTGTCTTTGCCCTGGCAGCCCTGCCTCCATCGCTCTTTGATTCCGGTACGGGTGATGACCCCCCTCCCTCCGGTGGTGAAGAAGGAGGGGAGTCGTGAAAAGATACGGGCAGCGCGGTGTAGCGCTTATCACGGTCATGCTGGTCTTTTTCATTGCCAGTACCGTGGCTGTAGCCATGCTGCAGCGCCAGCAGATGGATATCCGCACGACATCGGGCCTGCTGGATTATCAGCAGGCCCACCTGTACGCCCTGGGCGGCGAGGAGTACGCCCGACAGATCCTCTATCAGGACATGCTGGCGGATGCCGAGAGCGCCCGCTTTGTGGATCATCCCGGCGAAAGCTGGGCCGAGCCCCTGGCACCCTTTGAAGTGGAGCACGGCGCCCTGCAGGTCAGTATCCTGGATCTGCAGGGGCGTTTGAATATCAATAGCGTGGTCACGGCGGGACAGGTGAATGCTGTAGCCCTGCAGCGCCTGCGCAACCTGCTGGATGCCCTGGGGTTGCGTCCAACGCTGGCCGATGCCATAGTCGATTGGCTCGACAGCGATCAGGAACCCTTCTCTCTGGATGGGGCGGAGGATCTGGAATACCTGGATAAACCGATTCCGTATCGCACGGCCGATGCCCCCATGGGATGTCCTTCGGAGCTGCGCCTGATCCATGGACTGGAGCTCGAAGAGTATCAGCAGCTGCGCCCATTTGTGGTTGCTTTGGCGCCGGGTTATCCCGTAAATATAAATACAGCATCGGCACTCGTGTTGCGTAGCATCTTCCCGGCACTCAGTGAATCGGCGGCAGCTGAGCTGGTGGAAAACCGACCCGAGGAGGGTTTTGACAGTGTGGAGGAGTTTCTGACACATCCGCTTCTGGCGGGAATGGAGGTCTCCAGCCAGGGGCTGACGGTCTCCAGCAGCCACTTTCAGGTGGAGACCACGGCACAGTTTGCCGGCCGCAGTGTTTTTCTGACCAGCTATATCTACCGGGATGTTGAGAGAACCTACCTTCTGGGTCGCGAGTACGGGCAGGTCGGTGGAACTCCCGCTCCCGCCGCACCTGAATAAATAAAGGATACCCATGGACACGCTTTTTCTGCAGATGTTACCGATGTCCCCTCAGAACTTCGGGGAAGCCCGCTGGATGTTCAAGGGCTACGAGGGGCCGGATCAGGTATATACAGGTCGCCTGGAGGATGTCCTGTCCTCCCTGCCGGCGGAAAAAACTCCCCGGCGCACGGTGGTGATGGTTCCTGGTGAGCAGGTGCTGCTGACCAGTGCCAGCATACCCTCCCGAAACAGCCGTTATGTTCGTCAGGCTCTCCCCTACGCCATTGAAGAGCAGCTGGCCCAGGACCTTGATGAGGTGCACATCGCCATCGGACCGCGCCGCAGCGATGGTGCTATTGCCACCATGGTTGTTGACCGTGAGCGCATGGTAAGCTGGATGGAGCGCCTGAGTGCCTGCGCCATTGCCCCCGATGTTCTGGTTCCCGATACCCTGTGCGTTCCCCCTTCCCCGCAGGGCAAAAATGCTTTGTGGCAGGCCTGGTTTGACTTTACGCCCGACAGGCAACGCTGCCTGCTGCAGACCGACCCTCTGGATGCCACCGCGGTGCATCCGTCTTCCCTTGGGCTCCTGCTGGAGGGCTATCTGCAGAGCCGCGAGTCCCAGGAAGCGTTGCCGCTGCATGTCTGGCTGCCGGACGAAAATGTCCCCCTGGAATATGCGGCCCTGGAAACGGAGCTGCGCAGTGAAAGCCGCTTCGAAGTTCACTGGAATCACTATCATGGCGATCCGTTTGCTCTGCAGTGCCAGTACTATATTGAGCGCTTTGGCAGTGGTGCCTGTCCCATGAACCTCCTGCAGGGGGATTTTCGTGTCACCCGCAGGACGGCCGCGAATCGCCTGCCGTGGGCTCTGGCCGCAGGCGCTTTCCTGGTGTGGTTTGTGGTGGAAGTTGCCAGCGGCTTTGTGCAGGCCGCCCATGTCAGCCGCCAGACCCAGGCCCTGGAAGATCAGGCCAGGCAGCTCTACCGACAGCTCTTTCCCCAGGAACAGCGTATTGTCAATATCCGGGCTCAAATGCAAAGCCACATCAACCGCGCCGGCCAGAGTGCCTCCACCGATGAAACCTTCCTGGGCCTGCTGGAAGGCCTTGGAAATCCCCTGCAGCCACTGCTGGCCGGGGGGAATGTGACCATGCGCCATATCAGTTACTCACAGCAGCGCGGAGATCTGATGCTGGAGGTGCACTTCGCCAGCTTTGAACATCTGGAGCAGTACCGTGCTGATCTTGAGAGCAGTGGCTTTGAGGCCGAAATTCAATCAGCGGTGGCCGATGGAAATATTGTCAGAAGCCGCCTGATCCTGAGGAAGCGCCCATGAAGTCCCTGATGACAACCCTGAAAAGTCACCCGGTGTTCAATTCAGCCATGGTTGCCTGGCATCGTCTTTCCCGCAACGACCAGCGAGCGCTTTTGCTTCTGGCGGTTGTCGTGGTTGTTGCCATCCTCTACCTGGGGCTCTGGCTGCCCAGTCAGCGCGGCCTGGAAGAGGCCAGGCGCCAGCATGCCGTCCAGGTTGAGTTGCTTGAGTGGATGCACGCGAATCGCCATGTAGTGGAGGGGCTCGCCCCTCGCTCGAATGGCGGTGAAGCATCCACGGAGTCTCTGTTGAGGCTTGTCAGCGAAGTGGCCCGTGCCCAGGATATTGCCCTGCGTCGCTTTGAGCCGGACGGTACCACTGGCCTGCGGGTCTGGCTGGAAGGGGTTCCCTTTCACGCCTTTGCGGGTTGGGTGGAAAAACTGCAGGTGGAGCATCGCATCACTGTCAGCCAGGTTGCCGTTGACAGTGCGGGGCCGGGGATGGTGAATGTGCGGGCGGTGCTGAGCCGCTGACAGGCTGCTGAGAAAGACGATTTTTCACACAAAGCTCACAAAGGCACAAAGGAAAGACAGAAAAGGCGGGAATAAAACAGCGGCCTGTATCTTTTACGAGGCGTTTGCGGCTCTTTTTGTGCAGTCACCAAGAATGAGGAGGCCGTGATGTACAGAACAGTTTCTTCCACTGCGATGTGTGTACTGCTGATCATGGTGGCGCTGCTCCTGAGCGCCTGTGTGGCACCTGGCCAGCAGCGTTCTGCAGGCTTCTCAGAGGAACCGCTGCCGGACTGGATATTTTTCACCTCATCTTCCTATGGCCTGGAGTACGCCTCCGAGTGCGTTCCCATTGAGGCTTCCGAAGACGTGGCCCGCGAGCAGGCGATTGCCCTGGCACATGATGAACTTTCGCGTCGACAGGGGCGCATTCTGCCTCCCCACCTGCGGGACAATCCCACCTTTGAAATTGTGGAAACCCGGCGGGTTCTCTTTTCGGGAACCCCCTATATCTGTGTTCTGATGCGAATTCACGGTGGTCGCTGAGTGGTGTTGTCGTCATTTGCCTGCGGAGGTATTCTCAGCAAGCTCTCAGGAGTCGCCTTTGATCCTGTGGTCATCAATGAACTGGCGCACCTGGGAAATCAGGGTTTGAGGCGGACAGGCATGTTTCTGCAGAATGTTATGCACATGCCCTTCAAGCTTGCGACAGTCTGCGGGATCAAGCTCCCTGGATGTCAGGACAATAACCGGGAGCTTGCTCCACTGGGGGTGAGCCTTCAGGTGAGCAGCAAAGGTAAACCCATCCATGACCGGCATCACCAGGTCAAGCAGAATCAATGCTGGCTGGTGTTCGGAAAGCATCTGCAGTGCGTGTTTGCCATGTTCCGCTTCTATGACTGCGTAGCCTTCCGTAACGAGCACTTCCCTGAGGGTGGAGCGGGTGATGGCGTCGTCGTCAACCACCAGGACGGGCTGCTGGTGGCCGGGGTGGCGGTATCGGCTGATTACGTCCCGCAGCACTTCCCTGTCAACGGGCTTGACCAGATACTCTGATGCGCCCAGAGAGAAGCCGGTGCTCTTTTCGTTGAGAATGGTCACTATGATGACGGGAATATGACGGGTCTGGCTGTTGGCTTTCAGCTGGCTCAGAACCTGCCATCCATCCATGCCGGGCATCATGACGTCCAGGGTGATGGCGGTGGGAAGGAATTTCTCAGCCAACTCCAGGGCCTGCTTGCCATCGGAGGCCTGGACGACACTGTATCCCTCCCTGACCAGCGAGCGGGAGATAATATCCCGCACCACAGGGTCGTCATCCACTATGAGAATCACATGTTCACCGCTACCCTGGATTGTCGTGGGAGTAGTCTTTTCGCCAGCTGGCTGCTGCGCTGGTGGCCGAAGCGTTTTTCGCGGCAGCTGGACCGTGAAGTGTGAACCCTTGCCTGGGGTGCTCTCGACACGGATAGATCCACCCATCATATGGCAGAAGTGTTGGCTGATGGAGAGCCCCAGTCCAGTTCCTCCGTATTTGCGCGTCGTAGAAGCATCGGCCTGGGTGAAGGCCTTGAAGAGTCGATCCACCTGTTCAGGATCCATGCCAATGCCTGTATCATGGACACTCACGACGATATGCTCGCCATGGTTCTGCACCTCGACGGTGATCTCCCCCTGGTGGGTGAATTTGGTGGCATTACTGAGGAGGTTGATCAGAATCTGGCGCACTTTGGTCTGGTCAGCGTGCATCATGCCAATATCGGGACTGAGTACGAGCTGAAACTGATTGCCCTGCTTTTCCATAAGGGGAGTCATGATCGCCACCACATCGTGGAGAAGCTGCGTTATGTCAAAATCTTCCAGGAACAGATCCATTTTTCCCGCTTCAATCTTGGAAATGTCCAGAATGTCGTTGACGATTGACAGCAGGTGCAGGCCCGCCTTGTTGATCTTCTCCAGGTCCTGCTGAACGCTTTGGGTATTGCCTGCGGCGATGTCTTCCTGGGTCATTTCACTGTAGCCGATAATGGCATTCAGCGGGGTGCGCAGCTCATGGCTCATGTTGGCCAGAAACTGGGCCTTGGCCTCACTGGCTGCTTCGGCGGCAGTGCGGGCCTGCTCCAGTTCCTGCTGGGCCAGGCGCAGTCGCTTCAGCATCTGGTTGAAAGACAGCGCGATCTGGCGCATTTCTCCCTCGGCGTTGCCTTCAAACTGTACCTGGGTAGACAGGTCGCCACTGCGACCTGTGTGGCGAATGGCGTGAATGAGGCGCGCCATGGAGCGATTGATGGAGAGCGTCATGGTGGCGACGGGAACCAGCAGCAGGAAGATGATGGTCAGGACGATAAAGGCGCTCAGGCGAACCTGACCCCAGAACAGGGTATTGATCTCATCCAGGTAGACCCCACTGCCCAGCACCCAGTCCCACGGCTCGAAGTACTTGAGGTATGAGACCTTTGGCACGGATTCGCTATGCCCGGGTTTAGGCCAGAGATACTCCATGTAGCCCTGCTGGCTTGCCCTGGCAATTTCCACCGATGTCACAAAGAGCCTTTTCCCGGCAGGATCTGTATAGGATGAAAGATCCTGCCCATCCAGCTGTGGCTGAATGGGGTGCATGATCATGCGGGGATGGGTGTCATTGATCCAGAAGTACTCATTGTTTTCGTAACGCATGGAGCGCAGGAGATCTTTACTGATGCGCTGGGCTTCCTCCCGGCTCATGAGTCCGGCGCGCTCCTGCTGCTCATAGAAGCTGAGAACACTGTAGGCATTCTGTACGGCGTAGCGTACCGCATCCTTGCGGGACTCCCAGAGGCTTTTGTGGAGAGTGTTTATGGAAAGCGAGATCAGGAGCGCCATACCGGCAGCCACGATGATCACAAAGGTGATGATTTTGCCCCGGATGGTATTGAGGAGGCCCATGAAATTCTCCCAGGAAAACTGATGGTACAAACAGGTTCTGGCAGGAAAATGTTATTGCATAGCAGCAAAAGGCACAAGGAGAAAGTTTCACTTCCCGTTTGATTTGCGATGGCGCGTCAGGAAGTTGCGAACCTGGGAGAGAATGGCTTTGGCGGAGGAAGCATCTTTTTGCAGGATTTCTTCCACAAAGCCCTGCAGGCGCTCACGGTCATTGCGATGCAGCTCCTTGGCCGTGAGGACGATAACCGGGATGGACTTCCAGCGCGGGTCTGCCTGAAGAGCCTGGACAAAAGCAAAACCGTCCATCACGGGCATCATCAGGTCCAGCAGAATGATATGGGGCAGTTCTGGCAGGGTCTGCAACAGCTCCACCGCCTCGGCGCCATGCTCCGCCTGCTGTACTTCATAGTGCTCCTCGCTGAGGATGCTGGCGATGGTGTTGCGTGTCAGGGGTTCATCTTCAACGATAAGGATCCGGGCCCCGTGGCGGTAGCGCTGCAGCAGACCGGTGAGCATCTGCCGGTCAACAGGCTTGACCAGGTACTCATCCGCCCCCAGAGAGAAGCCGATATTGCGTTCACTGATGATGGTGAGCATGATCACGGGGATATTCGCGGTCTGCTGGTCGGCTTTCAGTGCGGACAGGGTACTCCAGCCATCCATTTCCGGCATCATGACATCCAGGGTGATGGCGATGGGGGAGCAGCTGCGGGCAAGGCGCAGTGCCTCTTTGCCGCTGTGCGCTTCCATGACGTGAAACTCCTCTTTTTCCAGTGATTTTCGCAGCAGGTGCCGCACTTCCGGGTCATCGTCAACGATGAGTACCACATCACCAGGGTGCTCGGCAGCCGCCAGGGCGTTGCGAAGATCGCTTTCCCCGCCGTGCCGGGGTGCTGTGGAGGAGTGGGGCTGCCTGATCAGGGGGAGCGTGAGGCAGAATGTTGAGCCAGCGCCCGGCTTGCTGTGGGCGGTGATGCCACCCCCCAGCAGATGGCTGTAACTCTGGCTGATGGCCAGCCCAAGTCCGGTTCCGCCATATTTGCGGGAGATGGAGACATCGGCCTGGGTGAATGACTGGAAGAGAGAGCTCAACCGCTGCTGCTCAATGCCGATTCCCGTATCAATGACCTGGAAGGAGATCGTGGGGATTTCCCGGTCTTCCTGGCACTGTACCCGGAGGGTGATGCTGCCGTTCTGGGTGAACTTGGCGGCGTTGTTGAGGAGATTGAAGAGAATCTGGCGAACTTTGGTCAGGTCTGTGTGCATGGCCCCCAGGTTCTGGCCGCACTCCAGGTGGAAGTGGTTCTTGTTTTTACGGACCAAGGGGGTGATGGTGTCGGCCACATCGCGTACCAGGCGCGCGATATTCACCTCTTCAAGGTAGACATCCATTTTTCCGGCTTCAATTTTGGAAATATCCAGCACATCGTTGATGAGTCTGAGCAGGTGCTCGCCAGCGCTGTGGATCTTGACGAGGTCACCGACCATCTCCTGGGCACCCATGACGGCGGCATCTTCCTGGAGCATTTCGCTGTAGCCAAGAATCGCATTGAGGGGGGTGCGCAGCTCATGGCTCATATTGGCCAGAAACATGCTCTTGAGTTGGCTGGAGTCTTCGGCTTGACGTCGGGCTTCCTGGAGAGCCTCTTCAGCGCGCTTGCGCAGGGTGATATCCAGGCCGACACCCCGGTAGCCCTGTACAGTTCCGTACGGGCCCACGATGGGTACACCGCTGATTTCCAGCCAGATAATGGTGCCACTGCGGGTGATGCACCGGTAGGAGAAGCCGCTGAAGGATTTCTGGGCGCGCACGATGCGCGAGAACACTCTTTGCACCTTCTGGGCGTCTTCCGGGGGGATCAGGGAAAAGGGGGAGCGACCGAGCAGCTCTTCAGCCGGATATCCCAGTACGTCTACGACACGGTCCGTCAGGAACGTGAAGCAGCCATCGCTGTCAATTTCCCAGATATATTCGCCTGCGGCGTTGGATACATCGCGGAAGCGTTGTTCGCTTTCGCGCAGGCGCAGTTCGCTGGTTTTTCTACGGGTAATATTGCGGGCGACCAGCAGGATATGTGTTTCGTCCATGCTGACGGCGTGGACGTCAAGGTAGAGGGGTTTTTCGCCGGAAATAATGATCTCCTGCTGGGCCCTGTGCCCCTGTCTGGCGGCATTGACCAGATCCAGCATGGCCTGCAGATTTTCCCCTTCTGGTGCCAGCAGCTCAAAGATGCTGTTCATGGCAAAGTGTCCGATGCTGTGTTCCACCAGGGATTGGGCTGCCGGGTTGCTTTCTGACACCTGCCCCTCATCATCAATGAGAAAAATACTGTCGAGGGACCGTTCGAAGAGGGTGCGGTAACGCTCTTCACTGCTTCTGAGTTCAGCGGAAATCCGGTCACGGGCAAGCATGTTGCGCCAGAGGAAGGTTCCCACAGCGAGAGCCATCAGCGAAAACAGGGACATGAAGAAAAGATGGGTCCGGATTCCGTCATACCAGCGACCCATGAACTCATCGGCGGCAATGGTAACCGTCACGGCCAGAGGCGAGCCGTCCACAGCCAGGAAGCTGAAGGCGTGGAGCTGGTGGTTCAGGGTGAGCATCTGTGTATGGGAGCGATCGGGATGTGTAGAAATGTCGATGGGAACCCAGTCAGCGGAATCGCCGGGGTGCGCCATGGCCCTGTGGGGCGGGTAGGCGGCCAGCACGGAGTTTGAGGGGATGTGCAGCAGGGAGAAAGCGCGATGGCCATCCCGGTCCAGGCTGGCATAATAGGTGCTGAGAGAATCGCTTTGCAGGGCACCCAGGATCACACCCTCAAGCTGGCCATCGGTGATGATCGGGCGGCTGACGGGAATAAACCACTCCCCATCGACGCGACTGCGCTGGGCCTGGCCGATGAAAAGCCCCGAGGAGCGGATATCGCGCTGAGCCAGAAAAAATTCGCGATCGCTGACGTCAATGGAGTGCGGTGATTTTTCGCGATAGCGGGCCAGGTGAAGTGCCTGGCCATCAGCGTCGAAAATGGCCAGGTCTGCCAGCTCTGGTATGCTCTGCAGCCGTTGCCACAAAAGTTCCGATATTTCATGGCCTGCCTGGCCCTTTGAGTGGGACTCAAACTCCTCGGCGATACTTTCCAGGATGATGTCAACGGCGCGAATGGTCAGTGTGATATGGCGCTCCTGGGCGATAGCCAGGTTGGCAGCGGTACGCATCCCCTGGTCGGTATTGCGCTCGTGGAGATAACGGGAAAAGCCTGCCGTGGAGGCGGCGATGGCCACGAGAATCAGGGATATCAACAGACTGAGCAGAATTTTCTGGCGCGGTGCGGTGCATGCAGGGTGGGCGTACGGATGGCGGTCGATGGGAGCCTCCTGCGATCGGGTGCGGCCTGTTTACAGAGTGTTGCGGTGAGCGCCCTTCTGCCTTGCCAGCGACTGTGTCAAGGGAGCGTGCTGTGCAATATAGCTAATGATCGCAGTAGAGTAAAGCATTTTGAAACAAATAATCCCGTATGCCCGTAACTCAGGGGTTCAGAAGGTCAGGTGCCACGAGAGGCCTCCCTGTAGAGCGCGGTAATCATAGGCGGGAACATTGGAGGAGTTTTCGCGATAGCCAAGGAGTAGCCGAAGGGCTGTTCGCTTGCCGATCTGGCTGTGGATACCGGTTTGCAAGCGAGTCGCTTTGTCTTCACGTACGGATTCACCGGGCAGGGCCTCGTCGTAGCTGGCCACGCGATACTCCAGGTTCGCGAAAAGGATGGAGCGAACACCGAGGTGATAGTTTTCGGTCAAAGAGATCTCCCAGCCTTCATTGGACGAGGTGTCCAGGTCGGAGCGCTCGTGGAAGAGGGCGAAGCCGATGGCGATATTATGGGCATCATGCTGTCCCCTGACCATCCGCAGGGACTGGCCCAGGCGGGAAATTACGCTGCTGCGCTCATCAAAGATTCTGTAGTCGCGATATTCGAAGCTCAGGTCAGTGCGCGTTGCCAGCCTGGGAGTGGCGACGAACGTGTAGCGGGGCTGGAGAATAACCCGATTGACCAGAGTGCCTTCATCGTCGCGGGCGTGGCCGATGCGCAGGACAGCTGCAGTGTGGTGGCGCTGGTGATTTTCCTGGGAGAGCCCCCAGGCGATCTCGCTGTAGGAGGTGTCGTACTGATCAAGATCCTGGTGCCACTTCTGATAGTGGCTGAGGCTGATGTCAATGCGGTTGTCGCTGCCAGCGGCCCAGCTGGTCGTTCCCAGCGCAAAGCCGGCAAAAAGAGCGGTATCGCTTTGCTTGCGGCTGTCGACGGGCAGGGGCAGCTCGACGCCACCAATGGCGAGGCTGGTGCCCGCCGGCGCTAAAGGGATATTGCTGTCGTAGAGGGCTCCCAGGAAGAACTCACCCCGGTACGTGCGGTATGTGGGTACGACGCGGGTCTGATCCAGGGTCAGCTCCACCGCGCTGCGTACCTGGGGAGAGAGCTGGCGCTGCAGGGCTCTTTCCAGGTCCAGGCTGGCCATTGCGGGATTGCCCATGGCGAGGTGGGCACGGGCCATTTCCACCAGTGGCTGACCGTTCGAGGAATCGAGGGCCAGGGCGCGTTCAAAGGCGTTGAGGGCAAGGGGAAAACGGCCGGTAGAGAAGGCGGCAATGCCCATATTGAAGTGCAGGTTGGCGTCATCGGGATACTGGCGGACCAGGTGAGAGAGGTTCTCAAAATCTTCCTGGGGAGAGTGGTATTCCACCGCTGCCAGCTCGACATTCTCGGCGGGGAGTTCAATGTCGGTAATGGCTTCTCCGCCAGGGGTTTGCGCGGTAGTGGATGCATCAGCTGCCGCGATGGGGCCATGGTTCTGGCTCCCCTCCGTGGGGGTGCTGTTCTGCGGTGCGGGGGATTTCTGAGAGGCCAGCGCTTGCGTGTGCCCTTTCTTCGGCGCCATGGCTGATGGGCGCGGAAGCGCCTGCAGGTCTTCCCAGTGGATCATCAGGGGTTCACGGGGGAAGTCGAGTACCAGCTTGCGTTGCTTTGCCAGGGTAAAGTGGCGCACGGTGGAAAGGTGCATGCGCAGCGAGATATCAATACTGCTGACTGCTGTTTCCACGCGGGCGATGACCTGGCTGCTGCTCAGATCCGGCATGGTCGGGCGAGGTTCGGCTTTCCAGATATCCTGGGCAAAGTGGATGCGCACCCGGTCAGGCGCAATGTGTTCAACGGTGTAGGATGGAATCGGCTGGCTGAAGTTCAGCACCAGCCGCTCCTTGTCGCTGTGGGTGGCCCAGGTGTATTCCAGGGCATGGGCCTGGCTCATGGCCAGCAGGCACAGAAGCACAGTGGCGAGTCGTATGCGCAGATTCTTCATGGTTGCATCCCCAGCCAACGACTATCGGTTTTTACCGGAACGATAACCTCGTCTCCGGGTTCTGTGGTATCAATGGCGATGAAGGCGGGCGTATGCTGGCCATAGCCAAGGCGGCGGCCTTTGTGGCCGACACTGACATCGCTGTGAATGGTCATTTCGCTGGTCAGCATGGGACGGGGCGTGCCGATGTCCGCGCGGGTGCTCAGCTCCACGGTGTTGCGCACCCCATCCAGCTGCACCTTTCGGGCGCTTTTTTTACTGCGCACTTCCATGGGATACTGGGTCTCCTGGTAGAGGTGAAAGTGCTGCTCCCGTCCAGGCTGGATATGGTGTCCTGACATGCCACCCGGAACGGCAGCCACCGCCATGGGGGACTCCAGTCGTATACCGTCCCGAAAATAGAGGGCCATCTCCCCAGGGGCAAAGCGAAAGCTCCCCCGGAGCATGACCAGGTGCAGGCCGGGCAGTTCATGGGTGTCGTGGGGGTAGAGGTAGTGCTGCAGGTGCACCCGGCTGCTGGGACCCATGGCCAGATGGGAGTTGTCGCTGAAGAGTATCTGAACCTTGCCCTGACGACCGGTGACAATCTGTTCGCCGGGGAAGATGGGGCTGCCGGCCTCCAGGTGGCGTACGCGGCTGCCCAGTTCCGCCCAGGAGCGCTCTTCCACAGCGCCCACCATGCCGATTTCGTATTCTTCAGCCCAGGCGGGGGTGGCTGCGAGACAGGCAATGCAGAACAGAAGAATGGTGAGTTTTCGCATGGTGGCTCCTTGGGTTGTTATCTCCTTTTTCGGCGGGTACAAGGAAAACTTAATGGCCTTTGCGCAACTCTTCTTTTCCCGTGTCAGAATTCCTTGCGGGGCCACATGTCCGGCTCAAAGCGCACGGTCTTGTTGCGACCAGTCTCTTTGGCTTTGTACAGGGCCACGTCGGCAAACTTGATGGCCTGCCAGAATCCGTCAGTGTCTCCGGGGAATTCGCTGACTCCGATGGAGATGGTTTTCTGGATGACGGCATCGGGTACGGTTATTTTCATGTCGCCGATTTTGACCCGGATTTTTTCTGCCACGTCAATGGCGTCACCCTGATCGACATCCAGAAGGAGGATCAGGAATTCCTCGCCGCCAAAGCGTATGACGATGTCTGCTTCGCGTACACTGTTGCGCATGCAGGCGGCGGCTTCTTTCAGGACGAGATCTCCCACATCATGGCCGAAGGTATCGTTAATCTGCTTGAAGTAATCGATGTCGCACAGCAGCAGCCCTATGGTTTTGCGGCGGCGCAGGACGCCGCTGATGATCTGCTTGGTGTGTTCCTGCAGAAAGCGGCGGTTGTAGAGCCCGGTGAGCGTGTCCACCATCGCCGATTCCCGCAGGGTATTCATAAGGCGTTTTGTCTCCACCACCGACAGAGATTGCTTGATATAGGTCTCTGCCTTGAAAAGCTGCTGGTTTTCCACTTCGTTGATATGGCCCTTTTCGCCCCGCGAGGGAAAGAGGAACTGCACGACCCCGCCGGTGACGCCAGCCAGCATCATGGGGATGCACACGTGCTCCATGCCGGTGTCGGGCAGAAACTGACGGCAGACACTGCGGAACTCGAAGGAGGAGACCGTATGGCCGGTTTTGACGGCGCGGCAGAGGCTGCAGTCGGAGAGGATGTCCTCGTAGCAGAAGAGTTTGCGGTCTCCCACCAGGGGAGGGTAGCCGGCGCGCATCTCTTTCTTGTTTCCGTTCACTTCGTAGATCATGTAGCGCTCAATGCCAAGCTCGTTTTCAAAGACTTCGCCCAGGCGGCGGTAGACTTCGTCCAGGGTGGAGTCCTCCTCGATGACCTTTTTGAATATGGTCATGCCGTACACGGTTTCTATAAGCTCGTTGAATTCGCTGGAGAGGGTTCCCATCTCGTCTTTTGAATGGATAGTGAGTTTATTGTCCAGGTCAACCTTGCCGGTCCCCAGGTCGTGGATCTGGTTGATAATGGCGTCAATGGGTTTGTAGAAGGCTCCGGTGATCCAGCGGGTGAATATGAGCAGGAGCAGGGTTGCCAGCAGCAGCACCAGCAGAATAATGTGGATGGAGGTGCGTACGATTTCGTTGATGAGCTGGGTGTTGGCGGTGTACTCCCCCGTCAGGGATTCGGTGAAGTTGGCAGAGAGCGTGTGGGCCTCTTCCAGCTGGCCTCCCAGCAAGTTCAGGATGTGCTGTATGTCTGGTGCGTTTTCAGCGGGATTCTGTCGGAACTGCTGCAGAAGGCTGATATGGCGATCCATCTGCTCCACCAGGGTCAGCATGCGCTGCAGGTACTGGGTTCCTTCCACGTCGGAGCGTGCCATGCTCAGGATGAAGTTTTCCACAAGATTACCGCCAGTGCTGCCCTGGCTGCTGTTGATGCCCAGGCTCAGGGCCGAAATAATACCCCGGATACTCTTGACATGATTCTGGGCTGACTCCAGCTGACGCGCCCCGGCATCACCGGTTTCCTGCTGCGCCTGGGTGATACTGCTGGAGATGCCCTGCACATGGACGATGACTTTGCTGATAGCCTGGGAGTAGGGCAGGGTGTGCCCCGCGATCTGGTTGTATTTATAGTGAATGGCGGTCAGGGAGACCACTGCGACTGCGGCCATGGAGAGAAACCAGAAAATGGTGCCCACGGCAAAGAGGCGGAATTTCTTCTTGATGGGCAGATCAACAAAAGTAATCAGGCGTATGAGTTCATGCCAGGTCTGGCGGCGGGATTCCTGGCGGCACCCGTTATCTGTTGGAATTTCCAAGCCTTCCTCCGACTGGTAACGTTTTCAGGATATAAAGTCAACATGAAACGTTAAGTATAGTATGAATTGGTCGCCGGGGGAAGAGGGATGTGGAAATTGAACGTTTTCTGGTGTGGATTATGGCTCAGGATTCGGTGCGCCAGGCTCAGTCTGGCGTACCGAATCCTGATATCGCTTTGAAGTGAGGTCTTTTTCAACGATGCGGCGGAATATATCAGCCAGCTCACCTTCAATATGCTGCGCCATCGAAGCACACCATTGCTTTTCCTCCGGGCTCAGGGGTCGCGGTGGAGCTGCAGGTGGCGGGGCTTTTTCAAATTGAGCGCGGTTGGAGTAGGAGAAGGTGATATCGCGGAAGTTTCCGAGATCTTTCTCCACAATCGCTTTCAAAATCTGTGGCTTCAGCAGGGAGAGGGGGTAGAGGAAGCGCTGCTCTTTGACGACGACGTGGAGGCGGTCGTGGGTCACTCGCTGGACGCGCGTATGGTAGCGCATGGGCTCTCCCACTAGGGCAGGCCACAAAGCGGCGATGCGGTGCTGTTCAATGCCGCTGTCCAGGTCATATTGCTTCAGGAGGGAGGGCAGGAGATGGCTGAGGCGTTGTGGCGTTTTCACAAGGGCTCCAGAAAAGAAGCGGGAGCCGGAACAGGATCCCGGCTCCCGGAAAGTTGCACAATCAGGATGATGCGGCAGCGCACTGGCCCGCAGAAGGGCAGCCGCCACTGGCGGCACAGGGGGAAGCGGGTGCGCTGGCCTTTGAAGTGCCGTAACCGTCGCTGTACCAGCCGCCACCTTTGAGGGCGAAGGCGCTCAGGCTGATTTGACGCTGGGCCTGGGCCTGACACTGGGGGCAGTTTGTGGTTTTGGGCGCATCCATCTTTTCCATTTTTTCAAACTGATGGCTGCAGGTGCTGCATTGGTATTCGTAGATTGGCATAGTACGCCTCCATCGTGTATAGTCATTGTTGTTGATTTCGGCCATGAATTATAATTCGGTCACCAGAAAAAGCAAGTGGTTTTCCTGAGGGTTCTTACATGAAAAACTACCGAGGATTTCACCGGTTCCGGGCGCTTCTGGCTGCCCTGATATTCACAGCATTTTTTTCCGGGGCAGCCCAGGCTGCGGATTCCTGTGTGGTGCTGGTCTATCACCATTTTGCCACCGACACACCCGCTTCAACCAGTGTAACACCGGAGCTTTTTGAAGCCCATCTGCGCTACCTCAAGCAGAATAATTTCAATGTGATTTTTCTGAGCGAAGCGATGGAGCTGTATCGCCAGCAGCAGCCCTTTCCGTCGAAGTGTGTGGTGCTGACGGCTGACGATGCGTATCGCTCGGTGTATTCCGGCGCCATGCCGCTGCTGCGTCAGTATGAATTTCCCATGACGGTTTTTGTGACCACCGAAGGGGTGCAGCGCGGCTTCGGTGTCTACATGACCTGGGAGCAGATGCGCGAAATACAGGGGAGCGGACTGATTGAGTACGGTAACCACTCTCACACCCACGAGCACTTTATCCTGCGTAAAGACGGTGAAACCGAGAGCCAGTATCGTCAGCGGCTGCGCGGGGATTTCACGCGGGCACGGGATATTCTCAAGGAGGAACTGGGGAGCGATCACGGCCTCTTTGCCTATCCCTATGGCGAGTATAACCGGGAAATAATGGAAGTGCTGCGCGAGCTGGGCTATATGGGCATTGCCCAGCATTCCGGTGCCATGAGCCACCGCAGTGACGCCATGGTCATCACGCGTTTTCCCATGGCAGCTCAGTTTGCGGAAATGGGTGAATTTCGCGTCAAGGTGAACAGCCGGGCCCTGCCGGTGCTCTCTGCCGAGCCCTCTGACCCCGTTCTGCGGGATCATGACAACCCCTATACCCTGACCATGACCCTTGAGCGGGGGAATTTTCGGGAAAACGATCTGGCCTGCTACATGAGTTTCCAGGGGAGGGTCCCGGTGACCTGGCTGGAGCGCGGCGAAGACACAGCCACCATTGAGGTGAAAACGCCCCGTCCACCGGGCAAAGGGCGTACCCGTATCAACTGCACCGCGCCAGCGGCACGGGGGAATTTCTTCTACTGGTACAGCCATCCCATCTTCAATCTCTCCGATCCACGGGCGCTGGACTGAAGCCGGGAAGCGCTTATTGACAATGGAGTGCAATTTTCATTGCCATTTGTCTGACATCTTTTTACTATAAGAGCGGTGCGCACACAGGCACGCTCTACCCGGGTATGTCCGGACGGGCAATGGAAAGGGAAATTATGCTGGAAGACAAAACGGTACTGGTGGTGGAAGATTCATCCACCATGCGGCGCATTATCGTGAGCATTATCAGGGACCACTTGGGTTGCCAGCATATTCTGGAAGCAGCGAACGGCCGCGAGGCCCTTGCCATCATTTACAGTCACCCCATTGAGTGGATTTTCTGTGACTGGGAGATGCCCGACATGTCGGGCCATGATCTGTTGCGCGAAGTACGGGCAACTCCCAGCATGATTGATATTCCCTTTATCATGATCACCACCCGCAAGGACAAGGAATCTATTGTCGCCGCTATCCAGGCTGGCGCTTCCTCTTATATTGTGAAGCCCTTTACGCCCCGTATCATTACGGAAAAGGTGGAAGGTATCTTCAATCAGCGTGAGCGGCGCCGCGCTGAACGGGTTATGGCTGTCGGAGATCTGGCAGTAGAAGTGGTGATTGACGGAAAGGTCTCCTATAAAGCCTTTCTGAAGGATATTTCTGTTACGGGCGCCCAGATTCAGGTGGTGCGAACCTTCAGCAAGGAGACCGCCATTTACGACCGCATCGGTCTGCGTTTCCACAACAGCCTGGCCCAGGAACTCCAGATTATTGAGGTAACTGGTGTGCTGATGCGTACCCAGGCGTTCCACAACCTTTTATTGAAACATGATCATGTTCGGGCTGCCTTTCAGTTTCTCCCCATGGATCCGGATCAGCGTCGCCTGATCATCAACTTTGTCGACAGCCTGGAGCAGTTGAAGTGCCAGCGCAACGGCGAGTGACCCCTTCTTGACATAAGTCAATTTCTTCCTGTGATTCTTCTGCTATGACCTGAAAACGGGCAGTGATCGCGCCGGGTTTGTGAACTGGCGCACTTGCGCTTGGAGTCTTTCCGGTAGGTGGAACTATGGTCATATTTTCACGATTTTCCATGAAGTTGAAACTGGCAGTCCTGGTGCTGGTTCCCGTCGGATCTTTGCTGTTGATGGGCAGCTGGTTGATTATGGGAGCATGGCAGCAGTCACGAACCCTGTCTTCCCTCGCGCTGCAGGTTGACCTTTCCGCTACCATTGGTTCCCTGGTACATGAGCTGCAGCGTGAACGTGGCCTGAGCGCGGGAATGCTGGGTTCCCAGGGTGAGCAGTTCCGCGCTGAGCTCAGGGATCAGCATAAGAACACCGATCAGCGTGTTGCCGAGCTTGAGGCTTTCCTCTCCCGCAATCCATCCACGAAGCAGCACCACACCCTGGATCAGGTTTTCAGCGAACTGCGTCGCCTGGCGTCCGTGCGCGGCCAGGTATCGTCCCTTGCCCTGAATGTTGATGACACCCTCGCCTATTACACCGCAATCAACCATCAGTGTCTGCAGATGGTTGCGCAGCTGAGTCTGCTGAGCGATGACGCTGCCATTACCAGAAATCTGACCGCCTATGCCAGTGTACTCAGTGCCAAGGAATACGCCGGTATAGAGCGTGCAGTTCTGACCAATACCTTCTCGCGCCAAGGTTTCGCGCCGGGAATGTATATGCTGTTCCTCTCACTGGTAGCGGACCAGCAGACGCATCTGGGCAATTTCACTACCCTGGCGGGCGCACCGGGTCGACAGGCCTCTGAGCAGTTACTTGCCGATCCGGTTCATGCCGAAGTCGAGCGAATGCGCGGCAGAGCGCAGGCACTGCCTGGTGGTGGGGATTTCGGCGTGGATTCTCAGCAGTGGTTTTCGCTCAGTACGAAACGGATCAACCTCCTCAAGCAGTTGGAAGACACGCAGGCAGGAGCACTTGTGGATATGATGGCAGAGCGTCAGTCAAGCGCGGCGGCGCAGCTGCTGCTTACCTTCGGGCATGTGCTGGCCTCCCTGCTGGTGACCCTGGGCCTGGCCATGGTTATTGCCCGGGAGCTGACAAAAGGGATATTTGAAATCAACACCCACGCACGTGCCCTGGCGTCGGGAACGGGGGATCTGCGGCAGCGGCTGGAGAGCAGCAGTCGCGATGAACTGGGAACGCTGAGCCGCTCTTTTAATACGTTTATCGAGAGTATGGATAAAAATGTCTCCAGTACCATGGAATTACTGGCGCGAACCGCTGGTGCCACTGCCAGTGTGCTGGAAGTCATGGAGCATGTGCGATTGGCCAGCAACCGCAACCTGGATACTACCAGTGAAGTTTCCACTGCCGCCCATGAAATGAACGCCACGATTCATGAAATATCATCCAGTGTTTCTGTTTCCACCCAGTCTTCCCTGGCAACGGTGGACCTGGCCCGGGATGGAGTCCACAGCCTGCGGGAATCCACTGCCAGCATTCAGCAGCTGAAAACGGAAATCGGGGAGCTGGCAGCGCAGATCCTTGAGTTGCAAAGCAGTGCCCAGGAGATACGGCATGTGGTTTCGGTGATCAATGATATCTCTGAGCAGACGAACCTGCTGGCGCTCAATGCCGCCATCGAAGCGGCCAGGGCCGGTGAATCTGGACGAGGGTTCTCGGTGGTGGCCGACGAAGTGCGGAAGTTGGCGGAAAATACCCAGAACTCTACCGGCGAAATCGAGAAATCTATTGCCGTTATTGTGAACCGGGTAGAAGGTGCTACCATCAGCGCGCGTCGGGCCAGCGAAACCGCTGATCAGCAGGAGCAGGCTTCTCAGAAGGCCCAGAGCAGCTTTCAGCAAATCATGGAGGCCATTGAAGAAGTGGGTGATATGATGAGCAGTATTAATGCGGCCCTGGAGCAGCAGTCCACCACGACCGGGCAGGTGGCCGACAGCATAGAGCAGCTGGCGGGAAGCTCTGAAGAGCTGAGTCAACAGGTGAACACCCTGGTGACCGATACGGATATGCTGGTTGAGAATATCCAGGGGCTGGGGGGGCTGTACGGCAAGTTTCAGACCAGTAGCCTGGCCATTCCCTGTATACGCGCCAAGATTACCCACGTGCTCCTGGTGCACGGGCTTTTGAGTGCTGCGCGTACCGGGCAGCAGCCTCCACAGATGGATTCGGCAGGGATGGGTGATGAGCTGGAGCGCACGTTAAACCCAGCGCTACTGGATGTGTTGCACGGCAGCGAGGTTCTCCGGGAATGGCAGCATGCCCGCCAGCTCTTTGCGCAGCAGGTACAGGAATTTCTCAAATACAGCGGGGGCGAGGGGCAGCTGCTTGAGCGTCGGCGCAACGAACTGCTCAGCACCAGTCAACAGTACCTCGAGCGCCTGGATTCCCTGACAGATGTCTGTCAGGGGGCACCTGCAAAGGGGCTGCGCGAGGGTGAGCCAGCGTTGGCGACGTTCACCCTGATCTCATAAGAGAAGCGCAAGCCATAATGCCAGGTGCGCCAAGTCTGCACAGTCTCAGGTCATGGCTGCAGGCTGTGAAACTTGAGTTACTTTTTCCGGCGGCCCTGCGCATCGCTGCTGTACCCTGAGATTTCCTCTTCGCGCTGCAGGTATTCGCCAAAGGCGCCGCCAAGGGTTATGAGGTCGCCGATGCGCGCCTGCCCGCTGATGGCGTTGCGGCTGTGCAGCTCACTGATGGCCGCAATCATTTTCAGGGCATTGTCAAGGGAGAGGGCCACCACATGATCGCTGCCGAACTTGTTCCAGAGGTAGTTGCGGGCATCCCGAAAGGCAACGGCGAGTTCCAGCGCTTCCTCCACGGTCAGGGTGCCTTTCAGCAGAGCGGCCTTGTTCTCGATGATTTTTTCCATTCCCAGCATGGTTCCCCCTTTGAGCTGCGCTCCAGGCGCTGTTGTGGTACCTGAAGAGATATTTCCAACGATATTGTACAAAAAATTCAAGAAAAGCCTTGAATTATTTCTGCAAAAACTCACTATACTCTGTGAGTACCAGCGGTACTCAAGATCATTCACAGCGGAGGGTACGCTTATTGCGTAGGATGACTGTTCACAGCAAACTCTCCAAGAAGGCACGCCGCCACGAGGAATCCACGGTATGACATCATGGATCACTGTAACGGGACAAACCCGCAGAGCGTGCCGCAACCAAAGGGCCCACTAGGGATTAGCGACACTGTCAATGTAAAGGGATATGGCTATCGAATAGTGGGCCTTTGGCTTTTCAGAACTCCCCATCAGTGGGACGATTACCTCTTCCAGTTCAGCCACCCGCTTACGTGGGTGGCTATATCGTTTCGGCTCCACAGCCGGTATGCCTCCTCGGGACTCTTCTTACCATCACAGACCCACACACTGCTGAAAATACAATACCCATCCTGGTAATTCCAGGCGCGCGTGGCATCCAGCTCAGAGATACCCGTGTAGCGACGCAGCGCGTCGAGCTTTGCTGTCAGTGCATCGGGGTGCCCTGCTCCCATAGCCGGATCAGCGATGGCGATGACTCCGCAGTTTTCCCGCTGTCCAGGGGAAAGTTCAGCCCAGAAAAAACCCACATTGACCTGGTGTTCTTCGATTGCCTGGCGAATGCTTTTGCTGAGCCCTTCATACCGTGCGGAAGCTGGGGGGCAGTAGAGCCTGGGTTCAGGGGCGAGCATCATAGCCTGGGCGGTTTTCTGTAACCGTTCAGCGTCGGCTGGGGGCGTTGATTGCCTGTGGAAAAGTCTCCTGAAGAGCACCTTGAACATCTGCGCTCCTACTGCACGATCTGGCAGTCGAAGCACTCGTCAAAGTCCTGGCACATGCCACAGGCGGGGGCAGTTTTGCCCAGCAGGTCGTAGAGGTACTTCTTCCAGCGGATGTTTTCCGGTTTGCGGGCGGCCAGCGCGGGGAAATGCTCCTGCATGAGGGCGTTCATCTCCTTGCGCGAGGCGAGCCCCAGATCCTCATAGAGATGGTTCATCAGCAGGGATTTGGCCGCGATCAGGGGGGCCAGTTCATGGCGGGCGTAGTCATTGCTGCCGTGTTCGGCGAGCAGCTGGCGCAGGGCCTCTTCCACTTCGCGGTAGGGGTATGGTGATGATGTGTTCACGGTATGCCTCCAGATTCTGGAATCTACGATTCGACAGCTGAAAAGGCAAGTGTTTTGCCTTGACGGGCGGGAGCAGCAGGCCGGGAATAGCAAGTGACACTGTGGGCACTTTGATTTATAGTACTCGCTGACATCGACATCTCACACTGAGGGAGCGTATTCATGAGTGAAAAGCAAAAAGCACTGGAGTTGGCCATAGCCCAGATAGAGAAAGCCCACGGAAAAGGCAGCATCATGCGCCTTGGCTCCGGGGAGATACCCGCCATTCCCGTGGTGCCCAGTGGGAATCTGGCTCTGGATATCGCCCTGGGCGTTGGTGGTTATCCACGGGGGCGTGTCATTGAGATTTACGGCCCTGAATCCAGCGGGAAAACGACCCTCAGCCTGCACGCCATCGCCGAGGCCCAGAAGATGGGAGGTACGGCGGCCTTCATCGATGCCGAGAACGCCTTTGACGCCATGTATGCCAGGAAAATCGGCATCAATACGGAAGCCCTGCTGGTCAGCCAGCCCGACTACGGCGAGTCGGCCCTGGAAATTGCCGACACCCTGGTGCGCAGTGGCGCCATTGACGTGATCGTCATTGACTCCGTGGCGGCCCTGGTGCCCAAGGCCGAACTGGAAGGGGAAATGGGCGAGGCCACCATGGGCGCCCAGGCGCGTCTGATGTCCCAGGCCCTGCGCAAACTGACCGGAGCCATCAATAAATCCCATACGGTGGTTATCTTCATCAACCAGATCCGCTCGAAGATAGGTGTCATGTTCGGAAATCCCGAGACCACCACCGGTGGCAACGCGCTGAAGTTCTACGCCTCCATGCGTCTTGATATCCGTCGCATCGCTTCCATCAAGGAGGGCACCGACGTGACGGGCAACCGCGCCCGGGTAAAAGTGGTGAAAAACAAAGTGGCGCCACCCTTCAAGGAAGCGGAGTTCGACATCACCTTTGGTGAGGGGATCAGCTCCATCGGCACCATCATCGATATGGCGACGGACTATGACATCCTGGGCAAGAGCGGCTCCTGGTACTCCTATAATGGCGAACGCATTGGCCAGGGGCGCGAAAACGTCAAGACCTATCTGAAAGAGCATCCGGAAGTGACCAAGGAACTGGAGCGCAAGGTCAAGGAGAAGGTAGGCCTGATACCGGTCCTTGAGGATGATGCACCTCAGGCAAAAGAGGAGCCGGCAGCGCCGACGGGCAAAGGTTCCCGTAAAGCAAAGGACAAGGAGTAATTCCATGAAAGTCATATTTCTGCAGAATGTTCCCGGACAGGGCCGTGCGGGCGACGTCAAGGACGTTAACCCCGGGTTTGCCCGCAACTTTCTGTTCAAGAAAAGCCTGGCCATCGAGGCCACAGACATCAACCTGGCCGAACTACAGGAGCGCAAGCGTCAGGAACAGGAGCAGGCCGCCTACGAGCTCGCCCAGGCCCAGGCTCTGGGCAAGGCGGTGCAGGAGGTTGGCGTCCTGAAGTTCACCCGTCCCTGTGGCGACAAGGGTAAACTCTTCGGTGCTGTGACTTCCGCTGACGTGGCCGATGAACTGGGCAAGCTGGGGCTGGTGGTGGACAAAAAGCAGATCAAGCTGCCCCAGGGCATCAAGGCGCTGGGCAAGCATTCTGTTCAGATGCGCCTGCACCCCGAAGTCAAGTTCGACCTGGAGATACAGGTGTTTGAAGAGTGATGGAGATCCAGCAGCGTTCCGCGATAAAAATTCCGCCCCATAATACCGAGTCCGAGCACGCTGTGCTGGGAGCCTGTATTGTGGACGACAAGGCCATGGCCAAGGTGGTGGAAGTGCTTGGCGCCGAGGACTTCTATCTGGAGGCCCATCGCCATATTTTCACCGCCCTGACCGACCTGTTCAATCATGGCCAGGCCATTGATTACATCACCCTTTCCGACCAGCTCTCCAAACGCAAGCAACTGGAGTACTGCGGCGGGCTGGAGTACCTGGTTAATCTGGCTGGACGGGTAGTGACCAGCGCCAACGTCGTTCACTACGCCCGCATTGTGAAGGAGAAGTCGGTCTGCCGCCAGCTGATTGAGGCGGGCACGGACATTGTGGAAAAGGGCTACGATGGCGAACAGGACTCCGAGTACCTGTTGGACTATGCCGAAAGCAAGGTTTACCAGATCAGCCAGGGGCGTGCCAAAAAGGGCTTTCACCATATCTATGACATCACCAAAGCCGCATATATGCGCATTGAGGAGCTGTACGAGAAGAAATCCAAGGTCACCGGAGTGACAACCGGTTACCACGACCTGGATGACAAGACCAGCGGTCTGCAGCCCTCGGACCTCATTATTATTGCCGGTCGTCCCGCCATGGGGAAGACCGCCTTTGCCCTGAGTCTGACTCAGAATGCCACCAGTATCGGCAAACACAAGGTGGCCATCTTCTCCCTGGAAATGAGCAAGGAGCAGCTGGTCATGCGTCTTCTGTGCGCCGAAGCTCAGGTGAACTCCAACCGGGTGCGCACCGGGCAGCTGGAACGCGACGACTGGCCCAGGCTGGCTCAGGCCACGGGCAGCCTCTCCAATCTGGAAATCTATATTGATGACACGCCGGGCATATCGGTGCTGGAGATCCGCGCCAAGGCGCGTCGACTGGCCAATGAGAAGGGCCTTGACATGATTATCGTGGACTACCTGCAGCTGGTGGGCGGCACCATCAAGGAGAGTCGCGAGCAGCAGATATCTGAGATATCGCGCTCTCTCAAGGGCCTGGCCAAGGAACTTAATGTGCCGGTTATCGCCCTGAGTCAGCTCAACCGCAGTGTGGAACAGCGTCAGGACAAGCGTCCCATGCCCTCAGACCTGCGCGAGTCGGGAGCCATTGAGCAGGACGCCGACATCATCATGTTCATCTACCGCGATGTGGTTTACCACTCCGACACTCCCGAACCCAATGTGGCCGAGATTATCATCGCCAAGCAGCGCAATGGTCCCACCGGCACGGTCAAACTGCTGTTCCGCGAGGAACTCACCCGCTTTGAGAACCTGGCCAAGGGTTATCAGCAGGACGGCTACTGAGCCGTCTTTTCCTTTGTATTTCAGCAGGAGCGCCAGTGCTCCGAAGGGAATGCTGGCGAGAGTGCTGCGTGAATCATTACATCGTTTTTTCTTCTCCACTTTCTGCCTTGTGAGCGTGGGATGGCAGCCGCTCCCTGGAAAGGCGTCGTTTACGCAGGCTTCTGGCTGACGTGCGTCTCCAGGTGCTCTTCTGCCCTGCGTCATCGAGATCAATCCAAGGTTCGCGGGGTGCTTCCGTGCGCAGACCTTTGCGAGCAGCAAAGCGTTCATGGTTCAGAGCGCGCAGCAATCCACCGATCATCAGGACGATGATCAGGGAGAAGGGCAGCGCGGCAGCAATGACCGTTGACTGAAGGGTTTCAAGTCCACCAGCCACCAGCAGCACCGATGTCAGCAGGGCCAGCACAGCACCCCAGAGAATGCGGTGAGCCGTGGGCGGCTCTGTGTCTCCGCCGGAAAGAATGGTGTTGATCACCAGGGTTCCCGCATTGGCAGAGGTGATGAGATAGGTGCAGATCAGGAGCACCATGGCCATGGAGGCCATGGTTGAAAAAACTCCCAGATTCATGGCCTCGATGGTGACAAACAAGGCGCTGGCGATATCCTGCTCCACTGCGGCAACGATGCCCCCGGCGCCGAACTGCTCGTGGTGCAGAGCTGTTCCTCCGAAGAGGCCGATCCACACGATGGTGATCAGTGTCGGCACCAGCAGCACGCCGGCCACAAATTCGCGGAAGGTGCGGCCCCGGGAGATGCGGGCGATGAACATGCCCACAAAGGGTGACCATGCGATCCACCAGCCCCAGAAGAAGACCGTCCACTGGGCTTGCCACTGATCTCCCCGCGTGACGTTGGTGTGGAAGGTCATGGCCAGAATGTTCTGGAGGTAGTCACCTGTGGATTCCAGGATCAGCCCGATCAGGTACTGGGTGGGCCCAAAGAGCAGGATAAAACTCACCATGGCGATGCTGAGCCAGAAATTCATCTCCGACAGTATGCGCACCCCGCGGCGAACCCCGGATACCACCGATGCCGTGGCAATGGCCATGATGATAGCGGTGATGGAAAGTTGCAGGCGCACAGAGGCGTCCAGTCCAAAGACCTGCTGTAATCCGGAGTTCATCTGCTGAACGCCCAGTCCGAGGGTGGTGGCGATACCGAAAATGGTGCCGAAAACCGCCAGCGTGTCCACGATGTCGCCCAGGGGACCGCGTACCCGTTCACCGAAGAAGGGGTAGAGGGCTGAGCGCACTGTGAGGGGCAGGTTGTGGCGAAAAGAGAAATAGGCCATGGACAGAGCAACAAAGGCAAAAATAGCCCAGCCGTTGAGCCCCCAGTGGAAATAGGTCAGGCGCATGGCGACCGTGGCGGCTTCCGGACTCATGCCGCTGCCGATAAAGGGGTTCTCCTGAAATTGCAGGATGGGTTGAGCCACAGCCCAGAAGAGAATGCCCACCCCAGTGCCGGCGGCAAAAAGCATGGCGACCCAGGAGAAAAAGGTGAACTCGGGGCGTTCATCATCGCCGCCGAGGCGGACGTTTTTGAAGCGCCCGATGCCAAGCCATACCATGAAGAAGAGCAGGAAAGCCACCAGGGCCACATAGTACCACTCCAGAAACGGGTTCAGGGCAGTGCGGATGGTGCTGATATGCCGGGCGCTCTGCTGGTTATGGAAGGTTCCCGCCCACAGGGCAAGCAGGATAATGACAATGGTGGCAATGGTGGTGCGCGGGTTCATGCCCTGCAGGAGTCCCGACCTGGCCTGTCCGTAGTACATTCTCTGGCCTCCTTGTTCTGAGATTACTGGGCGCGGCCGTTCATGGTGTTATGGCCTGCTTGCCGATGGGGCACTGGGTGTTTGGCGTCTCTTCCGGGCAGTGCTTGACGCTGCAGGGGTCGATATGAATGACAATATCGGCGTCCGTAAACTGCTCCTTCAGGCTGGCCTCCACGGCATCGGCGATGTCGTGGGCCTGTTTGATGGTGTAATTTTTACAGACGGTGATGTGCATATCCATAATTTTTGTGGAGCCGCTTTTGCGGGTGCGCAGGTCGTGGAGGTCGACAATCTCCCGGTTGGCCAGCACAATTTCCGTAATCTGCTGTCGCTGAGTTTCAGGCAGGGCGCTCTCGGCCAGTTCGTTCAGCACTTTTCTCAGCAGTGGCAGGGCTTCCTTGATGATGTACAGGGCAATGAGGATGGAGATCAGTGGGTCCAGCCAGGGCCATGGCACAAAGAACATGACCGTAAGGGCCACCATGACACCGCCGTTGGTCCAGACATCGGTGGAGTAGTGCAGGGAATCGGTCTGCAGGGCCAGCGAATCGGTGGTTCGGGCAGTCCTGCGCAGGTAGCGGCTTAACACCAGGGAGACGAGGGCGCTGAGGGCCATAATGGCGATGCCCAGCTGCAATCCCTCCGTGGCAATGGTGTCGCCGCTGACAATACGTCGAAAGCCTTCGTAGGCCAGAAAGATACCGATGCCGAGGATGACGGTTCCCTGGAAGAGGGCGGCCATGGTTTCGAACTTGCCGTGACCGAAGGGGTGTTCCGGGTCGGCAGGTTGGGCGGCCATGCGGATTCCGACAAAATTGGCAGCGCTCATGACGATATCCATGACGGAGTCGATGGCCATGGCGATAATGGCCAGGGAGTTGATGGCTATGCCCACCGTAAGCTTGGTTATGGCCAGAATGATGGCGACACTGACGCTGAAGAAGGAAGCGCGCTTTTTCAGGCGCAGGTGGTGGCCGGCATGCTCATCGCGGTTGTTCATAGCTTATGCAGCAGTTCCTGGGGAATATCCCGCAGGAACATGCTTTCTCCGCAGAAGGTGGTTTTGCCGAACATGGTTCGGCTTTGGGCGCGGGTGAGAAAGAGCTTTTCCTGGCAGCGAGTAACGGCCACGTACATCAGGCGGCGCTCTTCTTCCTGGGCAAACTGATTCCCCATGCTCATGGGCGAAGGAAAGAGGGTGTTTTCCAGCCCGCTGAGGAAGACAACGGGAAACTCAAGGCCCTTGGCGGAGTGAATAGTCAGCAGGCTGACGCCCTCCTGGGTGTTCTGGCGGGTTTCAATGCCCAGATTGATCTCCTCAAGGAAGTGGCTCAGGGTGATCTGCTCCGCAGGGCGCTCCTTTTCGAAGGCGGTGGCGGCGCTGATCAGTTCGCCGATGTTCTCCAGGCGCGACTGGGCCTGGTGCTCATCTTCGCGATTGCGGATATCCTTGTCGATTCCCGCCTTGCGCACGATTTCCTCGATCATGTCGCTGATGAGGTAATCCTGACCGCCCCGGAAGGAGGCAAGAAACTCCAGGAAGTTCTCGATGCTCTGGCGGGCTTTGCCACGCAGGTCAGCGGCCATGAGGGCGGCAGCTTCCAGCACGGGGCGACCGCTGTCCACGGCCAGGCTGACGATTTTCTCCACTGACGCGGCACCAATACCCCGCAGGGGGTAGTTGACGACGCGTTCAAAGGCCTGGATATCCCTGGGGTTGGCGATCAGGCTGACATAGGCAAGTACGTCCTGAATTTCTTTACGCTTCCAGAACTCGAAGGAGCCCACCACGCGGTAGGGGATTCCCCGGCGCAGCAGCAGGGCTTCAAAGAGGCGGCTCTGGGCGTTGGTGCGGTAGAGCACGGCAATGTCACTGGGGGCGAACCCGTCGCTGAGAAGCTGCTGGATTTCACCGACGATGAAGCTGGCTTCGTCGTCGGCGCTGGGCAGCACCTTGAGACCGATTTTCTCGCCGGGTCCCAGGTCAGAGAAGAGCTGCTTGGGGTGACGGCGCGGGTTACGACTGATGATACTGTTGGCGCAGTCGAGAATACTCTGGGGAGACCGGTAATTCTGCTCCAGCTTGAAGATGGCGGTATTGGGATAGTGCTGTTCGAAGTTGAGGATATTCTCAATGGTGGCACCACGAAAGCGATAGATGGACTGATCGTCATCGCCCACGGCAAAAAGATTGCGGTGCTGTCCGGCCAGCAGGTGCAGGATTTCAAACTGAACCTGGTTGGTGTCCTGGTACTCATCCACGTGGATGTAGCGAAACTTCTGCTGGTACTTCTGCAGGACATCGGAAGAGTGGTACAGGATCTCCTTGAGGTTCAGCAGCAGATCATCGAAATCCATGGCGTTGAAGCTGAGCATCAGCTTCTGATATTCGCGGAAGACCGGGGCGACCACAGTGGTGTCGAGGGTCGAAGCGCTCTCCAGGTCGTCAGGGCGATAACCGCTGTTTTTAAGGGAGCTTATGATGCCAAGAGCCTTTTTGGCCGGCATGGTCTGCGCGCTGATGTTGAGGCGCTTGAGAACCTTGGTGACCACCTTGAGGCCGTCGGCAGGATCGTAGATGACAAAATCGCTTTCGTACCCGATATGGTGACACTCAATACGCAGGATGCGCAGGGCGATGCTGTGGAAGGTTCCGATCCAGATGTCGCTGGCCACGGGGCCCAGCCGGGAGCGAATCCGCTGGCGCATTTCTCCAGCGGCCTTGTTGGTGAAGGTGACCGCCAGGATATTCCAGGGTGCGACTCCCTGCTGAAGGAGATTCATGATTCTGGCGGTGAGGACACGGGTCTTGCCGCTGCCAGCTCCGGCCAGGATCAGGGCAGGCCCGTCCATATGGGCCACGGCTGCGCCCTGCTGGGTATTGAGTTGGGAAAAAATGGCTTGGGAAATGTCCTGGGTATGGGGCACCAGTTCGTCCTTTTGCAGGCTGCTGAAAAACCCTCGCCGGTAGCCGTGTCCGTGGCGCGCACGTGAGCATTTTTCAGCAGCGTGTCGATTATGGGGTTTGCAGCAAGCTGAGGGTGTGCCAATACGTGCCGGGTTTACTTTTTCTTGCTGGTGGGGAAGGTGAAGTTGCCGGGAAGCTGGAGGTGCTGCGAACTCTGGGCGGCGGCGCGGTTTTCTTCCTGGATAGCGTCGTAAACTTCCTTGCGGTAAACCTTGACATTACGCGGGGCTTCAATGCCGATCTTCACCACGCCGTTCATGGCATCCACAACGGTGATGAAGATATCGTCCCCGATCATGATGGTTTCGTTTTTTTTACGGGAGAGTACCAGCATGACTATTCCCCGAATACCGGGTATTTGATGGGGTACTGCGGATCATTCAGCACCACCTGCTTGGCGATGTTGTTGCGGGTATTGAGCACAAGGGGCGCCTGGAGGTTGGCAGTCATCTTCTTGGGATCCTGGGGTACGACCACGATGGTGTAGACTTGGGCAGACTCTTCCGATTCCAGCTGCAGATCCTCCACGTCGGAGCGACTCAGGCGCACGGCGTAGTCGGGCTTGAAGAGTACCGGGTCGAGCACCACAAAGGCCAGAGTAGTGTCATCCAGTGACTGGAGCCACTTGAACGGGGTGTCATCGGAGTGATCCCGCAACACATACTGCTTGAGATCGGGGAAACCCAGCAGGGGTTCGGTCATGCGGATGATGTCTTCTTCGGCGACGGTTATTTCGCCAAAGCGGCTGGTAGTAATTTTCATTGAGACTCCTGTATTGTTCCCTGGCTCCTCGGCAGGGCGATGTTGTGTCAGAACGAACCTTCCGTGATGATTTTCCAATGGCCATTTTCTTTGACCAGATAGACGAATTTGAAGGAGTCGCTGTTAAAGTTACTGGAGCGGTAGACCTGATTGAAGGTGGCCAGGGCGACTTCCTTGCCGTTTTCCAGTTCGGGATACAGGAAGAGGGAGATGTCTTCCATTTCGATTTCTATAAAGGTTTTCCGGCGGTTAATGCGGGCCTTGTCGCTGCTCCAGGTATTGCGGTTGAATCGACCGGCGGAGAAATTTTCGGCGTAGTGGGACATGTAGGCATCGTGATCCAGAGAGGCCCAGTCATCGCGCCAGCGGTGCAGCGTCTGCAGCAGATCTTCGCGCTTGGCAGCCACTTCCTCCTGGGTCAGGAAGATGAAGTCTTCGGCCAGGATGACAGGAGTTTCCCGCAGCACTATATGTCGCGAAACCCCGAAGATACCTTCATTGCTGAAGACTACGCAGCCTTCACTGTTATAGGGGATCTGACCGTTATCGTTTTCATTGATGCCGTGCAGCCAGATGCCGCTGCCGGTTCGCCCCAGGTGTTTATCCAGGTGATTGGGGTAATTTACGGGGAAGGCATAAGCGCCGTAGCGCTGGGGCATCTGGTTGGTGGTCATCTTGCTGACGGGAAAATAAATTCCGGTGGGCGTTTTCTCATCGCCGCGTCGCTGTTTCTCCCCGGGAATGCGCCCGGTGCTGGAGTGGTAGGCTTCCAGCACCGTAAAACCTTCGCCCTGCCGCTGGATGATGTAGGTCACCTGCTGGTTCTTGGAGGTCCAGATGAAAATCTGGCCGTCAGCCACCTGCAGCACATGGCCTGGCAGCGAGTGTTCGGAGAACACGGGAGGATCAATGATCGGAGTGTCGTCGATGAAGTTGATGTCATTACTGTTGGCCTGAAAAGAAGTGAGCAGTTCATAGGCCAGATCCTTGCGCGTCCCGGGCAGGGTCTGATGGGTAGAGAGGATGATCTGCAGTCCCTTTTCAAAGGAGATGTAGCCCAGCAGCTTGCGGGCTTCTTTGGTCTCGCAGTCCCGCAGCAGGGTTTCTGCCAGTTCATGCTGGCCGTTTTTCCAGTAAGCGAAGGCCAGGTTATACTTGGCGTTATGGGGATTGGTGCCTTCGGGGATGATTTCCAGGCTGCGAGCGAGGTTGCGAATGGCGCTGGTATAATTTTCCAGTCGAAGATCCACAAGGCCCGCCAGATAGAAGTACTTGAAGCTCTCTTCACGCTGGACAGCGCCGTGTATGAATTCCCGGGCCGAGGTATAGTTGCTTTCGCCGAACTGTGCGAGGGCCTGCTGATAGAGATAGCCGGGGGAGTTAACCTGGGCTCCTGCGTATACCGCAGAGAAAAGAAAGAGCAGCAGGCTGCCGGAGAGGCTGCTCAGGCATCGGTTGCGTATTCGAGTCATAAAAAGTCAAACTCCCATACAAACGTTTCCAGGTTGCTGCTTTCGCGCAGGGCAGCATACCAGGTATCAGGCGCGAAATAGAGGTTTTCGCTCCAAACGCGGATGTTACCAGAGCCTGTGACATTAGGCAACGATTTCAGGCTCACGGCATCCTGCAGTTGTGGTACTATCAAAAATATGGGTATAATATCCAAAAGCCCTTAAACTGCAATTGAATTATTTCTGTGGTTGACAAGAAACATCACTTTCGAAAATATCTGCCTTTTATTCTGTTTCGCGGACTCCAGCATGCTGCAATTTCTCTTTGCCAAAAAAAAACGCATATATTTTTCCCTGATCAGCCTCTTCCTTCTTGTGCTCATTGCGTTGCAGCTTTCCGGAAAGCTGCACCCGGCCAACCCGATCAATGTCATCCTCATGCCGGTCACGGGTCCGGTGCAGAGTTTTTTTGTGAAGAACTACTATAACCTGCAGGATTTCAGAGCCAGGTATATTGATTTGCGGGAAGTGGAGGAGCGCAATCGACAGCTTTCCCGTGAGCTTGATGATGCCCGCATCGCGTTGCTGGGATTCCACGAAGTGCAGCGTGAGCTTATGGAGCTGCGACGCCACCTGGAATACACTCGTCAGAACCGCCATGAGTATCTGTATGCCCGCGTCATCGGGCGCAATCCTTCGTCGTGGCTGCGCACCATTACTCTGGACGTGGGCGTGGAGAAGGGTATTAAAGTCAATATGCCGGTGGTGACCCCTGAGGGTATTGTGGGCCGGGTGGTGCATGTCTCCCTGGGGTACTCCCAGGTGCTCAGCGTACTGGATCCGAAGTTTGCGGTCAGCAGCGTCACCAGCGCGGATCGTGAGCCTCTGGTGGCCGTGGGGGGCTATGGCAGCGAAATGAATATCCGTTATCTGGATGCTGGTGGAAAGGCGCGGGAAGGGGATATTGTCTTTACCAGTGGTGTGGATCAGGTCTTTCCCGCTGGTCTTCCGGTTGGGCGTATTACGGGAATTGCGGCTGATACCGACTTGTTCTTCAAGGGAACCATTGCCCCCTTTGTTGACATCAATCGACTGGAAGAGGTGCTGGTGCTGAAAGTGGAAGCGGGCGAATTTGACGCTCACAAGGAAGAGGCGAAGGTGGTCCCGTGAAGTTTTTCGCCTATCTGCTGCTTTTCTTTTTCTTTATAGCTGTGCAGTCCTCCTTTCCTTTTGGAATGTACACGCCGGATCTGCCCTTTCTGTTCTTTTTCTGCATGGTGACACTCATGGATGAGCTGGAAGGCTTATCCATCGCCATGCTGTTCGGGTTTATCATGGATGCGGTAACGGGCATTCTCTTCGGCTACCATATTCTGCTCTACTCCTTTACCGCATATCTGATGACTTCATTACGGAATCGTCAGCTTTTGTGCCAAAAGTATGAATTGTCTATTATTCTGATGGTCATCAGTGTCCTGGCGGGAATGTCACAAATTTACCTCATAGGCGCCTTGGCCGCTCCCCTGGGCCAGGCGGATACGCTGACCATGCACAGCATTCTGCTGCGCGTTTTCCTGGATGCCCTCCTGAGCGTCATTGCCTTTGGGTTGCTCTATCAGCCATTGATTCTGCTGAATCACTGGTTTCTCTCCCTCTATGAGCGGCGAAATTCCCGACGTCGCCGGCGCTGGACTCCCCATGGTGACGATCAATGGTAGTGGTTCACGAAGAGCGTAATTACCAGCCTTTTTTTCAGGGGCGTCTGCTGGTGCTGCTGAGCCTGATCATTCTTGGTTTTGTCGTTGTTGGCCTGCGCCTGTGGTATATTCAGGTACTGCAGCATGAATCGCTCTCCAGTCGCGCCGAGAGCAACCGTATCCGCACCTATGAAACCAAGGCCCACCGCGGCAAGATATTCGATCGCAACAACATTCTGCTGGTGGAGAATGTCCCCAGTTATAATCTTGTGGTTATCAAGGAGAATGTGGATGACCTGGAGAAACTGGTGGAGTTTCTCATTGACCGTTTTCATATTGACGAACGGGATTTCCGCGATCGCTACCGGGCCATCAACCGCTTTCGTCCTTTGACAGTGAAGCGTGATATCAGCTTTGAAGAGGTATGCTATGTGGAGGCGCGCCATTACGAGTATCCTGGTTTGCGGGTGGAGACTGTTCCCAAGCGCCACTACATCAAGGGAAAGATGGCGGCCAATGTTTTTGGCTACCTGGGTGAGATCAACGAAAGCGAGTTGCGCCGCTCGGAGTTCAGTGATTATTCTGTGGGAGACCTGATTGGAAAATCTGGCGTGGAAGTAGCCTACGAGCGTTTTCTGCGGGGAACCTCTGGTCGAGTGACCTATGAAGTCGATGCGGTGAATCGCCCCATACGCACCATTGATGAAGTGACCCCAGTTTCCGGGACGGATATTCGCCTGGCCCTGGACTACCGGCTCCAAAAACACATGGACGCCCTCTTTAAGCATTACGCCGGTGCAGCGGTTGTCATGGACGTGCGCACCGGCCATATTCTGGCCATGGGCAGCTACCCATCCTTCGATCCCAACCTCTTTGCCACGGGCATCAGCCGGGCTGACTGGCAGAGCCTGATCTCCAATAAGCACCACCCCCTGGAGAACAAGGCCACCCGCAGTATTTTTCCTCCCGGGAGCTACTTCAAGATGATAACGGCTCTGGCGGGCCTGGAGATGGGGGTAATTGATGAAAGCACCCGCACCAACTATCCGGGGTTCTACGAGTATGGCAACCGCCGCTATCGCGACTGGAATCGAGCGGGCCATGGCGTGACTGATGTTTACAAGTCCCTGGAAGAGAGTGTGGATTCGTTTTACTACCATTACGGGCTGGAGATCGGCATCGACAACATGGCCAAGTATGGCAGCATGTTTGGTCTTGGCAGGCGTACCGGCATTGATATCCCTGGCGAAAAGCCGGGGATTCTCCCCACTCGTGCCTGGAAACTGGAAAACCGTGGTGAAGTATGGTATCCCGGAGATACCATTCCCGCCAGTATCGGTCAGGGATATGTGACACTGACGCCCCTGCAGCTGGCCGTTATGACCGCAGCCATTGCCAACGGTGGCTATGTACTGACGCCCCGCCTTGTTTCCCATGTCGGCGAGGAGGAGCAGCTGATTGTACCCGGCCAGCAGGCAGATATCTCACCCCGCAACCTTTCCATTATCCAGGAGGGCATGCGGCGGGTTATCTATGGCGAACGAGGCACAGGGCGCCATCTGCGTCACCCACGCGTTACCATGGCCGGCAAAAGTGCAACTGCCCAGGTTATCGGCCTGGCCCCCGATGAGGAGTACGATGAGCAGAATATCTACGTGGGACACCGGGATCACGCCTGGTTCGGTGGCTATGCTCCCCTCGACAACCCCAAAATAGCGGTGCTGGTCTTTGTGCAGAACGGAGGATCAGGAGCCCGCACCGCCGGTCCGCTTTTCCGTGACCTGGTGGTCTACGCCCTTGAGGAGTTGAAAATTCCCTGAACGCCTGATTGAACAAGTGAGTAAAGGAGTGAGCCATGAAGGTAGCTGTAACCGGTGGTACAGGATTTGTTGGTTCCCATGTTGTATCTGCGCTCCTGGAGCAAGGATACCAGGTCCGCTTGCTGGCCCGAAAGCCCCAGAGCCTGCGTCCGGGCATGGAAAGTGTGCTGGGGAGCATGGAAAAATACGACAGCCTGCTGGAGCTTGTGGAGGGCTGCGATGCTGTTGTTCACCTGGTGGGAATTATTCGTGAATTTCCGCCAGCCATAACCTATGAAGCCCTCCACACCCAGGCAACCCTGAGCATGTTGAAAGCCGCCAGGGAGAAGGGAGTCAATCGTTTTATTCACATGTCTGCCCTGGGCAGCGCCCCCGATTCCCGCAGCGCTTACCATCGTACGAAATTTGTTGCGGAAAAAGCCGTCCAGGAGAGTGGCCTGGACTACACCATATTCAAGCCCAGTGTGATTTTTGGGCCACGGGATGAGTTTATCAATCTCCTGCTTTCTTTTCTCAAGTTGCCAGCAATTCCGGTGATTGGAGACGGGAAATACCAGCTGCAGCCGGTGGCAGTGGATAATATCGCCCAGGCCTTTGCCCGCTGTATTGAAAGCCCGGCAGCCCGGGGCAAAACCTACGAGGTGGGCGGGCCACGGCGCTATACCTATGACGAGCTGCTGGATGCCCTGGCGGCTCTGCGCGGCAAGGGCAAGCCCCTGAAAGTCCATCAGCCTGTTTCCCTGGTGGACTTCTCGGCCAGGCTCTTTGGTCGCTTTCCCTTCTTCCCCATCAGCAGTGATCAGCTGCATATGCTCCTGAAGGGCTCCATTACCAGTGAGACAGCGGTATTTGACGATCTCAATATAACTCCCTGCAGCCTGGAGGAGAAGTTTGCCCTGTATTACGGGCAGTAGGCAAGCAGAGATATCAAGGAGAATATTTTGGAAACTTTTTCCTATCCCGCCATTTTTGAACAGTTTCCCAAGAAGCGCATTCTGGTGGCTGGAGATCTGATGATTGACGAATACCTGTGGGGACAGACGGAACGAATCTCCCCCGAGGCCCCCGTGCCCGTGGTGGACATCGGCCGCGAAGACACCCGTCTGGGAGGTGCCGGAAACGTCCTGCATAACCTCCGGGCCCTGGGCGCGGCAGTGGATATACTGGGCGTCGTTGGAACCGATGCCCATGGTGTCGAGCTCTGCCAGATGCTGCAGACGCTCGGTGTCGGGCAGCAGGGCATCCTGCGCGAACCGGATCGCCGCACCTCCCGGAAAACCCGTATTATGGCTTCGCACCAGCAGATGATGCGCATTGACCGCGAAAGCCGTCAGCCCATAAGTGCCGACAGCGAGCGCCAGGCCGTGGACTTTCTGCAGCGACAGCAACAGGCGTGGGACGCCATTGTCATCAGTGATTACGGCAAGGGCCTGCTGACGACACATCTGGTGCAGGCCATCATCAGCATGGCAAGGCAGCAGGGCATCCCCGTACTGGTTGACCCCAAGGGCGATGACTACCGTCTCTATCGTGGAGCCACCACCATTACCCCCAACCGTCGCGAGGCATCCATCGCGTCGGGAATCCGCATTGCCGACCATGACAGCCTGCTGGCGGCAGGTCGTAAACTGCTGACGGAGCTGAACCTGGATGTAATGACCATCACTCGCAGCGAAGAGGGCATGAGCCTTTTCTTCCCGCAAGACCGCGTTGAACATATTCCCACCATGGCCCTGGACGTCTTCGACGTTACCGGAGCCGGTGACACGGTGATCTCCGTCATGGCCCTGTGCTGTGCCTGCGGACTGGACTTTGTGGAATGCGGCCGCATTGCCAACGCGGCCGCAGGTGTGGTTGTGGGCAAGGTGGGGACCAGCACCGCCAGTGCCGAAGAGATCCTGCAGCGCCTGCAGCCCCAGCGTTCCCTGGCGTCGCGCAAGATCAAAAGCCTGCCGGAGCTGCTTCCGCAGGTGGAGCAGCTGCGCCGTCAGGGTAAGAAGATCCTCTTCACCAACGGCTGCTTCGACCTGCTGCACCATGGCCATATCACCTACCTGCAGGATGCCCGCAAGCAGGGTGATGTCCTGATCCTCGGCCTGAACTCCGACGCTTCCATCAGGCGGCTCAAAGGCCCTTCCCGTCCCATCATCGGACAGCATGAACGGGCTGTTGTGCTGGCAGCGCTGGAGGCCATCGATTATGTGGTTGTTTTTGACGAAGACACCCCCCTGGAGCTTATTGCAGCCATTCAGCCACAGGGGCTGATCAAGGGGGGGGACTACCGTCCCGAGCAGGTTGTCGGTCGCGAAATCGTGGAGGCTGGTGGCGGTGAGGTTATTATTATCCCCTTTGTGGAAGGTTCATCCACCACCGGGATCATTGAACGCATCCTGGCGAATCAGAAGGAGAGAGAACAGCTATGAAACAGCATCTGCAAGGAAAAACTGTCTGTATCACCGGTGCCAGTGACGGCATAGGCGCCGCCTGCGCCAGGGAATTCGCTGCCCACGGAGCCCGTTTGCTGCTGTGCTCGCGCACCCTGGGCAATGTGCAGCGACTGGCCGATGAACTGACGAGCCAGTACGGCATCTCCACCCACGCCTTTGCCCTGGATGTGCGCCAGCGCCAGCAGGTCAGTGATGCGCTGGAGAAGCTGCCCCCGCAGTGGCACGCTATCGACATCCTCATCAATAACGCCGGCCTGGCGCTGGGGCTTGAAGCCTTCCAGGAGGGCGACCTCGACGACTGGGATCAGATGATTGACACCAATGTCAAAGGGCTGCTCTATGTGACCCGCAAAATCGTTCCCGGCATGATAGAGCGGGGCAGTGGCCACATCATCAATATCGGCTCCCTGGCAGGGCGCTACGCCTATCCCGGGGCAGCGGTGTACTGCGCCACCAAGGCTGCCGTACGCACCCTGACCGATGGTCTGCGCATGGATCTGGTTGACACGCCATTGCGGGTAACGGACCTGCAGCCGGGCATGACGGAGACCAATTTCAGCAAAGTGCGCTTTCACGGCGATGAAGAGCGGGCCGGACAGGTCTACCGGGATATCGACCCCCTGCAGGCATCGGACGTGGCGGAAACCGCCCTGTTTATCGCCACCCGGCCACCCCATGTCCAGATTCAGGAAGTGCTGATTACGTGTACCAGCCAGGCTGCTTCTCTGGTGGTGCACCGTCCGGGCAGGTCCGGCTGAACAGTTCACTGGCATCGCATGTTTTTTAGTGTTAGAATGTTACAAAATATCAGGAGTCAAGCCCTATGCGCATAGTGCCCATTGATAAGCTGGAGCCAGGTATGGTGATGGGGGAGCAAATTGAAGTCGCGGGCCAGATCATGCTGGCACGCGGTGTCGAACTGACTCCGACCTACATCAGTAAACTCCAGCAGATGGATATGGGCGAACTGGTGATCGATGACGAAGCCAGCAAAGACATTGAGTTGCAGACCACCGTCAACGCGGAAATTCACCGCAAGGGCACCCACCTCGTCAAGGAAGCGTTCGAAGAGACCCAGAGTGTTCTGCAGAGCATTCAGCAGGAAAGTGACAGCTCCGTGGAGGAGGTACTCCAGAACAGCAAGTTCACCGGATACCTGAAGACGGCGACCGCCTTCAGCCGAGTCATGGAGTACACCGAGGTTCTGCTCAACGATATCCTCATGTCCGACTCCGGCATCTCGCTCAACAGCATCAAGCAGTACGACAGTCATATGTTTCAGCACTCTGTTGACGTTTCCGCCATGGCCATTGCCATCGGCAAGCACCTGCAGCTTCCCGAGCGTCACCTGGAAGACCTTGCCCTGGGCTGCCTGCTGCACGATATCGGCAAGATTGCCATTCCCCGGAAAATCCTCGACAAGTCGCCATCACAGATGACCAAAGATGAGCGGGCCATCGTGAAAATTCACACCATGCTGGGGCGGCGCATACTCCTGAATAACTCCCGGCTTTCTCAGCGGGTGCGCGCCATCACTGTAGTGACTCAGCACCATGAATATCATGATGGCAGCGGCTTTCCCCACCGGTTAAAAGGGTCGGAAGTCGCCTGGTCCCTGAAGAATAACAAGCATACCACCGGCATCTCCCATCTGGCGGAAATCGCCAATATCGCCAATACGTTTGACAATCTCACCAGCGGCGTCGGTACCCGGAAAAAACCCCTCAGCTATCTGGACGCCTCGTACCTGATGGTCAATCGCATGTTCAACCGCTTTCACCCCGTGTATCTCAATGCGTTTCTGCGTATCCTCAACGTCTTTGCCGCCGGCTCCAATGTGCAGCTCTACGAAGGCAAATATAAGGGCTATGTGGGTACCGTGGTGCGCGCGGAAGCCAATAATCGGCTCAGCCCGGTAGTGAGACTCTTTTTTGATGACCGCCAGCAGCGCCTGCCTCGCCCCATTGACGTGGACCTCTCACGGGAGACTGGCATGAGCCTTCAGCGCAAATCCCTCAAAGAGCTCAATGAGATTAAGATAGAGCTGCTGTAGCGACTTCAGCGGATGTGGCGGGGGATGCGTACCAGGAAACAGGCTCCCTCTGGGCCGTTTTCGGCTCGAATTGTTCCGCCTGACTTCTCCTCAATGATTGTCCTGGCCAGCGAGAGCCCGATGCCCGTGCCCTTATCAGGTTTTGTGCTGAAAAACGGCTCAAAAATCCTGTCTGGCAGAAGTTCCACCGGGATGCCTCCACCATTGTCTCGAATACTGATGGTCAGCATCGATTCATCAGGTTCCACCTTGATGGCAATGTGCCCATCGTGCCTTTGCTGCTCCTGGAAGATATCCAGTGCATTATTGATGATATTGAGGACTACCTGCTTGAACTCACTGGGGTACCCCCTGGAATAGAGGAGGGGTTCACTGGCAGAAATCTCCAGAGTGGCCTTGGCTTTGAGCAACTGGCCTTGAAGAAGGTCGCGAACGGTGGCGATAGCATCGCTGACATGAAAGATCTCCTGCTCCCGTGATGGCAGGTAGAAGTCACGAAAATCGTTCATGGTTTGGCTCATGAAGCGAATTTGTTGCATGACTTGCTCCACATGGGAGTTCAGATTCTCCCGTGTCAGTGTCCCCTGATCAAGCAGCAGGGGAAGGGTCTGTGTCATCAGGGCAATGGCATTGACCGGCTGCTGCCATTGATGGGCGATGGCACCCACCATCGCTCCGACTTCAGCCAGCTTGGCCTGCTGGATCAGTATGGCTTGCTGATACTCCGTCTGCTTCTGGAGCGTTTTCAGTTCGCTTACATCCGCCGCCGTAGTGATTTTGTACGCATGGCCACCTGGCGTGACAAGCCTTCCCGCAGTGGCATAAATATCAATATCTCGGCCGCTGCGGTGTCGCACCGTCCAGTGCTGGGC
Organism: Desulfurispirillum alkaliphilum; assembly: GCF_055378285.1. Taxonomy (NCBI): domain Bacteria; kingdom Pseudomonadati; phylum Chrysiogenota; class Chrysiogenia; order Chrysiogenales; family Chrysiogenaceae; genus Desulfurispirillum; species Desulfurispirillum alkaliphilum. Next base: position 733,716 of record NZ_AP042405.1, on the reverse strand, counting down.
GATTTCGTCCACTCGCCCACTGAGAAAGTCGTCATGGAGCTTTTCCAGACGCTCGTGGTCACCTGGGGGCACCACCAGCGTAAAAGGCTTCCCGAGCAGCTCCGCCTCCGTGTAGCCGTAAAGATCGCAGTATGCCCTGTTGACCTTGACATAACGGTAGCTGCTGTCGGTGATGCAAATGCCCAGCTGGGCAGATTCAAAAACACCCTGCAGAATCTGAAGCGTTGTCAGCTCGCTTTGCTGGTCAATTGGTTGAAGAAAATCATTGTGTGGCATGGTATTCCCGCATCCCCTGCATGGCAGAAACTGTTATGATGTGGCCTGGTTGACGAGGAGTAACCGTCCTGAAAGACAGTGGAAGCCCGTGGTCAAATAAAAAGTCAAAACGATGTGTAGAAAAGGCCTCCGGAAAATCCGGAGGCCTTATTTGCATGGTGCGCAGAAAATGGCGGAGAGCGAGGGATTCGAACCCTCGATACCGCTATTAGCAGTATACTCGCTTAGCAGGCGAGCGCCTTCGACCTACTCGGCCAGCTCTCCGTTGAAATGGCTTGTTCAAGCCGGTTGACAACTTACTGCATCGTTCCTGAAAAGGCAAGCAAAAATCCCCGGCCGGAGGCCGGGGATTTTTATCTGGTGGGTGATGGGCAGAGGGATCAGAGAATCTTCTGAGAGCCTTTGCCGAATTCGGGATAGGCTTCCAGGCCGCACTCGTGCATATCCAGACCTTCCACTTCCACTTCTTCGTCGACACGGATGCCCATGGTGACTTTGAGGATCATCCAGACGATGAAGGAGGCGATGAAGACAAAGCCACCGATGAGAATGATGCCCTTGAGCTGGTCGATCAGGGTTACTTCGGCGTTGAAGATGGCCACGGCCAGGGTTCCCCAGATGCCGCAGACAAGGTGTACGGAGAGGGCGCCCACGGGGTCGTCGATGCGTACTTTATCGAAGGCGGGTACGGCGATGACGACGAGGATGGCGGAGACTGTACCAATGATGATGGCTGCCCATGGAGCCACGTCGGGGCCGGCGGTGATGCCTACCAGTCCACCCAGGGCGCCGTTGAGAACCATGGTGGTGTCAACTTTCTGGTAGATAATTCGTGTCAGAATGGCGGCTACGATAGCGCCGGTGGCGGCAGCGGTGTTGGTGGATGCCACGACCAGGCCGATCTCGTCAGCCAGCTCAGCGCTGTGCATGGCCAGGGCGGAGCCGCCGTTGAAGCCAAACCAGCCAAACCACAGCAGGAAGGTTCCCAGGGTTGCCAGGGGGATGTTGGAGCCGGGGATGGCGCGAATCTTGCCGCCTTCGTACTTCCCTTTGCGTGCGCCGAGCAGCAGGACACCAGCCAGAGCGGCCCAGCCGCCAACGGAGTGAACGATGGTGGAGCCAGCGTAGTCAGAGAAACCTTCCAGGAACTCCAGGGACTCGCCCCAGGTCCAGTGGCCCTGAATGGGGTAGATGATAGCGGTCAAAATAAGTACAAAGATCAGGAAGGGCCAGAGTTTGATGCGCTCGGCCACGGTTCCGGAGATGACCGATGCTGCGGTAGCTACGAAAACCATTTGGAAAAAGAAGTCGGCGTAGACGGAGTGGCTGTCATATTCAATGCCACTGAGGAAGGCGCCGCTGCCCATAAAGGCATTGCCGTCGCCATACATGATGTTGTAGCCCACAATGTAGTAAGCCACGGATGCGATGGAAAAAATGAGAACGTTCTTGGTCATGATGGTGGCCGTATTTTTGGAGCGGGTCAGCCCCGATTCCAGCATGGCAAAACCACATGCCATGATCATGACCAGGATGCCTGCAAAGACCATCAAAAATGAATCCAGTATGAAAGGGAGTTCAAGCACAATACCTTCCACGACTTCACCTCCACGTAAAGTAATAAAATTGCGATATGCCACTGTCAGAGCAACTGGCGTGCCAAAAGATAAAGTATTGCTTTATTGAGATTTGTCGTGTAGATTGACAATGACAAAAATAACAAAAAAACCATGAGTGACAAAAATGACAAGCGAATGGCTCTTTCTGAGGTCGGCGGTGGATATTATCCATTCCGGCCGCAATATCAAGATGGGAATCAATACGACCCTGCAGATGATGTCGGAATACTTTGACTTCCGCTTTCCCTCCCTGTTTCTGAAGGACATGGTCACCGGTCAGTATGGGCTGGAGATCAGCCCTGAGATCCCCTCCAGGGAAAAGTCCCGTATTTCCGAACGCATGAACCAGTGGCGTTATCACCGCAGCATCAATTCCGCCTCGGTGGTTATTCTGGGTGAGGAGGAGGATGGTTTTGACGATAACCCCTTCGCGCCGTACCTGGGGGAGGCGCCCCTGCGCTTCTTTGTGATGGTGGCCATCGAGGAGCCATCCAAGACCCTGCCCCTCTCATTTTTTACCTTCTTCTGCCGCGATATGTACGCGTTGAACCGGCGCATTGATGTGTTGCGCACGGTGGGGCGGGTGCTCTATTTCTCTCTGAATTCCTACGGCTATCGCCTCAATGTCAGCGATGAGCCTCACCGGCGTCCCATTCCGGCGGTGCTGGATGGAGTTATCGGGAAATCCACAGCCATGCGCGAAGTGGCTGATCTGGTGCAGAAGGTGGCTGCCAGCCGTGCCAGTGTGCTGATTACCGGAGAATCGGGGACGGGGAAAGAGTTGATTGCCCAGGCTATCCATAAACTTTCTATCCGTTCCAACAGTCCTTTTGTAGCGGTAAACTGCGCGGCTCTTTCCCACACGGTACTGGAGAGCGAGCTTTTCGGACATGAAAAAGGGGCGTTCACCGGTGCCATGAACCGGCGCATCGGGCGCTTTGAAAAGGCAGATGGCGGAACGCTCTTTCTGGATGAAATTGGCGAGGTTTCTGCCGAGTTCCAGAGCAAACTGCTGCGTGTCTTGCAGGAGGGGGAGTTTGAGCGGGTTGGTGGCAACGAGACCATCAAGGTGGACGTGCGCATCATCTGCGCCACCAATCAGGATCTTCACCGCGCTGTACTGGAAAAGCGCTTTCGCGAAGATCTCTACTACCGGGTCAATGTGGTAAATATCACCATGCCGCCGCTGCGGGAGCGCGCGGGCGATGTGGCGCTGCTGGCCCAGCATTTTCTGGAGAAAATCAACGAGGATAATAATACGGATATCAGTATTCATTCACATGATATTGGCCTGCTGGACTCCTACCCGTGGAAGGGCAATGTGCGGGAACTGCAGAACGCGGTCTTTCGAGCCTTCCTGGAGCAGAAGCAGGGGTATGCCAATTTCCGCTTCCTTCAGTACAGCGGGCGCAGTGAGGAGTCACTTCCCAGCAGCAGTTCCCGAGTCGCTCCATTGGCGCCTGCCATTGTGGAAAGCCGCCGGGAGTATGAGCGACGCAAGATCGAGGAGGCCTTGCAGGCCACCAAGGGAGTGCAGACGGAAGCAGCCCATATTCTGGGAATCAGCCCGAGGCAGCTGCGCTATCGCATCAGCAAGTATGGCATTCCGGTGCGGAAGTTCTGACAGGCCGTGGAAAACCTTCACCATGGGGCGTAACTTTGTTCCGTAATCATTTGGCCTGAGTGTGCTTACGGGTGCCTGAGGTGGGGGAGCTGCTCCAGCACAAAATCCAGTACCGCTGATGGCGTATCCAGATCCAGCAGGGGCAGCTGGCTGGCTTCCAGGCGGGTGTGATCTTCCGCGGGGGCCGCTATGGCGATGATGTGCTGGATATGCCCGTAGAGGGGGGCTTTGCCATTGGCACTGCGGAAAATCTCGACTTTCGGGTGGGGGCTGCTCTTGTGTCCTTCAATGATGATGAGGTCTTCGTCGGTGAAGTATGCCAGCAGCGCCTCCAGTGGCGCTGGCTGCGCTGTGCGCTTCTGGATGGCCACCAGCTGGTCACTGGAAATGAGGGTGGTGGTTGCTCCGGCTTCCCGAAAGCGCCAGGAGTCCTTGCCGGGCTTGTCGATGTCAAAGCGGTGGGCGTCGTGCTTGATGACGCCCACTTTCAGTCCGCGATGGCTGAGCTGCTGCACCAGTTTTTCGATCAGTGTGGTTTTGCCTGAGCCCGAGGTGCCGGTAAAGCCAATGACGGGGATATTACTGGCGCTCAAATACACCGGATTTTCCGCCTGCTTTATAGAGAAGCCTGATGTTGGTGATTTCCATGGCCCGGTCGACGGCCTTGCACATGTCGTAGATGGTCGAGGCGGCTATGGATGCGGCCACGACGGCTTCCACTTCAATGCCGGTCTTGTAGGTGGTGCGCAGTTCGGTGGTAATGATCACGCGCTCATCCTGAACCTCAAAGTCCACGCTGACTCCCTCAATGGGGATGGGGTGGCACATGGGGATCAGGTCTGAAGTGCGCTTGGCGGCCATGATTCCGGCAACCCGGGCGACGCCGAGTACATCCCCCTTCTTGTGAGTGCCCTGGCGGATCATCTCGATGGTTTGCGGTTGGGCGATGACGGTGGCGGTGGCGCGGGCGACGCGCACGGTATCCTCCTTGCGGGAAACGTCCACCATGATGGCGTTGCCCTGCTGGTCGAAGTGTGTCAGTTCCATAAATCCTCCTCCGGAAGCGCGGTTATCCTCCGATACGCGTCATATTGCGTGATCCTCGGTACATATCGTCAATTTCTGTCACCTTGCCGCCTGCCACTTGCAGGAAGTATGCCCTGAGCTCGGCATCACTGCAGTTCTGCTGGCGTAGCATGGGCAGGAAGTCGTGTTCCTGCTTGGAGAAGAGGCAGGTTTTTATTTTGCCGTCGGCGGTAATGCGCAGGCGGTTGCAGGTGTGGCAGAAGTGCTCGGTCATAGGGGAGATAAAGCCGAAGGTGCCCCGGCCGCCGACAATGCGGAACATGCGGGCGGTGGAGTAGCGTTCCTGATCAAGGGGCTCGATGGAAAAGCGATTTTTCACCTGGGAGAGCATTTCCGCCACGCTGACCAGCTGGTCGGTATTGTAGCGATCACGGATTCCCACCGGCATGTACTCGATAAAGCGTACGCTGATGTCTTCATGTTCCGTGAGGGCGACAAAGTCGGCAATTTCGTCGTCGTTGATACCGCGTATGGCCACGGCGTTGATCTTGATGGGCACCAGTCCATTCTCCTGGGCGGCCTGGATGCCCTTCCATACCTGTTCGAAGCTATCCACTCCCGTGATGCTGGCAAAGCGTTCCGGATGCAGGGAGTCCAGACTGATATTGACCCGCTTCAGACCACATTCCCGCAGCAGCCCGGCAAACCGGGGCAGGAGCACGCCGTTGGTGGTCATGGCGATATCTGAAAAGCCGATGGCGCTGATTTGACGAATAAGCTTGCCGATACCTCGGCGGGCCAGGGGCTCACCGCCGGTGATGCGTACCTTGCTGACGCCCAGGCCATGGAGCAGATTCAGAACGCGAATAATCTCCTCCGGTGTCAGGAGCTGGTCTTTGGTGGCGTGGCAGATGCCGTCCTCCGGGACGCAGTAGAAACACTTGAGGTTGCAGCGATCCGTGACGCTGATGCGTACGTAGGTAATGGGGTTGCCTTGGGAGTCCAGGAGCTGTTGTGTCATGGCATGCTTCCTACAGCAGCTGCAGGGCAAAGGGCATGCCCCGCAGTCGCGTGCCCCGCGGGGCATTGCCGATATCTTCCGGGAAGATGACCAGACCGTCGGCGTTGGCGAAGGGGATAAAGTGGGAGGACTTCTGGTTTTCGCCGCCCCGGGCGTGCCAGTGTCCGTTGATCAGATCGAAGTTGGCACGGTTGAACACCAGGTGCCCCTGGCGGGAGCGCATGTCATTATCCAGCTCCACATCCACTTCGACGGGGTGATGGTCAGGGCGCCCCATGATTCGCTTCAGAGCCGGAACAACGTAGACCAGCATCACCGTGAAGAAGGCTGAAGGGTAGCCGGGCAGGCCGAAAAGAACCTGCTTGCCACGGGAGGCGAAGAGCAGGGGGCCACCGGGCCTGATGGCGGTACGGGTAAAGTGCAGGTTGACATCCAGGCTCTGGAAGATGGGTTTGACAAAGTCATATTTCCCCATGGAGACACCACCGGAAGTCAGCACTACGTCGCACTCCTCCATGGCCAGCCTGATGGTGGTGGCAATCTGCTCGCGGCTGTCCTGCACCATGCCGTAGCTTGTGCAGGGAATCCCCATGGCCTGCAGGATGTACTGGGCGGTGTACTGGTTGGTGTTGCGTACCTTTCCCCTCTGGTGGGGGCTGTGGCTCTCAAGGAGTTCATCGCCGGTGACGATGATGCCCACCCGGGGTTTGCGGTAGACGGACAGATGGGTGGCACCCAGGTAGTGGATCAGGGGCATGCGTGCCCAGTTGAGCCAGGTGCCGGCTTTCAGGGCGATGTCTTCTCCATGGGCCTCTTCACCGGGCTGGCAGATATTCTCCTGGGAGCCGTACTCCTGGGAGAGGGCGATATGGTCTCCCTCCTGGACGGCGTCCTCGACGCGCACCACGAAGCCGCTGTTTTCCGGAACTTCGGCTCCGGTCATCACGTGAATGGCTTTGCCGGAAGTCAGGGTGGTGGAAAACCGGTGGCCGGCTCCCACCTGCTCCTGCACGGTAAAGTGCCGCACGCCATTGAGGCGATCTTCCTCGCTGATGGCAAAGCCGTCCACAGCAGCTTTTTTCACGTCGGGATAGGCGTGGTGGGTGAGAACATCACGGGCCAGCACGTGGTCTTGAGCCTCGTTGTGGGGCAGGGAGACCACCTCCAGGGGCGCGGTATGCCTGGCGATGAGTTCCGATGCCTGGGGGAAGGGAATATGGTGCAAGCTCATCGGACACCTCCAAAGGTGCAATTGGGAAAGTGGCAGGTTGGGCATTGCTGGCACAGTCCACCGAGGGACGCGTGGTCCAGCTCGCGTTTGTGTATGGGCAAGCCAGCCAGCAGGCGCGGCAGGTAGATGTCCAGGGTCGTGATGGGCGTGCTGAGGGCGCCGGCCGGGATGGTCAACACGGGTATCGTGCGGGTGTGCTCATAGGCGATGGTGAAATTGTTCCCTGGCTGTGCTGGAACTCCCCGGCGCAGAGGAACTGCGCCGCTGTCGCACACGGCGGCAATGGTAACATCGTCGGGGTCAACGGAAGTTCCACCAGTGATGCAGACCAGCTCTGCTTTCGCGTAGGCTTCAGCCAGGGCACTGGCGATGTGTTGACGATCATCGGGCAGAAGCTGATGGTGGACGATCTCTACGCCGAAGGCGCCGAGTTTCCGGGTCAGTAGGGGCAGGAAGCGATCCTGAATGCGCCCTTCATACACTTCGCTTCCGGTCACCAGTACTGCCGCCTTTGTGACTCGGTATGGCGCAATACGTATCAGTGGCGTGTCCAGGATGTTCAGGGTGCTCTGGAGCGTGTCGCGGGGTGCAAAGAGCGGGAGGATACGGAAGGCCGCCACCCGGTCCTCAGCTTTTACGGCGTAATACTGTGGCAGGGTTGGCAATGCTATTTCCCCGTGCTGTTCGTGGAGGCGGAAGAGTCGCTGCGAATCTATGCAGAGGACGCCTGTGGAGCGGGCATAAAGTCCAAGGCGGCCCTGAACGGGCTTTGTATCATGGGAGATTGTGTCAGGGTCTCCGATGCGGCTGATGACGGCCAGAGCAAAGTCATCCTCATGGACGGCATCGGAGCTGCCATCGTTGTCAGCATAGATGTGGTTTTTCCCGAGATTTTTCAGGAGTGCGACATCGGCGGCTTCAATGCGGTGCCCACGAAAAAAAGCGGTGCTTTTGACACCGCTTTGTGGATCAATTCCCATGATGTCGTGGCCAAGGCTCAGGCCGATGGCTTGTTCGACGGGGACTTTTTTCATGGGCTCTGTCCCAGAGAGCGCAATACCGCTATATATTGTTCCCGCGATATCTGGATGATACGGTACTGGTCATCTTCGCGTGGTTCCACCAGAAAGCGGCGAACCTGTCCCGGGCGCCCGACCGGGCCGTGTTCCTTGTTGTCGATAAAGACGTTGACGCCTCCGGCGTTGCCCAGTGCGACGATAACGGTTCCCTGTGATTCGATGGAAAGGCTTCTGCCTTCCCGCAGGGTGGTGGTTTCCATGGCTTCCCCATGGGAGCCAACCATCTTTACCCAGGCTTCACTCAACCCCTCCAGCCGAACGGACAGGGGGATGTCGTTGAGAAAGGCACCGGCAAAAGGATTTTCCGTTGCGGTTTCCGTGCTTGGCTGTGTGGCCTGTTGCTGCGCGGCTGCCTGCTCCCGCTGACGTGCTTCGCGTTCCGCCTGCAGTCGTGCCTCTTCTTCTGCCCTCAGGCGAGCCTCTTCCGCCTGTTGTTGTCGCAGCTCCTCCTGTCTGCGTGCTTCTTCCTCGGCGGCCTGCTGCTCCTGGAGGTTTCGCTGGGCTTCAGCTATCACGTCGTACTGTTCACGCTCTGCCGCAACAGGCTCCTGGGGCTGGGATGAGAGGTAGAAGTAGGCAATGGCGGCGACAACGACAACGACAACGGCGCCGAAGATGACCGGGGAGAGTGAACTGTTCTTGTTGATGATTTCCTTGGCGGATTCTTTTTTTTCAGGGTCCGAGCTTTCCCGTGGAGCTTCGCCAGGTTCAATTTCGCCGAGCATGGTGAACAGGAGTACCTTGGCGTACTCATAGTCCCCGCGGACTTCGTTGCAGATAGCTTTAATGAAACCCAGCACGAACGCTTTCGGGGGAAGGAACTGGTGCTGATCATTCTCAATGGCAGCAATCTGACTGACGGCTATTTTGGTGCGGTCAGCGACTTCCTCGACGGTGATGCCGCGGGCTTCCCGCAGCCTTTTCAGGTAAGAGCCAAGCGTTTCGGGCTCTGTGGCGTCGTGAGGTGTGCCGTGAATGTCGGTTTCCTTCATGCGCGATTCCTTTCAAAAAGTATCTTAAGTCCTTGAAGGGTCAAGTCATGGCTGTATTCGTGGAAAAGCCCTGATTCCTGGTGGAACAAAGAGCCCAGTCCGCCGGTGGCGATTACATAGGGCTTCATACCCTCTTCCTGGGAGATCCTTTGAACTATCCCTTGTATCATAGAGACATATCCGTAGTAAATACCCGACTGCAGCGAATGAATGGTATTGCGACCCACGACTTTTTTGGGCCGGGCAATTTCGATGAGTGGCAGGCGATCGGTTCGTTCCACAAGCGCTTCCAGTGATACGGTTATACCTGGAATTATGGCCCCGCCGATATAGCTTCCGTCGGGTGAGACGACGTCAAAGGTGGTGGCCGTGCCGAAGTCGACGACAATAGCGGCACCCTGCGCCTTGTCATAGGCTGCGACCGCGTTGACGATGCGATCGGCACCTACCTCCTTGGGGTTGTCCATGCGAATGGGCATCCCGGTGCGCACTCCGGCGGAGATAATCAGTGGTTCCTGGCCAAAGAGGGTGGTGGAAAGTTTACGGAAAACCCTGGTCAGTGGAGTGACCACGCTGGAGATCACGACTCCCTCCACATCCCTTGGGGAGATGTCTTCAAGGCGCATCAGGTTGCCCAGCAGAACCATGTATTCGTCGGTGGTGCGGTGAATATTCGACTGCAGGCGCCACTTGGTGCGCGCGTTCATGTCATCGCCATCAAAGACGCCGATGACCACATTGGTGTTCCCTACATCAATAGCTATGAGCAACTTCAATTACCTCGCCGGAGCTGATAGTGGTTATGGTGCCATCCTGGTTTTTGACGACCAGTGAGCCGTCATCTGCCATATCCAGTGGTGTGAACACCTGGTCATGGCGGCGGTCGCGATAGGGGCGGCCGAACATGGCGCAGGACGCTTTCCATCGGTCGACGAGGGCACCCCCGTTATGGTTGAGGAGTTCATTGTAGCCGCTGAGCAGCTCTTGCGCAATGGATAGAATAACCGCAGGGCAAGAAAAGGTGGTGTTTGCCGTCAATATGCGCAGGCTTTGGGCAATTTCGGCCACTTCAGGAGGGAATTGCGCCTGATTGACGTTGAGCCCGATGCCTACTATGACGTTGCGGGGAGTGCCACCCTGGGTGCGCAGTTCCGTCAGGATGCCGCAGAGTTTACGCCCTTTTGTGTCGGTTATGTCGTTGGGCCATTTCACCCGGACGTCTGCGCCCAGCGCACTGCAGGTGTTGAGTACGGCCACTGCCGCCAGGACGGGAATGAGGGTGAGGTGCTGCATCTCACGGGGGGCGTCAAGGCAGACGGAGAAGGCGATGGATTCACTATCGGAAAACCATGGGCGTCCGAAGCGCCCTCGTCCGCCGGACTGGATTTTCGTGGCGGCAAGGGTTCCGTGCTCAAGGGTGCCGGACTGCTCCAGCAGATAGCTGTTAGTGGAGGGAGTACTCTCCAGCAGATCCAGGCGGTGGGGCCAGGTGGCCAGAATTTCACCGAAATCTTCCTCGCTGCGCTGGCCGGAAGGGTTGACGTTAAACGCTGTTTTACTCATCTCGCTCCCTGTGTGAAGATAAGCTCCAGGAACCCTTTTACAAAAACGGATTTTTCTTATAAAATCCTTGAATTCCCTATCCATATTCAGTAATGTGCTGCAACTTTACCGCACCTGGCCGAAGGCGGTGCTCTAGGAATTTTGTATCAATCTTAGCAGTCGTCGGTTTGTATGTACAGAGAATAATTTTTGTGACAGCGGGAGCGTTCCATATGAGAAGTGATCGTGTAAAGAAAGGGATCGAAAGAGCCCCTCACCGTTCTTTAATGTATGCCACCGGCGTCAGTAAGAAATCCATGGAACGACCATTTATCGGAATAGTTTCCAGCTTTACGGATCTGATTCCGGGGCACACTGGCATGCGGGATCTGGAGCGCTTTATTGAAAAAGGGGTCCATTCCGGTGGGGGCCAGTCATTTATCTTCAGCGTGCCCGGTGTCTGTGACGGCATATCCATGGGCCATGTGGGAATGCACTACTCCCTGCCGACCCGTGAGTTGATTGCCGACATGATAGAGTCTGTGACCATGGCCCACGCGCTGGACGGCCTGGTACTGCTGACCAACTGTGACAAGATCACACCGGGGATGCTGCTGGCGGCCGGACGTCTCAACGTACCCTGCATAGTTGTTACCGCCGGACCGATGATGACGGGGAACTACAAGAATATCCGCCGTGATTTCATTACCGACACCTTTGAGGCCATGGGTCAGTGTCAGGCTGGTTTGATTACCCGTGATGAACTGGATCGCCTGGAGATGACCGCCTGCCCCGGGCAGGGATCCTGTCAGGGGCTTTTCACCGCCAATACCATGGCCTGTGTCAGCGAAGCCCTGGGTATGAGTCTGCCCTACTGCGCCACGGCGCTGGCCGGGTTTGCTGAAAAGCGGCGCATCGCCCAGGAGTCGGGGGAGGTCATCTGCCGCCTGGTACGCGAAGACATCAAGCCTCGCGATATCATGACCGCACAGGCTTTTGACAATGCCATTGCCATTGATATGGCTCTGGGTGGTTCCACCAATACCGCTTTACATATCCCCGCCATTGCCCACGAATGCGGCATCCGCATTCCCATGGAACGATTCGATGAGATCAGTCGCCAGGTACCCAATATCTCAAGCCTCAAACCGGCTGGTATCTACTATATGGAGGACTTCCACTTTGCAGGTGGTATTCCTGCCGCCATGCAGCAGCTGGGAGCCAATATCCACGACTGCCTGACGCTCAGTGGCCTCACCACCGCCCAGATCGCGGCTCAGGCCATCAATTACAATCAGGAAGTCATTCGCACCATGGACAACCCCGTGAAAAAAGAGGGGGGTATCGCTGTGCTCAAGGGGAATCTTGCTCCCGGTGGCAGCGTCATCAAGCAGACGGCGGTCAGCGATGCCATGCGTCATTTCAGCGGCACCGCCAGGGTGTTCAACTCTGAGGAGATGGCCATGGAGGCTATCATGGGCAAGCAGATCAAGGCTGGTGACGTGGTGGTAATCCGCTACGAGGGACCGCGCGGTGGCCCTGGCATGCGCGAGATGCTGGCGCCCACGGCAGCCATCATGGGCATGGGGCTGGGCGAGAAGGTCTGCCTGATCACCGATGGCCGCTTCAGCGGTGGTACCCGTGGCCCCTGTATTGGGCACATTTCACCGGAAGCCGCTGCCGGAGGACCCATTGCCGCGGTTCAGGAAGGTGATACGATCATCATAGATCTGGATAGCCGCTCCCTGCAGCTGGATATTACCGATGAGGAAATCGCCCGACGTATGGAGCGCGTGGTTCACCCTGAACCGAAGATCAAAACCGGCTGGCTGGCCCGTTACGCCCGCCAGGTGACATCGGCCGATACCGGCGCGGTGATGGAATAACCAGACAGGTTTGTCGTAGCTGCAAAGGCTATTCACATAGGTCAGAAACCGGAGGGTATGCATGAAACTGACAGGAGCGCAGATATTTGTTGAATGTCTGAGGAAAGAAAATGTGGATGTGATGTTCGGTTACCCGGGGGGGGTTCTGATCGGTATCTACGATGCTTTGTATGATTCCGACATCAACCACATCCTCACCCGTCACGAGCAGGGCGCGGCCCACGCCGCCGACGGTTATGCCCGCAGCACCGGCAAGGTGGGTGTCTGCATGGCTACCAGTGGTCCCGGTGCCACCAACCTGGTAACCGGTATTGCTACGGCGTACATGGACTCGGTTCCCATGGTGGTCTTCACTGGCCAGGTTCCCACGGCTGCCATTGGCAACGACGCTTTCCAGGAAGCGGATATCGTGGGTATCACCCGCCCTATTGTCAAACACAACTATCTGGTGCAGGACATCAGCGAGTTGGCCACCACCATCAAGGAGGCTTTCCACATTGCTTCCACTGGCCGGCCCGGGCCAGTGCTGGTGGATATCCCCAAAGATGTCATTCACGCCCAGTACGAGTTCAGTTATCCCGAAGAAGTGAATATTCCCGGCTATCGTCCCACCACCAAGGGGCATCCCGGACAGATCAAGAAATTCGTGCAGCTGGTGAAGCAGGCCAGGCGTCCGCTGTTCTATGTGGGCGGCGGGGTGAAGGCCTCCAACGCGGCTGAAGAGTTGCGCACCATTGCTGAAAAACTGCACATCCCCGTTACCGAAACCTTGATGGGCCTTGGGTCGGTGGGCGGCTACAACAAGCTGTTTATCGGCATGCTCGGCATGCACGGCTGTTATGCCGCCAATACGGCTATCAGTGAGTGCGATCTGGTTATTGCCGTGGGTGCGCGCTTTGATGACCGCGTCACCGGCAAGCTCGACGAATTCGCCAAAGATGCCACGGTCATTCACATTGATATCGACCCCTCCTCCATCTCGAAGAGCGTCTTTGCCCACCATCCCATTGTGGGTGATGTGAAAGAGGTTCTGCAGGATATTCTGCAGGAGCTGGAAAAGCACGACGTCAAGGAAATTGCCAGTGGCCATGACGACTGGGTGGAGCAGATCCAGCAGTGGCAGCGTCAGTACCCCCTGACCTATGTGCCCAGCGATGAAGTCATCAAGCCTCAGTTTGTGCTGGAGACGCTCAGTGACATGATCAAGGAGCGCGATGCCATTATTACCACCGAGGTTGGCCAGCACCAGATGTGGGCTGCCCAGTTCATCAAGCATCGCGATGCGCGGCGCTTTGTCACCAGCGGAGGCCTCGGCACCATGGGATTTGGCTTCCCGGCGGCAGTGGGAGCGGCCTTTGGCAACCCTGACTCCATCGTTATTGATGTGGCTGGTGATGGCTCCATCCAGATGAATATTCAGGAGATGATTGTGGCCGTTCAGTTCAAACTGAACGTGAAGATCCTCATCCTCAACAATGGTTTCCTGGGCATGGTGCGCCAGTGGCAGCAGCTGTTTTTCAACCGTCGCTACAGCAGCACCAACATCGAATTCCAGCCGGACTTTGTCAAGCTGGGCGAGGCCTACGGTGCCACGGGGCTGCGCACCAGCAAGCCTTCGGAAGTCGCCGGGGTGCTGGAGAAGATGCTCAACACGCCGGGGCCGGTTATTGTGGACATGGTTATCGACCGTGAAGAGAACGTCATGCCCATGGTTCCGGCAGGAGCCAGTGTCAGAGATATGATCCTGACAGATCAAATCTAAGCCAGGTGAGGACAGAGATGAAACATACCATAAGCGTCATTGTAGAAAATAAATTCGGGGTTCTGTCGCGGGTGACGGGACTGTTCAGCGGTCGCGGGTACAATATCGAAAGTCTCAGCGTGGCCCCCATTGATGACAATCGCTTCAGCCGTATCACCCTGGTGACTACGGGTGACGACAAAGTGGTGGAGCAGATTACCAAGCAACTGCACAAGCTTATCAACACCATCAAGGTCATCGACCTGACCAACGAAGAGCATATTGAACGCGAGCTGCTGCTGGTTAAGATAAACTGCCCCAACACGACGGTGCGCAGCGAAATTCTGCAGATCATGGATATTTTCCGTGGCAAGACGGTGGATGTGGCTGTCAAGAGCATTACCGTCGAGGTGACCGGTGCCGCCGAGAAGGTCAACGCCTTTATCGACATGATCAGGCCCTTTGGCATCAAGGAGATGGCCCGCACCGGCAAGGTGGCCATGCTGCGCGGTCAGAAGCCCTGAATCAATTGCTGCACCATCACAAAGGCCCCGCCGCTCATCTGAGCAGCGGGGCCTTTCATATTCACTCAGAAAAGTTCCAGCTCTCCCCCATCTTCCTCATGCCCCTCAAGTTTGTTGCATATCTGTTCAATATTGCTCATCAGGGCGTCGTCGAGGTAGTGGATATCAACAGCATCGCCGTCCACAAAGATATGGGTGGTGAATTTCTGGATATCCTCGGCCAGGCTTTCGAGCATGCTGGCCAGAATGCTCACATGGTTGTGGTCGAGGTTTTCGGTGTCAATGGCCTCAATGCTGATGACCAGCTTATGCAGGGCGTCTGCTATGGCGGAAAAGCGCATGAAACGGTCGAAGATCACCCGGTAGCTTTCGAATATCTCCAGGAAATCATCGCGCATCTCCATAGTGAATCCTTCGACGATCATGGTGCTGATGATGGAGTCCAGGCTGGCACCCAGTTCCATCATCTCATCGATGTCCTCCAGGGCGCTCTCCCAGTCCTTGGGATCACTTTTGAGCTCTTCAATGAAGTGCAGGGCCGAGACTTTGCCGGCCTTGAAGCTGTTGATGGCCTCATCCTGTCGCTTCTTCAGTTCTTCCTGGCTGATCTGGCTGACCTGTTCCATGGCCCGATCATAGGAGCTTGTCTTGCGTGGGCGCGTCGCGATCTGGCTGCGCAGCGATTCGATGTACTTTTTGGCCCGCAGCAGTTCAAACTGCTTGCGATGGACGATGAACTCCGATGCGCGTAACAGGACACTGGCCAGCTGGTGGGTCTTGACAGGCTTGAGGATAAATCCATCGATGCCGATGTTGATGAGTTCGATAAAGTACTCGGTCTCATGGTGGGCGGAGATCACAACGATCTTCTGCTCCGGGTCCATGGACTTGATGGCCTGGCTCAGCTCAATGCCGTTCATGCGAGGCATGCGAATGTCAGTTATGACAATATCGTAGCCGTCGTTTTTGCGGTAGAGCTCCAGGGCATCCTGCCCGTCCCTGGCCACATCGACTTTCAGGAAGAATTTCCCCAGCAGTTCGCCAAGCTGGCGGCCGAGGATCTCTTCATCTTCAGCGATGAGAATGCTCTGTTTGGCGGCAAAGACTTCCAGTTGCTTGATGGTCTTCATGGAGTGCTCCTGTTGCGGTGAAAGCGCAATTGAAATACGGCTCCGCCAGCACTGTTGCGGGCATGGATGGAGCCGTGATTGTGTTCTTCCATAATTACCTTGGACATGTAGAGCCCAAGGCCTGTTCCATTCTTGTTTTCCTTGGTGCTGAAATAGGGATCAAAGATCAGGGGCAGAAACTTTTCGGGAATGCCTCCGCCGTTGTCTTCTATTTCCAGACAGAGCTCCCCATCCTCCACCGAATCACGGAAAGTCACAACGGGATTTTCAACAGATCGTTCAGAAAGGACATCAAAGGCGTTTTTCAGGATATTGACAATAACCTGAATGATTTCATTGGTGTGAACATTGACGGGCTCCCTGGTGGCGGTCAAATTCTGCAGGACGATACTGTTGCGGGCGAACAGATGACCCATCAGGGCCAGGCAACGGCTGACCAGATCCGGTATGGGAATATCTTCCCGCGAGGAGGTGGGGCGGAAAAAGTTGCGGAAGTCTTCAATGACCCGTGAAAGGTAGTCGGTCTGCTGTTCAATATCGGTGACAGCTACGTTGATGTCCTTTTCGGTGAGAATACCCATCTGCTGGTAGGTGTCCAGGGTGCCAACGGCCATGGAGATGGCTGAGAGGGGCTGGCGCCACTGGTGGGCAATCATGGAGAGCATTTCCCCCATAATGGCGTGACGGGATTGCTGCAGAATCAGGGCATTCTGTTTGCGGTTTTTTTCCAGCTCCTCCTGAACCCGCTCTTCCAGGTGGCGGTTCAGGGATGCCAGCTTCTGTTCCGCTTTCCACTGGCGGGTCCAGTCGCGACTGACGGTGACAATGCCGATCACCTGACCGCTGTGGCTGCGCAACAGTGATGTGCTGGAGATAAAGCGTCGCATTTCCTCGGGGTTATCGTCCTTCCACGACCAGCCCAAAGACGCCTCGGGCTGTTGACGAGCCAATACCTTCTCTTCAAACAAGCGAAAGAATCGGGCATAGGTTGGCTCAAAGAGGTCCTCGTCGCTCTTGTCGACAATATCTTCTGTGTTGAGCCCGACAAAGTCGGCGAAAGCTTTGTTGCAGCCGATGTAGCGAAGCTGGCAATCCTTGTAGAAAATGAGATCCGACACCGAATTGGTGACAATGTCCAGCAGGGCCGCCTGCTGGGTAACTTCCTGCTCCAGCTGGTGGGATTTCTCCAGGGCCTGCTCCAGGTGCTTGCGCTCCACCACTTCACCATAGGTCTCCAGGGCGGCCTGGATGCTCTTTTTGCTGAGCAGCGCGGCCATGGCCTCCATGCCCGAGGTGAGCGCGGCAATGTCGGTTGCGGTGATCACGGGGCCGCGATTGGGCAGGATGGTTTGTACTGTCAGGCTCTGGATACGACTCAGTGCCAGCCCGAGCAACTGGCTGTTGGGTATGGCCTGAGAGTGATACTGGGCAATGGCTTCGAAATCGTCTTCATGGTGCAGAATTCCTGCACTCAGGGTGTTGCCGAAGAGTTCCCCGGAGAAGAGCAGCCCCTTTTCGGGAAAGCAGGTCACAAAGGAGCCGGGGCAGGGACAGTAGGGCGTCGGAATAAAGTGGCAGAGAAAGCCGGGTCGCGAAAGCTGAAAGTTGCGCTGATCAATGGGGTAGATGGAGGAGCGTACCCCCATCTGCCGCAGGCTGTCCGCCATCTGCCCCTGGGTGACGATGAGCAGATCGTCGCGCCCAATGCGTTTCTCCAGGTAGGGCAAAGCTCCACACGCCTCTGGAAGGGCACTGTTTACCACTATATAGCGGATCCGTTCCAGGGGGAAATCCCGGCGGATGCGCTCAAAATCCTCTTCCTGCCCAAGGGTTCCCCCGGGATTGAACAGGACGCTTTCGTGCTGGTTTTCCAGCCAGTAGGTGCGACTGTGGGGCTTCTGCCGCATGCGCACCAGAAAGACGTCGGAAGCTATACTGACAGGGAGGCCCTGACTGAAGCTGGAGTGCATAATGAATCCTCGGGCAGGGAAAATCATGGTCGCGCAAAGTCGACACCTGATATACTCTTTATATGTACGCCATGAAATACATTGCGTCAATTCCTCTTGCCCAACGAAAATCGGTAATAATTATTCCTGATTCTATAGGGGCAGGTGTTGACGCCCCAAGGTGCGTATCGTTACATTTCATTTCATTTCTGGAGGGGGCCTATGCTGGGTGGCATACTCTTGATACTGTTTTGTCAATTGGGAGGGGAAGTACTGGTTCGTTCCCTGGGGCTGCCGTTGCCCGGGCCGGTGGCTGGCATGGTGCTGCTGCTGGGTGTGGTTATTGTCTATCGCGATGTTCCGGCCACCCTGCGCAGTGCCACTGACGGGCTGCTGCGCTATCTTGCCCTGCTCTTTGTGCCCATTGCCGTGACAGGAATCATGGCGCACCGGATCTTTATGTATGAAATCTGGTTTCCCCTGACCGTGGCCATTCTCGGCAGCACCATCCTGGGCATTATCACGACCGCCCTGGTTTTTCGCCTGCTGATGCGACGCCAGCAGCGCTCCGGGAGGTCAGCGTCATGATGGAATGGGTGCTCGAAAGCTCGCTGCTGTGGCTGGGCATTACCATTACGGCCTTCTTACTGGGCAGCTGGCTCAATATCAAAGCCAGGCGAAACGCCCTGGTTAATCCGGCGCTGATCAGCATTTTTCTCGTCTGCGTTGCCCTGGTGGCCACGGGGGTTTCCCATGAGGAGTACTTCGCCTCCGTCTCCCTGATCCACTTTCTGCTGGGGCCTGCCACGGTGGCTTTGGCCATTCCCCTGTACGACCAGTTTGCCCAGATACGCCGCCTGCTGGTGCCCATCATGGTGGCCTGCCTGTGTGGCCTGACCGTCTGCGCCGTTTCAGCGGTGGCCATCGGCATGTATTTTGATCAGTCCCGGGAGCTGCTGATTTCTCTGGCGCCAAAATCGGTTACCACCCCGATTGCCATGGGCATCAGCGAAACCCTTGGTGGTCTTGGATCACTGACCGCGGCTCTGGTTATTATCACGGGCGTCTCCGGCAGTATTGTGGGGCCGCTGGTGCTGAAGCTGATCCGGGAGAAAGACGAGAATACCCAGGGCTTCACCATGGGTCTGGTGGCCCACGGCTTTGGAACTGCTTACGCTTTCAGCATCAGCCCTGCGGCCGGAGCTTTTGCTGGTCTGGCCATGGGATTGACAGGTCTTTTCAGCGCTTTCTTGCTGCCACTGTTTTTACAGTTGATGGGAGTGTGAAAACCCGCTCTTCAATGGTAAGTTTCTCAACTTTCGCACCCCCGAAACGGCAAGTTGTCGGCGCTGACCCACATGCAATGCTGGAATGGCCGAAATGGTTCTGCTCAGACTGCATTTCTTTTGCCACTTTGGACCCGCCCAAAGTGGCTGGGAAGCGGTCCCCAGTGCTGTCCTTTTCAGCCGTCCGCTTGCCTGGAACTGGGGACCGCAAACAACCGCCCTCCGTGGCGGCAACGCAGCAGATGGGGCTCTTTGAGCAGCCTGCTGTCGGATCTCCAGGACAGGCGAGCAGGCGATCCGGAAGAACGGGCGTTCGGGGGGCGCGTTTTTGTACCCTTTTTGCGCGGTCAAAAAGGGTAATATCTGGAAACAGAAAGAGGAATACCAGATGATTCAAGTAATTAAAATCAATACGGTTTTAGTGATGTAAAGGCTAGGATAATAATGCCTTAGTCCAAGGCAGCAAGATGCGAAACTTGAGTAAGTTTGTCATGTTTAATCACCCGCTGGGCGAACCAGCAACGGAAAGGGAGGGAAGAGGCCATGCGTGAAGTTGATGTAGCCATTATCGGAGCCGGATCTGCCGGATTGACGGCTTTCAGCGAGGTCAATCGGGTCACGGAGAATGTGGTGATCATAGAAGCCGGTGTGGGGGGCACGACCTGTGCCCGTGTCGGCTGCATGCCCTCCAAGGTGATGATTCAGGTTGCCGAAGATTTCCACCGGCGCGAATACCTGGCCACCGAGGGCATCATGGGTGCTGAGCACCTGCGTCTGGATATTCCTGCTGCCATGGCCCATGTGCGCAAAATGCGTGACCGTTTTGTGGCCAGTGTCATGGGCGGTACGGTGGCACGGGCGGGGGATCGCTATATTCGCGGTAAGGCCAGATTTTGCGGGATGAATATCCTGGACGTAGACGGACAGAAGATCAAAGCCGGCAAAGTCATTCTTGCCACCGGATCACGCCCCTTTGTCCCCGAGGGCTGGGAGCGCTTGCCAGTGCCGGTCTATACCAGCGATACCCTTTTTGAGCAGGAAGACTTTCCCGCCTCCCTGGCGGTCATGGGAACCGGTGTCATTGGTCTGGAGCTTGGCCAGGCACTGGCACGCATGGGAGTTGAAGTTACTGCCTTCGGACGCTCTGGACGGGTAGCCGGCATCACGGATCCCGAACTGAACACCTCTGCTGTAACTGCCTACAGCAGGGAATTTCCACTGCGCTTCTCGCGCGATATCCGGGTTGAACCCATCGCGGGAGCTTCAAAGGTGCGTATCGTCTGGCCGGAAGGCTCGGTGGAGGTCGATGGTATCCTGGCAGCACAGGGGCGTCGCCCGAACCTTGATGATCTGGGACTGGAGCCGCTGGATATCCCCCGTGACGAACATGGCATTCCCCTGTTTGACCCCCAGACCATGCAGGTGGGTGATCTGCCGCTGTTTATCGCCGGCGATGTGACGGGCAGCCTGCCGGTGCTCCACGAAGCCTCCGATGAAGGGCGCATTGCCGGTTACAATGCCGTGAATTCCGTGCAGCGTTTCCGGCGCAAGACGCCTTTGCTGGTGGTCTTTACCGATCCCAATGTGATGCAGGTGGGGCAGACGTACCAGCAGCTGCGTGATGCTGGTACCCCTTTCGAGGTGGGGCAGGTGAGTTTTGAAGGACAGGGGCGCAGTCTGGTTATGGGTAGAAATTGTGGGTTGCTGCGCGTTTATGGGCACCGTGACAGCGGTGCGCTGCTGGGAGCGGAAATGATGGGCCCGGCTGGAGAGCACATCGCCCATGAGCTGGCCTGGGCTATGGAGCGTGGGCTGGACGTGTTTGAGATGATTCGTCTGCCCTTTTACCATCCTGTGGTGGAGGAAGGTCTGCGCACAGCGTTGCGGGAGCTGGCCGCCCGGGTGGATAGGCGAAAGGCCCGCTGGGAACTTTCTTTTGCCTGAGCTTCCCCGGCCGTGTATAATCCGCTAAGATTCTGTGACCAAAGCTTTCCGGAGGGCGTATCATGGGACTTTTTGAGCTTGGTGGCTATATACTCTTTGTGCTGATGATGGCCTTTGCCGTCATTGTCATCCATCTCAAGGACAAGCGCATTGCCCAGTTGCGAGACGATCGAAATCGCTATCTGCAGGAGCGCAACGAAGCGGTGGACTATGCCAACAAGCTCAGTGGCCAGGTGGATCTGGACTTCTCCCGTCAGGAGGAGAAGATTCAGCGGTTCCAGCGAGAGCGCGATGTCCTGCTGGAGCTGGCCAAGGAGAACCTGCCCGGTGATCAGTACGGTGTCCTGAACCGCGCCTTTGAACAGCGGGTCAGCAAGATGAAGCCGGTCAAGGACTGAGCGCTTCTTTCAATCCCACTCAGGGTAGCAGATGTAATAATTCTTCAGGGGTTTCCAGGATGGGAACCCCTTTTTTCTGAAAAAAGGCCCTGTCATAGGCACCCCAGCCAGCGCAGATGAATTCGGCACCGGCGCTGTGAGCACTGTGCAGATCATTTTCGGAATCGCCGATATACACGGCTTTGCGCGGTGAGATACTCCATTGGCGGCACACTTCCAGCATGGGGTCCGGATAGGGCTTTGGCCGGGCAATATCATCGACACAGATAGCCGGGTCGAAAAAGCGGTCAAGGTCAAAGCGGTTTTCCATGAGCTTGTACTTGAAACGCAGATTGTTGGTAACAACACCCATGCGCCCATAACGCTGCCGAAGCCGCACCAGCACCTCTTCCATTCCATCGTAAAACCCCAGCTTCTCTTCATGGTTCGCGTAATTTTCGTACCACTGGCGTATACCGTGCTGGGGGTCGTGGTATCCCAGTTTTTTCAGGGTAACGGCTCCTGGACTGCCCATGACCCAGTCCAGCTCATCGGGATCCAGCTCCAGGTTCAGCAGCTGGCGGGCGGTGTCCACCAGGGAGTAGACGATGACATCCCGGCTGTCCAGCAGGGTTCCATCCACATCAAAAATCAGACCTTCCAGAGGCTTATGCCAGAAGTGGGACATACTGTCGTTTCCTTTTCTCAAAACGTACCAGAGTGGTGATGCCCGCTTCGCGGGCCAGCCGCTGTGCCAGGGGGAAATCGCGACCCACATGCTCGGGGCAGTGGGCATCACTGGTGATAATGACCGGCAGCCTGTACTTCCCGGCCATCTGCAGGATCTCCGGCGCGGGATAGATCTGCCCGGCAGGCTTGTACAGGCCGGCGGTGTTGATTTCCAGTACCATGTCATAGTCTTTCATCAGGCGTATCGTACTCTCGTATACCGCTGTCATGATGACATTGCGGGGTGGCCGGTAGCCGAACACCTTGATCAGGTCGAAGTGGCCGATGATATCAAAAAGCTGGCTGCGGATGGCCATCTGCAGAATTTCATAGTAACTGTAGTAGACATCCACCACATCGCGTTCTTTCCACTCATGGGCAAAACGAGGCAGGTCGAATCCCCAGTCACCGATCCAGTGGACACTGCCGATGATATAATCCCAGTGGACTGATTCCAGGAAGGCGCGTATACCCGCTTCGCGGGAAGGGATATAGTCCATCTCTATTCCGGTTTTCACTGCCATGCCCTGCTGGCGGGCCTGCTCAACGGCATGTACGTACTCGTGGATGTCGTAGTGAAAGGCTGCGTCCGCCCAGGAAGTTTCCAGCAGGCTGCTGGCCTGGCTGAACCGGTAGGCGTGCTCGCTGAAACCCAGTTCGCTCAAGCCGCGTTCCATGGCAGTGTCGTAGTACTGGCGGATCCACTGTGCCGTGTAGGGGCCACTTTCAAGGTGGACATGATAGTCGTGCAGCATCGGGCGTCCTGTCAACAGGCTGCTGAAACCATTTACGGTGCTGTCCGCCGGACGCTCACGCACAACAGCGCACTTTGCGTGCACTTCGCACCAAGCCTGGCGTGCGCCTGCATCTGTGGGTTTTCAACGGCCTGCCTGTAAAGTATTCCAAGTGCTCAGGCAAGGTTCTGTGATAGCCGCAGATCATAGCGGCAAACCCGTGGGAATTCAAGAGAGCTCCCTGGAAAGACGCTGCCAGGAAAATATTTGCATGGATTACGGTTTTTTGGTGACAGCTGACATTCTTTCTGTTACAAGATGTACCCATGTTGTTTTTCCGCTCGCAGGACAAGTCTTTTTGCCTTTCTTGTATCGTGAACACCAACGATTACACTTTTTAAGGATCTATTGAATGATGAAATCTATCTATGCCGGTAACTTGCCTTTCACGACGACTGAAGACGAACTCGGAAACCTCTTTGCTCAATACGGAGATGTTTACTCTGTAAAACTCATCTCTGACCGTGAAACTGGCAGACTGCGCGGCTTTGGTTTCGTTGAAATGGAAGAGAAAGACTGCGAAGCGGCAGTTGAAGCTCTCAACGGTTTCGAATTCGGTGGCCGCAAGCTGCGCGTCAACGAAGCTCGCCCTAAAGGCTTCTGAGCAACACTTCTCCGTAACCTCAAGGCACTGGCTCAGCTGTTGGGCCGGTGCTTTTTTTCTTTCCCACCTGTCGCCCCGGCGATACTACTCCCAAGGATTCAGAATGTCTGTGAAATCTATCTATGCTGGAAATCTGCCTTTCACCACTACCGAAGACGAACTCGGAAACCTCTTTGCACAATACGGTGACGTGTACTCCGTAAAACTTATCTCTGACCGTGAAACTGGCCGCCTGCGTGGTTTTGGTTTTGTTGAAATGGACGAGAAAGATTGTGCTGCTGCAGTTGAAGCTCTCAACGGCTATGAGCTGGGTGGCCGCAATCTGCGCGTCAACGAAGCTCGCCCCAAAGGTTTCTGAGGAAAATTTTCCTGAAATCATGAAAGCCCTGACTCTCCGGAGTCAGGGCTTTTTTTGCGTGCGCTAGTGGGGTGCTGAAAAATTCCTGTATGGGACGCTGCTTGCTGGACACTGCGCGAGCAGTATGCTTCATTTTGGCGACCTGAGTGTTTTCAATTGCCTGCTTGTTTTGAGGTATCTGAGCAAGCTGCCTCATGTCGCAGTTCTTTCTCGTCCTCAGGAGGAGATGTCGTCACTCTTTGGGGGGAAATATTTTGCGAGTTTGATCCTCAATGTACTTCATATGGTCCAGCATGGCCAGCGTGGCTCGTTCCGGGTCGCGATCCCGTATGGCTTCGAAGACGGCGCGGTGTTGACGGTAGAGCAGATTGTGATGGTTCGGATCCTGAAACATCCGGGAGCGTACCTCAAAGGAGACCTGTTCCACCCAGTGGTGGATGGTATTCATAATATGTACCAGCAGTACATTGTGGGTGGCGTGGCTGATGGTGGAGTGAAAGCTGGCATCCGGCTCGTGGCCTACCTGGGTTTGTTCGCAGGCGATGCGCATCTCCTCGAGATACTCCTCCATCTGCGCTATTTCCTCATCGGTTGCCCGTTCAGCGGCAATGCGGGCGGCCCAGGTTTCCAGCACTTTACGCATTTCCACCGCATCAAATATGGATTCGTCACGCTTGAAAAACTCATCAATGGCGATACCCATGGAATTTTGTGTCATTGAGCGCACAAAAGTGCCACTGCCCTGAACATTGTAAACAAACCCCTGGGCCTCCAGGCGGTGAATGGCTTCGCGCAGACTGGGGCGGCTGACCCCCATATTGGCAGCCAGCTCCCGCTCCGGTGGCAGCTTTTGTCCCGGCTGCAGCTTGCCTGACAGAATAAGTTCTTTTATCTGCTTGTATATTTCGTCGCTGATGCGCTTTGGTTTGATTTTTTCAAACATTTCCATGGTCTGGCTCATTGGTGGCTCCGAAGACAGTTCCCGCGTGGGTATTCAGTGCATGTAGAGAGAGGAATCCTCAAAGATTAGACCTGGAGCCGTGGGCTGTCAAGCAATTTGCCGATGCTTTTCGGGCCCGGCAAGCGACACTGCTGCTTACCGGGCCCGGGTGGTGGGTGGGGTTGTTTTGGCGGTTCTAGCCCATCAGCGGATCGGTTACCCCCAGCACGAAGACGGCGATCAGGGCGATAATGCCGGCAAAAACCAGGTAATAGAGTGTGGGTATGGCGGTCATGCGCAGGGTGCGCCCTTCGCGGCCCAGCAGGCCAACGGTGGCGGAAGCGGCAACCACATTGTGGATGGCAATCATGTTTCCGGCAGCTGCGCCGATGCACTGCATGGCCACCAGGAACGCTCCGGAAATTCCCAGCAGCTCACCGACGCTGAACTGAAACTGGGACAGCATCAGGTTGGAAACGGTGTTGGAGCCGGCAATAAAGGCTCCCAGACCACCGACAGCAGGGGCGAAGAAGGGGTAGATATTACCCACGGAGTCAGCGACAAATTGCGCCATGGCGATGGGCATGGAGGGCAGGTCGGCGGCATTGACGCCGGAGTTAATGAGGATACGCACCATGGGAATGGTGAAGATGAGCACGAAGCCTGCTCCCAGCAGCGTGCGGGAGGACTCGCCCACGGCGGCCTTGATTTCCCGGAAATTCATGCGGTGCAGGAAGTAGGTGACAATAACCACCATCACCATGATTCCGCCAGGCAGGTAGAATGGCTGAATACTACCGGAAACCCCTGCTTCACCAAGAATGTTGGACCAGCCGAAGCTGAGAAATTTTGTCAGGAAGGACTTAACTTCGGGAACCACGCGGGAGATCACCAGGAACAGGGCCAGCAGCAGGTAGGGGATCCAGGCCATGACTCCGGACATGGGCGCGCGTCCGGCCAGGGCGTCCAGCTTGATTTCGATGCTGCCCATCCAGTCAACGGGCCACTCTTTGGGGTCGGCAAAATCCCATGACTTCTTGGGCACCAGGAACCCGGCTTTGGCGGCGGGAACAACCACAGCCAGGCCTACCAGGGCGCCGATCAAGGAGGGGAATTCTGGTCCGAGGAAGACGCCGGCGGCGGCGTAGGGCAGTACAAAGGCGAGTCCGGCAAAGATGGCAAAGGGTGCGATGGAAAGCCCTTCGGTCCAGGACTTGTTCTTGCCGAAGAAGCGGGTGAGCATGATACACATGAGCAGGGGCATGAACAGGCCCACGATGGCGTGAGTGATGGCGACCTGGGAGGTGATGAGCTGATAGAAGACTTCCCAGCTGGACTGATTTTCGATCAGGGCTGCGCTGATTCCTTCGCGGTCAAGGCCGGCACTGACGCCAATGACGATCGGTGTTCCCACAGCACCAAAGGAGACGGGGGTGGACTGGATCATCATGCCCATGGTGACGGCTGCGAGGGCGGGAAAGCCAATGGCCACCAGCAGGGGCGCCGCGATGGCGGCGGGAGTGCCGAAGCCGGAGGCGCCTTCAATGAAACAGCCGAAGAGCCAGGCGACAATAATGACCTGAACTCGGCGGTCGGCACTGACGCTGGAGAATCCGCCCCGGATGGCCGTGACGGCTCCGGAGTGTTTCATGGTATTCAGCAGCAGGATGGCGCCGAAAATGATCCACAGAACTGAGGCGGTCAGGATCAGACCTTGGAGGGAAGAGGCGACAATGCGGGTGAAACTCATCTCCCAGGCGGTCAGACCAATGGCTGCAGTGGTGAGGAAGACGACGGGCATGGCGCGGCGTGCCGGCCAGTTCAGTCCCACCAGCAGCACAGCGGCTAAAATGAGTGGGGTGAAAGCGAGGAGTGACAATAGAGTCTGGTTCATGGGCTCTTTCCTTGTCCGCGGGCGTTTGCCCGGCTTAAATTGGTAATACCAATAGGTTGTTGATGGGAAAAATAGGGAATTGCCGTGGCGATGTCAAGAAACTTTTTTGCAAAATAAAAATTGGTTCTATTTTTTCATATTGGAGAATGTGGTGCCTGCATTGTAGTTAGCGGCTATTCTGTGCGGTTCGGCTGAACTGTTGGGGTGTTCATCGAACGGTGTTGACAAAATAATCATGGGGTATATCATGTTGGTATTACCAATTGAAACGGCGGTGCCCTATGCTTGAAAAATTTCTCCAGCACTGTGCAGTGGCTGCCATGCAGACCCGGGTTATCCCGGCGGCAGAGCTGACATCATCCATAGAATCCTTTCTGCAGGAAGGGGGTGTGGTCTGCGCCCCTCGCTTTGAGATACCGGAAGTCTCCACCCCAGTGGATCGTGCCGGTATCCCTGTATGTATTCTCGAAGCCGACTGGGCTATCGGTGAAACCGGTACTTTTGTCATCAACCAGCGTAATCCGGAAGTTCGCCTGGCCAGTTGTATGGCCGAAACCCTGGTGGTGATCCTGGAGCGCTCACGCCTGGTGGAAAAGCTGGAAGACGTGGCTGCCTATATGGAAGAGAAACTCTCCGGTGCCGAAGCAGGCTTTGTGGCCTTTATCTCCGGTGCCAGCCGTACCGCCGATATCGAGCGGGAACTGACCATCGGCGTGCATGGGCCGCGCTACATGCATGCCCTGATTCTGGAAGACAGGTAGGAAACCATGAAGAGAAATATCCCCCAGCAGATCCGAGAAAAAATTGACGACAAGGTTCTCTACCAGGCGCTGCGAAATTTCGGGCGCAACTATCGCATCTCCCGTGACAAGGCGTACAGCGCCCATGACTTTGCCGCCCTGCGTACTGAGCTGTCAGCGGTAAAGCAGAACTCCTGCCACAACATCGACACCCTCTTTCAGCAATTCAAACAGAACGCCGAAGCTGGTGGGGCCATGGTCCACCAGGCAGCCACTGCTGAAGAAGCCAACCGCATCATTGCCACAATCTGCCAGCAGGCTGGTGCCACCATGGCGGTGAAATCCAAGTCCATGACCAGTGAAGAGACCCACCTCAACAGCGCCCTGGAAAAAGAGGGTGTGGAGGTGGTGGAGACCGATCTGGGCGAATACCTGCTGCAGGTGGGCAAGCAGCATCCCTCCCACATGGTCATGCCGGCCATCCACATGACCCGTGGCCAGGCCCGTGATATTTTCAACGATGGCCTGCAGGCAGGTCTCAGCGAAGATATCCCCGCCATGGTGGAGTTTGTTCGTCACCATCTGCGCCCATCCTATTTTGAAGCCGGAGCGGGCATCACCGGTGCCAATGTGGCCGTCGCCGACAGCGGCGCCATCGGCATTGTCACCAACGAGGGCAACGCCCGCCTGACCACCACCCTGCCCCCGGTGCACATCGTCCTGCTGGGCTACGAAAAGCTGGTCCCCAGCTTCACCGATGCCCTCAAGGTTATCCGCATGCTGCCCAAGTCGGCCACTGGGCAGACCATCAGCACCTACGTCACCTGGATTCAGGGGCAGGAAGTTACTCCTGCCGGTGAGGCCAAGCAGATGCACTACGTTTTCCTGGATAATGGCCGCCTGAAATACAAGAATGATCAGGACGTCAACCAGGCCCTGGGCTGTATTCGCTGTGGCAGCTGTGCCAACGTCTGCCCTGTCTATGAGCTGCTGGGCGGCCATGTCTTTGGTGACGTGTATATCGGTGCCATCGGCCTGATCTACACCTCCATGTTCGGCGACGCCAAGCTGGCCAATGCCCTGCAGAAGCTGTGTTCTTCCTGCATGGCCTGCAGCGCCAATTGCCCCGCCGGCATCGATCTGCATGCCATTATCGCTCATCTTCGCTTGCGATATGGCAAGGAACACGGCGTACCTCTGCTCAAGCGCGCCATCTACGGCGGCATGCTGGCCAACCCCTCCCTGTTCCGCGCTGCCATGAAAACCGCTTCCTTTGCGCAGAAGCCCTTGGTGGACAAGCACAGTGGACTCATGAACCTGCCCCTGCCCGGCAGCCACAACTTCCGCAAGTTGCCGCGCTTTGAATCCGCCACCTTCAGCGATCGCATGAAGCAGCATCCAACGAAAATATCCACCAAGAAGGTTTTCTTCTACCCCGGCTGCGCCGTGGAATATTTCTATCCCCAGATGGGAACCGCTCTGGTGAACCTGCTGGAAAAGGCGGGCTATCAGGTGGACTATCCCGACAAGGCCGTCTGCTGTGGCCTGCCAGCCCACTTCGGCGGCGATGCCAAAAGCGCCGGGAAAACCGTGGACCAGTGCCTGGATCACTTCCGCAATCCCGATGACTACGAAGCCATCCTGGTGCTCTGCCCCAGCTGCGGCTCAGCCATGCAACATGAGTTTCCCCACTACGCCGCCGCCGGGCAGCACGAAGAACTCAGCCAGCGCGTTGCCGCCAAGACCATGACCCTGGCCTCCTTTGTGGAAAAGGCCGGACTGCAGTTCCAGTCAGGCGGCAACCAGAAAGTCACCTACCATGTCCCCTGCCACATGGGTCGCGGCATGGGCTCCAGCGCTGCCGACCTGCTGAAGTCCCTGCTGGGTGAACAGTTCGCCCCCATGGAACACGCCGATGTGTGCTGTGGCTTTGCCGGCTCTTACTCGGTAGACTACCCGCAGGTTTCCGCTGGAATCCTGGGCAAAAAACTGGAGCACGCCGCTGCCACCGGTGCCTCCACCCTCATAACCGACTGCCCCGGCTGCGTCATGCAGATCGGCGGTGGTGCCGCCAAACAGGAGATGGACATGCAGGTGGTGCACCTGAGTACCTTCCTGGAAAATCTGGAGAGCAGGGGCTAGGTGGCCCCTGAGGGCAGCCCCATGATGCGCATGGCTCAGGTATTCTACCAGTGGCTCGAAAAGCGATTTTTCTCCACGTTAACCCGTAAGATCGTCGGAAATCTCAGCGTACTGCTGATTCTGCAGGTGCTGACCTTTGCTGTCTACACCCGCGGGCTTGGCGCCATTGAGGCAGCGGTGGTGACCGCGCCAGGGGGCGCTCCGGAAGTCGGGCAGCAGGTGAGCTCTCTGGTGGGCGATCTGTTTATCCGGGGAGCCGTGTTGACTCTGGTCAGTGTGCTGGCCATGGCGGGGGCCGCTCTTTTCCTGCGCTACCTGATACGTCGTCCCATCATCGGAATGACCCGCAGTTTCCGTGAGTCCACGGAGCGTCGTGACCTGTCCCGGGATATCGTTCCCTACACGGTGGATGAAATCCGTACCATGGGCACCGGGTATAATGGCTTCATGACCATGTTGCGCGCGATGATCGGTTCTTTGCGGGAGCAGGGTGTCAGAACGGCAATGGAGACCATGAAAGTGGTGTGGAATATGGGCAGGACTATCCAGAACACCCAGCACCAGGAAGAGTATGTCAGGGGAGTCCTGATCGCCAGTGACGAAAGCGTCCGCGCCATTGAGGACATCTCCAGCAGCGTGCAGGGAATTTCCCAGTCAACCAGCCGCAACCTGGAGAGCGCCCGCAGCTCCCTGGATGAACTTTCCGAAGTATCCCACGGTATTGCCCGGGTGTCGTCCATGCTCAACGAGTTCGGTCAGACGGTGGATCGCCTGGGGGAGAACTCCCGCACCATCAATAACATCGCCCTGATCATCACCGATGTTTCCGAACAGACCAACCTGCTGGCACTCAATGCTGCCATCGAGGCCGCCCGCGCCGGTGACAACGGGCGCGGTTTCGCCGTGGTGGCTGATGAAGTGCGCAAGCTGGCCGAGAAGGTCCGTGAGGCCACGAGTGAAATTTCCGCGAACATCCAGAATATGAATGCACTGGTACAGCGCACCGCAGAGGAGACCTCCGGCATTCGCACCCAGATGGGAGCGGCCAGTGTCGTGGTGGAAAAGACGGCCGGGGAATTTCGCCATATGGTGCAGGATTTTGAGCAGACCAATACCCAGCTTATGATGATAGCCTCTGCCATTGAAGAGCTTTCCACCACCAACGGCGAAGTTCGTCGCCAGGTGGCCGACATCAGTGCCCTGAGCAGCAGCGTGAAGGAGCAGATGGAAGACGCCGGCATCTGTCTGGATGCGCTTTCGGCTATCACCGAAAGCATGCAGGCCGATGTGCTGAGTTTTCACCTGGGGCAGGGGGTGTTTGAGGAAATCCTGCAGGTCACGCACCTCTACCACCAGGAGGCACACGCTATCATGACGGATCTCCTGGAGAGTGGTGCCAACCTTTTCGACCACACCTATGCCCCGGTTTCCGGCACCAATCCCCAGAAGTACCGCACCTCGTACACCGATGTGTTTCTGGCCCGCCTGCAGGGGTTGTTTGACGAAGCCCGCGCCGCCATTCCCGGCTGCTGTTACGCTCTGTGCATTGATGCCAACGGCTATCTGCCCACCCACCACAGCAACGTCTCTTTGCCGCCAAGCGGTGATCGGGAAAGGGATATTCAGTACAGTCGCCATATGCGCATCTACAATAACACGCCGACCGAACGTCGTCGCGCCAGCCACCAGGAACCTTTTTTGCTGCAGACCTATCTCAGGGATACCGGGGAAATTCTCAATGATCTTTCCATACCGATTTTCCTTGAGAATCGCCACTGGGGTGCCTTTATTGTGGGTTTTGAACCGCAGGCGCTCCTGACTTCCGCCACCGTGACCAAACCGTTACTGACCAGCTAACACATTACATACAATAAGGAAATGACATGAACCTTTCGGTGAGACCAGGCGATATCGCCAAACTCCCCTCCACCTACCAGGAGTTCTATCGGGAGATCGCCCCCCATTTTGCTCCCCAGGACATTATCGCTGACCCCTTGCGCACTCTGGCCTATGGTACCGATGCCAGCTTCTACCGCTTGATTCCCAAACTGGTGGTGAAGGCCGGCTGCAACGAGCAGGTGGTTGTCCTGCTGCAGGTGGCTTCCCGTCTGAACATTGCCCTGACGTTCCGCGCGGCGGGTACCAGCCTTTCGGGCCAGGCCATCTCCGATTCCATACTGGTCATGCTCGCCGAGGGATGGTCCCACTGTGATGTGGACGCCCATGGCTGCGCCATCACCATGGGGCCAGCGGTCATTGGCGCCGAGGCCAACCGTGTCCTCAAGCCCTTCAGCCGCAAAATCGGCCCCGATCCCGCCTCCATCAACCACGCCATGATCGGCGGTATTGCCGCCAACAACGCCAGCGGCATGTGCTGCGGCACGGCTGACAACAGCTACAAGACCGTGCAGGACATGACCATCATCTTCCACGATGGCACCGTGCTGGATACGGCCGATCCCGATTCCGTGGCGGCCTTTCGCCTGAGCCATGGCCACCTGATCAGCGCTGTGGAGAGCATGCGCGATGACATTGGGGCAGACGCCGAACTCAGCGCTCTGATCCGTCACAAGTTCAAGATCAAGAACACCACCGGTTACGGCATCAATGCCTTCGTGGACTTTGATGACCCCATTGATATCATCAAACACCTGATGATCGGCTCCGAAGGCACCCTGGGCTTTATCGCACGTATTACCTATCGCACGGTCCACGACCACAGCCACAAGGCCTCGTCCCTGGCCCTCTTCCCCGATATTCGCCAGGCGTGCCTGGCGGTCATGCGTCTGAACCGCGATCTGGTTTCGGCGGCGGAGCTGATGGATCGCAAGTCCCTGCAATCTGTCGAAGACAAGGCGGGCATGCCCGAGTACCTGCGCACCCTGGACAGCGAAGTGTGCGGACTGCTCATCGAAGTGGAAGCCGAAAACCACGACGCCCTGCATACGAAGATTGACGCCGCAGTGGCCGCCCTGGAAGGCATTCCCACCGCCCGCCCCCTGGAGTTCAGCACCGACAAGGCCGTGTGCGCCCAGCTGTGGAATATCCGCAAAGGGCTCTTTCCCGCCGTGGGCGCCATGCGCACCATGGGTACCACCGTTATCATTGAAGATGTGGCCTATCCCATGGAGCACCTGGCCGACGCCATCAGCGGCCTGCGCGCCATGCTGGATGAATACGGCTATACCGATTCCATCATCTTCGGCCACGCCCTGGACGGCAACGTACACTTTGTCTTCACCCAGGACTTTGCCAAGGAAGAGCAGGTACGCCAGTACGACGCCCTGATGCAGGAAGTGTGCAACACGGTGACTGGCCAGTACGGCGGCTCTCTCAAGGCCGAGCACGGCACCGGGCGCAACATGGCTCCCTTTGTGGAAATGGAGTGGGGCAAACAGGCATACAGCTATATGCTGCGCATCAAGCAGACCTTTGACCCCCAGGGCATCCTCAACCCCGGTGTTATCATCAACGAAGACTCCCTGGCCCACCTCAAGGACCTCAAGCACCTGCCCGCCACCCATGAAATCATCGACAAGTGCATCGAGTGCGGATTCTGCGAAGTGAACTGCCCCTCCCGCAACCTGACCCTGACACCGCGCCAGCGCATCACCACTCAGCGCTATATCACCAGCCTGCGCGCCATCGGACAATCCGGCGAGCTGCTGAAGCGGGTGGAAGATGACTACCAGTATATGGGCGAAGCCACCTGCGCCGCCGACGGACTGTGTGCCACCACCTGCCCCGTGGCCATTGACACCGGCTCCCACACGAAAAACCTGCGCAGCACTCAGAACAAGACCATGGGCAGACGCATTGCCGGCCTGTGCGCCCGCAACTTCGCCCCCCTCACCAAGGGCATAGCTCTGGCCCTGGGCTTCTCCCATATTGCCCACCGCGTTCTCGGCAAATCCCTGCTGGGTGGACTAAGCCGCGCCGTGCGCAGCCTCAGTGGCGGGAAAATTCCCGCCTGGGACCCCTGGTTTCCCAAAGCGGCCTGGTTTCGGCCAGTCAATACGAAAAAAGTTGAAGCAACCCATGCTCCGAGAGTGAGCCAGGATGGCGAACGGCAGACACTTGAGCCAGGGAAGGAAGCGAACGTGTCTGGGAGGAGCATGGGTGACGAAGCGCCCAGGCAGGTCGTATACTTCCCCGCCTGCGTAAGCCGCAGCATGGGCCCCGCCCACGGCGACCTCGACCAGCGCAGCCTGACCGAAGCCATGCTCAGCCTGCTGGAAAAGGCGGGATACGAGGTGATTTATCCGGCAAACCTGGACGCTCTGTGTTGTGGAACTCCCTTTGAGAGCAAGGGTTTCATGGAAGAGGCTGATGCCAAGAGCTGCGAGCTGGAAAAGGCCCTGCTGGCAGCCAGCGACAGTGGGCGTATTCCCGTGCTGTGTGACACCAGCCCCTGCCTCTATCGCATGCGCCGGGTCATGGATGCCCGACTGAAGTTGCTGGAACCCGTGGAATTCATTCACGACCACCTGCTTGGGCACCTGAACATTGAGCCCCTGCCCGAAACCGTGGCCATTCACATTACCTGCAGCGCCACCAAGATGAACCTGCAGCCGAAATTCCAGGCCGTGGCAGCCGCCTGTGCCCGCAGCGTGGTTTCCCCCCCGGAAATCAAGTGCTGTGGCTTCGCCGGCGACCGCGGGTTCAACTACCCCGAGCTCAACGCCTCGGCCCTGGCGCCCCTGAAGGCAGCCCTGCCCGCGGACTGTAAGAGCGGATACTCCAACAGCCGTACCTGCGAAATCGGCCTGGCTCGCCACAGCGGCATCAGCTACCAGTCCATCGTCTATCTGGTGGATCGGGTGGCACGGCCTAGAAGCGATAGTTGAGGGAAGCTGTTATCAGCGTTTTTTCATAGCGGTAGAGGGGAATGTTGGAATCGTTCTCCAGATACTGCACCCTGCCATCCAGGGTGATGGCAGGCGTCAGCTCACGGGAGACACCCAGGTGAAACATCATCTGGGTGTCTTTGCGTTTCACCTCCTCGGTGACTTCGGGCAGCACGAGAGTCGCCTCGGCGTACTGAAGCTGGCGGTAGCTCATCCCCGCGCTGAGTGTGACGGCGCTCAGCCTGAAATCCTGTATGGCCCGCACTTCCCAGGCACTGTAGGAGTAGCGCTTCTGCGTGGCATCTTCCTGGAATATCCGCACGCCAAGGCTCAGGGCGTCTTCACGGGGCCCGTGCAGGATGCGCAGGGATTCATCAAGGGCCAGATACGTGCTGTCGCGGTCTGCGTCACGCATATCCCGGTTTTCCACGATCAGTGCCGAGGTGAGACTGAGCCGGGGGGAGAAGAGGTGAATATGCAGCGGCTCAATACCGGTAATGGTGCTGATGGTGCTGCCGCCATAGCTGATGTCCTCGTACTTGAGCAGCATCTGCCAGAGACTTCTTTCTCCCATACGCCAGGCGCCGCCGTGCAGGCGCAGGTAGCCAAGATTGTGGTCATCTTCGCTGAAATGCATTCTGGCGTGGTATTGACCGCCCACCGTGGCAACCCAGGTGCCCGGAGTGCCCAGGGGAATATCGTATCCCAGGCTGGCCGTGGTCATGACACCACCGTCGCTGCGGGACATGGGATCCACATCGGAGTCCTGCTGGGGTTCGAAACGGTAGCCCTTCCACTCGAAGAGGGAGCTGAGCCCGGAATTCACATTGGAGTCATGGAAGGCGCCCAGGGAGACGCTGCCGCTGAGGCGGTTACCCGGCTCAACTCCTGGCTGGCCGTCCATATCCCGCAGCATGCCTTCAATGTTGGCGCGAACCGCTGGTGGCGGGTCGTGGCGCAGAACCTCTTCGAACTGCTCGCGGGCTCGCTGGGGCTGATTCAGCGCCAGGTAGGCGCGGCCCATTTCCAGGCGCACCCGGTGGGCGTCGGGGTTGCGGGTCAGGACCCGCTCATAGGCAAAGAGGGCGTGGGGATAGCGGCCGGTGGCGTAGGAGGCCCGGCCGTAGTGGAAGCGGATATTGTCATCTTCGGGATACTCCCGCATCAGCTGTGAGGAGATGGCGTAGGCAACGTCATGATCGCCACGTCGCGAGGCCTGCTGAAGCGAGTGCACCCGCTCTGCGCGACTGGGGAGGTTGATGACGGGTACAGGGGGTGGGGCGGGTTCCGTGGCGACCGAGGTCGCTTCATGGCCGGGTATGCTTTGGTAGATGCTGAGCAGCGCGGCGGCATGGGGGTGCCCCTGGGCGGCAGCTTTCCGATACCAGTGCAGTGCCTGTTCGGTGTTCTGTCCGGTACCCACACCGTCATCGTACATGCGGCCCAGGCGGTACTGGGCTGTCACATGGCCCAGCTCAGCGGCCTGTTCAAACCAGAAGAAGGCTTCATGGTCACTTTGCTCCACTCCCTTTCCCTGGAGGAAATTTTCCGCCAGGGCGGCCATGGCATAGGGTTCATTCTGGCGAGCTGCCCGTTCAAACCACCGGGAGGCCAGGCGGTCATCAGCGCTGGTTCCATGACCCATGGCATACAGGTAACCGGTATGGTACTGGGCAATGGCGTAACCCTGGCGCGCGGATCTGAGGTTCCAGGCGAAGGCCTGTTCATGGTCCTGGGGTATACCCTGACCGTGGTAGTAGAGAGCACCCAAAGCGGCCTGGGCTACCATGTGCCCCTGCCGGGCCAGAGGTTCAAGCTGGGTGTAGGCGCGGCTGTACTCACCACGTTCATAGGCGGAGAGGCCGGAAAAGAGATCGGCACCCTGCAGGGTCGCGGGCAGCAGCAGAATAATGCAGAAGGTCCAGGCCAGGGGTGTGCGCATATTCATTATCGCTGGCCTTCAAAATTGCCGGTGGCATGGGCGTCGGTGGGCGAGGTGCCGGAGCGCAGCTCCCAGACACCGCCGGTTCCCGCGCCGAAGCTCCCATAGGTTCCTCCGCGCAGCGATCCTTCCGTGACGCTGGCTCCGGGGAGGGTCACACTCTCAAACTGGTCAATGCTCAGGGTATAGGTGCCATGTGCGCTGAGGGTTCCGCGACCGCCGGTCATGGTGATGGCACCACCGTCAATATCGGAAAAATTCACCTGGAAGTTGCGCACTTCGCCACTGCCGAAGTGGATCTGTCCCGAAAAGCTGCCGGTGGGAAGCTGCTGGTAGGTGGTTTCACCCAGGGGGCTGTAGATGCCAAAGGCGCTTCCGGAGTAGGTGGCCACAATATTGTCATCGCGCATGCGGGCGATATCGGTTGCTGCAGTCAGGTTGCCCCGCACATCGTAGCGGCGCTGAGCCAGCTGCTGGGAGGAACTCTCCCAGTATCCCCACTCCATGAAAGAGGCATTGTTGTAGCGGCTGTGCCCGGCAGCCTGCCAGGTCAGGTCACTGGTTCCAGTCTGCTGCTGGTGGCCCAGGGTCGCCCCTGAAGCGCCTGTGTGCCTGGAGATCAGACTGGCCTGAAAGCCGGTTTCAGAGGGTGTGGTGGCGTCTTCCAGGTCTGTTTCTGTCTGGGTCCGGGCGATATCCTGCAGATGAGAGCCCACGGAGCCTGCCTGTCCGCCACTGCTGCTGGAGAAGCCTGCTATCGCTGGCTGGCCGGGAATATCGTCTTCCTCGTAGAGCAGGAAGTCGGTGTCCTCCTGGGAGCCGCCCTGCAGAGCGCTTTCATCATCGCTTTCGGCAAGGGCGAATTCACTGTCCCCCTCGACCGCAGCTTCGTCATCGGCGCTGCTTCCGTCGTCAGCGGCCAAGGTCGCATCATCCTCTGCTGCCAGCTCGTCGTCTTCGCTGGAGGGCTCAGGGCCCTCGGCGGTGTCATCGAACTGCTGGTCATCGAAGTGGCTGAGGTCTGCGGCGGACTGCTGCAGGAGGTCGCTCATGGGGCCGAAAATCGATGCGTCGGGGGTGGAACTCACCGAGAACCCCGGGGGAACGTCAAAGTCTCCGTGGTCGTTGTGGTAGGTGATGGTTCCGCTCATGGCTCCGATTTCCTGGGAGCTGCCATCGGGGGCGATCTGTCCCACGATATCGGTGCCGCGGATACCGATGACGGCCAGGGGGGATTCCAGCTTGTGGTTTTCGGGGTTCTGTTCGGCAATGCGGCCGGTGATATTGCGGAAGGCTCCCCGCTGCATGCGCAGCATCAGGTTGGAGTCCTGGGCGGTGGGGTCAAAGATATAGGTGTCCAGAATGACACTGCTCTGCGGACCCTGGGAGAGCACGGAATCGTCCAGGAAGGATATCTGTACCCGACCCTCGCTGCCGGTGACGATCTCCTCACGGGGGTAGACGGAGCTCTTCAGGCGCAGGGCGCGCTGAGAGTTTTCGGTATGCGCCCACACCTGCCCCTGGATGCCCACAACGGTGCCAATGGGCTCAGGAGTGGCCCAGAGGGAGGTGGCACTCAGGAAAAACAGCGCCAGAAGCGGCGGAATATGGCGAAGTACCTTCATGCTGCGGCCCTCCTGCCCAGGCAGAGGCGACTGGTGTACCAGCAGGCAATGCCTGACGGGAGCAGCAGCGCCAGCAGCCAGGGGTGCATTAGCAGCCAGGCCAGGGCCACCAGCGGAAGCAGCAGGGCGCGGACGGTCAACGCCAGCCAGGGGTGCTGTTCAATGACGCGGGCAATGGGTGGCGAGAGGGTGTAGTACTGCTCCACAAAAGCTTTTCCCATGGATGTCTGCATCAGAATCTGATCGCGGAATTGCCGCAGTACGAGGATGTCCCGGTGGAATGCGCTGCCATAGGCGGCAGTGGCGATAAAGCAGCCGCTGGCCGCTTCGGAGGTGCTTTCCCGTGAGCCTGCCAGCGATCCTGTCGGTGGCGTGGTGAACTGGGAAGGCAGCTCAGTGCCCCACTGGTGCTCGTAGTCTTCCATGGCGACGGTGATACTGTTCTGGCGCAGGGTTTCGATAAGCTGCTGCGATGTCTCGCTGAGGGGGTTGTTGTAGAGGTTGACCCACTCCAGGGAGCCCATGGAGGAGAGTACGCTGATGTCGCTGACCTGGTTACTGTCAAGGAAGAGGGTTTCCAGACTGGCAAGGCTGCCCAGGGAGCCGATGGCGTTGATGCCATTGCTGCCCAGGTTCAGGCTGCGCAGCGACGTGAGGTTCTGCAGGGGGGTGAGGCTGGTGACGTTGTTCCCCCAGAGGCCCAGGATGCGCAGGGTGCCAAGCCCGGCCAGGGGCGTGATGTCGCTGACCTGGTTGCGGCTCAGATACAGCTCCTCCAGATGAACCAGGTACTGCAGGGCGGCCAGGTTGCTGATCTGGTTGCGGTCAAGCTGCAGGGTACGCAGGTTCAGGAGGTTCTGCAGGACGCTGATGTCGGTGATGGCATTATTGCCCAGGTAGAGCACTTCCAGGCTGGTAAGGTTCTGCAGGAAGTCCAGGCTGCTGATGGCGTTACCATCCAGGTAGAGGCTGCGCAGGCTGGTCAGGCCGGCCAGCACCGCGGGATCGGCGATAGCATTCTGACCCAGGTACAGGTGTTCAAGATTGGTCAGCTCAGAGAGCATGCTGATATCTTCGATTCCGCTCTGCCACAGTGCCAGAGTACGCAGGCCGCCAAGGTTCTGCAGGGCAGAGAGGTCGCTGATGCCACTGCCCCCGAGGCTGAGCCACTGCAGTTGATGCAGTCCGGCAATGGCGCTGATGTCCTCCAGACCAGTCATGCCCCGCAGGTTGAGGCTCTCCAGGTTGGCAAAGTGCTCAAGGCCGCTCAGGCTGGCGATGCTCAGGCCGCTGAGGTCAAGGCTGGAGGTGGCGAGTATATCACTCATTGTGATCTGGTCAGTACCGAAGATGTTCTGAATGATGGTGCGGAGCTGGGGATCACTGAAGTTATCAATGGGGAGGAGGGTCACAGGGGTTTCCTCAATAAGCAGGGTTGCCGTCGCACTGCCATGGTAGTTGGCTTCAGTGATGGTGGCGACAACTTCGTAACTGCCGACGGCGCTGGGGGCTTCAGTACTTTCATCGTAGGTTACGGTATAGGTAAGGCCTGCAGGATCAGTGGCTACCGTGACGACCTTGGGATCGCCATCCCAGGTGTGGGTGAGACCTGAAAGACTGATGGTGGCTACAGCAGGTTCGACCACAAGGGTTTGGGAAACACTGGTGGCAGGTTCGTACATTCCGCTTCCTGCCTGGCTGACAGTGATCATTGCTTCGCCGGCACCAGCTATCACAAGCATTGAACCATCAATGACGGCCACCGCTTCATTGCTGCTTTCAAAGGCCACTGGCAAACCTGAAGAGGCCGTTGCCACCAGCTCGTAGGGGCCGGTGCCGTAGGCGATGGATTCGGGGAGGGTTTCAAAGGTAATGACTTGCGGTAACAACGCGTTCAATCTTGGAAAGTGATAGGTGTAAACTCCGGAGTCTGTTCCGATAAACAAATGCTCACCGGTTGCAGAAAGGGCAGGCTTTGTGGGGAAAAAGCTGCTGAATGACGGGGATTCCATTCCCAGGTGAAGCAGGTTGTTTCCTGTGATGTCGAAAACATGCAGGTCAATGGAGTTCTGGAAGTTATTCCGGATGGAGAAAAAGAGCCAGTTTCCGTTACTGGAAGCTGCCAGGGAGCCATAGACACTGGGGACATTGGTATGCTCTGCCACCAGAACAGGTGCGGCGGGGTTGCTGATGGAGTAGGAGAGTACATCGGTCAGTCGCCCATCCCCGCCCGTGTAGCGTTCCTTTGCCAGGAAGAGCTTCCCATTGCCCACCGCCAGGGGTGCAATGCCATCTGCTCCAGCAAGGTCATCCAGGATACTGAGCAACTGGGGTGTTGCCGGGTTGCTGATGTCAAATATCTCCACATGGGAGTTGCTGCTGACGATCAGGGTATTGCCATCTTCGGTCAGCGATACCTGGGTGGGAGAGTTTTCGGTCAGGGAGAGTTGCCCGGTGGTGGATATGTTCAGGGGATCGGCAACATCCAGCAATTGCACCCAGTTCTGATGGTGGCCACCGGTCAGGGCAAGCTTTCCGCCTGCGATTGCCAGTCGGGCAGTTATCCCGCCGTTGGAATCCACTGTTGATCCATACCAGGAGCTGGGTGATGAGTCGATCATTCCATACCAGTCGACGGAGAGATTTTCCAGATCGAATACATGAACTCCATACTCATGGAAACCCTGATTATTATTGGTACTGGAAATGTAAACATGGCTGTTGTTGATCACCACATCATTGGCGCGGGAGTACACGCCGAAGTGGTCGGAGGTGGTAGAGCCAAACTGATTCAGAGTGCCATCATTACTGACGTTATAAAAAATGATGTGGTCGGCATCACTCCCAAATGCATGGCCATCGACAATGGCAACCAGGGTGTTGCCATCGGGGCTCATGGCGATGGCATAGAATTCCAGCTCATCTTCCTGTACTCCTGTAAAGCGGGGAGCCATGGAAATGTTCAATGGCACGGAAATCGTGCCCAAAACTGCATTATTCGTTTCGAAAAACAGGGTGTCAGCATAGTACCCCAGCAAATTCTCACCGGTGAATCGGATGGTTATGGAGCAACTCTGATCGATATTCAGCGTTGTCAGGCAGTTATGGGAAAGTATCTCGTACCAGGTGCCATCCTGAAAGCCCAGATCCTGTATGGTCACTGGGTCATCCAGAGGGTTGGTGAGAGTCAGGGTCGTTTGCTCGCCCGGCTCGTAAAAATGAAGCGCGCTCAACCCTGGCGGCAGCAAAGTGGCATTGAAGGCAGAGATCTCCACCTCCCGGCTGTAAGTGCCAATGCCAATTTGGGCGGTGTCGCTGTACTGTCCAAGGGATGGGGGAGAAAAAAACTCAACGAATATTGTACAGGTTTCCCCTGGGCTGAGCATGGCGCCGCACTGTTCGGTGTAAATATAAAAATGTTGACCGCCTAGAAACTCCCCCCATACTTCAAGCGGCTCTGCAGTGAGGTTGGTTATATTGAGCTCTGCTATAGACCATTCCCCTGGTTTGACATAACCAAAATCAATGGCAGCAGGTTCCACAATGAGGGTTTCACTGTTGCCGATCAGGGCAACGCTTAACAGGGGGGCAACGGGGTCATCGCTGGCAACCTGCAGGAAGCCTTCTCGCTGCCCGGCCCCCGTCTGCGTATACTCCAGGGTAACCAGGCACTGCTCATAAGGAGCTATCGTCTGGGACACGCAGTCTGATGTCGCGACGGCAAAGCTTGAGCTGTCGGGGCCACTGATGCTCAGTGTGTTTATGGTAACAGGCGCTGAGGAAAAATTTTGCAAAGACAGCACAGAATTTTGGGTGGTATCAGGTTCGACCCCTCCCCAGCGCATCGTGGAGAGAGCCGGGTGGAGGGTATTCACCAGAAAGCTGTGGCTGAGGAGACCCTGCCAGTCTCCTTCGTCAGCTCTGTTGACAAAGAGCATTTCCGGGATGCCGGCAACCTGATTGAATGCCAGGGAGAAGTCATCCAGGTACCCTCTGCTGGGGATGATTTCATGGCTCTGCCAGAAGCCCAGTCTGTTGGTGGCAGAGGCGATGGAACGATAACCCCATACACTGTCCCGCAGCTGGTGCAGGATGTGGAAAGTGTCGCTGCCAGGCTCCCTGACCGCATAAACAGGCCCCTGGGCGTCGGGGTTACGGGTAATGACCTCAGATTCCCACTGCTCAGGACCACCCACATGCCACAGGTGCATAAGGGCGTTTTCAATGGAGTTTTCGTAGAAAATATTGAGGCGATTGCTTTCGTCCAGCAGCAGAGTGAATCTGCTGGAATAGCGGTGCAGATTCTGGTCAGAGGGGACATCCTCAATGGTCCATGAACCTCCGTCTCTGGCGGCGTAGGCCAGGCAGTATCCATATCCACATCCCAGGCTGGTATCCACCCCGTACACATAGTGAATGACCCCATCGGAATCCCGGATCAGGCGGCCATTGCGACCGGCATAGGGGCGATCATCAACCTCCTCCAGGGTCCACGAGGTGGTACTGGAGGAGTAATACGCGGTATCATCGGTACTGAAGGCAATATGGATGCCCCCTGAGTCATCAACCTCCAACGCCAAGTCACTTGGAAACCAAAGCTCGTCAATAGCATCCTCCAGCCCCCAACTCTGCCCCAGGTCTTCACTGATTCCATAGACGATTTTTCGCTCGCCGCCTGTACTGTCGGCAATATAAGCAAGGTACAGTGTATCGCTGTCGGGGGTGTACAGCAGCTCCAGGCCAGTATAGGAGTTGGTGAAGTTTTCGCCGATCAGGGTGCGCTGCCAGGATCCGCTGCGGTTCGTGGCATGGAACAGAATGTTTGTATCGTCGTT
The DNA here is from genome assembly GCF_055378285.1 of Desulfurispirillum alkaliphilum. Classification (NCBI taxonomy): domain Bacteria; kingdom Pseudomonadati; phylum Chrysiogenota; class Chrysiogenia; order Chrysiogenales; family Chrysiogenaceae; genus Desulfurispirillum; species Desulfurispirillum alkaliphilum. Next base: position 691,019 of record NZ_AP042405.1, on the reverse strand, counting down.
TCCATTGTACAGGGCGTGAAGAAACCCTTCGCTGTCGGATACCATGCGCACGAAGCCCGCCGGCATCTCATCCACTACTTCCGGGGCAGACCATGGGTGCTGTCTGGCTATCAGGCGGATGGTGCTTGCGTCCAGCGCAATGCCATACACACGGAAATCATCCATGGAGCCGCTGAATAATTGATTCGCAAAAATATCCTGCGGCTCCGCGTTGTTCCCGAGGTAAGCGCCTATAGCGTTATACCAGCCTGTTCCTGGATTGTTCAGCGAGCCTTCGGGGACCCCTTCACTTGCCTGCAATGCCCCATTGATCCAGATTTCGATACTCTCGCCACGACGGTATATCCAGGTGAAATGGGCAAATGTATCCAAAGGAGGAGAGTCTGCGTAAACCCAATGCCAAACTTCACTCGCCAGTTTTACACCAAACCTCATTTGTCCAGGGTCTGGGTCAAAGTGCACCTGAAGCTCCCCCCCGTCAAAGTGGGTGAAAACATAGGATTCCTCTTCCTTTAAAGAGTCTAGCTTCAGCCAGGCAGAGATGGAGAATGTGTCTATTTCAGGGAACAGTACCGGTGGTACCCGAACATAAGCGTCCCCCGCGCTGAAATCCAGAGCCATTCCTACTGGCCCTTCATTTCCAAAGTGGTAGTCACCAAAACCTTCTCCATTGAGCTCATTCCCGCTGGAATCCTGGAAGTCCCCCTCGAACTCGTAATGAACAAGCAGTGTAGGTGTAATTTCCACCTGAAGTACAAGACTCCACTGATCACTAGAGAATTGGCTTCCCCCGTAAGAGCCGTAGTACAAATGGATAAATTCGGACAGACTCTCACTGCTATAGGTAAGCCGCACTGTTTCTTCTAGGCCTAGCGCGAAGAAACAGACCGTATATTCGAACCCTTCCTGCATCGAAACAGGCGACAGCAGCTCAATATGTTGCATGTAGTCTGGGGCCATATTATTCGGCAGCGATGGTTGACCATTCTGAAATTGAAGCGATATATCGCCTTGAGAATATATTGGATTATCGCCCAAACAACCTGCATCGCCAGGGAATATGGACAAAGCTACCCCATTAGTCTCCCCATTAGGAGCCACACTGATAGCATGCGCCAGTCCATCGACCGGGGCAGTAAAGCTCTGACCAACATAATCGTAAGCCATAGCCCCATGAGCGTACGTCTGCCCCAGTACAACCGGATTTGCTTGGACAGCTGTGACCTCACAAAAGAGAAGCACGCAGCTCAATAGCACCAGCAAGGCGCCCGTATACATTTTTTTTAGCCGGAGTGTTCCGAACGCGCTATTCATCAGTTCGGTCATAGCTAACTCCTTGTGAGATAGTGTCATGATGACTTGGGAAGCCCTGTGACTTTTTTGGTGCAGGTTGGTTTGGTGACTGCAAAATAACTATTGAAGCAAGTTTAGGAGGCGGCTTTTTCCCGCCGCCGGGGAACTCTTTCGGCAGTACCAGAATACGCTCTTTTCACAGCTCACCCCTTTTGCTGTTTGCGGATTCGCAGAAAAAAATCATTCCTGATAGTAGGGTGGTTAAAGGGGTTTGTAAATAGCTAACATGTGTTGACGGAGAGTTTACAGGCTCGATGGTCTCGTGAAGGTCTCAATTGGCGCGTATGTTTGCAAAACAGCGCAGGAGCAGGGAAACGAGTCAGAATTTTCGGGGAATACCATCCTGAAAGAGCAGCAGTTCGCCGGGCCAGATCATGGTCCAGGATTCGTTATAGGTAAGTGGGGTGGTGGCGATGACGGTCACCCGGTCGGCGGGGGTGGTCACCTGGCTGAAATCCAGGGTAATGTCCTGATCCACCAGGTGGGCGGACTGGAAGGGATGCTCGCGAATAATATAGTTGAGTTTGGTGCTGCAGTGGGCAAAGAGCCACTGTCCGTTGGAGAGCAGAAAATTGAAGATGCCGTGGGTGGCAATGTGGCGGGTAATTTCGGCCATGGCCCTGTACAGCGCTTCCGCGTTGGGGTTTCCCTGGGGAAAGCTCTTGAACAGGTGCTCAAGGATCAGGCAGAAGGCGCGCTCGCTGTCGGTGTCGCCCACGGGGTTGTAGCGTCCACCCAGGGTCGGATGGAAATGGTTCAGTTCGCCGTTATGGGCAAAGAGCCAGTATTTTCCCCACATCTCCCGCACGAAGGGGTGGCAGTTCTCCAGGGTGACATGGCCGTGGGTGGCTTTGCGGATGTGGGCAATGACATTTCTGGATTTGATGGGATACTGTTTCACCAGGGCGGCGATGGGCGACTGGCTGGCGGGCATGGAGTCCAGGAAGGTGCGGCAGCCGCCGTCCTCAAAAAAGCCGATGCCCCAGCCGTCGGTGTGGTGGTCGGTCAGCCCGGCCCGGGCGGCGAAGCCCTCGAAGGAAAAACAGATATCGGTGGGGACATTACAGTTCATTCCCAGGAGTTGACACATATTACACCCATCCCAGAGCCAGCCACCACAGGGGCAGCGTGATAAAGGAAAACACAATCCCAACCCCAAGAAGCAGGGGAACCAGTTGAGGACGCAGGCCGTACTCCATGGCCAGGATGCCTCCCACGATCATGGGTGGCATGGCTGCTTCGAAGATGGTGACCTGCACGATTTCCCCTCTGCCTCCCAGCAGCAGGACAAAGAGGACGAATATCGCCAGGGGAGCCAGCAGCATCTTGAAACCAAGCCCCAGGGCCAGCTCCCGCTCAAGGCCCCGGAGTCCCCGCACGGTAAAGAGGGTGCCCACCGAGACCATGGCCAGCATGGGAACGGTGCTGCCGATGGTGCTGAGGGTATCCGTCCACCACAGAGGATAGGCAATGGGTCGCAGGAGCAGGGCCACAATGGCGGCAATGGCGGGCGGGAAGGTGAGGATCTTGCGGGCTATGGCAGAGGGGCGGATGTTGGCGCGGGAGGAAAAGATTCCCGCAGTGACAATGCCAGCGGTGGAGAGCACCAGAAAGCTGCCGGCCTGATCGGCGATGATACCCACCGCCAGCATATGGGAGCCGTAAAATGCGTCGATCATGGGCAGGCCGATAAAAGAGGTGTTGCCCATGCCCCCCAGCAGAATCAGGCAGCCCACGGTGGCGCGATCCAGCTTCAGCAGTTTGCCGACGACGAGGAAGAAGGGGATGGCCAGGCCGAAGGTCAGCCAGGGCATGGCCACAGTGAACAGCAGTTCCCGCTGAAACTCCAGGCTGTGTATCTGCAGCAGCACCAGAGCGGGCAGGCTGATATAGATGATGACGGTATTGATCACCTGGGGGGCATTCTCGGCGATGCGCCCGGTGTGGCGCAGGATGGCTCCACCCATAAAGCACAGCACAACCATCAGCAGGCTCTCCATGGTACTCCTTTCGTCACTCTTCGCGGTGCAACGGCACTCGCGCCCATATTATCCAGGTTCGCCATCAAGGCATTGGCGCGAACGCTCCTGCCTGCTGCAATGCCTTGCCTGTCAGCAGGCGGGCGGCCTCTTCCAGAATGCCTCGTGTCTGTGCCGGGGTTTCGTCCAGGAACTCCAGTCGAATATCACGAACCCCCCGGCCAAGCAAGCCCGGAAGTGTGTGCAGTCGGTTCAGACTTTGGCCATGGTAGATGGTATTGGCGCAGGTGGCGTCGGCCTGAACCATGTGCCGTTGCCCTTTGCGGTCGCGGATTTCCAGGAGATGGTGCTGGCACAGAAGCCCACAGGCGGGTTTCGGGCGGCCAGCGGCCAGGTGCCCGCTGAAGAGGCAATAGCCCATGTGAAACATGGCTGGGTGAAAATGCACCGGTACTTCCATGCGACCGGGCTCTGCCTGCTCAAGAAGCAGCCAGAGCTGGTTCTCCTCCAGCTCTGGCGAGGGGCAGAGGCGATGGAGCCCCTTTTCAAGGAAATACCGGAAGCTCAGGGGGTTGGTGATGTTCAGGCGCATATCGCCCACCAGGGTGGGGTGGGCATTCTGCCCCAGCACGAAGCCCAGGGAGCTCAGGCTGCGAATCAGCAGGGTATCGGGACTGTGGTTGAGAATCGCCTCCATGGATGGCCCGTCGTGGGGCTTGAGCAGGGCTGGAGTGCACAGGCCAGTGGCATATCCCAGGTCGCGCAGCCGCCGCAGGGCGCTTGTGGGGTCCTGGCCCGCAGGCAGATCAAGGTAAACGGTCCCCATGGGCAGCTGGATTCCTGGCAGGGCATCCAGCTGCCCTTCATCCCGCAGCAGCAGGTGCAGGCGGGGTGCAGCACATTGCGGAGCATGGGTCACTGCCGGAAGCGGCAACACCTCACATGACGGTGGGGTGCCGTGGGAGCGCCGGGCGATGAGCTCTTCCACCGCAGCGCGGCGGAGCTCCTTCAGATCGCTGTTGGGCAGAAAGAGTCCCGGCTCCACATCCATCTCCCACTGTTCGATGGCAAAGGGGGTGCGGCCCAGGGCGCCCAGGTGCTTGCGCAGGGTGGTTTCATCCAGGGGAGCGCGGCTGGCGGGTTCCAGCGCAATTTGGCTGCTGCTGCGCACATGGTGGCCCTCTTCATCGTGCAGGTGCAGTTCCAGTGGCGCTCCTGCGCGGCCCTGCAGATGGGCGCGCAGAGGAATGGTGCGCTGGCGCTGCTGATCTGTCCAGCTGCGCTCCAGCTCTTTTTCCACCGCCGGGGCGCTGGTGATAAAGACATCGGCCCCTGGCGTAATGGTGTGGGCGGGGAACTCCCGTCCCATGGTGAGGGTCAGCTGTGTGCCGGCCTGTGCCACACCATAGACAGACCCGCCGTGCTCGGCCTTGCCCTGGACCAGCAGCAGGCCATCGCCAGCCTGGGGGGTGTAGCGGCACACCTGATGGATCAGCAGCTGCTGTCCCTGCACGGCGTGGACAGAACCCAGGCGCAGTCCGCGATCGCCGGAGTAGTCCGGCTCCATGAGGGTGCGCTGGAAGGTCTCTTCCAGCCAGCCGCTGGAAAACCGACGGCCGAAGGTCAGGGCCATGGTTTCGTGGGGGGGTGGCATATGCGCTTGCCACTGCCATCTCCCCAGGGCCGCCCCATAGGCCTGCAGCACGGCGGCCACATAGTGGGGGGATTTCAGGCGGCCTTCAATTTTCAGGGATTGGATGCCCATGCGGGCCAGGGTGCTGGCCTGGCCTGTGGTGCACAGGTCGGTGGGGGAGAGCAGATAGCGCGCCGGACCCTGCTCCTGGCCGTCCAGGAGCAGATCGTAGGGCAAGCGGCAGCTTTGGGCGCACTGGCCCCGGTTGGCGGAGCGCCCTCCCATGGCGAAGGAGGCGAGGCACTGCCCCGAGCAGCTGATGCACAGGGCGCCATGTACGAAGACTTCCAGTTCGCGGGTGGTGTGTTGACGGATGGTTTCCAGCTCCCGCAGGCTCAGTTCACGGGCCAGGATAAAGCGGCGGATGTCCAGATCCTCCAGCGCCTCCATGGCCCAGGAGCTGGTGATGGTCATCTGGGTGGAGGCGTGAATGATCTGGGAGGGGCAGATATGGCGGATCAGGCGGGCCAGCCCGATATCCTGTACGATGATGGCATCGGGGCAGAGTCCGATGAGTTCCGGGATCAGGTGGCGGGCGCTCTCCAGCTCGCCGGGCAGCAGCAGGGTGTTCCAGGCCACATAGGCCTTCAGGCCGTACAGGTGGCACAGGGCAATGCTTTCCCCCAGCTCCGCCATATCCATGGTGTTGGCGCGCGCGCGGGCGTTAAAGCCGGGCATGCCCATATAGACGGCATCGGCACCGTTGTGGATGGCCGCCAGCAACATCTGTCTGGTGGATACGGGGGCCAGCAGTTCCGGCATCGGATGGGAAGGCCGTGCTGGTGTTGCGGAAGACTTCAGATCCATACTTCTGCCATGGCGGACAGGTTCCGGGAGCAGCGTCTATTCATGGGCGTGGTTCCTCAGGAAGGGTATGGCACATCCGGCTGCTCACGATGCCAGGTGCAGCAGGATGCGCAGCAGGAAATAGGCATAGGGCAGGGAGGTCAGTACCAGGGAGAGGCGCACCGTTGCCATGAACTGTTCAGCACCGGCCTGACGAAACGCCTCTTGCAGGACCAGCGCCTGGTCAATCCCTTTCATGGAGTAGAAGAAATACAAAAAAGAGATCATGAGGAACAGAATGCCCAGGGCAAAGGCTTCCAGGGCAATAAAACACACCAGGGCAAAGAGGATGTGGATGAAGGTGCCGTGGACTGGCTGGGTGAAGCGGATATGTTCAATGGAGAGGCCTTCAGAGGAAGGGCGCGCCATTTGCTGTTGCAGGATGCGATAGTTACTGAAGCTGGCGTACAATTCCATGATGGCGAAGTACGCTGCACCGAGGACACTGATGAGCATTGAGGTTCTCCTTGCAAATTCGGGCTGAATATACCATAACTTATGGCGCAAAGTAACCGGGCAGTTGTCCGGTTGAATTTTTTGCCCATGCTCCCGGCCCGTCACGTGGCCGCGAGGCTATTTTCCGCGAAGGAAACACCTATGCTCAACTATACGCGCACCTTTGACGTCATTGTGGTGGGAGCGGGCCACGCTGGCTGCGAGGCGGCCCTGGCAGCGGCCCGCATGGGCTGTTCCACCGCCCTGTTCAGCATCAATCTGGACACGATTGCTCAGATGAGCTGCAATCCTGCTATTGGCGGCGTTGCCAAGGGCCATCTGGTCAAGGAGATCGATGCCCTGGGGGGTGAGATGGCCCTGAACATCGATGCCACGGGTATTCAGTTTCGCACCCTCAACACCAGCAAGGGTCCGGCGGTGCGTTCTTCCCGTGCCCAGGCCGACAAGCAGCTCTACCGCAAGCGCATGAAGCAGGTGCTGGAGCTGCAGCCCAATCTGCATATCACCCAGGATATGGTGACTGGCATTTTTACACAAAACGGGGTGATTGCCGGCGTTATCAGCCAGATCGGCGTGCGTTACCACGCGCGGGCGGTGGTGCTGACGGCAGGAACCTTCATGAATGGCACGGTGCATATCGGATTTGAGAGCTTCCCCGCTGGTCGCCTGGGCGAGCCTCCCGCCCTTGGACTCTCCGAATCCCTGCAGGAGCACGGGTTCGAGCTTGGGCGCCTGAAGACCGGCACCCCGGCCCGGGTCAACCGGCACTCCATCGACTTTTCCAGAATGGAGGAGCAGCCGGGTGATCCTGACCCCAGGCCGTTTTCCTTTATGAATACCCACATCCGCCAGTCTCAGGTTCCCTGCTGGATCAGCTGGACCAACGAACGGACCCATGAGATCATTCGCCGTAATATTGAGCGCAGTGCTCTCTACAGCGGCAAGATCACTGGCATTGGCCCCCGCTATTGCCCTTCCATAGAGGACAAGGTGGTCAAATTTCCCGACAAGGATCGTCATCAGACTTTTCTGGAGCCCGAGGGCTACGATACCAATGAGTTCTACATCAACGGCATGAGCACGTCGCTGCCTGTGGATGTTCAGATGGAGTTTTACCGTACCATTCCCGGCCTGGAGCGGGTGGAGTTGATGCGCCCCGCCTATGCCATTGAGTATGACTTTATTCCCCCCACGCAACTCTACGCCACCCTGGAGACCAAACCCGTGCGGGGGCTCTTTCACGCCGGGCAGATCAACGGCACCAGCGGCTATGAAGAGGCGGCGGCTCAGGGTTTGCTGGCGGGGATCAATGCGGCGCTGCGCGCCAGCGGGCGTGAACCGGTGACCATTGGTCGCGAACAGGGCTATATCGGGGTCATGGTGGACGACCTGGTGACCAAGGGTACCCGTGAGCCCTATCGCATGTTCACTTCCCGGGCCGAACATCGCCTGGTGCTGCGCGAGGACAACGCGGATCTGCGTCTGACAGAACTTGGCCGTCGTGTTGGCCTGGTGAGCGATGAGCGCTACCGGCGCTTTGAGATCAAGCGGACCATGGTGGAGGCGGAAAAAAAGCGCCTGCAGAATCTGACTGTCAAACCAGCTCCCGAAGTGAACCAGCTTCTGGCGGAACTGGGCACAGCGGTGTTGGCCGAGCCTTTGCGGGCAGCCGCTCTGCTGAAGCGTCACGAGGTGCACTACAAACATCTGGTGCAGATGGGAGCGGGCCTGGCGGGCTTGCCCGCCGATGTGCGGGAGCAGGTGGAAATTCAGCTGCAGTATGAAGGCTATATCCAGCGGGAAGAAAAATTTATCCAGCACCAGATGAAGCTCGACCGGGTGCAGATTCCCGCCAGTTTCGACTACGAAAGCGTCTCCGGCCTTTCCCGCGAAGTGCGGACCAAGCTTCTGGAGATTCGCCCCGCCACGCTGGGGCAGGCGTTGCGTATTTCCGGGGTGACCCCGGCCGCCGTTTCCGTGCTGAGCATCCACCTGGAAAACCTGCGTCGTCAGCAACGCGGAGCCCAGCAGTGAGCGCCTTTGAAAATTTTCTGCGTGATCTGGGGCGCGAGGAGCTGCTGCCACTATTCGAGCTGTACTGCCAGGAACTGGTTCGCTGGAATCGGGCCAAAAAGTTGACGGCAATCACGGAGCGCGCGGAAGTTTACGATCGTCACTTTCTCGATTCGGTTCATGGGGTGGATGGGCTCCTGCCCCAGGGGGCGCTGGTGATTGATATTGGCTGTGGAGCCGGATTTCCGGGGCTGCCCCTGAAAATGCTGCGGCCCGATATCCACCTGATCGCCGTTGACTCCATTTCCAAGAAGATTGCCTTTGTGCGCCATATGGCACGCAAGCTTGGCCTGCAGGGGGTGGAGTGCTTTGACCGGCGCGCCGAGGAGCTGACCCAGCTGCACGCCAAGGCTGATGTGGTCACTTTCCGCGCCGTTGCCGACAGCGCGCTGCTGGTCAAGATAGGCTTGCCATTCCTGAAGCAAACAGGTAAGTTACTGCTCTGGAAGACGAAACGGGAAGTTCCCGAAGCCGAACAGGTGGCTGGCCGCACTGGACTGCAGATGACATTCCACGCTACCCCTGTTGGTGAAGAGACGGGCATTCTCGAGCTTTCATACGCCCGCTGACTGGCCTTTCGAGCTTAAGTGGAGGAGCACACGATGATATTTGCCATCACCCATCCGCGCAACGGCAGCTTCAAGACGACGACAGCAGTTAATATTGCCGCAAATCTTGGTATATACGAGAAGAAGACTCTGCTGGTGGATGTGGCCGGGGGCGATGCCTCCACACTGCTGGGCTGCGAGAGAAGCCTGCCGGGTATCACGAATATCTATCGCGGTGGCGAGCGCATCGTCGATTACGTGGTGCCTACCCGCTCGCCGGGGGTTGATCTGCTGCCTTTTGGCACCGGCAGCTTCGGATTCGGCATGTTCTGGGAGAGTCTGCTGGAGGAGCTGCAAAGCGAGCCCTACACCTATATTGTCCTTGACGTCAACCTCAACCAGTACCCTCCCCTGGGTGCCAGGTACTGGAACTGGATGTTCTTCCTGAACCACCGTTCGCCCTTTCAGGTGGAGGACGCCAGGGCCATGGAGTCCATGGCGCATCTGGTCAGCAGTGTGGCGGATCTCTCCTTCCGGGTTATCAACATGGGGGAGCACGCGCCGGCGCTGGAAGGTCTGGATATCTTCGAGACGAGTCTGCCCATTGACTCCAGCATTCGTCGCTACACGACGCCAGTGGCCAACAGCCAGATCACTTCGCACCTTTCCCGCAGCTTTACCCAGCTGACCAACGAAATTCTGACACTGTCATAAATTGGAGTAGTTTTCATGCGTACCACGTATCTTGTCGGCAACTGGAAAATGCACTATGCGCCTGCGGATACCCGCACCTTTCTGGCGCGTTTCCTGTCGCGTATCGGCACCGTCACCGCCGGACGTGAAATTGTCTTCTGTCCCCCTGCTCTCTCTTTGGAGAGCGCCCTTGAGGCGGTAAAAAACACGCCGGTGTCCGTCGGCGCCCAGAATGTTCACCACAAGGAGTCGGGAGCCTATACCGGAGAGATATCCGCACCCATGCTGCAGTCCATGGGGGTGAAATACGGTATTGTTGGTCACTCGGAGCGTCGCCAGTATTTTGGTGAAAGTGATGTGCTGGTGAACCAGAAGGCTGTTGCCCTGCTCAACTGTGACATTACTCCCATCATCTGTGTGGGCGAGACCCTGGAGCAGCGTGAAGCCGGTGAGGCGCAGGTGATTGTGCGGCAGCAGGTGGAAGCAGCCGTTGCCGGAATGGATATCACCCGCCTGATTATTGCCTATGAACCGGTGTGGGCCATTGGCACCGGCAAGACGGCAACGCCCGCTGACGCTCAGGAGGTTCACGACGTGATTCGCGATACCCTGCGCTCCCTGGGAGACAGCCAGCGGGTGCCGATTCTTTACGGTGGATCGGTAAAGCCGGAGAATATTGACAGCCTCATGGCTCAGCCCGATATCGACGGAGCCCTGGTCGGTGGAGCGAGCCTTGAAGTGGAGAGTTTCCTGCGTATCTGCCAGTATAACGCCGGAAGTTGACCTGCCAGGCGAATCAGTATATTCTGCATTGTTTTTCTGTCTGGCGACTGCATGATTTCCATGGCACAGTGGAGGGCAGGAGCTGATATCGGCATATGTGCGGATATTTCTGAAGCAATTTCTGAAGAGTAGAGAAAGGTATAATTTCCCATGACCACACTGTTAGTTATTCTGCATGTTCTGGCGGCTATTGCCATTATCGCGTTTGTTCTGATTCAGAAGGGCAAGGGTGCCGATATGGGCATGATGGGTGGCTCCGACTCCATTCTGGGTACCGGTGGTGCCAATTTTCTCATCAAGATCACCGCGTTTGCTGCGGTTATTTTCCTGGCCACGGGCCTGATTCTGGCCATGGTGCAGACGCGCGCCTACACCGAAGGTGGCAGCGTTATGGACAGCGCTGAAGTTCCGCAACAGCAGCAGCGTGCCGCTGATTAATCGTCCAGGGCCTGGCCCGATGCCATCTCACTCTTTCTGGCAGACATCTCTTTCCCGGCGCGCGGTTCTGCTGTCCCTGGCGCTGCTGCCCCTGAGCGGCTGCTCTTCCCGGGAAGCGCGCCGCCATTTTGAGGAGATGGGAAAGGCCGCTGTGGATGAGGGGCTGGAAACGATTTCGTCGGGAATCCCATCGACGGGGAATACGGTGATGGACGAGCTGGTGCGTCAGCAGTTCCGGCAGCTGGCCGACAGGCTGCGGGCCAAGTGGGGTGATGAACGGATTGCCAGTCCCACCGAGTATGTCAAGTATACCGACGACTACAACACCCGTGCCATTGTCAACTTCGAGACGGGCAGTATCCGGGTGGAGACCATTGCCAGCGATAATCCCCGCACGGTTCTGGAAAAGGCCATCATCACCACTCTGCTGACGCCGGAAGATCCCGGCAAGGTTGATCTGCTCAGCGACCGGGCGGTGGAAGTGGGTAGCCAGCCTTTCCTCTACAATCTGGTACTGGATCACGAGGGCCAGCCTATTCGCTGGGAGTGGCGCGCGCAGCAGTACGCCAGCTACCTCATCCAGACCGCCTATCAACAGGATCGCTCCCAGAGCCGGGTTCGTCATTTTGTCAGCTTCACCATGGTGGACGGTTATCAATCAAATCAGCAGCGCCACTACCAGGAGTATGTCAGCGTCAACAGTCAGCGCTTCGGCATCCGGCAGCCCCTGATTTATGCCATCATGGAGGCGGAGAGCAGCTTTAATCCACACGCCATGAGCCATATTCCCGCCTACGGCCTGATGCAGATTGTCCCCACCACTGCCGGGCGGGACTCCCACGAACTGATTTACGGGCAGCCAGGCACGCCCACCAAGGAGTACCTCTTCGTGCCCGGCAATAACGTCCGCATGGGCGTAGCCTACCTCTCCATCCTCAACGACCGCTACCTGGCGCGCGTTACCCACCCCCAGTCACGGGAGTACTGTGTGATCGCCGGATACAATACCGGCAGCGGCAATGTCCTGCGCGCCTTTGACAGCGACCGCAGCCGGGCCTTTGACCGGATTAACGCCCTGTCGCCCCAGCAGGTATACCACCATCTGGTGCAGCACCTGCCCTACCAGGAGACCCGCGACTATATGCGCAAGGTGACCACCTTTGAGCGCAAGTATCTGTGACACTCGGACTGCTGAGGGGCTTGTCAGGTGCTGAGCTTTTCAAATTCCCGGTAGAGGATTGATTCCTCACGGCTGATTCTCTGGCGCAGGGTTGCGTAAAGTTTGCCGAAATCCCGTGCGAAATCCAGGCGGTTCTTCTCTTCCCAGGGGTGCTCAAAAAATGCCACGGCGAACCTGGATATTTCATCCATCTCACTGGCAAAGCTGGAGTATATTTTCCCCAGGCGCGGGTCCTGGCGGGATGCCTGCTCCAGCTTGGGGTAGAGGTGGCGATCCTCCTTCTCCAGATGCGCCAGCAGCGCTTTTTTCGCCCCCATGAGCTTTTGACGTCCGGTTTCGTTGCCGACTCCCAGCTGCCGCACTTCGTCCAGCAGGCAGAAGAGTTCCTTGTGATCGTGTATGAGTTCCTGAATCAGTGCCATGATAGCCTCCTTGAAGAGTATTCTGGAGGAAATATAGCTTCGTAGAAGAAAGTTCCCTTGAGCTACGTCAAAAGAAGGCGAATTCAGGCGGGACAGAATTGCAGATAGACCTGACGCTGGCGCGGGCCGTCAAATTCGCAGAAGTAGAGACCCTGCCAGGTTCCAAGCTGCAGAGCTCCTCTGGCGACGATCATCTGCGCGGAGCAGCCCAGCAGGCTTGATTTGATGTGGGCGTCGGAGTTGCCTTCCATATGCCTGAAGGAAGGATCAGCAGGAATTCTGCTCTTGAGGAAGTGTTGCAGGTCTACCGCGACATCGGGGTCGGCATTTTCGTTGATGGTCAGAGCCGCCGTGGTGTGGGGCGTGAAAGCGAGGAGAATTCCATCTTTCCAGCCGTTTTCCCGCACAGCCTCGTGGAGAGAGCCGGTAATTTCAATGAACTGGGTGCGTTCGTGGGAGTGGAGTGTCAGGACGTGCATGGTGACCTCAAAAAAAGAGCCGGAAAAGGCTTCCGGCTCAAGGGGGGAATCGTGAAACGGGGGGTTATGCCAACTCGAGGACGTTCTGTACCAGCTTGTCGATGCCCGATTTCACTTCAGACATCCTCTGCCCCAGCATGTAGGCGGGGGTCGTGACGATGCGGTGTTCATTGTCAACGACCACGTCAGTTACCCGTGCCTCTATGTGATTCGCACCGGTTCTGCTGATCTGTTCAGCCGTGGCGCTATCGCTGCCTATAGTAAGTTTCACATTATTGTCGCCGAAAACCCTGGCGACAACAGCTGGCGCTATGCAGATGGCTCCCAGCACTTTTTTGGCGGAGTACGCTTCTTTCAGGACCCGCTCCACTTCAGGATGTACGCTGCACTCAGCGCCCTGTGTCGCGAAGGTGGAGAGATTCTTGGCCACACCGAATCCACCTGGCATAATGATGGCGTCAAAGTCGCTGCCCTTGACATCGGCGATGGGAGTGATATTGCCGCGCGCCACCCGGGCCGATTCCACGAAGACATTGCGTGTTTCACCGGCAGCCACTTCACCGGTGGCATGGTTGATGACGTGCATCTGGGCCACATCCGGTGCCACGCAGGTGACGATTGCCCCGGCCTTTTCCAGGGCCAGCAGGGTGAAGACAGATTCGTAGATCTCAGCACCATCAAAAACTCCGCAGCCAGCAAGAATAACGCATACCTTTTTTGTGGACATGTTTACCTCCTTTTCGGGCTTTCAGCAGGGGTTACGATTATCGATGATTCTGGGCTTCAGCTGGTGGTTTCCTCATCGGAGGGCTGCTTCGGTGCCTCTGCCGGGCGATTTTTTTTTGCCTGGTACAGCTCCATGAAGTTGACGCTGGGCAGGGTTATGGCGCCGTATTCGCTGCGCATGCTGAGGTTTGCCACACATTCGCGGCTGTACGGAAAGAGGATTGATGGGCAGTTCACGTTGAGGATAATTTCACGATCCTCTTCGTCAAAGTCATCCTTCAGGGCGAAAATGCCGGAAAGTACGACTTCCATGACAAAGGGGGCAGTTTTCTCCTCGGCAAACACCAGGGCGGTGATCAGGGTGACCTTGTATTTCTCGTCATCCAGACGGGTGTACTTGGTGTTGATGTTCATCTGCATATCCTGCTGCCCTTTGACATCCTTGAGGGCGTAGCGCGGACGGGTCCGGTAATGGACTCCCTCCAGCATGGTTCCCAGCAAGTGTACGGCACCGATTCCGCTCATGTTCTCTCCTTTGACCGTATGGCGATTCTGGTCAGTTGATTTTCTGTGACAGCCTATACGAAAACCATAAAAAATGTACAGTGAAAAGGCGGCTCTTCCGTATTGAGGATACATTGACAAAAAAGTGAGCATGGTGCCATTTATCGGGATTACAACCAAATAATTCCGGGAGAAGCACCATGCCCACCAGTGTTCTTTACCATGCCTACGGCCTTGCTGGCTACGATTACATCCGTACACAGTATCGCGGCAATACCATCAATTTCCATGTCCGGCCCCGTAAAAAGCTGATTCGCTGCCCTGCGTGCCTTGGCCGTTCTGTCATATTGCGAGGCAGTAGCATTCGTCGGTTACGAGGTTTGCCTTTGGGGATCAAGTCCACTTGGTTGCACGTCCACGTTCCACGCATCCAGTGCCTTCAGTGCGGTAGCGTCAGGCGGGTGAGTCTGAAAATAGCCTCTCCACGGTGTTCCTACACCCATGCATTTGCTCGGTATGTGGTCTCCCTTGCCCAAGCTATGAGCCTCATTGATGTAGCACGGCTTCTTGGTATAGGCTGGGACCTGGTCAAGTCCATTTTCAAGCGGTATCTGCATCATCACTATAGTAGCCCTTCACTTGCTGGGCTTGAGTATATCGCCATTGATGAGAAATACACCGGACGCAAACATGGCTTCATTACTCTCGTCATTGACCTTGGTTCAGCCAGGGTCGTATACGTTGGAGCAGGCAAACAGGCAGAAGCGCTTGATGGTTTCTGGAAACGCCTTGGTCGTCGCAAGTCATCTATCAAAGCCGTTGCTGCTGACATGAGTCCGGCTTACCGGTCGGCAGTGCTCGAACACCTTCCATCTGCTGCGTTGGTGTTTGATCGTTTCCATGTCGTCAAGCTTATGAATGAACGCCTTACCGATATTCGCCGCGAGCTGTACCATGAGCTCACAAGTCAGCATGACAAGAGCATTCTCAAAGGCACTCGCTGGATGCTTCTCAAAAATCCGCAGAGCATTGGCGAGCAAACCAGCGATCATGAACGCCTTGAACTTGCCCTGCAGGCCAATCGACCATTGGCGGTTGCCTACTATATGAAAGAAGATCTCCGCCAGATATGGCAACAAACTGACAAGGTAGCTGCCACGGTATTCCTCGATGACTGGATCAACAGGGCTCAGGCATCAGCCATCAAAGGGTTGAAGAAAATGGCCAAAACGCTGGAGAAGCACCGAGAGGGAATCCTGAACTGGTATGATCACCCCATATCAACAGGACCACTTGAGGGGATCAACAACAAAATTGATACCCTCAAAAGGCAAGCCTATGGATACAGAGATATGGAATTCTTCGAGCTCAGAATAAAGGCCCTCCATAATTCAAAGTACGCTTTAACCGGATGAACCGAAAAGGCGTTGGGGTGTTGTGGAAAAACTGTTGATGTTTTCATTGTTTTGAGGGGAAGAAGTCGATGCTCCAAGGGTCAGTGGGCAGGTGAGTTAGGGTGGCTGCTCCATCGGGTGTTCTTGGGAGGTCGTAACTTCAACGGACACTTTTGCGTATTTCTTGAGAATGCCCGCTGTTTATCTTCTTTATTTAATGGAGGTTAGCGTGGGTGCGGCAGTGGCGCCTCAGGGTGGCAGTTTCCCGATGGAATATGCCTGTGACTTTTTGCCCGTGCCGAATACGCTCTCCAGGTTCTCCCGTGTTTTGTTACCAAGTGCCTGTTGATAACATGTTGATAGCCTTGGGGTGTTAGTGGCAACTCCAGATACATGTAGCTTTACGGTAAACTGAAGTTTCGCACTCCCGAAACGACAGGTTGACTGTGCCGATCCTGGCACTATGTTGGAATGGAGGAAATGGTTCTGCACAGACTGCGTCGCTTGACATTGCCCTCACCCTGTTTATGAGTTTCTTTTGCCACTTTTGGGTCGCCAAAAGTGGCGTAAAAGCGACCCCCAGTGCTGTCCTTTTCAGCCGTCCGCTTGCCTGGAACTGGGGACCGCAAACAACCGCCCTCCGTGGCTTTTGGTTTGCGGTTGCCGCCCTCGTGGCGGCAACCCTGCGGGTCCATAGCGTTCCAGTCGGTGCGTTCTGGCTGGGCCAGCCCACGGGGGAAAGACAGAAGCAGGCCGTTCCCCCCTGAGCCCGTCCGGTGAGTGCGACGCCTGGCTGGCAAGACCCGAAGGGACACTCACAGGAAGTGAGTGGTCCGGCAGCACTGCAGGGATGCAGGGGTCAGGCAACGCAAAGAGGCCCAGGTGCAAGGCGCGGGCAAAGCGAGAAAGGAGGCGTACTTCCCTGTACGTCGCAGTGACGAGCGATGCCCTGCAACGCAGCAGATGGGCCTCTTTGAGCAGCCTGCTGCCGGATCTCCAGAACAGGCGAGCAAACGAGCCGGAAAAACGGGCGTTCGGGGGGCGCGTTTTTGGGTCCTTTTTGCGCGGTCAAAAAGGACAATATCCGGAAACAAAAAGTGGAATACCAGATAAGTCAAGCATTCAAAATCAATACGGTTTCCGCGATATAAATGTCAGAATAATAACACCTTAACCTAAGACAACAAGATGCGAAACTTGAGGGTAAAGCGATCCAGCATTGGCGAACTCTGGAAATCACTCATCTGTGGCTTTGCCCGCGGTGCCTCATTGCCGCAAGCGCAGGGGAAGCGCCCTTGCTCCTTGTTCGCGGGCAACCTGGCACCTTGGGTTATTCAGTTGCCTGTGTCTTCCCCGGGGCTGGATTGGGCATTGTAGATGAGTACGTTGTGGTAGAGGTAGTAGGCCATGAATTCGCCGAGGGTTTCAAAGATGCGGATATCGTGTTCATGGAAGAAGCCCTTGATATGATGGGAGAAGCACAGAACCCCCAGCAGCTCCTTGCGGCAGATGAGTGGAGTGCAGATAAGTGAATTGATGGGAGTACCCAGCGCATCCTTAGCGGTGAAACGCGTGTCCCGTGTGACATCACCAAGCAGGGCGGTTTCACGGTGCTGGGCAACCCAGCCGGTCAGACCTTCGCCCATGGCGAAAGTCACGGGTTCGGTATCCTTGCCCGGAAGACTTATCTTCTGGTGCTCGCGATTATAGCTGGAGATCATTTCCAGCGAGTCCTCGTTGCAGAGGAAAAGGGCCATATTATGGAAGGGCATCTCCAGGGCAACGACCTCAAGGGCGTGCCTGGCGGCATCTTCCTTGGTGGGAAAGTTGCGGTCACTTTGCAGCAGGACTATGGCGCAGGAGAGCGCGTTGATGATTTTATCGTAATTGATGCGCAGGTCATTGAGGGAGCGGTAGGCAATCTGCTTTTCCAGCACCAGGAAGGATATCTTCTGCAGCGCGCTGCGGAACCCGTGATCTGCAACTTCATCCAGATCCTTGCGGGTTTTGCGGCCTTTCAGTACATCGTCGATCAGTGAGGTAACCTGTTGCATTTCCATTAGAGCAGCTCCGATACCAGTGATGAGATTTCTTCCTGGAGAGCAGATGTTTTGTGCAGCACTTCCTGTATCTTCTCTTCAGTGGTTCCCGTAATTTCCTGCACCAATACTGTATAGGATTCGGAATGCGGTGCCAAGGTTATAATGGGCTCTTCTGCGAACACGTGCCTGGAGAGGATATCGCCCATGGCCACAATGGCTGACAATCCGCGATATGGATCCTGGCTGTCCATGTGGTCAACCCGGTGGTGGTTTTCAATGGCGGCGCAGATGGGTTTGGGAAGTTTCCAGCGCATGGCGATATGGTGGCCGAGATTCCAGTGATCCACTCCATACAGCTCTTCTTCCGCTTCCTTCAGGGCGCTGCCGGCACGGACTTTCAGCTCCAGGGCGCCGTAGCTGCTGTCATCAAGCACCTGCATGGCGAGGCTGCCGATGTTATGCAGGATGCCGGTGACATAGGCAAGTTCACTGTGGGGCAGGCGGCTGTCCCTGGCAATGGTCTTGCTGAGTATGGCCACGCAGAGGCTGTGACGCCAGAACTGGCTCAGGTGCTGCTGGGCCATGTTGGAGCGCTCGCCAAGCTGTGCGGCAAAAGCGCCCAGAACCAGACCGCTCAGGGAGTCCATACCGATGCGCATGATCGCGTTCTGTACACTGCTGCACTCCTTGCCGCGGGCGTAGTAGGCGCTGTTGGCCATACCGAGAATGCGCCCGCTCAGGGTCGGGTCCATGGAAATTGAACGCGCGATTTTCTCGAAATTGACATTGTCGTCGTTCAGGGTTTCCACGACTTCTGCGATGACACCTGAGGGGCTGGGAAAGGATTCTGTGGAGTCAAGAAGCTGGACGATACGACTCATGGAGTACTCTCCTGTAAAAGTTTCTCGATATTCTGCTTCAGCCGTGTTGCTTCGTTAAAGTGCACCGAGTCCGGGTGTACCTTGTTGAGCCAGAAGAGGATAAAGCGCACCTGGTGGGCCGCGATGTTCTGCTCACTTTCCGTCAGCAGCAGGGTGATATCCCTGCGGGCGATTTCCATGGCAAGCCGTGACTGCAGCATCTGGACCTCATGGTCGACGGGCCGAATTTTTTCAGAGTACGAGTACGCCAGGCGCAGCTCTCCGGCGCGGGCATAGGACTGTGCCTGTTGGATATAGTGCTGGCGGGCCAGGGCCCGTGCATGGTCGCGCTTGCGATATATCTGCTGTTCCAGAGCGTCAATGCGAGGCAGATCGCCAAGTTCCCTTTTGCGGACTTCGACGATTGCCAGCAGCGCCGACTCCAGAAGTCGCTCCACCCGGTCAAAGTCCTTTTCCGCTATGGCGGCGTCGGATTTCTCCAGGAAATCCTCTATGGTTTCCGCCACTTCCAGCGTCATCAGGGCAAAACGGGAGTTGCGCTGCATCAGCAGCGCCTTTTGATTGTAGCGGTAGGAGTCCACTGCCTGTACAAAAAGCTGGTGGGCCTGACGATAGTCCCCCTGGCGGTAGTGCTCCATTCCTTCACGGTACAGTCGGAAGGATTCATGGGTCATCAGATGAAACAGTGCGTACAGTAATACGCCAAAAAAGACTATGGGGAACAGGAGTTTTCGCACAGTACCCATGGGAAGCCTCTTTCATTCATCCTAATCCCTTAAGTTACCATATGAAGAATGAGAAATCACAGGGAATATTGAAAAGTCGCTGCGAGAATTCACTCCCCGTGCGCCTCGACAATTTTCTTGTATTTGCCGAATTCGTCTATTGACATCCCGTGGCGATTTGCCTATATATGTCAGGCATTCAAATTCGGGGCTGTGGCGGAATTGGTAGACGCACTGTCTTCAGGTGGCAGCGGCCACAAGCCGTGGGAGTTCGAGTCTCCCCAGCCCCACCACTTTTTCTCTTTTTTCTCACCGCAATAATTGCTCTTCCCATAAGGATTATCGGTGTACCTTCGCTCCTCCCACTCGCCTGTGGAAATACTCTTTTCTTCTCTTGCCTCATCCGATATCAGTCACGGGTTTACCACTGCCCGAAACGGATTCAGTTCTGGTGCCTATGGCCGGGGGAACCTGTCGTGGCGTGTTGGCGATGATCCATCAGCGGTTCAGCGCAACTGGGATGGCCTGCTGGGCTCTCTGGGTATCGCTGCGATCTCCCTTCCGCTGCAGGTGCATGGCATTCATAGTGCCTATGTTGGCGCGCCCCTTGAGGGTGAAGTCATTGAAGCTGACGCCCTCTGGACCGATCAGCCCGGTGTTGCCATTGGAGTGCTGACGGCCGACTGCATGCCCATTCTTCTGGAACTGCGTGACCAGAGCGACCAGCTGATTGCCGTGGCCGCAGTGCATGCTGGCTGGAAAGGCGCGCTCGGCAATATTCTGGCAGCTTGCTTCGGGGAGGTGAGCCGCCAATGGCCCCAGGTGTATGCCCCGGCCTGTAAAGCCTTCCTCGGGCCGTCGATCTGTGGGAATTGTTACGAAGTGGGTCAGGATCTGGCGGAAAAATTCTCGGCCAGTGGTTACGGGGGGGCGGTGCAGTGGCAAAATGGTAACTCTTTGCTTGATTTATGGAAAGTTGCCGTATTACAATTGTCGTCGTTGGGCTTTTTATCAGGCAATATAGATATTGCCGCAGAGTGTACCAAATGCTGTGCGGGATACTTCTCCTACCGACGGTGCTCCGATACCGGAAGGGAGCTTGCGTTTATATGGATGAAATAGCCCTTCACTACACCCGTATCTGTGCCGAAATCCACGCCCTGAGCCAGCAGGCCGGGCAGGAATCTCCGGTGCTGGTGGCCGTATCCAAAACGTTTCCGGCCTCCGCAGTTTTGGAGGCCTATGGTGCAGGGTGTCGCGATTTTGGTGAAAATCGACTGCCGGAATTTCTGCAGAAAGTGCGGGAGCTTCCCCGGGACATTCGCTGGCACTTCGTGGGCCAGCTGCAAAGCCGCAAAGCGCGGGACGTGGTGGGCAAAGCGCACCTGATTCACTCCCTTGATCGCCTCTCCCTGGCAGAAGCTGTGGAAAAACAGGCTGCCAGCCTGAAGCTGGTGCAGGGCTGTCTGGTGCAGGTGAATATCGGCGACGAACCCCAGAAGGGTGGAGTGAAGCCCGCAGACCTCAGTGGATTTATCGGCCAGCTGCGCTCGTTCCCCCATATTGCGGTGCATGGCCTGATGTGCATTCCCCCTGCCTCCGAAGACGCGACCCTGTACTTCCGTCAGATGAGGCAGCTGCGACAGCGCATGCAGGAGGAGTTTCCCGGTCTGGGCGGCGAACTGTCCATGGGCATGAGTGATGACTATAGCCTGGCTGTCCGTGAGGGCAGTACTCTGGTAAGAATAGGATCAGCTATCTTTGGCCAGCGCGGATAACGACAGTTTCCCCGCTGCCAGGAGGCTGTAAGGAGAGCATGTGTATCAGTATCAATACGGGTTTATCGGCTCCGGAAATATGGCAGAAGCCTTTGTGCGTGGAATTCTGCAGAAATCTGCGACGCAGCCGCAGCAGGTACTCTGCTGCGACATCGATCCCAGGCGCCTGGAAGCCCTCGCTCAGGCTTTTCCAGGCATCGCGACCACGAATGACCTGGCCGATATGAATGCCTGCCGCATACTCCTGCTCTGCGTGAAACCGGCGCAGATAGCAGCTGTCTGCGAAAAACTGCATGGCCTGCTGAGCTCAGAAGAACATATCCTGATCTCGGTGGCCGCTGGCATTCCCATGGCAGTGCTGCAGCGGCATTTGCCCGGCCGCAAGGTGGTGCGGGCCATGCCCAATACGCCTGCCCTGGTGGGAGCCGGTGCCACTGGTTACTGTGTTGACAGTACCCTGAGTGAGTCCAGGCGCCGGGAAGTTCAGGAACTTTTTGAGGCGGTGGGAGTTGCCTTTGAACTGGAAGAAAAGCAGCTTGATGTCGTCACCGCCCTTTCCGGCGGTGGACCGGCCTATATCTGCCTGGTGACTGAAGCTCTGGCCGACGCTGGCGTACGCCTGGGGCTCAGCCGCTCCGTGGCCCAGGTCCTGGCGGCCCAGACACTTCTTGGAACCGGCTCCATGATTCTGCAGACGGGCGAGCATCCGGCGGTGCTGCGCGAAAAAGTTTGCAGTCCGGGGGGAACCACTATAGAAGGTATCTGTGCCCTGGAAATGGCCGCGGTACGCGGGGCGTTTGCCGAAGCAGTGGCTGCGGCATACGACAAGGCAAAACTCTTGGGAGAGGTTTATAATGGGTAGTGTTGGCGGAAGCTTTTTGATGACCTTGGTCAGTACCATCAGTTTTGTTATCAATATATATACCTGGATTCTCATCGCGCGGGTGTTCATGTCGTGGATCAATCCCGACCCCTATAATCCCGTGGTGCAGTTTATCTATCGCATAACCGAGCCGGTGCTGGAGCCGTTCAGGCGCATAATCCCGCCCCTTGGCGGCGTCGATCTTTCACCCATTGTGGTGTTTATTCTCATACGTTTCCTGGAGAACCTCATTCTGGGCTCTTTCCGAATGTACTAAGTGGAGGATTGGCATATGGAACCAGCAATTCCTGAATTTGAAACCTCGTTCCGGGGGTACGACAAGGAGCAGGTGGAAGCTTACATCACCGACCTCCAGGAGAAGATCATTCAGTTGAGCCAGCAGAACAAAGAGCTTCAGGAACGTCTCGACGCCATTGTCGGCGACGAGAAAATGCTGAAATCCACCCTTTTCCAGGCCCAGCGCTTCTCGGATAACGCAAAAAAAGAAGCTGAAGAACACAAGAAAGCCATTCTCCAGGAAGCCAGCCAGCTCCAGAAAAAACTGCGCGATGAAATTGAGCAAAAGCGCCAGTTTATGGAACAGGGCCTCCACGAGATGATGAACCGCTACAGCAGCGCCCTCAAGGAGCTGAAGTTTGTCTTTAACTCCGGCGTGGTCTTTACCGAGCAGATGGAGTCGAAGTTCAAGCGCCTGTGTACGGAGACAAAAACCGAGACCTCCCTGGAAGATGAAACCCGCTTTGCCTTGGTGGACAGCGATCTGTCGGCGGCAAAAGCCCAGGACGAAGACGTACTGCCTGACGACCTCTCGGCCGATCTCGACCGCGCCCTGGAAGCCATTGACGCCATTGAGGCCCTGGAAGAACTGGAGCAGACTGCCGTTTACGATCCGCCCGCCAGTGAAACCCCTTCCAATCCCATCTCCGCTTCCGATGAAGGCGAATACAGCGAAGAAGAGCTGGATCGCTTCCTGCGCTCCCTGCGAGACGGAGAGAATGAAAAAAGGTGATGGCCCGTCACTGACCCTGCAACTGAAAGTGCAACCCCGCAGCTCGCGAACCGAACTGCTGCGGGAAGCTGATGGACAACTGAAGCTGCGCCTGAACGCCCCTCCCGTTGATGGTGCAGCCAATCAGCAGGTAATCGAATTTTTCTCCCGGCTTCTGAGTATCCCCAAATCCCGCATATCCATAGTCCAGGGCCAGCAGAGCCGCCGCAAGGTCATTGCTTTGCTTGGTGTTGAGCCCGCCATCCTCGAAAAGGTACTGCCATGACGGAAACCCTGCGTTTTGACTCTTCCTCCAGCGAACTGCACCTCCTCGATCAGCGTATCCTGCCCCATGAAATTGCGTATATCCCCTGTCGAACCCACCGGGAAGTGGCTGACGCCATCACCACCATGGTCGTACGCGGAGCACCCGCCATCGGCGTGGCCGCAGCCTATGGTGTTTACCTGGGCGCCCTGGAGGCGCTCAAGAACCAGGAGAGCATCAGCCATACCATGGAGCAGGTTTTTGCCCTGCTGGCCGCTTCACGCCCAACGGCGGTCAACCTCTTCTGGGCCATAGAAAAGATGCGACGCGTCAGTGAACGCCATATGACCGCAGATCCGCAAATATGGCGACAGGCGCTTCTGGAGGAAGCGCTGCGCATACACGCCGATGACGTGGAATCGAACCGGCGCATGGGAGCGTACGGTGCGCCTTTGCTGCCCGCGGGTGGTGGAGTGCTGACCCACTGCAACGCCGGAGCGCTGGCCACCGCCGGCTATGGCACCGCCCTGGGCGTTATTCGCAGCGCGGTATCCGCAGGCCGTGGCATTCAGGTTTATGCCACCGAAACTCGACCTTTTCTGCAGGGAGCCCGCTTGACCGCCTTTGAGCTCCTGCAGGACAATATCCCCGTCACCCTGTTGTGCGACAACATGGTGGGCTCCCTGATGGCCCAGGGAAAAATTCAGGCCGTGGTGGTGGGAGCGGATCGCATTGCCGCCAATGGCGACACTGCCAACAAGATCGGAACCTACACCATTGCCATTGTCGCCAAAGAGCACGGTATCCCCGTGTATATCGCCGCTCCCTGTTCCACCATTGATCTGCAGATCGCCTCCGGCGATCAGATTGTCATCGAGCAGCGCGACCCTGCCGAAGTCACCCATCTGCAGGGGCACCATATCGCCGCAGCGGGTGTGCAGGTGGAAAACCCCTCATTTGATGTAACCCCTGCTCGCTTTATCAGTGCCATTATTACCGACAAGGGTGTGGCATATCCTCCCTACCGGGAAACACTGGCCCAGCTGGTTGGCTCCGACTGAAATCGGAGCCTCTCTTCATGCTGCGCGGAATTGTTATCCGGACCAGACTTGGGTATCATATTCATGAAATTTCCCTGAACGCGCAATGAATGAGGAGGAAACCATGCGATTTCTGCACACCATGATTCGGGTCGGCAACCTGGAAAAGTCCCTGGACTTCTACACGAATATCCTCGGTATGCGGCTGCTGCGCAAAGAAGACTACCCCGAAGGCAAGTTCACCCTGGCCTTTGTGGGATTTGGCAGCGAGGCGGAGAATACCGTCCTGGAACTGACCCATAACTGGGATACCTCATCCTATGAGATGGGCAGCGGATTTGGCCATATCGCCATCGGTGTGGAAGACGTGTATGCCGCCTGCGAGAAAATCCGCGCCAAAGGCGGCAAAATAATACGCGAAGCCGGCCCCATGAAGCACGGCACCACCATCCTGGCCTTTGTGGAAGACCCCGATGGCTACAAAGTTGAACTGCTGGGCCTGAAGTAACCCGCCATGGTCATGGACACCATCGTTCTCATCAAAGACATCATCTACTACATCATCAGTTTCATTGGCATCGCCGTGGTGCTGTGGGCCGTCCTGGAAGCCACTATCAAGTTTCTGCGGGTCGAGCTGGTATGGCGTCACGATCTCAAGCGCTTTTCCTATGAAACGCGCATTATTCGCGAGCGCCTTGGAATACATCTGATTTTCAGCCTCGATATCTTTGTGGGTGCCGATATCATTAAGACCGTTGGCGCCCCCACCATGGAAAGTGTGATTATTCTGCTGGTCATCGTCAGTATCCGCATCGCCCTGAGCTATTTCCTTGCCAAGGAGATTGAGCGCAATAAGGAGATGATGAAGGAGCTGGACGAGCGCTATCGCGATAATGGCAGTGATGCGCAGTCAAAAGAGTAGGCGATTGTATGAGTGCAACAGCCCTCTGCAAAACGGCAGAGGGCTGTTGCTGTTGAGTGTTTAATGTTGATAAGAAGTGATTACCGTGCGGGGGCAAGTCCGAGGGCCTTTTCCCGTCCGCCCATGTCCTGGGTGCGAAATACACTGAGATGATCCTGTACATCCACGGCCAGCCGCGCCAGGTCGCTGGAGGCGTGGCCAACTTCTTCCGATGCCTGGGCTGTTTCTTCCGAAGCAGCGGAAATGTTCTGGATATCCCCACTGATCTGATCGGCGGCGGTGGACATCTCTTCCATGGCTGCAGCGTTCTGTTCGATGAGCTGCTGCAGACTCTCCATGCCTTCCAGGATTTCTCCAAAGGCCGTGTCGGTCTGCTGGGCCAGCTGATTGCCACTCTGGGCCTTGCTGTTCACTGTATCCATGGCTCCAGTAACCTGATTCACACCACCCTGGATGCTCTGCACGATGCTGATAATTTCCTCGGTGGACTCGGTGCTGCGCTCGGCCAGTTTGCGCACTTCATCAGCCACCACGGCAAATCCGCGTCCCGCATCGCCAGCCCGGGCCGCTTCAATGGCGGCGTTCAGGGCCAGCAGGTTCGTCTGGTCGGCAATGTCATTAATAACCTGGATCACTTCTTCCACGCGGGCGGCTTTCTCTTCCAGTGACTTGGCTGCTTCTGAGGCTTCCTCGGCCTGACGGGCAATGGCTTCCATTTCACGGGTTGACTGCAGAACGGTTTGTCCCCCTTTGCGGGCCTGGCTGAGGGCATCAACGGAGCTTTCCTGGATATTGGCGATATTTTTTGTAATTTCATTGACGGTCTGGGACATTTGCAGAGTTGCCGATGCGATCTGGGAAACGCTTTCCGCCTGCATGTTCATCCCCGCACTCATCTGGGTTGATGAGCTGCTGAGCTGTTCGCTGGCCGAGGCTACTCCATCGGCGGATTGGCGGATGTTGGTGACGATCTCCCGCAGGCTTCGCACCATGGCATTGAGGGCATTGGCCATCTGGCCGATTTCATCCCGCTGGTGCAGGGCCAGGGTGGCATCAAGGTTTCCGTCGGCAATTTCTGAGGCAAAAGCCATGGTTTCACGCACGGGACGCACAATCATGCGGGTGATCTGGGTTGCCAGCGCGACTCCCAGGGCGATGGCGGTAATGATGCCGAAAAACAGAATGCGGTCCGCTTTTTCCACCTCCCGATCCATGTGTTCATCCACCATCACAAGCGCTTCCGACATGGCCTGGGAAACATCCCGCACATCCTGACGCAGGCTGGTGTAGAGGGTATTCAACTGTTCAATCTGGCTGGCCCAGCTTTCCAGTGCCTGTCGATACTGGCTGGCCAGCTGGCGTGAGCTTTCCATCTGGGCCAGCAGAACACTGTTGATGTTATTGCGCTGGGACCAGCTCAGCAGGGCATCAAAATTTCCGAATACTTCTTGAATTACTGCGTAGGTCTCATTCAGGAAAGCTTCATCCTGGCGGTTATCGTAGCGTTCCACATTGAAGCGCATGCGGTAGATGTTCTCCACCAGTTGCCCCTGAATGTGTACGGTTTCCAAGAGCTCGCGAATCTGGGCCGGGTTGTTGGTGGCAGCCAGCAGCTGAGTCACGGTTGGCAGCAGGTGGTCACTGATTTCCTGGGCTTCGCGGCGCAGGCGTCCGGCAGCTTCTCCCAGCGAATTGAAGGAGGCGTTCTTTTTGCCAACTATCTGCTGGTACTCGCCAAAGGCACGTACCACATTCTCTGTTTCCTCCAGTGCAGTGCGCAGGCGATCGGAGTCACCCTCCTGCAGGAGCTTTTTTAGTTCTGTTTGCATGCGGCTCAGGGTCTGCTCGGCTTCCTGGGCATAGGCTGGCCACTCGGTTCGGATAAAGAGCTGGATGTCTTCCACCGCCTGCAAAGCTTCATTGGCAGCCTGGTTCATGGCGATGCTGCGGTCGGCGGCGCTTTGCACGGTGTGAAGGGCCGTGTATCCAATGACTCCAATCACTATCGTGATCAGAAGTATAATGCCAAAGCCGCCGCCTAATTTTACACTCATGGGTAAGTTCTTCATGGTAGTCACCTTGTTGTACGTTTCTCATTATGGTCGATAGAAAGGTATTATTACGAGCAAGCGCTGATCAGAAGTTTCCAGCTTCTGCAGCAAAGTCGTTATTGGCGATGATTTTCTGAAAGTCCAGCATGAGAATCAGACGGTCTTTCATGCGGACCACGGATTGAACACAGTCCCTGGCGTAGCTTTGGGAAATGCTCTCGGTTGACTCCATGCTGCTGGAGTCAATCTGGTAGATGCGGTTCACATTGTCCACCAGGAAGCCGTGGAACTTGTCCTGGAACTGGGTGACAATGACTCGTTTTTGCTCAAGGGGAGAATCGGTCCGGGCGCGCAGAAATCGGGCCAGGTCGATCAGGGGGATAATGTGCTCCCGCAGGTTGAAGATACCCAGTACACTGGGGTGGGAGTTGGGGTAGTTGGTGGTGGCGGGAACCTTTATGATTTCCCGCACATGGCAGACATTGATGCCATAGTGCACGGTAGCGGCTGCTCCGCTGGCGTCGTGGTGGTGCAGTTGAAATTCGATGATCTCGTGTTGATTCCCGTTGGAATCCGGGTGGCCTCTTTCGGTCATGGCTTCTCCTTTGTCTTGGCTTGCTCATAGTGTCCGGTGGCTACTCTTTTGCTTTTTGTGCTGATCTGATGCGATACCGTGATTTGCTATCAGTAATGATCTCCTGTGAACACTCCATGCGGTGCCATTTGTTGCAAGTCAGTTGCCAGGGGTGGTGTTTTTGTAATCGGCTATTTTGTAGACATATGGCGATAAGCTGCAGTGTCAAGTATCGTTGACCTGCACAGGGTTGCTGGGCGCAATCGCTTACATAATGAGGTGTTGTGGCTGTCAATGATTCTGGCCAGTCAAGCAGATTTGACCGTTTTAGGTGAGATTTGATTGGTGACCACCTGGCAGGAGAAAATTGATCACTGCTAGTCCACGGTATGCTAAAGTGTGGTTGCGCAGTATCTGGGAGAGTGCTCCTGATGACGTTCTGCGCAAGAAAAGACCCCTATACACAAAGAAAGGCAGAAAGAGCAGGATACCCTATGCAGAACCCCGAAGATCAGGCCAGAGGAACCATAGACCAACTGCTGATCGACGCCGGTTGGGTACTGCAGAGTCGGGAAGCCTTTGACCGCACCGCTGCCCTGGGAGTAGCCGTGCGTGAGTTTCCATTGTCCGGTGGCTTCTGCGACTACCTGCTCTTTATCGATGGCCGTGCCGCCGGTGTGATTGAGGCCAAGAGGGTGGGAGTCACCCTGAGCCTGGTTGCGGAGCAATCGGCCAGATATATGACCGGGTTGCCCCAGCACCTGGCGTCCTGGGACTCTTTTCTGGTCTACGACTACGAAAGCACTGGTGAAGAGACCTACTTTCGCAGCATGCGCGACCCCAAGGCCCGTTCCCGTCGACTTTTCGCCTTTCACCGTCCCGAAACCCTGCACCAGTGGTTGATGCAGCCCGATACCCTGCGCTCACGCCTGCGCACTCTGCCATCCCTGGAAACCAGAGGCCTGCGGGACTGCCAGATAGAGGCTATCCGTGGCCTGGAACAGTCCCTGGCCGAAGACAAACCCCGCGCTCTTATTCAGCTGGCCACCGGCGCTGGTAAAACCTTCACCGCCTGTTCCTTCTCCTATCGCCTCATCAAGTACGCCGGGGCCAGGCGCATTCTCTTTCTGGTGGATCGCAATAACCTTGGCACCCAGACCTTGCGGGAGTACCAGGACTTTCAGCCCATTGGTGCCGCCAATCGCTTCACCGACACCTATATCGTCCAGCACCTGCAAGGGCACCGCATAGACCCCGACGCCAAGGTAGTCATCACCACCATTCAGCGCCTCTATTCCATGCTGCGGGGTAAAGAATTGGATGTGGAGGCCGAAGAGTCCTCGGCTTTTGAACAGTGGACCAGCCATGAAGGCGAAATCCCACCCCTGAACTACAATCCCGAAATCCCCATTGAAACCTTCGATTTCATTGTCACCGACGAATGCCACCGCTCCATCTACGGGCTGTGGCGGCAGGTGCTGGAGTACTTCGATGCCTCCATCATCGGCCTCACCGCCACCCCCTCCAAACACACCCTGGGCTTTTTCAACCAGAACCTGGTGGCCGAGTATCCCTATGAACGCTCGGTGGCCGATGGCGTCAACGTGGGTTACGAAGTCTATCGCATCCGCACCCGCGTTACGGAAAAAGGCGGCAAAGTGGAAACCGACGAAACCGGCTTCCAGATTCCCGTGCGCGACAAACGCACCCGCAAACTGCGCTATGAAACCCTGGACGCCGACCTGGAGTACACCGCCAGAGAGCTTGACCGCTCCGTAGTCAATCCCAACCAGATACGCACCGTACTGCAAACCTACCGGGAACGCGTCTTCACCGAACTCTTCCCCGACCGCACCGGACAGTGGCTGCCCAAAACCCTGATTTTCGCCAAAGATGACAACCACGCCGAAGAGATCGTCCACGCCGCGCGTGAAGTATTTGGCGAAGGAAACGACTTCGCCAAGAAAATCACCTATCGCAACACCGGCGAAGACCCCAAGGCTCTGATCAAAGCCTTCCGCGTTGACCCCTTCCCCCGCGTCGCCGTCACCGTGGACATGATCGCCACCGGCACCGACATCAAACCCGTGGAAGTGCTCATCTTCATGCGCGACGTCAAATCGGAAGGCTACTACGAGCAGATGAAAGGCCGGGGCGTGCGCACCATCCCCGACGCCGATCTGCAGCAGGTAACCCCCGACGCAAAAACCAAAACCCGCTTTATCCTCATCGATGCCGTTGGCGTCTCGGAAACCAAAAAAAACGCCAGCCAACCCCTGGAGCGTAAACACGGCGTCAGCTTTGATAAACTGCTGGAGCAAATTGCCATGGGTCGCCGCGACGAGGACGCCCTCTCCTCCCTGGCCGCTCGCCTCGCCGCCCTTGACCGCAAACTCAGTAACGAAGACCGCAGCCGCATCGCCCAAACCACCGGCGGCCAGACGCCCCGCGACCTCGCCAACACCCTGCTGGACGCCATTGACCCCGACCAGCAGCAAGCCACCATACGCCAACGGCACGGCAGCGCCCCCACGCCCCAGCAGGAGCAGCAGGTTCTTCAAACCCTGGCTGACCACGCCTGCCGCCCCTTCGACAAACCCGAACTGCGCAACCTGCTCAAGGACATTAAACGCAAAAGCGATATCGTCATTGACGAAATCACCACCGACCAGCTGGAACACGCCGGATTTGACGAAGAAATAGCCAGGCAGACCGTTCAGAGCTTTAAACAGTTTATTGAAGCCAATCGGGACGAACTCACCGCCCTGCAGATTATCTATAACCAACCCCTCGGCCAGCAGCGCCTGACCTACGCCGCCATCCGCGAACTGGCCCAGCGCCTTACCGACCCACCCCACTACCTCACCACCGCCAACGTCTGGCAAGCCTACAAACGCCTGGAAGCCAGCAAAGTGCGCGGCGCGCCCGTCGATGAACAGCTCACCGAAATCGTCAGCCTGGTGCGCTATACCCTCGGCCAAAGCGAAACCCTGGAACCATTCGGCAGCGTTGTGGAGCGCCGCTTCAACCTGTGGCTGGGCCGGGAAAAGAAAGCTGGACGCCAGTACAGCGCCGAACAGGAAGAGTGGCTGCGGGCCATCGCCGCCTACATTGCCGCCAACGCCGAAATATCCTCCCGCGACTTCATGGAAGCCCCAGGATTCGCCGACCGTGGCGGCATCCTGCGCGCCCGCCAGGTATTGGGAAGTGAACTCAGTGAAATGCTGGCAGAACTGCAGGAGGCATTGGTAGCGTGATGGAGAGTTTTTTACCAAGCGGTTGGACATGCGTGCTGCTCAGTGATATTGCCGAAGTTGGTGCTGGTAACCCGGCCCCACAAGGGAAAGATAAGTTCTCACCTCATGGTACCCCTTTTGTTCGAGTGCAAGATATGGGACGCCTATCTGGACGGAAAGTGCTGAAGCAAACTTCAGATAAGGTAAGTAAGGCTAGTTCCTCCGGCCTGAAATTATTCCCAAAAGGCACCGTGCTCTTAACGAAAAGTGGCGCATCGACACTTCTTAACCAGAGGGCCGTTTTGGGCCAGGATAGTTATGTTGTAAGTCATATAGCAACTGTTTCTGCTTCACCTGCTACCTCGCCAGACTGGCTTTACTTTTTTTTAAAAACAGTTGATGCGGCTAACCTCGCACATGGCGGCAATATGCCATCACTGCCATTGAGTCGGGTAAAGCAAATTTCTACACTTCTCCCTCCCCTCAACGAGCAACATCGCATTGTCGAGAAGATTGAAACGCTCTTTGCCCGCCTGGATAAAGGCGAAGCTGCGTTGCGGGGTGTGCAGAAACTGTTGACCCGCTACCGCCAGTCCGTGCTCAAAGCCGCAGTCACCGGGCAGCTCACCGCCGACTGGCGCAATCAAAAAGGTGATTACAAGTGGGAGAGAGCGACACTTGGGGCTTTAGCTGACTACTTAACATCAGGCTCAAGAGGATGGGCTAAATTCTATTCTGACTGCGGTGACGTTTTTATACGTGCCCAAAACCTGAAGTATGATCGACTTGATCTTGGGGATATTGCCTATGTGGCATTACCAACAAAATCTGAGGGCACAAGAACCAGGGTAAATAAAGGCGATTTGCTTATAACGATCACAGGCGCCAATGTCACAAAGTCAGCCCTTGTGGATAAGGAGTTGGGTACCGCCTATGTAAGCCAGCATGTGGCGTTGTTTCGCCCGGCTAAAACAGTTAATCCTGAATACCTCTATTGGTTCGTGATTGCAGAGGCTGGAGGCAGAAAACAGCTTGAAACATACGCATACGGTGCTGGTAAGCCTGGCCTAAATTTACAGAATATAAGGGATGTTAATCTCCTGCTTCCTTGTTTAGATGAACAAAATGAAATAGTAAAGCGCGTAAAGGAATCCCTGTCTTCACAAGAGGTTATATGTCGAAAAATTGAGGTTCAACTAGAGCGCTCTGCTGCCCTGCGTCAGTCCATTCTCAAGGATGCCTTTGCTGGTCGCCTGGTTCCCCAAGACCCCAGCGATGAACCGGCCAGCGACTTGCTGGCCCGTATTCGCGCTAGCCGTGAGGCTGCGCCGAAAGGCAAGAGAACGATATGAAGAAGAGTGGGCGCTACAACACCAGCGGTTCCATTGAAGACAGCTATGAGCCAGGTTCCCGTGGCCGGGTGCTGCAAAACAAGATTGGAGTAACTTCCAGGCGGAAGATGGATGAGATAGAGGCCCGTGAGCAATTTCGCGCGCTGAATGAGTTCCTGGAAATGTATACGAGAGAGCATCGATTTACGGCGGCGGATATTTGCACGATGCATGAGGTCTGGCTGGGAGCTACTTACGAGTGGGCGGGCATGTATCGTTCCGTAAATATCAGTAAAGATGGCTTTCCTTTTGCCATGGCAGTGGCGCATACGGAGCTGGTGTTGATCCATCCATTTCGGGAGGGTAACGGAAGGCTTGCCAGGATGCTGTCCGTCCTCATGGGTCTGCAGGCAGGGTTGCCGCCCCTTGATTTTGGATGTATCAAGGGGCGCTTCCGGCAGCGCTATTTTGCTGCGGTGCGGTCTGGCATGGGGTATGATTATGTGCCGATGGAAGCTGTCTTCAGGACGGTTCTGGAGTGGTCACTTCGGGGGGAGTAGGTGTTGAGCGTTTTGCTTCCATGCCCAGCGCTCGCGCTGCTGGTCGGCCCACGCCTTCGACAGCACTGGAAGTTAACACCGTGCGCCGCAGGAGTTTATCTCGGCTGGTGCTGTTTTTCAGGTATGCATTGGAAGTGAGGAGTGAGTTCTTTTTCATAACAAACGATTATACTGCAAATTCTAACAGGCTGCTGAAGAATCTGGCCAGCCTGTGGCGAATTTTTCTGTCCTGTCAGCAGCGCTTATACAACAAATGAGGATATGCTCGTGACCAACGTTACCTTGCCTTTACTTAGCGTTCTTTGCGACCTGAGTGAGGGCAGCGAACGGGCGAGGGGTATGAGTTTTGGCTGTTCTTGGTGCCTTGGCGGACTTTGTGTGAGAGCCTCTTTTTCTGTTGCGCTTTCCCATAAAGAATTTTTCCGCTGATTACGCCGATTGACGCAGACAGCGGCAGGAAGACGAGAGAGAAGCGAAGGTACTTTCATCTGGGGTCTTTGTCGGCTGCTTCTGTCCTGCCTTTGTCTGTGACGAATTTTCTGTCCCGTCAGCAGCGATTATACAACAAGTGAGGATATCCCCGTGACCAATGAGCAACTTGTCGCCAAAGTATGGAACTACGCCCATGTCCTGCGTGATCAGGGTATTTCTTACGGCGATTACATTGAACAGATCACCTACCTGCTCTTCCTGAAGATGGATCAGGAGCGGGTGGAGTTACTGGGTGAAGGCTCTGCCATTCCCTCGAAGTGGAACTGGGTAGAGCTGGTGAAGCGGGATGGTGACGAGCTGGAGCTGCAGTATCGCCATACGCTGGAGGCGCTGGCCCGCGAGGATGGGCTGATTGGCACCATATTCCGCAAGTCCCAGAACAAGCTCTCCGATCCGGCCAAACTCAAGCGAATTGTCAGCCTGATTGACACGGAGGGGCCGTGGATTGGCATGCAGGTTGATGTGAAGGGTGAGATTTACGAGGGGTTGCTGGAGCGCAATGCGTCGGAGGTCAAGTCTGGTGCGGGGCAGTATTTCACGCCGCGCCCGGTGATTGATGCCATTGTCAGGTGTGTGAATCCACGGATTGGTGAAACGGTTTGCGATCCGGCCTGTGGCACGGGAGGCTTTTTGCTGGCGGCCTACGATTATATGAAGACCCAGAGTCATGACCGGGAAATGCTGCGGGAGTTGCGCCACAGTGCCTTGCACGGGGTGGATATTGTGGATGAGGTGGTGCGCCTGTGTGCCATGAACCTCTATCTGCACGGTATCGGCAATGGGGGCAGCCCTGTTGAGCAGCGCGATGCCTTGGCTGCCGCGCCTGCGCAGCGCTATGACGTGGTGCTGACCAATCCGCCCTTTGGCAAGAAGTCCAGCTACAAGGTGGTGGGTGAGGATGGTTCGGTGACTTCCGAGCGGGAGAGCTATGAGCGGGAGGACTTCAAGTTCACCACGTCCAACAAGCAGTTCAACTTCCTGCAGCACATCATGACGATTCTGGATACCCGTGGCCGCGCCGGGGTGGTATTGCCGGACAATGTGCTGTTTGAGGCTGGCCGCGCGGGCGAGGGAATTCGCAAGCGCCTGCTGGAGGGTTTCAATTTCCACACCCTGCTGCGCCTTCCCACGGGAATATGGTACAGCCCTGGCGTGAAGGCCAACGTGCTCTTTTTCGACAAGCGGCCTGCTTCCCGCGAGGTGCAGACCAGGGAGCTGTGGGTGTACGATTACCGCACCAATGTTCACAAGACACTGAAAACCAAGCGGCTGGTGCAGGGTGATTTCGATGACTTTATCCGCTGCTACCAGGAGCGCAAAGAAAGTGAGCGCTTTCGCTGCTTCTCCTATGAAGAGCTGGCCCAGCGCGACAAGCTGAATCTGGATATTTTCTGGCTCAAGGATGACAGCCTGGAAGATATGGACAGCCTGCCGGAGCCGGATGTGCTGGCCAGCGAGATTGTAGAAAATCTGGAGGCGGCTTTGGAGCAGTTTCGCAGTGTGAGTGCGGAACTGGCAGGCGAGGTGGAGGAAGTCTAGACGGGATTTTGGGCCATTTTTCATTGAGAGGGAGTTCCATGTTTCCCAAACAGGATATATACCGGCTGCTGATAAACCACGAGGAGGAGGCTCGCGCCTGTCGTGATCTTCCCGAGAGCGCCTGTCGTGAGGTGCCTCGCAACTTCTTTCTGCAGCTGATCAGTCAGGTGATGACGTCCCTGGGTGATCTGTTGATCAATCCCAAAACCGTGCTGGCCTGGTTGCTGGGCGCGGTGGGTGCTCCGGGGCTGGTGGCCTGGCTGGTGCCGGTGCGGGAGTCGGGCTCCATGGTTCCTCAGATTGTGATTGGTGCCTGGATGCGGCGCAGACCGGTGCGCAAGTTTTTCTGGGTGGCGGGGAGTCTGGGGCAGGCCCTCTGTGTGCTGGGTATGGCTGCCAGTGTGTGGCTGCTCAGTGGTCTGTGGGCCGGTCTGTCCATTCTGGCCTGTCTGGTGGCTTTTTCCCTGGCGAGGGGCTTCTGTTCGGTGGCCCAGAAGGATGTGCTGGGCAAGACCATTCCCAAAGGGCGGCGGGGCCGTCTGACGGGGATCGCCACCACGGTCAGCGGACTTTTGGTTGTTCTTTTCAGCCTGCTGCTCTTTCGTGATCAGGGGGAGCCGTCTCTGACGTTTTACCTGACCCTGCTGGTGGTGGCGGCGGTTCTGTGGATACTGGCTGGTTGGCTCTTTGCCTGTATTGATGAACAGCCGGGGGAGACGGGCGGGGGAGTGAACGCCCTGGGGGAGGCTTTCGGAAATCTGCGCCTGGTGCGCGGCGACCTGCTTTTTCGACGTTTTGTCATCGCCCGTGGCCTGCTGCTCAGCTCGGCTCTGGTGGCACCCTACCTGGTGGTGCTGGCCCAGCAGCAGAGTCCGGGGGCCTGGCTGCTGGGGGTGTTCATGGTGGCCAGTAGTCTGGGGAGCGCGGTCAGTGCTCTGATCTGGGGCCTGATGGCCGATCAGTCGAGCCGTCGCGTGATGCTGTGGGGCGGGATCATGGCCAGTGCTGTCAGCCTGCTGGTGGGTGCCGTGAGCCTGGGGGCGCAGGAGCCTTCGGCACTGGTGTGGTTCTATCCGGCGGCCTTTCTGGTGCTCAGTATCGCCCATGCTGGTATCCGGCTGGGGCGCAAGACCTACCTGGTGGATATGGCCGGTGGCAACAAGCGCACTGATTACACGGCGGTCAGCAACACTTTGATTGGTGTCCTGCTGCTGGTGATGGGTGGGCTGACGGCGCTGGTTTCCCTGCTTTCGGTCAGTGCGGTGGTGATTTTCCTTGGGGTGATGGGCGTGCTGGGGACCCTCATGACAGCGCAGCTTCGGGAGGTATAGACTCTCTGCGAGCACTGTTTTCCATTGACGACTGATTGAGAGAGACACCGTGCAGCTGCGGTTCATTTCCTATGGGGAGAGTGAAAGTGCCAACGGAGCAGTGGTTTATTCTGAGTATTCTTGCCGGCACCCTGGCGATGTTTCTCTGGGGGCGCTGGCGTCACGATATGGTGGCTGGAGGTGCTTTGCTGGCTTGTGTGCTGGTGGGGCTGGTTCCCAGTGCCGAGGCTTTCAGCGGTTTTGGTCATCCGGCGGTGATCACGGTCGCCTGCGTACTGGTGCTCAGCCGAGGCCTGCAGTTGACGGGGGCAGTGGATGCCCTGGCTCAGCGCATGCTGCCTTCTAATCCCGGACCCATTGAAGCCATTGCGGCCCTGACCACGGTGGGGGCAGTTCTGTCGGCTTTCATGAATAATGTGGGGGCCCTGGCCTTGCTGATGCCCATTGCGGTTCAGCTGGCGCGGCGGCTGGAGATTCCTCCGGGGCGCGTGCTCATGCCCCTGGCTTTTGGAACCATTCTGGGAGGCATGACCACCCTGATCGGGACGCCGCCCAACCTGCTGGTTTCCGGCTTCCGTGCCGAGAATGGCTCCGGCAGTTTCAGCATGTTCGATTTTTCTGCGGTGGGAGGCGTGGTGGCCCTCACCGGAATTGTGTTTATCGCCCTGATTGGCTGGAGGCTGGTGCCTCGTCGTCAGCAGGCTGGTGGTGACAGCTTTGAGACGAGCACCTACTTCACCGAGGTGCGGGTGGAGGAGAAGAGCAAGGCGGCGGGCAAGACCCTGGAGGAGATAGAGGCGCAGCTGGAAGAGGCCGATGCCCAGATTGTGGCCCTGGTGCGCAATGAGTACCGCGTCACGGCCCCCAATATGCGTCAGTTGTTGCGGGCAGGGGATATCCTGATTATCGAAGCGGACCCGGAATCCCTCTCTGCGGCCCTCTCAGGCACTGGGCTGCAGCTTGAGGAAGCGGTGGCGGTCGACCGTGACGAAGGTGATGAAGAAGCTGTCCTCCAGGAGGCCTCGACACAGGAGAGTGATGCCGGGAATGGCGAAAAGGAGCAGCGCGGCAAAGAGGACGACGAAATTGTCCTGCAGGAGCTGGTGATTATGCCACACTCTGCCATGGTGGGTCGCAGCGCCAGCGACGTACAGATTCGCACCCGTTACGGTTTGAATCTGCTGGCTATTGCCCGTCAGGGTAGCCGGACTATCCGGCGCCTGCGTTCAACTCCAGTGCAGTCCGGCGATGTTCTGCTGATGCAGGGGCGGCCTGAAGCTCTGTCAGCCTTTGCCAGTGAGATCAGTGGCGTGCCTTTGGCCCAGCGTTCCATCGATATTCCCGATAAGCGCAAGGCGACCATCGCCATGTTGGTCATGGCGGCGGCGGTTGCTGGGGCCGCTTTTGGGCTGCTGCCAGCGGCCATCTCCTTTGCGGCGGGTATGCTGGCGTTTATGGCGCTGCGCATTGTACCCCTGCGCTCGGTGTATAACTCCATCGACTGGACGGTAATCGTTCTGCTGGGGGCCATGATTCCCGTTGCCGGAGCCATGGCCGACACGGGGGCTGCTGATATGCTGGCGGGGCTGCTGCTGGAAAATATTGCCCGTGGCAGTGCCGTTGCGGCGGTGGTGGTTCTTCTGGTGGTGACCATGACCCTGTCGGACTTTATGAACAACGCGGCCACGGCTGCGGTGATGTGCCAGATTGCCATCAGTACGGCCCTGCAGCTTGGCGTGAATGCGGATACTTACCTGATGGCGGTGGCGGTGGGGGCATCCTGTTCGTTCCTGACGCCCATCGGTCACCAGAACAATACCCTGATCCTGGGGCCGGGAGGATTTCGCTTCGGCGACTACTGGCGCCTGGGCCTGCCCATGGAAATCCTGGTGGTGGCGGTCGGGGTGCCCATGATCCTGTGGGTGTGGCCGCTGGTATGATTTTTTCCCCCGCAGGGGCATAGAGAAAAGGGGGTTGCGCGTTTTACGCGCAACCCCCTTCTGACGTGGTGCTCTGTGTGCTCAGGCGGGAAGCCACGGGCGGTTGGATTCGCCTTTGAGGCGGAAGCGCGATGTCTGGGAGCTGAGATCTTCAGCGATGCGGCTCAGGTCAGCGGCTGCCTGGGAGATGGCGGCTGCCTGGTGAGCGTTTTCCTCGGTGATGCCCCGGATGCCTTCGACGCTGCCGGCGATCTGATTGGTGGTGGCGGCCTGCTGCTGAGCTGCTGCGGCAATCTGGGCAATCATGTCGGCCATTTCCTGGGTCAGCGCCGCAATTTCGTCCAGTTTCTGTCCTGCCTGGCGGGCCGTCTGGGTGCCGGTTTCCACGTTGCGTACACTGGCTTCAATGCTGGTGACCGCCGAGGATGCCTGCCTCTGCAGGCCTTGAATCATGGTGTTGATTTCGCCGGTGGCGTCCTGGGTTCGCTCCGCCAGTTTGCGCACTTCATCGGCGACTACGGCAAACCCTCTGCCGGACTCCCCGGCCCGTGCGGCTTCAATGGCAGCGTTGAGGGCCAGGAGATTCGTCTGGTCGGCTATTTCGTCTATGACGCCTGTGATTTTTCCGATTTCCCCTACGGTTGCACCCAGTGACTGTATCACCCGGGAAGAGTCGGCAACGTTGCCGGCGATTTCGTCCATTTTCTGCACGGCAGCCAGAACGGCCTTGCGACCTTCCAGGGATGCCTCACTGGCATTCTGGGCCCGGTCGGAAGTCTGGTGGATATTCTGGGCGATCTGCTCAACGGTGGCGTGCATTTCGTTGACAGCAACTGCCAGCTCCCCGGTACTCTGGGACTGGTTGTCGGCGCCCTGGGCGAGCTGGGAAGCAGTGGCCGAGAGCTCTTCGGAGCTGGATGAGACGGAAGAGACGGCCATGTTGATTTCACTCAGGGTGCCACTGAGCTGCTCGCTCATCGTGTTGAAGGCGTCAGCCAGCTGGCCTATTTCATCGCGGGAGAGTACGGGAACCTCCTGGCGGAAATCCCCCCTGGCGATGGTGCTGGCGACCTGAACCGTGCGCTGTATGGGAGGGGCGATGACAGATTTTAGCAACAGGTATACGACTGCGATCATGATAACGACCGCCGCGATCATGGCCATCATCAGGGAGTTCTTAATGCGATCCGATGATTCAAAGGCGGCGTTAAATACTTCCAGGGGCTGCCCCACCAGCTGCATGCCGATCAGTGTACCGGTGTAGTCAGTGAGGGGAGCAAAAGTGACAAAATACTCGTCAGTAAAGGCGTACCCGTGTTGCTGGAGAAACTGATAATCGACTTTCTGGGCAAAGGCGATCGTCTCAGCGCAGAACCAGGTATCGTTGGCCACCACAAAGGGGCCGATTTTCTGATTGTTTCTCAGCCCGGTACTCACCTGAAGAGCGCGCTCGTTCAGCAGCACAATGTAGCGGTCGCCACGGGACAGAAAGTCTCGACTG
The DNA here is from genome assembly GCF_055378285.1 of Desulfurispirillum alkaliphilum. Lineage (NCBI taxonomy): Bacteria > Pseudomonadati > Chrysiogenota > Chrysiogenia > Chrysiogenales > Chrysiogenaceae > Desulfurispirillum > Desulfurispirillum alkaliphilum. The sequence continues at coordinate 651,373 of NZ_AP042405.1, read as the reverse complement.
ACGCTGCCAAATCCAGTGGATATTTCCACGGCGCCGATGTAGCTCCCATAATTGAAAACCGGAGCCATGGCGCGCAGGGTCACCTCGCTGGCTCCCGGCTCCAGGGCCGTGAAGGGCTTCTGCTCTGTGCGAATGCGCTGGGCGGTTGAGCGAAACGAGGTCAGGTCGTCACCAAAGAGATCGGGTCGGAAGGTTCTCAGAATTGTGTAGCCGCGCTCGTCGTGCAGGTGGACGCGCAGGTTATTGACTTCGGTTGCGTCGCGAAAGACCTGAGCGAGCTCACGCAGCTCCTGGAGCAACCCCGCCCGCTCGTTCAGGATCATGCCCTCTTTGATGCTGCTGCTGGATGCCAGGGCAATGGCGATTCCAAGGGTATTTTCCTCTTTGTCGCGCACGCTGTCTTCTACTTGTTGCTGCAGCACGTCCGCGATTTCTGCGATACGCTGCTCGACATAGCGCTTTTTTTCAAAGCTGGTAAAGACGATTGCCGAAACCAGCACCAGGATGCCAACGGCGATCAGGCTGGCCATGAACTTCAATTGCATGGAAAGATTCTGAAACATAAAGGGCCTCGTTACGGGAGTTTTGCTCAAGGCTGGATAAGCCGTTGAAAAAGGGCAGTGTGATGTTGGCACTGCCCCTGGGGAGTGGCGAGGCGATGAAGCACTGGCTGAGGTGTTGCTCAAGCGGCAGCTCCATGCCTTGTTTGCCATATGGGAATTCTATGCGGAAAACGCTTCTTGGTAAAGAAAAATCGAACTAATGATACGATGCGTACCATTTTCGCGCAACAACGTGGTGGTCTCAGGTGGCTTAGCATTGATCGCCTGGCGAGCGCATTCTGGTAAGATAATTTTTTGAAAGAGCTTATGTGGAGTCGCTGAGCGGTTGCCTCCCTGTCTGGCCAGGCAGTTGGTATGCTGCAGATGGTCTTGCTGGTGATGGTTCGGGTATCGATGCAAAGCTGTTGCGCTGAAAGCCCTTCAGGCATATAGTAGGAGGTGCGCCAGGAGATGGGCGTCTCAGAGGAATTTTGGCTTGAGAACCTCTTGCACAGGAGAGTGAGTCATGGATGGGAAGTTTGATCTCAGGAAACTTGACGTAAAGACCCTCAAACGCATCGGGCTGGGGGCAGCGGCCCTGCTGCTGGTGATCGTGCTCTTTCAGAACATTCACTCCGTTGATACCCGCCTGCTCTTTATCAAAATCACCATGCCCCATGCGGTCTGGGCCATACTCTTTCTGGGTGCTGGCTTTATTGCCGGATGGCTGATGGGCCGCGCGCGCCTGCGGCGCGAAGAGCCCCAGGAATTTGAAGACCTGGAAAAAGAAGATGACTAGAAGTGTCTGTGAGATGAGTGTTTGCCTTCCCC
>NZ_AP042405.1:0-645000 GCF_055378285.1 Desulfurispirillum alkaliphilum | reverse complement strand
TTGGAGATAGCTCGTTCTCCTCGAAATATATTGAGGTATAGCCTCGAGTGTTTGTTTATGGGTGTAGAGCACTGAATCGGCTAGGGGTCCCACCAGATTACCAAACCGAATCAAACTCCGAATCCCATAAGCCCAAGCTCGGGAGTCAGAGCGCGAGAGATAAGTTTCGTGCTCGAGAGGGAAACAGCCCAGACTATCAGCTAAGGTCCTTAAGTGTGTGTTAAGTGGAAAAGGATGTGGGTTTGCCCGGACAACCAGGAGGTTGGCTTAGAAGCAGCCATCCTTTAAAGAAAGCGTAATAGCTCACTGGTCGAGTGAACCTGCGCCGAAAATATAACGGGGCTCAAACACACCACCGAAGCTATAGGATCAACCAAGTTGTTGATCGGTAGAGGAGCGTTGTGTACAGCGATGAAGGTGTTTCGTAAGGAATGCTGGAGCGTACACGAGTGATCCTGCAGGCATGAGTAACGAAAAAATGGGTGAGAACCCCATTCGCCGAAAGCCTAAGGTTTCCTGTGCAATGTCAGTCAGAACAGGGTGAGTCGGCCCCTAAGGCGAGGCCGAAAGGCGTAGTCGACGGGAAACAGGTAAAAATTCCTGTACCACATATCAACACGACGCGGGGACGGAGAAAGGTATCCGAGAGAACTGATGGAAGTGTTCTTTGAAGGGTGTAGGCTCAGGTGTAGTGAAAAGCGCACCTGGTGAAAGCTGAGGCCTGATAACGAGAATCTTCTTCGGAAGATTCAAGTCGGAAATCCTCTGCTTCCAAGAAAATCCGCTAAGGTTCATTGATATGTGACCGTACCGCAAACCGACACAGGTAGGCAGGTAGAGAATACTAAGGCGCACGAGAGAACTCCAGCTAAGGAACTCGGCAAATTGACCCCGTAACTTCGGGAGAAGGGGTGCCCCATTATGGTGATAGGACTTGCTCCTTGAGCCAGAAGGGGTCGCAGAGAATAGTCCCAGGCGACTGTTTATCAAAAACACAGCACTCTGCAAACACGTAAGTGGACGTATAGGGTGTGACGCCTGCCCGGTGCCGGAAGGTTAAGAGGAGAGGTCAGCGCAAGCGAAGCTTTGAATCGAAGCCCCGGTAAACGGCGGCCGTAACTATAACGGTCCTAAGGTAGCGAAATTCCTTGTCGGGTAAGTTCCGACCTGCACGAATGGCGTAACGATCTGGGAGCTGTCTCGGCTGGAGACTCGGTGAAATTGCATTAGCGGTGAAGATGCCGCTTACCCGCAGCAAGACGGAAAGACCCCGTGCACCTTTACTATAGCTTGGCAATGATACTCGGTGTAGTATGTGTAGGATAGGTGGGAGGCGATGAAGCGTGTACGCCAGTATGCGTGGAGCCATCCTTGAAATACCACCCTTACTGCACTGGCTATCTAACTTACGCCCCTTATCGGGGTGAAGGACATTGTCTGGTGGGTAGTTTGACTGGGGCGGTCGCCTCCGAAAGAGTAACGGAGGCGCGCGAAGGTTCCCTCAGGACGGTTGGAAATCGTCCATCGAGTGTATTGGCATAAGGGGGCTTGACTGCAAGACCCACAAGTCGAGCAGGTACGAAAGTAGGTCAAAGTGATCCGGTGGTTCCGCGTGGAAGGGCCATCGCTCAACGGATAAAAGGTACGCCGGGGATAACAGGCTTATCTCCCCCAAGAGTTCACATCGACGGGGAGGTTTGGCACCTCGATGTCGGCTCATCGCATCCTGGGGCTGGAGCAGGTCCCAAGGGTATGGCTGTTCGCCATTTAAAGCGGTACGCGAGCTGGGTTCAGAACGTCGTGAGACAGTTCGGTCCCTATCTGCTGTGGGCGCAGGATATTTGAGAGGATTTGTCCCTAGTACGAGAGGACCGGGATGAACGAACCTCTTGTGCACCGGTTGTTTCGCCAGAAGCACCGCCGGGTAGCTATGTTCGGAATGGATAACCGCTGAAAGCATCTAAGCGGGAAGCCAGCCTCAAGATAAGATATCCCCATGAGAGTCCAGGAAGACGACCTGGTTGATAGGCTGGATGTGTAATCACCGTAAGGTGTTCAGCAGACCAGTACTAATTCTCCATTGTTCTTTTTCTGGCTTGATGCGCACCGTGCATTTTTTGATCTTGACGCTTCAGATCAAAAGAGATACAACCCTGAGTGTTTGAAAGAAACGCATATTCAACTCGACTGCCAGTCAGTCACGCAAAACCGTTTTTAACCGTTTTGCCTGGTACCTATAGGGCAGAGGCCACACCCGTTCCCATTCCGAACACGGAAGTTAAGCTCTGTTCCGCCTACGATACTTGGGCTTAAGCCCTGGGAAAATCGGACGGTGCCTGGCAAATTACCTTATAGATCAGCCCCGCAGGAGTCTTCCTGCGGGGTTGATTGCGTTGGAAAAGACAGGCAAAAGATAACAGCAGACACAACAGCCGGAGAACTCCTCCGGCTGTTGTACAGGGAAATCAAAAGCGGTAGCGGAAGCTCAGGCGAATGTCTGACGCGCTGTCAACGGGGTCTATCCCCATGGCTGCACCAGCAGCGGCGGCATCGGCAATGGACATCGGTGCCCCATCATCGCCAAAGAAGGCATTGCTGCCAGTGTAATCATAGTCAATATAGGTGTAGCGCAGCTGCATGCTGAGGGTGTTGCCCACCAGGGGCTGGGTATAGTACGCCTCGTACGCTTTGCCACGAGCCGCAAGCTTGGATCCGATCATGGTATCTTCACCGTAGGTGAAGCTTCTCCAGTACTTGCTGCCTTCGTTGTACTCAAATCCCAGGCGGCCGTTTCTGGTGATCATGCCGGGAACTTCCGCTCCCATCCAGATGGAGTAGCCGGTCTTGTTGTCAGTGCTGCCCAGCATGCTCATGTTGTCGTTGGGCAGGGTCTGGCTGACGGCATAACTGACGAAGAGTTTGGTGTTATCCAGGAAGCTGTTGAAGTCGCCAACCCCATTGGCCAGCACACTCACCGTCGCGCCGTACATGTCGCCCACATCGGAGAAGGAGGGCTGGGCCATCATCATGTTGACGTAGTTGTTGGCAAGGTTGTTGGGGTCAGGATCCATCATGAAGGTACCCACCGCGTTCTGGTACGCCATCATATCCGCGCCGGTAAACCCGATGAGATTCCACGCCTTGAACGCCTGAGTCTGCACGGTGTACTGACCATCGCTGTACGGCTGGAAGATAAAGCCCAGCATGTCGATGTTGCTGTGCAGGCTCTCGTCTTTGGCGTAGTCGTAGCCCATCATGTCAAAGCGGGGGTTGGCATTGGTGAGACCGCGTCCTGTGCAGATTTTAAAGCTGCTGCCGGGAAGGCCAATCAAGCCTTCGAGCTGCCAGGTGAAGCTGGCTCCATCAAACTCCACATTGATGGAGTGGGCCAGGGGCGACTGATAGTGGGAGTCGCCCTCGCGCAGGTGGGCCAGGAAACCGTCAGTGGAAGGGCGTCGACCCAGACTGGCGGCAAAAGGAACGCTGCCCATGGAGGTGGCGTAGTGGAAATAGGCTTCCTTGACCTTGAGGGTGTTGTCCAGGGGGTTTTCGGCTCTTCCGTATTGAGGATACATTGACAAAAAAGTGAGCATGGTGCCATTTATCGGGATTACAACCAAATAATTCCGGGAGAAGCACCATGCCCACCAGTGTTCTTTACCATGCCTACGGCCTTGCTGGCTACGATTACATCCGTACACAGTATCGCGGCAATACCATCAATTTCCATGTCCGGCCCCGTAAAAAGCTGATTCGCTGCCCTGCGTGCCTTGGCCGTTCTGTCATATTGCGAGGCAGTAGCATTCGTCGGTTACGAGGTTTGCCTTTGGGGATCAAGTCCACTTGGTTGCACGTCCACGTTCCACGCATCCAGTGCCTTCAGTGCGGTAGCGTCAGGCGGGTGAGTCTGAAAATAGCCTCTCCACGGTGTTCCTACACCCATGCATTTGCTCGGTATGTGGTCTCCCTTGCCCAAGCTATGAGCCTCATTGATGTAGCACGGCTTCTTGGTATAGGCTGGGACCTGGTCAAGTCCATTTTCAAGCGGTATCTGCATCATCACTATAGTAGCCCTTCACTTGCTGGGCTTGAGTATATCGCCATTGATGAGAAATACACCGGACGCAAACATGGCTTCATTACTCTCGTCATTGACCTTGGTTCAGCCAGGGTCGTATACGTTGGAGCAGGCAAACAGGCAGAAGCGCTTGATGGTTTCTGGAAACGCCTTGGTCGTCGCAAGTCATCTATCAAAGCCGTTGCTGCTGACATGAGTCCGGCTTACCGGTCGGCAGTGCTCGAACACCTTCCATCTGCTGCGTTGGTGTTTGATCGTTTCCATGTCGTCAAGCTTATGAATGAACGCCTTACCGATATTCGCCGCGAGCTGTACCATGAGCTCACAAGTCAGCATGACAAGAGCATTCTCAAAGGCACTCGCTGGATGCTTCTCAAAAATCCGCAGAGCATTGGCGAGCAAACCAGCGATCATGAACGCCTTGAACTTGCCCTGCAGGCCAATCGACCATTGGCGGTTGCCTACTATATGAAAGAAGATCTCCGCCAGATATGGCAACAAACTGACAAGGTAGCTGCCACGGTATTCCTCGATGACTGGATCAACAGGGCTCAGGCATCAGCCATCAAAGGGTTGAAGAAAATGGCCAAAACGCTGGAGAAGCACCGAGAGGGAATCCTGAACTGGTATGATCACCCCATATCAACAGGACCACTTGAGGGGATCAACAACAAAATTGATACCCTCAAAAGGCAAGCCTATGGATACAGAGATATGGAATTCTTCGAGCTCAGAATAAAGGCCCTCCATAATTCAAAGTACGCTTTAACCGGATGAACCGGGTTTTCGTTGACGACCCAGTCGAAGTTGGCGTAACCGGGGTCTGTATTGGACTGGCTGTGGTTGGCGGTGTCGCCGAATGCCTTGTTGTAAGCAAGCTTACCGGCAAAGCGGACACTGTCGTTGGGGCGGAAATTCATGCCGAGAATCATGCGATTGGCAAGCAAAGAGCTGTTTTCCTGGGTGGCGCCACTGTGCAGCTTGTATTTCAGGCTGTCCATGGTAACCCGGTAGTCCACATCAAACTTGAGATTATCTCCCATGGCTTGGGCTTCCACCCGTGAGAGGCGCTGGTCGAAGCGCTGCTTCTCGAGCTCCTGCTGTCGCTGCTCCAACTGCTGGATTTGTTGCCGAAGTTCCTGAAGTTCCGTGTTGGCCTGGGCGTAGCTCATTGATGCCGTTGCCGCAATGGCCAGTGAAATGCTGATGATTTTGCGCATAACCTCTCCTTGTGAATAATTAGGCAAGTAGCTAAATAACTAATTAACAAAACTGTAAAATAATTGCAAGAAAATCCGTGAAATGCTTCACAAGGAATGCTTCCTGACTGAAGTTTCGCACCCCCCGAAGCGGCAGGTTGTCGGCGTCGACACTGATGCCATATTGGAATGGCAGAAATGGTTCTGCACAGACTGCGTCGCTTGACATTATCCTCACCATATATACGAGTTTCTTTTGCCACTTTTTCCCCGCAAAAAGTGGCTGGGAAGCGGCCCCCAGTGCTGTCCTTTTCAGCCGTCCGCTTGCCTGGAACTGGGGACCGCAAACAACCGCCTTCCCTGGCTTTTGGTTTGCGGTTGCCGCCCTCGTGGCGTCAACCCTGCGGGTCCATCGCGTTATACAGGCAATTGAAAAGTTTTCAGGTGCAAGGCGCGAGCTAGGTGAGGAGTGAGGCGTACTTCCTGTACGTCGCAGCGACGAGCACTGGTGAGCAACGCCGCAGATGAGAGCTTTTCAGCAGCCTGACAGTCGGCGCGTCCTGGCTGGGAAAGAACACAGGGGGAGAGGCAGAAGCAGGCCGTTCCCCCCTGAGCCCGTCCGGTGAGTGCGACGCCTGGCTGGCAAGACCCGAACGGGACACTCACAGGAAGTGAGTGGTCCGGCAGCACTGCAGGGATGCAGTGTCTGCGGGATCTCCAGAGCAGGCGAGTAACGAACCGGAAGAACGGGCGTTCGGGGGGCGCGTTTTTGTTCCCTTTTTGCGCGGTCAAAAAGGGTAATATCTGGAAACAGAAAGAGGAATACCAGATGATTCAAGTAATTAAAATCAATACGGTTTCCGCGAGATAAGCGCCAGTATAATAACAGCTTAACTCAAGGCAACAAGGTGCGAAAGTTGAGTTCCTGATTTTCAAATGCCGACTCACAGATAAGAAGAGCGGTTTTGCATCAAGGGAGGCTTTGGTCAGAAGTGTTGCGGGCCTTGTGGACAAAAAAATCGGCCACCTTGAAGAGGTGGCCGATGGAAATGTCAGGAGATTTTGCGGGAAATATGTTGGCGGAATGCGTTGGTGCACTATTGGGGGTCCTGTGTGTCAGGGCACTCCTCAGTGGGGTTCAATAGCGAACATCCGGCGCTGAAGCCAAAACCACCTCCCCCCGAGGAGGTGGGGCGGCTCAGCAGATCCTGAAGTGTGCCGATTCCAGTGCTGGCGGGAATGCTTTCCCCTGGTGCAGCTTCCTGAACAACCGGTATTTCCATAATCCCGGGTGCAATGACCAGTGGTATGCTGGCTGCTCCCATGCGGGCCATGGCCATGGTATTGGCCTGCAGTCGCAGTTTCTCCTGCCAGCTCATGGGAGCAGCGTCGGCAGGTGGTTCCTGGGTAAAGAGATTCTGCAGGGCCTGGAAGTCATTGGCTCCTTCGCGGAGTTGGTGCAGGTAGTGGGCAATGGAGCGTTCCTCGGCAGCATCCTTGGCGATAAGGTAGATGGCGCTTTGGCGCATCAGCTCAGGATGGGAAGTGAGCTTGGACATCAACTCCCGGCAGGCGGGGCATGAGGGTGAAACATAGACGCTGACGATGGCGTTTTCGGGGCCATAGGCTGCCCAGGGGGGCAGATAGATTTCCTGGGCAATTTCCATGGCGATGATAATAAAGAAGAAAAGCCACAGACCAATTATCCCATAGTAGGCTTTGTGCCGCAGCCAGGGCAGCAGCACAAGAGCGACAATGGCAATGAGTCCCAGCAAAAGTGCTACGACCATGCAGCTGGCGCAGGGCCAGAAGAGAAACTGGTAGAAGAGAAAGGCGGTATCGGCCAGGAGTGCTGCAATGACAAGCATGGCAAAGGCGGCTGCGGCAAGGCGGCTGCGGGTGGAGAAAAAAGCCAGCACACCCAGCAGGCCAAAAGCAATGGCTCCATATACATAGAAGGAGATGCCCAGAAATTCGTAACTGGAGTAGATCTGGCAACCCTGGGTGAAACAGGCCAGATCGGCACCAAAGGCGTTCAGGAGGCAGAAGGCAAATCCGGCAGTGCTGAGTGCGACAAGAGTCCAGCGGGCAATGGTGGTCATGGTGTGCGCTCCGGGTTCATGCTGATGGTTGCGGGTTCAGGGGGAGTGATTTCCAGACCTGCCTGGGTCCAGGCGACAATGCCACCGGCCATGTTGAGAACATTGTCAAAGCCCTGTTGCTGCAGATAGCGGGTAAGCTGCCCCGTGCGATTGCCGGTGCGGCAGGTGAGGATGATAGTGCGATCACGGGGCAGCTGCTTCAGGTGGTGGGGGATAAGTCCCATGGGCAGGTGCATGGTGCCGGGAATATGGCCCTGGCGGCGCTCCCAGTCTTCGCGGATGTCGAGAACCAGTACATCATGCTGACTTTCGATCAGTGCGGCAGCCTCCATGACGCTGATGTCAGAAGCGCTGGCAGCTGTGGTTGCTGAGCAAAGCAGCACCCATCCGAAGAGAAAATGTCGGAATCTGGAGATGGTCTGCATGTGCCTGATAACTCCGTGCCTGGTTCGCGTTGGGGGGTGGTGGGGAAAAGGCGCCCGCAGTCTGTACTGCGGGCGCCCTGTAATGGTGTTGCTGGGAAAAAACTCAGCGCAATGGCATATCCTTCAGGTAAGCGTTGTTCAGGTAGTGTTCCTGGAGCGGTTTGACATGCAGCTGGTCGTTTTTCTCCGCCTCAATGGCTGTTACGGCGGCTTTTGCGCCTTCCACGGTGGTGAAGTAGGGGACCTTATAGGTCAGAACACTGCGACGGATGGACAGGGCATCGGCCTTGGTCTTTTCGCCGCCGGGGGTATTGAACACCAGGGCAATGCTGCCGTTGACAATCAGGTCGACAATGTTGGGGCGGCCTTCGTTCACCTTGTGCACGGGTGTCGCCTCAATTCCTTTGCTCTTGAGGTAGGCAGCTGTACCGCGGGTCGCGACAACCTTGAAGCCCAGGGCGATGAGCTTGCGGGCAATATCGGGAATATGTTCCTTGTCTTCATTGCGCACGCTGATAAACACTGTTCCCTTGAGGGGCAGGGTGCCGCCGGCACCGGACTGGGCTTTGGCAAAGGCGATACCGAATTCGGGGTCAATGCCCATGACTTCGCCGGTGGAGCGCATTTCCGGCCCCAGAATAGTGTCGACACCCGGGAATTTAATAAAGGGGAAGACCGACTCCTTGACGCTGAAGTACTCGGGTTCCACATCGCGGGTCAGGCCCAGCTCCGGCAGCTTGCGACCGGCCATGACCAGCGCCGCGATCTTGGCAAAGGGAATGCCGGTGGCCTTGGAGACAAAGGGTACCGTGCGGCTGGCGCGGGGATTGACTTCAATGAGATAAATCTCGCCGCCTTTGATGGCGAACTGGATATTCATCAGCCCGACTACCTTCAGCTCCAGGGCCAGCAGGCGGGTCTGACGGCGGATCTCTTCGCAGATTTCCGCAGAAAGGCTCTTGGGAGGCAGGGAGCAGGCTGAGTCGCCAGAGTGGATGCCCGCTTCCTCGATATGTTCCATGATGCCAGCCACGATGACGTTTTCGCCATCGCACACGGCGTCAACGTCCACTTCGGTGGCGTGTTCCAGGAAGTGGTCAATGAGCACGGGATGCTCAGGCGAGGCCTTGACGGCCTTTTCCATATAGTTTTTCAGGGCGTCCACATTGTAGACGATTTCCATGGCCCGGCCACCCAGCACATATGACGGGCGTACCACCACGGGATAGCCAATGCGCTCGGCAATTTCCAGCGCCTGGGCTTCGCTGGTGGCGGTGGCGTTGGCAGGCTGCTTGAGCTCCAGCTTTTCCACCAGTTTTTTGAAGCGCTCGCGATCCTCGGCGCGGTCGATGGCGTCGGGGGATGTTCCCAGGATGGGCACATTGGCTTTTTCCAGGGCTACAGCCAGTTTCAGGGGTGTCTGGCCGCCGAACTGGATAATCAGGCCGTGGGGTTTCTCCTTTTCCACGATGGAGAGGATATCCTCACGGGTCACCGGTTCAAAGTAGAGGCGGTCGGAGGTATCATAGTCGGTGGAGACGGTTTCGGGGTTGCAGTTGACCATAATGGTTTCAAAGCCATCTTCACTGAGGGCGAAGGCGGCGTGGCAGCAGCAGTAGTCAAACTCGATGCCCTGTCCGATACGGTTGGGTCCGCCACCGATGATCATGATCTTCTTGCGGTCGGTGGGGGCCGCCTCGCACTCCTCTTCGTAGGTGCTGTAGAGGTAGGGCGTCTGGGCCTCAAACTCGGCACCACAGGTGTCGATGCGCTTAAAGACCGGGACAACGCCCTGATCTTTGCGCAGGCGCTCAATACTCTGTTCATCGGTGCTGGTGAGCTGGGCAATGCGACGGTCGCTGAAGCCCATCTCCTTGATCTGGCGCAGCAGGTCGGTGTTCAGGTCGCGGTAGGAGCCCAGATGAGCGATACGTTCATCCATTTCCACAATCTGGCGCAGCTCTTCCAGGAACCAGGGGTCGATATTGGTGATCTGGTGGATGCGCTCAATGGTAAAGCCGATACGGAAGGCGTCGCCGATGTACCAGACCCGCTCCCAGTTAGGAATGCGCAGCTTGTTTTCGATCAGCGCGATGGTATCGGAGTTGGGTTTTTTGATCTGCTCCTCGCTCAGGCGACTTTCAAAACCGTAGGAGTCGATTTCCAGACTGCGCAGCACCTTCTGAAAAGACTCCTTGAAGGTACGGCCAATACTCATGGCTTCACCCACACTCTTCATCTGAGTGGTCAGGGTGGCGTTGGCGTTGGGGAACTTTTCAAAAGTAAAGCGGGGGTATTTCACCACCACATAGTCGATGGTGGGTTCAAAACTGGCTGGGGTCTCCTTGGTGATGTCGTTGGGAATCTCATCCAGGGTGTAGCCAACAGCCAGCTTGGCGGCGATTTTGGCGATGGGGAAGCCGGTGGCCTTGGAGGCCAGAGCCGAGGAACGGCTGACCCGCGGATTCATTTCAATGATCACCAGGCGGCCATCATCGGGGTTGACGGCAAATTGCACGTTGGAGCCGCCGGTGTCGACGCCGATCTCGCGGATGACCTTGATGGTGGCATCGCGCATGAGCTGGTATTCTTTATCGGAAAGGGTCTGGGCAGGAGCCACGGTGATGGAATCGCCGGTGTGCACTCCCATGGGGTCGAAATTTTCGATGGAGCAGATGATGACCACGTTGTCGTTCTTGTCGCGCATGACCTCCATCTCGTACTCTTTCCAGCCGATGATGGACTCATCGATCAGAATTTCACGGGAAGGCGAAGCGTCCAGGCCGCTGGCGACGATCTCGTCAAACTCCTCCATGTTATAGGCAATACCGCCACCGGAACCACCCAGGGTGAATGAGGGGCGGATGATGGCGGGCAGGCCCATTTCACGGACGATTTTCCGGGCCTCCTCAAGGGAGTGGGCGTAGCCGCAGCGGGGCATTTCCAGGCCAATGCGGTTCATGGCCTCCTTGAACAGCTCGCGATCTTCGCCTTTCTGGATGGCCTTGAGGTTTGCGCCGATCATTTCCACATTATATTTTTTCAGAATACCCGTTTCCGCAACTTCCACCGCAGCGTTCAGGGCCGTCTGGCCACCCACTGTGGGCAGAATGGCGCAGGGGCGCTCTTTCTCTATGATTTTCTCGATAACACTGGCGGTAATAGGCTCGATATAGGTGGCATCGGCCATCTGGGCATCCGTCATGATGGTGGCGGGGTTGGAGTTGATCAGGACGACCTCATACCCCTCCTCCTTGAGCGCCTTGATCGCCTGGGTGCCGGAATAGTCAAATTCGCAGGCCTGACCGATGACAATAGGACCGGAGCCGATGACAAGAATCTTTTTTATATCAGTGCGTTTTGGCACAGCGCATCTCCTTGCACACAAATGTTAAAATTCGACCGTGAATCATAGCAAAGCTGCCGATAAAATAAAACATTGAAGCACGTCAAATGATAATTTGATTTGCTGGGGGGCATAAAGGAGCCTGTCAGTATTCCCTTAGCAGGCTGCTGAAAAACCCTCATCTGCGGTGTTGCCCGCCGTCGCGCGTCATTGCAACGTACGGGGAGTACGCTTCATTCCACGCTCCGCGAGCGCCTTGCCCCTGAGCATTTTTCAATTGCCTGCGTATTTTTAAGTATTTCCGCAAGCTGTTAGTCCGCAAGTTGCAATCCCTGAAGGAATTGGCGCAACGCGCTGATATTGCGCTCCCTGCCGGCATCCGGCTGAATGCACTGGATCAGGGCCGTGCCGATGATGGCGCCATCGGCGATCGCCATGGCTTTGGCCGCCGTCTGGCCATCCTTGATGCCAAAGCCGATGAAAATGGGGGTGCTGGTGTGCTGGCGGGCCAGCGAAATTTTTGCCTCAATAAGCGAGAAGTTATCCACCGCCTGACCCGTGACATTGGGTGAGCTGACGGCATAGATGAATCCCGCCGAGCGGGAGGTAATCGCTTCCACTCGCCCATCGTCAGTTGTGGTGGCGATAAAGGGCACCAGCGCAAAGTCTTCGGGAACCTCCGCCGCAAAGTCGTCACGCTGCTCAAAGCTCAGATCGGGGATGATCGCGCCACGGTAGCCAAGCCGGGTAAGCCACTGGAACGTGTCAGCCGGACCATAGTGATAAAAGAGGTTGGCATAGGTCATTACATAGTGATCGGCCTTGCTCGTGTCGATACGCAGCTTTTCCAGACTGCGGAAGTTGATACTCCGTGCCAGGGCATAGTCGTTGGCATCCTGAATCACCGGCCCGTCTGCCATGGGGTCGGAAAAGGGAATGCCGATCTCAATACGCTTGATGCCCAGCTCGTAGCACAGCTCAAGAAAGGCCTGGGTCGTTTCCAGGTCGGGATAGCCAAGGGTGATGTAGGGGATGATGCGGCTGTAGATGTTCATGGGCGCTCCAGTGCTTACATGGAAAATATGCCAATATTATAGCATTTTTCCCGTGATGACGCACGTAAAGAGGGAGTTCGGCAGAGGAAAACGGCACGGAGTGCGTGGTGAAGTGCAGAGGAAGGCGAGGCATGGATGTAGAGAGTTTGCATGGTGCGTGTCTAACCGCTTGCTGAGATACCTCAAATCATGCAGGCAAGTAACCATTCACGGCTACCCTGCGTATTTTTCAGCAGGAGCGCCAGTATTCCGAGAGCGAGCCCGGATGGTGAGCGGCAGAGACGTAGGTCCTCGGACGAAAGTGAGCGTCTCTGGGAGGAATGCTGGCGCGAGTACCAACACACCGTAAAGAGTTACGAAATATCAAAGCAAAAACCGCACAGGAAACCAAGGGTGAAGAGTTACAGCGGAACGATTATCTACCGCTTGTTACTCAGAGGGGGAAATCTCCGGCACCTGGCGCCAGCCAAACACTCGCGTGCCACTGCGCTCCTGAGTGTCGCTGCCGCCATAAATCACTGTGGGTTGATGGGCGAGATCCTTAGCCAGTGATTTCCAGCGCTCAAGGCTTTTGAAAGAGTCGCGGGTAATGGTCTGGCCAGATTTGATTTCTACAGGCATCAGCTTCCCTCCAGCACAGAAAGCTATCCAGATTCTGGATATTGACCAGCTGCGCACGTCCTTCTCCACATAGGCCGTGACATAAGCAGTAAACCAGGTGCGTGGGGAAAGCTGCCGATCATACAACGGTGGATAGCTGCCATGAAACAACTGCTCATCCAGCCCGCTCTGGGCAACTCCCGCAGATTGCAGCTCTTTCAGCGAAAAGGGGAGTAGTTCCACAAAAGCCGTACGTCTCGCCAGGGACTGGGTGATCCCCGACAGCAAACCAAATTGCTGGGAGAGCGTCAGGAGAAACAGACCCATGCGCCCATCTTTGTCAACCAGAGTCTGAAGGTACGAGAAAAGACTCGGTACCCGCTGCACTTCATCAAAGACCGCCCCATCAGGAAACTGACCCAGAAAGCCACGAGGATCATCTGTCGCGAAAGACCGCACATCCGGATCTTCCAGGGAAATATAGGGCTTCCCGGCAAAGATCGCCTTCGCCAGTGTGGTTTTGCCGGACTGGCGTGGTCCGGTAATTGTGACAATGGGAAATCCCTGCAGAAGCGTGCATATCTGGTCCATGGCGCTACGTGTAATTATAAAAGTGGTTTATCAGGTTTTATGTGAATTGCTATGTCGACATGCCAATTTACATAGGTTTTCGGCGAAATCGCCGCACGCATGAGATAACTGCTGGCAGAAGCTTGTTTATCAGTTTTCTCTTGCCTATTGTAATCGAACGATTACAATAGGCATCATGTACACGATCAAGCTGCTACCGGAATTTGAAAGCTGGCTCGGTTCCTTGCGTGACCGCTCTACTCGCATACGCTTGCTACGTCGCCTTGAAAAAGCGCAGCGAGGGTTGCTCGGCGATGTAAAGCCCTTGGGCGATGGTGTATATGAGATGCGAGAGCCTTTCGGCCCAGGATGGCGCATGTACTATGCAATGCATGGCAATATAATGATTATCATGCTTGCCGGTGGAGAGAAAAGTAGTCAGCCTGACGACATTGCCTTAGCAAAAGAGCTTTTCAAGCAAGTCAGCAGCTTATCAAAAAACGAAACACACGCAGGTAATTGAACACCGATCATAAGTTACGTTGCCATGGGAATTAATCGGCAGCGTATAAAGGAGCAGACCCATGAATAAGCATATACCCCTGAATACCCTCCCCGAATTTGACATGGCAGAGCACTTGAAAAGTGAAGCTGATATGCTTGAATACCTGCAGCAGGTCCTTGAAGAGGGTGACTCCGGGGAACTGGCAGCAGCACTGGGCCATGTTGCCAAGGCCAGGGGAATGAGCCAAATTGCTCTGGCCAGCGGAATCAAGCGCGAAGCCCTGTATAAAGCTTTGCGCCCCAACAGCAAGCCACGATTCGAAACTATCCAGCGCGTCTGTGCCGCGCTTGGAATCAAGCTGACCGTGACCCTTGCTGAGGGTAAAACTTTGCCGCATTAGCTTGAGAGGATAGAGAGCACTCTGGCCAGTCAACAACTTACGGTAATACCTCAAACAGGCAGGCAAATGAAAACCCACAGGTGCAAGGCGCTCGCGAAGCACGGAATGAAGCGTACTCCCCGTACGTTGCAGTGACGAGCGACAGCGGGTAACGCCGCAGATGGGGGATTTTCAGCAGCCTGCTGTCAGCGGGGCACATGGTGCAGCAGCGGCCCATTGCCTTTGCCGACACTCCCCTGCGCCGCCCGCGTGATCAGCCGGTACACATAGGCAATGCCCTGCTGAACGGCCTCCACCATGTCGCCATTGGACCTGGCCAGATACGCTGCAATCGCCGATGAAAGCGTGCAGCCCGTGCCGTGGGTGTTGGGCGTGTCAATGCGCGGGTGGGTGGAGGAGTGGTGGCTGAAACCGCCGCCATGGCGCATGATCAACGTGTCAGTAACCGTAGCCGCCTGTTCGTCGATATGTCCTCCCTTCACCAGTAGCGCCTGCAGACGGGGAAAGCGCTGCATGATGCGTTCACCGCACTTCAGCGGGTCAGCGCTTTCATCAGCCTCTGCCAGTGCCAGCAGTTCGTGGAAATTGGGCGTAAGGATCGTGGCGCGGGCCACCACATGCTCCATAATGGCGTCCATGGCATCCTGATTCATGAGCGCGTAGCCACTCTTGGAAATCATCACCGGGTCGCAGACAATGGTGCGGCCCTCAATGGCCTCCCCCACGTGGCGGGCAATATCCCCATTGCCCAGCATCCCCGTCTTGATCACGTTGATGGGAATATCCTCCAGCACCCGCTCCACCTGGGCGCGCACAAAAACACCTTCCAGCATCAGCGCATCGTGGACCTTGATGGTGTTCTGCACCGTCAGGCAGGTAATGGCCGCAGCGCCATAGGTTTCAAGGGCGGAAAAGACCTTCAGATCAGCCTGGATGCCCGCTCCGCCTGAAGGATCGGAACCGGCGATGGAAAGAACGCAGGGAATGGTCATGGAAGTGCCTCGTATCATAAATTGTTGGTTTTTTCCCGAAGTTTTCCCCGAAGCTTTTTGGAGAGCTCTTCGGGGAACACCTGTAAAAGGAGCAAGAAAACTGCTGCTCACCGTGCTGGAGCCGATCTCGCTGGCAAAAAGGCAGGGTCTCACACGAAGCCCGCCAAGCCACAAAGAAAGGCAGTTAAAACGGAAGGCATACCTCTCGCCCGCTCGCTTCGCTCCCTCAAGGCGCAGAGTCGCAAAGGGAAAGCAGGTGAATGATGCGTTCAGTGGGGCATTACCTGTCAATAATTTCCCAGTGGCCGCCTTTTGCGGGTCCAATTCGGACAATCACGCCCTCTTCACGAAGCCGTGAAAGCTGCTGCTCGATCGTACGGGCAGATTTTTCAAGATGTACCGCCATTTCGGGAATGGTTATTTTAGGATTTTCGCGAATGAGCTCGACGATTTTCCCCGAAGTTTTCCCCGAAGTTTTCCCCGAAGTTTTCCCCGAAGTTTTCTGGGCAGTGCCGCCTGAAAGATGTTCAAAATATTCTTGTGAAAACACAAATTCTGTCCATATGCCTCCGGCATGCAGGCGGATGTATGGCTCTGGAGTACGTGCTTCGTGACAGGCGGAGAAGATGCGCTCAATGCCTCGCCCCCAGGCTTCAATTTCACCGGCGCGGAAGAATGCATTCGCGATATCAGGATTATGGGGCTGGGATATATGCGGCTCCAGCAGGGTCTGCTCGGTCCAGCCATCCGGCAGCACGGCAGGGTTCCAAAGTACCAGCCGGTCATCATAAACACGAATCTGTATCGGAGCCGTGTTCATGTAGTCGCGATGGACCAGCGCATTCAACAGTGCCTCACGCAGCGCTTCCCGTGGCACCGGAAAACGCTCTACCCTGACAATATCTTCGTAGGTGACTACCGCTTTCAGGTATTTGGTCATCAGTAAATCAAGGGCGAGCGCCGCCTGGGTAAATAAATCGCCATTGACCTCGTCGTGGTACACCAGATCAGCATCTGGACGGAAGTAACCGATTTTTATAAAAGCCCCACTGAAGAAAGACAGTGGATCGGGATGGAACAGCAATGCCGCAGCTCGCTTCAGGTAGGAACCCTCCATAAGCTTCAGCTTATCCAGCAATGCCGCATCAGGCTCTTTCAATGCAGCAGCATCCAGCCTCCCGCTGCGCCGAGCCAATTGCCGAAACTGAGCAAGAGCTGAAAGAGACAGGTCAGCTACTGTCACGCCGGGAAGGGGCGAGCCATCCCATGTGCGGCCATAGCGATTCAAAAGAAAGCGATCCAGCGCAGCACCCTTGAGCAGCTGATTGGTGCTGCCGCTACGCAGGTAATACTCACCCTTGCAGCTGATCGGGTTGGGGTGACCCTCTACGACAATCTCCAGATACTCCTTATCACCCTCTGTGCACAAATTGACTGCTACCAGGATACCCAGGATATCCCGAACCTTGTTGGGTAGTTCCTCCAGGAAGCGGTGCGCTTCCGGGGCGCCAGTCACCTGGCCCCTGTCGTTGCGGCCAATGAACAGTACACCACCCCCTGCATTGGCAAAGCCGCAAATCCACTTGAGGTGATCATCGCGCCAGGATTGTTTGTATTCAATGTTTTGTGTCTCAGTCATTGGCTTCCCTCACGATATAACCTAAACGAAACTTTTGGAGAGGCAAAGATACGTGGAAAATATTGAAATAGTTGCAAATACACTTAAATTGACGCGAATAGAAGGCAGAAGCGAAAGGCACATTTCTCGCCCGCTCGCTTCGCTCCCTCAAGGCGCAGAGTCGCAAAGGGAAAGCAGGTGAAATATAACCTGGGAGGCAAACAGTCAGTCCCCCTGATTCGCCGTGTCCTTTGCTCGTCCATATGAGGGCAAGCTCGAATTTGCATTTTTACCGGCGCTTTCACCGGCGTTTTTTGGGGCCCCATATATGAGCTTGCGTTAGGTACGAACAAAGGGAGTCAAAGGCGTGCCCCGCACCTGCTCACTCAAGGAACAGAGCCGTATGGTAAATGTGGAGCGCTTAACACGCACTATTGAGCCTTTATTGTTTTGCAACAACATGTTTAATGAAATCCGAAACGCTTATTATCCACAGCTTTTGGTCGGGAAGATATGTATCATGCAAACTTTTTGGCAGGACCAGTTGCAGGCCATTTGCCTTCATCTCATTAGTTTGATTGTTACTGATAGATGCTTCAAGGGTAAGAAGATGCTTGGTCCTGATGCGATCTGCTTCAGCGAGTACCTGTCTCCATCTATCCTTGCAGGTTGACTTCACACCAAGCATCGTAAGGCGTACCTCAGGGAATGAGGGGTCATTATATTCAGACTGCCCCGGAAAGATAAAATCTGGTTTGGACCTGTTTTCTGTGACGGCAGACCTTCTATGGCGTATTCCACACTCTTGAAATAGGATTTCTAGATGATTCTCAAGGGCAAGGCCAACACGACTTTTTCGACGATTCTGTACTGACAATGAGAATGAAATAAATCCGTCTACATCATTGTCGAACCCTTGGGCCAATCTCTCGCCAATAATGTGCTTTTCTAACGTGCGAAAGAGAGCCTCTTCTCTTTCCATCCAAGCCATTAGCGCTTCATCATGACCATCAAGTGGATTAATTTCTGCTAAAGTTTTCCTTGCAAAAGCGGAAAAATCTTTTGTTTTTGGGAATTTCCCTGAAAACATCCTTATCATTTCATCCAGATAATCATCTTGAGAAGTATCAACTTGTATACCGATTTGCTCTAAGATAATTCTTGAAGCAAACCTGATACGATCTTTTTCTGAATCAAGCCGACTGCGTAAAAAAAAGCCAGGTCGTGAAAGCTCTGATATGCCAAAAAGCCAAATAAGCTGTTGGGATATAGTCGTGCCATCTTCAACAATAATTGTGAGTAAGGTTTCATCTGGTCTTTTAGCAAGAATTAATATGTCACCTGGTTTTGCTTTTTGGAAAACCAAGTTAGTTGGGAAGTAAAGCCTGTACTCCCAGCGCATCACATTACTTACAGTTCGAGCATTTTGTCGCGCATCGTACCAAGTCAAGAGACCCTGTTCAAAAATATTGTCTTCATGACTGTCCGTAAGAAACATAAAAGTTGCGCTATGTTGTTGTTTGCCGCCTTCAGGCTCGCCAAGAAGCTCTTTTAAGCTTTTTACTCCATTAAATTCATGTTGATTTGATTTGGAAGTATCTGCTTCAACAGCACTCAACTTTTTAAAGGCAATGCCTTTGAAATATTGGGACAAATATCCGCTTTTCACCCGGCTACCTCCAGCATTGGGCTTTCACTATTCAACCATGATGCAACAGTCTCAACTACAGGATCAATATTCCCTTCTTTCCTTTTTATTGAGCACTCCCATATCAGGCAAACACGCCACCCTGCAGCCATCAACTCCTGAAGGTGTCTTTGGTCGTTTTCGTAGTTGCGATTAATTTTTTCTTTCCAAAAATCTGGCCTTGTCTTGGGCCATTTGAACAAGTGACATTCGTGCCTGTGCCAGAAGCAGCCATGAACGAAAATAACGGCACGGTATTTTTTCAGCACCAAATCAGGTTTTCCTGGAAGCCCTGTGGCGTGAACTCTGTAGCGGAAACCTTTTGAATGGAGTCCTTTTCGGATAATAAGTTCAGGGGTGGTATTCTTCCCCTTGATCCCCGACATCATTTTGCTGCGCACGGCAGGGCTTACTATATCGGTCATACTACCAGTGATGCATAATTATGTGATAGCTGATCTACATAGGAGTCTTGCCTTGCAAGAATATGCGGTACTACAGTTCGTGCCACTTCCTGGATCACTGGAACGACAACACTGTTGCCAAATTGTCGGTATGCCTGGGTATCACTCACGGGAATTACAAAATCTTCCGGGAACCCCATCAATCGTGCACATTCTCGTGGCGTCAGTCGTCGTGGCCGCTTGGAAGTTCCTTGTGAAACAAGTATCTCCGAGCCATCCTTGTAGTAACGTGCAGAAAGGGTTCTGGCAATACTGTCGCCGTTTACAAGTCCAAAGCCAAACCCGTTTCCTGCTGCCCGATGCTTGAGAGCATAGGCCTGCAAGTACTCCCACAGTTTAGGCGTCAGAGTGTACTTTGGATCTACCGTTGCAAGCTCCCCTGAAGTATATGGCTCCTCAGCCTTTTCCAAACCATTCTCGGGGTGAAGAATGGCTGAGAGAGTTGTGGCTCCCTTTGGTGGCAAGCATAAATCTTCCCAGGAGAAATCAACATTTTCCTTAAAGCCGACAATCATAATGCGCTCGCGGTGTTGTGGAACAAAGTGCTGAGCATCGATTACCTTATAGTGTACGTGGTACCCAAGCTCCTCTCTTAGCGTTTGAAGAATTACCTTGAACGTATTGCCCTTGTCGTGCGATATCAAATTTTTTACATTTTCCAACAGAAATGCCTTTGGGCGCTTTTCTGCGAGAATCCTGGCCACATCGAAAAATAAGGTTCCCTGGGTTGTGCACTCAAATCCATGGGGACGACCAAGCGAGTTTTTTTTGGAAACGCCCGCAATGCTGAAAGCCTGACAGGGAAAACCTGCAAGTAAAACATCATGTTCCGGGATATCCTTTTCATGAATCACAGTGATATCGCCAGCAAGTTCATGGTCATGGGAGCCAGGAAAATTCGCCATATAGGTCTTCTGGGCAAACTTGTTCCACTCACTTGTGAAAACGCACTTTCCGCCATGGGCTTCGAATCCTATGCGAATTCCACCAATGCCAGCAAAAAGATCAATAAAGGTAAATGATGTAGGGGTTTTCTGTTCATCATAGAAAGGGAGCAGACTTTGCCTGATGACCTCGACCTGATGATCCGGGGGGCTATGTTCGCCTTTCTCCCATCGTCGCACTGTCCTGACGTTGATCTTGAGAGTTTTAGCGATTTCCTGCTGCGTAAGGGTGTGTCTGAGATTTTTTAAAACGTCTTGAATGCTGTGCTTCATGGTGTGCTCTCAAGGGAAAAATTGCGGACATTATGTCCGGTTTTTTTCCCTTGAGCAATGAGAAAGTTTGATGTGCTGTTTTCGCTATGACTTCAGTCAAGCATCAGAGATGCGTTTAGAACGCACTCGCGCCATGGCGTATGCAAAAGTGAGTATCGATTTTGTTCCTCCCCCGTGTGCTGTCCCAGCCAGGATGCGTAGACTGGAACGCAGTAGACCCGAAGGGTTGCCGCCACGAGGGCGGCAACCGCAAACACAAGCCAGGGATGGCTGGTTGTTTGCGGTCCCCAGTTCCAGGCAAGCGGACGGATGAAAAGGACAGCACTGGGGGTCGCTTTTGCGTCACTTTTGGCGAGTCAAAAGTGACAAATGAAAAAATAACGCAACAGGCGCAATGAAAATGCAACTGCAAAGAGTAGCTATTGATTTATGGATGTCCTGTTCTGGCGGACAGGAAACTCACTCTCCTGCTGTTTGTACACGCGGTAGCTCTGTAAAACGGGAATATCCGCTTCAGCCAGATCGTATGACGATACGTCATCCACGCTCAGCCACTGGCAGTCGGCGTGCTCGGTCAGTGTAATGGTATTGCTTGTGGGAGTGCAAATAAAAGGGTGCAGAGTGACCTGAAGGTTTGGGTACTGGTGGGTGGAGGGTGGCAGCGGGGCAAGTATCCGGATATCCAGGCACAGCTCTTCGCGTATTTCACGGATAATGCTGTCGCTGGCGGGTTCGCCTGCCTGAATTTTGCCGCCGGGAAATTCCCACTTGAGGGGCATGGACATGGACTCGCTGCGCTGGGCAATAAGGATGTGGGTGTCTTTTTCGATTATGGCGCAGGTGACGTCAATGTGTTTCATCAATTCCCTTTTTGCAGGATGCTGAAAAACCCCAATTTGCGGCGTTGCCTTCTCTTTTAGCCTTTACGGTTGTCACTACTGTTGAACCAGGTGCTTTTGCGAGTCGCTTCCTGTGGATGTCAGTACAGAAACCCGAAGAGCCACAGCGGGATTGTATTCTTGAATCCCGTTTCCATATCGTCAACAGCCAGGTAGGAATCGGCAATGTCTTTTATCTGCCCGTACCCTTTGTTTTTCCCGCCGACTTCAATGGTGAACTGGTTATCAATACGGAAGTCGCCGTTCGCGCTCAGAGCGATGGAGGTGTCCAGCAGCGACGTTGTGTTGTAAAAACTGCTTTTGATCTGGTTTACAAAAAAGGTTTCCCGGCTGGTTCCGATGTGCGGGGTTTTGTTGATGGCGCAGGCAAGGTTGGTATTATAGAGGTATATTTTCTCTGGCTTTCTGATTCTCCCAGTGCCTTTGGTGGCACTGGGAACACGCTGAAGCAGCGAGGCTTGCTCAAGGTAGCGCAGGTAGTCGCCCATGGTGGCTCTCGAAATTTCTGTCATGGCCGCGAGTTTGGAAATATTGGGTTCGAAGGGGGCTGATTCGGCCAGCAGATAGAGGAGCTTTTTGAGTTTATCGATTTGTGTCACCGGAATCTGAGTGACGTAAGGCAGGTCGCTTTCGAGTATCTGATTGATGATGCTGACCAGTTTGCTTTGGTAGGTGTCTGGCCCTTCACAGATAAAGGGGTAGCAGCCGTGCGCCAGGTAGTCGTTGAAGTGCTTGAGGGGTTTTATGTGGGCAGCGACTTCTCCTGCCATGCTGGTGTGCTGTGCAAAGAGTTCGCCCAGGGATATTGCGGGAAAGGTACCTGCCCCGATAAGGCTGAGGTACTCGCGAAACGAAAGATTGGCAAGACGATGAATAATTGCCCTGCGGGAAAGATCGGCTTCCTGTGCGTGAATCTGCAGCATGGATGAGCCGGAAAAGACAATATTGAGCTGGGTGGAATCGTAAATTGACTTCAGGTGGGATGACCAGTCGGAGTATTTGTGAACCTCATCAATGTAAAGCGTTTTTCCGCCCAGCTGTTCAAAGTGGATAGCAAACTCATAGAGGGAAATGGCCTTGAAAAACGGGTTATCGACACTGATGTAGAGGGCGTGGTCACTTGTGCCGTACTGCTCTTTCAGAGCTTGCAGCATCAGTGTGGTTTTACCGACGCCACGCTGGCCTATAATGCCGATGAGACGCTGGCTCCAGTCGATATGGGCAAAGAGGGAGCGCTTTATCCGGGGTGACACATGCCTGAGGAGCTTTTGCTGCTCCTGAAAGAAGAGTGATATTTCCATTGTGCATTTCCGCCTGTATTTTGTGAGTCGAACATTACAACATTGGCGCAAAAGTGTCAATCTCGATTTACATTTATGACTTTCAGTAGGCTGCCCCTCTCACGGCTTCCAATCCACTCCATGCACAAAGGATGCTCCAGCCGCTCCGGTAACCGGCTGTGCGCCACGGGGAAGAATCCGGCCCACCACCTGCACGGTGGGGAGTTTGGTGCGGATGCTTTTCAGCTGCTGCTCGCTGCAGGTGAAGAGCAGTTCGTAGTCTTCGCCACCACCGGCGATCATGGCGGTGGGGTCGAGGTGGTGCTGTGCGGCGTATTCCCGCAGGTCGGGGTGGAGGTGTTCCTGGGCAATGTGCAGTTCAATGCTGATGCCTGAAGCGCTGGCGATTTTCTCGCTGTCGCCCTGCAGGCCGTCGCTGATGTCCATGAGGGTTGTCACCCCGGCTGTGTGCAGTATGGGGGCGGCATCAAAGCGGGCGTGGGGGGCGCGGAAGGCTTCCAGCAGGGAGGCGGGGGCGTGGTGCCCGTGCATGAGGGCGTGGAGTCCGGCGCGGGCAAGGCCCAGGTACCCGCTGCTGCACAGCAGTTCGCCGGGTCGGGCGTTGCTGCGCAGGGGCATGGGGGCGTAGCCTTCGCCGATGGCGAAGAGGTCGATGGCCAGGTCGTTTTCGTGGCTGCCGCTGATGTTGCCCCCTGCCAGCACGCCGCCGCATTTGTCCAGGGCGTCACCAAATCCGCGGTAGATGTCCAGCAGGTAGGGTTGATCGGTGTTTTCCGGCAGGCACAGGTTAATGAAGAGTGCCTGGGGCGTGGCGTAGGAGGCGGCCAGGTCGCTGAGGCACACCATGGCGGCTTTGTATCCCAACTGACGTCCGGTCAGCCAGGCGCGTTGGAAGTGTACGCCCTCGCGCTGGGTGTCGGTGGTTACGACGGGGCTGTGCAGGGTGTGCAGGGCGGCGGCGTCGTCACCGGCTCCTGTCTTCAGGATGCCGCCTTGGCGGCGATGGTGCGGGAGTTGCTGCAGGAGCTCTTCAATAAGGTGGAATTCACGGTATGGTGAAGCTGACATGGTGTTTCCTTGGCCTGCATATTCCGATGTTTCAGTTTCTTCTCTGTCTCCCACAATGCCAAAAAAACGCAGGCTTGTACAGCCTCTTCCCGATGAAGTGTCTGCGTGGGCGATGGTGGTGTGACCATGCTGAAAGGTAGAGGTGGTGTCCGATTTTTCGGCAAAATGTATCAAATAGCTCCATTGAATTTGCATAAACCTGAAATTGTGTCTTGCTGGTAGGCGAAAGTATGTGCTATGACTTGAATGGAGGCGGCGCTGGCTGTCTCTCATCAAGATTGCCTGGTAAGGGAGAGAAAAGTTATGCAGAAGATTTCCGAAACGCCATCGGTTGCCGTACCCGTGAATCGTAAAAAACGTCAGAAGGGCTTCACCCTCATCGAACTTATCATGGTTATCGTTATCCTGGGTATTCTGGCGGCCATCGCGGTGCCCCAGTTTGTGGATCTTAGTGGGGATGCACAAAGCACAGCGGATAATGCCAACCTCAGCTCAGCGCGATCCGCCCACAATATCCTGGTGGCCCAGTTGCGCATGGGAGGCAATACCACGGGCTTTCCTACTCTGCAGGCTCTGGCGGATAATTTGAGTGTAACGCCTACGGCTGGCAATGATGGTCTCAATTTTGATGGCAGAACGGTCTTCACTTTTACCGCTCGAAGCGCAACGAACCCTGCCAACTGCGAAACAGCAACAGCTGCGGCCAATGCCGAAGTTCAGTGCTTCAGCCTGGACGCAAGCGGAGCAAATTAACGGCGAGACAAGTCTCCTGGTTGCGCGCAGCCTGCTGAATATGGGCTGCGCGGCAATCAGCCTGCATTGTCTGGTTCATGAAAGGCATAGCCATGAGTATTGAGCTTCCACAGTTCGGGGATGTGCGTACGGGCATCCCCATTGTGGACGACCAGCATCGGGAGCTGTTGAGCCTTATGGGGAATCTGCACGATCTGCTTGTGTCACCAGGCACTGGCGATGACGTGCAGGTTTTTTTGATGGCGCGGGAAGCGCTGCTGAGGTACATAGGGGAGCACTTTGCCTGTGAGGAGCGGTTGATGCGCTGTCACGGGCTGGATGTGCGCCATGTTTTGCTTCACCTGCGCGAGCATGAGCGCTTTACTCATCGCGCCTACATGGTGGCCCTCTCCCATGGCGATGACTTCTGCGTCGATGACACCCGCCAGCTGCTGGAGTTTCTCATACACTGGTGGCACAGCCACCTGCCTACGGATCGCAGTATGGCCCGGCAGATTGCCGCCGTTCTGGCAGGAAGCCAGGCCAGCGACGCTTATGATGATGACTTTTCACGATTTACCCTGGAAGCAAAGAGGCAATCATGACCATTTCTGAACAGAACCCCCTTGATGGACAGTCCATTCTCTATGTGGATGCTGACGAGACAACCCGTACCCTGATTTCCCGCATGCTCAGCAAGCGCGGTGCCCGCGTGGCTGCTGTCGCCTCTGCCGGTGTTGCCCTGAAGGCTTTCCATGTTCAGCCTCCCAGTACGGTGATTGCCGGTCAGGATGTAGGTGAGCCCGCGCTGCCGGAATTTATCCGTGCCCTGCAAGGGGAGAATTCTCCGGCAACTCCTGTTATCCTCTACACGGAAAGTTCGCTGCAGGATGCTGCTGAAATTCCGCACCTCTTTCACGTTCCCCGCAACGCCGGATTCGGCGTTCTGGTGAAGGTTCTGCAACGCATTTCCTGAGTGTGGATGGTGTGGCATCCGGCTGATCCGGAGGGCTCCTCTGCCACGGAAAATCTCCCCTTGAAAAGAATTTTCGCGGGCCTATAATGCTTAGCTCGACTTCGGAAAATCACGGGGAGCCACATGCGCAAAATCCGCCAGGACAGTATTGAACGAGTACTCAACGCGGTGGATATTGTCGAGATTGTCGGTGGGCATGTACACCTGCGCAAGGCGGGCGGCAGCCACATCGGCCTCTGTCCTTTCCATTCGGAGAAAACCCCATCATTTCACGTTACCCCGGACAAGGGGCTCTACTACTGCTTCGGCTGTGGCGCCGGGGGCAATGCCAGCAAATTCCTGATGGAAAAGCTGGGGATGACCTTTGTGGAGGCCATGGAGCTGCTTTCCCAGAAAACTGGAGTGGCGCTGGAGTACGAGTCGGGCACGGAGCCTCGCGAGGACAGTCGACGCGAAAATCTTTTGACCCTGAATCGCCGTGTGCTGCTGAGCTTTCGCAACCAGCTGGGCAAGAATGCACGGGCGAGGCAGTACCTGGAGTCGCGCCTGATTCCCGGACAGCTGATTGACGAGTTCGGCCTTGGCTACGCCGATGGCCGGGAGTACTCGCTGTTGGAGCTGTTTGAGGAAAATCACGACGATCTGTTGGAGCTGGGGTTGATTGCCAGTGGCGAAGACAAGCGGCTCTACGATCGCTTTCGCCAGCGGGTGATGTTTCCCATCTGGGATGCTGCCGGTGGCGTGGTGGGTTTTGCTGGGCGGGACCTGTCGGGCAAGAGCCCGGCCAAGTATATGAATTCGCCGGAATCGGGCCTCTTTGAGAAGAAAAAATTGCTGTATGCCTACCATATCGCCAAGGCGTCCATCCGCAAAAAGCGGCGCGCCATCGTGGTGGAGGGATACTTTGACGTCATCCGCGCCCACCAGCAGGGATTGACGGAGACGGTGGCGGTCATGGGAACCAGTCTTTCCACCTACCATGCCCGCCTGCTGGGGCAGCAGACGGATGTCTATGTGGTTTTTGACGGAGACGAGGCCGGTTTGCGGGCTGCTTTGCGGACTTCTGAACTGTTGACCCAGAGCGATCTGGCCCTGCGGGTAGTTTTTCTGCCCGATGGTCATGATCCTGATACCTACTTTCAGCGCCACCGGGTGGAACAGTTTGAGGAGCTGCTGAGCCAGGCGCGGGATGTGGGAGAGTTTCGTATCGATCGTCTCCTTGAAAGCAGCTCCGGCGATGTGACCCAGCTTTCCCAGGCGGTGCGGGAGCTGCGGGAGTTTATCAACCGCATACCCGACAGTATCCGGCGCCAGGCTTATGCCAATTACCTCAGGGAGCGCACCCAGATAGATCCTTTCGGGTCAGGGCAGTCGCCGTCGGGCCGTTCGCGCATGCGTCCTCCCCGCAGTGGCGGAAATCTGTCGACAGGGCAACCCCTTGGCAGCGAAGCTTCCGGAAGTTTTTTGCGGGAAAGTCTCCGGAAAGTCAAAAAGCCCGTTGATAAAAATGATGCAGCACCATACCTTCTTAAAGTAATGTTCTCTTCGGAAGAGATGTTCGAGGAGATATCCAGTGCACTGGGCAGTGATATACTGTCTGCGCCATACAGTACGATTAAAGATCAGGCCACATCCTGGCATCTTGAGCGGCTCCCCCTGGAGCAGATCATCGAGCGCCTGATGGACAGTCCTCTGGCTGCCCCCATGGCTCATATTCTGAGCCTTGATATTGGCAAGGAAGATATCCTGGGCATGACGCCCGATATTATAGAAAAAATAGAGTCCCTCTACATGCATCACCGCCATGAAAACCTGAAGCAACAGCTGTTCGCACCTTCCCCATCTGAATCGGGGGCCCCTCTGTCCGAGGATGAACGGCGCAGAATGCTGCAGGAGCTGCTGGAAATTCAGAGGGAGCTCACTTCATGACCCGCACCAAGTTCTTCCGGGAGGAAAATACTCAATGAAATCTACTGCTGAAGATCAGAAACTTTTCACCCAGTTGATGGAGAAAAGTAAGGAACGTGGCTTTATCACCTATGACGAGCTGAATGACTTCCTGCCCAAGGAGACCACGGATCCCGCCTTGATCGACTCCATCATCGAAAATCTTGGACGCATCGGCATACGCCTGGTTGCGACCAATAAACTCAGCAAAGGCAAGGGCGAAAGTTCTGATGAATTTGCCGTTTTCCTCAAAGATCAGCCTGCCGTTCTGGATGGCGATGACATAGAGCACGACGATGAAGAGGAGAGTGACGAGGAGGAGAGCGAGGAGAGTACCCTCGACCTGACTCCTGATACCTCGTTTCGCACCGATGATCCCGTGCGTCTGTATCTCAAGGAAATGGGCTCGGTTCCACTGCTCACCCGCGAGGGCGAAGTGGATATTGCCAAGAAAATCGAGGCGGGCTACGAGAAGATCATCAGCTCGCTTATTGCCATTCCCAAGGCCGTAGAGTCGCTGCAGGAGCTGGCCGAAAAGCTTGAGGCGAGTGAAATCGGGCTCAAGGATATCATCATGCTCGATGATGAGGTGGGCAGCATGGGCATCATTGGCAATTCCACCTCCTATGACGAGGACGAGGAGTCCGCGGAAGAGGATGCGGAAGACCCCTCCAGCGCCCATGTTCGCGCAGAGAATGCCACGGAGATGCGCGACTTTGTCATCAACTCCATCTGCGATATCGGGCAGCAGCTTCTGAGCCTGCGGGAGTACAAGGCCAAGGGTAAAAAGGACAAGTACCGCAAGACGCTGGAGTCCATGACGGCGGTTATTTCGGAAATTCGCCTGACCAACGAAACCATCTCGCGCATCAGCAACATGATCAAGGAACAGTACCTGGAAAGCCGGCGTGCCGGCTCGGAACTGGCCAAGATCATCAAGGTCACCGGACTCTCCCGGGACGACCTGCAGTATCTGTGCGGCGAGGAATCCAGCGCCGAGCACGTGGAGTCGGCCCGCGCCAAGACCTCTTTGCGGGCGGAAGACTTTGAGCGCCTCCTGGGCAAGGCGTCCGAGAGCATTGCCTCGCTCCGGGAAATTGAGGAATCCACCGGTGTCGATGCCAATGAGCTGATGAGCATTGTGCAGCAGGTGCGCGAGGGTGAAGAGGAGTCCAAAGCCGCCAAGATGCAGCTGATCGAAGCCAACCTGCGCCTGGTGGTTTCCATTGCCAAGAAGTATACCAACCGTGGCCTGCAGTTCCTGGATCTGATCCAGGAGGGAAATATCGGCCTGATGAAGGCCGTGGACAAATTTGAGTACCGTCGTGGCTACAAATTCTCCACCTACGCCACCTGGTGGATCCGCCAGGCCATTACCCGCGCCATTGCCGATCAGGCCCGTACCATCCGCATTCCGGTGCACATGATCGAGACCATCAACAAGCTGGTGCGCACCAGCCGGAACCTGGTGCAGGAGCTGGGTCGCGAACCGACCCCCGAGGAGATTGCCGACAAGATGGATCTGCCTGTGGAAAAAGTGCGCAAAGTGCTGAAAATTGCCAAAGAACCCATCAGTCTGGAAACGCCCATTGGTGAGGAGGAGGACTCCTCCCTGGGGGACTTTATCGAGGACAAGAACACCGTATCTCCGGCGGAAGCGGTCATCAGCTTCAACCTGAAGGAGCAGGTGCGCTCGGTACTCCACACCCTCAGCGCCCGTGAAGCCGAGGTGCTGAAGCTGCGCTTTGGCATTGACACCGACAGCGATCATACCCTGGAGGAAGTGGGCAAGAAGTTCAATGTCACCCGTGAGCGTATCCGGCAGATTGAAGCCAAAGCCCTGCGCAAGCTGCGCCACCCGACCAGAAGCAAGATTCTGCGCACGTTCCTGGAACCCTGACAGGCGGTATTTGAAGGGTATGAAGGCAGCAGGAGTCAGGCATGGCCCGACCCCTGCTGCCCATGTCGTTTGGGTATTTTTCCGGGGAGTTTTTTCCGGCTGACGCTGTTCTTTGTGGCCTTTGTGTGAGAATATCTGCCCGGCAGACTGGTTGCCAAGCCGGAATCGTCACCAGCCTTTTCCAATATGATGAAGCGTAAAGAGGATCTCCATGCAAAAATCGTATCTCCTGGCCCCTGGCCCCACACCCGTTCCCGAGCAGGTTGCCCTGCGCATGGCCGCTCCGGCGGTTCACCATCGCACTCCACAGTTTTCCCGTCTCTTTGCTGAAGTGGAAGAAGGTCTGAAGTACCTGCTGCAGACCCGTAACGATGTACTCATGCTTGCCAGCAGTGGTTCCGGTGCCATGGAAGCTGCTGTTGTCAATATCATGCATTCTGCGGAAAAGGCGATCGTGGTCAACGCCGGGAAATTTGGTGAGCGCTGGGGGAAAATCTGCCAGGCCTATGGCGTGGAGGTCATCTGGCTCAACTCGCCCTGGGGAACGCCGGTCAACCCCGATGAAGTTGCCCAGGCGCTGCGGGAAAACCAGAACGTGGGAGCCGTCTTCGTGCAGGGGTGCGACACCTCGGCGACGGTTCAGCATCCCGTTGCCGCCCTTGGGGCCATCGTGAAGGAATACCCCCGGACCCTGCTGGTGGTGGATGGCATCACGGCGGTGGGTGCCGCTGATCTGGCCATGGATCGTGATCATATTGACGTGCTGGTTGTCGGCTCTCAGAAAGCGTTGATGCTTCCTCCGGGCCTGGCCTGTGTGGGCGTGAGCGAAAAGGCCTGGCAGAAAATGGATACTACCGATCTGCCCAGATTTTATTTTGATATGCGCAAGGAGCGCAAATCCCTGGCCAAGCACACCACGGCCTATACGCCGGCCACGTCTCTGATTACCGGGCTCCATGAGGTGCTTACGATGATCCGCTCCGAAGGCCTGGAGAACCTCTTCCGGCGCATTGACTGCCTGGCCCGCGCCACCCGCGCCGGTTTGCAGGCTCTGGGACTGGAGCTGCTGGCTCCCGGTGCACCGGCAGCCTCCTGTACCGGTGCCTATCTGCCGGCTGCCATCGACGGCAAGGCCTTTGTGCGCTTTGCCCGCGATACCATGGGCGTGACCTTTGCCGGTGGCCAGGATGACCTGGAAGGAAAAATTGTTCGTATCAACCACATGGGGTATGTGGATACGTTTGATGTGATTATCAGCATCAGCGCCATGGAAATGGCCCTGAAGGCCTTTGGACACGCCTTTACACCCGGCAGTGGCGTGGGCGCTGCCCAGGAAATTCTCGCGGAAAGGTATTCCCTATGAAAATAGTTGTATGCGACCGGCTGGAAGCCAAGGCGACCCGCAAACTGCAGGAAAAGTATGACCAGGTGGTGCTGCTGGAGAGTCCCGATCGCCAGACCATCATTGAGCACAGCGCCGACGCCGATGCCATCATAGTCAGAAGCCATACGGTCATTGACCGCACGATTATTGAAAACAGTCCGCGCCTGCGGGTTCTC
Source organism: Desulfurispirillum alkaliphilum (assembly GCF_055378285.1). Classification (NCBI taxonomy): domain Bacteria; kingdom Pseudomonadati; phylum Chrysiogenota; class Chrysiogenia; order Chrysiogenales; family Chrysiogenaceae; genus Desulfurispirillum; species Desulfurispirillum alkaliphilum. The sequence goes on along the minus strand of NZ_AP042405.1, from coordinate 614,359 downwards.
GGAAGGGCCGGCTCAGGCTCCTATAATATCGACGTGGAAGCTGCCAGCAAAAGAGGCATTGTGGTACTGCACACGCCCTTTATCTCCAGCACATCCACCGCTGAGCTGGCTATCGCCCTGCTGATCGGCGCGGCCCGCAAGCTCAAGGAAGCCACTGCCGATATGGCCGGTGGCAAGTGGGATCGCGGTGCCCTCAACGGGTTGGAACTTTCCGGCCAGACGGTGGGTATCATCGGCTACGGAAATATCGGTCGCAAGGTGGCTGCCATCACCAAGGCCATCGGTATGGAAGTCCTGGCGTACGACCCCTATGTGCGCTATCAGCAGACCGAATCGCCTGTTGCTGATCTGGTAAGCCTGGATGAACTGCTGACCCGCAGCACTGCTGTGATCATCTGCTGCCCGCGGACCCCGGAAACCGCAGGCATGTTCAATGCGGCCCTGTTTGCCCGTATGCGTACGGGTTCTTTGCTGGTCAATGTGGGCCACGGGCAGGTGGTGGTGGAAAAGGACCTGATTGCGGCCCTGGACAGCGGTCATCTTTTCGGTGCAGGCCTTGACGTGTTCGAGGAAGAGCCGACCCGTCGCGAGACGGCGGTGGTTCAGCATCCCAGAGTGTATACCACCCCTCATATTGGTGCTGCCACCATGAAAGCCCAGGAGGGCGTCTGTACCGATATCGTCGATAAGGTTATCGGCTTCCTGGACAACGGATACATCTCCGGCTCAATCAACCTGCCCGTTGTCGACGAAAATACCGAAGTGAACATCCAGGGGTATATCGAGCTGGCGGGAAAGCTGGCGTCCATGGTTTCGCAGCTTGACCCGACTACCACCAGGCTTTGCCTGCAGGTCAATGGCAAACTGGCCTATAGTGATACCGGTGCCCTGGAAAACCGGGTGGCCCGGGAGTTTCTGCTGGCCCGGCGCCAGGAGGCCAGTGATATCAACGCCCGCTTCCTGCTGGATGACCAGGGTATCAGCATCAGCCTTGGCAAGGCCGAGCAGGGCTCAGCTTTCGTCAATGAGGTTGAGGTGGCAACGGACAACTACTCCCTCAAGGGAACCCTGCTGGCCGACAAGTTTCCGCGCATCGTCGAGGTGAATGAGTACAAGATCGAAGCCGTGCCCCAGGGTACCATGCTCTTTTTCCGCAACTACGACCGTCCCGGTGTGATCGGCAGCCTCGGTCGCCTGCTGGGGGAGAAGAATATCAACGTTGCCAATATGCGCCTGGGATTCCGGGGTGACGACGAAGCCATTGCCATGGTCAATATTGACACCGCTGTGGACGCGGCAACCCTGCAGGAAATCACCCGTCTTGACAATATCATCGACTGCTTTCAACTGGAGTTTACATGAATACACCCGGCACCATGGAACCGAAGGATATCCCCAAAGGCTTTCGCGCCTCCATAGGCCCACAGGCACGGACCATCTTCTCCCTGGAGAAGGACATGGTGGATATCTTCCAGTCCTGGGGCTATCAGCCGATTCTGACCCCCAGCCTGGAGTACGAGGACGTTATCGCCCGCGCCCTGGATGAAAACACCCTGCCCAGCACCTATCGCATCATCGACAGCATTACCGGGCGCGTCCTGCTGCTGCGCCCCGACTTTACCCCCTCCATAGCGCGGGCCTACTCCACGGCCACCACCAAGCTTGGCGACTGCGTGCGCCTGTGCTACAGCGGCTCGGTATTTCGCTCCATCAACAAGCACGAGGGCAACCAGGCCCAGGTGGTTCAGGCGGGGGGGGAATTCCTGGGCTGTTCATCCCTTGAAGCGGATTTTGAAGCCATTGCGCTGTGCGTGCACGCCATTGGTCAGGTCAGCAGCCATGGCCTGAATCTGGTGCTCACCCACAGCCGTTTTATCGGTGGCATCCTTGCGGCGCTGGAGGTGGAGCCTGCCATGGAGAAGGCCATCGTCAGCGCCCTGCACAAAAAGGATCTCTCCGCGCTGAAGGAGCTGCTGGAGCAGTCCGGAACCACCTACCACAACCGCGAAGTGCTGCTGAAGCTGCCCGGCCTGATTGGCGACACCAGCCTGATCGACCGCGCCCGCAGCCTTGTCTGTAACGAGACTTCCCACCGGGCTCTCGATGAGCTGGGGGCCCTGCTGCAGAAACTGGAGCATATTGGCTGTCGCATCACCCTGGATCTTTCCGAGCTCTCCTACCTGAACTACTACACCGGGTGCAGCTTTGAACTCTATGACGAAGAGTGCGGCATGAAGGTGGCTGGCGGCGGACGTTACGACAACCTGGTTGGCAAGTATACCCATCCCACACCTGCCGTGGGATTCGCCGTCAACATCAATCATCTGTGCGAAGCGGGTCTGCGAAATCAGCATGAAATCCTTGTGGATTATGTGGTATACAGTGAGAGCGATACCCTGGAACAGGCCCAGCAGGAAGTGGAACGTCTGCGCCGCCAGGGACACAGTGCCTTCTGGATAACGGCCTCCAGCGCCGCGCAACACCAGCAGCGTGCCAGAAACATCATCAAGTTACCGTAACCGATAGTTGAAATACTTGCCGCAGCCTGACGAGCATCGACCAGGCTGCCAGAAAGAGGACTTTTCATGGCAAATCTCGTTATTTTAGGCGCCCAGTGGGGCGATGAGGGAAAAGGGAAAATAGTCGACCTGCTTTCGGAGAAGGCTGATGTGGTCGTTCGTTACCAGGGTGGACACAATGCCGGGCATACCGTCAAGGTCGGTGACGATGAAACTATCCTGCACCTGATTCCCAGTGGCATCCTGCACGAAGGAAAGATGTGCGTGATCGGCCAGGGTGTGGTGGTTGATCCCAAGGCCCTGCTGGATGAAATTGAAAAGCTTGAGAAAAAAGGTATCAAAGTGGCCGGTCGCCTGCTCATCTCCGAGCGCGCTAACCTGATCATGCCCTACCATCGTGTTATCGACAAATCCAACGAGAGCCACCGCGGCGAAAAGAAGATCGGCACCACCGGGCGCGGTATCGGCCCCGCCTATTCCGACAAGATGGCCCGCATCGGCATCCGCTTTGTGGATCTTCTGGAAACAGAGCTCTTTGCCGAGCGCCTGGCTGACAACCTGCAGAACTACAACTATATTCTCGAAAAACTCTACCACCACCCCGACCTCAAATTTGCCCAGGTCTTCGCTGAGTACGAAGAGTATGGTCAACGCCTGAAGCCCTATATCGCCGATACCTCCCTCTACCTCGCCAACGCCATGGCCCGGGGGGAGAAAATTCTCTTCGAAGGGGCCCAGGGCACGCTGCTGGATGTGGACAGCGGCACCTATCCCTATGTCACCTCATCTTCCTGCTGCAGTGGTGGCAGCCTGACGGGAACCGGTGTGGGCCCCCAGGCCATCAACCATGTGGTGGGCGTCATGAAAGCCTATACCACCCGTGTGGGCGAAGGGCCGTTCCCCACGGAGCTGCTGGATGCCGATGGCGAAAAACTGCGTGAAATCGGACATGAATATGGCGCCACTACCGGACGGCCCCGTCGCTGCGGCTGGTTTGACTCGGTTGTCGGCCGCTATGCGGTGCGCACCAATGGCCTGACCGGCCTGGCCGTCACCAAGCTTGATGTGCTCGATGCCTTTGATACCATCAAGATCTGCACCGGCTACAAGATTGATGGTGAAGTGGTTCAGGAATTCCCCGCCAGCCTCAGCAAACTGCGCAGAGTCGAGCCGGTTTTCGAAGAGATGCCTGGCTGGAAGACATCTACCGTTGGCGCCAAAGGGGAACAGGATCTGCCACCGAATGCCGTGGCGTACCTGCGCCGCATTGAGGAGCTGGTCGGCTGCAAGGCTGTTCTCGTCTCCACTGGCCCGAAGCGTGATCAGACGTACTTTACGCCCGATTTTGACACCCTGCTGTAATTCCTTTTCCCATAAAAAAAGCGCAGATGCTCCTGGCATCTGCGCTTTTTCTGTTGAATGGTTTTTTACTTGAGCATCTCGCTGATCACATCCTGATTGAAGCCACCGGGAACCACGCGGCCGTTGATGACCACCACGGGGGTTCCGCTCCAGCCCTGGGCGCGGGCGAAATGGGTGGACTCCTGAATCGTCGCGCTGATCTGGCCGTCATGCTGGTCCAGGTAGGCCTTGACCTTCTCCCTCTCGGCTGCCGGAACCGCTTCGAGGGCAGCCTGGGTTGCCTGCTGGGGAGTCATGCGGGCCATGCTCTTGCTGTACATGCCGTTTTTCACGGCGTGGATATCCTTGACCCCGGCGCGTTTGGCGGCCAGAACCACCTTGGCCTGAACCAGCGAGTTGGGGAAGAGGACAAAATCTTTGGTGTAGAAGGCGACAGTGTTGCCTGCCTTGCCGTGCAGGAACTCGTAGGCCTGGGCGCAGTAACCGCAGTCGTAGTCGCCGAATGCCACGACGACTGTACTGGCGTTGGGGTTCCCTGCCGCCAGGTCTTCCGCGCTCAGGGGGATTTCCAGAGCCGGGGCAAAGCGGGCTTTGGCCTCAGCGATGACATCGGAGCGGTCAGTCAGGTCAAGGGCCTGCCCCAGAACGTAGCGACCATCGGAAATTTCGATGACCTGTTGGGAGCGCTCTCCCTGCTGGTCTTTCCAGCGTACCGTCAGGTCAAAGTAATTAAAGCCGGAAAAGAGTGCCTCTTCGCGGTTGATCTCAATACAGCTCTGGTCGGGAAGGTAGGGTATCAGGTTACGGGCGAGTGTCTTTGCCGTGCGGGTCTGGGGAGCTTTTTGGGGGTCACAGAGGCTGGCAGCGACAGCGGTTGTACCGATGCTGGCCAGCGCAAGGGCCATCAGACAGAGAAAAAAAGAACGCAACATAATATCTCCTGGTAATGAAGGTCATCTGCAGGCGGAACAACACACACACCGTTGAGGACTCCTCCTCGCATCGCCAGCAGATGCACCATGTCAAAGTACGGGAAATGGCGCTAAAGTGCAAGGAGCAATACGTCAGAAGCCTCCGGAGGGTTGCTGACGGAAAGAGGGGATAGCGAAAACCGGTGTGTTGGCGTATCCTTTCCGGCGTGGCAGCACTATGTTTTGATGATTGATATATGCAGGAGAAGTCAATGCCAGAGAAGAGGCTCCCGGAAAAAGGATCACCCGGGTTTCAGGGAAATCAGGGGCGCCTGCCCGCAGGCTGGGTGGTTGCGCTGTGTATTTCTGCGGTTTTTGCCGGGCTCTATTTTTTTTCTGGCGATACGACACCGCGTCATATTGCCAGGGCTCAGGTGGTGCAGGCGGTGGATGGCGAGGTGAGTCACGAACTGGCTGATTTTGCGGATGGCAAAGCTCGCTCTTTTCTTTTCCGGTCGGAAGCGCAAGAAGTGCGCTACTTTATCCTGATGGGTGCTGATGGGGTGGTGCGGGTTGCGCTGGATGCCTGTGAAGTGTGCTGGCAGGAGAACCTGGGGTACGTTCAGGATGGTGAATCCATGGTCTGTGCCCACTGCGGGCTTCGCTTCCCCTTCAGCCAGATCGGCATGAAACAAGGAGGGTGCCACCCCGTTCCCCTGAACCATAGGGTTGAGGGTGGCCGCCTGATCCTGTCAGTGGAGGATCTGCAGGAAGCCGTGGCCTACTTCACGTTTTCCTGAGTTTTTGACATGTTGTTCTTCGCAGCCCCTTGCCGTCAGGCAAGGGGCTGCGCGTATTGTATTCGGGGCTTTCAGAGGTCGTAGAGCTGGATGATACCACTGACCCGCAGATCCTGGGCGACCAGCAGGGAGTTGATTTTCCTGCTGATCATCAGGGCTTCGGCGTCGACCAGGCGGGTTTGTGGTGCCACGGTTTTGGGTTCCCTGGTCATGATATCCTGGGCGCTCAGACGGAAGAAATCCTCCTGGCGTTTATCCATGGCACGCCGCAGGTCACCATCGGTGATGATGCCTACCAGGAAGTTCTGGGCGTTGACCACAATGGCCAATCCACAGCGCCCTTCGCTCATGGTGTGAATGATATCCTTCATGCCGGTCTGGCTGTCGACAAAGGGCAGGTTGTCCTGCTTCATGACCTGCTCCACCCGTGTCAGCAGCTTGCGCCCCAGGGAGCCGCCGGGATGGAAACGGGCAAAGTTCTCGGGCTGAAAGTTTCGGGCCTCCATGAGGGTCACTGCCAGGGCGTCTCCCAGTACCAGTGTCGCCGTTGTGGATGAGGTGGGAGCCAGCTGGAGCGGGCAGGCCTCCCTGGTGACGCCGGTGTTGAGGTGGCTGTGAGCGGCGCGTGCCAGGGTGGATGCGGGATTTCCCGTCAGCGCGATCAGATAGTTGCCATTGTCCTGCAGAAAGGGAATGAGCTTGACCACCTCGTCGGTCTCACCGGAATGGGAGATGGCAATGAAGACGTCGTCAGGCGTCACCATGCCGAGGTCGCCGTGGTAGGCTTCGCCGGGGTGCATGAAAAAACTCGGCGTGCCGGTGCTGGCCATGGTGGCGGCGATCTTCTTGCCGATGATACCCGACTTTCCCATGCCGCAGACGATAACCCGGCCACGGGACTGCAGGATGGCTTCGACACTGCGGGCAAAGTCCATATCCAGGTGCTCCACCAGCCTGGCCACTTCGGTGGCTTCGGTGGTGATCACCTGGCGGGCGCTCTGGAGAAAGTGCTCGTGGTTCATGGTGTATCCTCTTGCTGTTGAAGTATGCGGATTACCCGCTGTACATCGGCGGGCGTGTCGACGCCATGGGGTGGCGACTCGTGCCATGCCATGACCCGGATGGGTATACCCAGCCACAGCGCGCGCAGCTGCTCCAGTTTCTCCCGGAGCTCCAGGGCGCATGGTGGTGTGATGGCCAGCTGCTGCAGCACCCGGTTGCGGTAGGCATAGATACCAATATGGCGGGCGAAGGCTTCCAGTGGCCACTGCTCGGGGGACATGTCCCGGCAGTGGGGGATCGGAGCGCGGGAGAAGAGCAGTGCGTCTTGCTGCTGGTTCAGTACCACCTTGACCACATTGGGATCATGGATATGCTGATGTTCAGTGACGGGCACCACAATGGTTCCCATCTGCAGCGCGGTCTGCTGCCGGCAGAAATCGGCGAAGGCCCTCAGCAGCTCGCAGGGAACCAGGGGTTCATCGCCCTGCACATTGAGGATGATATCATCGTCTGACCAGCCACTGAGCCTGGCCACCTCGGCGGCGCGGTCGGTTCCGCTCTGGTGGTCGGCAGCGGTGAGGACATGGGGAATGTCATGTCTGGCCAGCACCTGGACAATGCGTTCGTCATCGGTGGCGACGAGAATATCTTCTCCGGGCAGCCCCAGTTGAACTCTCTGGAATACCCGCACAATCATGGGCAGCCCTGCCAGATCCACCAGGGGCTTGGCGGGAAGCCGCATGGAAGCGTAGCGGGCGGGAATCACCACCCGTATGGTCGGTTGCGGCGTGCTCATCATGTCTCTCCTTGGCTGGTCGTCAGTGAATATCAAGGACGGGCAGGCTCTTGACCAGGTCATCCACCGCCTTCACCTGCTCCAGAAAGGGATGAAGCATATGGAGGGGCAGGGCGCTGGGGCCGTCGCAGCGAGCCTGGTCGGGGTCGCGGTGCGCCTCCAGAAAGAGCCCGGCCAGGCCAATGGCCATGCCGGAACGGGCCAGCTCCAGGGCCTGGGCGCGACGTCCCCCTGAGGCGGTTCCCAGCGGATCGCGGCACTGCAGGCTGTGGGTGACATCGAAGATCACCGGGCAGTTACCGGTAGCCTGGCGCATCTGGCGGAAGCCCAGCATGTCCACCACCAGATTATCGTAACCAAAACAGGTGCCGCGCTCACAGAGGATAACCTGATCGTTGCCCGCTTCGCGGCACTTGCTGACAATATTCCCCATCTGGGTGGGGCTCAGAAACTGGGGCTTCTTGACATTGATGGGCTTGCCAGCGCGGGCAATGGCGACGACCAGGTCTGTCTGGCGGGCGAGAAATGCCGGCAGCTGCAGCACGTCAATGACCTCGGCGGCGGGCTTCACCTGCTCCACCTCGTGGATATCGGTGATGACCGCGACGCCGAAGCGCTCTTTAACTGTTTCAAAAATACGCAAACCCTCTTCCAGCCCGACACCCCGATAGGAGTGAATGGAGGAGCGGTTGGCCTTGTCAAAGGACGCCTTGAAAACGTAAGGTATCCCGAGGGTGTCGGTGGCTTTGACATAGGCTTCGCAGGCGTGAAGGCTTGAGTCCAGGTCTTCCAGGACGTTGATGCCGCCAAAGAGCACAAAGGGCTTGTCATTGGCCAGCTCTATAGTTGGGGAGATGCGGATACGCATAGGGTTCACCTGCTGGATATCGGAATTGAGAGAAAAATCAGGCTTACTGTACTGAAATTCCAGCGAAAATCCCATACCCCAGAGGTGATTGCCCCAAGTTTTTCAAGGAGAACCTATGCTGCGGACACTTGTGATGCTGATGTTACTGGCTGGAATTTTCTATGGGTTGCTGGTGCTGGGCATGTATCTGCTGCAGGCGCGCCTGCTCTTCTTCCCCAGCTCCCGTCTGGAGGCGACTCCGGGGGATATTGGCCTGGACTATCGTGATGTGCGTTTTCAGGCCGCCGATGATACCCGGCTGCACGGCTGGTTTGTGCCGGTACCGCAGGCCCGGGCCACGGTGATTTTCTTTCACGGCAACGCCGGGAACATATCCCATCGCCTGCAGACCATCAGGGTTTTCCACGATCTTGGCCTGTCAGTGCTGATTTTTGACTATCGCGGTTATGGGCTCAGCGAGGGCACGCCCGATGAAAAGGGCCTGCAGCTTGATGCCGTTGCGGCCTGGCAGGCAGCGCTGGCCCAACCGGAAGTGGATGCGGAGCGTATTGTCTTCTGGGGGCGCTCCCTGGGTGGTTCCATTGCCGCCTGTGGAGCGCTCCAGGCCCAGCGGCAGGGGGGAGCGCCTGTTGCCGTGGTGCTGGAGTCCACCTTCACCTCCCTGCCCGACCTGGCGGCCCAGCTCTATCCTTTTCTGCCCGCGCGCCGGCTCAGTCGCTTTCACTTTGATACTCGCGACGCTGCCGCGCAGCTGGTCAGTCCCTTGCTGGTGGTGCACAGCCGTGATGATGAGGTCGTGCCCTTCAGCCATGGCGAGGAACTCTCTGCCATCAGCGGCCCCGAGGCCTTTGTGGTCTTGCGGGGAGGGCATAATGATGGATTTTTACGGGATGCGCAGACCTATCGACAGGGGGTCGAGGCCTTCCTGCGGCGGCACCTGCCGTAGCGGCTTTCAGGCGGAAGTTCTGCGGGCGACACGCAGTTTGGCGCTGCGGGAGCGGGGATTGAGCTGCTTTTCGGCTTCATCGGCGATCAGGGGTTTTCTGGTGAGAATTTCCAGGAGCGGCTGGTGCTGGCAACGGCACTGCCAGACTTCCGGTGGGCAGATACACGTGCTTGCGTGCTGACGGAAAAACTGCTTGATAATGCGATCTTCCAGGGAGTGGAAGGAGATGACGGCCAGTATGCCACCGGGGCGCAGGTATGTCAGGGCGCTTTCCAGTGAGGTGGTGATGGCGTCCAGCTCCCCATTCACCTCTATGCGCAGGGCCTGGAAGGTGCGGGTTGCCGGATGGATGGACTCGTTGCGATAGAATTTGGCGATATCACGATGAATGAGGTCGGCCAGTTCTTTGGTGGTGGTAAAGGGCTTTTCCCGACGGCAGGCGGCGATAACCCGGGCCACTCTGCGGCTGTGCCGTTCTTCGCCATAGGCGTGAATGATCCGCGCCAGCTCCTCTTCACTGTAGGTATTGACCACATCGGCGGCGCTCAGGGGCGCCGATGGATCCATGCGCATGTCCAGGGGGCCATCGCTGAGGAAGGAGAATCCCCGCTCGGGGGTGTCCAGCTGGTGGGAGGAGACGCCCAGGTCATAGAGAAATCCGTTGACCGAGGATGGTGCCACATTGGCCTGCTTCAGCAGGCGGTGCAGCTGGGCGAAGTTGCCTCGCAGGGGAGTGAAACGCTCGCCCAGCCTGTCACTGCAGGCCTGCAGCGCGGCGGGGTCCTGGTCGATACCGATGATGCGGGCGCTGGGGCAGTGTTCCAGAATCAGAGAGCTGTGGCCGCCGCCGCCGACGGTGCAGTCCACCAGTAATGGCTGCTCTGCGTTCAGGGCAGGGCCAAGGCTGCTCAGCACGGCGTCCGCCAGGACGGGAATATGGTGAAAAGTCGTACTCACGGATGGGTGGTGGGGCGCACGGAGCTGTCAAATACCCGCACGATGCCGTTGACCAGCTTGCTGACCCAGGCGAAGAAGGGGTTTGCGCCGCCGTCGTTCTCCATCATGCGCTTGAAGCGGTCATCGGACTGGAAGAGCAGCTCGTCTATGATTTCTCTGGCGTCGTTGTCGGAGCTTTTCTGCAGGTAGAGTATGCCTTTGACTGCCTCAGGAGTGCCCTTGAAGATGAGCGCTTTGATGGCCTCGCGTTTTACGTAATAGTTGTCACTGAATTCACAGCGCATGATCAGGGCTTCAATACCCATCTCGGCCACCAGGGGATCGACCGTGAATGCGCCTTTCTGCATCTTCTGCATTTTTTTCAGCAGCAGTTGCTCCTGGGATGGTGGGCGGCTTTCCTTACGGGGCGCGCGGGCTGCGGGCCGTGTCTGGGCCGCCCTGTGCTGGCGGTTGAAGTCACGGTGGGCCGGCGCCGGACGAGCGGAGGCTCTGTTTGCCTGGGGCGCCTGATTGGGAGCGGCATCGGGGTGGGTGCTCTTGTACTGCAGCAGTTCGCTGTAGACGCGGTTGATATGCTGGAAATAGCGGACGCTGCCGGGAGTGTTGCCCAGAACATCCGGATGATATTTCTTTACGCAGGCACGGAAGGCTGCCTTGATCTGGGCAACGGTATGGGTGTGGTCGACACCCAGAAGCCTTTGGGATTCCCTTGCGTATTTGAACATATCAGTTTTTCTCCTGAAACTCCCCGATGAGTGCTTCAATATCTTCGTCGGTGGTTGCCTGGACATCCTCCTTGCCAAAGGTCTTGGCGACCGAGGCGCGGGAAGAGTCAGGGCGGGAAGTACCGAACCAGGTATTGAGGTATCCATTCAGTGCGCGAATGACGGCGATGACCTTTTCAATCTTCTGTCGCGAAATATCCTGGAACTGAAGCAGATCCATGGCGACATAGATGTCATCCTGGCACTCCTGGGCCGTTTTTTTAATCTGTTCTATCTGATCTAGTGTTTCGGAAAAATCCCGTAAAAACTTTACCACCGGATTGTCTGGGTGCTTGTGGCTGAGCATCTCGACCACGCGTTCATGGCGATCCAGCAGCTTGGAGAAACGATCGATGTCGGTGACCATGGTGTTGACCTTTTCGATGGCCGCGTCCAGTTTGTCCATGACCTCATTGGTCTTGATTTCGGTCTCGGTGGTGATTTCATCCAGACTGTCGATGATGCGGTGGTCCGGTTCAGGCAGCAGGACACCGCCGTCGGATTTTTTCTTGGAGGGAGCGTCTTCCAGGTGACAGACCGACTGCAGAATTTCGGCGTGCTCGTCCGGAAGGGGCAGGTCGGGCTCCGGCTCTTTGCTGGGGGCAGCCGCTTTCGGGGCAGGGGCAGCCTGTTTCGTCGCAGGGGCGACCTTGGCGGGTTTTGGTGTCGCTTTGGCCGCAGCTTTGGGAGCCTGTGCCGGGGGCTGCTGCTCAGCGGCGTCAACCTCCTGCAGCAAAGCGTCTATATCTATATCATCGCTTTGGTTACTGCTGTTGTCTGAGCCTGCTCCCGCTGCTTCAAACTCAGCGAGCAGGCTGTCGATATCGCTTTGATCCGGTTTCGCCATGCGGTTCCCTCCTGTATATGGTCGAAGCTTCCGCGGAAGCTGCTGAGCCTCATGCTCAGCCGGTAGTGTCTTGGTGTGTCGCTTGCGCTGAGCAGGCGCGCAACATATTAAGTATGGGGACTTCAGCCAGGGATTTCAAGGAGAGGTTTACCGTTCCGGAAAACCGCGCTCAGGCCTCGTTGATCCACTGGCGGATTTTGCCCTTGTACTCTTCCAGCAGCTGCCTGGCAGACTCCTCGTCGCGGTGCTCGCAGTACAGGTGCACTGCGGGCTGGTGCTGGTCGGGAATCATGTGGATGCTGCTGTTTTCCATAAGGATCTTGATGCCATCCACAAAGCTTGCCTCTCTGGTGATGGCGTCTTCACTCATCTTGCGCATCACGGTGCCCTTGAATTCGCTGGGGCAGGAGATGCTGCTGCTGAGGAAGGCATAGGCCGGGATGGCGCTGAATATCTCGGAAGCCGGCTTGCCGACCGTGGCCAGCAGTTCCAGAATCTTGGCGATGGAGTACATGCCGTCGAAGGCACTGGAAAACTCGCGGAACGCGATCAGGCCATTGTGGTAGGCAATCAGATCCGTATCGCCCAGGGCAGAGCCCTGCAGCCCGACAAACTTGCCACGGGTAATCTTTACATGGGGGGAAATGGCCTCATCCAGAATACTGGGGGCGGAGACCGGAATATAGACCTTCTGAATGCTCTGCTTGAGGCGGGCGTAGTCGTGGAGGAGCTGGAGGGTAAAGAGGATCAGCTGGTGATCCGCTCGCACATTGCCCTTGTCGCCCACCATCAGGAAGTGCTCTCCATCGGGGAAGAGAATGAACCCAAGGTCAGCCGATGTGGACTGCACGATGGAGCGCACATCGTTGACGGCATCCTGCAGCTGGGTGGCAGAGCGGGAGAGCCCGTCGGGATTTTCGTAGGCGTTGAGGACGATCATTTCGCAGCCGAGCTTGCTGAGAATCTCGGGGAAGACATTGATGGTGGCGCCGAAGCTCAGATCCAGAACGATCTTGAAACGGGCGGCGGAAATAGCCTTGCGGTTGATGGTGGCCAGGAAGGTGTCCAGATAGTTTTTCGGCAGTCCCGAGTCGTCGTAGATGTCTCCCACTTCATCGTGGGCGGCCTTGCGGAATTTCTCCCGGAAGAACAGGCGCTCAATGGCCTTTTCCGCCGCCGAGTCGATGACATTGCCGCCCGCGTCGAAGAAGGTCATGATGGTTTCGTCGATATTGTCGCTGCACTGCTGAAAGTGAACTCCACCGGCCAGCAGTTCGTTGTTTTCAAGCTTGAAGCGGTTGACAGGGGCTGGATTGAGGCGCATGTCGATGACATTGACCCCTGCCGAGAGTACTCCGCCCAGGAAGGAGCGCTTGATCATGCGCGAAGCCTTGTGGTAGTCCCGCGACATGATAATGGTGGAGTTGCGGGGCAGGAAAGATGCCAGGGCCGCGCCGATCTTGGCGGCAAAGTCAGCGGATATCTGAATGTTGGTAAAGCCGCGGATGGCCCCGCTTTCGAAAATAGTGGCTTTGAACTTGTCGCCCCAAATGACATTGCTGGACACTATGGCTGCCTCCTCAATGTGTTTATCCGGCCAGATGGTGATGTCCTTTTCGATTTCAACCTGTTTTTCGATGGTGACGTTTTCGGCAATGATGGCTCCGTGGGGTATATGCACCTTCTCGGCGATGTGCACGTTATTGCACATGACCGTATGGTGCAGAACAGATTCCTCACCTACAGTGCAACTGTTCCAGATGATACAGTTTTCCAGCTCGCAGCCGCTTTTGATGTGGCAGTTGTCGCCGATAATGCAGTTGGTGAGTTTGGCGTACGGTTCAATGATCGTGTTGGCACCGATGATGTTGATACCTTCCAGGAGGGTGGTCTGGTAGCTGGTTGAGGGATGGGCGCGGATGGTGGCGCTGGGTGTGACCTGGCATTCTATACCCACATCCAGGCTGAAGGCGCCGCTGAAAAATTCATCCATGCACTCCCGGTAGGAATCGGGGTTGCCCACGTCGCGCCAGTAGCCGTGGGCGTTGAATCCATGAATGGGTATCTGGCGCTTCATCAGCAAGGGGAAGAGATCCTTGCTGAAGTCAAAGTTGGTTTTCTCGGGAATGTGTTGAAAGATTTCCTTTTCCAGAACATAGATGCCGGTGTTGATGGTATCGGAAAAGACCTCGCCCCAGCCCGGTTTCTCCAGAAATTTGACGATGCGGTGGTTTTTATCGGTCACCACCACGCCGAACTGCAGCGGGTTGGGAACGGAAGTCAGGGTGATGGTCACCATCTCCCGCGACTGCTGATGGGCGCGGATGATGGTGTTGAGGTCAAAGTCGGTTACCAGGTCGCCGCTGATGATGAGAAAGCTTTCGTCAATATGAGCCTCGGCGCACTTGACCGCGCCGGCAGTGCCATAGTCATCGTTGGGAAGGACATAGGTGATACGCACCCCGAGCTCGCTGCCATCGCCGAAATGGTTCTGGACGATTTCGGGCATATAGAAGAGGAGGATGACGATATCGGTAATGCCGCTGTCGCGGAGCTTTCTGACAATGTGCTCCATCATGGGCCTTCCCGCCACAGGGATCATGGGTTTGGGAAGACTGTTGGTCAATGGTTGAATCCTGGTACCAAAACCGCCGGCCATGATGACTGCTTTCATTGGCATTTCCCCCGGTGTACGCTCCAAAAGAGCTATGCAGCATTTTTACAGAGTGTAACTTTTGCTGCTGCTTGTCGCAAGTCTCTTTGCGTTCCGGGGGAAACTTTTCGTGGGCGGAATGTTTACCAGCGGTTGGTGTACATATCCCGTATGGTGGCGTTGTACAGGACAAAATCCGGGTAGATGCGGACTTCGTCGATAAGCCCGGGAAAGGTCGCTGCGCTGAAGGTACTCCCGTCGTGAACATTGCCGATGGCAAACAGGTTCGGCGTGTGCAGGCTGCGGCCGTGTAGATCATGGCTGGAACCACTTGTGTAGCCCATCTGGCGGTGTCCGCCGAGGTATAGACGCAGCTGATTTGCCACGGTGCTGTGCTCGGGATTGGCCCGCTGCAAGATACCCGCGAGATGCTCCCACTCCCCCAGCTGCAGGGGGCGTTCCGAGCGCACCGAGCGCATGTTGCCGTTGCTGTCGCGCACCTGGAAGATGACATATCCCTGGGTATCTACCAACAGGCTGTAGCCGTTGCTGCCGCCGGATCCTCCCTTACCGGCAATCACCCGTGGCTGGGTGGGCATGGCACTGAGTTTGACCCAGGCACTCAGGGAGAAGTTCTGCGTGGCTATGTTGAATGTGCTGCTGTCTTCCAGGAAGGTGTAGCCGCCAGCCAGGGATTGCCCCGCACCGGATGGAGTGTCTGGGGAATAGGAGTGTCCCACCACGATGCCGGGGCCACGGTTGCCGGCATCAAAGGGCCAGTGACTGCCAGTGGCCCTGGCACTGGGGTAGATGGCCAGGTCGGAAATCTTCAGGCCAAAGGGAATGTCGCCGGTGGCAAAGGTGAACCCCGCTTTCAGCTGCTGAAAAAGGGCTTCGGTGCTGATGCCCTCTTGCTCTGGAAAGCTGGTGCAGTACTGAAATGAGTTCTGACTCCACTGTGGGTAGGGGCTGGTGACATCCCCGAAGGTACTGTCGCTGTGGCAGCTTTCTCCTGGATTGCAGACCCAGACCAGCACCAGCAGATTTTTTGCCGGATCAGCCAGATCGCACTGCTGACGGGAGAGTTCGATACGGGTGGCATAGGTGTGCGGCTCCACACCTGCCGAAGCCTGATACTCCAGCCAGTTGGCCTGGGAAGGATTATAGGTGCACCCGCCTTCGCCGCCAAACTGTGTCGCAGTGGCGCACGGGGGATTTCCCGTTGCGCCGTGCTCCACACTGGCTGTGGAGAGAAAGGCCACATGGTTGGCCGCCGGATCTCCCAGGTGTTCTTCCTGGTGCAGGTCGAATTCGATGGCCATACGGGGGCTGTCCTCCGCAGGATCACAGCCGGCCGGACGCACTTCGATAAAGCTGATCTTGGCATTGCGATCTGCCTCGGGTGCCACTGTCAGCCTGCCGTCATAGACGCCCACCTCCACATTGTTCCACAGGTCAAAATCTCCTCCCGTCCCAAGGGTTGTGGCATAGGGATCGGGGTCTGCAAAGCGCACACCCTCGACCAGCATGGTGTTGTCCTGATCGGAATAGCGGGGGTCGCCGGCACCCAGCGTCACCAGATACTGCCCATTGGGCAGGGCCAGTTCCCACTCACGGGCCCACCAGGCGGTGGTGCCCCAGACAAGGGCCATATGGTTGAAGGTATCCCAGCGCAAGTTTTCATCTGCGCTCAGATTGGAATCAGCAGGATTGGTCAGAGTGGTACGATAGCGGGGAGGCCCGTAGAATTCACTGGTCCAGCCATAGCGCCAGCCATTGCCGCGATTGCCGAAAGTTTCACTGTAGTCTGGCAGATACCCATCGGGCACCGGAACCTTCATGTTTCTGATGCTGGTGGCATTGGTGCCGCTGTGCCAGGCACAGAGGTTGCTTCCGCAGTCTTCCAGGATATCGGGTTGAAAATTGATTTTCACCTCTGTCGCCTCCAGATTGGCAAACCCCAGGTGGGATCCCTGCTGCTGGTCGCCGCTCTTGCTGGCATTGGTGCAGAGAAAGTTGTGATCGCCCGGGAAGAGGGTAAAGGTAAAGCCACCCTGGGTGCCTCTCGCGTCATTGGCCGTCTGGCCGGGGAAGGTCTGAAAGCGGAAGAAAGCGCGGAAGGGTCGCTCAGCTGCCCCCATGAGAAACGTCTCCTCCACCCAGGCGTGGGCGGGCAGGTTGGAGTAGGCCAGGGGTTCGCCGTTTACCAGATTGCCAAAGAGCAGTGCTCCATCCTCGCCAATGACCAGTTCCTGCTGCCCGAGTCCTCCCTGGCCGGAATCGCCACAGCCGTTTTCAGGCCCCAGGTAGAAGTTGGAGAGGATGAGGTAACGATCACCAGTACTTTGCCAGTTGAACTCCAGCCTGACCGAAGCGATGTCCAGGCCGGGATTGAAGACGCCGAGGCTGAACTCGATCATTCCCGCCGTGACATTGCCGTTGGAGCGGTTGAACGCCGTGAAGTGGCGGACAATCTGGGCTCCGCTGTGAAGCCCGATGGTCAGGGTAAAGGAATTTACCCGCACTGCGGCACGTCCATCGTAGTAGACGCGGAAAACCACCTCTTCGCCTCCCATGTCACACAGCTGCAGGTTGGTGCTGGTGTAGCCCTGGCTGGATGCTCCCGGTGTCTTCAGCTGCAGGATGCCGGCTTCAGGATTGGATCCAGTCGCGTGTCCACCGGGAAAACCCCAGCTCTGGAAGTTCTCGCTGAGCATGATATTGCCGGTACGCCGGAGTATCTGCTCGGGGGTCAGGGGCGCGGAGCCATCCTGCAGCCCGATGATCAGATCCGCGTTGCCCAGGGGGCGGATGACTTCAGGTGGTGTGCCGGTGAGAAATCGGTAGCGATCCTGGGACTTTGCCTGGGTATCGCGGTGTATCCCGAGTCCGGCCAGCGTTGTGCCGCTGAAAACCGAGGTGACCGCAATGCCCATGGCTGCGACCACGGTAATCAGGAAAACAGCCACGATGAGCAGTGAACCCTTCTGGTGTTTGACGTTGCAGGATGCCAGTTCATGCTTCATGGTGAACTCCTTACAGGTGGCAGGGGTTGGCAGCGGTATTCACGTAGACGCTGGTGCGAAAGGCGCCGTAGGTGGACGATGTCAGGTGCAGCTGAACCAGGTGGGCATTCTGCGGCGCAGCAGCACTGTCTTGCAGTTGAGGGTTTGTGCAGTTTGTTCCAAAGCTCCCGTAGAGAAATGTCGAGCCTGCTTCGAAAACCGCACCCGTGAGCGGATGCCCCGGGTTCGCACAGTTGCCCGTATGCCGCCAGATTCTGCCCTGGTTCAGGCGGAAGCAGACCTCCTGGCTATCGGAACGTCGGGTAAAGCGCACGGTGGTCTGGTCGCTGTTGGTATCGATGGCAAGCGCTCCCCGCAGCTCACGGCTGACGCGCTCCATGGTCATATTGACCTGCATCAGTTCATCGGACATCTGCCGGGCCGTGAAGTAGGCATTGATCGCACTGCCCACCATGGGAGCCGAAGCGGCAGATAGAATGCCGATGATGACCATGGTGAGGATCAGCTCCAGCAGGGAGAAGCCCTGTTCGCGATGGTTTCTGCTGTCGATCATGGCTCCTCCCGTGAGAGGTAGATATCCGTAAAGACCATGGTTGTGTTCACACTGTTCTGACTGATCTGTACTGAAATGTCGCAGTGGTACGCGTTTGCGTCATCGCCATCGGCGTAACAGTTCGCGCTGCCCGCAGTGATGACGCTGTTGTCAAGAGGCTGACAGAGCGGTGTACTCTGGGGGCACCAGCTGGCAAAATCCTGTGTGCTGCCCCGGGCGTAGCTCAGCTCCACCCGTTCCATGGCCAGGTAGGTTCGTCGCAGGATATCGGCATTGGTGGGCGAGCCCTGCAGTACCGGGGCGAATACTCCCAATATGGCCGCAGCGGCCAGTCCGACGACGATGATAAAGACCAGCAACTCGAGAAGGGAGAAGCCGCGCTGGTGTGGTTGCCTGACCATGATGCAGAACTCCTAGGGGGCAAAGCAGAACAGACCATCTGCACTGATAAAACCGTGTTGATAGATGTCCTGGCTGAGCGCCAGGATGTACACACGTTCACTGGGGTCCGCAGGCAGATTTCCTCCGCCATCAAGGCACCCTCGGTCAAGGTAATTCCGATGGTACTGATAGATAAATGCTGAGCTGCCTGCCTGCGAGCCATCGGTCTGTCCGGGAGGGAGTTTATCACTGCCATCAATGCCGTAGATTTCAGAGCCCAGCCTGCTGGCAACCACCAGATAGCGCTGGCTGGCGTATGCTTGCGTGTAAGGGCGCGCAACCGTGAGCTGACTGTCATTGCCGGTATCGGGATCGGCCGCGATAAACCGGATACGGTCGGCCGGTGGGGCGTCGGGAAGCAGGAGGATATCTCCCTGGCGAATTGCGCTCCCTCCGACACCGAGAGTGCTGAACCCCTGGCTGCTGTCGGTGATATCCCCAGTGCTGACATCGGCATTGCCACTGACAAGCACGGTGTCGGTGACGAAGAGGTCGAATCGGGTGTGATCCGGGACAGGATAGCCATCTTCGCGAAAAGCCCGCAGCTCCGCGCTCTGGGCGTGGTAAAACTTGTGCATTGGCAAGGGGGACGTATCGGTAAGCAGGTTGTAGGTTGCCCCTGTGTCAAAGTCCATATGGGCTGCAGCCAGTGGTGGGGTTATGTTTGCCCGGACTTCCAGGGAGGCGGTGGTGCCGTTGATGGTCACGCTGACCAGGGCGGTACCAGTGGCAGAGGAGCGCAGCTTCACGGTGGTGGCTGCGGGGAAGTTCAGGAAAAAGTTCCCATCGCTGGACTGCCCGTTGCTGGTCAGCGGTCTGTCATCCTCAGTGAAAATCTCGCCACGGTTGGTGGTAAACGTCGCTGGCGCGTTGGTAACAGCAGAACGATCGGGGAGCCTGACGGCGCTAATGGTCAGTGTGGCACTCTCATGGCCGTCGGCAGCTATGTGCTTTTTGTCTGTGGAGATGACGATCTGCATATTTTCATTCTGGACGAGTGTCGTGGTATCGGCACTGCCGCAACCTCCTGCAACAAGCAGCAGAAGTGCCAGGCTGAGGAGATATCCCGTTCGATTCATTGCGTATCCTCCATTTGGATGTGTTCTCTGCATTCGTGTGTTGCTTAGCTTAGCTGCATGGTCCCGCTTCCACATAGCCGGTTTCCGGGAAGACGCAGATGCCGCTGTCCGGGGGCAGGTTGATGGTGGGTTCGCCGAAGGTAGCGTCAAAACCCAGAGTACCGCTGAAGCTCAGGCCAGTTGGCTCAAGATCCCGTATCATTTCCCCGTCCGCGAATGCTTCAGCGGTAGCGGTGGCGTTGCGGTACAGGAAAAAACGGTACTCAGGGGGATTGACGCTGAATACCATTTCACCCCGTTCGCAGTTTTCACAGGCCATCACCCGCAGTTGCGCGTAGCGGATATCGCTGACCAGCCTCTGGACCGACACCCCCTGCTCCAGATTCTGGCCTGGCCAGTTCATGATCGCCACTCCACCCAGCACGCCCACGATAATCATGACCAGCAGCAGCTCCAGCAGGGTAAAGCCCCTTTGCATGATCACCTTCCCATGGCGCTGCCCATGCTCCACATGGGCATGAAGATTCCCAGGGCCAGCAGCAGCACCAGCGCCCCCATGAATACCAGCAGTATAGGTTCCAAAGCATCGGAGAGGCGTTTGAGGTCGTAGTCGATGGCCTGATCGTAGAACTCGGCGGTTTCCAGCAGCATGGTGTCGGTGGAGCCGGTCTCCTCGCCAACGGCCATCATCTGCAGCACCATGGGGGTAAAGCGCTTGGTGGCAGCAGCACTGCGGGAGAGGCTTTCGCCGCCTTCAATACTCTGGCGCATCTGATCGATGGATTGGGCGATATACAGATTGCCTACGGAGCGGGATACGGCGGAAAGGGCCTGCAGGGCCGGAACTCCGGCGCTGAGCATCATGGCCAGGGTTCGGCAGAAGCGGGAGAGCACGATGCGCTCGGTCAGCGGCCCTATCAGGGGAATGCTCAGTTTGACACGATCCAGCAGCAGGGCGCCGGAAGGGGTCCGCTGGGAGTATTTCAGGCTGGCATAGGCCAGCAGCGCCATCAGGAGCATCAGCCACCAGTAGTGGGTGAAGGCGTTGGACATGCCGATGAGAAAGCGGGTCGCCAGTGGCAGGTCGCTGCCCATGCGGGCGAACACCTGGGTGAACGCGGGGATGACCATGATGTTGATAACGGTGATGGCCAGTACCATGGCTGAAATGATGACCGTGGGGTAGCGGGTGGCCTGTTTGATGCGTTTCTTGTTGTTCTTGTCCATCTCCAGGTAGGCGGCCACCTGTAAAAAGGCATTATCCAGCTGTCCGGTATTCTCTCCGATATGCACCATATTGATGACGATGGGAGGAAATACCCGGGAATGTACCTGCATGCTGGCCGAAAGCGACATGCCCGACTCCAGCTGGTGGGCCACATCCCGCAGAACCTTCTGCATGGCCTTGCTGTGGCTGGCATCGGCCAGTCCGTGCAGGGTGCGCATCAGGGGCACCCCCGCCTTGATAAGGGCGTACATCTGACGGCAGAACATCAGCAGTTCATCGGGTTTGACCTGGCCTTCGCGGGTGGAAAAATCCCTGGCACTGCGGAAAATTTTCCCGATATCCAGGGAATTTTTTGGCGTACCGGTGCCTGCGGTTCTGGCGGGCAGGATACTGACGGGGGTGATACCCTGGGCCAGCAGCTCTGTGGCGACGGCATCGGCACTGCTGCCTTCCATGACGCCAGTGGCAGGTGATCCGCTGGCGCCGCGGCCGGTATACTCGAAGCTCGGCATGGATTTAGTCTCCTTTCAGGGCCGTCAATTCAGCCATGTGGGGCGTGGGCACCATGGATGGAGCGCTCTGCGTCGCAGAAGGAGGTTCAGCCGAGGGCTCCGGGTGCTCTTCCAGGGAAGCGGAGACCTTAAACACTTCGTCGATAGTGGTTTTTCCGGCCTGGGCCGCATCCAGAGCGCACAGGGCCAGGGGGCAGTAGCGGCTGTCCTCGCGGGCGGCACGGGCAAAGGCC
Source organism: Desulfurispirillum alkaliphilum (assembly GCF_055378285.1). NCBI lineage: Bacteria > Pseudomonadati > Chrysiogenota > Chrysiogenia > Chrysiogenales > Chrysiogenaceae > Desulfurispirillum > Desulfurispirillum alkaliphilum. The sequence continues at coordinate 592,862 of NZ_AP042405.1, read as the reverse complement.
GAGCCGTCGCTTCGGCGCAGGGCATCCATCATGGGCTCATTCATTTCCAGGAGTTCATAGACACCCATGCGGCCGCTGTAACCGGTGTTATTGCACTGGTGGCAGCCCTTGCCCCGGAAGTAGGCAGTCTGTTCGTCAAAGGCTTTGCCGGTCAGGTATTCGATCCAGATCTTCTCCCGTGGGCTGGGCGTGTCGACTTCCTTGCAGTTTTCGCAGATGCAGCGGATCAGGCGCTGGGAGATGATTCCGCGCAGAGCCGTGGCCACCAGGAAGGGTTCAGCGCCCATGTCGATCAGGCGGGTGGCGGTGCTGATGGCATCGTTGGTGTGCAGGGTCGAGAGCACCAGGTGTCCGGTCATGGCCGATCTCAGGCCAATTTCCGCGGTCTCCTGGTCGCGCATTTCCCCTACCAGGAGGATGTCGGGATCCTGGCGCAGGGAAGAGCGCAGGACACGGGCGAAGGTCAGGCCGACTTTGGGGTTGATCTGTACCTGGGTGATGCGGGGCAGGCGATATTCCACTGGATCTTCGGCGGTGATGATCTTGACTTCCGGCGTGTTCAGTTCGCTGAGGGCACCGTAGAGGGTGGTGGTTTTACCGCTTCCGGTGGGGCCGGTGACCAGAATCATGCCGTGTGGCCGCTTTATCAGGGTGCGAAAGCGCTCCAGTATAGCCTCGGGCATGCCGATGCGATCCAGCTGCAGGATCCCCTGGGACTGGTCGAGGATACGCAGGACGACGGTTTCTCCGTACTGGCTGGGCAGGGTGGAAACCCGCACGTCCACCATGTGGCCGCGGATTTTGATGTTGAAGCGTCCATCCTGGGGGATGCGTTTTTCCGATATATCCAGGCCGGACATGATCTTCAGGCGCATGACCAGTGCCGAGTCGATGCGCTGTTTTTTCATGGTCTGCTCATGGAGGATGCCATCGATGCGGTGGCGGATGCGCAGGATGTTTTCGTCGGGTTCAATGTGAATATCCGAGGCCTTGGCCTGAATGGCGTCTTCCAGGATGGACTGCAGCAGGCGTACCACCAGCAGTTCCGAGGTGTTGCGTTTGCCGCCGCCCATCAGGGTTGTCAGGTCGAAATCGCTGGCCCCCTTGAGCTCGTCTTCCAGCTCTTCGGCGATGGAAGAGATGTCCTCCTGACGCCGGTAGACGCTGTCCAGTGAACTGATGAGCTCCGACTCCCGCACCACGGCGGGAAAGACCGGCCGCTTGAGGATGCGCTGCATCTCGTCCATGGCGAAGATATCCATGGGGTCGGCCATGCCGATCAGGAAGCCGTCTGTGCGCTCACTGAGGATAATGGCGCGAAAGCGGCGGGCCAGGGTTTCCGGCAGCTTGCGGGTCTGCTCCTCGCGGAACTTGTAGTGCTTGAGCTCCACAAAGGGGAGTCGGGCTTTTTCCGCCAGCAGGCGCAGAAACTTGTCCTCGCTGACCATGCCACTTTCCACCAGGACATGGCCAAGCTTTTTGCCGGAGCGCTTCTGCTCTTCCAGCGCCTGTCCAAGCTGCTCTTCGGTAATATATCCCGCCTCGGTCAGCAGGTCGCCGATGCGGATTTTGCGGTTCGGGGCACTCATCACCAGACTCCTGGAGGTTCCAGCTGCTGCAGCCGGGTGCGGGCGTACTGGGCCAGCTGCTGGTTTGCCGAACGCACGACACTCTGGTAGAGCTGCCGCGCCTGCGCGGTCTGGCCGTTGAGTTCACCCATGCGCGCTGCGGCGTAGCGGAAGTGTGCGCTGGAAGGGTCGCGCTCCATGGCCTGGAAGTAATGGCGCTGGGCGGCAGCGTATTCTCCCTGCTGCTCGCGGATGGAGCCCAGCAGGAAGGTGAGCATACCGTTGTGATCAGAGGGCAGGTACTGCTGCAGGGAGGACGTGAGCTCATGGAGGGGGCGCTGGCCCTCCAGAAAGCCGATGGCGTAGGAGTAGGCCAGCAGGGCCTTGTGCTCAGGGTGCTGGTCGATAAACGCGTGGGCGTGTCCATCGCGCCCAAGCTGCCCCTGCAGATAGACAATATTGATCAGCAGGCTGCGCGAAGGGTGGCTGTGCTGCACCACATGTTTATAGAGCAGCAGGCTTTCGTAGAGGCGGCCCTGGCGGTAGAACAGGTCGGCTTTGTTCAGGTGTTCCATGCGCTCACGGGGAGCCATGAATTTCGCTGGCGAAGCAGTGACAGCCGTTGTCTCGGGGGCTTGCGCTGGATTTTTGGCCAGTGGGGGCTCTGCCACGGTCGCTGTCATTGGTCCAGAGGTGCTGGTCCCCTGCAGGGTGATATGGGCGGAGTACACAAACCCCCGCTGCTCTTGTGCAAGGCGGATTTCATACCAGGGGGCGTGGAGCCCGTTGGGAATTTCCCTTTCAACAGTTACCAGCTCACCTTGCTCCAGAACCCGTACCACGGAGCCCTGGGCGGAGGGCATGCTGCGCACATTGAGCTGATAGCTCTGAACTTTTCCCGCCACTGGCTGTCGGGGCTCCTGGGGCAGCAGGTGCAGGTATCTGCCAAAAGCGAATCCCTGCTGATTTTCGGTTTGCACCCGATACCAGGTATACCCGGCGTCGCTTTGGAGAGTCTCCATGATGGTGACCTCCTGATGGAGGGCGAGGGTGCCGGTTATGCTATGGGAAGGGCTGGGCCCTGAACGCAGGTTCAGCATATTGGCCGTGGAAACCGCCTGCCGCGGCATATCCGTGGCGGCCTGGGCAGCGGCACAGCTTAAGGCCATAAACAGCAAGGTGGTGAAAATTCCGGGCCGACTCATGGTCATATCTCCACGGAACGGATACGCAGAAAGATCACCAGTTCGCGTCGCTCCTGCACATCGCGACTGCCACGGAAGAGGTGTCCCAGCAGGGGTATGGCGGAAAGGCCGCTTACTTCCTGGGTCTCCCGACGGGTCGAGGTGGAGATAAGCCCGCCGATGACCACCATGTCGTTATCCTGCACGCGGATGATCGTGCCCGCTTCCTTCATGTTGACCACCGGTGCCGAAACGATCAGGTCGCCGCTGCTGTCAGTCTGCTGATCGATCTCTTCGAAGTTGGTGGAGACGGGAATCACCGTGAGCAGAATGGAGCCATCGGGGGCGATGACCGGAGTTACACCCATGGAGATGCCCGACAGCACATCGCGGCGATCGTAGGTTTCAATGCGGTTGATCTGGCCGCCGACTTCACTGTAGTCCACCCGCTTGGTCCAGAAAGGGGTTATGCGGCCGGAGGAGATAATAGCCGTCTGGCTGTTCATGACCCGGATACGGGGATTGGAAAGGGCTTCCAGGTTGCCGGCATTGCGCATGACCTGCAGCATCCCCGTGAAATTGTTACGGGTGTACTGGACGACACCAGTGGCCATATCGCCGCCGGGCAGGCCGAAGGAACCACCTGTTGCCTGGCCGATGGTGCCAACTCCACTGCCAGCGCTGAAGGCGTTGGTCCAGTCAATACCCAGGGAGTGGCTGTCGTTGAGCACCACTTCAAAGATCTGGGCTTCGATGAGCACCTGTTTGAAGGAGTGTTCCAGGATTCGTTCCAGCATCAGTTCGATATTCTGCACATTGGGGTGGTGATCAGTGACGTTCAGAACACCGCTGAAGCGGTTGAGAACATAGCGCCCCTCCTCAGAAAGGAGTTTTTCCACATTCTCCTGGATGTGCAGGGAGAAGTCGTTCATCTCTTCGGGATTGTCGTAGCGCATGGAGAACTCGCCACGGTAGTTGGCACCGGTGCCGCTGCCTCCCAGCACGTCACCACCAAGATTTGACACAAATGATGATCGCGTATTGACATAGGGGATATTGAAGGTTCTGGTGACAAAGCGGTGAACATGGAGGGTCTGCCCGCGCAGCTGATAGTAGCAGCCGCTGATGTCCATGATAATTTCCAGCGCTTCTTCCACGGGAGTGCGGTCAAGGGTCAGGCTCAGGGGGAAAGCCTGGGGTACTCCCTGATGGAAAACCACATTGAGGCCAGCGTCTTCCGCCACCGTGGCCAGTACCTCCCGCAGCGGAGCATCAAAAAGCTGCAGCGATACCGGTGGCGCGCCGTCAAAGGGCGATATCGTCTGGTAGGGCGAGGGGATGACCAGAGGCGGCAGCTCCTGGGGGCTGACGGGACGGGGAGACTCGCTTTGGGCAAAGGAGTCATCAAAGCTGGGCATCGCGCCCTGGCGCTGGGAAGGCAGTTCTGGGGGCGGACCGCCGGGGCGCTGGGCGGCGCAGCCAGCGATAGCCATGAGGAATACGAAGATGACGAGTGCTCTTAACGCTTTACCGGAATATTCCATCGGTGCCCCCTGATATTTTCCATGGTGATATGGGTCGTATCTATACTGATGATGTGGCCGTTATCGAAGAAGTCGCCTACCTGGTAGCGCTTGCCGTTGATCATGGCCCATGACTGATGTCCGATGAAGACGAAGTCGACGGCCTTGGGCTGGCTTGTCTTGTCCTGAGTCTCAAGGGCTGCCGGTGCCTGTTCCGTGGGTTTCCAGGGTCGGGTGGGATCACTCAGGTGTCGGGCCCAGGTGGTGGCGCACAGGCACAGAACCAGCAGCATGGGCCAGAAAAGACGTGTTGTCATACGCCGATCCATTTCTGCTGGGTGCCGATGGTGTAGATTTCCAGATAGATGATGGCTTCGGGATGGTCGGTGACCTGGTACTCGATGGTGTGCCAGATGAAGTGCCATGGCAGCTCTTCCACTGTCTCCAGGTATCGCAGCAGACTCATGTAGGTGCCCTTGAGCTCCATGCGCAGACCGTGGCGATAGGTGCGGGTCGCGCGGGAGCTGACTTCCTGAGCAGCAGGGTGAAAGGGTGCGCCGGCAATACTCTCCAGGCGCAGCAGGGTGATGTCGTTCTGGCGGGCCAGCAGGTCGCGCAGCAGTACCGGCATTTTCCGTGGTTCCACCATATGCTCCATGGCGTGCTGAATGCGCTCTTCCAGGAGCCGGGACTGCTGGGTGAGTTCACTGGCCCTGGTCCGCAGGGCGTGGTCTGGATCGTTCATATGCGCCTGACGGACCTGCTGCGCCTGTTGCTCCATATGGGCCGCATTGGCCAGGAGATCGCGGGATTGCTGGCGGTTCTGCTCAATGCGCTGCTGGAGAGGTTTTGCCATGCCGGTGTGCCAGGCCAACAGCAGAACGAGAACCAGAACCGCTAATACCATGGCCCGTTCCCGGGGGGTACGCTGGTCAAGGCGCTGTGCCAGGTCGCTGAGGTTGCGGAGTATCTTCATGGCGTCTCTCCCTGGGAACGCATCTGGAATCGCTGCAATGGTGTCATGTTGGTGAGGCTCAGAATCCGGGAGGGCCGGGGTGTCCCAAGGGTGAACTGCGCGATGGCTGGATCATGCTGGCTGCGTTCCATGGAGAAGGCTTCAAAATCCAGACCCCGAAAAATCTCCTCACGGGAGTAGGCGGTCAGCAGCAATGGCATTTTGCCAGGGTCGAGGGTCTCTCCCCGCAGGGCCATCTGCCGGCCTCCGTCGTAGAGATAAATCTGGGTCAGCCACACCTGGGGAACGGTCTGGCGGGCCATGGCGGAAAGGAAGGGGGAGAATCCCCTTGCGCCAGAGTCGATGTCCAGGGTCAGGGCGCTGATCAGACTGTTCTGATAGGCGATGGTCTTTTCCAGCTGGGCAATGCGTTCGGGCAACTGGGCATCCGGTTGGGGTTTTGGATACTGGGTGAGGTAAGCTATCAGCTTCTGCTCTGCTCCCTGTACTGCTGCCTGGGCCTTCAACAGTTCCGCACGGCTTTGCTGAAGGGAGAACGCTTGCAGCAGACTGATGCACAGCAATGTCAGCAGAGCCAGTCCGGCTATCACGGCGATACGCCTGGCAGGGAAGGCGATGGGTTTGGGCCTGAACTGCTCCTGGTAGAGATTTATCTCCTGTCTCATGCCTGCTCCCGTTGGCGCAGTGCTCCGCCAATGGCGCGAATGCAGCGCTGTTGAAGTTTCAGGGGCCAGGGTTCACTTGCCTGCAGAAAGTGGTTCAGTTGCATGACTTCGACGGGAATGCCCAGGCGCTCCTGCAGGAACTCCAGGGGGAGGTCGGCGTCCAGGGGAGTGAAGTGCAGTCTGGCTATGCTGCCCTTGCCAAGCTGGCTTTCATAGTAATCAAGTGAGCGCTGAAGTTCCAGCAGCAGGGCTTCCGCAGGGCTGTCCACCGTCTGGAAAAAGGCGAAGTTGGGATCCACCTCGCGGGGTTCGGCCTGGTCTGGCTGCAGGGAGAGCAAGCCATTTTCGATACGGCGGCTCAGGTAGAGGGCTTCTTTTTCCATAAGGTTGATAGTTCCCCCTTCGTCTTCCACCCGCACAATGCCGAATCCCTGCTGTCGCTGGGGGAGCAGCAGGCCGATGTTGCGCAGGGCCATTTCGCCAATATCTATAGCCTGCAGGTGCAGCCCGCAGTACTTGATGGCCTCTGCCTTCTCCTCAATGGTTTTGCGGTGGGCCACCACTACATACACCATCTGCATGCGGCCCCGGAACGCGTCGGCGGGAAGGGGGATGACCTCCAGCACGGCTTCTGACATGGGTATCTGCACCAGATCCTTGATGCGCCAGCGCAGTGCCTCAGCCAGCTCGCCGTCAGGAATTTCTTCGGGCCGGTCAAGAAAAAGCAACTGGTACTGGCTGGGGTGAAGGACAACGGAACAGGGCCTGCCCTGCAGGGCGTGGTGTTGCACATGTTCACGGAGCAGCTGTACCTGCTGTTTCTGGGGTGACTCCAGGAAGGCACAATGGGTGAGCCGGTTTGTTTCGGATTTGTGTTCAATTTCGGCAACTGACACGCCTTGTGGCGAAAATTCTGTTGCAAAAAGTGACTGGGAGTCAGCTTGTTTTTTGAAAAAGAAGCTTTGAAGCAATGAGACACTCCGGAGCGATAGTTCGCTAAAATGTTACAATTGATATTCGCACAAGAACGAACATAAGTGCAACTGTTTTTTCGCGTCGTTCCAAGGAGGGTGGGGCGATACTGATTTTCAGACCACCCAGTTCTTCAGCAGCAGATCCTGCCCTTTTTCCAGAAATGCCGGCCCGTGGGGTGGCGTGCGCTCAATTTCCCCATGGCTGCTGTGGTGGATAAAGGTAAGGGTGAAATGCGTGTCGCCGTCTGCGTGCTGCTCCAGGGCCTGGGTGGGGATGGCAATCTCCACCTCGTTTTCCACCGCACTGTGGATATGCGGCTGGCTGGTGTGTCCACCGGTGTGAAAAGGGATGGTGGCGTAGGCGGTGGTGCCTGCCAGCAACTCCAGGCTGTGGGAGGCATCCTGCGGGATCTCATGACACAGCACTTTCAGGTAGAGGGTCTGGCCATCGGCAGCGTAGCCGTACTGCAGCCCCCGGATATTCTGCTTGCGATGCATGCTCTGGTTGGCGCGCAGGTCGATGTAACCAGCGCCCAGCCAGGAGAAAAATGAGTCGGTCCTGCCGTCCACAATGGGATGAATGGCGCTGGTGGGTGCCTTGTGGGGGCTTTTGAATCTCTGTTGCCGTATGGGGGTGAACAGGTTGGATGGCGGATTCTGGTCCAGGCTGCGGTAGACGGTGATCAGGTGTTCGCGGAAGAGCAGATCGAACAGATCCTTCAGCTCGCTGTGCTGGTCATCGCCCAGCCACCAGAACCAGTCGCTGCCCTGGGCGGCCATGATGGCCTCCCAGGCCTTGGCGTTGCGCTGGTCGGGATCATTTTTCCCCAGAAACAGGCGCGTGGCGTTGAGCAGCTCCCAGGCACGATTTTTTTCGTGATGGCCCGCCCAGGTGGAAAATGACGCATAGATCCAGGAGCCGGAGTGCAGCCTGGGCAGGGGCCTGGCCTCGTGGTGCTCCAGGCACTCCGAGATGGTGGCGGGCTTCAGGAGAGGGTGCTGACGCAGCTGCTGGTAAAGGCTGCTGAGAAAGTATCTGCCATCTTCGGCGTAATGCTCCCAGGCATTTTCGCCATCAAGGAATATGGGGATAATGCCGCCATCGGGCAGCGTATCGGCAATGCGCTCCAGACGGCCAATCAGGTCGTGGGCCGCATCGGTCTGGTTCCAGGCGCTGTAGTTGAAGCCCACCAGATCGCTCAGCTCCCGGTCGCGGAACAGCAGCCTGACCCCTTCGTGCGCATAGACCTGATAGATATCCCGCCGCTCCAGGTGCCCCAGGCTGCGCCCCAGAATCTCCTCATCGGTGCAGATCCACTGAACCCCTTCCTGGTGGAACAGGCGGGCGACCTCCGGGCTGACACTGCCTTCGGAGGGCCAGAAGCCCTGGATGGCAAAGCCCAGTTTCTCCATGTACTCTCTGGCCATGCGCACCTGCTGAGTCGCGTCCTTGGCGAAAAGCTCATTGGCAATGGCGGGAAAGGTGCTGCCTGGCATGGCTTCCCGTGCCCGTTCCATGTTGATGAGCAGGGGCAGGATCGGGTGGTAGAAGGGGGTGGCGCTGATCTCAATCAGGCCGTCGGCAACCGCCTGACGATAGGCGGGGATGATGCGTGCCACAAACTCCAGCTGCAGGGCCATAAGCCGCTGTTTATCCTGGTGGGTGAAGTGGCGGCCCTTGCGCACCAGCTCCGCCACCAGCGGCTCCTTCTTCAGCTCATTGCCGCTCCAGGCCAGCAGGAACAGCACCTGCAGGTCGAGGATCTCATCGGCGTTGAAGTTATCCCGCCCCGCTTTCTTGCGTTCCAGGAATTCCCGGTAGCGCGGCAGCGGCCCGATCATGTGCCGCTCGTTGGCGTAGAAGAGGTAGCGCAGCAGCAGAGGCCGTTCCTCGTCATTCAGCAGGCCCGGATCGCGGGCGATCAGCTCCAGGATCTTGTCGTGGGCCTGGCCGCTGGCGTAGTCCTCCAGCTGCTTGAGCAGGGAGGGAACCAGGTTGAAGGTACAGGGACAGCCATTGTGGGTCGCCAGGTGGAGCATGTCGTAATAATCTTTGATGGCGTGCAGGAACACCCAGGGCATTTCGTAGCGCCCCGAAACGGGGTCACGGTAGTAGGGCTGGTGCATGTGCCAGAGGATGGCGACGTGGACGGTTTTCATAGGTGCTCCCTTACGCTTGGCAAGCTGATAAAATGATGGCGTGTGCTCAGAAGGCCCGCACCGCCGCCACATCACATTCCACCCCCTTCAGCAGGCTTTCGGCCACGCTGCCCAGCAGGGCGTGGGCGATGCCCCTGCGACCATGGGTTCCCACCACCAGCAGATCGGCTTTGAAGCGGCCGAGCTCCTCCTTGATGACCTGCAGTGGCTGTCCTGGCTGTACGCGCAGGTTCAGGGGGCGTGTGGAAATATCAAAAGTAGAAATAAAGGTGCGCAGTTCGTCGTGGATAATCTGGCGCATTTCCCGCTCGTGGCGGTCGCCGGGGGACTGCATGCTTTCATCGCCCACCATGAAGGCGGAAAAGGGGGGCTCGAAGGCGTGGGTCAGGCAGTATTCGGCCGTGGGGAAGCTGTGCAGGGCGAACTCCACCGCCCGACGCGAGTGGGGCGAAAAGTCCACCGCGATGAGGATGCGTGAGTAGGTGTTTTTCGGTGGTTGCTTGGTTATAAAGAGCGGGCGATCGCCATGGCGCAGCAGTCGCTCAATGGTGGAGCCGCGCAGCATATCCATAAAGGTGGTTTCCCGGTGGCGGCCGACGACGATGCAGGCGGCTTCGTGCTCCTGGGCGTACTGGCGGATGGTGCTGCTGCCTCGTCCCTGCACAATGTCAATGGGGGTGCCGGCGGGCTTTTCAAGCCCGGCCAGTGCCTGCTCAATGACGCCAACTGCCTCCTCCTGCAGGCTCTCCCTGATGCTTGTTGGCAGCTCTTCGTCCACCACATGCAGGATGCGCAGGGGCAGGCGCATCTGGCTGGCCAGGTAGATGCCACGCTGCAGCGCCAGGTTGCCCCGTTCTGAAAGGTCGGTGGCGGCAACTATGCTTTTCACGCGTCCTCCCCGGGCAGCGGGCAGTTGCCGTTGAAGTCAGCCCTGCTCAGCGGCTCCACTTTCCAGATATCGCGGGCGTAGTCACCGATGGAGCGATCGCTGGAGAATTTTCCCATATTGATGCTGTTGATGATACTGCGCCTGGTCCACTCATCCTGGTCCAGGTAGAGCTTATCCACCGCTTCCTGGGTGGCGGCGTAGTCGGCGTAGTCGGCCAGCAGCATGTAGTGGTCGCCACCTTCCAGCAGCGAATGCAGCAGGGGCTGGAATATTCCCGGTTCTTCAGGGTTGAAGAAGTTGTCGCGGATCATATCCAGGGTCTCGCGCAGGGCAGGATTCTGGTGATAGCAGTCCCAGGGGTTATGTCCGCTGCGACGCTTTTCGGCAACCTCTTCGGCTTTCAGGCCGAAAATGAAGATGTTGTCGCGGCCGACTTCCTCCATGATCTCCACATTGGCGCCGTCCAGGGTGCCGATGGTGAGGGCCCCGTTGAGGGCGAATTTCATATTCCCGGTTCCCGAAGCCTCCATGCCGGCAGTGGATATCTGCTCGGAAAGGTCGGCGGCGGGGATGATCTTTTCCGCCTGGGAGACGCAGTAGTTGGAGAGAAAGATGACCTTGAGCTTGTTGTCGATGCTCTGGTCGTTGTTGACCACCTCGGCTACCGAATTGATAAGCTTGATGACCAGCTTGGCAGCCACATAGCTGGGGGCGGCCTTGCCGCCGAAGAAAACGGTGCGCGGCACTGTGACCGACGACGGGTCTTTGCGCAGGCGGTTGTAGAGAGAGATGACATAGATGATATTGAGCAGTTGACGCTTGTATTCGTGGATGCGCTTCACCTGGACATCAAAGAGGGAGCTTTCGTCGATGTTGATGCCGGTCTTGCGCAGCACATAGCGCAGCAGGCGCTGCTTGTTCTCTTTTTTCACCTTGCGCCACGCCTCCCGGAAGGCGGGGTCATCCACCATGGGGGCCAGCTTCTTCATCTCATCCAGATGGGTGATCCAGCCAGTGCCGATGTGCTGGCTGATCAGAGCGGCCAGCCCGGGATTCGCCTGCAAGAGCCAGCGGCGGGGGGTGATGCCGTTGGTGACATTTTTGATTTTGCCGGGGAACAGCTCCACGAATTCAGGGAAGACGCGCTCCTGCAGCAGGCGGCTGTGGAGGGCGGATACGCCGTTGACCGTATGGCTGCCCACAATGGCCAGGTGGGCCATGCGTACGCGCCGTTCCGGATGCTCCTGGATGATGGAGAGTTTTTCCAGCAGGTCATCGCGGCCGGGGAAATGCTGACGAACCTTGGCCAGAAAGTGGCGGTTGATTTCCAGGATGATCTCCATATGGCGGGGCAGCACCCGGCCCAGCAGGGCGGCCGGCCAGGTTTCCAGGGCTTCGGGCAGCAGGGTGTGGTTGGTGTAGGCGAAGGTGCGCACGCATACGTCCCAGGCCTCGTTCCACTCCAGATGTTCCTGGTCGATGAGCAGGCGCATGAATTCGGCCACGGCGATGGAGGGGTGGGTATCGTTGAGCTGAACGGCCACGTGGTCGGGGAACTCGCTCCAGCAGGCGATATGCTTCTTATGGCGGCGCAGAATATCCTGGAAGGTGGCGGAGACAAAGAAGTACTGCTGGCGCAGTCGCAGCTCGCGTCCCTGATCCACACTGTCATTGGGGTAGAGAACCTTGGAGATGGTCTCGCTGTGAATGCGGTCTTCCACCGCGCCCACATAGTTGCCCATGTTGAAGAACTCCAGGTTGAACTCGCGGCTGGACTTGGCAGCCCACAGGCGCATGTTGATGACATGGCCGTTGTCGTAACCGGGAATCAGGGTGTCGCAGGCCATGGCCATGATATTATCGGTACCTACCCAGCGGAAGCTGGTTTTGCCATTTTCGTCCTGGTACGCCTCGGTGTGCCCGCCAAACTGAACCTCATAGAGATTTTCCGGTCGCTCGAATTCCCAGGGGTTCCCGTTGCGCAGCCAGTTGTCGCATTTTTCAATCTGGTGGCCATTGGAGAGGGTCTGGAAGAAGATGCCGTAATCGTAGCGGATGCCGTAGCCGTGGCCGGGAATCTGCAGAGCGGCCATGGAGTCCAGGAAGCACGAAGCCAGGCGACCCAGGCCGCCATTGCCAAGGCCGGCATCCCATTCCAGCTCGGACAGATCCTCCAGGTCAAAGCCGAATTCGGCCACCGCCTGACGGCTGCACTGATCCATATTCAGATTGTAGATGTTGTTTTTCAGGAAGCGCCCCGGCAGAAACTCCAGGGAGAGGTAGTAGACCCGCTTGGCCTTGGACTCGTGGTAACGCCGCTGGGTATAGATCCAGCGATCCACCATGCGATCGCGCACGGCATATGCCAGTGCCTTGTAGTAGGGGTAGGGACGGGGTGGATCGTAGTCATTGCCCAGCGAGGAGATCACGTGGCGTTGGATATCGTTCTTCAGGCTGTCCTTGTCATCGGATTGGCACAAGGGTTTGTAAGTGGAGACGGGTCGCGACGGCATGGAATCACCTCCGGCGTGATCGCTGAGTTATATGGCAGACCATATGATGGAAATAATGAAGTATAGCTGGGTTAGAGTCAGGTGGCAAGCAGGGAAACGCCAGGATGAGCCGGGGTGGCGCAACAAAATACACTTTCAACCGAGGAATGTAGCTTCTTGCTACACGAAGCAGGCGCGCAGCCAGGGGTCATGCTCCAGCAAGTGGGCGATTTCCGGCCACCAGTCACGCTGGGAGAGAATGGTATGGAAATTTGGCTTGATACGGGGTGCCAGGGCTATTGCCTCCTGCCACTGCTGGCGGTTCAGGCCACTGCTGGCGGCGCTTTCCCAGAAGCCGGTATGCTCAAAGAGCCCGGCCAGGGCGCACAGGTGTTCGTTGCGTTGGAGGTGAGCCACAATATAGGTGGCCACACCCACCTGAATGCCATGCAGGTGCTGTTGGGGAGCCATGCGATCCAGGGCGTGGCTGATGAGGTGCTCACTGCCGCTGGCCGGGCGCGACGAGCCGCAGATTTCCATGGCAATACCGCTCTGCATCAGGGCAGTGCCCAGCAGGCGCACTCCCTGCAGGTCGTGGGCAGGACGCGCCAGAAACTGGAAAACAGTGGCATCGGAAAGCAGAGCCGCAAAATCGTTCACTTTTTCGCCCGTCGTGTGGAAGGCCAGCTTCCAGTCGCGCACCGCCGTCAGCTTGGCTGACAGGTCGCCGACGCCGGAGTGCCACAGCTGGCGGGGAGCGCCCAGGCAGACCTGGGTGTCGATGATGACTCCGAAGGGCATGGTGGCATTCAGAGAGCGTTTCGCTCCCCTGAGCAGCAGGCTGACTGCCGGGCTGGCAAAGCTGTCGTTGGAAAGGGATGTGGGGACACTCAGGTAGGGTTTCCGGGCCAGGGCAGCCGCGAATTTGGCCACATCCAGGGCCTTGCCTCCCCCAAAGCCAATGATCGCGTCTGCCTGTGACGGCAGGGCCGCAAAGATATCGCGAGCCTCGTCGAAGTCAGGCTCCGCGGCCTCCTGTCTGAAGAGGATGTGAATATCGGCGCTTTCCAGGGAGCTTTTCAGCGCCGCCGTCAGAGCAGTGGGCAGGTCGGCGCTCATGACGATGGCCACGCGACCGAATCCCTGGCGTTGACAGTAGATACCCAGCCGCTCCAGGGCTCCGGGTTTGATGCGTACCAGGCCGGGAATGGTGATGCTGGTGCTGCTCACGTGGGTTGTGCTGCCGAATCGGGCAGGTGGGTGACCACCTCGGCCCAGCGTTCAAAGGGAAGAAAACCCTCCTGGCGGCGGGTCAGCTCCTCGGCCAGCCAGCCGCGGGCAAAGCGCAGGTGAGGGGGAGCCAGCAGCGCTGGTTTCAGATCGGGTCGTCCGTCTCCGGCGAAGGCGATGGTGCAGCCGCGTTCCAGGTAGTGACGGGCGATGGCTTCCTTGTCGACGCCCGTTGTCTGGCAGGTGAAAAACTCGCCTGCGGGAAGCGTCATCCTCAGTCCATGGGATGGGCTGAAGGTGCCCGGATTGGCATAGAGGGTCGGGTTTACCTGGTGCTGACTCAGCAGGCGCTGGATATACCAGGCGCAACCAGCCGAAGCGATGACCAGCTGCCAGCGGTTCTGCTCCAGCTGTCCGCAGCAGCGGGCCAGCTCTGGTTCCGGCTCCATGGCGCGCAGCAGCTCATCCATCTGATCCAGGCTGATACGCAGTTCAGCGAAGGTGCGCGCCAGGGCCTCAAAGTGCCCCAGGCGGCCATCCTCGTAGGCCTGCCACCAGCGCCCGCACTCAGCGGGAAGCTGTTCCAGGGCGACGCGGAAGAAGTCGCGCCGGGTGATGGTGCCATCGAAATCGCTGATAAATATGTGCTCCGGGGAGGTCTTCACGGCTACTTCTGCCACTTTTCCCATGGTTTGCGGTACACGGGCTTGTTGGGGATTTCCTTGTTGAAAAAAAACTTGCGCACAAAGAGGATAAGAGTCACTGGCCAGAACAGTCCGAGGGCCAGGCTGAGAAAGAGAGCCATGCCCACATCGGTGCGCCCCTGGCGCAGGGAGTAGACCAGGGCAAAGACAGCCGTAATTCCGGCCAGGATCAGGTAGATGGTGGTATATGTGCCCAGCTGGACGCCTATGGCTTCCAGCTGCTCGGCAACGCGTTCTTCTTCGGCAGTGTTGGGCATGGGGGCCTTCCTGGAGAGTTTTTCGGAAAAGCTTCAGGCTGGAGCACGAAAAGCGCCCCAGCCTGAAGGGAAATATCCTGTTGTGGTCGGATCAGATTTTTTCTTTATACAACTTATAGCGGATGGAGTCCACCAGTGCCAGGTAGGATGCACGAATGATGTCGCAGTGGACGCCCACCGTTGACCAAGTGCTTTTGCCATCGGTGGATTCAATCAGGACACGGGTCTTGGCCTTGGTGCCCACGGTAGTGTTCAGGATGCGCACCTTGTAATCCACCAGGGTGACCTCGTCCAGGATGGGGTAGAATTGAATCAGCGCCTTGCGCAGGGCGCTGTTGAGGGCGTCTACCGGACCATCGCCCATGGCAGCCGTGTGATAGACCTCATTGTTGGGAGCTTCCAGGCGCACTGTGGCCTCGCTGATGGGCTCGGCGTCCTGCTCGCGCCGCTCGTCTACCACACGGTAGCCGCGCAGCTTGAAGTACTCGGGCAGGTTGCCACGGGACTTCTGCAGCAGCAGTTCCATACTGGCTTCGGCTCCTTCGTAGGCGTAACCCTGATTCTCCAGATCCTTGATCTTCTGCACCACTTCCTGGACGCTGGGGTCGTTCATATCGATATCCAGCCCCATCTCCTCGATCTTGTACTGGATATTGGAGCGGCCACTGAGGTCGCTGACCAGCACGCGGCGCTTGTTGCCCACCACCTCGGGGGCAATATGCTCGTAGGTTTCGGGATTCTTGAGAATGGCGGAAACGTGGATACCGCCCTTGTGGGCAAAGGCGCTCTTACCCGTGTAGGGCTGGTTCTTCCACTCACCCAGGTTGGCCAGCTCCCGCACCGAATGGCTCAGGTGGTTGAGCTTGCGCAGACCCTGATCGCTGACACAGTCAAGGCCCATCTTCAGCTTCAGGTTCGGGATGATGCTGATGAGATTGGCATTGCCGCAGCGCTCGCCAAACCCGTTGATAGTGCCCTGCACCTGGGTGATACCGTGCTTCACCGCCGTGATGGAGTTGGCCACCGCCAGCTCGCTGTCGTTGTGGCAGTGGATGCCCAGGGGCACGCTGATGTGCTTCTTTACTTCCTCGATGATCGCCCCCAGCTCAAAGGGCAGCGTGCCGCCGTTGGTATCGCACAGCACGATGGTCTCGGCCCCACCGCGCTGGGCCGCCAGCAGAGTCTTGATGGCGTATTCCGGATTGGCCTTGTAGCCGTCAAAGAAGTGCTCGGCGTCGTAGAAGACCTCCTCCACATTCTTCTTCAGGTAGGCCAGGGAGTCCTCGATGATCTCCAGATTCTGCTCCAGGCTGATCTGCAGTGCCGTGGTCACATGGAAATCCCATGTTTTGCCAAAAATGCAGGCCACCGGAGCCTGACTCTCCAGCAGCGCCTGGATGTTGGGATCCTCCTCGCACGTCAGTTTGGCACGACGGGTGGAACCGAAAGCGCTGATGCGGGCATTCTTCAGGTTAAGCTTCTTTACCGCGTGGAAGAACTCAATATCCTTGGGGTTGGAGCCGGGCCAGCCGCCTTCAATATAGTGAATACCGAAGTCGTCAAGCAGCTGAGCCACATGCAATTTATCTTCAACCGTGAAGGAGATATCCTCCGACTGGGTGCCATCACGCAGGGTTGTGTCGTAAAGTTTTACGTCCATGGTGTTCCCTCTTTGAAAAGTTATGATTTCTGTAGTTCAGGAGAGTTACCACAGGCAGGAGTGAATATCAATGACTAAGGCAAACGCCGTTACATTTTACTGGCAGGTTGTGGGGGATTTAAGCCTCCACTGATTATGCGGATGAGCGCAGATAACGGCAAATACAGAAAGGCAGTTCCTCACGCCAAGCTGCAAAGACGCCAAGACACCCCACGGTGAGCTGCGGGAAATCCCGCAAATGTCCGCTTCTTTTTCCGCTTGCGCGCTCACAAAGATGGGGATTTACCACGAGAGGCTTGAAAAGAGGAAAGGCATATTATCCGCAGATTTCGCAGATGAACGCAGATAATGGCAAATGCAGAAAGGCAGTTTCTCACGCCAAGTTCGCAAAGACGCCAAGGAAAGGCAATGCCGCAGTGGAAAAGTTTCCACTGCGGCTACAATTCAGAAAAGGCGATTTGCTTGCAACATGACAGCAACGTTGCCCTTTATGTTAGCTTGCTCTGATTTCTTCACTTGTGCCTTGTCCAGGATGAGTGATCTGCGTCCCCAGTGAGCGCAGCGAACAGGCGAGAGGCACTGCCTGTCACTCCCATTCTTCTTTGTGCCTTGGTGCCCTTTGTGTGAGACCCTGCCTTTTTCCCTTCCAACTCCCGCGTCGCAGATGGGGGGCAGCGGCCTGGCTACAGCTTCAGGCTCCGAATAAACTCTCCCAGTGGCTCGCCGAATTCCGGGTGCATCAGGGCCAGTTCCACGGTGGCTTTCAGATATTCCAGCTTGTCGCCGCAGTCGTAGCGTTTGCCTTCAAAGAGGTAGGCGTAGATGTCCTGCTGGTGGCCAAGTGCCTTGATGGCGTCGGTCAGCTGGATTTCGCCGCCCCGGCCGGCGCGGGTCTGCTCCAGTATGGGGAATATCTCCGGGGTCAGGATGTAGCGGCCGATAATGGCAAGGTCGCTGGGGGCTTCGGCCACGGGGGGTTTTTCCACCATGTCGCTGACTTTAAAGGTGCGTGGGGCGATTTCGCTGGCGGCTACGCAGCCGTAGGAGGAGATCTGCTGCATGGGGACTTTTTCTACTGCCAGCACGGATGCCTGGTAGCGGTTAAACTGCTCCACCAGCTGGCCGATGCCGGGGGTGGAGGGGGTGCGGATGATGTCGTCGCCCAGCATAACGGCAAAGGGCTCGTTGCCCACGAGGTTTTTGGCGGTCAGGACGGCGTGTCCCAGGCCCAGGGCTTCTTTCTGGCGTACATAGGCTATTTCCACCATGTCGGTGATATCCCTGACCATCTTGAGGAGTTCGGTTTTGCCGGACTCCTGCAGCTGGGTTTCCAGGCGGTAGTCCTTGTCGAAGTGGTCTTCAATGGGGCGCTTGGTGCGACCGGTGACGAAGATGATCTGCTCGATTCCCGAGGCCACGGCTTCTTCCACTACATACTGAATCAAGGGCTTGTCCAGCAGGGGCAGCATCTCCTTGGGCATGGCCTTGGTGGCGGGCAGAAAGCGGGTGCCAAGGCCCGCAACGGGTAAAACGGCTTTGCGTACTTTCATCGTGGGTTTACTCCTTCAGGCGCATTCAGGATAGTTGTTGCAATCATGTCTTTTCTCTGCCGTACCCTACTTGAACTTCACCTGGTCATTTTCCACGGTGATTTTCAGGTTTTTGCGGTTTTTGAATTTTCCCCGCAGCAGTTCTTCGGCCAGGGTGTCTTCCACGAATTTCTGCATGACCCGCTTGAGGGGTCTGGCGCCGTAGATTTTGTCGTAGCCCTTCTGCAGCAGGAAGTCGCAGGCTTCGTCGGTCAGCTGCAGGCGCAGCTGGCGATCCTTGAGGCGTCGGTTCATGGTTTCCAGCAGCAGGTGCAGGATCTGACGCAGGTGGCTCTCTTCCAGGGGGTGGAAGACGACGATTTCGTCGATGCGGTTGATGAGTTCGGGGCTGAAGATGCGGCGCACTTCACCCATGACGTTTTCCTTCATGCGGTCGAAGTCGATGACGCTGTGGGAGCGGGTGGCGTCCTTGCCGAAGCCCATCTGCTTGTCGGCTCCAATCATGCGGGCTCCGGCGTTGGAGGTCATGATGATGATGGTGTTGCGGAAATCCACCACGTGGCCGTAGGAGTCGGTCAGGCGGCCATCGTCGAAGATCTGCAGCAGGATGTTGAAGATTTCGGGGTGGGCTTTTTCGATTTCATCCAGCAGGATGACGCTGTAGGGGCGGCGGCGCACTTTTTCTGTCAGCTGGCCTCCTTCTTCGTAGCCCACGTAGCCCGGAGGCGCGCCTACCAGGCGGGAGACGGAGTGTTTCTCCATGTATTCGCTCATGTCGAAGCGCACCAGGGCGTCTTCATTGTCGAAGAGGTGTTCGGCCAGGGATTTGGCCAGTTCGGTTTTGCCCACGCCAGTGGGGCCGAGGAAGAGGAAGGCGCCGATGGGCTTGGTGGCAGACTGCAGGCCGACGCGGCTGCGGCGGATGGCCTTGGCCACGGCTTTGACGCCTTCGTCCTGCCCCACCATGCGCTTGTGCAGCTCGTCTTCCAGGGAGAGCAGCTTCTGGGTTTCCCGCTCCTGGAGTTTTTGCAGGGGGATGCCGGTCATGAGTGAGACGACGCTGGCGATGTCCTCTTCACCGATCACGGGTTCAATCTTCTCCTGCTCCTTCTTCCACTCCAGTTTCTCCTTCTCCAGCCGGATAATGAGTTTTTCCTGCTCGTCACGCAGTTTGGCGGCGGTTTCGAAGTCCTGCTTGCCGATGGCGTCCTTCTGCTCTTCGCGCAGTTGCTGGGAGCGGCTCTCCATCTTCTTGAGGTTGTCGGGCAGGATGACCTTGTAGATGCGGGCGCGGGCGCAGGCTTCGTCTATGACGTCTATGGCCTTGTCGGGCAGGAACTTGTTGGTGATATAGCGGGTGGAAAGGCTGATGGCGGCCACGATGGCGGGATCGGTGATGCGCACGTGGTGGTGTTTTTCGTAGCGCTCCCGCAGCCCCTTGAGGATTTCCACGGTGTCGTCGTCGGAGGGTTCGCTGACCAGTACCGTCTGAAAGCGTCGCTCCAGGGGGGCGTCCTTTTCAAAGTACTTGCGATATTCGGCCAGGGTGGTGGCGCCGATGCACTGGATTTCGCCACGGGAGAGGCTGGGTTTGAGCATGTTGGAGGCGTCGATGGAGCCTTCGGCCGCGCCGGCGCCGATCAGGGTATGGATTTCATCAATGAAGATGATGACATTGTCGTTTTCGGTGATCTCGCGCATGATATTTTTCATGCGCTCTTCAAACTGGCCCCGGTACTTGGTGCCAGCCACCAGCATGCCCAGATTCAGGCTGATAAGGCGTTTGCTGGCGAGAATTTCGGGGATATCCCGGCTGGCGATGCGCTGGGCCAGGCCTTCGGCGATGGCGGTTTTGCCGACGCCGGGCTCGCCAATGAGCACAGGGTTGTTTTTGGTGCGGCGGCACAGCACCTGGATGACCCGCTCGATGACGCTGTCGCGGCCGATCACGGGATCAAGTCGGCCTTCGGCGGCCAGTTTGGTGAGGTCGCGGCCAAATTCATCCAGGGTGGGTGTGGGGGCCTTGCGGGACTGGATGGTGCGGTTCATGCTGTCCAGGTCGGGACGACCGGCGATGACGCGGTTGATCTCTTCGCGGATATGGGGCAGCGAGAGGCCCATGGCGCTGAGGATATCGTAGGCTTTGCCTTTCTGTTCGCGCATCAGGCCGATGAGAATATGTTCGTCGGCCACATAGTTCTGATTGGTGAGTTTGGCCTCTTCCACCGCGTACTCCAGTACCTTCTTGGACTGGGCGCTGAAGGGGATGTCGGCATCCATGATGGTGTTGCGGCCGATGGGCAGGTATTTTTCTATCTCCAGCTTCAGGATGTTGATGTTGATGCCCATGCGCTTGATGACATTGACGCCGATGCCGCCGTTGTCCTTGATGATGCCCAGCAGCAGGTGTTCGGTGGATATGGAGCCCTGCTGCAGGCGCGCGGCCTCCTGGCGGGCAATGATAATGATACGCCTGGCTCTTTCGGTGAACTGCTCGAACATACCCTGTCTCCTGTTGTGAAGTGCCGTTGCCAGCCAAATGGGAGTATACCCTGCGGGACGACAGTGTCAACTGATTCGGGGATCTGTGCTGGTGCCTCCCTTGTCAAGGGGTGGCACATGGGGTATAACTTGCTGCTGGAAAACGGGCGTCGCCCCTGCCCGGTCGTGTCTGCTCCAGGTGCCCGCATGGCCGCCTGAAACCTTGCGGGGCCCCATGAAAACATACGGGAGTTATACCTATGACCATGTCCATACAGGAAAAACAGCAGCGGGTCCGTGAACTGCTCAAGGAGCGAAACGCCGTCCTGCTGGCGCACTACTATCAGCGCGATGAAGTGCAGGCCATTGCCGACTTTGCCGGCGACAGCCTTGGCCTCTCCATCGAAGCTACCAGAACCGACGCTCCGGTGATCGTCTTCGCCGGAGTGCACTTCATGGCAGAAAGCGTCTACATCCTCTCCCCTGAAAAAACCGTGATTCTGCCCGCCATACAGGCCGGCTGCCCCATGGCCGACATGATCACCAAGGAGAAACTGCTGGCCCTCAGGGATGAATATCCCGGCTATACCGTGGTCTGCTATGTGAACAGCTCGGCGGAAGTGAAGGCGTACTCCGATATCTGCTGCACCTCGGGCAATATGCTGAAGGTCATCGAGAGTATTGAAAACGACAAGATCCTCATGATTCCCGATAAGAACCTGGCCAAGTTTGCAGCGCGCCACTTTCCCGAAAAGGATATCAAGTGGTACAGCGGCTACTGCCCTACCCACGATCGCGTCAACGCGGCCGATGTGGAAGAGGTCAAGGCCCTGTATCCCGACGCCGAGGTGATTGCCCACCCCGAGTGCGCGCCGGAAGTGCTGACCCTGGCCGACCACATCTGCTCCACCAGCGGCATGTCCCCCTACGCCCGGCAGAGCAGTGCGCGGGAATTCATCATCGCCACCGAGATGGGAGTGCTGTACCAGCTGCGCAAGGATAATCCCGACAAGAAGTTTTATATTGCTTCGCGCCGCCTGCTCTGCCCCAACATGAAGATGACTACTCTGGACAGCATCATCCGCTCCCTGGAAACCATGGAGAACATCATCACGGTCCCCGAGGAGATACGCCTGAAGGCGCGGGCGGCGGTGGAAAAGATGATCGCTATCCCCCGCAACGCCTGATGCGCTCCGAGCACCTGACCATCTCGCGCCACCGTGGCGCACGTTGTATCAGGGCTCGCGTTTCCCCCGAGGGCATTCGCGTTACCGCGCCCGTGCGGACGCCAGCCGCCGCCATTGATCTCTTCGTGCAGACCCACTGGAACCACTTGCAGCAAACCTTCGAAGAACTCAGCCGCCATATGCGTCACATCACCTGGGAGCCCGGCTCCCAGGTGCCCTATCTTGGACAGTGGTACGAGCTGGAACGCTCTTGCGGCGCCTGCCTGCGTGGCAGCGTGGGGATTCGCGCGGAGAAACTGGTGGTGATTCCCGCCCTCGGTGGGAACCGGAGCCTGGGAGAGCAGGTGGCCGCCTGGTATCGCCAGCAGGCCAAAAGCCATATATTCGGGCGCTGCAGCCACTACGCCCGTGAAATGGGCGTGAGCTATGAAGCCATCCGGGTCAAGGACCAGTCCACCCGCTGGGGCAGCTGCTCCTCGCGGGGCAACCTGAACTTCAACTGGAAGCTGGTCACCATGCCGCCTTTTGTGCTGGATTACGTGGTCGTCCACGAACTGGCCCACCGCAGACACCTCAACCACGGCGCCGAATTCTGGGCCCTGGTTCAGCGCCACAGCTCCCGGGTGGAAGAAGCCCGGGCCTATCTGAAGTCCTATAATCTGGTGTTCGCGTAGCCCTGCTGAAATTTCTGTTACCGCTGCAGGCCCCGCAGCAGGCGCTGCCCCTCATCCCTGATCTGATCCCGCAGTTCCTGCTCCAGTTTTTTCTTTTCCTCTTCCAGCTGTCGCCTCTGTTCATCGGAAAGGCGCTGTAGTTCTGCATCCAGGCGGGCCTTTAACGCCTTTTCAGAGAGGTCCGTACCCACTCGCTGCTCCAGGGCCTGCAGAGTGGAGATGTCGCCGCGCAGCACCGCCTGCAGCTCTTCAAGCTCTTTTTCGCTGATGCCGGAATTGCGGATCATCTCCGTGGCCAGCTGCTCCAGCTCCGCTTTCAGGCGCTGTTCAAACAGGCGTCGCTGTTCGTCAAGTTCGGCGCGGAAACGGTTGCTCAGCTGGCGGTCCAGGTCGGTGGAGAGGCTGACCCTCGGGCTGGTGAAGCGCCCCGAGAGGCGCATATCCACGTCGAACTGGCTGACGCTGTCCAGGGTGCGGTGGATGATGCGTTCCAGTTCATTGCCGGGGTTTTCCAGGCCGAGCCTGGCGTCCAGAAAGTGCAGTACGCCGCGTCCGCTGAGAGTGCCGCCGCTGGTGATGTCGATGCGCATATCGGTCTGCAGGCGGCTGGGGCTCATGAAGAGGCGGTCAACCCGGGAACCGCTCTTTTCATAGCCACGCAGGGCAATATTCAGGGTATCCAGGGGCTCAGCCTGACGGCGCTCGCTGACCCAATCGATGCGCAGGGAGTCGTAGCCGCTGACACGGCTGGACTGCAGGAAGGCCTCCATGGGTCTGCCGGTGACGCGCTGGTTGTCGGTCATGCCCTGCAGTCTTCCGGCAAACTGGTTGCCGCTGCCGGTGGTGATATCCAGCGCTGCGTTGGCGATGAGCCAGCCGGGTTTGGGGTCGTACAGGGTGAAGTGGACAATGCGCCCTTCACCGCGCGAAGGCTTGCTGCCGGCCTGCTCTTCGCGCTGGGCGGAGCGCTGGCGCAGCTTTTCCACATAGGGGGAAAGGCGATAGTACCACTCCCGCAGGTTTTCCAGGTTCTCCTGTACGTCTTCGCCCAGGAGGGTTCCCGCCAGTTCAAAGGCGCCATCGGCGTCAAAGGAGTACTTCTCGCGCAGGGCGTCAAAATCATCGCCGGGGAGTGCCTGCAACGCTCTGATGAGCTGGCGGGCCTCGTCGCGGTCGCGGGCCAGGTCGCGCAGGAGGGCTTCGTACTGGTCGACCTCAGCGCGCATTTCCCGTTGCAGGGTGCGTGCCTCCTCCAGCAGCTGGCGCAGCTCGCTCTCGCTGCGGATGGTTCGGGCCTGTTGTTCGAGTTCCCGGAAGCGCTCCTGGTAGGGCTGCATATCGGGGCGGCCCAGGGGCAGATCCTGCCATTTGTTTTCAATCTCCTCCAGGCGCTGTTCGATGCGCTGCCCTTCCGTGCGGGTGTGCAGGGTCTCCTGACGCACCACATCCCGTGGCTCGGGCAGGCGTTGGGATACATCGGCCACGAAGGTCTGCGCTGCCGATGGTTCTGTCGCGGGGGGCTTTGGCGCTGGCTCCAGGATGCGGGCGGGAGACTGGCGGGGCTGGTCCAGGGCGACGCCGCTGGCCACCACTTCGTCCAGCAGGAAGCGCCGCTGCAGCAGATGTCCCGAGTCTATGCGCAGGGCGATGCGCTCCGCCTGGGCCAGATTGCGCATGGCGTCGGTTTTGTCGGGAACCTGGAGGCCGCGGATCTCCAGGGCCAGGGGGTTCAGGGAAGTATCCAGGGAATCAATTTCCACGGAGGCTCCGGCGGCGCGGCTCAGGCCAATTTCCAGGCCCTTTTTTACCAGGGGATCCATAAAGACCAGTATAAACAGGCTGATGCCACCGATGATGACCACATAGACCAGGGCTCCGATCCAGCGGATGGGCAGCGGCTTTTTCAGCTGGTCAAAACTGGTGTCGTAAGCCAGAAAGAGGCGCACCACGGGAATCTTCTCCGTGAATCGCGAGATGGGGCCACGGTAGAGTTTGACGATGGCGTGAAAGATCAGCCAGGCGGGAAGGAAAAGGGCCATGGCAAGAGCCAGGGAGCCGATGACCAGGGAGTTGTTGAAGCGGGTCAGGCCCATCCAGGGGTTGTTGTACCAGGCCGTCCAGGTTGCTTCCAGGGCGGGGAGGGTCAGAATGCTGTAGCCAGCCATTTCCATGAGCGGATCAAGGAGGTAGGCGATGCCGGAGAAGACAGCCACGGCCACGAAAAAGACACCGATGTTGATATTGAGGAAAAAGGCGAGGAAGAAGACAAACAGGTTATGAAGGGTGAAGAAGGGCGAGAGGCCGGGAATGAGAGCCAGGGCAACCGCCAGGCTGATCTGCCAGGGGCGGGCTTTGGAGTTAAAGGCAGCCAGGGCGCGGCCGAGGATTTCAAACATGGATGTGACCCCCTTGTCTATGCTAAAATAACAAATTACGCAATATTACGCGGCAACACTTCAGATGAGGCCTTTTCAGTAAACTGTTATATTCCAGGCAGCAAAACGGGTCAAGCCGGGAAGACGCTTCCGGGTGGTCATCCCCTGATAGCCTGCCAGGAGGTAGACGTGAAAACATGTTCCCTTTCCCCCTCCCATGACGAACAGTGGCTTTTGCAGACCCTGCAGGAGATCGGCACCTCCCTTGGTGGCCATGGTGTGCGCATAGCCGGTGGCTGGGTACGCGACCACCTGCGGGGGATCGTCACCAGTGATATGGACGTCCTGCTGCTGAACATGGATGCCGAGGCGTTCGCTGAACGGCTGCAGCAGCAGGGGTACGGTTCCCGGCATATCATCGAGCCAAAGCCGGCTCAGGCCCGGATGGCGCGCACGGTCAGGGTCTGCCTGTCACTGCCTTCGGGGGAGCGCTTTGAAGTCGATCTGGGAACCCTGGCCACTGGCGATGGGGAAAGTCTCGTTGAAGCTTTGCGCCAGGATGCTGCGGGGCGCGATCTGACCATTAACGCCCTCTTTTACGATCCGGCCACTGCGACGGTGGAAGATCGCACCGGCCAGGGGCTCGATGACCTGCGCAGGGGCCTGCTGCGGGTGCCCGGTGCCCGTCGCTGTAACCTGTGGGACGATCCCCTGCGCCTGCTGCGCATTGCCCGCTTCCATGTTACCACCGGCTTTGCTGTCGAAGCACAAACCAGGTGTCTGATGGATGATCGGCAGTTGCAGCAGCGGCTTGTCCGGTGCACCAGCCCCGAGAGAATCGGCCAGGAGCTGCTGGCCATGTGGTCGCATCCCCGGGGGAGCCTGGCCATGGAGCTGCTGCATGACTGTGGTGTTCTGGACGCGCTGCTGCTGGCATCCCAAGGTGAGGGAGAGCTGGTGGAGCAGCTGGCCTCCTGGGATATGGATCAGGGCAATGGACACCACGCGCTGAACCTGTGGCAGCACAGTATTGCCGCCATGGCGTGCATGGGTGGGCAGCAGGCCGATGCCGATGGACAAACCCTGGCCTTGCTGCAGGCGGCTGCTTTGCTGCACGATGTGGGCAAGCGCTACCGCCCCCTGTGGGGCGAAAAGGAAGGGGTGGGTCGCACCTATCACGCTCACGAGCACACCAGTGCCCACATGGTGCAAAGCCTGTGTATCTGGCTGTGTCTTGGAAGGCGTTTCTGCGAATCACTCTGTGCCCTGGTGCGTGCCCATATGCTGCCTTCGGGGCTGAAGGATGCCAAGGATCCGGCATTGCGTCGCTTTCTGCGCCGCATGGCTGAAGAAGGCGTCCAGTGGCGGTCGGTTTTTGCCCTCAGCCACTGCGATATCCTGGCCAAGGGGCAGGCCGATGAACAGCTGGCACCTGTTCTGAGTCAGCTGGCGAGCCTGGAACAACGTCTGGAGGGTCTTGAAGCCCAGGCCGCGTCCCTTGGCACGCCCATCGGGCGCCCGGTGCTCAATGGGCGCCAGATCATGGAGGTGTTTGGCAACAGCACGGCGGGCCCCTGGGTGGGAGAGGTGTTGCAGGCCCTTCTGGAGATGCAGGACACCGAACCGGCCATGGACTCTGCTGAAGCCGCCAGGCGTCTGCGGGCCCTGTTCCCTGCCTATGGAGCCCCAGAACGCTGAGCTGATCTCAGGTTGCATGGGCGCAGCAATCTTGCCAACAGTCGCTTTCGGTTGCGCAAAGTGTCTTGTGGTGCTAGCATAACCAGGTTTCTTTCCTGGTGCTTTTCTCTGAAGCAAGAATCCCCTGGAAAAATACGGAAGGATCAAAGCCATGGCATCCCATATTCTTTTCCGTCTGCGCGAAACACTGCGTTTCCTGGTGGCGCTTTTCAGCAGCCGCACCGGGCGTGGGTTTATTGCCGTATACCTGCTGAATATTCTGGTGCTGGCGCTGGTGGTTCTGCTGGGCTTCTCCGCTCTGCTCTTCGGCCTCTTTGAGGGCATGGTGCTGCGTCGCCGTACCATGATGCTGAGCCTTGGTACCCTGGTGACACTGCTGGTAACGGTTCCCCTGATCACCATGCCCTTCTTCTCCTTCAAGGATGTCATCGATCGCTTTGTCAACCTGGTCACTCGCCGTCGGCTTTTTGTGCACCTCAGTGATCACGTGTTTTATCGCCCGACGGTCAGCGGGCATATCTCCCTGCATCTGGCCAAGGCCCACGCGATTCTCGACGAAAAATACCGCCTGCTGTGTGCCGCTCCCCAGGGCACCAGCCAGATCAGTCGTCAGCTGGCCATTTCTCTTGGACGCTCCATTCGCGATGCCGTGCGCCTCTCCCGTGACCTGGTGGAAAAAGGTCGCCTGAAAAAAGAGCAACTTATCGTGGGCGCCACCTATGGCTATCTTTTCGGAGCCGCCAAGAGCAAGCTGGGGCTGCGACGTCATCAGCCTTCATGGTTTCAGCGCCTCTTCAGCGATCTGTTCTATCGCTTTGGCGCTCTGCATGCGGTGTATATGTATTTTATCATCCACGACAGTCTGCCCCCTTCCTTTGACCCGGTGTATTTCATGGCCAGCATTGAAGATGTGGTGGGCACAAACAGCAGCGAGGGTCCGCCGTGCTGAAGACATCTCCCCAGATGCAGGTTTTTGGCATCGTGGGCAAGGACACTTCCTATTCCCTCAGCCCGGTGCTCCACAATGCCATGTTTCGCCACAGCGGCTACGGTGGTACCTATGTGGCGCTGCCCGCCCGTGACGAGGCCACGCTGCGTGGTCTGCTGGCGGCCTGCCGTGGCGGTGCTGTGCGTGGCTTGAATATCACCGTTCCATGGAAAGAGTCGGCAGCCGCCCTGGTGGACTTTCTGGACCCCACCGCCCGCAGCTGTGGAGCGGTCAATACGGTTGTCTGCCGGGAGAACGGCCTGTGGGGCTACAATACCGATGGCAATGGCTTCTGCCGCAGCCTGGTGGAAGAGAGCGGCATGATCCTGGAGGGTGCCCGGGTGGTGATCCTGGGTGCCGGGGGCGCGGCACGGGGCATTGTGCACGCGCTGCTGCAAAACGCCGTCCACTCGGTGCTGGTGTATAATCGCTCCCCTGAGAAGGCACGTCGATTAACCCATGATGCCGCTGATGCTCGGGTCAGTGCCGTCAGCGAGCTTCCTTCCATGGAAGGAAGCATCGTGGTCAATACCACCAGCGCTGGCATGAAGGACGATCGCACGCAGCTCTTCAGCGCGCAGCAGCTGAAAGGGGCAGCCTATTTTTATGATATTGTCTACGCGCCGGCGCGCACCATTCATATGGAAATTTCCTGGAAGGCCAATGTGCCTTGCTGCAACGGCAAGGGCATGCTGCTGTGGCAGGCCCTGATCGCCTTTGAGCTCTTTACCGGTTTCAAGTGTCCGGTGAGTGCGGTGCGTCGCGCCCTGGACGAGGCAGCCGCCAATAAGTGGTTTGCCGAGTGACGGTGAGCTGTGGAAAGAAAAAAAGCCGGATCGCAGAAGCGATCCGGCTTTTTCTTTGCTCTCAGGTGGTCAGTGTAAGGCAGTGCCCCAGGGTTCATTGGCCATGCGTACCATGTCCTCCACCCCCAGGGTGATATTGTCGAGAATCACATGATTGATGATGCCCTTCATTTCGTCCAGATCCAGGGCATCGCCCTTTTCAAAGGAGGCCATTTCCACGCGGTCGAGAATGTCCTCGATGGTGTGGTTGTCCAGAACATTGAACTGCTCCATGAGCGAGAGGATGTTCTTGGCTTCGGCATTGAGAATCTTGCCGATACTTTTGCTGGGATAGGTAATCCCCTGTCCAGAGCGGTAAATCAGACCGGCTGAGTGGCTGGGGATGGATTCCAGGAAGCTCACTGCGGCTCCGATATCCTCTTCACGGTGTCCCAGGGTCTCCATCACATCATATATCGCATCGACATCGCTCAGGCTGCGCTCTTCAATCATCAGCATATTGACGATGGTCTGTGCCAGTTGGGTGTGCTTGTTACTTGTGCTCATGTGGTCCCCCTCTCAAGATAATACCTCCCTGAGTTGTGAGATATATAGCCCAACAGCTCCAGTTCCGCAAGAACTTCCAGAAAAAAAGGGCCTTCCAGCCCACTGCCCTGTCGCAGCTCTTCCGCACCCATGGCCCCCTGATCCCGTAGCAGAGATAAAATTTTCCGTTGTTCCGCGCTGGTGGTCTGATCTTCGATATGGCTGGTATTTTCTGGAGCGAAAAGAGCAGCCAGCGAAGGCAGGGAGAGCTCATTGGCAATATCCAGGGCCGAAGCAGCCAGATGGGCTCCCTGCTGAAGAAGCCAGTGTGAGCCGGCCGATTTGGTCGAAAAGATGCTGCCTGGAACGGCAAAGACCTCCCGACCCTGGTTGAGGGCCAGACGGGCGGTGATCATGGTGCCGCTCTTCAGGGCGGCTTCCACCACCAGCACTCCCAGGCTCATACCACTGATGATGCGATTGCGGCGGGGAAAGTTAAAGGGTTGAACTGCTGACCCGGGTGCGAATTCGGTTATCACCGCTCCACCCTGATTGACGATCTGCTGTGCCAGGCGGCGGTTCCCCGCGGGATAGATCCGCTCGATACCGCAGCCCATGACCGCTACGGTATTGCCCGCTGTACCCAGGGCCGCCTCATGGGCGATGGCATCAATGCCCCGCGCCAGACCGCTGACGATGCACATGCCGTTACGGGCCAGATCGCTGGCGATGAAGCGGGTGACCTCCTTGCCGTAGGTTGTGGGGCCACGGGAGCCCACCACAGCCAGGGCCGGTGTGGGCGGCAGCGTGCCGCGCCCATAGAGAATCAGGGGCGGATCGGGGATATGGCGCAGGTGCCTGGGGTAGTCGTCATCGCTCAGGCTCACCACCCAGGCGTCTGCGACGCGGCCGAGCAGCTCGCGCTCGGCTTCATAGTCCTTTTGCAGGCGGGCGCGTACTGACGGGGAAAGCACTTCCCGGGCCAGGGCGGTGAGATCCAGGGAGCCCGCCGGAGTCTCCTGGCGGTATATTGTACTCCCCAGGTGCTCCCGGAGGGCAAAGCAGGTGAAGTAATCGCGCATGGCTATTGCTCCACTGCCCGCAGCACAATGCGTCGCACGAAGTTTTCCTCCTCGCTGCGGTCGGGTCGATTGGCATCCCGGGCGATGATGTAGGCGGTGAGCATCAGCAGGGCATCGCCTACCTGGTGCCCTTTGGGGACACCCAGGGCCATCAGTTCGTCGCCACGAAGAATGGGGTGAATGGTGCGGTAGGAGCGCAGGTACTCCCGCAGGAAATGTGCCGAGGCCTGCTGGTTCCCGTAGACGATGGCCAGCAGCAGCACTTCCTCCTCGTGACGCTTGACCAGACGCAGTTTCTGCCAGAGCTTGCCGGTTCTGCCCAGTTCATGCAGCAGCATGCCGGCTTTGGAGCAGCCGAAGGCGATGATTTCGCGGTCGCGCTGGGGAAGCTCCTGCAGAATGGGCAGCGCCATGATCTGCTCGGCTTTGATGGTGCGCAGAATGAGGGCGCAGTAGAGGGCGTCGCGCCGCACATCCTCCAGACGCAAAAAGTCCGACACCACCAGCAGATCTTCCATGGATTCCACCAGCTTCATGGTCTTCTGGTCGTAGCCCAGGGCGGGATGAATGCTGCGCATCAGATCCAGTTCGAACAGGCGCGCCATGTGTTTGGCAGGCTCCTGTTCCAGGAACATGTGGCGCAGTTCTTCGTAAATGCGATGGCCGCTGATATGCTGGATCAGGTCCAGGTCACGGGCGGAGCGCAGCAGCTTGATGGTCTGCTCTCCGATCTGAAAGCTGTAGCGCTGCTCAAAGCGTACGGCGCGGAAGATGCGGGTGGGATCTTCAATAAACGACAGGTTGTGCAGCACGCGGATCTTCTTGTCACGGATATCCTGTACGCCACCGAAGTAGTCGATGAGCTCAAAGGTGTTCAGGGAGACCGCCATGGCGTTGATGCTGAAGTCGCGGCGGTAGAGATCGCGCTTGATGGAACCCGGGGAGACGTTGGGCAGGGCGCCGGGGTGGTCGTAGTACTCATTGCGGCTGGAGGCTACGTCAATGCGGAAATCGTCGCCGGGCAGGATGATGACACCGGTGTTGAATCGCTCGTGGACGCGAATACGTCCGCCCAGGCGCTCCGCCAGACGATTGCCGAAGCTGATGCCGTCACCGGCCACCACAAAGTCCATATCCTGGTTCTTCACGCGCAGTACCAGGTCGCGCACGATCCCCCCCACCAGGTACACCTGTATATCCATCTCATTGGCCAGCTGGGAGGCCTCTTCCAGGTAGGCAAAGGCCTGGCGGCCCATGACCTCCACCAGCATCTTGCGCACATGGCGGGGGCGGTGGGCCGAGCGGGCGCGCTCCTGGGCCGGCAGGGTCTCGTCGGTGTCGTGGCGGTACTCACGCAAAAGATCGGTGCGGGTGATGACCCCTACCACGCGCTTTGCCTCCACCACAGGCACCATGGCCTGACGTCCGCTGAGCAGGATGTGCTCTGCCCGGGAGAAGGGTTCGTCGGCTTCGATGTGCTGGATATCGGTATCGGTGATGGAAGTGACGCTGCGCCCGCCAAGGCCATGGAAGAGGGCCTTCATGCACTGATTTTTCGAGAGGATGCCATAGAGGCTGCCGTCGGGCTCCACCACTGGCAGGCAGTTGACACCGTCACGGGAGAACTGCTCATAGGCCTCCTGAGTGGATTTATGGCTTTCGATGGTGATAGCGGGCGAACTCATGATGGTGCGGGTGCGCTTGGAGCGCGAGATGATCTCCTTGAGGGAGGCGCGGGTAAAATCCATGGCCTGCACCAGGGTCATCTCCTTGACGGTAGCACTGGCGGCTTCGTGGTGTCCGCCGCCCTCAAAGAGGGCCGCCACGTCATTGGCACCCACCATGCTGGTGCTGCGCACGATACAGTAGATGCGGCCTTCCATGCGTAGAAAGACGATCAGCAGGGTGCAGCGACGCACGCCCATGACATTGGAGAGCATTTCGGAAACGTCGGGGACATAAATGTGGAAGTCGGCGTGGCTTATGCCGACGCTGACTCCCATGATACTGAAGGTCTCAAAATTCTTCAGCAGGTCGCTGAGGATATGGATATCGGCGTCCTTCCAGTCGCGGGAGAGAATCTGGTGAACCTGTTTCAGGTCTGCTCCCGCCGCAATCAGGTCTCCGGCGCAGTAACAGTCCAGGGGCCGGGTGGAGGAATAGCTCAGGTGGCCAGTGTCTTCGTAGATACCGCACAGCAGCAGCGTGGCCAGCCAGCCTTCCAGGGCGATATGCTGCTTCTGCAGCAGGCGCACCATGAAGCTGGAGTTCGCGCCACAGTTACAGTAGTGGTGTTCGATATCCCGGTCGGCCACCTCTTCATCCACGCCGTCCTGGTGGTGGTCGTAGACAATGGTGGGAACTTTGCCGAATGCTTTGCGCAGCTTGCCAAGGCGTCGTCCATCGCTGGCGTCAACGACCACCATGTGGCTGATGTCGGCGATGTTCACTTCCGACTCCTTGTACAGGGAAATGCCAGCGGGTAAAGGGTACAGCTCCAGATAATCCTGAATATTCTGAGACAGGGAGCCTATTATGACGATGGTGGCACCGGGATGCAGGCATGCCGCTGCCACCATGGAGGCGAAGGCGTCGAAGTCGGGATTCTGGTGGGATGTGATCAGGCGCATATTCCCCCGTACCGTGAAGTGATTTTCTCGCAGGTGAGGCCTGAATGAGGAGATTAGTAGACAATCGGGGCACTGGCAAGGGAAAAGGACTTTTCCCCCGTTGCGGATTGCAGTAGAGTGAACACTGCAGCAGGCTGCGTAAAAACCTGTGGGAAAACGAGGAAACCATGCACGATCGCCATGTCCATAGCGTCT
Source organism: Desulfurispirillum alkaliphilum (assembly GCF_055378285.1). Lineage (NCBI taxonomy): Bacteria > Pseudomonadati > Chrysiogenota > Chrysiogenia > Chrysiogenales > Chrysiogenaceae > Desulfurispirillum > Desulfurispirillum alkaliphilum. The sequence continues at coordinate 560,389 of NZ_AP042405.1, read as the reverse complement.
TCTGCCTCCACGGCAGTGGACGTCGAACGGAAGATATTCTGCTTGAGCGCATAGAGGCTGGCGCCAGCCGTGTCACCTTCACCGAGCACGCTCCCCTGCCTCCGGGCTTTGACGACCCTTCACCCCTGCGGGACTCCTCCATGGCCATGGAGAAGCTCATGGAGTATCGTGCGGAAATCCTTGAGCTCAGGGCCCGCTACGCCGGAAAATGCGACGTGCGCTGCGGACTGGAAGTGGATTACATAGAAGGCTATGAAGAGCCGATCCGCCAGTTTCTCGACCAGTATGGGGAGCTCTTCGAGGATAGCCTGCTTTCGGTGCACTTTCTCCACGGCTCCTGTGTGGACTTCTCCCCCGAGGAGTTCGAGCGCTTGCTTAGCGAGCAGTATCAGGGCGACCTGGAAGCCCTGTACCGCGACTACTACCGCGTGGTGGCCCGCGCTGCCCGCTGGGATGGCGGAGCGCATAAGCCCCGGCGTTTCGGGCACCTGGATCTGGTGAAAAAATTCCGCGATCAGTTTCCCCTGGAGTCAGACAAAGCCAATGCGCTGGCCATCGCCATTCTGCCTGACATTGCCGCAGGCGGCATGGGTATAGAAGTGAACACTGGCGGTCTGAAAAAGCCGTGCCGGGAAATCTACCCCGCCCAGCCTGTTCTTGAAGCGGCGAAGGCGCTGGGAATAGCCCTCTCCTATGGAAGCGACACCCACTGACAGGCGGCAGGAAATCATCTGCCGTGGCCTTTTTGTCAGCTCGTCACTCCTCCCCTTCACCTTGACCAAGAAGACTGTTGAGCCCCTCACACAGGCGCATGCCGTACAGCACGATTACCCAGGAGACATAGACCCACAGCAGCAGGAGCAGCAGAATGCTGAAGGAGCCGTAGATGGTGGTGTACGCTTTGTTTATGACCGCGTAGGCCACGAAGAGCTCCTTGGTGATATTCCACGCCAGGGAGGTGACCAGGGCGCTGATGGCGGCGTTTTTCAACTGGATCGGCTTGTTGGCGGAGATCCTGAAGACGATGATGAAAGCGGCCCAGGCGATGGCATAGGGTGCGACAATGGCAAGATCCAGCCCCTGCAGGAAAGGGTTGCGCGCCAGGGTGACCTGGGCGGTGGTGGTGAAGTAGAGGGAGAGGGCCAGGCCGATGGGCATCAGGGTCATGAGGGTCCAGTAGGTGGTCAGGGACTCCCAGAAGCTGCGGGTTTCGCTGCGGAATATCCGGCTGGCGATGTGCTGGTAGTTCTTGAAAAAGAGAATGGATGTGGCAATCACGTACAGAGCTCCCATGATGCCAAGGCGGGAGATATCCCCCAGGAAACTTTCAAAGAAGTGCGCAGCCGCGTCCACATTGGTGGGCAGCAGGTAACCCATGAGGAATTCCCGCAGGTCGGCCAGCTGGTCGCTGAAGCCTGGCAGGCGCGTGGTGACGGAGAGGGCGATCAGTAACAGGGGGATGAAGGCGAAAATGGTGTAGAAGCTGAGACTGGCAGCGGAGTAGCCCAGCTCGGCGTCGAAAAACCCAAAGGCCTGGCGCAGGTTGCGGCGCAAGCCTTTGAGCCATGTATTCGGGCGGCTGGCTTTGAGGGTACCCATGCCGCTGCCCGCTACTGCTGCTGGCAGCGGCGCTGTACTTCTTGTGCCAGCGCGTCGTTCATCAGTTCGAACCCGGTGCGGGTGGACTCGGCCATGGCCCGCTTGAAAAAGGGCACCAGAATGCCCGTGAAGACTTCACGGTGAACCAGGCGGGTCTGGCCATCTGAATCGCGCTCCAGCCTGAAGGAATGGACGCCGGTCAGGATGCCGGGCAGCAGGAAGCGCCCCTGCCAGGTGAGCTCCTGCTCCCTTTCGCAGAGGAGAATGCGGGGAGAGAAGCGCATGGGAGAGGTGCCGTTGGGCTGTTGGAGCGTAATACGCAGGCGTGCCCCTGTTGTGGGCACGCCCTGGATTTCGGTGATAAAGGGATTCCAGCGGCTGTAGGCCGCGAAGTCCGTGATAGCCTGCCAGACGGTGGGTAGTGGGGCGGGTAGCGTCATTTCAGTTGTGATTTCATGGGCGAATCCACCCAGGGCAGAGTCCTGCAGATTGTGCATGCTCTTCTCCTTGTCTGTTGTTGCACTTTTCTGCCGAATGTACACGCTCCTGTCGCTTCCTGCAATCTCTGGTCGACAGAATCCCTGTGATGCCAAAACGCTTTTGCGTCACGGGGTTTGCGTGGCGGGAAACCATGATGAAATTTGGTTCTAACCTACTTGTGAAAAATATTTTACATGACAGTGAAACTGTGTTATATCTCCGCCGTTGTTACGATTTGCAACAATGAAACTATACAGAACTAATGAATCTGTTTGAGGCAAACTATGAAATTCACACGGACGATCAAAGGTCGATTGATTCTCTTTCTCGGTCTGGCGGCGATGGGTACTGCCATACTGGTTGCCATTGCGCTGAACGCACTCTACACCAGTCTGCACAATGCCAAGGAAGCGGCAGTGCAGGAGATCACGGAGTCGCTGCACAGCGTTGTGGCTGACTTCTGGCAGATGTCCCGCGAAGGACTGATCAGCGACGAGCAGGCGCGCGCCTCTGCCCTGCGTGCCCTGAAGGCTGTGCGCTACGGCGATAACGACTACTTCTGGGTCAACGACATGCAGCCGCGCATGATCATGCATCCTACCAATCCCAAACTGGATGGACAGGATCTGAGTGGTTTTGAAGATCCCAACGGCAAGCGCCTGTTTGTGGAGTTTGTACGCACGGTGCGAGAAAACGGCAAGGGGCATGTGAACTATCTGTGGCCGAAGCCCGGTTTTACCAACCCGGTGCAGAAGACGTCCTATGTTATGGGATTTGAGCCCTGGGGCTGGATTATCGGCACCGGCGTGTATATCGATGACATTCAGGGGCTCTTCTGGGCGCAGGTGCGCAATATCGCGGTAACAGTGGGGGTGCTGATTCTTATCCTGATGGTGCCCATGTTCTTTATCCTGCGCTCCATCATTCTTTCGTCTTCTTCCATTGCCCGCGTTGCCGAAGATCTGGCCAGCGGTGAGGGTGACCTCACCAAGCGAATCCCCATTACCGGCGAGGACGAGCTTTCCCAGGCGGCAAAATTTGTGAACCGTTTTCTGGACAAAGTTCAGGCCATTATCATTGATGTGCGCGAGGTCTCCCACGGTGTTGCTTCCGCCAGCGAGCAGCTCAGCAGCTCCTCATCCCAGATGTCAGCTGCCATGAACATGCAGGCGGAAAACGTCTCCAAGATTGCTTCGGCATCTCTGGAAATGTCCCAGACGGTCAATGGCATGACAACCAATGCCGGTGAAATCAAGGAGAACGCCAGCCTGGCTCTGCAGGCTGCCCATGAAGGTGGGGCCGTTATCCGCAGGTCGGCCGGGGAGATGGAGAGCATTGTGGAGCAGGTGAATACTGCTGCTGACTTTGCCACAACCCTGGAGGAAAACGCTTCGCGGGTAGAACAGGTGATTCAGGTCATCAACGATATTGCTGATCAGACCAACCTGCTGGCTCTCAACGCGGCTATCGAAGCTGCCCGTGCCGGCGACGCCGGCCGCGGATTTGCCGTGGTTGCCGATGAAGTGCGTAAGCTGGCCGAACGCAGCACTCAATCCACCAGTGAAATCATCGACATTGTCAAGAGTATCCAGGGGGGGATCAACCAGATGACATCCGCTATGGGTCTGGTGAATGAAAAGGTCAACCAGGGCTCTCAGCTCTCGCGGGACGCCGACAAGTCCTTCGTGGTCATCCTGGAGAATATCCAGACACTGCAGCAGCTCATTGAGCACAATGTGGGGGCCATGGAAGAGATGTTCCGCACCTCGGAGCAGGTCAGCGATGACATTCAGTCCATCTCTTCTTCCACGGAAGAGTCCGCCAAGGTTTCCGAGGAAGTGGCCCTGGCTGCCAGCGATCTGGCCCGTCTTGCTGGCGAAGTGCAGCGCCATCTGGGAGGTTTTATCGTGGATGACCGTTCCCAGCAGAAAATGCTGGCACCCCGGTAGGTTTTTGGGGGAAATACTGGTCAATGGGCCTTTCCCGTGTTAGGGTTTGCCAGGTTTACCCTGAAGCTATTTTATCCATGAACATTGAGGAGCAAAAACACATGGCACACGTAAAAATCGGCGATACCGTACGCGTTCACTATACCGGAAGCCTGGCGGACGGAACCGTGTTCGACACTTCCTATGACCGCACTCCCCTGGAGTTCACCGTGGGCGATAAGACGATTATCGCAGGTTTTGAAGAGGCTGTTGTGGGGATGAGCACTGGTGAAAAGAAGAAGTTTGAGCTGAGTGCCGACCAGGCCTATGGCGAGCGTTCTGACGAGATGATCTATACCATGGATCGCAATGCGTTGCCGGGTGAGATCGAGCCCCAGGTGGGCATGGTGCTGCAGGCGTCCTTTCAGAATGGCCAGGTGACCGATGTGCAGATCACTGACGTTACCGAGGACACCGTGACCCTGGACGCCAACCACCCCCTGGCTGGCAAAAGCCTCCACTTTGAGCTGGAGCTGATGGAACGCGACGAAGCCTGAATGGCTTGCGAGCAGACACTGACAAAGCGGCATCCCTGCAGGGGTGCCGCTTTTTTTTTCTATGGGAAGGACTGGTCTTACCCAGAAGCCCTGTCTGCAGTCCTGGCATCGTCCAGCATCACACAGGGAAGCTCCAGTAGAGCGTCAGTCTGCAGGTGAATTTCATGGGCAATAGCCCGATCCAGCTTTTTGCGCCAGCGCCGGGGAATGCTGTCCACTCCGTAGAGGGCACCGGCCAGAATACCCGCAATGGCCGCGTTGGTGTCGGCATCGCCCCCCTGGTTGACCACCCGGATAATGGTCTCCTCAAAGGAAGTGCTGTCGAAGAAGTGGTGCATGATGCACTTGAAAGTGTGCACGATATAGCCGCTGTTTTCGCCCTTGTAACGGGAGTAGGAGTATTGGGGGTGTTCGATGATAAAGCGGGAGACCAGCTTCAGCGCTGCCAGCTTGTCCCCTGTCTCCAGCAGACAGCGGGTGACTTCGCCAACAATCAGCGTGATTTCATCGGCAATGGGATTGTTGTGGGTAAAGTGGCACTGGCGCAGGGTCACGGGTTCAAAGTGCTGCCAGTCCTTCAGGCAGTAGAGCACGATGGGAAAGTTGCGCATCAGCCCGCCATTGCCCGCCGAAAACTCCGATTCCGCCGACTCCAGCTGCCCCTGCAGCATGTACTCCCGAATTCCCCGGCGCACCGTGCTGCCGATGTCGATGGGCTTGGAGCGCATCCACTGCACAAAACCATCGGCCACCCTGGGCAGGCTGAATCCGCCGCCGTCGATGATGCTCTGCCCCAGGCTGAGCGACATCTGGGTATCGTCCGTAACCTGCCCCGGCTTCACCCCCAGCCAGCCTCCACCCACAATCTGCTTCAGGGTGCCGTACCTGGATTCGATCTCCCGTGGCGTCATGAATTCGGTGGTGGCCCCCATGGCATCGCCGATGGCAAAACCCAGATAAGCCCCGAGGGCACGGGTATGTACCATTTTTCCCATTTACACGCCATCCCTTCCATGTTAATTCAGACCTCAAGCCCGCTGAAAAACGCCCATCTGCGGCGTTGCCTGCGGTCGCTCGTCATTGCAACGTACGGGGAGTACGCTTCATTCCTCGCTCTGCAGGCGTCTAGCACCTGAACATTTTTCAACAACTTGCCAACGAGGTATCTCAGTACATTGTTAGCCCCTTACTACCATGCCACCAACTGGATTCACCTGCCCGCGCCTCTCTTTGCCAGCAAGGAATACAGCCTCAGTGTCACCCCCGAGTCGGAGGTGCGCATCAGCGGTGTCTACGAATACCACTCCGAGCTCTTTCGCGCCATCCACGCTGCCGAAAGCATTGAGGAGTCATCCCGTATCTTCCAGGGCTACCTGGAAGTGCTGTTCAACCTGGACGAAAAAGTGCGCGGCAAGAAAGTATCCAGCTACCTGCGCCTGCTGCGCGGCTGGCTCTTTGACGCCAACAGCTCCGAAGGTGCGGTGCTCAAGGGCTGGGTGGAAAGCCGCTTCGGCATCGTGCCCTTCTACCACCGCCAGGTCATCTCCAGCATCCACACTACCGCTTATCACGAATACACCCGTGAACGCATGCACCCGCGCCTGAACCGCAACATGGTTTACTACCAGCTGGATCTGCTCTACACCTACACTCAGACCATCATTCGCCGCTTCTTTCCCGACTACCTGCCGCGCATCAAACTCTACCGGGGCGTTAACGACATCAACGACCACCTCATCATCGAGCGCTATGGCAAAAACCACGCCTGTATCGAACACAACAACCTGGTCTCCTTCAGCGCCGAAAAGGAAATCGCCCAGCAGTTCGGCGACCATGTGATGGAAGTGGACGTCCCCTTCACCAAAATCCTCTTCTTCTCCGGCATCATCCACCGTCAGGGCTTTGCCGGCGAGATGGAGTTTCTGGTGATTGGGGGGAAGTATGATACGCGGTTTTCGTATTTCTGAGCTTTTCAACAAAGCTCAGGGGAAACTGAGGCTGCGCACCTTTGCCTCAACACATCCATAAAGCAATTTCCATTGTCCTTTTTTGGTGCGGCCAAAAAAGGACCAAAAAAGCCGCCCCCCGACGCCCGTTTCTCCGGTTCGTTTGCTCGCCTGTTCTGGAGATCCGGCAGCAGGCTGCTCAAAGAGGCCCATCTGCTGCGTTGCCGGGCATCGCTCGTCACTGCGACGTACAGGGAGTACGCCTCCCTTCTCGCTTTGCCCGCGCCTTGCACCTGGGCCTCTTTGCGTTGCCTGACCCCTGCATCCCTGCAGCTCTGCCGGACCACCTGCTTCCTGCAGGTGTCCCGTGCGGGTCTTGCCAGCCAGGCTTCACACTCACCGGACGGGCTCAGGGGGGATTATCTTTTGCCTTGCCTCTCCCCCGTGTGCTGTTCCAGCCAGGACGCGCTGACTGGAACGCGGTAGACCCGAAGGGTTGCCGCCACGAGGGCGGCAACCGCAAACACAAGCCAGGGAAGGCGGTTGTTTGCGGTCCCCAGTTCCAGGCAAGCGGACAGCTGAAGAGGACAGCACTGGGGGTCGCTTTTGCGCCACTTTTGGCGACCCAAAAGTGGCAAAAACTATCCGCTGCTCACGTCTTCCCACTCCCCCGTATCGGGGTTGTAGTCCTCCACCAGTTCCAACTCTTCCGGACGAAAGCCGATGACTTTGTTCTTTTCCAGGAAGTGCACCACAACGGCTGGGCGGAAGAGAAACTCCGTCACCTCCCGCACAAAACCTTCATCTCCTTCGTGGGCCACGACGCAGCCGCTTTTGCAGGAACCACAGGTGCCATCGTTGCGCACATCCTTATTGACGCGAACTCGCTGATTGACTCGAAATTCCATGATACTTCCCTTCACAGCCTGTCAGTGGCTTCTTGATATAGGTTAAACACACAGGCAACGCCGCAGATGGCTTTTTCAGCAGCTTAGGGCTGCATGCTCAAAACACCCCTTGGGACACGCCGCCGCGCACGCCTTGCAGCCAATGCACTGGCCTTCTTTGGCCACTGCCATGAACATGCGGGTGTTGTCATCATCATCTTCCTCTTCCACCAGATTCAGCACCCCCTGGGTGCATGCCTTGAAACAGCGTCCGCAGCCAATGCACACATCCGATGCCAGGGAAACAATAAATTCGGGAATCCAGCTGCTGCCGTCCTTGCGCTTGCCTTCCACAAATGCCATGGGAACCTCCATTTGAATATCGGCGACGGACGCAGGGTGGTGCTTCATGTACTGCCTCCTGCGCAGCATCGTCGCGGGTTTTGCGAATTTCCAGAAAGAGCCTTCTGGCGGGTGGCTGAAAATCCTCTGCCACCTGTCCATGGCAGGTAAGCAATGCCTGTGCCATCACGACCAGCCTTTTGCGTGCAATGGGTTACTGATTGCACCCACCCGAACCTGACAGGAGAACCTTGTCGGGTTTCCGACAAAATGTCAGGTTCGCACCAGTGGTGACGTTGCTAACTCACGAAATTCACAGGGATTCATGAAGTGGCAAAGGGATTGCTTTTGTAGCTTGTTGAAAAACGGCTCATCGTAGGAAGGAGCGCACCATGCACAGAACCACCCTCCCCCCACCCGATACCACCTGTGAGCACCATCAGGGCGGGCAGCATCAGCACGAGAAAAAGCCCAAGTGCGCCAAGCCCACACCCGGCGGAGCATTGGGCGGCTGCGCCTTTGACGGTGCCCAGATTGTCCTGCTGCCCATTGCTGACGCGGCACACCTTATCCACTCCCCCGCCACCTGCGTGGGCAACAGCTGGAATAACCGGGGAACCCGCTCCAGCCACAGTGCCATGTATCGTCAGGGCTTCACCACGGATCTGACTGAAATGGACATCATCATGGGAGCCGAGCAGAAACTGCTGCAGGCGGCCCTGGAACTGGCCCAGCGCTTCGCGCCCCCGGCTATCTTCATCTATTCCACCTGTGTCAGCGCCATGACGGGCGAGGACATTGGTGCCGTGGCCGCTGAAGTTGGCCGTCAGACCGGCATCCCCGTCATCCCGGTGGACAGCCCCGGCTTTGTGGGCAGCAAAAACTACGGCAACAAGATCGCGGGGCAGGTTCTGCTGGAACATGTCATTGGCACGGCCACGCCCCCCCACACCACGGATACCGACGTCGCCATCATCGCCGACTACAATATCGCCGGAGAGTTGTGGCGCATCGAGCCTCTGCTGGAGCGCGCGGGCATACGCCTGCTCAGCCGCATTACCGGCGACGCCACCTACGCTGAAGTGGCCTGGGCTCACTACGCCCGTGCCAATATGGTAGTGTGCAGCCGCGCCCTGGTGGACATGGCCCGCCAGCTGGAGGCAAAACACGGCATTCCCTACTTTGAAGGCTCATTCTACGGCATGCAGGCCACCAGTGACGCCCTGCGCACCATGGCGCGCATGCTGAAAGTGCCGGAAATACAGCAGCAGGTGGAAGCGGTGATTGCCAGCGAGGAAGCCCGCACCCGCGCCGCTCTGGCCCCCTACCTGCCTTTTCTGAAAGACAAGAAGGTCTTCGTCTACTCCGGTGGCGTCAAGAGCTGGTCCATGGTCTTTCAGCTGGAAGAGCTGGGGATGGAAGTGGTCGGCAGCGGTATTCGCAAATCCTCGGAAGAAGACATCGAACGCCTGCGCATTCATTTTGAAGGAACCCAGAAGATCATGCTGGAAAAGGGCGATGGCGCCATGATGCTGGAACTGCTGGAACGCGAAGGCGCCGACGTCTTCATCGCCGGCAGCCGCAATATGTTCACCGCCATGAAAGGGCGCTACCCCTATGTGGACGTCAACCAGGAACGCATCTTCTCCTATGCCGGCTATGACGGCCTGGTGGAACTGGCCCGCCAGCTCTACCACACCATGACCTCGCCCGTATTTGACGTGGCGCGCACCACCGCGCCCTGGGAAAACCCGTAAGTGAACTCATGCAAAGCCAGGAAGCTACCATAAAAGGCAATTGCTCTCGCCCGTTCGCTGCGCTCACTCAAGTCGCCAGGAACGCCAAGAAGAACACAAGCACAGCAAGGCTTTTACCAACATATCTTTGCGCCTTTGCGTCTTGGCGAGAAAACTCTGCCTTTTCTGTATTTTGTCACGCGGTAACCATGAACCGTTACTTCAAAGGAGCCTATAAATGAGCCATCGCAACCTGCACGTCAATCCACTGAAAAAAAGCTCCGTCTTCGGTGCCACCCTGGCCATGCTGGGTATAGACCAGGCGCTGGCGCTGCATCACGGTTCCCAGGGCTGCACGGCCTTCACCAAGAATATCCTCACCCAGCACTTCCGCGAAATCACCCCCATGCAGACCACGGCCCTGTGCGATATTGCCACCATCATGGGCGACGACGTCAATCTGCACGAGGGGCTGAATACCATCATCACCAAAGCCCAGCCGCGCCTGGTGGGCCTGATCACCACCGGCGTCAGCGAAACCAAAGGCGACGATGTGGAAGGCGGTGTCAGGCGTTTCTACGAAAAATATCCCCAGCACGCAGGGGTACCCGTCATCACCATCAACACCCCCGACTACCAGGGCGACGCCCAGTGGGGCTATGTGCAGGCCGTGCAGGCCCTGCTTGACCAGCTGCCCATCGCGAAGCAGCCCGTCAACCCCCGTCAGATCACCGTGCTGGCCAGCATGGCCCTGACGCCGGGAGATGTGGAAGAACTGAAGGAAATCATCGCCGACTTCGACCTGGAGGCCATCGTCCTGCCCGACCTGGGGGCCACCATGGGCGGCGGCGTGGATCATTACATCAAGGTGCCCGAAGGCGACTACCCCCTGGAAAAACTGCTGCAGGTGGGGGCGTCGGCCCACACCATTGCCATCGGCGCCAGCATGGAGGAAGTCGCCCGCAGCCTGCAAGAGCGCTTTGGTACCTCCATCAGCCTGCTTCCTTCCCTGATCGGAGTTCACAACAGCGACAACTTCATTATGGCCCTCAGCCGCATCAGCGCAAAGCCCGTGCCGCTAAAATACAGCCGCCAGCGTCGCCAGCTGCTGGACGCCATGCTGGACAGCCACTTCTTCTATAACGGCAAAAGCGTCATCATCGCCGCCGAGTCGGACCTGGCACTCAGCATGGCCGACTTTCTGCACCACGAAACTGGCCTGGACATCGCCTGCGCCATCGTCAGCCACCGCCTGCCAGGCGAATCCGACCCCCAGTACCCCATACTCACCGGCGACCTGGGCGACCTGGAAGACCTGGCCAACGGCTGCAGCGCCATCATCACCAACAGCAACGGCATCCTGGCCTCCACCAGGAAAAACATCCCCCTGCTGCGGGTAGGCTATCCCATCAAGGATCGCCTCGGCGAACAGCTGAAAGTCTTTATCGGCTACCGGGGCAGCCGCAATCTGGTCTACGAACTTGGCAATATCTTTCTGGAACAGGACGAAGAAGCATCATTTCATTACAAGAACATTCGAGGAGTACCGGCATGAAAGTCGCATTCTGCACCAACAGCCTCAAGGAAGTGGACGAACACTTTGGCCGCTCCCACCAGATGGCCATCTACAGCGTGAAACCCGAAGGGTATGAGTTTGTGGAAGTACGGGAAATGGGCGCCGTGGACAGCGCCCAGGACGCCCACGCCAGCAGCATCGAACGCAAAGTGCAACGCATCAAAGACTGCGCCATCGTGTACATGACCGAAATCGGTGGCCCCGCAGCCGCAACCGTCGTGCGTTCAAAAATTCACCCCGTGAAAGTTCCCGCGCCCCAGCCTATCGATGACATCCTGGCATCACTGCAGAAAGTGCTGGCCGGATCGCCGCCACCCTGGTTGCGCAAAATCATGCAGCAGGAGGGATAAAGGAAGAACCGCGCATGGGCGCAAATACACGCGAATAAGCGTCAGCCATTCCCCTCCACTGGAGGGGTGGCGCGAAGCGCCGGGGTGGTCGTCCAAAGCGGGTAGCAACTTCTTTTTTTGCCACAGAAAAAGGCAGGACATGAACACCAGACAATATGATCAAGTAAACAAGGGGAGATAATGCGCTCTTGCGCATTATCTCCCCACTTTTCGTTGCAGTATCCCAAGTAATATTACCTATGAGTACACATTCGCGCACATGGCAACGAACGCATTCTCAGCCCCAAGAATGCAGCCTGGGGCTCTTTTTTCATGGATTCGGAAAATACCTGCGAAGACTTCATGGAAGAACGGTGCAATCAACATGCATGGCAGATAAGTCAAATCGCATCCACCACGCGAAAATAGCTTTCTGCTTTCTAGAGCTAAAGCCAATGAAATTCAATGGCTTGAAGTGTAAAGCAGCTGGCGTAGTCAAGACTATGCAGCCGCGCAATATAAACACCCTTGATAAAACACCAGTAATTTCATAGCACCACTTTTGACTCCTAATTATATCTCGACTTCCTTGTGCTTTGCGTATACTATTCACCCCATAGGTGAATGCCGCAAAAAAGAGTCGCACCAAAGGTATCCGTTTTGGAAATTGATTTTAGAACAAATAAGCTTGAGAAGTGCTTCAAAGACAGCAATCAAGCGAATAAAGAATTTGGTGCTCAGGTTGGTCGTAAATACATTCAGCGTATCAATTTGATTAAAGCAGCTAAAGACCTAGATGCAGTGAATAAGCTGCCAGGCTTACGTTGCCACCCCCTAAAAGGCGATCGCAAGGGGCAGTACGCAGTAACCCTTACAGGTTTTTATAGGTTAATATTTACGGTAGAGGGTGATAGGTTAAATATCGCAATGATTGAAGAAGTGAGTAAACATTATGATGACTGATCAAAACCATATTTCTGATTTAGCCATCCCTCCAGGTGAGTATCTGGAGGAGGTGCTTGATAGTCTAGAGCTTAGTCAGGCTGAATTAGCTCGCAGAATGGGAAGACCTCCTCAGGCTATTAATGAAATAATCAAGGGAGAGAAAGCAATTACATCTGATACGGCTATTCAACTTGAGCAAGTTGTAGGTGTGCCGGCTGAGTTTTGGAATAATTTAGAATCCGAGTACCGTTTGGTTCTCGCAAAGGAACAGGAGTTACTTAAGGCTCAAGAGGAAACTGAATCGGTTTCAAAATTTCCATATCTTGAAATGAGTAAACTCGGTCTAGTAAAGACAACTCGTGATGCTATCGAGAAAGTAAGAGAACTAAAAAAGTTTTTTGGAGTATCTTCTTTATCCAATATCGAAAATGTCAGAGAATACTCTCCTGCGTTTAGACTATGTGAGAAAAGGGCAATTAGCAGAGAAGCAATTGCTGCTTGGTTGAGAACAGGAAATTTGATTGCATCTGAGCAAGAGGTTTGTAGTTTCGATAAAAGTGCTCTTAAAAGCAGCATAGAGGACATAAGATCTCTGAGCTTAGAACCTGATCCAAACAAAATGCTTGCTTCTTTAGGGTCACTGCTAGCTACCTGCGGTGTAGCATTAGTAGTTATTCCTCACTATCCTAGGACTTATGTTACTGGGGCTACGTTTTGGCATGGCAAGAACAAGGCAGTAGTAATGATGTCTATGAGAGGGAGCTGGAGTGATATATTTTGGTTTAGTTTAATGCACGAACTAGCCCATATACTATTACATGACAAAAGAATCACTTTCATTGAAGGTGGCAATAGCAGTAGCGATCAATATAAAACCCAGGAAGAAGAAGCTGATGATTTTTCAAAAGAAGTTTTAATCCCAAAGTTTTCGTATGATGAATTTTTATCTAGGCTTGATTTTAGTCCTGCTTCTATCTCTGCATTCGCTGAGTCTATAGGCATACATCCAGGTATCGTTACAGGAAGACTTCAACACGATAAGTACCTCAGCCATTCACAGCACCACCATAGAATTAGATATAAGTGGAAATAGCACTTCTATAATCGCTGTCACGGCAACGCATTTTTCATAGCAGCTTTGCACCACACTATGCAACTAGGCAAGGTGCAATCCACTGGTTTTTCTGCAATTTGCAGGGAAATCCCAAGTCACGCGATCAACATCGCCGATGGGATTTTTTCGGCAGCCTCTGCCCTTCGGAAGTGGGGACGACCCCACCGCTCCAATACACTCCGGGGACGACCCCGCACGTTGAAAGGACGTTTCATGGCCTGGATTATTCTTGCCATTGCAGGGTTGTTTGAGGTGGCTTGGGCGATTGGGCTGAAGTACACTGAGGGCTTCAGCCGGCTGTGGCCGACGGTCGGGACGGTATTGGCCATGGCGGTCAGTCTCTGGCTGCTGGGTGTGGCGATGAAGTCGCTGCCGGTGGGTACGGCCTATGCCATCTGGGTGGGCGTGGGCGCGGTGGGAACTGTGATACTGGGTATTGTGCTGTTTGGGGAGCCGGTCAATGTGGCTCGTCTTATCAGCGTGGCCCTGATTATTGCCGGTATCATCGGCCTGAAGCTTGCGACTACGGCTTGATGCAGGTTTTACTGAAATATTGCGAAAACTGGCAGTTGTAGCCAAGGAGTTGTGAAAATATGCATGAATCGATGAAGAAATGGCTTTCGGCGTATGGTGTGGAAATGACGGAGCTGGTGATGGTGATTTCGGCACTGGCGCTGATTTTTACCATATCCCTTGTGATTCACGTTGTTCTGCACTGGGGGGTCATTCGCAATGCTGAACGCATGGCGCGTAAGTCAGCAACTCCCTGGAAGTCGGCTTTTTTCGAGCGCAGTCTCTTTAATCGTCTGGCTTTGGCGCTGCAGGGTATTATCATCTATGTTCAGGCTGATCTGTGGCTCAGCCCTGAGGTGTTTGTCCAGCCTCTGCTGCAGACCCTTGCGCACCTGTGGGTTCTCTTCTTCGCATTGCTTTCGCTGTTCTCACTGCTGGATACTCTGCTGGATCTGACACGCGATACGGCGCTGTCCCGTGCGCTGCCGCTGCGGGGCATCTCCCAGGGGATCAAGCTGGTAGGCTCAATTCTGATTGGCATCCTGATTATTGCTGCCCTTATCGGCAAGTCGCCGGTTATCCTCTTCAGCGGTTTGGGTGCCATGACCGCCATTACCATGTTGGTGTTCAAGGATCCCATCATGGGTCTGGTGGCGGGTATTCAGCTTTCTGCCAATAACATGCTCTCGGTGGGCGACTGGCTGGAGATGCCCAAGTACGGGGCCGATGGCGATGTTATTGATATAGGATTGACGACGGTCAAGGTTCGCAATTGGGATAATACCATTACCGCTATTCCCACTTCGGCGCTGATTTCCGACTCCTTTGTCAACTGGCGGGGTATGACCGATTCCGGTGGCAGGCGCATCAAACGCAGCTTTTTCATTGATGCCAGCACGGTGCACTTCCTGGATGAAAGCGAGCTGGAGCGTCTGCACAAGGCGAAACTGCTGGGGCCCTATCTTGATAAGAAAATCAATGAGATCAATGAATATAATCGGGAGCTGCAGGCCGACCTCTCATCCCTGGTGAATGGGCGTCGTCTGACCAACCTGGGTACCCTGCGCGCCTATCTGCAGGAGTACCTGACCAACCATCCGCAGATTCACAAGGGGATGACCCTGATGGTTCGCCAGCTGCAGCCAGGATCAAGCGGTATTCCCATTGAGCTCTACTGCTTTACCAATACCACGCGCTGGGTTGAGTACGAGAGTATCCAGTCGGATATCTTTGACCATATTCTGGCGGTTCTGCCTGAGTTCAATCTGCGGGTGCACCAGGCACCAACAGGCTACGACATGCGGGCCATGGGCAGGGAACTCTGACATCGTCATCCTGTTGGCATGTTCCCTGCAGACTTCAGTGCCAGCCTTCTGTATGGGCAAATTTTCGCGAGTACTGGAGTGAACATGACAAGTTCTGTCCCTTTCTTCACCAGTTTGGTTGAAAAGCTACGCAGTTATGACAGCTATGGCAGCTGGAAGAACAAAACCGATGCGCAGATTGTGCATCCCCTCATAAAAACCAAAGAAGACAAGAAGCAGATCGACACCAACACGGCACCGGATCAGCGGCATTTGTGGTTTGTGCGTATGTTCTTCGAGGCGGTGGCCCTGGCAGCCGAGAAGCGGACGGGTGCCATGATGGTGGTGGCCCTTGATATCAACTTTGAGGGGTTTGGTCGCGCGTTGATTTTCCACGAAGAGCGAATCTTGTTGCATCGCAGCCTGCGCAATGTGCAGAAATTTGGTTTCGCCAGCCTGGAAGAGCTGACCGGTGAGGGGGAAAAGCTGGTGGCGATAATCGGGGAGCGCTTTGCCGATTCCGGGAATTGAACGGCGTTTCAATGCCATAAGAGCTGCTTGTGCCATTGCTTGAGTGTCGCGTGGATTTTGTTGCGAAGAGCGTTTTTTGCTGACAAGTAAAAAAATATTTGCTATATGGTGGTTTTAACGTTGCTTCTTATTCGCACAGGATTGCCGGGTTCTGGTCAAGCTTGTCCCAAGAAAGCACGACATTTTTTTTGAAGGATTGAGAGATTATGAAGTCTATCTATGTTGGCAACCTGCCATTCAGCACCACTGAAGACGAACTGGGCAACCTCTTTGCAGAGTATGGTGACGTGTACTCCATCAAGCTGATCGCTGACCGTGAAACCGGCAAACTGCGCGGTTTTGCCTTTGTTGAAATGGAAGACAACGAGAGCCTGGCGGCTATCGAAGCCCTTGACGGCTTTGAGTTCGGCGGACGCAAACTGCGTGTGAACGAGGCTCGTCCCCGCAACTTCTGAGCACACGAAATTTTCACACATACGAAAGCCCCGACTCCCTGGAGTCGGGGCTTTTTTCGTAATCTGGCAGAGCTTCAACGCTCCAGCATAGCCAGCATTTCCAGGTGGGTGGTGTGCGGGTACATGTCAAAACCCTCCAGGTGGGTAAGGGTAAAGGCAGAGTTTTCCTGAAGGAAGCGCAGGTCGCGGGCCATGGTGGCAGGATTGCAGCTGATGTAGATCAGCTTTTTGGCGTGGCTTGCGAGAATTCTGCTGGTCATGCCCCGGCCGAGGCCGGTGCGGGGCGGATCGACCACAACGATTTGACGATCGCTGCCGATGGCGGATTTTTCTGCGTCGCCTGCCTGGAAGCGGGTGTTGGCAAGGTCGCGGCAGTTGCGCCGTGCCAGTTTCACCGCTGGAGCAGATATCTCCCAGGCCTCCAGGGAGGCAGCACCTGAGGCGATGGCCCGCGAGAAGGTTCCGCTGCCGCAGTAGCCTTCAAAGACATGCTGTCCGGCGCAGGCGCTGGCAACGTGGCTGGCCATAAGGACAGTGACAAAGGGGTTTGCCTGGGCAAATCCGGCGCTGTCAAGGAGCATGGGACCAAAGCCATAGTCTTCCTGAACCATTGGGGGGAAGCCTTCAACAGGTTCGCAGGCGCGGTGATCGCGGAAGCTGACGGCGGCGCTGGCCTGACGGGCGGAAGCCAGCAGCAGGTAATCGCCGTCCCTGGGAGGTCGCGCGGCCATGTCCTGTACCACCTGCTGCAGGGGTGGTGCCAGCACCGGGCAGTTGGCGATGGACACGATCTGATTGGTGCCACGGGCAAAAAAACCGACCTGGCCCTGGCACACCTTGAGCTGGGCGCGGTGGCGATAGGCCACAGGTTCGGGCGAGGGAACCAGCGGGATTTCCCGGATCATGGACTGTCCGGCCAGGGTCTCCTGGGCCATGCGCTGTTTAAGGCTGACCTGGTCGGGGTAAGTGATATGCATCAGATCGCATCCGCCGCACTGCAGGTAGTGGGGGCAGAAGGTTTCGACGCGCTGGGGCGAGGGTTCGAGTATCGCTGTCACCTCAGCACGCATGTGGCGTTTTTTTTCCTGGGTGACACGCGCCTGTACCTGGTCGCCGGGGGAGGTGGCGGGCACGAAAACGGCCTTATCCCGGGCGTACCCCAGGCCAATTCCCGGCGGAGCATATTTTTCAATGGTCAGGGCGATGGACTCCCCGGATTGCTGGTGTTTCATAAAAATTCTGCTTTCTTGACTTTTGTCAAAGGCGCTTGGTGGTAAAGGGGTTATAGTCTGCGGAAATATCCGATTTCTGGAGGTTCCCATGAGCTTGATCAAGAATATCACCCACACCGAAGTGCATCAACTGGCTGGACTGGTCGAATACGGCGAAGGCAAGGTGGTCAGCCGCACCCTGACCCAGACGCCCCATGTGGGCCTGACCCTGTTTGCCTTCGATGCCGGTGAAGGCATCAGTACCCACAGCGCCCCCGGCGATGCCATGGTGCAGATCCTGGATGGCAGCGCCGAGATCACCATTGGCGAAACCACGGTGGTGGTGAAGACTGGCGAAGTGGTGGTCATGCCCGCCGACATCCCCCACGGCCTGAAGGCCAAAGAGCGCTTTAAGATGCTGCTCTTTTTTGTGAGCAGCCCGAAGAAGTAGATTGACCTGAACTCTGCGTGGCGCTTTCCATAAGCGCAAAGGTTTCACACAAAGCCCTCTACGAACAAAGGCCACTCTGGAGAAGAGTGGCCTTTTGCTGTTCAGGTGACGTTTTTCAGAAGCCTGTCAGAGCTGCCCGGCCATGTCCGCCAACAGCTTTTCAATCTGGGCGTGGCGGTTTTTCATGCTGTTGCGGTTGGTGATGACCCGGCAGGTGGAGCGGAAGATGATCTCTTTGACTTCCAGGCCGTTCTGGCGCAGGGTTTCGCCGGTTTCCACAATATCCACCACCCGGTGGGCCAGCCCCACCAGCGGTGCCAGCTCGATGGAGCCGTAGAGTTTGATGATTTCCACATCGACGCCTTTGGAGGCGAAGAATCGCTCGGCCACGTTCACCATCTTGGTGCCCACGATGGTGCCGTTATAGCCGGGGTTCTCGGCAGAGTAGCCCTTGGGCTCCGCCACCACTACATCGCAGCCACCAAATCCCAGGTCCAGGGGTTCGTAGAGGTCGCAGGTGGATTCCTCGATAGTGTCCTTGCCGCAGATACCCACATCGGCAGCGCCGTGGTGTACATAGGTGGGAACGTCCTGGGCGCGCACGATCATGAAGGTGACGGGTTGCTCCTGCAGGGGGAAGATCAGCTTGCGCGAACCGCTGAACATGTCGCGGCAGCCAAAGCCGATCTTCTCGAATATTTTCATGGACTCTTCCTGAATGCGCCCCTTGGGCAGCGCGATCACCAGGTTTTTCTTCATTCCCGTACCCTTTCTATTTTGGCTCCCAGGCGGGAGAGTTTTTCTTCAATGTGGTCGTAACCGCGATCCAGGTGGTAAATGCGGCTGATTTCACTGGCTCCGCTGGCGGCCAGGGCGGCAATCACCAGGGACGCGCTGGCCCGCAGATCTGTTGCCATGACCGGAGCACCCTTGAGACTTGGTTTGCCCTTGACAATGGCCCGTGAGCCCTGCACTTCGATATCGCAGCCCATGCGGCGCAGTTCTGCCACGTGCATGAAGCGGTTTTCAAAGATGGTTTCCTCGATAACGCTGACCCCCGTACCACGGCACATCAGGGCCATGTACTGGGCCTGCATGTCGGTGGGGAAGCCGGGGTAGGGACTGGTGGCCATGTCGCGGCAGGTGATGCCGTTGCCGTAAATATGTATGAGTTCATCGTCACACTCAATGCGGATGTCGCAGTCGCGCAGCTTGATGATAACGCTTTCCAGATACTGGGCCACTTCGATGGGCAGGGTGACGTGCCCGGCCGTGATGGCCGCCGCCGCCATGAAGGTTCCCGCCTCAATGCGGTCGGGCATGACGCTGTACTCGGTGCCGCGCAGCTCGTCAACGCCGTGGATGGTGATGGTGTCGGTTCCGGCGCCTTCAATATGGGCTCCCATGGAGGTCAGGCAGCGGGCCAGATCCACCACTTCCGGCTCCTTGGCGGCGTTTTTCAGCACGGTTTTGCCCTTGGCCAGGGTGGCGGCCATCATGATATTTTCGGTGCCCGTAACCGTTACCGTGTCAAAATAAATGGCCGCTCCCCGCAGTTCTTCGCAGCGGGCGATGATGTAGCCATCCACAATATCCAGCTCCACCCCCATCTTGCGCAGAGCGTCCAGGTGCAGGTTGACCGGACGGGCGCCAATGGCGCAGCCACCGGGCAGGCTCACCCTGGCTTCGTGGTAGCGGGCCACCATGGGGCCGAGGAAGAGAATGCTGGCGCGCATGGTCTTCACCAGCTCGTAGGGGGCTTCCAGGCGATTCATGCCGTTGCGGTGAACGTGGAAGCAGTTGGTCGCTTCATCAAGCTCGCAGGTGGCGCCCATGTGCTGCAGGATTTTGCTGATGGTGTAGATATCCCGCAAACGGGGCACGTTGTTGATTTTCATGGGCTGTTCCGTGAGTACGGAAGCGGCAATGATGGGAAGGGCGGCGTTTTTGGCTCCGCTGATATTCACATGACCCTGTAGCGGTACACCGCCGTGAATGATGAATTTGTCCATGAAGATTGAAGTCCTAACGTTAGTTTATAAGAGGTTTTCACACCAAGGCCACAAAGACACCAAGAAGAGGTGGTCTGCGAAGCAGGGGGTGTTTGTCAATTAATGACTCTGGATATACCATTTTTTATGAGCAGTTCACTGAAGTTTATCAAGAGCCCCAGTTTCTTTCCAGAAAGTCTGAGGTACGTCAGAAGTTGCTTTTTATGCACGGGTTGAATCTTTTCAACTGACTTTAACTCTACGATTAATACATTCTCGATGAGAAGGTCAGCCCGATACCCTTCCTCCAGATGTAACTTGCCATAGGTCACCGGGACTGGAAACTGACGGTGAACTTTCAGCCCCCGGTTTTCCAACTCATAGGCCAGGACAGCCTCATAGGCAGATTCCAGCAAACCTGGACCAAGCTCTGTATGTATTTTGTAGCAAGCATCAACAACAATAGAGGCAGCAGCATCTTCTGTCATTGCAACTCCAGGTTTCCCTTGGTGCCTTGGTGAACTTTGTGTGAGATATGGTTTTATCCCTCCCGTAGCTTGCCAAAGTACTTTGCAAAAAGCTCCCGCACGTCACGGCTGGTTCTGGTGTAGCACTCCAGCAGTGCGGCACCGGCTGTTTTGCCATATCCCATGCGAAATGCCAAGGGATTCAGCTCCTGGGCGTTCAGATTTATGCGGCTGCTGGCATTGTCCTGGTATATTTTTACCATATTTTCCAGGTGCCGGTAGAACAAATACCCCTGGCGCAGTGTTTCGCCATCCGTGTTTTCCCAGGCTCCCATGGCCTGCAGCTGGTCCAGCAGGTCGAAGGTGCGGTTGGCATCCAGCAGTTCAGGGAAAGACTTCGCATGGTATATCTGCATGGCCTGGCTGAGAAACTCAATGTCCAGCAATCCCCCCGTTCCGGCCTTGTAGTCGTGGTGCTTTCCGGTGCTGCCGCCTTTTTCCTTTTCGATGCGCAGGCGCATGTCGTGGATTTCGGTGAACTGCTCGGGCGTAAAGGGCTGGCCGAATACGGCTTCGTTCACATAGCTGCGGAAGCGCTGGTAGAGGCTTTCATCGCCACAGACGTAGCGGGCCTTGAGGAGCATCTGCTTTTCCCAGGTCATGGCGTGCTGGTTTTCGTGGTACTCCACAAAACCCTGCAGGGGGGTGACCAGGGTTCCAGCATCGCCGTTGGGTCGCAGGCGGGCGTCGACCTTGTAGCAGATGCCCCGGCTGGTGGCAACGCTGAGGCGGTTGATGAGGCGCTGCACCAGGCGCACGAAGTACTCGTTGTTGCGCAGGGTTCCGCCACTGCCGCCAGTTGTCTCCCCGGCGCCGTCATAGAGGAAGATCAGGTCCAGGTCGCTGGAGTAGTTCAGCTCCCGTCCGCCGAATTTCCCCAGGCCGACGATGGTGAAACCGCAGTGGCGGTCTTCGCACATGGGCTGCCCGTATCGCTCGGTAAGTTCGGCGCAGACATAGTCGTACACCACGCGCACCATGGCATCGGCCAGATTGCTGAGCACGGCGGTGGAGGAAGAGACGTCCAGCTTGCCTCGCAGTTCGCGAAAGCCGATGTGCAGAAACTCCATGGCCTTGAAGTAGCGCAGGTGATCCAGGAAGGCTTCCGTATCCTTCCTGAAAGGCTGAACCTGCTCCATGAGAAGCTGCTGATAGGTGGTGGCGTCGGGGATGTCCTCCTCGGTCCAGGGTGGTGAGAGCAGGATATCGGTGGTTTCGGGGTAGCTGTTGATGAGGTTGGAGAGGTAGGCGCTGCTGGCAAAGACAGTAATAAAAGTGCCGATGGCTTCCGGGTTGGAGTAGAAGAGCTTCATTACGCGACCTTTGCGGGCAGCAGCGGTGTAGAAGCGTTCGAAGTTGTTGAGGGCCATGTCGGGGTCGGGGCTCTGGTCAATGTGATTCAGCAGAGCCTCTGCCACGGAGCGCAGCTTGCGGTGTTCCTCTTCGTGGTGCAACGCCTGTTCCAGGATGGTGTAGATATTCACCGCCGCCTTGCGGGGGTTGGCGAAGGAGTATTGGGAGAGCATGGGCACCAGCTCTTCGCGGCTGTAGTTGCCGGAGAATATTTCCGTTGGCACCGCGCTTTCCTGGTGTTCCTCCACAAAGAGGGTGCTGAAGTACTCATGCACCAGATCCATGGTGGCGCGCAGTTCGCTCCAGAACGCCTCTGTGTTGTCAAAGCCCATTTGACGGGCCATGCGCAGCTGGAAGGATTCGTCATCGGGGATCGTATGGCTCTGGCGCTGGTCAAACATCTGCACCCGGTGCTCCACCCGGCGCAGGAACTGGTAGCACTGCCACAGCTCCTCGGATTCGCAGCGGTCGATATACTTCTGATCGCGCAGCACATCCAGGGCGCGTACGGTGGAAAACTGGCGCAGGGAGGTGTCCTTGCCGCCGTAGAGCAGCTGGATGATGGAGATAAAGAATTCGATTTCGCGAATACCACCACGGCCAAGCTTTACGTTGCTGTGAATGTTCTTGCGCACCTTGACGTCGATCTTGTCCTTGAGCTCGCGGATGGAGAGCACGGTGTTCTCGTCCATGTATTTGCGGTAGATGAATGGCCGTACCATGGCCTGAAACTGGCGCACCAGCTCATCGTGGCCGCCCACCGGGCGCGCCTTGATCAGCATGCTGCGCTCCCAGGTCTGGCCCATGGTGCTGTAGTAGTTTTCGTAACCCTGCAGGGCCAGGCAGATTTCGCCGGTATCGCCATCGGGGCGCAGGCGCAGATCAACGCGGAAGACAAAGCCATCCTCGGTGTTTTCGGACATAGAGCGGGTAATCAGCTTACTGAGCTCCACAAAGAACTGGTGGGTCTCGATGGCGCTGCGGCTGCCACCGGTGGTCATGCCCCGATAGGCCGAGTCGTACAGGTACATGATATCCACATCGGAGCAGAAGTTCAGGTCGCCGCCGCCCAGCTTGCCAAGGCCGATAATGGCGAAGTGAGCCCGCTTGTGCTGGCCGGTGTCGTAATCCTCGTACATGGGCTCGCCAAAGCGCTGCACCAGGCGCTGCCAGGCATAGCGATAGGACAATTCCAGGGTGATCTCGGCCAGCATGGACAGGTCTCCCAGCAGCACTTCCAGGGAATCAAGCCCCAGCAGATCGCGCAGGGCGAACTCAATCATCTTGCCGTTACGGTAGGAGCGCAGGGCGCGGATGAAATCCTTTTCCTCCATCTCCATCATCTGCGCCTCCAGGCGCAGAAAATCCGGCTGTTGATAGCGGTAGGCCGGCGGATACGCCTCGGGACGCCGGTGGCACAGGCGCAGCAGATTCGCATCCCGCTGCATCAGCTTGGCGATGAAAGCGCTGGAAGAGAGAAGCGCTGCCAGGCGCTCCAGGGAGTCGTCATCCCATTGCCGGGCAAACTCTTCACGGTTGCTTGCCACCACCCGCTCCAGATGGTTGAGGAACAGATCGGCATCATAGGACTCCGTTGCCTGGTGCCACAGGCGCTGGCACCAGGCATGATCCACGTCAAGGTCCAGGTGGCTGGCGATGTATGCAAGGTTTTTTTGTGCGGAAATTTCGTCGGCGAAGTGTGTCATGGGGTTTGCTCTGAAGTGGTATCTTGAAGTATTGAACCTGCCTGGTGGAAAATATCCTGGGCCATGCGCCTGAACTTTTGAGTAATTTGCAGAGAGGGTTTGCCTGCGGGTAATATTCCGAGGTCGCCGGGATAACGGCTATCGATGTAGATTTCGTTAATCATTTCCAGGGTACTGAAATCATCAACGCAAATTAAATGCTGCACATAACCGTAGAGTTTCTCCAGATTGTGCGATTTTGGTACATCTTTTTGTTCATACTCAAGGAGTGCTTTAAACGTTTTCTCTATCGCCTGCTGCGCGTGAAAAGCCGCGATATTTGTCAAGTTGGGGTTACGCAGCAGCTCGTCAATTGCGTCAAGGTCATCTTTTGCTGCGCGAAGCCAATGCAGGGCATTACTGTCCATACAACCTCACTCCTTCGCTGCAGATCTTGCGGGCAAAACTGGAATTACGTTGCACGAATTTTTGATTCATGGCTTTCGTATGGACAAGCAGATCGAAGTCATATATGCGTTTCAGGTCGCGTAAAGCAGAGGAAATGCGAAGCTTGACTGCCATTTTTTGTTCAAAATCCTGTGGAATGAATTCGTCCTTGGTCACCACATACAGGTCAATATCACTCTCATCATCAGGTTTTCCCCAGGCATGGCTGCCAAAAAGAATAATGCTTTCTGGTTCGAGGGGTTGGAGCCGTTCGACTATCTGTTTTTTCAGTACTTCAATATTGGTGGTCATAATTTCATCCTCCAACTGCCTTGCCAATATAGCGTGTAACTCTTTACGGTGTGTTGGTACTCGCGCCAGCATTCCTCCCAGAGACGCTCACTTTCGTCCGAGGACCTCCGTCTCTGCCGCTCGCCATCCGGGCTCGCTCTCGGAATACTGGCGCTCCTGCTGAAAAACGCAGGGTAGCTGTGAAAGGTGACTATAGCGTAACCTTTCCTGTTGAGGTCACTTGTGATGCCTGCTACACCGCAATCGTGGAGCCGACCATATGCTGCCGTGTACCGTACAGCTGGGTATTGCTCGCTTCCATGCTTTCCAGTGCCCGTTTGCTCTCCTGGTAGGCCAGGGCCGGGATATTGTTTTCGGCACTCAGGTGGGAGAGGATAACGTTCTGCATGCCATCCCACCATACCTCCTGCAGAAACGCCGAGGCTTCGCGGTTGGATGCGTGGCCGGTGCGGGAGCGCACCCGCTGTTTCAGGGGCCAGGGGTACTTGCCCTCCATCAGCATGATCTCGTCATGGTTGGACTCCATCACCAGTGTGTGGCACCCGATGGCGTACTGTTTGATCAGGCTGGTGTAAATGCCCGTATCGGTCACATAGCACAGGTGACGGTTCTGCAGGGAACTGATGCGAAAACCCACCGGATCGGCGGCATCGTGGGAAACACTGAAAACCTCCACACCCGCGTCACCAAGGGAAAAGGACGTGCTGTTGTGCAGGGGGACAAACTGGTGAAAATCGCCCACGGAGTTTACGGTGCACTCACCCGTGAGTTGGGTGGCGTACACCGGAACGCGGAAACGGCGGGAAAAGACCCCCGCGCCGCAGACGTGGTCGGAATGTTCGTGGGAAAGCAAAATGGCGTCAATGGAGTGTTCGTCAACGCCGATGGAGTTCAGCCGCTGAACCAGGGATTTGCAGTTGAGCCCCGCGTCAATCAGAAAGCGCGTCTTCGGCGTCTCTACCAGGGCCGCGTTCCCCTTGGAACCGCTGGCAAGAACCGTCAGGCGCATCTCGCCCCCGGAGCCCGACCACAGGGAGCCAGGTGCTGCACACATACCTATTGCGGCTCTTTCTGGATGGACATTGGGACATTGGGCTGGATTGTGCTGATGGCATGTTTGTAGACCATGCGGATGCCCTCATCGCACTTCATGATGATAATATAGCTGTCGTAGGAATCCACCGTGCCCATCATGCGCACACCATTGGTCAGGTAGACCGTCACCGGAACCCGGTCTTTCCTCGCCACAAATAAAAAAGCGTCCTGCAGGTTGATATTTTTACTCATACACACCCCCGAGTTGCGTTCGCCGCGCAAAGCAAAATAAAGTAACGTGGACAAGAACATACACCGTTTTCGCATGGGGTTCAAGGGGATACTGCCCCCTGCAGCCGAGGTTGGGAGGTTGTAATCGTGCCCTTGCTGCAGGGCATGTCGCCTGCGTCGGCATGCAGCCTTTTCCCGGTTGACCAGCGAAGGACGGTAAGGTAACCTTAAGTGTTTGCGTAAAACCTCTTTTGCTGCAGATTCTTCGTGGGGCAAATGCAGGCAGAAAGTATCTTGAAAAAGTTGGCGTTACTTCATGAACATATTGATTATTGGCCCCTCCTGGGTGGGCGACATGGTCATGGCCCAGAGTCTCTTTCTTTCCCTGAAAAATCGTTATCCTGAGTGCAGCATTGACGTGGTTGCGCCTGCATGGTCTGCGGGGTTGCTTGCCCGTATGCCCCAGGTGCGGCAGGCCCTGAGTCTCCCCACGGTACACGGAAGGCTTGACTTGGGCATACGCTGGAAACTTGGCCGGCAGCTGCGTGGAAAATATGACTGGGCCATTGTGTTGCCTACTACCTGGAAGTCTGCCCTGGTGCCTTGTGTCGCCCGCATTCCCAAGCGTACGGGGTTTCGCGGCGAAATGCGTTATGGCTTGCTGACGGACATCAGGACTCTTGATGAAGGCAAGCTTTCCATGACGGTTCAGCGCTACCTGGCCCTGGGAGAGAAGCCTGACGCCTCCCTTCCCCCGCAGCATATTCCCTTCCCCCGGCTTGTGAGCAACCGGGAAAAAGGCGCTGAACTTCGCAAGAGGTTTTGCCTCGACCCTGCACGACCCGCTGTTGCCTTTTTCCCCGGTGCCGAATATGGCCCTGCCAAGCAGTGGCCCCTGGAGTACTTTGCTCAACTGGCAGCGCGGCTGGCGGGCGAAGGGAAGCAGGTGTGGGTCATCGGTTCCGCCAAGGATCGCGAAGCAGGTGATCATATCTGCCAGGCAGCGGATTTCACCTTCAACCTCTGCGGACAGACCAGCCTTGAAGAAGCAATAGACGTTATTGCCATGGCCGAGGCGGCCGTTACGAACGATTCAGGGCTCATGCACGTGGCAGCCGCCCTGGACACTCCCGTTGTTGCCATTTACGGCTCATCCAGCCCCGATAAAACCCCACCACTGACCGATAAAAAGAGTATCCTGCGCAGGGAACTCGACTGCGCTCCCTGCTTTGAACGCACCTGTGCGCTGGGCCACATGGACTGCCTGCGGGGCATCAGTGTGGACGAAGTGTGGGCCGCTGTGCAAAGGGCTCTTCAGCTGTAATGAATACGGGCAATTGCTCCTGCAGGTAAAGACCGTGTCTTGGCCTGAAGGTACTACTCACTTTTTCCGGAGGATATATGCGACTTGTTATGATAGGAACCGGTTACGTTGGTCTGGTAAGCGGCGCCTGCTTTGCCGAAATGGGTAACAATGTTACCTGCGTAGACATAGACGAAAAGAAAATCAATGGTTTGCATCAGGGTATTATTCCCATCTATGAGCCGGGCCTTGACACCATGGTGAAAGAGAATATGGGAAAAGGAACCCTGCACTTTACCACAGACCTCAAAGAAGCCCTGGAAAAATGCGAAATCGTTTTTATCGCAGTGGGCACTCCCCAGGGTGAGGATGGCAGCGCCGACCTGCAGTATGTTCTTGCTGTTGCCAAGTCTATTGGTCAGCTTATGCAGCAGCCTCTCATTATTGTGGATAAATCGACAGTGCCAGTGGGAACCGCCGATAAAGTCCGTGCTGCTATAGCAGCGGAACTGCAGACCCGTAAAGCGGATATTGACTTTCACGTGGTATCAAATCCGGAGTTCCTGAAAGAGGGTGCGGCTATCGATGACTTCATGAAGCCGGATCGCGTGGTAATCGGCAGCGACCATCCCGTTGCCATGGAAAAGATGAAAGAGCTCTACGCCCCTTTTACGCTCAACCATGATCGATTCATCGGTATGGATGTGCGCAGTGCCGAGATGACAAAATACGCCGCGAACGCCATGCTCGCTACTAAAATCAGCTTTATTAATGAAATTGCCGCCATCTGTGAAAATGTCGGGGCCGATGTGAATAAGGTGCGCATTGGCATAGGCAGTGATCGACGTATTGGCTACAGCTTTATCTACCCCGGTTGTGGCTATGGGGGGAGCTGCTTTCCGAAAGACGTAAAAGCGCTGGAGAAGATTGCCCTGGAATCCGGAGTGCAGCCCCGGATTATTCAGGCCGTAGAGGCAGTGAACCAGCATCAGAAGACTACCCTGGAACGCAAAATTGTCCAACGGTTTGGCGATAATCTCAGCGGCATGACGTTCGGCATCTGGGGGCTCAGCTTTAAACCTGAAACCGATGATATGCGCGAGGCCCCCAGTATTGTGCTCATTAATGCTCTTGTCAAAAGAGGGGCAACGGTTCAGGCTTACGACCCGAAAGCTGCTCATGAAGCACAGGAAGTTTATCTGAAAGGGGTTCCTGTTACCTATTGCGACAGCAAGTACAGCGCTGTGAAGGATGCCGATGCCTTGGTGCTGGTAACGGAATGGAAAGAATTCCGCAGCCCCGATTTTGACGAAATGAAAATGCGCCTGAAGAACCCCATTATTTTCGATGGTCGCAATCAGTATAACGCAGGTCGTCTCAGCGAAATGGGTTTTGAGTACTACCAGATTGGTGTTTGCGGGGAGAGTGCAAGAAAGTAGCGGGCAACGCCACAGATGGGGGTTTTTCAGCAGCCTGTTAAAAGTTTTCCCCTGGCGGGTGAATTGAGAGACATATGAAGGTACTTATTGTTACGGGATTTAGTGATGCTCCGGAAACACAGCTCTTTCTGGGGCTGGCGCAGAAAGGAGTTGAACTGGAAATTATCTGCCCGGAAAAGGCACGGGGAGTTTCCCGGTTCAAGGAGGCAGGAATCCCGGTGTTTTCCGGTGAGTCGCGCAGCCGATTTGACAAGGAAATACGTGCACTTATCCGACAGCGCCTGCACGATTTCCAGCCGGACATTCTCCACCTCCTGAACAGCAAAGCTATCTCCAATGGTATTGCCGCATCCCATGGCTTGCCTGTGCGGATAGTTGCCTATCGCGGAGTTGTGGGCGGAGTGAGTTTTTTTGACCCATCTTCATGGATGACATACCTTCACCCGCGTGTCAGTCGTGTGGTCTGTGTGGCTGACGCTATACGCCAGTGGTTTGTTCAGCATCGCCTTTTGGGGTATCCGCGAACCAGCAGGTTTGTGACTATCTACAAAGGCCATAAGACAGACTGGTATGCGCCTGCCTCCAGGCAGGCGCTTCAAGAGGAATTTGGCATACCGGATAATGCACTTGTTGTTGCCAGCGTGGCGAACTACCGCAAGCATAAAGGGCTTGAGTTGTTGGTAGAGAGCGCTTCCCACTGGCCTGCCCATGTCCACTTGCTTCTTATTGGCAATATGGAAGGTTCTCCCCTTCAGGGTATGGCCCTTCAGAGTGCGGCCCATACCCGCATTCACTTTGCCGGTTCGCGCCCTGACGCTGCCGCGCTGGTTGGTGCCTGTGATGTGTACGCGCTGTGCGCGTATAAAAAAGAGGGCCTGCCAAAGACGGTCATTGAGGCGATGTGCCAGGGAGTTCCACCAGTCGTCGCCGATTCCGGTGGTTCTCCTGAGTTGATCGAGGATGGTATCAGTGGCATTGTCGTACCTCCCCGGAGCGTTGCGGCACTGACCGAGGCGATTAACTCCTTGATAGAAAATCATGCAAAACGTATAAACATGGGTGCCAAGGCAAAGCAGCGGATAGAGGAGCACTTCTCTCCTGAGCAGACAGTGCTGCAGACATTGAAACTGTATCAAGAAGTATTGGAGGAGGAGTGATGATAAAAAAACGTGTTCTGGTAACCGGTGGCTCTGGTTTTGTGGGCTCGCACCTTTGTGAGAGATTGTTACAGGATGGTCATGAAGTCCTGTGCGTGGACAATTTTTTTACCGGCAGCAAGCACAATATCGCTCATCTGCTGAATGAACCGTACTTTGAGCTCCTGCGCCACGATATCACCTTTCCCCTCTATGTGGAGGTGGATGAAATATACAACCTGGCATGCCCTGCCAGCCCGGTGCACTATCAGTTCGATCCGGTGCAGACCACCAAGACCTCGGTGATGGGTGCCATCAACATGCTGGGCCTGGCGAAACGCCTCAAGATCAAGATATTCCAGGCCAGCACCAGCGAAGTATATGGTGATCCCGAAGTGCATCCCCAGCCCGAATCCTATCGAGGCAGTGTCAACCCCATCGGTCCACGCGCCTGCTATGACGAAGGCAAGCGTTGCGCGGAAACCCTCTTCTTTGACTACTACCGTCAGCATAGCCTGAAAATCAAGGTGGCTCGTATTTTCAATACCTACGGCCCCCGCATGCACCCCAACGATGGTCGCGTTGTGAGTAATTTTATCGTGCAGGCACTGCAGAATCACCCCATCACAGTTTATGGAGATGGCACGCAGACCCGGAGCTTCTGCTATGTGGATGACCTGGTTGAAGGGTTTGTACGCCTGATGGAGAAGACGCCTGACGACTTTACCGGCCCGGTAAACCTGGGGAATCCCGGTGAGTTTACCATGCTGGAACTGGCGCAGCAGGTTATTGACCTGACCGGATCGCGGTCGGAGATAGTCTTCAAACCATTGCCTGCCGACGACCCCAAGCAGCGTCAGCCCGATATTGCACTGGCGCGCAAAGAACTTGGATGGGAGCCGCAGATCAAGCTGCGCGACGGGTTGGCATCCACCATCACCTACTTTGATAATCTCCTGAAATCTTCGCGATAACACCACAGAGGCCCCTCCATGAAACTCCCCCTCTCTGTTGCTGTGATAACCCTGAATGAAGAGGCGAACATTGGCCGCTGCCTGGAAAGCGTCAAAGACATTGCCGCAGAAATCGTGGTCGTTGACTCTGGGTCACGCGATAAAACCGAAGAGATAGCCCGGTCATACGGTGCGAATTTTATGCACAATCAGTGGCCAGGGCACGTCAGACAGAAGAATTTTGCCCTACAACAATGCACAAAGCCTTGGGTGCTCTCCCTGGACGCTGATGAATGCCTGACTCCAGAGCTGACACAAGCGATAGCGAATCTTTTCCGAAATGGTGAACCAGCGGAAGATGGCTACCAGCTCAATCGCCGAACCGAGTATCTCGGTGAATGGATCTGGCACGCCTGGTACCCTGAGTGGAGGTTGCGCCTGGTGCGGCGGGAAAAGGCCGAGTGGCAGGGACGCGATCCGCATGACAAGCTGACCGTGGCTGGCACAAGCGTCAGGCTCAAGGGTGGCGATTTCCTTCATTACACCTATCGGGATTTCAGCCACCATATGGAGCAGACGGTCAAGTATGCCCGCATTGGTGCCCAGGCGGCTCTTGAACGCGGGGAGACCTTCAGTGGACGGAAACTGCTGCTTTCTCCCCTGGGGCGTGCGCTGAAAATGCTCGTTTTGCGCCAAGCCTGGCGCGATGGCTGGCGAGGCATGATTATTACCTTTTCCAGCGCCATGAGTGCGTTTTTAAAATATGCCTATATGTATGAGCAGAAGGGAAGGACCAGGCATTGAGCTTTTCGCAACCTGCTCCTTTCTTCACCGAAAAATATGAAAACCGCTCCCTGCTGATTCTGCGCTACGCTTCACTTGTGGCGCTCATTCTTTTTCTGCTGGGTATGGGCGGAGCAAAGCCCCTCAAGGATGGTGGAGCAATTCTGCTGTTTTGTCTCTTCTGGGCCCATGGTAGGCATGCCGTAGATTACATGAAGTCATCGCGGCTTGCTCAGATCGCGCTCCTGCTGTTTGCATATTTCCTGATAAGGACCATTATTTCCGCCTCGGGAGAGGGGGTCGAAGTTGCGCGGGAATGGGATCGATTCTGGCGTCACTCACGCATTCTGCTGCTTGCCGTTTTGCCATTTTTTCTGCAGCAAGTGCGTTTATACCACGTCTATCTGCTGGTGGCATTTTCGGTGACCGCCCTGACCTTTTACGATTTGCAGCAAATTGGTGGACTGACTCAGTTGCTTGATCCCGGCAACCGAATCTACCTGTCCATCAACCAGCAGTGGATGGGTTTAACCCTGGCAACTCTCATGCTCGCTTCAGTCTGGTTTGTCAGCAGTCTGATGGTCACCAGGGCGCTTTCCACGGTGCAAAAGCTTTCCGCTGGCAGCCTTGTGTTGATCGTAAATGTGTATTGGTTTTTGGCCATGCTGGCCATTCAACCACGCGCCGCAGTCGGCGCGTTGGCGCTTGGCGCCATGGTGGCTTTTGCTGTCGCGATTTTTTTGGGTTTTACTTCAAAAAGAGAAGGGAAAAGCGTGCTGATGTTCTCCGGCGTGCTTTTTTTCGCAGCTGTTATAGCAGCGGGGTACTTGTTTTTCGGCAACCAAAGCAGTTCGGTGGAGAGATTTGCAGATGATAATGTCTTGCATATGCTGCAGCCTTTGCAAAGCCTTGACATTGATTCGCTGAAAACTATCCCCGACAGTAGTTCCGGGTATCGACTGAAGATGTGGGGAGTCAGCTTGCTGGCGATTCCTGAAGCGCCGTTATTTGGCCATGGAATCAACAGCGTTGAGGCACTTTTTGCAAAGCACCGGGAGCTTGGTATTTACCACTTTAACCATGCGCATAACACGTATCTTGATATAACTTTGCGCTTTGGTCTGGTGGGTTTGTTTGCCTATCTCTGTCTTTGGATACTTGCCCTTTGGCAGGCAGTGAAAAACTATGCGTCCGGGTATCTGAGTATCCTGGGGCTGAGTTCCCTGCTTGGAATGTATATCATGTTTCTCTTTGCGCTTTTTTTTGAGTCATATAACCTGCCGTCCCATGGATGGTATATGGTAGTTTTGATGATGTCGCTGATGACTGTTCCATGGAAGAAAAAGAGTTAGTGAGAGTGGGTTATGTCTTATACAGTTGTAATTGCCACGCGCCAAGTCCAGCGGAATAACGGTACTGTTCGAAATACTATCGAACAGGCGCAGGTACTGCGCGAAAATGGTTTTCGTGTTGTTCTTATGACAGAGAAGTTTCATGAAAATTATGCATCATACTTCGATGAAGTGGTGAAAACTGTTCGCTGGCCAATTAAAGGATACTTCAGAAGAAAGTGGTTTGATTATCTGGTGCAGCGCTGGGTGCGAAAGAACAAGCCTGACATGCAGATCAGTCATGGTGATACGCAGTCAAAAGACATTATAGCACTGCACAATTGTATTCGCCTGGCACACGAAAAAATCCAGGGATGCCCTGTTGATGAACGCAATGATGTTGCACGATTCCACGATCGTGTATTGGAAACCAGTGGTGCTGCAACCATCATCGCGAATTCAAACATGATGCGTGATGATCTCGTTCACCGCTATGGGGTTGACATCAAGAGAATAGTCACTATCTACCCTGGCTATGCCCCTGAGATGTTCAGCGTCTCAGATTCACTGGAAATGCGGCGGGAAGGACGTAAAAAGCTTGGTGTGTCAGAGTCCACGAGCCTGGTAGGCCTGGTGACATCTGGCGATTTTACAAAACGAAATGTAGGTTTCTTTCTGAAGGTTGCTGCAGCGGCAGGGAAAGTAACAGGTCATCAGCTTCACTTTCTGGTGGTAGGCGCTGATCGATCTCTTCATGATTACAGGAGGCTTGCTGCTGATCTTGGAATTGCTCAGCAAGTGTCGTTTGCCAAGCCAATGGCAGATGTTCACCTGCTCTACCATGCACTGGATGTCTTTGTTCTGCCAGCGAAATTCGAGGAATTCGGGCGCGTGGTTCTGGAGGCGCTGGCATGCGGGACTCCCGCCGTTGTCAGCGATCAGGTGGGCGCGTCAGAAATAATGGTGGAGCATGGTTTACCCCACGTGATTGCTGGCTATGAGGCAGAAACATGGGTGGATGCGATCGTGAATCTGCTGGAGAATCCAGAGCTGCGCGAAAGGGTTTCTGCTCAGAGTGCAGATGTCGCCAGGCTCTACACTCGCGAGAAGCAGATGGAGCAGTTTCGGCAGGTAGTGAACAGCGTTATTTCACGTCAGGTATAGCTGAGATTTTTCTGTAAAAGTATGCTGTTATATGTCGATGCGGCTTCCTGAAAAAGGACTTTATGTTATGGAGGCTGAATCTTCTGGGGGAAGAATCAGCTGCCCAGGGCGTCATTGCCAGGTACTTCCAGTAACGATGCTGGAGCGGATGGAGGCAGCCGGGGTTCCACGGTTTTCTGTGACCAACATAATGAATGATGGCTGGATTTTTTATGGCATCCCAGTGTTCCTGCGGTGAGTAGCCAGTTGCGCCTTGTCTTCGCAATCGTTTGCGATATATTCCAGATTGCTGATTCCACCGCAGTGGTAGGCGCTCCCAGTCACTCCAAAGAATGCCATTAAATGCGCACTGGTCATTAGTTGTCATTCTATGTGCGTTCTGAAGCTTAAACTCCCGAATTTTTGCAGAGATATTGTGGTTACGCCAGTAACTCAGATTCAGCAAAAGTACTCCTGAGTTAAAGTAATGGTGAGGTGGAATTTGCAGGCGTTGATATGCAATGGTTCGCGAAATATCCTCTACCGCTCCTACGGCTTTGTCTTTCGCGACTTTCCTATGAAGCAGATTGAGGATATCGTCTTCCACCACAAGGTCGCAGTCAAGGTAGAGTGCCTGCGTGATATTGTCGTCAAAGAGCTCAGGTATGGAAATGCGAAAATACGCGGCTATGCTCATTCGCTCTGAATTTACCGGGAATTCTGTGTACGTCTGCTTTATAGAGGTAATGAAAGTGACTTCGCTTTGGTAGTTCGCGACCATATGCTGGATTTTCTCTTTATTATCATCCGCTATGCCGCCGTCAAGTATAAAGAAGCGCAGTGTTGTGGGGTGCTGGCAATTTGTCAGTATGGATATGATGGTGACCGCGAGGTGTTGGGCGTAGCGGTCATCTGCGCTGAGAATAATTGGTGCTGTTGTCATTTTTTCCCTTGGAGTTTTTTTCGGCACCCATACGCCTTGAGGAGTTTTCGGGGCTGAGTGATTTTGCGAAGAATATTTTTTATATTCTTGTCAGGGTACCGGTATTCGGCCCACGCTGTCATGGCCAGATAATGCCAGTACAGGTGCTTAAGTGGGTGGTTTGACGTGTAAAACCATGGTTTAGAATTGTTGATATAGTGGATTATCGCAGGCTGCGTTAAAGCCTCATGTAACTCTTCTTGAGTAAATCCAAGTTCGTGCCATTTTCTCCAGCTTGACTTGTAAACACCCATTTGAACATTCCAGCGGAGTGGAAGGCGCTTCCAGCGCTCATGAAGAAGAACATTCAGGCCATCCTGATCCGAGTGTTTGACTAAGAACTTGTCCATAAATAATCATTGACCCGAGCAATGTTTCGCTGTAGAATGATCCACAAAAGATCATTCATGGCGGTGATTTATGTCTAAAGTGCAATCATGGGAAGTTTCAGATGCCTTCTGGCAAAGAGTTGAGCCTTTACTGCCAATCCAGCAAAGAGATCCTGACAAGATCTACAAGCGCAAGCCTGGTGGTGGGCGCAAGCGACTTGACCCCAGGAAGGCGTTTTCCGGCATTGTCTATGTGCTGCGCACCGGTTGTCAGTGGAAAGCGATACCCAAGGAGCAGTTTGGTTGCGCCAGTGCAGTGCACAAGTACTTCATTGAATGGAGTAAGGCCGGTGTATTCGAAGCTATTTGGCGTCAGGGGCTGGCTGAGTATGACGAGATGGAGGGGATAGCTTGGGAGTGGCAAAGCATAGATGGCGGAATGTACAAAGCTCCAATGGCTCTTGAAACCGTAGGGAAGAACCCGACGGATCGGGGAAAAAAACGGGAGCAAGCGTCATGTCCTGGTGGACGGTCGTGGCGTCCCGTTGTCCATCGTCGTAACCGGAGCGAACCGGCATGATGTGAGCCAGCTTGAAGCCGTTCTTGATGGCGTAGTCTTCGAGAAGCCTGCAGAGCAGGAGCAGCATCTTTGCGCAGATTGTGGCTACAAGGGAAAGCCGGCGCTCAGCAGCATTCTTCAGCGCGGATACATACCCCATGTAAAGCAGCGAAAAGAAGAGATCGAGGACAAGAAGCGTGACCCATCAAAGAAGGCGAGGCGCTGGATAGTGGAAGCATCTATTTCCTGGTTCAACCGTTTCAGGAAGATTCATGTGCGCTTTGAGAAGCTTGAGGTCACTCACTACGGATTGACGTGTCTCGCGGCGGCGATAATCACATACAGGAAAATCGGCGTAATTTATGGATAAGTCCTAAGTGCGCATTATTTATGAGGAATGCGATCGTTTTTTTTGCGATGTCTTCTTCTGCCCATTTTCTTAAGTTGATAAGTAAAACACCTGAGCTGAAATAGTTTGTCAGGGGTAGTTCAAGGCGCTTTGGAGCGGTGAATGAAAAGTCTTTTACTGCTGCGATGATATGCTCGTTAAGTTGAGTGGCGTAGAGTGCTCTGACGTCTTCATTGACGATAATGTCGCAATCCAGGTAGAGGATTTTTTCAATGCTCGGGTCGCATAGATCTGCTGCAAAAAGTCTTGCGTAAGCCGCAAGGCCATGTCGGCGTAAAGGTAAACCATCAAGAATTGACTCAGGGACATGGATGAAATTGATTTTCGCTGAATATCGGTTCAAGCTTGATAGCATTTTAGCTTTTTCTTCGGAAGTAATTCCGCAGTCAAGAATGTGCAGTGTTATCAACTCAGGATTGCTGGTGTTTTCCAGGAGAGATACTGCCATCACGGACAGATGCTGGGCGTAATTGTTGTCTGTTGCCGCGAGAATATGCACCCTGTCGAGATCACTTTGAGTCATGCCTGCCCCTTTCCTATATCCCCGCAAGTCGGATGAGCGCAGGAATATCGTCGGCAAGCATCGCAATATCATCAAGCAATGTCAACGGAGTAATAAGTGCCTGTTTGCGTTGTTTCAACGCGAGTTTATGGTGTCGAAAAAGATTGAATCCTCCGCGGCACCAGAAAACAAGCGCTGTCAGCCAGGCTGGCCTGTATTGTCTGCCAAAGTATTTTTGCAATATCCATTCCAGTTCTTCCCTTGAGTTTTTCAGCCTGCGCAGGCAGCGCAGATCCCAAAAGTGTTTCAGGATACGGATGGGGCGAGTGAAGCGGGTGGGGTGAACCTTGTCGGTGTCAATGAGGAAGACTTCCGGTCTCTCGCTTTGGGGATCCTTCACCAGAAAATTGTGAGGTACAATGTCGGTGTGGCGATACCCCTGATCGTGCATGCGCCGGGTTATTGTTGCCATGAGCGCAAGCATTTTTTTCGTAAGCGGCTTAATTTTTTTTCTGTGGCGATAATGTCCTGGATATTCCCGTCAGCGTCAATTTTTTCACTGACAAAGACGCTGACCCTCTGCCAGGGCCAGGGCCCTTCGGATATGTAGCCAAGGGGGCGAGCTGTGGGGATGCCTGAATTCCAGAGGTACACTGCTCCCTGATAGCTGCGCTTTGCTCCTGGTGCAAATGTTTCTTTGAGAGTCAGCTCCAGTTTGCGATTCCAGCGCAATGATTTGCCTATGGAGAACAGCTTCAGAATGTACGAATGCTTGTGGTGCTCCAGGACAAGCAGCCCGTGGTTTGCCCGGCCAGTGGTAATTGTTTCCTGGTCACGGTGCATCAGTGTGCCATGTTGCAGATCATGACGAAGCTGCCGTAAAAGGGCAGCCCGCTGGCGACTTGGCTGGAAGAGTGACCAGTTTCTGCCGTGCAGCACCTCTGCATTTCGTTTAGCGATTTTCACTGTTTCCTCCCCCATGGCTTTTTGCGGTTATCCAGTTATTGGACTTCAGCGCGGCGTGGGCGGTGTAATCCATAAAGAGCAGGCGCTGCTCCAGGTTTCGCAACTGCTCTTCATGTTGTTTGTCTTGCCAGAGGCCAGAATCAAGGCGATTTGCAATGGAATGGTACAGGTAGCCATGTTCGTTGATGCCCACGAGAATATTGCCTTCGGTTCCCAGGGCGAAGGAGTTCTGCTTGCGAAGCAGGGATGTGCCCATGGCGGAGAAGGTATCCCGGTAGCCGATGACATCAACAGCCGTAGGCAGAATGTCAAGCTGGGAGGCAACAACGGCATTCTGCCCGGCTGGCAGAAGAGAGGGTGCGTAGAGCACCATGGGGATGCGTAGGGCGTCGTCAAGGGCTTCGTGACGCTTCTTGCCCATGGTGTAGGCTCCCAGGGGGTGGTCTGCGGTGATGATGAACAGGGTGCTGTCAAACCACGGCTGTTGTCTGCCCCACTTCATGAACTCGCCCAGAGCCCAGTCGGAGTAATATATGGTGTTCAGCAGGCCGTGTTCGGTGCGCTCGCCGTGGGGGTAGCGGTAAAATCGCTCCGGCAGCTCAGGATAAGGGACATGGGTGCTGCCGGTGAAAACGACGGCAAGAAAGGGTTTATCGCTTATCTGATCAATCTTTTCACGGAAGAGCATCAGGGATTCATAATCCCAGCCAAAGCGAGGAAACTCCTTCTTGGGGTAGTCAAGGGTTATCCTCATGTCTTCCATGCCGTAGTAGTGCCGGAATCCCAGCATGCGGGCGATGGATTCCATGCGGAAGGACTGCCGGGTTGAGCTTTGAACGAAAAGGGTTTCATATCCAGCACGGCTGGCGATGTTGCCGATTCCCTCAAGCTGGTGTCGCTCCAGTCCGTTTCCAAGAACGGACATTCCGGGCAGGGGTGCTATGGAGGCCAGGATGCCCTGGATGCCCTCTATGCTGCGCTGGGCAACGGCATAGGCTTGTGGATACACCAGGGAGTCTGTGATGATGGCGTCAAGATTGGGCGTAACGCCATAGCCTGCTCCTGAAAGCCCGTCAATGTACTTGAAGCTCCAGCTTTCCAGCAGGATGAGGACGACGTTCATATTTTCATGGCGGGGGTTTTCTATGCGCTGGGCAAAGGGGTGCTGTTCGTCAACGGAGTAGAGCCCCCACTCCTCTTTTGCTCTGTGAAGGAGCATTTCGTCGGGTTTGTGCCTTTGCACATGGTGTTCCCTGCCGGAGCGCAGAGCGCTGTAAGCCCCATTCAAAACCAGGTTTCCGTAGCGATAGTCGCCGTGTTCAAAGGCGTTCACGACGCCCATAGGTCTGCCTCGGGAAACACCACCACGCACGGTAATGGCGACCATCAGGGGAATCAGCACAAAGGCGGCTATACGTATGGCAGCGTGGCTGGAGGTAATGGTCGTGGGCGTGGTTTTGATGACGATCCCCAAGGCAATGCCCAGGAGAAGGAAAGCCAGGGCGCTTTGCCACAGGTAGCTGCTGGAAAGTATATCGAAGATGAGGCCGAAATCGTTGGAAAGCAGGGAGAGCTCTCTTCCCATGTGCCTTTTGGTGTGGGCAAAGTACAGGTGATTGCCCAACAGAAGCAGGGCGTATGCCAGGAGCAGGGCATAGCCAGTCAGGCGCCAGGTTACAATCCAGCGCTTTGAGTCCGCTTTTTTCCATGGTACATTCAACAGCCACAGCGGGAAGAAAAGCAGTACCGCGATTGCCGCCAGATCGAATGCCAGCCCATGGGCAAAGGACATCCATACCTGCGCAGGGGTGATATCGGTAAAGTACTCCTGGTAGTCGAGGTAGAGGAGTGCGCGGAAAGACCAGGATACGAGAAGGCCGATGAACAGCAGCTCCAGTGAGATGCGCAGGCGGGTCATAGAGCACCATCCCAGGGTAAAAGTGCAGAAACCTGTGAATTGTATGTGAAAATGGCTTCTGTGACAAGCGGGCCGTGAATGGTAATAAAAAGAGCGTTACGGGGGGAACACCATGCATATCTGCCATGTTAACCTGGCTCGGGGCTTCCGTGGTGGAGAGCGTCAGACAGAGCTTCTGGTTACCGAGCTTGCCAGAGCAGGTCTGCGGCAGCACTTTGTCTGCCGGGAAGATTCCCCCATGCGTGAGCACCTTGCGGATGTGCCGGGTCTGCGGTTTCACCTGGTGAACCATTTTCTTCTCGGGCACACAACAGCGCTTCCCGGAGTCAGTCTGGTGCATGCCCATGATGCCAAAGCGGCTCACTGGGCATACTGGGAATTTCGCCTGCGGCGCACGCCTTACATGATAACGCGCAGGGTGCCAAATCCTTTGAAAGAGAACCGGCTGACTCGAGCAGTATACCGCAACAGCAGGAAAGTCGTTGCGCTTTCCCATGCCATAGAGACAAGCATACGCGATTACCTGGCCGATGCCCGTACCGTGATTATTCCGAGCATGTTGGCTCACCTGCCCAGCGATGCCGTGGCTGTCTCGGAGATCCGCCAGCGTTTTATGGGCAAGGTGGTTGTTGGACACATCGGTGCTCTCGTGCAGCGCCATAAGGGGCAAAGCTTTCTGATTGAGGCGGCGCGTATGCTGCAGGGGAGTCTTCCTCAGGCGCATTTTCTCCTCCTGGGGGAAGGAGAGGACGAAGCACGGTTTCGCCGACAGGCTGAGGGGCTCACCAATATCACCTTCGAGGGTTTTCGCGCCAATGTCGGAGACTATCTGGCCGCGTTTGACCTCTTTGCTTTTCCTTCACTGCAGGAGGGGCTGGGATCAATTCTCCTGGACGCCATGGACTTCTGTTTGCCCATTGTCGCCAGTAACGCGGGTGGCATTCCCGATATTATCAAGGATGGGTACAATGGTCTGCTGGTGCCACCGGGTGATGCGAGCGCTCTTGCGGGGGCCCTTGAGAAAATGATAACCGACGCTGACCTGGCCAGACAGCTTGCCCTGAATGGCAAGGAGTTTGGCGGGAAATTCTCTCCGGCACATATCGCGCAGCAGTACAGGTGTCTCTATGAACAGTTGCTTGGCGGCGACAGTACACTTACAAGGAGGCTTTCATGAGAGTTCTGGCAATCAACGGCAGTGCCCGCCGGGATGGCAATACGGCCCTGATGATCCGGCAGGCTTTTGACCCTTTGCAGACAGCGGGAATCCACACGGAAATGATTCAGCTGGCAGGTGAGGTGATTCGTGGCTGTACGGCCTGCTACCAGTGCTGGCAGCGCAAGGACGGACGCTGCGCCATTAAAAACGATATCGTGAACGACTGCATTGCCCAGATGCAGCTTGCCCAGGGGATTTTCCTGGCGTCGCCCACCTATTTTGCCGATGTGACAGCCGAGATGAAGGCTTTGATTGACCGTGCCGGCATGGTGGCCCGTGCCAACGGGCACATGTTCCGTCGCAAGGCGGGCGCGGCCATCGTGGCGGTACGCCGTGGAGGAGCTATCCACGCCTTTGACTCCATGAACCACTTCTTCCTGATCAGTCAGATGGTGGTGCCGGGGTCCAGTTACTGGAATATGGGGATTGGACGAGAGATCGGAGAAGTGGAACACGATGCCGAGGGCATGGAGACCATGCATATCCTGGGCGAAAATATGGCCTGGCTGCTGGAAAAAACCCAGCGGTAGGTGACGCGCCAAGTCACTTAGGCTTCAACTTTCGCACCTTGTTGCCTTGAGTTAAGCTATTATTATATTGGCGTTTATCTCGCGGAAACCGTATTGATTTTGAATGCTTGACTTATCTGGTATTCTACTTTTTGTTTCCGGATATTGTCCTTTTTGGCCGCGCAAAAAGGACACAAAAACGCGCCCCCCCCCCGAACGCCCGTTTTTCCGGATCGTTTGCTCGCCTGTTCTGGATATCCGGCAGCAGGCTGCCCAAAGAGGCCCATCTGCTGCGTTGCCGGGCATCGCTCGTCACTGCGACGTACAGGGAGTACGCCTCCCTTCTCGCTTTGCCCGCGCCTTGCACCTGGGTCTCTTTGCGTTGCCTGACCCCTGCCTCCCTGCAGTGCTGCCGGACCACTCACTTCCTGTGAGTGTCCCTTCGGGTCTTGCCAGCCAGGCGTCGCACTCACCGGACGGGCTCAGGGGGGAGCGGCCTGCTTCTGTCCCTCCCCCGTGTGCTGGCCCAGCCAGGACGCGAAGACTGGAACGCTATGGACCCGCAGGGTTGCCGCCACGAGGGCGGCAACCGCAAACCAAAAGCCAGGGAAGGCGGTTGTTTGCGGTCCCCAGTTCCAGGCAAGCGGACGGCTGATAAGGACAGCGCTGGGGCCGCTTTTGCGCCACTTTTTGCGGGTAAAAAGTGGCAAAAGAAACTCGTGTATATGGTGAGGATAATGTCAAGCGACGCTGTCTGTGTAGAACCATTTTGGCCATTGCAGCGTGACATCAGGGTCAGCGCTGACAACCTGTCGTTTCGGGGATGCGAAACTTCAGTTAGGCTTTTCACGGAACCATACGAATATGTGTGGCGATGGGTAACTCTTCACGGCGGCATCGTGGATTTTTTCAGCAGGAGCACTGGCGGAGTGCTGCTCTCCCGCGCTGCCATGTATGTGCCTGTCCGTACACCGTGAAGTGTTACGCTATTGCATCGTGCTCGCATACTCCTGTATATCTTCAGAGTAATGAAGCTGTATCATTGGTCTCCCAAGAGGTTCGCACCATGAGGAAATCCGAACAACTTGATTTGTCGATTCCCTATGACTGGTCAAACTCCAATATCTCCGATGATGTCCTGATCGAAAAGGCGCTGGAGCGTCACTATTTTCAGGATGTCGCCAAGCTATGCGTGCATTTCGGGTTGGAGCGTGTGAATAGGGTTTTCATGGACAGAATTGCGAGTCGTTCCGACAACGCGCTTACGGTGGCGATTCTGACGCGTATGCTCCGCAACATCAAACGCGGGATTGGCGAGACGCATGCTTAAAACAGAGTTTCTGCCCGCCAGCACGCGCGCGGTGTTCGAGCGGCTGCGTGGCGATGCCTTATTGAAACAGTTCACCTTGGTGGGCGGTTCTGCTCTGGCTTTGCAGATAGGTCACAGAATCAGCGAAGACCTTGACTTTAACGTGTTTGGTGAAAAATTGCCTCGCAACCAATTGGCTCGGCTGCTCGAAAAGCTGGAAAGCGAGGGCATGACGGTGAACAGCCTTATTCCTCACGAACACAAAGTTCAGTTCCGCATCAATACTGGGGAACATCTGGACGACGCTATTCAGGATTACGTCATCGCTGGCTCCAAAGTCACATTCCACGCCCGATATGGTGTGGACTACCCCAACAGGCAAATTGAGTTTCTCGAAACGACGAGTCGAGTAGACTGGTCGCAAGGCGCCGGGTTTGCCATCATGGGCCTGGATGGTTTGTT
This sequence comes from Desulfurispirillum alkaliphilum, assembly GCF_055378285.1. NCBI lineage: Bacteria > Pseudomonadati > Chrysiogenota > Chrysiogenia > Chrysiogenales > Chrysiogenaceae > Desulfurispirillum > Desulfurispirillum alkaliphilum. Next base: position 517,652 of record NZ_AP042405.1, on the reverse strand, counting down.
CGTTATGAAAACGCTGGTGCTTTTCGATCGGGCCAGATCCAGGGATATTTTCGATTTGGCGGTGCTTATGCGTGAGCATGGTTATGGCATGGCCGAAATGGAGCGCGCCGCTACGCAATATCTTCCAGCAAGCAACCGTGATTTTGAGCGGTGCAAATCGGTTCTGACGGGTTTGGTCGCACTTGATGCGAATGACGAAGGTTTCGAAGGTATTGGCTTGGATACCGAGGTCACAGAGCTTTACGCGTATTTTGAATCCATGGTTGCGGAATATGAGGCTTCCCTTTCCCGGAACATGAAGCGTGAAAAGGAATGGTAATGCCAGATATGTGTTCTCAGAATTCGGCTTTTTCGGCACAAGCAAGAAGTCAAATGACGCAAAAGCGGAGCTTTTTCCAGGCGATGATGTTTTGACATTTGGGGCCTGCGATGAGTCTGATTCTTGGTGATGTCATTGCTTGCCCAGATACTCCCGCAGGTCGAATGGTTTTTTGGGCTGGAGTTTACGCACTTTAATCACCTGCTTGTCCGGCATCTCTCTGACAAGATAGCCATCGTGTTCATAGACGACAGGTATGCCAGCCGACAGGCCTGTTTCAATGGCATGCCTTGAAGCTTCACGAGCGATCTGCATCAAGGATCTATTCTCCTCAAGTGCATCTTTGCGGCCACGTTTTCGTACTGTTTTAATGCTGTTCTTCATAGAGGGCCCCATGGGTGGCCTGCAGGTGCGGACCACATCGATCCGGCATGACGCAAATGCCAGCCTGTCAGGTATTCTGCCAGGAATGATTGCACGTAATGAAGTCAGGAATCAAGGGTGACGAGGCTCAGTGCCCTTCTTCGCAGAGCTCGGTCAGCACGCTGCCGCTGGATTTAGGGTGCAGGAAGGCGATGCGGGTTCCGTGGGCGCCGGGGCGGGGTGTTTCGTCAACCAGGCGTACGCCGCTCTCTTTGAGTTCCTTCAGTTTTGTATCAAGGCCTGTTACCTGATAGGCAATGTGGTGGATGCCTTCGCCATTTTTTTCGAGGAACCTGGCGATGGGGGAGTCTTCGGCAGTGGCTTCCAGCAGTTCGATACGGCTTTCGCCACAGATGAACATGGCGACGCGCACTTTCTGATCGGCGACTTCTTCCACGGTTTCCAGCTGCATTTTCAGGATGTCACGATAGAAGGGGATTGAAGTATCCAGGTTTTTGACGGCAATGCCGATGTGGTTGATCTTGTCAGTCATGGCGCTTGCTCCTCGGGGTTTTTCCGGGGAGTATACAGGATCGCGGGAAGTGAGGGTAGTCTGGAATTCTGGAATGCGCGGGTGTGAAAATGCAGGGGCCAGCTTCAGCGTCCGGTTCCGGTTTCGGGTGCGGTGTCGCTGTAGATGCGCTTGATTTCCAGCATGTCGCTGAGGTTTTCCAGCAGGAGATCCACCAGGTCGGGGTCGAATTGGATGCCTTTCATTTCCCGGATGTAGTTGACGCTTTCTGCGATGTCCCATTCGTCTTTGTACGGCCGGCGGCTGGTGAGGGCGTCAAAGACGTCGGCTATGGCGACGATGCGTCCATAGAAGCTGATTTCCTCGCCCTTCTTGCCGTGGGGATAGCCGTGACCATTCCACCACTCGTGGTGTTCCAGGGCGATAATGCGCGCTACGAGAATAATTTCCTCGGTGCCTTCCTGGGCGCGCAGGATGTTGCCGCCAAGGGTGGTGTGCTGTTTGACCAGCTCGAACTCTTCGTGGTTGAGCTTGCCCTTCTTGTTGAGTATTTCGTCGGAGATACCCACTTTGCCGATGTCGTGCATGGGGGATGCATGGCGGATCAGGGTGCACTCTTCGTCGCTCAGTCCGGCGTGGCGGGCCAGGGTGGTGGCATATTCGCTGACGCGGCGGATATGGTTGCCGGTTTCCTTGTCGCGGAATTCCGCCACATAGCCGAGGATTTCAATGATGTTGAGCTGGGAACGCTCCAGTTTGCGGTAGGAAATATTGATTTCATCGATCATGCGATTGAACGACTGCCCAAGGGCCGTGATTTCGTCCTGGGGGAGCTGCCCTTCGCGGCCGCGCCTGGAGCGGCAGGGAATGCGCGTTGAGAAGTCTTTGGTATGGGTGATGCGATTGGCTGCCTGAAAGAGGTTGTAAATGGGGTTGAGGATAATGAAGCGCGCGAAGAGGTAGAACAGCAGGGCAGCGCCAAAGGTCAGTGCGATATGGGTGGCGCTGAGGTTGCTGATAATGGTTTTAAGGGGGGGGTTCTGAGGTAGTGCCACATAGAGCACTCCGTGAATTTCGCCGGCGGTGTATACGCGGTTATCCTCGGGAAAGGTCAGTACTGCCTGGCTGGGGACGTGCAGGGAGGTGATATAGTGGAACGAGTGGTTGTGAAACTCATAGTATTCGCCGCCGCGCTGCAGGTCCAGATGCTCAAGCAGAGTGGCGCCGGGAAAATCGCCGACGTCCTGGCTGCGGACGCTTTCAATGGGCAGATAGTAGTAGTTCTGGCTGCTCTGGCTGGGGCTGTCCATGGCGGCAGGCTGACGGAAGACTTTGCCGGGTTCCATGCTCCACCAGGTCTCCGAGGAGAGGAGCTGCCCGACGACTCGGGCGTTCTGCAGCAGCTCACCCTGCTCGGCATTGCGGATGATAGCAAAGTGTGACAAAGCTGCCAGCAGGTAGAAGAGGCAGAAGAGGAAGAATATCTTATGGGAAATGCGCAGTTCCTGCAGGCTGAAGTAAAGCCTCATATCGATGCTCCGGGCGTGGGTCACTTTTCTTTATCGACCGATAGTAACATAATGGAAGGTATAGTAACAAATAAAAATTCCATCCCAGCGCGTGCCGGGATGGAATCTGGATTGAGAGGGAGTGGCCGGGGCGCAGCCCCTGGGGATCAGGAGGAGGCGGCTTCCAGCTCGCTTTGCACCAGCTCCGAATAGCCCATGCGCTTGCTGGCCTTGTGGGCCTTTTCGATCAGGGCGGGCCCGATCTCGTTTTCAATGCGCTCGTAGGACATGCGCTGCACTGGGCCAGATACACTCATACCAGCCACGATTTTGCCGGTGTAATTGCGCAGTGGTGCTCCCACGCAGCGCACGCCCATTTCAAACTCTTCATCGTCGATGGTGTAACCGCGCGGGCGGGACATTTCGATCTCCTCGACAAAGGCGTCAATGCCTTTGAAAGGGGTTCCGGAGCAGGAGGTCTGGATTTTGGCGTCACTGATCTGCTTCCTGATTTCCTCGCCGTTGAGGTCAAAGAGCTGGCACTTGCCGATGGCGGTGCAGAAGGGCGAACCGACGCTGCCAATGCGGGGAATGATGCGCACAAACTGTGTGGTTTCAATGACGTTGAGGTAGACAACGTTCTTGCCGCGCAGTACACCGATATAGGCTGATTCGTTCAGCGTGTTCACCAGTTCCTGCAGAATGGGCTCGGTGGTGCGCAGCAGGTCGATTTTATTGATGTAGGCCTGGGAGAGCTCGAAGTTCTTCAGCCCCAGGCGGTAGTTTTTGGTATAGGGGTTGCGCTCCACATAGCCGTGCTTTTCCAGGGTAGCCAGCAGGCGAAACAGGTTATTCTTGCTCAGATCAAATTTCTCGCGCAGCGTGCGGATATCAAGCTCTCCGGAGGTCTTGAAGCTTTCCAGCACGTCAAGGGCATTGTAAACAGACTGGACGATGTAATCGGTCTTTTCCCTCTTCATGTCCCCGTCCCCTTTCCTGTGTATTGCTGTCGTTGGACAGCCCATGTTTTTTTGCTAAACGTCCTATAAAACCGCGCCGTTGTCAATAGCGTCAATGCGTTCCAGCCCCCCCATATACGGGATAAGAGCTTTCGGAATGCTTATGCTGCCGTCGGAGTTCTGGCAGTTTTCCAGAATAGCCACCAGGGTGCGGCCAACGGCCAGTCCGGAGCCATTGAGGGTGTGAACCAGGCGATTCTTGCCATGGGCATCCTTGAAGCGGATGGCTCCGCGGCGGGCCTGGAAATCCTCGAAGTTCGAGCAGGATGATATCTCGCGGAAGGTATTCTGGGAGGGTACCCACACTTCTATGTCATAGGTTTTGGCAGCGCTGAATCCCAGGTCGCCACTGCACAGGCAGACGACCCGATAGGGCAGTTCCAGCCGCTGCAGGATGACTTCGGCGTGGCGCAGCAGTGTTTCCAGCTCTTCATAGGAGGTGTCGGGGTGGCAGAATTTCACCAGCTCCACCTTGTTGAACTGGTGCTGGCGGATCAGGCCCTTGGTGTCTTTGCCATAGGAGCCTGCTTCGCGGCGGAAGCAGGGGGTGTAGGCGGTGTAGTTCAGCGGCAGCGCATCCACGGGCAGAATTTCGTCACGGTGGATGTTGGTGACGGGAACTTCTGCGGTGGGTATGAGCAGCAGGTTGCCCCCTTCGGTGGCGAAGAGGTCTTCCTCGAATTTGGGCAGCTGTCCGGTTGCGGTCATGCTCTCGCGGTTGACCAGCAGGGGTGGCTGAACTTCAGTGTAACCGTGTTCGCCGGTGTGGATGTCCAGCATGAAGTTGATCAGGGCTCGCTCCAGGCGCGCTCCCATGCCCTTGTACAGGGTAAAGCGGGACTGGGCGATTTTGACGCCACGGGCGAAATCCAGCATGCCCAGAGCTGTTCCCAGTTCATCGTGGGGCCTGGGCTCGAAGTCGAACTGGCGCGGAGTTCCCCAGCGGCGTATTTCGACGTTTTCCTCTTCGCCAGCACCTGCGGGAACGCTTGGGTGGGGGAGGTTGGGGAATCCCAGCAGCAGGGTGTTCTGCTGCTCATCCAGTTCCCGTGAACGCAGTTCCAGGGCCTTGATCTCGTCGGCCAGGCTCTTCATCTGCTCCATGATGGGAGCAGTGTCCTGCCCCTGGGCTTTGAGTTTTCCAATCTGCTTGCTGGCGTCGTTGCGCAGGCTCTGTTTGGCCTGCAGTTCGCTGGTGATCTCGCGTCGCTGCACGTCAAGGGCCAGCAGGTCGCCCAGGTTCAGATCCGGGTGGCGCCGGTGCAGCCGGGCCTGCACTTCAGCGCCGTTATCGCGAATGCTTTTGATATCAAGCACGGTTCTCCTCCAGTTTCATGGTCGTTTTCAGGTTTTTTCGCTGTCCGCAGCGCCTTTGATCAGCTTGGGCAGTTGCCAGCCCCGGAAGTAGGCAAACAGACGCAGGGCCAGGCACAGTGTGCCGATGATAAAGATGGCGGTGTGATCCAGGACGCCAAGCATGTCAGCCAGCAGGATCAGCATGGCGGTGATGATCGCCACGCTGCCATAGAAATCGGCGTTGAGCACGAAGGGGATTTCATTCACCAGGGCGTCGCGCACAATGCCGCCGCCGGTGGCGGTCAGAAAGGCCAGGAAGATTACCCCGAAGATATTCAGGTTGTTCTCCAGGGCGATCAGCGTTCCCGTGATGCTGAAGGCCACGAGCCCGATGCTGTCGGCCACGATGAACAGGCGATTCTGATCCAGGTTCTGGCGCTGGTGTACCTTCAGGGCAATTGCCAGGACGATGACGCTGACAATGCAGATGAAGGGGTAGATCTCCCGGAAGGCGAAGGGAGTGGTCTGCACGATGGTGTCGCGGATAATGCCTCCACCAAGGGCCGTGAGAAAAGCGGCGATGCAGATTCCCAGGATATCCAGTTCCTTGCGGACTCCCACCAGGAAGCCCGCCAAGGCAAAGGCGCAGATGCCGATGATGTCGGCTATGGTAAATAAGTCCACGTGTCTTCCCTTATCTGACGCGGTGTTCAGATTTTTTCCGAGATGCTTTCCTGCCGGGTCTCCCGCTTCTGCAGCTCAAAGCGGATGCGGGCCTTGTTGACGGCGTCCACGTAGGCCAGCGCGCTGCCGTGCAGGACATCGGTACTGGAACCTTTGCCGGTAATGGGGCGATCCAGGCCGGTGAACTCGATTTTCACGGTTACATCACCCACGGCGTCCTCGCCTTTGGAGACGGCCTTGACCTGGTATTCCAGCAGTTTGCCCTGGTAGCCAGTGGCCTTGTTGATGGCGTGGTAGGAAGCCTCCACCGGGCCATCGCCGATGGCAGTTTCCGTGATGAGCCTTTCTTCCCCGTTTTCACGGGTGCAGATGCGCACACAGGAGGTGGGGATGATTGAGGAGCCGGCGGTGGTGCCCACATAGTCCAGAATGAAGGTCTCGGTTACCTGTTTGAGCCCTTCGTTGGCGATGTGCTCCAGATCTTCGTCGAAGATTTCCTTTTTGCGGTCCGCCAGGGCTTTGAACTTCTCGAAGGCGGTTTCCAGGCTCTCGGGGTTCAGGCTGTACCCCAGCTCTTCCAGGCGAGCCTTGAAGGCGTGGCGGCCCGAGTGCTTGCCCAGTACCAGCTCGGTCTTGGACAGGCCAATGGACTCGGGGGTCATGATTTCGTAGGTGCGCTTGTCGCTGAGCATGCCGTGCTGATGAATGCCTGCTTCGTGGGCGAAGGCGTTCTTGCCCACAATGGCTTTATTGGGCTGAACTTCCACGCCGATAATGGAGCTGAGCAGCTTGCTGGAGCGGTAGATCTCCTCGGTGACGATGTCGGTATGGGCGCCGAAATAGTTGGCACGGGTCTTGAGAGCCATGACGATTTCTTCCATGGCGGCATTGCCAGCCCGTTCGCCGATGCCGTTGATGGTGCACTCCACCTGACCGGCGCCAGCCAGAATACCGGCCAGGGAGTTGGCCACGGCCAGACCCAGGTCGTTGTGGCAGTGCAGGCTGATGATGGCCTTGTCCATGTTGGGGACGCGGTTCATCACATAGGTGATCATCTCGTGGAATTCCAAGGGGATGGTGTAACCCACGGTATCAGGCAGGTTGATGGTGCGGGCACCGGCGTCAATGACCGCTTCCACGACGCGGCACATGTAGTCCCAGTCGGTGCGCCCGGCGTCTTCCAGGGAGAACTCCACGTCATCGATGAGGCTGCGGGCGTATTTCACGGCGCTGACAGCGCGCTCAAGGGCGTCTTCGCGGCTCATTTTGAGCTTGGCCTGCAGGTGGATGTCGCTGGTGGCCAGGAAGGTGTGAATGCGGCCGCGCCTGGCGTGGCTGACGGCCTCGTAGCAGCGGTGAATGTCCTTTTCGTTGGCGCGGCACAGGCCAGCGATGATGGGCTTTTCCAGGGCCAGGGCTACGGCCTTGACGGCCTCGAAGTCGCCGATGGAAGCAATGGGAAAGCCTGCCTCGATGACGTCCACGTTGAGGCGTTCCAGTTGTCGGGCCAGGGCCACTTTCTCTTCCGTATTCATAGAACAGCCAGGAGACTGTTCGCCATCACGCAGGGTGGTATCAAATACCATTATTTTTCTGCTCATGATCCTCTCCGTCTGTATGTTCAGGTTTTTGCAGGGGTTTTCGTTTGTTCATCAGTGTTCCGACCGGGCCGCTGATCAGGTAGACCAGTCCGATGCCAAAGAGCATGATTTCCGGGTAGGAGCCGATCACCACAAAGGTCAACAGGATAATGACCAGTATTCCAAAGGGTTTGCGGCGCAGGTGCCGGAAATCCTTGAAGGAGTAGTAGCGGATGTTACTGACCATCAGGAAGGCCAGCAGGTACCCCAGCAGCACGATAAAGCCACCAAAGGGTGGCTCGCCGCCAAGGAGGTGGTTGTAGAAGATAAAGAAGGCGGCGATAAACCCAGCCGCTGCCGGTATGGGCAGGCCGGAGAAGTAGCTGCTGGCCCCGTCTGCGTGGACGTTGAAGCGGGCCAGACGCAGGGCGCCACAGGCCACAAAGATAAAGGCGGCCATCCAGCCGATTTTTCCGTAGGGCTCCAGGGCCCACATGTAAAAGAGTACCGCCGGGGCCACGCCGAAGCAGACCAGGTCGCTCAGGGAATCAAGTTCCATGCCAAAGCGGCTGGTGGCATTCAGCAGTCGCGCCACTTTACCGTCCAGGGCGTCGAAAACGGCTGCGACGATAATGGCAATGGCTGCGGCCATATACTCTTCCCGCACCAAGGCAAGGATAGAGTAAAACCCGCAGAACATCCCCATCAGGGTCACCATATTGGGCAGCAGGAAGACCCCTTTATGCACGGAATTCTCCCAGTATGGTTATTCCCGCGCGTACTTTCTGTCCCTCCTGCACCTGCAGGGAGATTTTGTCGGCCGGGATAAACAGATCCATGCGGGAGCTGAACTTCATAAGGCCAATGCGCATGCCGGCTTCAAGCTGATCGCCTTTTTTCCCCCAGAAGACCACCCGGCGTGCCACCAGTCCGGCAATCTGCTTGAAACAGATGCGCGGCCCGTTGGTGACATCCACCGTAACCAGGGTATGCTCGTTCTCCAGGGCGGCGATGTCCTTGTCGGCGGCGTGGAAGCGGCCAGGCTTGTATTGGGCGTCCACGATGGTGCCGAAGACCGGCGAACGGTTGACATGCACATTGAAAATATTCAGGAAAATGGATATCTGTACCACCCGCTGCCCTTCGATGGGCCCGTGGTCGTGCTCCTTGACGACAATGACCTTGCCGTCTGCGGGCGAGACGAGCTGGGAGGGGGAGAAGTCGCCCCGACGCTCCGGATCGCGGAAGAAGAAAAGGCAGAAAAACCCGATAAACAGCAGAATTGCCGGAGTAAATGTAAAGCCGAGTCCCAGCAGCAGAAGCCCGAGGACGATGGGAGGGAGAATCAGCGGATAGCCTTCGCGGGCAACACCATACAGCGGTTTTCTCATGAGTATATCAGCCTTTAAAGAAATTCGCACCGACCTGCTGAAGCCGAGGTGGCCCTCCTGCAGGCAGGCGCATGGAAGAATGGCATAATGTAACCAAAAGCCTATGGAAAGAAAAGCAATTTTCGATTCCCCGGCAGGGGGTTATGGCGTGGGCAGAAGCATGGTCAGCTGGGCGTTGCTTCCGGCAGAGGAGTGCTTGGCGCGGATATGTATGATGCGCCAGCCACTGGAACAGTCGCCTCCGGTGCTCGCGCTCCAGATAGGGTTGCTTTCATCGAGCTGCGCGCACTGAACCGTGACGTCCATCTGGTGAGCACTGCTGCCGATTCCCAGGTGGGACGCTTCGACCTGCAGTCCGTGCCACTGGTCGAGGGTGTTGAAGCTCCAGGGCTCCTGGAGGTGAGCGAGATCAGGAGTGGCAGTGGCAAGGGGGTGCATGGCATCGGCCAGAAAGGCGGCGGTGGCGGTGCTTTCCTGTTGCGGTATCAGGGCCATGGTGCTGCGGAGGAAGAAGGAGATAAACTGCGCGGCTGTCGCTGCGGTCAGGGCCAGCAGCACAAGACCCAGCAGCGCTTCAATCAGGGTGAAACCCCGGGTCACAGGGTGCGGTCAACCAGCAGTGACTGGCCGCGAATGGACTGCACCTGCCGGTACTTGCCCTTGATGTCACTTTTGCGGCTCTCCATGGCCAGCAGGCGCTCCATGTTGATCTTTTCCTGATTGGCACTGGCCAGCAGGTTGCGATCCTCTTCCAGCAGCTGCAGGGCAGAACCGCCGATTTCTCCGGCATTTTCACAGGCCTGGGCCAGTTGTTGAATGAGCCACTGACGGCGGTTGATCAGCTCGTCCATGATTTCATCGGAAGCGTCCTGGTTTTCCAGGTGCTTGCGCAGTTCCCGTGTGAGTCCGATAAGCTGAATGACAATAACTTCGCGATCGTCCATGGATGACCTCCCCCATTACCTGGAATGGGTTTTGATGTACTGGTGCAGGTGGTCAAAAAGGCCCTGTATATGTCGGATGTGCAGCAGAGTGCGCTCTTCAAGGCAGTGGCTGAAGTCTTCAAAGGCGCTGCGCTCAAGGTGAGATACCCCAGCATCAATGCTTTCAATAAAGTCGTTGATGGACTGTATTGCGGGAACTCCCTGGATGGTAATGTCCTGCAGCGATATTTTATACAAAGTCGTCAACCTGTCAATTATAGGCAGTATCCAGCCGTCAAAAAGTTTGATGACATCGTGGAAGCTGGCGATGGCCTTGCCGGAGTTCTTTTTCGTGCCGATGTCCTTGCGGACGCCCTGCAGGACGCCGTGTACCTTCAGGAGGTACTCCTGGACATCGCTGATGCTCTGCAGCGACAGCTCCTTGATGGAGGAGGTGACAATCTGCAGATCCTGAATCTGGGGAGAGGGGATATCGGCCCACAGGTTCTCATCAAGGTTGGCGTACTCGGTGCCGTTGGAAATGACGCTGACCACGACTTCATTCTGCGCCAGAAGCTCTTTTTGCACCTTCTCCATGAGGTGCTTGAAGTGGCGGCATCCTCGCTTGTCAATATTGGCCGTTTTGCCGTTGAGAGAGATTTTCAAAGTCAATGCCTCCTTGAGTGATCCGCTGAAAGCGCGCTCTCAGCTTCAAGATACACTGCCGTGCCTGCTGGCAGAGCCTGTGGCTGGGCGTTTTAGAGTCTGGTTACCTGCCACATAGGCAGCAGAATCCCCAGGGCCAGAATCAGGACAAATACCCCAGAGAGCAACAATAGCAGAGGTTCCGTATATCCGGCAAGGGTTCGTAATTTCTGCTGTGCCTGCTGTTCGTAGAAGGTGGCGGTTTTCTCAAGCATCTGTTCAAGGGTTCCGCCTTCTTCGCCAGTGCGCGCCATCTGAACCGCAAGGCCAGGGAAAATGGTGCAGGCCTCAAGTGCCGCGTGAAAGGGAGCTCCCTGATTCAGCAGTTCGTGGGCCAGCTGCAGCTCCTGTCGCAGCAGAGGGTTGGCTGTGGTGTCCCGAACCATTTCCATGGCGGCTGCCAGAGGAATGCCTCCCTGCAGCATGGTTTTCAGAGTCATGAACAGATGGCTGACCATGCTTATCTGCAATATCGTCCCGAGCAGGGGAAATCTTAACCCCATGCGGAATAAAAAGTTTCTTGCGCCCGGGACCCTTCGGTGAACGGCCAGCAGGGCTGCTGTTGTCAGGAGGAGCGTTGACAGAAGGATGATACCGTAGTGGCTGAAAAACGATGACAGACCAAGCAGGAACCGGGTCAGCAGGGGAAGGGTGGCTTCAGAGCGCGCGAAGATATCGGCGAAGCGGGGAATGATCATGGTGACGGCAAAGACGAAGGCTCCGAGCAGGCTTGTCAGGACGATCAGGGGGTAGCGCAGGGCGTCACCAAGTCTTTTGCGGAACTCGCGCTGGCTTTCCATGATGGAGGCGGCGCGCAGCAGCATCTCTTCAAGGCGCCCGGAAAGTTCCCCCACTTCCACCAGGAAGGGCAGGAGGTCGCCAAAGGCGTACCGATGGCTGCGAAAGGTGTTGCTGGCGCTCTGTCCCCGGGAGAGATCCTGCTCCATCCTGGTCAGAATGGTGTGCCAGGTGGGGCTTTCCATGGATGTCGCCAGCATGGACAGAGCCGTGGCCAGGGAAATTCCACAACCCAGCAGGGCGCTGAGTTGATGCAGAAAGAAGATGCGCTCGGTTGCGGGCAGGACGCGGGGAAGCAGGGGTGTACGCCTGCCAGCGCTGTCTGCCTGGAGTTCCGTGACAATCAGCCCTTGTCCGTGCAGGCTGTTCAGGGCGTCTATGCGTGAGGTGGAGGCAAGAGTGCCGTTGTGCCTTTTGCCATCTGTGCTATACGCCTCATAGCGATAGGTGGAGGTGTTCATGGAGCAATCCTTTTTCAGTTGCCGCGTGGCAATACCCGCAGCACTTCTTCTGGAGAGGTTACACCGTGGGCAGCCATGGTAAGGCCATTCTCCCACAGGGTGCCGCAGTGCATCTGTTCTCTGGCGGCGCTTTCCAGTTCAAGTCCCGATGTGGCGTGGCTGATGAGCTGACGGATCCGGCTGTCGACGCAGAGGAGCTCAAAGACGCCGCTGCGGTGGCGATAGCCGGTGTGGTTGCAGTGGGGACATCCCTTCGCGGTGAAGTATGGGGCAGTGAACTGAGGGATCGGCTGTGGCGAAGGTTCGCTGCAGCGGCAATGGGGACAGAGTCTGCGCACCAGACGCTGCCCGATGACGGCGCTGAGGCCGGAGGCGACGAGAAAGGGTTCCACGCCGATGTCCAGCAGGCGGTTTACGGCAGCGGCTGCGGTGGTGGTGTGTATGGTGGAAAGTACGAGGTGCCCGGTCAGGGCTGCCTGGCAGGCCATGGCTGCCGTTTTGCGGTCGCGAATTTCGCCGATCACAATGACGTCGGGATCCTGTCGCAGCAGGTGGGGCAACAGGGTGGGAAAGTCGAGCCCTGCTTTGGTGTTGACCTGGATCTGGTTCACCAGGGGCAGCTGGTGTTCCACGGGATCTTCGATGGTGATGATTTTTCGGGTCAGGCTGTTGATGTGGCGGATCATGGCGTACAGAGTTGTGGTTTTGCCACTGCCGGTGGGGCCGGCGACCAGAATCATGCCGCTGCTGTTGCCAAGTCGCACCAGAAGTTCAGGCAGCGTGGCTCCCATCTCCAGCTCCTCAAGGGTAGGTTGCTTGTCGGGGGAGGGCAGGATGCGCAGCACGGCGCCTTCTCCGTGGATATTGGCCACGGTGGAAACGCGCATGTCGTAACGCCTGGCCTGAAAAGTGTGCTGGAGTTTGCCGTCCTGGGGCAGGCGGCGCTGGGCAATATCCAGGTGCGCCAAAACTTTGATGCGCGTGATGACGGCCTGCTCCAGTTGCTTGGGGATCATGCTGTGCTCCATCAGGCAACCGTCCACCCGCATGCGCACGCGCATGAACTGGCCGGCAGCTTCGAAATGGATGTCGCTGGCTTCCATGTGCAGGGCGGCCTGCAGCAGGCCATTGACCATATCGATGGCCTGGTTGCTTCCTTCCGGGCTGGTGGTGTCATGGGTCTGCAGGGTGGCTGTCTGGGTGGAGGGCTGCGGGGGGAGCAGGTGTTCTTCCAGGAGGGACTGTGAGATGAGGGCTTTATGCACGGAGGTGTCGAAGTGGCGCCCGATGGTGTCGGCGGCGGCAAGATTGAGGGGGTCCACGATGCCCAGCAGGATGCCGCCGCTTTCGGTGCGGCTCAGGGGCAGAATGCCTTCATCCCTGAGCCATGCGGCCTCCAGACCCTCCTGAAGCGACCTGTCAATGGCGATTCTGTTCAGATCAACCATGGGAAAATGAAACTGGGTGGCGAGGGCTTGCAGGAGTTGGTCTTCTGCAATAAAACCCAGTTCACAGCACTGCTGACCAATGCGCATGCCGCTGTAGCGTTGCTGATTCAGTGCATTGTGCAGCTGTGCTTCGGAGATGCAACCCATCTCCAAGAGGATCTGCCCGAGTTTCATGGTGCCTCCTCGCCGGGGTTTCAAAATGGAATTATAGTATCCGCGCGGATTATATCAAGTAAAACTCAAGCTTTTTAACGTAATATGAAAAAAACTTTTTGACTGCCGGGCTCGCTTCTGCGCCGAATTCCATGGCATAGTGAAACACAAAGCTTTTTTTTTGCCGTTGGTAACGGAAACGATGTTCTGGCGAAATGGTTTCGGTATAGTGTCAGACTGTTGTGCTGATTGTGCAGGTTGCTGAAGACTTCGTAAACAGGCAGACAATGGAAAGTGTCTCACTGCGGGCAGCAGGTGAGCGCCTTTCAACAGTCTGCAGCTAACTGGCCCAGAACCTTCATTGGCAGGGAGTGTGTATGAACATTCACGAGTATCAGGGCAAAGAACTTTTTGAGCAGTATGGCATTCCTGTTCCCAAGGGCAAAGTGGCCTACACCAACTGGCAGGCCGAAGACATCACCCGCAGCCTGGGCGGGAAATCTGTCGTTAAAGTACAAATCCACGCGGGCAACCGCGGTGCCAGTGGTGGCGTGAAGCTGGTAAGCAGCTCCAAGGAAGCCAAGGATCTGGCAGAACACTTTTTTAATACCCCCATCAAGACGGCTCAGACGGGTGGGAAATCCAAGCAGGTGCGGCGCATCCTGGTGGAAGAGCAGCGTGTCATCAACAAGGAATTCTACCTGAGCATGATCGTTGACCGCGAAGAGCGTCGCATTGCCATTATCGCCTCCACCGAAGGCGGTGTGAATATTGAGGAAGTCGCCGAGCAGCATCCCGAAAAAATTCTCATGGAGCACATAGAGCTCTCCATCGGCATTCTGGACTTCCAGATCCGCAAGCTGGCCTTTTCCCTCGGGCTGGCCGGGGAGCAGATCCGCCAGTTTTCCACCATTGTCAAAGGTCTCTATAAGCTCTTTACGGAAAAAGACTGCAGCCAGATTGAGATCAACCCCCTGATTGTCACCGACGATGGCAGCCTGTTGGCCCTTGATGCCAAGGTGAATTTCGATGAAAACGCCCTGATGCGTCATCCCGAAATTCTTGAGCTGCGGGATTTCGCCGAAGAGGACCCCCTGGAAGTGGAGGCCAGCCGCTATAATCTCAGTTACATCGCCCTTGACGGCACCATTGGCTGTATGGTCAACGGCGCTGGCCTGGCCATGGCTACCATGGACATCATCCAGCACTATGGCGGCGAGCCGGCCAATTTCCTGGATGTGGGAGGCGGTGCCAATACAGAGAAGGTTTCCAACGCCTTCAGCATCATTCTGCGCGACGAAAAGGTCAAAGCCATCCTGGTCAATATTTTCGGTGGCATCATGAAGTGTGACATCATTGCCCAGGGTGTGGTGGAAGCCGCGAAGACCATGGATGTCAAGGTACCCATTATCATTCGCCTGGCGGGAACCAACCTGGAGGAAGGCATGAAGGTTATCGAACAGTCGGGGCAGAACCTGATTGTGGCCAAAACCCTGGAGGAAGCCGCCAAGCTTGCGGTGGAAAAAGCCAGAGGAGGTGTGGCATGAGTATCCTGGTCAACTCCGATACCCGCGTTATCACCCAGGGCATCACCGGCAGCCAGGGGCTGTTTCACACAGAAATGGCCCTGAAGTATGGCACCAGAATGGTGGGCGGCGTAACCCCCGGCAAGGGTGGCACGACGGCCCTGGATGGCAAGGTTCCCGTCTTCAACTCCGTGGCCCAGGCCGTAAGCGAAACCGGTGCCAACGCCTCCATGATCTATGTTCCGCCCCTCTTTGCCGCCGACGCCATCATGGAAGCGGCCGACGCGGGCGTGGAAATCATCGCCTGCATAACCGAGGGCATTCCCATTCTCGATATGATCCGCGTCAAGGACTTTCTGCGCACCACGCCGGACATCAAGCTGATTGGCCCCAACTGCCCCGGCATCATCACCCCCGACGAGTGTAAAATCGGCATCATGCCGGGATATATTCACAAGCGGGGCCATATCGGTATTGTCTCGCGCAGCGGCACCCTGACCTATGAGGCGGTCAACCAGCTCAGCTCCCGCAATCTGGGACAGAGCACAGTGGTGGGCATTGGTGGCGATCCCATCAACGGCTTGACGCACCTGGATGTCATGAAGCGCTTCGCCGCTGACGATGATACTCTGGCCGTGGTGATGATCGGCGAAATTGGCGGTTCCAATGAGGAAAAGGCTGCCCAGTGGGTGGCGGAGAATATGCGTCACAAACCAGTTGTTGGCTTTATTGCCGGCGCCACGGCCCCCGAGGGTAAGCGCATGGGCCACGCCGGAGCCATTGTCAGCGGCAATACCGGCTCTGCCCAGTCCAAGATCAGTGCCATGAAAGACGCCGGTATCCGCGTTGCCCCTACCATTGTTGATATCGGGACCATCATGGAGCAGTTCCTGCTCGATATGGACCTGTTGGATAGCTGCAGGATTTCATCTTAAGTAAATACAAAGAGGAAAGTGAGGAAGAACGATGACAAAAAAGGATATATACCAGGAGTCCCTGGAATATCACAGCACCGGCCGTAAGGGAAAGATCGAAGTAATCGTGACCAAGCCTTTTGAGACCCAAAAAGACCTGTCTCTGGCTTACAGCCCCGGCGTTGCCCGCCCTTGCGAGGAAATTGCCAAGGATCCGGAAGCCGCCTACGAATACACTGCCAAAGGGAACCTGGTAGCCGTTATCTCCAACGGTACTGCCGTCCTGGGCCTGGGTGACATCGGCGCCCTGGCTGGCAAGCCCGTTATGGAAGGCAAGGGTTCACTGTTCAAGAAGTTTGCTGATATTGATGTTTTCGACATCGAACTGCAATCCAAGGATAAGGACGAGATCGTCCGCACCTGTGAGCTGATCTCCCCCACCTTCGGTGGCATCAACCTGGAAGACATCGGCGCGCCCGACTGCTTCTACATTGAGGAAACCCTGCAGGAGAAAGTGGACATCCCCGTTTTCCACGACGACCAGCACGGCACCGCCATCATCTCCGCCGCCGCTCTGCTCAACGCCATCGAGATCACCGGCAAGGATATCAGTAAAATCAAAGCGGTTTTCAACGGTGCTGGCGCTGCCGGTATCGCCTGCGCCCAGCTCTTCGTCGACCTGGGCCTGCGCAAGGAAAACCTGGTGGTATGTGACTCCAAAGGAACCATCTACAAGGGCCGCACCCAGTCCATGAACCCATACAAAGAGCGCTTTGCCGTCGAAACCGACGCCCGCACCCTGGAAGAAGCCATGGTGGGAGCCGACCTGTTTTGCGGCGTGAGCGTCGCTGGAGCGGTCACCAAGGAGATGCTCAAAACCATGGCCCCCAATCCCATTGTCTTCGCCATGGCCAACCCCGATCCAGAAATCACCTACCCCGATGCCGTCGAAGCTCGCCCTGACTGCATCATGGCCACCGGCCGCAGCGACTACCCCAACCAGGTTAACAACGTCCTGTGCTTCCCCTTCCTGTTCCGCGGAGCCCTGGATGTGCGCGCCACCAAAATCAACGCCGAAATGAAGATCGCCGCTGTACGCGCCATCGCCGCCCTGGCCAAGGAAGAGGTTCCCGATTCCGTCCTCAAGGCCTATGGTGTGGATAACTTCGAGTACGGCAAGGAATACATCATTCCCAAGCCCTTCGATCCCCGCGCCCTGCTCTACATTGCTCCAGCCGTTGCCAAAGCGGCCATGGATACCGGTGTGGCCCGCAAGCCCATCAAGGATTTCGACGCCTACCGCGAGCAGCTGGAATCCACCCTGGGCCGCTCCAAGGCCATCATGCGCTACGCCTTCAACCAGGTGAAGAAGCGCAACTTCAAAGTGGCATTCCCCGAAGGTGCCAACGAAACGGTTATTCGCGCCGTTGGTCGTATTCTGGACGAAAACCTGGTACACCCCGTGCTGCTGGGTGACAAGGGCGCTATCGGCAGCCTGCTGGAAAAACACGCCATTGACGTGTCCAAAGTCACTGTTATTGATCCCCAGGGCAACGGCAAAAGTGATGAATATGCCCAGAGCATCTACGAAAAACGTCAGCGCAAGGGCATGACCATTTCCCGCGCCCGCGATCTCATGCACAAGGATACCGGCTACTACGGTGCCATGATGCTGGAGAAGGGTGACGTTGACGGCCTGATCAGCGGTCAGGATATGAGCTATCCCGACGGCATCCGCCCCATCCTCACCTGTATCAAGAACGAAGATCCCCACGGTGCCGTGGCTGGTGTCTATATGATGGTATTCAAAGGACGCACCATGTTCTTTGCCGATACCACCGTCAACATCGACCCCTCCGCCGAGCAGCTGGCTAAAATCGCCATCTCTGTATCCAAGTTTGTCAAGGAGTTCGCCATTACTCCCAAAGTGGCCATGCTCTCCTTCTCCAACTTCGGCTCCGCTCCTGTGCCCGAGTCCCAGAAGATCGCCAAGGCCACTGCCCTGGTGAAAGAGTGGGCTCCCGATCTGGAAATCGACGGCGAAATGCAGGGCAATATCGCCTTCAACGAGAAGCTGCGCGGCGAGCTCTTCCCCTTCTGCACCCTCAAGGGAGAGCCCAATATCCTGATCTTCCCGGATCTTGGCTCGGCCAACATCGCCTACAAGCTGCTGATGCGCACCGCTGAAGTTGATGCCATCGGGCCGATCCTGGTTGGCCTCGACAAATCCGCCCACGTTCTGGAGCGCGGCTCCACCGTGGAGGACATCGTCAACCTCACCGCTCTGGCTGGTCTGAAGGCAATTCAGCACAACTCCTGATCCGCTGATCCGCTTTCGCCCGTATCAAGCCCCCGCAGAATCTGCGGGGGCTTTTTGCGTTGACACCGGCTCCCGATTATGGTGTGGTTTCTCAACCTGTATCCGTTATTTTTTTTGAGGAGCTCACTATGTCACCACTGTTTGCCTATCTTCTGCTGGGGGGCAACCTGCTGCTCCTGGCTATGCTGGCCCTGATCTGGAATACCCTGCGCCGTCCGGCTGATACCTCCCTGGAGCGCGCTCTGCGCGAAGAGCTCCGCAGCGCCCGCGATGAGACGGCTCGTCAGGCCCGTGAGCTACGCGAAGAAGTGGCCTCAGCCCAGATAAAGGCCACTGAGATGCTGGTCAGTACCGTGAACACCCTGGGGGATAACCAGAAGAACCTGCTGGACAGACTGACCCAGGCGACCAGCACGGCGGGAACCCAGATGCGCGCCGAGATAGAGCAGCTCATCCTGCGCAATGGCGAAGGCCTGAAAGAAGTGCAGACGACCACGGATATCAAGCTGGAAAAGGTGCGTGCCACGACCGACGAGCGCTTTGAACGCATTCGCCTGACCCTGGATGAGAAGCTGCGCGGCATGGGTGAAAACCAGCAGAAACACCTGGGTGAAGTGGTGACCGCCCTGCAGAGCGTGGAGCGCTCACTGCGGCAGGAACAGGAGAAAGCCCGCGAAGCTCTGGATTTGAAGTTTCGTCAGATACAGGAGAGCAACGAAAAGAAGCTGGATCAGATGCGCCAGACGGTGGACGAGAAACTTCACAGCACCCTGGAAAAGCGACTGGGTGAATCCTTCAAGCTGGTCAGTGAACGCCTTGAGGCCGTGCAGCGCGGACTGGGGGAGATGCAGACCCTGGCCAACGGTGTCGGCGACCTCAAGCGCGTGCTCAGCAACGTCAAGGAGCGGGGCACCTGGGGCGAGTACCAGCTGGGTGCCATCCTGGCGGAAATCCTCACCCCCGAGCAGTACGCACAGAATGTGCGGGTCAAGGATGGACGCGAAAGTGTGGAGTTCGCCATCAAGCTGCCGGGGCGCAGTGATCAGCATGATAATCCCGTGTGGCTGCCCATAGACTCCAAGTTTCCCAAAGAGGCATACGAGCGGCTGGTGGAGGCATCCACCATTGCCGATGCCCAAGGGACTCAGCAGGCGGCGGCGGAGCTGTGCCGGGCCGTGACCAAGATGGCGCGGGATATCCAGGAGAAGTACATCAATCCGCCGGTCAGCACCGATTTTGCCATCCTCTTTCTGCCCACCGAAGGGCTCTTTGCCGAGGTGCTGCGTCAGCCGGGGCTGCACGATGAGCTGCAGCAGAAACACCGAGTGCTGGTGGCTGGCCCCACCACCCTTTCCGCCATACTGAACAGCCTGCGGGTCGGTTTCCAGACGCTGGTTATCGAGAAGCGCGCCAGTGAAGTCTGGACGGTGCTGGGTGCTGTGAAAACCGAATTCGGGAAATTTGGCGATGTGCTGGAGAAAGTGAAGAAGCAGATTCACACCGTCTCCAACACCCTGGATGAGTCTTCGCGCCGCACCCGGGTGATGGAGCGCAAACTGCGCAGTGTGGAAGAGCTGCCCGCCGATCAGACCAGTGTCGTGCTGGCACTTTCTGCCGGCGCGGATGACGAGGTGGAGGAGCAGCCCTCGTTGTAATTATTTACGGTGTGTTGGTACTCGCGCCAGCATTCCTCCCAGAGACGCTCACTTTCGTCCGAGGACCTACGTCTCTGCCGCTCGCCATCCGGGCTCGCTCTCGGAATACTGGTGCTCCTGCTGAAAAAAACGCAGGGTAGCCGTGAATGGTTACCCCTGGTTTTTCTCTCTTCCCGTTGACGCTACAAGGGTGTCGTAGCGATGGCAGCTGGTGAGATGGTCGTTGACCATACCCACCGCCTGCATGAAGGCATAGCAGATCGTTGATCCCACAAAGCGCATCCCGTGTTTTTTCAGGTCGCGGCTCAGACGATCTGAGAGGGCCGTGCTGGCCGGTACCTCGCTGATATGGCTCCAGGAGTTGACGATGGGCTGGTTATCCACATAGCCCCACAAAAAGGCGTCCAGAGAGCCATATTGGGTCTGAATCTGCTGTACCGCCCGCGCGTTGCCGATGGCGGAGCGGATTTTCAGGCGGTTGCGCACTATGCCCGCGTCGGCCAGCAGGCGCTGCACATCGTCCTCCGTGAAGGCTGCAACCTTGTCGATGGCAAAACCGGCGAAAGCGCGGCGGTAGTTTTCCCGCTTGCGCAGAATGGTTATCCAGCTCAGCCCCGCCTGGGCGCCTTCCAGAATCAGCATCTCAAAGAGCCTGCGATCATCATGGACGGGAATCCCCCACTCCTCATCGTGGTAGGCGATATACAGCGGATCATCGCCGCACCAGTCACAGCGTCTGGTCATAGCTTCCCCCGTATCTTTCAGAATCTGAGCCCGGGATTCTTCCGGCTTGCCTGGAAGCGCGCCAGAATACTCTGGGCTTTGGCGGCTTTGCTGGTCAGCACCGCTTCCTCGGGAACCCAGCGGCTGACCAGACCGTGATGGGCCTCAGCGCCCTGCAGGTTCAGCGGATGCACCTCCCGGCTGTTGTCGATGGTAATGGCAAAGAAGAAGACCTTCTCATCGCTCATGCCCACAGAACTGTAGACATATCCCAGATCAAGCAGCTCGCCGGGCTGCGCGTCAATTCCCGCCTCTTCACGCAGCTCGCGCACTGCCGTCTGCAGGGGTGTCTCTCCGGCATCTATCAGCCCGGCCGGGAACTCCAGCACCCGCTGGGCCACCGGTGGCCGGTACTGCTCCACCATCAGGTAGAGGCCCGTATCGCGATTGTGAATCAGGACGATAACCGCTCCTTCGCACTGTACCCGGCTGACATACTCCCAGCCGTCTCTGCTTTTCAGTTCAAGATACTTTCCCACGCGAATTCCTCCATCAGAATATCGAGAGCCCGGTGCGTGACGTGAACATCTCCAGGGCCTTCTGTCCCAGCAGAGAGTTGTGGCTGGCATCCAGAGCCGGAGACCACACGCACAGGCTCAAGGTGTCCGGCACAATCGCCACAATACCTCCTCCCACACCACTTTTACAGGGCAGGCCGATGAGAAAGGCGAATTCACCGGCCGCGTCATAGGTGCCGCAGGTCAGCATCAGGGCGTTGATGCGGCGGGCCTGCCGGGCGCTGATCACCTGTACCCCGCTGAAGGGGTGGCTGCCATCGCGACACAGGAAATTGACTGCCCGGGCCAGCTGCAGGCAATTCATGGGGATGGCGCACTGGCGGAAGTAGACATCCAGCACCGTGCAGACGCCATTGTCCAGTTTGCCGAAGCTCTTGATGAAGTTCGCCAGCGCCACGTTGCGAAATCCGGTGGCTGCTTCGGAAGCAGCCACTTCCTCGTCAATGTGTACCGGCTCGTCGCAGAGGCTGGATATCAGGGCCAGCATCTCGGACTTGGGGTCATCGCCGCAGGTGACCAGACAGTCGGCTACCGCAATGGCACCCGCGTTGATAAAGGGATTACGGGGAATGCCCTGCTCGCTCTCCAGCTGCATCAGGGAGTTAAAGGGATTCCCGGAAGGCTCCCTGCCGATGCGTTCCCACAAACGCTCCCCTGCCAGGCGCATGGCCATGGTCAGCGAGAAGACCTTGGAAATACTCTGGATGGAAAAAGGCGTCATGGCATCGCCAGCCCAGGCCTCGACCCCATCGCGGGTGCGCAGGGCGATGCCGAACTGGCAGGGGTTGACCCGGGCCAACGCTGGAATGTAGTTGGCGACTGCCCCCGCTTTGCCGAGCTGCGGGCGAATCGCCGCGACAATATCATCGAGAATTTCCTGAGAGTTCATAGCTTAACCCTCCCCTGTACGAGTTTCAGCACCTGCCAGTGCCACAGCCACCTCCGCAGCCAGCGGAAAAACGCTCCGGCGCCAGCGCCACCAGCAGCTTCTGGGGAAGCCCCTCAAGGCTGCGACCGGGGGACAGGTGGTGCCACCAGGGCGGAATGCGATTGGTCAGAATCATGATTGCAACGGGAATATCCAGCGACCAACCCGCCATGGCGTGCTGCCCGAATGTGCCGCCGCTGTGCCAGGCCACCCGGCCCAGGCGCGAATCCTGGCTCAGCATCCAGCCAAGCCCCATCCAGGTACCCCGGCCCGCAGTGGCCTGGGGCTGTACCATCAAACCCGCCAGCGACACCCAGGGCTCGCCGGAGGCACCCATCTGGGCCAGCAGAAACTTCATCATATCCTCCCCCGTGGAGCGCCACACCCCCGCCGGCTCCATGCCACGCCACTGAAAGGGCGGCACCTGCCGCCCCCGTGAATCATGGCCCTGCACCAGGCGTTCGGCGGGATAGCCTTCATGGTCAATGGCCGTATCGCGCATTCCCAGAGGCTCCAGAATCAGCTCCCTCACCGCATCCCCGTAGGACTTGCCACATGCCTCAGCCAGAATGCGGCCCAGCAGCGCCATACCCACATTGGAGTAACGCATCTTGCCCGCACCCCGCAGAACACGGGGCTGACGCAGCAGAAAGTGGCCCAGATCGTCCGGACCAAACGCCTCAGCCAGCTGACGCCCCCGCAGCAGCATCTGCCAGGTGGGAAACACATCACGGGGCAGACCGGAAGTATGGGTGGCCAGCTGATGCAGAGTCATGTTTGCGGCCCAGGGAAACTGAGGGAAGAAACGGCTGACCGGATCCGTCAGACCCAGATCGCCCCGCTGCACCAAAAGCGCCAGCAGCGTCGTGGTAAAGAGCTTGCCCACCGAACCGACCTCAAACACCGGCAGCTCCATCCCCTCGACATCACCATGCCGCCAACTCCAGGAATCATGGCCGAGGCGCACCTGCACCTCCACGGCACTGCGCGGTGAACGGGCGAGAAAGGTATTGAGCACGGAAAGAGCGGCATCGGTATGCATGGAAGGTTCCTTTTGCAGGCTGCTGAGAAGTCCCCACCTGTGCTGTGGCATTGCACCTTGGGACTTTTCAATTACCTGTCTGAATAATGTGTTTTCAGCAAGCAGTTAAAATTTGTCTTTTCTCTCTTGCAAATACGGTTATTCCTGTCATTCCACGTCATCACCTCAGTACAAGAACCCAAACAGCCACAGTGGCACTTTTCTGCCCGAGCCGATTTCCAGACCATCGGCGATGACCCAGGCGTTGTCGAGATCCTGTACCTGTCCGAAGCCCTTTGTCCTGCCTCCAATTTCCATGGTGTACTTTTCGTCTACAAGAAAGTCGCCCTGATCCAGATAGTGCAACTGGTGGTGGACGCCTGCCATGCTGGCAAAAAAGGTTTCCCGCAGGGTGCCTTTTTCCTTTTCCACGCTGAGGGCGGAGAAGAGGTTGGTATTGGACAGGTAGAGTTTATCGGCCTTGCGGATGGCTCCGAAGCGTTTGGCTTCGTGGCTTATGTGGCGCACCAGTTCGGCGCGGCTGAGGTAGTCGATGTACTTGTACAGGGTGGTTTTGGTTATACCGGTCAGGGAGGCCAGCTTGTCGATGGAAAGTTCCAGCGGTTTCGAGATGCTGATGGTGTGCAGCAGTTTCTTCAGGGTGGCAATTTTGTCGGGCGGGATATGGAAGAGTTTGCCGAGGTCGCTGTGCAGGGCCGTGTTTATGGTTTCGCCGAGACGATCCACATACTTGTGCGTGTCTTCAAAGTAAAAGGGGTAAGCGCCAACACGCAGGTACTCTTCAAAGTACTTGAGTATTTTACCGTTTGGGAGTGCCTGGATAAGGCGATGGGCCAGGGCTTCATGGTCTGCCAGCAGCTCCGGCAACGTCACTGGTTCCAGCTGAATTGACAGGGAGATTTCCAGGTACTCGCGCAGTGAGAGGATGGGAAGGTGGTACATGGAATAGCGGCGCGCAAAATCCGGGTTGGTGATGCGCACTGCCGAAGAACCGGAGAAGTACACCCGAATATTCAGGAAGTCATAGATGGATTTGAGGTGGGCTTCAAAATCCTCTGCCTCGTGAATTTCGTCAATCACCATGCACTCGCCGCCGCTTTTGCAGAAGCTGTCCACAAGGTCAAAAAGCGATACTCCCTGCAGCATGGGATGATCACAGGAGATATAGAGGGTGTTTTCCCACTGGAGGGGCAGGTTGCGCAGCACCTGTAGCAGCAGAGTGGTTTTCCCCACGCCACGGGCACCGTAAACGCCCGTGATGCGGCTTTGGGAAGCAGCGATCTGCGGATAGTGAAAGCGCTGATACTTTGGCAGGGGCATATTCTGTTTGAGCAGCGAAAGGCGCTTGGCACCGAGAAGAATCTCTTCCATGGCTTTCCTCCAGAGAAAACACTGCCGCAAGCTAGTCTATTGCGTTAGACTATAACCCATGATTTTAGTCTAATGCAATAGACTATCGCGTGTCACTCAGCAACGGGTACTTCTTTCCTGCCGTCGGGCCGTTTCACCCAGCCGTCTGCCAGATAACGCCCATACCACTCCAGCAATGCCTGTTGTTCGGCGGTCCTTTCCCCTTGCCTTTTCAGAGCCGACATGACCAGTGCCAGATCATCCTCCACATCCACGTCAGCCAGGGGCTCCAGACTGGTAACCGGTGCAAACTTTTCCACACCCGCTGTCCACTGGGCAGCGGTCTGAGCACAGCTATAGGGAACATTGGTCCACACCTGGGCTGGCAGGGGAGTATTCACCCCGCACAAATAGAAGCCGCCATCGGTGCAGGGGCCAAGCACCGCGCGGGGCTGGGAGTTGTCCAGGATTTCCTGCGCCTGGGCGATGAGGCTGATGTGCAGTTGGGGCGAGTCGGCCCCCAGCAGGATGGCGCTGCCGTGGCGACTTTGAAGGCATTGATAGACGTGGTGGAGGCGATCGCCGAGGCCACCCTCTCCCTGGCTGGTGGTGGGAAAATCCTGCCAGAGGGGATCATGCAGGGCATTGTCTTCCGCCACAGCCCAGTAGGGCTGGATATTCCGGCTGATGGCAGCCTGTTTCAGAA
Source organism: Desulfurispirillum alkaliphilum (assembly GCF_055378285.1). Taxonomy (NCBI): domain Bacteria; kingdom Pseudomonadati; phylum Chrysiogenota; class Chrysiogenia; order Chrysiogenales; family Chrysiogenaceae; genus Desulfurispirillum; species Desulfurispirillum alkaliphilum. The sequence goes on along the minus strand of NZ_AP042405.1, from coordinate 492,730 downwards.
CGGAAGCCACCGCCAGGGCCGAGAGGCGGTGAAACTCCTCTGCCGCTGATTGTCCGATGGCAGCAGCCAGGCGGGTTTTGAGGGGGGAGTATCCGGGGGTTTTGACAAAGATGGCGGCGGCGGTCATGGCAGGCTCCGTTTGGAATTTCGTTGCGTTGAACGCCACTTCAGGTACTGGGGCACGGCCTGCCGAATGGTCAGCAAGCCATGCCGGGTGCTGGTGCGCAGCCAGCCCTGTTGCCGGTACTTGCGGGCGCTGGTGCGGATGGTGCCGCCACTCCAGCCCAGGGAAAATCCGTGCTGGCGCACGGCCCAGGCCAGCAGGTGGTCCTCGCCGTAGGGGGCGGTTTCATCGTAGCCTCCCACCTGTTGGAAAAGGGATCGCGGCAACAAAAATCCCTGGTCGCCGAAGGGCATGCCGCCGTATCGGGAGCGCAGCCAAGCACCAAAGGCGGTGATGGGCATAAGGGCGGGGCCGTCGGCCAGGAATTCCAGACGAAAGTACCACAGGCGTGGCTCATGTTCCCCTGCTATTATGGAGTGCAGGGCGGGCAGAGTGGTTGGATCCAGGCGGCTGTCGGCGTGCAGAAACCACAGCCATTGACGGGAACTGTGACCCGCACCGGCATTCATCTGCTGTGCCCTGCCCGACGCGCTCACTATCCATTTCACTGCCTGGGTATTGGCCGCCCGATCCGGTGGCGGTTCAGGGGATACCAGCAGCACCTCGCAGCCTTCCTGCAGTACTGGCTGCAGATCGGGCAGCAGTTCGCGCCAGGTGGTGTCCCCTGGGGCAACGGGGATGATAATGGAGAGTTGCGGGTACAATGCCATGACTCCTCAGCCTCCCCGGCGCCAGCGGTGGAATCGCTCCACCCACTGCAGCAGTTTGACCGGGGCGTGGGCCTTCTTCCAGTTTCCGGCGGCAAAGCGATTGGCTTCGGCGTAGGTGGGGTAGATGTGGATGATTCCCAGCACCTCACTCATTCCCAGTCCATGCTTCATGGCCAGTATCCACTCACTGATGATATCTCCCGCCCGGGGCCCCACAATGGTAACGCCCAGTATTTTGTCCTTGCCCGGTGGCGTCAGTACCTTGATAAACCCCTGGGCGCAATCATCGGCGATGGCCCGGTCCAGATCGGCCAGGTCGTAGCGGGTGACTTCATGGGTAACGCCCTTTTCCCTGGCTTCCCGTTCACTGAGGCCAACCCTTGCCACTTCAGGGCTGGTGAAGGTGCACCAGGGAATGACCCGATAGTCCACCCGCAGCTTGTGCAGGGGGCGCAGCAGGGCATTGATGCAGGCGTAACCGGCCTGGTGGGAAGCGGTGTGGGTGAACTGGTAGGGACCGGCCACATCGCCACAGGCGTAGATATTGGGAATGGTGGTTCGCAGGTATTTGTCGGTAACAATGGTGCCATCGGCAGCCGTCTCTATGCCCAGCTCCGCCAGGCCGAAATCTTCGGTGCGCGGTTTGCGTCCCAAGGCGACCAGAATGGCATCGCAAACTATGGCGAACTCCTGCCCCGTTTCACGGTCAACCGCCAGCAGGGCTGGTGAATTCTCACCGGAACTCTGCACTTCCCTGGCTTCATGGTTGACCAGAACTTCGACCCCTTCGCCCTGCAGCACGTTGGCCATCAGCTGCGCCACGTCCCGGTCCTCCTTGGGCAGCAGCTGTGCATTGCGCTGGACAATGGTCACTGCAGAGCCAAGGCGCGCAAAGGCCTGAGCCAGTTCGCAGCCAATGGGGCCGCCCCCCAGTACTACCAGGCGCTGGGGCAGGGCTTTCATGTCCCAGATGGTATCGCTGGTATAGTGGGGAACCTGTGCCAAACCTGGCAAATCGGGGACCCACGGAGAAGCGCCAGTGGCGATGAGAATGCTGCGGGTGCTGATGGTCTGGTCGCCTACCTTCACATGGTACGGGTCCACAATGCGGGCGTGGCCGTGCAGGCAGTGGGCCCCCAGCTCATCCTGGTAGCGCTCCACGCTGTCGTGGGGTTCAATGCGGGCAATGGCGGCGCGGACGTGATCCATAACCCGTTCAAAGTCCAGGGCCTGCTCCTGCCACGGCATGCCCAGTTTGTTTCCCTGGCGCTGGATATGGCGCACCTTGGCCGCGTGCAGCAGTGCCTTGCTGGGGACGCAGCCCGTATTCAGGCAGTCTCCGCCCATCTTGTCCCGCTCGATCAGGGCTACGCGGGCCTTCAGGGTGCGCCCCACATAAGCACTGACCAGTCCCGCCGACCCAGCACCGATAATGGCCAGATCGTAGTCAAAGCGCTTGGGTTTGGGGAAGCGTCCCAGGCGTTTGCGGGCCACCAGCAGCTCCACCACTTTTTTGGCGACGAGGGGAAAAACGCCGATCAGGGCAAAGGAGAAGATCAGGGCAGGTGAGAGAATACCCTGCAGGGAGTCGAGCCGGGCCAGCTGGGTTCCTGCGTTGACATAGACCGCCGTGCCCGCCAGCATGCCCACCTGGCTGACCACAAAGAACGTGACCGTGCGCATGGGGGTCAGGGCCATGAGAATATTGATGAGAAAAAACGGAAAGACGGGGATCAGCCGCAGGGTAAAGAGATAGAAGGCCCCTTCGCGCTCCACACCGGCATTGACGCGTTTGAGGCGCTCTCCAAAGCGCTGTTGGACAAAATCACGTAAGAGAAAGCGCGCCACCAGGAAGGCACAGGTGGCACCGATGGTGCTGGCAAAGGAGACTGCCATCAGCCCGGTAGCAAAGCCGAAGATGGCCCCGCCCGCCAGGGTCATGACCACCGCCCCCGGAATAGAGAGGGCCGTGACCACCACATAGGTGGCCATATACAGGGCAATGGCCGGCGCCTGGTTGTCGCGGTAGTAATTCACCAGCTGCCCATGCTGGCTTTTGAGGGCATCCAGGCTCAAACAGGCTCCGAAAAAGTGGGAGAGAACAAGCCAGGCCGCTGCCAGCAGGGCCAGGATGGCGACAATACGTAAAGTGGATTTCATGGGTGCTCACATAATAGTTGATTGCGATTCGACATTCTGGATAGTGTACGTCCAGCTGCTTGTTCACGCATCCCGTATTTCGCCGTGGGATGGAAAAGGTTACCCGCTGAGTAGCTATATCGCGGAATACTGAAACAAGGACACCTGATGCCCCGCTCCAGCCATACCGACCAGCAGCTGGCCCAGGCCATGCGCAAGGCCCAGACTGGTGACCAGAGCGCCTACCACCAGCTGCTGGTGAAAATCACCCCCATGATCCGGGGCTTTCTCGCCAAACGCCTGGGAGGCCATGAGGATCTGGAAGACCGGGTACAGGACGTGTTGCTGGCCATTCACCGTGCCAGCCACACCTTCAACACCGAGCGCTCCTTCCTGAACTGGATGTTTGCCATTGCCGACCATAAACTCAAAGACTATCTGCGGGCTCACTACCGGCGCAAGGCTGCAGGCAGCAGTGTGGATGTGGACGATGTGAAGGAGCAACTTCCGGCAGCAGATGAGCCGCTGGATTTGGGCGATCGGCAACTTCTGCAACGATTACTTGAAACCTTATCGCCCCGGGAGCGAACCATAATACAGATGATGAAAATAGAAGGATACAGCGCCCGTGAAGTAGGTGCCGAACTGAAGATGAATGAAAACGCCGTCAAAGTGGCCGCCCACCGGGCCATGAGGACCCTGACCAATATGGCTCGCCAGGAAACGTAACATGCAGACAAACGAACTTATAGCCCAGCTCGCCCGTGAGGGCGCACATAAGCCCGCACCACCGCCAGCTCGCATTCTGGTGAGCTGGCTGGGATTTATGATTCTCTACTTTTTCGTCCTGCTGGCCATCCACGGACTGCGCAGCGACATCGGGCAGAAGCTCCAGCAGAGCCTGTACCTCAGCGAAATTCTCTTGATGCTCGCCATCGCGCTGCTCAGCGCTCTGGCCGCCAGCTGGCTGAGCCTGCCCGATGCCAACCAGAAATCCTGGATACGTTTTGTGCCCCTGCTGCCCCTGGGAGCGTTTGCCGGCATGCTCATCTACGGTATGCTGACCACCAGTGCCCTCACCCTCAGCCAGTGCCTGCAGCTGGCCCGCTACGACTGCGTCATCCGTATCATCCTCTATGGCCTGCTGCCAGGGGGCATCATGTTCTCTGTCACCTCGCGGGCCGCCCCTACACGTTGTTGCTGGGCCGGCAGCATGATCGGCCTCAGCGTTGCCAGTCTCGGCTACATCCTGCTGCGCCTGGTGGACCCCAGCGACGATCCCACCCAGCTCATCATCTGGCACTTTCTGCCCGTACTCTTTATGACCGTCATAGGAATGATGCTGGGGGGATGGCTGTTGGGGAGAGTGTGGCGTAAGGCAGGATAAGGAACCAGGGAAAGCGCGAAACGGGAAGGTTCCACACAAAACCAGCTAAGTAACCGGAGGAAAAATGGAATTTCTCATCGTCTGTATCGCTGCGTTGACGGCCTCTTTGCTGACACTCTTTTCCGGTTTTGGACTGGGCACACTGCTCATGCCGGTGATTGCGCTGTTCTTTCCACTGGAGCTGGCCATAGCCATGACGGCCATGGTTCATCTGGCCAATAATATTTTCAAGGTTGGACTCCTGGGGCGGAAGGCCGATGTGTCGGTGCTGGTGCGATTTGGCCTGCCAGCCGTGGCAGCAGCCTTTGCGGGTGCCGTGGTGCTGCTCTGGCTTGGGGAGATGCCTTCGCTGCACACCTATGCCGTGGGGGGACGGGAATTCCACATTTCTGCCCTGAAACTTGTTATCGGCTTTCTCATCATGTTTTTCGTCATACTGGAAATTTCTCCGGCATTTTCCCGCATCGCCCTGGATCGCAAGTGGCTTCCCTTTGGGGGAGTGATCAGCGGGTTCTTTGGGGGACTATCGGGGCACCAGGGGGCGTTTCGCAGCATGTTTCTGATCAAGGCTGGTTTGAGCAAGGAAGCTTTTGTGGCCACTGGTGTGGTGTTGGCGGTCATGGTGGATATATCCCGCCTGGTAATCTACGGCACGGATATTCTGGCACGCAGCCAGGCGGTTGATTGGCAACTTGTGATTGCTGCCAGTGGAGCGGCCTTTGCGGGGGCGTACCTGGGCGCGAAAATCCTGGGAAAGATAACCCTGCATACAGTACGTGCCGTGGTATCCGTTGTGCTGGCGCTGGTCGCCACTGGGATGATGACGGGACTGCTGTAATCTGTCTTCAGCCAGGTTCTCCTTTGGTGGCGCGGATCACGACGAAATTTCTGCCATCATAGCCCTTATGGGTTTTTAATGGGTCGGGCATCACAGAGGGTCTGACAACAGGAAATCGCGCCAAACCCCGACTTCCACAGCTGCTTTTGCAATTCATCCATCTGGGGAAAACGCGCACCCCGAAAGAGCTTCCTTGGCATGTCTCTACTATCGACAACACGCAGTAATCATTGTAGCGCGTGCTGCATGCAAAGAGAATCTTGATTAATGTGAAAGATTCAGTCAGCTGAAACATGCTGGCCCGCAGGCCCAGATTTGATTTGTGTCAAATTCTTAAAAATTGTTGGATGGTAAATTTCGCGTAGACCTATGGCTCCCCGGTTTGGTCGACGATTTGCTGAAATATTAACTGTCACACTCTTGAACCAATATAGCAGCAAACCAAGCATAACTATGAAGTGCAATATTTTTTGAAGAAGAGGTAACCATGCGGAACTTGACCATTGGTAAGAAACTTGGAGTTGCTTTTGGCCTGCTTTTACTGCTCACGATTTTTGTTGGTTTCACTGGCTGGAACTCCATGAACAGTGTGCGCGAGTCGGGCCGCTATACCACGAATTCCATGGAGGCTGCTGCCTCTTTTGAAAATGCGGTTACCTCAATCCTGCGCTATTCAGTTTTCCGACTTGAGGCCGATGCCAGCGAAGTGCTTCGCTCGATTGAGGCAGCAGGCAAGCGCATTGAAAGTCTCCCAGATCGCTATGCCCAGGAGGTGAGTCGTGCCAGCCAAGGGTTATCTGGTTCCAGAGAAGCGTTTGCATCGTATCGCAAGGTTGCGCTTCAGCATGAAGAGATTGGTACAAGAATTATTGGTGAAGCCATAGCTCAGCGCCGTGCTGCCCAGGAAATTGGTCGCAGAATCGATAGTTTAATAGCACGAGCAATAAACCAGGGAAGTGGTCAGGAGGGGCTACGTGAGCTGCAAAGCATAAAACAGCAGCAGGAGCAGTTGGTAGTTGATATTTTTTATATCAACCTCAGTGTCGAGCGGTACTATACCCATGTAGATGAACATTTTCTGAGAGAAGCACAAGAGACGGTCGCCAAGGTAAACTCGGAGCTTGGCTCCCTGCAGCGCTGGGCACGCGAGAACAACTCTGACCAGGTGCTGCAGGAAATTCAGCACACCCAGCAACTCGCTGCAGTCTATCAGGATTCTATGGCCAGCCTGGTCAAAACTGTTGCGGCAATGCGCTCCCAGCAAGAGATTCTCCGGCAAGCCAATGAGCGCACTCAGTCATATTTTGATTCAATTACCGAAGCAACGCGGATACACCGGGCTGAAATCATTGCGCGTATCACTACACTCCTTTTCTCCAGCACCGCTGTGGCGGTTGCACTCGGCATCCTGTTTTCCATCTATATCTCCCGGCTGATATCCCGGCCCCTCATGGAGAGTCTCAATTTTACTCGCCAGGTATCACAAGGTGATTTGACCCGCACCATGACGGTACACCAGAGGGATGAGGTAGGGCTTATGGCTTCGGCTCTGAACGATATGGTGGTTAACCTGCGCAGTATGGTGCAGGGTATTCGCATGTCTTCAGATGGCGTCGCCTCTGCCAGCGAACAACTCAGCAGCTCATCTGTCCAAATGAGTTCAGGCATGAGCTCCCAGGCAGAGAGTATATCCCAGATTGCTTCTGCATCACTGCAAATGTCTCAGACCGTCAATGAAGTTACGCGAAATATTGCCATGATCCAGGAAAGTGCAACGGAAGCTCTGAGCCAGGCTCGTAGCGGTGGACGGATTGTACAGCAGACGGCAACTGCCATGGAAACTATTGCGGACCAGGCGAAGATTGCCTCTGAGTCAGCCCAGGCCCTGGTGGAAAAGTCCAAACGAGTAGAAGAGGTCATATCAGTCATTAATGACATTGCAGATCAAACGAATCTGCTGGCCCTGAACGCTGCCATAGAGGCAGCAAGAGCCGGGGAAGCCGGGAGAGGCTTTGCCGTAGTGGCTGATGAAGTGCGCAAGCTCGCTGAGCGCAGCACAGAGTCTACTGGTGAGATTATATCTATTGTCCAGAGTATTCAGGATGGTGTTGGCCAGGTAACTGATTCCATGGTGACTGTGAACGGGAAAGCCCAGGCGGGCAGTGAGCTGGCGACTCAGACGAACAGTGCCTTTTTGGAGATACTCGCCAGCGTGGAAACCCTTCAGCAGAATATTGAGCAAAACGCCGCTGCCATGGAAGAGATGTCGACTACTTCAGACCAGATCAGCGACGACATTCAAACCATTTCTGCTGCATCAGAACAAACCGCACAGGCATCTGAAGAGGTTGGCCATGCTTCCAGCGACTTGGCACGCCTCGCCACAGATGTGCAAGACCAAATCAGTGTTTTTCAGACAGGAGAGCTTTCGAGCCCAGTAGGCCTTTTACCCAAGGGCTAAACTCAAGGCATCATACTCAAACATGCCCCCCTGGCGATAACGCCAAGGGGGCATGTCTTTTTTGGGAGAGTCGTTTCATTTCAGATAACCATTTACTGCGCTAAAACCGAACCTTCCACCCTCCGGCTCCATTGCCCTCCAGCGTGTAGCCCATATGGCGCACGGCTTCCAGATCCCCCGGTAAGCCCCGCAGCGCAAGGTGCTCAGCAATATGAAGCTTGTCGGCGGGAGTTTTGTTCTGTGCTATGTCGGCTTTCCCGGATATGTTTTCGGGGGCAATTTCCACTACCGTGCACATATTGTATTTTGGCTGCTCTGGAGTGATGGCAGGGAAATTTCGATTGCCTTCGTGTTTTTCCATCAAGGCATTCAGCGCGCGTGTTTTTAGCTCGCCACCTGGAACTATTCGCGCATGCCCGCGGATAATGACGCAATGATAGTACTGATGGGTGCAGCAAGGGTCTTTCTCCGGCGTAAATTCCACTGCAAGATAGGCCAGGGGAACATCCACTTCAAAACACACTTTTGAATCCCGCAGGATATTGTCAAGTTTCTCACCACTGTTCGCGCAGTGGAAGTACACGCAGCCCTCAAGAACAACAAAGTTCAGTGGAGTGATGTACGGATAGCCTTGCGCGCCTATGGTGGCCATGCGTCCTACATTCGTTGCATTGAGTATTCGGGTTATTTCGTCACGGTCAGTGATTTCGGCATACTTACGGCGCATGGCTTTCTCCTTGGTTGTTCATATTATCTTTTGACATAAAGTGCGCATTGGTTATATAGGGGATGTGTGTCGCTATTAAAAGTGCCAATTCTGGAAAATTTTATGGATACAGCTCAGGGGTCTGCAATCAATGCCCTGTAGATATGGCGAAGGGGAGCGTGGGTGTGATCTGCGTAAGCAATGATTCGAAAGTGCCTTTGTATCAGCAGATTTATGAGCAAATACGAGACAAGATCAGCGCAGGTGATCTGGTGGCTGGCTCGCGGCTCACCTCTACCCGGTCGCTGGCCAAGGATATGTGTGTTGCCCGCAATACTGTCGAAAGTGCCTACGCCCAGCTGTGCCTTGAAGGATACATTGCGAGCAGACCTGGGGCTGGATTTGTGGTGCAGGATGTTCGGGCTGACATCCTGCCCTTTCGGGAAGTGGCGATGCGTCGTTGCAATGGCCAGGGCAGCTCGAGTGCAGCGATCAAAGATGCATTCCATGACCAGGCAGATGTTCACTATGATTTTCAGTATACCAACCTTGATCATACCCTCTTTCCATCGAAAGACTGGCACCGGCTGACTGCTGAAGTTCTCACCTCTTCCTCTGCACAGGAAGCTTGTAATTACGGTGATAAACAGGGAGATATTGGCCTGCGGCGTGAAATTGTCACCTACCTGAGGGATTCAAGAGGAGTGCAGTGTATTCCAGAGCAAGTAATTCTCTGTTGTGGGACGCAGTATGCACTCGACGTAATTTGCCAGGTACTTGGGAGAGATACTACTGAAGTAGCCGTTGAGGAGCCTGGTTACGACGGGGCAAAAATCATTTTCCAACACAACAGGTATGCCATTCATCCCGTTTCCGTTGGCGACGATGGTATAGACATGGAGCAGCTGAAAAAATGCTCGGCAAAACACATCTACATCACCCCATCGCATCAGTTTCCAACTGGCGTGGTTATGTCAATCAAGAAGCGCGTTCAACTATTGCAGTGGGCCAGGCAAAGAAATGGGACTATCATAGAAGATGACTATGATAGTGAATTGCGTTATGGCACCAGGCCCATACCATCCCTTCAGTCCATTGATAGCGACGGAAGGGTGATCTACATCGGTACATTTTCCAAGTCGCTATCACCGGGGTTACGCATGAGCTACATCATCATGCCCCAGAGATTTTTGCCAAAATACCACGAGGTTTTTGCCGGATACTACTCAACCGTCCCATGGATGAACCAGAAGATCATGAGCCTTTTTATTGCCAGGGGCTACTGGGATCGACACCTGAGGCGCGTTTGCCTGAGCTACCGAAGGCGACACGATATGCTCGTTCAGGCAATTGATGAATCCATGCACAACAAAGTACGCATACATGGTAAGAATGCCGGACTCCATGTTCTTATAGAGTTCCTGAATGGTGAACCCCAGGAGGAGATGATAGTAAAGGCCCGTCGCCATGGAGTGAAAGTATATCCTACGGCCCAATACTGGCAAAACAAGGATAGATGTTTTATGAATTGCATCCTGGTAGGATTTAGCAGCATTCCTGAGAGCAGGATTGTTGAGGGAGTCAAGGCCTTGAACAGAGCCTGGTTTGAATGTTACGCAGGAGATGATGGCTGATGACCCCGCCCATAGAAGAAATAGTGACTCGTTAACTTTACTGAGTACACTATGCAGGAGATGGCATCGTCGCTGGTGCTGACCAGCTCTGGCACAATGACGGGACTGCTGTAATCCGGCTTCAGCCAGGTTCTCCTTTGGTGGCACGGATCACGACGAAATTTCCGCCATCATAGCCTTTATGGGTTTTTAATGGGTCGGGCAAGTGATCACAGAGAGTCTGACAACAGGAAATCGCACCAAACCCCGACTCCCGCAGCTGCTTTTGCAATTCATCCATCTGGGGAAAACGCGCACCTCGAAAGAGTGAATCCTCATTGGCAATCGCCACGGTGCGCCTGGCCAGGGGACTGCTTTTTTCAATGAAACCAATGACCACCACTCCATGGGGTTTGAGAATCCGAGCGACCTCCTGCAGGGCACGGGGCACGCTTTGCACAAAGCAAAGCACCGTCACCAGCAGGGCATAATCAAAGCTCTCATCGGGCAGCGGCAACGTTTCTGCGGTGCCAGGAACAACGGTTAGACCCCGTGAGCGCGCTCTGGAAGCCATGTTCTCTGCGGGCTCCACCCCCAGGCCGATACCAAGGGCCGACGCGAAGCGTCCCGTGCCGACACCGACCTCCACCCCTTTCCCCTGTTTCGGGAGCAGGTTTCGGATTACTGCCAGCTCGGCCTGGAATATCTCCAAGTGCTCATCGAACCAGGCATCGTAGCGCTCTGCCTCATCATTGAAGCGGTTCATTGTCACTATACCTTGCGCAGTATCAGGCCGTAGTGGTAGGGCGGGAAGTCGAACACTGTGCCAGGGCTACATTCCAGCCCTGCCTGCTTGCCCCATTGAATGCACTGCTGCGGCGTGGGACGGATATCCATGGCTGGTCCTCTGGGAGTAGCTGGATCGGGATTCCAGTGGATAATAGCAATGCGACCGCCTCGAACCAGTGCTGAGCTGGCTTCCGCAGCAGTGTCAGGGGCTGCTCGTGATGGAGGATATTGAAGAGCAGGGCGGCATCCATGCTGCCAGGCGGCAGGCCGGTGCCCTCCCCGATGAAATCACGAACCTGAACATGTACGTTTTCGATATTGCTGCGGGCACACTTCTCTTTTACCCGCTGGACCATGGAGGGCTCAATATCCAGAGCATAGACAGTTCCATGAATCAAGGCGGCAGCCGCCAGGGTGAATGTTCCATAGCCACTGCCAAACTCCACGATGTCACGCGTGTCTTTGTTCAGGCCAAAACTTTGCAAAATACGCTCAGCGTCGAAGAAACTCTCCCACATCAACTCTTCGGGCATACCACTGTCACGAATTTTCATATGGTATCACTCCATCAAAAACTCAGGACGCGGTCGCTGTCCACAACCCACTGGGAAAGTTGCTGCATGGTGGACTTTTCGGCACCTTCAAAGTAGGGTTCATTTTTGTAAATTCCGCAACGGGCCATGCAGGTACCGCACACTTTGACGGGGATGCCCTGGGCTATCAGCTCCCGGAGCATCTGGCTCAGATTCTGATCATAACCCTCGGGCGGAACGCAGCTGTTGCGGGCCATATCCACGGCATCGTTCATCAGAAAGACGCGCACCTCCTGAGCGTCCTTATGCAGCTGTTCCGCCAGGCGCAGGCCATTCCAGGTGACGTCGGTGTTATCGTAGGGTTCGCGATTGAAGATGAGCAGAACTTTCATGATAGCCTCCTTTATGTTGGGTTATGGGTATTCACAACTTGTGTCAGGAGCTCCAGCACCCTCTGCAGCTCCGCATATTTGGTGTTACGCCCCAGGCTGAAGCGCACCGCTCCCATGCCCGCACTTACGGAAACTCCCATGGCTTCAAGCACCGGCGAGAGGCTGATAGCGCCAGCGTGGCAGGCCGAGCCAGTGGATGCCGCCACTTCCGGCATTTGCTCCAGGATTTCCGCGCCGATAGCACCGTGAAAGTTCACGTTGAGAGTATTGGGAAGGCGTTCAGTGGGGTGTCCGTTCAGACTGATGCGGTTGCCGAATTGGTTTTGCAGGTGTTGCCAGAATTCATCACGCATGGCGATCATTTCAGCGGCTCCTGTCCACTCTCCTGCCAGTTCGCAGGCAGCACCCAGGGCTACATTCAGCAGAACGTTTTCCGTTCCTGCGCGGCGGCCTGCCTCGTGGGCCGCCCCATGCACAAGAGGCACGATGGGCGTTCCTTCGCGGATGTACAGGGCTCCCACCCCCTTGGGTGCAGAGAGCTTGTGTCCGGCAACACTGAGCAAATCAACGCCCAGGGCATCCATCACCGTGGGAATTTTCCCCACACTCTGGGCAGCATCGGTGTGGAACAGTATGCCTGCTGCCCTGGCAATTTCCCCAATGGCTTCTATTGGTTGAATGGTTCCGGTTTCATTATTGGCGTGCATGATGGAAATAAGGATGGTGTCTTTGTCGATTGCCCGGCGCACCTGCTCCGGGTCAACCATCCCGTAGCCGTCAACCGGCAGTCTGGTTATCCGCGCGCCCAGGCTTTCCAGAAAGCGACAGGGCTCCAGTACAGCTGGATGCTCCACAGCGCTGGTAATAATGTGGTTTCCTTGATGGCGCAGGGCAAAATAGACGCCCTTGATGGCGTGGTTGTTGGCTTCGCTGCCACCACTGGTAAAGACGACTTCGGTTGGGTCGCAATCCAGCAGGTTGGCCACCTGGCCGCGTGCTGCCTCCAGGGCATCTTTGGCACCGCTGCTGGCCCAGTGCTGGCTGGAAGGATTACCGAAGTGATCCTCCAGATATGGCTGCATGGCAGCCAGCACTTCCGGGGCAACGGGAGTGCTGGCGTTGGAGTCAAGGTAGATCAGGCTCACCCTTTCACCTCCGCAGGTAACTCCTTCTCCCGCTGAATCTGCTCCTTTGTCTTGTGGATAGGGCCACTATCCTGGGCCAGCAAGTCAAAGAAACCGGCCACCAACTGGGGGCGGCTGAGGTAGTAGCAGCGCAGGGCACCGTCCTGGGCAAAGTCCACAAGGCCGGCATGGCGCAGCACCGCCAGGTGCTGGGAGATATTGGCCTGGGATGCGGGCAGGATGTCTTCCATGTCCGTAACGCAGCGCGTTCCCTGCAGCAGTTCAGCGGCAATCAGCAGACGGGTTGGATGGGCCAGGGCTTTGAGTATGGCCGCCCAGTTTTGCGACTGTTCAGGGTGCATGGGTACTCCTCTATGGATATTCGAATATCCTTATATGTCATTGCAAGTCCTATGGCAAGGGAGTTTCATGGCAAAAGAGAAAAATCCGCGCGCTTTCCCCATCGCTCAGCCAGAGAGGCTTTCTCCGGCGGTTTTGATCTTTGTTGGTAGCGAGCAGCAAGCAGTGTGTGGGAGGCAAGGCGCCCGTTCAGGTTGAGGATTAGAAGTTGGTTGCTTTCAACTCTTTATTTCTTGGTGTTTTGGTGGGATTTGCGTGACACTTATCCCCGTCTTTTCTGTGTCCTGACTCTCCGGCGTTTTCACCTGGCAGAATCCCTGGGCTGGCACATCCAAAGCGGCGTTGAACTTGCTGGAGAGGTTCTGAAAGGCAATAAGGCCGGTGAGCTCCACCAGCGCGTCATCGTCAAAGTACATCCGCAGCCGCGCCATCAGATCATCACTGATCTGCCCATCGGTGCGGGTTATGGCTTCGGTGTACTCCAGCACCGTCCGCTCTATTTCATCAAACAGGTCGCTTTCACGCCAGCCACTCAGCGCTTCCACCTTGTCCATGCTGCCGCTGCGCCTGGCCAGGGTAGCGGAGTTGATATCCACGCAGAAGTGGCACCAGTTTATCTGGGATACCCGCACAGTGACCAGGGAACGCAACACGGGATCGATGGGGGATGAGCGGCGATCAAGCACGCCGTAGAGTATGGCCACGGCGGCGAAGAGTTTGGGCACCCGGCCCCAGAGCAGACCCGGTTGCAGTACGCTGCCATAGCGGCGTTTCTGGCTCCAGAAGAAGGGCTTCAGCCACCAGGGATAGGCATTCAGTGGCTTGGTGGGTATGTGCATGTGGTTCTCCTTTTCATGGGCAATATTCTTGTGGATCGGCATGGGAGTCAGCGGCTATCAGGCGGATATCGGCGTACCAGGCGCGGGTCTGGCCGCCGGTATTGTCAGTGTCGGTCATCAGGGCAATGGCGCCAGCTTTTGGAGGTGAGCTGCCAAAGATTTCCCGGTAGTCCTGGTAGACATTGCGGCACTGGGTAATCCAGGTTTCGGCATGTTGGTTGCCACTTTGCACGGCCACCATGCGGGCATTGCTGAAGAAGGGGTTGGGCACCATCTGCCCCTGGGGCAAATGGTTGGCCCAGATATAGTTGATGCTTTTGGTGTTGGGGCGGAACCAGTGGGGAAAGACCACATATACCCGTGCGGCGTAGTCGTCTCCGGCTTTGGTCAGGGCATTGCCATCGGGGATGATGTTTTCCACTTTCCAGCGCCACTGCAGAATGGGGTATGTGGCGAGATCAATATCAACTTCATGCACCAGGCCCGATGCCTGGTTCTGGCTGCTGGCCTGCAATACCAGCGTTCCTTCCTCTTCCACCAGCTCATAATGGGTGGGGCTGGTGCCGCGAAACTCCTGGGCTTGCCACTGCGGGCTGATACCGTCCTGCATACTCCCAAAGGGCAGGGGAATAGATGAAGCCTCGAAGGCAGCTGAACGCAAAAGAAACACCAGGGCCATGGAGCCGACTCTCATGCGATGGCCCCGCCGCAGGAGCTACCCGCCCCGGCGGTGCAGCCGAAGCAGTGCTCGGCGGTAGCAATGGAGCGGGGGATCTGCTCCAGGCTGTGCACATCCCATATATGCAGAGGTGTACCACCTATGGGCAGGCCTGCCATCTGGTTGAAGTCGCAGTCATGGAGGCTGCCATCCCAGGCTACCGATACTTGTTGCATGCACATAAGGTTGTGGGCGGCCGCAGGGTTGAAGTTGTCCACCAGCATCTGCATATAGTCGTCATACTGCCCGTGATGTCGCAGATGGCGGGCGTAGCGGGTGACGGGAATATTGGTAAGAGTGTAGAGATGGTTGAAGAGGATGCCGTAGTGCTGGGCCAGCTGCTGGCGGTAGGATTCCTCCAGTGCCGACTGGCTGGGGGGCAGGTGGGCACCGCTGGGATTATATACCAGGTTCAACTTCAGGCTGCTGCCCGGCTGGCCATAGCCCAGTTCATTGAGCAGGCGTAGTCCCCGTATGCTCTTGTCAAAAACGCCTTCGCCCCGTTGCCGGTCGACATTGGCTTTCAGGTAGCAAGGCAGAGAGGCGATGACTTCCACGCCATGTTCGGCCAGAAAGGCGGCGGTATCTTCCTGCCCGGGTTCAAAGAGCACACTGAGGTTGCAGCGATGCAAAAGCGTTCTGCCCATGGCATGCACTGTGCGCACAAAGGCCCGGAAGTGGGGATTCAATTCCGGCGCGCCCCCGGTGATGTCCACGGTGTGCACTCCAGGAGCATTCTGCAGTAGCTCCACCAGTCGCTGGAAAGTGGCGGCCTCCATCATCTCGCTGCGCAGCGGATCAGCTTCCACATGGCAGTGGGTACAGGACTGGTTGCAGACCTTGCCTACATTGATCTGCAGGGTAGTGATGGGCTGACGCTGCAGCTGAATATGGTTGTGGTCAAGGATGTTCTGGAATGGGGATGTGGGGCACTGCAGACTTGGCATATGAGCTCCGGGTAATAGTTTTCCTGTATATTCGCCATTTAATAAGGAAAAGTTACAGCATAAGTAACTCTTCACGGTGTAGCAACACTTGCGCTCCTGCCAAAATATTACTGTGAGACCGTGAATGGTTGTCAGCGTATTCCACCTTGCGCCTTGAGTGAGCGCAGCGAACGGGGGTGAGATACTCTTGTTGCCTTTCTTTGAGCTTTTGAGAGCTTTGCGTGGGGTACTGCCTTTTCCCATCTCGGTTTTTTCCGCTCAACCAGCGCCAAATCCTCCGCCTCCCGGTGTCTGCACCACAACCACATCACCCTTTTGCATGGTGGCTTTACCGGTGCTCAGCAGCACTTCTTTCGTGCCGTCGCGGCGCTCCACCCAGCAGTGGCCGGTGGCTCCATTGCTTCCGCCCTGCAGGCCGCTGGGGGCGACCTGGTGGCTGTTGGCGAGGATGGCGACTTCCATGGGCTCCAGGGCGCGGATGCGCCGCTCGGCGCCATTGCCGCCTTGCCACGTGCCTGCGCCTCCCGATCCATGGCGGATGGAGAAGCTTTCCAGCAGGACGGGGAAGCGGGTTTCCAGGATTTCGGGGTCGGTGAGGCGGCTGTTGGTCATGTGGACGTGGACGGCGCTGGCGCCGTGAAAACCGTTACCGGCTCCAGCTCCGCCACAGAGGGTTTCGTAGTGCTGGTAGCGGCTGTTGCCAAAGGTGAGGTTGTTCATGGTGCCCTGGCTGTTGGCCAGTACGCCCAGGGCGGCGTAGAGGGTATCGGTGATGACCTGGCTGACTTCCACGTTGCCGGCGACGACGGCGGCGGGGTAAGTGGGGCTGAGCATGGAGCCCTTGGGAATGATGAGCTGGATGGGCTTGAGGCAGCCGTCGTTGAGGGGGATATTGTCCTGCACGAGGGTGCGCAGGACGTAGAGCACGGCGGCGCGGGTAACGGCGCGGGGCGCGTTGAAGTTGCCGGGCTGCTGGGGGGAGCTGCCGGTGAAGTCGACGGTGGCGCTGCGATGGTGGCGGTCGACGCGGATGGTTACGCGGATGCGGGCACCGCAATCCATGATTTTTTCCCACTGGCCATCTTCCAGGACGTGGAGCACCCGGCGCACCTGCTCCTCGGCGTTGTCCTGCACGTGCTGCATATAGGCGTGGACGACGGGCAGGCTGTAGTGGTCGACCATTTTATGGAGTTCCCGCACGCCGCAGTTGTTGGCGGCGATCTGGGCTTTGAGGTCGCTGATGTTCTGGTCGGGGTTGCGGGCTGGGTGAGCACCGCTGCTGAAGAGTCGGCGCACTTGCGGCTCCAGCAGTTGGCCGTCCCTGACTACCTGGAAGTTGGTGATCAGGACCCCTTCGTCTTCAATGGCCCGGCTGTCGGGGGGCATGGAACCGGGGGTAATGCCACCGATATCGGCGTGGTGGGCGCGGCTGGCCACATAGAAGAGAATTTCGGCGCCGCTGTGGTCAAAGACAGGGGTGACCACGGTGACGTCGGGCAGGTGGGTGCCGCCCTGGTAGGGGTCGTTGAGCATATACACATCGCCGGGCCGCATGGTGCCCTGGCGCTGCTGAAGAATGGCCCGCACGCTTTCGCCCATGGAGCCAAGGTGCACGGGCACGTGGGGCGCATTGGCCACCAGGGCGCCGCCATGGTCGAAGATGGCGCAGGAGAAGTCCAGGCGTTCCTTGATGTTGGCGGAGCTGGCGGTCTTTTCCAGGGTGGTGCCCATCTGCTCGGCGATGGACATGAAGAGGTTGTTGAACACTTCCAGCATGACCGGGTCCACTTCCGTGCCCACGGCGTACTGCCGGGGGCGCGCCTGATAGCGCTCCAGGATGATGTGTCCCTTGGGGTTGACGCTGGCCTGCCAGCCTGGCTCCACCACGATGGTGCCCACTGGCTCCTGAATAATGGCCGGGCCCTGCAGGCAGTGGCCGGGCTGCAGGTACTGGCGGTCATGGACGGGGGTGGCGTCGTGAAAGGTGCCCGCCATGAAGGTGCGCACCAGGTCCAGGGGCTTGGGGAGTGGGCCTGCGGGGGAAGGAAGGTCGGGTTCGTCCTGCAGGCTGGCGCTTCGGCTGATGACTTCCACCACGGCGGCACTGACCAGCAGGGGCGTATCGGGAGTGCAGAAGCCAAACTGCTGCTGATGGAGGGCTTCGAAGCCATGGCGAATGGACCCGACGCTTCCGAAATCCACCAGCAGGGAGGTGTCGGTGCCCTGGTAGCGCACCAGCAGCTGATGTCGGCTGTGGATGCTCTCCGGTGCGGCTCCCTGCTCCAGCAGCTCCCTGCGGCCCTGCTGCTCCAGTTCATGGATGACCTGTTGCAGGCGCTCGCACAGGGTGGGGCTCAGGGGCTCCTCCACGGTGGCTTCGCCGATGGTGGTCATGTCGGCCAGACCCATGCCATAGGCGGACAGAACTCCGGCCAGGGGATGAATCAGCACCCGTGGCATGCCCAGGGTATCGGCCACCAGGCAGGCGTGCTGGCCTCCGGCTCCGCCGAAGCAGTTGAGGGTGTAGTGGGTGATATCGTGGCCGCGCTGTACGGAAATGCGTTTGATGGCGTTGGCCATGTTTTCCACGGCGATCTTCAGGAAGCCTTCGGCCACCTCTTCGGGGCTGCGTGCATCGCCGGTGGCCGCGCGGATCTGCCGGGTCAGCTCCTGGAAATGCTCGGCGACAATTTCGGCATCCAGGGGTTCGTTGCCATGGGGGCCGAAGACGGCGGGGAAGAAGCGGGGCTGCAGCTTGCCCAGCATGACGTTGATATCGGTGACGCTCAGGGGGCCACCGCGCCGGTAGCAGGCGGGGCCGGGGTCGGCTCCGGCGGAATCGGGGCCGACCCGGTAGCGGGAGCCATCAAAATGGAGGATGGAGCCGCCGCCAGCGGCTACGGTGTGAATGGTCATCATGGGGACGCGCATGCGCACTCCGGCGATGACGGTTTCAAAGCTGCGTTCCAGTTCGCCGCTGTAGTGGGAAACATCGGTGGAGGTACCCCCCATGTCAAAGCCGATGACCTGGTCGTACCCCGCAATGCGGGCGGTGTGAATGCCGCCCACAATGCCGCCCGCCGGGCCGGACAGAATGGCGTCCTTGCCCGCAAAGCAGCGGGCATTGGTCAGGCCGCCATCGGATTTCATGAACTGCAGACGGGTGTTGCCAAGGGCGGCTGCCACCTGGTTGGCGTAACGCCGCAGGATGGGGGAGAGGTAGGCGTCCACCACGGTAGTATCGCCCCGCCCCACAAACTTGATGAGGGGGCTGGCCTGGTGGGAGAGACTGACCTGGGGAAAGCCCAGATCGTGGGCGATCCGGGCCACCTGCTGTTCGTGGCGGGGAAAGCGGTAACCGTGGAGAAAGGCGATGGCACAGGAGCGCAGGCCGCCATTATACGCCTGCTGCAGCGCGCTTCGCACCTGTTGTTCGTCGGGGGCCTGCAGCACGGTGCCGTCGGCCATGATTCGCTCATCCACCTCCACCACATCGCCATAGAGCAGTTCCGGCAGGGCGATTTCCAGAGCGAAGATATCGGGACGGGCCTGATAGCCAATGCGCAGGGCATCGGCAAAACCCCTGGTCACCAGCAGCAGGGTGGGCTCGCCCTTGCGCTCCAGCAGGGCGTTGGTGGCAACGGTGGTGCCCATTTTCACCGCGTTGATGTGTTCGGGGGGAATGGGGGCAGCGGTGTCCAGGCCCAGCAGGTCGCGAATGCCCTGGAGGGCTGCGTCATCATAGTGGCCGGGATTTTCGGAAAGCAGCTTGCGGGTGAGGATGGAGCCGTCCGGTGTGCGGGCGATGACATCGGTGAAGGTGCCGCCCCGGTCGATCCAGAACTGCCACTGTCTGGGGTTGCTTGGGTTCATGCCTGTCTCCGGTGAAGTTTCTTCCGGTGCCTGACTGTACCATGGACGGGCGCTGCTGAAAATTCCCCGACGCAAAAGGCCCTGAATCTTTACGATTCAGGGCCGGGCTGTGCGTAATGGCGGAAAAGGGGGGATTCGAACCCCCGATACCCTTGCAGGTATACACGCTTTCCAGGCGTGCTCCTTCAACCGCTCGGACACTTTTCCATATTGACAGCCTGCGAATTATACAAATTTTTTCTGCCGGTGCAATGAAAAAATGCGTGTCGTCTGCCAAGTCCTTTTTACAGCATGAAAAAAAACGTTCAATCTCCTTGACAGACCCCACGGGGTTTGATAACTTCCGTAGGTTTTTTGCACACGGCACAAGTGCGTCTTGTGTCGGGATTTTTTTGATGTAGGGAGGTAACTACGGATGCCAACAATTAATCAGTTGGTCCGCAAGAACCGTCAGTTGCAGTTGTCCAAGACGGGCTCACCTGCCCTGAAGAACTGCCCCCAGAAGCGGGGAGTGTGTACGCGCGTGTACACGACGACGCCCAAGAAGCCGAACTCGGCGCTGCGTAAAGTAGCTCGTGTAAGGCTCACAAACGGCATCGAAGTGACGTCGTACATTCCCGGTATCGGGCACAATCTTCAGGAGCACTCGGTTGTCCTGTGTCGTGGCGGCCGTACCAAAGACCTTCCCGGTGTTCGGTACAAGGTCATTCGCGGCGCGCTGGATACGGCGGGCGTCAATGGTCGGCTTCAGTCGCGTTCCAAGTATGGCGCGAAAAAGCCGAAGAAGTAACTGTCGTTTTGAGGAGTTGAGGAATGCCTAGAAGAAGAGTGCCGGAGAAACGGGAAGTACTGCCTGATCCCATTTACGGGAGCGTGCTGGTTTCCAAGTTCGTCAACCGCCTGATGCGGGACGGCAAGAAGAGCGTGGCCGAGAGTATTCTCTACGGTGCGCTTGACAAGGTGAAAGAGCGATTTGGTGATGACGAGGCCCTGAACGTTTTCCAGCAGGCGGTGGAGAATGTGAAGCCGGCTCTGGAAGTCAAGTCACGTCGCGTCGGTGGAGCAACTTACCAGGTTCCCGTTGAAGTGAAGCCCCGTCGTCAGGAGACACTGAGTATCCGTTGGATCATTGCCTATGCCAAGAAGCGCAAGGGCAAGGGTATGGTTGAAAAACTGGCCAACGAGATTACAGATGCGTCAAAGAGTTCCGGGGAAGCTGTGAAGAAGCGGGAAGACACTCACAAGATGGCGGAAGCAAACAAAGCGTTTGCCCACTATCGCTGGTAAGGAGAGGATTCAATTGGCTAGAGAGATTTCACTGCAAAACACGCGCAACATCGGCATCATGGCCCATATTGATGCAGGAAAGACGACGACAACCGAGCGTATTCTTTTCTACACCGGCGTAAGCCACAAGATTGGCGAAGTGCACGATGGCGCGGCGACCATGGACTGGATGGAGCAGGAGAAAGAGCGCGGGATTACGATTACTTCCGCGGCCACAACCTGCTTCTGGAAAGAAAACCGCATCAATATTATCGATACTCCAGGACACGTGGACTTCACCGTAGAGGTGGAACGGTCCCTTCGCGTTCTCGATGGCGCTATCGCCGTGTTCTGCTCTGTCGGTGGTGTGGAGCCCCAGTCTGAGACTGTGTGGCGCCAGGCGGACAAGTACCATGTACCCCGCATGGCCTTTGTAAACAAGATGGATCGTATCGGCGCGGATTTCTTCCGTGGCGTGAACATGATCCGTGAGCGCCTGGGGGCGAACCCTGTTCCCCTGTGTCTGCCCATTGGTGCCGAGGACGAGTTCCGCGGTATCGTTGACCTGGTGCAGATGCGCGGTATCGTCTGGAATGACGAGACCATGGGCGCCAAGTATGACATCATTGATATCCCCGCTGAGCTGCAGGAGCAGGCAGAGGAATATCGTGAGAAACTCCTTGAAGCAGTTGCCGAGGTCAATGACACCCTTCTTGAAAAATACCTGGGCGGAGAAGAACTCTCCCTGGAAGAAGTGAAAGCGGCTATCCGCAAGGGAACCATTGACCTGTTGTTTACTCCAGTGCTGTGTGGCTCATCCTTCAAAAACAAGGGTGTGCAGACATTGCTGGATGCGGTTATCGATTACATGCCGAGTCCTGTCGATATCCCCGCCATCAAGGGCGTGGACATGCAGGGCGAGGAAATCGAGCGCCATGCTGACGATGCCGAGCCCTTCAGCGCTCTGGCATTTAAAATCATGACCGACCCCTTTGTGGGAACCCTGACCTTCTTCCGCGTTTACTCCGGTGTGCTCCAGAGTGGGTCCTATGTGCATAACAGCACCAAGGACAAAAAGGAGCGCGTTGGCCGTCTGCTGAAGATGCATGCCAACAAGCGTGAAGAGATCAAGGAAGTGTTTTCCGGTGATATCGCTGCTGCGGTTGGCCTGAAGTACACCACCACCGGGGACACCCTGTGCGATCCCGATAAACTGGTTATCCTGGAGTCCATGGTATTCCCGGATCCCGTTATCTCGGTTGCCATTGAACCCAAGACCAAAGCGGATCAGGAGAAGCTGGGTATTTCCCTGCAGAAGCTGGCCCAGGAAGATCCTACTTTCCGCGTGAACAGTGACCTCGAAACAGGTCAGACGATTATCTCCGGTATGGGCGAACTGCACCTGGAGATCATCGTAGACCGCCTGCTGCGCGAGTTCAAGGTAGATGCCAACGTGGGCGCTCCCCAGGTTGCCTACCGCGAGACCATTCGCAGCACGGTTTCCCAGGAGCACAAATACGCCAAGCAGACTGGTGGTAAAGGTCAGTACGGCCACGTGTTCCTGCGTATCGAGCCCCTTGAGCCCGGCGCTGGTTTTGAATTCATTGACGAGATCAAAGGCGGTGTTATTCCCCGCGAATACATCCCTGCCGTTGAGAAGGGTATTGTCGAGGCTCTGGACAGTGGCGTCATGGCTGGCTACCCCATGGTCGACGTGCGTGCTGCCGTATACGACGGCTCCTATCACGATGTTGACTCCTCGGAGATGGCGTTCAAGATCGCAGCCAGCATCTGTTTCAAGGAAGCGTGCCGCAAGGCCAGCCCTGTGCTGCTTGAGCCAATCATGGCCGTCGAGGTGGTGACACCCGAGGACTACATGGGCGACGTTATGGGCGACCTTAACTCCCGACGTGGTCGTATCGAAGGAATGTCAGACCAGGCAGCCGCCAAGGTCATCAAGGCAATGGTTCCTCTGGCCCAGATGTTCGGATATGCGACAGATCTGCGCAGCGCCACCCAGGGTCGCGCCGCGTACAGCATGCAGTTCGATCACTATGAGGAAGTTCCCAAGAACATCGCTCAAGAAATCATTGAGAAGGTGAAGGGGTAACCCCCCTTCTGAAGAGGATAGTAAGCTATGACAGCAGCAAACCAGAAGATCCGTATCAAGTTACGGGCCTATGACCACAAGATCCTGGACGCCGCAGCCAAGGAAATCGTGGAAACGGCTGGTCGTACGGATGCTAAGGTGGCAGGTCCCGTACCTCTGCCCACGAAGATCGAGAAGTTCTGCGTCATCCGCAGCCCCCACGTGAACAAAAACTCCAGGGAACAATTTGAGATGAGGACCCATGTGCGACTCATTGATATCCTGGACCCGACTTCCAAAACCACTGACGCTTTGATGAAGTTAAATCTTCCCAGCGGTGTGGAAGTCGAGATCAAGCTCTAAGAGCCTGTAACACACTCTAGAGAGGGTTGGTTCGATGAAGTCTCTAATCGGGAAAAAAATAGGTATGACTCAGATCTTCTGTGAAGATGGTACAGTCATTCCCGTTACAGTTGTGGAAGCTGGTCCTTGCACGGTTGTGCAGGTGAAAACAGTGGATAGTGACGGTTATGCCGCTGTGCAGGTTGGCTTTGAAGAGGCGCTGAAGGAAAAAAGAGTTTCCAAGCCCCTCAAAGGCCACTTTGCCAAGTCCGGGGTTGCTCCCCAGCGGCATTTGAAGGAGTTCCGTGTAGAAGACCCCGCTGGTTTCAGCGTAGGTCAGCAACTCACGGCTGAAGTTTTTGCTGCTGGTGATAAAATTGATGTCACCGGCACTTCTAAAGGTAAAGGTTTCCAGGGCGTTATCAAACGCCATGGCTTCGGCGGAGGTCGGGCAACTCACGGCTCCACATTCCACCGTGCCCCTGGTTCCATCGGTATGTGTGCTACCCCCAGCCGCACCTTCAAGAATAAGAAGATGCCTGGCCGTATGGGTGGAAAGACCACAACCGTGCAGTGCCTTGAAGTAGTGAAGGTCATGGCTGATCAGAACCTGTTGCTGGTGAAAGGGGCCATCCCCGGTTCCAAAGGCGGGATCATTGAAATCAGCCAGTCGCAAAAGGCCTAACAAAGGATATTGGAGTTTGTAGATGCCTGTAGTAAGCGTTATAAACGTGAATAACGAAAAGGTGGGAGAGGTTGCCCTGAGCGATGAGCTCTTCGGTGGCGCCGTAAAACCCCACCTCATGCATGAAGTGGTAGTAGCCCAGCTTGCTGCCCGCAGGCAGGGAACCCATGCGGTGAAAAACCGCAGCGCGGTTTCCGGTGGCGGCTCAAAGCCGTGGCGTCAGAAGGGTACCGGTCGCGCCCGCGCTGGTACTTCCCGTTCGCCTCTGTGGCGTACTGGTGGAGTCATCTTCGGACCAACTCCCCGCAGCTACGAGAAAAAGGTGAACAAAAAGGTTCGTCGCCAGGCACTGGTTTCAGCTCTCAGCGAAAAAGCCGCTCAGCAGAGCATCGTGGTGTTTGACGATTTCGCGCTGGAGTCCCCCAAGACAAAGCTGGCCAACCAGGTATTTGCCAAGTGCTCCCTGGATCGCAAGGTTCTGTTTGTGGTGGATGAGATGGACAGCCCCAAGGCGCTGGCCATGCGCAACCTGCCCTTCGTCAAGCTGATCAAGCCCGAGGGCCTGAATGTGTACGACGTGGTAAATGCCAAAGTGCTGGCCTTTGAAAAGGCAACGGCTGAACGCCTGAGTGTGGGGGAGCAGTAATATGCAGATGTATGACATTATCAAGCGTCCCATCATGACTGAGCGTTCCTTTGTACTCAATGAACAGCGCAACCAGGTGGCCTTTGAAGTGGACACCCGCGCCAACAAGATTGAGATCAAGAATGCCGTTGAGAAGATCTTCGATGTGAAGGTTGCCAATGTCAACGTCATGAACATGAACGGGAAAGTGAAACGTACCCGCATGGGCATGGGCAAACGCAAAGACTGGAAAAAGGCCATCGTAACCCTGGAAGCGGGCAGCCAGATCAAGATCTTCGAGGAATAACCCAAGAGCGAGGAATGACACAATGGGTGTGAAAAGACATAAGCCGACTTCTCCGGGTCGACGCCAGCTGGTCACCATGGATTTTGCCGCCGTAACGGCGTCAAAACCCGAAAAAAAGCTGGTTGAAGCTCTGCCGAAGTCCGGTGGACGTAACAACAACGGTCGTATCACCAGCCGTCACCGTGGCGGCGGGCATAAGCGCAAATATCGTATCATCGACTTCCGTCGTGATAAATTCGGTATCGAGGGCAAGGTTGCCACGATCGAATATGATCCAAACCGCAGTGCCCTGATTGCTCTGGTGAACTACCGTGACGGCGAGAAACGCTACATTCTGGCTCCCAAGCAGCTGCAGGTTGGCGCAACCGTGGTTGCCGACGAAGCTGCTGACATTGTCATCGGGAACGCCATGAAGCTGAAGAACATCCCGGTTGGTACCATTGTACACAACATCGAGATGCGTCCCGGCAAGGGAGCTCAGCTGGTTCGCAGTGCTGGAGCCTTCGCCCAGGTTATGGGTAAGGAAGAGCGCTATGTTCTGGTAAAACTCACCAGTGGCGAAGTTCGTTACATTCTGGCAGAGTGCATGGCCACTATCGGCCAGGTTGGGAATCTCGAACACGAGCAGCGCAGTCTGGGCAAAGCCGGACGCAACCGCTGGATGGGCGTTCGTCCCCAGAGCCGGGGCGTTGTCATGAACCCCGTCGATCACCCCCATGGTGGTGGTGAAGGTCGCACCAGTGGTGGCCGTCATCCCGTAACTCCATGGGGCAAACCGACTAAGGGTTACAAGACGCGCAATAAGAAGAAGCTCTCCAGCAAATTTATCGTGAACCGCAGAAAGTAAGACGAGGAGGTATCCTTTGCCACGTTCAATTAAAAAGGGGCCCTTCGTGGATAACTACCTGATCGTAAAGGTAGAGAAGCTTAACGAGGCCAAAGACAAAAAGGTCATTAAGACCTGGTCCCGTCGCAGTACCATTATTCCCGAGTTTATCGGCCACACTTTTGCTGTACACAACGGCAAGCAGTTTATCCCTGTGTATATCACAGAGGAGATGATCGGTCACAAGCTGGGCGAGTTCAGCCCGACGAGGACATACCGTGGTCACGACAAGGACAAGAAAAAAGGTTCCAAGCGTTAAACGGGATCCATGGAGCGGTAGATGGAAGTAAAAGCTAAAGCCAGATTCGTGCGGGTCTCCCCGCGCAAAGCCAGATTGGTTATCGACCAGATTCGCGGGAAGAAGGTCAACGATGCCAACAATATTCTGAAGTTCTCCCCCAAGGGCGCTGCAGAGGATATCAAGAAGGTTCTTGATAGCGCTGTTGCCAATGCCCGTGAGAACTTCCAGCTCACCAACATCGATGAGATGGTGGTGACCGAAGCATATGTCGATCAGGGTCCTACCATGAAACGCTTCATGCCCCGTGCAATGGGTAGGGCGTATGAAATCAAAAAACGCACCAGCCACATCACCATTGTACTGGGCTAGTTGACTGGAGGTACATTTTGGGTCAGAAGGTTCATCCAACGGGTTTACGCCTGGGAATCATAAAGACATGGAATTCCAAATGGTATGCCAACAAGGACTATGCAGATTTTCTGCATGAGGACCTGCGCATCGAGAAGCACCTGCGCAAGGAGCTTTACCATGCCGGCATCTCCCGTGTTGAAATCGAGCGCGCGCCGGGGAAGGTAAACATTACCCTGCACACCGCCCGTCCAGGCATTGTCATCGGGAAAAAAGGCGCAGAGATTGAGAAAGTCCGCAAGTCGCTTTCCGACATGACCAAGAAGAATATCTTCGTCAATGTCAAGGAAGTGAAGAAGCCGGAGCTCGACGCCCAACTGGTGGCCGAGAACGTAGCTATGCAGCTTGAGCGTCGTGTGGCATTCCGCCGCGCCATGAAAAAGGCTGTTGGCATGACGATGAAGATGGGTGGCGAAGGAATCAAGATCGCCTGTGCCGGCCGACTTGGCGGCGCTGAGATCGCTCGTACCGAATGGTATCGCGAAGGTCGGGTTCCCCTGCACACCCTCAGAGCGGACATTGACTATGGCTTTGCTGAAGCCAAGACCACGTACGGCATCATCGGTGTCAAGGTGTGGATGTCCCATGGTGAAATACTCGACACTTCCAAGAAGGCGCAGAAGGTCGAGGCGGCTGCCGGTGCAACCCGTGAAGCCGTAAAAGAAGCTTGAGGAGTCACAAGATATGTTGATGCCGAAAAAGCAGAAATACCGTAAACAGTTCCGTGGCAAAATCAAGGGCACTGCACAAAAGGGCAATGAAGTCAGCTTTGGCGATTTTGGCCTGCAGGCTCTGGAGCCAGCCTGGATAACTTCACGGCAGATTGAAGCGGCACGTATCGCTATGACCCGCTCCATTCGTCGTGGTGGTAAGATCTGGATCCGCATTTTCCCCCACAAGCCGATTTCCGCACGTCCTGCTGAAACGCGCATGGGTAAGGGAAAGGGCAGCGTAGAAGGATTTGTAGCCGTGGTGAAGCCCGGTACAATGCTGTATGAAATGGATGGTGTAAGCGAAGAGCTGGCTCGCGAGGCGATGCGGCTTGCCATGCACAAGCTTCCCATCAAGTGCCGCTTCGTGAAGCGAACAGAGCAAGAGGGTGAGAAGTAAATGATGGAAGAGCTCAGACAATTATCCGTGGAAGATCTCCACTCAAAAGAGCAGGACTTGCGTCAGGAAATCTTTCACCTGAAGTATCAACTGGCGATGAATCAGCTGGAGGATACTGCTTCCGTGAAAAAGAAGCGCAAGGAAATTGCCCGTATCAAGACCGTTCTGCGTGAAAAATCCGCGCAGAGCGCTGTGTAAGCAATTTCAAGGTCTTTTAAGGAGATTTCCCAATGGAAGAACAAAGCAAAAGTGGCAAGAAGTCCTTTGTTGGGGTTGTGCTCAGCGATAAGATGGACAAGACCGTCGTGGTTTCTGTCGAGTCCCGCAAACCGCACCCCAAGTTCAAGAAGTTTGTTAAGCACCGCAAGAAGTTCAAGGCTCATGACGAGCAGAATCAGTGCAATGCCGGAGATACCGTTCGTATCATCGAAAGCCGTCCTCTGAGCAAGGAAAAGCACTGGGTCGTCACCGAGATCTTGGAACGCGCGAAGTAAGGAACGGGAGAACCACATGATTCAGATGCAGACCAGGCTTAACGTGGCCGACAACTCTGGAGCCAAGCAGCTCATGTGTATCAAGGTGCTTGGTGGTTCAAAGAAACGTTATGCCTCGCTGGGTGACGTGGTGATCTGCTCAGTGAAAACTGCCCTGCCCAACTCCAACGTCAAGAAGGGTTCAGTGGTAAGGGCTGTTGTTGTGCGAACCACCAAGGAAGTCCGTCGTGCCGATGGCTCCTATGTGAAGTTTGACAGTAACGCGGCAGTAATCATCAATAAGAACAATGAGCCGGTCGGTTCACGTATTTTCGGTGCAGTAGCCCGTGAGCTCAGAGCCAAGAACTATATGAAGATAGTTTCCCTGGCGCCAGAAGTCGTCTGAGCGGGCCCGATGTTCCCTATGCCATTGTCCCGTCCGGGAAACGTGGTAAGGAACGAACCCGGAGCTGCCAGCTCCGGAGCAACAGGAGGCAGTGTTAAACATGTCCAAAGCAAAGCTGAAGATCAAGCGCGACGATCAGGTTATCGTGATTGCCGGGAAGGACAAGGGTAAAACTGGTCGTGTGACCAAAGTCTACCCCCAGAAAAGCAGAGTGATCGTTGAAGGTATCAATGTGGTCAAGCGTCATCGCAAGCCCACGCAAATGAGTGAAGGTGGCATTGTGGAAAAAGAGATGCCCCTGCACGTTTCAAACGTCATGTACTATGACGCCGACGCCGGCAAAGGCTGCAGGATCGGGTTCAAGATTGAAGATGGGAAAAAAGTCCGTTACTGCAAGCAAACGGGAAAAGTCATTGACTAGGCCGGGAAGGAGTGATTCATGTCTGGCTTGAAGGAAAAATTTCAACAGGAAACCATTCCTGCTCTTATGAAAGAGTTTTCCTATAAGAACGTCAACCAGGTTCCGAAACTGGAGAAAATTGTCGTCAATATGGGCCTTGGTGAAGCGGTGCAAAACGCGAAGATTATCGAGTTTGCAGAACAGGAGCTTATTGCCATTACTGGTCAGAAGCCCCTTCTGTGCCGCGCCAAGAAATCAGTGGCAACCTTTCGCCTGCGCGAAGGAATGCCCATCGGGCTGAAAGTGACCCTGCGCGGTCAGCGTATGTACGAGTTCCTCAACCGACTCGTCAACATCGCGCTGCCCCGTGTACGCGACCTCAAGCCCCTGAGTGAGAAGTCCTTTGATGGACGGGGGAACTATTCGCTGGGTGTGAAGGAACAGATTATCTTCCCTGAGATCACCTACGATAAGATCGACAAGTTGCGCGGGATGGACATCACGCTTGTAACTACCGCCAAAACGGATGAAGAAGGGCGCGCTCTCCTGAGGGAAATGGGCCTGCCTTTCAAGAAATAGCCAGGAGGAAATTGTGGCGAAAAAGTCCATGATAGCGAAAGCGAAGCGCAAGCCCAAGTTCGCCGTTCAACAATATAACCGATGCGAAATATGTGGCAGACCTCGGGCTTACATCAGAAAGTTCCGTATTTGCCGTGTATGTTTCCGCAAACTCGCAGGCGAGGGCCGATTGCCTGGGGTAACCAAGTCAAGCTGGTAAGAAGGAGAACAAGGCATGTACCTGACATCGGATCCAATTGCAGATATGCTTACCAGGATACGCAACGCCAACCAGGAAAAGCACGATAAAGTGGATGTTCCCCTGTCCAAGCTCAAGCTTCACGTTGTGAAGCTGCTGAAGGAAGAGGGTTTTATCCGCGGTTACAATGTTATGAAGAAGGGCAAGTTCGATGTGATTCGAATCAGCCTGAAGTACACTCCAAGTGGAGATCGCGTTATCAGCGGTCTGAAGCGTGTATCCCGTCCGGGACGCAGAGTGTATGTGAAGAGTGAAGAGATTCCCAAGGTTTTCAACGGCCTGGGTATAGCCATCGTATCCACGTCCAGTGGCGTTATCGTGGATCGTCTGGCGCGCAAACAAAAAGTGGGCGGGGAACTTCTCGCCTATGTATGGTAAGGAGGGGCTGTGTCTCGAATAGGCAATAAACCAATCGAAGTACCGGCGAATGTGACCCTCACCATTGAAGAGAGTGTGGTCAAAGCCAAGGGACCCCAGGGCGAACTTACCTGTAAGGTTCATCCCAATATGAAGCTGGAAATGGAAGGGAACGTCGTGCGCGTCGTGCGCCCTGACGACTCCAAGGAAAACCGCAGCCTGCACGGCCTGACCCGCACCCTGGTGAACAACATGGTGGTGGGAGTAGGCACTGGGTTCAAGAAGAGCCTTGAACTGGTCGGTGTTGGTTACCGTGCGGCCCTCAAGGGCAATAACCTTGAACTGAGCCTCGGTTTCAGCCACCCGGTTGTCTACCCGACACCCAGCGGACTGAAAATCGAAGTCGAGGGTCAGAACAAGATTCATATTCTTGGTGCCGATAAACAGCTTGTAGGTCAGGCCGCAGCGGAGATCCGATTCTTCCGTAAGCCCGAGCCCTACAAGGGCAAAGGTGTTCGCTACGCTGGCGAGCGCATTCGCATGAAAGCCGGCAAGTCCGGTAAGAAGAAGTAAGCGCAAGGAGTAGTGAAAGATGGCAAAGACCAGTAATACAGTCATCCGCAGACAGGCTCGCCATCGCAGGGTGCGCAAGAAGGTCCAGGGTTCGACCCAGCGGCCTCGCCTGGCGGTGTTCCGTAGCAACTCCCACATATACGCCCAGATTATCGATGACGCTCAGGGTATCACCCTCGCCGCAGCCAGCTCTTTGTCAAAAGAGCTGGAGTCACTGCAGAACGGTGGCAACATTGAGGCCGCCAAGCAGGTGGGTGCTCTTCTGGCCCGCAAGGCCAAGGAGCAGAACATCGAATCAGTGGTGTTTGACAGGGGCGGATTTATCTATCATGGTCGCGTTCAGGCCCTTGCCGAAGCTGCAAGGGAAAACGGCCTGAAGTTTTAACGGCAGGCAAGGGAGGATAATTTGCGAGACGAAATTCGTTCTGAGCAACCTGAGCTTCAGGATAAGATCATACACATTGGCCGCGTGGCCAAAGTGGTAAAAGGCGGAAGAAGGTTCAGCTTTACAGCACTGGTTGTTGTCGGTGACGGTAATGGCAGTGTTGGCGTGGCAAAAGGCAAGGCCCGTGAGGTTCCCGAAGCTATTCGCAAGGGAATTGAGAAGGCGAAGAAGAATATGGTTACGGTTCCCCTGCGCAAGGGCACTATCCCCTGCGAAATTATCGGTAAATTCGGCGGCGGCCAGGTTCTCCTGAAGCCCGCCTCCGAAGGTACGGGTATTATCGCCGGGTCTGCGGTGCGCGCTGTGCTGGAAGTAGCCGGTGTTACCAATATCCTCAGCAAGAGCCTCGGCAGCAACAACCCACAGAATATGGCCAAGGCCACCATCGAGGGACTGCGCAACCTCAAGTCACCGGAAGAAGTGGCTGAGATGCGGGGTATCCCGGTGGAACAACTCAGGGGGTAAACATGGCAGCAAAAGTCAAAGTGACTCTGGTGCGTAGTGTCATCGGACGTCCTGAAAAGCAGCGCCGGGTTGTCAAGTCCCTGGGACTGGGCAAAATCGGCAGCTCCAGTATCGTGGAAAATGTGCCAACCATGGCAGGGCAGATCCGCAAGGTTCAGCACCTGATCAAAGTGGAAGAAGTGGAGATATAAGCATGGGTTTGCATGACCTGCAGCCGGCTCCCGGCTCAAGAAAAAATCGCAAGCGCATCGGTCGCGGCCCCGGTAGTGGCTGGGGCAAGACCGCCGGCAAGGGCCATAAGGGACAGAAGTCCCGCAGTGGTGGTAAGGTTGCCGTTGGTTTTGAGGGTGGTCAGATGCCTCTGTATCGTCGCCTGCCCAAGCGCGGCTTCAAAAACCCCTGTGGCAAGGAATATGCCATTGTGAATCTTTCACAGCTGAATTCCTTTGATGAGGGCACCGTTGTTGACCTGGACCTGCTGTGCAAGACCGGAGTGGTGAAAAGCTCCCTTGATGGCATTAAAGTTCTGGGGAATGGCGAACTGGAGAAGAAACTGGTCGTCAAGGCCGTGAAATTCAGCAAATCCGCCCGTGAAGCCATCGAGGCTAAAGGCGGTCAGGCCGAGGTTGTGTAGTGCTGGGAGCATTCAAGCACATTTTCACGCTGCCCGACCTGCGCAAGAAGGTACTGTTTACGCTGGGAGTCCTGGCAGTGTACCGTCTGGGTGCTCATATCCCCTTACCGGGGATTGACCCCCAGGCGCTGTCTGAGTTTTTCTCAGCCCAAAGCAGTGCCCTCCTGACGTTTTTCGACATGTTCAGTGGTGGCGCGCTCGGGAGGGTGACCCTCTTTGCCCTGGGAGTTATCCCCTATATCAGCGCCTCCATTGTGCTGCAGCTGATGACGGTAGTGGTTCCAGCCCTTGAGAAACTCAAGAAGGAACCCGATGGTCAGAAGAAAATCACCGAGTATACCCGCTATGCCACCGTGGTTCTGGCATTTGTACAGGGCTATGGCATAGGAATTGGACTGGAGGCCATGACCTCTCCCAGCGGCATGCCCATCGTCATGTATGGAGGCTTCAGCTTCCAGCTGATGACGGCGATCTCCCTGGCTGCGGGAACCACCTTCCTGATGTGGCTGGGTGAGCAGGTGACTGAACGTGGTGTTGGAAACGGGATTTCCCTGCTGATATTCGCTGGTATTGTGGCGGCTATCCCAGGCGCTATCGTACAGTCCTACACGCTTCTGCAGTCCGGCGAGATGAGCATATTCCTGGCCCTTGGGCTGGTATTTGCGGCACTGTTCATGACTGCCGCCATCGTATTCATCGAGCGTGGTCAGCGTAAAATACCCGTGGCCTATGCCAAGCGTATGGTCTCCGGGAAGGTTGTGGGTGGCAAAAACACCTACATCCCCCTGAAGGTCAACACCGCTGGTGTTATCCCGGTTATCTTTGCTTCCAGTATCATCGCTTTTCCCCTGACGTTTGGCGACATGCTGGAGCGGACGCCCAACGTGGAAATGTTCATGCAGCTGTTCTCTCCGGGAGGCTGGCTCTATACCGGACTGCTGGCGGCCTTCATTATCTTCTTCTGCTACTTCTATACGGCGATTATCTTTAATACCAAGGATGTTGCCGAGAACCTGCGCAAGAATGGCGGGTACATACCCTCAATCCGCCCGGGTGCAGAAACTTCCATGTACCTGGATAATGTGCTTTCGCGTCTGACCTTTGGCGGATCACTTTACCTGACTCTCGTGGCAGTGAGTCCAACTTTCCTGATCAAATACCTCAGCGTGCCCTTTTATTTCGGTGGAACGGCACTGCTGATCGTGGTCAGCGTCGGCATGGACACCATGAATCAAATAGAAGCCCATCTGCTCTCACGCAGCTATGACGGCTTCCTCACCAACAGATCGGGAGGCAGATAATGCGACTGATTCTTTTGGGAGCGCCGGGATCAGGCAAGGGCACTCAGGGCCCTCGCCTGGCAGACAAGCTCGCGATTCCCGTTATCTCGACAGGGGATATTCTGCGCGCTGCGGTAGCTGCGGGCAGTGAGTTGGGTGTACTTGCCAAGTCGTTCATGGATAAAGGTGAACTGGTGCCCGATGATGTGATCATCGGAATCGTGCGCGATCGCCTAGCCCTGGATGATGCGGCAAACGGATTCATCCTTGATGGTTTTCCCCGCACGGTTGTTCAGGCGCAGGCCTTGGACGAGATGCTGAAGAATGCATTCAGCGTGCGTATCGACCACGTCCTGAACCTTGAAGTTTCTGAAACGGAACTGGTGAGTCGCCTGGCTGGTCGCCGCGTCTGTTCCGGTTGCGGTGCGACCTACCATGTAGTCGCTGCTCCTTCCCGGGTGGAGGGAATATGCGATCAGTGTGGAGGCCATGTCGTGCAGCGGGACGATGACCGCGAAGAGACGGTGCGTAAACGCATGCAGGTCTTCCAGAGTCAGACGGAGCCGCTGATCGGTTACTATGGCGGCCATAATCTTCTGCGTACCATCCGTGCGACAGGCGATGTGGAACACATCTTCAGCGCTATCCTAACCGCCATTGGAAAATAGACTTGCATATGGCATTTGAATAGTGTACATATAGAACGTTTTGTTTCTGGTGCCGTTTTGGCGTGGCGATAATAGCGAAGCTCCTTTTGTGGAGCGCTTTAGCGACAATGACAGTCGCGCGGAGGAATTACCTGTGAGCAATAGAGGATGTTGATGGCGAAGGAAGGTGCGATAGAGGTTGAAGGCACGGTTGTGGAACCGCTGCCCAATGCGATGTTCCGGGTTGAACTGGAAAACGGGCATCGGGTACTGGCCCATATCTCTGGTAAGATGCGAATGCACTTTATCAAGATTCTTCCTGGCGACAAAGTGACTATAGAGCTCTCTCCCTATGATCTGACCCGTGGGAGAATTACGTATCGTTTTAAGTAGTATAGGAGTGGGATGCCATGAAGGTTAAGGCAAGTGTGAAGCCTTTGTGTGATAAGTGTAAGGTCATTAAACGCAAAGGCATCGTGAGGATTATCTGTGATAATCCCCGACATAAACAACGGCAAGGATAAGCTGGAGGTAGCATGGCGCGAGTTGCTGGTGTTGATTTACCAAAAAACAAACGTGTTGAGATTGGATTGACGTATATATACGGTGTTGGACGTTCCCGTTCCCGCCAGATTCTGGCCAATGTGTCCATCGACATGGACAAGAAGGTCGGCGAGCTGTCTGAAGATGAAGTGAATACCCTGCGTAAGGCCCTCGAAGAGTACGATGTCGAAGGTGATCTGCGCAAGAATGTCTCCCTTGATATCAAGCGCCTGAAGGATCTGGGTTGTTACCGTGGCTTGCGTCACCGTTCAGGCCTGCCTGTCAGAGGACAGAACACCAAGAACAACTCACGTACCCGCAAAGGTCCCAAGCGGACTGTGGGCAAGAAAAAGTAAGGAGTACGCTTTATGGCGAAGCCTCGGACCCGTAAAAGGGAAAAGAAAAATGTACCCAAGGGTGTAGTACACATAAAAGCTTCTTTCAACAATACCCTGATCACCATAACCGACCCTCAGGGGAATGCGGTTTCCTGGAACAGCGCTGGCTCCCAGGGCTTCAAGGGCTCCAAGAAGTCCACACCCTTTGCCGCCCAGGTTGCTGCAGACGTGGCAGCCAAGGCAGCTGTTGACCATGGAATGAAAGAAGTTGAAGTGGAAGTACGCGGACCGGGATCCGGCCGTGAGTCATCCATCCGCGCACTGCAGGCTGCTGGTTTGAGGATCCTGTCCATCAAGGACGTGACACCTATTCCGCATAATGGCTGCAGGCCACCGAAACGTAGAAGAGTGTAAGGGGGAAGCATTGGCTCGATATACTGGCCCAGTCTGCCGCATGTGCCGACGGGAAAATCAAAAACTCTATCTGAAGGGGCTGCGTTGCGAAACCAGCAAATGTGCATTTGAGCGACGCGCCTACGCGCCGGGCAGCCATGGTCAACGCCGCGGAAAGCCCAGTGACTACGCCATTCAGCTGCGCGAAAAGCAAAAGGTTCGCCGCACCTACGGTCTGCTGGAAACACAATTCCGCCGTACCTTTGACAAAGCGGTTCGCATGAAGGGTGTTACCGGCAGCAATCTGCTGACCCTGCTGGAGCTGCGTTTCGATAACGTGGTGTATCGTCTTGGCCTCGGCGTCAGCCGCTCCCAGTCCCGCCAGCTGATCACACACGGTCACTTTCTGCTCAACGGCAAGAAAGCCAATATTCCCTCTATCCAGCTGCGTGCTGGTGACGTGATTTCGCTGCGTGAAAAGTCTGCCAATCTTGATGTGGTCAGAGGAAGCGTTGAAGCAGGTCCCAGCCGTACTGTTCCCCAGTGGCTGGAGTTTGATGCGGAAAAGCTTACCGGCAAAGTCAAGCAGCTGCCTGTACGCGAAGATGTCACAGAGCCTGTGACAGAAAACCTGATTGTCGAACTGTACAGTAGGTAATCACAACGAACACAACAGCGAGTGGGGCCTGATATATTATGATGATGAACTGGAATGAAGTCATACGCCCAAGAGCCTTGGTATGTGATACCAAAACTGCGACGGATTCATACGGGAAGTTTATTGCGGAACCCCTTGAGCGCGGTTTCGGAATAACTCTAGGCAACGCGCTGCGCCGTGTACTGCTCTCCAGCCTTGAAGGGGCGGCGGTAACGGCCATTCGCATTGATAACGTCCTGCATGAGTTTTCTACGGTTTCTGGTGTGGTGGAAGATGTGACGGATATCATCCTGAACGTGAAACAGCTGCGCTTCAAACTGTTGAGTCCCGGCGAAAAGGTGCTGACCCTGAAGGCCAGCTCTGTTGGCCCCGTCACCGCGGCATCCCTTGAGTGCCCACCTGATGTGAAGGTGCTCAACAGCGATTGTGTGATTGCCACCCTGGGCCGTGAAGATGCGGAGCTCAACATGGAGCTGCGCGTTGACATCGGACGGGCGTACCGTTTGGCTGAAGAGAACAAGAAAGCGGACGATGTGATTGACATGATCCCGGTGGACTCCCTGTTCAATCCGGTGGTCAAGGTGAATTACACGGTCGAGCAGGCGCGGGTTGTTCAGGACACAAACTTCGATAAGCTCATTCTCGAGGTGTGGACTGACGGCAGCGTGAAGCCTGAGGATGCAGTGGCCTTTGCCGCCAAGATCATCAAGGATCAGCTGGCCATCTTTATTAACTTTGAAGATGTGGAAGAGCCGGTGGCACTGGAAAGCGTTGAAGATGGCAGCGAGGAGCTGTTTGCGCTTCTGAGCAAATCCGTTGAGGAGCTGGAGCTGAGTGTCCGATCCTACAACTGCCTGAACAATATCGATATCCGCACGATTGCCGACCTGGTAGCGCGCTCTGAGAACGAGCTGCTGAAAACCAAGAATTTCGGCAAAAAGTCGTTGCTGGAAATCAAGGAAATCCTCAAAGAGATGAACCTGACCCTGGGAATGGATCTTGATGCCCTGGGTTATCAACCGGTTGTCGCCGCTGAGTCTGGTGATGAGCAGGACAGTGACGATGAAACCGTGGAAGAAACCGAAGAAAGTACACGAGGTTAATCATGCGTCACAATAACGGTTACAAAAAACTCGGGCGTAACAGTTCGCACCGCAAGGCGATGATGAGAAATCTGGCCTCCAGCCTGATTCTCCATGGTCGCATTGAGACCACCCTGGCTCGCGCCAAGGCGATTCGTCCTTATGTGGAAAAGCTTATCACACTTGGAAAAAAAGGCGATCTTCACGCGCGTCGCGTCGTGCTGAGCCGTGTTCCCAACAAGAATGTTGTCGGAACGCTTTTCCATGAAGTGGCTCCGCGCTTCAACGAGCGTGCTGGTGGCTATACGCGAATCTACAAGACGGGATATCGCGCCGGGGACAATGCTCCCATGGCGATCATCGAGCTGGTGGAAGGTGCAGACACCACTGAGCTGCAAGTCAACCAAGGGCAAGGCGAGCAGGAAACTTCTGCAGCTGAATAATCGCCTCTTGTAAACGAGAAGCGGGCATTGTACTTTTTACGGGTGCAATGCCTTTTTTCGTTCTCTGCGAACGTCACTATTACTCAGGAGTACCACATTGGAACAGCAATTCAACGTACTGGTATCTGATGATATATCTGAAAAGGGTATCGAGCTGCTGGAACAGGAGCCGGGCATCCATGTTGACGTGAAGACCAAGCTGACCCGCGAGGAGCTTTACGCCATTATCGCCAATTACGATGGTCTGGTGACGCGCAGCATGACCACCGTGGACCAGGAGCTGCTTGACCATACATCGGGACGCTTGCGCGTAGTGGGTCGAGCAGGGGTTGGGCTGGATAATGTTGATGTGGAAGCCGCTTCCAAGAAGGGTATTGTGGTACTGAATACGCCAACCGGAAACACTCTGGCGGCCACGGAACACACCATGGCCATGCTGCTGGCAGCGTGCCGCATGATTCCCAAGGCCCATAACACCCTGGTTGGAGGCAAATGGGATCGTAAAAGCTTCATGGGATTTGAGCTCTACAAGCGAAAGCTTGGAGTTATCGGTCTTGGTCGCATTGGCAGCCAGGTTGCGCGCCGCGCCCGTGGCTTTGAGATGGATGTTTACGCCTATGATCCCTATATCCTCAAGGACAAGGCTGAGGCGCTGGGTGTGAAGCTGTTGGGCAGTCTTGATGAACTGCTGCGGACGGTGGATGTTATCACCCTGCATACTCCCCGAACGCCCGAGACGCTTGGCATGATCGGCAAGCGTGAGCTGGAGCTTCTGCCCGATGGCGCTATTGTGGTCAATGTGGCCCGGGGCGGATTGATCAATGAAAAGGATCTCCACGATGCCCTGAAGTCCGGCAAACTGCGTGCTGCGGCTGTGGATGTATTTGATAAGGAACCCGCCACGGATAATATTCTGTTGGGACTTGATAATGTGATCGTCACCCCCCACCTGGGAGCGAATACCGATGCCAGCCAGATCAACGTGGCGGTCATGGTGGCTCAGCAGGTGATCAACGTGCTGAAGGACAGAGATTATGAAGGCGCGGTGAATATTCCCTCGGTACTCACCAAGCTGGCCGATGACTTCCGCGTCTACTTCGAGCTGGCGGAAAAAATGGGCAAGGTACTCGGCAGCATGATCGGCGAAGCCATTGAGGAGTGCTCCATTGTGTATCGCGGCAGCCTCTTTGATCGTGAGTTCGGCCCCCGCTCCTTTGACGTGCCACTGAACCTGATGCCCTTTTCTGTCGCAGCCCTCAAGGGAATTCTGGAGCCGAAGATGCAGGAGGGCGTCAGTTATATTTCCGCACCCTATATCATGCGGGAGCGCGGTGTCGCCATAGAAGAGAAGAAGATCTCCCAGAGTCGCGACTATCTTTCCAGCGTGGAAATCATCGTCAAGACAGAGAACTCCACCCGTTCCATTGTGGGTACCGTATTTGAAAACGCCATGGCACGGGTTATCCGCCTTGACGAATACGATGTGGACTTCAACCCCGAAGCGCCCATGCTGATCTTCAAAAATCAGGATCGCAATGGTTTGATTGGAGAGGTGGCAACGCTGCTGGGTGAGGCCGGTATCAATATTTCCCACTTTGCCCTGAACCGTCACCCCCGTGGAGAGACAGCGCTTGGTGTTGTGAATACCGGAGTGGCCGTATCCGCAGAACTGCTTACTCGTCTGAACCGTGTTCCGGGAATCATGAATGCCTGGGTAATACGCAGCCGCTGATCATGGAAGTTTACACAAGCATTGATCAGGTACCGCCGGGGCGTTATCAGTGCCCGGTGCTCACCATCGGGAATTTTGACGGAGTGCACCTCGGGCACCGTCGTGTTTTTGAGCGGCTGCTGGCCAGTGCCGATGAGACCGGCAGCCCTGCGCTGTGTCTGAGTTTCGACCCCCACCCGCTGAAAGTCCTTGGCCGACGTGACCTCAAACTCCTTATTTCCCGTGAGGAGAAGATCCAGGTTATCCGCTCCCTGGGCGTGAACGGCCTGATCCTGCACCCCTTTGACATGGATTTTGCTGCCCTTGAACCGCAGCGCTTTGTGGAACAGGTGCTGCTGGAGAAGCTGGGTATCCGCAAGCTGGTGGTCGGTTACGACTATGCCTTTGGCAGAAACCGCGCCGGTGATCACCATTTTTTCCGGCATTTGCGGCAACAGGGGCTGCTTGATGTGGAAATAGTGGAACCGGTGAGCGTGGATGGGACCATTGTCAGCTCTTCGCTGATCCGGCAACTGGTGCAGGATGGCGACATGTCTGCCGTGGCCAGGTACCTGGGGCGTCCCTATTGCCTCTCGGGCACCGTGGTTGAGGGGGACATGCGCGGCAAGAAGATCGGGTTTCCCACGGCAAATCTCGCCTATATTCAGGAGATTCTGCCCCCCACTGGGGTCTATGCCACTGTGGCCAGGGTCGGCAACAAGTCATTTGTGGCGTTGACCAATATCGGGTATAATCCTACTTTTGTGGAGCGTCGAGTTGTTTCCGTGGAAACCCATATCCTTGATTTTTCACGAAACCTGTACGGATTTCCCCTGGAGTTGCTTTTCCTGGAACGCATTCGGGGAGAGGTGAAGTTTGCCTCCGCACAGGACCTGATCGCTCAGATCCACAAGGATATTGAACACACACGACAGCGCATTGACTCCCACAAACACCCATGACTGGAGGACGCCCCATGCCGGACGCCAAGCGAACTGAAAACTACCGTGGTGACCATATTCCCAAGCGCCCCCTGGAAGTACTTGAATTTATTATTCAAAGTCAGGAAAAGGGCGTCCTGGTTGAGAAGTCCTTTGCCATAAACGTCATTCGCGTCAAGGAGATTATCAAGCGTCCACGGGTGACGAAAATCATTGAATCCGGAACCAACGTGCTGGGTGTCTTCCACCTGCGTGAAGACCTGATTCCCCTGGTTGACCTGCCTGGCTGGCTGGGCCTGGAAAGCGAAAAGCCCGGTGACGTGGTTATCGTGACGGACCTTGGCGATAATCTCAACGGCTTTGTGGTTCACAGCATCAAGAAAATCCACCATCTCAGCTGGGATAATGTCAAGGTTCCCGACAAGATCGACCGCAACCAGTCGGAGTTTATTGCCGGTATTATCAGCACCGAAGGCCGCCTGATCATGATGCTGGACTTTGAAACCATCTTTGCGGAACTCTCCCAGAGTGAAATCAAATATGATATCTCCCGCTTTGAACCCATGTACTTTGCCAAGCGTGAAGAGCACACGATCATGGTCGTGGATGACTCCGTTTTCTCCCGCAACTATGCTCAGCGGGTGTTCACGACCATCGGTTATCAGGTCGTCACTGCCGCCAATGGGGTGGAAGCCCTTGACATGCTGCGGGGCGGTACCCGGGTTGACTTTATCTTTACGGACCTGGAAATGCCTCAGATGGATGGCGGCGAACTCCTGGCCACCGTGCGCCATGATCGCGATATCGAGGATATTCCCGGGCTGATTGCCACTTCACTCACCAATCTGGTCACCCTGCAGGAGCAGCAGGATGAAAGCCAGCGCGCCGGTCAGCCGAAAATCCTCGCCAAGAAAGACATGTTCACCATTATTGAAACCATAGATGACGCCCTGGGCGTCGATCCCAACGAACTGCCCAGCCAGTGGGACTCCTATGGCAAGGAAGGCTGAGAGCCGTTTTAATTGTTGATACCTCAACCTCGCGCCTGTACTTTTCTGGCAGCAGCCAGTGGGTGCAGGCGTACTGCATTGCACCATAACCGTTTTGGAAATACTTTTCATCAGGCAACCTGCCAAGGAGTAACCGTGTCACGCCTTTCCACTGAAATCCAAAAGCGCCGTACCTTTGGCATCATCTCCCATCCCGACGCCGGGAAAACCACCCTCACCGAAAAACTCCTGCTCTTCGGCGGTGCCATTCAGATGGCTGGAACCGTCAAATCCCGCAAATCCGACCGCCACGCCACCAGCGACTGGATGGCCATAGAAAAGGAGCGCGGCATTTCCGTGACTTCATCGGTTATGAAGTTCCACTACCGCGACTTCGACGTCAACCTGCTGGACACCCCCGGCCACAAGGACTTCTCCGAAGACACCTACCGCGTGCTGACCGCCGTGGACAGCGCCATGATGATCATCGACAGCGCCAAAGGCGTGGAGGCCCAGACCGAAAAGCTCATGGAAGTGTGCCGCATGCGCAACACGCCCATCATCACCTTTATCAATAAGTTGGACCGCGAAGGCATGGACCCGCTGGATATCATGGCTGACATAGAAAACAAGCTGCAGGTGGAGTGCGTTCCCATGACCTGGCCCATTGGCATGGGCAAACGCTTTCGCGGCGTCTACGACCGCTATCGACGCCAGATTCAGCTCTTTACCGCAGGCAAGGCCATGCGCGGTGACGAAAAGGGCATCCTGATCAATGACCTGAATGACCCTCGCCTGGATGAAATTCTGGGCAGCCAGGCCGATGAGCTGCGCGCTGAGCTGGAACTGCTGGAAGCCTCTTCACCCCTGGAACGGGAGGAGTTCCTCAAGGGCAGCCAGACCCCCGTCTTCTTCGGCAGCGCCATCAATAACTTCGGCGTGCGCGAACTGCTGGACGCCTTCGTGGAAATGGCCCCGGCCCCCGGACCTCGCGAGACCGTGCAGCGCATGGTTGAACCCGCCGAAGAGGACTTCTCCGGCTTTGTGTTCAAGATCCAGGCCAACATGGACCCGGCCCACCGCGACCGCATCGCCTTTCTGCGCATCTGCTCCGGCACCTTCACCCGTGGCATGAAAGTGCGCCACCACCGCATCGGCAAGGATGTGACCATCTCCAACGCCACCATCTTCATGGCCCAGGACCGCACCGGCGTGGAGGAAGCCTTCCCCGGCGATATCATCGGCCTGCACAACCACGGCACCATCAAGATCGGCGATACCTTTACCGCCAAGGAACTCCTGCAGTTCACCGGCATCCCCAACTTCGCCCCCGAAATTTTCCAGAAAGTCGTGCTGCGTGACCCCCTGCGTTCCAAACAGCTGCAAAAAGGCCTTCTGCAGCTTTCGGAAGAAGGAGCCGTGCAGGTCTTCCGCCCCCTCATGGGGAACGAAATTATCCTGGGTGCCGTGGGCGTTCTGCAGTTCGACGTCACCATGGCCCGCCTGAAAAACGAATACAACGTGGATGCCATCTACCAGCCCGCCCAGTACTTCACCGCCCGCTGGATCGACGGCGAAAAGAAGCAGCTGACCGAGTTTGAGAAAAAGCTGCGCGCCAACCTCTTCCACGACGCCGAAGATCACCTCACCTACCTGGCCCCCAACAAGTGGAACCTGGACTACGTCATGGAACAGTGGCCCGATATCCGCTTCCTGAAGACCCGGGAGCATGGCTGAGGGCTACATCCAGAGTTATCTGAAGCTGGCAGGGCTGAATATTCTCCAGAGAGTGCAAAGGCATCATTCCGGGAATTTCGTACATATTTCTGCTTGTTCCATAATCGTCCCAGTATTTATAGCAGCATATGAGTTGCTTTATCAGTAAAAGCAATATATAAGCTTCCTTATGTGGCCATAAGCAACGTATATATTGCAGGGTGCTTGGTATGAGCAAAATACTTGAACAACTCAGACAGCGACGCAAGGAACTGGGGCTGACGCAGGCACAGATGATGCTGCGTGTCGGCATGTCACGCCAGCAATACCAGCGGTTGGAGTCAAAGGGGAATCCGCGTCTCGATAATCTTGAGCTGCTCGCCAAGGGGCTGAAGCTTGAGCTGATGCTGATTCCCCAGGAAAAACTCTCAGCTGTGAAGGCCCTTCTTGAAGGTGGTGCAGAGCCTGGAGATTCTCCATCCGCCCAGGCAGAAGTGTCCGGTGGAGAA
Source organism: Desulfurispirillum alkaliphilum (assembly GCF_055378285.1). Lineage (NCBI taxonomy): Bacteria > Pseudomonadati > Chrysiogenota > Chrysiogenia > Chrysiogenales > Chrysiogenaceae > Desulfurispirillum > Desulfurispirillum alkaliphilum. The sequence goes on along the minus strand of NZ_AP042405.1, from coordinate 449,398 downwards.
AATCCCTGGAAGGGCCTGCTGGAGGATGAAGAATGAAAGCGGCAGAGCAGGTGCGCGTCCTCCAGTTGCATCTCCATGGTTACTTGGTTGGGCATCTCGTTGGTTCCCAGGGAGGGCGAAACGCGCTGGTATTCGATGAAGGATTTCGCAAGAACCCTCATCGCCCTACCCTCAGCTTGACCATCCATAGGGATTTTCCCGGTGCTGATAAACTGATCGGTGAGCCCTGGGTGCGCAACCAGCGGCTTCATCCCATACTGTCCAATTTACTGCCGGAAGGGGCACTGCGTGAGCTTTTGGCTCAGGCGCTGAAAATTCATGTGGATAATGAATTTGAGCTTTTTGCCAGCCTGGGGCAGGACCTTCCCGGTGCCCTGGTCGCTACTGCCCTGGAGCCGGATCAGATTCCCGCCCATGTCCTTGGCAATTACCAGAACGCGGCTCCAATTTCCCTGGCGTCACCGCTGAGGCAGGGGCACTTCTCCCTCGCCGGTGTGCAGATGAAGTTTTCCATGCAGGAAAAGGATGGTCGCTACCGGCTTGCCCACAGCGGAGGCCTGGGTGACTGGATTCTCAAAACACCCTCCACGCGGCACCGGGACGTCCCTCTGAATGAGTATACCGCCATGACCCTGGCGAAGCACGCTGGGGTGAATATTCCCGATATCGCCCTGGTGCCCCTTGAAAAACTGGATACCCTGCCCCAGATCAACCTGCCCGCTGAACGCTTTGCCTTCGCCATTCGCCGCTTCGATCGTCATGACGGGCAGCGCATCCACATGGAGGACTTTGCCCAGGTTCTGGTGAAGTATCCCCATGAAAAGTATGGCTCTGCCAACTATGAGCAGATCGGCAAGGTGCTCTATCAGTACACGGGCGATGGGCTTGGGAATGCGCAGCAGTTTGCCCGCAGGCTGCTGGTGAATATTCTGCTGGCCAATGGCGATGCGCACCTGAAAAACTGGAGCCTGCTGTACGCCGATACGGTCACTCCTGAACTCTCCCCTGCCTACGATATGGTGACCACCAGCGTCTACATTCCCGACGAAAGCCAGTTTGCCTTGAATCTGGGTAAGACCAGGCAGTGGTATGATGTTGATTCTACCCACTTCGAAGCATGGGCCGGAAAAGCGGATATTCCATGGAAAGCCATCAGGCTTCATCTGGAAGATACCATGGAAAAGGCGCGATCACTCTGGCCCGATGCGCTCAGCGATTTACCCATGAATCAGGAGCACAAAGCTCAGCTCATTGCCCATTGGAAAAGGCTCCAGCCAGATTTTCGCATAGAAGCAGGCAGCTGAAAATTCTCCATCTGTGGTGTTGCTTGTCATTGCAACGTACGGGGAGTACGTTGCAATTCTCGCTCTGTGGGCGCCTTGCACCTGGAGGTTTTCAATTGCCTGCTTGTATTGAGGTACTTCCGAGGAGGAGCCAATGCCGTGGCTCTTGTTTTTTCCACTGACTGGAGTATAAGGGGAGTCCAAAATACCGTGAAGGAAATCGGTGCCAGAATGACTCACCACTATCCCGTTGCCTTTTCCCTGCTTGCCAGAGGCATAGCGAATATCTTCAAGGACACCATTCGCATCAGTATGGTGCTCTTTCGTATTCTGATTCCCATTGTGATCATCATCAAGATCCTGGAGGAGCTGGGCCTGATTGCCGTGATCGGCTCGGTGCTGGCTCCCCTGATGTCGTTGGCTGGATTGCCGGGCAGCATGGGCATTGTGCTGGCTACGGCCATATTCACCAATATCTACGGTGGCATGGTGGCCTTTGCGGCTATTTTCGCGTCGGAGCAGCTGACGGTAGCCCAGGTGACGGTGATTGCCACCATGATGCTGGTGGCCCATAACTTCCCCATCGAGCTGGCGGTGGCACGCAAGGCTGGCATGCGGGTGGGAGTGGCTTTTGGCGTGCGCATGGTGGGGGCATTTGTGCTGGGGGCCGTCCTGTACCACACCTACCGACTGGGAGGCTGGCTGCAGCAGGAGGCGGTGCTGCTGTGGCGTCCGCCCTATGAGAATCCCACCCTGGTGCAGTGGGCGCTGGGAGAAGTGCAGAAGCTGCTGATCATCTTCGTGATTATCTTTGCGTTGCTGCTGGTGCTGAAAATCCTGGAGCGTCTTGGGGTCAATGAATTCCTGAAGTGGGCGCTGCGCCCACTATTGGGGCGAATGGGTATCGGGCCGGAGGCCACCAACATCACCCTGGTGGGCATGATGCTGGGGCTGGCCTACGGCGGGGGGTTGATCATCCGTGAAGCCCAGTCAGGGAATATTCCCCACCGGGATATCTTTGCTTCCCTGACCCTCATGGGTCTGACTCACAGCCTGATTGAGGACACTCTGCTGATGATGCTTATTGGTGGTCATTTTTCCGGGCTTTTCTGGGGAAGGCTGCTCTTTTCTCTGGTGGCGGTCTACCTGATCATGCGCCTGCTCAGCCGGGTTTCCGATCACACCTTCTACCGTTTTGCCTTTCATCCCGCCAGGCGGGTGGAAGACGGGGTACAGGAGCCACAGCGCTGAGAGGTTGCAGAAAAACCCTCATCTGCGGCGTTGCCCGCCGTCGTGAAGCACGGCGACGGGCGCTTTCTTCGCTCCGCCAGCGCCTTGCGCCTGAGCATTTTTTTCAATTGCCTGACTGTGCGCTATTCCGAGCTGCTAGGCTTCCAGAGCCTCCATGGGAACTTCCATGCACAGAATCCTGGTGGCACTGGATGCCTGCAGCATCACCGTGGACTCGGCGCTGATACCCATTCCATCACGCTTCGCCAGAGCTTCGCCGTGGGCTTTGACATTTCCCTCCAGCACAAACAGGTACAGCCCGGAATGTTTCCCGTGCAGATGGTAGATCGCCGATGTATTGGCCTGCAGGTCGATCATGGAGAACCAGGCCTGCTGGTTGATCACCAGGGATTCTTCGCGGCCATCGGGTGAAACCAGCAGTTGAAAGCGGTTATGGCGGCGGGCGGGGTCAAAGGCCTTCTGGAAGTAGCGTGGCTCTGTATTCTTGGTGGCCGGATAGACCCAGATTTGCAGGAAAGCGACGCTCTCGTGGTCAGAGGCGTTGTACTCGGAGTGGGAAACGCCGCTGCCCGCTGACATCAGCTGAATCTCTCCGGCTGGTATTACCGTATTGTGGCCCATGCTGTCGGCGTGGCGGAGGGCCCCTTGCAGCGGGATGGAAATGATTTCCATATTACGGTGGGGGTGGGTGTCAAAACCCTTGCCCGGAGCCACGATATCATCGTTGATCACACGCAGCAGGCCAAAGCCCATGCGCTCAGGATCGTGGTAGTCGGCAAAGCTGAAGGTATGCCTGCTCAGGAGCCAGCCATGGTCGGCAGTGCCCCGTGTTTCGGCGCGGTGGATCGTGATAGGTGCCATGATGTGTGCCTCCTGTGAAATTTCAGCTGTCTGGAGACACTATAGCAGTAATCAGGAATATGTTGAAATAGCCTCTGTCTCTTTCCTTGACAGTTCCCGGTGATGGGCGTATACGTTTCGTCAAATAGCGAAATATCAAGGAGCCCCTGTGGAACAAACCCTGGACACCCTCAAAGCGCTTTCCGACGCCAGTCGCATGCGCGTTATCCTGGCGCTGAGCTCCCATGATGAGCTGTGCGCCTGCCAGCTGATTGAAATGCTGGACCTGGCCGCCGCCACTGTTTCCCGGCACATGGCTATTCTGCAGGAGGCCAATCTGGTGCGCAGTCGGCGCGACGGGCGCTGGATGTATTATGCCATATCAGAGTCTTTTCCTTCGCTCCTTCACCACTGGCTCCAGGGGAGCACTCATGATTCTCCGCTGATTGAGGCTGACCGGCAGAAGCTGCGCAGGATTGTGCAGTGCGATCGCGCAGAGCTGTTCCGTGCCCAGGAGGCGCGCCGCAAGTGCTGCGAACAGCCTGAACCCTCAACCAAAGCACCCCACGCAACACAAGGAACTTACCAATGAAGAACTGTCCGGCGCAACCCCGCGTCAGCCACCGCATGACCTTTCTCGATCGCTATCTGACCCTGTGGATTTTTCTGGCCATGGCGGTGGGAGTGGGGCTTGGCTCCCTCTTTCCCGCTGGTATTGCCGCTTTTAATGAAGCTCTGACGGTGGGGGAACACACCAACCTGCTGATTGCGGTCGGCTTGATCCTGATGATGTATCCGCCTCTGGCCAAGGTGAAGTATGGCCTTATGCCCAAGGTCTTTGCCGACTATCGCGTCCTGGGTCTGTCATTCTTCCAGAACTGGGTGGCGGGGCCGCTGCTGATGTTTGCGCTGGCGGTGGGTTTCTTTGGATTTCTCGCTCCGGCCGTGCTGGGCCCCGACCCGCGCTGGGGGTATTACATGGTGGGGCTGATTCTGGTGGGCATTGCCCGCTGCATCGCCATGGTGCTGGTGTGGAACCAGCTGGCCCGTGGCAGCAGCGAATACGCCGCCGGGCTGGTGGCCATTAACAGCCTCTTCCAGATCGTCACCTTCAGCCTCTACGCCTGGATTTTCGTCACCGTGCTGCCGCCCCTGTTCGGTCTGGAGGGCATGGTGGTGGATGTGAGCATCAGGGATATCTTTGTCAGCGTCATGATCTACCTGGGTATTCCCTTTGCTGCCGGTATCCTCAGCCGGGTACTGCTGGTGCCAGCCAAAGGAGAAGAGTGGTACGAGAAGAAATTTATCCCGACCATTTCCCCCATCACCCTGGTGGCCCTGCTCTTCACCATCGTGGTCATGTTCAGCACTCAGGGGCAGCAGATCCTGCAGCGTCCCCTGGACGTGATGTGGATTGCCCTTCCCCTGATGCTGTACTTCGCCTTCATGTTTCTCATCAGCTTCTTTATGGCCATGAAGCTGGGGGCCGACTATCCCCGCACCACTTCCCTGGCCTTCACCGCCTCCGGTAACAACTTTGAACTGGCCATCGCCGTAGCCATCGCCGTTTTCGGTATCGGCTCACCCATCGCCTTTGCCACGGTCATCGGGCCGCTGGTGGAGGTACCGGTGCTGATCGGGCTGGTGCACGTGAGCCTCTATTTCAAACGTAAATTCTTCGGAGAAACGCCATGAAACCACGTGTTGGCTTTATCTGTGTGCACAACTCCTGTCGCTCCCAGATGGCGGAGGCCCTGGGTACGCTGCTGGCAGCCGATGTCTTTGAATCCTATTCCGCCGGAACCCATGTGAAACCGGCAATCAATGCCGATGCCGTGCGTATTATCCGTGAACTCTATGGCGTGGATATGGCCAGAACCCAGCGCTCCAAGCTGCTCGGCGATATCCCTGAGCTGGATATTGTCATCACCATGGGCTGTAATGTGGACTGCCCCATGCTGCCCTGCAAACACCGGGAGGACTGGGGGCTGGATGATCCGACGGGGCAGAGTGATGAAGTGTTTGTGCAGACGGCCCGCACCATCGAAGCCAAGGTGCGGGAGCTGGCACGACGGATAGAGGCAGGTGAGTTCAAGAAGGAGCATTCGGTGAAGTACCCCGGAATATGAAAGGGAATCAATATGGTGTCCTGGAAAGAGGAGTGGAAACCCCTGTTGCTGATCGTGGCCAGTTTTCTGGTCATCGTCACACTCCCCCTGGAGTGGATGCAGCAGGGACAGCGTCTGGAAAATGCTCTCTGGGAGTCCCTGTATCTGCTTCGCTGGTATGCCCAGGAACACGTTATTCTCTGTCTGATCCCGGCGTTTTTTATTGCGGGAGCCCTGGCGGCTTTTCTCAATCAGGGGGCCATTCTCAAATTCTTTGGTGCCCAGGCCAGCAAGTGGCTCTCCTACTCAGTGGCCTCGGTTGCGGGAACCCTGCTGGCAGTATGCTCCTGTACGGTACTGCCCCTTTTTGCAGGTATCTATCGCATGGGAGCCGGGCTGGGGCCTGCCACGGCCTTTCTCTATGCCAGTCCGGCCATAAATGTTATGGCCATTGTGCTCACCACCCGGGTATTGGGTTTTGAGATGGGTGTGGCCCGTGCCGTGGGCGCCATCGGATTCAGTGTTCTTATCGGCTTGTGTATGCATGTTATTTTCCACAGGGAAGAGCAGAAAAAAAAGGCCATTCAGGCCCAGTTACCTGAAGCCGAAGCAAGTCGCCCCCTGGGGCAGAGCGCCCTCTTCTTTGGCGCCATGGTGGGCATACTGATCTTCGCCAACTGGACAGAGCCCGCTTCGGGCACGGGCATGACAGCCCTTATTTTCTCGTTGAAGTGGCTCATCACCACGGCACTGGCTATATTGCTCGGCATCGTCATGGTTCGCTGGTTTGGTTTTCGCTGGCAGTACCTGGCCATGATTGCCCTCCTGGGAGCCCTCGCCTTTGCCCTTTTTCCCCATGTGCCCCTGGTACCCTTTACCGTGGTGGTGGTTGCTCTTTCGTGGTTTCTCAGCCGCCAGGAAGGGGAGATGGGTACCTGGATACAGACTGCCTGGGATTTTACCAAACAGATCATGCCCCTGCTCTTTTTCGGCATCCTCATTGCCGGAGCTCTGCTGGGGCGCCCCGGGCAGGAAGCTCTGATCCCCTCCCACTGGATAACCAGCGTGGTGGGCGATAACTCCTTCCAGGCAAATTTTCTGGCAGCCGTGGCTGGGGCTTTCATGTACTTTGCCACCCTGACGGAAATCCCCATCTTACAAGGGCTGATGGGCAGTGGCATGCACAAGGGGCCAGCTCTGGCCCTGCTGCTGGCCGGCCCAGCATTATCCCTGCCCAATATGCTGGTTATCAGAAGTATTCTGGGAGCCTACAAGACCATGGTGTTCGTGGTGCTGGTGGTGCTCATGGCCACACTCAGTGGCATGATGTATGGGTATATATTCTGACTTTCGGGAGGATAGGATGAAAAAACTGCAGATTCTCGGTACCGGCTGCGCCAAATGCCGACAACTCACCGCGAACGCCCAGAAGGCCATTGAGGAAAGTGGTGCCGATTATGAGCTGGAAAAGATCACTGACATCAATGAAATCGTCAAGATGGGCGTCATGATGACCCCCGGCGTTGCTATCGATGGTGAGCTGAAGTCGACGGGAAAACTGTTGAGTCCGGCGGATATCAAGAAGCTGCTGGTGTGACACGAAAAGCCGATGCCTTGTTGCCTGGGCATCGGCGTTCGCAAGTGACACAGACGCACCCTCACTCAGGCTGGGGCTCTCGGTTCAGGCGCAATACTTCATAATACTCCCTGGCGGTATCTCCTCGGAGCGTCTTCATCATGCCCAGCATCCCATCGGTCAGGTAACGCGCCTCAAAGCCGTTGAGGACCAGGTAAAGCCTGGCTATGGCTGCCCGGTCGTAAATGGGGCACATGGTGATGACAAGTTTGTCGCGGTCCAGCTCGTCGAGCCTCTGGGGGAGCTCATTGAGGGGAATATGCTTGGCGAAGGAAATGGAGTACATGGCGTGCTCCTCGTGAAACCTTATGTCAAGGAGCTGCGCACGGCCTTCCTCAAGGAGAAGGAGGCTCTCGAAGGAGTCGATCTTCATGGCTCGGCGCTCATGGTAATCAAAGGTTTCAAGATATTTCCCCAGGTTGTTGTTGTCAGGAAGCTGCTCACTGCAGGCGAAGAGCGGGAACAGGGTCAGGGCAAGCAGTGCAGAAAGAAGAGGGCGGGTCATGAGAGCTCCTTATGCTGGTGTCCGGTAATCAGCCCGTGTGCCAGGGCGTACCGTACCAGTTCTGACCGTTTTTTGGTTCCCAGAGACTCCATGATATTGGCCTTGTGGGTCTCGATGGTCTTGATGCTGATTCCAAGCTGATCAGCCACCTCCTGCTGGGTGTAACCCAGGGCGATGAGCTGGAGTACCTCTGTCTCGCGCTTACTGAGGGACGCTTTGGGCGGTGCTGCCTCAATCGTGTGGCCCGAGAGCTTCCGGCTTTTCTGGCGGGCGATATTTTCCATCAGCCCTCGCTGCAGGACAAACTCGCCCCGCTTGACGGCCCGGATGGCATTGATGAGCTCAGTGTCCGCCGCATTCTTCAGGATATAGCCGGCGGCGCCAATATGCAGCACGCGCCCTACGTACTCAGGCTCATCGTGCATGGTGAGGAAGAGAATTTTCACCAGACCGTGTTTGCGCAGGATGTCTTCGGCCAGCTCCATGCCGTTTTTGTCGGGCAGGTTGATGTCCAGAATGATGACATCGGGTTTGCTGCTCTTGAGAATTTCCATGGCTTCGGCAGCGGTAGCGGCTTCAGCGACGATCTCCATGTCATCCTGGGCGCCCAGCAGCATGGCAAGCCCGCTGCGCAGGACAATATGGTCATCAACGATCAGTATTTTTATCATCAGGTTTCTCCTCAGTGGCAAACTGCAATGGGACATTCACGTATATGGTGGTTCCGGTTTCCCGGCTCGACTCTATCTGCAGGGTACCGCCGATAATTTCGACGCGCTCCTGCATGCCGTGCAGGCCCAGGTGCTCTTTGTAGGCATCGCTGCTGAAGTGCTGCTCCACATCGAAGCCTTTTCCATCGTCTTCTATGACAAGATACAGTTGATCGGGTGTCAGGGTGAAGATGATACTGACATTGCGGGCCTGGGCGTGTTTGGAAATGTTGGTCAGGGACTCCTGAACAATGCGGTAGAGAGCAATTTCCAATTCTGCCAGCAGCCGCTTTCCGGTGTTCTGTCCATACACGACCATATCCACATCGAAAGAGCCATTGGATTGATATTCTTCACACAGGTGATTCAGGGCGGAAAAGAGCCCCATATCATCCAGTATGCTCGGGCGCAGTTGACGGGAGATACGCTTCACTTCATGAATGGTGCGGGCAATCAGCGAGCGGATATTCTCCATCTCCTCCTGCATCTCCCCCGTGATGGGTCGATCCTTCATGGATTGCAGATGCAGCATCAGCGAACTGAGCACCTGACCGGTTTCGTCATGGAGCTCACGGCTGATGCGCTTGCGCTCTGTTTCCTGGGCGGTAATTACCGTTTTCAGGAGCGTGCGCAGCACCTCTTCTTTCTTCTTCAACTCAGCCCAGAGGGTATCATTTTCCTGCTCCTTATTGTGCAGGGTAACGCCCAGCTCGTTAAACGCCTGGGCCAGAGTGCCAATCTGATCTTTCGTCTGCACCTCGACCCTCTGCCGGTAATTGCCGCGAGACATGCGCCTTGTTGCCTCCACCAGCAGGTTGATGGGCTGGTGGAGCAGGCTTGTGAGAATACTGGCAGCGAAAATACCCACAACCGACATCAGCAGGGTGGTCTGGGTTATGGTGATGACGACCTTGCGGATGGAGGCCTGGATATTGCGCTCGTGCAGGCCAACCCGGGCGGTGCCGATATTGCCGGTGCTGATGCGGCTGGAAAAATCGTGGATAATCTGGTCCTCAATGCGGACCAGGGCCTTGCCGGGTAATTCCTTGCGTCGTACGGCATCGTCATGAATACCCAGCAGATCTATGGGGAAACCGTCCCTGAAGGTGTGGGCAACGACCTGACCCTGGTTATCGAGGACAAAAGCATACTCCACGTTGGAGTTGTTCTGGAGTGTATTGCGCAGTAGCTGATGGAGGGCGAAGATGTTACTGGTCAGCAGCAGATCAGCGCTGCGGGCGGAGAGGTCGCTGGCAATGGACATACCCTGCTTTTCCAGTTCATCCTGCATCAGGTTGCTGACGATGGTGCGCATCTCGAAGGTAACTCCAACGCCGAGGAAGAGGATAAACCCCACGGTGATACACAGAACCTTGGCTTCCATGTTCAGGCGGTCGGAGAGCCAGGTGAAGATATCCCAGGTTTTAGTCAGCATGAGCGGTGAGCTCCAGTTCGCGTCTGAGCTGGCGAATGTAGTTGTAATGAGTGTCGTCCCCCATGACAAAGCGATCAATGTACAGGATATCCAGGGCGTCACGTCCGGTTGGTTCGTTGTGCATATAGAGGAATATGCGGCGGATCAGCTCAAACTCTTCATCACTCAGTCCCGGTCGCGCCACCACCGGTGGGCTGCCTACCATGGGCGAAACATGAACGACCTGTAGATTTTCTGTCAGCTCGGGATAGATGAGGGCAGTGGAATAAAACACCAGGCTGTCCATGGTGGCTCCATCGACGATGCCGTCATGGACGGCGCGCAGGGAGTTATCATGGCTGTAGGTAAAGAACGTGCTGGAAAAGTAGTTTTCCGGTGTTTCATTGATCTTCAGCAGCTCGCCCCGCAGTGCCAGGTGACCGGAAAAGGAGATAGGATCGGTAAAGGCAAAGCGCTTGCCCTTGAGCTGTTCCAGGGAGTGAATTTCGCTGTCCTTGCGGGTGATGACATAGGCCTGATAGGACGCATGGCCGTTTACCTGGGGGGCCGCCACCAGGCGGGCGCCAAGCTCAGAGGCCTTGACATAGGCCAGGGTGCAGATAAAGCCGATATCGACTTTTCCCGCTTCAATCAGATCATTGACTTCCTGGTAGGTGCGTCGCTGCACCAGTTTGATTTTACGGCCGAGTTTCTCTTCCAGGTGATCCAGCAAGGGGCCGTAGCCCCGCAGCGTTTCCAGGGGAGAGATCATGGAGGACACTGCCACGCGGAAGACTTCCGGCTGGGTGGTTATGGAATCGGAATCTATGACCCTGCTGCTGTCGATCGCGATGATTTCCGTGTCGTTGAAATCAAGGCTGTTGTAGAGGGTGAGGCTGATCAAGAGCAGCAGGGAAACAGACCACAGCAGAATAATGACTTTATTGTTCATGGTGTACACCTGATTTTTTTTCGTTATGGGTGCAAAGGTGGCAAATAGAATCTCAGTGGGAAATATAAAGGCTATTGGCGGGGGCGTCCAGTAGAACAAGGATTTTTCTTTGTGTGCCTATGTGGCTGTGAGGGAATGGTTTATTGGGTTTCTCGGGGTTTTCCCCTGAGCAAAAAGCTGGTTTTCACCGATGGTTTTTCACTGCTCACTCTCCTATCGTATGCATCACAGGTATCCCATCTGCTTGGTGTCCTTGTGAAGAAAAGTTCTTCTCGCCAATGGATGAGTATCCCATTACCCCATCTATCTTAAGGAGGTAGAAATGCGGATTAAAAGACGTGAGTTTCTGAAGGCAGGTGCGGCAGCCGGTGCTGTTGCCATGACCTCTCCCACTCTCAACGCCTTCGCCCAGACACGAAGTGGTGCAGGCAGCATGAGTGAGGCTGCTGGTGAGTGGATTCCCAACACCTGCCAGGGCTGCACTACCTGGTGCCCCATTGAAATCTTTGTGCAGAATGGACGTGCCGTCAAGGTGCGCGGCAACCAGCTCAGCAAGGCCAATGACGGTTACTGCTGTGTGCGCGGTCACATGATTCTGCAGCAGATCTACGACCCCGATCGTATCAAGACTCCCATGAAGCGTACCAACCCCAAGAAAGGTCGCACCGAAGATCCCAAATTTGTGCCCATCTCCTGGGATGAGGCCATGGACACCATCGCTGACAAGGTTCTGGAGCTGCGCAGGGACAACGAAACCCATAAATTTCTGTTAATGCGCGGACGCTACTCCGAGCATAACACCATTTTTTATGGCCACCTGCCCCGCATGATCGGTTCACCCAACAACATCTCCCACAGCTCCATCTGTGCGGAAGTCGAAAAGATGGGCTCCTATGCCACAGAGGGTTTCTGGGGCTACCGTGACTACGACCTGGATAACATGAAGTACCTCATCAGCTGGGCCTGTGACCCCCTCTCTTCCAACCGTCAGCCACCCAATGCGATTCGTCGTATGAACAAGGTGTTGACCAACGGCAAGGTGGCGGTTATCGATCCCCGCATGAACAACACCGCTGCCAAGGCCCACGAGTGGATGCCCATCAAGCCCGGAACCGATGGTGCCGTAGCCGTGGCCATGGCCCACTACATTCTGGTCAATGGCATGTGGAACAAGGAGTTCTGTGGTGACTTCAAGGACGGCAGCAACAAGTTCCGCAAGGGCCGCACCGTTAATGAGGCTGACTTCGACGAGAAGCACACCAATGGCCTGGTGAAGTGGTGGAACCTTGAACTCAAGGACAAGGATCCTGCCTGGGCTGCCAAAGAAGCCGGCGTTGACCGCCGTCAGATTGAGCGCATTGCCAAGGATTTTGCCGCTGCCGCACCCCAGTGCGCCATCTGGTACGGTCCCTATATGCACCCACGCGGTTCCTACACTGTTATGGCCATCCACGCCCTCAATGGCCTCGTCGGTGCCACCGACAGTGAAGGTGGCCTGGTAACAGGAGCAAGTGGCCCTGCAACAAATTATCCTGGCTTTGCCAACTATCAGGATGATGTGGCCAAAGGCAACGCAGGCAAAACCAAAATTGACCAGCGTGGTTATCTGGAGATGCCGGCCATGGCCCGCGCCAATCCCGGCACTGGTGTTGTTTTGAACAATGTCGCCAACGCCATCCTGGACAAAGATCCCTACGACATCAAGCTGATCCTGGCCTATTTTATCAATGTCAACTTCTCCGGCACTGAGGGTGCTCGCTGGGACAAAGCGTTGGCACAGGTTCCATTTATGGTTCACTGCGTGCCCATGTTCTCGGAAATGACCTACTTTGCCGACATCGTCCTGCCTTCAGCCCTGCACCATTCTGAAGACTGGGCAGCGGTGCGCAGCAAGGCCAACCTCCATGGGCACACCTCCATCCAGCAGCCCGTCATTGATCGCATGTTCGACGTGAAGGGCATTGAAACGGAAGTGACCTGGCTGCTGGCCGAGAAGCTGAAGGCCAAGGGTTTCTCTAACATGTACGACTGGCTGCACAACGAGTACAAGGACCCGGAAACCGGCAAGAAGCCGACCAACAGTCTTGAGTTTGCCATCTATGCCACCAAGATCCGCACCCAAGCGTGCTGGGATCCAGCCCTCAATAAGGATTACAAAGGCGACAAGCTCAATGGCTGGAACGACTTCAGGAAAAAAGGCGTTGTCAACTCACCCAGGTTCACCTTCCGTCAGAAGTGGGAAAAAGGCTTCCCCACCGAGACCAAGAAGTTCGAGTTCTACAGCGAAACCCTCAAGAAGGGCTTCGAGACCCACGCTGCCAAGTACAATGTCTCCGTTGACCGCGTACTTGAGCTGACCAATTATGCGGCTCGCGGTGAGCTGGCCTTTGTGCCCCACTATGAGTCCCCCGATGATGTGCGTCACGGCAGCCGTCGCGAGTATCCCTTCGACCTCATCGACATGAAGTCGCGCCTCAACCGCGAGGGTCGCAGTGCCAACAACAGCTGGTACTACGCCTTCAAGAAGTGCGATCCGGGCGATGTGAACCAGGAAGACGTGGTACAGCTCAACCCAGATGACGCCAGAAAGCTGGGTATCAGCGATGGCGACATGGTACGCGTCACGTCCACCATCGGCAGCCTGACTGTCAAGGCCCGCCTGTGGGAGGGTGTGCGTCCCGGAGTTGCCGCCAAGTGTTATGGTCAGGGCCACCACGCTTTCGGTCGCTTCGCTTCCAAGGACTTCGCCAAGGCTGAACCCCGTGGCGCCAACTTCAATGAAATCATGCCCGATGACTACGATCGTATCACCGGTTCCACCGCGCGTAATGGTGGTTTTACCGGCGTCAAGATCGAAAAGGTCTGAGGGGAAGGAGGACTGAGTAATGGCTAAATACGGAATGGTTATAGATCTGCTGAAGTGCGCTGGCTGCGGTGCCTGTGGCCTGGCCTGCAAGACGCAGAATAATACAGATGATCCGAAAGATGGGCAGACCTTCAACTGGGCGGACTACTGCGAGAGCATTGAAGGGAAATACCCCAATGCCAGGTACACCATGTACCCCACCCTGTGCAACCACTGCACCGATGCTCCCTGCGTTACGGCCTGTCCCGTTAACCCCAAGGCCATGTACAAAAAGGACAATGGCATCACCATGCACAATGAAGCCCGCTGCATCGGCTGCGGCATGTGCCAGTCTGCCTGCCCTTATACCGTTGCCAGCCTGGATGCCGATAAGGCGGCCAAGTACAATGTTATCCACATGAACCGTGGTGAGGTACAGGCGAAATACAAGGACAAGACCGAGCTGTTCAAGGGCTCCACGTCCGGCGCGGAAATCGCGGCCAAATCCGGCGGAACGCCTCCCTACCGCACGGATTTCAGCCACCCCGACTACAATCCTGTGCGCGCCACCAACAAGGTGGAAAAGTGTATCTTCTGTGAGCACCTGGTGGCCAGTGGCCAGCAACCCTACTGTGCCCAGGCCTGCCCATCGGAAGCCCGCACCTTCGGCGATCTGGACAACCCCAACAGCGAAGCCAGCAAGCTGCTCAAGCAGTATGCCAGCACCGCCGTCTGTCTGAAGGACAACAAGGGAGCTACCCAGAAGCCCGGTGAAGGCATCAAGCCGAATGTGATCTACATCCGCAAGTATGCTGCGCGCTGACCTGATTGATCATTGAACTTTGCGGGTGGGTGGGTATAATCCCCCCACCCGCTTTTCTTTCCCTTTCAGCAGGGGATTTTTGTGGATGAGCGCAGAGCTTGAGTCCGGTGCTGAGAAGGAAACTCTTTTATATGGGGGATAGTCACGTGGAAATTTTCGAATATGCCCAGTACGAAGCACAGCGGGCCAATGGCTTCAAGCTGCTGGCGGCACTGTTCTATGAGCCGGAAAAGGAGCTGTTTACTTCCGAGAAAATTTTTGCGCAGCTCACCGAAATAGTGAAAAAGGTCTGCCCCGATGAGCTGAAGTTCTTTACGGCTCTTGAGCCTGCTTTGCAGAAATACCATGATCAGGAGCTCCTGGTGGAATATGCACAGCTGTTTGTGGGGCCGGCGGAACTGATTGCGCCACCCTACGGGTCGGTGTATCTGGACGAGGAGCGGCAGCTGATGGGGGACTCCACCCTGGAAGTCATCAAGATTTACCGCGAGAATGGTCTGTCCATTGACGGGAGCTTTAAAGACGCTCCCGACCATATTGTGGCCGAGCTGGAATTCATGTACTATCTGCTCTTCCAGGAGGCACAGTATCTGCAGATCAACGACCTGCAGAAGGCTCAGAACATCTCGCTGACGCAGCAGATGTTTCTGGATAACTTTCTGCTTCCCTGGTTGAAACCTTTTTGTGAGAATATTCTGAATGGTACCGATAATGAATTCTACTGCGCACTGGCAAAAGCACTGCGCGCCTACGCAGAGTCAACACACTGGACGAAGCAGAGTCCATTTGAATAAAAGCCTGGTGGGGCTATGATAGACCCCAATGCTTTGCTGGAGACGGTCAATCGCCTGGGCTCATCACTGCGGCTGGAGACATCGCGGTGTCTGCGCATGCGGTTTTTCAAGAATGCCTGCCGCCAGTGCGTCGATATCTGCCCGGCAGAGGGCGCGATAGAGGTGGAACCGGCCCTGGTGCTGCGCCACGATGTCTGCACGGAGTGTATGCTGTGCGTTTCCACCTGCGTGAACGAGGCGATAGAGGTGAAATATACGGATTTTTCCCTGATGGTAAAGCAGCTCAGGGAGGTTGAGCAGCCCGTGCTCGGCTGTACGATTCGTGCCGGTGAGGTCAAGTGCCATGCCAGCGTTCCCTGCGTGGGGTTTCTTTCCACCGAACATCTGATTGCTCTGGGGCATTTTGTGAAAAAGCCGGTTCAGCTGAACCTCACCCGCTGTGCGGATTGTCGCAATGCCCCTGCACTTGAGGTTCTGCGCCAGCGGATCAAGGAAATTGGTCCGGCAGCCGGGGCACTGCGACTGATCGATGACCCCGGGCAGCTGCGCTTTCAGGAGAAGGCTGTGGGGCGACGCGGACTCTTCACCCTCTTTCGGGAGAAGGCTACGGAGGAGACGGCGCGGATGTTCCATCAGCTCCATGGCGAGAGCTCACAGAGTCTCTCCTACAGCGATAAGCGCCTGCCTTTCAAGCGGCACCTGCTGAATCAGGTGGAAAAGCAGCAGCGCGCAGGGGAAGTCGATCCGGTGGTGGCGCGTGCCTATTACGGTGCCCGTGTCACGGAGAACTGCAACGTGTGTTCGGCGTGCAGTGCCATTTGCCCCACAGGCGCTCTGATTATGGAGGACGATAACGAAAGCGGTCTGCGGCGGCTTTCATTTGCGTCAACGCTGTGTACGGGCTGTGGCGTATGCGCAGAGTTCTGCCCGAAGCTTGCCATCGGTATTTTTGGCTTACGTGAAGGGTCCGTGGAGCTTGAAGTGGTTGTGCTGGCGGAAGAACATCCCTGAGAACCGTCCCATGTCAACGTGAAAAAGCCCGGAGCATCTTTGTGCTCCGGGCTTTTGAGTGTACGGTTTTTCAGGCAGACGCCGCGTCTTTGGTGCTGCCGGATCCGGTTCGATCCTCAATGATGATATCCTCTTTGAGGAGGGTGCAGTTGCCCTCAAACCAGCCATTCTCCTCAATGATGAGGATGCGGTAGGCCATCTCGCCTTCAAAATAGCCGCCGCTTTTAATGACGACCTGGTTGGCGCGAACGACCCCCTGAACTTTACCGGAAATGACCATTTTATCAGCATTGAATGTTCCGTCGACATTGCCGCCAGTGATGACGCTGATGGTCTTCTTGGCGTAGATGTCGCCCTTGAACTTTCCATCAATAAACACATCAGTCTCGGAGCGTATCTCCCCGACAACGGTATCGCAGTTACCGATGACGGTAGGTGTCAGTTCACTTTTGCTGTTGTTTCCTGATGACTCTTTTTCAGCTGAGAATATCGCCATTTGACCTCCGGGTATGAGAAAAATGTATGCAGATTCAGAATGGAGCTGTAGAGGAAGCCCCTGGGATCTACGTGTCTGCCACGGTAGTGGATTTCATAGTGCAGGTGGGAGGCGGTTGACCTTCCCGTGTTGCCCATGTAGCCGATAAGCTGGCCTCCTAGTACCTGATCGCCTCTTTCTAGCACATATTCTGACAAATGGATATAGCGGGTGGTAAAACCGTGCTGGTGACGGATTTCAATATAGTTCCCCGCCAGATTGTCGTATCCGGCACGGGAGACCACGCCGGGAGCAGGCGCGAAGACCGGAGTTCCCTCGACATTGGCGATGTCATAGCCCGCGTGGAATGAAGGTCGCCCGGTGATGGGGTGGATGCGTGGGCCATAGCGGCTGCTTATGCGCCCTTCCGTGGGGAAGGAGACGGGAAGCTCCTTGATGAGATTGTTGCGCAGGACGATTTCATTTTCAATACTGTCGATTTTTGCGTAGACATCATCAACCGTCAGGCGGGAGGCCTCCTTGACCGAAGAGCTGTGGGACATCCCCAGCTTGCTTTCGATATCCATGACGCGACTGGCCACCCGCTGCAGCTGTGAGCGGGCAAAGGTCAGCTCGCGCTCAATGGCGCGATTGGCGCTGGGGTCGTCAACGCGGCGCAGGGCGCCCTGCAGAATGAAATTCTCATTGAGCAGAACGTACTGGGAGAGCTCTTCCTTGTAGCGGTTGAGCAGGGAGTAGTTCTCCTGCAGCTCAAGCTGCGCCAGTTCCAGGGCGCTCTCCTTGCGGGCGCTTTCGTCGATGAGGTCGTCGATGCTTTTATTGAGGAATCCGATCTTGTCATGAAGGGTGAGGATGCGCTGATGGCTGAGCTTTGTTTCAAAAATAAAATACAGTGCCACGCCCGTTATGATGACCAGGTAGGCAAATACCAGTACCACCAGGCGCGAGAGCTTGCGATGGGTAACCATTCCTCCCGAACCTGAAGCGGTGGAGAGGTAGATGTACTGCTCGTCATTGATCTTGCGCTGGCGTTTATGCTGAATCTGTTTGCGGTGGCGTTCTATGCTGTGACGTGCTTCGCTCATAATGAGTATCTATACCACAGGATGAGTGCACTTGAAAAGTACTGCGCATCGCGTGGGCGATATTTTAAGAAATAGTCGCGAAAGAGCACAAAAAGAAAGGCCCGGCACCGCAGGGAAAGTGCCATGCCGGGCGCTGTGGTCAGCGTTGCAGCTGTCCGACTTTTTCCAGAATGCGATCGCGCAGCTCTTCGTTCATCTGTGCCATCAGCATGATTTCATTATAGGCGTCCACCTCCATGCCACTGTCAACCACAACCTGGGTCATCTCTTCATTGGCCTGCTGCTGAAGGCGCTGTGCCTCTTCAGGGTCCTGGACGTTGCCGAGTTTCGCCTGGTACTCCTGCTGGATTGCCGAAATCTCCACATAGGCTTCAGAGACCTGCCGGATTTCCTGGCTGCTGACGTCACGCATTTCCACCTGCTGGTGTGGAGCCTGCTGGGCTGAGGCGATCGAGGTGACGGAAAAGACCAGGGCAAAGGCAAAGGCGATCGCTGCGGGGAGTTGAAGGTGTGATTTCATGAGAATCCTCCTGTAGGTTTTGGATATCCCCCATGGGGTATTCCGCTGCCCAGGGACAGAGCACATGGTATGCCAGTTTGCGGATGGACAGGCTATGTTGTTTTGCTGCAGTATTTCACCTTGCCTGCTGCAGGTGGATGGCTTGGAATATCGGGGAAATAAGTGTATATATATGGCACATGAGACATAATGGCGCGGACGCGCCGTGGAAATGGAGCTGGCTATGGGCAGTCTGCGACTTGGGCTGATTCTCTATATTGTCATCCCCCTGGGCGTGCTGATGGGAGTGGGGGGGTACCTGACCTTCAGCGCCCTGGAGCGCCATGTGGAAGAGCGAATGCAGAAGGACCTTGAGCTGGTTGCCCGTGCCATTCGCCTGCCCATCAGCCACGCGCTGGAGCGCGATCGCAGTGGCAGTGTGCTGCGGGCGCTGGAGTCGGCATTTCGCATTGGCAGGGTGTACAGTGCCTATGTGTATGACGCCGATGGCGAGAGAATCGCCGTGGCTGGGGCGATAGACCCGGCGCCCCGTCAACGGGTGCTTTCACGGCTTGCCGCCGGCGGTGAACGCCATGGCGAGTATGGGGAGGTTGCCGGGCAGGATGTGTATTCGTATTTCGTCCCCCTTACCGACTCGGGAGGACGCATTAATGGTCTGTTGCAGCTGACTCGCCAGCAGAGCGAGTTTCAGGAGTATATTGCCAGAATGCGTCTGTGGTTTATCGGTGCCCTTGGATTCAGTATTCTCGTCACGGCAGTTCTGGTGCTCTACGGGCACCACCGGGCGCTGGGAATCTCTTTCCGTCGGCTGGTCAGCAGCATGCACCGCGTGAAGCAGGGAGATATCCGCCATCGCTCAATTGTCGAAGGCCCTCGGGAGATCATGGCCCTGGCGGGAAGTTTTAATTCCATGCTGGATGGCATAGAAGAGGCGCAGCGGGAGATTGAATCCCGGCGTCAAGAGGAACAGCGCCTGCAGCAGCGTCTGCGGCAGACAGAGAAACTGGCGGCGATCGGACAGCTGGCGGCGGGAGTTGCCCATGAGCTGGGAACTCCCCTCAGCGTGATTGACGGCAAGGCTCAGCGCGCACTGCGCCGCCAGGATATGTGTGAACATGGCCGGGAGGCCCTGCAGCAGGTTCGCCATGAGGTGCAGCGCATGGAGCACATTGTCCGCCAGTTGCTGGACTTCAGCACGAACAGCATGCACTGCCGGAACACCTCTGCGGCCCGGCTGGCTCAGAGCGCTGCCAGTGCCCTGGCAGACCGGCAGAAGCGCAGCGCCGTGAGGCTGCAGCTTCGCGGGGAGAGCACCGCTCCGCTTTTCCGGGCTGATCCCATTCGCCTGGAGCAGGTTCTGGTGAATCTGCTGGAAAACGCCATGGAGGCCGCTCCCGGCGGGGAAGTTCACCTTGCATGGGAGGTGTGTTCCCATCGACTCTGCTTCACCGTGGAAGACAGCGGCCCTGGTGTTCCTGAGTCCATCAGCCATCGCATTTTTGAGCCCTTCTTTACCACCCGGCCTGTGGGGCAGGGAACCGGTCTGGGTCTGGCCGTCGTCCATGGAATCATAGAGGAGCACGGTGGGACCATTGAAGTGGGACGGAGTGCCCTTGGCGGAGCACTTTTTCAGGTGGTGCTGCCGATAGGGCAGGGGGGAGCCGCCCAT
Organism: Desulfurispirillum alkaliphilum; assembly: GCF_055378285.1. Classification (NCBI taxonomy): domain Bacteria; kingdom Pseudomonadati; phylum Chrysiogenota; class Chrysiogenia; order Chrysiogenales; family Chrysiogenaceae; genus Desulfurispirillum; species Desulfurispirillum alkaliphilum. The sequence goes on along the minus strand of NZ_AP042405.1, from coordinate 429,456 downwards.
GGGTGATTTTGATCCCGGCCAATACCGTATTCTGCTGGTGGAGGATGACGAGAGCCTCTCTCAGCTGCTGCTGGATGAAATATCCGACGCAGGCTACCAGGTGTTCCGCGAAATGACCGCGGAGCAGGGGTTGCGCATGGTGCGGGCTCAGGCGGTGGATCTGGTGATCAGCGACCTGCGTCTGCCGGGTATGACTGGGCTGGAGTTTCTTGAGGCGCTTCAGAGGCAGGACACCCCACCAGCCTGTATTGTGATCACGGGGTTCGGGACCATCAGCCAGGCCGTGCAGGCTCTCAAAGCCGGAGCCGATGATTTCCTGACCAAACCACTGCACCTGGAGCACCTGATGCTCAGTGTCCGGCGGGTTCTGGGAAATCGCCTGCTGCGTCAGGAGCTGGCCACACTGCGCCTGGCTCCGACGCAGGAGAGCTTTCATGGCATGGTTGGCCACAGCGATCCCATGACCCACCTCTATGCCCAGATTCGCCAGGTAGCCAGGGCATATGGACCGGTGCTGATAACCGGTGAAAGCGGCGTAGGCAAAGAGCTGGTGGCGCGCGCCATTCACCGGGAAAGTGAGCGCCGCCAGGAGGCCTTTGTGGCCATTAACTGTGCGGGAATACCGGAAAATCTCATGGAAAGTGAGTTTTTTGGTCATGTTGCCGGTTCTTTTACCGGAGCGCGCTCCGAGCGCCGCGGACTGATCTCAGATGCCCATGGCGGAACCCTGCTGCTGGATGAAATCGGCGAGATGCCCTTGCCTTTGCAGGCCAAGCTGCTGCGGGTCATTCAGGAAGGAGTGCTGCGGCCGGTGGGGGGGAACCGGGAGGAGAAAGTCGATGTGCGGGTGCTGGCGGCTACCAACCGTGACCTTGAAGAGGAGATGCGTCAGGGTCGCTTTCGTGAAGACCTCTTCTACCGCCTGGAGACCTTCGCACTGCACGTTCCGCCCCTGCGGGACCGGGGTGATGACCTGGAGCTCCTGGCGGCCGGATTCCTGGAACAGATGGAGCAGCGCCTGGGGCGTCGCTTCCAGGGATTCAGCGAAGAGGCGCTCAGCAAACTGCGGCAGTATCCTTTTCCGGGAAATGTGCGCGAGCTGCAAAATGCCATGGAGCGAGCAGCCACTTTCTGTCGCGGAAGCCGGATTCAGCCGCAGCATCTGCCCGCCCGTATTCGGCAGTACCGCAGCGGCAGCGATCCCTCTGCCCCTTTTCCCATTGCCCTGACGGGCGAGGACGGTTTCCTGAGTCTGGAAGAACTGCAGCGTCGCTACATACAGTATGTGGTGGAGCAGTTGGGGGGCAATAAGCGGCGGGCCGCCAGCGTGCTGGGCATCGGACGGCGAACCCTCTATCGCAAACTGGGTGTGGAGGAGTAGCAGGAGCGGGGCTTATGGAGCAGGGTGGCGCGAATTTTCCGTGGTGGTCTTGTGCCCGGCACTGAGCAGGCGTTTGCGGGAAGTATGGATGAGACCCATCAGGAGCGTCAGCTCCCGCTCGCTCCAGTCGCGCTTACGGATCATGATCGCCAGCTCCTGCCACAGGTGGTCGGGGTTCTGGGGATCGAGGTAGTCGATAAGCTCCAGATACTGGTGCAGCTTCTCCAGGAACTGCTCGCGCATGGAAGCCGGGGCAGCGGCCGGCATGGACGGGTCAATGCCGACGCCAGAAGCGCCGTGGCGGTGCAGCTCCCACAGCACAATCAGCACGGCCTGGGCCAGATTCATGCTGGTGTAGCCGGAGTCGGTGGGCAAGGCCAGACGGTAGCGGCAGTGGCTCAGGGCCGCGTTATCAAGGCCATGGGCTTCATTGCCGAAAAGCAGCCCTACACGTTTGTGGGCAGCAGCGTACTGCCCAACCAGAGCGGGCAGCTGGTCAAGGGTGATGTCGCATCCGTCAGACCAGGGCTGACGGGGACTCATGCCGATAACCACATCCATGGCGCGGCACAGCCCGCCGATATCCTCTACTCTGGTAAAATTCTCCCGCAGGTGTCCCGAGTGAACGGCATAACGCAGTACATCGGGGTCATCGGCACTGACTGGCCCGCAGAAGCGAAGCTGCGCGAAGCCGGTGTTGGCCATGGCGCGGCTGATAAAACCAAGATTGACCGGTCCCTCTATATTGTTGAGGAGCACCCAGACACCATTCTTCCAGCCAGTGGACTCCTCAGCTGCGGGGGCTGGTCCGGACAAAGCTGCCCCCCTCATCCAGGTGGCCAAAGCCCTGGGCGACGGCAAATTCATCCCACCACTTTTCCCCCTGGCAGTAGACAAAACGCGGGTCGCCCGTCACCTCGACGGCCTTTTCCCAGACATCGCGGCCGTAAAACTCAAGGACGGCACAGCGCGGCTTGTTGAAATCTTCCATGTATCAGTACTCCGTACGAATTTTTCTCAGGGTCTCCTCCATGGAGGCTCCATCCTTGAGCATGCCGAAGGCGATGACCAGCTGGCGGTTGGAGTAGTCCCTGATGGCGAGGCCATAATTATGCTCTTTTTCCAGGATGGTTTCCAGGAAGATCCCACCATCATAGCGAGCCAGCATCAGATGGTCGCGATCCTCGTCGGGCAGCTTGCGCAGCTCGTCAAACAATTCTCCCTGTGTGTGAATGCGCTTTTGCATCGGGTGCTCCTTCCGGGGAAAGGTTGGTGCTGTTGTCGGGTATGCCGCTGAAAACTGTGGGCATCTTAATGGGAAATGGCGACGGGGGCAAGGCAGGGTTTTTGACCTGAAAATCCAGCATCCCGGGAAAGTGGCAAGGATCATGCAAGGTATACTGGCAAACACCAACATCAGGAGGTTCCCATGAACATCACCTCGTCCCTGGCATCCATACTCAACAGCAGTCCGCGAGCCCACGATGCTCTTGTGCGTAAGGGTCAGGGCCCCACGAAGAGTAACGAAGTCGACCTCCAGAAGATTGCAGAAAAGACTGCCAAGGCAGCAGAAAATATTTCTGTATCAAGTCTTGCCGATAAACTCCACACACTCACCCACGAAAAAGTCATGGCGCTGCTGGACCCCGATGCCAAGCAGGCCCTGGGCAGCGAGAGCGATGCTTTCACTTCCCTGCTGAACTTTCCTCCGGCCAGCGCCTCTGACAAACTCCTGCAGGCGTGGGGAGCGGCGACGGAAGGCTTTGAGGACAGCATCATCTCGTCCCTGCAGATTGACTTTTCCATTGAGCAGGTTCTGGCCAACGTCAAACGTCAGGTGGGTATGATCATCGGTGAGCATAATCCCGGTGAAAAAGAGTTCCGCGACATCTTCAGCGAAGAGAACTTCTCCTATCAGCAGGTTACAGAGCGAGTGATGATTCGCCTGGAAATTGCCAGTGAGTTCGGCAGCATCCGTATGGAAGAATTCTCCGAGAAAAAGGTCATGATCCAGAACTTTCAGCAGCAGCTTGATTCCATGGGGATTGAATAAGCGGAGTTGACGGAAGTTCTGAAAGCGCAGCGTCCTGTTGGCCTGCGCTTTTTTTCGTGAAAGGAACTCCCCTTGGGTGCCGGGGTGAAGTCACGCAAACCAGGGGTGTTGCAGGAAAACCTGCTGTTCAAGCCCCTTCTTGACTTGGTTCAGGGTGCGCAGTAAGATACGTCAAAATCAGACTCAGGAGACGTACATGGGTAAAACCGTAGCGCAAAAAATCTTTGACGCACATCTGCGCGATGAACCGTTCCCCGGCACCAAGGTGCTCAGCCTTGATATGGTATTCTGCCATGAAATCACTACTCCCATCGCCATAGACGACCTGGTACGCCTTGGCAAGGATCGTGTCTTCGACCCCAACAAGATCAAAGCGGTCATCGATCACGTCACCCCCGCCAAAGACTCCAAAACCGCCCAACAGGGCAAGGTTCTGCGCGACTGGGCCCGCCGCCACAATATCAAGGACTTCTTCGACATCGGGCGCAACGGCGTCTGCCATGCCATCTTCCCCGAGAAGGGCTTTGTGCGCCCCGGCTATACCATCATCATGGGCGACTCCCACACCTGTACCCATGGAGCCTTCGGCGCCTTTGCCGCCGGTGTCGGCACCACCGACCTGGAAGTGGGCATCCTCAAGGGCGTCTGCGCCTTCCGTCAGCCCAAAACCCTGCGCATTAACGTCAACGGTACGCTGCCCAAGGGTGTCTACGCCAAAGACGTGATTCTGCATATCATCGGCACCATCAGCGTTAACGGTGCCACCGACATGGTTATTGAATTCGGTGGCAACGTGGTGGAAAACCTCTCCATGGAATCGCGCATGACCCTGTGCAACATGGCCATCGAAGCCGGTGGCACCAGTGGCATCTGCGCCCCCGACATGACCACCGTGGAATACCTGTGGCCCTTCATCAAGGACGACTACCCCTCCAAAGAAGCGGCCCTGGAAGATTACAAACAGTGGCAGCCCGACGCCGATGCCGAGTATGAGCGGGTACTGGAAATTGACGCCAGCAGCCTGGAACCCATGTGCACCTACGGCTACAAGCCCGACTGCGTCAAGCCCGTCAGCCAGATGACCGACAGTAAAATAGATCAGGTGTACATCGGCTCCTGCACCAACGGACGCATTGAAGACCTGCGCGAAGCCGCAGCCGTCCTCAAGGGCAAAACCATCGCCGACAGCGTGCGCGGCATCCTCTCCCCCGCCACCCCCGACATCTTCAAGCAGGCCAACCAGGAGGGTCTTATCGACATCTTCCTGGAAGCCGGATTCTGCGTCACCAACCCCACCTGCGGCGCCTGCCTGGGTATGAGTAACGGTGTCCTGGCCGAAGGGGAAGCCTGCGCTTCCACCACCAACCGCAACTTCAACGGACGCATGGGCAAAGGCGGCATGGTCCACCTGATGAGCCCCGCAGCCGCTGCCGCTGCCGCCATTACCGGACATATCACCGACCCCCGCAAATACCTGTAAGGAGCGCATACATGAAGACATTCGGCGGCCCCGCCCTCTTCCTCGACCGCAATGACATCAATACCGACGAAATCATTCCCGCCAAATACCTGACCGAACTGACCAAGGAAGCGCTCAAGCCCTACCTGCTGGAAGACCTGAAGCTGGAAGGCTTTGACCCCAAAGGCTCCACCCTGGCCAATGCCCGCGTTGTCGTCAGCCGGGAAAACTTCGGCTGTGGCTCCAGCCGCGAACACGCCCCCTGGGCCTTTGAAGTCAACGACATCACCATGGTCATCGCCCAGAGCTACGCCCGCATCTTCCGCCAGAATATGTTCAACGGCGGCATGATGGCCATTGAACTCTCCGCTGGCGATATGGACACCCTCTTCAAGGAGTTTGCCGGTGCCGGGGACGTGGAAATCACCACCGACCTGGACAAGAAGGAGCTGTACGTCAAAGGCGGCGGCAAGAGCAAGACCTTCAGCTATACCATCAACGAATTTGACGAAGCCCTGGTGCGCGCCGGTGGCTGGGTTGCCTTCGCCGATCAGAAATACTGACAGGCTGCTGAAAAAAACCCATCTGCGGCGTTGCCCGCTGTCGTAAGTCGCTGCAACGTACAGGGAGTACGTTTCACTCCCTGCTTTGCGGGCGCCTTGCACCTGTGGGTTCCTCAATTGCCTGCGTGTTTTTTGGGTACTTCAGCAAACTGCTAACGGTTTTTCGTATTTGCACAAAGCCCCGCTGCCATCATGGCAGCGGGGCTTTTTACGTCTGTTCGCTTTGCTCACTCGGGACGCGGGGAGCGCAGAGAAATACAATGGGAATTGATATGGCAGCCCATCTTCTCCGCGAGAGGAAAGCGTCTTTCTTGTATTCGAAAACCCTGAATGATTCCCACAAATCAACAGCGGCAGGCCGTAACGTCTTGCTGGTAAAGCTTGTTGCCCGCCAAGTGTATGCGACACGCCTTGTCGCCGTGCTCCGGTAAGCTCTCCACATGCCTTGAGAAACATCAAAGGAGAGCAGTATGAGAGGGAAATTTCAAGCAACCATCATTGTCGTATTTGTGGGGATTCTGGCACTCTTGATGAGTGGCTGCGGTCAGGATGACGTGGAAACAACCGTCCGCAAGGGAACCCTGCAGCTTGACCCGTCAGTCACCGTGGAGGATGCCCTGCAGGGCTACCAGTACTTCCGGCGGAGCTCATGGAAAACATTCACCGACCCCCAAGGGCGGCAGATTGTGGAGTTTACTGGCCCAATACACTACGACGCATTCCAGGGGACGCGGTGGATGGGAATGGAAATCACGGCTGAACAGTTGGCGGTGGCCAAAAAGTACTTCCAGGATACCCGCATGGAGTATGTGGCGCAATTCGCCGTATCCAAGGACGTCAAAACCTTCAACCTGCACTTCAGCGGCCTGCAGCTCAGTGGCCCCCATCGTGAAACCGGCCAGCCCATTCAGCAACACCTGCCTGATGACGACTACAGCATGATCAGGAGTGTGTACAGCAACCAGCCCCTGGAAACCGTCTGGGCCTTTCTGTATTCGGCTGCGTCGGAGTGACTTACTGAGTTATGCATGGTACTATGCTACGCATAGACTGTCCGTTGTATGTTTTGCAAGGGAAGGAGATATGAATGCTGCATGCGATTACACAGAAAAAGGGTACTCTCTACAAGCGCTACCTTGGCCATCGTGAAGATGGTCAAGGAAAAGTACACGAGGAAGATGAGTTGACGGCAATTTTACTTGGTCCTTTGGCACTGCTGCCACCAGCAGTTTCCGCTCGGTTCTGGTGCGAATTATTGCGTGCACGCAGCGCACCAGGTTTACCTGAGAGCTATCCCGAAAAAGCAGAAATGGCTTTTTGGCCTTCAAGACGGGGGCGCGATGGTAAAAGAATTGAGCCAGACCTGCATGTCAAGCTGACATGGCCAGGAAACAGACAATACTCATTGCTTGTGGAGCTCAAGTGGAGATCACCACTCAGTGGAGAGTGGCAATTACACGATCAATGGGAGAGGTACCTTTTCGGAAATGAGCGAAATTATGGCTGGCACATGTTTATTGGTATTGAGACAAGTGGGGCTCAGACTGCCCTTGCAAAAAGAGATAACTGGGCGGGGAAATTGCTTCCCATCAGCTGGTATCAGATATTAGGTATTATTGAGCAAATTCAGCGTGATCACAATCTACATGAATTACACCCTTGGGCACTTCAGGTTCAGAGAGCGCTGGACAGACTGAATATTCGCCGATTCCTTGGCTTCAGACACATGAGCTCTATTCATCATACCTTTAGCCAGGGCAATGTATTCTGGAAAGGAGAATCCCATGAGTGAAATAAGTATTGGCACTAGTATCAAAAAGAGCGTAGAGCTGATCGAGAATGTTGGGAGGGAAGTTGAAAGCCTTTTCCAGATGATTCAGCATGAAATCAACAATGCCATTGAAGAACATGCAGTTGTGAAAAGCATCGACGACTGGGAATACGATTGGCGATCAGACGACAATGACTGGGTAGTCAAGGATTACGCATGTTACCTTGGGATAGGGGGGAGAAAGGACAAGACAGTCCCCAAACGATATATTTGCCTGCAGGTGAGTTTAGCTGGCGATGGTATGTCGACAAAAGAAGATAATAACCAGGAGCCACTTTTGCACGTTATGTTCTGGGATGGCTATGTTGTTTTTACTGATGAGTATTACATGGTCCCATCGTGGGATGATGAAGGGCTTAAACTTCAAGACGAAGTACTGTTCAACTGGAATCCTGAGGCTGAGCCTTGGGTCGATCAAGAGTGGGGTTATAGTTTGTTATTGACCTCAATCAACGACCTTGATGATATAAGAAAGAAAATCGTCAACCCGATATTTGCTCTCATCCAAGGTCAAGGGGTAGAAGGTGCTAAACTGGTTGATATTGAGGGTATTGTCCGCTATGAGCCTTCGCAAGATTATGGCTTCCGCGTAAAGATGCGCCAGTGTGAGCCTGAGAGCTGATCCTGGATTCTCCCCACTCTGAAAGCAGAGCGGGGGGGATTAATGCCCTTCAAAATACTCCGCCAACCTCACTAATGCTTCCGTATCCAGTTTGCAGTAGGCCAGCATGGCCTGCTGCAATTCTGTTTTGCGCTCACCAGTTGTCTGGCGATGTATGGCTTCCAGGTAAGCCTGCTGGGCTTCTCCTCCATCCTGCACGCCTTCCAGAGCGCTATAGTCAAGCTCCGGGGCGATGGTGGGCAGTACGGCCTTGATTGACCAGCTGCCATGCATGGCGGGATGGTAGTAGTGCGCCCTGGAAAGAGGCAGCAGGTCAACCATACGCTCCAGAATGGCTTCAATGTCGATGGCATATTTTGGAAAGCGGATGGCAAGTGCTTTCAGCCTATCTCTTTCAAAGTGACTGTACACAAAAATTGGCCCGCGTTTGCCAAGGGAGGGAATTAACGTCTCCAGAAATGGTTTACTGGGGTCTTTGCCGCTGATGTCCAGGAATTCGGTGTGGCTGACGGTGCCGTTCTTGCCTGCTTTGTGGCATGACCACTGGAAGGGTATCTGCTGGTAAGGGCGGGTGCCTTTCCAGGTGGGAACGATAAACTGAATGGTTTCAAAGTCGAGGAAGTAGCGGGGATATGCAAGCGAACGGAGGTGTTCCCCGGCTGCGGGGTCGAGTTCTGCTTTGCCACTGCGGCAGGCACGCCAGATGCGCAGGTGCTTCTTGTTGTTTCCAAGCAAGGCCTTGGGCACTTTGCGCAGATCAGTGTAACCCTGTTCCCGCAGCCTGTTTACTGTGTTTCCCTGATTCCCGAGGTCTTCCGGGGGATACTTTGCGGCTTTGTATTCATGGGCGCAGTGTTTCACGTATGGGCACTTAAAAGGCTCTTTGCAGTGCTCACCGGGCTCGATTATGGGCTCACTCTTTTCGTTCAGGGTGGCAAATGCTGCTTTGGTCCAGTGGGGAACCTGCTTGAGCAGGGCATCTGTGTCTTTGGTTATATCGGCAAAAGCAAAGAGGCCGTCGTATTGTTGTTTGCCGGGGTACACGAAGGTTTTGTTGATATGGGCAAGCTGGGTCCGTTTTATGGGAAGGCCTGCCTGTTGGCATACCCAGGTCTGGATGGCGGCATCTTCCAGATGGTAGCCCTGGATCTCGGTTGACGACTTTACTTCCACAATGTCGTATCCGCCACGAACGGGTTGCAGAATATCTACCCGCACCAGAACTCTGCGGTGGCTGAAGGTGGCTTCGAAAAGTGTTGGTTTCGGCTTTCTGTTCAAAAGGTCTGTGGTGAGGGCAATGGCATCGCTCAGCTTTTCCGCCTCAATCATTCTTCCACCAGGAAACAGGCTGCAGGCAACTTCCCCGGCGTGGGTTCCTGCCTGCATGCGGCTCTGTGCAGATGTGGATGCCTGAGTGTCGAGGTCGGGACGATGCACACGCAGCCAGAGCCGCCTGGCACACTGGCGGTGTTCAATGATACGGGATTTGGAAAGGTGCTGCATTGGCCCTCCTGGGGGTCAGGGTATTTCCCTCAATGGCGTTGCTGTGGTAGGTCCACTGTAACACCATATTTTCATGCAGGTTTTTGACCACGTGCGCATCGAGGGGGCGATATTCGTCGAGCTTGGATTTCAGCGCGTCAAGTCGCTTGAATACTTTTTGCTGCATGTCCGAACTCCTTTCGATGGCAGATCATCGGGAACAGGCTGCTGCCCCCCCCCCCCATCTGCGGTGTTGCTCGCTGTCGCTCGTTGCTGCAACGTACGGAAAGTACGCTTCACGCCTCGCTCTGCGAGCGCCTTGCACCTGTGGGTTTTTCAATTGCCTGTATGGGTTGAGGTATTTTCGCAAGCTGTTTACCGGCAATGTAAGTATGCATGTAATCATACAGGGAGGCGTAGGTAAAAAGACAATCTCCTCTCGCAAAGCCGCTGAGAGCGCGGAGAAGATGGGCAGCCAAATCAGTTAATTCAAGTTTCGCATCTTGTTGTCTTAGGTTAAGGTGTTATTATTCTGACATTTATCGCGCGAAAACTGTATTGATTTTGAATGCTTGACTTATCTGGTATTCCACTTTTTGTTTCCGGATATTGTCCTTTTTGACCGCGCAAAAAGGACTCAAAAACGCGCCCCCCGAACGCCCGTTTTTCCGGCTCGTTGGCTCGCCTGTTCTGGAGATCCGGCAGACACTGCTTCCCTGCAGTGCTGCCGAACCACTCACTTCCTGTGAGTGTCCCGTTCGGGTCTTGCCAGCCAGGCGTCGCACTCACCGGACGGGCTCAGGGGGGAACGGCCTGCTTCTGCATCTCCCCCGTGTGCTGGCCCAGCCAGGCCGCGAAGACTGGAACGCTATGGACCCGCAGGGTTGCCGCCACGAGGGCGGCAACCGTAAACCAAAAGCCACGGAGGGCGGTTGTTTGCGGTCCCCAGTTCCAGGCGAGCGGACGGCTGAAAAGGACAGCACTGGGGGTCGCTTTTGCGCCACTTTTGGCGACCCAAAAGTGGCAAAAGAAACTCACAAACAAGCTGAGGGCAATGTCAAGAAACGCAGTCTGTGCAGAACCATTTTGGGCATCCCAGCATGGCATCCAGGTCGGCGCCGACAACCTGCCGCTTCGGGGGTGCGAAACTTCAGAGTTAACCTTGTATTTTCTCTGCGTCTGCGCAGCTTGAGTGAGCACAGCGAACGGGCGAGGGAGATGGTTTTCTCTCTTAACAGCCTTTCTTGAGGGGCTTTGCGGGCTTTGTGTGAGACCCTCTTTTTTTGTTGCCGTATACCGTGAATAGTTACGTATGCACCAGGTAAAATAAAGAGAAAACCGCTCTTTGTCAGTAAAACAATTGCCCCATGTGTCCTGCATCATGGGAAGGGTACATGGGGCAATGGAGTAACCGCAGCCTCAATCCACTTCAATAACTGCTCGTGGGTGGGAGCCATACTGGCGTAAATACGCCATGAACTCCTCAACCGCAAGTGGAAAGAAATCCAATGCCTTTGGCATTCGCCACTCCCTCTTTGGCCTCCATTTCCTCGCGCAGCATTTTCAGCAGGTACTGCTGGTCGCGCAGCTTGCCAAGGATTTCCGCCTTGCGTTTCACGACGGCAAAGTCTCCCGGTGTCAGGCTCGTAAGTCCGCCCAGCGTTTCCATGGGAACCCGAATGCCCAGGAAGTGCCTGCAGGCCTGGGCAACCTGTGCAGTGCTGAGGTTGGTGAACTGGCACTTGATGGTGAAGCGGCGCAGTGATGCCTGGTCGAGGCGATCCATCAGGTTTGTGGTGCAGGCAAATGGCAGGGGGTGGCACTCCATCCAGGTCAGCATTTCGTTGACCTGGGAGACTTCCCAACTGCGCACAGCGTTCCGGCGATCGGAAAGCAGGGAGTCGGCCTCGTCAAAGACCAGAAAGCTTTCCGTGTTCCGTGCTTCCGTAAAAGCGGCTGCGATATTGCGTTCATTCTGGCCCACATACATATCCAGCAGGTCGGAGGCGCGCTTGACGAGAACGGGCATGTCCAGTTTTTTGGCCAGGTGCCGCACGTAGGCGGTTTTCCCGGTACCCGGCGGGCCACTGAGACACAGGGAGAAGCTTCTGGATGGGCTTTTGATCAGAGCGCTGGTCAGCTCTTCAAGGTCTGCGCTGCAGTTGGTGAGGTTCTCCATATACGGCTGGTTTGCCCCGCCTGATCCCACTTCAGCTTTTTCTTTACCGCCGTTAATGGCCTTGATCAGGCCGAAAGCGGCAAAGCGAAAGTCGTCCAAGGTGTTGTCCATGGCACTGGCGTAAATGGTGGCACTGTTGGCTATGGCCGGGGAGACATCCACCTGGCTGAGCTGCTCGATATCCCTGTTGCCGAGGTTGATGTTCTGGCTGCGTATAATGCGCCGCCAGAGCTTCTTGCGCATATTTGCCGGGGGATTTGGCATTTCGATAGCCAAAGACATGCGCCGCACAATGCTCTCGTCAAGAAGCTGGACGTTGTTGATGATCCAGAAAGTGGGGACCGGGTTCTCTTCAAGCATGCGGTTCATGTAAACCTTTGAAGACGAGCGGCCTTTCGGGGAAATGCCAAAGAGTCCAGCAAACGGAGACATGTCAAACAGGTCGTCAATTTCGTCAAAAAGCAGAAGCTTATCGCCACTGTTGGCAAAGAGCCGCTGGCAGAGATTGTAGGAGCTGATGCGCTCGCGGCGGGTAGGCTCTTCTCCGCCATTATCGCTTTCTGCAACCGCATAGAGCTCCATCTTCAGGCGCTGGGCCAGGGTTTTGCAAAACTCGGTCTTGCCCGTTCCCGGTGGCCCGTAGATGAGAATGTTGACGCCCTTGAGGTGCTTTCCCGCTGCCTGGGTCAGAAACCTCTCCAGCTTCTCGCGCGTGGAAGCCATGTGTTCGTAGTCGCTCCAGCGCAGGTTTGCCTGGAGGGGATTGCCGGTGATGGAGTGGCAGATATCTTCTGCATCGCCCTCAGATGCATAAATGGCATCGGTGAAGGTGCTCCCCACTTCGTATGAATGAACAAAGTGGCGGGACCTCTGATCCAGCTTTTCAACGATGCCAAGGCTCATCAATGGCGCGCCTGCTTTGAGTCTGCTGTTGATCAGGTCGCGTTTGACGCCGAGTAAGACGGCAAGTGTGCTGGAAACACTGTCGAATTTTCGGTAGCAGGAGTTGAGTATTTCTTCAAGTGGCTCATAGCAGTCACAGCGCAACATAATGCCCAGGATTTGCTGGTCAACCTCCTCCAGCCCAAGGGCCTTGCAGAGCTGGCGAATGTTGCGCTCCAGCATGCCCGGAAGGGTTTTTGGCAGCTCTGCTACCGCAGCCTCGAGAAGCTTTACAAGCGCTCCATGGACTTTCTTTCGGCTGCTCCTGTCGGCCTTGGGGCGATCATCATACCCGCTGTTGGCCAATTCGGAGAGGGACGGCGGCAACCGCAGGCCGATATCCTCACTGCGGGCATCAAGAAAATCCACAACCTCTGTGAGCTGGCGCACACTCTGCAAAGCCCTGGCCTGAAGCATATTGAGGATATACTGGCAGATTGTGAGTTGTTCGAACCGATCCATGTCGCCCTCCTGAAGTGTTTATGGGGGCATATTGACATAGGGCGGCGACAGGATGTGTCGCTTAGCAGGCTGCTGAAAAACCCCCATCTGCGGTGTTGCTCGCTGGAAGCTCACGCGAAGCAACGTACAGGGAGTACGCTTCACTCCTTGCTTTGCGGGCGCCTTGCACCTGAAGGTTTTTCAATTGCCTGCCTGGTTTGAGGTATTTCAGTAAGCTGTTAGGAGATGCCGTCCAGTTTGAAAAGTGTTTCAGGGGGCATGTTGAGAGCAAGGTGGCAGTTCTATTGCTTTAACACGCTTTAATTTCTTTTAAATTCATTAAACCCACCATCACAAAACCAATCACTGTTCATCATCGCTTGGTAAGCTGCTGTGTTCCAAGAGTTAACGTGATTGTTTCGCCGTGATTCTTCCTCTTCTTTGAGGTAGGCCTTTACGGCATCTTTTCCACCTTTACTATGAAGTGAATTTAATCGAAAATGGATTTCCGACACGGTCGCGTTTGCATTCGACATATACAAGTTTCCAAGATTCAATTCTTTAAAGTGAAATTTAATTCTTTCGTTTAACACTTCATCATAATTATCAACAGCCAATGTATAAAACCGAATAGATCCGGGGGTTGTTTCTTTTACTTCAGCAAAGAGCCACTGTTCACGAGAAACATCATCATAATAAGGATGCAGAGTTTGTTCGCCTCCGCAGCCAGGAACCTTATCTGATTTTGCTTTATTGCAATCCGAGCATGCTGGTGTCAAATTCAGCGGCACGACGACTAGCAAGGGAAAATTAACTTTTGGTAGAAAATGGTCTAAATCTGTGACTGTTCGCTGACCACATAACGGACAGATACCATTTGGCGCAGCGTTTTTTAGTTGGTCGTATATTGGTCTTCCAGGTGCTTTTTGTCCAACCATTCTTTGCGTGTAAACTTTCTCCATCTCGGCCTTGCTCACCATGCTGTCAACATCATCGCCAATTTCAATCAAGAACCATTTTTTCTCCGCAGACTTCTCTTGGTATTCCCAGTCAGCTGCCTCTATAGAATCTGTGATTTGACGAAAACTCTTCCTGAGTGTCTTATCTCGAACTTTGCTTGTGCAAGTTTCATACACATCTTTTGCGGTCAGTTTTGGTTTAACAACTACTCTCATGCTTCACCTTTTTCCGACTCCTTGTCGAGAAACAGTCCCCGCAATACTCCTCGAGCCTCAGCGCCAAGTTGACCATCAAACCTTCGTAGTGCTTGCTCATAGGTGTCTGCCGATTCAACTTCTTTCTTTAACATCCGATGGAAACCCGAATCTGTTACTTCCAACCCAAATGCCTCGCGTGTTAACACTCCAACATTTTCACCAAAAGTTTCGGTTTCCGGTCTTTCAGCAATAGCGCTCAGACCACTGCGCCTCAACTTCCATACGCAACTTTTTGGTACTTCTTGAAGCACTACTGGGGAATGTGTGGCAATAATCGCTACCGCATTTCGATAAGATAGTAATTCAGATAACGTGCGTACAAACGCCGAAAGTAGCGGCGGGTGCAGGTGTGATTCAGGCTCATCTAATAGAATCAGGGTTTTCTCTTCGGTTTTTTCAACTAGCTTAGCAATGGTAAGTAAAACAATTGCATGCCCAGAACTTAGCTCGGAAAAAACCTTCCCTGTCTTCTCCTCGAAATCTTGGGCCGAAGAAAGTACTATGTCGGCGAGAGCAGTGTCTTTAAAAAGGCTATCAGTTTCTAGATCTCGAATGGACTTAATCAATAGATCTTGGTATCCAAATCGGCGAATATTATTCAAACAAAGGGAAAACTCTCTATCAAGCATTGGTCGGCTCATAGGAATGTGCTCGTCACCTTTGGCTATAGACTTTTGTTTTAAGCCGACATAAGCGTAACTTAACCCTTCAGTTTTATCCTGTCGCTCTGGTATCGGCTCAAAAGGGTCAAATGCACTAAATGCTACAGATACAACGCCAGCAAACATTTCTTGAAGATCTTCTCGTCTTGTTGATTTTCTGCGACCAACTAAAAAAAATCCGTTATTTTCTTGTGTAGTGTTATTATATACAAGAGCCTTAACCATTTTATAAAGAAGATGTGTTTTGCCAACGCCATTTCGGCCAATTAAAACATGAATATTTGATGGCGGGTTAGATTCTGGGTTGACATAAAAATTTATATCTAATCCAGCGGTATTTTTTCCTTGCGGTAGCGAATAAGAGAAATCGAACTCTGAACGCAGTTTCCCTCCCTCAAGTATTCGCCTAAATTGACCTTTTATTGAAGCAATACTCACATCGCGGAGCAAAGATTCTTTCATTACCTTTTCATTGATAGCGAGTTCATAAACAGTATGATTATACACTACGTCATTTAAATGTATTAAAATGTATATCCTTAGCTCTTCATCCAAAGCATACAGGTTTTGATAATATTCATCGCTTTGACCAAGCGCAAAGAAAGCTTCATCTAATGCTGAAAAGTCACTAGGGAGTTTCTCTTGAGTCCATCCACTCATCTGACCGACATAGCCAATTTTCACTACCCCGATGTCATGTGCCTTTCCGTTTGCATCATAAACGATAAGATGAAATGTCGACTTAAAACCAAAATCATCCCAGTTACTAGCCATTAAATAGGCAACGCTTACCGTTTCCTTTAGATTAGGGTAGTAGCGCGAATAAGGAGGAACGTTGAATATTAATTTCACCATATCACCTATCCTTTAAATCATTAGTGGGTTGCAGAGAAACCCTCATTTGCGATCCGCGAGCGCCTTGCACCTGAGCATTTTCATTTCCTGCATATATCGAGGGATTTCAGTATGTCGCTAATTGAAAGCCAATTTTCTGAAAACTGTCTTTCCGGAAAAGACAATTCTTGAAGCAAATCTCATCCTTTCTGTCTATACGCTCTGCCATTTTCGCCGCCTTTTCCGCAAACTCCTGCCGCAGTGCCGTAGGCGATTAATCCATATCTGCCAGTATGCGGTAGAGTTGTGAATTGACGTAGTAACTGGAACGGCCGGCCTTGTGTTTTTGCAATATTCCATCATTGGCCAGGGTGTCCAGGTATTTTGTGGCTGTCAGGCGGGATACATTCAGTTCCTGTTCGATAAACTGGATTTTGGTGTAGGGATGGGTGAAAAGGTTGTTCAGAAGATCCTGGCTGTAAAAGCGATATGTGCTGCGCAGGTGGCGCTTCATGTCTGTAAAGAGGTTCTGAATTGCCCTGATCGTGGCGATGGTTTCCCGTGAGGTGTGTTCGACTGACTGCAGCATATACAGCACCCACTCTTCCCAGTACCCATTTTCATGGACTGCTTGCAACAAGCGGTAGTAGTCGAGCTTGTGGCGGGAGATATAGCGACTGAGGTACAGCACTGGAATGTCAAGTAGGCCTTCCTTGACCAGGTAGAGTACATTGATGAGTCGTCCGGTGCGGCCGTTGCCGTCATAAAAGGGATGGATGCTTTCAAATTGATGGTGTATGAGCGCCATTTTTATGAGTGGGTCTACATCGAAGCGTTCCGGCTCATTGATAAATGCTTCCAGGTCGCGCATCAGTTTGATCACTTCCTGAGCGTTCTGGGGTGGAGAGTAGACTACCTGGCCGGAGCTGTTTTTCAAAACGGTACCTGGCAGTTTGCGAAACCCCGCTGCATTGAGCTCCAGTTCAGACTGCATTGCCAGTATATGCTGGTTAAGGAGCAATCCGGTCTGTTGCACGGATTTAAAGCCTATCCAGAGAGCCTGGCGATAACGCATGACTTCTTTGGCTGCGGCATTTCCTGCGTTCGTCAAAGCAATGTCATCTTTGTACAGCTCATCGTGGGTGGTAATGATGTTTTCAATTTCTGAGCTGTCTTTTGCTTCTTGAATGCCAAGAGTGTTGATAAGTATCTCTTGATGGGGGATAGACGCAGCCACACCCTTCAACTCCGCCAGCTGCCGAGTGGACGCGGCCAGTTGCCTCAAGATTGACCGACTGAAAAACCGGTTAGGGTCAAGCTCGGTAAGTGATGGTAAAGATGTCATTTGAGAGCTCCGCTGGCTTGTTTTGTATAGTTTTGGCAGATTATTTATACATAGTAACACGATATGTATAGGAAAGTAGTATCTTCTATGCATATCAAGTTACCCTGATACCGATTACCCCCAATTCATCTTTACCCGTACCGCTGCGCCATCCTCGCTGACTTTTCTGCAAACTCCTGCCGCAGCGACTTGGGTGCGAGCACTTCTACTTGATCACCAAAACCCAGCAACCACCAGCGCAGTTGCCGTGTGTCCAGCACGCGTGCTTTGAGCAGGAATTGGTCATCGGCATCGGCCTGGCCTGACAGGGTCTGATTTGTGCTGAGGGGGCATTCCTGCAGGTGTTCCGCCAGCTCTCTGGATATGCGCAGTTGCAGAGAAATGGTTTTTGATGGGGTGTTGGCGAAGCCCAGGGCACCGCTGGCCAGGTATTCGTCAAGGTCAAATCCTGCTGGCTTGCGGGAGGGCGTGTCAACCATCTGGGCGCTTTCAAAGCGGTGAAGGGCCAGCAGCACCACATGGTCGTATTCGCGCAGGGTGCACACCAGGTAGAATATCTGATCGTTTACCACCAGCCCCAGGGGGTTCACCATGTACTCAGTGGTCTGCTCTTCGCCACGTCTGCGGTACTGTGCTTCGCAGCGCCGACCGGCAAGCAGGGCGTCGTAGAGTGTTTCCAGAACTTCCGGTTCAACCTGTGGCGCAATCAGGGGCATGGAGCGGGGAATGACACGGATTTTCTCTGGCCAGTGGCCAAGGGTGTTGCTGGCTTGCTCACTCAGAATGGCTTTGGCGCGTGCCATGTGGGGGGAGAGGGAGGCCATGCAGGATTTTGGCAGCAGCTTGCCCAGGTATTCATCCACCATGCGCAGGGTCAGGGCCGTGGTGGTATCCATACCGGGAATGCTAAATGATTCACCATCCTTTGCCCACTTCCAGCCAATGGGTTTTTTCTCATCACAGGCAATGGGGAAGACGGCGGAGAGCTTCTGCAGGTCGCGCTGGATGGTGCGGAGGGTTACCTCGAAGCCATCATCGCGAAGCTTCTGCTGAATTTCACGAGTGCTGAGAACGGGTCTTCGCCGCAGCATCTGCAGCATTTTCCACTGACGCAGGAGGGTGTCGAATTTCTTGTCCATGGCTGCTCCTCCACAAAAGACTTCATCACTGTACCCTACCTGATAGCAGAGTGAAGCGACAAACTGTGACGCATTGGCCGTCGGCTGAAAAGGCAAGGGTCGCTGAACCGCGAATGAACGCCAATAGACGCAAATGGCAGCAAGGGTGATGATGGTTGTTCAGGTGCCCAGCTCATTTTGTGTGTGTATCACGTGTTGGGTAAAGTCAATCAGATCATCAAGGCGGTTTTCAATCACGTCAATAACGAGCGCGAGATTCACCTGCTGGTATTCGTGCACCAACACATTGCGGAACCCCACCATTTTCACCAGTTTATCGGCCAGTTCGGCAGGAATGATACCTCCGCTGGCCAGTAGCCGAAACGCATCACGGCTTTCCTTAGGTATGCCCAGTTTTCTGCGCCTGACCACGTGGTTGGCCAGGTCAATACACTGCTCGGCAGCTCGCACCAGGTTGAACGCGATGGCATCCTGCTTCAGGTGGTCTGCCTCAAAGTGAAGCCCGGTTTCCCGCGAAGAGTATTCTTCGACTTTTCGAATGCAGCGTTCAATGCTCTCTGCTTTATTCAGGACAATGTCATTGACTATAGATTCTGGTCTGCTCCTGCTGGATGTCGCCCAATACCTACAGCCATCCGCCAAAGCTGGCATCGCTTGGCATGCGCCAGTCGCCACGGGGCGACAGGGCGATGGTGCCCACTTTGGGGCCATCGGGGATGCAGCTGCGTTTGAACTGCTGGGTGAAGAAGCGTTTGACGAAGATTTCATGCCACCTGGCGATGCTGGCTTCGTCGTATTTTCCGGCAAAGGCGAGGGCGGCCAGATGGCGTACTTTGGGGGTGCTGGCTCCGTACTTGACGGTGTGGTAGAGGAAGAAGTCGTGCAGCTCGTAGGGGCCGATGATGTCTTCGGTCTTCTGGGTGCACTCCTTTTGCTCGTCGCGGGGCAGCAGTTCGGGGGTGATGGGGGTGTTCACTATATCCATGAGGAGTTCTTCCATGGCGTCTTCACTGCGACTGGCTACCCACTCCACCAGGTAGCGGATCAGGGTTTTGGGGACGCCGCAGTTGACGGAGTACATGGACATGTGGTCGCCGTTGTAGGTGGACCAGCCCAGGGCGATTTCCGAGAGGTCACCGGTGCCGATGACGATGCCGCCGTGTTTGTTGGCGATGTTCATGAGAATTTCGGTGCGCTCCCGGGCCTGGACGTTCTCGTAGGTGACGTCATGGATGGCGGGGTCGTGGCCGATGAGCTTGAAGTGTTCCAATGAAGCCTGGCTGATGGCGATTTCGCGGAAGTCGGTCTCCAGGGCTTTGCACAGGGTGACGGCGTTTTCATAGGTGCGGTTGGTGGTGCCGAAACCGGGCATGGTGATGGCGATGATATCGCTGGGGTTCCGTTCCAGCAGCGCAAAGGTGCGGTGGGTTACCAGCAGGGCCAGGGTGGAGTCCAGTCCGCCGGAAATGCCGATGATGGCTTTGGGTGAGCCTATGTGCTTCAGGCGTTTGGCAAGGGCTGCGGTCTGGATGCTGAAGATCTCTTCACAGCGTTCGTCGCGGCGCTGGGGGTCGCCGGGAACAAAGGGGTGGGGTGGTATATAGCGCTGCAGTTCACCGATGGGAAGGACGGGGTGCAGGGGTATGGTGCGGTATCCAGTGGGGATGGGGTTGTCGGCAAAGCTGGTTTCGCTCATGCGCAGCTGGCTGAGTTTCTGGCAGTCGACATCGGCGCTGAAAAGGTGGTTGCCCCGCTCAAAGCGCGGACTTTCCTCCAGCACCAGGCCGTTTTCACAGAGAAGGTGGTGTCCGCCGAAGAGCAGGTCGGTGGAGGATTCGCCGATACCGCTGCCGGCGTAGGCGTACGCCGCCAGGCAGCGAGCGCTCTGGTTCTGTACCAGTTCGCGGCGGTAGTCGGCCTTGGCTACCAGTTCGTTGCTGGCGGAGGGGTTGAGGATAACGGTGGCTCCGGCCAGGGCGTGGCTGGAGCTGGGGGGGATGACACTCCACAGGTCTTCACAGAGTTCAATGGCGAAGGCATAGTGCTGGTCGCAGCGGAAGATGAGTCTGCTGCCAAAGGGAACGCTGTCGTCGCCGATGGTGATGGTGCTGTTTTCCGGCAGCGCGCTGGCAGGGGTAAACCAGCGTCGCTCATAGAACTCACGCTTGTTGGGCAGGTGAGTTTTAGGGACAGCGCCCAGGATATGGCCGCGCTGTATGACCAGGGCGCAATTGTACAGGCGTCCCTGCTGGGGCAGTGGAGCGCCAACCACCAGGGCGGTATCCAGTTCGCGGCTGAACCGGCACAGGCTCTCCAGCGCTTTGCGGACAGCCTGCAGCAGGCTCTCCTGGTGAAACAGGTCGGCACAGGTGTAGCCGGTCAGGCTGAGTTCCGGAAAGACGACCACGGCGCACTGCTGCTGGTGAGCTCTGATCGCCAGCTCTTCAATTTGCGCGCGGTTCCAGGCCACATCGGCCACACGCAATCCGGGGAGGGCTGTGGCAATGCGGTAAAATCCCAGCATCAGCGGTTCCTCATGAAGTCCTGGTTGCTGTTGCCGATTTTGCGGGCTTCCTGCTTAAGGCGCTCCATATCCGGGACCAGCTCTCCCAGCTGAGTCAGGCCACTGAAGGGCGAGGGTCCCTCGCGATCAGGCAGAATGCTGGTGAAGCCCTGGAAGATAATGGGGGCCATTTTCGCCAGCGGACTGCCAATGGTGCTCTGTTCCACTTTCTGGCGTAATTCCATGGGGTTGTGGGGAATGTACTGGAAACCGGCCAGGACAAAAGAGAGTATGACGAGCACTTTGCCGGCGGAGATAACGGCTCCCAGGGCGCGCCCGACGGGGGATGCTTCCTTGAACTTCATGAAGCGCTGGGCGATCATGGTGACGATGTTGAGGGTGGCCCATACCATGAGAAATGCCACGACAAAGGCGACGGTGGCGACGACGCCGGCCGGGATCTCTTCGGGCAGGTTGCTCAGCAGCGAGCCGTGGACGGTTTCATAGCCGAAATAGGCGACCACCAGGGAGGCCAGGATCACCAGCAGGCCGAACACTTCGCGCATAAATCCGGAGAGGGCACCCTTGATTCCTGCCAGGAGCAGGGCGACGACAATGATGATGTCGATGACGGTAAAGCTCATCCCAGGGCCTCTTTCACCAGTCGGTTCACCAGGGCGCCATCGGCCTTGCCCTTGACTTTGGGCATAATGACCTTCATGACTTTCCCCATATCCTGGGGGCCACTGGCACCAGCCTCGGCAACGGATTCCTTGATGATGGCGCGCAGGGCATCCTCACCAAGCTGTTCGGGAAGGTAACGCATGATAGCTTCCAGTCCGGCTTTTTCCTTTTCGGCCAGCTCGGCGCGCCCGCCATTTTCAAACTGCTCGATGGATTCGCGGCGCTTTTTGATGGAAGACTGGATGATCTGCACGGCTTCTTCGTCACTCAGGCCGGCTTCGCGTTTCTGATTGTTGACTTCAAAGTCCTTGAAAGCGGCCATCAGGAAGCGCAGGGCCTCCAGGGTCATTTTGTCCTTGGCGCGCATGGCCTGTTTTATATCTTCGTTCAACTGCTCTTTGATGGTCATTGTGGTGCTCCTTGGAATATATGAGAAAATTCTGATTCACAAAGATGAGGCTAGCCCGCTGGCCAGCTGAACTTACGTCCGCCCAGCAGGTGCAGGTGGACGTGGTAGACTTCCTGCCCGCCATCGCCATTGGTGTTGAACACCAGGCGGTAGCCACTCTGATCGATGCCCAGTTCGCGGGCAATGCGGGCGGCGGCGGTGATAAGTTTGCCCGCCAGGGCGTCGTCGGCTCCGGCTTCGAAGTCCAGGGTGGTCGGGATATGGCGTTTCGGGATGATAAGAACATGCACGGGGGCCGTGGGGTTGATATCGTGGAAGGCCAGTATGTCGTCATCCTCAAGGACTTTGCGGCAGGGAATGGTGCCTGCCGCGATTTTGCAGAAGATGCAGTCTTCCATGCGCTTTATTCCTCGCTTACGTGGGTTTGCATGATTTTTTCAGCGGTCTCCAGCTCACCCTTGCGCACATAGACATTGAAACGGCTCATGGCGGCGAAGTTCACCGGCTCTGCGGAAAATTTGGCCTTTTCCAGCTTGCAGTCGATATCGGCGCTGCGCAGCAGGGACATGGTGAGATTGGCGGTGTTTTCGTCATGGTATTCTTGAAACAGTTCATAGCCTTCAAAGGACAGCATGGCTCACCCCATTCGGATCAGGATTACTCCCGCCACAATGATAACCGTAGCGATAATGCGCGTTATACCAAAAGTTTCGCGAAAGATAAAGAAACCGATGCCGATGCTGAAAAGGCTGCTGACCTGACGCAGGGCAGTGGCGTAGCTGGCGGGGATATCCTGCAGGCCTATGCGGAAGGTGACAAAGGAAATTGCCATGGCAACGCCTCCCAGGAGAAGGATGCCGGGCTGCTGACGCATTTCCTGGAGCAGGTGGGCGCCATGGCGGGTGTAGACCATCCAGAGCAGGTGGAACAGGAGCATGACGACGCACACGTTAAAGGTGTAGGCGTAGACAGTGCCGACGGTGACGCCGATCTTGTCGGTGATGGCCCCAAAAGAGTAGAAGAAGGCGGCCAGCAGGGCAAAGTGGGCGCCCGTTTCGCGGAAGTTGCCGCGCACCAGCTTCTTTGATCCCGGTAGAAACTGATTAGCCTGGATGGAGACGGCGCCGTAGAGGATGAGCAGGATGCCGGCAAAGCCGATGAGGCTGATGCGTTCATCCAGGAAGAGGTAGCCCCAGATGGGGATATAGATTGGTCCTGTGACGGTCAGAGGATAGACGGCGCTCAGGTCGCCGCGCATATAGGAGCGGGCCACAAAAAACTGGTAGAGGAAGAAAAAAAAGCCGGAGCCTGCAGCGGCCAGAATGACCGGTGGCTGCAGGGTATTGCGGAGCTCTCCGCTGACGATCACAAAACCTCCCATAATCAGAACGGTGACGATCATCATGATGGCAATGGCGCTGACTTTATCCTTGGAAACTTTCAGGAAGGCGTTCCAGAGTACATGGGAAAATGCACTGACAATGATGAAAAGGAAACCGGTTGTGCCCATGGAGGTGAAATCCTCTTTGTGTTTTTCTCGAAATGGTATAAGGTTAGCGGGAAAGCGCAGCAGTATAATGCGATTTTATTTTGAGCCAGCAGGCTGTTCTCAGCTGTGGCTGTCTTCTTTTGTGAGTTGTGCGTGGGGAAGGTTTACTCACTTTCCTTTCAGCACCGAGAATCCCCGTTAGAAGGAGAGGGCGCGTGTACCATCCACTTGATCCCGCTACGACGCTTTTCATGGTTATTGATATACAGGGGAAACTGGCGCAGATTATGCCGCGCCGCGAAAGTATCCTCAAGAACACCTCCATCATGATTCAGAGCTGCCACATGCTCGGCGTGCCGCTGTGTGTCACGGAGCAGTATCCCGCTGGACTGGGGCACACGGATCCTGCTTTGCTGGAGCTGCTGCGCGAGGAAGACCCTGTCCTGGAAAAAATCACTTTTTCCGCCTTCACCGACGAAGTACAACAGATGCTGGAGCAGAAGCGCATTGCCAACGTGGTGATTGCCGGAATCGAAACCCATATCTGCGTGTTCCAGACCATCCGCAGTCTCACGGGAGCGGGTTTTGGCGTATATCTCCTGCAGGACGCTGCCGGCAGCCGCTCCGAGGAAAATTACCTGAGCGGCCTTGATCTGGCAAGGCAAATGGGCGCTGTGGTGACAAATACCGAAAGCGTTCTGTTTGACCTGCTGGGCAAAGCGGGCACAGGCGAGTTCAAAGCCATATCCAAATTGGTAAAATAGCGAAAGCAGGTAACACAACATGAGCCATCCTGAAATGACACCGTCAATGGAAGACTATCTTGAGGCAATTTACAGCCTGGTTCAGGAGAACAAGGTTGCCCGTACCAGGGATATCGCCCTCTCACTTTCCGTCAAGATGCCGTCGGTAACATCGGCTTTGAAAAAGCTCTCGGATCTGGGCATGGTCAACTACTACCCCTACCAGTACATTACCCTGACCAAAGAAGGTGAGCGCCACGCCAAGCAGACACTGCAGAAGCACCACACTCTGAAGGAGTTCTTTGAAAGCGTTGTGGATATTCCCTCGACCAAGGCTTCGGAGCTGGCGTGCATGCTGGAGCATCACATTGATATGAAGGGCCTGGAGAAGTTTTCAGTGGTTATTCGGGAGTACAAAGAGCGGGCAAAGGGCTGACGGCATGGACAGGGAAGTCGGTTCCATCATCGTCGGTATTTTCCTGTGCTTTGTCTTCTACCGGCTTCTCATGAAGGTGCGCTCCAGGACGTCCCAAAGCGCTTCGCGCAAGGGCAGCTATCCCTGTCCGCCGGGTTCGTGCAACCCCTCGTGAGTCTTTCTCTCAAGCTCCTGTAAACGATCCCGGAGGGCCTCTCCGGTGACCGGGTCTTTCAGGCCTTTGTCGAATTCCAGCAGGAGCTTCAGGACAAAGTCCCGGTTCCGGTAGTCCCCATGGGGGATCATGAGTTCCGGCGACTGCACCATCCAGTTTCCGTAAAAGATGATGTCGATATCTATCTCCCGCGGTCCCCAGCGGAAACTTTCCCGTCTTCCCACCTGCTGTTCCGTCTCCTTGACAGCCCGCAGGAGCTGGCGGGGCAGCAGACCTGTTTTCAGGTGGAGCACCTGATTGAGAAAGTCTTCCTGCTGGGTATAGCCGTAGGGCGGCGTCCGCAGCACGGGAGACTGCCAGGTGATGTGGGTGTCCGGCAGCTGTCCGAGCAGCTCGATGGCCTGTTGCAGGAAGTGTTCGCGGGGGGTACGGTTGCTCCCCAGCAGTAAAAAGGCGGTCTCGCCGGAGGCGTCACTGCCTGTCAGATCTATCCTGGTCATGGAATCGGGATTCCTTTTTCTCTTCTTTGAAGTCCACATCAATCACCTGATTCTGTTGTGACCGACGGGATTGTTGCTCCGAGTGTGATTCTCCGGTGTGATACACCCGTATGCGGGAACGATAGTGGCCGAGAATGGCCTGGCGCATCCAGGGCCGTGTCATGGGCAGGATGCATGCCAGCCCCAGGGCGTCGGTCAGAAAGCCGGGCGTCAGCAGGAGCGCGCCACCGCCGAAAATCATCAGGGCGTCCACCAGTTCCACGGTGGGAACTTCTCCCCGGGCAGTCATCTGCTGCATGCGATAGACCACGGACATACCCTCGCTGCGGGCGTAGTAAGCTCCCACAGCGGCGGTGATAATCACCAGGGCGACGGTGTTGAGGGCGCCGATAATGGCGCCGACCCGCAGCAGCAAAAAGAGCTCAACCAGGGGAATGACAATAAACAGTAGAAACAGTTGCAATGTTCTCTCCGCGATAGGTTCTCGTGGGCAGGTTCGTTAGCAGGCTGTTGAAAAACCCTCATCTGCGGTGTTGCTCGCACTGCAACGTACGGGGAGTACGCTTCATTCCTCGCTTCGCGAGCGCCTTGCACCTGAGTATTTTTCAATTGTCTGCGTGTTTTGAGGTATTTCAGCAAACTGTCAGGAATCGGTCTGCCCTTTTTCATCTGGAGAGTATGGCAAGGTGACGGGAAATGCAAGTGCCAACCGGGGCTTCCGGTCAGTGAATGATGTTCAGCACGTTGCGCTGAATGTAGTACTCCCGCAGTCGCGCGTGCTCTCTGGCGTTCAGGGCCGGGTCACGGGCGAGGATTGCCCTGACTTCGTCGCGGGCAAATTCCCAGGCCTTGACGTCCCTGATGGGATCAGCCACCAGAAAGGAAGGGACACCCCACTGGCGCATGCCGAACAACTGCCCTGGACCACGGATTTCCAGATCCTTCTGGGCGATGTAAAAGCCATCGGTGGAGTCCACCAGCACTTGCAGGCGTTCCCGTGACTCGCGTCCAATCTGGCCCGGCGCAAAGAAAATGCACCTGCCCGGATGCGATCCTCGTCCTACCCGCCCCCGCAGCTGGTGGAGCTGGCTGAGGCCAAAGCGCTCCGGGTGGTAGATGACCATCAGGGAGGCCCTGGGGTAGTCGACTCCCACCTCTATGACGGTGGTGCTGACCAGAACCTGGGTTTCACCCCTCCCGAATCGCTCCATGACCTGCTGCTTGGCTTCCGCGCCCATACGTCCGTGCAGGAGATCCACGCCGTAAGGGGCCAGCTGGACGCGGTACTGCTCGTAGATTCTGCTGGCATTCTCCAGGTCGACCTTTTCGCTTTCTTCAATCAACGGCGCCACAATATAGACCTGCAGCCCCTGCTGCAGTACCTGCTCAATCTCCTGGTGCAGCTGTTTTTGCCTGGCTGAGCCCAGAAAAAGCGTCTGCACTGGCTGCCTGCCCACTGGCAGGGTCTTCAGGGAGGAAAGGGCCATGTCGGCGTACATGGTCAGGGCCAGGGTGCGGGGAATGGGGGTGGCGCTCATGTAAAGCTGATTGACGCCGGGATTGTTGCGGGCGAATACCGCCCGCTGCTCCACGCCGAAGCGATGCTGCTCGTCGATAACACTCAGGCCCAGTCGATGGAAGCTGATGCCTTCCTGCAGCAGGGCGTGGGTGCCGATGATGATGTCAGCAGCCCCCTCGTGGATCGCCGCGCGGCGCTGATCCTTCTGCTTTTTGCTCAGGGACCCGCAGAGCAGCTCCACCTGGCACAGACCGTCCAGGATTCGGGCGAAAAGCGTGTAATGCTGCTGGGCCAGCACTTCCGTAGGTGCCAGCAGCAGGGCCTGATAGCCTTTGGTGGTGACGCCCACCATGGCGTAGAGGGCCACGGCGGTCTTGCCGGAGCCCACGTCTCCCTGCAGCAGGCGATTCATTGGCTGGGAGGCCGCCAGATCCTGTTGGATCTCTTGCACCACCGCCTGCTGCCCTTCTGTCAGGGTGAAACCCAGGCGGCGGGTAAGCTCGTCGGCCATTGTATCCACGCTGATATCGATGGCGATGCCAAAGCGCTGGCGCTGGGCGTAGCTGACCAGGGCGCGACCCAGCTCGTGGAGAAAGATTTCCTCGAAAATCAGCCGCTTGTGATACCGGCTGAGGCCGGTTTTCAGGGCAGCCAGCTCCTGTGACGAGGGATAGTGCAGAGCCGCCAGACTCTCCCGCAGCCCGGGCAGGTGGTAACGCTGCACCAGTTCCGGGGGGAGAACCTCTTCGGTGGCGTCCAGGATAGCGGCGCGGTTTTCCGTGAAGATATCCTGCAGCATCTTCTGGGAAAGATTTTCCGTCAGGGGGTAGAGGGGCATGATGTCGGAATCGGCTGTGGCCGTGGCCACTTTGGGGTGGGTGATGCCGGGGCGCTGGCGGAAAAAGCGCAGCTGGCCCTCTATGGTCAACGATTCGCCTGGCGCGAAGGTTGCCTGGATATAGGTGCGGGCTCCGCTGAACCACGTCAGGTCGACTTCGCCTTCATCGGTGAGCAGTACCGCCTTATAGGGTGGCTTGAAGGGTACTGTGCAGCTGACGATGGTTCCGTGGAGCAGAACCTGGTCGCCTTCACTGGCCTGGGCAAGGCGGCGCACATACTGCTGGTAGTCGCGGGGCAGGTGCCAGAGCAGATCGCTTATGGTTTCCACGCCCAGTTTGCTGAGCAGGGCTGCCCGCCGTGGGCCGACTTTCTTCAGGTAGGAGACCTTCACGGAGCTTCTCCATGGCGACGGGCGTATTCCAGCAGCCCAATGGCAGCGGAGTATTCGCCATGTATGGCCGCTTCCAGTGCCGGCAGCGGTCGCCCCCCGAAGGACATGGACTGGGCCGTGGAGCGCAGGGAGCCCATCTGCCCCTGGATCACGGTCGCCAGACCGCCGCCGATCACGATGAGGTGGGGGTCGTAGAGGTTGGCGACGCTGTTGATGACGCAGGCAGCGTGAAAGATGAATTCCTCCAGCACCACCGCGTGCTGTGGCTGCTGTATGTCCTGGGTTGCGCTGAGGCCCCGGTGGTGGAAGAAACGGCTGGAGGCGTACTGCTCGGCGCATCCGGCAGAGCCGCAGCCGCAGGGAAATCCCCCCGGCTGCAGGGTGAAGTGTCCCACTTCGGCGAAATTGCCCCGGGCACCTTCCGCAATGGTTCCCGCCTGAATAAAGCCTCCCCCCAGTCCCGTGCCGAAGCTGAGCATGAAGAGGGACTCCGAGCTGAGCCTGCGGGCGTGGAATTCACCGAAGGCGGCGGCGTTGCCGTCATTGAGCAGGGGAGCTCCGGGGTCAATATCCGGCAGCATGGTGAGGTTGGGCGGTGTGGCCATCAGCTGGTGGTTTTTCACGGGTGCGGGAAGGGCGCAGGCAAATTTTTCCCATGGAAGATCCAGGCGCCTTTGCAGTTCACCAATGCTTTGGTAGTTCGATGGGGTTTTATGGAAAGAGAGGCTATCGCCGCCTGCAAAGGCGATCTTCGTGGTGGTGGCTCCGATGTCTATCCCGGCGATCCGCATAGTTCACCTTCATTTGGCATGGGTCTTGAATATGACCACACCGTGAATACCCGAGGAGGTTCTCCGTCATGGTAAATGGATTATACACATCGGCGAGTGGGATGGTGCTGCAGTCACGCAAGCTGGACGCTTCCGCCAATAACCTTGCCAATGTCAACACGGTTGGTTTCAAGAAAGATATCATATCCGTTGATAATTTTCGTGCCAAATCCACGACTCGTGAAGAGGATGCCTGGCGCAGAACTCTCTTTAACGAAACCATCAACAACACCCATAATATCGCCAAAATCCATGTGGATCACTCCCAGGGTGCCCTGCACCAGACGGGCAATTCCCTGGATGTGGGCATCAATGGCAACGCGTTCCTGGTGGTGGATACCCCCTTTGGCGAACGCTACACCCGTGGAGGCAATCTGCAGATTGACTCGGAGGGTCGCCTGACCACCAAGGAGGGCTATCCCCTGAAGGCCGCCCTTGAGGAAGACGACGCCGAGGGCCCTGCCCATATCTTCCTGCCGGAAGCTTCCGACATTATTATCAATGCCCAGGGCGAGATATTTGTGGACGAGGAGTTTATCGCCACCCTTTCCCTGGTGCGCTTTGAAGATGAGCGCGACCTGCGCAAGGTTGGCTTCAACCAGCTGGCCAGAGTATCGGCCGAAGTGGAAGCCTATCCTGCTGAGCACTTTGAACTGCACCAGGGCTACCTGGAAAGTTCCAATGTCAATATTATTCGCGAGATGACGGACATGGTGGAGCTGAATCGCTCTTTCAGCGCCTACCAGAAGATGATCAGCAGCATAGACGAGACGGTCAGCACCCTGCTGCAGGCCGGAAAATCCATTTAACACACAATCTGAGGTGAACATATGATACGGGCACTCTGGACCGCTTCTACGGGCATGATGGCGCAGCAGACACACATCGACAATATTTCCAACAACCTGGCCAACGTCAACACCGGCGGCTTCAAGAAAGCCCGCGTGGAATTCCAGGATCTGATGTACCAGACCATCAAGCCGGCTGGTGCCTCCACGGCGGCGGGTATCACCCGCCCTGTCGGCGAACAGCTCGGTCTGGGGGTCAAGGTGGCCGGCATCACCAAGATGCATACCCAGGGCAGTATTGTTCAGACGGGTAACCAGCTGGACATGACCATTGAAAAGGATGGGTATTTTCAGATTCAGATGCCCGATGGCACCACCGGCTATACCCGCAATGGCGCATTCACCAAGAATAATAATGGTGAAATCGTGACAGTGGAAGGCTTTCTGCTGGAGCCAGGTATCCAGATCCCTGACGATGCGGTGGAGATCTACGTGGGCCGTGATGGCACGGTTTCCGTACAGATCGGCAACCAGAATCAGATGCAGGAGCTGGGGCAGATTACTACAGCCAAGTTCATTAACCCCGCTGGTCTTGAATCTGTCGGGGGCAATATTTTCAAAGAGACCAGTGCCAGTGGCGCTCCCCAGGTGGGCATTCCCGGTGAAGACAGCTTTGGTGCCATTGCTCAGGGCTTTCTGGAGCAGAGCAACGTGCAGCTGGTGGAGGAGATGGTGAACATGATTACCGCCCAGCGCGCCTACGAAATCAACTCCAAGGCGATTACCACCGGCGATGAGATGCTGCAGACCGCAACACAGCTGAAAAGGTAAGGTGTCATGAGAGCGTTGTTTGCCTTTTGTGCCGTACTGCTGCTGCTTGGCATGGCTTCCGCCAGCGGTTTTCCGGTGTTTCAGTCGGGCTCAGGCGTAATCCAGCAGCCCGTCGGAAGTCAGCAGGCTGCTTCTGCCGGCGCGGCCACTTCCCGCATGGATTCGGCCATAACCCGAGCCGTACAGGACTATGTGTACCGCCAGATGGGTGAACTGGCCGAAGTGGAGCGGCTGATGTACCAGGGCGCGGGGGTGCTGAAGGGCACCACCCTTTCCGTGGCGGGTACGATCCGCACGGCCGGCCACTCGGTGCTGGAGGTCAGTGACCAGTATGGCAATGCCTTGCAGGTACGGGCGGTCATCAATCACATGGTGGAGGCCTATGTTCCCGTCCGCAATATCACCAGGGGTGAAGTGCTGCGCGAGGGCGACTTCCGCCGGCAGCTCTTTCCCGCCACTCAGGCCCGCAATGCCATGGATATAGGCGAGACGGATTTCGCCTCCCATATCGTCAGCACGCGTAACCTCCAGGAGGGGCAGATTGTGCGAACCACCGACCTGCGCCGTGAATATGCCGTGCAGCGCGGTGACATTGTCGAAGTCATCTATCGCCATGATCGCCTGACCCTTTCCATGGCCGCTGTTGCCACAGAGCGCGCCTATCTGGGCGATGTGGTTCGCCTGAAAAACCCCAGCAGCGGACGGATTCTCACCGCGAGGCTGTTGCAGGGCAAGAAGGCAGAGATCATTTACTAGCATTTGAGCGCCACACTGGCGGCGATGATCAGTTGGATCATGTTTGAGTAACTTTCAGGAGGCTTCCATGAAACCGCACACGCTTCTTACGCTTCTCGGCCTTGGCACCGCAGTGCTCTTCCTGCCGGGATGCTACATCTACAGCTATTATCCCGAGACCGATACCTATGTCACCACCGTGGAGACCAAAAAATTTGTCAACCGCAACTACTCCCGGGAGCGGCACATGGAAGCCAATAACTCCGACTGTTATGCCTGTCACAACTCCAGGCGGGTGATGACCCCCTACCATCAGGGCGCGCCCGGTGGCATTCAGCCCCAGCCCATGCATGGTTCCACTGGATTGCCGGCCGGCCATCCGCCGTTGGGGCAGCAGCAAGCGATGCAGCAGCCCATGCAGCAGTGGGGTGGCACTCCCCAGGCGATTCCCGGCATGCCCGGATTTTACAGTGGCGCGACCATTCCGCCCCATGTGGTTCCCATGACACCCATGGGCCCGGCCTATGGAGCTGTTCCTCCCATGGTGGGAAGTCCGCAGGTTCAGGTGAGTCCGCAGCCAGGTCAGCTGCAGCAGCCATCGGCGATTATACCGCCTGCTGTGAATGGCAATGGCGTTCAGCCCGGCAATAATGAACTGTCCATGTATCAGCCCGCCAATGGCAATGGCCAGCCGGGGCAGAATGGCAACGCAGAAACTCCGGTTATCCTCGGCCCCTATCGCTGAGAAACTGATATGCTCATTGGGTTGACTGGCGGCATAGGTTCGGGAAAAAGCACGGTATCCGCTTTACTGCGCGCCCGCGGAGTGCCCGTGATTGATGCCGATGAAATCGGCCGGGCGGCCCTGACAGCGGGGAGTCCGCTGCTGCCAGAAGTCGTGGCGGCTTTTGGTTCTCATATTCTTGACGATCAGGGCCGGCTTGATCGCAGGAAACTGCGCGCGGAAATTTTTTCTTCGCCCACCAGGCGTGAGCAGCTGAACCGCCTGGTGCATCCCTATATAGCCCGGCAGCGCGATCTGGAGATTGATCGCCTGCGCGCAAATCATCCGGTTCTCTTCTACGATGCGGCGCTCCTGCTGGAGAGCGAGGCCCGCACACTGATGGATGCCATCGTGGTGGTTGCCTGTGAGCCGGAAGTGCAGATCCGCCGGGTTATGGAACGGGATGGTATTTCCCGCCAGCAGGCCGTTGACGCCATCAACGCACAGATGTCCCTTGAGGGGCGGTTGGCCTGTGCTGACTATGTCATCGACAATAACCGCGACGATATGGCTCATCTCGAGAAGCAGGTTGACGAGCTGCTTGCACTTCTCACACAGCAAGCTGGCCGTCATACCCCCCAAGAAAAATAATGTCACCGCTCCCCATTCCTGCTATATTCTGTCTTTGCGATTTTCCTTGATGCAGAGGCAGCGTTTTCATGTTTCAGGCCCGTATCGTTGAATATTTCCTGCGATTTCTCGCCCATATACCCCTGCCGGTGCTCCATGCACTGGGTTCCTTTGCGGGGTTTCTGCTTGACTTCTTTTCCAGCGCGCACCGCCGTGTAGCAGCCATCAACATTGCCCTGTGCTTTCCCCATATGAGCCCGGGGGAGCGCCGTGCGCTGGTGCGCACAACGCTTGGCGAGACCGCCAGAACCGCTCTGGAGATGGGGCCTCTGTGGTTTCTGCCCGTCGAGCGGGTGGAGCGACTGATACGGGAGGTGCATGGCGAAGAGCATGTCCGGGCGGGCCTGGCTGCCGGCAAAGGTCTGATCCTGGCGGTTCCCCATCTTGGTTCCTGGGAGGCTGTGGGCCTCTATGTGGGCAAACGCTACCCGATGACCTCCCTCTACCGCCCATCACGCAAGCCCGCCATGGACTACATCGCCCGCGATGGTCGCCAGCGCAGCGGTGCCACCCTGGTGCCCACCGATGCCAGTGGGGTCAAGAAGCTCTATGAGCGCCTGCAGACCGGCGGCATCATCGCCATTCTGCCCGACCAGGACCCCCGCTACGGGGCCGGTGTCTTCGCGCCCTTTTTCGGCATCGCCGCCAAAACCATGGTCCTGCTGCCCAAGATGGCGCGCCGCAGCGGAGCTCCGGTCGTGTATGCCTGGGCCAGACGGCTGCCCCGGGGGGCGGGGTTCGCGCTTCACTTCAGTCCAGCCCCTGCCGATGTCGCCCACAGTGACCTGCATATTGCCGCAACGGCCATGAATGCTGGTGTAGAAGATTGTGTGCGCCGTGCTCCGGAGCAGTATCAGTGGAGTTACAAGCGCTTTCGCAGCCGGCCGGATGGCGAGCCATCCCTGTATCGGCGGCGCGCCCTTTCCTGCGATTCGCGAAACGAGGATACCCTGTGAAGAAAATATGTTCATGGGCGCAACTGGCTGCCCTTCACCCCGAGGCGACCCTGCTGGGTGAGCCTGGCGCGACCTTCGCCGGCTTTGCCATCGACAGCCGCCGGGTTCAGCCAGGGGAACTCTTCATCGCGCTGGCAACAGCAAGCGATGACGGTCACGCCTATGTTACCGATGCCTGCCGCAAGGGTGCAGCCGGCGCCCTGGTGCATCAGCTGCCCGCAGATCACCAGCAGCTCATCGAGGCGGGCCATGTCTTGCTGGTGGTTCCCGATACCCTGGCAGCACTGGCAATTCTGGCGGCCAACTGGCGGCAGCAGTGGGAATTTCCCGTGGTGGCGGTGACTGGCAGCTCCGGCAAAACCACGGTCAGTGCCTGTCTGCGCGCTCTTTTTCCGACAAGTGCCGGTACAACGGGCAACTACAATAACCATATCGGTCTGCCGCTCTCCATGTTGGGGACGCCTGCTGATGCCGTCATAGGTATTTTTGAACTGGGCATGAGCGGTTCCGGGGAGATAGACGCTCTGGCTGAACTGCTGCAACCGCAGATCGGCCTGATTACCAATGTCGGTTCGGCCCATATAGGGAAACTGGGGAGTTTCGCTGCTATTCTGGAGGCCAAGCTGGAGCTGGCACGCCACTGCTCCTGCCTGATTGTTGACGGTGATGGCCAGGAACTGCTGGATAGGGCGCGACAGCGACACCAGGATGTGCTCAGCGTGGGTTTCACAGCGGGCTGCCAGGTTTTTCCCCAGTCCATGGAGCTCCGTGGTGAAGGCGGATACCATCTGGAGATTCGTCACCCCTGGAGCCACGGGCTGCTGAGCCTGACAGTGCCTTTTGGGCAGAAGTTCATGGTGAAAAACAGTCTGCTGGCGATTGCCGCCGGGTTGAAGCTGGGTCTTGATCAGGCGGCCCTGCAGGCGGGGCTGCGAAGGGTTCAGTTGCCGCCCCTGCGCTGGGAGCTTCATCGCCGTGGGGGAAATACCTATATATTTGACTGCTATAATTCCAACCCCGGTTCGTTGCGGGCGGCCCTGGAGGATTTTTCCCACTATCCGGGCTATCGCGTGGCGGTGCTGGGAGAGATGCGCGAACTGGGGGCGTTCAGCGAGCGTGAACACCGCAAGGTGGCCTCGGCGGTCAATTGTGACCTGGTGCTGACCTATGGTGACGAGGCTCGCTTCCTGGCCGATGAGTTGGGTGCGGATATTGCCACCCACTGCCCCACTCTGGAGGACGTTGTGGCACGACTTGCGAATTGCCAGAATGCTGTGGTTTTGGTAAAAGGTTCCCGAGGAAACCAAATGGAAAGGCTTCTTGATGCTCTATAACCTCCTTTATCCCATGGCGGAACAGTTTCCGGTGCTGAACGTCTTTCGCTATATCACCTTCCGGGCGATCTACGCGGCCATTACGGCTCTGCTGCTCTCGTTTTTGCTGGGGCCTTCCCTGATTGCCTATTTGCGCAACAAGCAGTTTGGCCAGGTTATCCGTACCGATGGCCCCCAGAGTCACAGCGGCAAGCGCGGTACTCCCACCATGGGCGGCATTCTGATTATCTTTGCCACGGTTATCCCCACCCTGCTCTGGGCGGATCTGAAGAATATGTATGTGTGGCTGATTGTATTAACCATGGTTGTGGGGGGCCTGATTGGCCTGGCCGACGATCTGCTTAAAATTTTCCGTAATACCTCCAATGGTCTTTCTGGGCGTAAAAAGTTGCTGGGCCAGTGCCTGCTGGCGCTTTTTGTGGCCTATGTTCTCTATGCCAGTGGTTTCTCCACTGGCCTGAACATCCCCTTCTACAAGCAGTACGCCCTGGATCTTGGCCTGTGGTTTATTCCCTTCGCCATGCTTGTCATCGTGGGCTCTTCCAACGCAGTCAATCTGACCGATGGCCTTGATGGCCTGGCCATCGGTGCGGTGCTGATCTGCGCCGGTGCTTTCGCGGTTATTGTCTACGCCACCGGCCACGCCGGTTTTGCCAACTATCTGCTGATCACCTTTGTGCGCGGTGTGGGTGAGCTGACTATTTTTCTGTTCGCCCTGTGCGGTGCAGGCCTTGGCTTCCTGTGGTACAACTCTCATCCGGCGGAGATCTTTATGGGTGACGTGGGTTCGCTTTCCATCGGGGCCAGCCTGGGAGCTGTGGCGGTCATGGCGAAGCAGGAGATTCTGCTGGCCATTATCGGAGGGCTCTTCGTCCTGGAAGCGCTCAGCGTTATTATTCAGGTGGCTTCTTTCAAGCTGACGGGCAAGCGGGTTTTTCGCATGGCACCTATCCACCACCATTTTGAACTGGGTGGCCTGAGCGAGTCCAAGGTCATCGTGCGCCTGTGGACCGTTGCCATTATCCTGGCCCTGGTCGGGCTCAGTACCTTGAAGATGAGGTAGACGGCATGTTGTACGAAAAGGGTTCGCCGGTTCTGATTCTCGGTGCCGGCAAAAGCGGCGTCAGCGCCGCCCGCTTTCTGGTTGCCCGTGGTTGCCCGGTGACTCTTGCCGATGATGGTTCTTCGGCCCATGTGCCCGGAGAGCTGGCGGGTGCCGTGACTCTTGTCAGTGGCCCCGGGAGTATCGCAAAGTGCCTTGCGGAGCATCCGGGTCTGGTTGTGGCCAGCCCCGGGGTGGATATACGGTCCTTTGACAGGCCCATGGTCAATGATATTGAACTCTTCTACCAGGAGTACGAGGGAGCCATCATCGCGGTAACCGGCACCAACGGGAAATCGACGGTCACGGCGCTGATTGCCCATATCCTGCAGCAAAGTGGTATCAGTGCCGTGGCGGCAGGCAATATCGGACTGCCTGCCCTGGACACCCTGGCCCTGGGTTGTCAGGTGACGGTGCTGGAGCTTTCCAGCTTCCAGCTGGAGACAATTCAGACCTTCCGACCGGATATTGCCGTGCTGCTGAACGTTACCGAGGATCACCTCAACCGCTATGATACCTTTGAACACTATGTTGATGCCAAGGAACGCATCTTTCTCAACCAGACCGCGGAAGACTGGTGCGTGCTCAACCACGATGATCCGGTGATACGTACGCTCACCAGTGACAACCATATACCGGCCCGCAGGGTCTTCTTCAGCAGTCGCAGCCGACAGATGGTCGATAACTTCCTCAACTGCACCGTTCAGGGAGTCAGGGGCAAGGTCAATGGCCAGTTGCTGGAGGCGCCAGCCGATCGCCTTTGCCTGGAGGGTCTGCACAATATGGAGAATGTCGCAGCCGCCCTGGCGGCCGTGCGTCTGTATGGACTCAGCCCGGAGCAGATTGGCACTGGGTTGGAAGGATTTGCCCCCTTGCCCCATCGCATGACGCTGGTGCGTGAAATCGCGGGCGTGCGCTACATCGATGACTCCAAGGCCACCAATATCGGCGCGGTTCTGAAGTCCCTGGAGGGGCAGAAGAATATCATTCTCATTGCTGGTGGTCGCAACAAGGGAGGGGATTTTGCCCAGCTTGCCGGAGCGGTCAAGGCATCCTGCAAACTGATTCTCGCCATTGGCGAGGCGCGCCACCAGATTGCCGGAGCCCTGGGCAAGTCGGTATCAGTGCTTCTGGCCGATGACATGGCCGATGCCGTCAGCCAGGCATGGAAGCAGGCTGTCAGCGGTGACACAGTGCTCTTAAGCCCTGGATGCGCCAGTTTTGACATGTTCACCTCCTTTGAACATCGCGGGGCCGTTTTTGAGCAGGCGGTGCAGCAATTGTGAGCACCATGGCCCAGGTGGCATCCAGATCACGGCTGCAGACGTCGCACAAAATCTGTCTGCTGATTCTGACGCTCTGCTTCATCGGCGCGGTATTTATCTACAGCGCCAGCAGCATCACTTCAGCGGATCTGTACGGTAACCCGGCCTACTACCTGAAACGGCAGCTGGTCTGGCTGCTGATCGGTTCGCTGGTATTTCTCAGTGCGGTTCTGGTTGACCTGGAGAAAATGCGTCAGTTTGCTTTCATGGCAACCATTGTGGTGATGGTTCTGCTGATGCTGGTCTTTTTCCAGGATCCCATCAACGGGGCTTACCGCTGGATTCGTTTCGGCCCCTTCTCCCTGCAGCCATCGGAGTTGGCCAAGGGGGTGCTGATCTTCTACGCTGCCCACAAATACGCCCAGTGCGCGGATCGCGATGAGCCTGCCCGCAATGCCCTGCCCACCATCGTCATTGTTCTGATGTCCATCGTGCTGCTCATCTTCATGGAGCCCGACCGGGGAACGCCGGCCATTATCGTCGTGGTGATCTACTCCCTGTCGCTGCTGGCGGGAGTGCGTAAAAAAAGCATGGTTCTGCTGCTGTTGCTGATTATTCCCTAT
The DNA here is from genome assembly GCF_055378285.1 of Desulfurispirillum alkaliphilum. Lineage (NCBI taxonomy): Bacteria > Pseudomonadati > Chrysiogenota > Chrysiogenia > Chrysiogenales > Chrysiogenaceae > Desulfurispirillum > Desulfurispirillum alkaliphilum. The sequence goes on along the minus strand of NZ_AP042405.1, from coordinate 391,760 downwards.
ATTTATTACGATATCTTTCTCTCCGACGGCTACCACCTGCGCCGCATTCAGGCGTTTTTGAATCCCCTTGAAGATCCGCTTGGCAAGGGGTATCAGGCCATGCAGTCCGCCATTGCCATCGGCAGCGGCGGGCTGTGGGGTGTCGGGCTCGGCGAGGGGGCGCAAAAGATATTCTACTTGCCGGAAAGCCATACGGATTTTATCTTCGCTGTCATCTGCGAAGAGCTCGGTTTTCTGGGGGGTATGGGGGTGGTGCTGCTGTATGCGGTCCTGCTGCTCTACATCATCAAAGTCGGCAGCGAAGCCCGCAGCTATTTTGAAACCTATCTTACCTTTGGTATCTCCTATCTGCTGATGGTGCAGATATTCTTTAACCTGGGAGTCGCTGTCGGAGCACTGCCCACCAAGGGGCTTGCCCTGCCGCTTATCTCCTATGGCGGATCCAGCCTGGTCACCACCATGCTCCTGCTGGGGCTGGTGGTCAATGTTGCCCGCAACACAGAAAGGCAGCGTACCCATGCGTATTCTCATTAGCGGTGGAGGAACCGGTGGCCACTTCTTCCCCGCCATGGCAGCACTGAAATCTTTTCAGGAAAAGGGTTTTGACGTCTACTATGTGGGCAGTCGCCGAGGGATTGAGGCGGAAAAAGTGGCTGCTTTCACGGCGGATTTTCTTCTGCTGGAGCTCAGTGGCATGCTGGGTCATTCCGCCTTGAAAAAACTGCAGGCTGGCTGGCAGCTCGTCTTTGCTGTCAAGGAGCTGCTGCTGCTGATGCGCCGGATGCGTCCCGATGCCGTGGTGGGCTTTGGCGGCTACTCCAGTGCTGCTGCAATCATTGCCGGCAGGCTGATGGGGGTGCCCTGTTTCATCCACGAACAGAACGCCATTGCCGGCCTGACCAATCGCCTGCTTGATCGTGTTACCACACGGTCTTTCAGTGCTTATGGCAATATTGGCGAGCATGTGGGCCTGCCCCTGCGCCACAGTGCCCTGGTGCCAGCACCAGCCGATGAGCGGGAGCACCTGCTGATCTTGGGGGGCAGCCAGGGGAGCCTCTTTCTGAACACCTTTGTGGGCGATCACCTGGGTGAGCTGACGGATCTTGGCATGCCGGTCTACCATCAGACGGGCAGTCTGATGCACGAAAAACACATGCAGATGCTCCATGAGCGCTATGGCAGGCAGCTTCCCGCCAACTACCTCCCCTTTGCCTTCAGTGACGATATCCACCACATTATGGCGGGCAGCGTGGCAGCTATCTCCCGCAGTGGTGCCGGCGCCGCCTTTGAGCTGATGCAGCTGCGGGTTCCCTCCCTCTTTATTCCCTTTCCCCATGCGGCTCACGACCACCAGTACGCCAACGCAAAGTACTTTGAAGATCGTGGCTGCGCCCTGGTGTACCGCCAGGAGGAATTTGAGCGGGGTGCCATGGATAAGGTCCGGACTTTTCTGTCTTGCGTAGATCAATATCATGGGAACATGCAGGGACTTGAAATTGACACCGATGCCAGCACCCTGACGGAGCGCATTATTGGCGCGATCCGCATGGGTTGAAGCATTCTGCTGCCGGCAGGCGTTCCGGAAAGCAGCAGCCAGCATGTGGGTCACCTTGCAATACCCGCCATATTCTGATAGTCATAACAGGTTGTTGAGAAATGATGGCCTAACAGATTGCTGAAACACTTCACAATGCTCAGGCAATGGAAGAATACTCAGGTGCAAAGCGCTCGCGGAGCGAGCAGATGAGGGTTTTTCAGCAGCCTGTTAAGGTGCTTCAGCTCATATGTGAAATGACACTGAGAAATCATACAAGGAGACACCCATGAAAAAAATGACATTGCGCCTTTGCCTGGCTGCAGGCTTGACCCTGGGAACGCTTGCCGGTGTGGCGCTGGCTTCCGATACGGTTCTTGCTACCGTGGAAAAACGTCAGATTACCCAGCAGGATCTGAATCGCGCTATCCAGAGCCTGCCCGATGAACTCCGTGCCCAGGTGCGTTCGAACCCGGAGTTCAAGGCGCAGCTCCTGGATGAGCTGGTACGTCAGGAAATGGTTTACCATGAGGCCCAGCGTCAGAACTTCCAGGAAAATGAAGTGGTGCGCAACCGCCTGAAACTCCTTGAGCGCGAGCTGATGATCAACGCCTTCCTTGAGGAGTACCTCAGCCGCAATGTCAGCGTCAGTGAACAGGACCTCAAGGAGTTCTACGAGCGCAACAAAGCACGCTTTGTCACCCAGGCGACCGTAGCCGCCAGCCATATTCTGCTGGAAGACGAGCAGAAGGCCCGTGAAGTGCTGCGCAGGGCCCGCGCCGGTGAAAATTTCGGTCAGCTGGCCCGTGAGCACTCCCTGGATCCGGGCAGTGCCCGCCAGGAAGGCTTTATCGGCGAATTCTACCGTGGACAGGGCCTGGTGAAGGAATTTGAAGACGCCGCCTTTGCGGCGGAAGTTGGCGTCCACCCTGAGTTGGTGCGAACGGAATTCGGATACCACATCATCAAGGTTCACGAGAAAAACCCCTCCCGTACGGTCAGCCTGGATGAGGCCAGGGATCGTGTGACGGAAATCATCGCCGAGGAAAAACAGAATCAGGCCCTGATGCGCCTTATCCAGGAACTGGAACTGCGCTATTCGGTCAGGACCCACAAGGATCGCATTCAGTAAGCTCAGGATACCCCCATGAAAAAAATCGGTTTCAGCCTGTTTATTGTGCTTTGCGGTGCTGCCCTCAGTGCTGCCACTCTGGTGGATGGTATTGCGGCTGTAGTAAACGGAGTACCCATTACGATTCAGGAAGTTCGCCAGGCCAATAAGGAACATATCGAACGTGCCACTAGAGGCCTTGCCGACGAGCAGGCCCGGGAGGCAACCAGGCAGATGCTCCTGGAAGGAACCCATCAGAAAGTGGAGCAGATGCTGTTGGAAGATTACGGTCGGCGCAACCGCATCTTTATCTCCGCACAGCAGGTGGAAGAGGCCATTAACCAGGTAGCTGCCAACAACAATGTCAGCCGCAGCGCTCTGGAATCAATGCTGGCCGATGAGGGAATCTCCATGGAGTCCTATCGGCGCGATATCCGGGTTCAGCTCCTGGTCATGCAGATTGGCCAGAAACTGAGTCAGGAGATCAGTGTCAGTGAACTTGAGGTGGTCAGCGCTTTTCGCGAAGGACGCTTCCAGCGTATTCCCTACGCCGATGTGGGCCATGTGCTGATTGCGCTGGATGGCAAGAGTGACGATCAGGCCATCCGGATTGCCGAACGTCTCCATGAGCGCATCATCAGCGGTGACATTGAATTTGAAGAGGCGGCGCGCCAGTATTCCGAAGGGCCCAATGCCGCCGAAGGTGGCCTGATGAAGGACGTGCGCCGCGGACGCCTGCTGCGCGAGCTGGACCAGGCGATCTTCAGCATGGAAAAGGGGCAGACGACCCTGGTGCGCTCCAGTGTGGGCTACCACATTCTGCACCTGTATGATCTGGGCTTTAACCGTGAAATGTCCGATGAGGACTTTTCACGCACCCGCGCAGCGCTGCTGCGGGAAAAGCAGGAGCGCAGGCTGCAGGGCCTGATGGATGAACTCAGGGACAGTGCCGTTATCCAGTACAACCTGAAAGAAAACAGCTGATATGCGCCTTGACATCTTTCTGAAGAAATCGCGCTTGATCAAACGACGCCCTCTGGCCAAGAAGATGTGTGACGAGGGCATGGTTCAGGTGAATGGCCGGGTCGCAAAAGCCGGCACCAAACTGCTGGTGGGTGATACCATCGCCATTGACAGCGCTTCACGCCTGGTGGAGGCCAGGATCGAGGAACTCCCCGGTGGCAACGTGCGCAAAGATCGCGCCGCTGAACTGTACTCGGTGCTGAAAAATGAACGCAAGCAGATTAACATCCTCGACTGGTTTGATGATGATGAGGAGGACGATGACTTTTAACAGGCTGCTGAGAGCCCCATCTGCGGGTCTCGCCCCTGTTTTCCGTTGTCTGCCCCTGGATTGCGAGTAGCCTTTGCCCTTTCTGTAAGGGTTTTACGTGATATTTCCGATTATATTACCCCGTGGAGGTAGCCATGCATCGAGCCATACGCCTGCTCCTGACCCTGATGACCCTGACCCTTATTCTTGCCGGATGCTCCCAGAAAGTCAGCCGCATTGATCTGGAAGAGACCCGTGATCTCAGTGGAAACTGGAACGATACCGATTCCCGCCTGGTTTCCCGTGAAATGGTGGGCGATGTTCTCTCCCAACGCTGGCTGCCGAACTTCGTGGAGAGCAACAACCGGCAGCCGACGGTCATCGTGGGCTCCATGCGCAACCTCAGCCATGAGCACATCAATATGCGCACCTTCATCTCTGACATTCAGCGCGAGCTCATCAACTCCGGACGCGTTGACTTTGTGGCCTCGGCGGAAGATCGCACTGACCTGCGCGAAGAGCGGCGCGATCAGGATCTGCACGCCCGCGAAGAGACTCGGTCCCGCATGGGCCAGGAGATTGGTGCTGACTATATGCTCAGCGGAACCATCAACACCATTATCGACGTGGAAGGCCGCACCCAGGTGAAGTACTATCAGGTTGATCTCTCCCTGACCGACCTTGAGAGCAACCGCATTGTCTGGATTGGTCAGAAGAAGATCCGCAAGCTCATTGAGCGTTCACGGGTACGCTCGTAAGCGCCACCGTAGCAACTATGGCCAGTGCAGTCTTTCGGCGACCACTGCTGCCCTGGGTACTGCTGGCAGCCATGCTGAGCGGTGGCTGTGCCACCTACAGCGACTCTTTTCTCATGCTAGAACGCAGTCTGCAGGCCCAGAATCCCCGTGAAGCACTGCAGCATCTGGAAAGGACCACTCCCGGTTCCCGCAACCAGGTGCTGCACCTGCTGAATCGGGGCATGCTGCTGCGCATGGACGGAGAGTTTGCTCAGAGCAATCGCAGCCTTGAAGAGGCCAAGAACCTCATGGAAAAACTGCGCGCGGTCAGCATCAGCGAGCAGTTTGGCTCCTTTGTCCTCAACGACAGCACCATGTCCTATGTGGGCGAGGAGTTCGAGCAGGTGCTGGTTCACCTGTACAAGTCCCTGAACTACCTGGAGCTGGGAGAGCCTGACAGTGCCCGTGTGGAAGCGCTGCAGGTGGACATCAAATTACTGGAAATGGCCCAGGCCGGCTTTACCGGCAACTACCGCGAAGACGCCCTGGCCCGCTACATAACCGGCATGGTTTACGAAATCCACCGGGAGTACAGCGATGCCCTGATTGCCTATCGGCGGTCCTATGAAACCTATCAGGAGTATGCCAGGCACTTTGGCGTAGCGCCTCCGGGCCAGCTGCGCCACGATCTGCTGCGTATGGCTCACCGCATTGGGTACCGCGAGGAGCTGGAGCGCCTGCAGCAGGAGTTCGGAATGGCTGAATGGGAGCCACCTGCCCTCACGAGTGGCCATGGTGAAGTGGTGGTGATTCTCAGCAGCGGCCTTGCCCCCATCAAACGTGAAGAGAGTGCCCTGATACAGCACTCCCCCAATCGCGTCCTGCGCATTTCCCTTCCCACCTACGAAGCCCGCCCACGCGCGGCCCATGGCGTGCGCCTGCGCACCGGGCAACCCCCCATGATGGTTTCCGCAGAAAGGGCCCATGATATCAATGCCGTTGCCCTCGATACCCTGCAGGCAAAAATGGGTGCCATTACCGCCCGGGCCATTGCCCGCATGGTCGCCAAGGATCAGACCGTCAAGGAAGTGCAGGAGCAGGCGGGGCCCCTGGCGGGATTTATCGCCAACATCGCCAGCATTGCCACGGAGACCGCTGATACCCGCAGCTGGCTGACCCTGCCCCAGGAAATACACATGGTTCGCCTCTCTTTGCCAGCGGGCGAACACGAACTTCAGCTGGAAATCCTGGGCGCCTTCGGCCAGGTGGTCGACTCCCTGCGTCTTGAAAGTGTCACGGTGGAAGCGGGCGGCATTGCGGTGCTCTCGCCCCACTGGATCCCCTCTCACCTTTCCCATTCCCCAAGGAGATAGCCATGCGTAGCCTGATTTTCGCCCTTCTCGCCCTGTCTCTCACTCTCCTGTTGAGTGCCTGCGCCAGCAGGGATATCTCGGCACCCACCCACCCGACATGGCTGACGGGAGAGAGCGAACGCTTTCCCGCCAGCAGCTATGTGCTGGGCCGCGGCAGCGGGCCAACTCCCGCCATTGCCGCTGACGGAGCCCGCGCGGACCTGGCCAAATTCTTTCAGGTGCAGGTGAGCTCTCAAGTGCGTACCCATGTCCTTGAGCGCGTGGAGGGCACCGCCGCGCCCCAGATTCAGCAGCAGTATGAAGTGGAGGTGAACGCGCGGGTCAATCGCGTGCTTGAAGGGGTGGAAATCGGCGAGAGCTGGTACGACAGCCAGTCGGGAAGCTACCACGCCCTGGCGGTACTGCATCGGGGCCGTACGGTACTGAACCTGGAGAATCAGGCCGCTGACATCGATCGTCGCACACGCCACCACGTGGAGCAGGCCACCCGGCGCTCCGATGTGCTGGGTGCGGTCAGTGAACTGCAGCAGGCCATAGAGCTGCAGCGCAGCCGCCTGCCCGTGGAGAAGATGCTGCAGGTGCTGGATCGCACCGGCCTGTCACCCGTGCGCGAGTACGAAATCAATGCTCTGCAGACCAGGCAGCGTGAGCTGCTGGCAACCAGAAGCATCAGGGTGGTGGCCACTGCCGATCAGGGAGCCGATCAGCTGCAGGCAGCCGCCAGCGGTGCCCTGAGCACCTGGGGTCTGCGGGTGGTTCCCGAGGGGGACTATACTCTGAATGTCACGCTGCAATCGGCGACGCCCGTGTATCAGGATCGCTGGTACTGGGTACGAGCATCGGTGGACATGGTCCTCAGCGATGCCGACGGCAATGTGCTCAACCGTCACAGTACCCCGATCCGCGAATCGGCTCAGCAGGCTGCCACCGCCAGCCGGCGCGCCCTGGAGCAGGCCATCAGGGCCACGGAACTCCACGCCATGAAACTGTTTGTGGAGGCAGGGCAACCATAATCACTTCCTGAAAGACGGAACAGGAGTTATCCGATGCGGCTTACGTCCACGGATACTTCCAGCTCATCCTTGCCACTGCTGTAGACAACGCCGTTGATGGGGATAATGTCCGAGTAGTCGCGACCCCAGGCGCAGACGATGTGCTGCTGGTCGGGCAGCTGGTTATTGGTGGGGTCGAAGTGCACCCACCCCCAGCCCGGTACATAGACGGTGAACCAGGCGTGGGACGCATCGGCCCCCACCAGCTTCTCCTGTCCGGGAGGCGGCAGCGTTTCGAGATAGCCACTCATATAGCCGGCGGCCAGGCCGATGGAGCGCAGGCAGCCAATGGCCACGTGGGCAAAATCCTGACAGACTCCCTGGCGGTGGCGCATGACCTCGGTCAGGGAGGTGGTGATGGTGGTAAAGCCGGGGACATAGCGGAAATCATGGAAGATGCCTGCCATGAGGTCACGGGCCACCAGCACCAGGGGTTTTTCCGGTTCCAGGTACTGGCTGACGTATTCGCGCAGCTCAGGAAAGACCGGAACCAGCGGCGAGGCCATGGTGTACTGGCGGGCGTTGATGGTGGGTTCATCAAGGCAGGAACTGAGAGTTTTCAGGGTCTCCTCCCAGCTTATGGGCTGTTGCAGGGGATCGCGGCCCTGGTTTCCCAGGATTTTCACATCGCTGATCACTTTGATGATCATCTCCCGATAGGGCTTCTGCATGCAGAAGTAGCTGACGTAATTGCCGAAGAAGTCGGTGCGTTCCCGGTAGTCATCAGCCGAAGGCGTGATATTCATGGAGCTGCTCTGTACCACCTGCCGCGAGAAAGAGCGCGGCTTGATGCGCGTTTCGTTATAACACAGGTCGACGCTGTCGCTGTAGGAGTAGGTGGTGGTGTGGGTGACGCGAAACATCATAGTTCCACCTCCAGCAGGGTTTTCACCAGTTGTCGCCGGTCGGCGGCGTGGCGGAAGAAAGTACGGTTGATGACGACGGAGAGCTTCTCCAGAGAGCTCTCCAGGTGAATCAGCAGCTCTTCGAGCTCGGTGTGCATGGTACCGTCCAGGCTCACCCGGCTGAGCTCGCTGGCCTGGGCCAGCTTCAGGGCGGTGGAGACGTCCAGGATCAGTCGCTCATCCTCATCAAGGCGCGAAGGAATGCGCTGACGTGGCAACTGGTCCACGTGCTGGCGCAGGGTGATTATCTGATAGGCCAGGGAGCGGGGGTTCACCTCGTCCAGCAGTGCCAGTTCCAGCACCCCTTCCAGGTGCAGGGCCGAGCGGTAGCGGCGCCGGTAGGTGATCAGGCTCTCGCAGGTTGCCAGCAGCGCTTCCAGCAGGACGTACTCTACCCTGGCCTCATGGCTGGCGGAGACCGTTGCGCGAAAAAGGGTGATCAGCAGCAGGGCACGCTCAATGCGACGCCCCATATCCAGCATGCGCCAGCCGGCTTCACGGGTCATGCTTTCCATGGTCAGCCCTGTAAACGCCACCATGGAGGTGATCAGCTGGTTGAGTTCGGTGTGCAGGCGGAAGATATTATTGCTGTTCTTGCGGTACGCTTTTTTCCAGTGCTCCTCCATGTCGTTGATAATGCGCCAGGTGTCGAAGGACCAGCGTTCGCGGACGCTGAAAGCTCCGCGCAGGAAGGCGTTGATGCTGGAGCTGAGGCTGCCGACGCGCTTGGGGTCGATGATGATGCTCAGCAGTTCTTCCTCGGGTTTCTGCAAACGCTCCAGGGCGTCATCGCCCACAAAGCCGGGCAGGGTTCCCGTGAGCTGGGTCGTAGTCTGCAACAGGGCGCGCAGGCTGGCATTCTCCGTGGCGTCGTCGCTGTAGGAGTCCCGGTCTGCCAGGCTTGAGAGGGTGGTGCGCAGCAGGCGGGCAGTGGTTTCCACCCGTTCGGCATAACGACCGACCCAGTAGAGGTTTTCTGCGGTGCGGCTTGGCAGTGAGCTCTGCTGGCGGATCAGGCTTTCCAGTGACTCCTGTTTCCAGAGGCTGATATGCTCCTGGGGCTTGGAAGAGAGTATCCAGGTGTCTTTGGTGATGGGGTTGCCGCCATTGCGGATCTCTTTCTTGGTCTGCTCGGGGACGCTGCGGGCCAGGCCACCACGCATGACGGTGTAACCCTGGTCCCCTGCCACGAGAAAGCTTCGCATAAAGGCCCTGCGCGGCTCCAGCTGGTCGCCGGTGAGGGAGGGGGCCGTGGAGAACTGCACGATTTCGCGGCCACTGAAGGCGTAGGGGGTCATTTTGATACGGGCTTTCAGGTTCTCCAGCTCCCGCTTGCTCAGCAGGGGGCCGTAGACAATCTGGCCTTTTGGGTCGTGGAGGGTGCTGATGATGGCCAGCTTGTCGATGTTGGTCAGGACGTGCTGCTTTTCGCGTTCCTGCCCGCACCACCAGGTGGCGACCATGGGCAAAATCAGGTCTTCATTGAGATAATAGCGGGCGATGGCCGGCAGAAAGGCCATCAGTCCAGGGTTTTCCATAACGGCACAGCCCACAGGGTTCACGACGGTGACATTGCCTCGACGCACGGCTTCAAGGAGCCCGGGGACGCCCAGGTAGGAGTTCTTGTCCAGCTCCAGGGGATCGCACTGGGTGTCCATGACACGGCGCAGGATGATATCCACCTGCAGCAGCCCATCGATGGACTTCAGCCAGACGCGCCCGTCGCGCACCGTCAGATCGTCGCCCTGCACCAGGGTGTAGCCCAGGTAGGTGGCGAGGTAGGCGTGCTCAAAATACATTTCGTCCCGGGCTCCGGGGCTCAGGAGTACGATGCGGGGAAACTCCCGCTGCTGGGGAGCGAGTTTGGAAAGGGTTTCCCGCAGCACCCGGAAGAAGCTGGCCAGGCGGTGGGTCTGGCAGCTGCGCATCAACCAGGGCATGATGCGGGACATGATCATGCGGTTTTCCAGGGCATATCCCAGACCGGACGGGGCCTGGGTGCGGTCATTGAGTACCCAGATGCGATTATCGGGGCCCCTGGCCAGGTCAGCGGCGTAGAGGACGATATTGCGGCTGCCGGCAGCGGCGACCTGGTCACAGGGACGCAGGAAGCCACTGTGACCGTAGATAAGCTCCAGGGGGAGCAGCCCTTCCCGGATCAGCTTGCGGGGTCCGTAGAGATCCGCCATGATCATGTCCAGCAGACAGGCCCGCTGCAGCAGGCCTGCTTCAACGGTCAGCCACTCTTCGCCTTCGATGAGCAGGGGGATCATATCCAGCTGCCAGGGGCGGCTGTGGGAGCCTTCGTCGTGGAAGGTGCTGTAGGTGACGCCGTTTTCCCGCAGCAGCTGCTGCATCTCCTGCTGGGTGTGGCCGATTTCGGCGGGTTCCATGGCGGTGATATATTTCATGAACTGTTGCCAGTGCGGCTGAATGGTGCCGTCCTGGGTCCACATTTCATCGTAGGAGGTGCTGTTTCTGAGATATCCCCGCAGCCGTGGAGGTATTTCCGGTGCCTGTTCCATGCGCTCTTCCTGTGCCAGAAAAACTGAAATTCAGCACCAAAATAAACCAGCGGCAAAGCGGAAGTCACGCAAAATCACGATCTTTGCTAAAAACCCGGACAGCTCAGGAGAGGGCGGATACCCGGAAGCGCCCCATCAGACGCTGCAGCTTGCTGCTGGTGTTGCGGGCGGTGTCCGAGGCCTGGGAGAGATGGACAACCGACTGGCGCACCTGGGTGGTGCTGCCGCGCACCTGGGAAATATTGGCGGCGTGGCCCTCACTGCGGGCGGAGATGCGGCGGATGGCTTCCAGCATCTCTTCGATGACATCATAGAGGCTGCTGTTATCCGCTGCAGCTTCTTCGGCCAGGCTCAGCCCGCGATCCACTTCACTGACGCCATTGTGCATGATCCCCACCGCCTGCTGGGTCTGGGCGCGCACGCTGGTCAGCATGGCGCTGATCTCCTTGGTGGCGTCGGTGGTGCGTTCGGCCAGCTTGCTGACTTCCTGGGCCACCACGGCGAAGCCTCGTCCGTACTGACCGGCACGGGCGGCCTCAATGGAGGCGTTCAGGGCCAGAAGGTTGGTCTGGCTGGCGATATCGTTGATGACATCGGCGATACCGGCGATCTCCTCCGTGCGCTGGTCAACTTCCTGAATACTGCGCGAAGAGCTGTGTATGGCATCGCGGATGCGCTGGGTCTCCCGGCGTACCTGCTGGAACTGACTCTGGGCGTTGGCAATGACGCTGTCCATCTCCGCGCGCATCTGACCTGCGGTCACAGCAGCGCTGCTGGTTTCGCTCATCTGACTGTCCAGCTCCTGCAGCATGTTTTCTATGGCGGTTTCCATCTGACGGGTAGCGCTATCCACAAAGCGGTTCTGATCAATCATCTCGTCGTTGGCGTGGCGTGCTTCATGGGTGAAGCGAACCACCTGGTGGATCGTGCTGTCCAGGTTGTCAATGAAGCTGTTGATCCAGCGAGCCATTTCGCCGGTCTCATCGCCGCTGAGGTAGCGCTGGTCGAGCCGCAGGGAGAGATTTCCGCCTCCTTCGGCAATGGTGCGGATGACATCATTCATGGCTCGCATGCGCCCGACGATGCGGTTGACTCCCAGGCGGTAGAAGAGCCAGGCGCTGCCGAGGAAGAGGGTGGCGTTGGCCATGTGAATAAGCGGAGCGGCCAGGCCGATGCCAAAGGTGAAGAAGAGATTCAGAGCGCCCATGCCGGTGATGATAACCAGGAACATGCGCATGAGCAGATAATTGATGGAGCGGCGGCGGTAGACCTCCTCCAGGTCTGCTTCGCACATCATGCCCCAGGTGTCCAGGGATCCGGGCAGCTGGAAGGTGACGCCCTTGCCGATAACGGGAATATGGCGATAGTCGGAGTAGCCGGGGTATTTGATGTAGAGGTTCTGACCATTTCTGATGGTCTCGCGCACACCGGGGTGCAGCTGACCGGTGGCAGGGTCCGTGAACGTGATTTCAAACTCGGTGTGGTTGTGGATTTTGATAACGCCATAACCGGAGTCAATACCCTCCTTCAGGTTCTCGCCATGGGAGAAGGTGCTGTCCTCAAAGCGCGAGCGGGAGAGGGCGGTGCCGACGGGAATGCGGGAGTCGAAAACCGGTTTTACCATGAAGATATAATTGTCGCCGGATTCAGGATAGATGTGCCCGGCTTCGCGCTGAATCAGGTCGCTGACCACGTCATTGGGCACCCTGGCGCAGAGCACACCCAGGGTCTGGCCACTGCTGTCGCAGATAGGCTGGTGGAACATCAGGGTAACCGCATCGTGGAATGACGAAGTGGTAGGGCCGATGCGTTCGGTGTCCGGATCAACATAGGGGCCATGGAGGAAGGGCTGACGCAGGCCCACGGCCAGGGCCTGTTCGCTGAAGGTGCGCTTTCCTTTGCGCCAGGGTAGAGTCGATGCCAGGATCATGCCTGCCGGGTCGACCACGAAGAGCTCCGCGATCTCCAGCAGCCGCGAGCGGCGTGCTTCGATGATGCTCCCTGTCTGAGAGAAATCCTCTCCCAGCTGGTCTGCCAGATGGCGCAGATATTCCCACTTCTGCTGTGTCCAGTCCTGCAGCAGGGTGGTGCGGGTCTGGGCAATGCCCTCGAAGGTTTCTTCCACCGCATGGTATGAATGACGATTCAGCAGGCACGACCAGCCCATTGCCAGTTTACCGGTACGGCCCGTCCAGGGGAGCCAGCGTCGTTCGCTGGCGGTCAGGGACATCGCGTCGCTTGTGAGTAACATGGAAACACCTCGCCTCGTTTCTTGTGAGGCCTCCTGCTTTAGCAAGGAGCCCGCCAGAAACCGGAAGTGTCCGCAATATCACATTCCCCCCTGGAATGTCAGGGATATGACGGGAATTCACTGCGTAAAAAGGTGGCAAAATGCAGGAGGGGCGCAGCTGGTGCCAAAAGAGCGGGCATTTGAGAAAAAACGATCTTGGTGATTTCTGTCATTAACCAGACAAGCCTATTTGCGATTTGCGTTTGGTGGCTGCTGAGTCGAAGGTGTTTCCAGTATCACGCCCATGCTGCGCACGCTCCTGATATGATGGTGGCCTATTTTTTTGCGCAGCCGCAAGAGCAGGTTCTTCAGGGCGGCTTCGCTCATCTCCTCGTCACCATACACAACGCTTTCGATCATCCGCTGTGACACAAGACTCCCGCGTTTTTTCAGCAGCAGCTCCAGCAGGCAGCTCTCCTTGCTGGTCAAGGAGATGGTGGAACCCTTGACCAGCAGGTTCTTCTTCAGGGCGCTGTAACTCACATTATCATCAATGCGCACAAAGAGTTCGCCGTTTTCTTCCAGCTTCTCCACGCAGGCGACCAGTGCCTGACGCAGCTTGGAGAGGTCGATGGGTTTGAGGAGGTAGTCGACGAAGTTGAGTTTGACGGCCTGCAGCAGATCCTCGGTTTCAGCATAACCACTGGTGATGAATATGGGCGTGCGGGAGTCGAGTCTGCGTATTTCTTTGGCAAGGGTAAGGCCACCCATGACCGGCATCTTCAGATCGGTAATGACGATGTGAATGGGTTCGCGTTCGAATATTTCCAGGGCGCTTTTGCCATTGTCAGCCACGTGAAGGTGCGCGAAGTATCGTGTCAGGAGTTTGGCCGTCTCTTCGCGCAGCAGCGGCTCATCTTCGACGTACAGAGCGTTGAGGTTCTTGACAACTTCGAGGGGGGTCATCGGGGTGGGCTCCATCTGCAGAATAGCTTCACGTACAGGAGCTTAGCGCAAAACCAGTCGGGTGTGAATAGAAAAATGTTATCTTTGATACTTTCCTGATACTTTTATCGTTTACAATGATTTTGCAGCTCAGGTTGTGGGGAGTCCGTGTGGCTGCGTGGCCATTTTCAAGCTATGTTTTATTTCGGGAGGTTTGTTCCATGGGGGAGAAAATTATTATTGACCCCGTCACACGCATTGAGGGGCATCTGCGCGTCGAGACGGTCATGGAAGGCCGACGGGTCAAATCAGCCCGCTGCAGTGGCGACATGTTCCGAGGCATTGAAAAGGCCCTCAAGGGGTTTGACGCCCGGGTAGCCCAGCATATCACCCAGCGCACCTGCGGGGTTTGCCCGTACGCCCACGCGGAAGCTTCGGCCCTGGCCCTGGAGAGTGCCATGGGCATCCGGCCCAATGTCAATGGTCAGCTGCTGCGCAATCTCACCGTCGGAGTTTACCAGATTAAGGATCACCTGCTGCATTTTTATACCCTGTGCGCCCTGGATTTTATTGATATCACCGCCGTACTGGAATACCGGGGCAATGATCAGGCGCTGCTGCAGGTGAAGTCGTGGGTTCAGCATGAACTCGCCAATAACAAGGTATTTCCGGCGGCGCCTTTTCTGCCCCGTTACGAAGCAACCTACTGTTCCGACCATGAAGTAAATATTTCCGGAATAAAAGGCTACCTTGATGCCATCGAAATCATGGCCCAACTGCACAAGATGGTGGCCATCTTCGGTGCCAAAGCGCCCCATCCGGTGGCCATTGAGGCGGGTGGCGTGACCACCATGCCAACGGTGGACCGCCTCGCCCACTTCGGCACTCTGCTCAGCCACTGCACAGATTTTGTGCGCAATCGCTACGGCAATGATGTCCTGGCAGTGGCTAAGGCCTTTCCCGCTTACTTCAAGGAAGGCAAAGGCTACGGGAATACCCTCTCGGCCCCCTATCTGCCCGACGGCAATGGCGAGAATTTCTTCTTCGCCGGTGGCGTCACCATCGGAGGAAGCTATCGCCCCCTGGATCTGGGGAAAATTACCGAGGACCACTCCTACGCTTACTACCACAATGGTTCCAGCCCCCTGCTGCGCCCGCTGCAGACTGATACCCTGCGCCCTCTGAGCGCCCGTGACTTTGAAGTCGAGCAGGGGAAGGTCGATGGCAAGTACAGCTGGAACCGTGCGCCGCGCTATGATGGTCATGCCATGGAGGTGGGCCCGGCAGCCCGGGTGGTCAACACCTACCGCAGCGGTTCCAATCCGGAGCTGACCGCCATGGTCAACCGCCTGAATCGTGAACTGGGTATTACCATTGACGACTACCCCTCCGTTATGGGTCGCCACCTGAGTCGCTATATTCTGGCGGAGCTCACCCTGCGGCACATGGAGCGACAGCTGGCGGAAGTGCGTCCCGATGTGCTTGGCTTCACCCACCACCCGGTGCCGGTGAATGCGCGAGGGGTCGGCATCACCGAAGCGACTCGCGGTGCCCTGGCTCACTGGATTGAAACCGACGGCAAGGGTGTGATTCGCAACTACGAGATGGTGGTTCCCACCACCTGGAATATGTCTCCCCGCGATGGCCGTGGTAATCCCGGTGCCGTGGAGAAGATGCTGGAAGGTACCGAGGTGGCCGATGCCGCCAATCCCATGGAGCTGGCGCGCATTGTGCGCTCAACAGACCCCTGTATCGGCTGTTCGGTACATTGAAGGAGGACGCATGTTTACTGAGATTTCCAGGGATATCGACCGGCGCCAGGCCCTGAAGCGGATTTTTGCAGCCATTACGGCCGTGGGCGCGTCGTCATTCCTTTCGTTTGAGGATCTGCTGGCGGCTGACGCCAGCCCCCGGAAACCGGTCAATATTCTGTGGCTGCACGGAAGCTCCTGTACCGGCTGCTCGTGCGCCCTGCTGGACATCGAAAAGGTGCCGGTGCTGGATGTTCTCACCCGCTTTGCCCATATCGTCTTCCACCATGACCTCTCCCTGGCCACTGGCGATCAGGTCATCGCCATCAAGGAGAAGCTGCTGGCTTCGGAAGAGCCTTTTGTGCTGGTACTGGAGGGTTCCATCCCCGTGAGCATGCCCCATACCTGCATGGTGGGGCACCGCACCATGGATTCCTGGATGGAGCGCATTCTGCCAAAGGCTACGGCCTGTATCGCGGCAGGAACTTGCGCCAGCTTCGGCGGTATTACCAAAATGCCCGGTATGGACACAGGTTGCATGGGACTTTTGCAGTACTCCAGTTTCAAAGGGTATACCACGCCGTTGATCACCCTGCCCGGTTGCCCCATGAAGCCCGAACACCTGCTCTATGCCCTGCTCTACTTTACCGCCCATGGGCGACCACCCGCGAGTGATCGCTATGGACGTCCCCGCCATATGTTCGGACGCACGGTTCACGACCGCTGTGTGAACTACGCTGACTTTCAGGAAAACTACTTTGCCCGCAGGATCGGCGAGGATGGCTGTCTGCTGAAGCTTGGCTGTCAGGGAATGGTGACCCGCAGCGACTGCGTGGTACAGGGTTACAATAATAATACCAATACCTGCATACGTGCCGGACACCCCTGTATCGGATGCTCCGGGGAGAGCTTTCCGCGGCGGGTGATGTTCCACAGTTATGATGACAGTCGCGATATCATTCCAAGGAGGCCCTGACCATGCATGCTGCAGAGGATCGTGTCTCGTTTTTCCACTCCCTGATCTTCCGGTCCATCGCCTACCTGATTATCAGTGCCTTTATCCTGTTTCTGATCTCCTTTTTCCTCTATCAGGGCTGGCAGGAGCGCCTGATTCAGCAGCGCCTGGTGGAACATGGCAACAGCTACATGGAGATGCTGGTGGCCAACACGGCCGACTCCATTGCCAAGGGGCAGCGCAACTCCTTTCAGAACGTGATAGACAGTTTCACCCAGGTCAACGAGGTGGATGAAGTGGCCATGTACGGGCGCAACTACGGTCTCATGAACTATGTCTCCAACCAGGTGACCGTCGGCATCCCTTTTGTGCAGCACAACGGAACCTTTGTGAACCCCAACGAGCAGCTGTATCGCGAAAGCCGCGGCATGTACCACCGCAAGGACTGGCATATGGTGGACATGGAGGAGACGGAGCAGGGCCTTGCCCACGTGCGGATAACCCAGGCGGCGGGGCAGAGCTGCGTGGACTGCCACATCGCCATCAATCCCGATATCCGGTTCGATAACGGTTTTGCCCATGCTCTGGACAATGGCCGTTCGCACTTCTACTACCGCATGGAGGTCACCCGTGACTGTATCTCCTGCCATACCAACTGGCGTGAGGGAGAGACGGCGTCCTACCTGCGCATCTCCCTGAATAATCACGCCATGGACGAGCAGCGACGGGAGAATACCCTGGGAATCCTCTTTGTTATGGCATCGGTACTGGTTCCCCTGCTGATCATCGTGATTCTCATCATGCGCCTGATGATTTACCGGCCCCTTTCAAGGGCCCTGCGCTTCGCCCAGGGCGTGGCGGCCGGGAACCGTTCCCATCAGCTGGACGCCAGGGAGAAAAACGAAATCGGTCAGCTGGGGCGCGCCCTCAACAAGATGATGGACAATATCAACGATGCCGTGCGCGATGCCGCCCGGCAGGTGGGCAGTGTCAGCGAGCGGGTCAGTGATATTTCAGGCCAGCTGTTTGCCCATATCGAGCAGGCCAGCCGCGGTGCTCAGCAGCAGAGCGAGAAAACCCAGAAGACGGCCCACGCCATGGATGTCATGAGCTCCACCATGGTGGAAGTGGCCCAGAAGACCTCCGAAACCCATGAAGCGGCGGAGTCGGCCAAACACAAGGCGGCCGAAGGTTCCGAAGCGGTGCGTCAGGTGGTGCAGTCCATCAACCATGCCCGCACGCAGTCCCTGAGCCTCAAGGAGAACATGGGTATTCTGGCCCGTCAGGCCGAAGATATCGGGCAGATCATGAACCTGATTCGCGACATCGCCGATCAGACCAACCTGCTGGCGCTGAATGCCGCCATTGAAGCGGCCCGGGCCGGCGAGTCGGGACGGGGATTTTCGGTGGTGGCCGATGAGGTGCGCAAGCTGGCCGAGAAGACCATGGAGGCCACAAAGAATGTTACCCAGGCTGTGGAAGCCATTCAGCGCGGCGCCCGGGATAATATGGAAAATGTCGATCAGACCACCAGCGTTATCGGCGAAGCCACCGAGAGGGCGAACCAGTCCGGCGAGTCCCTGCAGGAGATCGTGACCCTGGTGCAGTCGGCCACGGATCAGATTCGCCTGATTGCCCGAGCCATGGAGGAGCAGTCCGCCACCAGTGAGGAAATTAACAGTTCCATTGACGATATTCGTCGCATATCTCTGGAAACCAGCCAGTCCATGGAGCACTCCTACCACGATGTGGAAGAGCTGGCCGCCCAGGCAGATCAGCTGCAGAAAACCATCGAGAAAATGCGTCAGGGGGATGTGGAGGATGGCGGCAGGCATCTGCCGCGCCTGGCGGAAGGACGGCAGCGGTAGTCTTCCGGGCTGCTGGTCAGTGGCTTTCGTGCAGGTAGAGTGACGAATAGATGCCCGACGTACGGATCAGCTCAGAGTGGCTGCCCTGCTGGGCAATGCGTCCATCTTCGAAGACGATAATGCGTTCGGCCTGACGCACCGCGCTGAGTCGATGGGCGACGATGATGGTGGTGCGCCCTTTGAGGTATTCGGCCAGGGCTTTATGCAGTGCCCGTTCGGTGTCGATATCCAGCGCTGAAGTGGCTTCGTCCAGGATGACGACGCGCGGATCCTGCAGGATCATGCGGGCGATGGCCAGGCGCTGGCGCTGGCCACCGGAGAGCTTGAGCCCCTGGCGGCCGACGATGGTCTCCAGCTGGTCGGGAAGCTGCATGATGGTATCCCTGAGCTGGGCGATGCGCAGGGCTTCCCACAACTGTTCATCACTGGCTTCGCGCCCGAGGGTGATGTTCATGCGTACGCTGTCATGGAACATGGGCGGATGCTGCAGCACCGTGGCTATGTGATTGCGCAGCGTCTCATAGCCAATCTCTTCCACCGGCACGCCATCAAAGAGAATGCGCCCCTGCTGAGGCCGGTGAAATCCCACCAACAGCTGGATCAGGGTGGTTTTTCCGCCACCGCTGGCCCCCACAAAGGCCACCTTTTCTCCGGCAGCGATTTCCATATTGATATTTCTCAGTACCGGCTCGTCGTCCCGATAGCCGAAGGTTACCCCTTCCAGGGAAAGAGCCGTGGAAAGCTTCCCCGCGAAGGGATTCTGGCGCGGAGGGTATATGGGCTCTTCTTCCAGATCGAGGGTGCGATTGATGCGTTCCAGGGCGCCATTGGCGGCCTGGTAGCCGTACTGAATACTGAGCACATCCTGCACCGGACCCATGATGAACCACAGGTAGTTGAAGACGGCGAACATCTGGCCGATGGAGAGATCGGAAAACACTACCGTCAGCATGGCCATGGCGCGGAAGATATCGAAACCGAACATGAAAATGAGAAAAGAGAAGCGGCTGGCCGCCTCGCTCTTCCAGGCATAGGCGTCGGCATGGCCGCGAATAGCACCGGCATAGAGGCGCAGGCGGTCAAAAAATGCCTGCTCGCGGCCCGAAGCCCGCACCTGGGCGAAGGCGTCCAGGGTTTCGCTGAGGGACTGCTGGAAGACTTCGACCGCCTGGTTCTCCTGGCGCTTCAGGTGCTTGACCTGCCGCCCTACCTTGATGGTGAAGTAGACCACCACCGGGTTGAAACAGATGAGGAAGAGGGCCAGCTGCCAGTGGATGAAGAAGAGTATGACCCCCGCACCGGCAATGCTCAGCACCGAGATGAGCAGCTTGGCTACGGAGCTGCCCAGAAACTGATCCAGGGTATCGACATCGTTGACCAGATAGGCGTTCATGGATCCCGAGCCGATGGATTCGTAGCGGGCCATGGTCACCCGTTGCAGGCGGCTGAGCAGGGCGCTGCGCAGCTCAAAGGTGACGTCCTTGGCGATACGGGTGAACTGACGCATCTGCCAGATGCCGAGTCCGGCGGAGAGGGTTCGCAGGCTGAGGGTGATGAGCAGAATGAGCAGCACCGTTGCCACGGCACCATGCCACGCTGTGGGCAGCAGCCACTGTGAGAAGCCGACCAGGGTGCCGGGTTGCGCCAGCAGTACTTCGTCCACCAGCAGGGGGATGAGTAAGGGGACGGGGATGCTGACCAGAGCCGCCAGCAGAGCGATGGCATTTGCCATGATAAGGTGTCGGCGGTGGACGAGAACCCTGGCGGTAATGTCACGCCAGGAATAGGGCTTAACAGTCCCCGAGGGTTTTGCGGTATCGGCGCGGGTTTCCCCCGTCATGGTGTCGCTCCCGTGTCTGCCGGGTTCTGGGAATCCACGATCAGAAAACGCGAATCCAGGGAGCGTTCCAGAATGGCGCGGACAACGGGCCACTCCAGGCCGCCACTGCCACAGCCCGGACGGGGCAGCACCACCTGGGGCCATTGATGCTGGTCGGTCAGTTCCACCAGTTCGCGGGTGGATCGCTTCAGAATTCCCAGATCCGGCGGTTCCATGGGCCCGTTTTCAATGGGAAAGGCGATGATCTGATGGTCGAGGACAAAGACGTGGTTGCCGTGCTGGCGGATCAGGGCACCCAGCTGAGCGGGAAGATGAGGGAAGCGCTGGCGGGCCTGGGCGGCGCAGCCGCGTGGCATGGAGCAGTGGCCGCGGCGATTGAGTTGGCCACCGGTGGTAATCACAACCGGGCACTGCCCCAGGTAGTCCCACAGATTGCCTGACACCATTCGCATATCAGAGGTCAAACTGCTTGATTTTGCGTTGCAGGGTGCGCAGGCCGATGCCCAGCATGCGAGCCGCCTGGGTACGGTTCCCCTGCACCTTGTTGAGGGTATTGACGATGGCCTCTTTCTCGATCTCCTCCATGGTCATGCCCACGGCGAAGTCGATATGTTCCTCTTCGTCAGGCTCATCGCTGAAGCCTTTCTGATCCGCGTATTCCGAGGGAATATCGCTGGTGGTGAGCACTTCACTGCGATTGAAGATCACCATGTTTTCCAGACAGTTACGCAGCTCGCGCACATTGCCGCGCCAGGGGATATTCTTGAGTATCTCCATGGCCTCGGCGGATATGCCGCGGATGGTGCGGTTATTCTCCTTGGCGAAGGTTTTCAGGAAGTGGTTGACCAGCAGGGGTATGTCTGACTTGCGTTCCCGCAAAGGGGGAACATGGATCACCACGACCTTGAGGCGGTAGTAGAGATCCTCCCGGAAGTGGCCCTTGCGGACTTCTTTCTCCAGGTCGCGGTTGGTGGCGGCGATGATGCGCACGTCGATGGGGATATTGCCGGCGCCGCCGACACGCATGATTTCACGGTTTTCCAGGACACGCAACAGTTTCACCTGCACGGCGAGGCTGATTTCACCGATTTCGTCCAGAAAGAGGGTACCGCCGTTGGCCAGTTCAAATTTTCCCTTGGACTGTTTCATGGCACCGGTGAAGGATCCCTTCTCATGACCAAAGAGTTCACTCTCCAGCAGACTTTCAGAAAAAGCCGAGCAGTTGATGGCCACATAGGGCTTTTCCCAGCGTTCCGAGCACTCGTGGATGGTCTGGGCAATCAGCTCCTTGCCGGTTCCCGACTCTCCCAGCAGCAGTACCGATGCCCGGGTGGAGGATACGGTGGTGATTTTTTCGAAGATTTCCTGCATGGGTTTGCTCTGGCCGATCAGCAGAGGAAAGGTGTTGTTCTCTCCGAGGATGGAGCGCCCTGGCCCAGCGGGTGGGGCTGAAATGGTGGTGGCCTTCTCCCAGGCCTGGGCGACCAGGGCGCGCAGCTCCGAGAGGTTGACGGGCTTTGCCACATAGTCAAAGGCGCCGTGCTTCATGGCCTCAACGGCGGTCTCCACGGAACCGTAGGCGGTGATGAGGATGATTTCGCTGCTTGCCTGAAGGCCCTTGACAAAGGGCACCAGATCCAGGCCGCTGCCATCGGGCAGGTTCAGGTCCGTGACCACCACGGGGTGCTTGTGCTGACGAAAAAGGCGCTGCGCCTCGGAGAAAGTTTCCGCTTTGTGGGTCTGATATCCTTTTTTCTCCAGGGCCCGGCTGATGGATTCCAGGGAGGCGCGCTGATCGTCAACTACCAGGATGGGGGGTGTCCCGTCGCTCATGTGGGTATATCCGGTAAAGTAATGGTGACTGTAGTGCCCCGGCCAAGGATACTCCGTATCTCCAGGGATCCGCCGTGGGCTTCCACAATATTTTTGGCAATAGGCAATCCTAACCCAGTTCCCTCTTTTTTAGTAGAGTAAAACAAATCATACACCTTTTCGCGATCCTTGGGGGAGATGCCCGGGCCGTTGTCGTCGATGACGATCACGTGGTGACGCTTGCGGTTTATGGAGTGGGCTATGGTTATGATGCCGCCGGATCTTTTTTCCAAGGCCTCTATGCTGTTTTTGATGATATTGGTGAGTACCTGGCGTATCTGGTTGCGGTCCATGGAAATGGTGTCACTGCGGCTACTGGTTTTTTCCAGGACGAGCTGGATGTTTTTTTCCATGCAGGTCTTGCGGAAAAGCTCCACCACCGCGCCCATGGTTTTGGTGATGCTCTCATGGCGCAGCCTGGGCGAGTGCATGCGTGAGTAGATGAGGAAGTCATTGAGCAGTTCGTTCAGGCGCTGCACTTCATCGGAGATAACATGGCAGGTGCCCATGGCTTCATCACGGTCAATGGTTTCTTCGCGCAGATCCTCTTCCAGCAGCTGAATATTGAGGTTGATGGCGTTGAGGGGGTTCTTGATCTCATGGGCCAGACTGCCGGAAATACTGCCGATGTAGGCTAGCTTCTCGTTGGCGCTGACGCGCTTCTGCAGCTCTCGCAGCCGATTGATCTGGTTGACCATGTAGAGAAAGAGGGCGATGACGGCACCGAGGATGACCAGGAAGACGATGGAGTGCTTGCGCATCAGACCCTGGATTTCCGAGGTGAGCGAATCGCGGATCAGCGCGCTGGAAACGCCAAGTCGCAGAACGCCGACCCGGCTGGTGTCGTAGAAGATGGGGATGGCGATATCAAAGCCGTCAGCGGTGAATTCGGCTGTTTCCAGCAGGCCTGACTGGATCAGCGGGCGATCGGCGGCAGCGGCATTCAGGGAGACGGCATCGTTGAGGATGATTCCCTCGCGGTGACGGTCTGTGTGCAGGACGACCAGGCCATTGGTCTCCATGACCATAACGTAGATGATCTCCTGATTGCGGGAGCGGATATCCTCCATGAGCTGGTGCAGAGCCCGATAGTCGGTCTGGCTGGTATTGAGGCGGCGGATATCGTAGGAACTCATGATGTCTTCAATTTTCGACTGAACCCGGTAGGCGTGCACTTTGGACTCGCTGAGCTTGTTGTCCACGCTCTTTTCGGCAATGATTCCCACGATGAACTGCAGCGAGAGCCACACCGTGGCCAGAATGACCAGAGTGAAGAGAATATAGAAGACAATCAGGTTGACTTTGAGATTTTTGTCCATGGCTCAACTCGCGGCGAATGTACTGATAAGCGAGCGCACCTGAGCGCTGTCGGTGCAGGAATTCAGCGCCTGGCGGAATTCGCTGCTGCCCGGTGTGCCCTTGCTGTACCAGGAGCCGTGTTTGCGCATGAGAATATGGGCCCGCTCCGGCATATACTGACACAGAAGGTCAAGATGGCGCAGCAGAATTTCTCTGATCTGCCTGGGTGTGGGCTCGCAGGTGGCCTGGCCGCGAACCTGCGAAAGTATTTCACGGAAGATCCACGGGCGGGTATAGCCCTCACGGGCGATCATGGCTCCATCGGCCCGGCTCTGTTCCATGGCCAGACAGGCGCTTGGGTAGTCAGTGATATCGCCGTTGATGATCAGGGGAATGTGCAGCAGAGATTTGATGGGAGCCACCTCGTGCCAGCGTGCCTGCCCACCGAAGCCATCACTGCGGGTGCGGGCGTGTACCGTGAGCATGGACGCGCCGGCCTGCTGAACCTGCAGGGCCAGTTCTGGCAGCAGTTCATCGCCATGGATCAGACCCAGTCGCGTTTTCACCGTGATATCCGCACAGGCTCCCGCTGCCGCGACCATCTGGCTGACGATCTCCCCCGCCAGCTGCGGGTGCTGCATCAGCTCAACACCGGAACCGGAGCGCACGACTTTTTTGACAGGGCAGCCCATGTTGATATCAATCAGCGTGAACCCTTCCTCTGTGCAGATGCGTGCCGACTGGGCCATGGCTGCCGGATTGGCTCCGAACAGCTGAACAAAAGGCCGCAGGCGTTCCTCTGCTCCCACCCGCAGGAATTCGACGGTTTTGGGAATATGGCGGCTGAGGGCTTCTGAGCTGACCATCTCGGTGAAGATGTTGGGACAGCCCTGTTCACGGGCGATGACGCGAAAGGGAATATTGCAGACACCGGCCACCGGAGCCATGAAAAGGGGGGTGTCTATGGTATTGTGGCGCAGTTGCAGGGGGTGAAACATGGGTCTTCCGGATCCAACAGAAAACGGGGCTTCAGTGAAGCCCCGTTCTGGTTTTTGTGGGTGAGCCTGTCGTGGCCTTATACCTTGGGGCCAGCTGCGCTGAAATCGTAGTCGGCGCCTCTGGTGATGTATTTCTCGTAGTTTTTGGTGAACATCTCCGCCAGCTTCTTGGCTGTTGCGTCATAGGCGAACTTGTCGGCCCAGGCGTTGCGGGGGTTGAGGACAGAAGTGTCTACGCCGGGGATTGCTTCGGGAATCTGCAGGCCGAAGATGTCCATGGTCTCAAACTGGCAGTCGTTGATCTTGCCGTTGAGGATGGCGTTGACACAGGCGCGGGTGGCCTTGATGCTCATGCGCTGGCCCACGCCGTACCCGCCGCCGGTCCAGCCGGTGTTGACCAGGAAGGCGTTGACATTGTGCTTGGCCATCTTTTCGCCCAGCAGTTTGGCGTAGGCCGTGGGGTGCAGGGGCAGGAAAGCTTCGCCGAAGCAGGCGGAGAAAGTGGCCTGGGGTTCGGTGACGCCGCGTTCCGTACCGGCAACCTTGGCGGTGTATCCGCTGAGGAAGTAGTACATGGCCTGCTCCCTGGTGAGTTTTGACACCGGAGGCAGGATGCCGAAGGCATCGCAGGTGAGGAAGATGATATTGCGGGGATGGCCAGCTTTCAGGGCGGGCTCGTGATTGTCAATGTGGAAGATGGGGTAGGAGACCCGCGTGTTTTCCGTCTTGGAGGCATCTTCATAGTTCACGATGCCGTCGTCGTCGTAGACCACGTTTTCCAGCAGGGCATCGCGTTTGATGGCCTGGTAGATTTCCGGTTCGCTGCCGGGATCGAGGTTGATGGTCTTGGCGTAGCAGCCGCCCTCGAAGTTGAAGATACCATCATCATCCCAGCCGTGCTCGTCGTCGCCGATGAGCCTGCGTGAAGCGTCGGTGGAGAGGGTCGTCTTGCCGGTGCCGGAGAGACCAAAGAAGAGGCAGACATCGCCTTCTGATCCAACATTGGCGGAGCAGTGCATGGAGAGTATATTTTCAAGGGGGAGCCAGTAGTTCATCATGGTGAAGACGCCTTTTTTCATCTCACCGCCGTACCAGGTTCCGCCAATAATAGCCACATTCTTTTCAATGTTGAAGATGACAAAGACTTCAGAGTTCATTCCGTGCTCTTTCCAGCGCGGATTTACCACTTTGCAGGCATTGTAGATGGTAAATTCAGGGGCAAAGCTGCTGAGCTCGTCTTCGGTGGGGCGAATAAACATATTCTTGCAGAAGTGGGATTGCCAGGCGATTTCCGAGATGACGCGGATATTGCGGCGGGTTTTCTGGTTGGAGCCAACAAAGCCGTCGGTGACATAGACATCCTTGCCGGAGAGCTGGTCCGTTACCAGTTGGTAGAGCTCGTCAAAAACCTCAACGGCGACGGGCTTGTTGATGTTGCCCCAGGCGATATGCTGAGCTGATGGATCCTGCTTGACGAAATACTTGTCCTTGGGAGATCGTCCTGTGAATTTTCCCGTGTCCACCATCATGGTACCGTTGGAGGATACCCGACCTTCCCCGTTGTCTACTTCGTGTTTGAAAAGCTCCTCGTAGCCGAGGTTCCGGTAAATCTTCCCTACGCTCTTGAGGCCCAGGGAATCGGCGTCCAATGCATTGGCTGTCTTCATGGCACTGCCCCTTTGCATGATAATACTATAACATACTTTGCGTTATATGCTGTTGCAAAAGTAACATATTTGCTGCAGCAGGGGAAGGGAAAGTTGCCAAAATATTGACAGGGATCTGCATTGGTATGTTCTTGTTTTTGAATGGGATGCGACTAGGTGGTGCCGTTTGTGGAACCCTGTTCGGCGGTGGCGGGATTATCAGTGGGGGCTTTGACCTGGGAGCGCAGATAGTTTTCCATTTCCAGCAGGGACTTGTTGCAGGGGGCGACGGGGCTGGAGTGGTCAAGAACCGGTATCAGGTTTTTGTCCAGAAACATGATCCGGCCAGACTGCTGTAGCTTGCGCACGGCGGCAATGCAGCGTTCCAGCAGCTTGCGGTCGGAGAATATTTCGCGGTTGGTAATCTCTTCGCCGAAGACGCGGTGTTTTTTCAGAAACTGATAGAGGCTGGGCAGCACCTTCTGCTGGGGCGTCTGGGGGCCGATCACCAGGACCTCATCCTCGCCTTCGGCATGGGCCTGGGATTGTGTGCCGTGCAGCGCATCGTGGACGCGCTGCAGCAGTTCGCGGATATCGATGGGTTTGATAATATAGCTGTTGACATTGATTGCCGTCATCTGGGAAATATGGTGTTCCTCATTGAGGGCGGTGGTGATGATGACCGGTACTTCAGGATTGATTTCGCGGATCAGCTCGATCATGCGAAAGCCGTCCATGACCGGCATGTTAATATCGGTGACCACGATGTCGGGGCGGTGTTCCCGGAACATGTCCAGGCCCTCTTGCCCGTTGGCGGCGATGTAGAGGTTTTTGACCCGACGTGAGAGGGGTTTTTCCAGCGCTTTCCGTATGACCGCTTCATCTTCGACATAGAGAATTTTCAGTTCGGAAAAATTCGGAGCAGTCTCCACGGCAGTCCTCCACGGTCAGCAGCCTGCTGGAATATTTTCTGGATACGCAGGCTGACTCTTCCTGAATTGTACACTGAAAAACATCTTAATACGCATCCCATGTGAGTTCAAGGATCTTATTGTGTCACCGTCGAAAAATACTATCATGAAACCATGCAGACCGCAGCTGCTCGCTCCGGCGGGTGATCTCGAAAAACTGTACACCGCCGTAACCTATGGTGCGGACGCGGTGTATATCGGTGGCGATATCGGTGGCCTGCGGCAGCGGGCGGGAAACTTTTCCCATGGCGATATGGCCCGGGGGATCTCCTTTGCCCATGGGCATGGCGCGAAGGTATACGTGGCCGTCAATATCTACCCCCGTCCCGAAGATATAGCGCTCCTTCCCCCGTACCTTGCCACGCTTCGTGCACTGGGTGTCAACGCCGTCATCGCCTCTGACCCCGCCGTGGTGCGCTGTGCCCTTGAGCATGGCCACACGGTGCATCTGTCCACGCAGGCGTCGTGCATGAATACTCCCGAAGCCCTGGCCTGGAAGGAGACCGGGGTGAGCCGTATGGTTGCCGCCCGGGAGCTTTCCATCGAGCAGGTGCAGCGTATAGGTGCCGCCAGTGGCCTGGAAACGGAGATGTTTGTCCACGGCTCCCTGTGCATGTCCTACAGTGGCAAGTGCCTGATCAGTAATTTCACCGCAGGCCGCGACGCTAACCGCGGGGGCTGTGTCCAGAGCTGCCGCTGGGGCTACCGGGTCTGCGGGGAAGCAAGGGACCCTGGTGAACTGGTCTATCCCTTGAATTCACAGGATATCATGGGTATCAGGCAGCTGGGGCGCTTTCGCGATGCCGGCATAAGCTGTCTGAAAATCGAGGGGCGCATGAAATCACACCTCTATATTGCAGCCACAACCTGCGCCTACCGCAACGCCATCGATGACCATGATGGTACCCCTGAAACGGTGGACGCCATGGAAGAACTTCTTCGCAAAATTTCCAACCGGGGCTTTACAGCGCACTTTCTGGCGGGCAGGCCGGAGGATCCCGGGATCAACCTGCGCTCCTCGGGGTATGTGAGCCAGGTTGAGTATATCGGCCAGATCATCGGATGGCAGGATGGCGTAGCCCTGCTCTACAGTCGCGCGCCAGTGCGTTCCGGGGAGTCATTGTTTCTGCTGAACACTGATGGTGAACTGCTGGAGCTGCCTGGTCAGATGCGGGAAATGGATGACACCATGGTCCAGTCGGTCAATCCAGGCACTCTCGTGCAGGTGGAAGTGCCTGTTGCCTGCCAGTACTGGGTGGTATGCAAGGGGACTGAGCCACAGAGGAGGCCATGGTGAACGGTAAATTCGTGGTCTGCAGTGCAGACGATATTCGCAGCGTACAGGAGTATGGCGTGAAGCGTGTTATCATCCCCTGGGCTGCTGCCAGCCAGGGGTCGGGAGTCTTTCTGCCTGAGCTGGAGGCGATGCTCGCCCAGGCCCATGATGGTGGTATGCAGGTGGATCTCGCTGCTGACATCCTGCCCGATGACTCCCAGCTTGATGCCCTGATGGACGAGTTCCGGCGTACAGACCTGCTGCGGCCCGGCCGTATCCAGGGTGTCAGGCTGCAGAATATCGGCCTGGCGCGGGTTATCAGGCAGGCATATCCCCACCTGAAGGTGATTTTTGACGTGCGTTCCGGTGGGAACCATCCCGCCTACTATACCTGGCTGCAGCGGATGGGGCTGGATGGCGCCGTGCTCTCCCGTGAGCTTAGCCTGGAGAGCCTCCCGGATTTCTTTCGCTCCGCTGGCGCGCCCTTTTCTTTTGAGCTGAGGGTTTTTGGCGCCATTGCCTTTTTCAGCAGCCGTCGCGCGCTGCTTGATATGGCCGTGGGGCAGACATGCCTGCTGGAAGAGCCCTCGCGCCCCGGCCAGCGTTTTCTGCTGGAGCGGGGCAACGATTCGGTGCTCCACCACTCCCGTTACCTTGATCTGCGGGGCCACCTCGGGCGTCTGCAATCCTGGCCGTTGACCCTGGTACTGGATTATCGCCATGTGTGCACCTGCCGGGAGATGCTTGCGTACTGGTTTGATGGCAGGGAGTTTACCGCGCTGCACGGTCTCGCTCCCATGGCTGATCCCCAGTTGCCTCGGGAGGAGAGTCGCCCGCCATCCGATGCTCAGGAGCCCGTGGCGCGCCTGCTTGATGTGAAGCGTTCACGCTACCTGGTGGCGGAGGTCTTCGCTGGTCTGGCTGATGGCGAGGAACTGCTCTGCCAGTCTCCCGAGGGAAAGTGTTTTTCCCTGCGCTGGCAGCCCCGGAAAACCTGGAGCGGATCGCCCGGGAGTTCGCTGGCGCTGCTGCCGTGGGTGAAAGGAGCGGCTGTGGGAGCGGTGCTGATGCGAAAGGATGTGGATGGGTGAAATGCCAGGAACCCTCAGCGGGCTGCTGGAAAACCCCCATGCAGCGTTGCCAAGAAAAAAAGCACACTCATGTGAGTGTGCTTGTTCCATTTGGAGCGGGAAACGGGACTCGAACCCGCGACCCTCAGCTTGGAAGGCTGATGCTCTAGCCAACTGAGCTACTCCCGCTTAAAGAGTGGTGGGGAGGGGAGGATTCGAACCTCCGAAGTCGATGACGACAGATTTACAGTCTGTTCCCTTTGGCCGCTCGGGAACCTCCCCACGATAATGGCTGAATGGAGCTGGTGAGAGGAATTGAACCCCCAACCTGCTGATTACAAGTCAGCTGCTCTGCCAATTGAGCTACACCAGCCCATACGCCGACAGAGGACAGGCCCCCGTCGAACATCGGGGATTATAGGGAAATACTCAGCGATTTCAAGCAAAATCTCCGCTTACTTGTCTTTTTCCTGCATCTGCTCCCAGCGCAGTGCTTTACGGGGAGGGTTTCGGTCGGAGGTGCTGGACTCATCCCCGATGGCCTGCTGCTGCAGCTGCAAATCGGCAACATAATCAGGGCATCGTGATGGATCGGAAATGGAGAATTTTTTCCCGCAGGTGGCGCGCCAGGCGCAGGTGGCACAGGTCTGTTTCATGGATGGCTCCTGAAGTCGGGTCTCTGGACGCACAGCTTGTCGGCTCGCTTGATCAGGATGACGCGGTTGCCCTTGCGGTTATACTGAATGCGGTCCATGTAAAAGTAGCTCATGAGAATGCCCCGGCCAGAGGTCTTCAAAAGGTTTTCCGCATTGCGAGGATCTGGAAGCTGCTTGACGTTGAAGCCCTCGCCTTCGTCTTCCACGATAAAAGTGAAGAGGTTGCGACGGAAGATAAAAACAAAACGCACCTTCTTGTGACCGTGCTGGCGGGTGCGCTCTTCAAAAAGCTGCTGATATGTGCCAGCATCAAGGGCATCGTTTTTCTCGTCGTAGCCGATGCGCAGGTTTCCGTGCTCAATGGCGTTCAGCAGGATTTCAAAGAGGGCCATGCGGATTTCATTGGCGCTTTTGGCGCTGCAGAAGGTATTGATGGTGGGCATCAGGGAGCTGATGACGCCGTGAATCATGTCGATGCTGTTATCGAGAGCGTATTCGCGGCGCTCTTCCACGAGCTGCTTCAGTATCATGGTATTGGCGAAACTCTGCAGCAGTCGAATCACGGCCCTGTCGAGGGATTCCAGCAGCTCTTCATTACTCCAGGGCGGTGCCAGGTAGTCAAAAGCGCCGCAGCGCAGGCAGTGCAGAATGCAGTCGGGGGCATTCTCGCGCCCCAGGACGATGATGGGAATATCGGGAGTCACCTTGCGGATTTTGGCAATGGGCTGCTCGTTGAGGCATTGGTCGCTGCCTTCATCGATGATGATGTGTGGCATGCTCTCCCAGTAGAGATCAAATGCCTGTTCCGCCGTGGAAAAGAGCACGGAAAAGCCCCTGCTCTGGAGCGCCTGTATCGTCGCTGCCTGCTCCTGGAAAAAGTCTCCGGTTCCTATCCACAGAAGAGAGTGCCCTTGCATGTCCGTCCTTTACGTGTTGGAGAGGATATCGTCCATTTCGCCTTCGCTGAAAAGGGAGTTCATGTCCAGTAGAATCAGCAGGCGATCCTGGTACTGCACTACGCCGCCAAGGCGCTGGCGTCCGCCCTTGGCGATGGAGGGATTGGCCTCCACCTGGCTGTTCCTGATGCGCACCACTTCCCGTACAGCGTCCACCACCAGTCCGATGAGTTTGCCCTGCACGCTGACAATGATGATGTTGGTTTCCTCCTGCAGGTCAGAGGTGGGATGTCCCAGCTTTTTCGCCAGGTTGATGATGGGGATGACCGAACCGCGCAAATCGATGATGCCCTCCATGAAGGAGGAGCTTTTCGGTATGGAAGTGATGGTGGTTTTCTTGATGATTTCCCGCACCATGTGGATATCCACCAGGTACTCTTCATCGTGGAGCATAAAGCTCACAAACTGGAGCATTTCGTCGTTGTTTTCCGTCAGGGACGTATCAAGAATCTTTTCTTCCTGAGGCTTTGACTTCTGCATGGCACACTCCTGCTCTCTCAGATGCACTGTATCTGAATAAAGGGTTGTTCGATCAGATTGATGAAGACATCGTCTGCCAGAGCATCGCCGTCCGGGGTATCCAGGACCTTGATGAGCGGGCGGTTGATCTCGAGGGTTGAAAGTTCCCAGACCACTCCGGTATGCCCGGCATATTCACCGCTGAGAATCTGGATTTCGCTTCCCGCTGGGTAGCGGGGCGTGATGGAGATGAACACCTTGACCATCTCCAGGTTCAGACGGTTTCCCGCCAGGCGCATGATCACATCCAGGGCCCTGTCCACGGTCATGGCTTTGCGGTAGGGTCGGTGGGAAGTCAGGGCCACGAAGGTATCCACAATGGCGCAGATCTCTGCGTAGCGGTGTATCTGCGCTTTGGTGGCAATGGGTTCACGCCTTTTGGGGATGCGGTTGGAGCCCTTGAGGGCGCGGGGATAGCCACTGCCATCCTGGCTTTCATGGTGCTGATAGGCCATGTGGGCTGCCAGAATGCCCACCCGCGGGTTCTTGCGCAGGAACTCGTATCCCAGATGGGGGTGGTGGCGCATCAGGGCGTCCTCGGCGGCGCTCAGGGCGCCTTCGCGCTCCACCAGCGCCGTCGGCAGAAAGAACATACCCACATTGTGCATCAGCCCCCCCTGGGCGATGGCGGCAATCTCCTTGCTGTCATAGAGCATCTTGCGGGCCATCATGACGCAGCCTGCCAGAACCTCGATGGCGTGGTGGGAGAAGTAGCCTTCCCGCTCCTCCTGGGGGGTGACCACAAAACACTTGGAGCTTCCCAGAAAAATGTTTTCCAGAAGACTCTTGCTGGCAGCTTCCAGCTCACTGAGCCACTCTGAAGTTATTCCCTTGGGGCAGACTGCATCCATGTGGGTTTCCGGGTCGTCGATGGTCTGGTTGGCATGCGCCTCGGTGATGGCGTGGAAAACCTGGTGAACGCGATGCCTGGTGGTGCGCTTCAGATCTTCGCTGATCGTGGCAGAGGGCTGCATCCCCTGGGTACGGGGGTCATCCATGTACACCCACAGGACTCCCAGCTCGTCCAGGCGGTCGAGATTCTTGCCGCTCAGGCGATAGCCGGCACCCACCAGGAGGTTGTCTCCTCCGGTGTACACGCCATCGGCGGTCTTTTCGCCCGACTGAATTTTTTCCAGGGAAATCCTGCGCACGCGTCACCTGTGTATTGAAATAAGCCGTTTACGGGTAATCTTTTACAGTAAGTGTCCCAGCTTGTCTTTCTTGGTGTTGAGGTAGCGGGTATTGTGTTCGCACTCTGCTGTATGCAGGGGAACGCGCTCGTCTATCTCAAGCCCGTATCCGGAAAGGCCCACCAGTTTACGGGGGTTGTTGGTCAGCAAGCGGATCTTTTTGATGCCAAGGTCTGCGATGATCTGGGCGCCGGTGCCATAGTCGCGCAGGTCAGCGGCAAATCCCAGGGCTTCGTTGGCCTCCACCGTATCCATGCCCTCGTCCTGCAGATGGTAGGCGCGGATCTTATTGAGGATGCCGATGCCGCGTCCTTCCTGGAAGAGGTAGAGCACGACGCCGGATCCCGCCTCTTCAATGGCCTTCATGGCTGTCTGGATCTGGGAACCGCAGTCGCAGCGCAGGGAGCCAAACACGTCTCCTGTCAGGCACTGGGAGTGTACCCGCACCAGGGTCGGGGTTTCCGGAGTGATATCCCCCTTCACCAGGGCGATGTGCTCACTGCCATCCAGTCGGGAGCGGTAACCGATCAGTTTGAAGTCGCCACCGTAACGGGTGGGCAGATTGGCTTCGGCGATGCGCTCTATGGAAAGCTCTTTTCTGACATGAACGCGGTAGGAGATCAGATCCTTGATGGTCACCAGTTTCATATGGTGTTCGTCGGCAAAGGCGCGCAGTTCGCTGTAACGCGCCATGGTGCCGTCGTCGTTCATGATTTCGCAGATGACCCCGGCAGGTGAAAGGCCGGCCAGGCGGGCCAGATCCACGCTGCCCTCGGTCTGGCCGGTGCGCTGCAGGACGCCGCCATCTTTGGCGATCAGGGGGAATACATGGCCGGGGCGCACCAGGTCGTGGGCTTTGCTGTCGGGGGCCACGGCGGTCAGAATCGTATGGGCCCGGTCCTGGGCGCTGATGCCGGTACTGACGCCGTGACGGGCTTCGATGGAGACGGTGAAGGCCGTCTCGAAGGCGCAGGTGTTGTCGCGCACCATGGGCCCGAGATCCAGGGTCTCCGCCTTTTCGCGACTCAGGGAGAGGCAGATCAGGCCGCGGCCGAATTTCGCCATGAAGTTGATGATTTCCGGTGTGACCTTCTCGGCCGCACAGACCAGGTCACCCTCGTTCTCGCGATCTTCGTCATCCACCAGGATGACCATCTTGCCATTGCGGATATCCTCAATGGCCTCCTCTATGGAATCAAAGCGTTGTTTTTCGTCACTGCTCATGCTGTCGTTGTCTCCTGTGTTAGCAGCCCGGCGCAGCTTTGGAAGCTGTCTCCAGGTCACGGATTTTCTGCAGGCGTCCGCTGTGGCGCCCCCCCTCAAACTCGCTGTCAAGCCATACTTGCACGATATCGGCAGCCAGATCCGGGCCGATGATGCGTCCACCCAGGCACAGCACATTGGAGTCGTTGTGCAGGCGGCTGAAGCGGGCGGTGTACAGATCGTTGCACAGGGTGGCGCGGATGCCCGCGAACTTGTTAGCGGCAATGCTCATGCCAATACCAGAGCCGCACACCAGGATGCCCCGCTGGGCCTGCCCGCTTCTGATAGCCTGACAGACCGGGCTGGCGTAGTCCGGGTAGTCCACCCGCTCAGTATTCATGCAACCAAAATCAAGAATATCCAGTCCATTTTTACGGACCACGGAAAGAATCAGCTCCTTGAGCATAAAACCGCCGTGATCACATCCGAAAGCTATCTGCACATATCCTCCAGGGAAAATAGGGTATTTTTTGTTTATGCCTGTACCAGCAGCATGCGGGTAAGCATCATGCCTCCCACCACAGCGGCAATGGACAATGTCACGTTCAGCAGAATATTGATCAGTGCCAGCCCCATGGTGCCACTGTCGCTGAGGAGTACCGAATCCAGGGCGAAGGTGCTGAAGGTGGTGTAGGAGCCCAGAAAGCCGATGGCAAAAAAGAGCCGGAACTCATCGGGCAGCATGCCCTTCTGGGTTGTGAGTACGTAGACCACGCCCAGCAGAAAGCTTCCCGCGACATTGACCAGCAGGGTGCCGAAGGGAAAGTTTCCGCCCAGGAGCTTCAGGGCCAGGGCGCCGCTGAAAAAACGGGCCAGGGCGCCGAGCGCACCGCCGGCGGCGATAAACAGAACCTGTGTCATGGGCGATACCCGGCCACTGGAAACATGCTGTCACTCCCGAAATGGTAAACCGAGATATTACCACGCCTGGAGGGGCGCACCAAGGGAAAACTCCCAAAGCGTTATGGCAGTGGGGAGTCATTCCGGTAGACTGCTGAAAACCCCATCAGGAAGTGCTGTTCCTCAATGTAGGCGTTGGGTTGTCTGGTGTTCCAGTCGCGCAGGTGTTCCAGCGGGACTTCCGTGTGAACAGTGCCGGACTGGTAGGCTCTCAGGGCTGTGGCGAAAGCTTCTTTTTCCTGCTTGCTGGGCTGAAAGTACCCGGCCATATGCTGGATGGCATTGATAACCCGGCCCCGCGTCACCGGAGCCTGCAGGGCTCCGCGCAGCCCGTATTCATAGGCATTGATGTGGCTGGCGTCCGGATGCCTGCCCGCTGCGGCGACGACGGCTCCCAGCTCCTTCTGCCTTTTGGGGTCGTAGGCCATGAGGAGGTACTTGTGGCGGCGGTGAAAGTGTTCCAGCCATCCAGGGAGCTCCTCCTGAGGGCTGTGGCGCCAACGCCCCAGGCAGAACAGGCGTGCCAGGAAGTGGTGGCGCGTTTCGGGGTCTTCCAGCCCGACTTCATCGCCCAGGGGCAGCCAGGGGAAGTATTGCCGCAGATGGCTGGCAAAAAGGCCGGAGTCGCGGACAGTGGTCGTGTCAGGCAGGTGGTGGGGCGTGCTGTCCACTCCGCAGGAGGGAGATTTGGCTTTCAGGAAAGCACCATCGATATCAAGGCCGGGAATTCTGGTTGTGGCGAACTCAGACAGCTGAGCGGTCAGATCGCGCTGGTCCGTGGCCTGGATCAGCTGTATCGCGCCATGGGCACAGCGGTGGATATTCATGGGTGGGCGGGGAGTCTGGAGGCCGGCGTCCACTTCGGGGCAGATGGTGAGAACTTCGCAATGGGGTCTCAGGGCATCCACCAGTTCGCACTGGAGCTGGCGCCCGTCATAGCGGCAGGGGGCAAAGCCCAGGCAGCGGCTGACCAGCAGGCGGGGACCCATGGACTGGCTCACGTCAGCGCAGCTCTTCCAGGAAAGTAGCCAGCAGCCCCGTGGTGTTTTCATCTCCCAGGACGATGCTGCGGCACTCGCTGGAAGCCTCCGGATGCAGATTTTCTCCATGGGCCCAGCAGTTGCGGTAGTTGATGGCCAGGTCGTTCACCTGCTGGGGGAAGCTGCTGTTGATGAGCTGCAGGCCATTTTTCAGGCGGGTACTGGTGAACTGGCGCAGTGCCTCCATGGAGCCGCTGAGCTCATGGGGATTGTCATCCTTGAGAGCTTCCAGCACGTTGGCCATCTGGCCTAGGGAGAGATTGATCTTGTCGCCGATATAGTTGGCCATGATCTTGAAGGTCTCTTTTTTGGGCTCAAAGCTCTCCTGCAGGAACTGCTGCTTGAAGGGGTAAAAGAGGTGGCGCTTGAGTTCGCGCTCCAGTACAAAGCAGTACTGGATGCCGGTCAGCCCACTGGAGAAGCGTGCCTGTTCGTAACGCTGCTCCAGGTAGAGGGCCTGGATAAGCAGCTGCTTGCTGTCGTCGCCCATCAGGTTCCAGCAGGGGTCTCCCACGGCTTTGTGGGCCTGGGCCTGTACATCGTCCAGCAGTTCGCTGTGGGTCTTGAAGTGGGGCATGATGGCCCCGATCAGGTCTTCCGTCAGCTGCCCCATGTCGTCGTTCTCACCGGGCTGCAGGGCAATGCGTCGCAGGGCTTTCTGGAACTCCTTCTGGGACTTTTTCACGATGCGCGCCACGCCAGCCATCTCTTCCGAGCCGGGCTGCACCCGCTCCAGGAAGAATTCAGAACGCTTTCCCAGTTGGGTGAAGAGTTTTCCCGCCATGTTCAGGCGCTTCTCGTAGCTGCGGATCTGCTCCATGGCGCGTTGCAGGGCCTCATGGCCGCGCTGGCAGCCGGCCAGGTAACCACTGAGCTGGTGCCCGGTCTGGTCTGTGGGTTCTGTTTCCAGTATCTGGGCAGTGATCTCTTCGGCCTCGGCGAAGCGGGCGCTTTCAATGCAGATGAGGGCCATCTTGTGGGAGAGTTCGCGGCTGCTTTCTCCGAAGGCGATGGCCTGTCGGAAGTGCTCCATGGCCTGCTCATCGTTTTCAAGCATCATGAAGCAGTCGCCCATGGCCTTGAATATCTGGCCGCGGATGCGGTCGTGATCAACCTGCACCTGCTCTGCCGCAGTGCCGTGTTCCCGCAGGAGGTCGAGGGAAAGCTGATACTGTTCGATGGCGGCCTGATACTCGTCCAGGTTCAGGTAGGAGTCACCCAGCAGCATGTGCAGGATGGGTGAACGGGGGATGTGCCCTACGGCGGTTTCCATGTGGAGGCGGCACTCTTCAAAGCGCCCCTGGGCCAGCAGGAGCATGCCCACGCTCATCCAGGGCCTGATCCACTGCGGATCGGCCTGAATCTCCAGCAGGAAGTACTCCAGGGCTTCGTCGTACTGACGACGGGCGTAGGCGTTTTCACCAAGGGCGTA
This sequence comes from Desulfurispirillum alkaliphilum, assembly GCF_055378285.1. Classification (NCBI taxonomy): domain Bacteria; kingdom Pseudomonadati; phylum Chrysiogenota; class Chrysiogenia; order Chrysiogenales; family Chrysiogenaceae; genus Desulfurispirillum; species Desulfurispirillum alkaliphilum. The sequence goes on along the minus strand of NZ_AP042405.1, from coordinate 354,573 downwards.
GTAAGGCAGAGGCTGCATGGTACCATCCGGAATTGTACTGAGTCTGGCCTAGCCGGCTGCTGAAAAACCCTCATCTGCGGCGTTGCTCGCCGTCGCTCGTCACTGCAACGTACGGGGAGTACGCTTCATTCCTCGCTTCGCGAGCGCCTTGCACCTGAGCATTTTTCAATTGCCTGCGCGTTTGAGGTATTTCAGCAAGCTGCTAGATTGAAGCACTCCCCTGCAGAAGTCAATACGGCAGATGGTATGACCGGCCACCGGAAGGCGGTATTTTTGTTGCGCCATTGCCGCAGGAAAGTTAGATGCGGCTTTACTGTAAAATGTATTTCATTTGCCACATTTTACCCCATCTGGTATATAGGTTCCCTTGAAAACCACACCCGAAATGAAGGTATGTATGCTGAAGTATCTGGCCAAAAAGATAGTTGGAACAAAGAACGAACGGGAACTGAAGAAAATCCGGCCCCTGGTGGATAAAGTCAACGCCCTTGAAGCTTCCACGCAGGCACTCAGTGACGATGAACTCAAGGCCAAGACCATTGAATTCCGCGAGCGCTACGCTGCCGGCGAAAGTCTGGATGACCTTATGCCGGAAGCCTTCGCTGTGGTGCGCGAAGCGTCAGTGCGAACCACCGGAATGCGTCACTTTGATGTGCAGCTTATCGGTGGCGCCGTGTTGCACGCCGGCAATATCGCGGAAATGAAGACCGGTGAAGGCAAGACCCTGGTAGCCACACTGCCAGTGTACCTGAACGCCCTGAGTGGCAAGGGTGTCCACGTTATCACCGTCAACGATTACCTGGCAAAGCGCGACTCCGAGTGGATGGGGAAAATTTATCGTTTTCTCGGCCTGGAGGTTGGGGTGATCGTCCACGGCCTGACCGATGAGGAGCGCAAAGCCGCCTATGGTGCCGATATCACCTATGGGACCAATAACGAGCTGGGTTTTGACTACCTGCGCGATAATATGAAATTCCGTATCGAAGACTACGTCCAGCGCGAACACAACTTCGCCATTGTGGACGAAGTGGACTCCATCCTGATTGACGAAGCCCGCACACCGCTCATAATCAGTGGCCCCGCCGAAGTCTCCACCGACGACTACTACCGCGCCGACAAGGTGGTGCGTCAGCTTCAGGAGGGTGAGCACTTCAACATTGACGAAAAGAGCCGCAATACCGTGCTGACAGAGCCTGGTGTCAAGCAGGCTGAAGCCCTGCTGGGCATTGAAAACCTCTACGACGTCAGCAATATGAAGCTTTTGCACCACGTCAACCAGTCCCTGAAAGCCCACCACAATTACCAGCGCGATATCCACTATATGGTGGACGAGGATGGCAAGGTTGTCATCGTCGATGAATTCACGGGTCGTGTGCTGGAGGGACGCCGTTACAGCGACGGCCTGCACCAGGCCATTGAGGCCAAGGAGCAGGTGCCCATTGAACGGGAAAACCAGACCCTGGCCACCATCACCTATCAGAACTACTTCCGTCTCTACAGCAAGCTGGCGGGCATGACCGGCACGGCGGATACCGAGGCGGCGGAATTCAAGAAGATCTATGACCTGGAAGTGGCCGTTATTCCCACGAACGTCCCCATGCAGCGTATCGACAACACCGATAAGGTCTACCGCACCAAGGACGAGAAGTTTGCCGCCGTCATTGAAGAGATTCGCGAAGCGCACCAGAAGGGGCAGCCTTGCCTGGTGGGAACCATCTCCGTTGAAAGCAGTGAATACCTGTCGAGTCTGCTGAAGAAAGCCAAAATCAAGCACAACGTGCTGAACGCCAAGAACCACGCCCATGAAGCCACCATCATTGCCGATGCAGGCAAGCAAGGCGCCGTGACCATTGCCACCAACATGGCTGGCCGTGGAACCGACATCAAGCTGGGCGAAGGCGTGCTGGAGCTTGGCGGCTTGCATATCGTGGGCACCGAACGCCATGAATCCCGCCGCATCGACAACCAGCTGCGCGGACGCTCCGGGCGTCAGGGCGACCCGGGAAGCTCACAGTTCTTCCTCTCCCTGGAGGACGATCTCATGCGGATTTTTGGCGGCGACCGCATCAAGAACCTCATGGATCGTTTCGGCATGCAGGAAGGCGAGCCCATCGAGCATACGCTGGTCAACCGGGCCATCGAGAATGCCCAGAAAAAAGTGGAAAACTACCACTTTGAAGTACGTAAACACCTGCTGGAGTATGACGATGTCATGAACCAGCAGCGCCAGATCATCTATACCTATCGCCGCGAAATCCTTGGCGGCGAAGGCGTTGACGGCATGGTCGAGGAGCGCATCGACCAGATTCTCCACGATATCTTCCAGCTCTCCATACCGGCAGTGGGCTATACCCAGGACGTGAAACAGGAAGAGCTGAGCGAGTCCTTCCGTTATTACTTCTCCTTCGCCCCGGATTTCGGCCGCTTTGACGACACCGCCAAGGTGACGGAAGTCAGGGAAGGTCTGCGCGCGCAGGTCTTTGAGGTGCTGCACCGCAAGGAGGAGGAAATCGGCAAGGAGCGCTTCTTTGCCCTCAAGCGCTATTTCCTGCTCAATATCATTGATTCGGCCTGGAAGGATAACCTGCTGAGCATGGATCGCCTCAAGGAGGGCATCGGCCTGCGCAGCTACGGTCAGAAAAATCCCCTCACCGAATACAAGCGCGAAGCCTTTGAGCTCTTCGAAAATATGATGGGCCGTATCAAGGAGGAGACTGTCGTCATCCTCTTCAAGGTGGAGATAGCCAAGGAGGAAGAGCCCCCGTCCCTGCAGGATGCTGCTTCAGCCCCTGAGGCCCGTAACCGCGCAGAGCGGCGGCGCCAGCAGAAGAAGGCCCAGAAGAGCACACCAGCTGCCAACGCGCTGTGTCCCTGTGGCAGTGGGGTGAAGTACAAACTCTGCTGTGGTGCCAACTGACAATAAAGGCACTGCCCGCAGGCAGACTGAAAGCATCAAGGCCTCCGCGTTTGCGGGGGCTTTTTTTTGCTGCGCGTACGGATGTCGCTGTTGTTATTTTTATTGGAACTTATAAATACAATTTACATTCTATGCATTACCGTCTATTATCGTCCTGTGTGTAACCCGAAAACTCTTCCGGAGGTATTCCCATGGTACGAAGAATTCTGGCCTTGTTGTGTGTTATCGGACTCGCCTTTGGCATCGCCCTGGCAAAAGTAAACATCAACACCGCATCACAGGCGGAGCTGGCCGCGCTCAATGGCGTGGGAGATCAGCGGGCCGCGGCGATTATCGAGTATCGCGAACAGAATGGCCCTTTTCAGAAGCCTGAGGATATCACTCGCGTCAAGGGAATTGGAAAGTCAACCTTTGAGAGGAATAAGGACAGTATTACCGTAGAGTGATTGTCGTCTTTTTCCTGTTGCTGCCCACAGCCCCGCGCTGTGGGCTTTTTTATTGGCAGGCTGCTGAAACCCCTCGTCTGCGGTTTGATCAACAGGTTGCTGAAATTACTCAAACTGCGCAGGCAATTGAAAATGCTCAGGCGCAAGGCGCTCGCGGAGCGAAAATGAAGCGTACTCCCCGTGCGTTGCTGGCGTGTGAGCGTCCTGCGAGCAACGCCGCAGATGAGGGTTTTTCAGCGGCGTGCTAATAGCGCAGGACTGTCTCCAGGAAACGCTGCAGTGAGAGTGTTCGGGGAGCATTGAAGAAGGTACTGGTGTCGGCCCATTCCACCAGCTGACCGTTTTCCACAAAAGCGCACAGGTCGCCGACCCGCCGGGCGAATCCCATATGATGAGAGGCGATGATGATCTTCTGTCCTGCCTCACGGAGCTGCGCAATCATGTCAAGGACTTCGGTGGTCATCATGGGGTCAAGGGCCGAAGTGGGTTCGTCCAGCAGGAAAAAGCGTGGCTTTATGGCGATGGCACGGGCGAGGGCGATGCGCTGCTTCTGTCCGCCCGAAAGCTGGGCGGGTTTTTTGGTGGCATGCTCCTGGAGGTTGAAGCGCTCCAGTAAATGCCAGGCGCGTTCATCAGCAGCCTGACGATGGTAACCGTGCACTTCGCGCAGGGGCAGCGCGATGTTCTCCAGGGCGCTGAGGTGTGCAAAGAGGTTGAACTCCTGGAAGACCATGCCCACACAGCGACGGTGGGCCAGCAGTTCCCTCTCGCGACGGGCGACCCTCTGGCCGTCGATACGGACCTCACCACCGCTGGGGATCAGCAGTCCGGCCAGAATGCGCAGCAGGGTGGTCTTGCCACTGCCCGATGGCCCCACCAGAACCAGGCAGCCGAAGTCAGGCGAAACAAAGTCAATGGGGCCCAGTACACGCTGGTCGGAAAAATTCATGACCAGACTGCTCAGTTCAAGTCGCATAGTTGAACTTCCTCTCCATGTGGCGGCTGTACAGAGAAACTGGCAGGGTGAGTATCAGGTATCCCAGGGCCAGGGGCAGATAACTCTCCAGGGTACTGAAGGTGAAGGCGTTCACTTCCTGGGCGTTCAGGGTGAACTCGCTGATGGCAATAATGGACAGCAGCGAAGAGTCCTTGATCAGTGAGGCGAATTGCCCGGCCAAAGGCGGCAGGATGCGTCGCAGCACCTGGGGAATGATGACATGGCGATAGATCTGCCAGGGGGTGAAGCCCAAAGAGCGTGCCGAGTCAATCTGGGACTGGCTGATGCTCTCGACGCCGGCCCGGATGATTTCAGAGATATAGGCACCGCTGAAGAGAGCAAGGATGAGCACCCCTGCCACATAGCGGTTCTGCAGGCCAAAGGCATCGGCCACCACGTAAAAGAAGATGAGTATCTGTACCAGCAGCGGTGTGCCGCGAATCACTTCCACGATGGTGCGTCCAAGCTGACACACGAGGATCACCGGGCTGCGCTGAGCCGCGGCCAGCAGCAGGCCGACGATAAGGCTCATCAGCAGGCTGATGGCGCTGATCATCACGGTCATCAGCCACCCCTGCCAGAGTTTGTGCCGATACTGGTAGAGTACCTGCCAGTGCCACTCGTACTGCAGGGCGCTGAAAGCGTACACAAAAAGGGCGCTGAGGCCGAAACACAGTACCACGGCGTTGAGTGTCGCCGCGGGCAGGGAGGGAGCCGCTGCGCCGCGCAGGAAAAAGCGTTGCCAGGGCATCAGAAGTAGAATCCGTATCCCAGCTCTTTAAAGGCGCGCTTTTGCTCGCCGAGGTACTTGTCTCCCAGCCTCTCAAAAAAACCCTCACCGCGCAGCCGGTCCAGGGCGTCGTTGATCTGAAGGCGCAGGTCTTCACTCCCCTTGGGCAGGCCCACAGCCCAGTACTCACGCTGAAAGGGTTCCAGAATCGCGCGGGTTGTCTCCCGATTACGCTGCCAGTGCGAGTAGACAGACATCTGATCGTAAATGAAAGCGTCAATCTTCCCCTGCACCAGTTCAAGAACCGCAGCGGCCTCCTTGTCCAGTACCAGTATGCGCGCCTGACTCAGATGGCGAGACGCGTAGGCATGTCCGGTGGTGCCGCGTTTGACAGCAATAACCACTCCCGGCCGGTTCAGTTCGTCAATGCTGGTGACTTCACTGGCCCGATTGAGGAGCAGACACAGCCCGGTGCTCAGATAGGGTTCGGAGAAATCAACGACCCGTGCGCGCTCTTGCGTGGCAGTCATGGAGGAGAGGATCATATGGATTTTTCCCGTGCGCAGGGCCGGGATCAAGCCGTCAAAGGGAATATTTTCGATGATGACTTCGCGTCCGAGGATCTCCCCGATCGCCCTGGCCATCTCCACGCTGATTCCCGAAGGCTCTCCTCTGGCATCTGTCATCTCGAAGGGCGGGTAGGATAGCTCCATGCCGACGATCAGCGCTGAAGAGGTGGCCGCAGCCGTACTGGTGAATATGAGCAAGGCAATCAGAGCATGTGTCAGCAGGGCAATTCGTGGCATGGGCACCTCCGGAAGTATGGCTGATCGGTGAGAGACTCCACTCGCGGGGACTGCCTGTGCTGGAGTTTTCAGCAGCCTCTCAGGAGATTTGTACCTTTGGTGCAGGGGGAAGGCAAGGGGAGTTTGGCCGTAAAAAGGAGCTTGTTCACGGAGCAGCCATGGTCTATCCTTACCCTTCTGCGCCTGATCAGGCCGTAATGCCAAAATCGAGGTACGAATTGTTTACGATCTTCAGCGCCCTTTTCCCGGTCTTCGCCCTCATTGCCCTCGGGTATTTTCTGCGCGTTCGCCGTTTTCCCGGTGACGTCTTCTGGCCCCTGGCCGAGCGCATCACCTACTTTATCTTTTTCCCCGCGCTGGTGTTCTCAAACCTCTACCGCGCGCCTCTGGCGGAGCTCTCCCTGTGGAGCATGGTATTGACCCTGGCTGGCGCCACCGTGCTGGTGGGCCTGCTGACCGTCATCCTGCGCCGACCTCTGGGCATGGGCGGGCCGGCCTTCACCTCGGTGTTCCAGGGGGCCGTGCGCTTCAATACCTTTGTGGGCATTGCCGCCGCCGCTGCTCTGCTGGGGGAGAGCGGCCTGACCTTTGCCGCCATTGCCATGGCGACCCTGATTCCCCTGGTCAATGTGCTGTGCGTCTTTGTACTGCTGCGCCACAGCAGCGATGAGCACAGCGGCATGCAGAAAGTACTGGTGGCCCTGGCAAAAAACCCCCTTATCCTGGCCTGCGTTGTTGGCATTCTCTTCAACGCCCTTGCCATCCCCCTGCCCAGCTTCGGACTGGCCACCATTGACGCCCTGGGGCGCGCTTCCCTGCCCATCGGCCTGCTGGCCGTCGGTGCCGGACTGCAGTTTCGCGCCATCACATCATCCAAGAAGGATCTGGCCATTGCCAGCGTCCTGAAACTCATGGTGTTGCCGCTGGTGACGGCAGCGCTTGGCATGTGGCTGGGTCTCAGCGGTGACGCCCTCTTCATCGCCGTACTCTTCACCGCCCTGCCCACGGCCCCCTCCGCCTATATCCTGGCCCGCCAGCTGGGGGGCGACACCACCCTCATGGCCAGCATTATCACCATTCAGACCGCCCTGGCGGCTGTTACCCTGCCCATTGTGCTCAGCTTTCTGTTGAATGGCTGACAGGCTGCTGAGCCGTCCGGTGGTGTTCGCGGCTTGCCTCATGGCGCGTGAATGGCGTAAGATACCAACCCCATATACAGAGAATATTTTCGGGAGCATACACATGAAATACGAAACGGTTATCGGACTGGAAATTCACGCCCAGGTTCTCTCTGAATCCAAAATCTTCTGCGGCTGCAGCACCAAAGTCGGACAGCAGCCCAATTCCCATACCTGCCCGGTGTGCCTGGCCATGCCCGGTTCCCTGCCCGTGCTCAACCGCAAGGTGGTGGACTACACCATCAAGACAGGCCTGGCCATCAACTCCACCATCAACAAATTCTCCCAGTTCGCCCGCAAGAACTACTTCTATCCCGACCTGCCCAAGGGCTACCAGATCTCCCAGTACGAAGAACCCATCGTGGGAGAGGGCTACATCATGATCGACCTGCCCGAGGGGCAGACCAAGCGCATCGGCATCGAGCGCATCCACATGGAAGAGGACGCCGGCAAGTCCATCCACGGCTCCAGCATCGGCAAACCCGGCAGCTCCTACATCGATCTCAACCGCGCCGGTACGCCCCTGATGGAGATCGTCTCCAGGCCCGACATGCGCGGCCCCGAGGAAGCCAAAGCCTACCTGGAAAAGATCAAGAGCATCCTGGAGTACCTGGAAGTGTGCGACTGCAACATGGAAGAGGGCTCCCTGCGCTGCGACGTCAACATCTCCCTGCGCCCCGTGGGCCAGGAGAAACTGGGCACCAAAGCCGAAATCAAGAATATGAACTCCTTCCGCAACGTGGGACGGGCCATCGAATACGAAATGAAACGCCAGGCCCAGATTCTGGATGAAGGCGGCAGCGTCGTCCAGGAAACCCGCCTCTACGACCCCGAAAAAAATATCACCGTCTCCATGCGCAGCAAGGAAGAAGCCCACGACTACCGCTACTTTCCCGAACCCGACCTGGTGCCCGTCAACCTCACCGATGAGTGGATCGACGCCCTGCGCGGCACCCTGCCCGAACTGCCCGACGCCAAAAAGGAACGCTTTGTGCAGCAGTACGGCATCCCCGTCTATGACGCTGGCGTCCTGACCTCCGACAAGTACGTGGCCGACTACTACGAAGCCGCCGTCAAAACCCATAACAACGGCAAAATCATCTCCAACTGGGTGATGGGCGACGTGCTGCGCGTCCTGAAAGAGCGCAAACAGGACATTCGAGAATTTGACATCCCCGCCCAGTACATCGGCAAGATGGTCAAGATGATCGACGATAAGCTCATCAGCGGCAAAATCGCCAAAACCGTCTTTGAGCACATGTGCGAAGAGCCCAAAGACCCCGAAATCATCGTGAAGGAAAAAGGCCTGGTGCAGGTGGTGGACGAAGGTGCCATCCGCGAACTGCTGCAGAAAGTCCTGGACGAAAACCCCGGCCCCGTGGAGCAGTACCGGGGTGGCGAACAGAAAGTCATGGGCTTCCTGGTGGGCCAGAGCATGAAAGCCAGTAAAGGCAAAGCCAACCCGGAGCTGGTGAACAAACTGCTGCGGGAGCTGCTGGGGTAAGTCATTTTTCCCCATGGACTGAGGCGAAAGGCTGTATCCGAAAGCGGACCAAACGGGATAATGGAAACGTTGAGTGCAATTGTCAGGGAGGTATCAATGTCAGCAATCGTAAGTAAAGAAGTTGCTCATAAGCTGATTGATCAGCTTTCCGCGAATGCAACGTGGGATGCCTGATGTATGAAATCTACGTTCGTGAAACCATCGGACGGGGACTGCAAGACAGCAAAAATCAACGAACGAAAGATGTCGCCGAAATACGAAGGAAGTACGGGCTGCCTGAATGAAGGTTCATTGGACCGAAATGGCAGAAGCTCATTTGGATGCAATGTGCACATACATTGCCGTGAAGAATGACTGCAAAAAACCGCTGGACACAGGAAGCAGTTTGTCATGAACTCAACAACTCGACAGGAGGGAAGAATGCGCGTTACCCTGCCGCTGGAAAGTATGTCACTGGAAGAGAAAATTGATGCCATGGAACAACTGTGGACAAACCTCGGGAACAATGTGCCCAGCCCGGAATGGCATTCCAGCGTCCTTGCCAGGCGTGAAGCAGATGTGCAATCAGGAGTAAGCCGTTTTTCCCCATGGGCTGAGGCAAAAGAGCGCATCCGAAAGCAGACCACAGGCGAGTAATGAATATAGAACTCCTCCCAGAGGCAGAAGCTGATTTAGTTGACGGCTTTTTCTTTTATGAACATCAGCGTGAAGGACTTGGAGAGTACTTTATTAACTCTCTATTCTCAGATATTGATTCGCTTCGGATTTATGCAGGTGTACACGAAGCTTTTGGCAAGTATTTGCGAATGCTTGCCAAACGTTTTCCATATGCTATCTACTATAAACCTAGCGGTGACAGGGTTCAGGTTTATGCAATACTCGATTGCAGGCGTGATCCTTTGTGGCATGGAAAGCGGCTTGGCCTTGATACTTAGAAATGCTCATAGGGAAGAATGCGTACACCCTCCATTTACCAAAGGGAGGCTCTATGAATGATGAGCAGCTTGACAGAAGTCTCAGGTCAATAGGAAAGGCTTGTTTCGTAAATTACTTCGAGGAATTTTCAAACATGCAAATTCCCAACAGCGACCTCATTGACTTATTAATGCAAAAAGAGGGCTATACAGAGTCTGGTTCCAAGACAAGGGTATCCCAGTCGCGTCGCATCATCCGCGAGGGCCGCGCAGGGGATGCACTGGAAATTGTTGCTGATTCAAATCGTGTCCCCGGATCTGTCACACAAAAGGCACAAGAATTGGCAAGGGAATTTTAGGGTTGTCCGCTTAAATAGTACACTTTTGAACGCTGGCAACTCTCCCCCTTGGCGACTTTGCGTCTTGAGCGAGCAAAGCGAGCGGGCGTGAGGTCCTGCCTTTTGCTTTTATCGTTAATTTCCTGCTCCCCTGCAAACGGTTTACAGGTGCCCCATGAACTCTTCCCTCTTCGACAACACACCCCGCCCTTTGGCGGCGCGGCTGCGGCCCACCGACTTTGCCGACTTCGTCGGCCAGCGTCACCTGCTGGGTGAGCGCTCTTTGCTGCGGCGCATGGTGGAAGAGGACAAGCTGGTCAGTGCCATTTTCACCGGCCCGCCGGGTACGGGCAAGACGACCCTGGCCCATATTATCAGTCAGCGCACCCAGAGCCATTTTGCCACCCTGAACGCGGTCAACGCGGGCACGGCGGATATCCGGGCTATCTGCAAAGACGCCAAAGAGCTGCGCCTGCACCAGGGGCAGCGCACGGTGCTCTTTATCGATGAAATCCACCGCTTCAACAAGATTCAGCAGGACGCCCTGCTGCCGGAGGTGGAGAGCGGCAATATCATCCTCATCGGCGCGTCCACTCAGAATCCCTCCTTCGCCCTGGTTCCTGCCCTGCTCTCCCGGACCGTGCTCTTTGAACTGCACGCGCTGGATGACGAGGATATGGGACGCCTTGTTGAGCGCGGCTGCGCGGAGCTGGGTGTTACCATGGATGACGAAGCCCGCGAAGCCATCATGACCCTGTGCAGCGGCGATGGCCGTCGCTGCCTCAACACCATTGAGGCCGCCGCCCTGCTGTGCCAGGGGAATCACATCACCCGGCAGGATATCCAGGACAGCACGCCACGCAAGATCGTGCGTTACGACAAGAACGAAGACAACCACTACGACTATATCAGCGCCTTTATCAAGTCGGTGCGGGGCAGCGACCCCGACAGCGCCCTCTACTACCTGGCGGTCATGCTGGAAGCGGGGGAAGACCCCCTCTTCATCGCGCGGCGGCTGGCGATCCTGGCTTCGGAGGATATCGGCAACGCCGCTCCGGGTGCCATCAACATGGCCGCCTCCACCATGACCATCGTGGAGCGCATCGGCATGCCCGAAGCGCGCATTACCCTGGCCCAGACCACGGTCTACCTCTGCCTCAGTCCCAAGTCCAACGCCGCCTATCTGGCCATCGACAAGGCCCTGGCCAGTGTGCGCCGTGAGCGGGTGCTGGAGGTGCCCGACCACCTGAAGAACCTCAAGCTGCGCGCAGGCAAGGCCAGCTACCAGTATCCCCATGACTTCGGGGGATTTGTGCGCCAGAACTATATGACGGAAAAACGCACCTTCTATGAACCAACAGAAAACGGCTACGAGGCCAAGATGAAACAATTCTACCAGGCACTGTGGGGGGAAGATGGGCCGAATACTGGCACTTGATATCGGCAGTCGGCGCGTTGGCGTCGCCGTCAGCGACAGCCAGCGCAGGATGGCATCTACCCTGAAAACCCTGGAGCGCCAGGACTATCAGCAGATGCTCCACCGCATCGGCAAGTATATTGAAGAGTACGGGGTGGATCTGCTGGTGGTGGGCATTCCCCTGGATTCCCGCGATGGTTCCTTTACCCCCAAAGCCATGGAGATCGGCGCCGAAGCAAGGCAGCTGCAGGAACGCTTCGCAGTGCCGGTCATCGGTGTGGATGAGCGCTTCAGCACCAGCAAGAGCAACGACTTCCTCATCGGCGTAGCTGACCTCTCCCGCAAGAAGCGCAAGAAAGTGGTGGATACCATGGCGGCCCAGAATATTCTGCAGGGCTATCTGGATGATCCGGCCAAGGGGATAGAACTGGCCGATGTGCCGCTGCCTGCCCAGTAACGTGCAGCCTGTTTTCCGTTGATCAGCAGCAAAAAACCCCCAGCCACGGATGGCTGGGGGTTTTTGTGGGAAAGACAAGGGCGCTGGTCAGTCGCCCCTCATGGTATTGACCACCCGTTTCCAGGCGGACTCATTGAGCTGGTACCCATTCATGACCAGTTCATAGGGCAGAAGAAGGTGCAGAATATCGAATTGCGGGCAATTGTCCTTGAGTGGCAAGCTGCCAGGAGGTATAGTTTCTTAATAGGGTATACTTGTGTGAGAATTTTGTATAAAGTGTGAAATGCGTCACATTGAAGTTGATATTACTGTTTTGAGGTATGTTTCATACAGGGTTAAGGGCCTCAATGAGAATTTACGCTACGGGCAAGGCTCATAGTCCACACCGCAAGTATGTCGGTTATAGAGTGCGATGGTATTTGCCTGGCTGTGAGTGACGAATAATTTAGATTGGCTCCATGGGAGCTCAATAATACCAACAATATAAAGATTTTGCGAAATGGACTGTAGTGCCTATGTTTTATTCATCAGTAGTGAAGAAAGCTATTTGCACTCAACTTACTAAAGTCCGCAACATACTCCGGCTAGAAATTTTGAGTAGGGATGTGAAGGTATGGCTACTTTAACCAAAAGGCTACCAAGAGAAGTCTCAGCATTAGTTCACCATGTAGAATTAAACAAAGCTGGCTGGTGGAATAAAACACTTGAGCGTTTAATGCTAGCAGCAGTTTGGTTAACAGGTAGTAATCCGCAAAAACATGAAATTGAACATACTTTAAAAAATTCATTCGGGCTATCTATCTCTTCTGAAAAGACTTCAAGGATTATATTAAAGCTTATAGATGAACAACTTCTTATTCAAGTGACAAATGGTCAATTTCGCATTCCAGAGCAGGTCCGAAAGTCCCTGGAACAAGAGATAAAGTCAACAGAACAAAATGAGAAAATAGTTATCGCGTATTTTCAGTCGCTCGCCGCGAAGTATTGTCCAGAAATAGATGCATATATGATATGGACAAAGTTTGAAGATCTCGTGTTACTCCCCCTAGTGCGAGACATTGGCGCAAATACATATAACCTTTTGACAGGAGAGATGAGTGCCATAGAATCAAACTACTCAGATAAGTTCATTGAATATTTTGGCCACGAGCACCGAGACAGTTTAAAAGAAATTTCCCGCTCTTTTATGGACTCAAATATGGATGATGTGCGCGGATATATTTCAAGATTGCTCCATGCTCAATTTTGCGTTGAATCCAGTGGGTTGTCGCAAAACGTGATAGACCGATGGGCGCAGGCTATTGGAAAGTCAACTCAGTTTCGTTTATTTGTAGATACAAACTTTCTATTTTCTCTTCTAGGATTGCACGAAAATCCGTCGAACAATTCTGCCCAAGAATTGAAAACATTACTTTCTACTCTTGCAGGTAACCCTCAGGTCAGTTTTCATGTTACGCCCCGCACTATCGATGAGGCTAAAAAAGCAATTATTGGAGCGAAATTTCAAGCTCGAAATATTCCTCCCGGAAGTAACTTTACATCGGCTTCTCTACGTTCAAATATTTCTGGGATAACCCAGAAGTATTTGATGGAGCATGTTCGGTCACAATATTCACTTAAAGTGGATGATTGGTTTGACCCATACCTTAATAGTTTTGCACTAATGGCACGTAGCGCCGGCGTAGAGGTTTTTAATGAAAATACAGATTCTTACTCCACAAGACAAGATGTTGTAGATGACATTAATCGTGTATTAAAATATGAAGAAAATTACCCTGAGGATAGACGCAAGTCCTATGAGGCAATTTCTCATGATATAGTTCTCTGGCATCTGGTTAAAGATAAACGGCCTACATATATTGAGTCACCAGCTAATGCTCGAGAATGGATTTTAACGCTAGATTTTAGATTTATAGGATTTGATCAACACAAGTTAAAAACTAACGGTGCAGCTATTCCAGTATGTTTGCACCCTACATCTCTAATTCAATTGTTGCAGTTTTGGGTTCCTCGCTCAAAAGAATTTGAGATCGCGATGCTTGGAGGCATGAGACTCCCTTTTCTCTTTCAAGAATTTGATATCAAAGCTGAGCAAACCAGCGTAGCTATTATTAGTAAACTTGGGCGTTTCGAGGGGAATGAAGGGTTTTCTGAAGAAACTATTTTCAACGTGGTTGTTAACGAGGGGTTGCGAGCTCGCATTAGAGAAGGGCATTCAGAAGAGGTAGAAGTTCAGCTTGTTAGAGATGCCCTTGTTGAAGAGCTAAATATAGAGCTTCAGTCCCACCAAGCCAAAGCAAAACAGGCTCTTTTAGAAGTTGAACTTGAAAAACAGAACAATAAATCATTGGAAGCCGAGCTTAAAGTATCAGGCGCCGCGTTAGCTATATCTAGCACAGAAAAGATTGAAAGAGACCAAATAATTGAGCAGTTACAACAGGAGTTGAATTGCGAGAGAGAAGCAGTAAAACACCTCGAAATCCAAAAAAATAAACTGATAGAAACTATCCATGAGGAACATGAAGAGTCTAAGCGTAAAGAGAATAGAAAAAAAAGCGTACGTCTTGCGCAAATAGTATATTTAACCGCAATGTTTTTCGCTCTTGTAGTATCAGGTTTTGCAGGCTGGCAATCAAAACACCTCTTCTTATCTTACATCAATAACCTAATCAGTCTATACGCATTAATGTTAACTTTCGGCATAAGTGTTTTTATTACATTACATCTATTGTTCGAGAAATCATTGAATAACAATAGCCACATCCTTCACATATGGCCCTTTAAACTTATGCGCCGTTTTAGGTATATACTTTGGTTTATTCTTGCAACTGTTTGGCTTGGTGCAATTGGAAGTTTTTTATCTACTATTTTTCCAGACATCACAAGTGCTACATGACCGCCATAATTAGACTTACATTGTAAGCTTCCCTGTCAAGAGGACAGTTTAAAATTAGAGTCCTGTTTTTTGATTTTTTCAAGGTATTCCACTGGTGTCATGCCATTTAAAGCGTCATGAGGCCGCTCCTCGTTATAGCCAATCATCCACCAGTAGGTCGCTTCACGCACTTCGTTGAGATTACGGAACATGTACAGGTCGAGTAATTCATTACGGTAGGTGCGATTAAACCTCTCAATGTAAGCGTTTTGGGTTGGTTTTCCCGGTTGTGTGTATTGCATCTTCATTCCCATGGCCTGCGCCCAGTTCACAAATTCATGCTGCAAAAATTCGGGGCCATTGTCGGTCCGCAGTACCTGCGGCAGTCCTCGTTCCTGGCGCAGGCGCTCAAAGACCTGGATCAGCCGTTTGCCAGTTATTGAGGTATCAATTTCGATGTGAACCACTTCGCGGTTACAGTCGTCAAGGACATTCAATGTCCGAAAACGCCGTCCAGAGCACAGCGCATCGCTCATGAAATCAGCAGACCAGGTCTGATTTGGCTGTGGCGGAGCAAGCAGTGGCATCTTCACCCGAGCGGGCAGGCGCTTTTTCCCCTTGTTTCGAAAGTTCAGCTTCAGGAGGCGATATACGCGGTAAATGCGCTTATGGTTCCAGGGGTGTTCTCTACGAAGACTCTGGCATACTTTCCAGAACCCCCACTGTTGTTTGCTTTCCAGTACCTTATGAATAGCTTCGATCACAGCATCATCAGAAGGCTTCTCTTTGGGCTTGTAATACCAGGCCGAGCGCGACAGACCGACACACTGACAGCTGCGCTGCACAGAAAGACGGTGTTCGCTGATAAGGTGCTCTACAGCATCACGCTGCGCGCTCGGCCTCAGAGCTTTTTTTCGATCAAGTCACGAAGAGCGTGATTCTCAAGAGCCATATCCGCATACATTCGCTTAAGCTTGGAAAGTTCTCGCTCAAGCTCCTTCATACGACGAAGATCTGACGCCTGCATGCCACCATACTTGGATTTCCAGTTATAGTACGTGGCATCTGATATGCCGTGCTTGCGACATACCTCCTTCACCGGCAAGCCAGCTTCCACTTCCTTGAGAATAGACACTATCTGCGATTCACTGAAACGGGACTTCTTCATCATGAGCCTCCTGGAGAATTCCAGAATACTCTAATTTCTACCTGTCGGGTATAGGGGGAAGCTTACAACATGAATTTACCGGTATGGGGAAAGAGTGATGGCGGAGTGTTGGTGACTTCATGGGCGTACGGAAAACAGGGGCGGCGATGTCCGCAAAGTGCGCTTGAGGCAGCGGGCTGCAGAAACCCTCCGCCTCGCGTGTCCCGTGTCCTGAGTGCGCAGCGAACGGGCGAGATGGGCTTTTCCGCGTTCCAGCATGGTGAATGGTGAGCATTAAAAGAAAAGAAGCCCGCAGTGGGTACTGCGGGCTTGTATTTTTTTGCGGTGGTACGAGGAGGGGGAGTCGAACCCCCACGCCGAAGGCGCTAGATCCTAAGTCTAGTGCGTCTGCCAGTTCCGCCATCCTCGCACGTCAGGGAGCTTGTACTGGAAGTGGGTCCGCTTGTCAATCAAATTACAGGATGTAGCGGCTCAGGTCTTCGTCTTCCACCAGCTTTTTCAGGCGCAGGTCCACGTAGTTGCGGTCGATGGCGATGGTCATGGAGTCCATTTCCGGCGCGTGGAAGCTGACTTCTTCCAGCAGCTTTTCCATGACGGTGTGCAGACGGCGCGCGCCGATGTTTTCCATCTTCTCGTTGGCCTGCACCGAGTATTCGGCAATGGCCTCTATGGCTTCGGGCTGGAAGTCCAGGGTGATGTGCTCGGTGGCCAGCAGGTGGCGGTACTGTTTGACCAGGGCGCTGCGGGGTTCGCTGAGGATGCGCACGAAATCATCTTTGCCCAGGGAGTCCAGCTCCACGCGGATGGGAAAGCGGCCCTGCAGCTCGGGGATCAGGTCGCTGGGTTTGGAGAAGTGGAAGGCACCGGCAGCAATAAAGAGGATGTGGTCGGTGCGTACCATGCCGTACTTGGTGGAGACGGTGGAACCCTCCACAATGGGCAGAATGTCGCGCTGGACGCCTTCGCGGCTGACATCGGCACCACCCTTGCGCACTTCCTGGCTGCTGGCGATCTTGTCGATCTCGTCCAGAAAGACGATGCCCGACTGCTCCACCAGTTCCACGGCTTTGGTGTTCACCTCTTCGGTGTCCACCAGCTTGGCGGCTTCTTCATCCTGAATCAGGCGCAGAGCGGCTCGCACCTTGGTTTTCTTCTTTTTCTGGCGATTGCCGAAGAGCCCGCCGAACATATCCTTGAGGCCGGAGGTGAAGTCCTCCATGCCGGGCTGCTGGCCGGGCATGCCCATGATTTCCACCCGGGGCGGCGGCATGGTGATATCGATTTCAATTTCCTTGTCGTCGAATTCGCCCTCCAGCAGCTTTTTGCGGAACTTCTGGCGCGTGTCCTGGTAGTTGGGGCTCTCGCTGGGGGGGATGATGGTATCCAGCACCCGCTCCACCGCCGCCTCCTGGGCCTGATCCTGATAGCGCTTCACGAGCTCATCCTTGACCATCTTGACCGAAGCTTCGGTCAGGTCGCGGATGATGGATTCCACGTCACGGCCCACATAGCCCACTTCGGTGAACTTGCTGGCTTCCACTTTAATGAAGGGCGAATTGGTGAGTTTGGCCAGGCGGCGGGCGATTTCCGTCTTGCCCACGCCGGTGGGGCCGATCATGATGATATTCTTGGGGGAGATCTCTTCGCGCAGGAAGCTGTCCAGGCGCTGGCGACGCCAGCGATTGCGCAGGGCGATGGCCACGGCTTTTTTGGCTTCGGTCTGGCCGATGATGTACTTGTCCAGTTCGGCCACGATCTGGGATGGGGTGAGTTGTTCCACGGTATCCTCTTACAGTTCCAGAATAGTGATGTTGCGGTTGGAATAGATGCAGATGTCGGCGGCAATCTCCAGGGACTTGCGGGCGATATCAACGGCGGTCAGATCGGTGTTTTCCCGCAGGGCGCGGGCTGCCGCCATGGCGTAGGAGCCGCCGGAGCCGATGGCCAGGATGCCGTCTTCAGGCTCCACAATATCGCCGGTACCGCTGATGATGAAAGAGTTCTCGCGGTCGGCCACGATAAGCATGGCCTCCAGGCGGCGCAGGATGCGGTCGCTACGCCAGTCCTTGGCCATCTCCACGGCGGCGCGGGTCAGAATATTGCCGTGTTTTTTCAGCTTGCCTTCAAACTTCTCAAAGAGATTAAAAGCGTCGGCAGTGGAGCCGGCAAAGCCACTGATGACCGCACCATCAGCCAGGGTACGGACTTTCTTGGCCGTGGCCTTCATCACCGTATTGCCGAGGGTGACCTGACCGTCGCCACCCAGGGCCACGCGCCCGTCGCGACGCACGCAGACTATGGTTGTTCCTTTAAACATAGGTTATTCCTTGGTAATAATATGTGAAAATGTAAAGGTCGCGCCCAGCGCTCCTCCCAGAGACATTCGCTTTTCATCCCTGGCTCAAGTCTCTGCCGCTTGCCATCCGGGCTCGCTCTCAGGGCGCTGGACCGCTCACCCTCTCACCACCGGAAGGTGTTCCTCAGCAGCCCACTAACCTCTATCATGCCCGCCATATCTTTGCAACCACGAGCGGAACTCCTCCTCGGCGCGGCGGGAGTAGAGGGCCTTGCGCTCCTTTTTGCGGTGGCGCTCGGCGATGGGGGCGAAGAGGCCGAAGTTGATGTTGCTGGGCTGAAAGTTGGCACTGGGGGTGGTGACGTGGCAGCCCAGGGCACCCATGGCCGTCGTGGCTGGCGGCGCCGAGAATTCCTGAGCGCGAAGCTGGTGCAGCACGCTGAGGGCGGCCACATGGCCGCTGGCCACCGATTCAATATAACCCTCCACACCGGTTATCTGCCCCGCCAGCCACAGGCCGGGGTGGTTTTTGACCCGGTAGTCGGCCTCCAGGAAGCGGGGGCCGTTGATGTAGGTATTGCGGTGCATGCTGCCCAGGCGCAGGAAGTTGGCCGCTTCCAGGCCGGGGATCAGGCGGAAGACCCGCTTCTGCTCGCTCTGGATCAGCTTGGTCTGAAAGCCCACCAGATTCCAGGCGTTGTCATTCAGACTCTCGCGGCGCAGCTGCACCACGGCGTGAAAGCGTTCACCGGTCACCGGATGGGGCAGGCCCACGGGCTTCATGGGGCCGAAGCACAGGGTCTCCTGGCCCCGGTCGGCCATCTCCTCGATGGGCATGCAGCCCTCAAAGTGAATCTCCTTCTCAAAATCGCGGGGCTTGACCCGCTGGGCGCTGATGAGCTCGTGGTAAAAACGCTGGTACTGCTCCTCGCTCATGGGGCAGTTGAGGTAGTCGGCGTCGCCTTTGTCGTAGCGGGCAGCGCGGAAGGCAATCTCCAGGTTCACCGTGTCGCCGTCCACAATGGGGGCAATGGCATCGTAGAAGTAGAGGCTCTGGCCGAAAAGCTTGCCCATGGAGTCGCACAGGGCCTGGGAAGCCAGTGGGCCGGCAGCCACGATCAGGGGGCGCTCAGGGGAAAATTCCAGGTGGGAGTATTCTTCGCGCACCACCCGAATCAGGGGATGATTTTCTATCAGGCGGGTCATGTGGGCCGCCAGGGCGGCGCGATCCACGGCAAAGGCGCCACCGGCAGGAACCCGGAACTGACAGGCCGCCAGCAGAAAGGGCGAGTTCGCCTGCAGCAGTTCACGCTTCAGGATTCCCGGCCCCGACTCCTCGGAATCGCCACGCAGGGAGTTAGAGCAGAGCATTTCGCAGAAGTCGCCGCTGGTGTGGGCGGGGGTCATGATGTGGGGGCGCATCTCAAAGAGGGTGACGTTGACGCCGTGATCGGCCAGCAGCAGCGCTGCCTCGCTGCCGGCCAGTCCGCCGCCGACGATGGTGGTATGCATGGTGGTATCGTCCTTTCCGCACTCTTTTGCCTGGGCGATTTTGTAAGCTATTTTGCCGGGGAATGCGAGGGGAAAGAGAAACGCTGTGGCTTTTTCGGAAGCGGTTTCGCTGGTTTTTCCCTGTGAGCGCTGCTAGTATATTCCGAATTCGCCATAGATATTTCCCAGCAAGGAGCCAGACATGAAGAAGCTCATCGGGTGTATTGGACTGATCATTTCGGTATGTGTTTTTTCCTCTTCGGGGTTTGCCGTGTCACTTGACAACCAGCTGGTGGTGGAGGAGCAGCAATTCGCGGCTGGTGCCTTCGAGGGGCCAGGTACCTGCCTTGGCTGTCACCACGAAATTCACACTCAGTGGTCCCATTCCATGCATGCCTATGCCTGGCAGAATCGCTGGTATCAGGATGACTACCGGTTGGCCCACCGCGAGACGGCTGGCGCGACCGATGTGCTCTGTGGTGCCTGCCATGCGCCCATTGCCGCTCGCACAGGGCAGCTGCCTCCCCACGATGGCAGCGCGTTTGACGCAACGGCCCGGCAGGGTATCTCCTGTGATTTCTGCCACACGGTTTCCGATGTCAACCGCCTGTATAATATGGGGCATGTGTCCAGCCCCGGCAATCTGAAATACGGTAACCGCGGTGATGGCAGCTCTCCGTACCACGGCGTCAAGTACTCAGCAGTGCACCGTTCGGCGGAGTTCTGTGGTTCCTGTCACAATGTCAAGCACCCTGCTGGTGGTACCGCTATTATCGATACCTACGATGACTGGAAGTCTGGCCCCTATGCGGAGCAGGGCATTACCTGTCAGCACTGTCATATGACCCCCGGTCCCGGTCAGGGAGTGAATCCGGGCAAGTCAAGCCCAATGGGCATGGAGCGCTCCAACGTGGCCTTCCATGGTTTTGTGGGCGGCAGCTCCTTTGCTCAGCGCAAGATGGGTAATGAGGCCCAGGCGCAGATGGCTGAAGAGATGCTGCGGGCTGCGGCCGAGTTGGAACTGGAGGCGAAACGGGACGGAGAGAGCCTGAGTCTGACGGTGCATGTGGATAACGTGGGAGCGGGCCACAAGATTCCCACGGGTGTGACCTATATCCGCAAGATGTGGCTGGAAGTGAAGGTGGAGGATGAGCAGGGCAACACGGTGTACCACTCCGGCTCTGTGGACGCGAAGAACCACGTTGATCCTGAAGCGGTATTCTACCGGCTGCTTTTTGAGGATGGGGAGGGAAATCTGACCGGCAAGAGCTGGCGAGCGGTGGGAATTGGTTATGACCGTCGCATCCCTGCCAATGGCAGGGACTCTGAAACCTATGCCATCAGGTTACCGGCGGAGCAGGGTGTCTATGAGACGACGGTGCGCCTGATGTATCGCTCCTTCTCCCAGGAGAGCCTCGACTTCCACGATGGCGCGGATGCGCCCCGCATTGAAAGTGTGGAGATGGCGCGAAGCACTCTCCGGATACCGCAATAATCACGGGATAACACCCCCGCACTTGCGGGGGTGTTGATATTTCTGGAGTTTATGTGGCCGGGGTCGAGCGGGTCTGCCGCCATCTGGACCACCAGCGGCGCAGGGGCGAACGGCTGTTTTTCAGGAGCGTTTCAATGGCGGGCATACTCTCCTGGGCAGCTCTATATCCTTTTTCGATGAGCGCCTTGTACTGGCTGAAATCAGCCCAGTTGATCTGGGCCACATCGGGCCGCAGAATCAGATCGGCCTGTTCCACCAGCAGGGTGTTGTAGTTGCTGAGGATGATATCACTGCTGCGGAAGACAACGCCGTAGCCACGTTCGGGAAAGGGCATGTCCAGGGATTTGCTTACATCCACGGCCACCACCGGGGCCGGGCTCATCTCCTTGGCGGGTGGAGTGGGAGTGAGGTAGGAGGCGGCGCCGTCGATGAGCTTCATGCCGTCGTATTCCAGGGGAGTGAAGACGCCGGGAATGGCGGCGCTGGCGGTGATGGCAGTGCGCACGGAACCGCTGCGAAAGAGTACCGGGGTGCCTTCCTCCAGGTCGGTTGCCACGGCGCAGAAGGGGATGGACAGATCCTCTATGTTTACATCATCGATGAGAAACTCCATGGCCTGCAGCAGGGCTGTGCTGGGTACAGTGCCAGCGCTGGTGAAGACCCGCGCCAGCTGCATGTTCTTGCGCAGCTGATTGAAGAGCAGGTCAAATCCCTTCTTCTGAATGCTGTCGCCGGATCTGGAGTAGGTGTCAAGGCCGGTGCTGCGCATAAAATCGCTATTCACAAGCATTTCTATGCGTCTTTCCACTTCATTGGTATCCCGGTAGCAGGCGAACATGGCACCGATAACCGCGCCCATGCTGGTTCCCACCAGCAGCGAAGGCGTGATGCCAGCTTCCTCCAGGGCGCGCAGGACACCCAGGTGGGCGATACCCCGTGCGCCGCCACCGCCCAGGGCCAGGGAAATACTCTGTTGAACGGTCATACTGCACCTGGTTTCAGGGTTACATCGGCAGCCAGCAGGTGCCAGAGGTGCCCCGTGTCATCTTTGAGCAGCAACGCGCCGTCGTGATCCATGCCCTGGACAACTCCTTCAATCGTGCGTTCCACCATGTGGGCCTGAATGCGTTTGCCTTCAATGGCGCAGCGCCTGCTCCAGTTGGCGGCGATGGGCGCGAAACCTTCGCTGAGCAGGCCGCTGTAGCACTGTTCCAGAGACTCCAGGCAGGCGCGTACCACGCTGGCCAGGTGGAAGGTTTGGCTGCCGCAGATGCGCAGGGAGGTAGCAGTCTCTCCCAGCTCGGGCGGAAAGTCGTTCGCGTCGGTGTTGACGTTGATGCCGACTCCCAGGATCAGAAATTCCACCGAGTCCATTTCCGTACTCATCTCAGCCAGAATTCCCGCCACTTTGCGACCGTCGATGAGAATATCGTTGGGCCACTTGATATGCACGGATTTTCCGATGAGCCCTTCCAGGGCGGTGGCGATGGCCACGGCTGCCGTCTGGGCGATGCGCGGTGCATCGCTGGCGCTCATGCGGGGGCGCAGGATCAGGGAGAAACTGACACTGCTGCCACTGGGGGAAAACCAGGGACGCTGGCGACGACCGCGCCCCTGCACCTGATTGCCGGTGACCACCAGAGTGCCTTCTGCAGCTCCATCCATGGCTAGTTTGCGCGCATATTCATTGGTGGATTCCACGCTTTCCAGGCAGTAGATCTCTTCCTGGCCCAGCAGGCGGGTATGCAGATTGTGGTGGATTTCGCTGGCCAGCAGGTGTGGCGAGGCGGCGCGGAACTGATAGCCCTTCTTGGGGGAGGACTCAATAGTGTAACCGGCGCTGCGCAGGTGGCCGATATGCTTGTTGATAGCGGTGCGGCTGATGCCCAGCTGTCCGCTGAGCTCCTCTCCGGAAACCCACTGATCCTGGTGCTGCCACAGGTGTTGCAGAATATGATCCCGGGTGCTGGGCGTTTTCACGATACTCACCATTATTGTAAACTTGAATTATTTATAAGGTTGACGTATAAGATTTTCATGGCGAATCATTGTGCGCATTGAGTTTGGCCTTTGTTCGCCATGGAAAAGAGCACAACACACGCAATAAGACCGGAGCTGCAATGTCCAACTCTATCACAAACTTTCACCAGGAGGAACTGCAGCGCGTCAGCAGGCAGCACCTCTGGTATCCCTTTACCCAGATGCAGGAGCTGGAACGCGAGCCCATGGTGGTCATTGAGTCGGCACAGGGCTGCTGGCTGCAGGACACCTCGGGCAAGCGTTATCTCGACGCGGTGGGCTCCATCTGGACCAATGTCCATGGCCACTGCCATCCCCATATTGACGAAGCGCTGCGGCGGCAGCTTGACCGCGTGGCCCACTCCACCCTGCTGGGGCTCAGCAATGTGCCTGCCATTGAATGTGCCCGCAAGCTGATGGAGATCCTGCCTCCGGGTCTTGAACGGATATTCTACTCCGATAATGGTTCCACTGCCATGGAAGTCGCCCTGAAGATGGCCTTCCAGTATCACCAGCAGACGGGCCAGCCCCAGCGCACCCGTTTTCTGGCCCTCAGTGGAGCCTACCATGGCGACACCATCGGCTCAGTCAGCCTGGGTGGCATCGACCTGTTCCACGCCCTGTACCGGCCCCTGCTCTTTGAGGTGGAGCACGTGCCCGCCCCCAACTGCTACCGTTGCCCCTGCCAGGCCAGCTTTCCCGGCTGCCGGCTGGCGTGTCTGGATGTGCTGGAAAGGGCCCTTGAGCAGGATGGACAGACCATCGCCGCCCTGGTTCTGGAGCCTCTGGTGCAGGGAGCGGCGGGCATGCTGGTGCATCCGCCCGGCTACCTGAAGGGTGCCCATGAACTGTGCCAGCGGCACGGGGTACTGCTTATCGCCGATGAAGTGGCGGTGGGTTTTGGCAAAACCGGCCGCATGTTCGCCTGCGAGCACGAAGGCGTTGTCCCCGACATCATGGCCATCGCCAAGGGCATCACCGGTGGCTATCTGCCCCTGGCCGCCACCGTCACCACCGACCGGGTTTACCAGGCCTTCCTTGGAGAATTTGCCGAGCTGCGCACCTTCTTCCACGGCCACACCTTTACGGGCAATCCTCTGGCCTGTGCCGCTGCCATTGCCACCATGGAGGTCTTTGAACAGGAGCGCACCCTGGAGCAGCTGCCCGCCAAAATTGCGCGCCTGGCTGCGGGGTTGGCTCCCCTGAAAGCGCATTCCCAGGTAGGTGATGTCCGTCAGCGGGGTACCATGGTGGGTATTGAGCTGGTTCGCGACAAGGCCAGTAAGGAGCCCTACGACTACCGCCTGCGCATGGGGCAGCGGGTGACTCTGGAGGCGCGCCGGCGCGGCGTCTTCACCCGACCTTTGGGAAATGTGGTGGTGCTGATGCCGCCCCTGTCCATCACCACCGAAGAGATCGACCTGCTCTGCCAGGTGATCGGAGAGTCCATTGCGGCCGCAACCTCATCCTGAATCGCCCGTGGAGGGTTTTTTCCGCTTTGATCCGGAAGCGCCCCTGTACCGCGAGCACTTTCCCGGTAACCCGGTGGTGCCTGGCACCCTGATTATTCATGCTTTTCTGGAGCTGCTGGAGCCTACGGGCCCCTGGCAGCCACGGCGCTTTCGTTTCCTGCGTTTTGTGCCGCCGGGGGAGTACCGTTACACCGTGGAGCCTGTGGAACCGGGCCGTGTACGCTGCTGCCTGTGGCGCGACGGCACTGCTGCCGTGCGTGGCGAGTGTGTGCGATGAAGCTGGATTTCTGCGACCACCGGCTGCTGATACTGGGGGGCAGCAGTGATCTTGGGCTGGCCATTGCCCGCCAGGCCCTGAGCGAAGGGCTCCATGTCACCATGACCGGCTCAGGCTCTGCGTCACTGGAGCGCATGGCTGAAGTGATCGGCCATGGAGATGGGCAAGCCGACGGCCAGCTGCTGGATATGAATGACGTGGGCAGCGTTGAAGCGCTGCTGCATGGGTGTCAAACAGCCCCCGGACTCCTGGCGGACTGCCTGCATCCTCACCTGGAAGGGCTTGTCGCCGCCGCTGCCATGGAGGAAGTCGAGGACTACTTCGGCAGCGCCCTGATCCAGCGCACCCGCCTGCTGCAGCACCTCAGCCGTGCCATGCTCTCGCGGCGCCGCGGGCGGATGGTGCACATTTCCTCCGGAGCCGCCGGACAACCCGCCAGCGGGCAGGGCTTCTATGCCGCCAGCAAACTGGCCGTGGAAGGCATCTACCGTTCGCTGGGGCTGGAGCTGGCCTCCCGTGGCATTACCACATGCAGCCTGCGCCCCGGCTATATTCACTGCGGACGCGCCCGCTCCATGATTGACGAACAGGGCCAGCAACTGCTGGAGCGCATCCCTGCCCGGGAGGTGCTGGCAGTGGAGGATGTGGCCCGGACGGTACTCTTTCTGCTCAGCCAGTCTGCCAGAGGAATCAATGCCACCGTGGTGACCATGGACGGGGGGATGAGGGCGGGGAAAGGGTGAACAGGGGACGCAGCACCGCAAACCCGTGGCCTGCACGACTCTCAGACCACAGGTTCCAGTGCCTTTTCTGTAACAATTTACGGTGTGTTGGTACTCGCGCCAGCATTCCTCCCAGAGACGCTCACTTTCGTCCGAGGACCTCCGTCTCTGCCGCTCGCCATCCGGGCTCGCTCTCGGAATGCTGGCGCTCCTGCTGAAAATAAACGCAGGGGAGCCGTGAATGGTTACCCTTTTCTTTGCATTTGCGCTGACGAAAAAAGACAAGGAACATTACATGCAAACATTTCACGTTATTCAACAGGAGCTTTCCCAGCTGCTGGACATGGAGTCCGAGGAGATTCAGATGGATTCCTATGTGGTCCGGGATCTGGGGGCGGAGTCCATTGATCTGCTGGAGCTGGCGGTGGCTCTCAACGCGCGTTTTTCGGTGCCGGTGCGCGACAGCGAGATTTTCCTCAAGCCGCTGCGCGGCCTGCTGGATCAGTGTCTGGTGGAAGATACCGATCCCTTTGCCTGCCTGCGGCGGCACTTTCCCTACCTGAGTCAGGAGCGGTGCCGCGAGATTCTGGGTGATCTGGAGGGTGGCCCGGTGCTGCAGGTGCGGGATCTGGTGAGTTACATCGACTGGAAAAGTGCCCTGTGAGCTACGGTTCATGCAGCGGGTGGTGATTACCGGGCGTGGCGTTATCTGCTCCCTGGGGGAGCGTCTGCCGGATATCCGGGCGCGCATGGCGTCTGATGATGGGGTTTTTTGCCGCCCGGATTTTGATGGCGAGGTGGTCACCTGTCCCGTGGAGGATTTTGATCTGACGCGCCACATCGGGCGCTGGAAGCACCGGCGTTATCTGAACCGGGGGGCTTCCCTGGGGCTGGCGGCGGCGTCCATGGCTCTGCAGGAGAGTGGTATTGCCGACAGTCAGCGGCAGGAGATGGGGCTCTTCGCGGGCGTTGGTCCCCATCTGGATATTGCCGGCACTTTTGCCCATATCGCCCATGGCGTTCTGGATGAACAGGGCATGGAGGCGCTGTGGCTGCTGCGCTTTCTGCCCAATACCCTGGCGGGGGCCATCGCCCAGCGTCTGGGGGCGCGGGGGGAGAACCTGACCGTTGCCACGGCCTGCACCGCGTCGTTGCAGGCCATTGGCGAAGCCTGGAATCGCATCCGTTTTGGTCAGCTGCGTCAGGCCCTGGCCGGTGGCGGCGACAGCCGC
The DNA here is from genome assembly GCF_055378285.1 of Desulfurispirillum alkaliphilum. Classification (NCBI taxonomy): domain Bacteria; kingdom Pseudomonadati; phylum Chrysiogenota; class Chrysiogenia; order Chrysiogenales; family Chrysiogenaceae; genus Desulfurispirillum; species Desulfurispirillum alkaliphilum. Next base: position 327,822 of record NZ_AP042405.1, on the reverse strand, counting down.
ATCAGCTCCGGCGGCATTCTCGGTTACAAGCGGGCCGATGCCCTCTATCGCGGCGAAGGACCGCCTGCTGAGGCGTGCCGCCCCTTTGACAGCTCCCGTAGCGGCTTTATCTGCGGTGAGGGAGGCGCCTTTGTGGTGCTGGAATCCCTGGAGAGCGCCCAGGAGCGGGGCGCTGCCATTTACGGCGAACTCACTGGTTACGCCTGCACCATGGATGGCCTCTCCCTGACCGCACCGGACCCCCTGGCCTGCCAGGCGGAGGTGGCCCTCAGGCGTTCCCTGGAGCGGGCCGGTGATCCTGTTGTGGATCTGGTGTGCGCCCACGGTACGGGTACACCCCTCAATGACGCCATGGAGGCGGAACTCATTGGACGGGTGTTTGGCGACAGGCCGCTGGTGACGGCCTTCAAGTCGTGGATTGGACACCTGAGCGCGGCCAGTGGTGCCGCTGATCTGGTGCTGGCCCTCGGCTGCCTGGAGAGTGGGCAGGTTCCCCCGGTGCGCAATCTGCACCAGCCCTGCCACCACGGGATACGTTTGTCCCGTGAATTCCAGCTAGTTGCGGTGGAGCACCTGGTGGTGCAGAATTTCGGTTTTGGTGGTCAGAACGCTGCTCTGGTGGTGCGGGCATGGAACGGCAGGTAATTGCCCCGGCCACAGCACACCTGCGGCTGCTGGAGTACATTGTGTCCCTGGATGAAACCCAGGCGCTGGCGAGTGCCCGCATCGATGATGACTCGCACTTTGTCATTCAGGAGACAGTGGTGCAGCTGGCCGCCCTGCACGTGCGCCACCGCCTGCGTTGCGAGCGTCACGTCTTTTTGCTGGCGCTGCAGCAGTGGCAGCTGCATGTCGCCCGTCAGGCTGTTCCCGGCCCGCTGGCGGTGCGCTCCACCATCACAGCGGCCAGCAGCGAGGGCTTTGCCTGCCACGGTGCTCTGGTGCGTCAGGGCGCTGTGCTGGCCGAGGGGCATTTCCTGATGGGCACCATGGCCTATGGGGGCGATTTTGCGGAAAGCCTTTTGCGGCCCCACTACCAGGAGGTGATCCGATGCTTGAGCGCTGGCAGATACAGCTAGAGCAGCAGCGCCAGCAGGGGCTCTATCGGCAACCGCCGACGGTGCGGCAGCGCTGTGGCAAGATCCTGGTGATGGATGACGGCTCCCGGCTGCTCAACTTCGCTTCCAACGACTATCTGGGGCTTGGTTGCGATCCGGTGCTGGCGAACCGCGTAGCCCGTCATTTCGAACGCCTGGGCAGCAGCGCCTCCTCCTCGCGCCTGGTGTGCGCCGCCTACTCTGCCATTGCCCGTGCCGAAGAGGCGCTGGCTCGCTATTTCGGCTACGAAAGCGCCATCATTCTGCCCAGTGGCTACCAGGCGAACCTGACACTGGTTTCCACGCTTTTTGCGTATCAGGATGTGATTTTTTTTGATAAACGTATACATGCCAGCATGGTCAAAGGTCTGCAGCTGAGTGAAGCCAGCTTTCACGGCTACAACCACAATTCCATGGAGCACCTGCAGCGCCGCATGGAGCAGCGGGGCTGCCCCGGACGCAACGCCGTTGTCACCGAGGCGCTCTTCAGCATGGATGGAGACCGGTTGCCGGTGGAGGGGCTGAATGCGCTGAAAACCCACTGGCAGTTCCTGTGCGTGGTGGACGAGGCGCACTCCTTTGGAGTCCTCGGCCCTGGTGGCCGGGGTCTGGGCGCGGGGGTGGCGGACATTGCCACCGGAACCCTGGGCAAGGCCATGGGCCTGTTTGGCGCCTTTCTCCTGCTGCCCCATGTGGTGCGGGAGTATCTGCTGAACTTTGGCTCGGGGCTGATCTACTCCACCTCGCTGCCCGAAGCCCATGGGGCGGCCGTACTGGAGATGCTGGAGCTGCTGGAGAACAGTGAGCCCCGGCGGCAGCACCTGGCATGGCTGGCAGATACCATGAAAGCAGCTCTGGAGCGGGAGGGCTTTGAGGTTGCGGGCGACGCCCACATTCTGGCCCTGCAGGTGGGCGAGGAGCATCGGGCCCGGGAGTTGGCCCAGGCCATGGGCCGGCGCGGTATCCTCTGTTTTGCGGCCCGCTATCCCACGGTACCCCTGGGACAGGCCATTCTGCGCATCAGCCTCAGCGCCCTGCACGATGAGCAGGACATACGACAGTTTATACAGACCCTCAAGGAGGCATGGCATGAAACTGGACAGGAAACCCAAACGACTCTTCGTAACCGGAACGGACACTGACGTGGGCAAAACCGTGGTCAGCCTGATGCTCATGCACTACTTCACGGCCCAGGGTCGTTCGCCTTTCTATATCAAGCCGATTCAGACCGGCTGCGCTCACCCCCACGACCAGGAGAGTGACGCCCGCTTCGTGTGGGAGCACCTGCAGACGGCACAACCCGTGGACCCCGCCGCCAGCGTGCTCTACTGCTTCTCTCCCGCCAAAGCGCCCTGGTTTGCCGCCCGCCATGGCGCGGCTGCCATTGATATTGATGAAATCACGTCCTTCGTGGCCCAGCGGGAAGCCGAACACGACCCTGTCATCATCGAAGGTGCCGGGGGCGTCATGGTGCCCGTCACCGAAGAACTGTTGATGCTGGACCTGATGGAAGACCTGGAGGCGGCTCCCCTGATCGTGGCCCGGGCGGGGCTGGGAACCATCAACCATACCCTGTTGAGCATAGAAGCCGTGCGTCAGCGCTGGAGCAAGCCCCTGGGCGTGGTGCTGGTGGATGCGGCCGACCCGGCGACGGAATCGTCCATGATCATCGAAAACGTCGAGGCCATCGAGCGTTTCAGCGATGTGCCGGTGCTGGGAGTGATTCCGCGACTGGAGAGCTTTGCCAGCTATCCCGCCGAACTTGAGGGCCTGCTGGCATCCATCGACGCGCGATTGTTCGCCTGACTTCCAGCGCTTTTACAACTGAAAAAAGGCATCCAGCCCTGTGGGCCGGATGCCTTTTGCGGTTCGCGTATACGGGTCAGTAGACTGTCACAGCGCCTTGGCCGCCTTGCGGCACGCTTCGAGGGTGGCGTCGATGTCCTTGTCACTGTGCGCGCCGCCCATGAAGCAGGCTTCAAACTGGCTGGCGGGCAGGTAGACGCCGTTTTCCAGCATGGCGCGGAAGAAGGCGCCAAAGCGCTTGGTGTCGGAGGTGACGGCGTCGGCAAAATTGTTCACGCTGGCCTGTTCGGTGAAGAAGATGGTGAACATGCTGCCCAGCTGGTTGAGGACGTGGGGGATGCCGACTTCCTTGAGGATGGCGCTCATGGCCTGGCTCAGCTGGGCGCTTCTGGCATCGAGTTCGGTGTAGAAACCTTCGCGGGCCGTGGCCTTGAGAGTCTGGATGCCGGCTACCATGGCCAGGGGGTTGCCTGAGAGGGTTCCGGCCTGATAGACGGGGCCGGCGGGGCTGATCATCTCCATGATGGCTTTTTTGCCACCGTAGGCGCCCACGGGCAGTCCGCCGCCGATGACCTTGCCGTAGGTGCTCAGATCGGGCTGCACGTCGGGGTTGAGGCCCTGATAACCGCTGGGGCTGAGGCGGAAGCCGCTCATGACTTCGTCAAAGATCAGCAGGCTGCCGTATTTTTCCGTCAGCTGGCGCAGGCCGGACATGAAGGCTTTGTCGGGATGGATAACGCCCATGTTGCCGGGGACGGGTTCGAGGATCACGCAGGCGATGTCTTCGGGGTGGGCCTTGAAGAGCTCTTCCACCGAGGCGAGGTCATTGAAGGTGGCCGTGAGGGTGTGTTTGGCGTAGTCGGCGGGAACGCCGGGGCTGGTGGGGACGCCGAAGGTCAGGGCGCCGCTGCCGGCTTTCACCAGCAGGCCATCGCTGTGACCGTGGTAGCAGCCTTCAAACTTGACGATCTTGTCGCGCCTGGTGTAGCCACGGGCCAGGCGAATGGCGCTCATGGTGGCTTCGGTGCCGCTGTTGACCATGCGCACCATTTCCACGGAGGGCACACGCTCGCAGACCATGCGAGCCAGCTCCACTTCCAGTTCGGTGGGGGCGCCATAACTGATGCCACGCACCATCTGGCGCAGCAGGGCGTCCACCACGTCGGGGTAGCCGTGGCCCAGGATCATGGGGCCCCAGGAACCCACGTAGTCGATATATTCCTTGCCTTCGGCGTCCTTGATCTTGGAGCCAAAAGCCGAGTCGATGAAAACGGGATCGGTGCCCACGGAGGCGAAGGCGCGCACGGGGGAGTTCACTCCACCGGGGATATACTGGCGGGCCTGTTCGAAGAGCTGTTTTGAATTCATGCTTACTCCTTATGATTATGGGAATTTTCTTGCTGCACTCTGGCGCTTATACTATATAGTGGAGCCATACTTTGCAAAGGAGAATTCTCCCCGTGGCTTTTCTGAAAAAAATATTTTCCCGCAGCGACTCCGCTGAAACCCCTGCCTCCCCTGAAGCTCCCCAGCAAACGGAAGCTCTTCCCACAGAAGATGAAACTGTCACATCGGGCGGCGTGTTCGCGCGCCTGAAGAGTCGCCTCAGTCGCACCAGCTCGGCGCTGACCCAGCGCATTGAGGCTCTGGTTCCCGGCAAGACCACCATCGATGACGAATACCTGGATGAGCTGGAAGAGGTCTTCCTCAGCGCCGATGTGGGGGTAAAGACCACCATGGAAATCATGGACCTGGTGCGTGAGAATGTGGGCCGGAGCCTGAAGGTTCCCGGAGATATCCAGCCCTTTCTACGCCGTGAGATCGGCCGCATGATCAGTCTGCCGGCAAAGGCAGAGACCGAACCTGCCAAACCCCATGTGATCCTGGTGATCGGGGTGAATGGTTCGGGCAAGACCACCACCACGGGAAAACTGGCCCACAAGTTCATCGGTCAGGGCAAAAAGGTGGTGCTGGCGGCGGCTGACACCTTCCGCGCCGCCGCCATCGAGCAGCTGGCCATGTGGGCCGAGCGCACCGGTGCCCATATTGTCAAACACCAGCATGGCGCCGACCCCTCCGCCGTGGCCTACGACGCCACCAAGGCGGCTCTCTCCCGCCACGCCGACGTGCTCCTGATCGATACGGCGGGGCGACTGCACACCAAGAGCAACCTCATGGACGAGCTGAGCAAGATTGAACGGGTGATCGGTCGCGATATCCCCGGCGCTCCCCACGAAACCTGGCTGGTGCTGGATGGTACCACCGGGCAGAACGCCCTGAACCAGGCGCGCCAGTTTCTGCAGTCGGTGAAAATCACCGGCTTTGTCCTCACCAAGCTCGACAGCACCTCCAAGGGCGGCGCTATCATCGGCATCATCCGCGAACTGGGCGTCCCCGTGCGCTACATCGGCATCGGTGAAGGCGTGGAGGATCTGCAGGAGTTTGACGCCGAAAGCTTTGTGGACGCGATTTTTGGAGTATCACCCTCAGCAGCCTGCGAAAAGGAAGAAAAACATGTTTGAACTGAAAGTGACAGAAGAGTTTGCCAGCGCCCATAATCTGCGGGACTACCAGGGCAAGTGCGAGAATATACACGGCCATAACTACGTGGTGAACCTCTATGTGCGTGGCGAAAAGCTGCAGCACAACGAAATGCTGGTGGACTTCAAGGTGATGAAAACCTGTCTGCGGGAGGTCATGGAGTACCTGGATCACAAATACCTGAATGATGTTCTTCCCTTTGACCAGTGGAACCCCACCGGCGAGAATATCGCCCGCTATGTCTATCAGGAGTGCAAACGCCTGCTGGCGGAACAGGGGGTGGCCAACGCCACCGTCTGGAAGGTGGAGGTGTACGAAACCAGCACCTCCAGCGCTACCTACTGGGAGTAGGGTTGCAGCCATGTATATGCATGGGGAAATGTGCAGTGGAGCAGCACTCCGCCAGTGTTCCTCCCAGAGACACTCGCTTTCGTCCATGGCTCGAGTCTCTGCCGCTCGCCATCCAGGCTCGCTCTCGGAACACTGGCGCTTCTGCTGAAAAAAAGTCCATGGTGCAGCCGTGAAGAGTTCCGTCTTTCTTTCGGGAAAACTTGAGCCCCGTCAATTTTTCTTCCGCTGTTCTGGCGTACATTGTGTGCACATGGAATTGCAATGATGCCCGAAGGAGATAACGATGCACAGCGGATGTTCTGGAACATTTACGAGTGGTGCCCAGGTGGTGGACAAGCTGCGGATGATGGGGTTTAATAATCAGTTTTTTCCCATTCCCGTGCATTTCACCTGCACCAACTGTCAGACGGAATTTATGATGGAAACCCTGGAGTCCCAGTGTCCCAGCTGCCATATGACCTATGGCGTGACACCCTGCCACGCCCATGACCCCGACAGCATTCAGGCGGCGGGAATTCACTACTGACAGGCTGCAGATGCAGGCAATAAAGGGCCCGGACATTGTCCGGGCCCTTTGCGCGTCAGGCGTGTTCAGTCGTTGTGGGTATTCTCGTGCTTCCGTGTGCCGGTGGCGGGAGGCAGTCCGGGTGCTTTGGCTGGTGCGGCGTCGTCGCCGATGCGGAAGACGCTCAGGTGATCCTGGACATCCATGGCCAGTCGGGCCAGGTCGCTGGAGGCGTGACCCACTTCTTCCGATGCCTGGGCGGTTTCCTCGGCGGCGGCGGAGATGTTCTGAATGTCGCCGCTGATCTGGTCGGCGGCGGTTGACATCTGCTCCATGGCGGCCACATTCTGCTCAATCAGCTGCTGCAGGCTTTCCATTCCTCCCAGGATTTCCACGAAAGCGCTGTCGGTTTGCTGGGCAAGCTGATTGCCGCTCTGGGATTTTTCATTGACGGTGGCCATGGCGCTGGTGACCTGGTTGACTCCACCCTGAATGCTCTGGACGATGCTGATGATCTCCTGGGTGGATTCCGTGCTGCGTTCGGCCAGTTTACGCACTTCGTCGGCCACCACGGCGAAGCCTCTGCCGGCGTCGCCGGCGCGGGCCGCCTCTATGGCCGCGTTGAGAGCCAGCAGGTTGGTCTGGTCGGCGATGTCGTTGATGACCTGGATGACCTCTTCCACCCGTGCTGCTTTTTCTTCCAGGGAGCGAGCTGCGCTGGAGGCCTCTTCTGCCTCATTGGCAATGGCTTCCATCTCGCGGGTAGACTGCTGGACGATCTGCCCACCGCGGCGGGCCTGGCTCAGGGCTTCCACTGAACTTTCGCGGATATCGGAAATGTTGCGGGTCACCTCCCCGACCGTCTGGGACATTTCCATGGCAGCGGAGGCAATCTGGGAAACGCTTTCCGCCTGGACGTTCATGCCGGCGCTCATCTGGGTGGAAGAACTGCTGAGCTCCTCACTGGCTGAAGCGACCCCATCGGCGGAACGTCGGATATTGAGGATCATGTCGCGCAGATTGGTGATCATTTCGTTCAGGGCCTGGGCCAGCTGACCGATTTCATCGCGCTGGTTCAGGGGCAGGCTGGTGTCAAGGTTGCCAGCGGCAATTTCACGGGCGAAGGCCATGCTGAGATGCAGGGGGCCGACGAACATGCGGGTGATGGATATCGCCAGGAAAACTCCCAGCAGCATGGCGACGATGATGCCGATAATGAGGACGCGAACAGCTTTACTTGCCTCTTGTTCCTGGTAAAGGCTTATTTCGTTTACTGTTGCATCTATGCTCTCTGTAGCGCGAGCAATATCATGGCGCAGGTCAATGAAGAGACTTGTCATGGTTTCTCTCTCATTGATCCAGCTCTCAATAGTCTGTCGGTAGGTGTTGAGTAGTCGGTTTGAGTTTTGAATACTCTCCAGGGTAGCCTGTGGGGCGTTATAGTTGACAGACCATTGACGGAGCGCTTCAAGGTTAGTGTATACGTCCTGCAGGACTTCCCAGAGTAAATTCAAGTGGGCTTCATTGCTGCGATTGTCATAACGTTCGGCAGTGTAGCGCAGGCGAAAGATGTTTTCTACCAGTGCACCCTGCGCTGTGATAATGGCGACACGATCCTGGATTGCGGTTAAATCTTTCGTTGCTTCTAGTTGTTTTTCCACCATGGGTTGAATGTGTTGTGCGATTTGCTGAGCATCACGGCGTAATTCCAGGCCAATGTTGTCCATTTGACTGAATGCCGTGTTGGCATTATTGCGAGCTTTTTGGTAGAGCTCGAATGTTTGCTCTATTACCTGAGTTCCATCAATGGCCTCTTGCAATGAGCTTGAGTAAAAGTTTTCTGATGCTGACTGTAGCCTGGCTTTGCCTTGTTTGAGTTTTTCTGCGGCGTTTCTTGCCTGTTGCGTGTCTTCGAAGAGGGCATAGCGTAAAATGTCTCTGCCAGCATCATATATTTCCATGGCAGCCTGATTGATGTCAATGGCAATCCCTGAAGCTCTGCGGGTATCACCCAGTGCATTGTAGCCGATTAGGCCGATGAAGAAAGTTATCAACAAGATAAGGCCGAAGCCACCACCCAGCTTGGCGCTGGCGCGCAGATTCTTGAACATGGTCTCTCCTTTATGTGGCATGAAATTTACTGAAAATGTGACAGCATCGTCGAAAGATTGATGTGAGAAAATTTTGAGTTCTACAGTATCATGGGCTGGTGTCCCTGATGATGGATTCAAAGTCCAGCATCATGATCAGTCGATCATCCATGCGAATAACGGAGGTTATGCTCTCCCGCTGCCCCTTCTGCTGGAAGCTGGCTGTCGATTCCAGATGTTCCGGGCAAACCTGGTAGATGCGGTTGACCGCATCCACCAGAAATCCGTGGAACCCCTCCTGGAATTGCGTGACGATGACCCTTTTCTCCTCTGCCGGGCTCCCTGCTTCAGCCTTCAGCCAGTGGGCAAGGTTGATCAGGGGGATGATGTGCTCGCGCAGGTGAAAGATGCCGAGAATACTGGGATGGGCTTCGGGAAGTGGTGTGGAAGCGGGAACTTTGATGATTTCCCGCACATGGCTGACATCAATGCCGTAGTGCACGGGCACGCAGACATTGTCAGCGCTGCGGTGGTGCAGCTGAAATTCAATGATCTCGCCGGCGTGGGGTGGCTGGGCGGTGTTTGTCTCCATTACTCCTCCTGCTGGTGTGGTGGAAAAAGGGCGCTGCCTGCCTGGGTGGAGGGCGTACAGCCGATTTGCTGGTGAATGCGCCAGAGTTTCACTTCAATATTGAGAAAGGCACTGACAACGACAGGGTCGAACTGCTGGCCTGACTGCTCGACGATGATGTCGCGGCAGGCCCGGCGTTCATAGGCGGGTTTGTAGCTCCGCGGGCTGCTGAGGGCATCGTACACGTCGGCCAGGGCGACTATGCGGGCGCCTATGGGAATGGCTTCAGCGCACAGTCCGTGGGGGTATCCGCGTCCATCAAAACGCTCATGGTGATAGAGGACGATATCCCGCGCGGTGGTGTAGGTCTGCAGGTCCATGGTGCGGCAGATGTCATCCACCAGGTAGCTGCCGATGGTGGGGTGCTGCTGGATCAGGTGGCGCTCCTGCGTGGTCAGGAAATCCTCCTTGTGCAGGATGGTTCCGGGTATGCACACCTTGCCGATGTCGTGAATATACGAGAGCTCCATGATGCGACAGGCGTGTTCCGGCGTCAGCCTGCGCAGCTCCAGGCGCAGCAGCTCCTGGGTCAGAGCCTGCGTGAAGTACCGCACCCGCTTCAGGTGGAGGATGGTCAGCGGCTCATGGTGGCGGGTGATCTGCGCCAGCTGGAGCAGGCAGTTGCGGCTGCTGAGCGTTGCTTTTCGCAAGGGGGTACTCCTGGCAAGACGGTGGAGATGGCAGCTTCCTGATGGAATATGGCAAACCGGTATTCTGTGCTGGGGGTGATATTTTCGTTCAGTGGTGAATGCGCCTGCTTCTCAGATATTATATTTTGCGATTGAGAGTTACTTGTTGTATGGGTTTGGGAGTTCGACGTATGAACAAGGGGGCTTTCTGGTAATTGTTGAGTCGTCAAATGTCTCCCGCTATGCAAAAGAGAGTAGCAAACGCATTATTTTCGCGCAAGGTATTTTTCTCCTATTTCGTCGATAATCTGTTCTATGCGGGCGCTTCTGGCTTTGCCGTTCACTACCTGTGAAACGCAAGATGGCGAGACACCAGCCATCTGGGCTATTTTTTTCTGCTTAATGCCGGTTTCATCTATGATTAGCCGTAATCTTTCTGTCTTTTTTTCTGTCCCCATAGTATCCTCTATGACTTAACTTTTATGAAGTTTACGTTGTGATGCTATAGCAATAACGTGCAGACACTCTAACATGCAATGGCGAGGAAATGAATGCTAAATCAACGACTTCGTGAACTCCGCAAAATGCTTGGGCTCACCCAGGGCGAATTTGCCTTCCACGTAGGAACTTCACCGGGCTATGTCAGTGAAGCTGAGCAGGGAAAAAAAGTTCCTGGTGGAGAAATTCTTCGGCGGATCTGCGAAAAATTGAATGCCAATATCAACTGGCTGCTGACGGGAAGTGGCGATATGTTTCTCGAGGGGCACGCGGGGAGCCTGCCCTCTGGATCAGCGCCTGTGCGGACGACGGAGTATGATTTTGTCAGCGTGACGCCCTATCGTGCCTGGGAAAGCCAGAGCCATGGGGCCTGTGTGTGGCAGATGGACGCGCACTCGATATTGTGGCTCTACCGCCCGTGGATCGAGTGCCACCTGAGAATCAGCAAGGAGGTCGTCTGGTCACTGTGTATGCAGGGTGACAATATGGACCCCACGTTGCGGGCTGGAGATATTCTGCTGGTGGACGGAAGCTGCAAGGAAGTCGCGATAGAGGGCATTTACCTGATCTGCTGTGATGGCATGCATGCCGTTCGCAGGGTGCAGCGCATGGGCTCCACACTGACCCTCTCCAACGATAATTCTGCTTATCGGGATACTGACCTGGATGTTTCCCGTAAGGGTCTGGAAATTATCGGTCGCGTGGTGGCTCGATTGGCGGCGCTCTGACAGGCTGGTCACCGTGGGGGTTCGGCCCCGCTCACCAGAGGTCATAGACGAGACTGATGGCGGTGATAGTGTCGGTGTTTTCCTTGTTGGGGGGCACATCGGTCTGATGCTTTACCGTGAATGACAGACGCACGGCAAGCTGCCGGTGCATCTGGGTGGTCAGCGACAGGACCGACTCGATTTCCGTATTATCGGCGCCGGACTGGATCAGCAGGTCTTCGCCAAGGCGAGTGCTGTCCGTCATGCGCCACTTCCAGGAGAGTGCTCCACGGATGATGGCCTCACGGTCGCGTTCGCCACTGAGCATTTTCACCTGCCTGGCACCGGCGCCTATTTCCGCGTCCAGCTCATGGGTGGGCCCGTCCAGCAGGCGACGACCATAGCCCACTGCTTCCGAGAGTTGGTAATCGTAGCCCTTGAAGCGATCTTTCTCATAGCGCACCACGCCGAAGAGGTAGTCGTTATTGGTGAATTTCCAGTCGGCCTGGCCGCTGCCCAGATAGCGTTCGGCGGTGGTGGTGCCATCTTCGGCGCGGTTCAGGGCTTCCAGTTGCACGGTGTAGCGCCAGGACTCCTCTTCAAAACGCATTCGGGATTTGGCGTTGAGGGTGTCGGCGTCCGTATTGCCGCGGGCAAAGAGCCCGCCCACTTCTGCCTGTCCGCTCCAGCCGTTCTTGCCGCTCCACCCGGCCAGGGCCGGGGAAGCCTGGGTGAATGCAAAGGCCAGACTTGTGGCAAGCAGGAATCGGTTTCGCAGCATCAAAAACACCTCCTCATGTTACCCTAGCAGCCTGCTGGCACACCGGCAAGCCGTTTTCACTCCTGCTGACGGGCGTGAAATATCCATTGCAATGGGTGGAGTCTTTATCGGACAATCCGTCGGAGCGCTTACTGAACCAAGATGGGAGCTCCCATGGAGTATACACATGACACCATTTACGCGAAACGGGTCCGCGTGAAGCAATACCGCGATGGATATCGTTTTGGGATAGATCCGGTTTTACTGGCCCGCTTTACGCCGGTGGCTTCCCGCAGGCGGGTGCTGGATATCGGGACGGGTTCCGGAGTTATTCCCCTGCTGCTGGCCTATCTGTACGGTGTGCAGGCTCTGCACGCGGTGGAGCTGCAGCCGGAACTGGCTGATCTGGCCAGGGAGAACTTTCGGGAAAACCAGGTAAACGTGGATCTGTTTGAGGGGAATTTTCTGGAGTACGAACCAGCAGAGGCCTTTGATTATATCTTTTCCAATCCGCCCTATCGCAAACACTCCAGTGGTGAGATGGCAACGGGCCAGCGGCGGTTGGCCCGCCACGAGAGCCTGATGACCCTGGAGCAGATGATCGCCCACGCCTCTCCCATGCTGCGGGGCGGGGGCAGCCTTTCCCTGGTGATTCTGACCGAGCGCTTCGCCGAGTTGACCCAGTATCTGCGTCGCCACAACCTGGAGCCCAAGCGAGCGCGCTTTGTTCACTCCACCCTGACGGCGGGCAGCCGCATCTGTCTGGTGGAGGCCAAGAAAGGGGCAAGGCCGGGGATGGAGGTGGAAGGGCCCCTGATCGTCTACACCGATGCCGGCAGCCAGACCTATACCGCAGAGTGCCGGCACCTGCTGTGGGAGGACGGCAAAGCGCCGGTGTGACAGGCCCCAAGGTTTTTCTGAAGTTACGCATCTTGTCGTCTTGGTTTAAGGTATTATTATGTTTACCATGCGAAAACCGTATTAACTTTGCATGCTTGACTCATCTGTTATTTCTCTTTTCGTTTGTGGATATTACCCTTTTTGACCGCGCAAAAAGGGCACAAAAACGCGCCCCCCGAACGCCCTTTTTTCCGGCTCGTTGGCTCGCCTGTTCTGGAGATCCAGCAGACACTGCATCCCTGCAGTGCTGCCGGACCACTCACTTCCTGTGAGTGTCCCGTTCGGGTCTTGCCAGCCAGGCGTCGCACTCACCGGACGGGCTCAGGGGGGAACGGCCTGCTTCTGTCTCTCCCCCGTGTGCTGGCCCAGCCAGGACGCGCCGACTGTCAGGCTGCTGAAAAGCCTCACCTGCGGCGTTGCTCACCAGTGCTCGTCGCTGCGACGTACAGGAAGTACGCCTTACTCCTTGCTTGCGCCTTGCACCTGAGAACTTTTCAATTGCCTGTATAACGCGATGGACCCGCAGGGTTGCCGCCACGAGGGCGGCAACCGCAAACCAAAAGCCATGGATGGCGGTTGTTTGCGGTCCCCAGTTCCAGGCAAGCGGGCGGCTGATAAGGGCAGCACTGGGGGCCGCTTCCCAGCCACTTTTTGCGGGTAAAAAGTGACAAAAGAATCTCGTATATATGGTGAGGATAATGTCAAGCGACGCAGTCTGTGCAGAACCATTTTTGCCATTCCAATATGGCATCAGTGTCGACGCCGACAACCTGCCGTTTCGGGGATACGAAATTTGGGGTACGGTTCTGGCTGGCGCTCGCCATTCTGGCGTGCTTTCGCTGTGCAGGCGAGGTTTGCCAGGCCAGCAGCAACGTGTTTTTCTCAGTACCAGAGTCCCCAGATGTTGCGTCTGGGTCGCCGGATAGTGTCGAAGGGTGATTCAAAAGGCGCGCGTTCTGTTTCCAGGACGGCGGGGGAAATATGGTCTGGAGGGGCCATGGTCAGTATGCGTTCAATGCGTTCAGCGGTGGGCGGATGGGTTCGCAGCAGTGAGGGGTAGGGAGTTTTGGTGCCGGGCATCAGGGCTCGCTCCAGCCACGAGTGCTGATAGCGTTCGATTTTTTCCAGGGCGACTGCCAGGGCTTCGGGGTCGCCGCTGATCCGCAGGGACTCCAGATCGGCGTCGTACTCTCTGGTCCGCGAGAGTGCCAGCTGCAGAAGCGCGCTGACGGTGGGCGCGGCAATCAGGGTGATGATCAGGAGCCAGGAGACCGTGGCTTTTCCGGCGGCAATCAGGGGCAGGTTAATGATCAGCAGAATCTGCCCGGCGAAGCTCAGGGTGGCTGTCAGGCGTGAGGCGATATCAGCCATGGACATCAGGCGCAGATCGCCGCTGGTGATGTGGGCGATTTCGTGGGCCAGAATGGCGCCCAGTTCGCGCATGCCCATGACGTGCAGCAGGCCGTGGGAAAGGGCGATGGCGGGGTTTTTGCGGCTGCCCACGGTAAAGGCGGTAATGGTATAGCTGGGCAGGAAATAGAGCTGGGGAGGGCGTTCCAGCCCGGCGCGGCTGCACAGGATGGCCAGCAGGTCGTGAATGCGGGGCGCGTGGCTGTAGCCCATGACTCTGGCGCGATACAGGCGCAGCACCATGTGGGGATCTATGCCGGGGGTCAGCAGAATCAGCGTGATGCCGAAACTGACGACCCAGAGGGCCCCCAGGGCTCCGGCCAGAAAGTACCCCACCAGGGCCATCAGCAGGCCCATGCCACTGAGCAGCGCGACGGTCTGCCATAGGTTGCCCAGTTTGGAGGCAACGTAGGAGAGTCGGTCAGGACTTCTTTTTTTCATCTTTTTTTATCTTTTTCGGCTCACACAGGTGGCCCTTTTTTTCGGATATCGCCTTGCAATGCTTGCATTTGTAAGCGCCTGCCTTGGCCGTGGCTTCAGATTTTCCCTTCAGGCATGATCCCATGGTGCCTCCAGCGGGTAGGTTAATGACTGAAGTTTCAACTCCCGAAACGGCAGGTTGTCGGCGCCGACCCTTATACCGTGCTGAAATGGATGAAATGATTCTATACAGGTAGTATTGATCGGCATTGCCCTCACCTTGTTTATAAGTTTCTTTTGCCACTTTTGGGTCGCCAAAAGTGGCTGGGAAGCGGCCCCCTGAGCCTCTTTGAGCAGCCTGCTGCCGGATCTCCAGAACAGGCGAGCAGGCGAACCGGAAAAACGGGCGTTCGGGGGGCGCGTTTTTGCGTCCTTTTTGCGCGGTCAAAAAGGACAATATCCGGAAACAAAAAGTGTAATACCAGATAAGTCAAGCATTCAAAATCAATACAGTTTCCGCACGATAAATGTCAGAATAATAGCATCTTAACCCAAGGTAACAAGATGCGAAACTTGAGGCCTTAAGTCAAGATAGCAAGATGCGAAACTTGAGTTAATGAGGGTATCATACGTCAAGGCACCGGCCGGGTCAAAGGCGAGAGAGAGGGGCGAGTGCAAGGAGCGGGGTCGGATGAAACTTGAGGTTTAATCTCAGCACAAAAAACCGTATAATGCTGCAGCAATATTGTACTGCCGTAGTTTGTGACACGTATGCGGCCCAAAGCAGGGGATATGGAGAAAGCTGAAGAAAAAGTCCTGGGGATCTACTCCACGGAAGATATACAAGCAACGCTGGAGCGTCTGTCCGAAAGCTTTCGCGTTATCATGCGCGAGCTGCGTTTCACCATCGTCGACGAGACGGAGCCCTATGCCCTGAGTGAACGCCAGATGGCAAAATCCTGGAAGGTACGGGTTGTTCACAGTAAGCAGCCGTCCCGCCACCAGTTTTTCATGAGTATTACGCCCGATGAGAAGGAGCCTCTGACCATGAATCTGCGGGTCTTCCGCCGCAGCGTGGTGGACGCGAACGATGCAAAGCCCTTGCAGGCCATTGAGGAGGAGATCTATCGCACCCTGGCCCTGAACAAGGTGGTTTTTGGTGTCGTGGGCCAGGGGGCCATTCGCAAAATGGCTCTGGATATATTCAATGAACTGCAGAAACCTTCCACCAGCGGGCCGGCGCCCTATATGGATTTTCCCATTGCCCACGGCCAGAAGCGCATTCACGGGCAGGACTCGCGGGTGCAGTACAACTTTGATCGATACAATCCCGTGGGAAAGCTGCGCCAGGACGGCTCCATGGACTATGCCAAAAAGGATTTCACCCAGTATGTCTACGCCAACAAGGTGATCATGACCTACTATATGCCGGTTCAGGGTCAGCCGGGCATCACGCCCCTGGGTGAAATTCTGCCCCAGCACGTTGGCCAGGATGTGGAGCGCTTCCCCTTCCGTATCACCTCCGATAATCTCAAGACCATTCATCGCCTGGGGCGCATGGAAGTGCTCACCCGCAAGGAAGGATACTTTGTCATTGACCGCAATGGGCGGGCAGACATTGTGGATAACCTGGATATTGAGGGTGAGGTGAACATTGCCGTTACTGGTGATATCTACTTCGACGAACGGCGCAAGGACGTGCGCATCGTCCATGACGAGGTGGACGAGGACGCTGTGGGCCAGGGGCGCAGTGTTGAAGGCGAGAATATCTACATCAAAGGCAATATCGGCCCCAATGCCAGGATCAAGGGGCGTCGCATCGAAATCACCGGCAGTATTCACTCCACGGCAACTATCGAAGGGGAGGAGTCTGTGCGTCTGAGCCGGGGCAGTGGGATTGTCACAGCTCCCGAGGTCGAGGCGAAATCCTTTCAGTCTGCCACAATTACTGCCGATAAAGTGTATATCTGGGGGAATGTGGTAAGTACGAAAGTGTTCTGCCGTACTCTTGAACATGCGGGCACCATGAAGAGCACTCAGGTTACTGCCGCTGGCCCCGATGTGATTCTGGGCCATCTGATTGGTTCGGACAACCTCATCCAGGTGGATTACCACGGAGTTCCTTCGGTGGAGAAGCTGGTTGAGGAGTACGACAGCGAGCTGGCAAAACTGGAGCTGGAGCTGGCCACCCTCAGTCGTGATATCCGCAATAAGTCCACGGAAATCCAGCACGACCGGGGTCAGGTGGAGAACGCCCTGAAGGAGATCGCGCGGGTTCGCAAGATGGGCAATGAGCCGCCGGTTGCCATGGTGAAGCTGGTCAAGAAATTCCGCGACAACAAGAGTTTTCTGGAAGAGGCACTTGTGCGCCTGGAAGCCGGTAAAAAACAGCAGAAGAGCACCGGGATGAAAAAGGAAAAGCTGCTGGAGATCACCCATAAAACCGCCGTGCATATCAGCGAAGGAGCTGAAGCCGGCAATCGCATACGGTTTTTCGGGCAGAGTCAGCCCAAGGAGATACCGGCCCAGAAACGGGCCATGATGTTGGAGCTTGGCCCCGATGGCCGATTGAGGGTTCTGCATGGATAATTCGCATATTGGCATGGTGGAACAGCAGATTGTGGTCAGCAATATTCAGGATGCCCTGGTGCAGGCATCCCACAAGCACCATATCGCCCTGGAGAACCTGGATTTTTCCATCCACAATATTTCTGATCTGCAGCGGGGAGAAGAGTTTTTTTACCGTGATTACACCATCGATATCTTCCAGCGGGGGTTTTCGCCGGTGGAGCTGCACTACTCTCTGAAAACCGCGTCCAATACCACCTCTGTGCGTTTTTATCAGGGCTCCAGCGTGGATGTCACCATGGCAACTCCCCTGGAAGTTCTTACGGAAATCAAAAAGGTGCTGGCCAAGGAGGGCGTGGTCTACGGGGTGTATGACGACGAAACCCTCTACCGGATTGCCGCCGCCGTGCACCGGGCCTTTGTGGAGAAATCCGATATTCCCGATGAACCCTTCGCCGTGGCCAGTGGCCAGAACCCCAGGGCCAGCGCTGATCTGGCCTACCCCACCTACCACTTCGACCGCCACGGACTGATTGCCAGCGGTGGTGGTCAGGAGCCCATGCTCTCTCCCTTTGAGATGGGCAAGGACACCTTTATCGTCCGCGAAGGCGAGCTGCTGATCACCGAGCCGATTCTGCGGGAGTCGCAGCTGCAGATCAGCACCTCCGGCTACATTGTCAATCCCGTCAACGGCCCGCGCCTGCCCTTCCATGACTTTTCCCCCGATATCCGCCGTGAACAGACCCCTGAAGCCTATCTCTACTACGCCGAAAAAGACGGCTACCTGTCGGTGGAAAAGGGCACACTGCTGATTCGTCCCCAGGTGAGCTTCGAGTCCGATGTCCTGGACAGCAAAGATGCTGCCCAGGCAAAAAAACGCGAGGACATTGTCCTTGGCGCCAGCGATGAAACCAAAGACGCCGTCAGCGCCGGTCAGGTCATCGAAGGCCGCAATGTCACCATTAACGGCCACGTGGGAGCGGGTGCCATCATCCGGGGGCTCAATGTCACCATCAACGGTGTCCTGCACAAGGATGCCTGCATCGAGGCAGAGCATGAAGCGGTGGTGGACATCTCCAAAGGAACCGTACGGGCTGATCGCGCCAAAATCAACATGCTGGAAGGGGGAACCGTCGAAGCCACCTCCAGTGTGGAGGTGCTGGGGAAATCCATGCAAAGCGTCATCAAGTCGCCGCGCATTTTCATCAACGAGCTGAAGAATTGCAGTGTGACCACCGGTGGCTACCAGATCCGCATCAACACCGTTTCCGACGGCACCAATTTTTTCACCATTGATCCCCTGACCATCGAGAGTGTCAATACACGCTACCAGATGGCCCTCGGCCAGCAGAAGGAACTGCTGAAAAAACTGAAGGCCATTCGTCAGTCCTATAACAGCAAGAAGAACCAGCTGGCCGACGTGCGCAAACAGTACGAACCCCTGCGGGGTAAGATCGAGAAGCTGCGCCGCCAGTCAAGTGCCGTGCCCTCAGCCTTTCAGAATATCGTTGAACGCCATAACAGCCTGACCAAGGAAGTCATCAGCCTGAAGCAGCAGGCCCAGGTGATCGTGCGCCAGCTCTCCACCCTGGAGGACTTCATCTATCGCATCCAGTATGTGGAAACCACCACCTCCTTCACCGTCTACAAGCGCCTGCCCAAAGGCAATATCCTCAAGTACGGCAAGAGCAGCGCCCACATCACCATCGACCAGGATCTGGCCGGAGTAACCGTGGGTAAAAATCGCGCCGGCAAGCTTGAATACCGCCTGGTACGTGGATAGCAAGGGTTTCTCCTTGCCACTTTTGGGTCGCCAAAAGTGGCTGGGAAGCGACCCCCAGTGCTGTCCTTCTCAGCCGCCCGCTTGCCTGGAACTGGGGACCGCAAACAACCGCCCTCCATGGCTTTTGGTTTGCGGTTGCCGCCGTCGTGGCGTCAACCCTGCGGGTCCGTCGCGTTCCAGTCGGCGCGTCCTGGCTGGGCCAGCCCACGGGGGAAAGGCAGAAGCAGGCCGTTCCCCCGTGAGCCCGTCCGGTGAGCGGCTTTTTTGGTCCTTTTTTGGCCGTACCAAAAAAGGATAATGTACGAGCCTGGATGGCGTGAGCGGCAGAGGCTGAACCAGGGACGAAAGTGGGCGTTTCTGGGAGGAATGCTGGCGCGAGTGCCGTTACGCTGCGACGAGTTATCAATGGTATTCCTCCGCATCCCAGGTGAGCGCAGCAAACGGGCGAGAGGCATTGCCTTTCCTCCTTCCAAATCGCAATGTATGCTATCATGGTGATGTGTTCTGCATTCCACTTATGAACCCTGACCCGCAAAGTGAGGCATCCCTTGAGTATTCGCGTTGCCATCCGCCACAGGACCAGTTACACCTTCGACCGTCCGGTGAATCTCTCGCCCCACATTTTCCGTCTGCGTCCGGCTCCTCACTGCCGTACGGCCATTGAAGCGTACTCACTGAAGATTGAACCGGCGCATCACTTTCTTAACTGGGTTCAGGACCCTTTCAGTAATTTTCAGGCCCGGGTGGTCTTTCCCGAGAGGGCGACCAGGCTTTCCATTGATGTGGAGCTGATTGCCGATATGACGCCCCTGAATGCCTTTGATTTCTTTGTGGAAGAATACGCGGAAACCTTTCCCTTTCGCTATGACGAGCAGATGGAGCGGGAACTGATCCCCTATCTGGAAATTCTGCCGGGCTGCCCACTGACCGATGCATGGACCAATGCACACCGTCCCGCCACCAAGGTGCGAACGGTGGACTTCCTGGTGGAGCTGAATCGCCTGCTGGCCCAGGATATCAAATACACCATCCGCATGGAGCCGGGGGTGCTGTCGCCCGACGAAACCCTGCAGCGCGCCCTGGGCTCCTGTCGCGACTCCGCCTGGCTGTTGGTGCAGATTGCCCGCAGGCTTGGCTTGGCCGCCCGCTTTGTCAGCGGATATCTGGTGCAGCTGACAGCCGACGTCCCGTCCCTGGATGGCCCTTCGGGGCCCAGTGAGGACTTTACCGACCTGCACGCCTGGACGGAGGTCTATATCCCCGGCGCGGGGTGGATAGGCCTTGATCCCACCTCCGGACTGCTGACCGCCGAAGGACATATTCCCCTGGCGGGAACCCCTGACCCTGTCAGCGCGGCTCCGGTCACCGGTTATACCGACGTCTGCCAGACGGAGTTCTCCTTCCATAACCGTGTGGAGCGCATTTACGAAACCCCACGGGTGACCCGACCCTACAGCGACAGCCAGTGGCAGCGCATAGACGCTCTGGGGCAGCAGGTGGAGGCGCAGCTGCAGGAACAGGATGTCCGCCTGACCATGGGTGGCGAACCCACGTTTGTCTCCATTGACGACATGGATTCGGCCCAGTGGAACATCACAGCCGATGGCAAGCATAAACGGCACCTTTCGGCTCAACTGCTGCGCCGTCTGCAGCAGACCTTTGCTCCCGGCGGCTTGCTCTACTACGGCCAGGGTAAATGGTACCCCGGTGAACCCCTGCCCCGCTGGCAGATGGCCTGCTTCTGGCGTCATGATGGCGTGGCAGCCTGGCGCAGCCCGTCGCGAATGGCGAATCCCCAGGCGGATGGTTCCCATACCCCCGGCGACGCCCGCCGCCTGCTGGAGGCGCTGGCAGGGGTTTTCTCCATCGACCCTTCCCATATCAAGGCGGCCTATGAGGATGCTTTCTACTACCTGTGGAAAGAGGGCACCCTGCCTGCCAATGTCAACCCGTTGCAGTGCAACCTGAAAGACCCCCTGGAGCGCAAGTATCTGGCCGAACTGCTGGGACGCGATATGGGAGAGCCCACCGGTTTTGTGCTGCCTCTGCGCTGGCACCATGAACATTGCCGCTGGGAAAGCTCGGTCTGGAAATTGCGGCGCGGTGAGCTCTTTCTGATCCCCGGTGCTTCGGCCATGGGCTTTCGCCTGCCCCTGGACTCCCTGGAGAGCGCCCCCGAAAGCGAGTGCTACCACGACCCCGGCCACAGCCAGCTGGAACAGCAGGCTCCCCTGGAGGATTTCAATCAGCTGATTGCTGAGCGCGCTGCCGGCCAGCGACCGTGGCCCCGTGCCCACGTGCCGGAAAAAGACCTGGTACGCTTTGCCCTCTGCGCGGAAGTGCGCCGGGGGAATATCCATGTCTTCCTGCCTCCCATGGCGCGCCTGGAAAGCTACCTGGAATTGATTGCCATTATGGAGATGCTGGCAGAGCAGCTGGATATTTCCATCGTCATTGAAGGTTATGAGCCGCCCCGCGACAATCGCCTCAAAAAACTGGCCATCACTCCCGACCCCGGTGTGGTGGAAGTGAACATTCACCCTTCCCATACGTGGCAGGAGCTGGTCAGTAATACGGAACAGCTTTACGAGCAGGCCCGCCTCTGTCGCCTGGGTACCGAGAAATTCATGCTGGATGGGCGCCATACCGGCACCGGCGGCGGCAATCACGTCACCCTGGGCGGCCCCACCCCCGCCGACAGCCCCCTGCTGCGCCGTCCCGACCTCCTGCGCAGCCTGATTGGCTACTGGCAGAATCACCCCGCGCTGTCCTATCTGTTTTCGGGGCTCTTTATCGGCCCCACCAGCCAGGCACCCCGGGTGGATGAAGGCCGCGACGACCGCCTCTATGAACTGGAAATCGCCTTCAACCAGATACCCGGCCGCGACGAGAAGGCCTCCCTGTGGCTGGTGGACCGGGTACTGCGCAACCTGCTGACCGACCTGACCGGCAATACCCACCGCAGCGAATTCTGTATCGACAAGCTCTACTCGCCCGACAGCCCCACCGGCCGTCTGGGTCTGCTGGAAATGCGCGCCTTTGAAATGCCGCCCCACAGCCGCATGTCCCTGATGCAGATGCTGCTGATCCGCTCCCTGGTGGCCTGGTTCTGGCGTGAACCGTATACCCGGCCCTTGATCCACTGGGGAACCCGGCTGCACGACCAGTTTCTGCTGCCCCACTATGTGCGACGGGATATGGCGGATGTGGTTGAGGATCTGAACCAGGCTGGTTATGCCTTTGAAATGGACTGGCTCGACCCCTTCTTCGAATTCCGCTTCCCCCATTACGGATCCGTCTGCGTCAAGGACATAGTCATCGAGCTGCGCATGGCCATTGAACCCTGGCACGTGCTGGGTGAAGAGAGTGCCAGCAGTGGCACCGCCCGCTATGTGGACTCTTCCGTGGAGCGGCTGCAGCTGAAGGTCAACGGTCTCAATGACGCCCGCTACCTCATCACCTGCAACAGCTACCCCGTGCCCATGCAGCCCACAGGAGTGCACGGCGAATATGTGGCCGGCATCCGCTACCAGGCCTGGCAGCCCCACTCGTCCCTGCATCCCACCATCGGCATTCACTCGCCCATAACCTTTGACATTGTTGATACCTGGAATAAACGCTCCATCGGCGGCTGTGTCTACCACGTCAGCCACCCCGGAGGGCGCAGCTATGAAACCCTGCCCGTCAACGAATTTGAAGCCCAGTCGCGCCGCATCAACCGCTTCTGGGACATGGGGCACACAGCTGGCGTGCAGGAAGATGTTCTGCAGGTACCCACCAGTGGCCCCGTGACACGGCGCACCTTTACCCCCAGAACCGATGTATCCACGGATGTGCAGATCCTCTCCATCGAAAAGAACCGCGACTATCCCCACACGCTGGATCTGCGGCGCATGCCGCGAAAGCAGGAGGCGCAAAAACGCTAACAGGCTGCTGAAACCCCCATCTGCGGTGTTGCCCGCTGCCGCTTGTTGTTGCAACGTACGGGAAGTACGCTTCACGCCTCGCTCTGCGGGCGCCTTGCACCTGTGGGTTTTCAATTGCCTGTATGATTTGAGGTATTTCAGTAAGCATGCCTCTCGGGAAAAGGAGGAGGCAATGAAACGCTCTCCAATGACACCACGACCAGAGAGCCTGGGAGAAGAGATCGCCAGCAGCGTCAGCCACGGTGTCGGTTTCCTGGCAGCCGTTGCCGCAACGCCAGTGCTGATCCTCTTCGCCGCAGAACGGGGAAGCGCCTGGGGCATTGTGGGTGCCAGCGTCTTTGCCGCCACCATGCTGCTGCTCTACATTGCCTCCACCCTCTACCATGCCCTGGCGAAAAACCGGGCCAAACAGGTATTCCAGATTCTCGACCACGGTGCCATCTTTCTGCTGATCGCGGGAACCTATACCCCCTTCACCCTGGGCGTCCTGCGCGGCCCCTGGGGCTGGACACTGCTGGGCCTCGTGTGGAGCATCGCCATCGGTGGTATTGTGTTGAAATCCATGGGAGGCATCCGCTTCGAAAAGCTTTCCACGGCGCTGTACCTGGTCATGGGGTGGCTGATAGTCATTGCCATGAAACCCCTGTGGCAGAGCATGGAGCCATGGGGCCTCTTCTGGCTGGTGGCGGGCGGAAGCGCCTATACCACCGGCGTACTCTTCTACCTGGTCAGGATTCCCTACGCCCACTTCGTATGGCACCTGTTCGTGATGGCCGGAACCACAAGCCATTTCTTTGCCGTGCTGTACTACGCGTATTGAGCAAAACGGCAAGCCTGCCGGAATGGGGGATGGGAAATAGAGAAAGGCCATTTTGGTCCGTAGATTTAGAGAGGGAAAAGGCAGGGTTTCACACAAAGGCCACAAAGGCACCAAGGAAAGGCAGTGAGCGGGAGTAGCAGCCGGATTTACCGCGAATGGACACGAATACACGCGAATATTGAAGAATAATGCGGGTCTCTCGCCGATTCGCTGTGCTCACCGGAAACGCGGAGGGGGAAAAGGCAGGGTTTCACACAAAGGCCTACTAACAGCTTACTGAAATACCTCAAAATACGCAGGCAATTGAAAAATGCTCAGGTGCAAGGCGCTCGCGGAGCGTGGAATGAAGCGTACTCCCCGTACGTTGCAATGACACGCGACGGCGAGCAACACCGCAGATGAGGGTTTTTCAGCAGCCTGCCAGGCACCAAGGAAAGACAGTGAGCGGGAGTACAGCCGGATTTACCGCGAATGGACACGAATACACGCGAATATTGAAGAATGATGCAGGTCTCTCGCCGTTCGCTGTGCTCACTCAAGACGCAGAGGCGCAAAGGTAAAGCACTGACTACTTACTTGCCAATAGAGTTCCCTGCTGGCTTTTGCCTTTATCTGCGAAAATCGGTGAAATCTGCGGATAAATTTCTTTGGTTGTTTTGGAGGTTGTGGAGGAAGCCAGGTCTCACACGAAATTCACGGAGCCACGAAGAAGGGCATGGGGAAGGGTTATAGGACATCTCTCTACCGACTACACACTACAGGCTACTTTCTCGTCACCTCTTCCCTACCCATGCGCACGGTGAAGTTCGGTGTCAGCGCGGTGGGCGGAGAGGTCGGTGGCAACGGCATCGATTTTTTTGCTGAGTTTGTCATCAACGTCATCGATACGCTTGCTGAGTTCGGTTTTAACTTCATTCAGGCGGTTATTGACCACATCAACCTTGAAGTCTACATCATCGATTTTTTGGTTCAGTTGGTCAAACTTCCGTCCAAACTCCTGCCGCAGGGAGTTATGCCCTTCCAGTACAAGTTCAAACTTGCTGTTCATCTCTTCCATCAGAATTTCGAAGTACTTTTGTTCCATGGCTCACCTCCTGATGGGTGGCAATATATACCAGAGTGCTGGCAAAGGAAAGTATTGTTTATTGTAGGAGGGGTTAGGGGTTGGGGGATGGAGATGGAGAATAGAGAATAGAGAATAGGGGATGGGGGAGAATCATTGTGTCAGCCGATTTGGAGGGGGAAAAGGCAGGTCTCACACGAAGGGCACGAAGACACAAGGAAAGACTATCAAGAACAAAGGCAATGCTTCTCGCCCGTTCGCTGTGCTCACTTAAGACGCAGAGTTGCAAAGGTAAAGCACTGACTACTGGCTACTGGCTCTATCCATGCGCCCGGTGAAGTTCGGTGTCAGCGCGATGAGCGGAGAGGTCAGCTGCCACTGCGTCGATTTTCCTGCTGAGCTTAGCGTCAACTTCGTCAATGCGCTTGCTGAGCTTGGTGTCTACGGTGTCAATCTTGTCATTAAGAGCAAGGATTTTGGTATCCACCATCTGGAAACGGTCATGTACTTCGCCTCTGAACTGCTGAAGTTCCGAGCGTATTGCATGATGACTCTCCAGCACCAGCTCGAACTTGCTGTTCATCTCTTCCATCAGAATTTCGAAGTACTTTTGTTCCATGGCTCACCCCTTGAATACAATGCAGTATATACCAGAGTACGGGCAAAGGAAAGTGTTGTTTGTGATAGGAGGGAGTTGGGATTTGTCCGCAGGTTTGGAGGGGGAAAAGGCCAGGTTTCACACAAAGCCCTACTAACAGCTTACTGAAATACCTCAAAATACGCAGGCAATTGAAAAATGCTCAGGTGCAAGGCGCTCGCGGAGCGTGGAATGAAGCGTACTCCCCGTACGTTGCAATGACACGCGACGGCGAGCAACACCGCAGATGAGGGTTTTTCAGCAGCCTGCCAGGCACCAAGGAAAGGCAGTGAGCGGGAGTAGCAGCCGGTTTTACCGCGAATGGACACGAATACACGCGAATATTGAAGAATAATGCGGGTCTCTCGCCGTTCGCTGTGCTCACTTAAGGCGCTGGGAGCGCCAAGGAAATACAGGTGAATTGATTTGGGCACCTATCTTCTCTGCGTTCTCTGCGGCTTGGCGAGAGGAAATTGACTTTCGTGCATTCGAAAACTCTGAATGATTGCTTTGATTATTACATGGGTCGCTGAAAATCTGCGGATAAATTTCTTTGGCCGTTTTGGAGGTTGTGAAGGAGGTCAGGTCTCACACCATGGCAGCAAAGGTTTAAAAGGGGGAAGGCAACCGGGATGGAAACCATTTTGTCCGCAGATGGGCGCAGATTTGGAGGGGGAAAAGGCAGGGTTTCACACAAAGCCCTCAAAGGCACCAAGGAAAGGCAGTGAGAGGGTGTAGCAGCCGGAGGATTTACCGCGAATGGACACGAATAAACGCAAATGGGAGAATTGGTCAAGCGACCAGCTGCATTACCTTCTAATCATATGGGCGTCCTTTATTGGACGTTTAGTCGTCCTAGCGGATATATGGCAGAATCATCAATGACAAAGTGGGTGTCATGTCTTCGATTCTGAACACTTGCAAAAAAAAAGCACCTCCGCGAAATGCGGAGGTGCAGAACATCCTATGAGGATAAAAGATGGTGCTTATGCACCGGGAAATCAGAATGCGTGGTTGATGCCGAACGCGATGGTAGTGGAGTCAGCCTCGCGACTGCTGCCACGGGGAGCGGAGTCTTCGTCGATGGCGATGTAGTTGAGGTACAGGGTGGTGCCTCCGCCAAGACGGTAGTCAAAGCCGGCCATGAAGTTCATGGAATCTTCATCGTTGAAGTCCATGATCATGTTGACCGCTGCCTGAACGCTGAATTGGCTGTTGATGTCAAACTTGACAGGTACAACAACTTCGCTGTAGTCAGCTTCATCATAGGTTTGGTAGCCAAGAGCAGCAGTCAGAGGACCGGCTTTGTATTCTACTTTGAGGCCTATAACTGTTTCATCACGATTTGCTGAGCCGTAACCGAAAGAGCCGGGAGCTGGAAAATCTGCATCCGGATCAGAAGTCATCAATGCACCAAGACCGAAGCTGATTTCGTTGCTGATCTTGCCGCCCAGGCCAAGAGCAAAGCTCATGTCACCTGTTTCTGCACCCATTGTAGGCATGAGGCTCACGCCAAAGCCAATGTCACCGGCTTTACCAGTGTACTTGATGGTGTCGTTCTGGCGCGAACCAAGGCCGATTGACCAAGGCTCCTGTGCGTCAGTGGAGTAGTTCTGGAGGCCAGCGAACTGACGGAAAGAGTGAGATTGACGACCTACAGTGAAGGTGCCGAAGTCACCGCGCAGGCCTACGAAAGTGTCTCGAGTTGCAAGACCATTGTTGCCAGGATTATGATCTGTGCCATAGTTAAAACCACTTTCGATCTGGTAAATAGCTGTCAGGCCGCCATCCAGGGCATAATTTCCGCGAACGCCAAGGCGTGATGCGTTGCTGTTGGATTCCCAGAGTGTGTCTGTGCCATCGTCATACATCTGGAGTTGGTAGTTGACTTGACCGTAGAAGTTGGGGCCGGTTTTCTGAGCGAAGGCTACGGAGGCGGGAGCGATCATGGCTGCGGCAGCCAGACCAGCGAGGGAAACTTTGACCATTTTGTTCATGTGTCTCTCCATTTTTTTGGATTTGTGGAAAAAATATCGTGGTTCAACATATACTGGCTTAAAATCTGGTTGTCAACGAAAAAAGTGCAGGAAGTGCGCAATTTTGGCGTACCCCTGAAAAAACTCTGAAACGGTTCATGGAAAAAGCGCCGGGACGTTTCTTGTTATTTTACTTGGAGTTTACGTTTTGGCGATGATTTGCAGTAAAAGGTGACTATGTGTGTCGGTTACTGGCTGATTAGAGGTGTATTGTCATTGAGGGGTTTTGTGGCAGGGAGAGCGGGAGGCAAGTAGCAAGTAGCAAGTAGCAGGTAGCGGGTAGCAGGTAGTTAGTAGTTAGGTAGAGGGGTGGAGAGAAGCCATTGTGTCCGCAGATTGCGCAGATGGGCGCAGATTTGGAGAGGGAAAAGGCAGGGTTTCACACAAAGCCCTCAAAGGCACCAGGAAGGGCAGTCAAGAGAAGAGGCAATATATCACGCCCGTTCGCTACGCTCACTTAAGACGCTGGGAGCGCCAAGGAAAAGCACTGACTACTCGCTACTGGCTACTGACTCTATCCATGGGCACGGTGGAGTTCGGTGTCAGCGCGGTGGGCGGTGAGGTCGGTGGCAATGTCATCAACTTTTTTCTCCAACTTGTCAATGCGCTTGCTGAGTTTGGTGTCAACTTCGTGAATCTGTTTGCTGAGCTTGGTATCTACCGTGTCAACCTTGTGATTAAGAGCAAGGATCTGAGCGTCCACTCGCTCAAAGCGACCATTCACTTCATCGCGAAAATCATCAATTTTGCGACCAAATTCCTGCCGCAGAGACTCGTGACCTTCTGCAACGGCTCTGAATTCACTT
This sequence comes from Desulfurispirillum alkaliphilum, assembly GCF_055378285.1. Classification (NCBI taxonomy): domain Bacteria; kingdom Pseudomonadati; phylum Chrysiogenota; class Chrysiogenia; order Chrysiogenales; family Chrysiogenaceae; genus Desulfurispirillum; species Desulfurispirillum alkaliphilum. The sequence goes on along the minus strand of NZ_AP042405.1, from coordinate 299,838 downwards.
CTCATCTCTTCCATCAAAATTTCGAAGTACTTTTGTTCCATGGCTCACCTCTTGAATACAATGTAGTATATACCAGAGTACGGGCAAAGGAAAGTGTTGTTTGTGATAGGAGGGAGTTGGGATTTGTCCGCAGATTTGGAGGGGGAGAAGGCAGGGTTTCACACAAAGGCCACAAAGGCACCAAGGAAAGGCAGTGAGAGGGAGTAGCAGCCGGATTTACCGCGAATGAACACGAATGAACGCTCATCTTGAAGAGTGATGCAGGTCTCTCGCCCGTTCGCTGTGCTCACTTAAGACGCAAAGCCGCTAAGGTAAAGCACTGACTACTGGCCACTGACGACTCGCTACTGACTCTATCCATGCGCACGGTGGAGTTCGGTGTCAGCGCGATGAGCGGTGAGGTCAGCAGCGACACCATCCACTTTTCTTTCCAGCCGGTCCATGCGACCTTCTATTTTGTCCATACGTCCATCAAGTTTATCCATGCGTTTGCTGAGCTTGGTGTCGACTTCATTCAGCCTGTTATTGACCACGTCAACCTTGAAGTCTACATCATCGATTTTTTGGTTCAGTTGGTCAAACTTCTGGCCAAATTCCTGCCGCAGGGAATTATGCCCTTCCAGAACAAGGTCAAACTTGCTGTTTATGTCTTCCAGCAGGATTTCAAAGCGATCTTGCTTCTCCATGGCTCACCTCCTGATGGGTGGCAATATATAACAGAGTGTGGGCAAAGGAAAGTGTTGTTTGTGATAGGAGGGAGTTGGGGATGGGGGAGAGTCATTTGTCCGCAGATTACGCAGATGGGCGCAGATTTGGAGGGGGAAAAGGCAGGGTTTCACACAAAGCCCTCAAAGGCACCAGGAAGGGCAGTCAAGAGAAAAGGCAATATATCACGCCCGTTCGCTACGCTCACTTAAGACGCTGGGAGCGCCAAGGAAAAGCACTGACTACTCGCTACTCGCCACTGACTACTCGCTACTGACTACTGACTCTATCCATGGGCACGGTGGAGTTCGGTGTCGGCGCGGTGGGCGGAGAGGTCGGTGGCCACTGCGTCGATCTTCCTGCTGAGTTTGGTATCAACTTCGTCGATGCGCTTGCTGAGTTTGGTATCAACTTCGTCGATGCGCTTGCTGAGCTTGGTATCAACTTCGTCGATGCGATTGCTGAGCTTGGTATCAACTTCGTCGATGCGCTTGCTGAGCTTGGTATCTACCGTGTCAACCTTGTGATTAAGAGCAAGGATCTGAGCGTCCACTCGCTCAAAGCGACCATTCACTTCATCGCGAAAATCATCAATTTTGCGACCAAATTCCTGCCGCAGAGAGTCGTGCCCTTCGGCAACTGCCTTGAATTCGCTTTTCATATTTTCCATCAGAATTTCAAAGTACTTTTGTTCCATGGCTCACCCCTTGAATGCCAGGCAGTATATACCAGAGTACGGGCAAAGGAAAGTGTTGTTTGTTGTAGGAGTGGTTAGGGGTTGGGGATGGAGATGGAGAATAGAGAATGGGTGATGGGGGAGAGTCATTTGTCCGCAGATTGCGCAGATGGACGCAGATTCGGAGGGGGAAAAGGCAGGGTTTCACACAAAGCCCTCAAAGGCACCAGGGAAAGGCAGTGAGCGGGAGTAGCGGCCGGATTTACCGCGAATGAACACGAATGAACGCGAATATTGAAGAATAATGCGGGTCTCACACCATGGCCGCAAAGGTGCAGAAGGTTGAGGGCAACCGGGGAATGGAAACCATTGTGTCCGCAGATTACGCAGATGGACGCAGATTTGGAGAGGGAAAAGGCAGGGTTTCACACAAGGCCTACTAACAGCTTACTGAAATACCTCAAAATACGCAGGCAATTGAAAAATGCTCAGGTGCAAGGCGCTCGCGGAGCGTGGAATGAAGCGTACTCCCCGTACGTTGCAATGACACGCGACGGCGAGCAACACCGCAGATGAGGGTTTTTCAGCAGCCTGCCAGGCACCAAGGAAAGGCAGTGAGCGGGAGTAGCAGCCGGGTTTACCGCGAATGAACACGAATGAACGCGAATCTTGAAGAATAATGCGGGTCTCTCGCCGATTCGCTGTGCTCACGGGGGTCGCCAAGCTGCCGAGGGAGGACACGGGAACTACTTACTTGCAATAGAGTTCCCTGCTGGAATTTGCCTTTATCTGCGAAAATCTGCGAATAAATTTCTTTGGCTGTTTTGGAGGTTGTGGAGGAAGCCAGGTCTCACACGAAATTCACGGAGCCACGAAGAAGGGTATGGGGAAGGGTTATAGGGCATCTCTCTACCGACTACACACTGCAGGCTACTTTCTCGTCACCTCTTCCCTACCCATGGGCGCGGTGAAGTTCGGTGTCAGCGCGGTGGGCGGAGAGGTCGTCAGCGACACCATCCACTTTTCTTTCCAGCCGATCCATGCGACCTTCTATTTTTTCCATGCGGCCATCCAGCTTGTCCATGCGGCCTTCTATTTTGTCCATGCGACCATCAAGCTTATCCATGCGGTTGCTGAGCTCGGTTTTAACTTCATTCAGTCGGTTATTGACCACGCCAACCTTGAAGTCAACATCATCAATTTTTTGGTTCAGTTGGTCAAATTTCTTTTCAAACTTCAGGTCAAGTGCAGAATGGCTTTCCAGTACAAGTTCAAACTTGCTGTTCATCTCTTCCATCAGAATTTCGAAGTACTTTTGTTCCATGGCTCACCCCTTGAATGCCAGGCAGTATATACCAGAGTACGGGCAAAGGAAAGTGTTGTTTGTGATAGGAGGGAGTGGGGGGCATTTGTCCGCAGATTACGCAGATGGACGCAGATTCGGAGGGGGAAAAGGCCAGGTTTCACACAAAGCCCTCAAAGGCACCAGGGAAAGGCAGTGAGAGGGAGTAGCAGCCGGGTTTACCGCGAATGAACACGAATGAACGCGAATATTGAAGAATAATGCGGGTCTCACACCATGGCAGCAAAGGTGCAGAAGGTTGAGGGCAACCGGGGAATGGAAACCATTGTGTCCGCAGATGGGCGCAGATTTGGAGGGGGAAAAGGCAGGGTTTCACACAAGGCCTACTAACAGCTTACTGAAATACCTCAAAATACGCAGGCAATTGAAAAATGCTCAGGTGCAAGGCGCTCGCGGAGCGTGGAATGAAGCGTACTCCCCGTACGTTGCAATGACACGCGACGGCGAGCAACACCGCAGATGAGGGTTTTTCAGCAGCCTGCCAGGCACCAAGGAAAGGCAGTGAGCGGGAGTAGCAGCCGGGTTTACCGCGAATGAACACGAATGAACGCGAATATTGAAGAATAATGCGGGTCTCTCGCCGATTCGCTGTGCTCACCGGAAACGCGGAGGGGGAGAAGGCAGGGTTTCACACAAAGGCCACAAAGGTACCAGGGAAAGGCAGTGAGAGGGAGTAGCAGCCGGGTTTACCGCGAATGAACACGAATGAACGCTCATTTTGAAGAATGATGCAGGTCTCTCGCCTGTTCGCTGGCTCACGGGGGTCGCAAAGCACGGGAACGATTCACTTGCCATGGATTTCCCTGAGCTCACTGGCTTTTGCCTTTATCTGCGAAAATCTGAAAAATCTGCGGATAAATTTCTTTGGCTGTTTTGGAGGTTGCGAAGGAGGTCAGGTTTCACACCATGGCCGCAAAGGTGCAGAAGGTTGAGGACAACCGGGGGATGGAAAGCATTGTGTCCGCAGATTGCGCAAAATGTTGACAGACCACGAGGGAAGGCTCATCACTCCCCCTACCCCCTACCCCCTACCCCCTACCCCCTACCCCCTACCCCCTACCCCCTACCCCCTACCCCCTACCCCCTACCCCCTATCGCGGGGCTTGCGGTGAGAATTCTCCCGGCGTATGCTGGTGCTGTGTTCCCGGTTTTCCTGTTGCTGCGGATGCCGGTGAAGGCTATGTTTCTGCGGAGGTTTGGTTTATGCGTGCAGGTTTTGTTGCTGCCCTGCTGGTCAGTGGTCTGGTGTTTGTGAGCGGGTGCAGTGAGCAGTCTGCTCCCGAGGTTTCGGGTGCGTCGTCCGCTCCTGCTGCTGCGCAGCAGCAGGCTCATCTGATGGGTACGGTTATCGAGACGATGAATGTGGCTGGTTATACCTATGTGCAGCTTGACGCTGATGGTGAGATTCTCTGGTTCGCTGGTCCCGAGACGGTGGTCAGTGAGGGCGACCGGGTTATGGTTATTGACGGGATGGTGATGGAGGACTTTTACAGTCGTTCCCTTGACCGAACGTTTGAAAAGCTGATTTTTGTGGGTGCTTTTGTGCTGGAGGGTGGCGAGATGCCACAGCAGCAGCCTGGCTTGCCGGCGGGGCATCCACCTCTTGGGGCTGATGTTCAGAAGTAATTTCTCTGTTGTTGTACATGCGCAAAAGCCCGGTCACATGACCGGGCTTTTGCTGTATCTGGTGAAGGAGGAGAATGGGTGTTGGTCAGCCCAGCATGTCCTGCAGGTCCTGCTGGGGGTCGCCGGTGAGCTTGAGGTTGAAGTTGTCAATGAGGAAGTTGAAGATGTCCTCGTTGAAGAACTGGGGCGCGCGTGGTCCGACGCGGATGTCCTTGACTCCGATGCTGAGCAGGCCAAGCAGGATGGCGACGGCTTTTTGTTCCATCCAGGAGAGGACGATGCTCAGGGGCAGGTCGTTGACGCCACAGCCGAAGACTTCGGCCAGTTTGCTGGCGATGATGACGCCGCCGATGGAGTCGTTGCACTGTCCAAGGTCAAGCAGGCGGGGAATTTCGGTTCCGGGGACGTTGCCGAATTCCATGTCGTTAAAGCGGAACTTTCCGCAGGATGAGGTGAGGATCACGCAGTCCTGGGGAACGATTTTCGCCAGTTCACGGTAGTATTCTCCGCCTTTGCCGGGGGAGTCGCAGCCGGCGATGACGAAGAAGCGGCGGATTTTTCCGCTCTTGACGGCTTCCACGACCTGGGGGGCCAGGGAGAGGATGACGGAGTGGTGGTGGCCGGTGGGTACGGTTTCATCGGATGCCCAGTTGGTGTCGGGCAGCGACAGTGCTTTTTCAATGATGGGGCTGAAGTTGTCGTTTTCAATGTGGGTGGCGCCGTCGATTCCCACCTGGGCATAGGTGAAGACGCGGTCGGCGTAATCCTTGCCTTTGGGGGGTACGATGCAGTTGGTGTTGACGAGGATGGCGCCGTTAAATTTGCTGAACAGGTCTTTCTGGTCAAACCAGGCCTTGCCGACGTTGCCCTTGAGGTGCTTGTATTTGGACAGTTCGGGGTAGGCGTGGGAGGGCAGCTGCTCGGAGTGGGTGTAGACGTTGACGCCTTTGCCTTCGGACTGTTCCAGCAGTTTGCGCAGGGCGTGGTGGTCGTGGCCGGAGACGAGAATGGCCTTTCCTTCAACGCGGTTTTGGGATACTTTGACAGGCTGTGGCATGCCGTAAGTGTCGGTGTGGGCCTTGTCCAGAATGCTCATCATGTCAACGGCGGCCTGGCCGACTTTCATGGTCTGGGCGACGTGCTGGTCGAAGTTGAAGTTGGAGTTGGTGAGGGTGAAGTAGAGGGTCTCGTTCACCACGTTGTCAACGGCGGAACAGTCGGCGCCATAGTGGGCAGCCTGGACACGATAGGCGGCGATGCCCTTGAGGCCGAAGATCATGATATCCTGGAGTCTCGCAAGGTTTTCGTCTTTACCGCAGGTGCCGACGGTCTGGCCTTTGGCGCCGCAGCCTTCGGGCATGGACATGGAACACTGGTAGCAGAACATACTCATAACACTTATCCTCCGTTTGTTGGGGTTTTCGTTGATGCATGACCGGAATAGTAAACAACTCTGCGAAAACGAAATTGATACAGGTCAAAAAATGGAAAAAAAGCAGGCCATTGAGGTTTTTCAGAAGAAATTTCTGGGTGAAGTGGATGCCGCTCTTACCGACGCTTTGATTCCGGCGTGTACGCTGGTTGGCAAGGAAAAGAAGGATATCCTCTTCTACGAGGGTGACGAGGGGGAACAGGTGTTTTTCCTGCTGGAGGGCAGTGTGCGTCTGTTTCGTACTACGGACCAGGGGAAGGAGACGGTGGTGCATTTTGTGCACGCCGGAGAATTGTTCGCGGAGATCCTGCTGGCCCGCGAGACCCGCTACCCGGTCAGTGCCATGGCTCTGGAGCCCTGTATGCTGCTGGGTATGAGCGCGCGGCGTCTGCGGCAGATTATTCAGGGGAATCCGGATTTTGCGTTGCGCTATATTGGTGCTCTGACCAAGCGTCTGAAGTACCTGGTGAACATGGTGGAGCATCTGAGCTCGCGGGATGTGCAGGAGCGTTTTCTGCTCTATCTTGGCCACTTGAGTGCTTCCCAGCGTCTCAAGACGGTTCAGTTGCCGGTTCCCAAGGGCGAGCTGGCGCTGCTGCTGGGGACAACGCCGGAAACCTTTTCGCGCCTGCTGAAGAAACTGGTGGAAGAAGGGGCGATTGCCGTTGATGGTCGCGAGATTACGCTGCTGCAAAAAATGCCGCTGGCAGGCGGCTGAAAAACCCCCATTTGCATTGCTGTCCGCTGTGCTCGTCATTCACCGTACGAGGGGCTTCACTTCTGGTTCTGCGGACGCCTGGCATCTGGGTGTTTTTCCATTGCCTGTCTGTTGATTTGGTATTTTCGCAGTGCGCTGGAGTAGCTTTTGTGCTGCTGTTGTTCTATGATGCTTCGCGATTTCTGTTTCCCCGGAGATGATACATGGTATATCGGCTTTCTGCCTATAGAGTGGTCCTTGTCTTTTTTCTTGTTCTTTCGGTGATGGCTGGCCTGGCGCAGGCGTCCCGCACGTCTGACGCTCCCCTGATTCTGCAGTTGAACTGGTATCACCAGTTCCAGTTCGCGGGCTATTACGCGGCCCTGGAGAAGGGTTTCTATAAAGAGGAAGGCCTGAACGTGGTTATCCGCGAGGGGCGGCCGGAAATCCGCATTGATGAGGAGCTGCTCTCGGGGCAGGCCCATTTCGGTGTGCTCTCTTCGGAAATTCTGATCCGCGCGGCCCATGGTCTGCCACTGGTGGTGCTGGCTCCGATCATGCAACACTCTGCCTATGCTTTGCTGGTTGCTCAGGATTCGGATATTCACGGGCCGGCTGACCTCAAGGGCAAGACAGTGATGATCAACAGCAACAAGCAGAGTGAGTTCCTGGCGATGCTGACGCGGGCTGGCCTGAGCCGCGATGATGTCACTATCATGGAAAAGGATACTTCGGCACTGGTGAAGCTGATGAGCCGCGAGGTGGATGCCATCAGTGGGAGCATCGCCTCGGATCCCTACCTGTTCCGGGCCATGGGGGTGAGCGTACGGACCATTCAGCCCTTCCACCATCAGGTGGATGCTTACGGGGACACGCTCTTTACTACTCGCCAGCAGGTTGAGAAAAATCCCGAGCGCATAGACGCTTTTATCCGGGCGACCATTCGCGGCTGGGAGTATGCCTTCCTCCATCAGGACGAGATCATTGACCTGATTCTGACGCGCTATAACACCGACAAGACCCGTGAACACCTGGAATATGAAGCCAAGGCGCTGCGTCAGCTGGTGCTGCCCGACCTGATTCAGATCGGGCATATCAACCCGGAGCGCTGGCAGAACATCGCGGCCATTTTCAGTGAAGTGGGCCTGATGAGCAGCAACTTCTCCCTGGAGGGTTTCCTGCACAATGTGAAGTTTCCGCCGGGCTACCTGAAGTACCTGTGGGCTATCTGGGCGCTGGTGTTTCTGGTGGTGGTGTCGGTGGCCCTGGCGGTGCTGCTGTTCACCTTCAACAAGCGCCTGAAGACGGAAGTGGGCAGCCGCACCAAAAAGCTCGACCAGATGAACCGCGCCCTGATCCGCGAGGTGACGGAGCGCAAGCAGGCTGAAGACGATCTGCGCAACAGCATCCAGTTTCTTTCCACCTTCCTGGATACTATCCCCAGTCCGGTATTTTACAAGGACGCCAGGGGTGTTTTCCGGGGCTGTAACGAGGCCTTCGCCCGCGATATTTTCGGTGTCACCACGGCCGACGTGGAAGGGCGTTCCCTGCGCAGTTTTCCCGATGTGATCGCTTCCCAGGATGTGGAGGACGAGGAGCAGCGCGATCGCCTGTTGCTGGAAAATCCCGGGCAGCCAATATCCTACGAGGCGAGTTTTCCCGTCAGCGATGGCAGTCGCCATGACTTTATCATCAGCAAGGACGCCTATCGCGATGTGGCTGGCGAACTCAGGGGTATTATCGGTGTCATGGTGGATATCACCCAGATGCGGCGTGTGGAGCGGGAGCTGCTGGAGAAGGAGAACCGCCTGCACTACCTGAAGCACCACGACGCCCTTACGGGGCTTGCCAACCGCCAGTTACTCCACGAGCGCATTCGCCGCTTCTCAAAAGCACACCATGCCCATGCAGGCAAGGCGGCGATTCTGATTGTGGATTTTGACCACTTCAAGCAGATTAATGAAGCCTATGGTACCAGGGTTGGTGACGAGGCTCTGAAGGCGTTCGCCAAGCGCTTGCTGGGATGTGTGCGCGGTGAGGATCTGGTGGCCCGTATCGGTTCTGACGAATTTGGCATTCTGCTGGAGGATATTGAGAGTGAGAGCACGCCCGATGTGGTGATCCGCCGTATCCGGCAGCATTTCAGTCGGCCGGTGAGTGTTCAGGGGAATGAAATCATGGCTGGTTTGAGCATTGGCGTGAGTTTCTACCCTGAGGACGCTGACGATGGTGAAGAGCTGGTGGCGCGGGCGGATTTTGCGATGACCACGGTGAAGGGTCAGGGCGGCGCTGGTGTGCGCTACTATCGCGAGGTGGCCGGACAGCGCGAGCGCGAAAAGGGTGCGGGCTGATGCCTGCCTGTGGCTGGAGAGCGTTTTTTGCTGGGAATTTTCGAAAAACTTCTGTAATATCAATCGTTTGTTGATAAAAATCGTCCAATAGAGGCTTGTCAAAAGAGGTGCAAATGAAAGTCGAACTGAAGAACCTGGAGAAATCTGCGAAGGAAGTGACGGTAACCATTCCCGGTAAGGTGATGGACGATGCCCTGGAGAGCGAAATCAAGAAAATAGCCAAAAAGGCCAAGATCAGGGGCTTTCGTCCTGGGAAAGCGCCTTTGGCGGTTGTTCGTCAGGAATATGGTGCCAATGCCTACAACCTGGCCTCTGAGCGCGTTATTCAGGATGCGGTGACTTCCTCGCTGCAGTCGGAGGACATCAGCTATGTCTCCCGGCCGGAGGTAACGGATCTGCAGCGCAACGAAGACAATGACCTGGTTCTGAAATACACCGTGGATACGTTCCCGGAAGTGACCCCCGAAATCTACAAGGGTTTTGAGCTTGAGCGCGAGCGCTACGAGGTGACCGACAAGGATGTGGAAGAGGCAATCGGCCGCATTCTGGAGCAAAGGGCTGAGTTCAGCGCGGTACAGCGCGAAGCCCGCACTGGTGACGAGGTGGTGATCGATTTCAAAGGCAAAATCGACGGTGAGTACTTTGAAGGTGGCACGGCGGAGCGATTCAAACTGGTGCTTGGCTCCGGACAGTTTATTCCCGGTTTCGAACCTCAGCTGGAAGGCATGACCATTGGCCAGGAGAAGGTTATCGATGTGAGCTTCCCCGACGACTACCACGCGGAAAGCCTTAAGGGCAAAGCAGCTCAGTTTGAGGTGACCCTCCACGAGGTCAACGAGAAGGTGACCCCGGTTCTGACTGATGAGCTCGCCAAGGAGGTCTCCCGTGATCGCGAGGTGGCTGGCGCCGACGAATTCCGCCAGCTGATCCGCAAGGATATCGAGGAGTACATGGATTCCGAAAGCAAGCGCAAGTTCCGTGAGCAGATTGCTCAGAAACTTATGGACAGCAACGCCTTCGATGTGCCCGAATCCATGATTCAGGATCAGGCCCGTCGCATTGCCGGCAATATTCTGATGCAGTATGTGCAGTCGATTCCTGACGAGCAGACCTTCCGTCAGCAGATGGAGCGTCTGGCCCCTGCCTATAGCGATATGGCGGAAAAGCAGGTGCGCACCAGTGTGCTGCTCCATGCCGTCGCCAAGCTGGAAAGCATTGATGCCTCTGAAGAGGACATGGAGAAGGCCATCGCCGAGGAGGCCACTCGCGCCCAGGCTTCGGTGGAGGATACCAGAAAGCGCCTCAATGCCCAGGCACTGGAGAGCATCAAGGCGAATATCATTGAAGACAAAGTGGTGGATTTTATCGGCGCCAACTCCAGTGTAACCGAGAAGACGGTTACCAAGGAGGACCTGGAGCGTCAACGTGAAGAAGTGAACGCATAAGAGGTTGAAATATGCCATTGGTACCTATAGTCGTCGAACAGACAGCTCGCGGAGAGCGATCCTATGATATCTACTCGCGGCTGCTCAAGGATCGCATCGTTTTCCTGGGTACCCAGATCGATGATCAGATATCCAATGTGATCATCGCCCAGCTGCTTTTTCTGGAAGCGGAAGACCCGGAAAAGGACATTTTCCTTTATATCAACAGCCCCGGCGGTGTGGTAACCGCCGGCATGGCTATCTATGACACCATGCAGTATATCCGGCCCAAGGTCTCCACCATCTGTGTGGGGCAGGCTGCCAGTATGGGCGCGGTGCTGCTGGCTGCCGGTGAGAAGGGCAAGCGCTTTGCGCTGCCCCACTCCCGCATCATGATTCACCAGCCTTTGGGTGGTGCCCAGGGGCAGGCCACCGATATCGAAATCCAGGCCCGCGAGATCCTGCGCATCAAGGAGATGCTCAACGATATCCTGGTTCGTCACACGGGAGCCGATCTGGAAAAAATCCAACGGGATACCGACCGGGATTTCTTCATGACCGGCGAGCAGGCCCGCGCCTATGGTATTATTGACGAGGTTATCCAGAGCAGGAGTGCAGAGTAATGGCAAGGAAGAAAACTTCCGACAGCAGTGGCCCCCAGTGCTCATTCTGCGGGAAGAACTATGACGAAGTGGATCGCCTCATCGAGGGCCGCTTCGGCGTGTATATCTGCAATGAGTGCGTGTATCTGTGCAATGATGCTATTGAAACCGAACATGCCCATGGTGCCGATGAGGCTCCTCAGGATGTGGAAGAGTATATGGGCTCCCTGCCTCGCCCTTCGGAAATCAAGGAGTCCCTTGATGAGTATGTGATCGGGCAGGAGCGCAGTAAGAAAATTCTCAGCGTGGCGGTTTATAACCACTATAAGCGCATTTACTCCCTGCTGGACAGCCGCGGGGCGGAAGGCGAAGATGTGGAGATCAGCAAGTCCAATATCCTGCTTATCGGGCCGACGGGCAGTGGAAAGACCCTGCTGGCCCAGACCCTGGCGCGGGTGCTCAATGTGCCCTTCGCCATCGCCGATGCCACCACGCTGACCGAGGCGGGCTATGTGGGCGAGGATGTGGAGAATATTCTGCTGAAACTGCTGCAGAGCTGTGACTTTGATGTGGAACGCGCCCAGCGCGGGATTATCTATATCGATGAAATCGACAAGATCTCCCGCAAGAGCGAGAACGTCTCCATTACCCGCGACGTCTCGGGTGAGGGTGTGCAGCAGGCACTGCTGAAAATCGTCGAGGGCACGGTGGCCAATGTTCCTCCCAAGGGTGGTCGCAAACACCCCAACCAGGAGTTCATTCAGATTGACACCACCAATATCCTCTTTATCTGTGGTGGAGCTTTTGAAGGGCTTGACGGTATTGTCGGACGGCGACTGGGCAAGAAGATGCTCGGCTTTGGACAGGAGCTCAGCGAGAACCGCAAACTCCAGAAGGATGAGCTGCTGGCCAAAGTTCACCCTGAGGACATTATCCGTTACGGGTTGATTCCTGAGCTGGTGGGACGTCTGCCGGTTATCGCTGCCCTGGAGGAGCTCAACGAGGCGGCCCTGATCCAGATTCTGCAGGAACCGAAGAATGCCCTTGTCAAGCAGTACGCCCATATGCTGGCCATGGACAGCACAGAGCTTGTCTTTACGCCGGAGGCCTGTACGGAAGTGGCTCGCGAGGCACTGAAACGCAAGACGGGTGCCAGAGGGCTGCGCAGCATCATGGAGCAGGTCATGCTGGACATCATGTACGATATTCCCGATCAGAAGGGCGATCGCAAACGCTGTATTATTGATGCGGAAGTCGTGCAGGGAACCAAGAAGCCCGTGGTGGAAGTGCTCAAGAAGAATTCCGCCTGAATATGATCAATGCTTTGCAGCGGCGAACCACTGGTTCGCCGCTTTTTTTTGGCCCATATGTCAAAAAAAACAGCTCAGCAGTCCGGATTTCCCCGCAGGCGGCAGGTGGGATTTTCCTGGCTCGGGTTTATTTATAACATTATTTGAAAACCGGATTGCATTGTATACAATTTCCTTGACCTTCCCGGCCCTTATCCCTTATAGTGGCTTGTGATAAGAGTTTTGTGAAACCAAACAAAAACGGAAAAGGGTGTTCGAATCATGAAAAAACAAAGTGTCCGAGTATTTGGAAACAACTACGTTCAGGTGGTTGAAGATAATCAGCCCGCCAAAGGCGAAGGCCGTTTTGTCGTGGAGGATCTGGTCAAGGGTGCTGTGCTGGCCCGTTTTGATGACTATAACAGCGCTCAGAAAATGTACATGACCAAGAGCCAGGAATACATCCAGTCCAGCCTTGATGACTCCTGTACCATCAAGGGCATGACAGTAGGTGATCTTATCCAGAGCCTGGAAGCTCTGCCCCGCGAGGCAACGGTCGAGTTCTCTGTCAGCTACGACCACAGCCAGAACAAGCTCACAGTCTGTAACTGAAGCAAATCATTTAAGGAGAATAGAATGCCAAAGCTCTACGAAATAGTGGAAAAGCAAGACCTTGTTCCCGGCATGGCCTTGTTCCACGTATACGCCCCCATGGCCGCGAAAAACATGAAGCCTGGCCAGTTCATCATCCTGCGGGTGAGCGCCAACGGTGAGCGCATTCCCATTTCCATTTCCGGATGGGATGCTGAAAAAGGCACGGTGCGCATTATTATCATGGCCGCCGGACGCACTTCCACCGAAGCTGTTGCCCTGAAGCAAGGTGACTGTTTCCAGGATGTGGTTGGCCCCCTGGGTGAAGAGACCCATGTGGAAAAACTCAAAGGTACTGCCGTGGTTATCGGTGGTGGTTACGGAACCGGAGCGGTTATGCCTCCCGCCCGCGCCATGAAGGCCATGGGCAACCGCGTGGTTGGTATTATCGGTGCGCGCAGCAAGGATCTGGTCCTGCTGGAAAAGGAAATGCGAGAAGTGTGCGACGAAGTGATTGTGTGCACCAATGACGGCTCCCAGGGCGTCAAAGGCTTTGTCACGGACGGCCTCGCCGGGCTGATGGAAAAAGAGGATGTGCAGTGGGTGCTGGCTGTTGGCCCTGTGCCCATGATGCAGGCGGTCGGAAACATGACCAAGCCCAAGAAGGTCAAAACCTTTGTCTCCCTGAATGCCATCATGGTTGACGGCACCGGTATGTGCGGTGCCTGCCGTGTGACCGTTGGCGGGAAAACCAAGTTTGCCTGTTTCCATGGTCCCGATTTCGATGCCCATGAGGTGAACTTCGAAGAGCTCATGCTGCGTCAGAAGATGTTTGTCACACAGGAAAAAATCGCAATGGAAAAACTCCAAGAGGTGAAATAGATGGCTGAACTGACCCCCAAAGAGCGCATGGCAATTGAACGTCACCCCATGCCCGAGCAGCGCCCAGAAGATCGTGTGAAAAACTTTGACGAAGTACCCCTTGGGTTTGCCCAGGAAGTGGCCATGCGCGAAGCGGCCCGCTGCCTCGACTGCAAGTCTCCCCAGTGCGTGGAAGGTTGCCCTGTCAGCATCGATATCCCCGGATTCCTCAAGCTCATCGAAAAAGGTGACTTCAAGGGATCGGTCAAGAAGATACGTGAAACCAACTTCCTGCCAGCTATCTGCGGTCGCGTCTGTCCGCAGGATCAGCAGTGTGAGCTGGTCTGTATTGTTGGAAAGCGTGGCAAACCCGTGGCTATCGGCTCCCTGGAGCGCTGGATTTCCGACTACGAACGTGAGAATAAAATCCGTGAAATTCCCGAAGTGGCCGCAGCCACTGGCAAGAAGATCGCCGTTGTTGGCAGCGGTCCCGCTGGTATGACTGCAGCCTACGAAATCCGTAAGCGTGGACATGATGTTACGGTATTCGAGGCTTTCCACCGCGGTGGTGGTGTTCTGGTCTATGGGATTCCCCGCTTCCGTCTGCCCCTCTCCGTTATCGATGAGGATCTGAACTTCCTCGAGAAGATGGGCGTGAAGTTCATTTACAACACCATTGTTGGCAAGTCCATGTCACTTGATGACCTGCTCGGTTCCGAGTGGGGCTTTGATGCCGTATTCGTGGGAACGGGCGCAGGTCTGCCAAAAATGACCGGCGTTCCCGGCGAGAACCTCAATGGCGTTTACTCTGCCAACGAATACCTGACCCGCGTCTACCTGATGGGCGCCGGTAACTTCCCCGATAACGTCACGCCCCTGTACCAGGGCAAAAAGGTTGGTATCATCGGTGCCGGGAACACGGCAATGGACGCGGCGCGAACTGCCAAGCGTCTGGGTGCTGATGTTACCCTGTACTACCGTCGTTCCGAGGAAGAGGCACCTGCCCGTACAGAGGAGCTGCACCACGCCAAGGAAGAGTTTATCAACTTTAAGTTCCTCTCCAACCCGGTGGAGTTCATTGGTGATGACAACTTCTTCATCAAGCAGATCAAGTGCGATGTAATGAAGCTGGGTGAGCCCGATGACTCTGGCCGTCGCAAGCCCGAGGCTACCGGCGAATCCTTTATTGATGACTGTGATACTGCTATCATGGCTCTTGGCTGTGATGTGAACCCCATCATTCCCACCAGCACTCCGGAAATCGAAGTGAACAAGTGGGGTGTCGTGGTTGCTGATCCCGAGACGGGAGCCACCTCCAAGAAGGCAGTATTTGCCGGCGGAGACCTGATTACCGGTGGATCTACGGTTATCAACGCCATGGGTCAGGCCAAGCGCGCTGCTGCGGCACTGCATGACTTCGTCATGGAACAGGGCAACGCATTCGGTTACTGGAAGTAATTCCCTGTAAATGACAAGAGCCCCCTCTCCTGTGGAGAGGGGGCTCTTTTTTTGTTCTCCGTTTGCATGTGCTTCACGGTTTCAATGCGTAGCGATAACGGGCGTGAGATATGGTCTTTCTGAATCTTTGTGGACGTTGTATAAGGCCAGGTTTTTCCGTTTTCAGCAGGATGTGAGATCTATTCGCGTATCTTCTTGAACTGGACCTTCTCATCTTCCAGGGTGAACTCGACACTGTGCAGGGGCTCCTCCACCCGCATGACTGAATCCTTGATGCGGATGGTCACGCCGGGGTGAACGGGGCCGCGTACCAGGATGCGCGGCCTGGTGGCGACTTCAGTGATCTTGTTTTCCAGTATCTGCAGCTGGGTTGCTATTTTCTTTTTCTCTTCGTTAAGCTCGATGTATTTCTTGTAGGCACCGAGCAGTTTCATCTTGGTTTCATCGGGCAGCATATTCACTTTTTTGCCGAGCTTGGCAACCTTGGTGACCGGTGGCACCAGTTTGGCCATCAGGGGCTGGATCTTGGCGGCTTTCATCTCGTTGAGTTCCTTGAGAAGTACCAGCTTCTCCAGGGAATATTCCTGCAGCGAGATCATGGTGCGCATGCCGTCGGGGCTGCCAAGGCTGGAAAATTCCATTTTTTCGCAGGCTACCAGGCAGCAGCCATAGACTTCTCCATAGACAATTGCCGGACCATGGCAGCTGACATGGCTGTAGGGCATGACTTCCTTCATGACCTTCAGTTCGCCAGCCACAAAGACCTGGGAGTGGACATCAATAAATCCATTCACCACCAGGGGAGCGTCCAGCCGGACACTTTTATGGTGGCGCTCCACGACGTCCACATTGTAGACCCCGCCCCGTTTTTCAAACTCGGAGATCTGACCATCGTCTATAAAGACCTTGACGTTGCGCAGCTCACGGTTGCGGATTGTCTCGATGATGGCATCGTCGATGATATATCCCTTTGAGAGCAGCAGCACGCGGTCTTTATAGATGTTCCGGGCGACCCGGGTGCCGGTTTTCAGTGATCTGATGTCAACTATCCGCACTGATACGTCCCTCCACTATGCTGTAGGTATCCATGTCAAAGCGAAACGAACAGCGGGCCATTTGTTCGTACAACTGTTTCTCAATGCCGTACATATCCAGGATGGTGTACTTGTCGACCTTGGAGAGAATATAGATGACACCATTTGTTTTGGATATGAGCTCCTGAAAGACGGATTTGAATCGGTTGATCACATTGAGATTATGGATAAGTTGCTTGGCTTTTTCCAGGTGTTCCGCGCTGAGTCCTTCAGGAATTTTTCGCTGCTCAAGGATTTCACTGACATTTACCCCGGCATTGGCCAGGTAGAGCTTACTCATCTCCACGGAAAATTTCAGGCTGGAATATTCGCTGCGCAGGTGGTTGATGACTTCCAGCGCGTTGGGGTCGTAGCCGATGGACAGATTGCAGGGTGTGGCCATGGAGGAGTTGACATCAACGATGGACAGCTCCTGATAGGCAAAGATACGGCTGGAGGCAACCTTGTCTATGATGACATGGGGCGCGACGACAACGGAGCGATTGACGGATTTGATGGCGATGTGCTTGGCGGAAAAGGCTGTGGCATTTTCCAGGAACTCCAGCTGAGCGGTTTTGCGGGCGTGAATTTTCCCGTAGCAGCCGCTCTGGACAATGATGGTTTCGCCCTTGACCAGAGCATCTT
Source organism: Desulfurispirillum alkaliphilum (assembly GCF_055378285.1). Lineage (NCBI taxonomy): Bacteria > Pseudomonadati > Chrysiogenota > Chrysiogenia > Chrysiogenales > Chrysiogenaceae > Desulfurispirillum > Desulfurispirillum alkaliphilum. Next base: position 283,045 of record NZ_AP042405.1, on the reverse strand, counting down.
TTTCCACAAAACCTTCAATGACGACGTCGCCAGTGGCTTCCACCTCGAAGCCGGACTTGACGCTGCCCGAAATGGTCACCGAGCCATTGAAGCGAATATTCCCGGTGGAGTAGTCCACATCGGTTTTAATGATCAGGATTTCACTGACGTGCACTTCCTTGCCCTGCAGCAGGACAACGCCTTTCTTGGCGGCGCGGTAGACGACCTTGTCGCCCATGTCATCGACGATGACTCCTTCACCGGCGTTGACGGTGGTGACGTTCTCTCCGTCCTTGGCGGGCACGGGTTCACCGAAAATGTCGAATCCGGCTTCACCCCTGGAGGCCTTGATCAGCTCCAGGATTTCATCCCCTTCATCCACTTCCTTGACCAGATCACGCTCTTTGAAGTTGATCTTGCCCGTTTTTTCGTCAACGGTTCCGGGGTTTTCCTCGAAGTTGATAATGTAATTTATAAAGGAGTTCTTGCCGTGTTTGGGGGGGATGCCTTTGGCGAGCAGGAGTTCAGCAGGAAAAGCGTTGCTGTTGCCACTTTGTGCCTCGTCAAGCAGATCAACCAGGTCGTGGGTCAGGTCGATGACATAGGGCTCGGCGATTTCGGCAGCCATATAGGCATCTTCCCAGACGCTGATAGCAAGATCACGGGGAGCCCTGGCGATGAGGTAAGCTTCCAGCTTATCATCGGTGACTTCCACCGCTACGCTTTGATTGACCGCGACCCGTTTGAACATTGCGAACCTCGCAAGATTTCCGCTCTTTCACCCTTCCGTGCTGCTATGCACAGAATGGAGTAACTGGCGAGAGTATGACACTTACTTACCTTTTCGGCTACAACTTTACAAGTCTTGAACGAAACTTTTTGTCACATACTCGGGTTTTATGAGTTCACGTATGGTTTCTTCCACTTTTGCGGCATCCACGGAGGTGTCCACGCAGGGGCCGTGACGCAGCTCGTTGAAGATTCCCACCACCGGCAAGGGAAAGGTATCGGAGAGGCCACTGTAGAGATCGCGGCTGCAGGCCACGGCGATGATAACGCGGGGGCGCAGTTCCTGGATGATCCGGCGGGCCAGGGTTCCACCGGTGGCGGCCTGAACATGGACGCCGTATTTCCGGGAGAGTTCGACAAACTTGTGAATGCTGCAGCGGCCGCAGAGTGCGCAGCGGCTGATATCCGTGGTGACCCGGTAATCGCAGTCGCGCATTTGCAGACAGTGGGGCAACAGTACCAGCATCCGCTGTGGTTCGAAGCTCCCGGCGTGCTTGCGCAACACGTATTTGTTGTTGTACTGCACCAGCTCCTGGATAAGCAGATCCCGCTCAATGCGCAGCCGCTCGCCAAAGAAGAGGATCAGCGGGAAGAATACCCGGATGCAGTAGCGGTTGGCAATCTGGAAGAGGAATGTCCGAAAGCCGCTTTTGAGGCAGAGGTAAAAGACTATGGGCAAGGTGGCCATGGCTGCGGCCAGCAGGGAGGGCATGGCCCATACGGCGGCGGCCTTCATGCTGACCGGGGCAAAGCGCATGGCTGCGTAGCCGGTGGCGAAGGAAAAGAGCAGCAGGAGCGCTGTCAGCAGGAAGAAGAGTATCTTGAAGTAGGGTTTCTGAGAGCTCAACTTTCGCACCTCCGAAATGGCAGGTTTTTGGCGCCGACCCTGATGCCATGCAGTAATGGTGAAAATGGTTCTACACAGACGATATCTCTTGACATTGCCCTCACCCTGTTTATGAGTTTCTTTTGCCACTTTTGACTCGCCAAAAGTGGCTGGGAAGCGACTCCCAGTGCTGTTCTTATCAGCCGTCCACTCGCCTGGAACTGGGGACCGCAAACAACCGCCGTCGTGGCGTCAAACCTGCGGGTCCATAGCGTTCCAGTCTTCGCGTTCTGGCTGGGCCAGCACACGGGGAAAGGCAGAAGCAGGCCCCCCCCCCTGAGCCCGTCCGGTGAGTGCCACGCCTGGCTGGCAAGACCCGCAGGGACACTCACAGGAAGTGAGTGGTCCGGCAGCACTGCAGGGAAGCAGGGGTCAGGCAACGCAAAGAGACCCAGGTGCAAGGCGCGGGCAAAGCGAGGAGGGAGGCGTACTCCCTGTACGTCGCAGTGACGAGCGATGCCCGGCAACGCCGCAGATGGGGCTCTTTGAGCAGCCTGCTGCCGGATCTCCAGAACAGGCGAGTAAAGGAGCCGGATAAACGGGCGTTCGGGGGGCGCGTTTTTGAGTCCTTTTTGCGCGGTCAAAAAGGACAATATCCGTAAACGAAACGAGGAATACTCGATGAGTCAAGCATACAAAATCAATATGGTTTTTCGTGTGGTAAATATCAGGATAATAGTGCCTTAACTCAAGTCGACAAGGTGCGAAACTTCAGTTAGAGGAAAGTGTTGCCAACCTGTACTCCATAGCCATTGGCAAAGGCATGGGCGTCAATGACGCGTTTGCCCTGGGGTTGAACTTTTTTCAGTCGCAGGGCGCCCTGCCTGCAGGCAATTTCTATGCCCTGCAGATCAATGGACAGCACCTGACCTGGAGCGCCACTGCCCTGGGTTGGTTCAGCCTCCAGTATCTTGACATCCTTGTCCCGCCAGCGGCAGCGACAGCCCGGCCATGGGGTAAAAGCGCGGATGCGTCGTTCAAGCGTGACAGCATCTTCATGCCAGGTGAGGATTCCCTCTTCTCTGCGCAGTTTCGGGGCGTAGGTGTGCTGGGAATGATCCTGGGGGGTGAACTGCGCTGTTCCCTGGAAAACTGCCGCGAGGGCTTCCAGGATGGCCTCAGCGCCCAGAGGGGCCAGGTGGTCATGGAGTTGGGCGGCGTTCATGGCGTCTATGGGGGTCGCTTTTTTCAGAACCATGTCACCGGTATCCAGCCCGGCGTCCATGCGGATGATGGTGATGCCGGTTTCGGGGCAGCCCTCCAGGATGGCGCGTTGAATCGGCGCGGCTCCCCGGAAATGGGGCAGCAGGGAGGCGTGGATGTTGTAGCAGCCGAATGGTGGGATATCCAGGAATTCCTGGGGCAGGATCTGGCCGTAGGCGACGACCACAATGGCGTCCAGGTTCAAATCCGCTATTTGCGCAAGGAACTGGGGGTTTTTGCGAACCCTTGCCGGAGTCAGTACGGGAATGCCCAGCTGGAGTGCCTTTGTCTTTACCGCTGACGGGGTCAGTTGCAGTGTGCGCCCGGCGGGCCGATCTGGCTGAGTGATGACAATGGGTATTTCGTAGACGCTTGCCAAGGCTTCAAGTGCGGGGACACTGAATTCCGGGGTGCCCATGAAACCGACGCGCTTTGCCGATGGGGTATTCACTGGTACGAACCTTCCTTCATGGCTTTGCGGATTTTGCGCCTGATCAGATCGCGTTCTGAAGAACCCAGGTGTTCAATGAAGAGTTTGCCGTTGAGATGATCCATTTCGTGCTGGGCGATGATGGCGGTAAACCCGTCAAGGATCGCGGTCTGCTCCTGGCCCTGCAGGTCGTTGAACTGCACCTGTATGCGCTCGTAACGCTTTATTTCACCGTAATAGCCGGGAACGGAGAGGCAGCCTTCCTCGAAGGTGGTCAGGCCTTCGCCCGAGAGAATTTGCGGATTGATGAGCACCAGGGGCTGCGCTTCCTCCTCTTTGCCGCTGGCGGGATCCAGCACGCATATCCGGCGCAGGATGCCGATTTGTGGAGCGGCCAGGCCGACGCCGTTGGCATTGTACATGGTGTCAAACATGTCGCTGACCAGCTGCTGCAGGGCATTGTCAAATTGCGTGACTGGCTGGGATATCTTTTTCAGTAGGGGATCTGGGTACGTGAGTATGGGATGGATCATGGTATTGCCTCACACGCCGAAGGCTTGCAGTTGCTCGATGATATCTTCGGGGTAAATATGGTTGGTACAGCTGTTATCGGCTGGGCAGTGGGCCAGGCTGCATGGAGCGCACCTGATGGTGCTTTCGATGCAGGTTGCGCGGTGGTGAACCGGGCCCTGCAGGGCGAGGGAGGTTGACCCGTAGAGGGCGCTGACGCGGGCTCCAACCATATCCGCCACATACATGGCATCGGACTGCACGCCGGTGTAGATCCCGGCCACCATGGTCATGCCCGCAAGGGATTCCAGGGAGGTATTGCCACACAGGGATATGCCCATGCCAGCTGTTTCAATGATGGTGGTTGCTTTGGCAGCGTCTTCAGCGCTGCCGACCAGCACTGGAGTTCTGCCGCGACTGGTCAGCCACTGACACAGCTCAATGAAGAACTTTACGGGCCACTGCTGGGATGGCAGTGTTCCCTGCACCGAGAGAATGACCGGGTTTTGCAGCTGCCGGGCAAACATTTCGCCACGGGTGACTTCGTCGGAGCCGGGAAGGATGCTCGGGGCGATGGAGAAGCTGTGGATGCCGGTGGCATTTTTCAGCAGGTGGTGGTAGCGATACTCCTGGGAAGGGTTGCTGGCAGGGAAGGAGACCACATTGCTGTACTTTTTCTGGATGTTTTCGGGCAGGTCGCCGAAGCCCCAGTTGTCCTGTTTACGTACCCAGCGCCCCAGAGAGGCGCTTTCGCGGTGTCCCTGCAGGTCAACGACGCGGTCGAAGTGATGGCGGCGCAACTTCCAGTAATTTTTCATTTTCTGAGAGGGTTTCAGGGGAATGACATCATCGGCAATGCCGAGAGAGCTGACAAAGCTGGCGTGATCTTCCCGCGCGGCCAGCGCGATGGTGCCATTCATGCGATCTGTATCCCGAACGCCTTTGAGGGCCAGGGACGACTTGGTAATGCCGGCAATGGTATCTGGCAGAATAAAAAGTGTTTTCATTGCATCACCCGCTCACAGGTCCAGTATACTTCGTCAGTGTCCACCAGATCCATGCAGTAGTGTCCTGGCTTGTCGCAGGTGTCGCTGTTGCACGGGGTGCAGAGAATTCCTTCCGCCTGCATCAGGGCCGCCTTGGGGGAGATAGGGCCCCAGAGCTGGGAGTCCGAGGGGCCGAACACGGTAACCAGGGGGATATGCATGCTGTCTGCCAGGTGAATCGGTGCCGCTTCTCCGCCCAGTACTATCTTTGCGCCGGCAACCAGGCCGATCAGGGTGGTTATATCGGTTTGGGCCACCAGGTTGGTGTGGGGAATATCTCCCAGGGCGCGGGTGATGCTTTGGCCGATGTACTCGTCCTTGGCTGCGCCTGTGAGCACGATGTGCAGCTGATGGTTTGCACGGAGCCCTTTGGCTACATCCGCCATTCGCTCGGCGGGCCAGCATTTCAGTGGTTCATCGGCAGGGCCGGTGCAGATCAGCGCGTAGTGACCGAAATGTTCCCGTAGTACGCGTGAGGCTGCCCGCAAAGAGCGCGCAGGGGGTTCCCAGGGTTCAGCGGTTCGAGCTGATGTCTTGATGAGCCCAAGATCCTGGAGCAGGCTTACGAAGTAGGAGCTGCGATGGTTGGTGGTGTTATGCAGGCACAGGGTCGACTTTTTGTGCAGGGCGGAGCGTTTCCAGTTTTTCCCCTCGGAGCCCATCAGGCAGGCGATGCGGGCATGGCGTGCGATGGACAGGTGATCGGGATTTTCCTCCAGGAGAAGTGCTGTGCTGTACTTCTGGGGTGCCAGGCGCAGGCCGAGTTCTTCGGCACTGCTGCTTGAGTCCTTGCGAAACGGCAGCAATTTATCTATATAAGGGGTGTCCATGTAGAGAGGTGCGGTGCTGGCGTCCGCAACCAGGTCAATGGGTATGTCTGGGTGATTTTCCCGCAGGGATCTGATCGCTTTGAATGCCATGATGGCGTAGTTTATCCGACTTGGAAGGAATACCAGTAGCTTTTCCATACATCCTGTTTCTTTCAGAGGAGTTCATGGCAAAAAGAGGCCTTGCCAAAATAAAACAGCCTTGGCAAACCATGGGGCTGTTCAGTTTACTTCTGTGTGCGGCCTTTATGCCGACAGCGGCAATGCTGCTGGCGCAAAAAACCCCGCACCTTGCGCCTGTTGGTATATCATGGGGCTGGGTGCTGCTGGTGCCCATGATCTGCCTGCCGATTTCCATTGGCCTTGGCGCCGCGATAGTTTACCTGAGTAAAAACCAGTCCGTTATACTGATATTTACCCTTTTATGCAATTTCTTTATTCCGGCGCACAGCATCATACTTTCGCTGTTGATGCTCTCTGTTGCCATTCAGGTGTATGTCGTCACCAAGGTTTTCCACGATCCGGCGGCGCGTATTCGGGAGTTGTTTTTGCTGGGAGTGTCGCCGCAGCGGCAGTTCGTGCACTCTGTGCTGCCTCGGGTTCTGAAGAACCTGCACTGGATGTACCTGTGTTCACTGGCTCTGTGTCTCTACTGTGCCATGAACTGGAACCTTGACCCGTCCATCAACGCAGGGAAAGTAGTCTTTGCGATGATTATCCCATTTGCCTTCTTCGTAATGGGTTCCTGGCAGGTTTCGCACCTGAGGGATCCCTACAGTTCCTCCGCGCCTGCCACGCTTTTTCTCCTGGTGCTGGTGCTTGGGACTCTGGCGAATCAGGGGTATGCGCTGGTGGACCAGTGGCCGCTGGCTGAAATTCAGTGGGTTTCGAGGGCAATGCTGTTGCTGTTTGCCCCACTGGCAGCTCTGGGAGCCTTGATGGCTGACGCGGGGACAACGGCGCGTAAAACCCTGCTGGCTCTGGGTGTTATGGTGGTGGGAGTAGGGGATTTCAGCCTTTACGGTTCTTCTTTGCTGGTGGTTTCCGATGTTCTGTCGGTTCGGCAGGTCTGTGTGGCGCTGGTGGCGGCGGTGACCATGTCCGCTTTCTGGTCGGGGTCGTGGAAGACGGCATTGGCTGCCATGATCCTCTACGGCGCCATTATTCTCTCCTTCGATCCGGTGGGGAAATATTTCGCCATACCCCTGCTTTTTCTGGTATCATGGCTGAAGCCTCAATTCAGTTTTGGTGGAATATAGGTCATGCTCCATCTTAAAGGAATCGTCATAGACGGTGCCCAGAATGAATGCGACTTTACCTTCAGGAAAGGTCTTTTCTACAGCCTTTTGGGTGATGATGACTCTGGTGCACCAGAGTTATTTCGAACCATTGCCGGTCTGCAGGCTCCTGCTTCCGGGAAAATAGTCTTTGGTGGCCGCGATATCACCGGATTCCACCCCTCAAAACGCGGGATGATCACCATTACTTCCGAGCCGATCTTTGATATGGAACAGACGGTTATGGAAAACATCATGCTCTTTCGTTCGGCAGAACGCCGGATTGCCCTGGAAGCCGCAGATCTGATGGGCCTTGGCAACTATGTTCATCGTTCCTGCAGGAAGCTCGATCTGGGAGTACTGCAACGGGTGAGCATGGCACGGGCACTGACCCGCAAACCCCAGGTTCTCTTGCTGGAAAACCCTGTGGATCGTCTGGGTTTTGCGGAGGGGCTGTACTGTCTGCAGGTTCTCAAGGAGGCCCTGACTCCACTGGGGAGTCTGATTCTTCACTTTACCGGCTGCTCCCGTGCGGCCATGGAAGGCAGCGACGAGCTGATTGTCGTCGACGATGCCGATTTTGTGGAGGCCGGAGCTCCCGAAGCGCTGTACTACCATCCCCGCACTCGCCTTGGTGCCGAGCGCACGGGCGAGGTGAACTATATCAGCGCTGTCGGTGTTGAGCAGAATCATCTGCAGCTGCCCTACGGCTATCCCATCAGCTATCCGCCAACTCGGTGTCGCGTTCAGGAGAAGCGCCCCTATACGATCATGTTCCGCCCTGAAGCCCCCACCCTCAGTACCCATAACGCGCCTGGCTGCCTGGCTATACCGGTTCAGGTGAAGCAGTGCTCCTTCCGGCGCACGGCCTTTCGGGTTGAGCTGATGGGGCAGCTGGGCGAAGAGTTTGTGGTCAACTCCTTTGAGCCGCTGGATATTCACCAGGAGCTCATGCTGAATATTCCCACAGCCCGCATGCACCTCATGGGGGCCATGGACTCGTGAAAACCATCGGCATATTTGATTCCGGTGTGGGTGGAATCACCGTACTCAAAGCCATTCGTCGCGCCCTCCCCACCTTTGATATTCTCTACCTGGGTGATACGGCACGGGTTCCCTATGGGACGAAGTCGCGGGAGACCGTTTTGCGCTACTCTCTGCAGGTAGGTGACTTCCTTTACCGTAAGGGAATCGATTTACTGGTGATTGCCTGTAATACGGCTACGGCTTATGGGCTCCATGAAATACGTGCACGCTACGACATTCCCGTGATTGGCGTGATTGAACCGGGTGCCCAGGCGACGGTTGCCCTGAGTCGCAGTGGTCGCATCGCAGTGATTGGTACCAATGCTACGGTGCAGAGCGGTCAGTACCGCTCGACTATCCAGCACTATCTTCCCGATGCCGATGTCCGTGAGATCGCCTGCCCCATGCTGGTGCCCCTGGTGGAGGAAAACTGGTGTGGCACTGATGTGGCTCACCTGATTCTGCAGCGCTATCTTGGCCAGCTGCGTGGCCAGGTGGATACCCTGGTGCTGGGATGTACCCACTACCCCATGCTGAAGGAAGATATCGCCCGCGTGCTGCCGGGGGTTACCCAGGTGGACTCGGCGGAAGAGACCGCGCGGACCATTGTCGGCCTGACTGGAGTACCTGCCCCGGGAACGCTGGGGACGACAACCTACTATATGACCGATACTTCACAGCGTTTTGCGGAAATTGCCAGCAGTTTTCTGGGTGAGTCCGTGGGGAGCATTGAGCACATCGATCTCTGATGACCTGCTGAAATCTCGGCTGCACGGTGAAATGTTATTTTGAAAGGATATACATGCGAACTCAGAGGGCTCCCCACGAGCTGCGACCGATCACGATCACGAGAAATTACACCAAATACGCCGAAGGCAGCGTGCTGATTGCCATGGGCGAGACCATCGTGCTGTGCAACGCCACGGTTCAGAAGACGGTTCCCCGCTTTCTGATCGGCAAGGACAGCGGCTGGGTAACGGCTGAGTACTCCATGCTGCCCCGCGCCACCGATGTGCGTAATCGCCGGGAATCCCAGCAGGGGCGGCCCTCGGGGCGCACCATGGAAATTCAGCGCCTGATTGGGCGTTCGCTGCGCAGTATCATCGATCTGCACGCCATGAGCGGCTACACTATTACCATTGACTGTGACGTGCTGCAGGCTGACGGGGGAACCCGCTGCGCTTCCGTGAACGGAGCCTTTATTGCTCTGGCCGACGCCGTGGATTCGATGCTCGCGGCGGGCATGATCAGTGAGTCCCCTCTTCGCAGCACGGTGGCAGCTATCAGTGTCGGCATATTCAACAACTGGCCGCTTGCCGATCTGGATTATCTGGAAGACAGCCAGGCCATGGTGGATATGAACGTGGTGGCGACGGGAAAAGGGGAGTTTGTGGAGATTCAGGGGACCGGCGAGAGTCGTCCCTTCTCCCGCAAAGATCACGATATTCTGCTGGAACTGGCGCTGGATGGTATCGGACAGATCAGCGCCCTGCAGTTCGAACAGTTGAGTGCCCAAATCAGACAGCACCTGGAGTAGCACTATGAAGATCATCCTGGCATCAAAGAATCGCAAAAAACTGATAGAACTCCGTGAGATCCTGCGAGATATCGGGGTTGAGGTGTACTCTCCCGAAGAGCTTGAAATCAACATCCCCGATGTGGAGGAGGATGGCAGTACTTTTGTGGAAAACGCCCTGAAAAAAGCGCGCTCAGCGTACCTCTACTCCGGGCTTCCGGCCATTGCCGATGACAGCGGTATCTGCGTGGATGCTCTCGGTGGAGCTCCCGGCGTCTACTCGGCCCGTTATGCCGGCGATCACTGTGACGATGATGACAATAACCGTAAACTCCTGGACGCGCTGAGCGAGGTGGAGGATCGGCGTGGGCGCTTTGCATGCGCTATCGCCTATGTGGATGACCAGCAGAGCCACACTGTGGAAGGCTTCTGCGAGGGCGTTGTCTTGCGGGCACCCCGGGGCGAAGGTGGTTTCGGCTATGACCCCCTCTTCCAGCCCACGGGTTTTGAGGAGAGCTTCGGCAGCCTTCCCAAGGAAGTGAAGAATCGTATTTCCCATCGTTACAAAGCTATAGTGGCGTTGAAGCAATTTCTGCAGACTGTGCAGCAACCTGTCTGAGGAGGAGAAGTGTTACGGAACGCCAGTAAAACGGAACTTCAGGAGCTGATCGGGCAGCACTGCCAGAAGCCTGAGAAGGTGCCGCTCTTCATGGGAGCCCTTGAAAAGATGCTGGTCAATGGACAGTTGATTTTCAAACCGACCTGGAGCTGGTGGGCTTTCTTTTTCAGTTGGGCCTATTTCCTCTACCGCAAGCTGTACCTGTGGGCGGCGGTGTTTTTTCTTGTCAATGTGATTACCGGCATGGTCGGTCTGAATCTGCTGGTGATGGTTGCGGCGGGGATCAGCGCCAAGTACCTTTATTTAAAGAAATTCACCGATGATCTGCAGGTGGCCGGCTTTGGCAGCCAGACCTTTGTCGAGGTGAAGTCCAACATGCGCCAGCTTGGCGGCTACCATAACTGGGTGGTGGTGCTGATTCTCCTGCTTGCGGGCATTGCCCTGTTGAGCGCGCTGATGGCTTTGCTGGCAGGAGGAATGTAGTGAAACTGCCGCAGCGCGCTCTTCTGTAGAGGTTCTGTTCAGGTTTTCGCCGTCCACCAGTTTGGGGAGACTGTGGCTTTTTTGCTCTGGAGCGGACTTCATGGCCGCTGCGAAGGTTCTTTCCTGTTGACGCATTGCCTCAAATGTGCAAAAAATCAGGAACACACTACTTCAAAAGGGTCTTGCCATGCTCAGGCTTTTCAAGAGGTTTTTCTCCAAAGACATTGCCATGGATCTCGGAACGGCCAATTCGCTCATTTTCTGCCGTGGAAAAGGTATTGTACTGAATGAGCCAAGTGTCGTTGCCATTGATCGTTACACGGGAGAAGTCATCGCCTGGGGCATGGAGGCCAAGCGCATGCTCGGCCGTACCAATAAGGAAATTGAAGTCATCCGGCCCTTGAAGGATGGGGTTATTGCTAACTTCGATGTCACCAACAAGATGATGCGCAAGATGCTGGAGGCAGCCTATAATCGCGCCCACCTGGTGCACCCGCGCATGATCATCTGTGTGCCTGCTGGCATTACTTCCGTCGAGAAACGGGCGGTTATTGATGCTGCCGAACAGTCTGGAGCCCGTGAGTGCTTTCTCATTGAAGAGCCTATGGCCGCGGCTATCGGTGCAGGACTTCCCATATCTGAACCCACGGGCAGCATGATTGTGGATATTGGTGGAGGCACCACCGAGGTGGCAGTGATCAGCCTTGGCGGCATTGCCTACTCTGAAAGCATGCGGGTGGCCGGCGATGAGATCAACGAGGCCATTATCCGGTATCTGCGCCTGGAGCATAACCTGCTGGTGGGTGAAAACCTTGCCGAGCAGGTGAAAATCGCCATCGGGAGTGCCTATCCCCTGGAGCAGGAGCTCACCTATACCGTCAAAGGACGCAGCGTGGAGACGGGCATACCCGCTTCCAAGGAGATCAGCAGTCAGGAAATTCGCGAAGCCATTCGCGAACCGGTGGATGTCATCATGAAGACCGTCTTCCGCGCTCTGGAGAAGACGAGCCCCGAACTTATCTCCGACGTGGCCGATTATGGGATCGTTATCACCGGTGGCGGCGCGCTGTTGCGTAACCTCAATGTCTATGTGGAAAAGGTTACCGGCGTCAATGTCATCATCGCCGATGATCCACTGACCAGCGTGGTGCGGGGCACCGGCTGGGCCCTTGAGGATATGGCGACCTATCGGGATGTCTTTGTGAACTGACTCCCGGCGCTCTCTGTCCTGTCTGTCCGAATTCCCACTTTCCGGCGCACGCCACGGAGGTTCTGTGTCTACTTTCATTCGCAAGGAAACCGACTACGCCCTGCGTATTGCCGTCTACCTGGCCAATAAGCAGGAACGTGTCAAGGTTTCGGAAATATGTCAGAAGCTGAATCTCACCAAGCCCGTCGTGATCAAAGTCATTCAGATGCTGAAGCGTCACGGCTTGGTCGCGTCAAAAACCGGGAAATATGGGGGACTGAGCCTTGCCCACCCACCGGAAGAGATCAGCGTGTACGATGTCCTGGTCTCCATGAGTGCTGACCACAGCATCAACACCTGCCTGGAGGACGCCTCGTTCTGTCAGCTGCAGCCCATCTGCCGCATATCGCGGTTTTTCTGTGATATTCAGCGGGATTTCAATGCGCGCCTGAAATCCGTGAAGCTGGCGGGGCTGACTTTCGATGATGAGCAGCTTGAGGCGTTGCAGCGGGTGAAGGCATTATCGTGAGTGCCGCTTCCGCCAAGGTCTATCTGCGAGAAACGGCCGGAATACTGACCGCCTTTTTCTCCGCTCAGCCTTTTTCCATCAAAGCCGTACTGGGAAAACTTCCGCCTGAACAGCGGGGAAACTTCAGGGAGATGGTGAGTGGCGCTTTTCGTCAGCTCCTTTTACTTGAATCCATCCTGAAGGCTTCCTGTGACCGTCCGTTGCGGGAGCTGGAGCCATTTGTCAAAGCTCTCCTGGTGCTTTCAGTGTACCGTATCTACTTTCTGCAGGACCCTGATTATACGGTGGTGGACGAAGCGAACGGGCTTTGTGCTCACGATGGGCAGAAAAGTTTTGTCAATGGCGTGCTGCGCAATGTGACGCGCTACCGCAAGCCCCTTGAGCATTTCATCTATCACGGTAAAGATACGGATCGTCACCTCAGCGAACGCTTCAGCGTGCCCCGGTGGATCGTTGAAGAGCTGCGCGTTTCCCGTGGGGACTATGCATCCATTCTGGAGGGCCTGAATCAACCCCAGAAAACCTTTGTGCGCAATGGCCGATATCTGCGACGCACTGCCACTGTTCAGGATGATCTGCGTCAGGGAGCGGCGGTGATATCGCCGGGCGGTTTTCTGTCGGTGCTGCACCTGGGGGTGGGGTCCGGGCACGATGTCCTCGACATGGGGTGCGCGCCTGGGGCAAAGTTCTTTCTGTTGCAGGAGCTAGATCCTCGCTCACTGACCGGGTGCGATATTTCTGTGAAAAGACTTGGGACAATGTATGCCGAGGCGGAGCGCCTTGGTTTGCCGAGGCCCCATCTGATCTGCGGTGACGGTATGAGTCCGCCTTTTGCGGACGAGAGTTTTGATCGCCTCTATCTGGATGTTCCCTGCACCGCCAGTGGCACCTTCACCAAGCATCCGGAGGGAAAGTTTCTGCGGACACCCCAGGGGCTGGAGGAGCTGCTGGTGACTCAGCGGGCGCTGCTGGCCCGGACTTTTCACCTGCTCAGACCTGGTGGGGTCCTGTGCTATGCCACCTGCTCCGTATTCGACCGGGAAAACGATGGTGTGGTTGCCTGGTTCTGTGCCCAGGAGTCACGGGCACGTGTTCTGCGCCCATCAGTCGGCCTCGAGAATGTTGACGCCAGTTGCCGTCACCTGCTGGCAGACTCCCTGGAGATCACCCCCCATGGCTTTTTTCTGAATCCCGCTGCCCATGGTCTGGATGGCTTTTATTTCAGCTTCATTGAGCGGCAGCAGCCATAAAAAAAGCCGCTCCGGAGAGCGGCTTTTTGTGAAGTTGATGTCTCTGTCAGGAGAGCTTCTGCATTTTCCAGAGAATCTGGAACAGGCTCAGGCTCTGATCTTCTTCCAGATTATTGGGCAGCATGATGGATTGCCCGCTCAGATCCATGGATGCCAGCAGGACAATGCCTTTGTTGCTGTAGATCCTGCCCAGGAAAATATCTTCATTCATGACGGCCAGCAGTGGCGTGCCATCGGGAACCGGCAGTGAAGAGATGCGGTTGAGCAGTACCAGGTCGCCCCGGTTAAGCAGTGGCAGCATGCTTTCGTCGTTTACCTTGACCCAGACCGCCGTTTCCTTGGGGTTGGGTATGGAGGAGACAAGCACCTGGGATACGGGCAGGTAGTCAACGGCGGAGCGCTCCTCAAAGATGGAACCGCTGACCTGGTTGACGCCTTCGAACACAGGGAGATTGATAAGGTCAAGCCGCTCTTCCGCAGGGATATCCTTCTTTTCGACAGGCAGTTGTGGGTCAAAGAGCGCGGCGATGTTAACCTCAAGGGCACTGGCCAGTCGCTCCAGGATGATCAGATTGAGTTTGCGCTTTCCGGTCTCGATCTGGCGCACATAGGAGCCCTCGATTCCGACCGCTTCTCCGAGCTTCTCGGAAGACAAGCGTTTGCTTTTGCGTATAATGCGTATTTTCCTGCCGATGATCTCAGAAATATTCATGGAAGTCCGCACCACTTTCTTCGTATTTTCTCCAGCGGCTACTGCTGGCGGTATGTTACAGAAAAATCTCTTGTTCCACTATTCGCTATGTATCACGAAGCGCTCGGGACTCTTCTGAGTGTCACACGCAATTGTTACTTCTATATCACAAAGCGGGGTAATACCCAAGGATAATTAGTTCTCTCAAAAAAAAATATTACGTAACATGACGCTGAGCCCCAATAAGGGATGGTGTTGCGGTATAGAGTGGTGGTCGTGGGTTGAAACAATATGGCGGCGGTGTGACAGGTTGCGCTCAGGTGCGCAGGCCGAAGCCGAAATAGATGCTGCTGTCCACCTCATCGCCACGGGTATAGTCTTCGCTGTAGCGTATGACCCAGTAGAAGCAGTCGTTTTCGTACAGGGCGCTCAGGCTTCCACGGGCCGGATCCAGTTTGCGGATGGAGTCCTGAAAGTGCTCTTCCTGGGCCGTGTACTCGTACTCTGCACTGAGCGTCCAACGGGGAATCGCTGTGAGGGTCAGGGCGAGGGTATTGTAATCAAATCCGGGCTCGTTTCTGGCAGCATTGCGATAGCGAGTATACTGGTGGTCCGTGGAGAGGGTCAGGGCATCCGCAATGGTGTAGCCAAGACGCAGCCGCTGACGCAGGGCCTCATCTTCATGGGGGTCGTAGAGAACCTGCCAGGTGGTATGGAATCCTCCGAAGCCCAGGCTGGTATCGCTGACCATGTCGCCGCTGCGCTTTTCCACAGAGTTGGTGGGTGCGAAGGCCTGGGAGAGGCTGTGGGTCATGGTGGCGCGCCCGTAACGCAGGGTGTTGACCAGGCGGGGTACAAAGAGCACGGTGGTCTGTGTGTCGTCATAGAGGCGATAGCCCAGGGGCTGGGCGCTGAAAAATGGGAGCAGGTCGCGATCGGAACCCGTTCGGCCAGATTCACCCACAGAGTCAAAGTCCGCTTCCAGGCGTATGGAGTGGCGCAGCTGTCCAAAGGTGGCGGCGGGCTCCACGGTGTTGAAGCGGGCCTGGGCAAAGGGCAGGAGGTAGGCGAACCCGTCTTCATCCTGGCGGTACCAGGGGGCATTGGTTTTCTGCTCATCCAGGGAGAAAAAGGCTGTGGGGAGTCCATCCTGCTCCATCTCCCGTATCGCATCGGCCCGGATGCCGATGCGGGCTTCCATGGCCCAGTACTGACTGTGAACGGGCTTGGCCACAAAGGCGCTGAGGTTGGCGTACTGCATGGAGCGTACGCGCTCCTGGCTGCCCGTATAGACGTAGCGGGAGCGATAGCGGTCGAAGTAATCGTAGCTGCGTACACCGGAGTCAGCGGCAATCAGGTCGTAGTCGCGGGTGATCTGATCCTTCTCCACCTGTCCCGTGCGCAGATTGCCACCCAGTTGCCACTGGTCGCCGATACGTCCCAGGACCAGCGAGATTTCGGGTTCCCTGGCGACGGAGACTTCGCCCATGCGATTTCCCGGCAAGCGGCGGTACTGCTGCTTCTGATCCACCAGGATGGTTGTGGCCAGCCGTGGCGTCTCGTGGGTCAGGGCAATATGGCTCCAGTAGCGGTGATTGTCGAAGAGATGAAACTCTCCGTCGATGGCCTGTTCGTCTTTCAGGTAATCCTTGACAAAGTCCATATCGGAAACGCGGTCGTACTGGAGGTTGAATTTCCAGTGGTCAGTCTGTACCCCGTAGGTGGCGTAGGTTCGGAAACGATCGGGATCGTCCACGGTGGTGTTGTTTTCGCTGATGCGCCGGTGGGAGAAGAAAGCATCGCCATGGGCAGAGTCGCGGTAACGGTATTCTCCCCCGTAGAGCAGTCCAGTGCGCGTATGCACGTTGGCAAAGACGGAGATATCGGACTGGTCATCCAGGGTGTGGTAGTAGGTGTTGTGAATGCCCAGCCCCGTGGTGTTGCCGCTGCTGAAGGATGGCACGAGAAAGCCGGACTGTCGCTGATTCTTGACGGGGTAAATCATATAGGGGACGTAGAGCAGAGGAACGCCCGAGAGGCTGAAGGTGACTCCCCGGGCCTGCAGATACTCCTCACTGGTAACGGTGGCGCTGCGCATGCGGAACGCCCATGAAATGGCATCACCACGGCAGGCGCTGTAGACACTGTCCTGCACCTCGTAAGTGGCAGGCCCGGTTTTCCGCAGCTCCCGGCTGGTCAGGGTATGTCGCTCGCTGAAGAAGAGCACTGAGCAGCTGGCACTGCCAGTGAACTCGCGGGTGTCCAGGGTTATCTCGTCGGCTTCGAGAACCTGTTCACCTGCGCCCTCCAGGAGTTCAGACACCTCTTTGCTTCGCACGACGACATTCCCCCGGAGCAGGGCCGTGTGGTTTGCCTGATTGAGGAAGATCTCATCCGCCTGGATATGGTAGAGCGGCGAAATCATTTCCACAGATCCCCAGGCGTGCATATCGCCAGTGGCCTCGTTGTAGTTCATGGAGTCGGCATGCAGGGTGATGGTCTGCTGCGTGGCCCAGAGCGGAGTACTCCAGAGAAGGACGACCACCAGGCAGAATTGCCAGTGTCGCACCTCAGCACTCCCAGGCCATGTGAGGTTCAAGCAGGGGCAGGATTTCGCCCAGCAGGTAGATGGATCCGGTGATAACCAGGGAGTAATGTTTCCCTTCAGCCAGGATGTTGTCCACCATGGAGATACCCTTCACGGGGCCCTGGACAACCATGACGCGGCTGTGGTCCAGGTGGGACACCAGGGAGAAGAGCTCCTGGAAGGTCTTGCGGCCGCGATGGTGCTTCAGGGGGAAGAGCACGATGATGTCAAAGGACTCCCAGAAGGCTTTGGTGATGGGGTCCAGCTCGCGGTCTGCCAGCAGGGTGGTGATCAACACGGTTTTGTGTCCGCCACGGCGGGCGTGTTCCAGAATATGGGAACCCATCTTTTCCAGGGCCGGGGGGTTGTGGGCGCTGTCCATGAGGGCCGGATTGCCCCGGTAGCAGAAGGGCTGCATGCGGCCGAAAACCCGGGTACGGGCCACTTCCTCCAGCAGGTTTGTATCGGTGATGTCCATGGCGGCCAGAAAGGCCGCAGCCAGGCGAAAATTCTCCTCAAAATAGGGGTAGCTGAGGGCAGCACCCACAGTTTCGGGCAGCTGCCAGGCGGATGCATCCACCAGCTGTGATTTCGTATCAGTGGCCTTCTGCCTGGCCAGCTCTCCCCAGGCCGCGCTGGCATCGGTTACCAGTAGGGTCTTCTCCTTGAGAATGGCCAGCTTCTCTTTGGCAATAGTCTCGATGTCTTTTCCCAGAATGGCCACATGCTCCAGGGCGATGGTGGTGACGATGGAGGCGAAGTTGGGGTGCACGTTGGTGGAGTCCAGGCGACCGCCCAGTCCCACTTCAATGACGGCGATATCGCACTGGTGGCGGGCGTAGTAGCGGGCACCCACCACCGTCATCATCTCGAAGAAGGTCAGGTGGACCTGGTTGTTCTCGCAGGCCTCGAAGGTCTCCTCCAGCAGCTGGCGCAGCTCTTCGTCCTCGATGGGCCTGCCGCCAATGCTGATGCGTTCATTGAGGCGCACCACATGGGGCGAGCTGAAGAGGCCGGTTTTATAGCCTGCCAGCTGCAGGCCGCGATGGATGTAGGCAGACGTGGTTCCCTTGCCGTTGCTGCCCGCCACCAGGATGCTGCGGTACTGGTGGTGGGGATTGCCGAAGAGGGCCATGGCGCGGGTGGTGTTTTCCAGGCCCAGTTTCACGTGGCCTTCGGTGCGCTTGAGCAGCTGCTCCAGATAGTGATTCATGTCAGTGGGCATGGGCAAGCACCTCGCCGTACAGGGTAAACTCACGGGTTTCGTTGATATGGACATCCACCAGCCTGCCGATCAGCTCCGCACCACCAGCAAAGTGAACAATGGTATTGAAATCGGTGCGCCCTGCCAGCATGGCGGGATTATTTTTTGAAGCGCCCTCCACCAGCACCCCCAGGGTGGTGCCCAGGTAGGTCTGCTGCAGGCGGTGGGAGATGGACTGTTGGGCGGCAAAGAGGCGGTTGAGGCGCTCGTTCATCACCTCAAAGGGCACCTGATCAGCCATGGTGGCGGCTTTGGTCTCGGGTCGCACCGAGTAGTTAAAGCCGAAAATCTGCTTGTACTCCACCTGCTCCAGGATATCCATGGTCTGCAGGAAATCCTCCTCGGTCTCGCCGGGAAAGCCCACCAGGAAGTCGGAAGACAGAGCCACGCCGGGAATCCGCTCCTTGAGCCGGGCGATCTTTGCCAGGTACTCCTCGCGGGTATAGCCCCGGTTCATCAGCTTCAGGATGCGGTTGGAGCCAGCCTGGATGGGCAGGTGGAGGTATTTACACACCCGGGGCAGGGCCATGGCTTCCATCATGGCTTCGCTGAAATCCTTGGGGTGGGAGGTGACAAAACGGATGCGCTGCAATTCGGGGATATCGTGCACCAGGTGCAGGAGCTGTGGAAAGTCCACCAGCGCCCCTGCCTTGTCCTGCCAGCGATAAGAGTTCACATTCTGCCCCAGCAGGGTGACTTCCCGTACGCCATCGTCCACCAGCTGACGGATTTCCGCCAGGATGGAAGGCGCCGAGCGGGAGCGCTCCCGCCCTCGGGTATAGGGCACGATGCAGTAGGAACAGTAGTTATCGCAGCCGTTCATGATGGTCACGAACGCCTTCATGGCATCTTCGCGCTGGCTGGGCATATCGTACTCGCTCTCGAAAAACTCATCCTCCACCCGGCAGGTGCGTTTGCCCTGCTGCGCCTCGGCGATAAAGTCCATGAGACCGGAGATATTGTTCACGCCGAAGACGATATCGATCAGGGGATTTTTGCGCAGAATACCCTCGCGCTGTACCTGGGGAATGCAGCCGCACAGGGCGATCCTGAAGCCGGGGTGGCGCTCCTTCTGACCGCGCAGACGTCCGATATCGGAGAAGACCTTCTGCTCCGCCTTCTCACGCACACTGCAGGTATTGAAAATTGCCAGATCGGCCTCTTTCACATCGCTGACCATCTCGTAGCCGTGGGCCACGAGAATACCGCGGATGCGCTCGGAGTCGCCGGAGTTCATCTGGCAGCCGTAGGTTTTGATAAAAGCGCGCTGGGTCATGTATTCCTCGTCAGTGCATGTAAAGAAGAGAAGAGTCTCTCACGCCAAGCCCGCAAAGGCACCAAGAAAGGCATGCAGCAAAACAAAGACAATTTTCTCTCGCAAAGCCGCAGAGAACGCCAAGAAGATGGTCAGTCAAATCAAGTCTCCTTGTATTTCCCCTGCGTCCTTCTCTGTCGTTGTTCACCGTGAAGAGTTCCTTCTCTTTCTTGGCGAACTTTGTGTCTTGAGTGAGCGCAGCGAACGGGCGTGAGAAAGGCCCTTTATTTTTTTATAAACACGGCACGCAACTGTGCCTCAGGTATTACCCCTTCCCGGTACACTCGCAGCTCCCCGTCGTCCCAGCCAATGACCGTGGAAGGCACACTGCTGGTGCTGGGGTCGTCCATGATGATGGCGTCGGGCTGCAGGTGCAGGCACGCCTCGGCGCTCATGGCCGGGGCTTCGCCGCTGCGGTTGGCGCTGGTGGCGATCATGGGGCCGGCGTAGTCAATGACGGTTTTCAGCAGACGGTGGGAGGTAATGCGTGCCGCCACCCGGCCTTTGCCGTCCAGTACACCGCTGGGGAAGGGAACTCTGGCAGTCAGGGCCACGGTCAGTGGTCCGGGCCAGAAATGCTCCAGCAGAACCTCCAGTTCCGCCGGAATCTCCAGGTAGCGCTCCACCTGCTGGCGGTGGGCAAACAAAACCGGTAAGGGAGCACCCTGGGGGCGCCCCTTGACCTGGAAGACTTCGTCGGCAACTTTCTGGCTGGTGGCCAGCCCACCAAGGCCATAGAGGGTTTCGGTGGGAAAGCACAGCAGGCTTTCGGCCTTGACGGTCTTGACGATTTGCAGCAGCTGGCTGAAAACCAGGAATTCCGTGTGGACGGTGCTCACACGTTCCACTCCTGCTCAATGCGCCTGGACTTCTCAATGACCTTGTCGGCCATGTCCTTTTTAAAGGCATCCAGCTTGGCAGCCACTTCGGGATCGAAGGTGCCGATAATCATGGCCACGTAAATGCCGGCATTTTTGGCGCCAGCCTTGCCGATGGCCATGGATGCCACGGGTACGCCACCGGGCATCTGCACGGTGGAGAGCAGGGCGTCCAGGCCGCCCAGGGAGGTGGCGTCAATGGGCACACCCACAACGGGCAGGGTGGTCTTGGCGCTGACGACTCCCGCCAGGTGGGCTGCGGCACCAGCACCCACGATGATAGCCTTCAGGCCGCGCTCGCGGGCGGTTCTGGCCCACTCAATGGTGCGCTCGGGGGTGCGGTGGGCAGAGCGACGATAACTTCCGCCTTCAGGCCGAATTCCCGCAGCGTGGTAACCGCCTCTTTCATAATCTCCATGTCATTGTCGGAACCCATGATAACGCCGATCGTATGTTGCATCGCTTCTTCTCCTGGTTGTGATGTCAGCGGGGGAAAATCCCCTGCAGGTAGCTGTTCAGATTGGTTTTGATGGGCATGAAGTATATATGAAATCCGTCGGTGGCGTGAACAAAATCCAGCGCCTGCCGTGCGAATTCCAGGTTCCAGTTCATAGTGGGTTCAAAGCTGCGGGGGAAGACCGCCGCGTTGCGCGTCTCCCAGTAGTGCTGGGAGCGCTCCGCCAGCACCGGGCTCACCCCCCAGTAGACCTGCTCCCCCTCCAGCAGCTCGCCGTACAGCTCCATCAGGCGCATGTCGAAGAAGGGCTGGGTAAAAAACCCATCAGCCCCCACGTCCAGCTTGTGCTGCACATCCTCCATCTCTTCGCGAAAGCTCTGGCGGTAAGGGTCAATGGCCGCGTATACCCGGATATGGGGCGCTTCGCGCTTGAACTTGCGGATGATATCCACACTGGTGGAGGGGTAGATGGTGCGGGCGTGGTTCTGGGGAATATCCCCCGCGATAACCAGCACCTCCTCAATACGGTGCTCCACCAGGTACTCCAGCATGGGCAGCGGCTTGCGGGGGTGGATATCGATGGCGCGGATATGGGCGATGGCGTCCAGCCCATGGCCGCGCACCAGGCGGCATCCCTGCCAGCTGCGCATGTCAAAGCGCAGGATATCGGGAATATTGACCGCCGTGACGACGGGAAACTGCTCCAGAATAGTCAGCTCCTCCTGCAGGGATTCATCGCTGCGGGGAACCAGTTCGACGGCTATGCGGGTGGGGAGGGTGGTCATGTAATATCCTTTCACGGTATTCAGCGCAAAATAGCTGAGTTTCACACAAAGCCCACAAAGGCCCAAAGAAAGACAATGTCTCTCGCCCGTTCGCTGCGCTCACTCAAGCCGCGAAGGGCGCGAAGAAAGAGCAAAAGAGCGAAGCCATCGTGCCACCGCTTCCTGCAGGTGTCCCGTGTGGGTCTTGCCAGCCAGGCTTCACACTCACCGGACGGGCTCAGGGGGGGACGGCCTGCTTCTGTCTCTCCCCCGTGTTCTGGCCCAGCCAGGACGCGCCGACTGTCAGGCTGCTGAAAAGCTCTCATCTGCGGCGTTGCTCACAAGTTCTCGTCATTGCGGCGTACAGGAAGTACGCCTCACTCCTCACCTTGCTCGCGCCTTGCACCTGAGAGCTTTTCAATTGCCTGCATAACGCGGTAGACCCGAAGGGTTGCCGCCACGAGGGCGGCAACCGCAAACCAAAAGCCACGGAGGGCGGTTGTTTGCGGTCCCCAGTTCCAGGCAAGCGGACGGCTGAAAAGGACAGCACTGGGGGTCGCTTTTGCGCCACTTTTGGCGAGTCAAAAGTGGCAGGAAGTAGCGGGAGAGCAGAACCACTCAAGCAATTTACTGGATACGGTTATTAAAAGTTACTTCGTTTTTCAAAACGAAACAACCCCTCTGCATTCCCCCATATCTGCTGCGCCAGCTCTTCCACTTCCACTTCCCGCAGGCGGGCCACGGCTTCGTAGACGTGCAGTACCAGAGCACTTTCATTCTCTTTGCCGCGCTGGGGAACGGGGGCCAGGTAGGGGGCGTCGGTTTCACACAGCAGACGATCGGCGGGCAGGAAGCGGGCCACTTCGTGCATGGCGGTGGCTTTGGGGAAGCTCACGATTCCGGGCAGGGAGATAAGGTATCCCATATCCAGGTAGGTGGCGGCTTCCTGGCAGGTGCCGGTGAAGCAGTGGATGACGCCGCGGCAGGAGTACTGGCGCAGGATGGCGGCGGTATCTTCGAAGGCGTCGCGGCTGTGGACCATGACGGGCAGGTCGTGCTGCTGTGCCAGCTGCAGGTGGTGGTGGAAGGATTCCTGCTGGTCCTTGATAAAGTCACGGGTCCAGTAGTAGTCGAGTCCGGTTTCGCCGATGGCGACGGTTCTGGGGTACCGTACCAGTTCGCTGAAGCTTTGCAGGCTTCGCTCAACGGCCTTGGCGTCCTGGCTTTCCGAGGGGTGGATGCCTACGCTCATGAAGACTTCAGGATAGGTTTCGCAGAGGGTGCGGTTGGTGAAGTTATCTTCGTCGTCGGTGCCCACGGTAATGATGCGGCCCACTCCATTGGAGCGGGCGCGCTTGATTCGTTCATCCACACTGGCTCCGTAGGCGTAGTCCTTGAGGGCCAGGTGGGTATGGATGTCCACCAGTTGCATCAGCGGATTTCCGTGCCGGGGGCCACCTCGTCGCTGAGGAAGGGGATTTCGTGGCGGTTGGCGCGGTTCTTGGCGGCCAGAATCATGCCATCGGATTCAATACCCATGATTTTGGCGGGCTTGAGATTGGCTACCACGGGTACGGTTCTGCCCGGCAGATCTTCGGGTTTATAGGACTGGGCGATGCCGCTGACGATGGTGCGGGGGGTGCCTTCACCCAGATCCACGGAAAGCAGCAGCAGTTTGCTGGACTTGGGCACCTTTTCGCAGGTGAGCACTTTGCCGGCCCGTATGGAGACGCTGAGGAACTGGTCGAACTCGATGCGCTCCGACTCGGCTGGAGTCTGGGAGGCGGGGGACTCTTCCTGTACCACGGGCACTTCTTCCACCCGGCTGAACAGGGCGGGCATCTGCTCCATATGGCAGCCGCTGGCGGCAAAGCTGAAGCTGAAGTCGCCGTCCAGGGTACAGCCTAGCGCCTGCAGAATTTTACGGGACGAGGAGGGCATAAAGGGATAGACGGCGTTGGCGATGACGCGCAGGCCTTCAGCGGTGGTGGCCAGGGAGGTCTGCAGCTCGGTGGTTTTGCCGGCCTTGTGCAGGGCCCAGGGCTCGGTTTCCACTATGTACTTGTTGAGGCTGCCTACGATTTCCCAGATTTTCATGAGAGCGCGGTTGAAGGCCATGACCTCCATATCGGCACGGTAGCCCTCCATGCGCTCGCCTGTGGCCTGAATCAGCGCCTGTTCGCGTTCCTGCAGAGGGCCGGAGGCGGGGGTCAGGCCATCGAAGTAGCGGAACATCATGCCGGAGGTGCGGCTGAGCAGGTTGCCCAGGTCGTTGGCCAGGTCGCTGTTGATGCGTCCCACCAGGGCCTGCATGCTGAAGTCACCGTCCAGGCCAAAGGGCACTTCCCGCAGCAGGAAGTAGCGGATGGGATCCACGCCGAATTTCTCCACCAGGATGTTGGGATCCACGGCGTTCATGAGGGACTTGCTCATCTTCTTGCCTTCCACGGTCCACCAGCCATGGGCGAAGACCTGCCTTGGCAGCTCAATGCCGGCGGCCATGAGAAAGGTGGGCCAATAGACCGTGTGGAAACGCAGGATATCCTTGCCGACGACGTGGGCGGAAGCGGGCCAGTAGCGTTGCCACTTTTCCTCATCACTGCCGTAGCCGATGGCGGTCATATAGTTGGAGAGGGCGTCGAACCAGACGTAGATCACGTGCTCGGGATCATCGGGGACTTTGATGCCCCAGTCGAAGGTGGTGCGGGAGATGGACAGGTCGCGCAGGCCGCTTTCGATAAAGCGGATGATCTCGTTGCGGCGGCTTTCGGGCTGGATAAAGCCGGGGTTGGTTTTTATGTGTTCCAGCAAGGGTTCAGCGTATTTGCTCATGCGGAAGAAGTAGGATTTCTCCTTGAGCTTGTCCACACTGCGCCCGCAGTCGGGGCAGTTGATGGCTTCGCCCACCTGGGTCTCGGTCCAGAAGGATTCACAGGGAGTGCAGTACCAGCCTTCGTATTCGCCCAGGTAAATGTCACCCTGCTCCCGCAGCTGGCGGAAGAGCTTGTGTACTCCCATTTCGTGGCGCTTCTCCGTGGTGCGGATAAAGTCGTCGTGGGAGATATCCAGGGTGGTCCACAGTTCCTGGAAACGCTTCACCACGCGATTGGCCAGCTCAATGGGGGTCTCGCCGTTCTTGCGGGCGGCCTGCTCTATCTTCATGCCGTGTTCGTCAGTGCCGGTAAGGAACATAACGTCGCGTCCCATGAGGCGCTGAAACCGGGCTGCCACGTCGCAGGCCACGGTGGTATAGGCATGGCCTATGTGGGGGACGTCATTAACATAATAGATTGGCGTGGTGACATAGTAGGTCTGGGACATGCTGAACCTCATTGTAATAGTAGTCGTCTCAGTTCGCGAGTCTACTTCTGGTCGGAGTTTCCGCCTTTACTGTGATCGTGAACTGTCCCACTGCGACGCTCTTTCCACTGGGGAGCGGCGCGGGAGATGGAGAAGTTCTGGTTCCTGCCGGAGTCGGCTCCACCGGTAGCCGCAGTGGGGGACTTTTTCTCCCGCTGCTCGGTGCGTTCGCCACCTTTATTCTCACGGCGATCCTTGCTGCGGCGGCTGCTTTTGCCAGAACGCCTTTTGCGACTGCGCGGAGCAGAGGGCTCCTGCCCGGGCTGCTGCTCCTGGGGCTGCGAGCGGGCGATTTTTGGCGAGGCCTGATCTTCAGTTATACCCAGGCTGGCCATCTTTTCGCGGTGCAGCGAAGCCAGTTCAGCCAGAGAGTCCCCTTCATCGGCGGGAGGTGCTTTTTCAATGGCCGGTGCCTTCTTGTGTTCACACATGCAGGCACTCTTGCCGTCATGGCAGCGGGAACAGCCTGCGCCGGACTTGGGGATTTTCCCGGTCAGGTCGATCTCCTCGTACTTACCATCATGGGTGTAGACGAGGATGGTGCGCTTGAGGGGGTTGAGCTTTTTGACGGTTCCCCGGATGCGACCATCATCGTATTCGGAGTCGATGGTGGGCATGCCTTCCAGGGCCTGTTCGTACTGGGAGTGCTCATAAACCAGACAGCACATGAGGCGGCCGCACAGGCCGGATATCTTGGAAGGACTGAGGTTGAGGTTCTGCTCTTTGGCCATGCGGATGGAAACAGGGGCAAAGTCGCGCAGGAAGGTGCTGCAGCAGCAGGTGCGTCCACAGGGGGCAAAGCCGCCCAGCAGTTTGGTTTCATCGCGTACGCCGATCTGACGCATTTCAATGCGGGTCTTGAATTCCTGGGCCAGATCCTTGACCAGTTCACGGAAATCCACTCGTCCGTCAGAGGTGAAGTAGAAAGTGATCTTGGTGGCGTCGAAGAGGTATTCCACCCGCACCAGCTTCATGGGAAGTTTGTGTTTTTTGATGCGGTGAAGGGCGGTTTCAAAGGCGTACTTCTCCATCTCCAGGTTGGCCTTGTGCATGGCCACATCCTCTTCGGTGGCCCGTCGCACGACCCGGCGGTAGACGCGACCCTTGTCGCGGTCCGTGATGTAGGGAGGATGGACAACCGTGGCGATACCAACGCCTTTTTCCAGGGAGACGATAATGTAGTCGTTGGCCGCCAGCTCCAGTGATTCATTGTGAAGGAATTCATAGAGTTTTCCGGCGGTGCGGAATTTGACGCTGACGACCTTTATGCGATCCGGCAGCGCCGCTTGCTCAGCAAGCTCAGCATCTGAAATTTCGGGCTTGAGTGCGTCGTCGAAAGGATCCGGCGAATCTTCGCGATATCCTGAAGAGTTTCTATTATACGGTAAGGGCTGCATGGGAGTATTTTATACACCTTGTCATATTTTCCGGTTTCCACAAAAACCAGGGCGTCGCGGAAGTACACGTGAAACACACGCAGAATTCGCTGCCACTGGTCGGCATTGTCCATGAGATACTGCATACTGCTTTCATCAAGGGTTCCCGCGAGGATGCCCCGTGCCAGAGCCACTGCCTGAACGATGAACTGCAGGTCGTCGCGGCTGGTACAGCTGGTGTCCGCAACTTTAAGGAGCAACTGTATTTCATTTTCCGAAAATTGTAAATCCATTAGATGACGCCGGTACTCTTCCAGAATCAGTGGCTGGAAGTGGATATACGCCAACCGGGAACGCACCGTGGGCAGGAAGAAGGAGGGGACATCGGAAAGCAGGAAGAGGATGCTGCCTTCCGGGGGCTCTTCAAGGGTTTTGAGCAGGGCGTTCTCCTGTACCCGGTTGACGGCGTCGCTGGAGGTCATTTTCTCCGCCTGCTCGATAATCAGCGCCTTGTAGCGGAAATTGCCATCCACGGAGGTGGACTCCAGAAAGTCGCTGCCTTCGCGAATATCATCAATGGTAATCTGCCCCTTTTCCGGCTCAATGTGTCGGATCGCCATGTACTCACGCAAACAACAGTAGCACTGGCCGCACGGCTGCACGCCCCGGGGATCAAGGCAGTTGAGGCCCTTGACAAAATAGGTGGCGAAATCCAGTGCCAGGGGGGCGCCGCTGCCCACCAGGTAGCCGTGGTGGGGTCGCTGGCGGCCCATTTCCCGCTGATAGAGGTCCAGATAGGGCGGTGTATCAGCCATCCAGCAATCCGCCTTCGCGCAGTGCTGCTACTATGGATCCATGGACCTGCTCAGGATTGCGGGAGCCATCAATCAGCCGACAGTGCGCATCGTGGGAGGCCACTTCCCGGAAGCCGGCAACTACCCGACGGTGAAAGTCCTCCGAAAGGGCATCGAAGCTGTTGTTATTCTCCAGGCGCTGCTGAATACGATTTTGCCCAGCCTCCGCCTCCACGTCCAGCACCAGCTGCATATGGGGAGCCAGGCCACAGGTGGCAATGGCATTGAGCTGGCCAATCAGCTCCCGGTCCAGACCCCGCCCGTACCCCTGATACACCAGGGTGGAAAGAGTGAAGCGATCGCAGAGCACCCAGATGCCCTTCTCCAGTAAAGGCACAATGCGCTCCTCAACATGCTGGGCGCGGGCTGCGGCAAACAGCAGCAGCTCTGCCCGGGGAACCAGGTTATGGCGGGAATCGAAAATCAGATTGCGGATAGCCTCGGCACCAGGTGTGCCACCGGGCTCGCGGGTGCAGTGGTGCAGAATATCGCGGTCATCCAGATAGCGGGAGAGCAGGGAGAGCTGGGTGGTTTTCCCGGCTCCGTCCGGCCCTTCAAAGCTGATAAAGCGTCCGTTCATGGTTATGCGCCCTGTGTGTCCCTGGCAAAGTCGCATTTGTGCAGGCCAAGGAGAGTTGTCAGTTCGTGAAAGCTGGTGCGGAATCCATTATTGATTCCACCGGCAGCGGGGAATATTTCCGGGTGGCTCTTCAGGGAGATGTCGGCGTATATCGGAAGTGCTCCCAGGAGAGCAAAGGGGCTGACAGAACCGGCCAGAAATCCGGTGGCTGCCAGCGTGCGCTCCGGCGAGGCCATGGTGAAGCGATGTCCGAAGTGCTGGCGAACTTTGCCCATGTCGATTCTGCGGTCACCGGGGAGTACGACGATAATGCACTGTGCTGTGTCGTCGCTGAGGACAATACTCTTGGCGATCTGGCTCACGTTGACATTCAGAGCGGCGGCTGCCTCTTCAGCGGTTCTGGTGGGTGTCTTGTGGTCGTAGTAGCGCTCCATCATTCCGTGGTTCAGCAGGTGTGAGAGCACCTGTTCACGGGAATTGGCCAGGATGATTCGCTGCAGAAAGGCTTTTGCCCCTTCCCTGTCGGAGTGTTCGGGGGCCCAGGGGGCTTCAGTGAAGCGCTGAGGTTTGCCGTAGTGGGACTCATAGAGGATACTGGATGGCTCCAGAGCCAGGACGCTGTGGAAAGTGCCAGAGGGAATTTCCGCGCCCCGGCAGTGCAGATCGCTTCCCAGAATACTGATATCATCAATGGTATTATCTGGCGTGAAGGTTGCCACCAGGAATTTTCCCTGCACGCACAACAGCATCTTGTCGGTGCCGTGGCTGGCAAAGGGACGAATATAGCCATCGGGTTCGAGGGCATGCAGAAGGCGACGGATGGTTCCATCGGTGGAGCTGTGGAACTCATCAATATGCTGTTTGCGGGGGTTTTCCCTGGCGCGTTGGGCCAGGGAGTGAAAGAGGCTGCAATCCAAACGCTTCATGGTATATTTCCTTTGACCTGTCAGAAACAGGATATTCAGCGGCACAATACTGCAAAAGTACTTTTTACCATAAAATGTGACATGAAAAAAGCAGCAGCTGTTTCCTGCTCTGCAGGAAACAGCTGCTGCTTTACCGCCGGGGCGGATCAAAAGTCACAAGCGGTGAAGTTTTTGGGGCAATTCCTAGAGGGAGAAGATCTCCTCCAGTTTCAGTCGCTTCCATTGGGATTTGGAGAGATTCGGTATAATTATCTCCATGGCTTCCACGGGTTCGGCATCTGTCCACTGGTCAAGTTGCGCGGGGTACCCCATGTAGCCGGCAAGGTGCATGAGTATTTCGTCGAGAAAATGGTAGGTGTCTCCCAGGAGTTTGATCATCTTGGCGTGCTGCTCCCTGAGGTGGGTTTCGCCCCGGGTGATCTGAAAGAGGTACTCTTCGTCGCAGACACCGGAAAGGTAGTGTATGACATCTTCGGCGCAGGCCTGACGCAGCAGGTATACCGCCCTGGATTTGTCCACAATGGTCATCGCTTTCCTCCAGCCAGAGTAGTCGGCAGTCTTTCCTGACTGCCGACAGAGCTGGATGCAAGGGTCGAGCCAAGAGAGCGTCTTTCTGATTACAGGCGCTTATGCTAGAGTGCTGTAGCATCGACAGGAAAAATCTTCACCCCAGGCAGGGAAAAACATGCATTCAGATATACGTCCTCAGCTCAGAAAACACTACCAAAATGAGCCTTTAAAGCTTCGTCAGCATGTGGAGCGGGTGGTGGCGCTTGCCCTGGAACTGGCGTGTGTTCACAGTGTTGATCTGGTAGATGTGGAGACAGCTGCCCTGGGGCACGACCTCTTCCGCTCCCGCTCCGCAGAATTCTACCGGCAAAAGGCGCGGGAGTACGGCTTGAGCCGCCCGGACTATGAAGAGTTCCCATTGATGTACCACGGACCTCTTGCTGCAGCCTATATGCGCGAAACCTTTGAGTATCACCACTGGCCTGTTCTACAGGCTGTTGCCGAGCACACCAATCTCAGTGGTCAGTCTGCCCTGAACCCCATCGCCCAGATTCTCTTTCTGGCAGACAAGCTGGAGCCTGGCAAGGAGAAACCCTACCAGCATGAACTCACGGCTCTGGCGCGGCAGAGCCTTCCCGTGGCCGTTTACCAGCTGTGCGGCCTGATGGCCGACTATATGGCAGGTCAGGGGAGCTTCGCGGTGCCCCATGACCTGCTGGAGGCGCGCCAGGTGCTGGCGGCTCCATAAAAAAAGCCCCTGAACCAGGGCTTTCGCACAGATTCAGGGGAAACAGGAGATCGCTATAATGGCTTGTGGCTTGGGCTATTCTACGACCAGTGTCCCTCGCAGTCTCGTATGGAGAGGGCTGCAGATGACACTGCACACAAAACCGAATTCCCCCTTGCGCTCAGGGGTGAATTCAATGGTCTTCATTTTGCCTGGCTGAATAACGCCCGCGTCAATACCCAGCTCTCCGATGATGAGTCCGTGGGTGACGTCTTCGCTGATCAGGCGCAGGCGAACCGGCTCTCCCTGCTTGACGACGATGCGGCTTGGGGAGTAGCCACCGTTTTCCACGGTGCGAATAATCAGGTCGATGGTGTGGGGTGGCTGGCCGATATTTTTGGCCAGGGTTACGCCGATGGGGATGCCGATAACCATCAGGGCTATGGCCGCTGCTGCCAGAATCTCTCGGTACGATTTCATGATTCCTCCCTTTGATGCTTACAGGAACAGCCAGAGAAACAGGCCGGTCACGATGGTCAAAAAAGCGGTTACCGGCAGCAGGAGGCGTATTTTCTGTCCGGCTTCCAGGGGATACTTGGCCAGCAGCCTGGCGCCGGTGTTATTGGAGAAATACAGACCGACCAGCAGGATCAGGGCCTGGATATAGGGGTAGAAGCTGGTGCCAACGGGCTTCCACTCCAGGTCACGTGTGCCGAAGAGATTCCAGCCCCAGCCAAAGGGGTCAGAAATCACGTGCAGGATATATATCCCGTTGATAAAGAGGAAAGAGACGCTGAAGGCCATCCAGCATGCCAGGCCCAGGGGTACCAGCACGTAGGAGAGGGTGATAAACAGATCGGAGAAGGCAATACCGCCCGCCTCGTCTTTGACTTCAGCCTTTTTGCTCTCTTCTTTGGGCCCTACAATCAGACCCTTGGTGATGATTGCCAGCTGTCGCACGGGATAGAAGATATTGGTGAACGAGGACAGACGCTTCTGGGCCATCCCGTGACCTATCCAGACGCTCAGGGCAAAGAGCACCGGGACGATTACCAGGTTGAGGGCCAGGAATCCGCTGGCAAAATAGGCAAAGCCGGGCATGCTCAGGTTGGCCCAGGACTTGACCGCGCCCCAGGAGCTCTGGAAAATCACCGAATAGGCCAGGGCGCAAGAGAGCATGATAAAGGCCTTGTAGGCTTCATCGATGCTTTTGCCCTTGCTGACCAGCAGGTCCTGACCGAACTTCTGCCATACCAGGCGCACGTTGTTCTGGGAGCAGGTCTTGAAGCATTCGGTACATATGCCGCAATAGGCATTGCGATCCATGTTCCAGGGCACTTCCAGCCAGGGGCAGCCGTAGCCCTTTTCTGTGCCCACGATGCACTCCTTCTGCTTGTGGTTGCGGCATACGTCCTTGTCGGCTACCCGCACGCCCAGAGGGGCAACCAGGGAGTAGAGGCCGATAAATCCGCTGACGGGGCAAAGGTAGCGACAGAAAATGCGCTTGCCATACATCAGCGAGAAGACGATGGCCAGGCCGATAAACAGGGAGAGTACCACGGCGGTGACAAAGGGCCGGGTGAGAATAATGCCGCTGAACATGGCCACCAGCAGGAACGACCAGTTCTGCAGCCAGATATTCTTGAAGCGCTTGGGCCACTTGTTGGCCAGGGTCAGGGGACGCTCTTTCCCCTTGTCCACAAAGGCGCGGTGGTCCATCCACTCGCCGGGAGCTGGCAGGGGGCACATGGTACACCACAGGCGGCCTCCCAGGGGCAGCAGCAGGAGAATCAGAGCAGCCCACCACACGATCCACACGAAGATCAGGGAGAAATTGGCGTTGCCCACCTTGGTTCCCGCAAATCCCGCGTAGAGAATGATGGTGAAGAAGAAGACATTGACGGCCATCAGTACGTACTGCAGCCAGCGCTGTTTCAGCAGGGTGGCTACCCAGCGGTAGCGGCTGGAAAGGTCGATATACGTGGCAGACTCATCCTGTCCACCGAGAATGCGATCGCGTTTGCGGTACACATAGAAGAGGCTGCCCAGGGCCACCAGGACGCCCAGGATCAGGAAAAAAGGCGTTTTGGCGTTGGGCTCAACGATGAGGGTACCCACCATGAAGGGGTGCATGGGCCCGCAGACCACATTACAGCGGAAGGTGAAGTTCCCGGCCTTGTCGGCCACAAATTCCAGGGTGTTTACCTGGCGATCCTTGGGCATATCCTGGACGCTGATATCATATCCGTCTATATAGAGCCCGTGGGTGACATCTTCCGAGATGAGGGTGATGCGAACCCGGTCTCCCTGTTGTACCCGGAGAATACTGGGCTTGTATTCAAACTGACTGGCATGGACATCTATTTCCACCAGTCTTTCAGCCTGTGCCATGGTTGGAGTGGCAACCCAAAAGCCCAGAAGAAAAAGAGCCGCAAGCAGGCAGGTTGTGAAGTACTTCATGTTTTTCCCTTCATGTGTGCAGATAGGAAAAGCCGCCCCCGTGAGGGGGCGACTTCCCGGGAGAGTGGGAGATCTATGGCAGTTGTGGCTTGGCAACCAGGGGCAGCTCGCCGGTCAGAGCTTCCAGGAAGGCAACCAGCTGTGCTTTTTCCTTATCGCTGAGGTTCAGAGGACGAACCAGGGGGCTGGTGTTGGGGTGCCCATCGCCGCCGCGGTTCTTGAATTCCACGACATCACGCAGGGTGCGCAGACTGCCGTTGTGCATAAAGGGAGCCGTGTGGCCGATACCACGCAGATGGGTGGTCTTGTACTTGCCGTCATCTTCAGGGTTTCCGGTGAAACCGGCGCGGCCGGGGTTGTCATTGAGGACGCCCACATTGTGGAAGTTATTATCGGAGAGGCTGGGGCCGTTATGGCAGCTGATGCAGCTGGCCTTGCCGGCAAAGAGCTTCATGCCTTCCTGGGCATCCCGAGACATGGCGTTGCTGTTGCCCCTGAGGTACTGGTCAAAGGGCGTGTTGTCGATGACAATGGTGCGCTCAAAGGTGGCGATGGCCTTGCCAATATTTGTCGGGTTGATGCTGTCAGGGCCGAAAACCGCATCGAATTTCTGCACGTAGCCAGGAACCGCATTGAGTTTTTCAACCAGTTCATCCAGGGAGAGGTTCATTTCGCCAGGATCCTGAATGGGGCCGAGAGCCTGATCTTCCAGGGTCTTCATGCGGCCATCCAGGAACTGCAGGCTGTGGTAGCCGCTGTTGATGATAGTGGGGGAGTTGCGGTGCCCCTGATGCCCCTGGAAGCCCAGGAAGGTGCGGCGTCCGTCGCTCCAGCCCTTTTCCGGTTCGTGACAGCTGGCGCAGCTGAGCGTGTTGTCCCCGGACAGGCGCGTGTCAAAGTAGAGCATCTTGCCCAGTTCGATTTTCTCGGGAGTCATGGGGTTGTCAGCCGGAACGGGCATGGGGCCCAGGTTGGAAAAGACTTCCTTGGGATCAAGGGCCTGCTGGGATGAGCCACTGCAGGCGGCGATGATGAGCGATGTGCCCACGATTGCCAGTGTGCCGAAAATAATACCTTTGCTCTTCTTCTCTTTCACGTTCTCCTCCTTCATGTAACGAGAGTTATTCAACAATCATGGTCATTTTGATCCATGGATGCAGCGTGCACAGGGGCTCGTAGGTACCGGGCCTGTCAGTTACGGTCCAGAGACGGCGTACGGTCTGGCCACCATAGACAAGAATTTCTGAAAGTTCCGCTTCGGAGGAGAGAAAGTTGTGCTCCCCGTCCTCGTCGGTGTTGCGGATAACGAAGAGAACCTTTTCGCCGGCGTTGAGGGTGATGGTGTTGGGGAGAATTGTCTCCGGCGTGAATTCCAGCTCCACAACGCGGGCGCCTTCAGCTCCGGGAGGAACCGGTTCATCTTTGATATAGTCTGGAGTAGCGTATTCTGAGCTCGTGTCACTGCTGCAGGCCATGATTGTGAATGCAAGCGCAAACGCCGCTGTCAAGAGCAAAAACCGTTTCATTTTCCACCGCCTTAATTAAATAGTAATAGTAATCGTTATCTTGTACTTTTTTTACCAAGCTATCGCCGCGAGAGCAAGCCTTTTTTTATAAGGACTTTATTTAATTATTTGGGGATATTGCCATATTTCTGTTGCATGAAATCAGGTGAAGATATGAGATGTCGTTTGATTAATGGCAATCTGGCTACTCTGAGGATACAGGAGCAGCCAGATTGCCTGGAGAGTCTCGCAGGCTGCAGAAAGTCCCCAACTGAGACCCTGCCTGCTGGATGTTCGCGTGCAGAAGCGTACGGGGAGCGTACTTCGCTTCAGACTCT
Source organism: Desulfurispirillum alkaliphilum (assembly GCF_055378285.1). Lineage (NCBI taxonomy): Bacteria > Pseudomonadati > Chrysiogenota > Chrysiogenia > Chrysiogenales > Chrysiogenaceae > Desulfurispirillum > Desulfurispirillum alkaliphilum. The sequence goes on along the minus strand of NZ_AP042405.1, from coordinate 248,894 downwards.
GCGGGTGCCTTGCGTCTGTGGGTTCTTCAATTGTCTGGCTTCAGCAGGCTCCTCGCGTGCGCGCAGCTGACCGTTATCCAGGTAATAACGGTGCCTGGCCCAGCTGGCCCAGATATCGTGGTGGGTTACCATCACCACCGCCTTTCCCTGCTGTGACTGCTCCTGCAGAAGTTCCATGACCCTTTGGGCCCAGTGGGGGTCAAGGTCGTTGGTGGGTTCATCGGCGATCAGCAGTGCCGAGTTGGTAATAAGAGCTCTGGCTATGGCAATGCGACGGCGCTGGCCGACGCTGAGCTGGTAGGGCAGAAAGTGCATCCGCTCTCCAAGGCCAAGGGTGTCGAGCATGGCCATGGACCTGCGGCGCTCCTCGCCAGTGGGTGATGCGCCGCGACGCAGTCTCAGGGCAAAGAGCAGATTTTCCAGTGCACTGAGCGCTGGCAGGAGGTTTGCTTCCTGAAAGATGAAGCCGATACAGCGGGATCGCAGTTTGGTTAATTGCGCATCATCAAGGGAGGTCATATCCTGCCCTGACAGGTGTATTTCACCACTGGTGGGCCGCAGTAGCCCACCCATCATGTAGAGCAGGGTGCTCTTGCCTGTGCCCGATGGGCCCTCAATGGTCAGAAAGTCCCCTGGCTGAACTTCCATGGTGACGCCATCCACCGGGCGCACATGCTCTTCACCCTGATACTCTTTCACCACATTGTGTAATTTGCAAAGTGACATAGGGTCTCCTCGTGTTCAGCGCAGGTCACTGCGGGCGATAGCTTCCTGGGGGTCGAGGCGGGCGCTGCTCCAGGCGGGATAGAGGGCACAGGCAACACCGAGCGCTGTGGCAATGGCCAGGCCAGCGGCGCCACTGGTGAGAATCACGTGCCAGGTCAGATTCCAGGGAGGAACGATCAGTGTAGTTTTCAGCCATTCCAGTGCCCTGATGGCCACCAGTACACCCGAGACAGCTCCAATTGCCCAACCGGCCACCACTACCAGCAGTACCTCCCAGAGAACCATGGCAAAGGTATCCAGGCGCTGGCCACCCAGGGCGCGCATGACGCCGATTTCGCGCTTGCGTTCACGGGCCAGGGCCAGGAAGCGCCCCAGGAGCGCCAGGCCAGCCATAAGCACCAGGGCAACCCACAGCCACAGGAATATCTGTCCCATGGCCCGAACCTGATTGCGCATCTCCGAGACCAGTTCACCGGAGGTCACTGCCCGAATGTTGAGCCCGAGTTCGCTGATGGTCTCGACGACCATGGATGGCGGGAGTCCGGGATTTGCCTGAATAAGTACTACGGATATGAGCTCATCGGGCTGCTGCTCATGCCACAGGCTTGTGAAGGCAGGGCTTTCAGCAGCCAGGCGGCGCGCGGTGGCGATGTTCATGAATACCGTCTCATCCATGCCGGTACCCGTGGGCTCCAGCTGCCCGGCCACCTCAAAGATGCCATCGAGGATGATGGCCCGGTTGCCGAAGAAGGGGCGCACGATGCCACCGATGACGATTTCGTGGTCAGCCAGTTCCGCCAGCTCCCTGCCCTTCAGCCATGGCGCGATGACGAAATCCGTCTCTGGATCATAGCCAATGAGGCGGCGCGCCTCGCGCAGATCACAGCAGCTTTCATCCAGTGACTGGGTGAAAAACTGGGGGGTCGCCTGACGTACTCCCGGCAGGCTGGCGAGTGTGCTCAGGATCTCCTTGTCCATGTACATATTGACGGGCTCTGCCGTAAAGAGTGCCTGGTGGGGATTGACCCCGACAGCTCGGGGCAGCACGATAATATCGGCGCCCATGCGCTGTGAAGAAAGATCCACGCTCTGCTGCAGCAGGCTGAAAACCATGTGGGCGACGGTGAAGGTGGCAATGGCTACCCCGACGATGATGATGGTTATCAGCGACTGGGAAAATCGGCGTGTCACATTTCGCCAGGCCAGGAGCAGCATGTCAGGTACTCCGGCGGTAGCGGTACCACAGCAGCAGGCCCGTGGCGATGGCCAGCGCGCCCTCTGCCACCAGCCACTTCTGGGTTTCGCGGCAGGGCATGGTGTGGTGCATGCAGACGCCGATAATGTACGATTGGGGAACCAGAATGATGGCAATGCCGATGGCGCTGACGATAAGGCCCAGCGCGGCCACCAGCTTTGTCGTCTTACGGTACAGAATGATCAGCAGACCGGTTACCATCAGCAGAGCGCCCAGCAGCATCTCTGCTTTGGCGGCATAGGCGCAGCGCATGGGGCGCAGGGCTCCGCTTTTCATCTCCACCAGTTCGGTGCAGACGGGTACCAGAACTTCCGGGGTGAGAAAAACCAACAGACCCAGAATCAGTGGAACGTACAGAAGGATACGCGTCAAAATGCTGCCTTGTGGTTGCATGGAATTTCCTCTCATTTTACGGGGTGTGATACGCAAGTCCAACAGGACCGCCCTGAACATCGATGGTATGGCGGACGGCGCGCAGTTCTATATCAAAAATCTGCACATTTTCGGAGTCCATGTTGGATACCGCTACCAGTGTGGATGAGCCAACGGGAACCACGGCAAAGGGGTACTTGCCGGTAGGTATGCGGACTACTTCCTGGTACGTTTCCAGGTCAAAGGAAATCAGTTCCTCCTTGTCGTGCAGGACAACATGGAGGTAGGGATCGGCGACACTCATATAGGCCGCCATTTGCCCTGTCGGGATGGTGCCGGTGTTGATTCCCAGGTTCAGGTCGTGAATATGGATTTCGTCGGCATTATCGGCACTGCCGTGTCCGCCGCTGAAGAGCAGGTTGCGGGACGGGTGCAGGGCCATGCCAGCGGATTTTGGCATGGCGGCAAAGCGCTGGACAATTTCTCCATCTGTGGGGTCAATAACTACCAGCAAGGCGTCATCGTGGTTGAGTACAGCGAGGTGTCCGTTCTGCAGAAGCTCAATATTGTAGGGAGCCTTGCCGGTTACCAGGTGGCCGACGGCCTGGTGGGTCTGGGTGTCCACAACAGTGATGCCGTCGCCGCGGGTATTGGAAACATAAGCTTTTCCGGAGCTCTCATCCACGGTTACCATGGCCGGCACTCGACCGACGGGCAGGGTTGCGAGAATTTCCAGGCTGTCCAGATCCAGAAACCACAGCTCATGGGCCAGAGCGCAGACGACCAGCAGCTGATTGTGTGTGCGGTCAATGGCCAGGCCGTAGGGTTTGCTGCCCACCCGTTGTTCTGAAACAACTTTGGCTGTGGCGAGGTCGATGACGGAGACCTTGTCCTCGTGCATGGCGGTGACATACAGGCGTTGCTCGGCTACCACCTGTCTGGTCTCAAGGGGAGGCCATGAAGTTTCCTCACCGGATGAGGGCGCCGGTTTCTGCTCACAGCCACTGATGAGCAGCGCGACTGCCAGAAGCATCAGTATGAGCAGGAGAACCGTGAAGCGGCTGTCCTGCTTTTGTGCTTTGGAGTGAAACATGGGGTTATTCGACCGTGAGTTTCATTTTGATCCAGGGGTGGATTGTGCACATGGCATCATAGACGCCGGGCGCTTCAGGGGCGGTCCACAGTCGGCGTACCGTCTGTCCGCCGTACACCATGATTTCAGGAATGGCGGCGCCTGCAGAGAGGAAATTGTGCTCGCCCTCTTCGTCGATATTGGTGATGACGAAGAGGATCTTTTCCCCGCTTTGCACCGTGATGTGGTCAGGTTCAATATCCTGGGGGGTGAAGATCAGTTCGACAACGCGGGCATCCTCGGCTCCCGGTGGTACGGGTTCATCTTTGATAAAAGCAGGTTCCTGGGTCTGTGTCGAAGAAGTGTTGCTGTCGCTGCATGCGACGAGAGTGAAAAGCAAGGCTGCGCTCAGCAGTACGGTAATGATCCTTCCCATGTGATCCTCCTAGTGAATGATAATGATAGTTATTATCACTAGCTCCTGGAGGTTGCAAGGGAAAAATTTCACTTTCAGAGGTTATCCTGATGGATGCCTGCGTAAAGACAATGGTACCAAGCCGTGGGGAGCTTAGTCGCCGTTTTCCATGGCGAGCACGACGTCTTCATCCAGCAAAAGGGTGCAGCCATCATAGGGAAGGAGGTCATTGAAGCGGATGATGCTGTTCAGGCGCTTGCCGTATTCCGCGCCCAGCTGGGAATAGCGGTGCAGGTAGCGGGTCAGCTCCAGGGGGTCCTTGGTTGTGGTTCGCGCTTCGCGGAATTCGCGGTAGGCGCGATTGGTATTCAGGTTGTGGTAGTAGGCGCGCACGGAATCCTTGAGGGTTTCGAAGATGCGCACTTCGTAGGTGGCCCCTGCGGGTCGATCTGCGGGAACAATGCCGGTGCCGGGGACATAGGTCCAGTGGCCAAAAATGTTATTGGCTTCCAGGGCGAAGCGACTGGTTCCCCAGGCCGATTCAATGGCAGCCTGGGCAAAGACGAGGCTGGGAGGGATGGTATCGGCTCGCTTGAGCAGACGTTCAATGCCATCTTCCGGGCTGAGTTGGAACTGTTCATAAAGCTCGTCGTCGACATTCCCCGCCAGGATTTCCTCCCGCAGCTCGAGGATATCGTGGTTGACCTTGAGGATGATGGGGAAGAGCATCTTGAAGAACGCGTCCTTTTTCTCCTGGATGACGTCCATGTCCTGCAGCTCTGGAGGAACGTCTCTGATGGCTACGGGAGGAACGATGCACTGATTCAGGTCGACCACTGCCAGCAGTGTTGAAAAGTCGACGATTTCCAGGGCCAGCGGGAGAGTTTCCTCTTCCAGAAGGCTCTCTTCCTGAAGGCGTTCACCTGGTTGATGCGTGATGATGAATCCTGCGAGCAGGGTAACAAAGAGTATGGTGATGGCGGCTACGCTGAGCCAGGTAGCGCGTGATTCCGGTTTCATTCGCGGGGGCTCCTGTGGGGATGTAAGCTGGGCATGACAATGTCATGGCATTTTGCATTCTGTGTGCTCGTGCTTCAATATAGACGCTCTTCCGTCGAAAGACAAGGGCGGGGAGGGGCGTCATGGCAGAAGATCGGGCGGGAGCCGGATGGCCCATCAGCGCCTGGATCCAGGCGCTGATGGGTATTACCACCAGATCAGGGGTGTGATATCCAGGCGTCGGATATCCAGCGGCGAGTTATTGATGACGCGCAGTGTGCAGGCGAAGCGTCCGCTGTTGGGGCAGGGCAGCATGCCATGGAAGCGATAGAGGTTGCCATCTATGTGTTCGACACTGTTGAGCACCTGCGTCTGCCCCTGCTGGATGCTGCGACCGGTGTGCTCCATCCTGCCGTAGTAGGCTTCGACAATGACATCCTGGGGAGTCAGATTGCCCAGGTTGACTTCGGCCACCACCGGTGCCAGTTCTCCAACTCCCAGTTCAGTGCCCTGGCCGATGGTGACGCTGCGCACAGAGACACTGTTCCAGTGGGCTCTGACACGGCTGTTCCATGTGGCCACGTGGCGGGCGTGGGCAAAATTTTCAAACTCAAACTGATTCCAGTTAATACTGGCGTTCAGGTAATATCTGGTGGTGTAGTTTTCCACCATGTTATTGGTGTTGAATACCGGCAACAGATTGACCATGGCCTCTTTGACCATCTGGAGCCACTTTCGCGGGATACCATCGGCGGAGCGGGTGTAGAAGGCTGGCAGCACTTCGTTTTCCAGCAGTGAATAGATGGAATTGCTTTCCACCTCGTCCTGAAAACTCAGGTCGTCGTAGGTTTCGCGTCCGCCGATACTCCAGCCCAGCTCCGGGTCGTACCCCTCTTCCCACCATCCATCGAGAATACTCATGTTGAGTCCGGCGTTGGGTGTCACCTTCATGCCCGAGGTGCCACAGGCTTCAAGGGGGCGACGGGGATTATTGAGCCACAGGTCAACACCCTGAACCAGCTTGCGGCCAAGGCTGATGTCATAGTCTTCCAGAAAGACGATTTTATGGCGGAATTCCGGCAGTCCGACGGTGTGGATTATCTCCTTGATGATGCGCTTGCCGCCCTCGTCGCGGGGGTGGGCCTTGCCGGCAAAGATAAACTGCACTGGCCGGCTTTCGTCAGCCAGTATGCTGCGCAGCCGATCCAGGTCATTGAAGAGCAGGTTGCCACGCTTGTAGGTGGCGAAGCGGCGGGCAAAACCGATAGTCAGGGCTTTAGGGTCGAGCACCTCATCGGCCAGGGCCATTTCGCTTTTTGAGGCACCGCGGCGCTGCAGGGATTCCTTGAGTCGCTTGCGCACAAAGGTTATCAGGCGACGGCGCAGCCCCTCCCTGGCGTGCCACAGTTCAGGATCCGGAATGCTGCGGACTTTTTTCCAGATTTCCTTGTCATAGGGGTCATCCACCCAGCGTTCGCCCAGGTAGCGCTCCAGCAGGTCTTTCATATCGCGGGAGAGCCAGGAGAGCACGTGTACACCGTTGGTGATGTGTTCTATGGGGGTTTCCTGTTCGGGCACGGTGGGCCAGATGTTTTTCCACATCTGGCGTGAGACGCTGCCGTGCAGCTGACTGACGCCGTTTTTGAAGCCGGCCATGCGGATGGCTATCACAGTCATGCAGAACAGTTCGCTCTTGTTGTCGGGGTTCTCCCGTCCAAGCCCCAGGAAGCTTTCTGCGTCTATGCCGAGCTCCTTGATGTATTTCCCAAGATACTTCATGACCTGCTCGGCAGTGAAGCGATCATTGCCGGCTGGAACCGGTGTGTGGGTGGTGAAGATATTGGTGGCATATACGGCTTCAAAAGCGGCGTCAAAGCCAAGGCTCTGTTCGTGCATCAGGTAGCGGATGCGTTCCAGGGGCATGAAGCCGCTGTGGCCTTCGTTCATATGGCAGACGGTGGGATTGATGCCTATGGATTTCAGGGCACGAATACCCCCGATGCCCAGCAGGACTTCCTGCTTCAGACGCATCTCTTCGTCGCCACCATAGAGCTGTTTGGTGATCTCACGCCCTTCCGGGGCGTTTTCATCCAGGCAGGCATCCAGGAGGTAGAGGGTGATGCGGCCGACGGCGACCTGCCAGATCTGAAAAAAGACGCGTCCAAAGGGATAGTCGATGTAGGGTTTGATGGGGGACCCGCTTTTGTCGCGTACCAGGCTGATGGGCATGTTGTGAAAGTCATTTTCCGGATAGCGCTCGTGCTGCCATCCGTCGGCGTTGAGGGATTGTCGGAAATAGCCGTGGCGATAGAGCAGCCCCACTCCCACCAGGGGGATCCCCAGTTCACTGGCTGACTTCAGGTGGTCGCCGGAGAGGATGCCCAGGCCGCCAGAGTAAATGGGCAGGGATTCATGGATGCCATACTCCAGGGAGAAGTAGGCGATGGTAAAATTCTGCCAGTCCCGCGACAGGCGTGAGTACCAGGTCTCCAGGGTCATATAGTGCTGGAATTCGCGGTAGACGCTGTTCATGTGGTTGAGGAAACCCTCATCCTCGGCCAGTTCTTCCAGCCGCTCCCAGCTCAGGGCGCCAATGAGGCGGATGGGGTTGTGCTCAATGGAGGGGTTGTTCCAGAGATCCTGATCTATGCGGTAGAAGAGCTCTATGGCATCGGTCTGCCAGCTCCACCACATGTTCTGGGATATTTCCTGCAAGGGTTTGAGGGGTTCAGGCAGTTTTGGCACAACGGTGTAATAAGAAAAGTTTTTCATCCCGTAACCTCATCCCGCTTTTTTTCGAGTTCTGCCCGCAGCTTTTCCATGGCAGCTCGGGCTGCCTTCTGCTCGGCACTTTTTTTTGAAGTTCCTTCACCATGGCCGTAAACCTGGTCGTGCAAATAGAGGCTGACCGCAAAGTGTTTCTGGTGGTCGGGGCCCCACTCCCGTTCTACCCGGTATTCCGGTGCCAGTGACAGCGAGCCCTGGCTGAGTTCCTGCAACTCGGTCTTGTAGTCGCGGTGGCGATTACTGAAGACGGTTGACTCAATCTCCTCTGACATGAGTTCCAGTATGACGTTGCGAGCGGCATTAAGACCGCCGTCCAGGTAAATCGCCGCAACAACAGCCTCCATGGCATCAGCGAGAATGCTGGCCTTGTTCCGTCCGCCGGTGTTCTCTTCTCCTTTGCCGATGAAGAGATAGCGCCCCAGCTGAATCTTTTCACGGGCAACGCGGGAGAGGGTCTTTTCGTTGACGATAAAGGAGCGGATCTTGCTGAGCTTTCCTTCGCTTTGGGCGGGGAAGCTCTCAAGCAGATAGTGGCTGATAATAAGGCCGAGAACCGAGTCGCCCAGGAATTCCAGGCGCTCGTTGTTCTCGGCCGATTTTCGATTGCTATGAAAGAAGGAGCGGTGGGTGAGGGCGGTATGCAGCAATTCCTTGCGCATAAAAACATAACCCAGCCGTTCCTCCAGGGGGGCGATACGTTCCTGGCTGCAGCAGTGGTCGTTCATCAGCCTGTGTATTTGGCAAAGAGCAGTGAGGCGTTGGTACCACCAAAACCAAAGGAGTTGCTGATGGTGCAGTTTACTTCACCCCGCACCGCCTGGTGAGGGATGTAGTCGAGGTCGCACTCGTCGCCGGGATTATCACAGTTGATAGTAGGAGGCATGATGCCGGTTTCCAGAACCTTGCAGCATACGACGGCTTCAAAGCCCCCGGCTGCTCCAAGCATGTGCCCCACCATGGATTTGGTTGAGCTGACTTTCAGCTTTGAGGCGTAGGTGCCAAAGGTGCTCTTGATGGCCTTGGTTTCGTTGAGGTCATTGTAAAAGGTGCTGGTGCCGTGGGCGTTGATGTAATCGACCTGCTCGGGCTTCATGCCGGCATCGTCGAGTACCATCTGCATGCAGCGTGCTGCGCCTTCGCCTTCTGGGGCCGGGCTGGTCATATGGTAGGCGTCACAGGTCATGCCATAGCCGAGCACTTCAGCGTAAATCCGTGCTCCACGTGCCTTGGCGCGCTCCAGTTCCTCGAGTACGAGGACACCGGCCCCTTCGGCCATGACAAAGCCGTCGCGATCGCGGTCAAAGGGGCGGGAGGCTTTCTGGGGCTCATCGTTGCGGGTTGACAGCGCTGTCATGGAAGCAAAGCCGCCAATGCCCAGGGAGGTGATTGCGGCTTCTGTGCCACCGGCAAACATCAGGTCAGCGTCACCACGCTGAATGATTTTAAAGGCGTCGCCGATGGAATGAGTTCCGGTGGCGCATGCCGTCACGTTACAGGCGTTGGGGCCTTTGGCGTTCAGGAGAATGGCCGCCTGTCCCGATGCCAGGTTGACGATGACCATGGGGATAAAAAAGGGCGTCAGGCGTTTGTAGCCCTTCTCCAGGGCGGTCGTGTGCCATTTCTCAATGGCGGGAAGACCTCCCATGCCTGAGCCGATGATGACGCCGCAGCGTACGGCGTCGGCCTCGGCAAGAGGATAGGTGATGCCGGCGTCTTTGGCTGCTTCAGCCGCTGAGGTCATGGCAAAATGAATAAAACGATCCATTTTCTTCTGGTCTTTTTTAGAGACAATGGCCTCGTCGATCTCGTAGTCTTTCACTTCACCGGCAATACGTGCTGGAAATTCGCTGGCATCGAAGTGAGTGATGGGAGCGATACCGGATTTTCCGGCGATCAGCGACTCCCAGGACTGTGCAACGGTGTTCCCTACAGGGCTGACAGCTCCAAGTCCGGTGACAACAACTCTTCTTTTCATGTGCCTCTTCCTGTTCATTCTCTTGCGAGAGTCGGTTTTTCAGAGACTGCCCGTACAGAGTACCTGGAAGTTACGCAGAGAACGGGGTCAGCTCCGTCAATTCCGCGTACTCCGCTTCAGCAGTGAAAAATGCTCACCGCAGGCGGTGAGCATTCAAGATCAGCCGTTGTTTTCGATGTAGCTGATGGCGTCCTGTACGGTGACAATTTTTTCCGCTTCGTCATCGGGAATCTCAAGGCCGAACTCTTCTTCCAGGGCCATGATCAGTTCCACGGTATCCAGGCTGTCGGCGCCCAGGTCATCAATGAAAGAGCTCTCGTTGTTTACCGTGTCGATTCCTACACCAAGTTGCTCTGCTACAATTTCTTTCACTTTTTGCTCAATGGACATAAAGACTCCTTTTGCATTGAAAACTCAATATCTGTCTGGTTTATTGTTCATCACCCAACTTCTCCCCTGCTTTAGGGGAAAGTTGATAGTGGTGTCAAGTAAAAAACCGCGAGTGGTTTGTCACCGGTGCAGGGGAGCTTCCGGGGGGAGTTGCGTCCCGATCTGCCTCGCTGGCGGAGTGTTACATGTACATGCCGCCGTTGACGGCAATCACCTGTCCCGTGACATAGTCGGCCAGACTGGAGGCCAGGAAGACGACGGCTCCAGCGACATCCTCGGGTTTTCCAAAGCTTCCCAGCGGGATGTGGCTGAGCATGGTCTGGCGGATGTCATCCTTGAGCTCGGCAGTCATATCCGATTCGATAAACCCGGGAGTGACGGCATTGACCAGGATATTCTTCCCGGAAAGTTCCTTGGCGATGGACTTGGTCATGCCGATGATGCCGGCCTTGCTGGCGACATAGTTGGCCTGGCCCGCATTGCCCATTTGCCCGACCACGCTGGAAATATTGATAATGCGGCCGCTGCTTTTTTTCATCATGGGGCGGGTAACCGCCTTGCACATCAGGAAGGTACTCTTGAGGTTGGTGTTGATGACGGCGTCAAAGTCCTCTTCCTTCATGCGCATGAGCAGACCGTCTTTGGTGATGCCAGCGTTGTTGACGAGGATGTCGATGGTGCCGAGCTCACTGATGGTTCTTTCCACCAGGGCGGCGCACTCCTGAGCATCGGAGACATTGGCGCGGATCGCGATGGCGCGACGTCCCAAGGCTTCGATTTCAGAGACGACTTCACGGGCCGGACCCTCGCTGGAAGCGTAGTTCACTGCGATGTCAGCGCCGTTTTTCGCCAGTTCCAGGGCAATGGCGCGGCCGATACCGCGGGATGCTCCAGTGACAAGCGCCACTTTATTGTGCAGCAGCATAGAAGGCCTCCTCGATTTTCTTCAGATCCTCACAGGACTCCAGGTTGAGGATACGCGCTTCTTTGTTGATCTTGCGCATGATGCCCGAGAGCACCTTGCCGGAGCCCAGCTCCACAAAGGAGTGAATGCCATCTCCCAGCAGAATTTCCATGCTCTCGTACCAGCGTACGGTTCCGGTCACCTGACGGGTAAGAGAGGTGGGGATATCCTCGGCGCGGTACATGTAGGCAGCATCCACGTTATTGATGATGGTGTACTGCAGGTCGTTGAAGGTTATGGATTCCATGTCCCTTTGCAGGCGGTCCTGGGCGGGCTGCATCAGGGAGCAGTGGAACGGAGCGCTGACGGGCAGCATGACCGCTTTCTTTGCTCCCATTTCCTTGCAGTAGGTGCACGCCAGCTCAACGGCCGAGGTATCGCCGGCGATGACGATCTGGCTTGGGAGGTTGTAATTCGCCACCATAACCACTTCCTGCTCCTCCTGGGCCGCGCGGCGACAGGCTTCGCGGATGGAGTCGATGTCCAGGTTCATAATGGCTGCCATGGCGCCCTTACCCACGGGAACCGCTTCCTGCATGTATTTGCCGCGCAGGTGAACCAGCTTTACCGCGTCGGCAAAGTCGATACCTCCAGCGCAGCACAGGGCAGAGTATTCGCCCAGGGAGTGTCCGGCAGCGGTTTTCGGGGTCATGCCCAGTTCCCGGGTCAGGACCTGGTGCGCGATGACGCTGGTCACCAGCAGCGCGGGCTGGGTGATGCTGGTCAGGCGCAGCTCTTCTTCGGGACCGTTAAAGCAGATATTCATGAGGTCGAAGCCCAGTACATCGCCGGCCTGCTCGAAAAGGTGGCGGGCATAGTGGTACTGCTGGCAAAGATCCTTGCCCATTCCGACCACCTGTGAGCCCTGGCCGGGATAGAGAAAGGCAATATTTTTTTCCTGTAGCATGAGTGCTCCTCTTAAATGGTGACGATGGCGCTGCCCCATGTGAGCCCACCGCCGAAGGCAGTCAGGGCAATGGTGTCACCGGTTTGAATTTTTCCCTGCTCAAGGGCTTCAGCCCAGGCAATGGGAATGGTTGCCGCAGAATTGTTGCCGTAACGATCCACCGTCACCATCACGCGGTCCATGGAGAGTCCGAAGCGTTTGGCAACAGCTTCGATAATACGTATATTGGCCTGGTGCGGAATGACCAGGGAGATGTCCTTTTCATTGACGCCACTTGCTTCCAGCGCTTCCTGCAGGACGTCCGACATGTTTTTGACGGCGACTTTGAAGAGTTCGTTGCCGCGCATCTGAATAAAGCCGACGTCTCCGCCGCGGGAGCGCTCGGCGAAGGGGGTGTCCGAGTTGACGCGGGGCGTCATGAGCATGTCGCCGTAATTGCCATCGGAGTGAAGGATACAGCTTTGTACGCCGGGCTCCTGCGAGGGAACCAGTACGGCTGCGCCGGCACCATCACTGAAGAGTATGCAGGTGCCGCGGTCGGTCCAGTCTGTTATGGAGGAGAGGGTTTCGGCTCCAATCACCAGTACGCGCTGGTAGCCAGCGGCACGTATCATGGAGTCGGCAACTTTCATGGCATAGATGAAACCGGTGCAGGCGGCCTGCAGGTCAAAGGCGGCAGCCCTGGTGGCCCCAAGCTTCCGCTGGACTTCGCAGGCGGTACTGGGCATGCAGAAGTGGTCGGGGGTAATGGTGGCCAGGATGATCAGATCGATATCTTCCGGTCTCAGCCCCGCATTATTCAGTGCTTTCCTGGCAGCTTCGCAAGCCAGATCGGAGGTCTTTTCGCCGGGTTCGGCCACATGGCGCTGGTGAATCCCGGTGCGCGTCCGTATCCATTCGTCATTGGTGTCTACCATGGCTTCCAGGTCCTGGTTACTCAGCACCCTGGACGGGACATGGTAGGCAATGGAGGCAACTTTACTGTAGAGCACCTTACACCTGTCCATTGTTCTCGATATGGTTGAGTTGAGCGAATGTTTTGGTGATGTCGTCGTATATGTGCTGGTTGACTCCGCGCTCAACGTAGATTCTGGCGGCGCGGAAGGCGTTTTTCAGTGCCTGGGGGCTGGAGCTGCCGTGACTGATGAAGACGGCTCCGTTAACGCCCAGAAGTGGTGCTCCACCGTACTCGGTGTAGTCGAGGCGTTTTTTCAGGCGCTTGAGGGCTTTGACGGAGAGCACCGCTCCCAGCTTGTTGAACCAGCCACGCCCCAATTCTTCCTTGAGCATGGTGGAGATCATGTAGGCGAGGCTTTCGCTGACCTTGAGGGCGATATTTCCGGTGAAACCATCGCAGGCGATGACATCCACAACGCCCTTGTAGACTTCCTTGCCCTCCACGTTGCCCCTGAAGTCAATCAGGCTGCACTCGTTGAGCAGGCGGAAAGTCTGGCGGGTGATATCATTGCCCTTGCTGTCTTCTTCGCCGATGCTGAGAATACCCACCGTAGGGGCGGGTTTGTTGAGGACGTAGCGGGCATAGGAGTTGCCCATGAGGGCAAACTGCAGAATGTGTTCCGGACGGCAATCCACATTGGCGCCCACGTCAAGCATGATACTGGTACCGGAAAGGGTCGGCAGAAAGGTGGCGATGGCGGCTTTGGCGACACCGGGCATGGTTTTGAGGTAGAGCAGGGAACCACCCATCACGGCGCCGGTATTGCCGGCACTGATGAAGGCGTCCGCCTCTCCCTTTTTAACCAGTTCCAGTCCCACGCGGATGCTGGAGTCCTTTTTGCGCCGCAGGGCGATCCCCGGCGCTTCCTCCATGGTGATGTACTCACTGGCATGCACGATGCGCAGCCGCTCGCGGGGACAGTCAGGGTAGCGCTGCAGCTCCTGCGCAATCACCTGTTCCGGTCCGACCAGACAGATTTCGATGTCCTGATACTCTTCCAGGGCCAGAACGGCGCCTTCAATGGGGTTCTGGGGGGCAAAGTCACCCCCCATGACGTCAATGACTATCCTATGCAACGACGACTCCAAGTGGAAAGGATGGATTGATCCTAGAGATCAACTTCAACCACTTGCTTTTCGTTGTAACTGCCGCAGGAAAGGCAGACCCGGTGGGGGCGCTTGGGTTCGCTGCAGTTAGAGCAAGTTACAGTCTGTACGGGGCTCAGAGCCTGGTGAGCGCGACGGCTCCCTCTTCTGGAACGGCTCGTTTTCTTCTTGGGCACTGCCATGGCAATACTTCTCCTTTGATGTACACGTATTTCGGTGTAAATGGTTGACAAGGTTACGCGTGTTTCCCTTCTTGTCAGGGAAAAACCGAGCGAATATATAGATACCCGCAATGCTTGTCAAGGGTTCGCTTTTCGTCCGCGCTCTTCTCGCAGGAAAAGAAGTGGAGTCGGCGGCCCCCCTGCATTGCTTTCTTGTGGGAAAACGGTGTATAAGGTGCCCTGTTTGTAATGGGCACAAATTCGTATACTACGTTAATATGAACGAAAATAAAACCGGTTTTTATTTATGTCATTCTTCATGAAGCATATTCCCCAGAAACTCAAAGCACTCCTGCTGGTTGCGGTCTGTCTGAACGCGGTCATTATTGTGCTGAGTCTTTATTCGGCCCACCGCACCATGGAAGCCTACCGGGCCAACCTCATGGAGTTCGGGCGGGCGGTTATCCACGCCTTTGAGAGTGGAAACCGTGTCCTGATGATGTTTTCTCCCATGCATGCCGGACAGGTGGAGGTCCTTCTGCAGGAGATCTCTCAGCAGGAGGCGGTGGCGAATGTGGTCATCTACGCCGGTGACGGTTCGCCACTGGTCTCCCTGAAGCCCGTTGATCACCAGTGGCTGGTGACGGACTTTGAGGGTGAGTTCGTGGTGGAGACGGCAGACTTTTACTTTATCTACCGGAAGCTGCGTCTGACCGATGGTGGCCGCATTATGGGTGTCTGGAACCGCTTCCATCGCGAAGAAATGTTCCGCAAAGGCCTCTACATCATGCTGAGCATCGACAAAACCCCTATCAATGCCTTGCGCAACAAACACTACTTCGATGTTTCCCTGGTGATTTTTGTGCAGGTGTTGCTGGTGGTTATCTATGGCTTCCTGGTAAAGCTGATCAATATCCACGTGCAGCGGGAGGAGAAGCTCAAGCGCATGGAGCAGGAGGCGGAACTGGGGCGCTTCTCCAGCGTGCTGGCCCATGAGATCAAGAACCCCCTCAGCTCCATGGCCGGGCTGATCGGCTTTGCCCTGAAAAAGGAAAATGATCCCCATATCCGCGATATTCTGCAGCGCTCTCTGGACGAAACCAATCGCCTGAACACCATTGCCAATGATTTTCTGGCTTACGGTAAGGATATTCCCCTGGAAAAAGCTCCGGTGCAGTTGGGTGAACTGTGGCAGAAGGCGGCGGATCTGCTGGAGCATGAGATTACCCACAAGGAGATCGACCTGCGCATTACGGGGAGTGATTTTTCCATCCTGGCCGATCGTGAAAAACTGCTGCAGGCTTTTGTGAACTTCCTGCTGAACGCGGTGGAAGCCTCTCCCCATGGGCAGCCGGTGGAAATTCTCCTGGACAGCGCTGTTCGCAGTGTTCAGGTGAAAAATGCCGTTGAATCGTCGCTGCAGTGCCATGCCGATGACCTCTTCCGCCCCTTTTTCACCACCAAAACCAAGGGTTCCGGGCTGGGGCTGTCCATCAGCCGCAAGATTTTGGAGCTGCATGGTTTCCAGTGCCGCATTTTCGCCACGAACCCCTTTACCGTACATATCGACTTCCAGGTGAGCCCGTGAAAAAGCAAAAGCGTATTCTGATTGTCGACGACGAAGCGAATCATCGTTTCATGCTGAAGGTCAATCTTTCGGACCATGGCTATGAGGATATCCTGGAGGCTGGCCATGGCCAGGAGGCCCTTGATCTGCTGCAGGAGTACAGCGCGGATCTGATCCTGCTGGATATGAAGATGGCGGTCATGGATGGTCTGACCTTTCTGGCGCAGCTGCGCAAGCGCGGCCTGCAGACACCAGTGATTGTCATCACCGCTTTTTCCACCGTCAAAGGCGCTGTAGAGGCCATGAAGCTGGGCGCCACAGACTTTCTGTCCAAGCCGGTGGATGTGGATGAGCTGAAGAAGCATATCGACGCGGCTCTGCAGCGTGATCCCAGCATGGTGGCTGCTCCAGTGAAGAAGAGCACCTATCACTTCCCCGGGGTCTACAGTGACAAGGGCCTGGGTGCGGTGATTGATCTGCTGGAAATGGTGGCTCCCACGGACGCGTCGGTGCTGATTCTGGGAGAGTCGGGCACCGGCAAGGAACTGGTGGCCCGCTCCATACACGACAATTCACCCCGTGCCGGGGCGCCTTTCATGGCGGTGAACTGTGCTGCCCTCAGTGAAAATCTGGTGGAGAGTGAGCTCTTCGGCCATGAGAAGGGTTCTTTTACCGGTGCCACTGGCCAGCAGAAGGGACGCTTTGAGGCGGCCCACGGCGGAACCCTCTTCCTCGACGAGGTTGGCGAACTGACGCCCGGGGCGCAGTCAAAACTGCTGCGGGCTATTCAGGAAAAAGTTATAGAGCGGGTCGGCTCCACCAGACCCATTCCCGTGGATGTGCGCATCCTGGCCGCCACCAACCGCAATCTGCAGGATATGGTGCACAGCGGGGATTTCCGGGAAGATCTCTACTTCCGCCTCAATGTCTTTCCGGTGGAGCTGCCTCCTCTGCGGGAGCGGCGCGAGGAGATTCCTCTGCTGGTCAAACACTTCCTGGCAAGTCACGCCAAACGTTTCAACAAGCTTATCAGTGGCTGCTCGGAAGGCTTCCTGAAGAAGATGCAGGCCTATGATTTTCCCGGCAATGTGCGTGAGCTGGAGAATCTGGTGGAACGGGCCATTATCCTGTGTCGTGGAGCGGTTCTGGAGGCAGAGCACCTTCCACCCATGACGGCCAGGCCAGGTGCTGCCACCGGCAACGGCAGCAGTATGAAAGACCAGCAGAAGCGCATGATCCAGGAAGCACTGGAAAAAGCTGACGGCAATAAGTCGGAAGCGGCGCGTGCCCTGGGTATTGCCCGCCGCACCCTGCACTACAAGATCAAAGAGTACGGGCTGGAGTGAGCACCCCGGCATCAGCTCCCCTTTCCCGCACATCCGCCCATGGGGTTGATCATCCATCAAGCCACAGGAAGAACCTCGTGCATGGGTTCTGTATTTCCCTTGCCACCACCATTGCCGAGCCTTCCACCATCCTGCCCCTGATTGTTCACCACTTCAGCTCAAGCCATATCCTGGTGGGACTCTTCGCTTCCCTTCTGCGGGGAGGCGCCGTTGTGGTGCAGATGTTCGCCGCGTTCTATTCCCAGAGTCTGCCGCGGGTGATGCCCTATCAGCGCATCGTTTATCTGGTTCGCTTTCTGAGCTGGTTCGGTATCGGTCTGGCCCTGTATATCTTCGGGGACGACTGGCCAGTGGCCAGTTTATGGGCGCTTGGCATCGGGCTTTTTCTTTTTTCCTTCTCCGCAGGGTTTGGCTCCATCTACTACCGCGAAATTCTCGGCAAGATCTTCAGCCACCGCTTTCTGGGGAAGACCATGGCCCAGCGCCAGTTTCTGGCCGCCTTTGGCGCGGTGCTCAGCGGTGCGGTGGCGGGCTGGGTGCTGCAGCACTTTGAGCCTCCGGCCAGCTATGCCTGGCTCTTCATGGTCAGCTCCGGTTTTCTGGTGGTGGCCTACCTCGTCTTCCTCACGGTTGATGAGCCGGTAAAGCGGAACGTGGCAGCCAGGGAAGACTCCTTTGGGCTCTTCCTGCGCCACTGCGCCGAGATATTGCGCGATGATCGTGCCCTGCGTCAGCAGATTGTGGTCATCACCCTTTCCTACTCCTACCTCCTGGCCATGCCCTTTATCATCCTGCAGGCCAACCAGACCATAGCGCTGAGCGGCTGGCTGATCGGCGGTTACGTTTCGGTGCAGATGATGGGAGCCATGGCGGGAAATGTGGTGTGGGGGCAACTGGCCTCCCGGGGACGTAACCGGGCGGTGGTGACCCTGTCCTTCAGCGTGATGATCGCCGCATTTTTGCTGGTGTGGAAGAGTCAGAGCGCCCTCAGTTACGGTTTCGTCTTTTTTCTGCTGGGAGCCGGAATGGATGGCATGCGGCTGGTGGCGAACAATCTGATTATTATCATTGCTCCGGAAGCCAAACGTCCGGTATATATCGCGCTGCAGTTCAATATCACGTCCCTTGGGCTGTTTTTTGCCATCCCCGGTGGACTGATCCTGAGCAATTTTGGCTATGACGTGCTATATTTATGCACGCTTGGAGCGCTTCTGACAGGGCTGCTGTGCGCGCGGCGCCTGCAGGATCACCGCTGACGCGGATGTCGGCGCTCATGCGAAACACAGTTACCTGGAGAAATATATGCGACTGCAGGAAAAAGTTCAGCGGATCAAGGTCGTGATTTTTGACGTGGATGGCGTGCTGTCCGACGGCAAAATCACCTATGATGTCCATGGGGTTGAGTACAAGAGCTTCAACGTCCGCGATGGCCATCGTATCAAGCTCCTGCAGCGGGCGGGCTACCGCACTGGTATCATCACCGGTCGCCAGAGTCCCATTGTCGGGCATCGCGCCCGGGAGCTGGAGATGACCATGGTGTACCAGGGCGCCATCGATAAGCTGGTGGTGTACGAGGAGCTGAAGAGCACCCACGAGCTGTGCGATGAGCAGATTGCCTACATGGGCGATGATATTATTGATATTCCCGTGCTGCGGCGGGTGGGCCTGTCGGCCTGTGTTCCCGAGGCGCCGGACGAAGTGCGCCGCGAGGTGGACATGATTACCAGGAATCGTGGTGGGGATGGCGCTGCTGCCGAATTTATCGAATTCATCCTGCGGGAGGCGGGCCACTGGCCGGGGCTGATGGAGCGCTATCAGCGATGAGGAAAGTCGCCTATGCCGTGAGCCTGCTCCTGTTTGCCTACCTGGCCTATACCTTTTATCAGTATGGTCGGGCGGTGCCGCAGATGGCCGAGGTGACTGGCAGGGCCGGTCTGGTCAGTACCAATGTGACCATCGACCGTCTGGATCCCGAGTCAGGAAAGCTTCTCTACTCCCTGAAGGCACAGCGCGCTGTCCACGGGCTGCAGGAAATTGCGCTGGAGGAGCTTGAGATGGCTTTTTTTGACTCCCAGCTCCAGGAGGTGCGAGCCCTCCAGGGCATCTACCGGCAGGGCGAAGAACTGGTACTGCTGCCCCGTGATTTTACGGCGACCACCGTTGATGGTTTTGTATTGCGGGGAAAAGATGCTATATATACGGTGCAGGAGCAAAGGCTTGTCTCCGAGAACCCTTTTGTCCTGACGGGCCAGGAGGGTTTCGAGCTTTCGGGAGATCGCATTGAGGTCTGGCGGGAGCCGGCCAGGATGCGTGCTGATGGCAATATCCGCGGAAAATGGAGTTTCGACCCATGAAATACACGATTTTGGCAGTTGTGGTAGCGCTTTGCTGGAATTTTGCCATGGCACAGTCCAACGGGGTCGTTTACACCATCGAGAGTAACCATCTGGAGATCAATGCCCATATCGGTGAGAGTCGCTTCTGGGGGAGTGTCGTCTTTGAGTCCCCCAGTTATGTTCTGCACGCCGATTCCCTGGTTGTGAGCGCCGTGAAGAACGCCGCTGGTCGACAGGAACTCCAGCGCCTGCACGCCTGGGATAACGTGGAGCTGTACTATGGGGACAAGCGGGGGTTTTCCGATACCCTCTACTACTACCACGATCGACAAACCATTGTGCTGGAAGGCAACGCGCGCCTGATTGACAGTCGCAGCTCCCTTGCCGCTCCCCGTATAACCATACACGAGCCGACTGGCGAGGCCTTTGTGGAAGGCGATGAAAGCGAGCGGGTGAAAGTGATATTTGAAGATGACCGTGCAGACTGATACCCGAGTTCTGGAAGCCCGCGGCCTGGTAAAACGCTACGGTAAACGTACCGTGGTGGACCAGGTGGATTTCCACGTCAACCAGGCTGAGGTGGTTGCCTTGCTGGGCCCCAATGGTGCCGGCAAGACGACCACCTTCTATATGACCGTTGGCCTGGTTCCGGCCGACGCCGGGTCGATATTCTTTGAAGGTCAGGATATCTCACCCCTGCCGGTGTACCGGCGCGGCCATCTGGGGCTGGCCTACCTGCCCCAGGAGCCCAGTGTCTTTCGCAAGCTCTCGGTGGAGGATAATATCTGGGCCCTGCTGGAGCTGCGTCGCGATATCAGCCTCTCCCGCAAACGCGAGATTCTGGAAGACCTGCTGCAGGAATTTCACATTACCCACATCCGCAAATCCATGGGTTACGTCCTCAGTGGCGGAGAGCGCCGCCGGGTGGAAATTGCCCGCGCTCTGGCCCAGAATCCGAAAATGGTCCTGCTGGATGAACCCTTTGCCGGCATTGATCCCATCGCGGTGGAGGAAATCCGTACCATTATCCGGCAGCTGCAGCAGCGTGGAATTGCCACTCTGATCACTGACCACAATGTGCGCGAAACCCTGGGCACCTGTGATCGCGCCTATATTCTCTCCGACGGCAGGATTCTTGCTCAGGGCGATCCCACCACGATCACCAGTTCTCCCGCTGTGCGCCAGGCCTACCTGGGCGAAAACTACCGGGGCTGATGGTATGCGCACAGGGATGAGCCTGGGGCAGACCCAGACACTTCAGCAATCACTGGTGATGACACCGGCCCTGCAGCAGGCCATCAAACTGCTGCAGCTCTCACGCCTGGAGCTGGAGGAGCAGATTGAAACCGAGCTGCTGGAAAACCCGGTGCTGGAAGCCGAGCCCGCTGGCAGCACTGATGAATGGGACGAGGTGCCGGCCCAGGTCTCCGAAGGGGAAAAGGAGATCAATGATTTTGAGAACTACCTGAACAGTTACGGAGAGAATTTCTCTGAAGGGGCCTCCTATGAGATCCCCGATGATGAGTATGAAACACCCATAAAAAACCGCGAGTCATTCACGGCCATGCTGCTGGGGCAGCTGGGGCTGATGAAGATCGGTGAAGAGCAGCGTGGCGCCGCGTATATTCTGGTCAACAACCTGGATGAGGATGGCTATCTGCGGGTGCCCCTTGAAGAACTGGCCAGTGAACACTATCCCGTTGCACTCCTGGAGGAGGTGCTCGTCGAGGTGGTGCAGAATCTTGAACCCCTGGGAGTTGGCAGTCGTTCCATCAAGGAGTTTCTGCTGGTGCAGCTGGAGAACATGAGCCACCGGGAGCTGACCGCCCCCTACGATGTTGTACGGGGTATTATCGAGAAGTTCCTTGAGGAAATGGATAAAAAGGGCCTGAAGAAGATTACCCGCGTCCTGAAGTGCACGGAAGAAGAGGCCCTGGAGGCCATTGCCCTGATTCGTGACATGGAGCCGGTGCCAGCCCAGGGCTACGTGGATGACGAGAACAGTACGGTGATTCCCGATGTCTATTATGTCAAGGACAAGGATGGGCAGTTTCTGGTGCTTACCAATGACGACGGGCTGCCCCGCCTCAACGTGAACCACAGCTACATTCAGCTGGCAAAGTCAGCTCCCGACAAGGAGAGCTATGCTTATATAGAACGCAAGTATCAGGCGGCAAAGTGGTTTATCAAGAGCATTGAGCAGCGTCAGAAGACCATACTGCGGGTTGCCCAGAGTATTCTCAAATTCCAGAGTGAATTCTTTCACCGCGGGCCCATGTATCTCAAGGGCCTGAATCTGCGTGAAGTGGCCGATGATATCGGCGTGCACGAGTCCACCGTCAGTCGGGTCACTACCAGTAAATATGCCCATACCCCCTATGGAATTTATGAGTTGAAGTTCTTCTTCGGCAGCGGTATAAAGGGTGGTTCTCTCTCTGTCGATGTGTTGAAACACCGGCTGAGGGAGATTATCGAAGGGGAAAATCCGCAAAAGCCCTTGAGTGATGAAAAGCTTGTGAGTATGCTGGCGGCTGAGGGCTTTGATGTGGCCCGGCGTACCGTTGCCAAGTATCGGGCCGACCTGGGGATTCCCACGGCGTCCGCCCGCAAGAACAAGCTCTAGTCTGCGGTCTTGACCTGTTCCAGAAATTTACTATCCCGCATAGAATCGGAGGATCCCATGAACATTCAGATTACCGGCAAACAAATCGACCTGACAGAGCCCCTGAAGCAATACGCTGAGGAAAAAATCGGCAAACTCAGCCGTTATTTCGACACGGTTATGGATGCCCACATTGTCTTTTCGGTGAACAAGCACCGCCAGAAGGTGGAAGTGAATCTGCTGGTTAACGGTATCAATATCAGCGCCGAGAGCACCACCCAGGATATGTACGCTTCCATTGACACGGTAACCGACAAGATCGAACGCCAGGTCAAGCGCTACAAGAACAAGATTAAAAGCCATAAGCCACGCCAGCAGGCCAAGGACATGGTTGTCAATATGAATGTCTTCGCCGCCGAGAGCTTTGAGGAGCGCGAAGAGCAGGCTGGCGGCAGCGAGCCGAAAGTCATCAAGAGCAGCAGCTTCAAGGTCAAGCCCATGAGCGTTGACGAGGCAGTTATGCAGATGAACCTTATCAGCAATGAGTTTCTGGTATTCCGTAATGCCGACAGCGACCAGATCAACGTGATCTACCAGCGCAAGGACGGCAACTACGGTCTGGTTCAGCCTGAAGCCTGACGGTGAGCCACATCCCTTTTCTGCAGCAGGAGCACATCTGCACTGCTGTTGATGCGACCACCAGGGATGAG
Organism: Desulfurispirillum alkaliphilum; assembly: GCF_055378285.1. Classification (NCBI taxonomy): domain Bacteria; kingdom Pseudomonadati; phylum Chrysiogenota; class Chrysiogenia; order Chrysiogenales; family Chrysiogenaceae; genus Desulfurispirillum; species Desulfurispirillum alkaliphilum. The sequence continues at coordinate 226,246 of NZ_AP042405.1, read as the reverse complement.
CTGCTGCGTGTGGCAGCTCAGAAGATAAACAGCGTCTGTGCCGATCTTTCCGCCCAGACGCTTTTCCAGGCCCTCTGGGAGCGTGAGGAGCTGGGCAGCACAGCCCTTGGCTCTCAGGTGGCCATTCCCCATTGCAAGATTGAGGGGCTCGACCAGATCCGCCTCTTCGTCTTCACCAGTGCCCGAGGTATCGACTTTGGCTCCCCCGACGGGCAGAGCACTTCCCTTTTTTTTGTCATCCTCAGTCCTCCCCAGCGTGTCAGCGAGCACCTGCAGGTGCTCGCCCGTATTGCTCGTCTGACCAGAAGCGATGGCTTTGTCTCCGACGCCCTGGCTGCCTCAGATCCCGTCAGAATTCTGCAGTGCATCGAACAGTATTGGGAACGTCTGGGCTGAACGACTCGCCTGGTTTTGTGGTCTGCCTGGAACGAAGGTGTTGACCACAGCTCCAATGTAAACTATTCTAAACTGCGTTTTATTCTGAAGGTTTCGTACACAAGCCCTGTCTTGTCACCTCTCTGTGTCACCTGACTGACGGAGAAAAATCATGAAGCATCAGCGTTTCAGTCCCCTGGCAGAGGCCTGGATTCTCTTTTTCCTGCTGGGCGTGCTGATGATCAACTATCCCTTTACCCATATTTTCAACAAGCTCACTCTGGTGCTGGGCGTTCCCATGATGGTGCTGTACTTTCTGCTGGGATGGCCGCTGTCCATCGCGGTGATTTATTTTTTCACCCGCAGCCTCAACCATGGAGACGCAGAGTCAGCTGACCATGAAGACCGCGATCAGGGGGAGTCATGATCTCTGTGTACCTGGTCGGCCTGATCTCCCTGCTCTATTTCCTCTTCCTCTTCGCGGTGGCTTACTATGCCGATAAAATGCGTGACGCCTCCCGCAGCATTATTTCCAATGCCTATATCTACTCACTCTCCCTCGCCGTCTACCTGACATCCTGGACTTTTTACGGCAGCGTCGGACGTGCGGCCACCACGGGGCTGGATTTTCTGCCCATCTACCTGGGGCCGACCCTGATCGCCTTCAGCTGGTGGTTTCTGCTGCGTAAGATGGTGCGCATCAGCAAGGAGCAGAATATTGTCAGCATTGCGGACTTCATCTCCAGCCGCTATGGCAAGTCGGCCACCCTGGGGGCGGTGGTCACGATCTTTGCGGTGATAGGCGTCATGCCCTACATTGCCCTGCAGCTGAAAGCCGTGGCTAATACCTTTGAATTCCTGACTTTGTCTGCCAGTGCCATCGAACAGGGGGTGCGTCGTCCCATCCAGGGCCTGCCGACCTACATGGATTCGGCATTGGTGGCGGCCCTGCTGCTGGCCGTGTTCAGCATGCTCTTCGGAGCCAGACGCCTGGATGCCACCGAGCGCCACGAAGGTTTGGTGGCCGCCATTGCCGTGGAGTCCATCGTCAAGCTGGTGGCCTTCCTGGTTATCGGTATCTTTGTGACCTACGGGATGTTCGGCGGCTTTGGCGATATTTTCAGCCGCTTTCTGGAAACCTTTCCGGAACGCAGTCACCTGCTTCTGTTGAATACGGAGCAGACGCCGTACGTAACGTGGTTTACCCTCACCTTTGTCTCCATGATGGCGGTGATGTTCCTGCCCCGCCAGTTCCACGCCATGGTTATCGAAAACTCCGACGAAAAACATATCAGAACGGCCATGTGGTGCTTTCCTGCCTACATGTTCCTCATCAACATCTTTGTCATCCCCATTGCCCTGGGTGGCCTGCTTCTGCAAGGGGGAGACACGGCCAATGCGGACTTTTTCGTCCTGCTGATACCCCTGCAGGAGGGCCACCCCTGGCTGGCCATGCTGGTGTTCATCGGTGGCTTTTCAGCCGCGGCCGGTATGGTCATGGTGGCGTCAGTTGCCCTTGCCACCATGATCCTGAACCATCTGCTCATGCCCCTGATCCTGCGTTTCAGAATAGACACCGCGGACATGTCCGGTCTCCTGCTGCACATGAAGCGCCTGGGAATCGCGGTGGTGGTTCTGCTGGGCTACTTCTACTACAAGGTAATCGGTGAGACCTATGCCCTGGTGAATATCGGTCTGATCTCTTTTCTTGCGGTCACCCAGTTCGCGCCGGCAGTGATCGGAGGGCTTTTCTGGAAGCGGGGGAACCATCTGGGCGCGATGGTGGGCCTGGTTCTCGGCTTTATTGTGTGGGCCTATACCCTGCTTATTCCCTCTTTTATCCGCTCGGGCTGGATGACGAGCACGCTGCTGGAAGAGGGCCCCTGGGGTCTCTCCTTTTTGCGTCCGCTGGAGCTCTTTGGGCTGAGTGGCTTTGATATGTGGTCACACGCGCTTTTCTGGACCATGTTCTTCAATCTCGGAGCTTATCTGGCCCTCTCCCTGCTGACCAGCGCGTCGGCAGACGAAGAAGAGCAGGCAGAGCGCTTTGTGGATGTCTTTGAGGGTAATGATCCTGCGCTGGTGACCCGTGAGCGCATCAGTCAGGCTCCCAGTGTCCATGAGTTTCGCGATCTGATGGCCAAGTTTATCGGCGAACGTCAGGCCCATGTGGCCCTGAACCAGTATATGAAAGAGAAGAGCCTCGCCTTGGACGAGAAACACCTGCCGGAATACGAGGTCATTGGCCTGAAGCAGTTTACGGAAAAGACCCTGGCCGGCTCTGTCGGAGCAGCGCCGGCCCGCATTATTCTGGAAAATTACCTGAGTGCCAAGGGGAGCCGTATGGAGCGGGTTTTTGATCTGTTCGGTTCGGTGACTATCAGCCGCACCACCAGTCGCGAGCAGCTCAGTGTCCTCTATGAGGTGGCGCGGGAGGTATCCAGCGGCGATGACCTCTCCAGTATACTGGATAATGTCCTTGAGCTGCTGCAGGGGCAGTTCCGCTTTGACCTGTGCGTTATCCGTATGCTGGATGAAGACAAGCAGGCGCTGGTGGTGCAGAGTCAGGTGGGGATGAGCTCGGAACACCTGGGAAAATCCGAGCGCAATCTTAGCCTGGAAACCTATATTGGCACAGCTTTCATCACCAATGCGCCAGTGGTGGTCAACGACGCCGATACGGCAGACAAGGCCATCGCCGCTCAGCTGGCCCGCGATGAAGGCATACAGTCCTTCGCCCATGTGCCCGTGACCATGGAGGGCGAACCAGTGGGGGTTCTCTCGGCCTTTTCCCGGACATCAAAGGGGATTTTCACCAAGGAGTTCATGGAGCTCTTCCAGAATATCGCCGGCCAGATCGGGGTGGCATGGCGCAATGCCCGCCAGACGCGCAAACTTATTGAAGTCAGTGAGCAGCAGCGCGAGCTGCAGATTGCCCGGGCAATTCAGGTGGGTCTGCTGCCCGCCGAAGTGCCCGATCTCCCAGGCGTATCCCTGGCGGGAATCTGCATTCCGGCCCACCAGGTGGGGGGAGACTACTATGACTTTCTCCTGCGCGAAGAGCTGCTGGATCTTGTGGTGGCCGATGTTTCCGGTCACAACATTGGTGCCGCCCTGGTGATGACACAGGCGCGCACCTTCATCCAGTCCCGCGCCAGGGATAACCGCCATCCGTCGGAATTACTGGCTGAGCTCAATCGCTTTCTCTACGGCGATCTGCTGAAGGCGGAGCTCTTTATCACCATGTTCTATGTGCAGTATGATTCGGCATCGCACCGCGTCACCTATGCCAGTGCCGGTCACAATCCACCCCTGCTGTGGCGTGCAGAGACCGGGCAGTGTGAACGCCTGGATGCCGATGGCCTGATTCTGGGTATTGAGCCGGAAGTTCCTTTTGAGGAAGAAGAGACCTTCCTGCATCCGGGTGATGTGCTGCTGCTGTACACCGACGGCATTACCGAAGCGGAGAATCGTCAGCGGAGCTTCTTTGGCGAGGAGCGGCTGCAGGTGCTTCTGCAGGAGTACCACCATCTGAGCGCACAGCAGATCATCGATGCCCTGCTGGATCAGGTCAGGCTTTTCACCGGGAGTTTTCACTTCCGGGATGATATTTCCATGGTAGTCCTGAAGCGGGAGGCAGTATCGGGACAGGTGAAAGAAAAGCGTCCCGTGTTGGTGGCGGGTAATGGGAAGCAGGGCTCAGGAGCTGGTGCGTGAAGAACCGATAAGGTACCGATGCGAGAAGATAGAGGAGGGTCAATGGGATTCACGGTGGAAGAACAGGATGGAATTATCGTGGTTTGTGTTGAGGGTGAGCGCCTGGATGCCCATAACAGCGTAGAGCTCAAGGAGTACCTGCAGAAGTTGCAGGAAAAAGGGCCACAGCGGGTCGTCGTCGATCTTGGCCGTGTGCAGTTTATGGATTCGTCGGGCATTGGCGCTCTGGTTGCCGGATTCAAGGGATTGCGCGCTGCCGGTGGAGACCTGCGACTGTGCTGCATTGCCTCACCGGTGGAGGCAATTTTTCAGCTCACCAGATTATATCGCGTTTTCCCGATTTATGGCGGTCGCCGTGAAGCCCTGGAGAGTTTTCGTGACAAGGAAGCCACATGAAGGAAAAAATTGAACTGGATATCAGTGTCCCCAATCAGACCCGCTATCTGAGCCTGATTGGCAGGATCGGCGAGGAGATCGCCCGCACCCTGGAACACTATGAGGGCGATCGGGATGAGCTGGCCTACCATATCAACCTGGTGCTGACCGAAGCCACGACGAACGCTATCCGCCATGGCAATGAGGGGAATCCTGACAAGGATGTATATCACCATTACTATTGCGGAAGATCTTCTGCATATCAGGGTCTATGACCATGGTCAGGGTTTTGATATCAGCACGTTGCCCGAACCGGATTTTGATTTTCTGGAAGACCATGGGCGCGGAATTTTTGTGATCCGTTCGCTGATGGATCGGGTCAGCTATCTGCCCAGCAATGGTGGTTATGTACTGGAGATGACCAAGCGGCTCCTGTGATCGTCTCTTGTCTTTTCGGGCGCTTTTGAGTACATCTATAGCTATATCTCTGTGGCGAGGAGGCCCTTTATGGCTGTTTCTTTTAAAGATCTCGGACTCTGTAACACCCGCGACATGTTTGCGGGGGCGATGGCGGGAAAGTACGCTATTCCGGCTTATAACTTTAATAATATGGAGCAGTTGCAGGCGATAATCAGTGGTTGCGCCCAGTCGCGCTCACCCGTGATCCTGCAGGTTTCCAAGGGAGCGCGCAATTACGCCAATGGAACTTTGCTGCGGTATATGGCCATGGGAGCCGTTGAGCTGGCTCACCAGACCGCACCGATACCCATTGCCCTGCACCTGGATCATGGAGATTCCTTTGAGCTGTGCAAGGACTGCGTGGACAGCGGATTTTCCAGTGTCATGATTGATGGCTCCCACCTGAGCTTTCAGGAGAACATGGCGCTGACAAAAAAAGTGGTGGAGTATGCCCATCAGTTCGACGTGAGTGTTGAAGGGGAGCTTGGGGTGCTGGCAGGCATAGAAGACGAGGTTTCCTCGGAGGTGAGCCATTACACTGATCCCGAAGAGGTTGAAGAGTTTGTGCGATTTACCGGAGTCGACTCCCTGGCCATATCCATCGGAACCAGCCATGGAGCTTTCAAGTTTGCCCCCGGTAAGCCGGTGCCCCCCTTGCGTTTTGATATTCTGGAGGAGATAGAGCGGCGTCTGCCCGGCTTTCCCATTGTGCTGCACGGTGCCAGTTCGGTGGTTCCCGAGTATGTGGATACGATCAACGCCTATGGTGGTGATATCAAAGGTGCCCTGGGTGTGCCCGAAGAGCAGCTGCGCCGCGCGGCATCCTCCGCGGTGTGCAAGATCAATATTGACTCTGATGGTCGACTGGCCTTCACCGCGGCCATTCGCAAGGCACTGGCGGAAAATCCCGCCGAGTTTGACCCCAGGAAGTACCTGAGCCCTGCCCGTGACCTGCTGGTGGAGCTGATCAAGCATAAAAACCGCAAAGTTCTGGGCTCGGCTGAGCGTATATAGAATCTTGACAACAGTACCCTTTTCTGGGAGCATGCTCCCAGAACATGACTAATCCGTCATAAATCCTGAAAATACTCATAAAAGGCGGTGTACTATGGCAGCAGAAAGCGTTCTGAATTTTACTGACGCAAGTTTCGATAGTGATGTTTTGCAATCCTCCACTCCGGTTCTGGTAGACTACTGGGCCAGCTGGTGCGCACCCTGTCGCATGCTTTCCCCCACCATTGATGCTCTGGCAGAAGAGTTTGTGGGTAAGGCCAAGGTGGGCAAGGTGAATGTGGATGAAAATCCCCAGACCAGCCAGAAGTTCGGCGTGCGCAGCATCCCCACCATCATGATCTTCAAGGGTGGCCAGGTGGTTGATCAGGCTGTGGGTGTACAGTCTAAAGAGGCCCTTAAAGCGCTCCTGACAAAACACCTGTAAGATGAAATGAAACAGCCGGAAGCCAGTCAGGCTTCCGGTTTTCTTTTTACCATGAAGTCACCTCCTCCCCCACCGGTTATACCTCGCTGGTCCCTGAAGAATCTCTTCGTCATGGGTTGTGTCGCCCTGTCATTTTATATCCTCTACTCCGCGGCTTTTCGCTCCCTTGGGCAAACGCACAGCGTACCCCCGGATCTGACGCTTCATACCCCCGATGGACAGCCCATCGAACTGATTCACAATCTGGGAGAACCCTTTTTCCTCTATATCGGCCCAGTGGACCGACAGACATACCTGAAGTGCCTGGAAAGCACATCGCCCTACAGAACCTACCTCATCCCCGTCAATATTCACCAGCTTCCCCGGGTACTGGGCTCTCTGGAGGGCCTGGAAAGCAGTCCCCGTTGCGTGCTCGCGCTGGTGAGCGCTGAGCAGCTGCGCAGCCATAGTCGCCGGCTCGGGATTTCACGCTATCCCGCCGTGCTGGAAGTGGGCGGAGATTTTTCCATTCTGAACAGGATAGAGCCATGATGTCGGTGCTCCTGCCAGCGGCGCTGGCATTTGTGCTGGGCGCCTGTCTGGGGAGCTTTGTGGCAGCCTGCTCCTATCGCATGCCGCGGGATATCAGTATCGTGTTTCCCGCTTCCCACTGCCCTCGCTGCCAGGAGCACATTGCCTGGTTTGCCAATGTGCCGGTGCTGGGCTATGTGTTCTGTCGGGGGCGCTGCCTGCACTGCCATGGCTCCATCAGCCCTCTCTATCCTCTACTGGAAGCCTCCCTGGGGTTGCTGTTTGCCGCAGTCACGTTTCACTTCCTGCCGGACATTCCCCAGGTGGTCTGGTACCTGAGCCTGGTATTCTTTCTCTTCGCCTGTGGTGTCATTGATGCGGTCAGTGCCAGCCAGTTTGGTGGGGGTGAAGGTATTATTCCCGACTTTTTCAGCGTTGGCGGGCTGGTGGCAGGGCTGGCACTGGCCATATGGTTTGGGCACTTTGCCGCCTCACTGGCCGGGGCGCTGGCGGGCGGCGGCATCCTGCTGGCAGTGTACCTGTACTACCGGTACGTGCGCCAGATAGAGGCGCTGGGCCTTGGTGATGTGAAAATGCTGGCCATGATCGGCGCCTTTGTCGGGGTGACCGGTGTCCTCTATACCCTGTTTCTGGCGTCGCTGACCGGTTTGGCGGCTGCAGTGTTCTTTATGATCTATCACCGGAGTTTCAGCCTGCAGATGAAAATACCCTTCGGGCCTTTTCTGGCCCTGGGAGCGCTGCTGGTTGTTTTTGTGCGGGGGTGAAACATGTGGTTTTCCAGGGATGCCAACGCGGTGGGTTTTCTGGATCAGCGTCAACTGACACTGTCCGCGAGATCTTTGCCGCAGCGGGGTTTTCGCTATTCCACGGCGCTGCAGGATAACTCAGAAAAGCAGCCTGAGCGTGGCTATATGGGGCCTGCCCGCCGCTGTCGCCTCTTTCTCTCCCCGGATGAGGTTGAGGTGGTGCTGCTGGATCTTCCGCAACTACCAAAGGACAAGGCCCGCCTGGCGATCGGGTCGATGCTGGAGCAGAAGACAAGGCGCAGCCGGGATGAACTGGTCTGGGATTGCGCCTGTCTCACTCCGGGACGCCAGTCACAGACCATGAGCTACAGTGTCTGTTATGGCAACCGGGCCCGGGTGTTCGAAAGGTGCCAGGGAGTGACGGCCACTTCTGGCTGGCAGGTGGCGGAAGTTTCCACCTTCCTCCATGTGGCGCTCAAGGCGACAGAGCGCGAGACTGCTCCAGTCGGGCACCGTGTTGGATATGTCCTGTGCGGGCCGTCAACCTGCACTATCGCTCTGGGTGTGGGAAGTCACCTGCTGTGCAAGCGAACCATACCCCGCCACCAGTATGAGCACCCGGAACTCTGGCGAACCTTCCACGCTTTTGCCGCTCAGCATCCACTTGCGACCATGCCACGGAGTGTGTATGGCTGGGATAGTGAGCAGGTGCTGGACTTGTGGGGGGACCGTGAAGAGCCGATATTGGTGCAGCCCTTTGCCGTGCGCCGCGGGGTACCGGGTGATGGCCCGTTTCCGTGGGCGGTGAAGCCATGAAGAAGCCGCAATGGGCCTATGGTGTGAACCTGGTGGCGGCTCGTTCGCGGAAAGCGCGCTCCCGTCCCTGGGCCCTGGTGTCAGGCGCTCTGGTGCTGCTGGGTTTGCTGCTGGGTGATCCCCTTTGGGAGAGGTGGCACTTGCAGCGGCAGCTGAATGCTTTTGATGCTTCACCGTTGCCGGTATCTGCCATGGCCCGTGAAGAACTTCCAGCCGTCTTCTCCGGCGATGCAACACTGGTGGAAGGCCAGGAGTTGTTTGCGACGGGGATGGTCATGGGTGTCGCCGGGCTGCAGTGGCTGCTGGAAACCTTTGTGGGGCAGATGGAGGGCGTGGCAGTGCGTGAAATTGTTCAGTCGGAGCCATCGCTCCTGCGGGTGCAGGTGCAGGCGGAGGATATGCGGAGCCTGACGGAGTATCTCTCTGTTCTGGGAGAGCGGCGTGGAGTTCTGGGAGTTGACATGGTTTCGGTGCAGCAAAGGGGAAGTGTCACTCTGGCGTCAGTGCATGTGGAGCTTGGGGGGGAAGTGCGGTGAAGGGGGTGTTTTCCGGGTCACGCCGTGAGAGATTCCTGGTGGTGGTGACCCTGTTCATGGTGTTGATGACATTGCTTTGGAGCGTGCGCCAGGCGATCCTTGCCGAGAATCGGCGTCTGGCGGATGAGATCGCACGCGTCCGTGCGGCGCTTGAGCATGCGTCCGAGTTGTCTGCATCGACGTCTCCCTCTGCTGTGGCCGCATCGGAGGTTTTTGGGGGGAGTTTTGTGCGCGATCTCCTGCCCTGGTACCTGGAAAATCATCATATTCAGGTGCTGCAGTTGCACGGTAGCCCTGCCGTATCGGGATCTGGCGGCGCAGCGCGGGTAAGTGGCTATGGTCTGACCTTGCGGGGCAAATCCCACAGCCTCAGCGACTTTTTTGAGTTTCTGCAGGAGTTGCCGGGAATCCTGGCGCTGGATCAGGTGCGCTTGCTGGGTACTGATGGTGGGGAGTTTGAACTCTCTTTACGGCTGTACGTGGCGGAAGATGTGTACCGCCGCTGGCAGTCTCCTGCTCTGGTGTCAGGGTCAAAAGCTCATCCTGTGGAGGAGAGTGCGGGAGCAGGGTCGGTGACTTTGGCTGAAGCTGAGGCGGTGACGACAGCCGTTTCCCTTGAGGGGGCGCTCCTGCGTGGGGGGCGGTGGTGCGTAATTCTGCAGGATAAGTGTTTTGAAGTTGGTGAAGCGCTTCCAGGGCGACACTGGTCTGTGGAGGAAATTTCTCCAAACGGTGTTACGCTGACTGCTCTTCACGGAAATGTGCGTGAACGTCAACTTCGTATACTTTTTAACCAGGAGTAATGGCGCCAAAGCGTGTGTCGGGACATGTGAAGAAAGTCTCAAATCCTCTGTGTGCCTTTCAGTGCGCCATTTTTGCTCTTTGTCGCCCAGAATTTCCTTTGGTGGATTATTGACAAAAAAGCACTTCTGCGGTGGAAATTGTATACGATTATATGCTATAAAAGGCTGTTTGAGTTCTATGTTGCCCCGAAGTACAGATTAAACACGTGTGAAGCGTGTATTCGGAAGGAGTTGCCATGGTTATTGACGGGTACGGTCCCTTGCTGGGCATCATCGCCATCGGTGTGATCTTGCCAACGGCTCTTGTGACGCTGGCGTGGCTGCTGGGTCCCAAATTCGGGACGCGGTTGAAGTACACGACCTATGAGTGCGGCATGGAGCCCACCAGTGAGGCAAAAAGCCGTTATCACATCGGCTACTATCTCTATGCCTTGCTCTTTTTTGTCTTCGAGATCGAAATGATCTACATCTTTCCCTGGGCTGTCGCATTTCACGACCTGGGACTGCTGGCGTTGATTGAGATGTTCATCTTCGTCGCCATCCTGGTTATTGCGCTGGCCTATGCCTGGAGAAAAGGAGGATTGCAGTGGACGTAGTCAGCCCAGTGCGTAAACCCTATGAAATCGACATGCTGGACAAGTACGCTGACGACGGCAGCCAGGGGGTGATCATCACCACGCTGGAAAAGGTCTACAACTGGGGGCGCTCAAACTCCCTGTGGCCCCTCTCCTACGCGACGGCCTGCTGTGGTATTGAAATGATATCGTCTTCCTGTCCCCAGCACGATATCGCCCGCTTCGGTTCCGAGGTCTTCCGGGCCAGCCCCCGCCAGGCTGACCTGATGATTCTGGCCGGTACCATTACCAAGAAGATGATGCCCCAGGTTGTGACCCTGTGGGAGCAGATCGCTGAGCCCAAGTACGCCATTGCCATGGGCAACTGTGTGATTACCGGGGGGATATTCAAGTACTCCCCGTCCGTTGTTGCCAATGTTCCCGATTACATTCCCATCGACGTCTTTATTCCCGGCTGCGCACCGCGCCCCGAAGCCCTCTTCAACGGCATTATCACGTTGCAGCACCAGATCCGTCGCCAGAAGATGCTCAAACGCAAGGAGTATCTCGGCAAGCAGCCCAAGCGGCTTAAGGACGGTTCGCTGAATCCCAACTACGTTGAGGGGAAACACTACCCCATTATCCTGGGAGAGAGTTGATATGGCTGAAGAAACACCCAAACCGAAATTTACTCCCGAGCAGATTGAAGAGATGAAAAAAGCTGCCGCTGCCAAGAAAGCCGCTGCTGCCGCCAAGGCTGCCGAAGGCGCTGAAGGCGCAGCCGAAGAAGTCGCCGCGCCCGCTGCTCCCCCTGAGCCGCCCGCCTGGCTGGCAGAAATCATCAAGGATGTCAGCGGCGTGACCTATAAAGGTACCGACTCTAACCAGTGGAACATCGTTGCCGTGGAGAGCGCCCAGGTGGTTGCCCTGTGTCGCAGGCTCAAGGAAGCTGGTCTTGACTACCTCACCTGCCTCAGCGGCGTGGAGTACTCCGATCGTTTCGGCACGGTGCTGCACATGTACAGCACTACCGATAAGCGGCAGCTTTGCGTTCAGTACGCTACCGCCGACAAGAGCGAGCCTGTTACTCTGCCTTCCGTCTCGGCCATCTGGTCCACCGCTGAGTGGCACGAGCGTGAATCCTTTGACCTGCTGGGGATCCGCTACGAGGGACACCCCGATCTGCGGCGCATTCTCCTGCCCTCCGACACCCAGGGTTACCCCCTGCGCAAGGATTTTGTACCCTCAAACGACGGGAGTTTGAAGATATGACAACAACACCCCAAAGCACCCTGGCACCCGCCCTGTTCAAACACGATTACGAAAGTGATCTGATGACCCTGGCCATGGGACCGCACCACCCATCCACCCACGGCGTACTGCAGATTATGCTGAAGCTTGATGGTGAGGTCGTGGTGGAAGCAGAGCCGGTTATCGGCTTCCTGCACCGCTCCATGGAGCGCATGGGCCAGGAACGTCCCTGGATCCAATATACGGCTGCCCTCAACCGGGTAGACTATCTGGCCACGATCCACAGCGAGGTTCCCTACTGCGTGGCCGCCGAGCGTATCGCCGGACTCGAAGTCCCCGAGCGCGCCCAGTGGTTGCGTGTTCTGATGATGGAGCTCAACCGCATCCACTCCCACCTGCTGTGGGTGGGAACCTTCCTGCTGGATATGGGCGCCACTACCATCGTCATGTACTCCCTGCGTGAACGTGAACTCATTCTGGATATCATGGAAGAGGTCACGGGCATGCGCATGATGAACAACTACACCCGCATCGGTGGTGTTCGTTACGACATGACCCCCAACTCCATTGAAAAGACCCGGGAATTCATCAAGAGCTTCCCTCAGGCCCTCAGCGATATGGAAGCCATCATTACCGGCAACCCCATTGTGCGGGGCCGTCTGATCGGCAAAGGCCTTCTCACAAAACAGCAGGCCATCGACTTTGGCGCCATGGGCCCCATATCCCGTGCCTCCGGCGTGGATTTCGACCTGCGCCGTGATCGCCCCGATTTCGTCTACGACAAGCTGGACTTCAAGGTTCCCGTCTTCCAGGAGGGCGACAACTTTGCCCGTTACATGGTGCGCATGGAGGAGATGAAAGAGTCCCTCAGGATGGTTGAGCAGTGCCTGGATATGATGCCCGAGGGCCCGGTCAAGGTGGAAAAACCGAAAATCGGCCCCATGTGGAAAGCCCCCGCCGGCGAGGCCTATGCGGAAGTGGAGTCTGCCCGCGGCATCCTGGGAACCTACGTGGTTTCCGATGGCAGCGGCAACCCCATGCGTACCAAGTTGCGCGGAGCTTCCTTCAGCAACCTGCACGCTTTCGCCCAGACCCTGGTGGGTATCAACATTTCCGAAGTGGTAATTTTGCTTGGAACCTACGACGTAGTCCTCCCAGAGATCGACAGATAGAGGTGCCCTGATGTTCTTTTCCTTTACACAGGCCTGGCCACTGTGGGCTCAGCAGATTTTTTACGCCGTTGTGCCTGCTGTGCTGGTGGTGGCGGTGGCTCTGACTTCCGTTATCCTGCTTGTCTGGTATGAGCGCCGCTGGCTTGGCTTTCTCCAGCACCGCTATGGTCCCAACCGCGTTGGACCCTTCGGCCTGCTGCAGCTCATCGCCGATTCCATAAAGATGCTGACCAAAGAAGACATCATGAATCGTGGTGTCCACAAGGCTCTGTTTACCATTGCTCCCATTATTGCCATGAGTGCTGCCATCATTGCCTGGGCGGTTATTCCTTTCGGGGAGAACCAGGTGATCAGCAATATGGACATGGGGATTTTCTTCCTCTTCGCCGTTGCTGGCCTGGGAACCTTTGCCACCATTATTGCCGGCTATGCCAGCGACAACAAGTGGAGTACCCTGGGCGCCATGCGCGGTGTGGGGCAGGCGATCAGCTATGAAATTCCCCTGCTCTTCTCCATCGTGCCCATCTTCCTCATGGCGGGTTCCTTCAACCTGCAGGAAATTGTGCTGCAGCAGCAGGGTGGCTGGTACTTCTGGCATCAGCCTCTGGCCTTTATCCTCTTTTACATATGCATGACCGCTGAGGTGAACCGCACGCCCTTTGACCTGCCCGAGTCGGAAAGTGAGCTGGTCTCCGGCTTTAACACCGAGTACTCCGGCTTCAAGTTCGGCGGCTTCTTCATGGCGGAGTACATCGCATCCCTGACCATGTGCGCCCTGCTGACCCTGCTGTTCTTCGGCGGCTGGTACCTGCCCTTCGCCAACATCCCCGCCATTGCGTCACTGCATACGGGCATGAGCGGCTACTTCATCAACCCCATTGTCTTCCTGGCCAAAACCTACTTCTTCTTCGGTGTCACCGTCTGGGTACGGGCTACCCTGCCCCGGGTCACCATCGGCATGCTGCTGAGCCTGGCCTGGAAGGGTCTGATTCCCCTGACCATCCTGAACATCTTTGTGACAGGCATTGTCCTGTACCTTGTGAGGTAATGCGCTATGGCTCATGATGAACACTCCACTGCCACTCCAGCCAGCGAACCAAGCGTGGCTGTGAAGACAATTGAAGCGGTTGCAGCCGGGGCAAAGGCCATCAGCATCGGCATGAAGACCGTTCTCAAATATGCTGGCGGTCCCCGCCCCACCCGGGAATATCCCGAAGTGGTGCGGCCACTGCCCGAGCGCTCCCGCGGCCGACTGTACTTCATTGAAGAAAAGTGCATCGCCTGCAATATGTGCGTCAAGGCGTGCCCTATCGATGTCATTCAACTGGAATTCCACCGCGAGGACCGCGAAGTGGATGGCAAGGTCAAGAAGGTACCCGTCATCGACAAGTATACCGTGGATATCGGCGAGTGCATCTCCTGCGGTCTGTGCGCCGAGCACTGCCCCACCGATGCGGTATTCCAGTCTCAGGAGTACGAGACGGCGTACTACTATAAGGAACTCTTTGTCATGAACAAAGATGAACTGGCCATGACGTTTCCTGAGTACATCGAGAAAAAATCACGGGAACTGAAAGGAAAGTAGGATTATGGCAGAATTTGTATACCATCTCGTGTTCTACATGCTGGTTGTGACGATCCTGGCCAGTGGTCTTGCCATGATTTTCACCCGCAATATCGTCGCCAGCGTTACCTGTCTGGTGGGCACCTTTCTGGGTGTGGCCGGCATCTTCTTCCTGCTCAATGCCGAGTTTATCGGCGTTGTCCAGATCATGGTCTATGCGGGCGGTCTTTCGCTGCTGATCATCTTCGCCATCATGCTGACCGACCCCCGCGACCATGAGGTTGACCGTCCCAAATCCGGCAATGTGATGCTGGCGGCGGCGGTAAGCGGTATTCTCTTTATCATGATGGTCATTGCCATCAGCACGGCCCAGTGGAGCTTCTCCGACGCCGAGCCTCTGACGACACAGCCAGCGGTCTACATCGGCATCCAGTACTTCACCAACTACATAGTACCCTTCTACCTGGCGGCCATTCTCCTCTCCATGGCCCTGACCGGTGCCATTGTTCTGGCGAAGAAGGAAGGGGAGGATGAAAAATGCTGAGTATAACCCTGAACCACTTTCTCTTTCTGGCATCGGCAGTCTTCTGCCTGGGGATTTTCGGCATTATTGCCAGCCGCAATGCCATTAAAGTGCTCCTGAGTATTGAAGTCATGCTGGCAGGCGTTACCATGGCCTTTATCGCCATATCCAAGTACGTCACTCCCGATACCCTTGAGGGTCAGATCATCACCATCTTCATCCTGACGGTGGCTGCGGCGGAAGCGGCAGTGGGTCTGGCTATCCTTCTGGTCGTGTACCGCAACTACAAGACGGTTGACATGTCCAAATTCAACGTGCTGAAGTGGTGAGGTAACTATGATTGAATTTGCCATATCAAACGCGTGGCTTATCGGTATCATGCCCATCCTGGCGGGCTGTGTGGCCCTGCTGGTGGTCAAGCCGTGGCCGAAGCTGGCCCACACTGTGGTGATTGTGCCTTCGGCCATTGGCTGGTATCTGGCGACGCTGATTCTCATCGGGGCCTTCATGGGCTACGATCTGTCATCCTCCCAGTGGAGCTACCGACTGCTCACCACCGGGGACTTTGACCTGAATTTCGGCATCCGGGTGGATAACCTGACGGCCCTGATGCTCTTTATCGTCATGACCGTCAGCACCCTGGTGCAGCTGTTTTCCACCAAGTATGTGGAAGGCGATGGCGGCTACTCCCGTTTCTTCGCCTTCCTGGGCCTGTTCACTTCGTCCATGCTGGGGCTGATCCTGGTGGACAACCTGCTTGGCCTGTTCATCTTCTGGGAGCTGGTGGGTGTCTCTTCCTTCCTGCTGATCGGACACTGGTATCAGAAGCCTTCGGCGGCGGCAGCGGCCAAGAAGGCCTTCATCACCAACCGGGTGGGCGACTTCGGTTTCCTCATCGGTATCATGATTATCTTCGCCACTACCGGAACCCTGGAGTTCTCAGGGCTGCGTGAAGCCATTGTGGCCGGTGATCTCTCCGGCTGGATTCTGACCGCTGCCGGTATCGGTATCTTCTTTGGTGCCATTGGCAAATCTGCCCAGTGGCCCCTGCATGTGTGGTTGCCCGACGCCATGGAAGGCCCCACTCCCGTTTCGGCCCTGATCCACGCCGCCACCATGGTTGCCGCTGGTGTCTACATGGTGGGCAAGATCTACTTCCTCTTTGAAGCTTCTGCCACGACCCTGCAGTTCATTGCCTGGATCGGTGCGGTAACCGCCTTCCTGGCGGCCTGCATTGCGGTGGTACAGTATGACATCAAAAAGGCCCTGGCCTACTCCACTGTATCCCAGCTGGGCTTCATGATGTTCGCCCTGGGCATGGGCCCTATCGGCTACGCGGCCGGTCTGTTCCACCTCATGACCCACGCCTTCTTCAAGGGCATGATGTTCCTGGACAGTGGTTCCGTCATTCACGGCTGTCACCACGAACAGGATATGCGCCGCATGGGCGGCCTGCGCAAGAGCATGCCCTTCACGGCAGGCATCATGCTGCTGGGCTGTCTGGCCATTGCGGGCGTTCCTCCCTTCAGCGGCTTCTTCAGTAAGGATGAAGTGCTGGCGGCTGCAGCGGCCATGAACCCGGTGATCTTTATCCTGGGTGCTGTGACGGCTGGTCTGACCGCCTTCTACATGTTCCGCATGTACTTTATGACTTTCCACGGCGAGTACCGCGGCCATGCTCACCCCCACGAGTCTCCCTGGCAGATGACCGTGCCCCTGGGTATTCTTGGCTTCTTCACCGTCACTGCTGGCTGGCTGGCCCTACCCCACTTCTGGGGAGGACCCAATTATATTGCCGAATTCCTCGTCTACACGCCGGTGACCGATGCCAGCACCTACCTGAAGCTCAACGTGGGCGTCATGGTACTGGCCACCCTCATCAGCCTTGGCAGCATCACCCTGGCCTACCTCATGTACTCCAAGGGAACCATTTGCCCCGAGAAGATGAAGCAGCGCTTCAGCTACCTGCACAAACTGCTGACCTACAAGTTCTTCTACGATGAAGTATATAACGCCATGTGCAAGCACGTGGTGGTAGGCGCGGCGAACGTGAGCTGGTGGTTTGACCGCGTGGTTATCGATGGAATCGTCAACAGCATCGGTTCTGGCACCTACAGCGGTGGCAACACCCTGCGTCGCCTGCAGTGGGGCAGTGCCCAGTCCTACCTGTCTGTCCTGGTCATCGCTGTCGCCATTATCGCAGCGCTGCTGTTTATTTAGGGGAGGAGTAATATATGTTTGTGAATCCAACCGAACTCAATACCCTGTCAATCACGGCATTGATGCTCATTCCTCTGATTGGTGTGCTCATCATTGCCCTGCAGGGCAAGTCGGAGAACACGAAGGCTCCCCACTTTATTGCGGCAGCAACCACCTTTACGGTATTCGTGCTCTCCCTCGTTATGGCTTTTGCCTACTGGCCCCATGCCGGTGGTGAAAACCAGTACCTGTTCCGCGATACCTGGAACTGGATCCCTTTCCTGAACACCAGCTATGACGTGGCGGTGGATGGGCTGTCCATGCCCATGGTGGTTCTGACCACGTTCCTGCTGTTCATCTGTGCTCTGGCATCGTGGAATATCGGTGACAAGCGGCCCAAGCTCTACTTCGCCCTCTTCCTGTTCCTGGAGACGGCTCTCATCGGGGTATTCACCTCCGTTGACATGCTGCTGTTCTTCATTTTCTGGGAGCTGGAGCTGATCCCCATGTACTTCCTGATCGGAATCTGGGGTGGCGCGCGCCGTGAGTATGCCTCCACCAAATTCATTCTCTACACCGTACTGGCTTCCGCGGGCATGTTTATCTCCCTGCTGGCCATCTACTTCTTTGTTGGAGCCTACAGCTTCGACTACGTGACTGTTTCCCAGAGTGGAATCCTGCGTGAACTGAGCATGTTTGTACAGGTACTCCTGTTTGCCGGTTTCTTCCTGTGCTTCGCCGTCAAGCTGCCGGTGGTGCCCCTGCACACCTGGTTGCCCGACGCTCACGTGGAAGCGCCCACTCCCGTTTCGGTTCTGCTGGCGGGTGTGCTGCTGAAGATGGGTGCCTACGGCCTGTTCCGCTTTAACTTCGGCCTCTTCCCCGAGGCAACCCAGTACCTGGCCACCACTCTGGCGGTGCTTGGTGTCATCAATATTGTGTATGGCGCCATGCTGGCCCTGGCCCAGACGGATATGAAGAAGGTCATCGCCTACAGTTCCGTTTCCCACATGGGCTTTATCCTCCTCGGTCTGGCCAGTCTCAACCACATGGCCTTTAACGGCGGTATTCTGCAGATGTTTGCCCACGGCACCATCACAGCCATGATGTTCCTCATGGTGGGCGTGGTTTACGACCGCACCCACACCCGAGACATCGCCAAACTGGGCGGCCTGGCGCAGCAGATGCCCATGGCTTCGGCCCTGTTCCTGATCACCTCTTTTGCCGCCGTGGGTGTGCCAGGCTTCAATGGCTTTATCGCTGAAGTTCTCACCTATGTGGGCGCCTTCCAGGCCTTCCCCGTGCTGACCATCATCGCCTGTCTGGGTGTGGTTCTGTCAGCAGCCTATATGCTGTGGCTGCAGGAGCGGGTCTTCTTTGGACCCCGCAAGGCAGTGTGGAATGGGCTCAGGGATATGAACGGTCTGGAGAAATTCAATATGTTCGCCTGTCTGTTTGTCGTCATGCTTACCGGTATCCTGCCATTCCTTATACTGGATATTATCAACCCGGCGACAGTTCAGCTCCTCGGGCTGTTAGGTTAGGAAGGGGGAAAACATGACGCACCAAGCGGATCTCATTATGATATTTCCCGAACTGCTGGTCATAGCAGCCATATTCATCGCCACGGTCGCTGACCTGTTCATCCGCAAGGAGAACAAACATGCGGTCGGCTACATGTGCATACTGGGCCTGATAGCGGCCCTGGCAGTTCTGATCGGCATCAAGGATTACGCAACCACGTTTACCTACTCGGGCATGTTTGAGCACACGGGCTACTCCTGGTGGTTCCGGGTCATGATGCTCTGTGGCGGTATTCTGACTCTCATGATGTCCTTTGTCTATGCGCGCGAGCGGCAGACCAAAGAGGGCGAATTCTACTACCTGATTGCCATTGCCACCCTGGGTGGCATGGTGCTGGCGGGTGCCGGAAACATGGTGACCGTGTTCCTGGGCCTGGAACTGCTGAGCATTACCTCTTACGTGCTGGTAGGCATGCAGCGGGAGAAGGCTTTCGCCGCCGAGGCTTCCTTTAAATACATGCTCTATGGAGCAGTATCCTCAGCGGTCATGCTCTTCGGCTTTGCCATCATCTTCGGCCTGACCGGAACGCTCAATCTGGCGGAAGCTGGCGCGGTGCTTGGACAGGTGCTGCAGGGTGAGTCGAGCCCCGCTGCCACCATGGCCATGATCATGGTTCTGGGTGGTCTGGGCTACAAGCTGGCCGTAGTGCCTTTCCACCAGTGGTGTCCCGATGTGTACCAGGGCGCCTCATATCCCGTAACCGCATTTTTGTCCGTGGTTTCCAAGATTGCGGGCTTTGCCATCATCATCCGTCTCATTGACTATGTGTTCATGGGCAATGGTCTGGATGCCCTGGCAGGACAGTGGGCGGTGGCTTTTGCGGTCATCGCGGCTGCCAGTATGATTCTCGGGAACATGGCGGCGCTGGCGCAGACCAATGTCAAGCGCCTGCTGGCCTATTCCAGTATCTCCCACGCCGGTTATGTGCTGGTTGGCATCGTGGCCTTCATGGCCGTCAATGACACACCAGCCAATATCGCCTTCCTGGATGGCGCCACCTCTGCGGTGTTTTACCTCTTTGGCTATCTGTTCATGAATATTGGCGCTTTCGCTGGTCTGATGCACTTCAGCCGCATGGCGGGCAGTGCCGAGATCAGTGATATTGCCGGCCTGGCCAAACGCAGCCCGGCTGTGGCCTTTGTCACCGCCTCCTGCTTTGTGAGTCTGGCGGGCCTGCCGCCCTTCATCGGCTTCCTGGGGAAATTCTACCTCTTTGGGGCGGCGGTGCAGAGCGGGTATATCTGGCTGGCCCTGCTGGGTCTGCTCATGAGCATTGTCTCCCTGTTCTATTACGCCAAGGTTATCAAGGCACTGTACTTTGACGAGCAGACCGTGGAACTGAAGGAGACATCTCCTTCCGGTGCTGGCGTTACCAGTGCGCTGGGCTTCAGCTTTGCCGGTATCCTGTTGACCATGTTCCTGGCAGAGCCCATTATCAATGTCATCCGTTGGTCAATGGAGCGCCTCTAGGCATCTGTTCCCCTGATATTCCATGCTTCACAGCTCCCGGATACCCATGAGGGTTTCCGGGAGTTTTCTTTTTCCCGACAGTGAAATTCCCTTTGTGGTATTATTCACAAGAGTGAGCTGCGAAGGAGTGCGTCTGTCAGGGGATTTCTTCCTTGTGTGCTGCAATTGATGCAATTCAGAACAGGATCAGGAAACATCCTTTGCAATGTTTCATATGGAGTGTTATAGATGATATGTGACAAATGCTACGGAAATGGGAGGATATATGGGCTGGTTGCGGGGAATATCAATATCAAAACGACTGTACCTTGGATTCGGAGGGCTGTTTGTGTTTCTGATGCTGGCAGTGCTGCTCACCGCCCGCATCCAGACGCTGCAGATGAGCCATGCGGCTGAACAGCGCGAGCTGAATTCCCACTTCCAGGGCATCATGAACCAGATTGAAGCGCAGCGACAACTCTCGATTGTTCTCAGCGAAGCCGTGGCGGCAATGCCCCTGGCCCAGGAGATGTTTGTGCGGGAGGATCGTGAGGGTCTGGCAGAGCTTTTTGTGGAAGTATTTCAGAAACTGAAGCACGAGCACGGCCTCAGTCAGCTCCAGTTCCACTCACCTCCCGCGGTCTCCATGCTGCGACTGCATCTGCTTGACCGGTATGGCGATGATCTCGCGTCATTTCGCGAAACCGTTGTGGTTGCCAACCGTGACCGGAAATCGGTCGGCGGGCTCGAGTTCGGTGTCGCGGGGCTCGGGTTGCGGGGAGTTGCGCCCATCCAAGTTGATGGCAGGCATGTGGGCTCCATAGAATTCGGCTTTTCTTTTGGTCAGAGCTTTTTTCAGTCGGTGAAGGAGCGTTCTGGTGTGGATGTCGCTCTGTATACCGTACGTGACGCAAAGGTGGAAACCTTTGCGTCCACTTTCCGCGATGCCGGTTCATTCTTCAGTGAGGAACAGGCCCGTCGGATTGCACGCAACGACCAGCAGGTGATGCTGCAAGGTGAGCTTGACGGGGTGCCGGTAAGCGTGCTGGGCCGGGCGGTTACCGATTTCTCCGGCAATCCCCTGGGTGTGCTGGAAATCGCGATGGATCGCAGTATCTATGAATCCTATATCGCCGGGTTTCGTGCGGCGCTTATATCTATCAGCGTGATTGCGGTTATTGTTGGCACACTGGTAGCCTATGTCATCTCCCAGTCGGTGCTTACGGCGCTCAATCAAGTGCGCAGCGTGACGGAGAACCTGGCAGTGGGCGATGGAGACCTGACGGTGCGGCTGCCTGAACAGGGCTCCGATGAGCTGGCCTGCCTGAGCAATAATATCAATGTGTTCCTGGCGAAAACAGAAGGGATCATCACCAATGTCAGGGCTTCCACGGAAGGCGTTGCTTCATCCAGCGAGCAGCTCAGCAGTTCATCCAACGAGATGTCTGTGGGCATGAACATGCAGGCCCAGGCGATCACACAGATATCCACAGCGGTCAGCGAAATGGCTGAGACCGTCAATGTGGTTGCCCGCAATATGTCAGAGGTGCTGGGAAGCTCGCAGAATGCGCTGCAGGTTGCCCGGGCTGGTGGCGATACGGTAGGTCAGTCGGTGCAGGAGATGACTACCATTGCCAGCGAAGTGGATCGCACGGCACACTCTGCCCGCGAACTGGAAGAGAAGAGTCGCCGGGTGGAAGAGGTCATTCAGGTGATCAATGATATCGCCGATCAGACCAACCTGCTGGCTCTCAACGCCGCCATTGAGGCGGCCCGTGCCGGCGATGCCGGCAGAGGATTTGCCGTGGTGGCTGACGAGGTGCGCAAGCTGGCCGAGCGCAGCACCCAGTCGACAGGTGAAATCATCGGTATCGTCAAGACAATTCAGACCGGGGTGAACACGGTGACAAACGCCCTGGCCAAGGTGAACGAGAAGGTTCAGAACGGCGCACAGCTTTCGGAACAGACCAGTGGGGCTTTCGCCAGTATTCTGCGGGAGATGGACGCCCTGATGCACCTGATTGAAGATAATGTGGCCGCTATTGAGGAGATGTCCAAGACCACCGACCATATCAATGATGATATTCAGTCCATTTCGTCGGCTTCGGAAGAGACCGCCAAAGCTTCGGAGGAGGTTTCCTTTGCCGCAGGTGACCTGGCGCGGCTGGCAGCTGAGGTGCGGCAGCATATCAGCGCCTTCAGGACAGCCTCTTCTTCCGAGGGTGGCGCAAATGATATCAAAAGGATAGCGCTCTATGACAGCTCACGCAAGTAAACAGGAGATTCTGCTGGAGAGTGGGACGAACGAGCTTGAAATCATAGAGTTTCAGCTGCGGCGGCAGTTGCCTGACGGCAGTGAAAAGATAAGTTACTTTGGCATCAATGTCGCCAAGGTGCGGGAAATTATCAAGGTTCCCGAGACCACTGACTATCCCAATGCCCACCCCAGCGTCGTTGGTATCTTCAACCTGCGTGAGCGACTGATCCCCCTGCTGGATATCGCCCACTGGCTGAAGATTCCCGTCGCGTCTGATCTCAGTGAGAAACGGGTCATCGTGACCGAGTTCAACAAACAGTTCAGCAGCTTTCTGGTGGATGGAGTGACGCGGATATACCGGATTTCCTGGGGAAACGTTGAGTCGCCAAGCCAGTTCCTGGAGAGCCGCGACACCGATTGTGTGGTTGCTGTTATCCGCATGGAGGAACGACTCATCATGATTCTGGATTTTGAAAAGATCTTTGCTGACATCAATCCGGCGCAGAGTATGGAGAGTTATGATATCTCCCTGGATCAGAAGGTGCTGCAGAGTGAGCAGATGGTCCAGCGTCGTGGTGACAAAACCGTACTGGCGGTGGATGACTCCGCCTTTATCCGGAAGCTGATCGAAAAAACCCTGATCACTGCAGGTTACCGGGTTATCAGCGCTAACGATGGCGCCGAAGCCTATGACATGCTGATGGAGTTTGAACAGATCGCCCACTCGGAAGGTGGGAACATTGGGGATCATGTCAGTCTGATTATCAGCGATGTGGAGATGCCGCGCATGGACGGTATGCATCTGGTAAAACGATTGCGTGAAAGAGAAATATATGTAAAACTGCCAGTCATCATGTTCTCGTCAATTATGAGCGAGGAAAACCGTCGCAAGGCTCTGCTGGTAGGGGCCGATGACACGGTGACCAAACCGGAAATCGGTACACTGGTGGAGATGGTCGACAGGTATATTTTTGGCCCGTAAACCGCGGGCGAAAAGGAACACAGACGGTGCCGGTAATACGAACCAAGTATCTTGAAGTGGGAATGGTGGTCTCCGCCGATGTCTTTGATCAGAGCGGGCGGTTGCTGTTTTCGGCTGATACAGAGATTACCGAAAAGCATATCAAGGTTCTGAAGACCTGGGGGGTAACAGAAGTTGCCGTGTACGGCAGTGATCCCGACTCCGCCGATGAGCTCCTGGAGCATATAGACCCCGCCCGAATCGAGGCTGCGCGCAAACGTGTCGCGCAGCTTTTCCGCTATGCATCTTCCAGCGATGACCCCTGCACCGCTGAGCTGAAGCGCCTGGCGCAGCAGCGCATCCTCATGCGCGCTTCAGCGGGGGTGTGATCATGCAGATACAAAGCGCGGACGAACTTATCAGCGCCATGGGGCAGCTGCCATCGCTGCCCGAAATTGTCCACCGCCTGAATCGCTCCCTGCAGGATCCGCGCTCCAACTTCAACGACTTCGCGAATATTATTGCTGAGGACAGCGCCCTTTCAGCCCACTTGCTGAAAGTGGCCAACAGTGCTCTCTACCAGTTTCCTGAGAAGATTGATACCATTTCGCGGGCGGTAACCCTCATCGGCACCAAACAGTTGCGTGAGCTGGTTATCGCCTCCAGCGTTACGCACCTCTTCAACGGGCTTCCCAATGACCTGGTGGATATGGAGCAGTTCTGGCGCCACAGTATTGGCTGTGGCATCGCGGCCAAAGTCATTGCGGGCTACTGTCGCCTCGGCAACACCGAGCGCTACTATCTGCTGGGCCTGCTGCACGATATTGGACGTCTGGTGCTCTACGGAGGCTACTCTGCGCTGGCGATCGAGGCTTTCCGGATAGGTGCAGAGGAGTCTCTGCCCCTCTACCAGGCGGAAGCGCGGGTGCTCGGCTTTGACCATTCCGCTATCAGTGCCGCCTTGCTGAAAAGCTGGAAACTGCCTGTCTCCATGCGTGATCCCGTCGCCCATCATCATGATCCCTCCCAGGCCCGCTACCACATGGAGGACGCCTATATCGTGCATCTTGCGGATGCCATTGCCCACGCCATGGAGCTCGGGCGAACCGGTGAGGCCTGTGTTCCGCCCCTTGACGCCAGCCTGTCGCAGAATCTGAATCTTGGTGTGGCCAAGCTGGAGCCAATTCTGCAGCAGGTTGATCGTGAATACGAGGATGCGGTGAGCATCTTCCTCCTCTCCTCAGCTGGCGGGTGAGCCTATGGCTACGAACATGCAGGCGCTGCAGGAACGGGTTGAGCTGCTGGAAGAGAATCTTCGCTGGTACGCCCACTCCCTGGGCATTCTCGCTTCCATGGGCGATATTCACACCAACACACGCGACCAGGCGAATCTCGATCAGATTCTGCGGCGGAGTCTCGAATACCTCAATCAGGTTTTTCACTTTACCCAGATGGGTTTCCTGCTGGTCAATGAAGATGACTCAAGCTTTGATCTGGTGCTCAGTCATCCGGCTTCACGGAGCGCGGAGATTCAGCGGGCACTGGATATTATAATCGAAAATGGTGAATTTGCCTGGGCCATCAACCAGAATCGTCCCGTGGTCGTTGGGGAGAGTGACACTGCTGACAGCGCGCAGATTCTGCACGTGCTCACCACCCGCAATCGCGTTCGAGGTATGTTTTATGGCTTGCGACAGGGCTCCATGCATCGCACTTCGGTGGCTACCATGGAGCTGCTCTCCATAATTCTGACGAGTACCGCTTACGCCCTGGAGAGCGCTGAGCTGTACCGGCTGCTCTCCCAGGATAACGAAAGGCTTCAGAAACTGGTGGAAAAGCGCACGGCTGAGCTTGAACGTGCCAGGGATCAGGCCGAGGGAGCCAACCGTGCCAAAAGCCAGTTTCTGGCGAACATGAGCCATGAACTACGCACTCCTCTCAGCGGTATTATCGGCATGGTTGATCTCCTGCTGGATACCCGCCTTGACAACGAGCAGCAGGAGTACGCCAGGCTTGCTTCTGACTCGGCCCATGCCCTGCTGGCTCTTATCAACGATATCCTCGACTTTTCCAAAATAGAAGCCGGCAAACTGGAAATCGAAGAGGCCGAATTCTCCCTGGGCTCACTCACTGAAGGCGTGACCGAACTCTTTGCCCTGGCAGCCCAGAAAAAGGGCATTGTCCTGACTTCTTATGTGGATCCACAGCTTCCCGCCTATGTGCGAGGCGATGCTCTGCGCCTGCGTCAGGTGCTGGCCAATCTGCTCTCAAATGCGCTGAAGTTTACGGAAAAGGGCAGTGTGCAGCTGCAGGTGAAGATTCTCGGTGATGGTGGCCAGGCGCCCCTGATTCGTTTCGAGGTCTGTGATACGGGTATTGGGGTTGATGCTGAGGTTGCCGAGCGACTTTTTCAGTCGTTTACGCAGGCCGATTCTTCCACCACACGCAAATATGGTGGCACCGGACTGGGGCTTGCCATCTGCCGCAACCTCGTTGAGTTGATGGGGGGGGAAATTGGTATTGAAAGTCGCCTTGGACAGGGGTCAACCTTCTGGTTTACGCTGCCTCTGCTGCCTGCCCTCAATCATGCTGAGCCGCAGTGGGCGTTGCCGGAGCTGCCTTTCCGCGTCCTGGTGATTGAGAAGGATGCCCAGTATCAGAACGTGCTGGGCGAGTACCTCAGGGCCTGGAAGATGGAATGCACCATCACTGCCACCCGCCAGCAGGCGCTGCAATCCCTTATCACCACGGGAAAGAGTCAACGGCCTTTTCACGTCGTTATTCTGAGCGCGCAGCTTGCCGGTGATGGTGCATGGATCTCGCAGATGCTCGCTTTGCACCGCCAGTGCCGTCTGGTGCTCCTGACGCCCTTTGGTGGCAGCAATGGCCTGCCTATGGGCTTTGACCCGAATATGGACACCTGCATCCTCTCCCATCCGATATCCTCCATAAAGCTGTGGCGTGCGTTGACCAGCAGTGTTCAGTCTGAGCCTGTGAGCGCCGTTTGCCCTGTGGTTCCTGAGGGGAAAGCTGTTACACAAGGTGACAGAGAACCTGGGGTGCGGGATGTTCTGCCGGTGCTCCTGGTGGAGGACAACCGGGTGAATCAGCTGGCAGTCCGAATGCAGCTGGAGAAGATGGGCTTTGAGGTGCACCTGGCGGCCCATGGCCGCGAGGCCCTGGAGAAACTCGAAAAAAACACCTATGCCCTTGTTCTTATGGACTGCCAGATGCCAGTGATGGATGGCTATGAGGCTACGCGGGCTATTCGGGCCAAAGAGTGCGGTACGGACAACCACCTGCCCATCATCGCTCTCACTGCCAATGCCATGGAGCAGGATCGGGAGAAATGCCTTGCTGCCGGCATGGATGGTCATCTTACCAAGCCGGTGCGCCCTGAGCTGCTGCAACCGGTCCTTGAACAGTTCGCCATAGCAGCGCGCCTGACTCCCCAGTATCAGCAGAATATCATGGATATGGATATGGTGATGAAGCGCCTTGGCGGTGATCGCGAAATGTTCGCGATCATTGCCCAGACCTTTATTGAAGAGTATCCTTACGTGCTGCAGGCTATTGCTCAGGCTGTCGCCGACAAGGAGAGCTTTGCGCTGCAGCAGCAGGCGCACCTCATGAAGGGAATGCTGGCAAACTTCTCTGCGCCGGTGGCCATTGAACTGTGTAATACCCTGGAGCGGGCCGCCCAGGGACAGGCAGCGTGGCAGGATATCGAGCTGCTTTATATCCGCCTGGAAAGGGAGCTGACTCAGCTGTCAAAAGTCCTTGAGGCTACCGGAACATGGGATCGCGCTGCCGGAGAGGTCCCTGCGAAGTCGCAAGAGCCGGGCAGACAGTGAAAAAGCCGCACTGTCCCATGGAAAATGATGGCAACATATTGCGACAACATGTTATAAAATAAAAACCTTTGATGCAGGGGAGTGGCGCCGATATGGACGAAAAACTCAAAGAACTTGTGGTCCTTTATGTGGAGGACGAAGTTATTATAAAGAAGATCCTTGAGCGCTCACTGGCCCACAAGGTCAAGCAACTGTATATGGCTGGTGACGGACGTGAGGGACTGGAGTTATTCCGTCGGCATCGTCCGGATATTGTCGTGACGGATATCAATATGCCAGTGATGAACGGCCTGGAAATGATACGGCAGATCCGGGCCATTGACCCTGATGTTCCGATTATTGCCGCCACGGCTTTCAGCGAGGAGGACTACTTCTCTGAAGTGGTGGACATGGATGTGAATGCCTTTCTCATCAAGCCGGTGAATGTCTCTGATCTCCTGGAGAAGATCAGCGAGGTGCTGGCAGCTCCCGGGACTGAGGCGGAATCTGACCAGATGCTCGTCATCGGCCCCGATGACGAAGAGGAGTATGTCTTTCCGCTGATCTATCAGTTTCTGCGCAAGAAAGGTCATCTGGCCAAAAATATAACCAGCAGAAAACTGCTGCACTCCGAGGAACTCCTGGAGGAAGCGTTTCGCATTGTGCGTCAGCTGCAGGATGACGGGGAGATCCTTTTTCTGAACAGCGACCATTTGCCGGTGCTGGACACTCAGACCACCATAGCCCCGTGTAATCGCTCCATTGAAGGCACAGAGGCGTACCTGCGGGCTCAGTGTCAAAGCAAGACATCCGATTCTCCCTTGTGAAACTCCTCCTGCCGGAGGCAGGAGGCCGAATCCGTGATTGCGGAAGCGCCATAATCCACCCCCAAGGAACTGGTATTCATGAGCAAGATGATCATACTCGCCGTCGATGACTCAAAAACCATCCTGGCCCTGATGAAGCAGATGACCAAGAATATGGAGAACTGCCAGCTTGAAGGGTTCGTCAATTCCCGTGATGCCCTTGAATGGTGCCAGGACCAGCACATCGACCTGCTCATCGTCGACTACATGATGCCGGATCTTGATGGCATTACCTTCCTGCGTGAGTTTAAAAGCAACTCCCGTCATCGTCATGTTCCGGTACTCATGATCACCGCCAGCGAGGATCTGGACATTCGACACCGCTCCCTGGAGCATGGCGCCAATGATTTTCTCACGAAACCTTTGGATATGCTTGAGTTTACCACCAGGGTTCGCAATATGCTTTCGCTGCGTCGTTACCAGAAGGCCCTTGAGGAGAATATCAAACTCCTGCGACAAAGCGAGGAAAGGTGGCAGTTTGCCCTGGAGGGCAGTGGGGATGGCGTTTGGGACTGGGACACCCAAACGGACGCCATGTTCCTCTCAAAAAACCTGAAGGCCATGCTGGGCTACGCGGATCACGAACTCTCTAGCAACTACACCAGTTTTATGGATTTGCTGCATCCCGATGACCTGCCGTTGATCCAGTGGGAGGTACAGCTCCACCTCCAGGGCAAGACCCCGACCTTTGTCGTGGAAAAACGCATGCTCTGCAAGGATGGTAGTTACAAGTGGGTGCTGACCCGGGGGAAGATCATCGAATGGGCCACTGACGGCAAACCCTTGCGCGCGGTGGGAACCATGAGTGACATCAGCGAACGCAAGGATATGGAGAACTACCTGAAGGACTCCTCCGATCGCATGCGCAAGATTCTTGATGCGGTGGATGCGCTTATCGTCGTCACCCAGATGGAAGGTGATGAGCAGATTCTCTTTGTCAATCACCACGCCCGAAAACTGTACGGTGACATTGAGGGACAGCCCTGGAGCTGTTTCAATCGGGATACAGCCCCGGCTCAACAGGCGCTGGTTGACCGACATGGGAACCCCAGTGGTGAAGTGGTCGCCTGGGAAGAATACGATGCGTCACTGGGGCGCTGGTTCCTGCGCCATGACCAGGGAATCCGCTGGGTTGATGGCAGTGTCGTGCGCATGCAGGTAGCCACCGATATCACGGAGCGTCACCAGATCATGGAAACGCTCCAGAAGAATGAAAAAAAGTACCGCGAACTTTTTGATAACATGAAAAGCGGCGTGGCCATCTACGATGTAGAAAGTGGCGGTGATGTCTTTGTCTTCAAAGATGTGAACAAGTCGGCAGAGAGCATTCTGTGTGCCCGCAAAGAGGATCTGATCGGTCGTAATCTGACCAAAGCACTGCCCGGTGTGGAGGATTTCGGTTTACTGACAGTGTTGCAGGACGTGTACCGCTCAGGCTCCCCACAGTACTTTCCCCCTGCGCACTATCATGATGACTCGCGGCAGGGGTACTTTGAGAACTTTGTCTATCGCCTGCCTTCCGGAGAAGTGGTCGCCATATTCGACGATGTCACCGAGGAAAAGCTGGCGGAGCAGGAGCTGCGCCTGGCTGCCAAGGTTTTTGAGAGCAGCATGGACGCCATTGTCATTACCGATCGCCATAACGCCATTGTCTCCGTGAACCAGGCCTTTACCACGATCACCGGCTACAGTCGTGAAGAAGTGATTGGCCACAACCCCAACCTTCTGAGCTCCGGCCGTCAGGATGAGGAATTTTACCACCAGATGTGGCAGTCACTGCTGCATCTGGGTCAGTGGAAGGGTGAGATATGGAACCGTCGGAAAAACGGTGAAATCTATCCCCAGTGGGTGAGTATAAGCACCGCCACGGATGCGGACAACGCCATTACCCATTATATTGCCATCTTCTCCGACATCAGCGAGCGTAAAGCCGCTGAAGAACGTATTCAGTACCTGGCCTGGCACGATCCGCTCACCGGTCTGCCCAATCGGGCCCTGCTGCAGGATCGTCTGGAGAGAGCCCTGGTGCTGGCTCGCCGTAATGAACACCAGCTGGCCGTACTCTTTGTGGATCTCGACCGTTTTAAAATCATCAATGATACCCTCGGGCACCATATGGGTGATCTGCTGCTGCAGGAGGTGGCAAAGCGTCTGTGTGCCTGCGTGCGACAGAGTGATACTGTCAGCCGCCAGGGGGGAGACGAGTTTGTGATACTCCTGCTGGATATCACGGGAGCCGATGCCGCTGCGATGGTGGCCAGCAAGATCGTGGAGGCCATCGCACGCCCCTTTACCATTGACGGGCACTGCCTGCACACGAGCCCCAGTGTCGGTATCAGCCTCTATCCCCATCATGGCAGGGACAAGGCATCTCTGTTGAAAAAAGCCGATGGTGCCATGTACAAGGCCAAGGACATGGGGCGCAATAATTTCCAGTTCGCCGATGATGACGAGAGTGAAGGCGAACAGCAGGAGTAGTCCGCTGGATCTCGCCACCAGAGCCCGCCCGCTAGAGTCGGTGTGCGGGTTCCTCGCCATGCCACTGCAGGCCGGGAATACTTCGCCAGATATCACTGCCTGTCACACCCGCTCCGGTGGTGAATCCTCCGGGAATCTCCTTTTCCAGCATATGCTTCACCACCGCCAGGCTGCCGTACACCGTCAGATCATAGCCTGCCAGCGCGGAAGATGGGGTATGGGTCATCCGTCCCTGTACCCCTTTGCCGGTGGCGTTTTCCAGCCGTATCCAAAAGGTGCTGCGTGCGCCTTCGTGGAAATGCACTGCGTATTGATGGCGGGCAGCCCTTTGCAGTAACCACTCGAGAATTTTCGGACGCAGCAGTGGCTGTACCAGGTTCAGGCACTTCATAGCCATGAGCTCCCAGCGGTGGACGGCCAGGTATGCCTCAACGTTTGGGATGCTGTGGTTGTGCGCTGCGCAGATGACGTCGCCCCAGGGAAAGATGACGCCCAGGGTTGGCCCATGGCGGAAGATGGGGCGTTGCAGGAGGCGCGAGGCCCAGGGTACCTGGCAAAGGTGTGAATCCTGGCGCAGGACAGGCCGGTTGCGCAGGCTTTCCAGGGCGGTAGCCACCGAGCCTGGCCCGACCATGATACCGTGCTTCATTCCCAGCAGCGCCCGCAGGATGCTCCCCAGCAGGGAGCCTTTGGGGTGGTCGCTGTACTGGATGGCGACGGTGAGTCTGCTGGCATCGGGAAGTCCGGGCAGCAGCATCCGGGTCATGCAGTCTGTGGGAAGAACAGCCAGCCCTGCTGCGCCCACCAGGGCCACTTGGGAGCTCTGTGCCTGCTGATGAAGTGCCTGAAGTGCTTCCAGCCCCTGAAGTTCTCCGCCAATATCCACATAGTGCGTTTTGCTGCGCACGCAGAGTTGGCCAAGGTGGGGAGCCGTATGGCTGAATGGGCCGGCGCAGTTCAGCACCAGGTCAATATCGGCCAGGGAGTGCGGCGCTTTTTCATCACCAAGGTCAAAGGCGCGCCAGGGAAGTTCCAGGCTGCGGGAGAGTGCCTGTACTGCCTTGGGGTTGCGGCCAGCCAGAATCGGCCGCAACCCGGCTGTGACTGCCTGGGCGGCGATGAGTCTGCCGGTAAAGCCGGTGGCGCCATAGATCATCCAGGTTCTTGCGGCGCCATGATTCTGGCTCAGAGCAGCCCCTTGTCTCTGGCGAGATTGGCAATGGAGCGATCATAGGTTCGCTCTGCAGCCGGGGAGAAAAAGCAGGCGGTCACCTGATTCTTTCCACGGTGGTAGGCGACGCACTCACAGCAGCGACCGTGGCGTGGGCAGCCGGGATACGAGCAGGCACAATCCTTCGTGTTGGGTTTGCAGTCCATTTTTCACCTCCAGAGAAAAACTGTACCAATTTTTTTCGCGAAAGGCAGTAGATCATTTCGCCGCAGGGGAAGTATGGTAAGGTAACTGCGTTGTGGGGAGAATCACCCGCTGCTGGTGCGAAGGCGTGGGTTTGTGGTAGCATAGTGATCTTCATTTGCGTAAAGGGGATGGCCAGTGAGCAGGTTCGCGTCGTTTGCCTTGATTGCCAGTTTACTGTTGTGTTGCGTGCTTCCGGCTTCCGGGCAGCAGCCCGGGGAGCAGGTACTCCTGCTGGAGGAGCTTCCGCAGCTGCCGGATGTGGGCATATCAGTGCCGGAAAATGACTTTCTGGTGGCTCTGAAGTGGTATAGTCGTGGTGACTATGAGGCCGCCTGGCGCACCCTTGAACCCCTGGCCCAGGAAGGCGATGCCCGCAGTCAGTGGCTGCTGGGCACTCTGTATCAGCATGGCCTTGGGCTGGCTCCCAGTGCTCAGGATGCTGCCATATGGTATGAGCGGGCAGCTCAGCAGGGCGTTGCTGAAGCCCAGGAAGCCCTTGCCTTCCTCTATGCCACCGGATCCGGGTTGTCCCGCAATATTCCCCGGGCGTTTGAATGGTATGAGAAGGCGGCTCGCCAGGGAAACCCTCAGGCGCAGTTCGCCCTGGCTTTCCTGCTTGCCGCAACCCTGGAGAGCGACGATGTCAGCGAGGAGGTACACAGCTGGTATCGCCAAGCGGCTGAGCAGGGCCACCTCCTGGCCCAGTACAATCTGGCTACTTTGTATATCAATGAACCGCAGTGGCGTAATGAAACTGAGGCAGCCCGCTGGTATGAATCGGCTGCCCGCCAGGGCTACTGCCGTGCCCAGTATAACCTGGCACTGCTCTACAGTCAGGGGCTGGGGATCGAGCGGAGCGAAGAACGGGCCCTGTACTGGTATGAGCGGGCAGCTCAGCAGGGAGAGCCCGCCGCGATGAATAATCTTGGTGCCATATATGCCAATGGATTCTATGGTGTGGAGAAAGATCTGGTGAAGGCCTATGTCTACTTCCACCGCGCAGCCGCAGCAGCCCATGAGCGGGCAAGGATAAATCGCAATGCCCTGCTGGAACAGCTGGAGAGTGAGGCTCTGCTGGATGCGCAGAGAATTCTGCAGCAGCACGACCATGTCAGCTGCCGTTAATCCGTGCCCTTTATGTGGTGATGGTGCAGGGAAAGCGATGGTCTTTCAGACCCGCAAGGGACGAGCCTACTGGCGCTGCTTCCGCTGTGCGCTTATCTTCATGGACTCCGAACATCTGCCGGATCGCCAGACCGAACGCGGTGTCTATGAGAAGCATCAGAACCATCTGGGGCACGCCGGATATGTGAATTTTCTGCGCCGCATTCTCGATCCAGCCCTGGTGTACCTGCATCCCGGTATGCGCGGACTGGATTATGGCTGCGGTCCGGGTCCGACCCTTTCGCAGCTCCTGGAGTTCCACGGTATCAGCTGTGAGAATTATGACCCGCTCTTTTTCCCCAGCTGTCCTGCTGGCCCCTTCGACTTTATCTTTGCCACGGAGTGCTTTGAGCACTTTCACCGGCCCATGGAACAGTTGCAGCATCTGAGTTTATTGCTCAAGCCGGGAGGCTGGCTGTTTGTCATGACGCAGCTGTGGGATGAGTCCATCAATTTCACCGACTGGTACTACAAGTGTGACCCTACCCACGTCAGTTTCTATCATCGTCAGACCATAATCTACCTGTGTCGCGAGTATGGCCTGAAGTTGATCGAAGAACAGCAGCAGCGGGTGCTGCTGCTGCGCAAAAGGTAGCGAAGCAAAAAAGCCCCCTGAGCAGCTCAGGGGGCTTGGTATATTCAGGTGTAAGGGGTCAGCGCCCGTGATTGCGAAGCGTTGTCATCGGAAACGCGGAAGGCGGAGATGGTCTGTTGCACGTCAGACGCCAGATGTGCCAGATCGGAAGAAGCCCGTGAAACTTCATCGGAAGCCCGCGCCGTTTGCTCCGACGCCACGGAAACACTCTGGATATCGTCGCTGATATGTTCCGAAGTGCGGGACATCTCTTCCATGGCCGCAACATTCTGGCTGATGTACTCCTGCAGCCCTTCGATGCCCTGCAGGATTTTGCTGAAGGCGTCCGAGGTGCGGCTGGAAAGCTCAGAGCCGTGCTGCACTCTGCGGTTGACTCCTTCCATGGCTTTGGTGACACCCTGGACGCCTTCCTGAATGCTGCCGACGATCTGGATAATTTCCCGGGTGGAGTCTGTGCTGCGTTCGGCCAGTTTGCGGACTTCGTCGGCCACGACGGCGAACCCTCTTCCGGCGTCACCGGCTCTGGCTGCCTCAATGGCGGCGTTGAGAGCCAGCAGGTTGGTCTGGTCGGCGATATCATTGATGGCCTGAATGATTTCCTCAACGCGTCGGCTCTTCTCCTCCAGTGACTGGGCCATTTCCGTGGCCTGCTCGACCTCACCGGCAATGCTTTCCATCTCCCGCCGTGACTCAGACACCACCGCTCCGCCCTGTTGAGCGGCTTCGTGGGAATTCTGAGAATACTGCTGCACTTCATTGATGGCCTGGGTAACGCTGCGGGCTGTCTCGTTCATCTCCCGGATAGCTGAGGCAATCTGGGAAACACTCTCAGACTGGTTGACCATGCTGTGGGACATTTGTGTCGAAGCGCTGCTGAGTTCTTCGCTGGCGGAAGCAACCCCTTCAGAAGAGGCCCGTACATTGGCAATCGTATCGTGGAGCTTGGCGACAAATATATTGAACCAGTGGGCAACCTGACCGATTTCATCGCGTCCGCGCACTTCCAGGCGCGCGGTGAGGTCGCCATCTCCCTGGGCGATGTCCTGCAGGGCTTCCGCCGCGCGGACCAGTGGACGACTGATGGAGTGGGCGATGACGTAGATGACGATGGCGATGAACAGGAGCATGATAACCACTACGGCGATGATGGTGTTGAGTATGGCGTAGGAGGTTTCCATGAAATGACTGGAGGGGATGGAGACCGCAAAGCTCCAGCCAGGTGATGATGGCACCGGGGAGTAGATCAGGGTGCGCTCTATGCCATCGGGCTCCTGGTATGTCCCTCTGCCGGGATTCTGTCGCAGCATTCCGGCGGCAGCCTGCTCCAGGTTGCGAAAGCCCTTTTCTCCGGCGCTGTTTACCTTCAGGGCCAGGCGATATTCCGCATTCGGGTGGGCAAAGACCTGGCCGGTACCATCCACCAGCCACCCCTGGTTATGGGGAGCGATGGTGATATTGTCGGCAATGCGCGAAAGAGTCTGGGTATTGATGGAGGCAAAGATCAGCCCGGTCACATCACCTTCATAGTTGGTGACAGCGTGGGCTACGGCCACGATGACGTTGCCGGTGCTGCGGGCCAGAAAAGGGTTGGTCAGCAGGCGATCCTCAATGCGATCTCTGATGATGCGGGTGTAGTAGAAGCGGTCAGAGAGGTCGGTGACCGTTCCATTGTGATAGTAGCCCATGCCGTCTTTGTCCGTATAGAGCAGAACTTCGTATTCACTGCTCAGGGAGCGTCCGTAGTACTGCAGAAAGCTGGCGATTTCATCGGTGTTCCCTTCACGGAAGACTGGCATGCGCGCCAGGCTGCCAATCAGATTATGGTGCCCGTCAAGCCATTTGCCGATCTCCTGGGCTTTTGAGCTCACTACCTCGTGGGTCAGCTCCTGTTCAAGGGGCACAACCCTGCTGGTAACCTGGTAGACAACGACGACGGCCATGAGAATACACAGCGCAGCAATAGCAACACCAAACTGAATCATCATTTTGGCGGTCAGCTTCATTGACCGGAACATAACAACCTCGCACTATTTGTATCAATATTCTTGTGGTTCGGGAGAGGAAACCGCAATGGGCATGCTACCCATTTGACCTGGAAAAAAATCACCTTTTTGGTGGATGGTGCAAAGTGGGAGTTGTACAACAAAAAACCTGAAGTGGAATGCAGATTCAAGGGAGAAAGTACCGTTAAGTAGTTGTGTGAATGTGCGTTACATCACTTGAGACATTCATGTGACATGGACGTCAGGTTGATAGTAGTTCCTTGTTGTACAGAAAATGGCTTGAGGGGAAATGTTACAGGATGCCGCAGCGGGCGGCTTTACTCGGGGAGCGTTCTGGCGATAAGGACGACACTGATGTCGTCGGGAATGATCCCGTTATCAAATCTTGCCAATGCTCTGGAAAAGTCGGCCATGATGTCTTCCAGATGGTGATGCCTGGCGAAGGAATCGTGGAGATTCTCTGTGGTGTAGCCGGTGCTTTCACAGAGGGCATCGGAGTAGAGCAGGATGCTGTATTCCGAGGGCAGCTTCAGGGAGCTGCTGCGCAGTGGCAGACTGTGCCTGGTGAATGGGGGGTTGTTCCCACGGGCCGTCGTAATGGTCTGGCTGGCGCTGTCCTTGACCAGGATGGGGTACATGCCGCAACTGATGTACTCCAGGGTGTTTTCAGCCTGATCCAGGCAGGCGAAGGTAAAGGAGATAAGCTCTTCTTTGACCATGTACTGGCAGATATGACGGGTGTAGGCGTGGGCAACCTCAGTGAAGTGAAAGGTGTTAGCGGCGAGGGCACTCTGCAGCAGGGTATGCAGATGGGAAGCTGAGAGAAGCGAGGTGACCGAAGCGCTCAGTCCTTTGCCCATGCTGTCTATGATATAGAAGAAAGTGCGCTGGTCGTTGATGCGGTAGATGCCGTAGATATCGCCGCTGAGTATCTCCTGTGGCTGATAGTGAACCTGGCAGTGGATGCCGCTGAGCAGGGCGGAATCATTATGAATGATGAGCTGTTCCTTGGCAAAGGCATCGCGCTGTTGCTGCTCATCGTGATCACGTTTGGCCTTCAGGGCAAAAAACTCCTTTTCGCGCTGACGCTGCTCCTGCTCAATCTTGTGCTGGAGCTCGTGGCGGGTGCGAATGTGCTGGGCGTAATATTCCAGGTGTCTGCGCAGTTGCTGAACCTCCAGTGGCTTTTTGACAAAACGGTTGATGCCGGCGTCAATGGCCTCAAGGATAAGGTCGCGATCAGAGTAGGCGGTGAGCAGGATGATGGGAGTGTTGGTGTCTTCCCTTCGGATCTGGTGAGCCATCTCCAGGCCAGTCATGCGGGGCATCTGGATGTCGCTGATAATGATGTCGGGCTTGTGCTGATGGTAGGTGTTGAGCCCTTCAAGGCCATTCGTGGCCACAAAGACGGTTCTGGTCATGGGCAGGCGGTTCAGAATGCGGCGGTACAGCTCCAGGGAGCCTTCATCATCGTCCACCAGCAGCAGGCGGATATCGCCCTTATGGGTATCTTCGTGGCTGAGGGGCCTGAGATCATCAAGACTCAGGTTGCTGACGGGTGCCATGCCTGTGAGCAGAGTGGCCTTGCGCCCGCTGTGTGAATAGTAGATGCCGTCACAGTAATCCTTGACGCAGTAGATGCCTCGACCGCGGTAAGTGTGGCTGCTCAGGCTGCGGGCCCGGCCCGTATAGGGTTGGTAGTCAAAGCCGCTGCCCGAATCCTCCACCTGGATCATCAGGAGATTCTGGGTGGAAAAGACCTCTACCGAGACGCTGATGGTGCCCGTGGCCTGCAGGCCCTGGGTGTGCAGGAAAGATTCGTAATCCTCCTGGCGGATCAGCTCCTCTTTGCGATCGCTGCCGATGCCGAGAATGCCATGCTCAAAGGCATTGAACAATACCTCATGGAATGCAAAGGCGGCCTGATCAATTTTTTCACGGGGCAGCTGAAGCGTTTCCAGCGTTTGCTGCAGCTGATCTTCCATTGTGCTCAGGTCTTCAAGGGTGAACTGTTTTTGGGTGAGGTGCAGGCAGTGTTGCGCTGCCTCATGGCTCAGGAAGTTCATGGCAATGCAGGAGAGCTTACTGGTATCGCCTGGCAGCTCCGGTGAGCTCAGCAGTTCAAAGACGTGGCGGGGGAGGTGGATGCGGTGGAAGTTCCGGGCAACAATCTCCAGCGCGTCATCGGCATTGCACAGGATAATGCTTTCCACCTCCTGGAGGGGACAGACCTGGACTCGGAAGAGCGCCTCCGGGTTGGTAAAGTCCTCCTGCTGGTCCATGGACCAGAAAATCTGCTGGGAGCGGTTGCTCAGGAGTATGCGGTGGCTGCTGAAGTTGGCCAGGACAATATTGCTGTCCTTTTCGTTGATGAGGAAAAAAATGCCCTGATGACCGCTGTGCAATTCATCCATGCAGCGATAGCGCAGCGAAGTGAGGAAACCGGTCAGGGTGAAACGCCTGTCGGTGGAATACCACTGTTCAAAAGAATTGCTGACCATGTGCATGAGCCCGGGGTCGCTGAGCAGGCAGCCGAAGGTGAAGGAGTCACCTTTGGCGATAAAGATGTCCTCAGTGCCTTCGCGGGAATAGCTGTCCACGATATAGGTGCCGTGGAAAGCGCAGAGGCTCTCCTGTTGGGGGGGGATATCTGAAAGCACAGAGGTGAAAGAATACATGGCGGCCCCGGAAATGTTTCCTGGTTGATGATTTTCAGGGCGAATCATGCCATGTATTGTTTTTTTTCGCAATGATTCTTGATTTTTTCTCATTTTCAGTGATATCACCATCAGTATGCTATTATGCGGGTTTAGCGCGAAAAGCGGAGCCCGTGTTCCCGGATTTCGTCAACGCCATGTACCCGTGAAAGAGGTTCGGTGCCATGACTCTGCAAAGGTCTTTTTCGTTGTTGCTTGCAGGCATTCTGCTTCTGGTTCATCAGCCCGTTCAGGCCAGCACGGCCCAGGACTTTGATGCCTGTCTCTCCCATCTGCGTACCAAGGCACTGGACGCTGGTCATGCCCATGACACCCTGAATCAGGTGCTCTCTTCCGTCACGTTCAACCAGCGCATCGTGGAGCTGGATCGCTCCCAGGCCGAATTTACCGAAACCTTTCTGCAGTATCTGGACCGCCGGGTGAGCGTGGATCGGGTGGAGAAGGGGAGACAGCTTCTGAGAGAGCACCGGGTACTCCTGCAGCGTATTGCCGATGAGTATGGAGTGCGTCCCGAGTATATCATAGCCTTCTGGGGTATGGAGACCAACTTCGGTACCTATTTCGGCAAAACGCCGGTCTTTGATGCCGTGGTTACTCTGGCCTGTGATGGGCGGCGTGGTGAATTCTTCACCAATCAGTTTTTCAGCGCCCTGCGTATCCTGGAAGAAGGGCATATCGACATGGAACAGATGAAGGGCTCCTGGGCAGGTGCCATGGGGCACACCCAGTTTATGCCCTCCACCTTTCTCTCCTACGCGGTGGACTATGATGGCAATGGCAGGAAAGACCTCTGGAACAGTCTGCCCGACGCCTTTGCCTCGGCGGCCAATTACCTCAGTGCCATGGGGTGGCAGGATGGACGTCGTTGGGGTCGCGAGGTGATTCTGCCCCGTGGTTTTGATTATTCACAGGCCGATATCGAACGCTCACAGCCTCTGTCGCACTGGCGCAAGCTGGGAGTGCGCCAGGTGGATGGCCGCCTGGTGCCCGATCTGGATTTTTCCGCTGCCATAGTTCTGCCCCAGGGGCATCGCGGACCGGCCTTTATCGTGTACGATAACTTTCATCTTATCATGCGCTGGAATCGCTCGCTTCACTATGCCCTGGCTGTGGGGTACATGGCAGACCGCGTGGCCGGCATGGGGCAATTGCACGCCAAACGACCGGCAGACAGCAATGAAGGTCGCCTCAGTCGGGGCGAAGTGCTGGAACTGCAGCAACGCCTGGCAGCCCTCGGACTCTATGACGCAGAGGCCACTGGACGCATTGGAGCTCAGACTCGCAATGCCGTTCGCCAGTTTCAGCAGATGGTGAAGGTGCCCGCCGATGCCTATCCGACTCATGCTCTGCTGGAGCAGCTGCGTCAGCGCCAGCAGGACGTGTCGGTGGAGCTGAGCAGGGTTGATCCCTGACAGGCTGCTGAAAAAACCTTTCTGCGCCCAATAAAAAAAGTCCCGCCCATTGGGGCGGGACTTTTTTATTTCTTTCTGAAGGAGGCGGGAGCTTACTGCAGGTCGCGCACAGCCTTTTCGATGCGATCCAGACCTTCCATGATGGCAGGCATGCCCATGGCATAGCTCAGGCGCATAAAGCCCTCTGCGCCAAAGGCGATACCAGGGACAACGGCCACCAGGGCTTCGCTGATCAGATACTCGGCAAAATCAGAGGAGTCCTTGATGAGCATTCCCTGCTTGGACGTCTTGCCAAAGAGGGCGCTGATGTTGGGGAAGCAGTAGAAGGCCCCCTGGGGACGCAGACAGCTGATGCCGGGGATAGCGTTGAAGCGGTCAACGATATACTTGCGGCGCTCGTCGAAGGCGCTTACCAGAGGCTTGATCAGCTCCTGTGGTCCCATGAGGGCGGCAATGGCGCCATCCTGGGCAA
Source organism: Desulfurispirillum alkaliphilum (assembly GCF_055378285.1). NCBI lineage: Bacteria > Pseudomonadati > Chrysiogenota > Chrysiogenia > Chrysiogenales > Chrysiogenaceae > Desulfurispirillum > Desulfurispirillum alkaliphilum. The sequence goes on along the minus strand of NZ_AP042405.1, from coordinate 185,979 downwards.
AGCTGGTGGGGTTGGTGGTGGACTGGGACTGAATATTGGCAATGGCCTTGATCAGTGTTTCGTTGGCGGCAGCATAGCCTATGCGCCAGCCAGTCATGGCCCACTCTTTGGACAGTCCGTTAACGACAATGGTGCGCTGACGGATCTCATCGCCCAGGCTGGCAATGGAGTAGGACTCAAAGCCATCATAGACGAGTTTTTCGTATATTTCGTCGCTGATGCACAGGATATCGTGCTTCACGATGACATCTGCCAGCGCCTTGAGGGCGTCCTTGCTGTAGCCGGAGCCGGTGGGGTTGCTGGGTGAGTTGATGACAACGGCTTTGGTCTTTGGGGTTATTGCCTTTTCCAGCTGGGCTGGGGTCATGCAGAAGTTATCGGCTTCCTCGGTTTCCACGATAACGGGAGTCGCTCCGCAGATCAGGGCCATGTCCGGGTAGCTGACCCAGTAGGGAGCCGGGATAATAATCTCATCACCAGGGTTGAGCAGCGCCATGTAAATGTTGAACAGGGTGTGTTTGGCGCCGACGTTGACGGTGATATTGCTGCGGGTGTAGGTCAGGTTATTGTCACGCTTGAACTTGTGGATGATGGCGTCTTTGAGCTCCACCATGCCGTCAGCGGGGGTGTACTTGGTGTTTCCGGATACCAGCGCCTTGATGGCGGCGTACTTGATGTGGTCAGGGGTGTCGAAATCGGGTTCCCCTGCGCCGAAGCCGATAACGTTGTGTCCGTCGGCCTTCATCTGCTTCGCCTTGGTGCTGATGGCGATGGTTGGAGATTCCTTGATGGCCTTGACGCGTTCGGAAAGTCGGGACTGGATGTCCATGGTGAAGCCTCCTATACGGGTGGTCTTGTGAAAAAAGTATCTATATCGTCGAATACAGCTTCGGGGACGAACTTTCTGTAGTCGCCCCGCATTTGTCCGATTTCCCGGACGATGTTTGATGAGAGGAATATATACTCCTGTCTGGGCATAAGGAAAAGGGTTTCTACTTCCGGCGAGAGCTGTCGATTCATAAGCGCAAGCTGAAGCTCGTATTCAAAATCACTTATGGCTCGCAGTCCTCTGATAACATGCTTTATTTCTTTTTTCGCCAGATAATCGATGAGAAGGTTGGAAAAGCCTTCCACCTTCACATTGGGAAGGTGTGAAGTGCTTTTTTCGATCATGGCAATACGCTCCTCAAAGGGGATGAGGGGGCGTTTGCGGTCGTTACGGGCCACGGCCACCGTGAGGGTTTTGAATATATCGGCCCCACGCTCAATGATGTCCAGATGTCCGTTGGTGATGGGATCAAAGGTTCCCGGATATACTGCTGCCTGACGCATGATAGTCCTTATGTGTGCTGAAGTCGGATAAAGAAGCTCAGGGCATTCTTTCCATAGGCGCGTTGGTCGTGAAGTTCAAAGCCGCTGGCCGCGGCCACAGGTTCTCTGCTGCGATGTTCAAGTACCAGAAGTCCATCGGTTGCCAGGACGCTGCTGTTGGCCACTCTTTCCATGACCTCGCCATAATAGTGTGTCTGGTCAAAGGGTGGGTCGACAAAAATCACATCAAAGCTTTGGGGTGATCGTGCCAGGTATGCCAGAGCGTCACCACGCTGCACGGTTACCTGCTCCTGCAGGCGACAGTGCTGGATGTTCTGCTCGACACAGCGCAGGGCCAGGGGGGATTTTTCCACAATCACGACACTGGCGCCCCGGCTGGCGGCTTCCAGCCCAACGGCCCCGCTGCCGCCGAAGAGGTCAAGAAAACGTTTTCCCTGGAGGTTCTGCCCCAGCAGGTTGAAGAGGTTCTCCCGTACCGCGTCGGCCGTCGGCCGTACGGCGTCGCCCTTTGGCGCGCTCAGGCGCATTCCCCTGCGCGTTCCACTGATAATACGCACGTTACGCTTCTGCCTTTCCCTCAAAAAAACCCTGGGCTGCCATCATCTGATAAAGATGTGACCGGCTCAAACCAACCACATTATCATAACACCCATCAATGCTTTCCACAAGGACAGCGCCGCCGCCCTGGATGCCATAGCCGCCAGCCTTGTCCAGGCCATCGGCAGAGGCGACATAGTTATCCACCATCGCGGTGGTGAGCTTGCGAAAGCGCACGCTGGTGCAGACGGCGTGGAGAAATATCTGGTTCAGGGGAGCGTTGAGCAGGGCAATGCCTCCGTAGACCCTGTGCGCCCGCCCAGAGAGCATCTGCAGCATCTGGCGGTTTTCTTCGCGGTCGCGGGGCTTGCCCAGGATAATGTCGTCAATGGTGACGATCGTATCAGCAGCGATAATCCACTGATCTGCCGGAAGCACAACCGCCCGGGCTTTCATTTCGCCGAGGCGGGTGACCAGCTGCATGGGATCAGGTTCATCCAGGCATTCATCCACATGGGGTGGTCTGATGACAAAGGGAATTCCGAAGGTGCGCAGCAGCTCCGAACGACGAGGCGAGGCTGATGCGAGAACCAGACTCAAGGCATCTCCCGCAGAGCTTCGAGGGCCTCACCCCTTGAGGGGAAAATCTTGAAGACCTTGTCAAGGCGCACCATTTTAAAGAGATCCAGCAAGGCCGTGCTGAGCTGGGCACAGGCAAGCTGCCCCTTGACATTCTGCTGGTGGCGGTGGGCCAGGATGATCTCCTTGATGCCGGAGCTGTCGATGAACACGACCTTTTCAAAGGAGAGCAAGAGCTTCCTGGGGTTGTGTTCGCGGTACACTTCTTTAAGGAAATCATTAAAGGCCATGTTGGATCGCGGGTTGTTGAGATCTTCGCCGATGGTGACGACGACCACGTCGTCAATGGTCTCAACACTGTGCTGGTTTGGGCTGCTCACGGGCCACTCTCCTGTATGAAAAAGGTTAACGTTTATAATTGACGGTTGATGACGTAGTCGGCAACCACATGGAGGCAGTCGCGATAGATTCCTGCCGGGAGAACTTCCGCAGCTTTGCGGGCCTTGTCGAGGAACGAGTAGGCCACATCCATGGAGTGGCGTCGTATGTCGTACGTGTCCATCAGGCCGATCACAAAGGAGAGATCCTCCGCAGTGGGAATCATCTGTTGCTCAATCAGCTTCTCCAGGCGGTCCTTCTCCTCTTCTGAGGCCAGGTCGCGCAACTTGATGACGGGAATGGTCATCTTGCCTTCCTTGAGGTCGGTGCCTATGGTCTTGCCAAGCGTACTCGCATCTCCCATATAGTCAAGGATGTCATCGATGAGCTGAAAGGCCATGCCGATATTGTAGCCGAAGTCCCACAGGGCGTCGGCCATATCTTCGCTGAGATCGGGAGCCGTATAACCTCCGCACTTGGCGCAGGCGGCGATCAGGATCGCCGTCTTGTGTTCGATGATCTGGAAGTAATCCTCCAGGGTGACGGAAAAGTCAAAGGACTTGACCAGCTGGAAAACTTCCCCTTCACTCATGAGAGTGGTGACGTCGGAAAGGGTCTTCTGGACACGGGGATCGCCATCAGCGACCAGCACCTGGAATGCCTTGGAGTAGAGGTAGTCCCCTACCAGGATAACCATTTCGTTGCCGAACTTGAAGTTGGCAGAGTCCCGCCCTCTGCGCACGCAGGCTTCATCAATGACGTCGTCGTGCAGCAGGGTGGCCGTATGGATATACTCAATGATGCCGCCGATTTTGATGGCGCGCCTTTCATCTCCGCCACAGAGCTTGGAGGTCAGGAGAACCAGCAGCGGACGTATGCGCTTGCCTCCGCTTTGGAAGATATATTCCCCCACTTCTTGGACCCGGCGTACCCGGCTGGTGAGATTGGACTGAATTTCCTGTTCGATCTCTGCAACCTGAGGTTTCAGCAGGGCGTACACATCGGCAATGTTCATGGAAGTGTTCTCCTGTAGAATAAAAAAAATCACAGTATAGTACAGGATTTCAAAAACTTGTGTCAATTATTCCCTGATTTGGCCCGTAAGTTACAAAAGCCGCACAAGGAAAGCCACGGAAAAAACCCGTTGACACCAAACAAGGCGCGCACTATCATGGGCTCCGTTTTGCGACCTTACTCAACGTTATCCGAAACTTCATGGGAGATACCCTTATGAGCGAAGCCAAAATCAGCAAGGAAATGAGTATTATAGATATCGTACAGCAGTACCCCCAGACCGTTGAGGTCTTCGCCAGCTTTGGCCTTGGGTGCCTGGGCTGCGCCGCTGCCCGTTTCGAAACCCTGGCTCAGGGTGCCGGAGCACATGGCATTGATGTGGACGAGTTGCTGGAAGCGCTGAACAACGCCGTAGACTAAGTCACCTACGCCCCTGTAGCTCAATGGATAGAGTAGCTGGCTTCGAACCAGTTGGTTGCGTGTTCGAATCGCGCCGGGGGCGCCATAATGAAAGACATAAAACGCCGGTGATCATTGATCGCCGGCGTTTTTTCGTTGAGATTCCATGCGCCGCAAAGGCTCTCACCAGGTTTCAAACATGACCAGACTCAAGGCCATGACGAACATGCCCCCCATCAGGCCGATGATGGCCGAATGGGCGGTGCCGTACAGACGCGCGGTGGGCAGGAGCTCGTCGAAGGAAATGTAGATCATGATGCCCGCCACCATGGCGAAGACAATTCCCAGGGTCGCCTCGGACAGAAAGGGCGCCAGCAGGGCGAAGCCGATAATGGCGCCCACAGGCTCGGCCAGCCCTGAGCCCGTAGCGTACCAGAAGGCTTTCTTGCGGCTTCCCGTGCTGTGGTAGATGGGGAGCGCCACGGCAACCCCTTCGGGGATATTGTGGATAGCGATGGCAATGGCAATGGGGATGGCGATGGATGGGTCCACCATGGCGACCGTGAAGGTGGCAAAACCCTCGGGGAAGTTGTGGATGGCCACGGCCAGGGCCGTGAAAACGCCGGTACGTTTCAGGGCGCGGGCTTTCTGGGCTCGCACCTCCTCTTCGCCGCCGATGAATTCCGACTCCTTCTTGAGCTCATGGGGGTTGACATCCTTGGGGATGAAGCTGTCGATGGCGGCGCTGAGAGCTATGCCGGCAAACAGGGCCGCCGTGGCCAGGGCGTAGCCGTAGTCGGCGCTGTAGTGCTCGGTAAAAGCTTCTATGGCTTCAGGAAAGATCTCCACAAAAGAGACGTAGATCATGACGCCGGCGGAAAAGCCCAGCCCCAGGGAGAGTCCGACGGTGCTCGTCGTACGTACGAACAGGGCAATCACCCCGCCGACAGAGGTGGCGAGACCGGCCAGCAGGGTCAGGGAAAAGGCGAAGATGAAATGGGGATGGGTGAGGAATTCCATCTTGTGCTCCAGAGTACCAGGAAATCAGGGGCGCGTCTTCATGCTCAGGCTCAGGCGTCCCCGGCTTTTGTCAATACTGAGCACGCGTACACGCACGCGGTTTCCTACAGATACCACTTCGTGGGGGTTCTTGACAAATGTATCAGCCAGTTCGCTGATGTGAACCAGGCCATCGTTCTTCAGTCCGATATCCACAAAGGCGCCGAAATCCACCACATTGCGCACGACTCCCTCAAAGACCTGCCCCGCTTCAATCTCCTCCAGATTGAGTTTGGAGCTGCGCAGGATGGGCTTTTCCATTTCACTGCGCGGGTCGCGCCCCGGTTTGGTGATGTCACCGACAATATCCCTGAGGGTGGGAATGCCGCACTCCAGCTCGCGGGCAACCTTTTCCAGGGAGCCCCCCACCACGCTGCCCAGTTTGAGCTGGGCCGTCTGAAAGGTCAGGTTGAACCGCTCCAGCAGCTTGCTGGCAATGGGGTAGGATTCGGGGTGCACTCCGGTGTTGTCCAGGAAGTTCTCCGATTCGGGAATGCGGATAAAACCGGCGCACTGCACAAAGGTCTGGGGGCCAAGGCGCGGCACATCCAGCAGCTGCTGACGGCTGCGGAACTGGCCGATCTGACGGCGGTACTCCACGATGTTCCTGGCGACGGTGGCATTGACGCCGGAAACAAAGCGCAGCAGTGAAGCGCTGGCGGTATTGAGGTTGACGCCCACATAGTTCACGGCGCTTTCCACCACCTCCTGCAGCTTGGTCGCCAGGAAACCCTGGTTCAGGTCGTGCTGGTACTGGCCGACGCCGATGCTCTGGGGGTCGATCTTTACCAGCTCCGCCAGAGGGTCCAGCACGCGGCGGGCGATGGAGACGGCTCCGCGTACTGTGGCGTCGTAATCGGGGAATTCCTCCTGGGCGACCGCGCTGACGCTGTACACGCTGGCGCCGGCTTCGTTGACAATCAGGTATTTGACGGCGGGAAACAGCTCGCTGATGAAATCGCTGATAAACTCTTCGGTCTCGGCAGAAGCTGTGCCGTTGCCGATGGCGATAAGCTCCACGTTATGCTTCTGCACCATGGCTGCCAGGGTTTTGCGGGCGCCGCTGACATCGCTCCTGGGGGGAACGGGATAGACCGTGTCGTGGCACAGCAGGTCGCCGTTGCCGTTGAGGACGACCACTTTGCAGCCAGTGCGAAATGCCGGATCGATGCCCATGATGGCACCCACCTTGACCGGTGGAGAGAGCAGCAGATTCTTCAGGTTTTCACCAAAGACCTTGATGGCGTGCTCATGGGCCTGCTGGGTCTTTTCTGAGCGCAGTTCGGTTTCCAGGGAGGGGATGATCAGCCGCTTCAGGGCGTCGTGCAGCGCCAGGTCTGTCATGGTGGTGCTGGCTTCGGGATAGCGGCGCTGCCACATGGCCAGTATGGATTTTCCCAGGGCGTCCAGGTCGCAGCTGAGCTTGATGCGGATGCAGTCTTCGGCTTCGGCGCGATTCATGGCCAGAATGCGGTGGGGGGGGATGTCCCGCAGGCGTTCCGAGTACTCGTAGTACATGGTGTAGGCCGAGTTTTCGTCGGCGAGCCGGCGCTTCTTGCACTCCAGCGTGCCGCTGTTCCACAGCTCCCGCCGCACGAACTTGCGCACGGCGGCCTCCTCGGCGATCATCTCGGCGATGATATCCAGGGCGCCGGCCAGCACGGATTCGGTGTCGGGAACTTCCAGTTCCGCATTGACAAAGCCCTGCAGGAAAGTCTGATCGGTGTTCTGGCCGTTGAGGATAGCCATGGCGACGGGCTCAAGTCCGCGTTCACGGGCAGCCATGGCCCGTGTGCGGCGTTTGGGGCGATAGGGCAGATAGATGTCTTCCAGGTCAACCAGACGCTGGCAGCCTTCAATGGAGGCCCGCAGCTCCGGGGTCAGCTTTCCCTGGGAGTCAATGGATTCGAGAACCTCCTGGCGGCGTTGCCTGAGGTTTTCGGCATAGGTGTACTGTTCGATGACCTGCCGCACGCCATCCTCTTCCAGCTCCCCGGTCATCTCCTTGCGGTAGCGGGTGATAAAGGGGACCGTGCTGCCCTCCTGGTGCAGCTTGATGCAGTTTTCCACCTGGAAAGGCTTGATGTTCAGTGCCTGGGCGATCGTCTGGATGGTGCTGGTGTCGAGAGTAGCCAAGATTATTTCTCCGGAAAGGGGTTGGGGGACAGTGGACGCAAGGAGATTACCTCTGCTTGCGGTCTTTTTCTTTTATGGCGTCAAGGGCCTTGTTGGCCGGATGGTTGGGATCGGCGAAGCGGATCTTCCCGAAGAGTACGCAGCCCGGATACCCTGGCTGACAGGGCTTTGCCGGCCGGATGGCGCACTGATCATTCTGGTTGTGGGGGCAGGACCAGCCGGCGGACATGGCAGCTCCTCAATGGCCCAGAGCCCGCAGCAGCTCAGCCGCGTGTTCTTTGGGCTTTACCTTGGGGAAGACGTGCTCAATGGTGCCCTGTTCATCGAGAATAAAGGTCATGCGGAATATCCCCATGTACTTGCGCCCGTACATGGACTTTTCGCCCCAGGCACCGAAGGCTTCGGCCAGCCTGTGTTCCGTGTCGGCCAGGAGGGGGAACGGCAGGGACTGTTTTTCGCGAAAATTGCGGTGGCTTCTGGTCGAGTCGGGGCTGACTCCAAAGAGCAGCGCTCCCGTTGCCGAGATGGCGGACCAGTTGTCGCGGATACCGCAGGCCTGGGTGGTGCAGCCGGGGGTGCTGTCCTTGGGGTAGAAATAGAGAACCACCTTCTGACCCAGCAGGTCACCCAGGCAGATTTCACGGTCATCCTGATCCTTGACACATATATCCAGTGGAGCTTTGTCGCCGACGTTGAGCATGGGGCCTCCTGGTCTGAGCAGGGTATTGGCAGGCGCGCTGGCGTCTGCCGATGCGCATTCTTACCACTGCGGTCAGGGTTTTGCAATCGGTGAAGCACAGGAGGCAGCGGGGATGGGCGCCGGCAGATCGTCGCGGCGAGTTCCCCTTTCAGCAGGCTGTCAGCTCAGGCCAGTCAGGCTGAGCCCGAAAACCCCCAGGCTGATGGTCAGAGTGCCAAGAACAGTGGTCAGGGCAATGATGTTGGCTGCCAGGGACGCATTGCCCCCCATGGAGCGGGCCATGACGTAACTGGCGGCTGCGGTGGGGCAGGCAAAGATAAGAAAGAGCACCCCCAGGGTCATGCCACTGTAGCCCAGCAGCCAGGCGCCGAAAAGCATGGGGGCGGGCAGGATGATCAGCTTGTAGGCGGTGGCCATCAGGGCGGTGCCCGAGGTGGTGCGCAGTACCTTCAGGTCGAGGGCGGCTCCAACGCAGAGCAGTGCCAGGGGCAGGGTCATGGAGGCCAGGGAATCGGCGGTTTTCATGACCACGCCGGGCAGGGAGAGTTGCCACAGGGACGCGGGTATGGCCAGCGTGACGGCAATGATCAGGGGGTTGCGCAGCATGTCCCGAAGCATGAAGAGCCAGCGTGTTCCCGTGGTTTCACGCCACATGTTCAGGGCGATGACCGAGAGAATATTATACTGCACCACCAGGGCGGCCATCAGAATGGAAGTCAGGGCCATGCCCGGTTCTCCGTATTGATTGCCAGCCAGGGCCAGGGCCAGAATTCCCAGGTTGCCGCGAAAGGCTCCCTGGACGAAGACACCGCGATCGGCGGCAGACGGGAGCCTTCTGGCATGCCACAGCAGCCAGAGAAAACCCAGGAGGGTCACCAGGATCGCGTATGCCAGCAGGCCCGGCGCAAAGACCATGGTCAGGTCGGTGCGCAGCAGGCTCAGGAAGACCAGCAGGGGCAGGGTGACTTTGAATACCAGCCCCGAGGCAGTCTGGTTGAATTCATCGGTGATCAGGTTTGTGCGGCGCAGGAGGAGGCCCAGGAAGACCAGCAGGAAAACCGGTGCGGTTATCTGCTGCGTGAAAAGGAGGGTTTCAAGCAGTCCTGCGGAAGGCGATGGTGCCGCCATCAGAATTTCTTGTCATAGCGGGCCAGGATGCCGATTCCGTCGTGATCCGTGTCGGGGGAGTAGTCCACCTGGAGGGTCAGGCGTCCTGCCAGCAGCGATGGGATGGAGAGACCGGCAGAAGCGCCGAGAATGGTGCCGCTGCCATTGGTGGTGCCATCGCCGGAGCTGTTGCTGATGGAAGCGGCAGTTACCTCCCAGAAACCCACGATAAAAGAGTTGTCGAAGCGCATCAGGTTCTGGGAGTAGAAGAGACTGCCCAGATAGTAGCTCTTGGCGGCGATTTCATCGTGAAACCAGCCGGGAATGCGGGGGTAGTGTTCCTGGTGGGAGATGCCGCCGCCCAGACGGAATTTGTTGTCGCGGTCGAGCCCGCTGCTCAGGCCCATCATGAAGCGGTAGCCCAGAGTATAGCGGGGGTAGTTATTGTATCCGCGCATCAGGAGCGTATACTTGCCGAAACTTTTCCCCGGTGCCCCGTAGCCTCCGGCTGCTCCCCAGGTCTTGTTTTCGGAGCGTTGCCCCTGCTCGATCTCGAGGAGAGCCACATGGGAAGTTTTGGGCTGGTAGTGCATGTTCTCGGTCAGTCTTCCTGCAATCAGGCGGCCGCGCAGGTGGTAGGTGCTGCCGTCAGCTGGTGCCAGGAAGCCATCGCCGACGGCATCTTCGTCTTCGGGGTCGGGTGCTTCCCCGGTGGTGCCGCCATAGCTGGCTGAGGTCAGGCCGAAGGCCAGCTCGCCACGGATGTGGGGGGCGAAATGCATCCCGCGTCCCAGCTCCACATGGCTGAGCTGGCGGGTATACTGCTCTTCGCGGACTTTATTGCCGTCGCTGTACTCCACCATGTCCTGTTTGGTAAGGTGGGATGAGAGCGTCAGGATGGTGTAGGGGGAGTAGGGGACGTAACCGCGATCCGTGAGGCGGATGATGAGTTCGTCGGGGTTGAGGTGCAGGGAGAAGCCATCCCCTGATCCCAGAACATCATCATTGTCGTAGCTGATATGCCCGGTGAACTGTGAGTCGCCGTCCCCCTGGGGGATATAGCCGCCGAGGGAGCCGTGGAAGCCGATATTGGGGTTGTCAGGATCGTAGGTTGACACCGAGGCGCTGTGGGCGGGAATGCTCAGGGCGCAGGTGATGAGAGATCCGGCAAAAAGCAGAACGATTCTGTGCATAGGAGCATACTCCCTGTGAATGCGAATGTCCGTTATCATAACCATATAGCCAGTGAGTTGCAATGCTATTTTGTGGACTCCCACGTGCATCTTCCGCGCTGTCACGTGGTGGACGCTGCCTACCGGAACCACCCCTGTCTGGTGCCGGCGGTGGAGGGGGAAGACAATCGCTTCCTGATTCAGCGCTATGGGCGCGCGTCCATAGCCCTTGGCTATCATCCCCGCATGGCCTGTCATGCCATTGACTGGGACTCCATGGCAGAGCTGCTTGGCGGTGGCGGATTTGCCGCCATTGGCGAATGTGGACTGGATAAGCGCCTTGGCAATCTGCCCCGCCAGATGGAAGTCTTTGAGCGTCAGATTTGTCTTGCCCGTGACTTTGATCTGCCTCTGATCATTCACTGCGTCGGCCACCAGGATGCGCTGCTGGCACTCTATCGTCGCTACCGTTTCCGGGGGGTGCTGCATGCCTTTCACTGGCGTCACCTGCCGACCCCTCTGTTGACGGGCGAGCTGTTTTTTGGCTATTGTTGCAGGCTGCCACTGACCGCCAGGGCACAGACGCTCTTTGCCTCCCTGCCTCTGGATCGCATCCTGGTGGAAACCGATGGCGACGAACACACGGGGGCGCGCTGGTCGGACCTGATCGAAGCCTATGGGCGCCTGGCCAGGATGAAAGGCCTGCCCCTGCCTGAAGCTGCGCGCCAGATCAGCGACAACTACCACAGGCTGCTTGCCGCAGAAGCAGGTTTTCTGCGATGAACGCTGTAGCAGGCTGCTGAAAAACCCTCATCTGCGGCGTTGCTCGCCGTCGCTCGTCACTGCAACGTACGGGGAGTACGCTTCATTCGGCGCTCCGCGAGCGCCTTGCATCTGAGTATTTTTCCATTGCCGGCGTATTTTGAGGTACTTCAGCAAGCTGTTAGAATATTTCCGGAGGAGTTTTCCGTGTCCGTATCCCCGACGAATGACCGTGCCAGTGCCCTTTTTTCCCGCAGTCAGATACTGATCGGCAGTGATTGTCAGAAGCGTTTGCAGCAAAGCGCCATGGTGGTATTCGGCCTGGGTGGAGTGGGGTCATTTGTAACGGAAGCCCTGGCTCGTTCCGGAGTGGGGCGATTGACCATTGTGGATTTTGACGATGTGGCCGAGAGCAACATTAACCGCCAAATTTACGCCCTGCGCTCCACCCTGGGGCAGCCCAAGGCGGTGGTGGCGCAGCAACGCATTGGCGACATTAACCCTGATTGTGAAGTACGAGCGGTGACAGCCTTCCACCGTGGGGATATTCTTTCTGTAGATGGAGTTGCCGATGCAGATGTCGTTCTCGACTGCATTGATTCCTTTTCGCCAAAACTGTACCTGATACGCTCTTTGCTGGAGCAGCAAAAAACCTTTCTCAGCAGCATGGGCGCCGCTGGAAAGCTTGACCCTGCAATGGTGAGACTGGGGACCATGGCGCAGACCAGCATTTGCCCCATGGCCCGGCGTCTGCGGAAGTTTCTGCGAAAAAATCAGTGCTCTCTCCATTTTCCAGTGGTATACTCCGTCGAGAATCCCTGTTACGCTATGCCCTTGGTGGCAGCACCCACTGGCATTGGCCGTGAACGGGTGCAGCAGGGCAGTATGGTCTTTGTCCCTGCGGTATTTGGAATGCATATGGCCAGTTGGGCCTGCCGGCAGATTATTCACAACCAAAATCAGCAGAGTGTGTAATGTCTTACGTATTCGCCATTCTCTCGGCTCTTCTCACCATAGCAGCCTTTGAACCCCTGGGATATCACTGGCTCGCCTGGATCGCCCTGATCCCCCTTCTGGTAGCCATTCAGATTGCCAAACGCCCGTTTGTGACAGGCTTTTTGTGGGGAGTGGTTTTCTTTACCGCCTCTCTGCACTGGATACCCCATATATTCAATACCTACGCGCTTTCCAATCACCTGTTCGGCGTTCCTGCCATGTTGCTGCTCAGTGCCTACCTGGCGATCTTTCCGGCAATCTTTGCCTGGGGAATACGACAGATTGTGACATCAAATCACCACTCCCTGTGGACGGCTGTGCAGGTGGCCAGTCTCTTTGTGGCGCTGGAATTTCTGCGTGGCACTCTGTTCACGGGTTTTCCCTGGAATCTCCTGGGTTACTCGGTGCTGAATTTTGACTACATTTCCCAGGTGCTGCGAGTGGTGGGGGTCTATGGCCTTGGTTTTATCGTGGTCTTCATTAACTATACCCTCTATGTGCTTCTGGTGAAGTCGTTTCGTCCCAATATGACCTACCTTTTCCTCGGTTGCGGCGCGCTTCTCGGTGTGACGGTTTTTTACAGCGCCTGGGTTATTGGTGTGGAGGAGACCTTTGAATATGACAGTATCCCGGTGCGCGTGGTTCAGGGGAATATCGACCAGTTTCAGAAGTGGGATGATGAGTATGCAGAAGCCAATCTTGAGCGCCATATCAGCCTCTCGCGTCACGAGGATTTTTCATCAGGCCTGCTTGTCTGGCCGGAGTCTGCGCTTCCCTTTTTCTTTAACTCTGACCATCCGGGCAAGCAGCGGGTTACGCGACTGGTGCGTGAACTGCAGAGCACGCTCATCACCGGCGCTCTCTTCTACGAAAGCAAAGAAGATGGAACCATGAGCTACTATAACAGTGCTGCTGTGCTGGACGCGGAAGGACAGTTGGTCGATCGTTATGATAAGATTCACCTGGTCCCTTTTGGCGAGTACACGCCCTTCAAGGAGACGCTGCTGCCCTTTGTGGAGAAGTTCGTCATGGGTGAAGATTACTCGTCGGGAACCCAGTGGCGCGCCCTGCAGACTCCCCATGGCAAAGCCGGGACGTTTATCTGCTTTGAGTCCATTTTTCCCGAGCTGGTGGCGCGAGTCACCCGTGAAGCCGATTTTCTGGTGAATATCACCAATGATGCCTGGTTTGGCGAAACCTGGGCTCCTTATCAGCACCTGGCTATGGCCAGGGCCCGAGCTATCGAGAATGGAAAGTTCCTCATCCGCAACTCCAATTCCGGTATTACGGCGGTCTATGATCAGTTCGGGCGGGTTGTGGAGCACATTCCTCTGCAGAGTTCAGGAGCGTTCAGTGTGGATGTGGATATCATTCCCCGCATAACCCTTTTTAACCGTTATCCCTATCTCTTTCCTGTTTTCGCCCTGTTGGTGACGGTTTTTGGTGCCATGGATTCCTGGCGCGGACGGCGGCGCAAGAAGGTGAGCCTCTGACAGGCTGTTGAAAGCCCCTCTCTGAGGTGCTGGGGGAGTATGTTTCACTCCTGTGCAGACGCCTTGTTCCGGGGTTTTCACTGAGCCCTTTCTTTCTTGTGGGTGCCACGCCTTGTCGCGTCTCACTTCAATTTCTGGTGTTTTCAGTCGCCGTCAGTCTGCCTGGAGAGTATATACATCATGATCCTTGATGAACAGCTGGTGCGCCAGCGCATAATGCCTTTGATGAGTGTGGTGATTTTTTTCGCCGTTCTGAACGGGGTGACCTTTAACATAGCAATCCCCGACATTGCCGCCGAATTCTCCGTTTCTCCCTCCACTGTCAGCTGGGTTATCACTGCCTATGTGGTGATCTTTGCCTTCGGCTCGGTGGTCTACGCCCGGCTGGTTGATCAATTTTCCCTGCGATCCATTATCACGTTCGGCCTGATTGTTTTCTGTGCGGGCTCCTTGCTGGGTTTTTTTGCTTCATCCTTTCCGCTGCTGATACTTGCGCGTATCATTCAGGCAGTCGGAGCCTCGGGGATACCAGCCCTTGGCATGCTGCTGGCGACCCTCTATTTCCCCTCCCACCTTCGAGGTGCCATGCTGGGGGTCATCGCTTCGACCGTTGCCTTTGCTTCCGGCGTTGGTCCGGTTCTGGGTGGCTTTGTGGCAGGGCAGTTCCACTGGCACTTCCTCTTCCTGATACCATTGGTGCTGCTGCCGGTGATTCCCCTGCTTTACGTTTCCTTGCCCCTGGATGAATCCCATGTGCGAAAACCCTTTGATTTCATGGGTGCGTTGCTGCTGGGCGCTTTTGTGGGGGCATTGCTGGTGGCGCTGACCCAGGCGTCATGGCCCGCCCTGCTGCTTGCCGCGCCTTTGCTGGCAGCAGCGGTGTGGCATATGCGCCGCGTCGAGTATCCCTTCATCGCTCCACAGCTTTTTACCATTGCCAGGTACAGAGGCGGTGTGATCGCGGCCTTGCTGGTGATGGCGACGGTTTTTGGCATGCTCTTCGCCGTTCCTATTATGGTGCGACAGGTATATGACCTCTCTACCATGGCCATAGGCGTGTTCATGTTTCCTGCGGCCATGAGCGCGGCCGTGGCGGGATGGCTGTCTGGCAGGGCGGCCGGTCGCATCGGCTCAAACCGGGTGGTGCGGGTGGGATACCTGTTCCTGATCGTGGGGTACCTGTGCCTGGGTGCTTCTGCCGGCCTGGGTGTGGTGTTGAGCGCCCTGTGTCTCATTGCGGGCCACTGTGGTTTTTCCATCGTGCACTCCTCCCTGGCGGGCAGTATCTCCGGCGTGCTGCCACGGGAGCTCACCGCAGTGGGAATGGGTTTCTTTAATCTGATCTTTTTTATTTCCGGTGCCTTTGGCACGGCGGCAACCGGTATCATGCTCGATATTCTGCATCCTGAGCGTGCCAGCGCCTACATGATAACTTTTGGCGGATTTTTCCTGCTGGCGCTGCTCTCCCTGGTGCTCTTTGCCCGCACCTTTCCCTTCTCCGAAGGGGCGACGGCAAAAAGCAGTTGACAGCAGGGGTCGAAGCGTATAAGTATGTTGGGTTTTGAAGAAATGACCTCGCTGGCTACGCAAAAATAGCCGGCAATTCCATGAGGAGGAATGTGCATTCATGAAGAAGTACGAACTTATGTTCATCCTGAAGCCCGAGCTTGATGAACAGCAGCTTGCCGATTACATCGCCCGTGTTGACGGCATTATCGCCCGTTACGAAGGAACCATCGACAAGTTTGAAAACTGGGGCAAGAAGAAGCTTGCCTATGAAATCGACAACAAATCATTTGGTTTCTACTACCTCTACCACCTCAGCTGCGCTTCTGCTCTGATTGACGAGCTGGAGCGGAACTTCAAGATAAGCGACGAAATGATGCGCTTTATCTCTCTGCGTCTGGACAAGAAGGCTCTCGAAGCGCTGAGCAAAGCCGAGCAGTCCAAGGCAGCCGCCGCCCAGGCCCAGACAGCCCAGTATGCGGCTTCCGTAAGTGCCGAGGAACCAGAATCAGAAGATGCAGAAGCGCCCGCTGCTGCCCAGGAAGAAAGTGAGGCCTAGTCATGTCCTCATTTAATAAGGTCATTCTGGTTGGCAATCTGACCCGGGATCCCGAACTGCGATTCATCCCCTCCGGCGCTGCTGTGGCAACGCTCGGACTGGCCGTGAACAATCCGCGGGCGGATAACGAGACCTTATTTGTCGATGTGACGGTATGGAATAAAGTAGCAGAAAACTGCTCCAAGTTTTTGTCCAAAGGTTCGCCAGTCCTGGTGGAAGGTCGTCTGATCTACCGCACCTGGGATGACAAGAACACCGGACAGAAGCGTGGAAAACATGAAATTGTGGCTGAAACCGTGCAGTTTCTGCGTGGTGGAAGCGGCGGTGGCCGTGGTGAGGGTGGAAGCTCTCAGCAGGATGGCTACAGCGATTTTGACCAGAGCTATGAGCCCCCATCCCAGGGCAAGGGCCGCCAGGCCATGCCACCTGTGGATATGCCCGATGACGATATTCCCTTTTGATTATCTGTAGCAAGGAGATACGACTATGACTGAAAATACCACTGCCACTGAAAATACCAATGCTTCCCAGGAGCAGCAACCCCGTTCACGTGCCCAGTACAGCAACCGCCCCGGTGGTGGAACCGGCCGACCTGCTGGCGGTGCCGGTGGACCCCGCCGCTCTTTTCAGGGTGGTCGCCGTCGCTTTGGCCGCAAGAAGGTCTGTGCTTTCTGTGCCGAGAAGGTCGACTACATCGACTACAAAGATGTCAAGCGCCTGCGCACCTTCATTACCGAGCGCAGCAAAATCAAACCCCGCCGCATGACTGGCACCTGTGCCAAGCACCAGCGTTCGCTGGCCACAGCTATCAAACGTTCCAGAATGATGGCGCTGCTGCCGTTCACTGCCCTGCGTTAAGCGTTGCGGGAATAGCATTTTCAGGCGGGTAGTTTCTACTCGCCTTTTTCTATTTACGGGGAGTGTTTTGTGTTTCGGAAAAAAAACAAAATCCATTTTGTCGGTATTGGTGGCATAGGAATGAGCGGCATCGCCGAGGTGCTCCTGAACCTGGACTACCACGTCAGTGGTTCCGATATCCGGCAAAGTGCCACCACGGCCCGCCTGGAGTCTCTGGGCGCCAGAATATACTATGGACACGCCCACTCCAATATCACCGACTCCCATGTGGTGGTGACTTCCAGTGCGGTGAGCAAGGAGAATCCTGAAGTCGCCGAGGCCCGCCGCAAGCGCATTCCGGTTATCAGCCGTGCCGAGATGCTGGCAGAGCTGATGCGCATGAAGCATGGTGTCCTGATAGCCGGCGCCCATGGAAAAACCACCACCACCAGCCTGGTGGCGACGGTTCTCACCGATGCGGGACTCGACCCCACAGTGGTCATTGGTGGTCGTCTCAATAAAATCAAAAGTAACGCCAAGCTGGGCCAGGGTGACCTGATTGTCGCGGAAGCCGACGAGAGCGATGGCTCATTCATGCACTTGCCTCCTGTGCTTTCGGTGGTAACCAATATCGACAAGGAGCACATGGATCACTATGGTTCCATGGAAAACCTGAAAAACACCTTTCTGAAGTTCATCAACAAGACCCCATTTTTTGGTGTCAGCTTTGTCTGCCTGGACGATGAGCACATCCAGGACATTCTGCCGCGCATCGAACGCAGCCACGTCACCTATGGCCTGAACACCAATGCCGATATTTTCGCCCACCATATCCGTCGCACGAACGGGTGCCAGCGCTTCGATGTCAACTATAACGGTCGAGAGCTGGGCGAATTCCGCCTGTGCCTGCCGGGCGTTCACAATGTGGTCAACAGTCTGCCGGTCATTGGCATTGCCCTGGAATTCGAGGTTCCCGTCGATACCATCCGCCATTCCCTGGAGCACTTTGCCGGAGTACACCGCCGTTTTGAAATTACCGGTCATATGAATGGTTTTGCCGTGGTCGATGATTATGGTCATCACCCCACGGAGATCATGGCCGTGCTCAAAGCCGCCCGTGAGTGGTACAGTGGCAAGGTGATCGCCATTTTCCAGCCCCACCGTTACAGCCGGGTGCGGGAGCTCTATGAGGACTTCACGAAGTCCTTCTATGACGCTGATGAAGTGATTGTGGCCGATATCTATCCGGCTGGTGAAGCCCCCATTCCCGGCCTGAACTCCCAGAAGATCGCCCAGGAGATCAAGGCCCGTGGTCACAAGCAGGTCACCCATATGGCCGGCTTTGACGAAATTGTCGCCTACCTGAAGGCGCAGCACTGCGAAGACGGCGCCATCATCACCCTGGGTGCCGGCAACGTCAATACCATCTGCTCCTTGCTTGTCACGCCCTGAGGAACCGGTCGTGCGGGTATTGCGCAACAGCTCCAGTGCTCCCTGCAGCTCGCTGCGGGCCGGGGGCGTGGTGCCGCTGCTCTACCTTCCCCAGACCATGGAGGAGTGTGTGCAGATCCTGCAGCGGCATCCCTCCATCCCCGTGCTTGGGCGGGGCAGCAATACCGTCCTTTCCGCGCGCAATCCGGTGCCAGCGCTCCTGGTGACCAGCCAGCTTGACCACATCAGCATCAGCGATGAAACCCTTGTAGCCAAGACCGGTACCATGCTGGCACGCCTTGCGACCCTGGCCGTACGTCAGGGCTATGGCGGGTTTGCACCACTGGCCGGTATTCCCGGCACCATCGGCGGTGCACTGGTGATGAATGCGGGCTGCTATGGCGTGCATATCAGCGATCGCCTGCTGTGGGTGGAAATCTGGCGGGACGGCGAGATCGTCTGCCTGCAGCGTCATCAGATGGAGTTCGGCTACCGCTGCAGCTTCTTTGATCCGGCCAGGGAAGTGATTCTGCGCGCCGCCTTCGACATCTCCCTGCGCGTCGATGAGAGCCAGCAGCTTCGCCAGTGTCTGGAGCGCAAGAAAGCCTCACAACCCACCAGCCTCCCCTCCCTTGGCTCCGTCTTTCGCAACCCCTCTGCTTCGGTGTCCAGCTGGCAGCTCCTGGAAAAGTGCGAGTTGAAGGGCATGCGGCTCGGCAGTATGCAGATCAGTGAAAAACACGCCAACTTTATCGTCAACCTCGAGCGCGGCAGCGCCTGGCCCGATGACTATGTCGTCCTGGCCCGTATGGCGGCCAACCGCGTATACCAGCGCACCGGGATACTTCTTGAGCCCGAATTCCGCTACCTCAGCAAGGCAGGGTACTTCCATGGAAAAGAAATTCTTTGACGACCTGCAGAAGCTCTACGACCTCTCCCACCAGCAGTACGTGAAACGGGCCAGCTGGTACCGGGTGCTGGACGGCGAGTTTCCGGCCCGTCGACAGCAGATAGACGCTTTTCTCACCTCCATTGACCTGGAACCAACCCGTGAGCACCGTCTGGCAATCCTCACCCGCCTGATCCACCTGCGCACCGATGCACTGGTGCAGGCCCTGAAGCAGGCCGGACACGATCAGCCCCACATCAACCGGGCGAAGGCCGAAGCCTATGCCTGGAGCGCCCGCCTTCACCAGGACGACCACCGGGCTCTGCTGGAACATGTGGACGAGCAGAAGCTGCTGACGCCCTACTACCGGGCTTTTCTGCACGGTGTGCATCGCACCGGCCTGGAGTTCAGCCACTGGCATCCCCAGTGGACGCGCCATATCATCGAAATCGTCAACCCCAGCCTAGAAGAGGAACACGGCTCGGAGGCCGTCCTGTGGCTGCGGGAGCAGGGACTGCTGGACCCGGGACATGACGGGGAAGAGGCCGACCGCTGCTACTCTGCGCTGGTGAAACAGGGACAGCAGTGGCACAGCCTCGCCTATGCCGAAGTGTTTCCCACCCAGATACAGCGCATTGTGGCCAGTCTGCACCAGTTTATGGATGAACTGGCCCGCAACACTGATGGGGTTTTCGGCCTGGAGCTTGTGCACCGGCATTATCTTCAGGCGCTGGTGGATGCTTTCAGCGAGCGCGATACCGCGCAGCTGGTCCGCCGCTGGGCCCATGTGGATCGCTGCTGGATGGCTGACAGCGGCCCGCTGCAGATCGGTCATCCCCTGGAATACTACGAGGATCACTACCGCAAGGCCGTGGCGCCGGAGTGGGATCTGCGTATGATCAATCCCGCCCTGCAGGAAGAAAATCATCGCCAGCAACAGGTGCAGGCGATGTTTGACCAGCTGAGCCAGCAACTGCAGGCCCATGGGCACCCAGCCATCAGGGCCAGCCAGGAAAACCTGCGCCGTACCCGGCTCTTTCTCGGCCGCCCCCTGCTCTACTATGGCTCCGACCTGGAAGGGCTCTTTTCGGCCCAGGTGGTTCCCAACGACGAGGTAATCAGTGCCAGCTGCGGAAAAAAAATATTCGCCTTTGCCGATATGGTGCTGGAGGCCCAGCGCAGCCGACCCTTTATGAAGATCCACCGCCTGGTTTATGGTGATGATTTTGAACAGCGCTTCCGCCACTACCTCTTCTGTCAGCCCGGTCAGTGGCACCAGGTGTACGACGCCCTGACTGTCGGCCACGAGTATGGCCATGTGCTCTGGATGGATGCCGAGACGGAAACCGCCATGAACCGCACGGGCAACTTCAAGAATATTGAGGAGTTCAAGGCCACCGCAGGGGGGCTGGTGACCCTCTTCGAGCAACAGGCTGACGATACGCAGCTGATCGCCCGCGCCGTCGATGACACCATCCGGCGCAGTGTCGGGCTGATTGCCTGGATGGAAAGCGATGAAGTACTGCCCTACTACGTGGAGGGCCTGCTGCACCTGCACGGCCTCTTTGCGAGCGGAATCCTGAGCTTTCAGGGCCAGCAGCTGCGCATCTGCACCGAGAGTGCCACCATTGGCACCCTTGTCAGCTGGTATCAGGACATCTACCGGCGCCTGGCACGGCACTACCTCGCAAAGCAGGACGCCATGGAGTTCCTGCAGGAATACGTCTGCCGGGAAGAAAAACGCCTGCTTCCCAGGCAGGAGCAGGCGCGCCGTTTCGTGGAATATTACTGGAAGCTGTACCAGGAATCAGGCTGCGTCGTGGACGATGAGGATCACCCCGATCGCTGGCGCGCACTGAGCCAGTAGCGAAGGAGGCACGCGTCGGCAGGCCCTATGAGCGACCCACCAGGGTGATGTTGCGCGCCTCGGGATTATCGCCGTTGGCTGCCTTGACCAGTTCAAATTCGAAAATCAGATTACGATCAGGCAGGTGGCGCGGATTGATGTCGGAAGCCAGGTTCGAATCGCGGAAGTAGGCCGTGCGGTAGGGCGAGTCCTCGCGACGGGAGTCGGTGATCCACAACCCGGAGCTGACCTTCTGCAGAAATCGCATGAAACCGAAGTTCTGGCTGTCATCGTGGTGGTAGCAGAAGCCTCGCACCCGCGAGCCAAGTTCTCCCCACTGATTGCTGCGGCGATCCACCGAGTCGATGGGCAGCAGGTTCGGAATCAGGTAGCCGGACATGAACATGTCGGACTCTTTTTTCAGATCCGACGAAATATTCTGGAACGCCATGGTCTCGACACGGCAGCCCTTGTTCTGCAGCGCCCGCACCACCTGCACAAAGTCGCCATCACCCGTGACCAACAGGACGCGGTCGAGGTTTTCCGACTGCAGCAGCGCGTCCACCGCCATGTCCAGATCGGCGTTGGCCTTGCCGAAACGGTTGCCGCTCTCATCCACATACCACTTCACCGGTTTTTCAATAACCTTGTAGCCGAAATCCCGCAAAATAGCGTAGAAGTTGGTCATTTTGTATTTGTAGGGGGCATCCTTGGAGGCGCGATCCACATCAAAACTGACATAGGCGTTCAGGCGTACCAGCTCAGCGCCATCGCGGCAGGCAAACTCCCGCAGCACTTCGTAGCGCATGCCGTAACCGCCATTGCGCACCAGGTTGGCCACATCAACATAGACACCCACCTTCGCGTTGGACTTGGAGAGCCCCGGGGGAATGTCGGAAGAAAAGCTCATCATTGCCATTATCTGTCCTTTCGGTGAAGTACATGAGTTATAGAAGCAGCCGTGCAGGAAAAGCAAGCAAAGAAAAACAGAAAAGCGCCGCATAATTCCTTGACAATCCCCCGTGCAGCCTGTATAGATACAAACCGTTTGGGGCTATGGCGCAGCTGGGAGCGCGCTTGAATGGCATTCAAGAGGTCGGGGGTTCGATCCCCCCTAGCTCCACCAAACCTACCACAAAAACCCTGACCGTTCGGTCAGGGTTTTTTGCTTTGGGCTGCAGGGTTTATGTCAGGAAATACCTCCTGAAGCAGTCGCAGAATCTCCTGGTCTCCCGTGATATACATCAGACCGAAGTACACCTGGAGGTCGTCCTGGCGCTCCAGCTTCCTCACATCGGAGTAGGGGGCATCGGGGTGGGCCATGAAGAGGTCAGCCTCCGCCATTTCTTTCAGCAGTTCCTGCAGGTTTTCGTGTAACTCGGCATCGGTGCGGCCCCACAGCAGAACAGGCACCAGTATGCTCCCTTCTTTGGGGGTGATCGCCAGCTGCAGCTCGCGGGCCAGCGCCATCAGCTCATCGGCCTCAAGCCAGGCTTCCTGGGGGGCAATACTGCTCTCATCCTCGGTTATGGGTGCAGACTCCCGATGCACCTGCTCGGGTGTGCGGCCGGAAACCCCACCACCCTGCCCTGACGGGCCGACGCGGGTATCGTAAAATTCGATACTGATATGCTGGGGCGGGTTGCGCATGCTGGCGATGAAAGCCGCGTCAAGCAGATCCGACAGGGTCTGGGCTTCCATGGGCAGATTGCCCGTGAGCGACTGTGCCATCATGAGAAGTTCACGGGCACCGTCCTGGCGGAGAGCTCCCATCAGCTCACGTATCTCCGTGGCGTCGAGCTGGCCACCGGTTCGCGTATCGTAAAAGGCTACGCCGATATAGCGGGGGGGAATCTGCATGTTCGCCGTCACCCCGGCGTCAAAAATCCGGCCGATGGTTTCGCCGTCAAGCTGCCCCTGGCTTTCCATCAGAATGCGCGCCGCGTCAAAGGGGCTTGGCGCGTTCTCGTCCGACAGGCTGAGTGGCGCACCGGCAAGGAGCGTAAGGACGAGGGTGCTTATACGTAAGAGTGCTTTCATATTTCCTCCTGTCATTCAGGAATTGGTACCATATGGAGTGCCGGAGACAAAGCAAAAGATGCTCCAGCCGACTACTGGCCACGCTCCAGAAGGTTCAGAGCCAGATCCGGCCGGTCAGTGACCAGCGCGTCGATATTGCGGCGGGAAAGTCTCTGCAGTTCCTCTGTTTCATTAATCGTCCAGGCTGCCACAAAGATGTTGCGACGCTGTGCGTTGGCGATAAAGCGGCTGGTGGTCAGGGGAAAGCGCCCCACATGGGAGGGCACGAAGAAGGCCTCGCTGCGGGGCGTATATGCCTGCGCGCTGAACAGGGAATTGAGCAGGACAAAGGTAGCCACTTCCCGTTGAATGGCTCCTGTGGCGACGGTCGGATAGCGCTGACGGAATGCCTGCATGACCGCCGGGGAAAAGCTGGCCACCAGGGTGCGCTCCGCGCGACCATAGCGCAGAATAAGCTCTCCCACCGCTTCCACCATGTCCGGTTCCACCTGCTTGATCTCAATGACCATCGGCACGTGGGGGAATTCCCGGAAAACCTCTTCCAGCGTCGGGATGGTCACATTGTGCCGACGCCAGGGGAAGGTCTGCGGAGAATGCCATGGCGAAAAATGATAACCGGCATCCAGGCTCTGAATCTGCTGTCGGCTCAGGGAGCTGACACTGCCGGACCCATTGGTGGTGCGATCGACGGTACTGTCGTGAATGACCATTGGGACGCCGTCAGCACTCATATGCACATCAAACTCCAGGCCGTCCACTCCCAGGGTCACGGATTCGCGGAATGCCAGCAGGGTGTTTTCCGGCCACAGGAGTGCTCCACCGCGATGGGCAATCACCGCCGGGCGATGCTCCAGGATCGTGAAAAAGGTGTGCTCCCGCGCAGGTTTTGCCAGCTGCGCCACCAGCACCAGAACCACCAGCAGTATCGCCAGGCCACCCGCCAGAGCTGTCAGGATCATGGTTTTTCTCCCCATGCGCGCCTCCTGATGTCGATGTTTCCGAAAAAGGAGGATACTTGTGATGCGCCAGTGTGCCCCATGGAGACCGTTCTGGCAATGGAAATCAAAAGGGCGGGAAGCGGAAAGAATATGAAAGTTAGATAAACCAAAGAAAGATATTGACAATAAGTAACCGTCAGGTTAGAAAAGAGTTTATGAATGTATGCAGATTGTCAAATCCGGAGTTTCCACTCCTGAAAGTTCTGAAAGGTCCAATTGTGGATCATGGCAGAGCGCGGAGCCCGATAGCCATGCTGCAAGAATCCCTGAGAAAGACCCATCTTTTTGCTCCCCTGTGTCCGGATGAGCTGGACATGCTGACAGCAGGGGCTGCTCCCGTTCATCTGACATATAACTCCCACCTCTTTCACATCGGCGAACAGCTTGATGCCTACTATTGGGTAGCTTCTGGCCGGTTGCGGCTCTACCGCATGACCCATGAGGGTGAAGAGAAGGTGTTCCATCTGCTGGGCGAGGGAGATCTGGTGGCGGAAACCATTATGTTTGCCCCTCAGTGCCGCTCTCCCCTTTCAGCTGTGGCCATTACCGAGTGTCTGCTGTTTCGTCTCGCGCGGGAGCACCTGCTCGCGTTGGTGGATCAGTCTCCACCCTTTGCCCGTCACCTGCTGGAGGAGATGTCGGCGCGGCTGTATCAGGCAGTGAATCGCATTGATCAGCTGACCGTCAATAACGCCAGCCAGCGCCTGGTGCTGTATCTGATAGAACTGTACCAGCAGCAGCAGAATCTCTCTCTGAAGCTTCCCGTCAACTGTCGCACCCTGGCCCGCCAGCTCAGCGTCACGCCTGAAACCATTTCGCGCCTGCTGAAATTCTTCAGGCGCGAAGAGCTGATCTGCGTCAAAGGGGATACCTGGGTTCTGCATGACCTTGATCGCCTGTGTGCCGTGGTCCATCTGCCGCTTCCCGCACACACGGACACGGGTAACCACGCTGATATGCAGGGCAACCTCTTTCGCTGCTGCAATTTCCGTTGAGCAACGCAGCGGTGTGGCGTGAGGTGAGCAGCAGCCCGCTGTTCTTTATTGTCTTGCTGAGCGCGTTGTTGTTGATTGTCGGCCTGTTGCCCGAAGGCGGCAGGCCCTGGCTGGCCTACGATCGCCACGCCATCGAATCCGGCCAGTACTGGCGGCTGTGGAGTGCCCATGTGGCACACCTGACCCTCTGGCATCTCCTGCTGAACCTGGCCGGCTGGCTGCTCCTCCTGGGTATCTTCCGTGATCTGCTCAATACAGGTCTTCTCTGGCTGTGGTTTCTGATCAGTGCTCCCATGGTGAGCCTGCTGCTCTATCTGCGGGATATCAGCCTGGGGGGCTATGCTGGTCTCTCGGGGCTGCTCTACGGTTTACTGAGCGCCTGCCTGTTCATCGGTTGGCGGCGGAACCCGATCCTGCACAGTCTGGCGCTGATTCTGCTGGCCATACGACTGCTGTGGGAACAGCAGCCAGGCTATGACACCGGATACCTGGAGGCCTGGATCGCCGGGCAGGTGCATGTCAACGCGCATCTCTACGGAGCGATGTGCGGGGGGGTGCTGGCGGCGATCGTAGCCTGCCGGTCTTTCTTGCGGACACCTCGTCCATGATGCACCACCGGCACTCCCCCGCCATGCATCAGCGCTCCGGTTTCACCACGACCAGCAGCATCTTGAAGCGGTTGATGGCTTCCAGGCCGTGGGGGATCGTCGCGGGCATAACCACCGCCTGTCCAGCTGACGCTTCCATGGTCTGATCCGCAATGGTGATGCGGGCGCGGCCATCGAGAATATACACAAAGGCATCCCCCGAAGCAGCGTGGGTGCTGATGCGCTCCCCCTCATCAAAGGCGAACAGCGTCATGGTGACGGCGGGTTTCTGGGCGAGGGTGACACTGACAACACGACCCTGCTGATACTCCACCTGGGAAGCCAGCATGACACTCTGACTGAAGGCAATGTTCTTGATTAATTCCTGGGACATAAGATTCTCCTTTGTGGATATGGGTGAGCCCGGGGAAGCCGGACGCAAAGCAATGGCAGACAGCGATTATGGTCGGGGCGATAACGTGGGTCTGATGCTGGAGACAAAGGCCTCCAGCATCAGCTCGTCTTTTTGGGTAAGGCGGCCGTCGTAACTGAAGTTCAGCCAGGGCAGGCCCGCCGCCCTGGCTGAAGCGCCGCTGAGCAGGCTGGTGATGATGCCGGTGTTCTCATACATGCCGCTGAAGTGCATGACGGCGTTCATGCCCTGCTGGCGCATCAGCTTTGGCTTGCCCGTGCGGTGCTGGGCCAGGCCGGCAAAGAAATACTTCAGCCCTGGATCTGCGTTTCGCACAATCTGCTCCGGCTGAATGAAACAGCGGTGGGAACCCGCAACCCGTTTGCCGTAATTGCGGTACAGGGCCGCCGCCGCGCGGTAGTGACCTGTCAGGGTCAGGTACCTGCGTCCCTCCTTTTTGGCCGCGCTTTCCTGGCGTTTTATCAGCAGGTGGGTCAAGAGCAGCTCCGATACGGCAGGACGATACAGAGTCGCTCCCAGCCGATGCAGACGTTCTTCCACTTCAGCCATGAGTCCGCGGTTGCAAAGGGCCCAGGGCTCACCCACCAGGCCGATGGAAATGTTCTCCGGCTGGGCATACAGGGCCATGACCGATGCCAGGTTGTTGGCCTTGTCTGTATCGCGAAACCACACCTCCAGGGTGTCCAGGGCGTGATGGTAGAGCTCCAGAGCCTCTATATCAGCCGCAGTGTGTCCGCCACAGCGGCTCAGCAGATACTCCAGCCAGTCCACCGCCAGAAGGCGCTCAAAGATCCCCCTGCTGTCACCGCCCCAGGAGGAACCGGAACCCAGCATGTCTTCCAGAAAGGGAGTCAGCACTGCCTGTGTCTGGCCGGCCTGCAGCAGTTCCCGCTGCAGCAGCTGTCCATACAGACCATGGGCCTCTGCGCCTTCTGTCGCGGGCACCACGAAAGCAGTTGCGGAATCTGGATGACGCTCCAGGTAGGTGAAGACATCTCCCAGCAAGGCGACCATGGTGAAGTATTCCTTGGAAATACTGAACTGACGGCCACGGGAGAGGGATGTGGCTGTGGTCTGGGGTAACACTTCCACGCGGTACCCCTGCTGGCCCAGGTACTGAGCGGCGATTCGGGAGTAGCTGCCCCAGTTGGGCAGGAGCAGGGTTGCCGCTTCTTCCGACGCGGGTTTCAGCCGGGTGCTGGTGGCTGAGGAGAGTCTCTGCGGGGGAGTTGACTGCTGGTTTGCGGAGTCAAGGCTGTTGAGGAAAGCTTCGAGTCGGGTCTGAATGCCGACACCAGAGCTGTGCTCGTCCACTTCTATATGCAGGTAGGGCTTGCCCTGCATCTCCTGCTGTACAAAGTGGCTGATAATCGTATCGGGGCCGCATCCGTGATTCGTGAGATACACCGCGTACAGATTGGGTGTATTGCGGATGATCTGGGCCGCCGCAAGCACATGCTGGCCGAAGGGCCAGTACATATTGGGGTAGTCGTCGTTGATGTCGTAGTGGTGTACGGGCAGGACATCCATGGGAATGACACGGCAGCCCATCTGATGGAGCTTCCGGGGAATCTGCATATTCAGTACCGGGTCCATGACACCATAGGGCCGGGTCATCAGGACGAAGACCTTTTCGCTGGCGCTGATTTTGCTGAGGTACTCACGTCCCATGGCTTCCAGGCCACTGTCAAAGGCGGTGAAGACCTGGAAAGCCTTTTTCACCCCACGAATGGTGTTGGGTGGGCTGCTGCCAAGCTTCAGGCCGAGCTTGACGAAAGTCTTCATCATGTACAGCTTGCCGAACTTGAAAGAGAGGGTGGGATTCAGCAGTTCGACACCGCGCTGCTCAAGATTCATGGCCAGTTTGACGGTGAGTGCCGCCTGCTGCATGAAGGCGCAGGGATAGTCCTGTCGGGTGCGGGATACTGGATGTTTCATGGTGACCACATTGGGCAGAAACACATAATCCACGCCCTGCTCCAGAAGATCGGCCACATGACCGTTAATCAGCTTGACCGGGAAACAGGCCTCTTCAAAGCTGTACTCCTGGCTCGCCTTGACAATCGTCTCATCGGTGGCGCGCGAGAGGATGACGGTATACCCGAGGTGGGAGAAGAGGGTGCGGAACATGGGGAACATCTTGTGGATAAAGAGCACCCTGGGAATGCCGATGGTCTTGTGCCCCGGTACCCTGGCGGGGGCATAGCCGGCCAGATAGCGCTGGGTGCGCAGGGCAAAGAGCTCGGGCTCAGCCGGGCTGGCGGCATTGGCGGGGGAGCCGGCCTGTGCCGGGTGCTCTGGCGATGATACGGCGGCAGCTTTTGGTGATGCGAGTGGTCGCTCAGGCAGAGCAGGAAACCCGATGAAGTGGCTCTGACGGATTCCCGCATCCATCACCAGCAGAGCAGCGCCAATACAGCCGGTGATACCGGCATGGGGCACCGCCGTTACCGCTTTGCCGGTCAGTTGACGCAGGGCTGCCACAACGCCCGTGTTGTGGGCAACCCCTCCCTGGAAGACGATGCGTTCTCCAACCTGCTTGCCACCGGCCACCCGGTTCAGGTAATTGGCGGCCACACCGTAGCACAGCCCAGCCACCAGGTCGTTAAGGAGGGCTCCCTGCAGCAGGCGTGTACTCAGGCTCGACTCCATGAATACCGTACAGCGCTCGCCAAGATGCTCCGGGCGAGAGGACGTCAGGGCCAGCGCGCCCATCTGTTCCACGGGAACTTCCAGTTTGCGGGCCTGCTCTTCCAGGAACGAGCCGGTACCCGCGGCACACACCTTGTTCATCTCAAAGTCGATGACAGCTCCGTGCTGGAGGCGGATGAACTTGGAATCCTGGCCGCCTATCTCGATAACGGTGTCGGCACTCGGATCATAGGCTTTTGCTGCCCGCGCCTGGGCCGTGATCTCGTCACGCACCAGATCTGCGCCCACAAATTCGCCCGTCAGGTAGCGACCGGAGCCGGTGACCCCGACCCCCAGAACCGCCGCTGTTCCGACACTCTGCTCCAGCTCCAGAAGGCCCGCTCGCACCACCTCCAGGGGCCTGCCGGCAGTGGGCAGGTAGCGAAAGTCCAGCAGAACGCCCTCATGGCTGAGAAGGGCGACATTGGTACTGGTGGAACCGACATCAATGCCCAGGTAGACTCCGGAGGCGCGCAGGGTTTCCAGGGCAGCTCCGGTGGGCAGTGTTGCGGCACCTGCGCCTGCGCTGTCCTGCCAGCTGAGTGGGGGCCAGCCGGAAGTGCGAATAGCAGCGTTCCGTTGTTCCAGCTGCTCCAGGACGTTTATCAGTGTTTCAAATCCCATGGCAGCG
Organism: Desulfurispirillum alkaliphilum; assembly: GCF_055378285.1. Lineage (NCBI taxonomy): Bacteria > Pseudomonadati > Chrysiogenota > Chrysiogenia > Chrysiogenales > Chrysiogenaceae > Desulfurispirillum > Desulfurispirillum alkaliphilum. Next base: position 156,872 of record NZ_AP042405.1, on the reverse strand, counting down.
CCTGCATCGCTGGCCGCCTGGAGCGCCGCGCCATAGGCCCCGGTTAGCGCGCATTCATCGGGAACCAGCAGGGGTTCATCCAGTTTCAGGACTTCAGTCAGGGCCTGTACCATGGCGCGGTTGCGGGCGACCCCGCCCACAAAGGCGACCGGCGTGCGCACTTCATGTTTCTTGATGACACTGCCCTTGAAGGTACGCGCCACCGCGTAACACAGGCCGACCAGAATGTCGTGGATGCTGGCGCCCTCCTGTTGCAGGTGAATGATATCGGTTTTGGCAAAGACACTGCAACGCCCGGCGATGCGCGGAATCCGGGCGTAATGCTTGAGCGCCTCCTGGTAGCACTCCAGCTCCAGGTCCAGACGCTGGGCCTGATGCTCCAGAAAGGAGCCGGTGCCCGCCGAGCAGTCACTGCTCATGTCAATGCGGACGCCCTCGTCAGTGAAGCGCAGCAGCTTGGCCTCCTGGCCCCCCATTTCCAGCAGGGTATTGACCTGGGGATACCTGGTGGCCGCCCAGGTGCTCTGGCAGGAGAGCTCACTGTAGGAACTCACCTGTCCCTCCTGCAGGCGTCTGCTGCCGCTGCCGGTGGCGCCGATCTGCGCAATACCGACGTGAAGCGCCCGGGGAACCGTCTGCAGTCCGCGGCGCAGGGTTTCCTGAGGTTTGCCGTGGTGCAGGGCATACCAGGTGAACTCTGCTGTACCGCTGTGGTCGATGATGACGATTTTGACGGCTGTTGAGCCGATATCCATACCCAGAATCCGGTGATTCATGGTGTCCTCCGGTGGTGAATTCGATGGCGAAAAAGTTCATGTCGGCAGGCGAAGGATTCCTCCACATCGCCCATCTCCGCGCGAAGTCGCTGTCGCAAAGCTTCTGTATTCACGGCGCTTCCGGGCTGATCACTGTCCGTGGCAGGCGCCAGGGTGTGGCGGAAGCTCTCGAATACCGGTTGATAGGCAAAGACGGCGATTTCGTCTGCCAGCGCCAGCGCCTCCTCGGGATCATGGGTGACCATGACCGTGGTGGGCTGGTACTGACGAAACAGCTGCAGAAAAAGTCGATGCATTGCGTTGCGGGTCGCGACATCAAGAGCCTGGAAGGGCTCGTCCAGCAGCAGAATATCCGGGCTGAGGGCAAAAGCCCGGGCCAGGCTGACTCGCTGACACATCCCACCGCTGAGTTCATGGGGATAGCAGTGGGCGTCCTGCTCAAGTCCGGTCTGGTGAAGCAGCTGCAGGGACAGGTGGCGCCGCTGTTCGCGTTCCAGGCGATTGAGCAGCACATATTCGATATTTTCCCGGGCCGTTTTCCAGGGCAGCAGGCGAGGCTCCTGAAAGACACAGCTGAGGGTGCAGGCGCGGACGGGCTGCCCCCGATGGGAAATGGAACCGGCCTGGGGCTGGTGTATGCCGGCAATCAGCTTGAGCAGCGTCGATTTGCCAACACCGGATTTTCCCAGGATGGTGGTAAGGCATCCCGGCGACGCAGTGAAGGAGAAGTCCTGAAATACCTGTCTGCCGCCATAACCAAAGTCGATATTCAGGACTTCCATGCCGGAATCCTTCCAGCCCGGGTACACCTGCTCAGGCCCTGAAAGAGCAGCTCCGTCGTGATACCCAGTGCGACGATCACCAGGGTCCAGGCCAGCACCTCATCGGTGGCCAGCTGCAGACGTGCCCAGCTCAGAGCGGCACCGGCTCCGTCCTGGCTGCTGAAAAGTTCTGCCATGACGATGGTTTTCCAGCTGATACCGATGCAGATGGAAATAGCCGCCGACACAAAGGGCCACAGAGCGGGTATCGCGATGTCGCGGATGACATACCGGCGACGGACCCGGAAAACCCGCGCCATCTCCAGCAGTGTGCCGGGAATCTGTTGAGTGCCCTGAATTGCATTGAGCACGAATATCGGGAAGGTTGCCACCACGACCACAAAGATGGGGGCGCCGTGGGTGGAGTCAAACCAGAGAACGGCCAGGAGGATCCAGGAAATCGGCGGAGTTGTCTGCATAGTGATTATCAAGGGGCGGCAGAAACCGGAAATCCGCCTGCTGATGCCGATGGCGCAACCCAGGGCCGTTCCTGCCGTCAATGACAGCAGGAAGGCCATGGCAACCCGCTGGCCGGTGACAGCCAGTTCCGGGAAAAGCCTGCCCTGGGCACTCAGACGCTCAAGGGCGCTCCAGGTCTGTGCCGGTGAAGGCAGAATAACCGGAGAAACCTGAGTGGAAACCGCCCACCAGATCAGCACCGCCGTAGCGATGGACAGGCTTCCCATCAGGAGCATGTTAGGGTTGATAGTAGAAGTGTTCACCTGGAAGACTCTCACCAAGTATAGTTGATTCCCTTTCCATCAGGGTCAGAAAGTACTGTTCCACAGCCGGGCGCGCCTGGGCTGCCGTTTCAGCCCGCAGAATCACCTTATCCAGTGAACTCCTGATGATAGCGGGGTTCATCGCGAAGCGCCGTGCGATAATGGCGGTAGACGCATCGGGGTCCTGCATCACCTGGCGGGTTGCTTCGGCATAGGCGCTCAGGAAGCGTTCCACCTCCGCTGGATTGGCCCTGGCCCACTCAGCCTGCACCACGATTCCCGCCTGGGGCAGGGGTTGGCCGAAGCGCTTTTCCCAGTGGTCATGGAAGTCCATCAGCTCGTGCAGCTGCCCCTGCATATGCATGCGCAGACCACTGAGCGCTGGCTCTGGCAGAACCGCGTGGCTGGCGCGACCAGCGATGACAAGCTGGGCAATTTCCTGGGGCGTGCCATAGTGCAGGCGAACCTGATCCAGGAGAGCCGCTTCTTCCAGGAAAAAGCGCGTCAGAACATCGGGTGGACCGCCCCGGTACGCCACATGCAGGGTTTTGCCTGCCAGGTCGGAAAGCTGGCGCACCTCGGTGTCGGTGGTGACCATATACACCGCACCCCAGGTGTTGACGTTGATCAGCTGAATGGGGAGCTGTTGTGCCAGCTTGGCGCCCACATTGAGGGGCACCGCCGTGAAGTGGGCTTCGCGCTTCTGCAGGCTGCTCACCAGCTGCTCAAGCGTGTCCCAGGTGCGGATATCAAGGGGAATCTGCCTGTCGGAGGACGCCTCCATCAGCAGTGCCGGATAGGCAGGTGGCGATTTGGGAGTCAGGAAGACGATGGTACCGGGAGCCTCGGAAGGCAGGTCACTGCCCGGTGAGCATCCACTGAGCACAGCCAGCAGAACCAGCAGGAGCAGGGAGAGAACGGGAAGGGGTCGCAGGTCTTTCATGGGGCCTCCCTGGGGAATCGATGGTGTGTTACAAGGCGCATCAGCCACAGGAGCACCAACCCCGGCAGTATCCAGCCAAAGCTGCCACCTTCGTCACGGCTGATGTTGCCGAGCGTATTGCGGGTCGGGGCAATGGCAGCACTGATGCGATCAGGGTCTTCGGGATTGAGGTCGCGCAGGCTGCCGACACTGAAGGTGACCTCCAGGGTAGAGTCGTCAAGGCGCAGCCAGTCGTGGCTCGGCATAAGGGTGAAGTCGGAGCCGCCACCGGCCAGACGCTCTTCACTGTAGAGCAGCATCTGGTCAGCAGGGGGTAATTTCACGGAAAATTCGAACTGCACCGTTACCCGGTCAGGGGTCTCCTGGCCAGGATGATAGGGCAGGGCGGCAAAGCGAATCTGTCCATAGGGGTACTCCAGACCGGCAGCACCCAGGAACGATTTGAGTGCCTCCGGGTTTTCGGCGGGATTGCCTTCCCGCACCATTAACCCAGCGCTGACATCGGCCAGCCGCCAGTTTTCAAAGACACGCAGGTTGACGTGCTCGCCGGTATAGCCGCCCCCCGAACCGCCCCCTGTATCCTGACCCGCGTCATCTGTACCGTCCATCCAGGGGCAGAAGCTCTCTTCCGTGGCTGAACTGCCCCCCATTCCCGGCACACTTCCCAGCAGGCCGAGATTGGCAGCCAGCTGCGGGTTATGGGCGGCATCGCCAGGCTCCAGAGCGTCGATAATGCCATCGCCATCGCTGTCCAGAGGGTTGGCCAGGTCGGGCCCCAGCTCATCCACATCGTCAATACCGTCGCCGTCCGTATCACGCAGATTGGGATTGAGCCCCAGATCCAGCTTGACGCTGTCCGCAATACCGTCACCACTGCTGTCGCCGCCAACCAGTCGCGCCCAGCCGTTCATCTGCGGCTGTACGGTCATGGGAAAAACTCCCACAATCTGGGTTCCCGGCACTCCGTCCTGGCTGCCATCACTTTCGCGGTCGAGGGTGGTGATGCAGAGTTCGTTGCCCTGGCGCTCAACCCGAAAGGTCGTTGTGGTTTCGGTGCGCGGATTGCCTACGTTTGGGTTGAATATCTGAAAGCCATGCTCCACGGTGTAGGTGCCATCGCCATTGTCCTGAAACCAGACAATATTGTGATCGGGACTGGTGTTGCCGATATCCTGCACCTCGTAGTCGAAGCCCACGGTGAGGGTGGTTCCCTGGAATTCGCCCCCTCCTTCTCCGGAGCCATCCTCAAAGAGATCGAAGTACCAGTACCAGGGAACGGACTTGATCCCTCGGCCCAGCACAATGGCGTTCTGGGCGCTGCAGGTTCCGGGGCAACCCCACATGGTGATGCGGTATTCGCCCTCATAGAGACCGGAAATGCCCGGTGTGCCGGTCTGGGCCATGGCGGAAAGGCTCAGCAGTGTCGTGCCGGCCAGGATGAAAAGAAGCCGTCTCATGAAAAATTCTCCTGCATGGGTTCTTACCAGCGCGCCGTCATGCCGGCCGAAAGGTGGAAGTCAGGACCGGGTATGAAGGTGGGCACATTGGGGTCATCGGGGGAGAAACCGCGGATGACATAGGCGGTCTGGTAGGTTTCTCCGGTGATATTCTGGGCATCCACAAAAAGATCCAGCCATGGGCGCGGTGACCAGGTCAGCTTGGCACCCCACAGGGTATAGGCGTCCTGTTTCAGCCCCGCGTTGCTGTGATCCACAAAGGTGTCGCTGGGCTGATGGCGGACATTCAGACTGATGAAGAGGGCAGGGTGAAACCAGTAGCCCGCTTCGCCGAACAGCAGGTGCTCGGGAATCCCAGCCACCCGCTTGCCATCGTAACGGCCGCCGTCAAAGCGGAAGTCGCTCCAGTTGTAAATCGCGCGGAAGCTCAGGTGATCGTCAGCCCGCCACAGCCCTGAAGGTGTGCGGGCATTGAAGCCAAGCTCCACACCCTGGTGAATGGTGGGATGGTTGTAGTTCACCGTCGTGCCGTCGATGGCAAAGTCCCGTACTTCGGCAATCAGTTCGTTCTTCACCTCGGAGTAGTACCAGGACGCCTCCCAGCCAAAACGCGCTCCCCGCTGCTGGGTGCCGATCTCCAGGGTAGTGGCGGTCTGCATCTTCAGGTCGGCGATCTCCAGGTACGAGTTCAGGGGAGCATTGGGGTTGGGAGCACTCACCGCCAGCTGCCAGAAGGTGGGCGCCTCCGAAGAGCGGCTGATATTGGCGTAGTAGCGGCGGAAATCATCAGGGATAAAAATCAGACCGGCCTTGGGATTGAATGCCTGGTAGCGGAAGTCGCTGTCCAGGACACCGGGATTGAGTCGGTCACTGATATCACGGGTATTGCGGGCGTACTGCAGTGCCACCAGACCGCGCCAGGAAGGGGCCAGGTCTGTCAGCAGCTGGCCACCCAGCACCAGGTTGGCAGCATCCTGGTCGACGCTGGCGAAGCGTTCCAGCAACCGCCCATCGGTGGGAGCCACGCTGAAATGATCCCGTGGCATGCTGCCCCGATTGGCTGAGGCAAAAACCATCAGCTCGCTGGTGCGCCAGGTCCCGTGGTCATGACGATATTCCGACCCCCAGTCGAGGCCGATATTGGTGGCCTCGGTATTGGCCTGGACCACGGGGTTCTTGAACTCGTCATCAATCTTCTCCCCGTAGATCCCCAGACTGTGGGTTGTGCTGTAGCCATGCCAGATCGTTTTATTGGCCAGACGAAGCTGCTGAGTATCGCGGTGGGGTTCACGGTTGCGGATATTCATGAACAGATCGAAGTTGGTGTTCTGGTCCCCCAGGACGGAACGCGGGTGGGAGAGGGCGCGTGACTTGCTCAGCAGAAAGGGAATATCAAAAGCGTTCTCCGCCCAGTTCAGATAGGTGCGGTTTTCCAGAACATCGGAACGCCAGCCGATATTCAGGGCCAGACTGCTGCGTTGGGCCTCGCTGTGATCCCGCCACCCATCGGCGCTGGTGACGGCAGTCTGCAGATAGATATCCCAGTCGTCCTGCAGCTGGCTGAGTACGAGGCCTGTCCTGCGCAGACCAAAGGAGCCTGCTTCCAGGCGCAGGGAAGATTCCGGCGTATTCCGGGCGGTGCGCAGGCCGAAATCTATGGCACCCCCCAGGGTGGTGGCACCATAACGCATGGCGTTGGCACCCCGGTAAACCGAGATGAAACGGGCCTGCTCCGGATCAAGCAGACCGATGATGAAGGAACCATCGGCCTGGTTCAGCGGCAGGCCGTCATACAGCAGTTGAATACCCCGGCTGACCGGATTGTCCTGAATGCCGGAACCACGAATATTCACCCGGGGCTGATCGTTGCCACCGAAGAACTCCTGTACGATAATGCCCGGCTCAGAATTCAGCACCCGGGCCACGGACATCTGGCTGCCCCGGAAGTCCTCAAGATTGATGAGATTGGTGCCGCCGGGAACCCGTTCCAGGGTCTCCTGCAGCTCCCGTTCCTCCAGGTCGGCACCGGTCTGGCCCACGACGCTCAGGGCAGGCAGTTCCCGGGAGACCTGTGCCGCAGCGACGGTGAGCACGAGCAGCAGAGCTGCGCCTGCACCAAAACTCAATCGGCAGCAGGTATACAAAAACTGGTACATAGCAGTATCCATCGTGGGTGGGTTGTGGGGTGAACAGAGTCCGCTGCCCGCAAGGGCACGAAAGCCACCGGCAGCAGAGGCGCTGCCGGTGGCTGTGATAGGCCGGGAAATTCTGTTTCAGCGACGACGCAGGGCCAGCGCTGCCAGCCCCAGCAGAGGAATCCAGCCGAAGGTACCGCCACTGGAGCTTTTCTTTGACGGCTCTTCAGGGTCTGGATCCACAGGATCGGGAGCGCCGATGTGGCTGTAGTCCACAAAGCGGTCCTCTTCTGTATGGCCAATGGCCAGAATGTAATAGACGCCCGCGTTGATCTCGGGGTCACCAACGTAGCGACTTTGGTAAATCTGCGTATAGTCTTTTTCGGTTGCACCCATCCCTCGCAGGCGCACTTCGACCGTATGCTCATCCACGACACGGTAAAGCACCACGTCCGCAGAGGGGAGTTTCGGGTAGTTAGCGACCTCGACAGGGGGATCCATGTCCAGCACACCGAGTTCTACCTTGCGGATGACCAGCCCTTCGGGTACCCCCATGGGAAATTCAATGCGCATGATGCTGAGCATGTTGAGGACTGGCTCTCCGTTCCAGAAAGGGTCCTCTGAGGTGATGGTCCGTCGGTCGACGGGAATTCGGGTGGTAGGCATTGCCGTCAGGAAGTTCTTTTCCCAGCTCAGGAACTCGTCACTGCCGAAAATTTCAATGCCTTCGTCACGGTAGCTATCCTCAAACGGCTGACGATCAGCCTGGGCAAGGGGGAGGATGAACTCTGCCTTCTGTATGTTTGCTTCTTGCGCTTCAATTTGCGTTTCAAAATTCGCCTTTTTGAGGTGGTACTGGGGATCTTCGGGATCAAGGGCCTCAATCTGGGCCTGCAAATTGGGGATCCGTGTTTCGGCGTTACTGATGGCTTGCTCGTTGTCCCAGATGGCCACCCGTGGAGCGCGGAACTGTTTATAGCGACTGAGCGACGTATTGACATGGCTCATGCGAAAAAAGACGCGTCCCATGGACCAGTCGAGCGGTTTGTCAGTTCCTGCAGCGGAAGTGAAGTGTTGTTCCATCGCTCTTGCTTCAGCTTCTGTCTTGGGGAGGATATCAAGAAAGTCCGGGGGGATCACCGTGCTGGCAATACCGCCAACAGACTGCCCGTCCGCTTTTTCCGGATCTTTATTGATAAACTGGCCTTCATCATGGCCTGCGAAGAAATAGTCTCCGTCTGGTGCCACCAGACTGATAAATTCACCGTTCTGCATCTTCAGGTTGCTGGCAACAGCAATATGATTTTCCATCTTGCCGTTCAGCGGGTGAATCTGGATACGCTCTGTTCCCTCGCGGTCGGGATCTTCCCAGATATCATAAATACCGTTCTGGTTACTGTCTTTGGGGAAGAATGGATAGGGGCCGATTCGGGAAGCCACTTCTGCCGCGGTGAGGTTTTCGTCGCAGGGATTGAGGCCCAGCAGGCGCGATTCGGCGTCGGTGAGCCCGTTGTTGTTGCAGTCATGGGGAGTGTTGGGGTACATGACCGGGGCGGAGAACTGCAGGGCAACCAGGAAGGGCAGCGTCTGCCCGGTAAGGGTTCCGGGGATGCCTGCGTTCAGGGGAATGTAGTCGGGGTTTTCCTCATTCGTGGGGCTTGGCAGTGCAACGATTTCAAGTTGGCTGGTCTCGGGATCCTGCGTGATGCGGAACAGGCTGTTGACGTACGCCACCGGGTAGTTGGGCACCTCGAAATAGAACTGCATGGAGTGCCGCAGGGTGTAGGTGCCGTCGCCATGATCGGTAAGGGTGGCGGTCAGATCGTGCAGTGGTGTTTCATCCGGAGCGGGTGGGCGCGTCTGCCGGTCCACCCGCTGATATGCAAACGAGCGCGGAAACGGGTGGACAAACTGGGTTTCCATGGCGAAAGCCCGCGTGGGCGACAGACGGACTTCCTTGTTGTCGAAATCCCATTCCCAGTAACTCTGATGGACACTGTAGGCGACCCGGTTGTACCAGGTGCCATCTTCGCCCTCAATGAGATAGAAGGTAGGCGGCGTGCCGGGCGTACCCGGAGGTAAGTCGGCAGCCTCCCATGCGTCACTATTGGTATGGGAGTTGACCTGAAAAAAATACTGACCGATATAGGTGCCCGTGATGCCGGGGGTTCCGCCGGCCAGGGCCAGGGTGCTGAAGAAGAGGCATGAGGCGATCACGGCGAGGGATTTTCTGATAGCCATGGAAATACTCCTGTGAAATGGAATGGCTGGCCTGCCACCGGGGCAGGACCAGCCAGTGAGGAAGGGCGGGGTTTACGGACAGTTCAGGGATACGCCAGTGTCATGCCACGCATCTCCGCTCCAGTCGCGCTCAGCGGTGAAGGGGAAACCATAGCCCGTGGGGATAACCGTGCCAACGACACCATTGAAGTTGTTATCGACTTCCATATCAATGGTACTGATGACCAGTGAGGTTCCCGACTGGGTGATTTCAAGGGTGCTGGAGACATTGGCCACGGGGTAGTTGAAGTTGGGGTTCAGGGCTTGGAAACGGTAGTACACCGTGTAGGTGCCATCGCCGTGGTCGTCGATGGGGAAGGTCTCCCCTGCGCCACGCACAAAGTTCCCCACAGTGTAGTCATAGTTGCCGCTCATGGGTGGCTGGGCCTGCACCGTGCCACCGGAGAACCAGGCGCACTTCTGATCAAAGTCAAATTCCCAGATCTCTGACTGGGTGCCGATACCCATGGCCGTGCCACCGGGTGCGCCACTGGCGTGGCGCACGGTCAGATCATAGTACCCACTGTAGGTGCCGGTGATTCCCGGCGTTCCCGCCATGGCCGTGGTTGCTGCCAGCCCCAGGGCTGCCAGCAACAGAACCAGTGAAGATTTTCTGCTCTTCATAAAAACTCTCCTTCGCAAAGGTTGAATGTTCAACATGGGAAGCGATTGCCGACGTGTCCGGGCAGTCGCGAATTCGTCATTGCTAACAGACTTATACGGCAGTAACTGGAGATCGCAAATGACATATGTCAAGAGTGGTACAAAAAAGAGAAGAAAGTAGATGGAAGCAACCGGCATTGACAAATGTCAATGCCGGCGGAAGGGAGTGGCGGGAGTGATGCTGTGTCGTATGAAAACGGAAAGCCCCCCGGAAAGTATCCGGGGGGCTTGGTTTCCCGTTTGGAGAAAAGTCGCTCAGGACATGGCGATCTTCAGTGATTCGACCCAGGCGCTGATGCGCTTGGAGGTGAGGCTGCTCTCATTGTCGTTGTCGAGGGGCAGGCCGACAAAGACGCCGTCTTCAATGGCGGTGGATGCCTGGAAGTCGTAACCGTCGGGATCTACGCTGCCGACAATCTCGCCTCCCTGGTTCCGTACTTTGGTGGCCAGAATGCCGATGCCGTCCACAAAGGTGTAGGCGTAGCCGGACTGGTCACCCATGCCGAACAGGGCGACTTTCTTGCCGGAAAGATCGACTCCCTCAAGTTTGGTCAGGCCGTTATCCCAGTCATCCTGAAGTTCGCCGTCGCCCCAGGTGGAGGTACCCAGGATCAGGTGATCGTAGGCGGCCAGGTCTTCAGCCGTGACATCGGCAATACTGATTGGGCTTTCGGCATCGCCGCCAAAGGAGTTGAAAATTTCCTGGGCCGCTTCTTCTGTGTTGCCCATGGTGCTTCCGTAGATAATTCCGATTTTCGCCATAGCAAACGCTCCTGAGTATGTTGGGTTCTGCTTGGGAACCATCGGGATTTTGTCACCGTAAAGTATGTTTGTCAATGCTAATATGGGTGGTGTGTTTTTTTGCCAGGGTTGCAGACGCAAAAAAGCGGAGTGCGCAGTGGCACTCCGCTGTGAAGGATTGTCTTACTCTGATGGGACGATGGCCTGTTCCATGACAGAGAAAATATGGATATTGCTGACATAGGTTCCATCGAAACCGGCAGTTCCCCAGTCGTCATAATAGACGGTGAAGTTTTCATCCACGCCGACGATATGATCATCAAACCATTCTGCTCCGTTTCCTCTGACAAACAGGGGTACGAGCTCATTGGTGTGGTTTCCGCTCCACCAGCGTACGCCCTGCTCATTGGTTCCGGCGACATACTGACCGTGCAGGACATCGGTCAGGGCTATGCGCGCGTGGGGTTCTGTATCCGATGAAGGGCCCATGGGCATGGCGTTGCCGTGGTCGGTGGTGATGATGAGCAGATTTTCTTCCCAGCCGCCATTTTCGCCTATCCAGGTGACCACAACATCGACGGCGTTATTAAAGTCAATCTGTTCTTCCGTGATGCGAGAGGTCTGTCTGGCATGGGCCGCCCAGTCGACGGCGCCGCCTTCAATCTGCAGGAAGATCCCTTCGCCGTTGTCCAGAGCACTCAAGGCATTCAGCGCTGCCAGGCTCATGGTCGCCAGGGAGGGAACATGGGTGAGATACGCGTCTTCTTCTGGGGCATCTGTTGCCAGGTAGCCCGAGCGTCGCTGCTGCAGAGTGCTGCCTGCCTGGACGGTGCCCACCAGGCGCGAACTATTCTCCAAGCGAGACAGATCACCGCTGGACAGGGCTTCAAAGTCGTCTTTGCTCTCAATGAGGGTCCAGCCGGAGGGGTGTGTTCCCTCTTTCAGGTGAATCCAGCTCTCGCGTCCCCCCACATACTGGGCCACGCCGTCAGTCAGGGCTTCCGCGAGGTGATCACTGATCGTTTGCACTCCATTGTCATTCCATTGGGGATGGCCGGCCCCCATGATGAGGTCCATGACATCGCCGTTAAGCATGGCACCGGCGATGTCAGCATACGCATTACGACTGATGTTGTGGGCATCGCTGAATGCTGCCGGAGTGGCATGTGACCATTGAACAGAAGATATGGTTCCAACCACTTTTCCATGTTGTTTGGCAAGCTCTGCAATGGTGGGAGTCAGGGGTGAGCCGGTGCCCGCAGGGTCATTGCTCCAGTTCATGGCATTATTATAGGTTCTTACGCCAGTGCTGATCGCTGTTCCTGCAGCGGCAGAGTCCGTGGCGTTCTGGTGAATGTAGCCCGCCAGCGTATTGTAGCTTTCCAGCCCCCATGCCTGGTCAGGATCGTAGCCGATCTCCTGCTCATTGCCCCCCGTCGGGGTTGCCGAGGTATTCAGGGCGTAGGTTGTCATCAGATACTTCCTGAATTCAGGTTCGAAGTAGACGGCCCCAGTGCTTGATCCATACTGGAAAAGCCCTGCGGCATCCCAGGTTCCGAACGAAGCGCCATCGGTGATCATGAGAATAACGTTTTTTGCGGAACTCGGTGAATTTTCGTCATCTGGCAGGTTGTCATTGCTGCTACTGCTACTACTGCTGCTGCCGCATCCAGTCAGCAGCAGGGCCAGTAAGAGGAAGCTTACGAGCCATTTCATGAATTGCTGTCGCACGAGTGTCATTTCCTTCTCCTTTGAAAATACGCTTGAGGCAGTTTCAGAGTATCGGGGAGAAGGAAATTATTTCATCATGCAAATGTCAGAGAGAGGTCAGATGGCAGAACAAACAAAATTTATTTTCTATTTGCAAATGTTTGTCTGCGAATAATGGCGTGAGGGGTTCATGGCATAGGGGAAAGACTAGGGCTGCGCCATCAGGTGAATGCCCCCGTCCGGCTTGTGGGTAAGGCTGACGGGGAGTGTGTTGCTGAGCGCCCGCAGGGCGTGAAGGGCAGGCTCGGTTTCGCCGAGCTGGAACACTCCGGAAACGCGCATGTCTGCCACTTCAGGATCGCAGCTCAGGGGGGCGTGATGATAGCGGGAGAGTTCCATGATCAGCTCAGTGAGCGTCATCCCTCGGGCAATCAGGGCATTGCGGGTCCATGCCTCAGGGTCAAGGGGAGCCTGTGACACCCGCGTGATGGGGTGCAGGCGGGAATTGCGTATCAGGTAGGTATCCCCGCTGCGGGCCACAATGCGGGTATGTTCCAGGTGAATGGCGACAGCCCCTTCCCTGACATGTAACTGGGTTGCCTCGGCAAGATTGCGTACCACAAACTGGGTACCCAGGGCTTCGAGCCTGGCGTAGGGTGTGGTAACCCAGAAGCGCCGTTTACCCATGGGAGCGCTGCCGTCGTGGCCGGTTTCAATGAAGACTTCTCCGCGATGTAGCATAATGGTTCGTCCCAGTGGAGAAAAGCGCACCTCCAGGCTGGTGTCGGTATTGAGATGCAGGCGGCTGCCATCGTGGAGGAACAGCTGATCGCGATCACCGACCGCTGTGGCGTAGGTGCTCATCTGCTGCCATGGAGCACGATGAACCAGCCAGCCACCGCCCAGGATTGCGATTGTGGCACCAAGCATGGCAAGGGTCTGTCGGCGGCTGTAGCCCCTGGTGCGCCGGGATGCCGCAGAGGCCAGCGTCCGGCTGGCGAGGGGCGCGCGGTCGCGGGGAATATGGAGAAAGTCCTGCTCAATGGCCTGTACCTGTTGCCAGGCCTGTTCATGGAGAGGATCGGCGTCACGCCACTGCTGGCAGGCAGTATGATCGCTGGCGTTGGCAGTGCCGGAGTACAGGCGCACCGCCCAGTGAACCGCCTGATCAAGGATATGCGAGGGAAGCTCAGCGCTCATGGCGTAACTCCATGCAATGGCGCAGAGCCGTGGCCATGTATTTTTCCACCGAGCTGAGGCTGATGCCAAGCTTTGAGGCAATCTGCAGATAGGTAAACCCTTCTAGGCGACTGAGCAGAAATGTGGTGCGAATTTTCGGGTTCAACCCTTCCAGCATGGCATCGATGCGGGCCAGGGTTTCCAGGAGGATGGCTCTGGTTTCTTCGCAGGGGATCTGATTGGGGCGTAAATGCGCCAGCTCCTGGGCATATGCCAGCTCAAGCTCCTTGCGCCGCACATGGTCTACGACCACATGGCGGGCGATGGTGGAGAGCCAGGCGCGGGGTTCCCGGACATCCTCCAGCTTTTCGGGCTGGCCCATGACGCGCACAAAGGTATCATGCGCCAGATCATCGGCATCCTGCACGCAGCGTAATCTCCGGCGCAGCCAGTTGACCAGCCACACATGGTGGTTGGTGTACAGGTTGGCAAGATGTTGCTGGTTGCTGGTGTTTACGCGCATCCGAAGCGTTTTCCTTTGCGGGAGTTTAGAGGTAATTTCAATGAATAAACTTAGCTATACGTAACATTAAAGGTATTGTCAATAACTCTTTAACAGCTTGCTGAAATACCTCAAAATACGCAGGCAATTGAAAAATGCTCAGCTGCAAGGCGCTCGTGGAGCGTGGAGTGAAGCGTACTCCCCGTACGTTGCAATGACACGCGACGGCTCAAAAACGAAGAGATTCTCACACAAAGCCCACAAAGGCGCAAAGAAAGGCAGGGGGAAAAGCAGTTTCCACCACGAATGAACACGAATATGCACGAATGGGGGAAATTTCACGCAAAGACTGTGGGGAGGGGAAACCGGAAGAGCTTAACCACGGAAATCACGGAAGACACGGAAGTTACCGCGAATAAACGCGAATAAACACGAATGGAAAGGCAGGATCTCACGCCCGTTCGCTGCGCTCAACTCAAGTCGCGAAGACGCCAGGGAAAAGCAGCAACGAGCGACTGCTCAAAAACGAAGAGATTTTCACACAAAGCCCACAAAGGCGCAAAGAAAGGCAATAAGGGAAAGGCAGTTTCCACCACGAATGAACACGAATATGCACGAATGGGGGGAAAGACAGAAGCAACCTGTTCCCCCCTGAGCCCGTCCGGTGAGTGCGACGCCTGGCTGGCAAGACCCGAACGGGACACTCACAGGAAGTGAGTGGTCCGGCAGCACTGCAGGGATGCAGTGTCTGACGGATCTCCAGAACAGGCGAGCCAACGATCCGGATAAACGGGCGTTCGGGGGGCGCGTTTTTGCGACCTTTTTGCGCGGTCAAAAAGGGTAATATCCACACAGTTGATTTCTACCTTAATTAATTTCATGTTACTCTCCTTTTGCCTTAGCTGCTATTTTTGCGCGCGCAGCGTCCACCCAACTACATTTAGGCGTCAAAACTGACGTTATGCACTTTTTGAAAACCGTCCAAAGTGATGCATAAAATCTCCCATCCTGAAGCTCGGGCTGCAACCCTTGAAGAAGCGACAAATTTTTGCATGGACGTGCATTTGTCTAAGTTTATCCGTCAAATATGCAACCTGCAAAACCGTACCACTCAAGCTTCAAGCCTGCTGCCAGTTCAACTTGCATAGTAGCACAGTAAACGTTACGCGCAAATACAATTTATTGCATGGCTCGTAAATGGGGAATTTATCCATTGTTTTTCCCCCTGGCGACTTTGCGCCTTGGCGAGAAACCTGCCTTTACAGGCTGCTGAAAAACCCTCATCTGCGTGGATATTACCCTTTTTGACCGCGCAAAAATGGCACAAAAACGCGCCCCCGAACGCCCGTTTTTCCGAATCGTTGGCTCGCCTGTTCTGGAGATCCGGCAGACACCGCATCCCTGCAGTGCTGCCGGACCACTCACTTCCTGTGAGTGTCCCGTTCGGGTCTTGCCAGCCAGGCGTCGCACTCACCGGACGGGCTCAGGGGGGAACGGCCTGTTTCTGTTTCTCCCCCGTGTGTTGGCCCAGCCAGGACGTGCCGACTGTCAGGCTGCTGAAAAACCCCCATCTGCGGTGTTGCTCGCTGTCGCATGTTGCTGCTTTTCCCCATGCCTTTCTTTGCGCCTTTGCGGGCTTTGTGTGAAAATCTCTTCGTTTTTGGAAGGAGAATAAACACTTCAGGACATCCACAGCGCCTTTGACGCGGCAGCTTCGTGATGGCAGGGCCATTCGTGTATATTCGCGTTCATTCGTGGTTCAGAATGCCTTTGGGTTCTCCAAATCTTCGTCAATCTGCGTAATCTGGTGCGCGGTCAAAAAGGGTAATATCGAATATCCGCTACCTGCTGAATCCGGTAGCATTTGGCGTGAGGGTCTGCTCCGGGCCGGACCTCTTTGCCGGAAAGATGCACGCCCTGCTCTTCAGGCGCTGGAAAAATCGCGTAAAAGGGCGGGAGTGGTATGATTTCGTATGGTATCTCACTCACCACCCCAAGCTGCACCTGGCCCACCTTGAGCAACGTATGCGCCAATCCGGCCACTGGCAGCAGCCTGCCCCCGTCACACCCGATGACGTGCGCGAGCTCTATCGACAATCCGTTCATGCCATTGACATTCAGCAGGCCCGCGAAGAGGTGGAACCCTTCGTTCGTAACCGTGAATCACTGGAAATCTGGTCGCGGGAATTCTTTCTTTCCCTGGTGGACAGGATAGAGTTCGGGTAATTGTCGGAAAAGAATTGCTGCGTACAGGTGCACTTGAATGATCCGGGTGAAACGCTCCCCTGACTTCCTCAGGGAAATCGTTGCATAGCATCGTATTGACTGCTTTTTGTGGATAATATATTATACATAAATAGCGAAAATGCCACTCAGGGGTTATTATATTGGCTGTAAATTCAGCGACTCCACAGGAGATACAAAGAGACTTGCAGCAGCGCTTCCGGGAGCGTCGCCTGCAGATGAAGTTGACCCAGGAGGGGCTTGCCCAGCGGTCGGGGGTGAGCCTTGGCTCCCTGAAGCGCTTTGAGCACATGGGGCAGATTTCCCTGGAATCCCTCCTTAAACTGGCCCTGGTGCTTGGGTGTCTTGACGATTTTTCTGCTGTTTGCGATTCGCAAAATCGCTCACCCCAATCCCTTGATGAACTGCTGGCTGTCAGCAAAACACCCAAGCGGGGTTCACGCACATGAAGGTCTTGCCTGTTCTACTGCTCAACGTCTTTTTTCACCACGGCTTTTGCCCGCCGGTGCGTATGGGGCGACTGGCTTTGTCCCAGCGCCGCATCGCCTTTGAGTACGACCCTGAGTTTATCGGTCACTCTCTTGAGCTCTCCCCTTTCAAACTCCCACTGCAAGCGGGGGTCGCGTTTGGCGACCCCAAGGTATTTGACGGGCTTTTCGGGCTCTTTAATGACAGCCTGCCTGACGGGTGGGGGCGACTGTTGCTCGATCGTCAGCTGCGCAGGCATGCTATTGACGTTCGCGGCCTCACGCCCCTGGATCTTTTGGCTCTTGTGGGGGTCAATGGCATGGGTGCACTGAGCTATGAGCCTCAGCAACCTGTGATCGGTACGGCACCTGGGGAGATTTCACTCGATACGCTCTGCCGTGAATCCTGGGAACTCCTGCAAGGCAATGACAGCACTTGTCTGGAAGACCTGCTCTTACTCAGCGGCTCCTCGGCAGGGGCCAGGCCAAAGGTAATGGTAGACTTGATAGATGGAGATATCGTAAGGGCAGGCTCAGGTACTGCAGATGCAGAGAGCTGGATAGTGAAATTTCGATCCACATCTGACCCGGCTGATATTGGGCCAATAGAGTATGCCTATAGCCTTATGGCCCAGGATGCGGGCATTGAGATCCCAGCCACAAGGCTTTTCAGGACGGAGCGTGGCATGTACTTTGGTATAAGGCGATTTGACCGCGCTGGTGGCAGGCGCATCCATGTTCACAGCTTTGCCGGATTGCTGCATGCCGACCACCGCACTCCCTGCCTGGACTATGATGACGTCCTCAAGGCCACCACACTTGTCACCCGCAGTTTTCAGGAGACGCAAAAAGCCTTTACCCTGGCCTGCTTCAACGTGCTCTGCCACAACCGGGATGATCACAGCAAGAATTTCTCCTGCCTGCTTGACGATGCCCGCCAGTGGAAGTTTGCCCCCGCATACGACCTGACTTTCTCCTATGGGCCAGGTGGCGAACACAGCACCATAGTGATGGGCGAAGGACGCAATCCTGGCAGAAAGCACCTGCTGGAGCTTGGCAAAGCCCATGGGATCAAATCGGCAGCAGCAATACTTGAGCAGGTGCGCTCAACTGTTCTGCGCTTTAGCGAATTTGCCGAACTGGCTGGTGTGAGTGAGCACTCAGCAGCTTTGATTGAGGACTCTATCCAGCGGCAATGCGATTTATAGGAATCACAAATGACCGGTTCATCGTAACCCGACTTGTCACTAATGAAGAGATTCTCACACAAAGCCCGCAAAGGCGCAAAGAAAGGCAATAAGGGAAAGGCAGTTTCCACCGCGAATGAACACGAATGTGCGCGAATGGGGGAAATTTCACGCAAAGACTGTGGGGAGGGAAAACCGGAAGAGCTTAACCACGGAAATCACGGAAGACACGGAAGTTACCGCGAATGGAAAGGCAGGATCTCACGCCCGTTCGCTGCGCTCACTCAAGTCGCGAAGACGCAAAGAAAGGCAGTTAAGAGCTTGCTGAAAATACTTCAAAATAAACAGGCAATTGAAAAATGCTCAGGTGCAAGGCGTGCAACGCCGCAGGTGAGGCTTTTCAGCAGCCTGCTGCCGGATCTCCAGAACAGGCGAGTCAACGATCCGGATAAACGGGCGTTTGGGGGGCGCGTTTTTGTGCCCTTTTTGGGCGGTCAAAAAGGGCAATATCCACCAGCAGCCTGTAAATGAACGGGAATAAACGCGAATAGGGGAGGAAAAATTGCCCCTGCCATCAGGAAGCTGGCGCGTCAAAGGCATAGCAAGTGTCCTTGAGGAGTTTTTATAGTCATTACCCGCTCCCGTACTTCGCGAGAAAGCGAGCGAACCTGTTGTAGATGGCGGCCATGTCCCATGAAAACTCAAAAATGGACGTAGCGTCGCTGGTATATCTACGATTTGGAATTCCGGCCAGCATTCTGCCTACCACTCTGGCATGATCGATTTGTTTCGCATCTCCCATAGCAACAATAATGGTGTTTGAGTGTTGCATGCTGGCCTTCTTGCATCATAGGCGCTGCGCCTAAGGGTTTATGTTTAAATCACTTCGATGTTGCTCCTGAATATCAGGGGCATAAACAGTGATGAACTTCTCACGCTCAACCTGAACCGCTCGAACTTGATCATCACTCAAATTTTCGGCAAGCTCTCTACCGCGATGATCAACTAGATGCATTGGTATAAATCCGCCATAAACAACCATGCCGTCCACTACCTTAAGTGGATAAACCGCAACAAATGGATCATTGATATCAATCGGCTTTCGCCCCATTTGCGCCCAACCTCGGCGCTGGGACTCCAGCCGCCGTGCTTCCTGCCTCACCCGATCAAGGAACTCTGCCTCAGAATCAGCATGCGCATAAAAGGGCGACAAGAAGACAGCATCACTCTCAGGCATAAACACATCGCCATTATCGACCGCTCTTTCGATAAGCAGTGCGTACGCTCTATCCGAGGTAAAGCGTGCCTCGGCTTCGGCCTCACGCCGACGCTGATCGGCCAGCGCAATTTGTCGCGCACGGGCAGCCAGATCATCGACTTCTGGCTGTTGCGACACAGCGCCCTCATTTTCGTTTGCGTCCGCCTCAATAAGCTCACTGGTTGAAGGCACATAAACATAATCAGGAACGCGCCCACTGACACCGCCATCCGTTTTCCCAGTTGGCCCCGTGCGAACATCATAAAACTCGATAGCCAGTGTCTCCGGCGGGATGCGCATAGAGGCGAAGGCCGCCGCATCAAAGATATCCATCATCGTCGCAGCAGATGTACCAGAAGGCATGGGGAAGTTTTCAAATAAGGTATGAATCAGTGCATGCGACCAGTCTTGTCGAGACTGCCCTAAAATCTGACGCCGCTCATCCCGGCCAATCTCATTGCCTGTGGCTGTATCAACAAAGCGCACTCGCAAATGCTCCATTGGAACACGCATATTAACCAGCATGCCCATGTCAAAAATCTGATTGGCAAGCTCCATGGGATTCATATCTCCCTGAGCAGCAAGCAGTGCAACCATATCAAAAGGCGTGGGCGCACTGGAGCGCTGTAATTCATCGTCCGCAAGTGACGCTCCAGCCACCAGCAGGCAAGCCGCCGCAAAAAACAAAGCTTTCTTTAGTCCAGTTTTCATAACCCCTCCTCGCCATCCTTATGCGGCCCTCTGCCTCGCCACCACCAGCCATCCAATAACTAAAACAGGCAGCCCAAACCACCCCTCGCACCTCTTCGCCATATAAAATTCTCGAGAGTCTTAATCACACTCTGCCCCCCCTTGCCATCGCTAGCTCTAACGCACCACATCACCGGCAGCAAAAAGCAGAGCGACGAAGGAGCGGCGCTTTTTGCTGTCCGAGTGCATGTGATTGTTATACGATTTTCTCATATCACTATCAAAACTCACGCTCTGCACTAAGCAGGTATGCGAATGGATCGTTCCTAATCTGTTCACGTTTCTCTATGTTGTGTAGAACACCCATGGCAGTTAACGATATTCCTGCCCCAGCCAATAACGCTATGGGAGTAGAGAGGCCTGCTACTGCCAGGGCTGAATAAGAACTTGCTGACATGAATGCTATCTTCATAAGCCCTTCTGCCTTCCACTTAATCTTCTTTCCATCCAAGGCGGCTTTTAAAGAATTCAACGATGGTTCTACATCGTTTCGATAAATTGTACCTACCCGCTCCTGAAGGGCCTCAACTGGAATATCCCCCTCTATGCCACTACAAAGATCATGAATAGCTTTATGGAATCGGCCAAACTCATCCGAATACTTCCGCTTAAAATCAATCAAATCTTGAATGGGTGTTTGTTCGGAAATATTTATTTTGGAAATAGCAAGATTTGCTAGAAGCCCTTCAGCAACCGCCGATGGATGTCTTCGTCTAGGGCCGAAGGCATCATAGCCTCTACGCCTGTGACGCCTTCCGTACCATTCATCGCCAAACGTTTCACCAGCTTTTTGACCCAAAGGAGCATCCAAATGAATTGCCACCGCCAAATCATTTGCCATTGAGTTGTCTGTTACTAAAGAAGCCCCGGTTCGTTCAGAAAGCTTCGAGGCCAACAATGTCATATAGAAATCGGCGAACCCGCTATCAACAGTTAGCCATCCTCCATCTCTATTTGAATCCCTGAATAAATGTCGCAGTTCATCTCGTACTCGATAGGGTAACTTTTCTGGATGTATATCTGCGAATTTCCCAAATTGGTACGGCAACTTCTCTTCATGAATTATCGAGCCTCTATATCCATTTGATGCGACAATTCTTGCTCCCTCGTTTGTGGACAAGTAAGTTATAACCGAATCAGCAAGATCTTCGATTTCCTCCATATCAGGTCTCACTCGAATCGGGTGCAATAATCCTTCACTTGAGAGCGCAATCGTAGAGTCTGTTTTGTATGGATTCTCGATAGATTCTGGAACAATGGTTCGGAACTCATCCCAATAGAGCAGAGAAGTCTTCAGCCATTGATCATCTTTTATCTCGATCCATGGGTAGAACAAGGCTTGGTTCGGCATTTTGGGAGCCCCCCCTTTCTATTTCGTATAACTACATTTAGGCGTCAAAACTGACGCTATGCACTTTTTGAAAAAACGTCTAAAGTGACGCATAAAATCTCCCACCCTGAAGCTCGGGCTGCAACCATTCCAAGCCTAATGCCAGATTCAGTTCGCATGGTAACACAGCAAACGTTACGCGCAAATACAATTTATTGCATAGGCAGTAGATGGGGAATTTGTCCGCTGCTTTTCCCCATGCCTTTCTTTGCGCCTTTGCGGGCTTTGTGTGAAAATCTCTTCGTTTTTGGAAGGAAAATAGACACTTCAGGACACCCACAGTGCCTTTGACACGGTATCTTCGTGATGGCAGGGCCATTCGTGTATATTCGCGTTCATTCGTGGTTCAGAATGCCTTTCTTTCGGTACGCCAATTTTCCGAACAGGGAAAATTTATCTTGATTTCCCCTCCACTCCGCCTAAATTTACGCAAAGGGAAAATAGCTTTCGCGAGCGGGGTCAGCATGTCAAAATTTACGAATCAGGAAAATTTCAAGAGCTGCCAGCATATCCTCAGCCCTGCTGAACTCGGGCGGATGTTCCGGGAGGAGCGCAAGCGGCAGGGGCTTACCCTGGAGGAACTTTACAGCCTTACGGGGTTGTCCATCCGCTTTCTTTCCGAGTTTGAGCGGGGTAAGTCCAGCGCGTCCCTGGGCCGGGTCATGGTGGCTTTACAGGCCCTGGGGCTGGAGATGCTGATTGTCCCCCGCGCTCGCCTTGGCGCATCACCATCCGACATTCCACAGCAACGCACCCCGGAGAATTCCCCATGACAGCGCGAAGTGCCCAGGTCTGGTGGCAGAGCAGATGCGCAGGCACGGTGCGCGAGGATGAGCGGGGCATTATGCGCTTTCAGTACGCGGACGACTGGCTGCACCGTGACGGCTTTCCCATCTCCATCAGCCTTCCCTTGCACAGGGCTGACCATGAGGCCAGCGCCCATAGTTTCTTTGCGGGGCTTTTGCCTGAAGGGGCAACCCGCCAGCGCATCTGCCGTCAACGGGGCATAAGCCAGAGTGACGATATGGGCCTGCTGCTGGCAATCGGTGGCGACTGCGCCGGTGCGCTCAGCATCCTGCCTTATGATGAAATGCCCGCGCAGGAGCGCTTGCCCCTCACAGCGCTCCCCCAGGATGACTTTGAAAAGTTGATCAGCAGGAAAGGTCAAATCCAGGGGTCGGCTTTTGCCATGGCGCAGCGCTTTTCACTGGCTGGTGCCCAGGACAAGCTGCCAGTGCTCTGCAAGCAGGGGCAACTCTCTCTTCCCGACACCCATCACCCTTCCAGCCATATCATCAAGTTTGAAACCATCAACCGGGTCTGCTTCGCCGAGTACATGGCCGGGCAGATGGCACTGGGCATCGGCTTGCCTGTGGTCTCCACCAGCTATCACACGACTTCTTTTGGTAAGAAGGCTGTGCCCTGGCTGAAAGTGGAGCGCTACGACCGCATGGTAGATTCAAGGGGAGAGCTGGTGCGATTGCACCAGGAGGATGTACTCCAGGCCTTGGGGATGCCGGTAAACATGAAGTATCAAAGCGATGGCGGCCCCTCCATTGCCATGATTGGCGAGCTGCTGCGACAGCATCTGGATCGACCGTCCATCGCCCTGTCACAGCTGCGCGACTGGCAGATTTTCAATTTCCTGGTTGGCAACTGGGATGGCCACGCCAAAAACCTGGCCTTGCTCTACACCCCCGGCTCGGCAGCACCAACGCTGGCACCATTTTACGATCTGGTAGCCATAGAGTTTCTCAATCAGTTGACACCGGGAAGCTATGCGCGGGATATGGCGCTCTTTGTGGGGAGTGAGAAAAACCCCGAACGCATAACCATGGCACAGTGGGAAGAAATGGCCCGCCAGCTGGCCATCCCGCCAAAACCGTTACTGCAGAGGGTAGCTGAGCTGGCAGAGCTTCTGCCACAAGTTGCCGTAGCGTGCCGCGAAGCATTTGCCAGGGAGCATGGAGACAGGGCCCTTTACGACAAGCTGGTTGGCATGGTGCGCAAGCGCTGCCGCTGGACGCTGAAGACAATGGTCGGATGACAGGAAACAGGCTGCTGAAAAACCCTCATCCGCGTGGTATTTCTTGATGACCGCATCGAAGTGGAGAGCATGGGTATTCTTCTGCCCGGCATGACCATTGAGGAAATGAAACAGGGCACCTCCCGCATTCGCAATCCGGTTATCGCCCGTATCTTTAAGGAGCTGGGCTTGATTGAGCAATGGGGTACCGGCGTGCGCCGCATCTTTGCCGAAGCCAATCGGCTTGGTTTGCCGGAGCCAAAAATCGAGGAAATCGGCCTGCGGCTGCGCTTTACCACCTTCCTGGCGGAGCACCATCGAATACCATCAGACAGGCAATCTAAGGCACAAGTCGAGGCACAAGTCGAGGCACAAGTCGATTGGCAAATACTGGAGGCATGCGCTGGCCAACCACTCTCGTCTGCTGAAATTGCAGCAGCATTAGGACATAAAGGTCTGAGTGGAAATGTCCGCAGAGCGTTGCCTGCATTGCGGAAAGCTGGATTCCTTGAGTACACCATTCCAGAAAAACCCAACAGCCGACTGCAGAAATACCGCCTGACCCCAAAAGGCCAACGCGTCCTGGAAAAGCACAAATCGACAAACACCTGACCCTAGCAGTACCTTTCCAAATCCCGTGTTATTGAACACCATCATTGCGCAAGGCAGCCAGGGACGGCACGGAGCCTATCTCTATATGGGGATACCGTACCATTAACCGCTTGCTGACTCCTACCAGGAAGCGGGCACAATTTCCAGGCCCACCCAGGTCATGCGCAAGGCAATGTCCTCAAAATGGCTGCGGTCGTGCCCCAGCAGAAAGGCCAAGCGATTGCTGCCCATGCGCAGCAGAATGCCATAATAGGGATCGCGCCCGCTGTGGCTGCTCCAGCCATGGAAAATTGACGGCTTCACCTCAACCTCCCAGTCCATCACGCCACCCCGTATGCCCACCGCCAGCCAGTCATTCACCGGATGCTGATACCCCGCCAGCCAGCGAGTGGCGCTGCCCCGCACCCCATAGGCCACATCAGTGAGAAACGGGAAGAATTCCAGCTCCACCGAAGACACCTCAAGCGTGTAACGGCCAAAGAAGCGCACACCAAGACCCGCAGCACCCGGAAAATCCGATTCACTCATACTTTCAGCACTCTTGCCGCCGATGAAATCCCCCGACGCGGAGTAACGCGCCAAACCAGCGCTGAATGTCAGCAGCACCTCAGTGGAATCTTTGGCCAACGCGGATGGAACCAGCAATAAGGCCATAAGCAAGCTGGTGAAAAGTCTCATGCTTTTTCCTTTCAAGAGTGAAGACATTCTCACACAAAGCCCGCAAAGGCGCAAAGAAAGGCAGAGGGAAAAGCAGTTTCCACCGCAAATGAACGGGAATAAACGCGAATGGGAAGGCAGAATTGCCCTTGCCATCACGAAGATGCTGCGTAAAAGGCGCAGTGGGTGTGTTGAAGGGTCATTCTGGCTGCTTCCCACGCCTAATGCGCTCATCCGGCAACATTTGATCGACAACTTCGCTTCTTTCCAAGCGAAATACGAACGCGTTCTCGGAAACCTTCCTTACGTATAGAATCCTGCCGAGATCCAGTAGAACTTGAAGCGGAACCGACGAGCACCGCGTGCTTTCGCATGTGTCAATCAACTCAGCAGGCCAAGCACTCGCTGTTTTTTCGCTAGTGTGTAGTGTTCTAGGCTCAATAGGTGCCAAACCGATCAGGCGAAGCGGAAGCTCGCCGACAAATGATGAAAACGGCTGAAAGAGAGTTACTGCAACCAGTATTACTATTACAATACTGGTACCAGACCCGTGAATTCTCTTGCTTAGAATCGTCGGATCTAGGCTGGGTTCGCCATCCATCACGCGGCGATTCTCTCTATCAAAGCCTCTAACATTCAAATAGGGATACAGCAAGGTTATGTTGATCGCTGCAAAGACCGCCAACGACAGTAGTGCGCTCTCGTTTGTGTCGAAAAACCCTCTTGTCGAGAGCAATGTTATATAGACTAGAGAAGCAACCAGTGTAAAAAATGCTATACCGAAAGTAAAACCTGATACTTTTGATGCAAATGCGAGATATGACTTCAGAGACTGGTGAGGTCTTTGGTATGCCTTATACGCGCCGACTGCAATTGACCAAACCGCATAAGACACCATCAAAGCGTAGAAAGAAATCTCTTCCATTCCCTTTGGGGTTAGGATAAGTATTGCGACCCAACAAGCAAAAGGGAATATGAAAATAGCGCCTATATTGATAAGCGCCACTTTCGGATTGGGGTAATAAACTCCTTTGCTATTGGAGTGGATGAGCTCAGCGTATCCCAGATCGAATGGGTCTGTCTGCGCCCATCCCAGAACTGAAATGTAAGCTATGATAACAGCCGTAATCATTAAGGCAATAACGCCTATAGCTAGCAAAGCAACGGGAAGAACTGCTAGATCGAGTGGAAATGGAATGCGAAAGGCATACAGGTAAGAAGCGAAATAGTATGCGCCAGCTAGAGAGGCAAAAATCGACACCACCTTTGTGAGACGCAGAATCTCTTCGGCATGCTTGCGCACAAAATCCACTGCCTGACGTATCACCACCACCCCTTATCAGCCCAACGTTTGAGTTCAGCGGCGCGCCTTAGCGCGTCCGCTGGAACGATTTGTTCGATGCCTTTATGCGCTTCGCTTTGCATATTTCTCACGCCATTCTTTAAGTGACGTCATGTCGGCCAAAAGCTCGTCCGGCTTCGGTAGCTCCACAGGTGATTCTGCTGGCTGCGAGTGTTCAAATCCTGAGTATTTGGTCATGAGCGAATCAAGGAGATTACAATCCTCATTCTTCAATTTGGCAAGCTCCTTGAGCTTCAACGTATGGACCGGTCGTTGAAATCTTTGAACCACCCCGCAAAGCAGATCATTTTCAATAGAGCGCTCCACCAATGTTCTGAAGTCGCTGCATATCGACTTCAGCAAGATTTCGGCATGTTCAAATTCGCCGCTCTCGCTCGCCTTCTTGGCATTCTGATACCGCTGGCTCATAAGTGTGTTCAGGGCGGTTTTGATGTCGCTTTGTGAAAGTGGAATGGGAGCTGGCTCTCCGGTCCCCCAGTCCGCAGAGCGAATGCTCACCACATCTGGCTTGATGGTCTTTTTCTCGGCAAAATGCCGGACCGTTCCCAGCAAGGACAGGCGGTGAGTAAAGATAATGACCTGCTTGTCCTGAGACAACTCGATCAGTCTTTGAACCACGGCCTCCTCATAGCTTTGGTCCAGCGAGGATATTGGATCGTCAAAGACAAACGGGGCCTTGTTGCTCTTTCCGGTGACGTCGGCTAAGAAAGCCGCAATGGAGACGATCCGATTTTCCCCCTCGCTCAGCACATCGGCGAGCCCATTCTGAGAGGCTCCTCGAAGCTGGAGCTTATGAAGGACGCGGCCCTTGGAGACTTTTGACTTCACGAGTTCGACCTTCACCTGAGACGCGCCGAGGGCTTTGAGCTCCGCGTTGAACCTTTGTACGAACGCATCCGTGATCAAGGCTTCTGCCAACTCGCCTTTCTTTCTTGATAAAGCTGTCGTATCAGCGGATTTTTTAGCCGCCTTGATCTGGTTCAGCAGCTTCAATCGGGTTACTTCTTCATCAATGGCGGCGCGGTGTTCAGACAACCACTTTCTGGCCTGCAGACTGTTTAGCTTTTTCTTGATCTCCTCACGATTGTCGCTTTTGGCGTCTTCGTCATATTTTGCCGCGAGTTCACCGAGGCTTTTCGACTGGGCGTTGGCTTCTTCGATCCATTTCGGTGAGAGTAGCGGGTCGGGAATGGCTTCTTCGGAATCGATCCCAGGGAGCAGGTCTTTTCTGGCCTGCAATTGAGCAAAGAAATCCGTCACCTGGCTGGCGACTTCATCCTGTGGAATGCCAGCCGCATCGATACGTGTTTTCAGCGTCTCCGATGTCGGTAGCGCCTCGATAGTTTGACTGGCGGTCTCGTATTCCTTGGCCGCATCCGATGCGGCTTTCTGCATTTCACCCTTCACGAAATTTTCGAAGGAGACCAACCGCTCCTTGGCTTCCTGGGTCAAGGTCTGGTGGCACAGGACACAACGGGAATCATCAGCAACATTCGGATACTCGGCCTCTTTGTATGCAGCCGATACGGAGTAGTTCCGTGCCGCTTCCCATAGCTCTTTCCAGACATCAGACCCAATGCCTTCCAACTCGCTGCCAGAGAACACCTTTTCCGCCGCCGTGTCTGCCGCTGTCTTCTTGAGAATTGACTTCTTCTTGGCAGCAATGATCCGCCGATAATTATCGTCCGATAGTTGCTCTAGATACTTTTGAGTATCCTGGACCAGAGTGTCGATATGCTGTTTCTGTTTTTTCAGCTGCTTTGCTTTTTCCGCCGGTGCCTGTTCGGCAAGGCGCTGCTGCAGCGTTTGCATCTCGGTCTCGTCAGCACTGCCAAATGTGCAATGCTTGTCGATGTCCTGGGTGCTGGTCTTGGCGCTGATGGCTTCGTACCAGATACCTTCGGGGGTTACCTTCTTGTCAGCCGGGATATTTGGCTTTTTGGACTGGTGCCGGTTAGCCTCGACGTCCAAGGCCGATGCGACCTTTTCGCATACGAGGATGAGAGAACTGAAAAACGATAGAACCGGCGGCTCGTAGCTCACCTCGTCTTCGCTGCTGACAAAGACCTTGCCAAACGAGGTGTCGAAAATATCAACGCTGTTGAGATCATCGCAGATGCCTTGTCCTGACCAAGTATGGGTTTTCGAAATGCCGTCCTGCTCAAACGAAATGCAGGCTTTCTGTACGGCAGAGCCGGGCTTATAGACATTGCGGTGAAGGGTACCCGTCTCGCGGGCACCGCATACATGTTTGAGGAGTCTGACGTAACCGGATTTGCCTGACCCGTTGTTGCCATAAACAATCGTGATATTGCCCTTGCCAAACTCCAGTGGTTTCTTCGGAGCAAGGGCGTTTACTCCTTCAACATCACTGATCGAACACAAACGTAGAGTGCCTGCTGCGCCCTGGGAGAACGCGGTAGCGGGAAAGGAACAGGTCGTTTTGGGCAGCTTACCTTCGGCTTCCTGCTGGCACAGGGTTGCGAGCTCAGAGACGTCTTTGTCAGTAAGCTCAGGCTGCTGAAGTAGCCGAGTAGCCGCAATCTGGAGCCACTGGGGCCGCTCTGTAAGCCACTCAGTCACGGTGTCCGCTTTATTGTTCATATTTTTTGCGCCTTTCCTGTAGTAGAAAGGATGAAGAGCATCGAACTACATTTAGGCGTCAAAACTGACGCTATGCACTTTTTGAAAAAACGTCCAAAGTGACACATAAAATCCCCCATTCTGAAGCTCTGGATGCAACCCTTGCAGAAACGACAATTTTTTGCACAGAGGTGCATTTGCCAAAGTTTATCCGACAAATATGCAACTTGCAAAACCGTATCATTCCAAGCCGGATGCCAGGTTCAACTTGCATAGTAGCACAGCAAACGTTACGCGCAAATACAATTTATTGCATAACCTGTAGATGGGGAATTTATCCGTTGTTTTTCCCCTCGCGACTTTGCGGCTTGGCGAGAAACCTGCCTTGACGGTTTTCTTCCCCATTCGTGCATATTAGCGACTTTATTCGTGGTTCATAATGCCTCTTGAAGGCTTGACAGCCTGGCAAAACGACATATACTTACAGATATCTGATTGGATATGCGAAAGGAGTGTGCCATGGCGGTAAAAAAGCTCTTCACTCTTGATGACTCCCTGGCGAAGGAGCTGGAACTGGTGGCTCAGGCTCTGCAAAAGACGCAGAGGGAAGTGGTGGAGTCGGCTCTTGATCACTACTTCGACCATACTGACGCCCTGCTGGCCGACAAAATAAGCCAGGATATCCAGGATGGAAAGATGCGTGTTCTGGAGAGTGCGGACGTGTATGCGGAGTTGGGAGTGGATATTGGAGATTAAGAACTTGTCCATAAATAATCATTGACCCGAGCAATGTTTCGCTGTAGAATGATCCACAAAAGATCATTCATGGCGGTGATTTATGTCTAAAGTGCAATCATGGGAAGTTTCAGATGCCTTCTGGCAAAGAGTTGAGCCTTTACTGCCAATCCAGCAAAGAGATCCTGACAAGATCTACAAGCGCAAGCCTGGTGGTGGGCGCAAGCGACTTGACCCCAGGAAGGCGTTTTCCGGCATTGTCTATGTGCTGCGCACCGGTTGTCAGTGGAAAGCGATACCCAAGGAGCAGTTTGGTTGCGCCAGTGCAGTGCACAAGTACTTCATTGAATGGAGTAAGGCCGGTGTATTCGAAGCTATTTGGCGTCAGGGGCTGGCTGAGTATGACGAGATGGAGGGGATAGCTTGGGAGTGGCAAAGCATAGATGGCGGAATGTACAAAGCTCCAATGGCTCTTGAAACCGTAGGGAAGAACCCGACGGATCGGGGAAAAAAACGGGAGCAAGCGTCATGTCCTGGTGGACGGTCGTGGCGTCCCGTTGTCCATCGTCGTAACCGGAGCGAACCGGCATGATGTGAGCCAGCTTGAAGCCGTTCTTGATGGCGTAGTCTTCGAGAAGCCTGCAGAGCAGGAGCAGCATCTTTGCGCAGATTGTGGCTACAAGGGAAAGCCGGCGCTCAGCAGCATTCTTCAGCGCGGATACATACCCCATGTAAAGCAGCGAAAAGAAGAGATCGAGGACAAGAAGCGTGACCCATCAAAGAAGGCGAGGCGCTGGATAGTGGAAGCATCTATTTCCTGGTTCAACCGTTTCAGGAAGATTCATGTGCGCTTTGAGAAGCTTGAGGTCACTCACTACGGATTGACGTGTCTCGCGGCGGCGATAATCACATACAGGAAAATCGGCGTAATTTATGGATAAGTCCTAAATACTCCGAACAGGCGGTCAAGGATCTTCACGGATTCAACAGCGTCGATCGCCAGCTCATTGTCAAAAAAATCCATTATTTGCGGGATAACTTCAATTCTCTGAAGCAGACCGGGAAAGTCACTGAACTGAAGGGAAGCCGCTTTTCCGGGCAATATCGCTTTATCGTAGCCCGCAAGATTCGGGTGCTTTTTCGCGTTGATGGCGAGGTGTTGACACTCCTGGTGTTGCGGGTTGGTCTGCGCAAGTCCATTTACACGTGACAGGCTGCTGAAAAGCCTCATCTCCGGTGTTGCTCGCCTTCGCGCGTCACTACAACGTACGGGGAGTACGCTTCATTCAGTGCTCCGCGAGCGCCTTGCACCTGAGAACTTTTCAATTGCCTGTGTATTTTGAGGTATTGAAAGACACTTTCCCTAAAATTGTCTTTCCAGAAAGACAATCTCCTCTCGCAAAGCCGCTGAGAACGCAAAGAAGATGGGCAGCCAAATCAGTTAACCTTGTTTTTTTCTCTGCGTCTTCGCGACTTGAGTGAGCGCAGCGAACGGGCGTGAGATCCTGCCTTCCCATTCGCGTTTATTCGTGTTCATTCGCGGTAACTTCCGTGTTTTCCGCGATTTCCGTGGTTAAGCTCTTCCGGTTTCCCCTCCCCACAGTCTTTGCGTGAAATTTCCCCCATTCGTGCATATTCGTGTCCATCCGTGGTTAATAATGTCTTTGGGTTCTTCAAGTCTGCGGGCAGATTTCAGAAACTGCAGAAAAGCACTGAACGCCAGACAGACAGAATGTCCACTATTATTCGTACTGCTATGGCAGTACAAATGAGCTTTTCTTGCACTCTCGGCTAAATAATACCGTTATCGCAGAATTTATCTTTACACGTGGCTGGTACGGCCAGTATATAATGCTATCGCAGTATCAATATATGGAGGAGCCCGTGCCCCGCGCCGTTATCCCTACCGCTATGCCGAAGCCCCAAAGCCTGAGCGATGCCCAGGTCCTAGCTGCCTTTATTCGTGCCGCCCGCACACAAACGGGTATGGGCATTCACGAGGCTGCCGCCTTCTGCGGTGTTTCCGTCAGCACTCTGTCAAAACTTGAACAGGGCAAGGGGGATGTGCGCCTGAGTTCGGTGCTGCAGGTATGCCAGATGCTCGGTGTTACCATAACCCTTGCAGCCCATGGTGATGAATGAACCCGGTGCTGCAGGTTACCCTGGATCATGAGCCGATAGGGAACATTACCGCTGATATCGCCAAGGATACCCTGCACTTTGAATATGAACCGCACTGGCTCGCCGGGGAAGGCTTTCCCGTGTCACCCCACGTATTGCCTGGGGCCTCCCCGGAAAGCGTTCACCATTTCCTGTCCAATCTGCTGCCGGAAGGTCGGTGGCTTGATGAGGTATCCCGCCACCTGCATATCTCGAAACACAATATTTTCGGATTGATCGGTGCCATTGGTTCGGAAACTGCGGGTGCGCTGGGTTTCAGCGCGCCATCAGGCTCCATTGAGTCTCCCCCGTCATGTTTCAGGGAAATCTCCCGTGAGGAGCTTGGCCAGCGAGTGGCTGGGCGGCAGAATGTCTCCATCGCCCTATGGGATAACAGGCTGCGCCTGTCCGTGGCTGGTGTGCAGGAGAAGCTGCCCCTGCTGATACGGCCAGATGGCTCCATGGGGTTTGGCGAGGGCATGCTTGCTTCAAGCCATATTCTGAAGTTCGGCTCCCCCATGGCCATGCATGTGGTCATCAACGAGTACCTGTGCATGCGGCTGGCACACGCAATGGGCTTTGTGGTGCCACCAACGCAGCTGTGGCGTTTTGATGGTGAACCCGTTCTGATTGTGGAGCGATTCGACCGCTTCCCCGATGGGCCCCACCGCATACGGCGGCGACACATTATCGACGGCTGCCAGATGCTGAACCTTCCCCCCGGCGCAAAGTATGAGCGGCCCTTTGGCAAGGGCGGGCATGTGGCGCATATTCGCACCGGAGCGAATGTGCCGGACTTGATCGCCAGCAGCAGGCATTGCCGTGTACCCGCTGTTGCCAAACGCACCCTGCTGCACTGGGTACTGTTTAACCTGCTGATTGGCAACAGCGATGCGCACGGGAAAAACATCTCTTTTTTTGTGGAGCGGCATGGCATGAGCGTTGCCCCCTGGTATGACCTGCTGTGCGTGGAGATGTATGGCGCCACCTTCGAGCAGGACCTGGCCATGGCGATTGGTGACGCCTTTGATCCGCAGAAGATATTCGCCTTCCAGCTGGCCCTTCTGTGCGAAATGTGTGGCCTGCCCAGACGGCAGGTGGCCAAAACGCTTCTGGCCATGTGCCACTCCGCCGGGGAACAGGTGGAAAATTTGGCATCTGAAGGGGATCTGACACCTGAAGAACGGGACTTTGCCGCAGCACTGTGCTCCCATATTCGTGGGAAAGCACTCAGGTATAGGGATGTGGCGGCAGAGTTGCCGCAGGTGAGGCTGTAGCGTACCTCTGCAGGCCGCCTTTCTTTGCGCCTTTGTGGGCTTTGTGTGAAAATCTCTTCGTTTTTGAGCAGTCGCTCGTTGCTGCAACGTACGGGGAGTGCGCTTCATTCCGTGCTCTGCGAGCGCCTTGCACCTGAGAACTTTTCAATTGCCTGTGTGTTTTGAGGTATTGAAAGACACTTTCTTTAAAATTATCTTTTCAGAAAAGACAATCTCCTCTCGCAAAGCCGCTGAGAACGCAAAGAAGATGGGCAGCCAAATCAGTTAAACTTGTATTTTTCTCTGCGTCTTCGCGACTTGAGTGAGCGCAGCGAACGGGCGTGAGATCCTGCCTTTCCATTCGCGTTTATTCGCGGCTATTCGCGGTAACTTCCGTGTCTTCCGTGATTTCCGTGGTTAAGCTCTTCCGGTTTCCCCTCCCCACAGTCTTTGCGTGAAATTTCCCCCATTCGTGCATATTCGCGTTTATTCGTGGTTCATAATGTCTCTTGAAGCCTTGACGGCTTTTTCCCCATTCGTGGTTCCATTCGAAGACGAGGTGGTCCACCTGGCCGGTGGGGCTGATGATGAGTTCAGCGGCGGTGGCATGGAACTCTTCTTCAGCGTCCATGGTGTCGCCAGATGCTGGAAAGCGGCTCTTTCTGGCCGGTGCAATGCTTCCGGCTGTCATGGCTGCAGCGTGTGCCGCTATGGGTGTTGCCGATAGTGCTGTGGGGCTGGTAAGATGGCGCAACTGGCGGCGTATTGAAGACGGGCTGGTCTGAATTTCTTTTCCGGGAGTGCCCATGAGCACTATGCGTGTCGAAACCTTTCTCAATGATCTGCAAAACCACAGCGAATCGCAGTACGCGCTTGTGAGGGCGTTGCGAGAAACGGTGCTGGCGGTTTGCCAGGGGAGTGGCGAAGAGATGAAGTACGGGGGCATCCTTTTCAGCGGGGCTGAACCGTTCTGCGGTATTTTTGCCTATACGGGTCATGTTTCGCTGGAGTTCAGTCGGGGGGCGATGCTGCCCGATCCCCACGGCGTTCTGGAGGGTGGCGGCAAACTGCGTCGTCATATCAAACTGCGCGCGCTTCAGGATATTGCGGATCGGCATGTTGCTGAATATGTGCAGGCTGCCTTTGGGTTGCAGGGGTAAGCGCGATGGGCCGGAGTACTTTGCCAACCACTGCTGGGTCGAATGCTGCCTGGGAAGCTCCTGCTGCGGGAGGGTCTTTCCTGCTGGGTGTTCTGAGTTCCCTTGCGCTGCTGTTGTATACGCTGTTTCTGGGAGCGTTCCTCTATGTCTTTATCCTGTTGCGCCTGATTCTGCCGCAAGGTCTGGCCAGGGGTGTGGCCAATCCCCTGGTCGAGGCCACTGCGGGTTTGTGGGTGCGGGGTATTCTGTGGTGGCTGAACCATGTGTACCGGGTTCAGTGGGATATTCAGGGGTTGAGTCGCATTGGTCGGCGGGAGTGGTTTCTGATCAATGCCAATCACCAGAGCTGGGTGGATATTTTTGTGCTCTACGCCCTCTATCTGGGCAAGGTGCCGCTTTTGAAGTTTTTTATCAAACGGGAGCTCGCCTATCTGCCGATTGTGGGGCAGGCGTGGTGGGCGCTGGACTTTCCCTTTATGCGCCGTTACTCCCGTGAGTATCTGGCCCGGTATCCGGAAAAGGCCGGGAAGGATCTGGAGCAGACGCGCAGGGCCTGCGAGAAGTTTTCCCAGGTGCCCACCAGTGTGATGAACTTCCTGGAGGGTACCCGCTTCACCGAGCAGAAGCGCAGGCGCACACAGTCGCCTTTCCAGTACCTGCTGAAGCCTAAGGCCGGCGGTCTGGCCTTTGCGATTCAGTCCCTGGGGGATCGGTTCAGTGCTTTGACCAATGTGACCATTTACTATCCTGACGGGATTCCCACTTTCTGGGCGATGATGTGCGGTGCGTTTCGCCGCTGTGTGGTGCGCATTGATGAAAAGCCGATTCCGGCGCACTTCAGTCAGGGCGACTACGGGAGCGATCCTCTGTTGCGTCAGGAGATTCAGCAGTGGGTAACGGATATCTGGCAGGAGAAGGATGAGCAGCTGCGACAGCTGCATGAAGAGCATAGCCGGCGTCTACCGGCTGCAGGGGGGTGAACATGCGTCGCACAGATCGGCAGATTCACGATGGTGAAATGGTGGAGAGTATTCTGCGTCAGGCGCAGGTGTGTCACCTGGCCCTGGTGGATCGGGGGGCGCCCTATCTGGTCGCTCTGAACTATGGGTTCCACTTTCAAGAAAACCAGTTGACGCTGTATTTTCACTGTGCGCGGGATGGGCGCAAGCTTGATATTCTGCGGAGTAACGATTCAGGGTACTTTTTCATCGACACCGATCACCGTCTGGTGGAAGGGCAGAGCGCCTGTCAGTGGAGCATGAAATACCGCAGTGTTGCCGGTTCCGGGCGCGTTGAGACGGTTGATGACGAAGCCCTCAAGGTGGAGGGGTTGCTGCGCATTATGGAGCACCACTCTGGACGGACGGACTTCGATTTTGACAGCCGGGTGCTGGAGCACGTGCTGGTGCTGCGTATGCGTGTGGATGCCTTCACGGCCAAGAGCAACCATCCGGCGTGAGGTCTGTTGCGCGGGTGGCTTTTCGCGCATCGTGTCTGCGCAGAATCTGCTCACCTGGGCAAAATTCAACCATTCAGTTGTTTTTTTGCTGCCAGGTAACCTGTTGACAATGAAGGGTTTTTGTTTTGGCATCCCATATGCAATACTCTCTGGCAACTCTCCTTCCTTCCATAGATCCCCTTTCCTTCCCCTCTGCCCATTTGGCAGAGGGTTTTTTCTGTTATCTCTCAACGTTCGCATCTCCGACGGCACCGACCCTGATGCCATGCTGAAATGGCGGAAATGGTTCTGCGCTGACGGCGTCGCTTGAGTACGTTGCAGCAACGAGCGACTGCTCAAAAACGAAGAGATTTTCACACAAAGCCCGCAAAGGCGCAAAGAAAGGCAAAGGGAAAAGCAGTTTCCACCGCGAATGAACGGGAATAAACGCGAATAGGGAAATTTCGCGCAAAGACTGTGGGGAGGGGAAACCGGAAGAGCTTAACCACGGAAATCACGGAAGACACGGAAGTTACCGCGAATGAACACGAATAAACGCGAATGGGAAGGCAGGATCTCACGCCCGTTCGCTGCGCTCACTCAAGTCGCGAAGACGCAAAGAAAGGCAGTTAAGAGCTTGCTGAAAATACTTCAAAATAAACAGGCAATTGAAAAATGCTCAGGTGCAAGGCGTGCAACGCCGCAGGTGAGGCTTTTCAGCAGCCTGCTGCCGGATCTCCAGAACAGGCGAGCTAACGATCCGGAAAAACGGGCGTTCGGGGGGCGCGTTTTTCGTTCTTTTTGCGCGGTCAAAAAGGACAGTATCCGTACACGTGGTAAGCATCAGATCAATGGCACCTGAAACCAGGATGGCAAGATGCAAAACTCCAGTTATTTCCACAGCTCCTGTATGGGGGTTTCAGGTGAAAAGTGGTGGGCGATCTGGGCCTGCAGCAGCTCTGCTGTGGCCAGGGCATCGGTCAGGGCGTGGTGGGGGCGGTAGTGGGGCAGGTTGCAGCGAGCGCGACTGGCGGCCAGCCGTATGGAGACGGGTTTTCTGCCCAGCAGGCGCGCCAGCAGCCCCGGAGGTTTCTGGCGGTGCAGCCGCGCTTCCAGCTCCATGGTGTCGATGACGGGGAACTGGATGCCCTCGCCGATACGGGCTTTCAGGGCTGCGTCCAGGAAGCTGCGTTCAATTCCCCGGTGGTGGACGACCATGACATGGCCGGCCATGGCTTCCAGGAGTTCATCAAGGATTCGCGCCAGATCAGGAGCCGTGGCGACGTCGGAATGGGTGATGCCGTGCACGACGATGGACTGGCTTTCCAGCTGTACCCGTGGCTTGACAATCCAGTGACGCGCCTCGGCACAGCGGATGCGCTGCAGGCTCATGGGCACGAGGCCGATGCTGACAATGCCGTGGCGCTTCGGGTCAAAGCCTGTGGTTTCAAAGTCCAGGGCCAGCAGGGGCACCTGGGAGATGGGGGTGTCGCCATCCACCACCCCGGCGCCATAAAAGGCCTGAAGGCGCTGATCGCGAGCTTTCGCCGCCAGGGCGCGCAAACGGGTGGGCCAGTCGGGCGCGGTGGTTTCCACCTGGTTGAGTTGTGGTTCCTCTTTGCGTGGCGAAGGCAGGTAGAACATGGGGTGCCCTTCAGTTGACGCGACCGGGCTGGTAGCGGAATTTCAGGAATTTCTGGGCGTTGCTGAGAATCTGAAAGGCATCCTTGAGGTTCTTGCGCTCAAAGTCGGAAAGCTG
Organism: Desulfurispirillum alkaliphilum; assembly: GCF_055378285.1. NCBI lineage: Bacteria > Pseudomonadati > Chrysiogenota > Chrysiogenia > Chrysiogenales > Chrysiogenaceae > Desulfurispirillum > Desulfurispirillum alkaliphilum. Next base: position 119,898 of record NZ_AP042405.1, on the reverse strand, counting down.
TTCAGGAACAACACTGTTGTCGGGCTCCTCTGCTTCCTGAAGAGACAGTGCCTGGTGGCGGATGCGCACCATGGCGATGAATTCCAGGGCGTCGCGCAGGTCGGGCCCGCGCCCGCTGGGCAGGATGCCGGCGTCTATGATGTCGCTGAGGCGCTCAAAGGAGTTGCGGGCCTGGGAACCGATTGCCAGGCTGTGCACCCGGATCAGGTCTGTCAGGGGAGCGGTACCGCGCCGCTTGATATTGATGGAGTTGCTGTGCTTGCCATCCTGCTCCATGACAAAATCTTTAAAAAAGCCGAGGGGTGGGGTGCGTCCCAGGGCATTGCGGGCCATGCAGGCCAGGAAGCGGGAGCTGCGCCTGGCGCGGTGGGCGATCAGGTCGTTGAGCTGGTCGGCCCACTGGGTTTTCCCCCATACTCCCTCCAGGTCAAAGAATATGGAGCTGTTGAGCAGGAACTGGGGGGTGGGCTTGTCGATCCAGTCACGAAAACAGGCTTCCCACGCGTGCAGGGGCTGACGCCACTGCCTGTTGGTGGCCATGATGCCGCCGGTGCAGTAGGTGTAGCCACAGGCAGCCAGCCCATCGCTGACAAAGGCGGCCAGCTTCTGGAAGTACTCGTCGTGCTGCTGCGGGTCGAAATGGTTGTCGAGGATCAGGGCGTTGTCCTGGTCGGTGACAATGGTCTGTTCGTCGCGGGCCATGGAGCCCAGCGCCAGGAAGCAGTAGGGCACTGGTGGTGGTCCCAGCTGTTCTTCGGCCAATTCCAGCAGCCGTTGCTTGAAGCTGCGGCCAATGACCGCCATGGCGCTGCCGATCATGCGGGAGTTGGCATCTTCGTTCACCATGCGCAGGAAGCAGGAGCGCACATCGGCGCGCAGGGACTGCAGGCCTTCCACGTCGTTCTGGCGGAAGATGCTGCTGACCACAAAGAGGCTGTTCTGTGACTCATAGCGAATGATGTCGGATATGGCCACGACGCCGATGGGTTTGTGGTTTTTCAGCACCGGCAGGTGGTGGACGTTGTGGCGCAGCATCAGCAGCATCGCCTCAAAGACCAGTTGATTGTGTTCAACGGTGACCAGCTCTGTGGACATGATCTGCGCTACGGGTGTGCTGTAGTCCAGACCGGGCGTGACCAGGCGGTTGCGGATATCGCGATCGGTGATGATGCCCGCCATGGGGGAAGTGTTCTCGCGGTTTTCTGCCGTGTCATTCACGATCAGCAGCGAAGAGACCGACTCTTCGGACATCTTCTGACAGGCCTGCTGCGCGGTGGCCTGGACGCCGATAACCACCGGATCGCGCTGCACCAGGGTCAGTACCTTGGCCGTCATCAGCTCGTTGGCATCCTCCCGGCGCGAAACAGCCTGACGCAGGCGCGTGCGATCCTCAATTTCCACAAAGTCGGCAAAGAGTTCAAATTGTTCGAAGAGTTCGCTGAAAACCGGTTCCGGGATCAGGTAGATCAGGGAATCCTCAAGGGCAGTGGCGGGAAAGCGCACCCGGCGGTTGCGCAGCAGCCCGAACTCTCCAAAAATGCCCCCTTCACTGAGGCGGTTATAGAGTTCGCCATTGCGACGGAAAATTTCCACCGCGCCGCTGCGCACCACGTGCAGGGCATCAATCTCCTGGCCAAATTCCAGGATGGGTGTTCCCGCCTTGAAGTAGCTGATTTCCACCCTGCTGGCCACTCCAGCCAGAACCTCTTCGGGCAGATCCCGAAAGGGCTGGTGGGAACGCAGAAAATCCAGAATCTCCAGGTGTTCAACTTCCACGGTGTCCCCCACAAAAACGTCTGTTACGTACCGCGTGGCTCCGATGCCAGCCCTTTGACCAGAGAGACGCAGGCGATCAGCAGCAGAATCGTAAAGGGAAAGCCGGTGGACACCGCCATGGCCTGCAGAGCCACCAGACCACCACCTACCAGCAGCGCGATGGCTACCAGCCCTTCGAACGTGCACCAGAAAACGCGCTGGGGCGTGGGCGCGTCAATTTTTCCGCCTGCGGAAATCACATCAATGACCAGGGAACCGGAGTCTGAAGAGGTGATAAAGAAGACCACCACCAGGATAATTGCCACAAATGAAGTGATCTGGGCCAGAGGCAGCACATCCAGCATGGTGAAGAGCTGCAGGGGCAGGCCCGCCGATGCCACCGCTTCGTAACCCTGTTGTGCATACTGATGAATGGCTGTGCCTCCGAAAACACTCATCCAGAGTATGCAGGCCGTGGAAGGGATAATCAGCACGGAAATGAGAAATTCGCGCACCGTGCGCCCACGGGAGACCCTGGCAATGAACATTCCCACAAAGGGCGACCAGGAAATCCACCATGCCCAGTAGAAGGCCGTCCAGCCCTGGGAGAAGTTTGCGTCCTCGCGCCCGATGGGATTTGCCAGAGCCGGCAGATACTGAAAGTAGGCAACGATATTGGCGAAGAAGCCGCTCAGGATGAGCATGGTCGGGCCCACGATGATCACAAAGAGCAGCAGCAGAGTCGCCAGGGTCATATTGATCTGGGAGAGGCGCTTGACCCCGGCATCCAGCCCGGCCACAACCGAGACCAGCGCGATAGCCGTAATGCCGATAACCAGGAGCACCTGGGTTGTTACCCCTTCGGGGAGTCCAAACAGATAGTGCAGACCGGCACTGGCCTGGGAGGCTCCGAGACCAAGGGATGTGGCCAGACCAAAAAGCGTGGCCAGAATAGCCAGAATATCAATCACGTGGCCCGGCCAGCCCCACACCCGCTCGCCCAGCAGCGGGTAGAAAACCGAGCGCATGGTCAGGGGCAACCCCTTGTTGAAGGCGAACAGGGCCAGCCCCAACGCCAGAACAGAATAAATTGCCCAGGGATGCAGCGCCCAGTGGTAAATAGTAGCCGCCATGCCCAGGCGCTGAGCCTCTGCCGCATCTCCGGCAGCCCCACCCAGGGGAGACCAGTCAGTGCGCACACCATTTTCCACCGAAGTGCCCCCAAAGGCCGTGGTGAAGTGGGAAATGGGTTCCGAAACCCCATAGAACATCAGGCCGATACCCATACCCGCCGCGAAAAGCATCGAGAACCAGCCCAGATAAGAGTAATCAGGCTTGGCCTCAGTGCCGCCCAGGCGAACTTTTCCCAGGGGTGAGACGATGAGGAACAGGCAGAGCAGTACGAAAATATTGCCCGCGCTGATAAAAAACCAGTCGAGGTGAGCTGTCAGCCATCCGCGCAGACCGCTGAAAAGGGGCTCCACATGATTCTGAAATGCCAGAGTCAGCACCACGAAAGCGATAACCCCCAGACCGGAAATGGCAAAAACCCGGTTGTGAATATCCAGGCCGAATGGCCCCAGGTTGATGACCACATTGTCCTGGCCGACCTGGTAGTCCGTGTCGATGGGATTGACTTCGCCATCGGGCACCATGGGGTCTCGTTCATCTTGCATGCAGCGTACCTCCTGTGAAAAGTATGATATCTGCCCGCAGATGGGCAGTCAGAGCAGTGAAAGAAAGGAAAGTATTTCTGCAAAAGAGGTTACGTGTAGATGGTCAAGGGGTCAAGCGTTTTTCCGCCAGCTGCAGGAAAAGAAAAGGGATAGGGTGAAGAAGATGACGCATGCGCAGGAGTCGGTTGGACATTGGTGACGGCAGATTCGCCAGGTACGTCGCAGCAACGAGCGACTGCTCAAAAACGAAGAGATTTTCACACAAAGCCCGCAAAGGCGCAAAGAAAGGCAAAGGGAAAAGCAGTTTCCACCGCGAATGAACACGAATATGCACGAATGGGGAAATTTCACGCAAAGACTGTGGGGAAGGGAAACCGGAAGAGCTTTAACCACGGAAATCACGGAAGACACGGAAGTTACCGCGAATAGACGCGAATAAACGCGAATAAACGCGAATGGAAAGGCAGGATCTCACGCCCGTTCGCTGCGCTCACTCAAGTCGCGAAGACGCCAAGGAAAAGCAGCAACGAGCGACTGCTCAAAAACGAAGAGATTTTCACACAAAGCCCGCAAAGGCGCAAAGAAAGGCAAAGGGAAAAGCAGTTTCCACCGCGAATGAACACGAATATGCACGAATGGGGAAATTTCACGCAAAGACTGTGGGGAAGGGAAACCGGAAGAGCTTTAACCACGGAAATCACGGAAGACACGGAAGTTACCGCGAATAGACGCGAATAAACGCGAATGGAAAGGCAGGATCTCACGCCCGTTCGCTGCGCTCACTCAAGTCGCGAAGACGCAGAGAAAAATACAAGGTTAACTGATTTGGCTGCCCATCTTCTTTGCGTTCTCAGCGGCTTTGCGAGAGGAGATTGTCTTTTCTGAAAAGATAATTTTAAAGAAAGTGTCTTTCAATACCTCAAAACACACAGGCAATTGAAAAGTTCTCAGGTGCAAGGCGAGCAACGAGCCGGAAAAACGGGCGCTCGGGGGGCGCGTAACTTCAGTCGTAAGTTGAGTATTTTGTTGCAGATGCTATTTCCTGGCCGTAGCGCACGGGCTGATGCGCTGCCAGGCACAGCATCTATGCCAGCGAACCGCCGTTTGCCAGCGTCTCCCGCTCCTCGCGGTCCAGCAGATCAAGACTCAGACGGTTGCCGGAAAACTTCAGGGCCATGTCCGCAAATTCGGGATCGGGGTTATTTTCCGGGTCGGGGAAGCCCATGGATTTCAGGAAAGTAAAGATATTATTCCTGGTTAATTGTTCATTGTGATTCTCACTGTCGTGGGTATGTGCAATAAATAACAGTCCTTTTACCAAGACCATCGTCTCGCCAATAAGGCTGCGGATGGTATGATCACGGAAGACTGGTTCATCACTATCGAGCATATCAAAGAGATTCACGGCGGCTTTTTCATCGCCCAATACTCGGGCAGTGTCACCGCTCATCACCAGGTAGAACGGATCGCGCTCACCATCTCCAAGGATTTCCTGTATTCTTTCGGCAATCAGTTCCAGGTTTTGTTCAATCGTGCCAGCGATGTTTATGATCTGATTGCCACAAGGCATATCAATGCGCGCAGGCATTTTCTTTGCCGCGATTTCCGCGTCATAGCGTTCCAATGCTTCCAGACTCAGTTGAACATCGTCCTGACACTGCGCCCGCTGGGCCTGGATTTCCGGCGGAGAGTATGCCTGTCTTGCTGACGAGTAGCCGTGAAGGGGGGAGTAGATATTGATGCCGCTGATGATCGCCATGAGTGCGTCCTCCTCCTTTGCCTGGGTTATGCCAGTGAACCGCCGTTTGCCAGCGTCTCCCGCTCCTCGCGGTCCAGCAGGGCGAAGCTCAGACGGTTGCCGGAAAACTTCAGGGCCATGTCCGCGAATTCGGGATCGGGGTTATTTTCCGGGTCGGGGAAGCCCATGGATTTCAGGAAAGTAAAGATATTATTCCTGGTTAATTGTTCATTGTGATTCTCACTGTCGTGGGTATGTGCAATAAATAACAGTCCTTTTACCAAGTCCATCGTCTCGCCAATAAGGCCGCGAATGGTCTGATCACGGAAGACTGGTTCATCACTGTCGAGCATATCAAAGAGATTCACGGCTGCTTTCTCATCTCCCAATACTCGGGCAGTGTCACCGCTCATCACCAGGTAGAGCGGATCGCGCTCACCATCTCCAAGGATCTCCTGCATTCTTTCGGCAATCAGTTCCAGGTTTTGTTCAATCGTGCCAGCGATGTTTATGATCTGATTGCCACAAGGCATATCAATGCGCGCAGGCATTTTCTTTGCCGCGATTTCCGCATCATAGCGTTCCAATGCTTCCAGACTCAGTTGAACATCGTCCTGACACTGCGCCCGCTGGGCCTGGATTTCCGGCGGAGAGTATGCCTGTCTTGCTGACGAGTAGCCGTGAAGGGGGGAGTAGATATTGATACCGTTGATGATCGCCATGAGTGGGTCCTCCTCCTTTGTCTGGGTTATGCCAGTGAACCGCCGTTTGCCAGCGTCTCCCGCTCCTCGCGGTCCAGCAAGGCAAGGCTCAGACGGTTGCCGGAAAACTTCAGGGCCATGTCCGCGAATTCGGGATCGGGGTTATTTTCCGGGTCGGGGAAGCCCATGGATTTCAGGAAATCGAAAATAGCTGTTATTGACCTCTCTTCCTGGGCAGGGTCAGGGTGTTCGTAACTGTGTGCAATGCCCAGTAGGAGCTTTGCGTATCCCATCGTCTCGCCAATAAGGCCGCGAATGGTCTGATCACGGAAGACTGGTTCATCACTATCGAGCATATCATGGAGTTTCACGGCGGCTTTCTCATCGCCCAATACTCGGGCAGTGTCACCGCTCATCACCAGGTAGAACGGATCGCGCTCACCATCTCCAAGGATTTCCTGTATTCTTTCGGCAATCAGTTCCAGGTTTTGTTCAATCGTGCCAGCGATGTTTATGATCTGATTGCCACAAGGCATATCAATGCGCGCAGGCATTTTCTTTGCCGCGATTTCCGCGTCATAGCGTTCCAATGCTTCCAGACTCAGTTGAACATCGTCCTGACACTGCGCCCGCTGGGCCTGGATTGTCGGCGGAGAGTATGCCTGCCTTGCTGACGAGTAGCCGTGAAGGGGGGAGTAGATATTGATGCCGCTGATGATCGCCATGAGTGCGTCCTCCTCCTTTGCCTTGGTTATGCCAGCGAACCGCCGTTGGCCAGTGTCTTCCGCTCCTCGCGGTCCAGCAGGGCGAAGCTCAGACGACTGCCGGAAAACTTCAGGGCCATGTCCGCAAATTCGGGATCGGGGTTATTTTCCGGGTCGGGGAAGCCCACAGATTTCAGGAAGGTAAAAATATTATTCCTGGTTAATTGTTCATTGTGATTCTCACTGTCGTGGGTATGTGCAATAAATAACAGTCCTTTTACCAAGACCATCGTCTCGCCAATAAGGCTGCGGATGGTATGATCACGGAAGACTGGTTCATCACTGTCGAGCATATCATGGAGTTTCACGGCGGCTTTCTCATCGCCCAATACTCGGGTAGTGTCACCGCTCATCACCAGGTAGAACGGATCGCGCTCACCATCTCCAAGAATTTCCTGTATTCTTTCGGCAATCAGTTCCAGGTTTTGTTCAATTTTTCCGTTGATGCTTACTGCTTGTTTTCCACAAAGAGTATCGATGACAACAGGCAATTTTTTCGCTGCTTTTTCCGCGTCATAGCGTTCCAATGCTTCCAGACTCAGTTGAACATCGTCCTGACACTGCGCCCGCTGGGCCTGGATTTCCGGCGGAGAGTATGCCTGTCTTGCTGACGAGTAGCCGTGAAGGGGGGAGTAGATATTGATGCCGCTGATGATTGACATGAGTGGGTCCTCCTCCTTTGCCTGGGTTATGCCAGCGAACCGCCGTTTGCCAGTGTCTCCCGCTCCTCGCGGTCCAGCAGGGCAAGGCTCAGACGATTGCCGGAAAACTTCAGGGCCATGTCCGCAAATTCGGGATCGGGGTTATTTTCCGGGTCGGGGAAGCCCATGGATTTCAGGGAGTCGTAGGTGAGGTCGCTGTTGGCACTGGTTGATGAGTCGTGGGCAAGCTGTAGGAGGAGCTTCGTATATCGTATGGTCTCGTTAATCAGGTCAGCTTGCGTCTGGTCACGGAAAACAAGTTCATTATCGTTGAGTATATTCTCAAGTAGTCCTGAAGCTTTCTCGTTGCCGATAACTTGAACATGATTGTCTCTCATCACCAAGAAAAATGGGTCGATTTCCTCGTCGTTCAGAACACCAGATATCTTTTCCGTTGTCATTTCCAGGTTTTGCCGAATCTTTGTCTCTATATGGATGAGTGTTCCTCCATCATCAAGGTCAATCACAGCAGGATGAGATCCTTTAATTTTTTCCGCGTCATAGCGTTCCAATGCTTCCAGACTCAGTTGAACATCGTCCTGACACTGCGCCCGCTGGGCTTGGATTGTCGGCGGAGAGTATGCCTGTCTTGCTGACGAGTAGCCGTGAAGGGGGGAGTAGATATTGATGCCGCTGATGATTGACATGGTGCGTCCTCCGAATGCTGGGTTGGTTGGCAGGTTTCACTTTTCGCACTGACGGAAACCTTGCAATTCACCTGCCATATTGATCGATGGAGTACATGTTGATGGTTGGGGTTGATGTGTGAATGATTGCTCGTTTTGCTGTAATGTTATTTGAGTGAGCAACTTAGCCTGCAGTGATTTTTCTCTTATTTTTGATTTTACATAGTCGAGCCTGCCGTTTGTTTCCGGCAGGCTCGACGAATGAAGCGCGAAAATTATTCTGCTCAGTTAATGTTTTCCGGCCAGAAGGTGTAGTAAACAGTGACGGAATTATTATTTACCACCGGCGGATTGTACAGCGGTGCGCCTTCCACGAGGGCATTAACCATATACACAAAAAGTGCGCCATTGCCCGCCATGAAATCATAGACACTCAGGTTTTGAAGTGTCCCCTGATGTGCTGGCAATGGTATCATGTACCATAGCCCATCCCAATAGTGTTGGAATGCCAGGTAAGCCTCAAAGTACCAATCCCAGTCGTTCAGGGTAGAGCTATAATGATAGTCGGCATGGCTTACCATAGCTTGAGGAGGCACATAGGTCAGGGGCATAAGGGGGCCAACAAAATACTGCTGTTTGGCTGTATAGACGGTAGTTCCTGACGAAGATCTGCTCCAATATCCTTGGACAGATGAGATGGACGCATCGCCGTCATTCTGTCTCAGATTTTCCTGCTGCGCTCGCTCCAATGCCTCGATCAGGGCGGGATCCTCGATTCTGATGGGTTCGATGGGTGGTGGCTTCATCTCGCCGCCATGGGCGGTTGCGGCAAGGAACATGATGGTCAACAGGGTGAAAATCCAGGGGAACTTTTGCATAACTCTTCCTCCAGTGGTTTATGGTGAATAGATTTCGGCCTACCGGAAAGAATTTCTTTCCCTCCTCCTTTCTTTTATTTTTCTGTGGTTAGTCAGTATTGATGTAGTTTAGTTGAAATTATTTCAACTTCAACTACCCGAACGGGTACATTTGTCGGGTTAAGTTTGAAGGGCTGCTTTGGAGAGGTGTGTCCTTAGGACGTGAATAGTCAGGGTTCGCGGGCCAAATGGAAGCGGGAAAGGTATTTATCTCTTGTGAGGGCGCAAGGGAAGTAATGGGAAAGAATGCAAGAAGAGTCTTCCGCTCCGCGTGCTTTGCGTCTCAAGTGAGCGTAGCGAACGGGCGAGATATTGTCTTTCTCTGTGGCTGATTCTGTTGCCTTGGTGGCCTGTGTGAGACGGGCTTTTCCTCGTGCCTGCACCATGAGTGGTCAGGAACCGTAAAGAGTTGCTACTGGATGAGTCCGGCGCGGAGGGCCTTGGCTATGGCGTGGTGGCGATTCACGGCATTGAGTTTCTGATAGATGCGCTTCAGGTGGTATTTGACGGTGTCGCGAGAGATGGCGAGGATCATGGAGATTTCTTCTGTGGATTTTCCCTCGGCTGTCCAGAACAGGAGTTCGCATTCGCGCTCACTGAGGTTTGTGTCTGGTATGTCCTGGCGGTGGGCAATGCGGACACTGGCGCTGTGGATCAGCGGGGCCAGCAGGGGGAGCACCCGGCATGCCAGGGAGGAAATTGCGTGGATCTGTTGTCTGGAGCCAGCCAGGCTGATGAGTGTGCGATTGCCTGCTCCGTAGCCGATACTGATGCCGTCGGTCAGTCCGTGGCGGCTGGCTTCCCGGAGTGCGGGATTCGGTGAGTGCCGGTTTTGTGTCTGGCTCCAGCGCAGAGGCTCAGGAGAGCGTCTGACCTGCTGAAAGACGGGGTCGGTACGCCAGAGTTTTCTGACGACATAGGTTTCCAGCCATGGCTCAGGGCACTGATGCTGAACCAGCGCCTGAAACAGGGGTTGCTCTTCCTGGAATTCCACCAGGCAGATGATGGCGCAGGTAAAATCCAGGCAGTTTCCCAGAGTACTCAGCAGTGAGTGCATGCTGTCCTGGTCTTCTATGTTCAGGGCCTGTTGGATGGCCGTGCAGGCCAGCAGCAGGTCACTTCTGGAAAGTTCGTGGAGGCTCATGGGGATTGTCTCCGGAGCGTTCAGCTCTCAGGAGGCTATTGCCCTCCTCTGGCTGTAAATTGCGCTCAATTTCTGCTTTCCTGCTGGCTGCGCGGTATTTGAGTGCAGCAAGCAGAATTTTGTCAGATCGGCTGATACTCCCGCTCGTACAGCTCGAAATAGCGCATCTCGTCATAGAGCAATTCGATATTATCTGCCAGAAAGTGCTCATCGCTGAAAACTTTCCACTTGTGTTCATTTCCGCCAAAAAAACCAATCTGTGACATTTTGGCAATCATGGCCTCCCGCACATCGTGGTAGCCGCTGGGGTCGAAGAACTCCCAGGGGGCGGCCTTGAGAGCCATCCCGAAGGCATTGCCTATCTGCTGGCTGTCGCCGGACTCCAGGGCGTTGTTCATGCGGTGCAGGATGGCCGGGTTCACCTGGTCCATGGTCTTGTGCTCCTGGGAGCCCAATCTGAGTTCACCTTCCAGTAAGTTCTCCACAGCATAGGAAGACAGAGACAGGCTATTGCGCATGTAGTTTTCACTGGCGTTCCTGATGAAGTTTCCCTCTTCGTCGGTCAGGAACTTATAGTCCCAGAATTCCTGGGGTGTGGCGAAGCGCTGTTCCGTGGTGGTGCTGAATGCCCGCACTCCCCCTTGAATGCTTGTGAAGAGGCGCTGCCGGTCGCTGTCGGGATCGGGTTCGTAGAGAAAGTGGTCGTAGTATTCCATCAAGTCTTCGGGGGTCAGGACTGCCAGCATGCCCTCATCAATATCCAGATTGCGAGCCAGACGCTTCAATTCCACCTGCTGCAGGGTTTCCATGTGTTCCCTGGCTTCCGCCAGGATTTCCGGGTCGATGTTCAGGGGATTGTTCTGCGCTTTGGCATGGAAGTGGGCCTGTATTATGCTCTGTTCCATGAGGTTCATGCGCTTTGCCTGGCGCAGGGCCTGCTGGCTGAAGGAGGCACTATCTGCGCCGATGCGTTCCACGGCGTTGCCCGTGCGCAGGCTGGCGTTCAGGCTCATGGTGGCAGGGGTTTTGGGAGTGGAAAAGAGGTTGGGCAGAATTGCCGACAGGATACCGGCGGAAGCTTTCTGTATGCCGTCCATGGCGTTACTCCTTGCTGTTCCTGGTTACCGGGAGGAGATATTTACTGCAACATTCATAACTCTAATTATTTTCCCAGAAAAATCAACTACCTGTTCGGGTAACGCGCTCGTAACTTTGCCCTGCTGGCCATGTGTGCGCTTTGGGAGATATTCTGAGGTTGCTCTTTTCAAGGGCGATGTTGAGGGGTGGAGGATCGCAGGGCAGATTTCGGAAGACTACCTGGAAGGGCAGCTAAGGTCTCCGGTGGGGAAAAGAGGTTGGCCGGAGCTGCCGGCAGGATACCGGCGAAGGCTTTTCAGCAGCCTGTCAAGGCAGGTTTCTCGCCAAGCCGCGAAGTCGCCAAGGAAAAGCAGCAACGAGCGACAGCTCAAAAACGAAGAGATTTTCACACAAAGCCCACAAAGGCGCAAAGAAAGGCAAAGGGAAAAGCAGTTTCCACCGCGAATGAACACGAATATGCACGAATGGGGAAATTTCACGCAAAGACTGTGGGGAGGGGAAACCGGAAGAGCTTAACCACGGAAATCACGGAAATCACGGAAGACACGGAAGACACGGAAGTTACCGCGAATAGACGCGAATGGAAAGGCAGGATCTCACGCCCGTTCGCTGCGCTCACTCAAGTAGCGAAGACGCAGAGGAAAATACAAGGTTAACTGATTTGGCTGCCCATCTTCTTTGCGTTCTCAGCGGCTTTGCGAGAGGAGATTGTCTTTTCTGGAAAGATAATTTTAAAGAAAGTGTCTTTCAATACCTCAAAACACACAGGCAATTGAAAAATGCTCAGGTGCAATGACACGCGACTGCTCAAAAACGAAGAGATTTTCACACAAAGCCCACAAAGGCGCAAAGAAAGGCAAAGGGAAAAGCAGTTTCCACCGCGAATGAACACGAATATGCACGAATGGGGAAATTTCACGCAAAGACTGTGGGGAGGGGAAACCGGAAGAGCTTAACCACGGAAATCACGGAAGACACGGAAGACACGGAAGTTACCGCGAATAAACGCGAATGGAAAGGCAGGATCTCACGCCCGTTCGCTGCGCTCACTCAAGTCGCGAAGACGCAGAGAAAAATACAAGTTTAACTGATTTGGCTGCCCATCTTCTTTGCGTTCTCAGCGGCTTTGCGAGAGGAGATTGTCTTTTCTGGAAAGACAATTTTAGGGAAAGTGTCTTTCAATACCTCAAAACACGTAGGCAATTGAAAAATGCTCAGGTGCAATGACACGCGACTGCTCAAAAACGAAGAGATTTTCACACAAAGCCCACAAAGGCGCAAAGAAAGGCAAAGGGAAAAGCAGTTTCCACCGCGAATGAACACGAATATGCACGAATGGGGATATTTCACGCAAAGACTGTGGGGAGGGGAAACCGGAAGAGCTTAACCACGGAAATCACGGAAGACGCGGAAGTTACCGCGAATAGACGCGAATAAACGCGAATGGAAAGGCAGGATCTCACGCCCGTTCGCTGCGCTCACTCAAGTAGCGAAGACGCAGAGAAAAATACAAGTTTAACTGATTTGGCTGCCCATCTTCTTTGCGTTCTCAGCGGCTTTGCGAGAGGAGATTGTCTTTTCTGAAAAGATAATTTTAAAGAAAGTGTCTTTCAGTACCTCAAAACACACAGGCAATTGAAAAGTTCTCAGGTGCAAGGCGAGCAACGCCGCAGGTGAGGTTTTTCAGCAGCCTGACAGTCAGCGCATCCTGGCTGGGCCAGCACACGGGGGAGAGACAGAAGCAGGCCGTTCCCCCTTGAGCCCGTCCGGTGAGTGCGACGCCTGGCTGGCAAGACCCGAACGGGACACTCACAGGAAGTGAGTGGTCCGGCAGCACTGCAGGGAGGCAGGGGTCAGGCAACGCAAAGAGGCACAGGTGCAAGGCGCGGGCAAAGCGAGAAAGGAGGCGTACTTCCTGTACGTCGCAGTGACGAGCGATGCCCTGCAACGCAGCAGATTGGCCTCTTTGAGCAGCCTGCTGCCGGATCTCCAGAACAGGCAAGCAATGAGCCGGATAAACGGGCGTTCGGGGGGCGCGTTTTTGCGACCTTTTTGCGCGGTCAAAAAGTGCGTAATTTGAATCATGGCATGATTTTGACGCTAACTGATATGAAAAGTATAAAAAAAAAAAGCCGGGGTGCAATCTGCACCCCGGCTTTGTGTCTGTTACAGCACCATGGCCTGATAGCCAAGTTCGAAGGCTTCGGTGTTGATGCCGATGGTTGCCTTGGGTACTTTTTCCTTGATGACTTCAATCCACAGGGATTTGTCGTAGTCGGGCAGCATGCGTGCCAGGGCTCCCACCAGCACGATATTAGCGGCTTTGGCGGTTCCGGCTTTCACGGCCAGTCCTGAGGCGTCCAGGCGGAAGCAGGCGTTGAAGTTTTCATCCAGAAAAGCGTCCAGCCCCTGGGGGTATTTGTCCAGGCCCACGTTGACGTTGGTGGGGAAGATTTCGGTGTCGTTGACGACGCAGACGGTCTTCTTCGATACCAGGCTCTGCCAGCGCAGGGTTTCCATCTTCTCGAAGGAGAGCAGGAAGTCGGCTTCGCCTTCGCGGATCAAAGGAGAGTGCACTTCCTTGCCGATGCGCACGTGGCTGACTACGGAGCCGCCGCGCTGGGCCATGCCGTGGACTTCGCTTTTTTTGACGTCCAGTCCCTTGCGCAGGGCCACTTCGCTGAGAATCTCACTGGTGAGCAGGATGCCTTGTCCGCCCACACCGGCCAGCAGTATATTTACGACTTTTTCTGACATGGGTTCCTCACTTGTTTTCGGGTTTTTTGATGGCGTCGGTCGGGCATTCGTACATGCAGATTTCACAGCCGGTGCACATGGTGGTGTCGATGGTGACGACTTTCAGGCTGGCGTTCCATACCAGGGCAGGGCAGCCTACGTTCAGGCAGGCGCCGCAGCCGATGCACTCTTTTATATCCACATGCAGGGCGGGCTTGATGATGTCCTTGAAGGCCAGGACGCACTCGCGCTCCACGATGATGACGCTGAGCTCGTCGCGGTTGACTTCGCGGTTGGCCAGGGTGAAGAGGGCGGGGGTGTCGAAGGCGTCGGCTTTGTAGACGTGTTTGATGCCGATGGCACGACAGAGGCCTTCCATGTCCACGTTGCTGGTGGGTTCGCCCATGAGGGTGTTGCCGTAGCCGGGGTTGCCCTGCTGGCCGGTCATGGCGGTGATGCGGTTATCCAGGATAAAGACGGTGGATGTGGAGCGGTTGTAGACCATGTTGATCAGGCCGTTGATGCCGGTGTGCAGGAAGGTGGAGTCGCCAATGACGGCAACGACTTTGCGTCGCTCTTCCTCTGGCAGCACGCGGTCCATGCCGTGGGCTACGCCGATGCTGGCTCCCATGCAGACGCAGGTGTGGATGGAGTCCAGGGGTTTGTTCACGCCCAGGGTGTAGCAGCCGATGTCGCCACTGACAAAGAGGCCCAGGCGCTTCATGACGGTGAAGCTGCCACGGTGGGGGCAGCCGGGGCAGAGTACGGGGGGGCGGGGTGGCAGTTTATGGGCGGGGACGTCGGAGGTGCCAGTGGCCAGTCCGAGTCCACGGGCGACGCGGTCGGGGTTCAGTTCTCCGGTAATGCCGAAGAGTTCCTTGCCCTTGCAGGCGAAGCCCAGGCGCTTGACGGTGTGCTCCAGGTAGGGTTCCAGTTCTTCGACCACGATGACTTCGTCTACACTGCGGCAGAAGTCCTCGATGAGTTTTTCGGGCAGTGGGTGGGTCATGCCCAGCTTCAGGATGCTCCACTCGGCGGGTACCACTTCCTGTACGTAGGAGTGGCTGACGCCGGAGGTGATGATGCCGATTTTTTTTTCGCCCCGCTTCCACTGGTTCAGCTCGCTGGTGTTGCCGTGCTCGGCCATGCGCAGCAGGGAGGCTTCCAGCACTTCGTGGCGCATGCGGGCGTAGGCGGGGATCATGACATATTTCAGGGGATTGTATTCTGTGGAGTAGGTGCGTTCACCCAGATCGGCGGGGGAGCTGAGCTTCACCACGCCCTTGCCGTGGTTGATGCGGGTGGTGGTGCGTACCAGCACGGGAATGTCGAACTGTTCACTCAGCTCAAAGGCCGCGCGGGTGTAGTGGTAGGCTTCGTTGGGATCGGAGGGCTCCAGCATGAGGATCTTGGCCGCACGGGCGTAGTGGCGGCTGTCCTGTTCGTTCTGGCTGGAGTGCATGCCGGGGTCGTCGGCGCAGATGATCACCAGTCCACCGCGCACGCCGGTGTAGGCGGCGGTGAAGAGGGGGTCGGCGGCCACGTTCAGGCCCACGTGCTTGGTGGTACACAGGGTGCGGGCTCCGGCGAAGGAGGCGCCGATGCACACTTCCAGGGCGACCTTTTCGTTGGGGGCCCATTCGCAGTAGAGGCCGCCATTTTTGGCGATATTTTCGATGATTTCGGTACTTGGAGTACCCGGGTAGCCAGCGGCCAGCGCAACACCGGCATCACGGGCTGCCAGGGCAATGGCTTCATTGCCGGAAAGCAGCATGGTCTTGGATTGGGTCGGTTGTGAAGTCATTGACGGTATGTCTCCTTGTATTCATGTCTTGGAGCAAAATTGCGCAATCATAATGGAAAATCTGCCACAGGGCAACTCAAACAGGTCGGTTGCATCGGAAAGATATGACGGGTATGATGCGGGGTATTCTGAGAGGTGACGGAACACCCACATCTGTGCGTTGCTTGTCACGCCCAAGCCCGGGGAGCGGATTTTCCCTCTCTTGCACCGGGGTGTTTCAATGACCTGCTCTTTCAGCGGAATGCAAATTATACGGGGGAACCTATGGCTCGACTTGTGCTGATATGTATACTGTTTTTCTTTCTGGCAACGCCAGCCATGGCGCTGGTTGGTCAGGAAGCCTATGAAATACGGACTCGCGACCTTATCAGCGCAGAGGAGATCAGCCTGGGGAAGTACCGAGGCACGCCGGTTTATCTGGTGTTCTTCTATACCCTCTGTCAACCCTGCCAGCGGGAGATGCAGCGCATCGTGGACAATCGCTATGCCTTTGAACAGAGCGGAATCCAGGTCATCGGCATTGCCATGGATCGCTGGGAGGAGGATGTGAAGGCATATATCAAGGACAAGGGGATATTTTTCCCCGTTGGCCTTGCCAATCCTTCCATAGCCATGCTCTATGAGGATGTGCGCATTGTTCCCTTCACCTACCTGATCGGCGGGGATGGCGTTGTCAAAGCCCAGTACATGGGCAGAATCCCCGATGACAAGTTTTCCCAGATGCTGGAGCAGGTCGCTCCCTGACCGAAATACTTCCTCGCGATATGCTGCCATGTCGCTCCCTGTGACACCGAACCTGAACCCAGGAGGTAAGAATGGAATTCGTCAGCTCCCTTGGCACCATGCACTATGACTTTCACGGTGAGAGCTCCCAGACCATTGTCCTGATCCACGGTTTTCCCCTGCAGAGTGCCATGTGGAAACCCCAGATTCAACCCCTGATCAAGGCAGGCTTTTCTGTGCTGATTCCCGATCTTCCCGGTTTTGGCCTCTCCCGTTACCAACGAGCCCTTTCCATTGATCAGATGGCCGATGAAATCTACTCACTGACCCAGACCATGGGTATTGAACCCTTGTGCGTTGGCGGAATGTCCATGGGGGGCTATGTGGCTCTCTCTCTGGCGGAACGGTATCCCCAGTGCGCCTCCAGGCTGGCCCTGATCGTCACCCGCGCTGAAGGCGACAGTGAGGAAGGGCGTAAGGGTCGTTACGACCTTGCTGACAAGGCCCGTGAAGAAGGCATTGCCGCAGTGGCTGACGTCTTCATTGAAAAGGTCATGGGGGACGGAAGCCGAAAGCTGCGCGATGATGTCTACGCCATGATGTGTGGAGCCTCGGTGGAAGGCGCTGCCAATGCCCTGGCTGCCATGGCCGAGCGTGCCGACCGCGTGAAGTCGCTGTCAAAAATTACGGTGCCAAGCCTGGTTATGTGGGCTGAAAAGGATAAGGCCATGCCAGCGGAAGCTGCCGCAACCATGCTGGCCAAATTGCCAAACGCCAGTGAAGCCAGGCTGCCCGGAGGGCATATGGTGAATATGGAGCATCCCGATGAGTTCAACCGGGCGCTGGTGGAGTTCCTGCGCGCCTGATCGACCCACTTCCCACAAGCCCCTTCTCCCTGCAGTGGCGAAGGGGCTTTTCCGCGAAAATGGAGTGCCCATGTCCTTTGATTTCACCCTCCCTGACAGCTGGAAGGCGCATCTCGCCCCTTTGCTTCAGGAACCGCAATGCCAGCGATTGTCCCAGTATCTGGCCCGGCGCTGTCAGCAGAATATTCCCATGTATCCCCCACGGGAAGACATCTTCCGCGCCTTCAGGCTGACTCCCTGGGATCAGGTGAAAGTCGTCATCGTCGGCCAGGATCCGTACCATGGTCCCGGTCAGGCAAATGGACTCGCCTTCTCCGTCAGTTCCGGTGTGGCGCTGCCGCCATCCCTGCGCAATATCTACAAGGAAATTCAGGCCGATACCGGGTCCGAACCCCCCGTTGACGGCGATCTGCAGTGGTGGGCGCGGCAGGGGGTGCTGCTGCTGAACCGGGTTCTGACCGTGGAAGCCGGCAAGGCCAACTCCCATCGCAATAAAGGTTGGGAGCGTTTTAGTGAAGGCGTGCTGCGCGCCCTGAGCACGCAGAAGCAGGGAGTGATCTTTGTGCTGTGGGGACAGCCAGCCCAGCAGCTTCAGGCCAGCATCGACCAGGACAGGCATCACATACTCACAGCGCCTCATCCATCGCCCCTCTCGGCCTATCGCGGCTTTCTGGGATGTGGCCACTTCAGCCGCATCAACGCGATTCTGCAGCAACAGGGGCAGCAGCCCATTGACTGGGGCGGGAGTGCTGATTCAGCGCAAAAACCGTAAGCCGGGTGTGCTGGAAATGCTCATGCGGACCCGGCACGCGAGCCGCCAGCGGAGGCAGGCCATCCTATTTGACCGTAACCGCCCCGCAGGTGTGTTCCTGCAGCGCCGCCAGAAAATGCTCCAGCTCCTGCTGCTCCCCCTCAAGGCGCACTGCCACCCTCTGGCCATAGGAAAACTGCATTTGAATGCCCTGGGCCTCCCCCATGCGCCGCGTCAGGGACTCGTGGGCAAAATCCAGCTCAATGGTAGCAGACGCCAGAACCCTTACCCGCTCCAGCACCGCACCCTTCAGAGCATCGCTTACCGCCTGGGTGTACGCACGCACCAGCCCGCCAGCGCCCAGCTTGACCCCGCCGAAATAGCGCACCACCGTTGCCAGCACAGAGTCCAGCTCCTTGTGCTGCAGCACATTCAGCATGGGGCTGGCCGCCGTTCCCCCCGGCTCACCATCATCGGACATGCGCACCTGGCCACCAACCAGCAGGCAGTGGCACACATGGGCCGCCCCCGGATGCTGTTGCCGAAGCGCGGCCAGACGCTGCAGCCCGTCCTCCAGGCTCAGCACCGGCTCGACCCGACCCAGGAAACGGGAGTTCTTGATATTCAGCTCGCAGGTAACCGGCTGCTGCAGAGTGTGCAATGCAAAACTCCAGACAGGGGATTTTGTCAGAGGGTAGCATGTTCAGCGTTATAATGAAGTATTTTCAGGAGCAGCCTGTGCAGTGCGGAGAATAGGCTTGCATTCTCCGCATTTTTTGCGGAGAATATGGTCGATGATCTGTTGAAAAAGCCACAAATCAGGCAATGGATGCAATGCCGCTCATCTCCACCACATTACGGTGAACCATGTATATCTGGCAAAGGGAAGACTGGCCCACGTGGCACTACCATCTGGATACGCTGACAGAAACCCTTTCGCGGGTGCGCTACCAGCAGGGGATTCTGCTGGGGAAAATGGCGCATATCGGGTTTGACCTGCGGGAAAGCGCCTGGATGGAAACGCTTACCCAGGACGTAGTCCATACCAGCGAAATTGAAGGGGAAATCCTCAACCCTCAACAGGTTCGCTCCTCCGTTGCCAGGCGGCTGGGAATCGACCATGGAGGACTCGTCCCCTCCAGCCACCACGTGGATGGCGTGGTGGAAATGATGCTGGATGCCACCCAAAATTACCATCTGCCCCTGACAAATGAGCGACTTCACGCGTGGCATGGGGCTCTTTTCCCCACTGGCCGCAGCGGGCTTGTAACCATTCCGACAGGTGCCTGGCGCACCGATGAAAATGGCCCCATGCAGGTGGTTTCGGGATACTATGGGCGAGAGAGGGTTCATTACGAAGCGCCACCGGCTTCGGTGGTTCCCGGTGAAATGGAGCGATTCCTGGCGTGGCACGCCTCCCATGGTGACCAGGAACCCCTTATACGGGCGGCCATCGCCCACCTGTGGTTTGTGACCATCCACCCCTACGCCGATGGCAATGGCCGCATTGCCCGCGCCATAGGCGACATGGCCCTCGCCCACTGCGAAAACACACCTCAGCGCTTTTACAGCCTTTCCAGCCAGATACTCATTCAGCGCAAGGAGTACTATGACATCCTGGAAGCTACCCAGAAAGGCTCCATGGACATTACCCCCTGGATTCGCTGGTTTCTGGATTGCCTGGAAGCTGCCATCATCGCCGCAGAGCACACCCTGCAACATATCCTGCAGCGCCAGAAATTCTGGGCCAATAACGCCCACATCCCCCTCAATCAACGCCAGCAAGCCATGCTGCAGCGGCTGCTTGAACCCGGATTTGAAGGCAAACTCACCACCAGCAAGTGGGCAAAAATGGCAAAATGTTCTCAGGATACGGCGCATCGGGATATTCTTGATTTAATGGACAAGGGGCTATTGCGGAAGAGTGGTAGCGGAGGGCGGAGTACGAGCTACCTGTGCAGCTTTTAACTCGCCAAATGGGTTATAACTCAAGTTTCGCATCTTGTTGTCTTAGGTTAAGGTGTTATTATTCTGACATTTATCGCGCTGAAACTGTATTGATTTTGAATGCTTGACTTATCTTGTATTCCACTTTTTGTTTCCGGATATTGTCCTTTTTGACCGCGCAAAAAGGACGCAAAAACGCGCCCCCCGAACGCCCGTTTTTCCGGCTCGTTGCTCGCCTGTTCTGGAGATCCGGCAGACACTGCCTCCCTGCAGTGCTGCCGGACCACTCACTTCCTGTGAGTGTCCTGTTCAGGTCTTGCCAGCCAGGCGTCGCACTCACCGGACGGGCTCAGGGGGGAACGGCTTGCTTCTGTCTCTCCCCCGTGTGCTGGCCCAGCCAGGACGCGCTGACTGTCAGGCTGCTGAAAAGCCCTCATCTGCGGCGTTGCTCACCAGTGCTCGTCATTGCGACGTACAGGAAGTACGCCTCACTTCTCACCTTGCGTGCGCCTTGCACCTGAGAGCTTTTCAATTGCCTGCATAACGCTATGGACCCGCAGGGTTGACGCCACGAGGGCGGCAACCGCAAACCAAAAGCCACGGAGGGCGGTTGTTTGCGGTCCCCAGTTCCAGGCGAGCGGACGGCTGAAAAGGACAGCACTGGGGGTCGCTTCCCAGCCACTTTTGGCGACCCAAAAGTGGCAAAAGAAACTCATAAACAGGGTGAGGACAATGTCAAGCGACGCAGTCTGTGCAGAACCATTTCCTCCATTTCAGCATGGCATGTGGGTCGGCGCCGACAACCTGCCGTTTCGGGGGTGCGAAACTTCAGTTATAATATTTCAACCTGATTCCTGTATCATGATCCGTAAAGAGTTCCCTTTCAACAAAGGCAGGCAAAATATGACTCTGGATATTAAACTCAGCATCACCGATCAAATTGAGCTGGCCAAGGCGGAAGAGAAAATCAGCAAGCAAAAGGCCAGGCAACTGTTCGATTCGGGCGATATCAACAAGGTGGAAGTCGGCACCTTTGCCGGGTTGGCCTCTCTTCATGTCTATCTGTTTGGCGATATTTACCACTTTGCCGGGAAAATCCGCGAGGTGAACATCGCCAAAGGCGATTTCCGCTTTGTACCGCTGATGTACCTGGAGGCCGCGCTGAAAAACATTGACGCTATGCCACAGGGCACTTTTGACCAGATCATCGAGAAATACGTGGAGATGAACATTGCCCACCCTTTCCGCGAAGGTAATGGCCGCGCCACCCGCATCTGGCTAGACCTGATGCTGAAAAAAGCCATCCGGCAAGTGGTGGATTGGAACCGGGTCGATAAGGACGACTACCTCTGTGCCATGCAGCGCAGCCCGGTAAAAGATGTGGAAATCAAGGTTTTGCTGCAACAAGCGCTGACCGATCAGATTGATGACCGCACCCTGTTTATGAAGGGCATTGATGTGAGCTATTTCTATGAAGGCTATAGTGAATTCAGGACCGAGGAACTGTAGACGGCTGGGGAAAGGCCTTCATCTGCGGTGTTGCTCGCAAGCGTACACTACACGTCATTATACCGTGCGGAGAATAGAGTCGCTAATCTCCGCATGTTTTGCGGAGTATCTATGGGGAGTGGCAACGGGGGAGGAATACGAACTATTTGATTTTGTAGACAAATATGCCGGTACATTCGAAAGAAAAATCCCATCAAATTGCAGGTTTTACATTAGCTCAGAGTTCAAAGATTTTATTTCAGCAAGAAAAGAATCGATACCTTCCAGCCAATCCATTACAGGAGTGACTACACTAAACAAGTGAACAAGATTAATGTGGCTGATTCCGCTTAAATTTTTTTCACCACTTTTTGATGTCATAAATCTAAAGGCATCCGCACCCGGGTCAACGGAGGTTATTTGCTCCATAAGTATGTTAATTTGTTTAAACCAAGCTCTATCTTCGCGCGAAGTGTATTTTGTTAAATTTGGTTCGCATTGCCGCCAAAGTCTGCTTAAATTATGAGTAAATTCAGGCTCAGATTTACGTTCGCCTATAATATAAAGAGTTTTGAGTATTTGCTTTAATCGTAATTCAAAATGTTGCCTGATTAGAAACATTATCGGATATATCAGAGTATCAAGCTCACCGCAATTCTGCACTTGCTCGAATAACACTTCGGCAGCATATCTGTAGCCTTCAATATAGCCGTAGCTCATATCGTGCATGAAATTAAGGCATGCATTTAAGTCGTGTGGTTTACTTGGTTTAAAAATGTCAAAATCCTTTTCTGGCATTTTCAATGGTTCGAAAGTTGCCATCATGTCGCCCCCTCCCCATACACCCTTCTTAATTCATCCACATCCAATTTTTTCATGGCAAGGAATGCCTGGGTAATCTGATCCCGCTTTGCGGGGTTTTGCAGCATGACATCCAGCGCGCGGGGTACGATCTGCCATGACAGGCCGTAGCGGTCTTTGAGCCAGCCGCACTGTTCGGCTTCGGGTACGGCGGAGAGTTTTTCCCAGTGGGCGTCGATCTCCTGCTGGGTGTCGCAGTACACCAGAAGCGATATGGCTTCGTTGAAGGTAAAGGCGTGTTCGTGTGCGCTGTCCATGGCGCAGAACCACTGGTTCTCCAGCATGAAGTCGGTAAACATGATGGTGCCTGCCTGGTCGGGTTCCGCGCCTGCGGGGTGGCGGGCAACGATTCCCCGCCTGGTGTGGTGAAAGATGGAGAGGTAGAAGTCGCTGGCTTCTTCGGCTTTGCCGCACATATCGCCGGTAAAGAGCAGCATGGGAGTGATGAAGGGGCGCTCTTCGCCTTCCGGGTCGGTCAGCATCAGCTGCCAGGAGAGGCCGTATCTGTCCTGTATCCAGCCGTAGCGCTGACTGAAGGGGTACGAGCCGAGGGGCATGAGCGCGGTTCCCCCATCCGAGAGGGCGTTCCACAGGGTGTCCAGCTGCTGGCTCGCCTGGGGATTCTGCGATGGGTCGAAGTTCAGGAGGAAGGAGATGGACGGGTTGAAGCGGAAGTGGGGTCCGGCACTGATGGCGGCGAAGGCGTAGCCGGAAATCTCGAAGGAGACCGTTTCCACATCGCCCGATGGAGTGCCGTGCAAGGTGGTGGAACTGATGATGCTGGCATCGGGAAAGATGGAGCAGTAAAATTCCGCTGCCTCTTTGGCTTCCTTGTCGAACCACAGGTGGGGGACTATTTTCTGCTGGGTCGTGGTCATCACGGGCCTCCTTTGGGGGTTGTTGTCTGTCTCTTCAGCGATTGTTCAGCACTGGGCCACCTGCTGCGAAGTGTAGCGCATGGTGTATTCCGGGTGGCCGGTATGTTCATCCTTTTGCTCGCTGATCACCTGGAAGCCTTGGGCCAGATAGAATCGGCAGCTGGCTTCATTCTCCTTGTAGACGTTCAGTACCAGCTCTGTTCGCTGGCTTTTGGCGTGGGCCAATAGTGCTTTGCCGATTCCCTGGCCCTGCAGCTCCGGTTTCACAAAGATGGCGGCCAGGGTGTTGCCATGCAAGGCGTAGAATCCGACCACCTGGGAGTTTCGCTCATAGACGGCCACTTCCGAGGCGGGCAGGTAGGTGTGGCGCATGTTTTCCACCTGGGATTGCCAGAATGCAGGGTCAACGAAATTGTGGGCCTTGATGGAGGCCGCAAGCCAGATATCCAGTACGGCGTCCATGTCCTTGTGGATGCAGGTTCGTATCATTGCAATGCTCCGAAAAACAAGTTGCGAGTCAGATTTTCTCTCTCAATTCCATCAACCGGTGGCCGTTCGCCCTGGCTGTCTGGCGGAAGTCGTCGGTTATGCGTGAGTCCTCCGCTGCCTCCAGCCAGAACCCTATGGCGGCATGGCAGGCGGTCAGCCAGGTTTGCTGCTGGCGTGGCAGTGGCAGTGGGGGTTCAAACTGGCGCGGAGGCACTTCGCCGCCTGCCAGGGGTGCGTAGAGCATGGGGAGCATGTCGTAGCTTGGGGCCAGCTGCAGCGTTCCCTGTTGTGGGCGGAAGCTCAGGTTGCCCAGGTGCATGTCGCTGTTGGCAATCAGCTTGCCATACCACCACTGGAGGTGGATGGAATCCCTCTGTGCGTTGCTTATCAGCCCGGACCGGCACAGCTCGTCGGCCTGCTGTGTCCAGTCGGCGGGAGCTTTGCCAAGCAGGGCAGCATTGACAATTTCCAGGCTGATCAGGGGGCTGCGGCCAAACGGTCCATGGCGGTCGAAGCGTTCCACTTCAAGAAACGTCCGATTGTTATGGCGCAGGATGCGACTTGGGGCGGCGATCTGATCGGGTAATTCCTGGATATGCTGCAGGGCCAGATGCTCGCATACCAGCAGGTCGCGCCAGCGCGTAACGGCTGCCGAATTCTCGGCACCGGAAAACTTCACGATAACATGGGGAGTGGCGCTGCCCGTCAGTTCGCGCATGGCGGTGAATTTTGGGAATTCACCGGCGGCGCTGGAGCCAGCATCGCCAGAACTGAGGGCTAGCTCAGCCAGGCTGACGTACTGCTCTTCCAGCTCTGCTGGCTTGATGGGCGAAACCGGATTCAGCTTGCCCTGCTGCCAGCGTTCGCAGGCGGGATCACCCACGATGAGGTTGCCGCTGAGGTCACTGCCCTTTTGCATCAGCACATGCAAGAGCTGATCATCGGTCCACAGGAGTGGGTTGTCCGGTACTTCCAGAGCCTGGTGAACGGCGCGGGCAAAGCTGCGCCCCATGAATCCCTGGGGCTGGAGGTGATAGAGCGGATAGGGGAGGCCATCCCACCAGCCTTGGCGCTGTTCATCGTCCACTGGCCAGTGACTGCCCTCCATGGGCATCCAGCAACCGCCTGGATAAACAGGAATCAGCGTAGACAAAGGGCTTATCCGGCCCTGTTCGTCAATCTGATACACGGGGATATCGGTCAGGGTTCCCCGCAGGGGACGACGCAGGGCGTAGCGCGTACGCCTGGCCTTGCCGGTTATCAGGATGGATGATAGCCGTTCATTGAGGAGGCGATGGAGAGTGGCCAGGCTGATGTTCAGCGTGCTGGCAAGCTCAGCGGCGCTGATACCTGCCTCCCTGGACAGTACGTGATTCAGTCGCTCCCTTGCCTGTTGATTCCGGGTAGGCATGTTGACCTCGTTGAGAAGATTCTTGAGAAGATTTATGGTTCTTTACGTGTTTTATGTCAATGGTTTATTTGAAATTCAAATGTATTTATGATGCGATTTGTGAGGCGATATCTCTCGCCCGTTCGCTGCGCTCACCGGGGACGCCGGGAGCGCCAAGGAAATACAAGGGAATTGATTTGGCCAGCCATCGTCTCTGCGTTCTCTGCAGCTTGGCGAGAGGAAATTGCCTTTTATGCAGTCAAAAACCCTGAATGATTCGAGGCAGACAAACTCCGGGAAACTTGCCACAGAGGCCACTGAGAGCAGCTGTCTTTCTTCGTGAATTTCGTGTCTTCGTGTGAGGGATAATTTCCCTCTTTTGGAGGGGTGGCACGAACTGACGGGGTGGTTTGTGCCTTGAGAAACCTGTCCGGGATTACGCTGATTTTCGCAGATACAGCCAAATCCAGAAAGACCGTGCGGGACAGGTTGCACAGTACCATCATTCCCAACCCCCTCCTTTCACTGTTCGTGTTGACCTGGAGTATGCAGGAGCGTGTTATTTTGCAGTGCTGTTACTTTTTGTTGACATATTCATCATCTGTTACTAGTCTGGCAAATTTAAATACGTTAATAGCGGAGCCCCTTTGGAAAAGGAAAATTACCGCAGGCATGCATTAACCATGCATTGCTATGGGGCAACACTTTTCCCCGCTCTTCGTTATTGCCAGAGTACCCATGGAGTCACCTGTGCTCATTGTTGCCCACCCACCCCACCCCACCGCAATATTTATGTCAATATAACAACGTTTACACAGATATCTTTATCTGGCCCACCGCAATGGAGGTTTACCTTTGCCTGCGGTGGGTTGTATCGTTTTCAGAAACCAGTACAGGAGGAACAATGCTGAAAAGAGGAATACTTGTCACTGCGGTTACTCTCGCCATACTCATGGTTTTAGGGTGTGGTGGAAGTTCAGGGAATAATGGCGGCGGTGGTGACACCCAGCCGATTATTCACACCGTCACCTTCGTTGACCACGATGGCACTGAGCTGAAAAGCGAGCAGGTGGAACACGGCAGCGCTGCAGCTGCACCATCAGATCCAGAGCGCGATGGCTACACTTTTACCGGTTGGAGCCCGTCTGACTTCAGTGAAATCACCGCTGACACCACCATCACTGCCCAGTACGCCATCAACACCTGGACCGTCACCTTCGTTGACCACGATGAAACTGAGTTGAAAGTAGAGCAGGTGGAACACGGCAGCGCTGCAGCTGCACCATCAGATCCAGAGCGCGATGGCTACACCTTTACCGGTTGGAGCCCGTCTGACTTTAGTAGTATCACTTCTGATACGACCATCACTGCCCAGTACGCCATCAACACCTGGACCGTCACCTTCGTTGACCACGATGAAACTGAGTTGAAAGTAGAGCAGGTGGAACACGGTAGTGCTGCTGTACCACCAGCTGAACCTGCACGAAGCGGCCATATTTTTGTTGGTTGGGAGCCGTCGAGCCTGAGTGCAATTACCACCAATACGAATTTTATAGCCCTCTATGTCCTGGGGTACTCTGTAGGTATCGAACCAGCCGGCATTGCCGAAAACACCATCCTGCGCCTGCAGCTTAATGGTGAACATGATTTGGAGCTGGATTCCACCGCAACCGGGAACTTTGTGACCTTTGATCAGCTTCTGCTGGATGGCGATGCCTACCAGGTAACTATTGCTGCCCATCCCGTCAATCAGCTCTGCCAGTTAAGTGGCCATTCCGATGGCACCATCGATGGCCAGAACATTACCGACATTACTGTGCAGTGCACCACCACTCGCCTGAATGACACCGGCATTGATTGGTGGGTCGATGGCAGCACCAACATTCTGGAAGCGCCGCCGACTGACTATCCTGGCCAGGATGCCGACTATGGCCGTGATGCTGCCGCCCGCACTGGAGCCCTCACCAAAGTTGGTGCCGGAGCCGCCGGATTCGATTACACCAAGATGTCCAACAGCGGCCACGAGCTTCCCGCCGATGCGGTGCTTGGCAGCGGTCCTGATGACTGGGCCTGCACCCGCGACAACGTCACCGGCCTGATCTGGGAGGTCAAGGTCAACGATAGTAGCCACCTGCGCCACATGGATCACACTTATACCTGGTATAATACGGACAGCGCTACCAATGGTGGCAATGCCGGAATCGAAGGCGGCAGCGGCTGCAACGGCACCATCGCTGCGTGCAACACCCAGTCCTTTGCCCAGGCTGTCAACGCGCAGGGCCTGTGCGGCTACGATGAATGGCGCTTGCCCAGCCTGGCTGAACTGCGCTCCATCATCCATTATGGCCGCTTCAATCCCGCCATTGATGTGGAGCACTTTCCCAACACGCCTTCAAACTCTTTCTGGTCGTTCTCGCCCAGTGCCGAATATGCCGATTACGCGTGGTATGTGTTCTTCGGCAGTGGCTACGTCTACTACTACGGTAAGAACAATGACTACCGGGTGCGTTTGGTCCGCGCGGGACAGTGATTTGTTTTCTGGGGGATGGGGTTAGAGAATGGGGGATGGGGGGTGGAGAATGGGAGTGAGGAGCGATTAGTCAGTAGCCAGTAGTCAGTAGAGTGTAGCGAGTAGCGAGTGGCCAGTGCGGAGTTGGGATGCGGGGCCTGTTGGCTTGACCCTGTCTTTCTTCGTGAATTTCGTGCCTTCGTGTGAGGGATATTTTCCCTCTTTTGGAGGGGTGGCACGAACTGACGGGGTGGTTTGTGCCTTGAGAAACCTATCCGCTGATTACGCTGATTTACGCAGATACAGCCAAATCCAGAAAGACCGTGCGGGACAGGCTGTGAGACATCGCCTTTCTTATCAGGTGTTCCTGCCATGCCTACAGCTGATCGACTCTGTGCTTCTGCTGCATCTTCGCCAGCATTTCGAAAATCGGTGGTGCGATGTCCGCTGGGAAATCAGAGGGAAGCTGTCTTTCTACCTCACTGATTGCACCGTCAATTCTGGCCAGGGTTTCTGCCATAATCTCGGCCATGGTTTCCTCGCTGAATTGGCAGTGACGGGCAGTGTTCAGCCAGTGGCGCAGCTGAATCCTGTTCCATTCATAGTGGCGTGAGCGGCCTCTGACGGCCATAGCCATCTTCACTTTTTGCTCTGGGAGTTGGCGGCTTGCCATCAGAGGGTAGGCGGAAATGACGTCATACAGTGGCGTCAGGCGGTAGGTGCCACCTGGTCGCAAAAAGAGGCTGAAGTTCTTGGCATGCCCATCTATGGCTCCCAAAAGCCAAAAAACAAAGAGCGCTTTCATGAAGGTGCTGCGATCTTCCTTGCTGTTGGCAGAACCGGTGAGAAGATGCATGATCGGCTCTATGCCAGGGCCGCCGTGACTTTCATATTTCAATGCCGCCGACACACCAAGCGCCTGGCACATGTCTTCCTGGGGAAGGCGTATGATCCAGTTTTTCCCATCCTGAGACCATCGGCGATCAAAGCGCTCTACCACCAATACGCTGGTTCCACCAAAATCATTCATCTGCATATTGGCTACAGGCAAACCGAAGGCTTTCAGCAGCAAATGGCACAGCCATTCATTTTCCACACTTTTGGAGAGGTCGATCCCGTGATGCTCAAGCTTTCCGATTGGCAGCTTAATGATGTGGGTGGTGGGTGTGGCCCCATAAGGCCGGTGCCAGCGTCCCTGATACCACAACAGGGCGGTCTTTTCCTGGGCACCGGCAATGGATATCCGGAAATCCCCGTCACTGCTCATTCCCAGTGGTTGGCTCTGATAGTTTTGCAGCAAAGAGCGAATGTCTTCATCGGCAATGGGTACAGCTTCGATTTTCCGTACATCCGGGGGAAGCGCGTCTTCCGGCAAAAGCTGGACAGCTCCTATGCAATCCCGGCCAATATGCCACAACAGTTCGAAGCAATCGTTGCGACCAAGGCCAAACTGCACCTGAATGCGGGTGCGGATGGGCAGTCTGTCTGGCAGCAGGTTGTCGAAATAGTGCTCTACTGCTGCGCCGGAGTGCCTTCTGTTTACGGCAGGCAGGGAAAGAGAAATGGAGCGATTCTGTGTGCGTTGGCACCATTGCTCGTCATACAGCATTTCCAGCTTTCCCGATGAGAGTCGGTGCAAGGAACCTACCCGCTCCCCGTTCATAAAGATGGCCATGGTTGCCGTGAGCTTGCGCCGTCCCATTACCACTCTTCCTTTGTGGGCTCCACAGCGTTTCGTGACTGCAGGTTCAGGTAAAGATCGAGAGCAGCCAGCAGGCTATAAAGGGTTTCGATGCGCATGCCGCGAGTATTGTTCTCCGCATTGGAAACAGTGGTTTGCTTGACGCCTGCCAGTTTGGCAAGCTCCGCCTGGGTAAGCCCTTTGGCTTTGCGCAGGGCCTGAAGCGTTTTGCCCAGGTATTCGGGCGTTGGGGCAAAATACGGTGACATAACTCCTCCTATCCCGCTTGAGGGATAAATACAATCTATCCTTAATAGGGGATAAATGTCAAGTATCCCCTTTAGGGGGTACGCAGCACACAACCTGACAATCTGTCGTGTTAGGTTTGTGACATGTCAGCTTTGCGCTTTTGCGTTATCTATTTTTGCATAAGAGTTTGCAGTGTTGGCATCGCCTTTGCTTTAGAGGGCTGCAGGTGACTTTCCCCGATGCAAAGCCACCGCAACAAATACCCAGTAAAGAGGAGGCTGTTATGGCTCGCTTACGACAAATCGCATTTTACGGTAAAGGTGGCATTGGCAAATCTACGACTTCTCAGAACACCATCGCGGCCATGGCGGAGATGGGGCAGAAGGTAATGATTGTTGGCTGTGACCCTAAGGCCGACTCCACCCGTCTGATTCTGCATGCCAAGGCTCAGTCAACCGTTATGGAAATGGCTGCGGAGGCTGGCTCGGTTGAGGATCTGGAACTGGATGATGTGCTCAAGACGGGCTATCTTGGCATCCGCTGTGTTGAGGCGGGTGGTCCTGAGCCTGGTGTTGGCTGTGCTGGTCGCGGTGTTATCACGGCCATCAACTTCCTGGAAGAGGAAGGCGCCTACGAAGAGGACCTGGATTTCGTTTCCTACGACGTTCTGGGTGACGTAGTGTGTGGTGGTTTCGCCATGCCCATCCGCGAAGGCAAAGCTCAGGAAATCTACATTGTCGCTTCCGGCGAGATGATGGCCATGTACGCGGCCAACAACATCTCCCGCGGTATTCTGAAGTACGCCAACTCCGGCGGGGTTCGCCTGGCGGGTCTGATCTGTAACGAGCGCAAGACTGACCGCGAAGCTGAGTTGCTGAGTGCTCTCGCCCAGCGTCTGTCCACGACGATGATTCACTTCGTACCCCGCGACAACGTGGTCCAGCACGCGGAACTGCGCCGCATGACCGTTGTGGAATACGATCCTGCCTGCAAGCAGGCCGACGAGTACCGTACCCTGGCCAAAAAGATTGTTGACAACACGAACTTCGTCATCCCCACTCCCGTCAGCATGGAAGAGCTGGAAGAGCTGCTGATGGAATTCGGCATCATGCAACCTGACGATGTGCAAGTTGTGGGAAAAGCGAAAACAGCTACTGCCTGAGGAGGACGAAATGTCAGTTGTAGATAAAGAACAATCCCAGGCGCTGATCGAGGAGATTCTGCAGGAATATCCGGAAAAGGCCCTGAAAAGTCGCAAGAAGCATATGACGGTGGTGGAGCCGGGCGCAGATGAAAAGTGCGGCGTCAGCTCCAACCGTAAGAGTATTCCCGGTGTCATGACCATTCGCGGCTGCGCCTACGCTGGCTCCAAGGGCGTGGTGTGGGGGCCGGTGAAGGACATGCTGACCATCAGTCACGGCCCGGTGGGTTGTGGTCAGTACTCCTGGGCCACCCGCCGCAACTACTATACCGGCATCACGGGCGTTGACTCCTTCGGTGCCATGCAGATCACCTCGGATTTCCAGGAGCGCGATATCGTCTTCGGCGGTGACAAGAAGCTGGAGAAGCTCGTGGATGAGCTGGAAGAGATGTTCCCCCTCAGCCGTGGCATCAGCATTCAGTCCGAGTGCCCCATTGGCCTGATCGGTGATGACATTGAGGCGGTCTCTCGCAAAAAGGCTGAGGAAATCGGCAAGCCCGTTGTTCCCGTACGCTGCGAAGGTTTCCGTGGCGTGAGTCAGTCCCTTGGCCACCACATTGCCAACGATGCTCTGCGCGACTGGATCTACGAAAAAGATGTTCCCGCCAGTGTGCAGGAGGCCGGACCCTACGATGTGGCCCTGATGGCGGATTACAACATCGGTGGTGATGCCTGGAGCTCTCGCCGCATTCTGGAGGAGATGGGCCTGAACGTGATCTCCCAGAGCACCGGCGACAGCACGGTGGCGGAACTGGCCAACACGGCCAAGGCCAAGCTGGTGCTGCTGCACTGCTACCGCTCCATGAACTACATCGCCCGTTATCTGGAAGAGAAGCACAGTGTGCCCTGGACCGAGTTCAACTTCTTCGGTCCCACCCAGATTTTCAAGAGCATGCGCAAGATCGCGTCCTACTTTGACGAGAGCATCCAGAAGCGCACCGAAGAGCTGATCGAAAACAAGTACAAGCCCCTGCTGCAGAGCGTGGTGGACAAGTACAAGTCCCGCCTGGAAGGCAAAAAAGTGATGCTCTATGTGGGTGGCCTGCGCCCCCGCCACACCATCCCCTGCTTCAAGGATCTGGGAGTGGAAGTGATGCTGACTGGCTATGAATTCGGCCATGGCGACGACTACCAGCGCACCATGGAGTATCTGGATGACACGACCATCGTGGTGGACGACATGAGTGAGTTCGAGATGGAAAAATTCCTCTCCAAACTCAAGCCCGACCTCTTCGGCTCCGGGGTCAAGGAAA
The DNA here is from genome assembly GCF_055378285.1 of Desulfurispirillum alkaliphilum. NCBI lineage: Bacteria > Pseudomonadati > Chrysiogenota > Chrysiogenia > Chrysiogenales > Chrysiogenaceae > Desulfurispirillum > Desulfurispirillum alkaliphilum. Next base: position 87,952 of record NZ_AP042405.1, on the reverse strand, counting down.
AATACCAGTGCCAGAAGGCCGGAGTTCCCTTCCGCCAGATGCACTCCTGGGATTATTCCGGCCCCTACCATGGCATCGAGGGCTTTGCCATCTTCGCCCGCGACATGGACATGGCCATCAATGGGCAGGTGTGGAAGCATATCAAGGCACCCTGGAAGAGCTGATTCTGCCAGATGAGTGCCGCAGTTTCACCATGACAACGAACCCCCTGAAAGGATAACACCATGAGCCCCCAGAAATCCGCCTGCATGGACCATGTGGACCTGTTCCAGAGCGAGCAGTACCAGGACATGTTCGCCCGCAAGAAGGCCTATGAAAACGCTCATTCGCCTGAAGAAGTGAACCGGGTACTGGAATACACCAAGACCAAGGAATACCAGGAAAAGAACTTCGCCCGCGAAGCCCTCGCCATCAACCCCCTCAAGGCCTGCCAGCCGCTGGGTGCGCTCTACGCCGGGATCGGCTTTGCCAATACCCTGCCCTATGTGCACGGATCCCAGGGCTGTGCCGCTTACTTCCGCTCCCACTTCTCCCGTCACTTCAAGGAGCCCTTTCCAGCGGTATCCGACTCCATGACGGAAGACGCGGCGGTATTTGGCGGTCACAACAACATGTACCAGGGCCTGAAAAACGCCTATGCCCTCTACAAGCCGGAGATGGTCGCCCTGTGCACCACCTGCATGGCCGAAGTCATTGGTGACGACCTCAGCTCTTTCACCAAAAACGCCAAAGACCAGGGCGACATTCCCCAGGAGCTGCCCGTACCTGCTGCCCACACGCCATCCTTTGTGGGTTCCCACATCACTGGCTACGACGCCATGATGCTGGCCATTCTCTCCTCCATGGGTGAGAAGCGTGAGACCAAGAGCGAAGCCATCAACGTGATCCTGGGCTTTGACACCTACCTGGGCAATTACAGCGAAATCAAGCGCATCTTCAAGCTCTTCGGAGCCGAGTGCGTGATCCTCAGCGATCCCACCGAAGTGCTGGATTCTCCCACCGATGGCGAGTACCACATGTACCGCGGCGGCACCAGCATAGAGGACCTGAAAAACGCTCCCAATGCCCGTGGTACCCTTATTCTGCAGAAGTACGCCCTGCCAAAAACCACCCAGCTCATCAAGGGTGAGTGGGAGCAGGAAGTGCGGGTGGTCAACCCCATCGGCATCAAGGGCTCCGACGAACTGATCATGGCCATTGCCGAACTGACCGGCAAAGAAATACCCGAAGAGCTGAGCCTGGAGCGTGGGCGCTTCATCGACGCCATTGCCGACTCCTACTACTGGATCTTTGGCAAAACCTTCGCCATCAATGCCGACCCCGACCTGGCCTATGGCCTGACTCGCTTCGTGCTGGAGCTGGGCGGCGAAGCCAAGCACGTGCTCGTCACCAACTCGGTCAAGAAGTGGGAGAAGGACAGCGAAGCCCTCTTCAAAGAGTTCCCCCAGGGCGAAGCCTGTACCATCTACCCGAAAAAGGACATGTGGCACCTGCGCTCCCTGATGTTCACCGAGCCCGTGGATTACCTCATCGGCAGCTCCTACGGCAAGTTCCTGTGGCGCGACACCAAAACCCCATTAATACGAGTTGGTTTCCCCCTGTTTGACCGGCACCACCTCCACCGATACAGTATTCTTGGTTATCAGGGGGGAATCAACCTTCTCACCTGGATCGTCAACACCATCCTGGACGAAACGGACCGGGCCACCATCGATACCCCCAGTTTCGACCTGGTACGCTGACCCCGACCCCTGCTTTCCAACGCACAAAGCCCGCACCCCCAAAGGCGCGGGCTTTGTTGCAACAGGAAAGGATAGCACGCAAAGAAAGGCAACATCTCACACAAAGGCCTCCAAGACACAAAGAGCTGCCACGGAGAGAAAATTTCTCTCAGGGCGTGGGTACTGAAGATTTTTTTGCCACAGACAAAGGCAGGACAGGAACACCAGACGAAAGGCAGAGCCTCACACGAAGCCACGAAGTACACGAAGGAAAACAGCTGCTCTCTGCGGTCTCTGTGGCAAGTTTCTGGAGTTTGTCTGCCTTGAATCATTCAGGGTTTTTGAATGCATGAAAGGCAATTTCCTCTTGCCCAGCCGCAGAGAACGCAGAGATGATGGGTAGCTAAATCCATTCTTTTGTATTTCCTTGGCGCTCTTAGCGTCTTAAGTGAGCGCAGCGAACGGGCGAGAGATATTGTCTTTTCTCTGACTGCCTTTTTCGTCGGCTGTTTCGTCAAGCGAAGCGGGTGGCAGGAATTCTTCGGCTGCCGAAAGTAATTTCCAACACACGTAAAGTAACCGGTAAAGGAATGTGACATGAAAATTATCCTCAGCAAATCCAACGACACCTACTCCGTCTACGTTCCCAAAAAGGATCTGGAAGAAAGCGTGGTGGATATCGCCCCCGAAGGTGGTTTCGGTGGAACCTTCACCCTGGCCAACGGCTGGCAGCTCTATATCGAGCCCATGGACGAAGAGCCACGGCTGCCCAAGACGCTGGATGCAAAAAAACTGTAACTCACAGCAAAAAAGCCCCCGCAGAAGATATCTGCGGGGGCTTTGACGTTTCAGCAGCCTGCAAAGGACTAGTTCTTGTCCTTGTCGATGATCTTATTCTTCTGAATCCAGGGCATCATGGAACGCAGACGGGTTCCGGTCTCCTCGATCTGGGAATCAGCCAGAATGCGACGCTCGGCGTGCATGCGGGGGTAGCCAGCCTGACGCTCCAGGATGAAGTCCTTGGCAAAGCGACCTTCCTGAATGTCCTTGAGGACTTCCTTCATGGCTTTTTTGGTTTCGTCGGTGATGATGCGTCTGCCGGTAACCATGTCGCCGTACTCAGCGGTGTTGGAAACGGAGTAGCGCATATCGGCGATGCCACCCTGATAGAGCAGGTCGACGATGAGCTTCAGCTCGTGCAGACACTCGAAGTAGGCCATCTCTTCGGGGTAACCGGCTTCCACCAGCGTCTCGAAACCAGCCTGAACCAGGGCCACTGTGCCGCCGCACAGAACCGCCTGCTCGCCGAAGAGGTCTGTTTCTGTTTCGTCTTTGAAGGTGGTTTCAATAATACCACTGCGGCCACCGCCAACAGCGCTGGCGTAGGAAAGGGAAAGCTCCTTGGCCTTGCCGGTGGCATCGCGGTCGATGGCGATCAGGCAGGGCACGCCGCCGCCAGCAGCAAATTCGCTGCGCACGGTGTGGCCGGGGCCTTTGGGGGCGATCATGATCACGTCCACGCCTTCAGGGGCGTCGATCTGGCCGAAGTGCACGTTGAAGCCGTGGGCAAAAGCCAGGGCAGAGCCGGGCTTGAGGTTCGGGGCGATTTCATTGGCGAAGACACCAGCCTGCAGCTCGTCGGGGATAAGCACCATCACCAGGTCAGCCTTCTTGGTGGCATCGGCAACCAGCGCCACTTCAAAACCCTTGGCTTCGGCTTTCTTCCAGGAGGGGCCCTTGCGGCCCAGGCCGATGGTTACGCTGACACCGGAGTCGCGCAGGTTTTCCGCGTGAGCGTGGCCCTGGGAGCCAAAACCTATGATGGCTACCTGCTTGCCCTTGATGATATTCAGGTCACAGTCTTTGTCGTAGTACACCGTCATTGCCATAATCTATTCCTCCGTTACTTAAATGGTTCACCTGCGCGCCGGAAAAAAGCCTGCTCCCAGCGGCCAATCAAAGAGTTATACGGATTCGGGGCTGAAAATACAAGGGGGAAAATCGTGTGCGGGGTTTCGGGCTGATGGTGTCCGTTCCATGTAAAAAACCCTGCAAGGGGCTTGCAGGGTTGCTATGCGTTATATCTGGTGCCCAGGGCCGGAATCGAACCGGCACGAACATAAAGTTCCCAAGATTTTAAGTCTTGTGCGTCTACCAGTTTCGCCACCCGGGCAGGTGCATGGAGTATTACGTGGGTGTGAAACGGAAAAAGAGTGGAGGCGGCACCCAGATTCGAACTGGGGGTAAAGGATTTGCAGTCCTCTGCCTTACCACTTGGCCATGCCGCCAAAATAAAAATGGAGCGGGAAACGGGACTCGAACCCGCGACCCCGACCTTGGCAAGGTCGTGCTCTACCAGCTGAGCTATTCCCGCTCGAACGGATGGTGTTATACCAGAATTAAAACAGGTGTCAACACTATTTTTCCCGCGGTGCCAAATCCGGTGCAGGTTTTCAGCGATAACGATCCATAAAGCGTTTCAGCGTCTTCAGGTCCGCCTGATACTGCATGCTGTCGGAGGCGCTCTCCAGGGAGTCAATGCGATAGTGGGCGCCGATGTTCTTGCGCCGGCGCAGGGCCCCATTCATGATGGCTGCGCCGAGCATTGCATAGGGGGTGTCCATGGCGGCGATGGTTCGCATGCCCTCTTCCAGCAGTTCACGGGAGCGGATGATGCCTGCTTTCTTCCACATGGTCTTCTGCAGGTCTGCGGGGATGCTGCCAAAGGTGTCGCTGATGGGGCTGTGGTCTTCCTGGAAATCCCGGAGGGGGTTTTGGAGGCTGTAGCTGTCCTCAAGGGCGCTGATGGCGGCGCGCTGACCGAAGACGAGCCCTTCGAGGATGGAGTTGGAGGCCAGGCGGTTGGCGCCGTGAACGCCAGCGCAGGCAACTTCGCCTGCGGCGTAGAGGCCGGAAACGTGGGTGCGGGCGGTGATGTCGGTCAGCACCCCTCCCATGGCGTAGTGGGCGGCAGGGGAGACGGGGACGGGCTCGCGGGAGATGTCCACGCCATACTGCAGGCAGGTTTCGTATATGGTGGGAAAGCGTTTCTGGACAAATTCCTCACCCAGGTGGCTCACCTGGAGGGAGACTTTCTGCCCGGTCTTTTCCATTTCGAAATGGATGGAGCGGCTTACCACATCGCGGGGTGCCAGCTCCAGCATGGGGTTGTAGCGTTCCATGAAGCGTTCTCCCGCGTGGTTGAGCAGGATGCCACCTTCGCCACGCATGGATTCCGAGAGCAGGAAGGGTGGGCAGCCGTCGATATTGAGGGCGGTGGGGTGGAACTGCACGAACTCCATATCGGCCACATGGGCACCGGCCTGCAGGGCCAGGATGATGCCGTCGCCCGCTGCCACGTCAGGATTGGTGGTCAGTCCGTAAATTCTGCCCAGTCCACCTGTGGCCAGGATGACGCCCTTGGCCGTGGCCTGATAGCCTTTGCCATCCTTGATGAATCGCACCCCGTAGACGTGATTGTCGTGGTGCAGCAGCTCCATGGCACGGGCGTTTTCCCAGAGGGTTATTTCATCCATGGCGGCCGCGCGGGCGGTCATGGCGCGCTGGATTTCATGGCCGGTGGCGTCACCGTTGGCATGGATGATGCGGTTCAGGCTGTGGGCCGCCTCGCGGGTCAGCAGCAGGCCCCCGGTGGCTTCGTCGCGATCAAAGCAGGCGCCCCAGTCGATGAGTTTCTGGATGAGGCCAGGTCCGGAGCGTACCAGGTACTCAACGGCTGAGCGGTTGTTGAGGTGGGCTCCTGCGTTGAGGGTGTCCTCCAGGTGAAGTTTGAAACTGTCGCTGGGGTCCAGCACTACGGCGACGCCACCCTGGGCGTAGTTGGTATTTGTCTCTTTGTGGAATGATTTATTGAGAACCAGTACCCGGCAGCCTTCCTCGGCCAGGGTCAGGGCCGCAGTCAGGCCGGCGCCACCGCCGCCAAGGACGATAAAATCGAAAGGTTCCATGGTGTTGTGCCTCTTTCCCCGCAGGAAATGGGTAGAATTGAAAACGGGGCATTATAGGGCAAGTTGTGCTACGCCTCAAGCACAAGCGCAGTTTTTGATGCTGCGCCCAGGGGAAATGGATGCGCAGGCGCGGGGCAGCGTCACCAGGGGTGCGTTTGCGCAGCTGGTTACAGGTTCGCCATGATTGCCAGGAAACCGTGGATCATTGCCAGCGCCATGATAACGAAGCCAACCTGGCGGTGAAGTCCGAAGGGAACCTTGATGCGGCGCGTTCCACTGAGCAGTTGAAAGGCCAGCAGCGCCAAGATGAGAATTCCCAGCAGCAGAATAATGGAAATACCGGCTATGGTCATGCAGATCTCCTCAGGAAGAGTCGTTCAGGAGTCGGTAACGGTGATGGTGTGAAAGGCTTTGCCGTCGCTGCCGTGGAGGTTGCAGTTGCCTTCTGCCACGAGCTGTACGGTCTGCTGCACTTCCAGGGTTGTTTCCAGGGTGAAGTTTTCACTGGGAGGCCGGTTGAAGGCCGAGAATTCCCAGCGGGCTATTTCCTGGTCATCGGCTTTCAGGAGCACCCAGTTGGTGAAGTGGGTAAAGTTGTTGCCCCGGTGGGTGACGTGCAGCGTGATGGTGATGGCAGAGCCCCGGAGGGCACGGTCGGGGGCGCTCAGGCTGACGGAGGTGCGGTTGGCCAGCGCCAGGGCAGGGGGGTGGGCAATGGTGGCCAGGGCAGTGGCCGCCAGGGTTTTCATGAAATCGCGACGTCTGAGGTTCATGGATGTTTCCTCCAGTGGTTCAGGGGGAACGGCAGGATTGCGACGACGTATTTCAGGAAAGAATATCAGAATTCTCGCTCCGATGCACGGACAGCGTGCGGAAAACTCCGGGAACTGCCAGCAGGGGCAACGCGTAAAATCCTTTTGAAAAATATTGTCCATGCTGCTAATCTGCCCATTTGCCATTCATTTCTCCGAACGGAAGAGACTGTGAAAACCATATCCTGTGAAATTCATCTGCCCCATATCCGTCATAATTTCCGCCTGCTGCAGCAGCGGGCTGGACATACCCGAATTGTCGGAGTGGTCAAAGCCGACGCCTATGGCCACGGCGATGTTCCCGTGGCACTGTGCCTGCAAAGCGAGGGCTGTACCCATTTCGCGGTGGCGAGGGTCCACGAGGGCATAAAGCTGCGCAAGGCGGGTATCCATGGGGATATCCTGATCATGAGCGGCTCATTCCCCAACGAGTTTGCGGCCCTGCGCGAGTTCAATCTGACCACGGTGGTGTACTGTGAAGAGAACATTGAAGAGATGGTGCGCGAGGGCATCAGCGTTCCCGTGCACATCAAAATAGATACCGGCATGAATCGCCTGGGCTTTCGTCCCGATCGGCTGCCCTGGGTCTATCGCACCCTGACCGAGGCGGGTTTTGCCGTGCGCGGCATCATGACCCACATGGCCTGTGCCGATGAACCGGGTTCCCCCACCATCGGCGCCCAGGAGAATCTCTTCTACCGCAGTCTGGAACCATATTTTCAGGAGGGAATGCTGGGACACCTTTCCAACAGCGCGGGGATTTTCACCCTGGATAATCTCGGTTCCCTGGCTCGTCCGGGCATTATGCTCTACGGGGGAAACCCCTTTGCCGACAAGACGGTTGACTTGCGGCCAGCCATGACCTTCAAAACGAAGATCCTCCAGGTGAAGCGGGTTTTCCCCGGTGAGGGCATCTCCTACGGCCACAGTTTTGTCGCCGACCGGGAAATGCTTGTGGCGACAGTGGCTGCCGGGTATGCTGATGGCTATTCCCGCCTGCTCAGCAACAAGGCCCGCGTCCTGGTAAATGGACAGTATGCCCCCCAGGTGGGGCGGGTGTGCATGGATATGAGTATGGTGGATGTGACCCACATTCAGCCCGCCCGCGGGGATGAGGTGGTGCTCTTCGGTGAACAGCGTGGGCAGTGCATATACGCCTCCGAGCTGGCCGAACTCATGGGAACCATCGACTATGAGGTTTTCTGCGGGATTTCTCCGAGGGTGAAGCGGATTTATACGGGAGCCTAGGTCATGACGCGTATTCTCAACTCCCTGGGACAGGGAATGTACCATGCTATGCAGGTTTCGGGGATGATCTTCTTCACCTTCCTGCATTCGGCACTGTGGCTCTTCCGCCCTCCCCTGCGTCTGCGCGTTATCTTCAAACAGTTTGAATCCATCGGTGTCAACTCCATTTTCGTGGTGCTGCTGACGGGAACCTTTACCGGCATGGTTCTGGCCCTGCAGCTCTATATCGGCTTCAGTCAGTTTCACGCTGAATATCTGGTGGGAGCGGTCTCCGCCCTGGCGATTTTCCGTGAGCTGGGGCCAGTGCTGACGGCCCTGATGGTGACGGCCCGCGCGGGCAGTGCCATGGCGGCAGAGCTTGGCACCATGAAGGTGACGGAACAGATCGATGCCCTGCGCACGATGGCGGTGGATCCGCACCAGTATCTGGCCACACCCCGTATTCTGGCGAGCTTTGTCATGCTGCCGGTGCTGACCATGGTGGCCAACGCCGTCGCTATCGGCGGCTGCTACTTCGTGGGGGTAAAACTGCTGGGGATCAACCCGGTGGTCTTTGTGGATCAGATCATTATCTTTGTGGATATGGGCGACATCGTCAACGGCCTGATCAAGTCGGCGGCCTTTGGCCTGGTCATGGGCTCTGTGTGCTGTGGTATCGGCATGAACGCCAGCAAGGGCGCTGCCGGGGTGGGCCAGGCCACCACCACTTCTGTGGTGCTGACTTCCACGCTGATTCTGGCCGTGGACTATATTCTGACGGCGCTGATGTTCTGACGGGATGCTGAAAAAGTCTCGCGCCCGCAAAGCGCTGTGCTATACTGGGTCAACAGGAGAAAGACAGGAGTTGCAGCTCAGGTGATACGTATCCGCGATCTCCATAAAAGTTTTGGCAAGAACCATGTTCTGCGTGGCCTGAATCTTGACATCGAAAAGGGCAGGATCACGGTCATCATCGGCGGTTCCGGTTCCGGCAAGTCGGTGCTGCTGAAACACCTGATCAAGCTCATGGAACCCGACAGCGGCACCATTGAGTTTGACGGTCAGGTACTTGGTCGCATGAACAGCCGTGAGTTGCTGAACTTCCGGCGGCAGTTCGGCATGCTCTTTCAGGAGTCGGCCCTCTTTGACTCCATGACCGTGGAGGAGAACATCGCCTTTCCCATGCGCGAGCACACCCGCTGGAGCAAGGCGGAAATCCGCGCCCGTGTGCGGGAGAAACTGGACATGGTCGGCCTGGGGGAGGTTGAGGATCGCCTGCCTTCCGAGCTTTCGGGAGGGATGCGCAAACGGGTGGGCCTGGCCCGCGCCATTGCCATTGATCCCCAGTACATCCTCTACGATGAGCCCACGACGGGCCTTGACCCCATTATGACCCGTTCTATCAATCGCCTGATTCTGGATACCAATGCCAAACTGGGGACGACGTCCATTGTCATCTCCCATGATATCAAGGGCGCTCTGAAAATGGCTGACCGGATCATCATGCTTCACTATGGCGATATCCTGGCCGCAGGAACTCCCCAGGAGATTCTGGAATCTGACAACGAGACGATACAGTCCTTCATTGCCTATGATGTCAAGGGAGAGCTATGAATATTACTGCCGAAGCCAAGGTGGGGCTGCTGGTCATCGTGGCCTTTGCCCTGCTGACATACGCCAGCGTACAGCTTGGAGATCTGCGCCTTGACGGCGACAACTACTACGCCGTTGAGTTTGCCTTTGAGGATGTGGCAGGCCTGAATCGCGGAGCCCGGGTCAAGATGTCGGGGGTCTCCATCGGTTCCGTGGACAGCATCCTGCTGGAAAATGGAAAGGTGATCGTCAGCGCTTCCGTGGAGCGAAAGTATCCGGTGGCCGAGAACGCGCCAGCCCGTATTCTCACCGAGGGGGTTCTGGGGGAAAAGTACCTGAGTATTGACCATGTGCCCGGTGCCAGAGCCTTTCTGGGCGATGGGCAGCGCAGCCAGCACTTCAACAGTCGCGAGGGCACCGAGGATCTCATGGCCACCCTGGGCAAGGTGGCGGCTGATGTCTCGCAGATCACCGAAAACCTGCGAACCTCCATCGGCAGTCCTCAGACCAATGAAAACATCAACGAGATGATCTTCTACCTGCGTGAGCTGAGCTTCAACCTGAGCCAGATTGTGGCGGCCAATCAGGAGAACCTGAACCGCACCCTGGACAATGTGGCCCATATCTCCGAAACCCTGCGGGAGATCACCACCCGCAACGAGCACAATATCAACGCGCTGATCGAGAACATGGAAGTGCTGACCCGCAGCCTGCGTCAGCAGACACCTGAAGTGATGAGCAGTGCCCGCAGTGCCTTTGACAGTGCCGATGGGGCCTTTGGCGAACTGCACGGTATCCTGGCGGAAAATCGCGCCGATATCCGCACCACCACTCACAATTTCGGGCAGCTCAGCGGCGACCTGAGCACCACGTCGCGCCACCTCAGTGAAATTACGGAAAAGATCAACTCTGGCGATGGAACCCTTGGAAAGCTGGTGAATACCGATGAGCTCCACGAAAGCCTGCTGGCAGCCAGCCGTGGCATAGAGGAGTTGACGGGGATGATCGGCGGCCTGCGTACTGATATCACCGTGCGTTCGGAGTTCCTGACCGAGCAGTCGGAAAATCGCGGCATCTTCAACGTGCGGTTGACCCCCGAGGGCACGAACCGCTTCTACGATATCGGCCTGGTGGCTACGCCCTTCGGGCGCGATTCCCGCACCATCAAACGCACGGTCGTGACCGACAATACCACGGGAACCGTGACCAGCGATACCACCACGCTGGAGGACAAGAACGACTACTCCTTCGAGTTCAATGCGATGTTCGGCTTTGTGCCCCGGGAGAACCTGGAGTTCCGCCTGGGCCTGATGGAGACTACTTTTGGCGCTGGTGTTTCCTATGTGCCCCCCTGGTTTGATCGTCGCCTGCGGGTTTCGGCTGAAGCGTTTGACTTTTCGCCCCGCCAGGACGACATGGAGACACACCTGAAGTTTTACGGCGATCTCTACCTGTCAGAGAACTTCTTCTTCACTGCCGGCTATGATGATCCCCTGAACGACCACCGCAAGAGTCCTTTTGTGGGCGTCGCCTTTACCTTCACCGACGAGTACATCAAGTATCTGCTGGGTGGCATGTCACTGCCCTGAGCAGGCTTCTGAAAAAAACCATCTGCTGCGTTGCCGGGCATCGCTCGTCACTGCGACGTACAGGGAGTACGCTGCATTCCCCGCTTCGCGAGCGCCTTGCATCTGAACATTTTCAATTGCCTGCGGGTTTTGAGGTATTTCCGTAAGCTCTCAGGGGTGTTTTTGTTGGCGGCTAATTCTGGGCATTTACCCGCACCCCGTCGGCTACCTGGTCGCCAGGGTGCGTGATAACCAGCTCGCCGGCAGCCAGACCGGAGAGTATCTGCGTGCTCAGGCCGCTGCGACGGCCGATATCCACTGCGCGCAGTCGCGCCCGCCTGTTTTCCACCGTAAAGACCTTCCAGCCATCGGCCTGACGAAAGAGGGCGCTGGTGGGAATCTGAAGGACTTCCTCCTCTTCCCACAACACAAAGCGCGCTTCAATGCGGAAGCCATCTCCAAGATTCTGCCACTGGAGGCGGGGTGAGATGATTTCCACCTGCACCGGCACGCGCTGTTCGTCTACTCCCAGGGCTGAAACGCGCTTGAATCCCGCCGGTTCAACACGGCGCACCCGCCCCTCCAGGTCTTCGCCGCCTCCCCAGCGCTCCAGGAGAACCCGCATACCCTTCGCAATGCGCACCGCATCCATGGAGAGTACATCCACCTGAACTTCCAGCTGGTCCAGGTTGCCGATTTCCAGCACCGGCTCACCGGCCTGAATCACTCCTTCGCAGCAGCGGTCGCGGCGCAGCACAACGCCACTGACCGGCGCCTGGATGCTCAGAAGGGTATCTTCTGCGCTGACCCGGGTGCCTTCGGTGACCTCCAGCACGGCGCGGGCATTCTCCATTTCATAACGGGCCACCTCAACGGCGGCGGCTGCTGCCTGTTCAGCAGCGCGGCTGCGCTGCCGGTCGCTGAGGGCTTTCTCCAGAACATTATCGGCGATGATGTCGCGCTGGAATAGCTGCTGCTGCCGCAGGTACTCACTTTCGGCAAAACGGGCTTCCACATCACGGCTGTGGTGTTCGGCCCGGGCCATTTCCAGGCGGGCACGGGCGGCCAGAAGGTTTTCGCGGGCCTGATCGCGGGTGCGCACATCCAGCGCCGGTGCCGGGGCGGGCTCAATGGTGAACACGGCGTCACCGGCGGTGACCTGGTCGCCCGGTTCCAGCTCTAAGCGGCGCAGCAGGCCGCTGATGGGCGCGGAAATGGTATAGGTGTCGCGCAGACGGGTATAGCCCTCATCTTCCACATATTCCGCAAAATAGCCGTGGCGGGCGGCACTGGTCGAGACTGAAACCGGCGAAGGCATGAGGGCCAGGAAGAGCAGCCCACCGAGGGCCAGGAGAAAGATGGCAGTGGTTATTTTCTTTTTTCGACTCATGGTGGTTTCCTTATTCGGTTTTCAGGGCGGCAGCCATGTCCAGATCCTTCAGGCGACGCAGGATCAGCAGGATGGATAAGGACGACGCCAGCAGGACGCCGAGGGCGGCAAAGGCATAGACCTGGTGGCTGACCACCAGGGGCAGTCGGAACAGTTCACTGCTGAAGGCCTCGTTGACCATGAGGGCGAAGCCGGTGCCGATCAGCCAGCCCAGTGGAATGGCCAGAAACGTCAGCAGCGCTGCTTCGCCGATCAGAACCCAGGCGACTTCTGCCTGGGTAAAGCCCAGCACCCGCAGGGTTGCCAGCTCCCGGTACCGCTCGGCAAAGGCGATGCGGGCATTATTATACACAACAGCAAAGGCAATGGAACCAGCCATGACCAGCAGAATACCCATGAAGACCAGCATGGTGTCCTCCATGTAGGTGCGGATAATGCGCTCAGCATTGGATATCTGCCCGATGCTGGCTACGGCGGGGATTTGCCACAGGCGTGGGAAAAGCTCCTCTTCGAGGCTGCGGTCTGTCATGAGCCAGGCACCGGAGATCACAGGCCCCTCCCGCAGCAGGCGGTTGAGGGCGCGCCGTTCCATATAGGCCCCCACGCCGATCAGGTCGTCCACGGTGCCCGCCAGGGCGACGCTGATGGTTCGCCGGTGGCCTTCCATGATTTCCAGTTCCACCATGTCACCTTCGCGCACGTCCAGATAGCCGGCAATATAGCTGCTGAGCAGCAGGCCTTCAGGGGGGAGGGTTATGGGCTGGTAGCGCGCGTCCAGCAGGCGATGCATCTGGGGCTGCGCCTCCATGCCCTGGATGGCGGTGCGATAGTCCTTGCGTCCATGAATCAGGCGCACGGGCACATTGCGATAGGTTTCCACAAAAGAGACGCCCGGCAGAGCGCGCAGCTCCGCGGCTGCTCTCTGGGGCATCTGTTCCGAGAATCCCAGGTTCAGATCCATATGAAGAACCTTGCGGTACTGCAGGTCGAGCAGAAAACTGACGGAGCCGAATTGGTAGCTGCCCATGAGCAGGAGCGCACCGGAAAAACTGATGCCGGTCACGGTGAGAAAGGCTTTGACCCGATGGCGTGAGAGGGTGCGCACGATGATGCGGCTGGTCTGCCCCAGAAAACGTCCCAGCGCCAGCTGTTCAAGCCAGCCTCGCTGGAAGCGTTCCGGCGCAGGCGGGCGCATGGCTTCGGCCGGTGCTTGGGAGACGGCGCTCTGCACCGCCCGCGAAGCTCCCAGGATCGCTGCTCCGCAGGCAACAGCCAATCCCAGTGCCAGGGTGGAAGGCTGCAGTCGAAAGCTCATGACGGGGAAGCGGTAGTATTCGGCGTAGATACCCGCCATACCCTGGCCCGCCCATATTCCGAGGGCGATGCCCAGCAGGCTGCCCAGCACGGCGATCAGGCTGGTGAGCAGAATGTAGTGCAGAGCGATCTCCCGGTTGCGGTAGCCAAATGCCTTGAGGACGGCAATCTGCTGGCGCTGGGTGTGGACAATGCGGCCCATGAGCACGTGCAGCAGGAAGGCTGCCACGCCCAGGAAGATGGCCGGCAGTACCATGGCCATGCCTCGCAGCTGGTTCAGCTCTTCATGCAGAAAACGGTGGGAAATCTGATCATGGCGGCCATAGGCGCCAATGCTGCCGTAGGGCGCCAGGATGAGGTCGACGGCGTCGATCACCGTGTCCATATCAGCGCCGGACTGCAGGCTGAGCAGGACGCTGTTGAAGGCGCCATCCATGTCGAGGGCGTTGGCCAGAGCGCGACGATTCATCCACAGCACGCCATAGCGGTGGTAGTCGGGCATGAGGTCATTGGGCCCCAGGAGATAGATAAACTCTGGCGAGAGGCCCACGCCGCTGATGGTCAGGGTTTCCAGACGCCCATTGATGATGGCCCTGATCTGGTCTCCCGTGTGGAGCTGATGGGCCTGGGAAAAGGTTTCGGTGATCAGCACCTGGTCGGCATAGCCTGGCTGGGGGAGGCTCCCTTCCCGGAGATAGACGCGGTTGAGATCCGGCTGATGGCCATCGGGCAATGCGAGGATCAATCCGCGCACCGGATCGGAAAAGCCATCCACTTCCAGACGTACCGGTGCCAGCACACGGGTCTGCACCTGACTGACCCCGGGGATCAGGCGCAGTCGCTCGGCCACACCCTCTGGCGCGCGCTTGACCTCGCTGAATATGTGGGCAAAATGCTGCTCCTGATAAAAGCGGTCACGGGAAAGGGTGATGGCGTCAAGGGTCATCACCGAGAGGATGAGCACCATGACGCCGGCGGCAATCACCACGGCGATGGCGGCAACCTGACCTTTCATGGTCAGCAGATCGCGCAGCAGCTTGCGGTGCAGGGCGCTCACCAGTGCAGCTCCCGGGGAGGAAGGCGGTGCGTGTTTTCCTGGGTATCGGCAATCTGTCCGTCACTGAGGCGAATGACGCGATCAGCCATGTGGCCGATGACTTCGTTGTGGGTGATGATGACGGTGGTGGTGCCCAGTTCGCGGTTGATATGCTCTATGGCTTCCAGCACCAGCACGCCGGTGCGGGAATCCAGGGCACCGGTTGGCTCGTCGCACAGCAGAACGGCAGGCCTCTTGGCAATGGCCCGGGCAATGGCCACCCGCTGCTGCTCCCCTCCCGAGAGCTGGGCGGGGAAGTGATCCATGCGATCCCCCAGTTCCACCAGCTGCAGGGCCTCTTCGGGAGTCATGGGGCTGGGACTGATCTCCGTGGCGATGGCGACATTTTCACGGGCGGTGAGGCTGGGAATAAGGTTGTAAAACTGAAAGACAAAACCGACATGCTCCCGGCGAAAGCGGGTCAGCACCTGGTCGCTGGCACTGCTGAGCAGTTGGTCACGGTAGCGCACTTCGCCGTCGCTGGCGCTGTCCAGCCCGCCAAGGATATTGAGCAGGGTGGATTTGCCCGACCCCGAAGCACCCAGCAGAACCACCAGCTCGCCGGCATAGAGCTGTAAGTCCACTCCCCGCAGAGCGTGGATGGTGACCTCGCCCATGGGGTAGGTTTTCACCAGGTTGCGGGTTTCAAAGATAGCGGATTTGTCGTTGGAAACGGCTTGCATGGAAACCACTCCAGGGAGTTGTGGGTGTTGAGTGAATGGCGTGGCGGTTTCAGATACATAGTAAAACCATTATCATGACCGGTCAAGAAAGTTACAAAACTGCCATGGAGGGAAGGGTCTCGCCGGGTAAAATAAATGTGTCAATATGGTTCAAAATAAGGTGTTGCGGGATTTTTGGGTTGATTTTCCCGGCCCATTTTTCCATAATACTCTTACCTGATTTTATCGCCATTTCAGGTGGTTTTTACTCCTCACTCATCGTCCGGGATCTGCACAATCCCGGACCTTTTTTTCCTGCGAATGCAGGAGGAGGTTACCAATGAGAAAGAAAATCGTCATCCCGATGGTTGTCACGGTGGCACTGGTGGCGCTGGCGTTTCTGGCTCCCATGAAGCGTTCTGAGCCAGTGGGCCAGTACGTGGTGGTTTTTGCCGATTCGCGCACCTGGAATGTGGTTGTCAAGGATGACGGCGAACTCTTCAGACTGTATAAGACGGAACTGATTGGTTCCACCTACCTGGATCTGGTCAGCAGCCCCCATAATCATATGGAAATCGCGCAGATCGTTGGTGCCCATGCCAATAAGCCCATCACGCAACTTGTCCGCTCATCGGAAAGCAGGGGTTAGAGCCCCTGCTTTTTTTCGTGGTTCAGCAGCCACACTTTTCGCTCGATACCCCAGCCGAAGCCACCCAGTCCTCCATGTGCCGCAACCACCCGATGGCAGGGAATGATAATGCCAATGGGGTTTGCTCCCACAACCCGTCCTGTTGCTCTGGCACTGCCGGGGCGGCCTGCCCGCCGGGCCAGTTCCCCATAGGTAATCTGCTGGCCCCAGAGGATCTCTGCCCGCAGGAGTTGCCATACTGTACGGCTGTATGCGCTGCCATGGGGGGCGAGGGGAAGATCAAAAAACCTGCGCTGGCTGTCGAAGTACTCCTGCAGCTGGATGCTGCAGGCGCGGGTCAGGTGGTTACTTGTACCTTCCTGTGCTGAGGTGTTGTCATCAAAGCTGACGCTGAAAATGGCGTCTGTGGTCGCTCTGATATACAGGGTTCCCAGAGGGGTCGGCAGGGATTGCTGGTACTCAGTACAGCTTTTCACGGTTATCCTCCCTTCGCTTGAGGTGTATGGCCCCGGTGGTGGCCAGCCCTGTGCACACCAGAATATAAAGAGTAATGGCCAGGGCGATGGTTTGCAGTGATATGTTCGCGTCGATGGCAAGCCCCATGAGTACAGGGGCTATGGCGGTGGAGACAACCATGATGCCCTGGTTCAGTGCCCGGATGGAGCCGAGAAAACGTGTCCCGTAAGCTTCAGCCCACAGTGAATTGATGACCGGATGGGCGCTGCCCAGAGTGATGGCAACCAGGGCCATATAGAAGAAGAGAATAAAGGGGTGGCAGAGGAACGCCAGCAAGGTGACCCCCAGCGCCATGGGGAGAAGAATACAAGGCAGAAGGGTACGGGCGCCAAGGCGGTCCACAAGAGGTCCCATGAAAAAAATGCTGAGAATGTGGATTATGGCAAACAGGCTGAAGCCGCTGGCGATAAGACTCAGGGACCATGCTTTCTGCTCGGCGATAAATAGCTGATGAAAGAAGATGCCGGTGACAATGGCTGGAGTCGCGGTTGCGGCCGGGATTATCAGGAAGAAAAGGGGGTCGCGTATCACTTGGCGGGTGCTCCAGGAAGGGGTGCCGTCACGGCTTGTGCCGTCAGGAAGTGCTTCCTGGATGAGTGCGCAGGAGGAACCGCGAAGGAGCCAGAGCAGCCAGGGCAAAGCGACGAAGACGAGGATCGCGGCGAAAATGCCCCAGCCGGTGCGCCAGCCGGTAATGGCGACGACCATTACTGCCACGGCAGGGAAAATACCTTCTGCTGCAGCAAATCCCATGGCGGCAATACTCAGGGCTTTGCCGCGAGCAGTGTGAAAGCAGCGAGCCATGGTAGTGATGGCGGCGTGGGAGATCAACCCCTGGCCGTGGAGGCGCAGCAGAAATATGGACAGAAGCAGAATGATCCACGTGGAGGCGCTTGCCAGCAGAGCGCACGCGAAAGCCAGACCGAGGCAGACGGCGATGACAAAGGTTTGCAGTCTGATGCGGTCGACAAGTTGGCCAAGCCAGATCAAACTGACGCCGCTGGCCAGGGTTGCCAGTGAATATATCATGCTGAATTCACCGTGGCTCAGGGAGAAAGCATCGCGGATATCGGTGTTGAAAAGTGAAATAAAATAGGTCTGACCGAATCCGGAAAAAAAGGTGCCAAAGAAACCAAACGCCAGGAGTCCAGGGTGTTTTCGTATCAGATCCAGGTAGCTTCGCATATGTCCTCGTTGCGGATTGTGCAGCTGTACACAGTAAGGTGGCCAGGGTGCGTGAGTGGTTTTCAGTTTGTCTTGTCAAGAGTGTGGCGTGAGTGTACATTTCAGGTGCATATTTTTAATTGTGACCGTATCTTCGGGTGGAGGGAACGTTGATGGCTTCGGATCTGTCGGTAATCAGATACAGTTCGCCTTTTTCCCGTATACGCACACTGCTGCTGCTGATCTTGCTGGTGTTTCTGACGACGGTCGGGCTGGCACTGTTTTCCCACTCCTTTATGAAGGAGCATATGCTGCGGCAGCAGTTGAATGCGACCCAGGATATCCTGTCAACGGTGGTTTCCTCGTCCATCACTCCCTGGGTTGCCACGCGCCTGCACTATCTGGATACCCTTTCCAATGATAGCGCACTTCATGGCGCGATACACAGCGGAAACTTTCCCCCGGAGCTCCTGAATCGCTGGCAGGCCCTGCTTGATTTTACCGACGATGTGTTCTTTGTCTACTTTGGTAATAGTGCCACTGGTGAGGTGACCTTCCTGCCCGACGATACGCCGTTACCTCGCGACTTTAACATGTATGAGCGTCCCTGGTACAAAAAGGCCATGGAAGACCCCGGCGAGGTGGGATGGACAGATCTGTATCAGGAGATTATCACCAGCACTCCACAGATATCGGCAGTGATCGCGGTCAGTGACCTTGAGAACAGCAGCCACCTTGGGGTTATGGCCATAGACGTTTCCCTGGGGCAGCTGCAGCGTATCCTGAAGAATGTTGAATTGCCGGCAGGGGCAGAGCTGGTGCTTTTTGATCGCCACCAGCAAGCCATTACGGCTTCCACTCCGGTGCCCCGGTATGAACACCTGTGGGCCGAGCATCTCCCTTTTGCGCAGAATGATTACCTGACGGCTCCCGGTGGGACGGTGGTCTTCCTCTCTTCCATGGATATTCCGGAAACAGGCTGGCGGCTGGTGCTCTTTACGCCCCACCACAGCTTCTACGAGCCAATTTACCCGCTGCGTAACGCGGGCATTGCCGTCGGGCTGCTGGTGCTTGTGCTGTCACTTATTGTGCTGCTGCGCTTTTTGCGCGCCCTTTCCCGCAGAACCAGCAACCTGGCGCGCTACTTCCAGGAGGCTACCTGCGACGCCTTTGTGCCCCGCCGCATTATCACCGGCGACGATGAGTTTGCTATTCTCAACGACCAGTTCAATAGTGTTATCTGCGAACGCAAAAGGGCAGAAGAGGCGCTGGCCGAAAGTCGTCGACAGCTCAGCTCGCTGATGTCGAACCTGCCGGGGATCGCCTATCGCTGTCGTAACGATGAGCACTGGACCATGGAGTTTGTCAGTGAAGGGTGCCAGGAGCTGACGGGGTATGCCGCAGGCGACCTGGTGCTGAACAGGGTGATTTCCTTTAACGATATAATTCACCCCGGGGAGCGTGATGCCATCAGTCGCAAGTGGAGTGATGTCCTGAAGGAACGTGGAGTTTTCCGTCACGAATACCGCATCACCACTGCCGATAAGCAGGAAAGGTGGGTCTGGGAGCAGGGGCGTGGTGTCTACGATTCCCAGGGGAATCTCGTCGCCCTTGAGGGTTTTATCACGGATGTCTCGGCGCGCAAAGAAGCGGAGAAAATTCTGCTGGAGTTTAATCAGCAGCTGAGTAAGCGTGTCGAAGCGGAAGTGCGCAGCCGCACGCAAAGCGAGACGAACTTTCAGGTGCTCTTTGAGAAGAGCCCTGAGGGTATTCTTATTCTCAGCGAGCAGGGGATCTTTGTGGAATGCAATCCCATGGGGGCGCATATCCTTGGCTATACACCGGAGGAAATTATCGGCCGTTCGCCGGCTGAGATCTCGCCAGATCAGCAGCCTTTGCTGAGTGAGTCCAGTGGGCAGAAGATGTTCGGGATTCTGCAGCAGGCTTTCTGCCAGGAGATGACGCGTTTTGAATGGGTGCACCTGCACAAACTGGGCGCAGAAGTTATTCTGGAGGTTGTTCTGACGCCGATCACCAGGGGTGAGTGCCGTGAGCTGCTGGTGGTCTGGCGGGACATGACGGAGGTCTACCGCCTGCAGCAGGAGCGCGAGCAGCAGTGTGCCATTGTCATACAGCAGGCCAAGATGGCGGAGCTGGGAAGCATGATTGGCGCCATCGCTCACCAGTGGAATCAGCCTCTCAGCACGATATCGGTTATAGCCCAGGGTGTTGTGGACATGTACGAACACGATGAGCTCAGTCACGGAGAGCTCAGCGACTCCATCGCAACCATATTGCAGCAGATTGCCTTCATGGGGCAGACCATCGAGGATTTCCGCACGTTTTTCATCCCTTCGCGCCAGGCTGTCGCTTTTGATGTGGTGGCTTCGGTTGTCCAGGTCCAGAATCTGCTCAAGCTGCGTCTGATGAATCAGAATATCACTGTGCGCGTGGAGAACAGCGCTTCACAGTTGGCCATAGGTTACCCAGGTGAGTTCAAGCAGGTGGTGCTCAATCTGATTAACAATGCCTGCGACGCCTTTGATGAGCGTCATGTGGCGCAGCCGGAGATTCTGGTGAGGGTTTCACTGGACGGACCTCGGGTCGCGGTTGCCGTATGTGATAATGGAGGAGGAATTCCTGAAGAGCTTTTGCCGGAGAAGCTTTTTGAAGCATTTATCTCTTCCAAAGGTGAGAAGGGCTCCGGAATCGGCCTGTGGATGAGTCGACTGATCGTGGAGAAGATGCACGGCAGCATACGGGCCTTCAATGAAGGCGATGGCGCCTGTTTTGAGATAAGACTGCCAGGCCAGCTCTCACCAGTTCAGGGGCAGGCTGATCCACTGTCCGCTGTCGAGGAGTAAGCTTACTTCTTTTATCCCAAGCTGTTCATCCATCTCAAATGGGAGTGCCTGCCACTGCAGTGCAGTGAGGTTCTGCCGCTTGTGCCCGGCAATTTTGCTGCGCAGGCGCGGGTGCGCGCGCAGCGCGACCGCTGATTCCCTGTAGGGAAGGAGCGCCTGCAGGCAGAGCCGCGATTCCACCAGCTCTCCAAAGGCCGGGTGCCAGGGCCCCGCCACAATGGTCTCGCGCAGGGAGTCTCCGTCCTGCAGCCCCATGCGCACGATATGAATACCGCGTTCCCGGAAGCGGGACACGGCCCGGGAGCACATCTGGATGGCCTGTTCCAGGTCAAGGGGCGTGTAGTGGCCACTTTCATACATCGTGTGCAGGGTGGTGCCGCGAAGCACCAGGGTGGGATAGAGGCGTACCCCATGGGGGGAGAGTGCGATGGTGTCAGTGATGGTCCGCAGAAAGCTGGCCTGATCCTCCCCCGGCAAGCCGGGCATAAGCTGAATGACGCTCTGCCAGCTGCGCTGGTGGAGTGCTGCAACAACTCTGTGCAGCTGATCCATGTCGGTGGGGATACGGCCGGACTGCTGCTGTACCCGGATATCCGTTGACTGTACTCCCAGCTCAATGGCTTCACAGCCGCCCTGCTGCAGGATATCCAGCACTTCGTGATGTATGGCGTCGGGGCGGGTGGAGCAGCGAAATCCCGTGATAAGCCCTTCAGAGCGCAGGCGCCTGGCAGTATCGACATACTCCTTGAGGCGCGTCCGGGGCAGGGCGGTAAAAGAGCCGCCGTAGAAGGCGAGCTGGGCCGGTTGGCCGTCAGGGTTGCGGCTTTTCACCAGTGTTTCCACGTCGATGGGGCTCGGAGCTGGTGTCGCGGTTATCGCATGCTGATCACAGAAGACGCAGCTGCTGGAACATCCCTGCATGGGAAGAAAGACGGGAATGATCACAGACGCGCTCCCATAGGCGAATCAGCCGGCAGTATAGTCTTTATCTTCCTGCTTGCGGGTGGTCTTGCGCAGTTCTTTGATTTCCGCTTCCAGGGTGTTGATGCGGTCAATCAGGCAGTTGAAGACCTTGGCGACGGGATCTGGCATATCGTCATGCTGCAGGGATATTCGCACCTGCTTCTGGAAGGTTTCGCTGTCGCGGCTCGAATCGCCGCGTGGCTCATCTTTTGCTTTCTGGCCGGGGATTTCCTTGCCGGGAATGCCCACGACGGTGCTACCCGGGCTGACCGCGCGGACCACAACGCTGTTTGAGCCGATTTTTGCTCCCGCTCCCACGGTGAAAGGTCCCAGGATTTTTGCGCCAGAACCGATAACCACCCCATCCTCCAGGGTCGGGTGGCGCTTTTCTTTCGCCCAGCTGGTGCCCCCCAGGGTGACCTGATGATAGAGAGTGACGTCATCGCCGATTTCCGCTGTTTCGCCAATGACCACTCCCATACCGTGGTCGATAAAGAACCGGCGCCCGATGCGGGCACCGGGGTGAATTTCAATGCCGGTGAGAAAGCGTGCCAGGTGGGAGTGCAGGCGGGCGGTCAGGAAGAGCCGGCGCTGCCAGAACCAGTGCGAAACCCGGTGCATCCAGATGGCATGCAGCCCGGGGTAGCACAGAATGACCTCAATGCTGTTGCGGGCAGCAGGGTCCCGACTGAAAACCGAGTCGATATCCTCTTTCATATGCCGCAATGCTCTGATCAGTCCCATATTGATTCTATCCTCGTGCTCTGTACGTTGGTCTGTGTCCTTTTTGCCTAAACGGGAACTACCATGATGCGCTCATCCAGTTTTTCACGCAGTATCCCCAGAATTGCCTGCAAGGTACCGGTGTTGCTGCTGGCACAGCCAGCGCAGGCACCTGAATACTGAATGAAAACGAGGATCTCGTTATCACCTTCCTTGATGTCCACCAGTTCGACGCTGCCGCCATCCCGTGCCAGCATAGGCTTGACATGGGCGGTCAGTGCTTCGTCGATGGCCTTGATTTTGCCGACCAGCGACATGGCCTTGAAGTCAGTGGCTGAGGCCTGCTCCTTGATCTGCTCGGCGTCCATTTCCGCGCGTACCCGCTTGAGTATATCCACCAGGTAGTGCTCGCGCTTCTCATGACCACCCGGCTGGATGCAGGATTTGCAGAAGGCTCCGGCTTTGGTGTAGTCGGTGATCGCCTCTACGGTTTTGAGGTTATTGATGCGGATGACTTCTTCAATGGTGCCCAGGGAGACGCGGGCGCACTCGCACACGATAACCTCTTCTTCCAGGCTGGCTTCATCCACCTGTTTGTAGATAGCGGCTGCGCGCTTGATGACGTCGTAGGCCATGACGCTGCAGTGCATTTTCTGGGGAGGAACTGCCGGAATTTCAGGGTCGTCGCGCAGGGCCATTTCCACATCAATGTTGGTAATTTTAATGGCTTCGTCAACGGTCTTGCCGATACACAGTTCCGCCATGACATCACTGGAGGCGATGGCCGTTCCGCAGCCAAAGCTTTTAAAACGGCAGTCGAGGATGCGGTGTGTGGCCGGGTCAATGACCCAGTAGAGGCGTACGGCATCACCACAGGATTCCGCGCCATAGTCGGCGACGATGAGCTTGCCGCCCATTTTCAGTGCCTGAACCTCTGTGATATCGCCACGATGCTTTGGATCTGCCATGCGGCGGTTGACTTCCTGGGAGTATTCACTCCACAGAGATCCACCGAGTAAGTCTTTTTTGGCCATGTCTGTTCCACCTTTTATTCTGTAGGAAGTCTTTTTGCTATTGCGGCTCCGGCATCTGGCAGGCCGGGCCGGGGGTTGCGTAGGTTGACGAGATGTCGCGCAGGCGTCCGATGACCTTGGGCAGGAGGGCGATGACCTTGTCTATCTCCTGCTCCGTGGTAAAGCGGCTGAGGCTGAAGCGGACACCCGTGTGAGCCAGATCCTTGTCGGCGCCAATGGCGGAGATGATGGGATTGGCTTCCAGGGACTCTGAAGCACAGGCGCTGCCCGTGGAAACCGCGATGCCGTGGCGGTTGAGATCCCAGATCAGGGCTTCACCTTCTACTCCGCGTATACTGGCCAGGATGGTGTTGGGGGTGCGCTGAGAGCGACTGCCCACGACGATGATATCGGGCAGGGCCAGCAGGGCGTCTTCCAGTTTGTCCCGCAGGCGGCGGACTTCGCGGATTTCGTATCCGAGGTTTTCCACGGCCAGTTCCATGGCCATGCCCATGCCGACCATGCCTGCCACATTGACGGTTCCTGAGCGCAGGCCGCCCATGTGCTCACCGCCATGGAGCAGAGGAACCATGGGTGCGCCTTCACGGATGTAGAGGCCACCTACCCCTTTGGGGCCGTGGAACTTGTGGGCGCTGAAGGTCAGGTAGTCGACGGGGACGTCCTGTACATTGACCTGCAGCTTGCCGATGGCCTGAACCGCGTCGGTGTGAAAGAGCACGCCGCGGTTTCTGCAGGCGTAGGCGATCTCCTTGATGGGGAAGATCATTCCCGTTTCGTTATTGGCCCACATGATGGATGCCAGAGCAGTGCGCGGAGTGATAGCGGCCTTGACGTCTTCAACGCTGACGATTCCCTCCTGATTGACCGGCAGGTAGGTGACCTCCACGCCGAGGCTCTCCAGAAAGCGGCAGGTTTCACCCACGGCGGGGTGTTCCACCGATGAGGTGATGATATGGTTTTTGTCGCCATTGCGAATGAGGTCGTAGTACGCGCTCATGATGACGGTGTTGTTGCCTTCGGTGGCGCAGCTGTTGACGATAATGTCGTCTTCGTCAGAGGCATTGATGCCGGCATACAGCTGTTCCATTGCCTGGGCCAGAGCAGGTTTTACTTCCGAGCCAAAGGAGTGCAGGGAGTTCGGGTTGCCATACATCTGCACAAAGTAGGGTTCCATTACCTGAAAGACTTTCGGATCGAC
Organism: Desulfurispirillum alkaliphilum; assembly: GCF_055378285.1. Taxonomy (NCBI): domain Bacteria; kingdom Pseudomonadati; phylum Chrysiogenota; class Chrysiogenia; order Chrysiogenales; family Chrysiogenaceae; genus Desulfurispirillum; species Desulfurispirillum alkaliphilum. Next base: position 63,490 of record NZ_AP042405.1, on the reverse strand, counting down.
TATGGTGGTTGCGTTGTTGTCCAGATAAATGCGTTCCATGCTGTTACCTTTCTCTCTCTACCGTCAAAGCCTACAATGCTGGACTGGATTGTCGACAATCGAGACGAAACAATCTGGCATGTTTTGGGGCTTTTTTCAACCGCTTTCTGTTGATTGTTTACCAAGGGCAAAAAGAAACGGGTGAGATGCAGGATCTCACCCGAAAGGACTCGAGAGGTGTATTTTTCTGGTTTTTAGCGGGCGACCAGCTCCAGGGTCCTGATGCTGTCGCTGACTGTTGCCAGGTGTGGCGACCAGCGGTCGTGGAGGCAGTAGTCGCAGAAGTCCTGCAGCTCATGGCGCAGGGGTTCACCCTTGAAGACGATGCAGTCGCGCACCAGATAGGAGTGGTTGGTGCGATAGGAGGAAAATTCCTTCATCTGCTGGTGGATAAGGTCAGCTTCAAAGTAGCCTTCGGAGGTGGCGACTTCAATTTTGCGCTTTTTGTAGGGGGTCAGCCAGTTGGTGATGATGCTGGCAACCATGTCGCCCTCCAGCTCGAAGGAGAGTATGGCGTTGTCCTCGTGGTGGTCGTGGATTTTCTTGGAGGAGAAGATATGTCGCTTGCGGATCTCCCGCTGCGTAATAAAGCGAATGAGGTCAACATCGTGAACGGCCAGGTCGGTGAGGATGCCCACATCGGCGATGCGCGGTGGAAAGGGACCAACGCGGGTGATGGCGATACTGTAGATTTCCTTGCCCTCCAGCTCTTTCTTCAGCGCTTTGACGACGGGGTTGGAACGCTCCACATGGCCGACGACGGCCTTGATATGGGGCGGGATGGCTTTCTCCAGGGCGCGGGCATCTTCGACGGTGGAGGCCACCGGTTTTTCGATGAACAGGTGCAGCCCCCTGTCAATGCACTTGAGGGCCACTTCATGGTGCAGGTAGGTGGGAACGGCGATGATGGCGGCGTCCAGTTCGACATTGGCCAGCATCTGGTCGAGGTCCTTATGGACGGGTTGACCTTCGTGCTCCTGCAGGGCCGTGTCACACAGTCCGCATACTTCCACCTGGGGCAGGTCACTCAGCACGCGCAGGTGGTTTTTCCCCATGACACCGAGTCCGATGATGGCAACGCGCAGTTTCTTACTGTTTGGCATAATGTCTCACCGCTTCGATAATGTAGTCCTGTTCGTCCTCCTGCAGGAAGGCGCTGAAGGGCAGGCTCATGATCTGCTGTCCGGTGGCTTCGCTGACCGGGAAATCTCCCTGGCGATAGCCCAGGTAGGCGTAGGCTTCCTGCAAATGCAGGGGGATGGGGTAGTGCACGGCGGTGGGGATTTTGCGGCTCGTCAGATGGTCGATGAGCTTCTGGCGATTGTCGCAGCGGATGGAGTACTGCGCGCAGGCAGTTGTGCGATCGGTCTTCACCTGGGGCACCACGATGTCATTGAGTCCTGAGAGGCCGTTGTCATAGCGTTGGCGCAGGGTTTCGCGGCGCTGCATTTCCTGGTCAAGGTAACGCAGCTTCACGCTGAGTACCGCTGCTTGCAGGGCATCCAGGCGACTGTTGATGCCGATGTATTTATAAGCGTAGCGCTCCCCCTGTCCGTGGTTGCGCAGGGAGAGGAGCTTCTCCTGCAGTTCGTCGTCGTCGCAGAACAGAGCTCCCCCGTCGCCGAAGCATCCCAGGGGTTTGGAGGGGAAAAAGCTGGTGACGCCGATATGGCTGAGGTGCCCACTCTTTTTCCCCTTATAGCTGGCGCCGAAGCTCTGGGCGGCATCTTCAATGACCTGCAGACCGTGCTTTTCGGCGATGGCGTTGATTTCGTCCATGTCTGCAGGCTGCCCGTAGAGGCTGACCGGGAGGATCGCCTTGGTGCGAGGAGTTATCTTCGCTTCGATGGCTGCCGGGTCAATGTTGTAGGTGACGGAGTCGATATCGACAAAGATGGGCCTGGCGCCAAGGAATGCTACGGTTTCCACGGTGGCCACAAACGTGAAGGGGGTCGTGATTACCTCATCGCCGGGGCCAACGCCAATGGCCATCAGGGCCAGCAGTATGGCATCGGTGCCGCTGGCGCAGGTGGCGCAGTGGCGGGCGCCGGTATAGGTGGCCATGTCCTTTTCCAGTTGACTGATCACCGGGCCGAAGATGAACTGGCCTGAGGAGGTGACGGCTGCCATGGCGGCGTCAATCTCCTGTTGATACGCCTGATACTGTGCTTTGACATTAATGAATTCAATCTGCATATGACCTCGCCAGACGGTTTGATGTTTTCTGTTTCAAATTCAGCTTCATGCTTTCGCGATTGTTTGTCAATGGAAAGTGTTACTTTCCGGACGGCGTGCGATCGCGGCCAATGCAGCGATAGGTGAAGCCCATCTGCTGCATCTTTTCCGGCGAATACAGGTTGCGTCCGTCGGCGATAAAGGGTTCTTTAAGGGATTGCTTTATGCGTTCAAAGTCGGGACGGCGGAACTCGTTCCACTCGGTGATGATCAGCAGTCCGTCAGCATTTTCCAGAGTTTCATACTGGCCTGCGGCGTAGTGAATGGCATCGCCGAAGATTTTACGGGCCTCGTCCATGGCTTCCGGATCATAGGCGCAGATGGTTGCACCAAGGCGCAGCAGTTCGCGGATGATAACGATGCTGCTGGATTCACGCATATCATCGGTATTGGCCTTGAAGGAGAGGCCCCATACGGCAAAGTGCCTGCCCTTCAGTGCTCCGGCCACCGCGCTGGTGTTGTAGTGGTTCAGGACTTTATCCACCAGCACTTCCTTTTGTCTCTTGTTCACCTCTTCCACGGCGTCGAGCACCTGCAGTTTCATGCCGTGTTCGCGGGCGGTGCGCATGATGGCCTTGACGTCCTTGGGAAAGCAGCTGCCGCCGTATCCGACGCCCGGATAGAGAAAGCTGTGCCCGATGCGGCTGTCGGAGCCGATGCCTTCGCGTACCGACGACACGTCGGCACCTACCAGGTCACACAGGTTGGCGATTTCATTCATAAAGGAGATGCGGGTGGCCAGCATGGCGTTGGCGGCGTACTTGGTCATCTCCGCCGAGCGCACGTCCATGGTGATGATGCGGGACTGGCGCATCATGAAAGGGGAGTAGAGTTCCTTCATGATCTCCAGGGTGCGCACGTTCTCCGCGCCGATGACGACCCGGTCTGGTTTCATGAAATCGTCGATGGCGGCCCCTTCCTTGAGGAATTCGGGGTTGGAGACGACATCAAATTCAATATCGACTCCGCGTTCCTGCAGGGCCTGGGCTATGGCGGCCTGAACTTTTTCTGCGGTGCCAACGGGAACCGTGGATTTGTCCACGATGATTTTATAGCTGTCCATGCACAGGCCGATGGAGCGGGCGACAGCCAGGACATACTGCAGGTCGGCGCTGCCGTCTTCGCCTGAGGGAGTTCCCACGGCGATAAAGAGTACCAGGGATTCGGCAACCGCTTCGGGGAGGTTGGTGGTGAAGAACAGACGCCTGTCTTCGACATTTTTCTGGATCATGGGCTCAAGGCCCGGCTCGTATATGGGGATGATGCCTTTTTTCAGGTTTTCAATCTTCTGTTCGTCAATATCAACGCAGATGACGTGATTTCCGGTTTCGGCAAAGCAGGTGGCTGCCACCAGGCCGACGTAACCGCTTCCAATGACCGCAATTTTCATGCGCTTCCCTTCTGTGGTGAAAGTCTCTCCCATTGCCGATGCTGTTCATTGCAATGAGGCCTCAAATTATATATAAGTACCTGCAAATGTCCACTGTTTCCGCGATTTTTTTCACAAGGTGCGCGGCGGTCTGGACAGGCGAAATCGGTATGAATTTTCTTTTCAGGAGGACCATGTGTTGTCTGCCATTATCCTGGCTGCCGGCAAGGGCACACGTATGAAATCCGAGCTTCCCAAGGTGTTGCATCCGGTTGCAGGAAAGGCCATGGTGGCCCATGTCATCGACGCGGCCAGGGGTGCCGGAGCCGCGCAGATTGTCGTGGTGTATGGCCATGGCGGTGAGCTGCTGCCAGAGCGCCTGGGGGCGGATGGTACTGACCTTACCTTTGCGCGGCAGGAGGTGCTCAACGGAACCGCCAAGGCGGTGGAAGCGGCACTGCCCGCTTTGCGTGGGGAGTGCCGTGATGTCCTTATCCTGTGCGGCGATACTCCGCTGGTGGATCAGGAGTTGTTGCGGGAGTTTTTTGAGCAGCATCGCCAGCAGGGCAGCGTGGTTTCCATCCTTTCGTCACAGATAGATCAGCCCGGCAGTTACGGGCGCATTGTGCGCGATGGCCAGGGGCGCGTAATCGCCATTGTCGAGGCCAGGGATGCCACTGTCGGGCAAAGGGCCATCAATGAGGTCAACAGTGGTATTTACGCGGTTCAGCGCTCTTTCCTGGCGGAGGCCTTGCCTGCTGTGGGCAGTGATAATGCCCAGGGAGAGTACTATCTGCCCGATATCGTTTCCATCGCGGTGGCCCGTGGGCTTCCGGTGGAAGCGCTGGTGACCGGAGATTTCACCAAAACCCTGGGGGTCAACTCTCGCGCAGAGCTGGCCCAGGCGGGACAGTTGCTGTATGAACGCACCTGCCGTCGCCTCATGGACGAGGGAGTCAGTATTCTCGATCCGCGCAGTACCTATATTGAAACCGATGTGCAGGTGGGTGTCGATACGGTTATTTACCCCAATGTCTACCTGGAAAAGGGCACACGTGTTGGCAGGAATTGTCTGATTCGTCAGGGGTGCACCCTGATTGCCTCTTCCCTTGGGGATGGCTGCACCCTGAAAGATGGCTGCTACCTGGAAGAGGCTTCGGTGGGCGCTCACTCATCGCTCGGTCCCTATGCTCACCTGCGTCCCCAGTCGGTTCTGGCCGAAGAGGTGAAGATCGGGAATTTTGTTGAGATCAAGAAGGCTACTGTGGGAGCCAGGTCAAAGGCCTCGCACCTTACCTATATCGGAGACGCAACCGTTGGCTGTGATGTGAATATTGGCTGCGGAACCATTACCTGTAATTACGATGGTTTTGACAAGCACGTGACGGTTCTTGAGGATGGCGTCTTTGTGGGCAGTGATACGCAGCTGGTGGCACCGGTTCGGGTCGGGCGCAATGCCATGGTGGCAGCTGGCACAACGGTGACGCGGGATGTGCCGGCGGAAAGCCTTGTGATCAGCCGCAACGAACAGAAAGTCGTTGAGGGCTGGGCGACCCGCTTTCGTCGGCAGAAACAGAAGAAATGACGTATTTCTGATCGGGGTCGGGAGCGTTATGGGAAAACTATCAGAAGGTGAAGGGACGACCCGGGAGAACGATGTGCTGGATGATGCCGGTGCCATTCTGATGTTCAGGCATCAGATGCAGCAGCAGGAGCAGCAGGCAGACCGGGATGCGGTGGAGGGGTCGTTCACGCCGCAGCAGGCGATAGAGTCCCTGGTTCCGGTGCTGCTGATTTTTGTGGCCATTATTATTATGCTGATCACTGGTCATCGCATGCGACGCAAACTTCAGCAGGCTCAGGAGGAGGATGCCGCTTCCCCCAGGAAGCGCCGCAACCGCTGGCATGGTTTTAGCCTGCTGGAGGTTCTGCTGGTAATGCTGATCCTTGGCATGTTGGGGGCGATTGCTGTGCCGCGGCTGGTGGATAATTCTTCCGTGGAGCTTCACCTGGCGGCTGAGCAGGTTGCCGAAGGACTGCGGCAGACCAGGCACATGGCCATGACTCGCAGTCTCTATGATGGCCAGAGCGGAACCAACGCGCTTCGCGATAGACGCTACTATTTCAGTCCCTGTGGCGATGGACAGGGGTGTTTCCGCTTCCGCCACCATGGTGGTGTTGAGCACCATGTAGCGGGCTACCATGGTTATGGGCAGCCCCTGGCCTATTTCCTTGACAAGCCGGACTCCCCTGTGGTCTTTGTGCAGGAGAGTGGGGTTTCGGTCACTGATGGCGTACGCTTCGACTCCCAGGGACGACCCTGGACCGGAAAGGGTTTCAATAATATGCTTCACAACCAGCGCTACTATACATCCCTGCGCTATCAGCTGCGCCATACTCGCAGCGATGAGCGACTCTTTATCCATGTGAATGCCTTTACCGGCCATGTGGAGATATCCGCTCAGGTCATGGAGGGCTGAATGGATACCCTGGATCAGTTGATCGCCCTTGCCCGCAACGCGTCCATAGAGGTGCGCACGGAAAAGTTGCGCGGCAATACCTCGGGAGGCTTCTGCCGCATTGGCGGCGAGCCGGTGATTTTCCTGAATCGTTCCCACAAGCGGGTCATGCGCGCCCAGGTGTTGCGCCGTGCCCTTGATGACGCCGCTGATCATGGGATCGCGGTGCAGCAGGCAGTTGATGTCCAAGGTGCCGGTTCCGGGAAATAACGCTATTTTTTCTGGTTTTACGTATACAGAATGCTCACAAGCAAGGAGAACACCAATTTCATGAATGCACAGCAGGTTCGCCAACAGTTTCTGTCCTATTTTGAGTCGAAAGGGCATAAGGTCGTTGCATCCAGCGGTCTGATCCCCTTTGATGACCCGACACTCCTTTTCACCAACGCGGGGATGAATCAGTTCAAGAATATTTTCCTCGGCAATGAGAAGCGTGACTACAACCGTGCGGCGACGGCGCAGAAGTGTGTGCGGGCCGGAGGAAAACACAATGATCTTGAGAATGTCGGCGTCACGGCACGTCACCATACGTTTTTTGAGATGCTGGGGAACTTCAGCTTTGGCGACTATTTCAAACGCGAGGCCATAGAGTATGCCTGGGAGTTTATCACCGAGGTCATGAAGCTCGACCGGAGTCGTCTGTGGGTCAGCGTCTTCCGCGAAGATGATGAGGCTTTCGCCATCTGGCGCGACCACATTGGAGTGCCCGCCGAGCGGATTCTGCGCTGTGGCGAAAAGGATAATTTCTGGCAGATGGGGGAGACGGGTCCCTGCGGCCCCTGCTCGGAAATTCACTACGACCAGGGGCCCGATGTGCCCTGCACCGAAGGTGGCCCCTGCGGGGTGGAGTGTGAGTGCGATCGCTATCTGGAGATATGGAACCTCGTGTTCATGCAGTATGATCGCCAGCCCGACGGCACCCTGGTTCCGCTGCCCAAACCCTCCATTGACACGGGCATGGGTCTTGAGCGCCTGGCGGCGGTCGTGCAGGGTGAGACATCCAATTACCATACTGACCTTTTTCTGCCACTGCTGAACCGGATTGCGGCGGACTGCGGCATGACCTATACGCGATCGGCCAGCCATCAGGATGTGTCCATGCGTGTCATCGCCGACCACTTGCGGGCCAGCACGTTCCTGATCAGCGATGGTGCCATTCCCTCCAATGAGGGGCGCGGTTATGTTCTGCGACGTATCATGCGCCGGGCCATGCGCCACGCCAATCAGCTGGGAAAAAAAGAACCCTACATGTACTCCCTGGTCTGTCTGATGGAGGAACACTATGGCGAAGCCTTTCCCGAGATTGTCAAGAATCGCGCCATGGTGGAGGAGATCATCTATCAGGAAGAGCGGCGCTTTGCCAACACCCTTGATCATGGTCTGGCAATCCTGGAGGATATGGTCGCCGGGCTGCAGAAGTCCGCTCAGGTTGCCCTTGACGGCCAGAGTGCCTTCAAGCTCTATGATACCTATGGTTTTCCCCTCGATCTGACAGTGGATATCCTGGAGGACCGGGGCATCACTGTTGATGAGGCGGGATTCTATGCCGCCATGGAGGAGCAGAAGGTTCGCGCCAGGGCTTCGTGGAAAGCGGTGGCCTCGGTGACCTCAAGCGAAGATCTTCGTCTGATCGAATCCCGCCATCAGCAGGAGTTCAGCGGTTACGATTTCCTGAGCGCCAAGGCGAGTGTGATTGGTCTCCTTGATCTGCAGGAGAACTCGCTTTCCCAGGTGCGTGCCGGTGAGGAGGCCTGGCTCCTTCTCGATAAGACACCCTTCTACGCGGAAAGCGGAGGCCAGGTGGCTGATACCGGGGTGGTTGCCACCGATGGTGGGGATATCTTCGAGGTTCGTTCTGTGCGTAAGTCCATTGGTGGTCTGCACCTGCATCGCGGTGTGGTCAGCCAGGGCAGATTCAGCGCCGGGGATGCTGTGACGGCGACGGTGAATTCCCGCCGTCGCCGCAATATCACCCTGAACCACTCTGCTACCCACCTGCTCCATGCGGCTCTTAAAAGCACCGTGGGGGAGCATGTGCGTCAGGCGGGCTCCCTGGTGGAAGATGGCAAGCTGCGCTTTGACTTCACCCACTGGAAGGGACTGACACCCGAGGAATTGCAGGGGGTTGAAGATCAGGTCAATGCTCAGGTTATGGCCAACCATGCGGTGCGCAAGGAGCTTATGACTCTCGATGACGCGGTGGCCCGTGGAGCGACGGCGCTCTTTGATGAGAAGTACGGTGACGATGTGCGGGTGATCACCATGGGTGACTACAGCATGGAACTGTGCGGGGGGACCCATGTGGATGCCACGGGGCAGATTGGTCTGTTTAAGATTCTCTCCGAGTCGGCCATTGCCGCCGGTGTGCGCCGGATTGAGGCCACTACCGGGCCGGGCGCGCTGCAGGTGGTTCGCGACCTGCAGAAGACGGTCGGCGATGCGGCCCGCATGCTCAAGACGCGTCCGGAAGAGCTGTGTGCCAAAATAGAGAAGCTGCTTGAAGGCAATCGGCAGTTGGAGAAACAGCAGCGCGAGCTGCAGGAAAAAATGTCGGCCCGCGAAACTTCAACCCTGCAAGAGCAGGTGGAGGAGGTCTCCGGAGTCAAGGTGCTTCTGCAAAGCTTTGAGGGCAAAAGTGTCGAGGAGCTGAAGCAGATCGTGGACAGCACCAAGCATCAGCTGGGTGAGGTGGTTGTCGCCCTGGCCAGCGTGGTGGACGGTAAGGTACTTTTCGTGGTGGGTGTCAGTGAGGCACTGAGCCAGAGGGTCAGAGCCGGTGATCTGGTCAAGATTCTTGCGACAACCTGCGGTGGTGGCGGTGGCGGCAAGCCGACTTTTGCCCAGGCCGGTGGCCGAGAGCCAGGCAAAATTGCTGAAGCCCTGCAGAAGGCGCGGGAGCACCTGGTGGCAGGATTATCCTGACGCTTTGATGGGGCAAGGGGAGTAGCGGAGTTTCCTGGGAAATTCCGTTGCTTTTTCCTTTGTTTCACGTTAGCTTATCTTTGAATTTTTGTCGGTCAGGTGCCCTGTGACGAATGGTAATAGATTAGAGGAGTTGCGTGACTCCATAGATGCGATTGACGATAAGCTGTTAGAGCTGCTTAACAGTCGGGCTGAGCTTGCCGTGCAGGTGGGCAAGTACAAGTCGGGCAATCCTTCAGAATTCTACGTTCCCTCCCGTGAAAAGCAGATTTATACCCGCCTGTTGCGGGAAAACCCCGGTCCCATTCCCGATGAGGCTGTGCGGGCAATTTTCCGCGAGATCATCTCAGCGTGTCTCAACCTTGAGCAGCCGCTTACCATCGCCTTTCTTGGTCCTGAAGCGACTTTTACCCATATTGCCAGCATGGAACACTTTGGTCAGAGCGCCCGTTACCTGGCCTCTCCCAGTATCCGGGATGTCTTCTCTGAGGTTGATCGCGGGCGGGCGCACTATGGCGTGGCGCCCATTGAGAACTCAACTGAAGGGGTCGTGAACTATACCCTTGACTGCCTGGTGGAGACCGATCTGTCTATCTGTGCCGAGATCGAGCTGGGGATCACCCATCACCTGATGAGCACCAGTGGCAAAATGGAAAACGTCAAGCGGGTCTATTCGCACCCCCATGCCATTGCCCAGTGTCGGCAGTGGCTGGAACTCAATCTTCCCGATGTGGAGCTGGTGGATATTACCAGCACAGCGCGGGCGGCAGAGATTGCCAGTGATAATGATGACGCGGCAGCGATCTGCTCCGAGCTGGCCGGTAAGCTTTATTCTCTGGTGCCGGTAATGCGGAAAATTGAAGACAAGACCAATAATTTCACGCGCTTTATCGTGGTGGGGAAAACGCGCACCAAGCGAAGTGGCAACGATAAGACCAGTGTGGTGTTTGGGTTGAGCCATGCCGTGGGCTCCCTGTACCACGCCCTGGAGATCATCTCGAAATTCCGCATCAATATGACCAAGATTGAGTCCCGCCCCTCCAAAATCAAAGCCTGGGAATACCTTTTTCACGTGGACCTTGAAGGGCACCGCGAGGATGAAAATGTGGCAGCCGCGCTGAAAATGCTGGAAGAGCGCAGTCTTTTCATGAAAATTCTGGGATCCTATCCCAAAAGTATACAGTCTGCAAAAGGTGAATAATGCTGGTTTCACAAAATGTTGAAGAACTGACCCCCTATCAGCCAGGCAAACCCGTCAAGGAAGTTGAACGGGAGCTGGGCATTCGCGACACGATCAAACTGGCCTCCAACGAAAATCCTCTGGGGGCTTCGCCAAAAGCCACGGCGGCGGTGCTTGCCATGGCCCATGAAGCCAACCGCTACCCTGAGGGCGGCTGTTACTATCTGCGCAAGAAACTGGCGGCGCTTCTGCAGCTGCAGGAAGAGAATCTGGTGTTCGGAAACGGCTCCAATGAGATCATTGAGCTGGTGATCCGCACCTTTGTGCTGCCCGGAGAAGAGATACTGTTCTTCGATCCCTCCTTTGCGGTTTATCCTATAATCGCCAAGGCGGCGGATCGGGATTTTCGCGCGGTGCCCCTGCGCCAGAACAGCTTTGAAATGAATGTGGACGATATGCTGGCGGCCATCGGTCCCAGAACCAAAGCGCTCTTTATTACCACACCCAACAACCCTGTCGGCAATTACATTCCCCATGGGGAGCTGGTGCGGCTGATCAGTGCCACGCCTGCCAATGTGCTGGTCTGCGTTGATGAGGCCTATGTTGAGTATGCCACGGAAGGTGACTGTCGCACGGTTATCGACCTTGTTCTTCAATACGAAAATCTGCTGATTATGCGCACTTTCTCCAAGGCGTATGGATTAAGTGGTTATCGCATTGGCTATGGTGCGGGTTCACCGAAAATTATCAATTACCTCAATAAGACGCGTCAACCCTTTAACGTAAACCTTCTGGCGCAGACAGCAGCGGAAGCGGCTCTGGATGATCGAGAATTTCTGGATGCCAGTGTCGGGAACAACAGCCGGGAGATGCAGCGCATTGTGGACTGCATCAGTCTGCTGGGGCTGACCCATGTGCCTTCCCAGGCCAACTTTATCCTGATTGATACCCTGGGGCCGGGGCGTCCGGTTTTCGAGGGCCTTCTGCGCGAAGGCGTGATCGTTCGCCACATCCCCCACCCGATGATCGCCAACTTTGTTCGGGTCACCGTTGGAACCCCTGCTGAGAACAGCATATTCCTGGAGAAGTTTGCCAAAGTCCTGAGGCAGGAAGGACGTCTGGCGAACTAAATGGAAGTCATTGAGCGCTGTGCCATCATCGGTTTGGGATTGATCGGAGGCTCTTTCGGGGCCGCTCTGAAGGAGCACGGTCTGGCACGCCACATTACCGGTATCGACCGCTGCGAGCAGACGCTTCGCCAGGCCATGGGGTCCGGTATCATTGATGGTTCGAGCACGGTGGTGGCAGGAGCACTGGCAGGCTGTACCCATATCTTTGTGGCGACACCTGTTGGCAGTTTTGATGTGGTTTTTGAGCAGCTGTCCCAGCATGCTGAGGCCTCCGCGCTGGTTGTGGATTTTGGCAGTGTAAAGGGAGAATTGAGTATGCGGATGCATCGACGTTTTCCCCAGCTTAACTATATCCCTGCACACCCCATTGCCGGCAGTGAGAGAAGCGGTGTCGGTGCTGCCAGCGCGAGTCTGTTCCGTAACCGTAAATGGATTATCACGCCACTGCCCCAGACCCCGTCAGTGCAGTTGTCGGAATTGCGTCAGCTCCTGCTGGCAGTGGGGGCAGTGCCGGTGGATATGGACCCCATGGAGCACGACCGGGTGTTTGCCGCGGTCAGTCATCTGCCCCATATGGTCGCCTATGGGCTGGTGGGGTCTATTGCCGCCATGGAAGATGCCTGGAACCTGCCCCTGAGTCGCTATCCCGGTGCGGGGTTTCGTGATTTTACCCGAATCGCGTCCAGCGACGAGACCATGTGGGCCGATATCGCTCTGGCGAACAAGGCCGAGATTCTGGAAAGCATGGAGCTCTTCCGGGAGTCTCTGGAGAAGATCAGACAAGCCATCGCCTGCGAAGACCGCTCAGCTTTACTGGAGAGTTTTCGCGGCGCCAGGGAGTACCGTGACGCCATTGTCAGACATATGGAGGAAGCCAATGCTTAAGGGAACCATCGCCGTTGCTTCGGACAAATCCATCACCCATCGCGCCATCATGTTTTCTTCCCTGGCGCAGGGTCAGTCCATTATTTCCAACCCCCTGATGGGTGATGACAATATCAGTACCTGCAAGGCATTTCAGGCTATGGGCGTGGATGTGCAGCTGGTGCATAATGCCATTATTATCAACTCTCCCGGCGTGGATGGTCTGCGGGAAGCTGAGGATGTGCTGGACTTCGGCAACAGCGGCACGACGACCAGGCTGATGCTCGGCATTCTTTCAGGGCTCCCCCTCTTCAGCGTTATTACCGGTGACCAGTACCTGCGGAAGCGTCCGATGATGCGTGTCATCGACCCGTTACGGCAGATGGGGGCCCGCATCGATGGCCGTGATGGTGGGCGTTTGCTGCCAGCCAGCGTGCGTGGTGGTGACCTGCAGGGCATCACCTATCATTCGCCAGTGGCTTCAGCCCAGGTGAAAAGCGCTCTTGTGCTGGCGGGAATTTTTGCCAGGGGTACCACGGTTGTCAGCGAGCCGGAGATCTCCCGCGATCACACCGAACGTATGCTTCCGTTCTACGGTGTTGGCGTGAAGGTAGAAGGCAAAACCGTTTCTGTTACAGGTGGGCAGCGCTTTGAACCGCGGAATATGGAAGTTCCCGGCGATATCAGCTCTGCTGCGTTCTTCCTGGTGGCCGCGTCTGTTGTGCCGGGCAGCCAGGTGACCCTGTCCAACGTGGGCATCAATCCGACGCGCACCGGAGTGCTGGACATATTGCAGCAGATGGGGGCTGACATCAGGCTGGAGAATCAGCGTCTGGTGTGTGGGGAGCCGGTATGTGATATCGTCATTACCCATGCGCCCCTTGAGGCGGCCCATATTTTCGGGGAGATGGTTCCCCGGCTTATCGATGAAATTCCGGCGCTGGCTGTGGCCATGTGCTTTGCCAGAGGCAAAAGTATCGTCAAGGATGCCAAGGAGCTGCGGGTCAAGGAGACGGATCGCATTGTCACGACCCTGGCGAATCTGAAGGCCCTGGGGGTTGAGGTTGAAGAGTACGAGGATGGTTTTGCGGTTACCGGGAACCCTGATTTTCAGCTGCCCTCTGGGGTGACTCTCGACTCCTACGGAGATCATCGCATCGGTATGAGCGCGTATTTATTCAGCCTCCTGCAGAGAAATATCATCGTGGATGGCATGGAGTGTGTTTCAGTCTCATTCCCCAACTTCCAGAAGTTTCTGGCTCAGCTGCAGCGGGGAGGGGATCAGTGAAGATTCGCATTGCCCTTGATGGTCCAGGTGGCTCGGGCAAGAGCACCATGGGCAAGCGGCTGGCAAAGCAGTACGGCTTTACCTATGTGGATACTGGAGCCATGTACCGGGCCACGGCTCTGTATTTCGACCGCAATGACATTGTTCTGGAATCCCTTGATGATGATCAGTGTGCACGTGTAATGGACGATATTCACGTCTCCTTCGCCTGGGCCGATGATGACCAGAGGGTGTTTCTGAACGGAAGTGATGTGTCCGCTGCCATTCGCACTTCCCGTAACTCCCTGCTGACCTCACGGGTGGCAAAGCTGCCCGTGGTGCGTCGGGCGCTGGTGGCTCAGCAGCAGGCAATGGCCAGGCAGCAGAGCGTTGTGATGGATGGCAGAGATATCGCGTCTGTGGTCATTCCCGATGCGGAGCTGAAAATCTATCTTGAGGCTTCACCAGAAGTGCGGGCGCAGCGACGCATGGAGGAACTGGAGGCTAAAGGAGAGTCCCTGCCCTTCGAAAAGGTTCTGCAGGAGATTCATCAGCGCGACCACGAAGATATGAACCGTGAGCATTCCCCGCTGGTAAAAGTTGCCGAGGCCATTGAGGTGGATACGTCGTCTATGGATGCCGACATGGTGTTCAGAACACTCTGCGATTACGTGGATGCTCTCTTGCGGGAGCAGTCTGCGGTGGAGACAGGGGGGTAACCATGGAAATCGTACTGGGGAAATACGGAGGCTTCTGTTTCGGCGTCAAGCGCGCGATCCAGCTGGCGTTTGAAAAGGGTGAGCGGCATGATGGCTCCATATACACGCTTGGCCCGATTATTCACAATCCTCAGGTTGTTGAAAAACTGGATTCCCTGGGGGTCAGGGAAGTCAGCGATCTCGACGAGGTTGCCAACCCTTCAGAGAGTGCTGTTATCATCCGCTCCCATGGAGTTGGCCCCCAGGTATACGACCGGGCTCTTGCCATGGGGGTTGCCGTGGAGGACGCCACCTGCCCTTACGTGAAGAGAATCCACAGCATAGTTACCGATCTCGTGGCCCAGGAGTACCAGGTTCTCATTGTGGGTGAACCTGATCACCCCGAGGTGGTGGCCATCAAGGCGTATGCCGGTGAGCATGGAGTGGTGGTGGAACACCCATCAGATCTGGAGAGTATCAAACTGGCACGGAAAACGGGTGTTGTCGCGCAGACGACCCAGTCTCAGGAAAAGTTGCAGCAGATTGTCAGCGCTTTGCTGGCAAAGCGCAACAGCGAGGTGCGCATCTTTAACACCATCTGCGATGCGACAGATGTCCGCCAGAAGGAAGCGGTGGAAATTGCCAGCGGTTCCGATGTCGTGCTGGTCATTGGTGGGCGCAAGTCCGGAAATACAAACAGGCTGGCGGAAATCTGCATCGGGATTCAGCCGGATACATATCATATTGAAACGGCGGCTGAGCTGCAAACTGAGTGGTTCCGGGGCAAACAGCGGGTTGGTATCACGGCCGGTGCCAGTACGCCGGACTATCTGATCAGTGAAGTCATAGAAGTCCTGCAAAGAATTTCCAGGGAAAATAGCGGGAAGACCTAAAAGGTATTCCCTTTTGCATAGATTTTTTGTATGTATGCAGTAAGAAACAAGGAGTAGAGGGTATGATGGAAAACGATTACAGGCTGCCGGATGAATCTTCAGAAGACTTTGCTGCCATGCTTGAAGAAGATATGCGTCAACGGGAAGAGTCAGGACGCATTGTTCAGGCCACGGTTGTGCAGAAAAATGATTCAGAGATTCTGCTGGATATCAATGAAAAAGTCGAGGGCGTTGTCCAGCGCTCCGAGTTCACTGATGAAGAGTTCGAGCGCCTGAAAACGGGTGATACCTTTGAGGTTTTTAATACGGGTCGACGTGAGGACAGTGGTTTTATCCGCGCCAGTAAACAGAAAGCTGACCAGCGTCGTGGCTGGGACGACATTGTTGCCGGTTTTGAAGAGGGCAGACTCTTTGAGGGAACTATAGTTGATGTCGTGAATCGCGGCTTTACCGTGAATATTAATGGTGTGCGTGCCTTTTTGCCGCTCTCCCAGGTGGATCTGCGCCAGGTGCGCGACAATCCCGAGGAGATGAGAACCTATGTTGGGCTGACAGGTCAGTTCAAGGTGATTAATGTCTCTCCGAAGCGTCACAATGTGGTGGTTTCACGCCGAGCCCCTCTGGAAGAAGAGAAAAACAAGGCCAAGCAGCAGCTTATCGAAAAGCTGGTGCCTGGAAGCCTGCTGACTGGGCGGGTCAAGAATATTACGGAATACGGGGTCTTCATCGACCTGGGTGGTTTTGACGGGCTTCTGCATATCACGGATATCTCCTGGGGCCGTGTCTCTCACCCGTCTGCGGTATTCAGCGAGGGCGATGAGGTGGAAGTGGTTGTGCTGGACTTCAATCCTCAGAATGAGCGGGTATCCCTCGGGTATAAGCAGAAATCCGATGACCCCTGGAATAACATTGCCGAGCGCTGTGAATGCGGAACGGTCGTCAAGGGCAAAGTGGTCAGCTTTGTGGATTACGGAGCCTTCGTGGAGATTGAGCCAGGGATCGAGGGCCTGATCCATATCAGTGAGATGAGCTGGACGAGTCGCGTTCGCTCACCTTCCCAGGTATTGAAGATCGGTGATGAAGTAGAGGTCCGCATACTGGATATTGATTCCGAGAATCGTCGCCTCTCCCTGAGCCTCAGGGCGGTACGTCCCAATCCATGGGATGTCGTGGGTGAAAGATATCCGGTGGGTACCGTGGTAAAGGGCAAGATCAAGAACATCACGGAGTTCGGTGCTTTCCTCGGCCTTGATGAAGGTGTTGATGGTCTGATCCATATCTCCGATATGTCCTGGTCCCGCAGCAACCATCCCAGCGAAATCGTCAAAGTTGGCGATGAAGTGGAAGCCAAGGTGCTGGCCTTTGACCGTGAGAAAGAGCGGCTGAGCCTTGGTCTGAAGCAATTGGAAGAGAATCCCTGGGATGTCGTTGAAAAGCAGTTTCCCATTGGGAGCAGGGTCAGTGGTACCGTGGTGAACCTGACCGATTTTGGCGCTTTCGTGAAGCTGGAAGATGGCGTCGAAGGGTTGCTGCATGTGTCTGAGATTTCCCATGATCGCATTGAGCGGCCCTCCGATGTGCTTTCTGTCGGTCAGCAGATTGAAGCTGCCGTGATCAAGATGAGCAAGGAAGATCGCCGTATCGGACTGAGCATGAAGGAAGTCGGCGAAGGTGGAGCGGAATCGGCATCTGAATAGAAACGATGTAAAGCAGAAGGCAGGACGCATGCGTCCTGCCTTTTTTTATTATGCGCGCAAAAAATTTTCGCCAGGGAAAATTTTTAGTAAACTCCTCTGGGATTCTGCCGATAAGAACAAGGAAGAGGATATTCATACGTTCATCTGAACACACAGGAGGCTGTCATGGGAGGCGTTAATTTTCAGGGCTTGTCAGGGCTCCCCATGGGCGAGTTGATGGATAAAATGATGGAAGTTCGCGGGCAGACCATGAATCGGCTGCTGGATAACCGTGAGCTGGTCCAGATCAAGAAAAACGCCTTCATGGATGTCAATAATGACATGATGACCCTGCGTAACCAGCTGCTGGAGTTGAACCTGCGCAGCACCTACTACAACCGCAGCGTCAGTTCGAGTAATGAAGCCCTGGTGAGCGGTACTGCTGAATGGAATGCCGCCAAGACCTCCCATACCGTGGAGGTGATCCAGGCAGCCAAAGGCGCTTCCGCCAGCAGCTACTACACGCGCTCGGCGATTTCCGAAGCGGTGGTCAAGAACACGACGAACGTCAATGCGGTTTCTTCGTATTATGAGGGCATGCTCAGCGGCAAGCATGATATTCTCATTGAACGCACCGGGACAGATGAAGGCTATGTCATTGCAACCAATCGCATTACCCTCGACAATAAGCCCACCATGCAGGCTATTATGGGCACGGGCATTTCTGCGACAGCAGCGGGAACCCATGGCACCATAGCCAACGAAATCACAGCCGGCAGCACCCTGGAGCTGAATGTCAATGGAACCACGGTGACCGTGACCATGGAAGATGGTTTCAGTGCCGGAACCACCCTGGCGACGGTGTCCAATGTGATTGACACCAAGATCAACGACGCGCTCAATGTGGCCAACGGCACTATTGATCAGCGATATGTTGCCGTGGGCGACTCCGGTTACTGGGGGCGCGGCGGGGATGCCCGCAGTGGTCTGGTGATCTACAATACGGCACTCTCTACCAGTGAGTCCCTGGATATTGTCGGTGGTTCGGCGTTGAGCGCTTTGGGCCTTGATACAACACAGAAGAATACGGTGAATCATATAACCAAGAGCACAGCGGTGGCCTATGCCGACGCGGCGGATGTGGATGCTGCCTTTGCCACCCTGCGGACCCAGATGGGCGAATCCTACTCTGAGGGCCCGCCCCCTTCCTTTAACAGCATCATGGATGGTGCCATGAACTTTCAGCTCAAAAGCGGTACCACGCTGCAGGAAGGTTCCATGCGCATTATCACCGGTACTGAGCTGCGTCTGGGCGAGGACTCCCATTCACGGGTGACCGGCAGTAACGCCATTGGTACAATCGATACTTCCAAAAAACTTTCCGAGGCAGGATTTACGAACTTTAACAGCAGTGGGGTGCAGGGCGTATTCACCATCAATGGCGTGAAAATCGATCTCCTGAAGCGTCCGGAAAATGCTGATCCCAGTGACCCCAATCCCGACCCCACTGTAAACGAGATGCTGGCAGCCATTAACAGTTCCGGGGCCGGCGTTACGGCCTCCTTTGACGGGCAGCGTTTCTACCTTACCGCCAACGAGCCTGGCCAGGGGACGATCAAGGTCGGGGACACCGGAGATACTTCCACGTTCCTCAGTATGGCAGGCCTGACGGTTCCCGCCGGGGCCACCCAGAAGTCTGGTGCCATGAATCCGGCAGCTGATCCGACCCTTGTGCCCACTGGTCTGGGGATTCGCACCGGTATTTTTACTATCAATGGGGTGAGTATTTACGTGGACTCGGCCAAGGATAGTCTGAATTCCATTATTGATAAGATCAATAATTCCGGAGCTAATGTCATTGCCACCTATGACACGGCTTCCGACAGCTTTCATATCACCAGTAAGCTGCGGGAGGGGCATTCCAACCAGAACTATATTGTCTTTGGCTCTGAGAATGACACCAGCAACTTTTTGCGGCAGATGAACGTGATTGAGCATGATCCTGCGGTATCCCTGACCAATGGCTATCCCATGGTCACCTATCAGGGGGAGAGGGGGCAGGACGCCCTTATTCGTTACGATGGGGTGCTCTACACGAAAACCGTGAACGATATCAAGGGGATGCCTGGTGGGGTGAACCTCAATATTAAAGGCCCGACCCAGGGTGCCGTGACGCTGAGCGTTGGCGGGGAGACGGACACCGCCCTTGATCGCATTGCGACCTTTATCGCAAATTACAATACGCTCATGGATCGGATAACTCCATCCCGCTTGACCGATGAGCAGAAATCCTACCTGAAGCCCCTTTCCAACGAGAAAATGCAGAGCATGACGTTTGCCGAGCAAGATCGCTATATGGAATACTTTGAGCTCTATAATAAGCAGGAGTACATTCGCAAGAGCAGCGAGTCGCGCTCTATTGCGGCCACATTGCGGCGCATTATGACCGATTCCTATGGTGAGGTGGGCTCCTCTGTCCGTAGCCTGGGTGATATCGGTATTGAAATCGCCGGTAAGGATGACTACTCGGTTCTGCAGAAGGGCATGCTGCTGATGAACTCCACCGATAAGGATGAGATCAAGGCTGCCCTCAAAGGCAACACCACATTTATGAATGCGCTCGAAAACGACGAGGAGGCTGTGTACAATCTCTTTGCCCAGGAGGACAGTGAAGGCAACCCCATTGGTATCGCCCGGCGTCTCAATGAGGTCGTTTCCGAGTATGTATTTGCAGGCGGCATGATTCACAACAAAACCCGCACGGGGGGCTTTATCGACAACGAGCTGGATCGAATTAATCGCTCCATAGCCAGCGAGCAGCGCAGCCTGCAGGCCTATGAGAATGCGTTGAAGCGGCAGTTTGCCTCACTGGAGAGTCGTATCTCCGACATGCAGTCACAGAGCGCTGCCATAGCAAGCATTGTGTCACCTGGTCAGTCATAATTTTTTTGTTTTTGCTGACGGTGTGAAGGAACCCCTTGAATAATCAGAAAAAAGATGTAATATGGAATGAGGTATGTCATGTCTGCACGAGATCCTTACAGCGCCTATAAGCAGAACGAAATCCAGGGAGCTTCCCAGGGAAAGCTGATCATCCTCATGTATGATGGCGCCATTCGTTTCCTGAAGCAGGCATGTGTGTATATTGAGAAGAAAGACATCAATGGCGCACATGAAAACATCATGCGGGCAGAGAATATTCTGGCCGAATTGATGAACACCCTGAATATGGATGCCGGAGAGGTTGCCGATAACCTGCTGAGGCTCTATGAGTTTATGTTGTGGCACCTGATTCAGGCCAACAAGGACAAGGATCAGCAAAAGGTCGAGGAAGTCATCTCGATGCTTGCTGATTTGCGGGGGGCCTGGAATCAGATAGTTCACGGCCAGGCTGGCGAGCTCTCGAAGCCCGAAAAAAGCGACAAGACCACCAGGGCCGACGCCCCTGACGCAGGGGAGGGCGGTCATAAAAAACTGAATATCTCACTGTGATCAGTGAAACATTTCAAGGAGGAATGCCATGAACGTCGAAGGACTTGGTGGCGGCGGTCTGCGGAAGTCAGTTGTCAGGCTTCCTGATGATGACCGGGCTACCGCAAAGAAAACTGACGATTCTGCGGCAGGGAGCAGGCACGGAGCAGCCATTAAAGACGAAATTGCTGTTGAAAACCGCTTGGCGGGAATGTCAACTATTCGTGATGTGGATATCGCCAAAAGCCTGCTGGAAAACACCATCAAGGATATTGTATCCAATGGCAGGCAGGCCCTTGACGCCTATAGGGATGCCTCCGGCAGCAGCCTGAGTAAACTTCTGTAGGTGTTCGGATAGCAAGGAGGCTATTATGATAGAAGGTTTTGCAGCTGCGGCATCGCAATATCAGCAGGGCCGCATTCAATATGACTATCAGATGCGAGTTGCCAAGCTCTCCCTTGACACCATGAAAGATTCCGGTCAGGCAATGGTGAAGATGCTGGATGAGCTTCCGGTAGCCCGGGTGAGTTCCACAAGTGTTGACGTCTACGCCTGATAGACAGACTTATATTGTAATATCTTTAAAGAGCAGGATCTGCTCTTTTTTTTTGTCCGGTGATCGGGAATTTGATTTTGTCTTATGTCGTTTCTCTGTTATATTTTATAATTGTATCAACGTGTTCATGAAACCTTTTCTGAGGCAATGAATTTTTCACAGGGTGTGTGGTATGGATGGGCAAAGCTGGCTTGATCTCTTTCAACAAACATTTGATATGATTGATGAAGGAATCTTTATTGTACAGAAGGCTGGCTATAAAATTGTCTATGCCAATCGCAAGGCGATCAGGATTTTTGACCTGAAATCCAAGGACTATATTGGAAAAAACTGTCACTATATCCTCTTTAACAAGCTTACCGCCTGCGCGGACTGCCCCATCGACAGCATGTATCAGACCATGACGCCTCAGATCCGGCATATCGACTACACGGATCACCGTTCATTTCAACGTAACCTGCTTTGCAAATACAGTCCTCTTGACCAGAACTACTTCCTTCTGAGCGTGCTGGATCAGACCCAGGAAAAGAGTCTTATCTCCACAATTACTTCGCAGGCCAAGGAAATGAAGGCCAAGAATGTGGTCCTGAAGCTTCGTCGGCAGGAACTGGAAAAGAAAAAAACTTTCCTTTCCAGTATTCTCAATGGGGTCAAGGATGGCATTATGGTGGTTGATCGCTCTTATAACGTGGAGATGCACAATCAGACGCTGCTTGATGTCACTCAGATGGAATCCGGATTTGATGGCGTTCCCTGCTACCGGGTGTATCAGCGCAACTCGCCCTGTGATGACTGCCCGATGTTTGACAGCTTTTCCGGGAAAATGGTTTCGGCCCGTCAGGTCATCGATCGCGAAAGTGGCGACGAGAAGAACCTGACTGTCTATTTTTCCACTGCCGATAATTTTCTCATTGAAACGGTCAGGGATACCACCCGTGAAAAGCGCCTGCTGACGATGATTAAGGGGCAGCAGGAGCAGCTGTTTATTGCGAATCGTCACCTTGAAGATGCCAATAATGAAATCACCCAGATGTTCACCAAGCTCAAGGAAACCTATGAGCAGCTGGAGGTTGCCCAGGCCCATATTGATGAAGAGATGCGCCAGGTTGAAGAACTCCAGCAGAGTCTGCTGCCAAAGGCGTTGCCCAGTAACTCCCTGTACGATATAGCCTCGTTCTATACTCCTGCCGACAAGGTAGGCGGTGATTACTATGATTTCATTGAGCTCAGCAATGGTGAGCTGGGCGTTCTGGTTGCCGATGTCAGTGGTCATGGTTTGCCTGCCGCGGTTATCATGGCAATGACGAGGGTGGTTCAGCGAGCGCTTTCCTATGGTGAGTCGAGCCCGGCAGCCACTCTTGATAAAGTGAACAGCATGCTCTGCGAGAATATCTATACCAATGACTTTGTTACGATGTTTTATATGATTCTGTCAGCGGACGGTGCTCCGGCGCGTTACTCCTCAGCTGGGCACAACCCGCTGTTGCAGTATTGTGCTTCCACTGGAGATATTATCCGTTATACCAGTAAGGGCTTTTTTCTGGGGGCTTTTGATATCGGTGGGTACGAAGAGGATACGATTTCATTTGCTCCTGGCGATATTCTGCTGCTCTACACCGATGGACTTGTGGAGGCCATGAATATTCGCAAGGAGCAGTACGGTTATGACCCGGTTGAGAGAATTCTGCAGGAAAATCACGGCAGCAGTGCTGCACAAATCGTTGAAATTTTGCGGCAATCTGTTATGGAGTTCGTGGATGGTGTCCCTCTCGGAGATGATATGACTCTGGTTGTCGTCAAAATAAATGAAACATGAGTATCCCAAGGAGTAGGTAATGAACAAAACAGTGAAAAACGGCGTTCTCGTCTATCAACTCGCCGGTGAAATTGAGGCCAAGGCCGGAAAAGCCTTGAGCAGCCAGATCAAGACAGACCTGGGGTCAGTAGCACCCAGCGCTTTGCTGAACTTTCAGGATGTCACCTACATGAACAGTGCTGGGCTCCGTGAGCTGATTGATATTGTCAAGTACTGTAACAAGTCGGGGCATAAGCTGAAAATCAGCAACCTTCCCGAGGATATACGGGAGATGTTTGAGTTTACGAATCTCACCAGAGTTTTCGCGATTTTTGACACGGAATCCCAGGCCCTGGCTTCTTACTGAAAAGCTCGCGATTATTGGTGACATATCCGGCTCAGCGCTTTGTCGGCGCCACGCATGATCAGTTGCGATACAACGATACGAGGGGGGTGTTATGGAGTTTTCCATTGAGCGTTCGGGCAATACGGCCACTGTTCTTATCAAGGACGCTTTTCTAGGTGAAAACGCCAAGGGTCTGCTGGCGGCGATAGAGGAGCTGGGGATAATTGATTTGCTCATCATGGATTTTTCCCAGTCAAACTATATTAACAGTTCGGGTATTTCGGCACTGATTGAAATCTACAAGCAGACCAGAGCCCGTAAATACATGGTGCGACTGACGGGTCTTTCCCGGGAAATCCGCGATTTTTTCTTTCACGCACGGCTTGATGAGTTTTTTGCCATCGAAGATGAACTCGAAGGCCTTGGTATTGAGCAGTACGTTGAGCTTTTGCAGGATGATGAGAAGCGCGATCTGGCAATCGACAAACTGGTGGAGATGGATGACGCAGCGGTACTGCCAATGCGCAATGCGATTCATTCGGAAAACGAGCTGATTCGCTCTGGTGCCATTACCGTGTTGGGGAAGCTGGATGATTCCTACATGGCAAGCCGTTTCAGTGACATTTTGCTTCACGATGAGTCTTCTTTCGTGCGTCAGGCAGCTGCCTATGCACTTGGGTTTTTGCTGGATGAGCAGACGGTGCCAGCGCTGATCAGCGCCTTGGAAGATAACTCTTCCGAAGTTGCTGAAGCTGCCGCTGCCAGCCTGAGTATATTCGGCTCCGATGAAGTTCGCGAGCAGCTTACCGGAAAACTTTTCCATGAAAATCCGAGGGTGCGTGGAGTCGCCGCCCAGGCTTTGGGAATGATTTCCGATAAACGTGTTCACAAGTCTCTGGAGAGTCTTGTGGCTGATGCTGACCCCTGGGTTCGCGTGTGCGCTGTCCAGGCTCTGGGCTGGATGCGCAGCCACCCCTCGGTAACGGTGCTCATAGAAGCCCTGGGTGACAACGACATGCGTGTGCGGGAAGCGGCAGCCTCAAGCCTTGGCCGCATTAAGTCGCCTGATTCCATTGAGCCACTTGGGAAAAGTCTTTTCGATGAAAACATGTGGGTCGCCTACTTCGCGGCCAAAGCACTGGGTCAGATCGGTGATAAGCACGCCATTGCTCCGCTTATGCATGCCTACAAGACCACTTCCCACGAAAACATTAAAATCGCTGTTCTGTACGCTCTGCGCGAGTTGACCGCAGTTGAAGCCAGTGAAGTGTATCTGGATGCATTCCGTTCACGCAATGAAGATCTTCGCAAAGAAGCACTCATGTGTCTTGGGAAGGTTTTTCATCAGGATCTGCCTGCTATTTTGCGCAAGGCGCTCAAGGATATCAACTGGACTGTCCGTTATGCGGCGCTGGAAATCATCACGCTCCACCAGTTGCGCGACATGGAGGAGGATCTGAAGCTCTGCCTGGCCAATGAGTCTGAAGACATTGTGCGTAATCAGATTGCGAAAGCACTGACTCATCTTGCGCGCAGGAGTCAGCCATGAGCATACTGACGGCACAGGTCATCAAACTCACCGATGAAGAATACAAGCTGATTCGGGATATGGTCTACGAGTACTGTGGCATCTACTTCCAGGAGCACAAAAAGTACATCATAGAAAATCGCCTTTCGCGTAGACTCAAGCAACTGAATTTTACGTCATTTAAGGACTACTACTACTTCCTCAAGTATGATCGGAAAAAAGACGAAGAATTAGTTGAGATCATGAATCTGCTGACCATTAACGAGACCTATTTTTTCCGTGAGCTCGGTCAGCTCAAGCATATGATCAGTGTGGCGATTCCTGAGCTTGTGAAGTCCAAAAGTGATCGGGTGCTGCGTATCTGGTCGGCGGCCTGCTCTACGGGCGAAGAACCCTACAGCATAAGCATCCTGCTTAAAGACAGTGGAGTGCTGCCCGCGGGGTACCGCGTGGAGATCTATGGCACGGATCTCAGTCAGGATGCTGTTGCCAAGGCAAAGGCTGCGAAATACCGCAAGATTTCCTTCCGCAGTACCGAACCTCAGTACATGAAATATTTTCGCGAGCAGGATGCGGAGTTTACCGTGAACGCGGATGTGCGCCTGCCAGTGAAAATTGACCGGGGCAATCTGCTGTTGCCGGCGGATACCGGTCGTTACCGGAATATGGATATTGTGTTTTGTCGTAATGTCCTGATCTATTTTGACAAGGAGTCAAAACGCAAGGTGATTGAGAACCTGGCAAATGCCTTGCAGCCACAAGGGTATCTCTATATTGGCCATTCTGAGACACTTTTTGGCATCAGTGACGCCTTTCGCATGAATAATTTCGGTGAAGGGATCGTCTATACGAAGAAGTAACAAAGCCATCACTCAGGTGGAGGCGCGCTGGCGGAGGTGAACGATGTCCCTCAATATCGGCCCCATAAATCACATGCAGATACTTGCCAAAATCAATGTAGCTGAGCGTCTGCATGACCAGATGGAGAACCGCCAGCGCTTCGTGATAGAAAAAATCATTGCCGAAAAGGTTCAGGAGAACGAGAAAGAGCGGATGCAGACGGTCAAGGAGCTGGAGGAGGCGGAAAAAGCCGGTCCCGGTGATCGCGATGCCCGTGAAAAAGATGAACGCAATCCCAGGCAGAAGAATAAAGGGCAAAATCAGCCTGACAGTGGTACTATATCCGAAGAAAATCGAGGCCGCGATGGACATATTGATTTCCTGGCCTGAAAATGAGGGAGTGAGTTATGCTGTCACCCGGAACGCAAATTGAGCTGGCACTGCGCACGGTTCAGGGTCTTGAACTCTGGTGCTCTGCCACGGTAGATAAGGTCAGCGAATCCGTGGTTCTGGTTCGCCTGAATACACAGATTGCCATGGACTACGGGAATATCTCCAGCAGTGAAGACTATCCGGTGACGGTGAATGTCATAGACGGTGAGGTTCTCGTGACCCAGGAGGGGCGGATCGCCGGCAAGCTGCGTGACGAAGTCTATGGAATACGGCTCGTGGGCGAAGCGACCCGCCATGAATATACTTCCATAGAAGATCGCATCAAGGTTCACTACAAGCCACTTTCTGAGCAGGAGTACTATGCCACCCGCCCGGAAATGCGCAGCTATCGGACACCTCAGCCCAACATGCCAAAATATCTTGATGCCAATGATGATATTCCCCAGTCGCTGATGAAATTCATTGGCGATATAAATTATAAGCTCGACCGTATCCTGAACCTTTTGGAGTCCCATTCTTCGGAAAAACTGGTGATCAAGGATTTTTTTCACACCAGCCGTGTGGGTGGAGGGTTTCTGATTGGCGAAAAAGGTGAAGTTGGCAGCGCCTATCTTCTTCAGATCAAAATCCCCATTTATCCCTACCACGAGTTCTACGCTATCGGCAAAGGTGTCCCCTTTTCCGGAGGTGCAACGGGAATCCTCTTTACCTATATCAGCGAAGATGATCGCGAAGAACTTATCAAGTACGTCTTTGAACGACAGCGGGAAATCCTGAAATCAAAAAGGAAACAGTAATGTTTCACAGCCCTGTTTTTCTCTCCGTGATGATTCTGGCGCTGTGCTTTTTCTTTGTGGTTGTGCTCTACCTGCTCTGGGCCTTTGGGAAAATGCGCCAGTCCATGGGGCACTATTCGCTCTATGAGCTTGAAAGTCTCCATGACTCCCTGGAGGCGCTTCTGATCAAAGCCGATGAATCCACTCTCAACCTCACCGATGAAATCAAAAAACAGGAATTTATGCTGAAGCAGCTTCTGGATCTTGTTGATAAGCGCAAGACTGAGCTGGAAGCTCTTATTCAGCAATCCGATGACGTGCAGCAGGCAGCAAGAACTCCCAAAACCGAAGATATCAAAGAGGATGTGGCCTTCTATATGCAACGTGGCTTTACGCCACAGGAAATCGCCAAGAAACTCGGCAAAACCGTCAGCGAAGTCACCCTGCTGTGCCGGGTGCTCGAGTCGCAGCAGGCCACAGGGATTTCGGGCAAAGAAGGCTGATCAGCGGTGGATATTCTCCCCTCCCTAGTTCGCCAGCTGGAGACACTGCAACAGACCCACAATGTCCGGCTGAGTCCGGGCGAAAAGCTGGATATTCTGGTGCGGGGGATGCGCAGCTCCCATGAGGTGTCGCTTTTCCTGCGCGGACAGGAGATTACCGCACGAACTGAGACGCCGTTGCAGCCGGGCCGATATCAGGTGCTGGTGCAGGCTCTGCAACCAGCTCTGACACTGAAAATCCTTCCTCAGCTGCCCACGGTGGTGCCGCCCTCCCTCAGCGCGCTGCCAACTCCCAGTCTGCTTTCCAGCCATCCTCTGGCAACGCTCCTGCAGCTTCCGGCAGTCTCTCCCTCACTTCCCCTTCAGCTGCCCGGAGGGCAACTGATTCCCGAAGAAGCCAGCCTGCTTCGTGGGAGCCGGCTCTCACTGGAAGGTTTGATTCGGGACCTGCAGGCGCCTGGTATGACGGCGAAACCCGCAGTTGCCAGAAGTACCGCCGAGCAGCTTCAGCATCTGAGCGTTCACAGCGGCATGCTGATGGAAAATCACCTGCTGACCGGGAGTCGTCCGGTTGTGCAGGATCTGAAGTTTCAACTGCTTTTACTGGCCGGGCGCTATGCCAACAGTGAGCGACTCGTTGACACTATCCGCCAGCGTCTGCAGTTTCTGACGCGGGAGCAGGTGGCGAATCTCATCCTGAACCAGGACGGGATATTTTTGGTGGAGATTCCCCTGGATACCGCCGATCAGCTCAGGCGCCTGCGTATGCGCCTGCAGAAACGCAAAAAAGAGGCGCGGGGGATTGACTCGGATATCCTTTCCCTGTACATGGAGTTTTCCCGTTTGGGGGAAATCAAGGTAAACTGTTTTCAGCGCGATATGGGAATTGATATTGTGGTCTTTTCCAATGAGCGCAAAACCGTACAGTCCCTGGAACAATCCCTTGAGGAGCTCAGGGGAGCCATCGAAATGGTTGTGCGTAGACCAGTGCGCTGTGCCGTGCACTATCGCGAGGAGAACCTCTTTCAGGATTTTGACGAAAACCTCGTGTTGATCCGCGCCATCAAATCCTGGCCGTCCGATGATGAAGAGCACCAGTAATATCGAGAAAGAATATGGAGTACAACGTATGGGTTTCACCTGTGGAATAGTGGGCCTGCCCAATGTAGGCAAATCTACCATCTTTAACGCACTCACCAAGGCGGGAGCCGCCAGTGCCAATTACCCCTTCTGCACCATCGATCCCAATGTGGGCGTGGTGAGCGTACCCGATCCTCGCCTGAACACCATTGCGGCTATGATCAATCCCCAGCGCATTGTGCCCACCACCATGGAGTTTGTGGATATCGCCGGACTCGTGAAGGGAGCTTCCCAGGGTGAAGGCCTGGGGAACCAGTTTCTCTCCCATATCCGCGCCGTGGATGCCATTGCCCACGTGGTACGTTGTTTTGAGGATGAAAATATCACCCATGTCAGTGGCGGCATTGATCCGGCCAGGGACATGGAGATCATCAATACCGAGCTGATTCTCTCTGATATGCAGTCGCTGGAACGCCGCATGGAGCGTTTGACCAAAATGCTCAAAGGCCCACAGGCCAAGGAGGTCACCCGTGAACTTGCGCTGGTGAAGCGCCTGCACGAGCACCTTAATGAAGGGAAAATGGGCTTTGAATTTGAGGTCGCAGATGACGAGCAGCCCATGCTGGCAGGTTTTCAGCTGATGACCACAAAGCCTCTGCTCTACGTCTGCAATGTATCCGAGGATGATATCCTCGACCCCGACAAGAACCCCTTTGTGCAGATGGTCAGAAAACGCGCCGCCCAGGAAAATGCCGGCGTGGTGATTCTCTCCGGGAAAATTGAAGCGGAAATTTCTGAACTGGGCGAAGAGGAGGCCAGGGAGTTTCTGCAGGATATCGGCCTGAGTGAAAGTGGTCTCAATGCCCTTATACGCGAAGGCTACCAGCTGCTTGGCCTGATCACCTACTTCACCGCCGGAGAGAAGGAAGTGCGCGCCTGGACCGTTCCCCGTAACACCAAGGCGCCCCAGGCCGCCGCCGTGATTCACACCGACATCGAGCGGGGCTTTATCCGTGCCGAGGTTACCAGCTTTGCCGACGCGGTCACCTGCGGCAATGTGAAGAAAGCTGCCGAGCAGGGGAAGATGCGCCTAGAAGGCAAGGACTACGAAGTGCTGGATGGAGATATAATTTACTTTCGGTTTAACGTTTAGCCATCTTCCTGGAAATACCCCAAGACAAGCAGTCAATTGGAAAACCTGCCGGTGCAAGGTGCCCGCAAGTGGTTTTTTATTAGCCTGTTTGTAGCCATTCACGGGTACTTTGCGTTTTTTTCAGCAGGAGCGCCAGTATTTCGAGAGCGAGCCCGGATGGCGAGCGGCAAAGACGTAGGTCCTCGGACGAAAGTGAGCGTCTCTGGGAGGAATGCTGGGGCGAGTACCAACACACCGTAAATAGTTACGCCGAACGTAGCAATAACTTTTCTCGGGAGCACCTATGCACATGGAAAAACTGATTGAAAAAGCCTCTGTCCTGATGGAGTCCCTGCCCTATATCAAAAACTTCTATGGCAAGACCATCGTCATCAAGTACGGCGGCCATGCCATGGTGGACGATGAGCTGAAAAAGAATTTTGCCCTTGATGTGATTCTCATGAAATACATTGGCATCAATCCGGTGATTGTCCACGGAGGGGGGCCCCAGATCGGCGAAACCCTCAAGCGCATGGGCAAGGTATCGGAGTTTGTCAACGGCATGCGTGTGACGGACAAGGACACCATGAGCATTGTCGAGATGGTGCTGGTGGGCAAGGTGAACAAGGAGATCGTGGGTCTGATTCACCAGAACGGCGGCAAAGCCGTTGGGCTTTCCGGCCGCGATGGGCAGTTGATACGCGCGAAAAAACACTATGTGAGCAAGCCGGGGCCCGCTGATCAGCGGCCGGAAATCATCGATATCGGTATGGTGGGAACGGTGGAGGCCGTCAATGTGGAGGTGCTCAACCACGTGGGCAACGGGGGCTTTATTCCTGTGATTGCCCCGGTTGGTGAAGGCGCTGACGGCAAAGCCTACAATATCAACGCCGATTTTGTGGCCGGCGCCATCGCCGCCAAACTGCAGGCCGCGAAAATGGTTCTGCTGACCGATATTCAGGGGGTACAGGGGGCGGATGGTAACCTGATCACCTCTCTGACGCTGCCGCGCATTGACGAGATGATTGCGGAAGGCGTGATTCACGGTGGCATGATTCCCAAGGTGGAAGCGTGTCGCATCGCTCTTGACGGCGGGGTGAACAAGGTTCACATCATTGATGGGCGCGTTCTCCACTCCGTGCTGCTGGAGATTTTCACCGATCACGGCATCGGGACGCAGATCGTGCGCGAAGCGCGCAGCTAATCAGTTTTTACCTTTGTCTGTTTGGAATGTATGCGCTTCCAGGCATCCCAGGCCAGCCAGAGGGCCAGCAGGATCAGGATAGTCTGCCCAACAAAGCTGAAGCGGCTGACTTCATGGACGGCATAGGCCTCCATAAGCAGAGCCGGTACCTTGCCCAGCGTGCTGGCAGCGGCAAAAAGCAGAAAGGACACTTTGCCTACGGCTGCTCCCAGGGTAGAAAACCAGGCCGGGGCAAAGGGCAGCAGGCGCAGCAACAGGATCAGCTGAAAGGCCTCGCGGCCACTGGCATTTACCAGGGTCTGGGCACGGGGATAGCGCTCCAGTGCTCTCTGGGCATGTTTGCGAAAGACCGTCCGATAGAGTCCAAAGGCCACCATGGCCCCCAGTGATTCCCCCAGAAACGAGACCAGTGTTCCTGTCCAGAAACCAAACACCAGTATGTTGGCAGCAGTGATCAGGAAGGTGGGGAAGACGCCAACTACGGTGGCGAGAATATTGAGTGCAATACTGATAAGCGCAGCATAGATGCCATACTGTTGCAGGAAATGGGCAATGGATTCGGCCATATAGCTTTCGCTTTCAAGGAAAAAGGGCCTTCACGCAGTGTGAAGGCCCTTGCTGGTTGTTGCGGAAAGGAAGTTCAGATATCCAGATTGCGCACATTCAGAGCGTTATCGTAGATAAACTCGCGGCGGGGTTCAACATTGTCACCCATGAGGATCGTGAAGGCACCGTCAGCTTCCACCAGGTCATCGATGCTGACCTGCAGGAGTGAACGGTTATCGGGACACATGGTCGTGTCCCACAGCTGGTCGGCGTTCATTTCACCGAGACCTTTGTAACGTTGAATACCAACGCCCTTCTTGCCGCGTTCCACCACATAGTTCTTGAACTTGAGGTAGGAACCGAGTTCAACGGAGCGATCGCCATCCTTGACCAGAAAGGGGCTGCGTCCCATGGACTGGCGCAGGTACTGGTAGATGTCACGCAGTTTGCGCAGTTCCACGCTGGAGGCTATTTTGTTGTTGATGGTCATGGTGGTGCGGTAGCTGTACTCTTCCCGGGTAAAGGTGATGTCGTAGGACGAGGTATCCTCGTTGAAATCCACGCTGAACTGTTCAGGACGATGGCCGTAGCGGCTGACGCAGCGCTCCACGATATCGCGGGCCGACTGCTCGTTGCGCAGCTCTGTCTCCACGGCTACCGCGTTTTTGGCCAGCTCTTTAATAAAGAAGATGTCAAATCCTTTTTTCTGGTAAAGGTGCAGCAGGCGCTCCGCTTCCACGATCCGGCGGATATATTCCTTGCACTGTTCGGCGGTGATCGTCTTGCCTTCTTCGTCTTTGAGTTCGACGTTGTCGAGCCCAAGGTCGATCAGGTAGTCCTGCAGCTGCTTTTCGGTCTTGACATACATTTCCTTCTTGCCCTTCTGGATCTTGAAGAGGGGTGGCTGCGCGATGTAGAGGTAGCCCCGTTCGATGATTTCACGCATCTGGCGGAAGAAGAAGGTCAGCAGCAGGGTCATGATGTGGGCACCGTCGACGTCGGCGTCCGTCATGATGATGATCTTGTGGTAGCGGATTTTGTTGATGTCAAAGTCATTCTGGCCAATGCCCGTTCCCAGTGCGGTGATCAGAATCTTGATCTCCTCGGAAGTCAGCATTTTATCGAAGCGGGCCTTTTCCACGTTCAGGATTTTTCCCTTCAGGGGGAGGATGGCCTGGTTGCGGCGATCGCGTCCCTGTTTGGCGGAACCGCCCGCCGAGTCACCTTCCACTATGTAGAGCTCACTTTTGGCAGGGTCTTTTTCCGAGCAGTCCGCCAGTTTGCCTGGCAGAGAGTTTCCTTCCAGTACGCCTTTGCGGCGGGTCAGTTCGCGAGCCTTGCGGGCTGCTTCGCGGGCGCGGGCTGCGTTGATGGCCTTGTTGAGAATCTGTTTGGCCACATCGGGGTTTTCCTCAAGATAGGCGGCAAATTTTTCCCCGAAAATGGATTCCACCACGCTCTTGGCCTCGGTGGTTCCCAGTTTACCCTTGGTCTGCCCTTCAAATTGAGGGTCGGGGATCTTGACGCTGATAACGGCTGTGAGCCCTTCGCGGATGTCGTCGCCAGAGAGGGTGATCTTTTCGCTGCCCTTTATCTTGGCGGTGCTGACATAGGTGTTGATGCAGCGGGTCAGTGCCGACTTGAACCCCACCAGGTGCGTTCCACCGTCTACCGTGTTGATGTTGTTGGCGTAGGTGAAGAGGGTTTCCGCGTAGGTATCGTTGTATTGCAGGGCGATTTCCACAATGATGTCGTTCTTCTCGCCGGCCACGTGCACCGGTTCGGGGTGCAGCGTCTGCTTGTTCTTGTTGAGGAAGGTGACGAACGAACGCAGTCCGCCTTCATACAGGAACGTGTTGGTCTTTTCCACGCGCTCATCGGTGATGATGATGGTCACGCCGGCGTTGAGGAAGGCCTGCTCGCGTAATCGGTTGGAAAGTATTTCATAGCTGAATTCAGTGGTTTCAAAAATCTGAGAATCGGGAAGGAAGCGAATCTTCGTGCCTGTACTGCGCGTTTCGCCGACCACTTCAAGGGGCTGCTGAGGGAAACCGCGACGGTAGGATTGGCGGTGAATTTTTCCATCACGCTTGATTTCCAGCTCCAGTTCTTCGGAGAGGGCGTTGACGACGGAGATACCAACGCCGTGCAGGCCACCGGAAACCTTATAGGAGGAGCTGTCGAACTTTCCGCCGGCATGCAGAACCGTGAGGACCACCTCTGCTGCTGAGCGGTTCTGCTCCTTGTGGAACTCAGTGGGAATGCCCCGCCCGTTATCCGTTACCGTTATGCTGTTATCGGTGTGGATTACCACTTCGACGGTATCGCAGTGTCCTGCCAGAGCTTCATCAATGGAGTTGTCAACGACTTCGTAGACCAGGTGGTGCAAGCCCGTTATTCCCGTTGAGCCGATGTACATCCCGGGACGCTTGCGAACGGCCTCCAGACCTTCGAGAACTTTGATGCTGTCGGCGCCGTATGCCTGCTGGGTCATCCAGATACCTCTTCTGTGTAAATCTTTTTTGTGAACACTCTATCATATAGCAGTCCTGTGTTTTTTGCCAGCGAAGATGTCTCTCCCCTGTTAAAGGGAGTTGCGGTGCGTGGGGTCGGCAATTTTTCCCTTGCATTTGCCCCTGGATTTTATTATATCAGTGCTGGCACTCGCCGTGGTTGAGTGCCGATAATCGGAACTCATTATCATATCTTCATTCAGGAGGCATACGAATGAATATTCGTCCATTGCAAGACCGAATCATCGTCAAGCGCATCGAAGCAGAAGAGAAGACTGCCAGCGGAATCATCATTCCCGATACGGCCAAAGAGAAGCCCATGGAAGGCAATGTCATGGCAGTTGGCCCCGGCAAGGCACTTGATAATGGCAATACCATTGTTCCTACGGTAAAAGCTGGTGACAAGGTGCTCTTCAGCAAGTACGCCGGCACCGAAGTGAAAATCGACGGCCAGGAGTACATCATCATGCGTGAAGACGATATCCTGGGCGTTATTGAAGGCTGATCAGCCATCACATTCTTCGTACACTCCATTCTATTTTGAGGTGATTATTTATGGCTAAGCAGATTATTTTTGGCGAAAAAGCCCGTAAGACCATACTTCAGGGTGTTGATGCCCTGGCGGATACCGTAAAGGTAACCCTCGGCCCCAAAGGTCGCAATGTTGTTATCGAGAAGAAGTTCGGTGCCCCTCTGATCACCAAGGATGGCGTGACCGTTGCCAAGGAGATTGAACTTCAGGACCCTTTTGAAAACATGGGTGCTCAGATGGTCAAGGAAGTTTCCTCGAAAACTTCCGACATCGCTGGTGACGGAACGACCACTGCCACCATTCTGGCCCAGGCCATCTACCGCGAAGGTATCAAGAACGTCATCGCCGGCGCCAACCCCATGGAGCTGAAAAAGGGTATAGATGCCGCTGTTGACGCGGTGGTGAAAAACCTGAAGGACATCAGCAAGGAAATCAACAGCAAAAAAGAGATTGCTCAGGTGGGAACCATCTCTGCCAACAGTGATGAGACCATTGGCGAGATCCTGGCTGAGGCCATGGAGAAAGTCGGCAAGGATGGTGTCATTACCATCGAGGAAGCCAAGTCCATGGAAACTACCCTGGAGACGGTTGAAGGCATGCAGTTTGACCGCGGCTACCTCTCCCCCTACTTTGTCACGGACTCCGAAAAGATGGTGGCACAGCTGGAAAATCCCTTTATCCTCCTCTACGACAAAAAAATCTCCAGCATGCGCGATCTTCTGCCCGTGCTTGAGCAGATTGCCAAAACCGGCAAGCCCCTGCTGATCATCGCCGAAGATATTGACGGTGAAGCACTGGCCACCCTGGTGGTCAACCGCCTGCGCGGCGTGCTCAACGTGTGCGCTGTCAAGGCTCCTGGCTTTGGTGATCGCCGTAAGGCCATGCTGGAAGATATCGCGATCCTGACTGGTGGCGAAGTGGTCTCCGAAGAGCTTGGCCACAAGCTGGAGAATGTTACTCTTGATACGCTTGGTCAGGCCAAGTCCGCCAAGGTTGACAAAGAAAATACCACTATCGTTGATGGCGTTGGCAAAGCTGATGATATCAAAGGCCGCATTGCCACGATCAAAAGGCAGATCGAGGAGACGACCTCCGAGTACGATAAGGAGAAACTGCAGGAACGTCTTGCCAAGCTGGCAGGAGGCGTAGCGGTTATCCAGGTGGGCGCTGCCACGGAAACTGAAATGAAAGAGAAAAAGGCCCGTGTTGAGGATGCCCTGAACGCAACACGCGCGGCCGTTGAAGAAGGCATCGTGCCTGGCGGCGGCGTTGCCCTGCTGCGCAGCGTTCCCGCTGTTGAGAAGGTTCTTGATGGCCTGGAGGGCGATGAAAAGGTTGGCGCCAGAATTATCGTGCGCGCCCTGGAAGAGCCCATCCGTCAGATCTGCAGCAATGCTGGTCTTGAAGGCTCCATCATCATCAACAAGATTCTTGAGCAGGGCAACCTGAACTACGGTTTCGATGCCCGCAAAGAGATCTACGTGGATATGATTGAAGCTGGTATTATCGACCCCACGAAGGTTGGACGCACCGCCATCCAGAACGCGGCCTCCATCGCTGCTCTGATGCTGACCACTGAAGCCTGCATCTCCGACATCCCCGAGAAGAAGGAAGCCGGTATGCCTGGTGGAATGGGCGGAATGGGTGGTATGGACGGCATGGGGATGATGTAATCCCCTTTGTCTGCCCCTGACTCATAATTGGTAAAGGCCAGCCGGAGTGCTCCGGCTGGCCTTTTTGCGTCCCTGCCATTGTACAGCAGGGGCAATTCTGCTAAGCTGGCAGCCATTTCTGAAACAGGCATTTTTCACGGGAAGGGTCGCCCCATGCATGATATCAAGGAAACCATCCACGAAGTTATTTTTGCGGTGCTGCCCATTGCCTGCGTGGTTATCCTGATGCAGTTCACCATCATCTGGCTTCCCATGGAAACCTTCCTGCAGTTTCTGGCGGGGCTGGTCATGGTGACCCTGGGGCTCATGTTCTTTCTGGTGGGTGTCCAGGTGGGTCTGCTGCCTGTCGGGGAGATGATTGGCTCGGCCCTGCCCCGCACCGGTAAGGCCAGTCTGGTGATAATCTTCGGCTTTATTCTGGGGTTTGTGGTGACCGTGGCGGAGCCTGATGTACGCGTGCTGGCTATCCAGGTGGACATAGTCTCGGACGGTCAGATTGGCAAGAATCTGCTGATCTATACCGTGGCCCTTGGGGTAGCCTTTTTTGTCGGCCTGGCCATGCTGCGCATTATCCTGAATATTCCCATAACCTATCTGCTCGTCGGAGGCTACGGAGCCGTATTCCTGTTGGCGTCGTTTACTCCGGCCCACTTTATCCCCATTTCCTTTGATGCCGGGGGAGTTACCACCGGCCCCATGACGGTGCCCTTTATTCTGGCTCTGGGCGTTGGCGTGGCATCGGTACTGCGGGGGAAAACCGCCTCCAGCGACGGATTTGGCCTGGTGGCCCTGGCATCCATTGGCCCCATCCTGGCGGTCATGCTGCTGGGGGTATTCTTCACATGAATATTCAGATCTTCGCCGGGTTTTCCCACGTACTGACCGAAGTCGCCTTTGCCCTTATTCCCCTGCTGGTTCTGTTCATGATCTTTCAGTTTTTTTTCCTGAAACTGCCCATGCGCCGGCTGGTGGATATCTTCAAGGGCATGATATTGACCTTTATCGGCCTTGCCCTGTTCCTCCAGGGGGTACACATCGGCTTTCTGCCTACCGGAGAGTATATGGGCGCCATCATGGGAGCCTTCAGGCATAACTGGGTACTGATTCCCATCGGGTTTGTGCTGGGGTTTGTGGCCACCTTTGCCGAGCCGGCCGTGCGCATTCTCAACATTGAGGTGGAAAAGGTCTCCAGTGGCTACATTCCCCGCAAGGTCATGCTCTATACCCTTTCCATTGGTGTGGCACTCTCCATTGCCCTTTCCATGGCCCGCATGCTGCTGGGTATTCCCCTGTGGTACATCATTATTCCCGGCTACCTGCTGGCTCTGCTGATGATTCGCTATTCCACCAAGACATTTACGGCGGTGGCCTTCGACTCTGGTGGCGTAGCCACGGGCCCCATGACCGTTACCTTTATTATGGCCATGTCCGTGGGAGCGGCCACGGTGATGGAGGGGCGCGATCCCCTGCTGGATGGCTTTGGCATGATTACCCTGGTGGCCCTGGCCCCCATTCTTTCCGTTCTCACACTGGGACTGCTGTATCGTCGCAGTGAAAGGCAAGGAGACAAGGCATGATTAACCATAAACTCCTGGTAACTATTGTCAAGAAGGGCCTGTCGCAGAAGGTCATCAAAGCCTCTAAACAGGCGGGTGCCGAAGGTGGGACCACCATCCCCGGCAAGGGCACGGGTCTGGCCCAGAAGAATTTTTTGGGTTTTTGTATTGAGCCGGAAAAGGAGATTATCCTGACCCTGATTTCAAAAGAAGTGATGAACGGGGCCCTGGAGGCCATTGCCCGGTCGGCTGAGCTGGATAAGACCGGAAATGGGATTGCCTTTGTGATTGATGTTTGCCAGGTCATGGGCATTGCTCACCTGGCAGAGGCTTGTGAGTTGAGTTGCAGTGCGGGAGGATGTATGAGTAATACCGGATACGAGCTCATTGTGACTGTGGTCAACAAGGGCAATGCAGAAATCGTCGTGGATGCCACCAAGCGGGCAGGAGCTCAGGGTGGGACAATCATTTATGGACGTGGAACGGGAATTCATGAGCAGGCGAAGCTCTTCTCCATTGCCATAGAACCGGAAAAGGAGCTGGTGTTGACCCTGATTGAACGGGCCAGGGTGCAGGATGTGCTGAGTGCCATTCAGGAAGATGTGGCCATCAACGAACCTGGCAGGGGAATCTCCTTTGTGTTGCCTGTGGAGCAGACCATGGGCATCAAAAGCTATGCCGCCACCCGGAGTGCTCCTGAGTGTAATGGTTCCGAATAATGCCCAGCAGAGCGAACGTCACGCTGACTCGCTCTGACGGCGAAGCTCAGTGAGCTTATCGGCGTGTTCTTCGTCAAGGAAAACCCGCGCGCAGGTGAAAAAATTCATGATGCAAGGATGCTTTACGCGATAGTAAATTCTGTGACCACACCTCTGAGCGGTGACAATGCCAGTAGAAGCCAGGATGCCGAGGTGGCGGGAAATGGTTGACTGGTCATAGGACGTCATATCCACTATATCCTGTACGCACACCCTTTTTCTGGCAATGAGCTCCAGGATAAACAGTCGTGTTGGGTGTGCAAGTGCCTTTGCCACTTCACCAATTAAAGTATACTGTCCTCGATACTCCTCCATATTTCTCCTCCTTACTCAACTTTCGTACCTTGTTGTCTTGGGTTAAGGTGTTGTTATCCAGGCGTTTATCGCGCGGAAACCGTATTGATTCTGAATGCTTGACTTATCTGGTATTCCATTTTTCGTCTCCAGATATTGTCTTTTCTGACCGCGCAAAAAGGACACAAAAACGCGCCCCCGAACGCCCGTTTTTCCGGATCGCCTGCTCGCCTGTCCTGGAGATCCGGCAGCAGGCTGCTCAAAGAGGCCCATCTGCTGCGTTGCCGGGCATCGCTCGTCACTGCGACGTACAGGAAGTACGCCTTCTGCCATTCCAATATGGTATCAGTGTCGACGCCGACAACCTGTCGTTTCGGGGGTGCGAAACTTCAGTCCTTAGTTTCCAGAACTTGTGCGTCTGCCCTGGGTTCCCATGGAAAAGAACAGGGCGCAGCTTTTGCCAGAGCTTTGTCTGCACACATCAATGCACTCACCACAGTTATGACACAAGGGATCGTGGCCCTGGCGACGGGGGTCCAGCCCCATGGGGCAGGCACTCTGGCACTGTCCACATTGCGTGCACTGGGTCGGATCCAGGGTAATGTGTATTCCGCGCTGGGTTTTAAAGGCGCTTAGACAGGTTCCCGTGGGGCAGAAAAGGCGGCACCAGAAGCGTGGCCGCAGCAGTTCAATCATGATCAGGGCGAAAATCAGCGCCATTTCAAAGGTTATATAGCCGAACTTCACCAGCACCAGTGCCTGGGAGGAAAGAATCCCCGGAGGGAGAATCAGATTCAGCACCGGTACCCCGGCGACTCCTACTAAGACCATTCCCGCCAGCAGGAAGCCAAAACGAAATGCATTGGCGCGCCGGGATGGGCACATGGTTGAAGCGTTGTGCTCTGGAAGGCCCAGTTTTCTTCTCAGGGCAGCAATGCCATCGCTGATGAGGTAGTAGGGGCAGGCCCAGCTGCACCAGACCCTGCCGAGGATTACCATGAGCAGCAGAGGAATGGCCAGGGAGGCCAGCATGGCAGCTGAAATGCTGGTGGATGCCAGCATGACCTGGAAGATGGCAATGGGATCAGCCATAGCCAGCTCCCCGATATCCAGTGAGTAGAAGGTGCCCTTGGCAAAGTGGATTTTGAGGGTGTTCAGAAAGGGGATCAAAAAGATGAAGAAGACCACGGAAAACTGCACCAGCCTTCTCCAGGTGGTAATATTGGACCAGTCGGGCAGTGCTGGCCGATAGTGAAATCTCATGTCTTATTCCCACCCCTCGACGGATTCCTGAACCTGAAAGTTATATTCAAAGGTGGGCTTCTGCCCTTGAGGTGAAAGCTCCTGTTTGCGTTGCAGCAACTCTTCCCGATGGTAGATGCCGTCCGCTGGACCATGGGATGTGTCCGGGCTGGTACGGCGGCTGCGCAGGTGGTACATGCCGCTGCGCAGATCGTCCACCATGCCCTCTGTGATGATCTGCATGGATTTTGGCCTGGTGGGGCATTTCTCCACGCAGGCCCCGCAGCCAACGCATTCATCGGTAATGACGGGCAGGAGGCCATTCTTAAGGATAATGGCTGTGTCGCGCAGGGGACAGACGTTGAAGCAGACGTTGCAGATCATGGCGCTGCCATCGCGGGAAACGCCCTGCAGCTCATCCTGCTCATAGATATAGTTCAGGCAGGTCTTTTCGTTGATGCGGGCAATTCCCATGCGCACCTGCAGGGGCCTGATGACGTGGGGGTCCAGCGCCCCCGTTGGGCAGACTGGTGGGCAGAGCATGCACAGGTAGCAGCCACGCTGCTGGGCGTACACATAGGGAGTGCCGATCTGCAGGCGATCATAGTAGCTGGAGCGCTGGATGGAGGAGTAGGGGCAGACCTCGATACAGCGGGCACAGCGAATACACAGCTCCATGAAACGCTCCTCTTCCACGGCACCCGGCGGGCGCATGCGATCGGCAGCGAAGTCATCCTTAAAGGGGTTTTCGTTGAGCGCAGAGCGCAGCCACTGAACCAGTCCACTCATTAGATGGCCTGTTGATTCGCGCTGCAGAGTGCTTCCACGTCATCTTCAAAGTGAAAGGCGTGGTGGGCCACGTCGAGAACGCCTTCTTGTTTACTGATCTCTTCGTGCAGGCGCTCGATGTCCTTGCTGTCCTGGGCCTCGAATATGGCTACCAGCTGGAGCCTGTCGTCGGACACACCGTGGATCTCCACGCGTCCCGACTGGCAGAGGGCGTTTGCAATCTGTTCATTAAAGGGATTTTTCAGGCTGATAATGCATGCGGAAAGTACCATTGCGTCCTCCGGGGAAAATCCCGCCCCCCCAGCCGGGGGGCGGGAAAAGGGTTACATGAACCGGCTGTTCACGTCGCGGATGATGTAGCCGTCAGCCACATCCTGGGGGCCGCTGACGCGCTGAATTTTTACGGCAGCGATTTTGTACTCGGGTTCAGCTGATCCGGGGTCCACGGCGTCGTTGCACACAAAGTTGCACATACGGCTGATTGCCTGGTCGTGCATATGGGTAAAAAGCACGCCGGGCATGGTTCCGTCGGTAATCCTGGCGGGCAGGGTCACCTCGCCGCGACGGCTGACCACCTTTACCATGTCGCCCATGGCAATGCGGTTGCGACGCGCATCGTCAGGGTGGATTTCCAGATAGTCGTTGGGATGGGAGCGGGCAATTTCCGGAATACGCATGGTCATGGTTCCGGTGTGCCACTGCTCCACCGTTCGACCGGTGGTGAAGAAGAAGGGATATTCGCGATCAGGCATTTCCGCCGCCTCCTGATAGGGGCGCACAAAGATGTTGGCCTTGCCTTCCTTGCGAGCGTCCTCATAAAAGTAGACGGTGGCTTCAGACGGGATGGTCCCTGCTTTCTGCAAACGCTCCATGTGGGGATCCATGCCCTTGACGTAGCGCTTGTAGGTGCCGGGGTGATCGATGCTGGGTACAGGCCACTGCAGGCCGGTCTTCGACTCACGCAGCCGCTGGTAGGTGGCGCCCAGGAGGGTGTGGCCGGTGTCCTTGGTTATCTGTACATAGTCATTCCAGGCCTTTTCGCCAGCTTTCATGGTGTCTGCCTCATTCCAGGGAAGCAGCTTCTCGTGGCCCATGCGTTTGGCCAGCTGGGCCACGATCCACAGATCGGCCCTGGCCTCTCCGGGAGGGTTGACCGCTTTCTCCGTGAACTGGCTGCGGCGTTCGGAGCAACCATAGACGCCGCCCTTCTCGTACAGGAAGGCCGCTGGCAGGATGACATCGGCAAACTGGGTGGTGCGGGTGGGGAAAATATCCAGCACCACCAGGAAGGCGTCATCCATGCCCTTCAGGTATTTGTTGAGGTTGGGCAGACTCTGGGCAGGGTTGGTGGTACAGACCAGCATGGCTTTAATGGGCTTGTTCGGGTCGTTTTCTGCGCCCAGGCTTTCAAACATCTTCATGGTGGGGAAGCCGGGTTTGGGATCGATAGTGCCAGGGGGGACCTTCCACATTTTCTCCACATGGGCACGCCAGGCGTCGTTAGCCACTGGCTTGGTGCCGGGCAGCAAGTGGGAAAGGGCACCAGCTTCGCGCACACCACCACAGGCATTGGGCTGACCGGTCATGGAGAAAGGATCCGCTCCCGGCTTGCCTATATTGCCCGTCAGCAGGTGCAGGTTGTGGATCAGGTTGTTGGCCCACACGCCACGGGTGCGCTGGTTCAGGCCCATGCACCAGACGGACATGGAGGCACCACTGGTGGCAAACCACTGGGCGGCCTGGCGGATATTTTCGGCAGGGCAGCGGGTTATTTTCTCCACCGCTTCTGGATTGAACTGCTCCAGGAACTTGCCATACTCTTCTAGGGTCAGGGCCTTGCTGCCATCGGTAATGCGAGTGTGGCGCTCCACGAAGCCCTGGTCAATCCAGTTGTTCTTGATGATCTCGTGGGCCATGCTGTGGAAAACGGCCAGGTCTGTGCCTGGATCAACGGGAAGCCACAGATCGGCAATGCTGGCTGTTGAGGTCTTACGCGGCTCGCAGACAATGATTTTCACATCAGGGTTATTGCGCTTGTGGCGCATGATGCGACGAAATCCCACGGGATGGCACTCGCTCATGTTGGAGCCAACAATGAACAGGCACTTGGACTTTTCAAAGTCGGCATAGGCTCCGGCGGGCTCATCAGCTCCATAGGTACTGATATAGCCACCAACGGCGCTGGCCATGCACAGGCGGGGGTTTCCTTCTACCATGTTACTGCGGAAACCGGCTTTCCAGAGCTTATTGAAAGAGTAGGTCTCCTCTGTGGTGCACTGGCCCGAGCCGTAGTAGGCCACGGAATCCTTACCATGCTTTTCGTGGAAATATTTGAACTTGCTGGCGATCAGGTCGAGGGCCTCATTCCAGGAGGCGCGCTTGAAGTTGCCATCACTCTGGCGTATCAGGGGATGGGTCAGGCGGTCTGGATGATACATGGACTTGTAGGCCAGGAAGCCCTTGACGCACAGGAAGCCGAAGTTGGTCTGGGCATCGGGGTTGCCCTTGATGGAGACAACCTTCTCTCCTTTGACGCCCACATAGACGCCGCAGCCGTAGCCGCAGAATCGGCACACGCCCTTGACCCACTTTTCCACGCCATCGTCCTGCATGGTCTGGGCCAATGATGAAAAAGATACACCTGAAGCGGCAACCGCGCTGGCTGCCATGGACATCTTGAGAAAATCTCTGCGTTTCAGTGACATAGGGAACTCCTTGTAGATTTTCCTGGTGAGCGTCAGCGCAGGTAGTGGGTGCGGTGCGCCCTGTAGCTGTGAGTGGTGTGGCATGATGTGCAGTTTCGACGCTCCGGGGCGGTTGCTACCTCAGCCGGGTGACAGCCTCGGCACGACTGGACAGGTGGGCTGGATTGAAAATTCACCTCGTCACCGTGACAGGTGGCGCAGGTGACTCCCGTCATTCCGTGGGCGCTGGTTTGCCATTCTTGTACCACCGCTGGTGAAGTTTTCTCGTGGCAGCTCATGCAGTCCGTGCTGTTCATGGGGACCGGGTGCCTGGAAGGGGTGCCTTGGGCCCATGCCATGCCTGCCGCGAGCAGTACAAGGGCACAGGCC
The DNA here is from genome assembly GCF_055378285.1 of Desulfurispirillum alkaliphilum. NCBI lineage: Bacteria > Pseudomonadati > Chrysiogenota > Chrysiogenia > Chrysiogenales > Chrysiogenaceae > Desulfurispirillum > Desulfurispirillum alkaliphilum. Next base: position 20,096 of record NZ_AP042405.1, on the reverse strand, counting down.
AGTCCTACAGTCTTTCTCATTATCTCCTCCTTGGAAACTGTGCATGCGCTTGGGAATGTGCATGCATTCACAGCCTGGTAGAGCATTTCTGATGCCAATTGAAGACGAAACGCCCTGCCCTCGCCCATGAGGCTCTGGGAAAGCTTTCGCGATGGAAGGACCCTTGACGCTTGATGTCTGATGCGGGAGAAAATGTGGCAGGCGAGAAAAAAGGTATCGGTGAATTTATTCACAAGGCCCATCGCGTTTTTTTCTTCATTGCGCTGGGGAAATTTTGTATACTGTATACAGGTATCTTCTTAAGCTGGCCATTTAGCAGGGGTAAGGGTGCTGTGTGTGCTCTGAAAGGGCCTGTGGTGGTATTCAATGGCTCTATTATGGGGTTGACAGTTTTTTTGCGGCTATGGTACAAGCCGTATGTTTGTGAAGGAGAAGACAGGCTCTCAAAAGGTGGTTTTGTCATGAATAAAAACCATCAGGGTTCAGGTCGGGGGGCATTCGCCAGGCAAATGGCCCAGGCCAGCTCCATTGGCATTTCCTTCATACTGGCATTCGCGCTCTGTGTTTTTCTGGGGTATCAGGCAGACCTGTGGTTTGGTTGGCATCCCTGGGGGAAAATCGCGGGTGTCCTTTATGGAGTGGCCGCGGGAGTTCGCAATATGTGGGTGCTGGCAAAGCGCTATGGCGGAATGGATGATCACAAGAATGAAACTCCCAAAGACCCTTGAGGGGCAGGCGGAACTCTGGTTGTGGCTCAGTGCGCTGCCAGCTGGTGCGCTTCTTTTTTATTCGCCGCAGGCGGCCCTGAGTTTTGGTATAGGAGCCTATACCTTTACCTTCTTTTTTCGACAGATCCGGCTGCAGGTGCAGAAGGTGTTTGTCGATGAGGGGTGTGGCGCCGCCGAAGGGAAGGCCAGCCTGATCGGGGGTTTTTTGTTGCGGTACGCCCTGTTGGGGATTTTCCTGGTTGTGGTTCTTGTTACCAAGGTGGTTTCCATTGCATGGGTGCTCGCTGGCCTCTCTTTCTGTGTCGCTTTTTTGCTTTCATGGTCTGCATTGTATTTCTATAGAGAGAAAAATACGGTTAGGGGAGATGGTTAATGAAGGAATATCTCTTATTGCACAGTGAAGCTTTTCCCGCTTGGCTCAGCAAGGACGTCGTATATACATGGGCGGTCATGGTGATTGTCCTTGGGCTTTCCTGGCTTGCTACCAGAAAAATGGCGGAAGTTCCCCGTGGCATTCAGAACGTTTTTGAGACGGTTATTGAACTGCTGCAAGGAGCTGTGCGTTCCAGTATGGGTGCGCGCGGTGACTATTTCCTTCCTCTGATAGCCGGTTTTGCCTTCTATATATTCACGTCGAATATTGTTGGCCTGCTGCCGGGCTTCCATCCCCCCACGGCTGGTCTGAATACCACTGCCTCGCTTGCCATTATCGTCTTTGTTCTTACCCACTACTATGGAGTGAAAACCCAGGGCGCGTGGAATTATATCAAGCACTTTGCGGGCCCTATTCCCGCCATGGCCCCTCTTATGTTCCCCATTGAAATTGTCGGTCATCTGACCCGCCCCGTCAGCCTGAGCCTTCGTCTGTTTGGTAACATGATGGGTAAAGAAAAAGTTCTGCTGGTTTTGCTTATGCTGGTGCCCTTTTTTATACCCATGATTATCATGGGCCTTGGAGTGCTGGTAGCTGTCATTCAGACCGTTGTTTTCTGTCTGCTGGCTATGATATACATTGGCAGTGCCATGGAAGATGCCCATCACTGACAAATCAGTTTGTTATGCTTTGATCATAAAATCATTGATTATTTTTAAGGAGGACTTTTATTTATGCTGAAGCGAATTCTGTTTACCGTTGCTTTCGTAGCAATGGCCTCTTCTGCCGCCCTGGCCGGTGAAGGTGGAAGTGGAAGCGCCATGGTATTGACGGCTATCATGATTGGCGCTGGTATTGGTATGGGTCTTGGTGCACTGGGTACCGGTATCGGTATGGGTAATGCCATTCAGGGTGCGACTGAAGGTATTGCGCGCAACCCCAATGCTTCCGGTAAAATCATGACTGCCATGATCATCGGTCTGGCCATGATCGAGTCTCTGGCGATCTATACTCTGGTTATCGCCCTTATTCTCCTCTTTGCCAACCCTTACTCAGCTGCATTTTTCGGTTAATCTCTTATTTAACCGTTTTAGTACAGTTCAGGGAAACATCAGCGACAGTGTTCACACTGTCGCTTTTTTTCTTTTGAAAATTCCCCGAACATTGTATTATTTGTGAATACATTAACCAAGAGCAGGAGGGCCGCAGCATAATGAAAATTCCCGAAGCCACCATAAGACGACTCTCCACCTATATTCGAGTCCTTGATTCTCTGGAAAAAAAGTCAACGGAAGTCATTTCCAGTGGGGAGCTCTCGACACTGTGTGGCTACAACTCTGCCCAGATTCGCAAGGATCTTGCGTATTTCGGTGAAATGGGAGTGCGTGGCGTTGGGTACTATGTCTCCGAACTCAAGCACGAAATTGAGCACATCATGGGGCTGAAAAATATCTGGAATGTCGCCCTGATTGGCGTCGGTAATCTGGGTCACGCCCTGATCTCCTATAATGGTTTTCGGAAGTCCGGTTTCCACGTGCGGCTGGCCTATGACCGTGATGAGAACAAACTGACCGGGCTGCCCCCGGAAATTCAACCAGTGACCTGCATGGAGCAGCTGGGGGAAGCGCTTAAAAAGCAGAAAATTCAAATAGGCATTATTGCCGTTCCGCCCGACTCGGCCCAGAATGTGGCGAACCTTCTTACCAGCAATGGAATTCAGGGAATTCTGAATTTCACACCTATGCGCATCAAGGTTCCCGAAAATGTGAAAGTCAAGTACGTCGATTTTACCATTGAGCTGGAAACCCTTGCATTTTACCTGTCAAAGAAATAGAAATACTCCGTTAATTTCTCTGTAAAGGATATCAATTGAAAACAATACCTGAACTTGTTATCGGAAAATTGCGTCCACGCTACCCCCTGCTGCAGGGGGGCATGTCAGTTCTCGTGTCCAACCCGTCACTCGCCGCTGCTGTCAGTAATGCAGGCGGCATAGGTACACTTGGCGGGACCGGGGTCAGCCCCGAACTCCTCTATAAAATGGTGCAGGAGACAAAAAAACTGACCAGCGGTATTGTCGCGGTCAACATCATGGTTGCAGCGAACCATTTTCTTGAGCTGGTGCAGGCCGCCATTAAAGGTGGTGTGGATATGGTGGTTGCAGGCGCAGGTATCTCCAAGCAACTGTTCCAGATCTGCCGTGAAGCCGATGTGGAAGTGGTGCCGATTGTGTCGAGTCTGCGTATTGGGCAGTTTGTGGAAAAGATGGGTGCCAGTGCCATTGTTGTGGAAAGTGTCGAAGCCGGTGGTCACCTGGGTACGGAACTGACCCTGGACGAAATGTTTGCTGAAATCAAACAGGGAATGAAGATCCCCGTTATCGCTGCCGGTGGACTAACTGATGGCAAGGATGTTGCCCGCATGTTCCGACAGGGTGCCGATGGGGTCCAGCTGGCAACCCGCTTTGTGCTCAGTGATGAATGCGACGTGCATGAAAACTATAAGAAAGTCTATCTGAATGCGCGCGAAGAGGATGTTACGACGATTCTCAGCCCGGTTGGCTATCCGGGGCGGGCCATTATTACCCCCTTTGTTGAGCGTTTTCTGCGCGATGGCAAGATACCGGTGAAATCCTGCAACCAGTGTCTCAAAAGCTGCAGTCACACATTCTGTATACGGGATGCCCTGATCAAGGCGCGCGATGGAAATATTGAGGAAGGCCTTTTCTTCGCCGGGAAAAATGTGCACCGTATCAAAGAGATCAAGCCGGTTGCCCAGATCGTCGAAGAGATAATGGGCGAAGCTCGTGATATCCTCGCTGCCGAGGCGCAGTGATTCAGAACCATTTTGCCTCTGGGGCAGCTGGCAAGCAATATTTTTGCTTTACAAAGATCTTCGTCTTTGCTAGCTTCCCTCTGTTTGCAAAGGGCGATTAACTCAGCGGGAGAGTGCTACCCCGACACGGTAGAAGTCACTGGTTCAATCCCAGTATCGCCCACCATGAAAGAAACAACCGTTCACACGTTCTGTGTGGGCGGTTTTTTTATTGCCGATACCCGAGGTTCAGCGCAAGCAAGTGCAGGCTGGAAAGCGTGTGGGTATATTTTGCACAGGTGCGCAAGGTGGAAACAGGGTGTGCAGGCGGCAGATGCGCTTTGTGGTGTGTTTTTCAGCGGTTTCGTTTTGGCACGCAGTATGCAGATCAAGCATGGTATCTCTCTCCTTCTCTTCATAGATCTCCTTTTTCCCCCTTGCCTCGGCAAGGGGGCTGTTTTTTGGCGAAGCGCACTGACTGAGGCTAACTTCTGCTGGAATAGATGTCCCTTGTGCGGAGCTCATGGCGAGCGCTTGCGAAGCCACATTGGCGGGAATTATTCCCTTGACACCCCCGTGCTGATTTGTATATAAAGTCCCCCGAACGCTTGAACCGAGCTGCCCAGATAGCTCAGTCGGTAGAGCAGAGGACTGAAAATCCTCGTGTCGGTGGTTCGATTCCGCCTCTGGGCACCATTTTCTTTTTTTCCCCTCCCGTACGATATACGCCCATCATCTTAATGTTGATCGTTGGCATGACGGTATAGATCTGGCTACGGCCTTCCACACTTCTGCAAATGCGCTTACTGGACTTCAAATCAGAACAGCTGAGCAAAATGCGCCTCAGAGGAAATTTTGAATCAACAACTTCTGCAGCTCAAGCCTTATCCAATGGAAGAGCTCAATCGACGCAAACAGGAACTGCACCGCCAGGGTGTCAGGATTTTTGACTTCGGTACAGGTGATCCCACGCTTCCCACAGAGCCGTTTATTATCGATGCCCTGCGCGACGCGATTCCTCGTGTAAGCCAGTATCCTACGGTCATGGGTGAGCCTGCTCTGCTTGATGCCTGTACTTCCTCTTTATGGCGACGTTTTGGCGTTGTGCTCAGCGTTGAGCAGATTTTGCCGACCGCAGGTTCCAAGGAAGCCGTGTTTCACTTTCCCCAGGTTTTCCTCAATGTCGACAGCAGCAAGCGGCACGTTATCTATCCCACGCCTGGATATCCGGTATATGAGCGTGGCACACTCTTTGCGCAGGGCACGCCCTGGCCGGTGGTTTTGACCGAAGAAAATGGCTTCCAAATTGACTTTTCCACTCTTCCTGAAAGCGTTCTGCAGCAAACTGCCATTGTCTGGATAAACTCTCCCCATAACCCCACGGGCGCAGTGGCCAGTGGAGCTTATTTTGAAGAGATTCTTGCCTATGCGCGAAAGTATGATTTTATCGTCTGCTCCGATGAGTGTTATTGCGATATCTATACCCATGAGCCGCCAGCCAGTATTCTGCAGCATGCCACAGAGGGGGTTTTGGCATTTTTCTCACTGTCTAAGCGCAGTGGCATGACCGGTTACCGCAGTGGCTTTGTGGCGGGTGACAGCAGCCTCATTGCCAAGTATCGCAAGTTCCGGGCTTCCATGGGAGTGGCTTCACCTGTGTTTATTCAGGCGGCGGCGACGGCTGCCTGGAGTGATGATGCCCATGTGCAAAGGCGTCGGTTGATCTTCCTGGAGCGCCGCAGGCTTTTTGAGCAGTTTTTTGCTGAGCATGGCCTGCACTGTGCCAGTGGCCCGGGGACATTCTTTCTCTGGGTAAGGGTGCCAGCCGGGTACGATGGCGAGTCCTATGCTCGCCTGCTGCTGGAGCAGGGGATTGTCGTCAGTCCCGGCAGCTTTTATGGTGAGGGATCCGAGGCGTATATTCGCCTGGCAATGGTTCCTGACCTTGAGGAGTGCCAGGAGGCGCTTTCAATCTGGAAAACTATTCTGTAATTTCACGCCGCATCATGTTCCAGCAGCCCGCGCACACGCTCACTGCTGAATGATCAGCGTTTTTTATCCCCTATGCCTCGGGTTGCTTTGTGCAGCCGTGTCCCGACCCACCCTGAAGAAATAAAGGAGAAATGATGAATTTGCAGTCCATGGAAAAACTGGTTACAGAAGCCTTTGGAGATCGTCAACTGCTCAAAAAGGATGCTTACGCTCAGGCCGTGCTGGATACCATTGCTGCGCTGGACAGTGGCATGGTTCGCGTGGCTGAGCCACAGCAGGGCCAGACCCAGTGGAAAGTGAATATCTGGGCCAAACAGGCCATTCTGCTCTATTTCTCTCTGACCCAGATGGAAGTCATGGAATCAGGGCCCTTCGAGTACTACGATAAAATGCCCCTGAAAAAAGGCTATCAGGCTGCTGGAGTGCGTGTTGTTCCTCCCGCCACGGTGCGCTATGGAGCGCATATTGAATCCGGCGCCATCCTGATGCCTTCCTATGTGAATATCGGTGGTTATGTCTCCGCAGGCTCCATGGTTGATACCTGGGCCACCGTTGGCAGCTGCGCCCAGGTGGGCAAGGGTGTGCACCTTTCCGGCGGTGTTGGACTCGGTGGCGTTTTGGAGCCCCCGTCAGCGCTGCCCGTGATCATTGATGATGGTGCTTTCCTGGGATCACGCTGCATTGTGGTTGAAGGAGTGCATGTGGAAAAAGAGGCAGTGCTTGGGGCAAATGTCACCATTACGGCATCAACTCCTATTATAGATGTGACTGGACCTGAGCCTGTTACCTACAAAGGTCGTGTCCCCGCACGCTCAGTCGTTATTCCCGGCAGCATGACCAAGTCTTTTCCCGCTGGTGATTTCGGAGTGACCTGTGCCCTTATCATCGGCAAGCGCAAGGAATCAACGGACCAGAAGACCAGTCTCAATGACGTGCTGCGGGAATTCAATGTTCCCGTGTGATGAGCAGTACTAACGGAAAGGTGTCAAGATGAGCACAGCCAATATCCTTATCCTTGATAGTGCCGATGCGCGACGACTTGATATGATGGTGAAGTACTTCAGCAAGTATGGCTATCATGCCCTGCCAGCTTCTTCCGCTCCCGAGGCGTGTCAATCCCTGAAAAACAATGACAATCTGCAGATGGTCGTCTTTGTCGCGGTGTCTGATCCGGGCGATGTACGTGAGACCTACAACCTTTTCCAGGAAATTCGACCGGTACCGGTGGTGCTTCTGGAAAACCAGCCACGATCTGTCGATTTTATGTCGGAAATGGATGAAGTGGTAACAGGACCGCTCAAAATGAGTGAAGTTCTGCCAAACCTGGTGCAGAAAGTAAAAAATGTGTCTCGCAAATTGCGCTATGGTAGCCATTCCCTCATCCAGACAGCAGTAAAGGAGCGTAACGGAGCGCCAGAGGCGCTCACCCCCGTGCGCTCCGAAGAGCAACCCGCTGAACGGAAACCCCAGAACCGCAAGCAGTCGAAACAAAAGAGCGCTCCCGAAGCCAATTCCCCAAAACCGGTGTCGGCTCCTTCGGAGCTGCGTGGCGAGGGCAAGGGCAAAGGAAAAAAGGGAGCGGCGGCCCAGGTGCAGGTGGCGGAAGTGAAAAAGCCTTCATCACCGCTGTACACAAAAAACAACACGCCAGCGCCGCAATCACCGGCAGCGGCGCCATCGCCGCAGGTTGTCGATGATAAAGCGGAAGTTCCTCGCCAGCCGGAGCCCCAGCGCAAGGAACCGAAACTGATTCTGGTGGAGCAGATGAAGTTCGGCGACATGCGTGTGACCATGGATCGGCAGACCGAGCAGATCCTTGTCAATGGCCAGGATGTCAGCTTCACCGCGTCGGAGTATATTCTCATGAAATACCTGCTGGAAAACCGCAATCGGCTGCTCAGTCGCGAAGATATAATTCAAAGCAGTAACGCCATGAGCAAGGAGACGTCAGCCCGCAGTGTGGACGCGGCCATACGAAAACTGCGCCGGAAAATTGGTGACGATGCCAAAGAGCCCGTTATCATCAAGACGATCTGGGGCAAAGGCTATATTCTTGAAGAAAACTGATGTTGCACCTGCTGGCAGCAGGCATGTATTGCTGAAATCGGCTGCCATCTACCCCGCAATTCTCTCCTTCTGTTGAATAATGCTCGCAAGCAGCAGCATTATGCGATTTTATCCTGTTATCTAACCTTGGAGGTAATCCTGTGTGTCGAATTGGAGCTATTAAATCGAAAGACTACCTGCACCCCAGCTGGGCACTGCGACTGATGCGGTCCCAGCAAAAAGGGCATGACAACTCCGGCTTTGCCATGGTTATGCAGGATCTGGGGGGGGTGTTTGAAAACTACAAGAAATATCCCATCCTCTCCATGGCCTGCACCGAGCAGGGAATGAAAATTGCCGAAGACATCCTGCACTCCCTGGGATTCAGCCGCATTGGCCAGTGGAACCCGGAAATCCGCCCTTCTGATGACTTGAATATCGAACCCATGCCCCTCTACGTCTTTCAGCTCTTTCATTATCCCAAGCATCTGCGTAACGCCACCGATGAGGAAAAAGAAGCCCTGCTGGTGGATACCCGCATCACCTTGCGTCGCGAACTGGAAAAAACCGGTGATGGCTATGTCTACTCCTTCTGGCCCGATACCCTGACCCTGAAAGAGATCGGCGATCCCACTGATATCGGCACTTACTTTAACCTGTGGGAAGAATCTAAAGACTTCACTGCCCGTAATATCACCGCCCAATGCCGTCAGAATACCAACTATGATATCGTGCGTTACGCGGCGCACCCCTTCTTTCTCCAGGGCTATACCGTACTGGCCAATGGCGAGAATACCTTCTACGAAAAAAATCGTCATCTGCAGAAAAGCCTGAACAAAGGCTATATCGGTTTTGAATCCGACTCGCAGTGCTTTCTCTATACACTCCACTATGTGCATCGTGAGCTGAAATGGCCACTGCAGTACTACAAGCACACCATCACTCCGCTGCCCTTTGAGGAGATTCAGCAGCGTGAGGATCGCGATGTTCTGCTGCGTATCCGCTCTTCGCTGTCGCACCTGGAAATCAATGGCCCCAATACCATCATCGGCGTGCTGCCTGATGGCACCATGTTCACCTGCTGTGACTCCAAAAAACTGCGACCCGTTGTTATCGGGAAAACCGATGACATGGTGGTCATCAGCTCTGAAGTCAATGGTGTGAACGAGATCCTGCCCGATCGTGACTGGAGGCAGGATATCTATCCCCATGAGCGTGAAACCATTGTCATCCATGACAGCCTGGAGGTGAGCCGATGGCAACAATGAGAGTCAACGCCATTGCCAGGGATGACCTGTTCTGGCGCATAAACTACAAACATGATCGCTGCACCATGTGCGGCAAGTGCCTGGCCTCCTGCCCCTTTCGGGCTATCGAGGCAGGTGTGGAGAAGCGCCGCCGTGTCATCAGCGACCACCTGACCCCAAAACCCAAGGTGCTGTTTCAGACTGTGCCGGTCATCCGTCAGGTGCTCAACCACCACGAAGCGTGCCGCGGATGCGGGATCTGCGAAAAAGTCTGCCCCAACGAGGCCATTGCCCCATACTTCAACAAGGACAATCGCCTGGCCATCAAGTATCGCAGTGCCACTGCCGATGCCTACAAACGGGGTGGCCGCTCCAACCTCAATCCCATGGGCAGCACCCTGGATAAAATTACCGTGGGTCGCATCTCCCAGATGACCGACCCCTCCCTGGACGCCCAGCGCCACACCTTCGATATTCTGGCGCCCCTGGGTCGCGTGTTGCCGCCCCAGAGCCTGCCCCTGAGCATCAAGGAGGGTCGTCTGGATATCACCAGGCCCCTGCCGCCCCTGAACTGGATGTACCCCATCATCATCGGCGACATGTCCATAGGTGCCCTTTCCACCCGCATGTGGGAAGCCCTGAGTATTGCCACGGCGTATCTGAACGAGGAAGCGGGTATTCCCATACGCATGTGTACGGGTGAGGGCGGAATTCCCGGCCGACTGCTGCGCTCACGCTATGTGCGCTATATGATCCTGCAGATCGCTTCCGGGCACTTCGGCTGGAACCGCATCGTCAACGCCATGCCCAGGATGCAGGATGATCCGGCTGGTGTACTCATCAAGATTGGTCAGGGAGCCAAGCCCGGCGATGGTGGCATGCTGCAGGCCAAGAAAGTGGCCCGCCACATTCAGGAAATCAGGGGTGTTCCCAAGACCGACCTGCTCAGCCCCCCCAACCACCAGGGCCTCTACTCCATTGAAGAGAGTGTGCAGAAGATGTTCCTCTCCTTCAATTCAGCATTCCAGTTCCGCGTCCCCGTGGCCATCAAGGTGGCGGCCAGCGCTACCAGCGTTTCGGTATACAACAATCTGCTGCGCGATCCCTATAATATTGTTGGCGGATTTTTCCTGGATGGTATCAGTGGCGGCACCGGCGCGGCTCAGGATATCTCACTGGATCACACCGGTCACCCCATCGTATCCAAACTGCGGGACTGCTATCTGGCGGCGGTGCACCAGGGCAAGCAGGGGCAGATTCCCCTGTGGGCCGGCGGTGGCATGGGCCAGGGCTGGAATCTGGCGGCCGATGCCTTCAAAATGATCTGCCTGGGCGCCAATGGTGTTTTCACCGGCAAGCTCATGCTGCAGCTGGCAGGATGTGTGGGGCTGGATAACGGCAAATGCAATGCGTGCAATACCGGTCTGTGTCCGGTGGGCATCTGTACCCAGAACCCGATCCTGGAAAAACGCCTGGATATCGACCGCGTGGCTGAGGGAATCGTCAACTACTTCATCGCCACTGACCAGGAACTCAAGAAGCTCATGGCTCCCATCGGCAACAGCTCACTGCCTGTAGGACGTTCCGACGCCCTCATATCCACAGATACCGCTGTTGCTGAAAAACTCAACATCCCCTATTCATGCTGAGGAGTGAACCATGACACACAATACCTCCATTGCGCGTATCGACGGCATCGTAGATGGCAAACGCATCTCCACCCAGGAGCTGCTGCAGAATATCTATCGTGAAGTTGGCCGGGGTGTGCGCTCCTTCGAAATTCACGCTTCTGGTCAATACAATATCGGCGGACCCCTGTGGTGTGAGGGCGATGACCCCATCCACTTTACCGTCATCAATCCCGGTCAGCGTCTGGGTTCCATGGGCATGAGCGGAACCACCATCGTCGTGGAAGGCTCCGCGCCTGCTGATGTGGGCTGGCTGAATGCTGGTGCCGACATCACCGTCAGGGGCGACAGTGGCGATACCACCGCTCATTGCGCCGCCACGGGCAGCATTTATATTGGCGGGCGGGTGGGAACCCGTTCCGGTGCCCTCATGAAGCACGATCCCAAGTTCTCCGCGCCCCAGTTCTGGGTTCTGGAGAGCACCGGCTCCTTCTCCTTTGAATTCATGGGCGGTGGTATCGGCGTGGTGTGTGGCTACGGCTGCGAACATCTGGAGTCCGTTCTGGGCCACCGCAGCTGCGTGGGCATGGTGGGCGGAACCGTGTATGTGCGAGGGCCCGTTGCTGATGTTGCCGATGATGTCTGGATCCTCGATCTTGATGACTCCGACCGGGCTTTTCTTCAGGAGGGCCTGCCGCGATTTGCCACCAAACTGGAGCGTCCGGAGATTCTTGATCAGCTCATGGATTTTTCCCAATGGCGCAAGATTGTCGCGAAAACCTATGAGGAGCGCATTGTCCGCTCCCTGATGCCCATTGCCCGCTTTCGCCAGGAGAAATGGGTTGAAGGGGGGATTTTTGGCGCCCTTTATGAAGACGACTACTTTGTGGCTGACTATGTGGAGCGCGATGAGCTTCGCCTGCGCAGCCCCCAGTGGCTCAATGCCACCTACAGTGCACCCTGTGAACACAATTGCCCGACCTATATCCCTACCCAAAAACGCATCGCACTGTTGCGCCAGGGCAAGGTTCAGGAAGCCCTGGAAATGGTTCTGGACTACAGCCCCTTTCCGGCGTCAGTGTGCGGCCAGGTCTGCCCCAACCTCTGTATCGACGAATGCAACCGCCGCCATGTGGATATTCCCGTCAAAGTGGATGGGCTGGGCACCCTCAGCCGCCATATCAGTGTTTCCCCTCCCCGGGAGGAGCAGGAACAGCGCATAGCCGTCATCGGCAGCGGCGTGGGTGGCCTGACGGCTGCCTGGCATCTGCGCCGCAAGGGCTATGCGGTCGATGTCTTTGAGAAGGACAGCGCCATCGGTGGCAAGCTGCGCCAGGTCATTCCCGCTGAGCGCCTTGATCAGGATACCCTGGAGGCGGAACTGCAGCGTCTGCAGACCATCGGCATTGGCATTCACTGCAACAGTGCCGTCAATGCCCAGCGCTTTGCGGAAATCGTCAGTCAGTATGACGCGGTTGTCGTGGCTGTGGGGGCCCATAATCCTGTTGTGATCCCCTTCCAGGGTCATGAGCGCCTGGTCAGGGGACTGGATTTTCTCAAGGACATCAACCGGGGCAAGCAACCCGCCGTGGGTCGCAGCGTTGTCGTCATCGGAGCGGGCAATGCCGCCATGGACGTGGTGATCGGCGCCTACCAGTGCGGAGCAACTGAGGTTACTGCCATCGATATTCAGAAACCGGCCGCCTTTGACAAGGAAATCGAACATGTCACCGGGCTGGGTGCCCGAATCCTCTGGCCGGTGCATACCGAAAAAATCACGGAACAGGGCGTACACCTCAAGGATGGACGCATTCTTGAAGCAGATACCGTTATCATCGCCGTGGGCGATCGCCCCGATTTCTCCTTCCTTCCCGACGACTACCGTGACGAAAAGGGCTTTGTGAAGCTCAACGACACCCTGCAGTGCCTGGAGAACCAGAAGGTCTTCGTCATCGGCGACGCGGTCAGGCCCGGCCTCTTTACCCATGCCATCGGCGATGGACGTAAAGCTGCCCTCAATATTCTGCGGCAGCTGGCAGGTCATCCCCTGGACACCTTTGCCAAGGCGCCCATGATTCCCCAGGATCGCGTCAGGGATGAGTACTATCACCCCATGAATCCCCAGCGCGTCAGCGAGCAGGAGGCAGACGCTGAAGCAGATCGCTGCATGAGCTGTGGCTACTGTCGCGACTGTCACTTCTGTGAGGATATCTGCCCCGAGCAGGCCATCGTGCGCCGTGAGAATGGCGACGGTACCTTTGAGTACTGCAGTCTGGACGAAAAATGTATTGGCTGCGGTATCTGCGCCGGTGTCTGCCCTTGCGGTATCTGGGTCATGGAAGACAACCTGGAGAAGTACCTGGAAGACTGAGCCGGGAAATCTGATGCCGTACACAGAGCAAAAGGGGGAGCGCCATCGCATGATGGTGCTCCCCCTTCTTTATGGCTGAAAGGCCCTCACCCCTCCTGGAGGGCGATACGCTGGACTTCGTTGTTGTAGGCCTGCAGGATTTTCTGACGCGAAATCATACCGTGGAGCTTCCCTTCGTCATCAACGACAGGCAGATGGTCGAAGTCGCGGATGGTGAATTTCTCCAGGGCATCCTGCAGGTTGTCATTCACATGGACGGTGATCAGATCCGTGCTGGCAATATCACGGGCTACGATCAGGTCGTCAAGCCCCTCTTCAAAGATAACCTTGCGGATATCCTGGAAAGAGATGATGCCCACCAGTTGCCCCTGGTGGTTCAGGACGGGAAAGTCCATCTGAGCGCTCTTGGCAATCAGCATCTGTATCTGCCGGAAGGGCAGCGACTCCGGGATGGCGTCGCAGTTGCGGGTTTCCACATCCCTGACGCTGAGGCGCTGCATGATGGTCACATCCTTGCCGCCGGAGAAGCGGTACCCCTTGCGGGTCAGGGGAACCATGTCGATGGAATCCTGTTTGAGAATCTTCATCAAGGAGACGCTGATCATGCAGGCAAACATGGTTGGCAGCACGATGTTGAAGTCTCCGGTCATCTCGAAAAGCAGGAAGATAGCGGTCAGGGGAGCCTGACTGGCGGCGGCCACCATGGCACCCATGCCCACCATGGCATAGGAAGGCATATCGATGGTGCCGGGAAGCAGCATATTGGCGATGCTGGCGAAGGAGCCCCCCAGCATCAGACCGATGAACAGGGAAGGGCCGAAAACTCCACCCGAAAAGCCACTGCCCAGGGTAACCGCGGTGGCTACAATCTTCAGCAGCACCAGGCTGAGCATCAGGTACAGGGGAATGTGGCCCATGAGCGCTTCGTTCATCCACTTGTAGCCGATACCGAACACCTGTGGGAAGGCGACGCCAATGGCGCCCAGCAGCGCCGCACCTATGAGCAGCCTGACACCGATATGCACGTTCAGCCGTTCAAAACGGTCAGTAATATGATAGTACAGGCGAATATAGCCCACCGCCACCAGTCCGGCCACCAGCCCCAGCAGGCAGTACAGGTAGAACTCCTGCAGGGATACCATGGTGAAGGCGGGCAGGAAGAACTCCACCTCCTTTTCAAAAATCGCCCGGGTGGTAACGGTAGCGACGCCTGCCGAAATGACGATGGGACTGAAGCTGTATACGGCCAGATTTCCCAGAAGCATGATCTCCAGCGCGAACATGGCTCCGGCGATAGGGGCGTCGAAGGCAGCGGATATGCCACCGGCGGCCCCGCAGGCCACCAGGATGCGCATGCGGTTGCCACTGATTCTGAAGAGCTGGCCAAAGGCGGAACCGATAGCGGCGCCAATGGCGACAATGGGCCCCTCGCGACCCGCGCTGCCACCGCTGCCCAGGGTCACGGAAGTGGTGAAGGTGCGCAGCAGGATCGTCTTGGGGGCGATGACGGCGTTCTTGAAAATGACATTTTCCAGCAGTCCCGGCAGCCCGTATCCGCTGGACTCCTTCGGATAGCGGATAATGACAGGCATGATGATCAGCGCGCCGATGATGGGGATGAAAAAGAGCAGCAGGCGTCCCGGGAAGTCGTAGGAGACACCAAAGTAGTGGAAGATATCTTCAAAGAAGAGTTTTTCCATGGCGGTAATGGAGATACGGAAAAAGGCATTGCACAGGGCGCTGAAAACCCCGATGCCAGCAGCCATGAGAATCAGGAAGGTATTGTCATTCAGGTTGATGCGCTCAATGAGCTTGAGCAGGCCCATATGGCCCTTGCCCAGAATTTTCAGATAGGTGCGTTTGCTGTGTGGCATCTCAAACCCATTCTTCCCTATGCAAGTCAGTCGGAGCACCAGGTGCCTTCCGGTTACTTGTATGCCAAACTGCAGCGGGCTTCAATGCTTTCCTACTCGAAATTCGTATTCTCTGCCCGAATGTGTTGAAACCGGCTCTTTCCCGCATTGCGGATGTGCAGT
The DNA here is from genome assembly GCF_055378285.1 of Desulfurispirillum alkaliphilum. NCBI lineage: Bacteria > Pseudomonadati > Chrysiogenota > Chrysiogenia > Chrysiogenales > Chrysiogenaceae > Desulfurispirillum > Desulfurispirillum alkaliphilum. Next base: position 4,861 of record NZ_AP042405.1, on the reverse strand, counting down.
TCGCCGACTTTGACTACCCCCCTCTGCAGAAGGGAGCGTTCGGCGTAGATGGTGTTCTGGGGCTGATACTGTCGGTGTTCGAAGATCAGGCGATCCCTTTCGGGGTCGTACTCTATGCGGTAGTTGCGATTTTCCAGGGTGATCGCCTGAGGCGAAGTGTTCAGGGAGAAATACACCGCCACAGGGAGCAGGGCCAAGAGGGCTGGCCGATAGGGATGGACTTTTCGCCAAAGCGCTGCTGTCAGCAGTCCGAATATCAGAAGCGTGGAGATGGTGCTGAAGCGCACGGGTACGACCCAGGTCACCTGATTGAGCCACCCCAGTGCCGTGTGAAGGGGGTCAATGATGAGAGCGGCGGGCAGCAGCAGGTGCAGAAAGAAGCTGTAGAGCAGGGCCGAAAATACCGGTACTGCCGCAAGATTCACCAGAGCAGACAGGAGATTGACATAGCCGAAGTGCCACGCGGTGATCGGCAGGCTGGCAAAAAAACACAAAAAACAGACCCAGACGTACTGCCAGCGGCGGAACAGTCCCGCAAAGAGGATGAGGGAACCGGTTACCAGGTAGGAGAACTGAAAACTGGCTCCCATGATGGAGCCGGGCCAGATCAGCAGAGATATGGAAGCCGTGAGAAAAAACGTCTGCAGCGCATCGCCTTTACGACGGAACAGGTAGCCACCGGCATAGATCAAGGTAAAAATCATGGCACGGGTAGCCGGAATGGGAAATCCGACCATGGCGGTATGCAGCACCACCGTGAGCGTAGCCAGACCGATGCGGATTCCCATATTCCGCGTGAAAATGCCGGTCAGCAGCCATACCATCAGGAAAATGAAACCGATATGCAGGCCGCTGATGGCCAGCAGGTGGGCCGTGCCGGCATAGGCGAAACCAGCGTGGTACTGGGGCGAGTACTCGCGGAACCCCGTAAACATACTGACAAACAGGGGGGCGACATCGGCGGGAAGCGCGTAGGAGCGTTCACGGATCCACTGGAGGTAGCGCAAACGCCAGGATGGCCCTTGCAGCGCGTCTGTGCTGATATAGAAGGGGTTGATAATGCCCTGATATCCCTGGGAGGCCAGCCAGGTCACATAACCGGAGTTGTCCGCGCTCAGGCGAGGGAAGTAGACACTGCCACGCACAAAGAGCAGACCGCGATCCCCCTGACTGACCACCCGATGCATCTGTGCGTTGGTAAGGTGCAGCAGATAGCGCCCGCCCTCTTCGTCTCTGACTTCAACCCGGCCGCCTGCGTAGCGCCAGTCCAGCTTGGTTATGTGCACGTGCCCTTCCAGGCTGCGCGAATAGGATTCAGGAACAGAAAAATGGGTCCACGCCCACAGGGCTACCCCGACAAAGAGCGCGGCCGCTACCAGATGGTGGCGGTACAGCTTCTGCTGGAAGGCCTAACGCTCCAGGGTTCTGAGCAAAGTGCTCGCGGTGCGGTTGCCCGGATCAATGCGAAGCACTTCCTGCAGCTGCACCCTGGCGTCCTCACGCAGATTGTTCTGGGCCAGCATACGGGCATAGGTCATGCGGTAATCCACGTTGGCCGGTTCCATCTGTACGGCCCGCGCCAACGCGCCCATGGCCTCCTGGCGCTGGCCAAAGTCATAGGCAATGACTCCGTAGCGATGGAATGCCTCGGAATTGGTCTGGTCGTACTGCAGCCCAAGCTGATAGGCTTCCATGGCATCGCGGAACTCGCCTGCCTGGTCGTGCTCGCGGGCTTTCTGGAAGTAGGCCCGTGCCAGGGCCGGGTCATAAGCCTGTTCCTGTGGGGCTTCCTCCGGGCGCTGGGGGGGAGTGGATGGGGTTCCGCGCAGCAGGTTGCCAGGACTGAAGGTGCGCGATGATTCCGGTCGTTCCGGTGCTGCTGCTGTACCATCCCGGTAGCGCTCCGGGATTTTCATGGTGGCGATGATCTCTTCCGGGGATTTGCTCACATGGTGGTCAATGAAGGCAAAGTTCCCACCGGACAGAAAATTCTTCAGGAACTCCCATTGGGTGATGGAGACAAGGGCGGAAAAGATAAAGAAGAGCAGTGCTCCAATGATGATTTTATGTTTACGCTCCATGGTTGCCCCCTCGATAGGTTATCAGGATGATTTCCCCGCCAGCTGACCGCAGGCTGCGTCAATGTCGGAACCACCACTTTTTCTGATAAATGTCATTACTCCTTTTTCGGCTAAAATGCGTTGAAACTGGAGTACTCTTTTTTCGTCCGGAGCATGATAATCCGCATAGTCATGTGGATTGTAAACGATAAGGTTAACCTTGCAGCGTAATCCGCGCAGCAGTTGCAGAAGTTTCTTCGCATCATCAGTGCTGTCATTGAAGTCTCTGATGAGAAGGTACTCGATAGTGATAACTTTTTTGGAACTCAGGGGAAATTCCCGCAGGGTCTGCATGAGGGTGTCGATGCCTTCGGCACGGTTGACCGGCATCAGGAAGCTGCGCTGTTCGTCATTGACGGCATGCAGGCTGATGGCCAGGTTGCAGGGCAGCTCTTCACGGGACAGGCGCCGGATTCCCTTCAGAATGCCACAGGTGGAGAGGGTGACGTGGCGGTGGCTGTAGCCCATCATCTGGGGGTGTATGATGGTTTTTATGGCAGCAATACTGTTCTCATAGTTATCCAGCGGCTCACCCATGCCCATGAAGACAAAATTTCCCACTCTCTCATGGGGCTCAATGATTTCGCGGGCGGCAAAGGCCTGAGCCAGGATTTCCGAGACGGACAGATTGCGTTTGAACCCCATGGAGGCGGTGGCGCAGAAGGTGCAGCCCATCTTGCAGCCCACCTGGGTGGAAAGACACTGGCTGAGCTTGCTGTGTACGGGAATCAGAACCGTCTCCACCGCGTGACCGTCGGGGAAGCGCAGGAGAATCTTGCGCGTGTTGTCGACGCGGGAGTGCTGGACAGACTCAATGGTATAACGGGGAAAGTGGATCGTCTCCCTCAGGAGCGAGCGCAGTTCTTTGGACACATTGGTATAGGCGTCCATGTCCAGGCATCCTTTGGCGTAAACCCATGCCAGGAACTGGTCTACACGGAATTTTGGCTGACCGAGATCGGCGAAGAGCCGCTGGACCTGCTGATAGTTCAGTGAGCAAAAATCAATCAAGGAAATGACTCCTGAAGGGTGCTGATGTTGCCATATGGTAAAAGATGACTTGACTGCTCTTTTGACGAACATTGCGCAGATATGCCCCAAAACCCCGCGCCCTGGTTCGGGTAATTTGTCGGGGTGTACATGACTTTCGCCGGAAAAAAACTGCATTTCAGCGGAAAAGACATGTCGGTAAGCTGACAATATCATAGTATTCGTGGTGAAGGATATGATCCTTCCTCCCTCCCCCAAGGGAGCAACCCCGGTGACGCAACAGGTAAACCCTCCCCTGTACGTCAGCATAACCTCCTATTGACCGTTGCCCGACCTCCCCCAAGGTCGGGCATTCTTTTTTTACTGACCGATCTTCAGGATTTCGTACTCCACGGCGCCTTTGGGCGCGTTGACGACCACTTCGTCCCCGACACGTTTTCCGATAAGGCTCTGGGCCAGTGGGCTCGAAACGGCAATCAGATTGCTTTTATAGTCAGCTTCGTCGTCGCCGACAACCGTGTATACCACTTCGCTGTCAGTTTCCAGGTTCAGCAGAGTGACCTGTGAACCGAAGAGGACCTTGTCGCTAGCCAGGGTGGACGGGTCGATGACCTCGGCCCGCAGCACTTTGTCTTCAAGCTCAGCGATGCGCCCCTCAATAAAAGACTGCTTTTCACGGGCGGCATGGTATTCGGCGTTTTCTTTCAAGTCACCATGGGCGCGGGCAACGGCGATTTCTTCCTTCACCTGATGGCGTTCATTTTTTTTGAGGTGCTCCAGCTCTTTTCTGAGATTTTCCAGGCCGGTTTTGGTCATGGGAATTCGATCCATCAGTATCCTCCAGAATATGCGTAATCGTAAGTTTCAATGTGCCCCGGTGCAGGATACCTGTCAGGGGTTCGCCCGGATGCAGATCGCGGGCGTTATGTGCCACGGTTCCGTCGGCTTGCAGCAGCACGCTGTAGCCCCGTTGCAGGACTTTTCGTGGCGAAAGGGTTTCCAGAAGATCGCAGCAGCGCCCCAGGCGGTGCTGCGATATATCCAGCGAGGCTTGCATCCGATTTTCCAGCCGGTGACGCAGCAGGGAACACTGGTGTTCCAGGCGTTCGACCCTGCTTTGGGGGCTCAGGCGGTGCAGGTGATTCCCCAGGTATTCCGTTTTCTGCTGCAGGTGTGTCACACGTCTCTCCAGAATTTTATCGAGTTTGGCAGACAGGGATTCCAGGCCAAATGTGCTGCGGTCCAGTGTTCTGCGCAGAGCCAGGGTGATATCGCGTTCGTGGCGCTCCAGAATCGCAGTGTTGCGGGTCAGCTGATTCTGTTGTAGCCAGGTCATGCGCTGCTGTGCCCGTCGCAGTCTCTCCTGGATCTGGCGAAATGGGGTTGCCAGCAGGTGGCCAAAAGCCGTAGGGGTTTCCACACGCAGATCTGCCACCAGATCACAGATGCTGAGGTCAGTTTCATGGCCGACAGCCGAGATGACAGGCAGCCTGCTGCGGAAAATCGCTTCGGCAATCTCCTGGCTGTTAAACGGTTGCAGGTCAAGGGCTGAGCCTCCACCACGACACAGTACCAGCAGGTCGTAGTCTGCTGACTGTGCGGCTGCAATGGCCTCGCATATTTGGCCAACCGCCACCTGTCCCTGGACGCTGACATGGTGGATGGTGATGTCCAGACAATACAAAACATCGGATGCCGTTGACAGAATATCCTGCAGCGCGGCACCCGATTCACTGGTAATTAACGCGATT